>NZ_JAICCF010000010.1 GCF_019492185.1 Chitinophaga rhizophila
AGCCTGGATATAATCCCCGCCTGTCTTTCAGGTAATAATGACGCTGATCCTGATCATTGATTGTACTGCGGAAGTACATCCCACTGATCTGACCCACACTATCACGCAACGCGAACACGATACAATATTTCCCAAAAGGTTTATATGCCTGACCGCCTTCCCGATTCTTGCCCCAGGGTGACAGTAACCCTACGGACACACATCCAGATATTAACCTATCATCCTTACGTGAACCATGATGGAACTGCGCTGTATTATACCCGATCTCTAACCGCGTAGCATCCAGCCCCCTGCTTGTTATATAATCCTGCGCTGGCTTGCTATTAGGCACCGCATTTCTAAAATAAATGAACATCTGACGTAAGATCTCAGCACGGTCCACTGGTGGTGGTACTGTTGTTGATACGCCACTTATCAGTTCTTTACATTTGAGTATCGCCTCCCGCTTGCTGATCCCTTCTTTGTGCATTACAAAGTCTATCACGTCCAATGGTTTGCCATGTGTCTTACAGTTACTACTAAAACAATAACACGTATGCGTCTTGTAATACACCTGCAAGCTCGGTGTCTTATCCTCATGGAACGGGCAGTGTAACCGCAGGCGCTTGTCCGGTTTTAACCCATAATGCACCAGCACCTGCGATAAGGCCAACTGTTGTTTAATTTCCGCTATTTCCATTCCCTGTCACCTTTTTAACCACCAGTTTGCCTTTACTCACCGTGATCTCTATCGGGTCGCCTACCTTGAACCCTGCCTCCTCCAACCATAAACCACGGACGTTCAACCAGGGTACATTACGTCCCCTGTTCCAGTGGTTAGCTAACTCCTGATACTGACCATGCAGTTTGCCGTGTCTTACTGTTTTTGCCATGTGGATAAGTTTTTATTACTACACTTATGTAGCAAAGTAAACTCTTTTGCAGTAAACCAACAAACTTATATTTCGCACAATAGTGCAATAAAGCATTAAAAACAAACAGACAATGACGCATATAAGTTATTTTTGCTACTACAAACAGACATCTATGTCTCAAAACAACAATTTAGGCAAGCGTATCCTTGACCTGCGTAAAGCGAAGGGATGGTCACAAACGGAACTGGCAGACAAAGTAGGTATTTCTTACGCACAGATAGGACGATACGAGACCAAGGGAGCGCAACCTCCCGCGGAAGTAATAAAGAATATAGCGGAGGTGCTCGATACCTCCGTGGATTTTCTGATTAATGGCAGCTCATCCGATAAAGCCAATGCTACATTACATGACGCTGAAGTGATTAGACATTTTAAAGATATTGAAACACTACCTCCAGAAGATAAAGCAGCGCTGTTAAGGGTTATTTCCGCTTTTATTAGGGATGTTAAAACTAAACAAGCTTATATACATTAAGACGTCTTAAGACCTTTTGCTTCCTCAAACACCAGAACTAAAAAGCTTTTCTAATAAATAACAAAAGTCCTGACCACTTGGTCAGGACTTTTGTTATTTATTAGAAAAGCTTTTTCACATATTACAAACGATTAATTCATTCAGGATCAAACCATCTCCCACTATCAACTACCCTTTTTAGATGTTTAATATTAAAAGTTTTCGATGGCAACTTATCCCTTTTAAATAACACATAAAATATCGATCGAAAGATGTTCGAAAGTTCACTTTCAGAAAGAAAATACTTACCGTAATCAAACGAGTCTAACGAAAAGTCGAACTCGTTTGCCAAATCCTCCATCAATGTTGCGGCATCAATTCCATTAATTCCTAAATCATCGAAAATAATGCTTTCTTCAGTTAAATCTATTCCTCCACATTTTAAACTGATATATGCAATTAACTCGCTTATCTGTGTGTCCTTTCTCATATTTATGGATTCTCGTACATTAAATTTGGATCATAAGGAGAAAATGGGCTATTAATCGATTTGTTATAGTTTAAAGCACCCAATGTCCCCCCTCCTACTGTATTCAACAGTCCTAGTCCAATTGCTTGATTTTGCCATGTTCTACCTATAATTGTAGCGCTTCCTGTACTATATAACGTCGCCCAGTTCTTACCGTTCAATAATCTTGGAACATTATGATTCAGCTGTACAAAAAGCCCTGCCTTCACGCGTTGAGAAACATTTCCTGCGAATCCCGCCTCAACAGCTCTAGCAGTATAAGTATTTAACTTTTTTGCAGCTTCCCCTAATACCTTTACACCTAGTTTAGTCTTTAGTACTCCTCCGACCGTACCATGGTAAAGTAAATTCAGACCTTTAGGAACCGGAATTAGAAAAGACTCAATTGTATAATCTGGCTTTATTCCATCATAAAAGATTTCTTGCTGTTCATTGCCGTCTGCATCAACGCTTAAATTTCGTCCTTGTTTAAATGCTTCCAATCTTCTTTCATTCCAATTGTCAAGCAATATACTTCCTGTTTCAGGTAACCCATTAGATTTAAAATGTTGATCAGAATTGATTACTTCAAATCCAATATTACCTGATTCATCAGAAAATAACTGTTGCCGATCATAATTGACATGAATATTACTTGACAACCTATTTCTGACCTCTCCTCCATTTTCTTTAACAAACGCTTTTGCCGCCTGTCTCTGCTCTGAAGTTGATCCAAATAGACCGAAAAAAAGATCTCCGTCTGGATCAATATTACTAATTGGATTATTGCCCATAACTGAGTAAGATGATATTCCCTCAATAGGCTTTGGATCTAAATTCCAGCGCCGTCCTATCCTGCTATCATACTCCCAGAACTCAGCGGTATAATTACTGTTTCCTACCTCCGTCGATTTCTCCTGCCCATTGAACCCATACCTATACCCTCCCAAACTCCATTTCCTATCCAGGCTGCAACAGCCCGAACGGATTTTTTACTCAAAGAACTCTCCTCAAGATATAGTTTTTTATTTCATCTGTATTTCAGTT
>NZ_JAICCF010000011.1 GCF_019492185.1 Chitinophaga rhizophila
TAGTAAGTAAACCCAGGCATCTCAGCCTGAGATTCTGTAAGAACCGTACGTGAAGATCTCCCTTCATACGGCTCCGGTTATCTAAACCGTTGGTTTACTACCTAGGAGTTCCCAATGAACAAATAACTTCGGCTGGCGTAGATAAACACTATGCAACCACCGTATAGCTTTCATCTCACTGGAACGTAGGTGTTTATATTTCCGTCTTGCCCATGTGGCTAGCTTTACATCAACTATATGCATATAATTTGTCAGTTTAGCTTTATAAAACTTACCATAATATCTGATCCATCCTCTTAATATAGGATTGATAAATGCTGAGACTTCCTGCAGAGTTATAGTTGTCTGGTGGAATACCTGCCATTTACGCATTGCCTTATTCATTGAACTCAGCGCTTTACGGCTCACAGCGGGTAACCAATTCGTAAACCATACACCCCGTTGGCTATTTTGAGCCATTCTTGGACGGAACGTGTAGCCTAAAAAGTCAAAGGATTTCTTTGCTACACCCGGATGTCTGCGGTTACTATCTTTACAATAAACGACGTAAGTCTTTTCCGCATGCAAAGCCATTCCGCAGCTTGATAGCCTTGTGCTTATAGCTTGCTTAACTTCCTCGGCTTCTAGCATACTTGAACAATGTATTAGAGCGTCATCTGCATATCTTTCAAAAGGGCAACCAGAATAATTTACTTCTAACCACTTATCCATACAATAGTGTAAGAATAGATTAGACAATAATGGACCTATCACTGAACCTTGCGGAACGCCTTTGGTCCTTTCAATTATTTCTCCATTTACCTTTTGTAAGGGCACTTTCAGCCACCGTTCAATATATAAAAGCATCCATTTCGTCTTACAATGTTGTCTAACAGCTCTCATCAATAGATCATGAGGTATATTGTCAAAGCATCCCTGAATATCCATATCAACTACCCAGTTCCTTGACCAGCATCGATCTCGGGCACAGGATAATGCCTGGTGAGCTGATCTACCGGGACGGTATCCATAGGAGTCTTTATGAAAGATCAGTTCCAACTCCGGTTCTAATAATCCTCTTACTATGGTTTGGGCAATCCGGTCGCTTATAGTGGGTATACCAAGAGGTCTTAGTCCACCTCCTTTCTTTGGTATCTCCGTTAATTTTACCGGCGGTGGAATGTAACTTCCTGAGCTCATTCTATTCCACAACCGATATAGATGATTCCGGTAGTCTTTATCGAACTGCTCGAGGCTGATCCCATCTATGCCACCAGCACCCTTATTGGACTTTACTTTCTGATAGGCCATACTCACTAATCGCATACTAATTGCAAACGGTTTTGTCTTGCTCATCTTCGTACCTCCTGACTGATTTTTTTTTTCAGCAGTTTTCGTTAATGAATAAAACCAGATAACAGCCTCCCTTCGCTCCATCTCCATTACAGAGACTTCAACACTACTACGAAGGCTTCTGCCCCTGTGCAAAGCATCGATACTTTCTATCTTGTTGTCCTTGCAACTTGATATTTTCTCTTAGCATCTCTACGACAGGTTCTCCTGTTCCTGATAAACGCCTGTGTTAAGTTCATGCCGTTTATGCGCCGGGTGCCGCAGTAACAGTAATCAGGTAACCTTACTACTTATCCCAGGGTTGATACTGCACCCTGGTTCTGACACCATCTTACCCTTTCGACGTCTCAAGCAACGGTTCACTTCGTTCATCTCCTTAACACGCACCTGACATGTTTGTCATGCCTTTTCTTTCGATGCTCACTACCACAACTCTTGATTGCAGCAGCTGAAAGTGGTTTGCGGGCTGCTCCTGAAAGCCGCCAGCGATGGGCCGCCCATCATCATTTATCAAGCATTGGTTAAGCTATCAAAGAATTATTTTGATAGCTGATCACCATGCAGGACACTCAGTA
>NZ_JAICCF010000013.1 GCF_019492185.1 Chitinophaga rhizophila
GCGTTTCTAAATGATTTTACCTTCGCATTAAATGATTCTGCTGCGGCATTGGTGGCCCGGTTGTTAAAGAAGTTCAGGATACCTAGATAATGATTTTGAACAGTTCTGGACAGGGTTTTGAAGGATTGTATTCCTGAGGTATCTACATCATTGTACCATAGTGCGAGCCTTTTAAAGGCTTGTTCTTTGCTAGTACATATTCTGAACACATCTCCAAGACCCAACGACAGTTGATATGCTTTTTGGATAACGGGATACCTGGTAAACAATAGTTCCGCCCGTTGCTGCTGCTCTCTAGTCCATAATCGTGGCTGTTTGAACAATAAGTATCTGCTACGAGCCAGGAGCTGTTTGACAGTATCTCCATTATGCAGCACTTCTGGATGATAGACAATCTTTTGCTTTCTAGCCTGTTCATAGGCCTTATTTTCCTCCTCAAGGGCTTCCCATCTATATTTTATACGGGTTTCCTGTACCGCATCGAAGGCTAGTTGTTGAACATGAAAACGGTCAATTACACGGTCAGCATTAGGAAAGCACCGCTTAATCGCCAGGTTAAGGCTTGCTGACATATCGATCGTTACTTCCAATACCTTCCTACGAAGCCGTTTGGGGATCTTGTTCAAAACATTGATCAGATAGTCCGCCTGTGTTCCTTTAATCATTGCTACAATAGAGCCCCTGCGGCCTTTTGCAGCCTTATTCGTCACTATCGTATACAATTCTCCACTGGAAAATGCTGTTTCATCAATGCTCAGATAGGGGCCGATATTTTGCTCAAAGACCATCCAGTGTTCGGCATGATCCTTCTGCTCCCATTGGTGATAGTCGCTTAAATGATTCTTGTATTGTTGTTGTAATTGTTTGCCATCCACCTGAAAAAAGTGGCCTAATTGCACAGGACTGATGGGATAATTATCCAAATATACCTTTTAAAAAAAGCCCGAATTCCGTTGTCATTCGTGCTCCTGATCTTACAAGCGTCCAGTCTCTGGTTACTATTTCTCCGGTCGATTGCACCTCCCAGCGTCTGCGTTTGATGCATAGGGCAACCTTATGCCCCCTAATAGGAAAGTCCTGTACTTGTATTTCTGGTAGAAAACCTTTGGAGTGAAGTAATTGATCTTTGTATTCCT
>NZ_JAICCF010000014.1 GCF_019492185.1 Chitinophaga rhizophila
CCACTACCACTACTCCCCTGGATCAGTGCATGTAGCGGTGCTGCCATCTTATAGCTCAATGCGACCAACAGTAAAAACAACCGGTTATTGTCTTCCCCTACTATACCTGTCCCACCTAATAACTCATTCAGTGCTTCCAGTAGCCCTTCCTGCCGTAAAAAACCGATAGCCTCATGCCTCTCTGTTTCGCTCATCTTATATGCTACCGTCTGTTCGCTTGATTCTACCGGTGCCTGTTCCCGCTCTCTGTATTCGTCTAACAGGTCTGTCAACCGGTACAGATCCTGTTCCAGCATATCTTTACGGATGCCTAGCTTTTCTCCCACTTCCCTGCTTAACCGTTCTACCTGTTTATCTTCGTACAAGTCTAGCTTGTTGCGACTCTTATGACCACTTTCTTTATGCTCGACTACCAGCGTCACCTTCATACTATCCAGCTGCTTACCTACCCCGCCCTGCACATAGTAATTACCACCCTTGCCCACGTAGCTCAGCTTATACGGATTACTAACGTCTAATACTGACGCTTCCCCTTCTTCAAGTGATGACTGTTTTGTTTTTTCAACTGATACTTCAGAGGAAAAAAATAACTCAGTCCTGCCTGATAACAACTCCGTAAACACAACAGATGTATGACTCACACCTACACTGTTAACATCTTCTCCTTCCGGTAACTGTAATGTACTGATGACCAGGTGAGGTAAACGTCCCTTTAACAATGCGCTATATTTAGCTACTGCCTTATTTCCTGCTTCGTCCCCGTCGAAGGCAAAGATGATTTCACGCAGACCCTTTAACCCTAATATCGCCGCTTCATGTTCTGCTGTCAGCCCATTCGTCCCGTAACAAGCAAGGATACCATACCCCTTTCTGATCTCACCATCCTGTAATAAGGTCGCCGCATCTATCACTGATTCTGTCAGGATCAACCTGCTCACACCTGGCTCCGGGTAGCCTGGATATAATCCCCGCCTGTCTTTCAGGTAATAATGACGCTGATCCTGATCATTGATTGTACTGCGGAAGTACATCCCACTGATCTGACCCACACTATCACGCAACGCGAACACGATACAATA
>NZ_JAICCF010000015.1 GCF_019492185.1 Chitinophaga rhizophila
AGCAGGTACTGGAATATTCACCAGTTTGCCATCAGCTACGCCTCTCGGCTTTGCCTAAGGACCCGACTAACCCTGATCCGATTAGCGTTGATCAGGAACCCTTAGTCTTACGGCGAATAGGTTTTTCACCTATTTTATCGTTACTTATGCCTACATTTTCTTTTCTAAACGCTCCAGCATACCTCGCGATACACCTTCAATGCAGTTTAGAATGCTCCCCTACCGATACACCACCTAGTGGTGATCCTAAAGCTTCGGTTGTATGTTTGATGCCCGATTATTTTCCGTGCTCAAACCCTCGACCAGTGAGCTGTTACGCACTCTTTAAATGAATGGCTGCTTCCAAGCCAACATCCTGGCTGTTATAGGATTTGAACTTCGTTTGTTCAACTTAACATACGATTAGGGACCTTAGCTGTTAATCTGGGTTATTTCCCTCTCGGCCATGGACCTTAGCGCCCACAGCCTCACTCCCGTAGATATATCATAGCATTCGGAGTTTATTAGGGTTTGGTAGGCGGTGAAGCCCCCTAGCCCAATTAGTAGCTCTACCTCTATGATAACTCTTTATACGAGGCTGTTCCTAAAAACATTTCGGGGAGAACGAGCTATCTCTCAGTTTGATTGGCCTTTCACCCCTATCCACAGGTCATCCCATAGCTTTTCAACGCTAATGAGTTCGGTCCTCCAGTTTGTGTTACCAAACCTTCAACCTGCCCATGGATAGATCACAAAGTTTCGCGTCTACCCCTACTGACTATGTTCGCTCTGTTAGAACTCGCTTTCGCTACGGCTCCGCAACTTAAGTGCTTAACCTTGCCAGTAAGGAGTAACTCGTAGGCTCATTATGCAAAAGGCACGCCGTCACATATTGCTATGCTCCGACCGCTTGTAGGCGCACGGTTTCAGGTACTATTTCACTCTTCTATTCGAAGTGCTTTTCACCTTTCCCTTACGGTACTGGTTCACTATCGGTCTCTAGGGAGTATTTAGCCTTACCA
>NZ_JAICCF010000017.1 GCF_019492185.1 Chitinophaga rhizophila
TAAAGATCTTATGGTGGTTTTGCCAAGGGTGTTCACCTCTTCCCATTCCGAACAGAGAAGTTAAGCCCCTTATGGCCGATGGTACTGCACAACCATGCGGGAGAGTAGGTAGCTGCCATATTTATTGTAGAAAAGACCCGGTCTTACATAAGACCGGGCTTTTTTATCCTCATACCACAACCACACCATCGATCTTACCGCACTTACGGTAAAAAATATCTGGTAAATTTTGTTGTACAAGGTAAAGGATTGTATATTTGCAATCCGATTTAAACGTCGTCTCTATCACTTAGAAACGTTTAATGCCAGTAGGTCAAATTGATTTTGCGGCAGAGTAGCACCACAATCAGTCAGTATCCAAGTCAAATTATAAAGTTCTTTAGAAGTTCTCAGTCCGAAAGATGAAATAAAATGCTTTTACCTAAAGCAGATTGCTTCAAATAATAGGACAATAAATCTTCAAAAAAGATTTGGCAGAAATGAAATAATCATTATCTTTGCACCCCCAACGCAAATGACGCGAAACGGAAGTAAAGAAAAAGCTCTTATAATACTTAAAGATGTCAGGCGTTAAGCGCCACGCAGATCGGATCTGGGACATTGACAAACGTTAGACGAACGGTTTAACGATAAGTTCTTTGAAAGAATGGAAACAACAGCAAACATTTAACACAGGTAATGTTCAAGCGATAACATATTAGATATGACGTCTAATTTCGAGAGAAATTACGAAGTCAGTATCAAAAC
>NZ_JAICCF010000018.1 GCF_019492185.1 Chitinophaga rhizophila
GATGTAACGATCGTTTGCATCTCCCCGTAGCTTATCGCAGCTTACCACGTCCTTCATCGCCTCCTAGAGCCTAGGCATCCACCATGCGCCCTTATTCGCTTTAAATATCTTCAAAGCTTTCTGTAATTTACTATTACAACTTATTTTTCCCAATATGTCAAAGAACTTGTGCTTCAGTTTAAAACCTCAGCGTTGTTGATGTTTCAGATCTGATCTGTGTGGCGCTTACCGCCTGACATCTTTAAGTATTTTAAGAACTTTTCTTTACTTCCGTTTCGCGTCGTTTGCGTTGGGGTTGCAAAGGTAGTCAATTTTTCATTTCTACCAAATCTTTTTTGAAGATTTTTCATCCTTTTTTCTGACTGCTACCTACATATAAATAGGCTTTTGTCATCATTCGGGATGCATATAAGAAAGAAAGAACTAAAGTTATTTTTATTCGATAGCGACCTGATATCGTATCTTTTTATGTTATTACAAGTCACAAAACAACTTGCATTTTCCTGCCTGCAGTTAAATGCATATCATTTTTAAAATCGGACTGCAAATATACAATCCTTTACCTTGTACAACAAAATTTACCAGATATTTTTTACCGTAAGTGCGGTAAGATCGATGGTGTGGTTGTGGTATGAGGATAAAAAAGCCCGGTCTTATGCAAGACCGGGTCTTTTCTACAATAAATATGGCAGCTACCTACTCTCCCGCATGGTTGTGCAGTACCATCGGCCATAAGGG
>NZ_JAICCF010000019.1 GCF_019492185.1 Chitinophaga rhizophila
TTTGCCAAGGGTGTTCACCTCTTCCCATTCCGAACAGAGAAGTTAAGCCCCTTATGGCCGATGGTACTGCACAACCATGCGGGAGAGTAGGTAGCTGCCATATTTATTGTAGAAAAGACCCGGTCTTGCATAAGACCGGGCTTTTTTATCCTCATACCACAACCACACCATCGATTTTACCGCCACTTACGGTAAAAAATATCTGGTAAATTTTTGTTGTACAAGGTAAAGGATTGTATATTTGCAGTCCGGCTTTGAAAAATTTGCGTTCTTCTTACTCACGCAGTCAGGAAACACTAGTTCTTTATTTCAATATGACATCCGAAAATGATGATAAAAGCATAATATATATGCTGGCGTCATCAGAAAAAAAGGATGAATAAATCTTCAAAAAAGATTTGGCAGAAATGAAATAATCATTATCTTTGCACCCCCAACGCAAACGACGCGAAACGGAAGTAAAGAAAAGCTCTTAAAATACTTAAAGATGTCAGGCGGTAAGCGCCACACAGATCGGATCTGAGACATTGACAAACGTTAGACGAACGGTTTAACGATAAGTTCTTTGAAAGAATGGAAACAACAGCAAACATTTAACACAGGTAATGTTCAAGCGATAACATATTAGATATGACGTCTAATTTCGAGAG
>NZ_JAICCF010000001.1 GCF_019492185.1 Chitinophaga rhizophila
AGCCTGGATATAATCCCCGCCTGTCTTTCAGGTAATAATGACGCTGATCCTGATCATTGATTGTACTGCGGAAGTACATCCCACTGATCTGACCCACACTATCACGCAACGCGAACACGATACAATACTTCCCAAAAGGTTTATAGGCCTGACCTCCTTCACGTTTCGTGCCCCATGGCGCGAGTAACCCCACTGACACACAACCCGATATCAACCGCTCGTCCCTGCGTGCTCCGTGATGGAACTGGGACGTATTATACCCGATCTCCAACCGGGTAGCGTCCAATCCCCTGCTTACTATATAATCCTGTGCTGGCTTACTGTTAGGTACCGCGTTTCTAAAATAGATAAACATCTGACGTAAGATATCCGAACGATCTACCGGGGGTAACGGTACCGCCGCCGATACGCCGCCTATCAGTGCTTTACATTTTAGTATCGCTTCACGCTTGGTCGTACCTTCCTTGTGCATCACGAAGTCTATCACGTCTAATGGTTTCCCATGCGTCTTACAGTTACTACTAAAACAATAACACGTATGCGTCTTGTAATACACCTGCAGGCTAGGCGTATTGTCCTCGTGGAACGGGCAGTGTAACCGCAGGTGCTTGTCGGGCTTTAACCCGTAATGCACCAGCACCTGCGATAACGTCAACTGCCGTTTAATTTCTGCTATTTCCATCCCCTGTCACCTTTTTTACCACCAGTTTGCCTTTACTCACCGTGATCTCTATCGGGTCGCCTACCTTAAACCCTGCCTCCTCCAACCATAAACCCCGGACGTTCAACCAGGGTACATTACGTCCCCTGTTCCAGTGGTTAGCTAACTCTTGATACTGACCATGCAGTTTGCCGTGTCTTACTGTTTTTGCCATGTGGATAAGTTTTTATTACTACACTTATGTAGCAAAGTAAACTCTTTTGCAGTAAATCAACAAACTTATATTTCGCACGATAATACAATAAAGCATCAAAAACAAACACACAATGACGCATATAAGTTATTTTTGCTACCACAAACAGACATCTATGTCTCAAAACAACAACTTAGGCAAGCGTATCCTTGACCTGCGTAAAGCGAAGGGATGGTCACAAACGGAACTGGCGGACAAAGTAGGTATTTCTTACGCCCAAATAGGACGCTATGAGACCAAGGGAGCACAGCCCCCTGCTGAAGTAATAAAGAATATAGCTGAGGTGCTCGATACCTCCGTGGATTTCCTACTTAATGGCAGCTCATCCGATAAGGCCAACGCAACGTTACAGGACGCTGAGGTGATCAGACATTTTAAAGACATTGAGACACTGCCAGCTGAAGATAAGGCAGCGCTGCTAAGGGTTATTTCCGCTTTTATTAGGGATGTTAAAACTAAACAAGCTTATACACATTAGTGCTTTTAAAGCTTCCTATTCCCAGATTATACTTAACGGGCCAATAAAAATAAAAAGAGGCTGTCTCAACTTTAAGCAGCCTCTTTTTATTCGGGTACCTGATGGAGTCAGATAGTCATTTGGGCGATACTGAGAACGTCATTTATTTTCGATGCACCCAATGGATCTTTCAATAGTTGTCTCAAGCAAAACGTCAAGTTTTAAACAGCATGATGCCTTTTAACCGAGGGAGGTTTATCACTCTTCTATATCCTTGAAAGAAATATATTTGTTAGGATCATCAAAAAGCCCTCTCCAGGATTTATCTGGCAAATATGTTTCCACCTCTATATCATTAAACCAACTAATAACTAATTTCGCATCGAAATCTATTAAAAATATAACATGTAATAAACCAGATCCTCTAAGAATTTGATAACTAATCCTGTACTCTTCTATTCCGCTAAAGAAATCAAGAATTTTGTCATCACTTACTACTTCCACGTTATTTCGAAACACAAACTCATCTTCACTTGGATCGTAGTCCGGATCATACGTATGCATATTGAGAATCCAATAAGCTATGGGCATTAGATACAAGCCATACTCATCTTTGTATTTAATACATCCTACAAAATACCCCTGTTCTAACTTTTCTTCTATAGTCATTTTAATGTGGTTGTTCGCGTCTACCAGTTCCAGGTATCGCGCGTTGTCTTATTTTATCAATATAAGCTTTAGGCAAGCCATAAGCACTCCTTGATTTACTTGGATCTGAAATTTGAGGTGAGTTTGGAAACTCACGCCCTTTTCTTTGTGGCACTGCATTGTTAACTATTTCATTAGCTAAACTACGTGGTATTTCAAACGAGACAATCTCTACCCCCGCTTCTGCACCACCTCTTTTTTGATAAAAATAAATTTGGTGGGCTTTATCATCTAAAGTTACAAATAACATCTCGTTGCCTCTTATCGATATTTTGCCGTCCCGACCGAATAAGACTCTTGGCTGGCTTTGGTTATCCCCCTGCCCCCCTTGTACTCTAAAAACTCTTACATCCTCCATTACTCTCGAATACCAAGCCTTATCAGTCAACGAACCGTACATCGCCGTATTATTCTGGGTATTTACAGCCATGGAAAAGCCTTCAACGCTTTTTGACTGTCCCTCATCCAGAAAAATGTTGTCTACTGCATAGAGAACCTCATTGGGATTACGCCTAATTGACTTGAAAAATTCCATCGCCCCTTCATTCCCCCTACCCTTAGATCCGGAGAAGCCTATGTAGTATTTTTTATCTCCATAGTTAATAACAGCCCTTTCTGGTATACGAGGTTCTTCGTCTCTAGTATTAAAAACACCAAAAGCTTTATAAAACCAATTTTTATTTGGTAGAAAGGTTATATTAGTTAACTTAAGAGATGCAGATCCATCATCCTTTTTTGTCAGTGTATAGTGTAATTCTTCTTCTCCATCTAAATCAATCGCCTGTATTGGTGTATTTCCCGCGAACTGATAAGGTGTATACCATGGATAGCCCTTCGTCAACGGATCCACACTCAAAAACTTCCCTATCCTCGGATCATACACCCGCATCCCATAATCCTGCTGATTCGCCTCTCCCTTCACCTCATTATCATTCTCCTTCCCGTTGAACCCATACCTATAACCCCCTAAACTCCACTTCCTATCCGGCTGCAACATCCCAAACGGATAATAATCCTGCGCTGTCAGCACCTCCGGCTCATAATGCGACCAAACGCCTCCTGAAACTGAGTCGAGCGGCTTGTCAGATATCGTCGCCAGCACATTGCCCAGATGGTTTGTCAACTCATACTCTTTCAATCCCCATCGCGTCCAGCGGACATAGCTACTATCCTGAGTGACATCCATCTCTGGCTTCCAGATACCTAACCGACTGCTTCCATATAATTGCTGCTCTTTCCAGAAAATGTCTGACTGACCATCCTTATTGCCATATACCGCTAGTGTATTTCCTTGTGCATCACGCACATACCAAGTACGATGAATGGTATCCCGGCTTGTAAAGAACTTATATACGCGGTTACCAGCTGCGTCATAACCGTATTGCAGGAGACTACCGTCTGCCTTCCTTATACGTGCGATCTTGCCATAAACAGTCCAGGTGACGGAGTCGATTCCGGCCTGCTTATCGACTACAAGATTGCCAATATTATCATAAAGATAGTTATTTGGTCCCTGTGTTTTTAAATCTTCCGTATAGGCAGTGTTATCTACACTATCTGTCACTTGCAAGAGCCTGTTATGCAACAAGTTACCGGAAGCATCCCGCGCATACACGTAGGCCAACTTGTCCATTGTTTCACCACGGGAAGCACCTCCATTACGAAGGTAACTAAGTATATTACCATTTCCGTCGTAGGTAATGTCTTCTTTATATGCTGTTCCGGCACTCAAGGCGCTCCATTTAGTAGCTTGTGGAGCTAATTGATGCTGAAGCATAGCTTTTAACCGATTCAACTGGTCATAACGATAACTGTAACCTACTGATTTATTATCGTTTATATTTTTCAATGCCAGTGTACTTCGACTGATATTTCCGTTGTATAGATCAACACCTGCTTGAGCGCTACTGTCAGCTATCCAGGACAATGGGAATGGATTTGCGGCACCAATTGGCTTATAGTCTCCCTCAAAATAGTCCAAGGCGTAGGCGTAGGCGTCCCGGGCAACATATGCGCGGTTAGTACCTTTAACCCCATCAGTTCCCATGTCCTTGTCAGGCTGCAGATAATTACCGTTGACTCCTTTCAGCCATCCCTGTAAAGTATAGGCATAGTCTACGCCTTGTGCCAGTGAAGTATTACCCAGTTCTGTTCTAGCCAACGGACCATGTAGGAAATATCGGTAGGCAGCGTCGGTATGTGCATTCTCAATATACCAATTGTCAGCTGATAAAGCCGAGATCCCTGAAACAGCTTTCGTAAGCCTGTTCTCCGCATCATACTCATAACCGTATAAAAACCTGTCGTTCTTGCCCAGCTGGTAACCGACTTTATTTACCTTACCGCTCACAAGGTCATACTGATAATCAATCTTCTTAACACCTAAACCTTGTATCTGCTGCCATAAGGTATTCACGTTTCCTAACTGATCATAACTATAGTAAGTAACCTGCTGAGGCGCCCCACTCGTGCCTTCTCTATAAGCAGTAGCCGCTACCCTCTTCCGGAGATTCTGCTGAGATGCTGCAACATCAGTATTTAATTGATTAACAGGCACATCGTAGTAAGTGCTAGTTACCTGATGCCCGTTATTGCTATATAATTCTGTCAGCGACTCTCTGCTTACAAAAGCAACTGAATCCGGATAGGTAGCACCAGCAAGTTTTTCCCCTACTTCCACTATCCTGCCCTGCGCATCATAGATCGTGTAACTCTGACGTCCCGGCACACCACCTCTTGTAGGTATTTTCTGCTCTTCATTCTGGGAAACAACCATTCGTCCAAGCATATCATTCCAGAAGTGACTCACGCCTCCATCTGGTGTACGCTGTGCCTGAATGCCGTTCAACGAATGATAAGCATAGGATGTGGCAAGCGTATGCGCTGGGTATATCGGCGCAAAACGGGCTTCCGCCGTTCCATTACTTCCTGTTGGTATGTTAAAGGTTGCCCATAGCACAAGAGAATCTCTTCCTGCTGGCGTATAAGACATACTCGGACTCAAACACGAAACCCCGGCGTTAGCCGCAATAATCTCTTCCGGCAACAAGTGGTTATACAAACGGAGGTGCCGCAATGACGCCAGGTTTTCGGGGAATACCGCACCTGTACTACTTGCCCTTAGCTCCCAGCCACATGCTCCAGTTGGAGGAGTAGTGACCGCTGCGCAACGCGTCCCATTTACATAAATTGTCCGGTTATTAGTTGTCAAACCTGTTCCCTGAATGACAATATGCGTCCATTTAGATAGCTGGCCGACTCCCGATAAGCTTACAGTAGTATGTCCGGATAGCACAATATCCGCATCGCCACCACTCAAGGCATTTGTTCTATAGATATCAAAGTTCAGATAACCGTTATCAATGCAAATATTAAACAGATATTTTTTTCCACCTGTCGTTGCCAACACCTGACTCCCACCTGAAGCTGCATTATAAATCCACATTTCCATTGCTTCATCAATACTTTGGTCAAATGCCTGCGTCAATGATACCAACACGGACTCTTTAGTATGGTTACCGGGCTTGATGGCTTCAGAACAATCTGCATCCCGCACTTCTCTCGCCGCAGCTATCTGCTTCGCAAGTGTATCATCCAAAGGATGAACACCTTCAGGTGGTATGGTTCTGATCAGATTACCAGATTGATCGTAATAGTATAAAGTATAATGATAAGTCTGCCAAGGCTCTTTCAGTAATACAGTAGGTTTATTAGATCCGCAAACTGCCAGATAATCCTTTCGGAATAATCTCATTTCCTCATCGATATAATCTCTGTATAAACTTCTTCCTGTCCTAACAGCATCCCCGATTACGACCATCAGACATGCGTACTTATCACGCGTTACATTTGCAAACACAGGCCGATTACATAACAGCATCGTTAGTGCAGTATTCGCGGCAATGGTGTCGGCATAGGTCTTATAACTACTAAATGGCAAGGTGAAGCCAAAACGGCTATTATAGAAATTGGCAACCACCATTTCGTAGTTATCATGTGTAGAATCCAGGCTATTGCCAAAATAGCTTTGCAATGCGGTCATCGCCTGCTTGAACTCAGCCGGCGTAATGCATCCCTTAGCCCCTTTTTCAAGGAAAACGGGCATTGGAACAGGCTCTTTCAGCAAATAACGACAATTAGTACACCCTGCCTGCAGCAATGCCAGTTCTGCTGAAGAGATATTCATCGCCTTACCGTACTTCTTTTTAAGATAGATATGGAAAGAATCTGATGTATTTGCAGCATTGTACTCGGCATTCAGACTTCCCAGCTGCTCGCACAGTGCAGGGTTTGTTGATGTAAGTATCTGTTCAACCACTTGTGGCTTTACATCATAAGGATACGGAGCGTCTATTAAATAGGAATTACACAGCATGTCAGGTGTAGCTCCTGTGATACCGAAAATAACATCCGAAAATGACCTGTACCCTTCCACGGTAGCTTTGTTTCCAGGAAGCGTGCTTGCGCCATTAGGATGCTCAATATCGCCTCCCAGTTTACAGAGTTCCATAAGTTTACTCTTTAAACGCCTTTGTATCGTAACATCGGTCGCCACCTGGGGACAGCCACTCAATTGTTTTATCCAGTTGTCGGCAAGCGCTTCACAATTGCTACTGATCATGTCTAGTAATGCCTTTTCACCCATAGCCTTAAGCGCAACAGTATCTGTTGTGATTGCTGGTGTAGCGTAATTTATCGCACCAATTCTGGAAGTTTTTGTTTGATAACCGACAGGGCATGTATTAATCGGCTGACCATTATTACATTGTATCTCGAATTGTAGTGTTCTTATCTGTTCAATTGTTAATGGACTTGCTAAGTTAAAAGACGAAACAGACGAAGTAAAAAATACCCGGATAACAGGCCCAAGATCGTTAAATGCTATTACTGACATTCCCTCAGGGATTTGTGGCCCTAGATATCTAAGTGTAAATGTTCTTGCACTACCGTTGTTGAGCACAGAGCTAATCTCTACACTAACTTTACTACAATCAAAACTGTTTTGATTATCGCTTCCTCCACCAACTGCCATGTTCCTGCAACTTGTGCTCAACACTCGAAGCGATGATACATCTACCGAAGAATTTATACACAATTGACCTTCAGACTGTCCCGCCGCAATCGTTAGTGTCTTAGGAGTATTAGCTGCGGTGTCATACTCAACAGGATAGTAAAGATTAAGCGTGATATTCCTTTGCAACTTGCCACCCAAATACCTAACCTTTATATTCTGCCTTACACCATCACATGAACTGGGCATTCCTTCAATCACAAAGTGAGAAATCTCCGGACAAACGGCTGTATCATAACTGAAAGGGCGACCAACTGCGCAGAAGCCACCACAATAATTGGATGAGTCCCTTAAACGCTGATAATACCTACCCTTCAATTCAAGATATTTCTCAAAATACAATCCCCATTCCCTGTCAACAATTCTACAAGCTGCTGCCGGCTGACAAGTGTTCCAGTTATCAGCTTGCTGACTCGGTATGTTATTAATATTAGTATTTCCGGTGAAATCCGCGCAGTATAACATATAGTCTACAAATTCACTCAAGGATTTCACAGCAGCACCCGATATATTTATGCCAGCGATATTCTTGGAATAATTCCTTAGATCATTGATAAACAACTGCCTATAATTCTCCCGTCCATTAAAAAGCGGATCTTTCACCGCCAGCCAATCGACTACATCACGCTTAAAAGTTGCACCACCTGAAATGATCGGAATATCAGCTACGGTTGTAGCCATGTCACGCAGATTGTTATCCCAGTTATATGAAGTTGCATTGTCCTGACAAAACTGTAACGCACAATATTCCGGATGATATTTCACAAACCGCTCTGCCCATTCATCATTCCAGTATCTGACCAGCAAGGGCAGTGTAAAGGTGCTATCATATGGAGAAGTAATATGACCATCTTCCAGCTCAAACTGCAACTTTATATAATTCTCACTATTAGAAGGTAATGGTTGGAATACAGTTCTCCAGTTGCGATATAATACATTCATATCTGCCTCTAAAACATCCCCTGCTGCTGTGAAGAGAGCATATTGCCCTCCCGGACTAACATCCATCTTCATCTTATCTTCCAGATCATCACATGGTGTAGTGTTACAGGAAAGTTTCAGTGCCGCACATTGGTTATACAACGCAGTATACAAACTGTCAATCCACGGATTAATGACAGAAGCATATCTGCTTACTGCAACACTGTCTGCCGTTAAACGCGCAATAACCATTTGCTTGAAGGTAGCACGCTCACCCAGCGACTCCTTGCAGGTTACGCAATCGTTAAAACATGCAAAGAAATCTTTCTCCAGTAATGACTTGTTAATAAATGACCATTCAGATTTCAGATTGGTATTCCTGCGGATGTAGGCTTTTGTATAGAAACTGATCGCGTCTTCGGGAATACCAAGTTCAAATCTTATATAGTATTCCCCCACTGTAAATTTAGTATTGACAGTAGTGGACACAATGCCGGCGTTTTCCATACATGAATCCAGTATGGCCCCAACCTTTATTGGTTCTTTGGAGTTATAAATCTCATTACCACAGTTGTCTGTAATATAAATCCTGCCTTCATAATAACAGTTACTACAGATATTGACGTTCTTTTCGGAATACACTCTAACCAGCCGGCTAATATCAAACCGAAGCATTACAGGCCCTTCAACGGTACTTACATGGGTAGTTGTAGCTGCAATCTGAAGTTTCGACGGATCAAACGTAAATTCCCTTTCCATCAATGTCACCGTCTGATGAACAGTATCCTGCTTTGAAGGCAACGCATCCATGTTATCCGGATTGTCACCAGCTAACGCAGTCGCAATCGTTTTACCGCTGGCATTTACATATGCTATACTAATCTGTCCGTTACCGTCAATCGTTACATTTTTCAGATAATGGGTGTAATAACCTACATCATTACCAAACAGTCTGTCCAGCTCCAACTGCACTGGTTTCCCATAAAAATATCGGGTCGCACCCTTTGCTCCTGGTTGAAACATCGGTCCGACACCACCCTGTACGCTCACCCGATTAGTATTATCCCCTGTGTATCGTGTAACAGATAATGGATAACCTTCCGCATCTGCAATGAATTTATTCTCCGGCCGTTGCGGGTCATTTAAAAACTCATTCCTCGATGAATAATACCTGGCTGCTCCCGTATCGTTGCTCAATGCCAGAGGAGTGCCAATACAAACAGCTGTATTCCCATATACGTGCCTGAAACCGTAGGAGGAATCTTTCTGAACAAGATGTAGTCCTGGGTAATATTTGAATACAGACCCCTTTAAGGGTACCGGCATGATACTAGCCAGTGGGCGTCCAAATTCATCGTATATTGACTCCTGAACAACCGCGTGATTATCAGAATTATTCACTGTTACAGTCTGCCGGTTCCTTAACGAACCATCAAAGTAGTTAACTACTTCCTTTTTCTTACCATCTTCAGCATAGACAGCACTGTATTGCCAGTTTTTACCGGATTCATGCCACGGACTATTCGCCAGTTCAATAACAGCAGATTTGATTACGCCTGCTTCCTTTATCTGATACTCCCAGGGAAATTCCTGTCGATACCCATTCTGCTGATATTGAACCGGACGTATCCGGACAATTAAGTACCGGGAATTATGAACAAGTGAAATGCTATAATACTCATGCGGCACTGTCACACGGGTAGCATTATTTCTGAACATCTTCTTTAAGACATCAGCCGACACGTTTGCTGGCTGACTATCCAAGATTCCGCCGTTATCCGATTCTTCGTCAATAAATGTCCATTCAAGGTCATATTCCTCTGCACCGGTAATTTTTTCCCAAGCCAAAGTAATGTCATACTTACTGGTGTCCACACCTGAAATCCCGCTATTTCCGTCACGGCCGATTTGTTGACGAAAAACTTCCGGCACCAGCCTTTTCCCTGGATCCAACTCATAAGAACGCTCAATAATCACCTGACTTTCCAGGCGGAAAATAGCAGGATAGTCACTTCCTAATTCTGCACTTGTAATATCATTGATCGTCACCTTCACCCTATGCCCGTTCATAAATCGATACACATCAGCATCTTTGTAAGACACCCCCGCCTTCGGATCATAGTTGATCCACAGTTTGATATGATCCTTCGTTTCAGGCTCTGCCTGTCCTGGTTGGGACCAATATTCCACTTTTAGATCTATCTCGCATTTAAACGCCTTCGGAATCACTATCCCAGAATCCCTAAATAATCCAAATGTGAGGATATTACTAACTGTGCGATGATGAAGCTTGGACCATTCAAAGTCCGTGTTATCAAACTTCTCATCCTTTAACAGTAAAGTATCTCCTTTTTTCAGTCTTCCCTGAATCTGATGCTGGTAGGTTTCAACAGCATTATATGCCATCACACGACCGGCTGTAGCCGAAAAACCGGCTACACACAGGAGACATATTAATATTTTAGCGTAAACAACACGCATAATGTTATCAAAATTGAGGTTAACACTTAGTCATTAATCAAATCGTAGTCACTTAACCTTGCAGCCGGGGCTATACCTCCATTTATAAAGGTTATATACCTTTCCTTCCGCAACAGCTCTTTTCTCACCACACCCAGTTCCCAATTACTTATTGTAACTTTTAGAATCTTATCCCTTGACGGATCAGTCATTGCCTGCGGATTTGTCATCCGCATTACAGAGCTTCTGATAATGTTGAGTGAGTCAAAAGAAACACTGTAGGCTCTGCAACTGGCGTGCGAAGGATTATTCAATGAAATTGTAGTAAGTCTGCCGACCGTTTCCCTGCTCACACTATATGATTCATGTGACAGGAAATCAACTTCCGCTTTTACCGGTACCCTTATCGGTTTCATCACCTCCTTCGGACGCGACAGAAATATTTTTTTTACATCGTGTGCAATAACAATATAAGCGTCTGTTAAAGAGATGATCTCCTGCCGGTTAAATTGATAATATGCCTGATTGCCCTGACGGGTATAAGAGAACGCAGATTGTAGTCCAGCCGTGCTATCAGCAACATCCTGTCCTTCCACAGATCCATCTATAGTCAAGACCGTCATCGTATCCATAGCATGCATAACCTGGGATAACTCCTCAATGATCGCTTTGTCCTGCTCATCGATCCCAGCAATCTCCTCTTGCGGCAGCTCAACTGGTGCGTCCTTTTTAAACTGCTCGCGTAACGCAGGTATCGAAGCAAAGGCCCCGGCAGTTATCAATATGATAACTACCGGAACAATGATCTTTATATATTTAAATAATAACTTCATAGTATAGGAATAAGATTTTTATGGTTTGGATTTACGATATGCCGACCGGCTTTCTTTGATCGTCATGATTCCCCGCTCAGTCTCTTTCTTCACTCGCACAAGTGAACCCTCGTCGTCATATTCATAGAACGTTGCATAATTATTTTCATCCAGCTCTGCCATTACCCGCTGCGTAGTGTCGTCATAGCTGAAGGTTTTTAGTTGTCCGTCGTATGGGAAAATCCGTATATCATCCAGGTTACAGCCACTTCCCTGAAGCTTCATGTTGATAACTGCAAGATTTGCAGACTGGGTATATTCCGCCAGATTCAATACACCTTCTACCAGCTTCCAGCCCTCTACAACGGCTACCTTTTTCAGTTCAACCTGCTTATCATTGACAATCACGCTGATTCCTGGTCCACCTGCCGGCGCGTTATCCTTCACCCAGGCAGAGAAAATGTACCTGCTACCTGTCACCGGACAAAAGCCCCTCAATCCAAGCCAACCATCCGCCTTACGTCGATATTCACCACTAGCATTATTTTCCAGGTAAATACCAGGCATATGATGATAGGTGAAAGCATGTGTTTTCAGGTCGATTGAACCATTCAACTTCAGACTATAGTTGCCACTATGCGCCTCATTACTGTCTATTGCAACGGTATTTCCTCCCTTGTCAATCAGCTTTCCGATATTAAATTCATCTGGATCACATACTGGTAATGCACCCAGTTGCCTGTTAAACTTGTAATCCTCCAGACCCTCGTAGAATATTTCACGCTGACGCATATTAGCGCCTACGGCAACAGGCAATGTTGATTTATATCCATATCTGGCAGCACTATAAAGATCAAGCGCGTTTTTTGTCTCCAATTCCTGAGAATATGGATCATACAATGTCATTGTATTGGATGTCACCCACTCTACATTATCTGCAATGCTCCAGCCGCTATTATACACCCAGAATGCGCGGAATTTTCCATATGCGCCACTGGTACGTACGCCGGCTCCCTGAACTGGCGTCTTATTGATCAGATCCTGACCTGTACGGCTAGTTAACCATCCCATCTGCTTATAAGGCAACCAGTTACCGAGATAGCCCAGTAGATAAGGATTGAGGGAGTTATCCAATGGCATCGGCGGACAAGAGAAGTTTCCGGAACAAACATCTATCGGGCCGGAAGCACATGAATAGCGACGCTTAATAATCTGACCAGACACATCGTCCTTCAGATAAGTGTCCACCTGCGTTTGATTTCTTAAATTGGCTGTTGTAAACAGTATTTTAAGATCTGACAAACGCACTGCCCGCAGCATATCATAAACGGAATTATCATACAATTCAAGCGCTACCGAATAATCGCCGCCTTTGTCCATCGCTTCTATTGTAAGCACATGTTGGCCCGCTGTCAGATAAACCGGGTATACTCGCCAGCTGGTGAAAGGTGTAACGTCAACACTATGTGTCATCATCAACTCTCTTGTGAGCTTACCATCAATGAATACCCTCATCTGGTTATCTACAGCCATACCCATATAGTACACTTTGCTTTCCGGAACAGTGATACACCTATTGATACCAATCCACTGATTCATGTACGGCCCTCCGGAAAACCATATACCAGCATCATTTAAACGGCCACATGCAGAACTTGCTGAAGCATTAACAGCTAATGATTTTGCCATTGATGAGTCCCTCGCCACAGCCATTCCTGATACAGCAGTTCTTGCGCCCGCGCCGCCACCAGTACCACATGGTGCCCAGGGTCCACTGGCCGACCGGCCGACCTCATTGCCCTTCAAATCATAAAACCAAGCGCCATTTTCGCCAAATCTGTTGTACTGTTTACCTGCTGTAATTGCCAACCCGCCTGCAGACATATCTTCTTGTACTTTCGGTATGCAGGTAAGTCCATCCGCGCTACGCGTATACCCCTCAGGACAGCTACCTTTCTCTGCATATCCACAGTTAACGGGACCATCGCACAGATCAGGATTTTTGCCTGTTGCACAAGTATAATTAGCCCAGCCTATAGCACCGTTTTCTCCGTTCCTGACAAAAAGTAATGCATCCGGGTCGTTCTTGAGGAACTCAGTGGAGTACAGCCTTTTCTCAAGAATGGAAGGACTGGTACCGGCAAAGAGTACCTGTTTTGAAGCAACATACAGTTCAAAACCCATAGCTTGTGAAGCTCTGGCAGTGGATGCCTCTATTCTGAATATATGCTTGCCCTTGCTCAAATGCAGGCTCCTGATGTTCCAGGAACTGATATTGTCGGAACCATTATCGAAGTGGTAATATGGCATGCCGTCAATGAATATCTTCATACTCTGATCAGCGGCATGGCCTATAAATACGTCTTCGTCAGTATCTATCGTTATACACTTTTCAAAGCCCCACCAATGGTAATTCGGGGTGACGTCATTCATCCAAACACCGACATTTCGTAATCTATTGGTCCAAATCGGTGCTAGACTCCTTTCCGCATCACCTACGTTACTGGTATCCGCAAAAAAGATCCCACCATGCACACCGTAATTAGCAAGCTGGCTACCTTTGATAACCTCATGCGCTCTGTTGACGTTGGGTGCCAGGTAACATCGGCCATCAGCACTTTCCTGATAGCCCGGAGGACAGCTAACCATACTACAATCAGCGGCCTGCCCCCATGCCTCATCATATAAAACGGCGGTTGCGTTGATGACCTTGTACTTGGCAAGATCACCAGCACCGAGCAGTACAAGTTTGTTACCTATTACCGGATTTTTCAAACTCGTAATCGCTGTAGCCGGAGCTGACAGTATATTACGGTAGCCTGATCGGCATACTTTGAAAGGCCCCTTTAATCCTTTCGCCAAACGTCCCGTGCGCTCAATTACACGTAGTGAGCTGCCTTGGGAAGCAGGTGTTTTGATAACCCAGGATCTAAATCCGGTAGCAGTATTAATCAACTCGTCACCGGGAGCTAGAAACGGTCTGAATTTAGCGTCTGGCAGACCATCATTATCGGTAGTAAATTCCGGGAACACTGTACCCAGCGTTTTATAAGCCATGCCCATACCCTCATACATCCAGTACGCAGGTATGTTAAGACTGTAAACGGGATCCTCGAACTCGTTCTCGGATTGTGTTAACACCGGCTCCCCGGAATATTTGTCGAACAACAGATACGATGCTGTGGTTGACGAACCATTAATAATCTTCCTGACAGCTTTAACTACCCCGGAATATTCTACCGTCTTTAAAACAGACGCAGATCTGAATAAACGGTAATCGTCATTTATTGCCAATGGAAAATGAAATATTGGTAAAGTATAGGTAAAGAAAGGAATGATATCGACACCAAAATTTACACTTTGTCCGGTATTCTTCATTTCGGACTCCTGCATGTCACTGAAAACATCGATATCACGGCCTATTACCTGATCACGGCTGATTGTACCAGTATAATCAACTACATCTACAATGTTTTTCAACCGTTTTGCACCTCCCGCCTCTTCGTCATTATATGAATATTCGGTCGATGCAATTTCTTGCCCCTTTTGATTATAAACACGTTCAGCTTTACTCTTACCATGCATATCATTCAGAAAAATAGTATACCCCTGAGACATACTCATTTCGTAGACAGACATGCCGCCAAAAAAACTGGACCATGAATCAGGATTGTGTACATATTTCTGCAAAGGAGTCTGACGCAAATACACCGGATACTCCTTGGCTGTATAGAACTCATAACTCAACCAGCCGGTTTTATTTAGCGGGTCAGGAATACCATCCGCACCGAGACTTCTAACTTTTACTTCACGGTAACCCACCTGTGGAGAGGGATATAGCGTCTCTCCAAATGGCTCTTCCATATAGAAAAAGTTATCCAGGCTCCATTTAACGCTTTGCGCGTATTTTAATGGCTGACGTAATGGATTTTCATCACTGCCAATCATAGGTTCATAAGCAGCCACTCCGCTACTGATTACCTGCGTGCCCCTGGTAGTAGTATAATCATATTCCTGGCCATATACTGCATTCCGCTGACTATCAACCATACTACTCCACTCATCACTCATACGAATACGCTTCACACGAGATCCACCACCTAGTTTCTTTCCATCAAGCTTACCGATGCGGGCATAACTCTTACCTAGCTTTATATTAGTAGCCCAACGCTTGGACAAAGACTTACTAACAAACGGCTGCCACAATTCTGAAAGATTGCCGAAAGCATTTCCGAGAGCACGCACAATTGATTCAACATCCGTTTCGCCTTTTATCCTGTTATTAAATCCAGGATACACGTAACGCGGATAATCAAGCCTCATACGCTGCCACGTAGCACTTGCAAAAGGATTTGCCTTCACTCCCTCTACCGTATCATCTTCAAATCTTACTCTAGCCACACCGTTAGCGACATTGACATCCTTAATACGGGCATAGCATGGGATATAGTCGTAGTAAGCTTCGTCGGTAGATAATACCTTATTCGATACGTTCACGTACAACTTCATATAAAGATATTCTTCCCCGTTCAGACACTTTTCTTTGAATACTTCCCTATCCGTAGTTGTCAACCCGACATTGTCCACCTTAATATCGAATGATCTGGCATTTACAAGATTGGCAGTAGGTTTTCCATCTCCATCAAACATACCCGTAATGGCCGACATCACTGTCGCCTTTTTATCCTGTACATAAGCATAATCATCAGATTCATAATCGACGTGAATCACACCGCCTGTAGGAAGCTTAATCTTTGACAGATGCCATGTACCTGCAAAGCTTGCAGCCATATCAACGCGCTGTGTCGCATATGGAAACTCATCATTACGCATCTGCGGAAAACCACCTGCAATGTTGGCAAATCGTGGCTTGTAAGATCCCCATCTATCAACGGACAGAAAGTTGTAGGATGCATTAGTAGCATACGTAAATTCATACGGATGGTGCTTTCCTTTTGTCGAACTGGCATACCGGAAATAAACCGACTTCAGCGTTAATTTTCCCTTATTATCAAGTGAATTAGGAACGTTCGGACACAAAGAATAGTCATAATCAAAAACGACCGTTTTAATCGGTGTGATCAGATTATTTTTCGAGTACAGCCGAATTTCCTTCAATACCTGCTGCTTAGTCAGCGTGTCCCGATTACCCAGCCAGTCTGCACCAATAGCGTCTCTCCTGTCTTCAGTGATAAAATAGGCGACCATTGTTTTAGACTCAATTGAATGCAGATACCACAATTCTTTTTGTCCGCAAACAAACGATGCCTTGTCATCATCCGGGTCTGCCTGTAAATTCTTATTGAACTGGGCCTGTTTTGAATTTACAGTGTAAGGTGAACGCCAATGGAAGTCGCGTTTTACTTTAGAATAATTAAATTTAAACGCAGTTCCGCGATCATCTTCTGTAATACCATCGCCTGTCATATCAACGTAATCAGGAGACAAAATTCCTGTAAGCATATAAGAGCTTGCATAGGCAGGCTGAGATTCCTTATGATAATATTCATCCACGGAGTTATTGTTCCGCCCCATATCCTTATGCTCAATCTTCCCATCTGCCCTTACATCAAAGCTGGCAAGTCCACTTGCTGTATCAAGTTTGCGCGCGTGAGAAGCGAACGAATATTCATCCTGTCTAATATTATATACTGGCAGACCATATACTAACCTTTTACCATCATCGCCAGTTACAGTCATTTCTGAAATATGATTCCTCCTACGATAATTATCAATACGGGAAATCGTATCAAATGCCATGTGAGCTCCCGTTGGCTGGAACTTAGCGCCGGCCAGTCTGTTTAACGGATAGTTACGGATTTGCTTCTCCAAGCCTGTACGCATGGCTTCTGCGGCTGTGAGATACATTACACCCGTACGCCTTAGCTGTCGGCCATCTCTTTTATAAGATTTATCCACTACAAGCTCTCTGTCAGCGGATGTCTTCAAAAATTCCTGTGCTTCTTTTCCTTTAATGGGAATACTTATTGCCTCCTCACCGGAAATTTTCTCAAGAAACCTTTCATCATCCACATGTTTCTCACCTGTTTGCCGGAAGTAAGCATGCTCTTCTTCTAATGTCTCTACTTCAGCAAAGTCGCCTTTGGGAAGAAATTTGTTTTTATTTTTCCATTTCCCGTTTTTGTTTACAATATCCTGATAATATACATTGACACCCATATGAAGAAATTTGCCCACTCCATATTCCGCGCTTAATGATTGATTATCAGACACCTCTCCGGAAGCATTATCAAACAATACACCACTACTCATCCGTGACAATCGGAGCTGGCCACCACCTAACTGACTGCTATAAGAAAATACATCTGGGGTTGCAATAGGTACAGGTGTATTGTTTAATTCAGGAACAACCGGGTTATTCTTTTCCCTCATAAAATCCATTAATGCATCGGGTGCTTTACTACCCTTATGTGCATATAAGAACCCAAACGCCCGATTATTCTGCTTTTCATTCCGGACCTCCCGCTTAGATATATAACCAGTAGCACCTACTCCCCCAAAAACACCAAAAGCAGCACCTCCGAAGTCACCGCTGTAAGTAGCATTGGTTGACTTAAATGACATAGCCGCCTGAGGATAAAAAGTTGGCGTATTATAGTTGATCGTCGCACCATTGTGATGCTGAGACCCCTTATCTATGGAATAGGAAGTGGAGAGTGACAGACTCTTTAATCCCTGTCTTGTATTATAACTTGTCGCCAGCGAGGTGCTGGCACTTATTGTATGATCCTCTTCATCTTCCGCTCTGGCCGACAATGATACGTTTGGTGTAACTGTCACGCCGTCCGAAGTATTTGAATTGAGTCCAACTCCCGCACCGGCACCGAAGCCTGGTAAATGTTTACCAAGACTTAATAAAGAAATGGATATACCTGCGTTCGCACCAAACTCTGCACCGTACCCAGTATAGTTGTCATTGAAGATCCCAAGAGAAAGTGAACCGCTTACCTTTGTTCCACCCTCTGTTCCCTCCTCTGTTCCACCCTTCTTTCCACTACCAAATAATTCTCCTCTTACCATTACCTTACCGCCTCCTGTAATCTTAGGCTTCATATAATTCTCGCTCCTCACTGTATCACCGTCACTATCATCTGCAATACCACGTAATTGCCTGTTCATAGCACCTGCGTTCAGGTTCCAGCCCAAACCAACCCAGCTGGCCTCATCATCCATGCCGACACCTGATTTGTAGTTGAGGTTTACAGGATAACCGCCTACATCCAGCAGGGGAATATTGTATTGAAAATCACCGGAGAACAGGTCCACCATATCACTGGTTCCTGCCGCTTCAAACTGTTTTGCCTCTGGCTGTACCGGACCGGACGTCAATGCCCAGGCAACTGTCGGGGTTAAACCCTGTATTACTAATAACCCCAGGAAAAAACAGGCGATCCGAATCCGGCCACGCTTTGTTCTTACTTTCATATCTTCAGACTTAATGAGTCAATGTGATTAATTGCATTCCCTGACAATGGGAATGATATATATTGCTGGGTAAACAACCAGTCCCTGAACAACAACTTACTCTCTACGTTCCGTAGTACTGATTGCTTGTCAAATACCAGCATGTATTCTGCACCATTCAGCGTACCATTAGCAATCCTGGTTGCATCTACCGGAATAATGGTGTCAACGCCAGAAACTATGGCAAACAGACTGTCAAGTCCGTAGCTAAATGCAGGGGTAGTAGTCCCCTTTACAGGTGTACCGGACGCATTCAAAATATTCATCCGGAAATATACCAGCGAAGTATCCGCATTACTACCTTCGGGCGGCATGTATTGCAACCTGAACACGTAATCATTTACCTGCTTTTCCTGCAAAAGATTATTCTCTTTCACCGATTGCATCATCTCTTTCCTACTGGCACCGCATGCGCTAAATACAAATAAGGCGCATACTGCGATTATCTGTTTCATCATTCCTCCGGTTGTTTATAGATAAATCTCAATTGTTTACTCTCACCTGACGGCAGCTTCACATCCATTATGTAGAAATAACCGTCCACAAACCCGTTCCTGTCAGATAATGATATTGTTATCTGATTCATGCCTCTGCCTACTTTCACAACCGGAAGCTTTTTAGGAGCCTGGTCAGGTTTGGTGAGACATTGGATACTATACTGCAGCTTCGATTCTGCATAAGTATTGTTGAAAGCAAATAATATCTGCCCCCTGGCCATGTAAAAGTTACCCTTCGTCAGGTCTTCCAGATTTCTATAAGCATCCGGAGATACTTCTGCCGGTGCCTTCTCGCAGGAAACTGTAAAGTCCCATATTTCAGATTCCGCCAACAGCAATTCATTCTTATATGCCGATACCTGCCATGCATACGTTTTATCTTCTGTCAGCTGATTAGCCAGCGACGGATAAATCAGCATAGGCATAGGTATCTGACGTTGATTAATGATAGCCAGGTTCATCCTCAAGGCTTCCGCCCGTTGCTGTCCCTCTTTTACTTCTACTAGCAACAGCCGGTACATTACTCCGTTTACTGCCGGTATCAGTGGCTGCCAGGAAAGTGTAGGCCGCTTGTCACAGATCTGATCTCCATCATATGGCTGAATCAACTGCATAGCACTAAACGGCTGCAATTCGTAGCTGAAACATTGCTCCTCAAGTAATCCACTGCTATGACCACTTCCTTCGTATAACTGGAAACAGTAATCATAGTCTCCTTCAGCAAAAAATCCACTCTGCCTGGCTACCGTCGCTATCCTGCTGTTGCCAAATGTTACACCCGCGTTATACACTGCCCCTGGAGGCACAGTATTCATACCTGGCAATAGCTCAAAAGGAGCTGTTTTAATAATCACCACTGCTCCGGATTTTGCTTCCGTAACAGTTATCACAAGGTTGACTGATTGTCTGCCACCCGGATTGGCCATGCGCACCTTATAAATATTTTCTACCGTGCGCCCCTGGATCTCCGGCATAAAAGAGAACGTGATCTGTGCTTTCAGCGGTAACAAGACGCTAAGTAACAGCCCAGTTAATATTATGCTGTATCTGTTCATTTGCTGTTAGTTTATCTGGTAATGCAAAGACATTGCTGTATTAAATCTGCCATAGTAATAGTTGGCAGCTGTATTTCTGATATTATGGCGTCCATCTGCCGACATACTCACACTCCATCTTTTCAGCAGCTGTGCCGCAACCTGCTGACGAAGGCCCACTTGTGTCACGATCTCTTTACTATCCATGTACACCAGCGTGCTGCTGCACGACAGCTTCCATAACATATACTGGTAACCACCTTCTGTGTTCAGCAGATTGTTATATACTGCTGCATTATTTAAGTCCCGGCTATATAATACACTTACCATGAACATCCCCGGGCCAGCCATCCATGTCTGCATCGATGATACGTTCACGAAGAGGCTCTTGATCGGCATCTCCGGTTGCAGATAATTCAACTGCTGTAAGCCGATACTGCTGCTATTGCTGAAAGATTTGCCAGCAATTTTCCCGTTCGCCTGGCTCATAAACGACAGCTTCCGGTTGAGGAATGCTGTTTGTTGTTTTCCGTCAGACATCTCATTCAGCGAATGCTGTAAGAGATTCATGCTAAGTGAAAACCGGCGGGTAAAACGATAACGTCCATCAAATGCATACTGCATACTGCGGCGTTTATCATCGCTCAGCGGAGATACTGCCAGATTACGAATGTCCGTTCTCACACTCACCATTGCCCTGTTTTTTAACCAGTTGCGTTTAACATGTAACCCATACTGAAATGTGCCTCTGCTGGCGAAAGGCGCTCCTGGATTCACATATCCCAGCCCGGCGTAATTGACGTACACCTTATGTGACAAACCGAGTTTCTTAACGTCGCCATTGTAGGCCATACCAATGGCAGCTGTGGCCCATATGTCATTCATGAATTGTCCGGCCGCAGACTTAGACACGGATGCAGCATCCTGTGCATTTGTCCCGAATTGTCCCGACGACTTCGACAATTCGAGATCCAGCGTACCGAGATCGCCAAGGCTCAATTGTTTGGAAACAGCGCCAACAAATATGTTCCGGCTGATTGCACTGGTACTGAAACCATACTGCTGGTTTGGTTTTGCATTTGCGTTTAACACCGACACATGGCTTTGACGCTTACCAATATCGCCTCTGCCGATACGGAGAAATTGCATGCTATAAGCGGCATTTCCTGTCGCAGATTGAAGCCCTACATCCTGGATTCCCATCTCTTTGGACTTACCCATTCCCAGCATGATGAACTTATTTCCTTTAAGGAATGAACCCATTGCACCTGTCATAAACAGATCCGACACACTGCCTTTGCTGGCATCAGCTCCAATACTTCCTACTCTCAATGCTTTCATATGCATCATCAGTCGTTGCAAAGGTCCCAATTGCATGAGGCGGTCGGCCATATTTGCAGTGTTACCAGGGTCTTTCATCCAATCAGTCACATTTTGTGTTACCTCCCGCTGGCTGCCAAGCACCTTGTTCATCTCTTTTACACCGCCAAGTTGCTTTTTAAGCGACATAACACGCTGATAGTATCCGGAAGCAGTATCACCATTCCTTTGCAGCACATTATTCAGCTGCACACTATCCAGGTACATCAGTTGCTCCACAGATAAGGTGTTACTTAAACTATCCTTCCCCTTCATGGTTGCCAACTGTTGCGCTACATATTGTTTCATTCCAGCTTTGATATCCAGATCTTCCAGAAAATACTTCTGTAGATCATACTTCTTCTGCAGCTGCTGGTTAATTTTATCAAGATATGCTTCCCTGTCAAATGAAATTTTCGCAAATTGTGCAGGTTGCAATGCAGCATGCGCATAATCGTAACCTGATAGTGTCGAATAGTTCAGCTGAAACGGAATGCTTCCGATAGAGAACACATCGCTTATCAGCCCTTCATTCCACCAACCTGACATCGCGCCGGTTGAGTCGCTGTATGTAGAAGTCCATGAAGCCCCTTTCAGCTTGTTTTCAGGCTTACCGGGAAGGGTAAAGCTGCCAGGCGACTGACGGTCACGCAACGCATAAAATCCCCGTAGCTTATTATTGATGTACTGTAACTTCCTGGTACTATCCTTCATATTGTCGAATACGCGCTGCATACCAGAGATACCGACATTTGTCTTACCTGCACGCATGTATCCGGTAAATTGCGATCGCGCACTCGTATGCAAACCGCCCAGACCAAGTCTGTCGAATGGAAGCGTGTTAACCATACTATCACCAGGCATTGTGTTCACAACCTGACGATTAATAGCGTTCACAAGGGCTGTTTTTATTGCCGGCCGCTCCATCACATCCTGATCAATCGTTAAAGGCACAGTATCAGTTGGAGGCATCATGTATGCTTCCAGCATCACCAATCTATTTTCCCTTTGAGCAAGCAACTTTCTGTTTTGAGCAATAAGCTTTTCCTGCGCAGCCATTTCTTTCTCCTGATCGATCAGGTGAATTGTCAGCTCTTCAATCTTCTGCAACAATTTCACCTGCATGTCGCCCAGATTCTGTCCTTCTGCACATATCTCATCTCTGGAAGGAATATCCGGCAGGTGCTTATACTGCGCGATATAAGCTGCTACCTCCCGCAACGGGCGCAGTTGATAAGACACATCGAAAACATGATCTGCCCAGTTATTAAGGGTAACCTTGGTATTGTCTGACCTGATGTCACCATTAACTGCCAATTGTGGCCGCAACATAGTCGAAGGCGTACCGGTAGTACCGATACCGACAAAGCCACTGATCTGGCGGATATACATCAAAGATTTCTGCTGATTTGAATTATAAAACTCCCATCCTGCAGTAATATCGTTTGATGTACATTCAAATCGCATCGTAGCCATATTGGCAACGGAAGGCTTAAGGAAGTGTACCCTCACGTTACCAGACCTGGGGTCAACATTAAATGCCAGGCCGTCTCTGTTCCGGATTTCAACAGGGTTTGTTGTCGAATTACCCTGATCCGTCACGGCCTGTAATGTTGGGGTCTGAGAAAAACCATCTGATACTGCCAGCAATAATGCGGCAATCAGAAAGATTCTAAAATTATTCATAGATATAGGGATCGATTTGTCTGATAAAAATTGCTGGTCTGAACGCTACTTCACATTCATTCTACGTTCCAGTTCAGCCAGGCGTTCTTCCTGCTGGGCAAACACTACAGACTGTTCCTGTAGCAATGCTTTCTGAGCAGTCATCTTGTGCTCCTGTTCGATCAGATACAGGGTGAGTTCCTCCACTTTCTGTAGTAGGACAACCTGATTATTGCCAAGGTCCAATCCATGCTCAATCACTTCTTTCTCTGATGGAACTGAAGGCAGGTGTTTATGATTGCGTATATATGCTTCCAGCTCTGCCAAAGGCATAAGGTGGTAGGATGGCTCAAAGACGAAGTCTGCCCAGCCTTCCGGTCTGACACGTACTAATCGTGCACTGATATCACCATTAACTGACAATTTTGCCTGTGGGTTGGTGGTACCGATGCCTACGTTACCAGTGCCTTGATTGATAAATAACACACTTCTCCTCGAATAGGTGTTATAAAACTCCCAGCCACCTGTATTTGTTTCTGCATCGCAGTCAAACCGTAACGTTCTTGTCTCTACCGATGATGGCCGCAGAAAATGGCTCTTTACTGTGTAACCAGTGGTTGAATCCATTCCGATACTTAAACCATCTTTGTTCCAGATCACCATACTGTTATTGGTCGAATTGCCGGCATTGGTAACAGCCTGCAGGTCTGGTGTCTGAGCATGTATTACCGCAGCGCGACATACAAGAAAAATTAAAAACAGTTTCTTTACAAAGCCCATAATATTGTTCTTTAAAGAGTTATAAAATTGAATCTTTACCAGGTATCAGTGCATCTTGGCAACTGTTTATACAACATTGGAAATCATCCTGTTGATGTATACTGTATTGGAGTAGCGCAACATGACACAACCATGCCTACGCCTGTAGCAAAAGTGCTGTATCATCAGCATTAAGCCGAACTGACCCAACAAAATTATTGAGAATCTTCGCTGCTTTTTAAGCGATGTCCACAGGACGCCAAAACATGTCCATAGGACGCCAAATTGTGGTGTGACGAAGCTCGAATGCTATAAATTCAGACGTAAAATGCTTGTTTAACAGCTGTTCTAAGCAGCAGATTCCCCCCACGCCATTCTCCCTCCCCCGAGAGATAATCGACGCGAAAATTATGTTGTAGCAAACATGAACCATCAGCAATGCTCCGGCAAAGCGGTCCCTCCAGAGTTCATATAGTACGGGAAATGGGTTACTGCCCTGACAGATAATACAGGTAGTAGTTAACAACGTTTACATCATCGAACATCTTATTAAATCAACATAGGTATATAAATTCTATGCGAAGAAAAATAATATTCCTTATACAAGGAAATTTTTTTTCTCGAATCACCCGTTTTTTACTAATTGTATTATCTTATCTCACAGCGAAAATACCGGTGCTATACGCAATAGATGTACGCAGCCATTTTATTTAGAAAAAATTTTAGGCACTGTAAGTTTTTGGCTAATCCGGCAACTAATATCTGTGTACAACCGGTTTACAACATGCAAACCGGCATTTATTCCTGACTAGCAACAACCACGAATGGATGAAAAACAGTTTTTAGATCAACTCACTCTTCATCAGCAGGTCATTCATAAAATCTGCTGGTTATACAGGGATTCAAAAGAAGACCGGGAAGACCTCTTTCAGGAAATTGTTTTCCAGCTTTGGAAGTCTGCCTCTTCCTTTGAAGGCAAATCATTGTTCAGCTCCTGGCTATACAAAGTCGCACTGAACACTGCGCTCGCCTCATTCCGTAAAAAGCAACCTAATATCAGTTATCCGGAAACACTTCCGGATCTGGCTGCGCAAAACACTAATGACGAACAGCAAAATGAAGAATTGATATGGGCACTCCGACAATTAAATGATGCTGATAAAGCCGTAATAACCCTCTATCTCGAAGGACTAAGCTATCAGGAAATCGCCGCTATACTCGGTATCTCAGAGAATAATACGGGTGTAAAGATCAATAGAATAAAAAGTAAACTACAGCAACTATTACAACTAAAAAAATGAACTATGCAAAATGATCCTTTAATGGCTATGTGGGATAATATAGGCAAGCAACCCGCCGACCAGGAAAAGCTGAAGTCTATGATCGCTGAACGTACCTATCCTGTACGTAGGAAGATCCGGTTGCAGATGATTATTGAAATAACTGGCTTCGCACTATTGTTACTGGTATACTATGATTTCTTCGATGGACACCAAAAACCTTTGTATGGCAATGTTGCATTAGTAAGCGGACTACTGCTGGCCATATCATACAACATTGTAGGATACAGACTCGCAGGAAAATCTGTTCCCCTATCCTCTATCACAACGTCGCTGGAACAAAGTCTGAATGACTTGCGCAGGTATTCACGATTATCAATACTGATAAGGATTTTGACAGCTGTTTGCCTGCTGACCTTCTTTTGTTCAGTCATCATTTTCACAACAGGCAAATATCTCCTGCTCATTGCAATTGTCTTGGTATTCGCCAATCAGATTTTCTTATTAAGTCGTTTATGGTCAAACAGGATAGCCCGACTAAAAGCAACCTTCAGTGAGCTCACTTCGGAATTGTAACTTGCCCTCACTAACGCTGCTTATCCATAATATCAGCTGCTAAAAGCTCTAGCTCCCATTCCTTCTCCGAAGGGGTGGGACTTGCCATGATACGCCCCAATACCGGCATGTAGTCGTCATCCAGCTTCACCGGCGTGACAGCCAATATACAAATCATCACGCCGTATTTCCACTGGTCATCATTGGTATGCAATACAGCCAGTATCTCTGACTTAATATCATTCGCATAAGGTCTCAGATACTCCCCTATTCCGTCGCCTACCCACCAGTTCAGATCCTGTAGCCATTCCAGTAACTCCGGCACGTCCTGCCGGATGTCTTCAAAATCACATGTCTGCAAAAATGCTACTGCTTCCATGTCAAGCTTTTGCTTCGGTATATGCCTTTTCATGCTGCCAATTTTATAGACCAGCTTCGACTTTATAATTCTCAACCACATACAGATCAACGTCAGGATAGTCAGCCGCTACCTGGTCAATCACCAACTTAACCTCTTCCCAGTTTAATCTACCCAACCCGGCACCAATTTTCGGTAGCGCAATGCGGTATACACCATTTTCTACGGCAAATGTCATCATCTTCCGTAACGACTGCTCTACTGCCGGTAATTCGGCCCTGGTTGTCCATGATACCTGTGTGCCCAGATTAAACACGTACCCGGCAGCATCTTTATAAGGATATATATCTCCAGGCCGAAATTCTCCGGTTTTACAACGACGTTTATATTCCACGTACATTCGGGGATATTTCTCTTTAAATGCTACGGCAATTCCTTTTCCCATAGCACCTGCGCAATTACAACCGTGCGCGTAATTCTGGACACCCTCAATGCCGAAGATGTCTCCATATTCAATGTACTGAACCATTTGTATCAGTATAATTTTTTAAGTACCAGTTCAGGAAGGCGACAACCAGAGTTTCTTCATAGGCACGCTCATTGTACAGGAACTTCCGACAAGTTACAAAAGTTGTCGTACTTCATCAGCGGAAATTCTTTCTGCTCTTACCAACAAATCAACGCCTTTATCATCGATCTCTTAAATTATACCACCCACCACTGCCCTGGCCGCTCCAACCCCTTCATCAGCACTACTACCGCATTCATAAAAAAAATTCTCTACCTATAGTGTCATTTTCACACCTATTTTATACTTTTAGTCTCTGTATCCATAAAAACACAACCAGCGTACATCTCCATGTGAAAAACATTACCTGTACTATGCGTTAAAACACTTATTGCTACAATTCCACAAGAATAGCCCAACCTGCTATACAGCCCGTATGCAGTTCCTATTGCGAACTTATCATGCATATAAAATGACGTTTATGAAAAAACTATCAATGCTGCTGCTGCTCATCTGCGCCCTCCACGCGCATATCGTTCATGCACATGCAGTTAACCAGCCCTCCGGACCACCCATCACCGTTACCGGAAAAATTACCGATAAGGACGGATCTCCTGTAATAGGTGCATCTATCCGCATAAAAGGTGGCACTGGTGGAGCCTCCACAAATGCTTCAGGCGAATTTTCCCTTTCCGCAGTTCCCGACAATGCCGTCCTTGTTATATCCAGTATGGGATATAACGCTATCGAAGTCTCCCTCAGCGCTTCCGATAAAGGCATCGCTGCTGCGGCTGTAAAAGCGACTGATGCAGACAATTTGCGGGTAACCGCAGGACCATCACCTTACCTGCAGATTACACTCACCTCTTCCGTGCAGGAATTAGGCGAAAGTGTTGTAATCGCCTATGGTACTGTCAAAAAAAGAGACCTGACGGGGTCTGTAGTTTCAATCAGAGAAGCTGATATCACCGCCACCCCCGTTAACAACCCGATGGAAGCGCTGCAGGGTAAAGTTGCCGGTATGGATATTATGCGTAGCTCGGGTGCGGTGGGTACCAATGTTAATATTCTGTTGCGCGGTAGCCGATCTATCTATGGGGAAAACAGTCCGTTGTTTATCGTAGATGGTATCCAGAGCAGCTATGACCAGATCAACCCATCTGATATTGCGTCAATTGACATCTTGAAAGATGCATCCTCCACCGCCATTTACGGCTCCGCTGGTTCAAATGGTGTGGTGATCATCACCACGAAAAAAGGAAAAGCGGGTAAATCTACGGTCAACCTCGATGTATTCTATGGTCTCTCCGGAAGCCCCCACTATTTCCGGGGAATGACAGGAGATGAATACGTCAACTATCGTCGTGAGCTTTACCGCACCGTCAATAACGAGTACCCACAGGATATTTCTCAGATATTTACGATAGAACCGCTGCTGGATGCCTACAATAAAGGTAAATGGATCGATTGGGTAGGATTGATCACTGACAATACCGCTACACAGCAGAAGTATCACTTGTCTTTGTCTGACGGTACCGGCAAAACAAAAGTATACACTTCCTTTACCTACACAAAAGAAGAAGGTATTCTCAGTAACGAAAACCTGAACAGGTATGCACTCCGCATGAACCTGGACCGCGATATCGCCAGTTGGATGAAAGTCGGCACCAACATCAATCTCAATTATTCCATCCAGAATGCCAGGGCTAAAAACATCTTTACCAAGTCCCTGTCTGCACTGCCGCTCGGTGATGCCTTTGATGCCCAGGGTAACATTAATCCCGAATTTATGCAGGGTGAAACTACCCCACTTGGCGATCAGTTGCCCGACCAGTTTGCTGATAATACCCGTACTACCTACGCCTATCTCAACGGATATCTGGATATCAAGCCCTGGAAAGACCTGACCTACCGGTCAGTAATAGGTGTGACACTGAATAATTTCCGTAATGGCAAGTATTGGGGCAAACAGGCGGTATCGAATGTAACACCCGGTTTTGCCGCTCCCCTGGCAGGCATTTATAATAGTTTTGGCTATGGCTATACCTGGGAGAATATTGTTACCTACAATAAGACCATTGCAACTGATCATCAGCTGACACTGACCGGTATCACTTCCTGGGCAAAGAACAGCGCAGACCTGAATAATGCTATCGGACAAGGACAGGAACTGGACTATTATCAGTTCTATAACCTTGCAAATGGTACGCAGAAGATGGGCATTGCCTCTTCCTATGAACAGCGCCAGCGTATGTCTTTTGCAGGAAGAATCAACTACAGCTTCCGCGGCAGATACCTGCTCACGCTTACTAACAGGTGGGATGGTGTATCTCACCTCGCAGAGGGGCATAAATGGAGCGCCTTTCCTGCCGCCGTTGCTGCATGGCGGGTATCTGATGAAGGCTTTATGAAGGGGGCCGGTGGATGGATGGATGAATTTAAAGTACGTGTTGGTTATGGCGTGACAGGCAACTCAGGTGGTATGACACCTTATTCTTCCAGAACACAAGCCGCTACGTATCAGGTGATTTCCCTTGACGGAAAGGTGGTTCCCAATGTTCAGAATACAGGCACGTATTCCAACCCGCTGATCAGCTGGGAACGGAGCTATAACACCAACATCGGTCTGGACCTCACGCTGCTTAAAGGACGCATTACCCTCAATGCAGACGTATATAACACCGATACCAAAGGTCTGCTCTTTAAACGTACTTTGCCCATCACTTCCGGACTTACCACCTGGGCGTCTCCGATGCAAACCTGGCAGAATATCGGACAAACCAATAACAAAGGTATAGAGATCACACTGAGTACGCGTAATATAGTCAGACCTGCTTTTGAATGGAGCACCAACTTCTCCTTTACCAGCAATAAAGAGAAGATAGTGTTCCTCCCCGATGGCGACGTTATAGCAGAAAAGCTATTTAAAGGCCACCCTATCAGCAGTCATTTCGACTACAAGTACCAGGGCATCTGGTCTACTGCTGAAGAAACAACTGCTGCACTCTACGGTGCTAAACCAGGCTTTGTCAAAATTGCTACCAACGAAAAATTTGATGCTAATGGTGTAGGTGATAAAGGCGTACACCCCTACTCTCAGAACGACCGCATGATACTCGGTTCTACCGTACCCAAATGGCTGCTCGGCGTCAATAACAACATCACCTTCCGCAACTTCGACCTGAATGTGTTCACGATGATCCGCTGGGGACAAACTATTAATAGTAGTCTGCTGGGCTGGTACTCTACCAATGACGACGGACAACCATCCGGCATCAATTACTGGACGCCTGAAAATCAGTCCGGCCGGTATCCGCGCCCGGGCATCAATAGCACAACCGGTATAGAATCCCTGCGATATGTGGATGGTTCCTTTATCAAGATCAAAACCATCACCGCCGGTTATACACTACCCGCACAGTTTACCAGACATGCCCGCATCACCAAAGGAAGGATTTATGCCACGGCATACAATCCTTTGATATTTACCAAAAACCGGGAACTGAAAGGTACAGACCCTGAAACGAATGGATCGGATGCATTTCCGCTCTTCGCGACTTACGTATTTGGTATGAACATCACTTTTTAATCCAGCAATCATGAAATTCAGAATATTACCCACGTTAATGCTCGGACTGCTGACCAGCATATCATCCTGTTCACTGGAGGAAGTAAATCCTTCAGGATTTACTATAGATGCTGTTGCTGCATCTTCTGTAGAAGGCTACAGGAAATTGATCAACAACTGCTATTTCGGTATGGAACGCCAGTTATACGGCTATAACTACTGGATGATGCTTTGTGAAGCCGGTACCGATATATGGACATACCAGAAGAATGGTGTATCGTTCTCACAGTTTTTTAAATACAACGCCGGCGCTGCTGCTAACCTGACAATAGGCAAGGATGTATGGAACTCCTGCTACGATGGTATCGGATCCTGCAACACTGCTATCAGTTACGCATCAGTTGCTCCATTCACTACTGAAGAAGAAAGAAACAAAGTGGTGGCAGAGGCTTACTTTCTACGGGCTATGTACTACTATAACCTGGTAGAGCAGTTTGGCGGTGTTACCCTGACGACAACTCCCAGCGTAACCATCGACCTGCGCCCGACAAGAACAGCGCCGCTGGATATATATAATCAGGTGATCATCCCAGACCTGCAATTCGCAGTACAATGGCTACCTATTGACAATGGTACTACCAAACCATCTAAAAAGTCTGCTCTCGGCTTTCTTGCGCGGGCTTACCTGCAAACGGTTGAATATGATGATAGCAGATCTCTTGCCGGCAAAGCCCTGGAAACTGCAAAGATGCTGATCGACGACTGTGAAGGTGGCGGGGCTAAATATAACACCTTCCTGTATCCAACCTTCAGTGAAGTATTCCTGGAAACTAACAATTACACCAATAAGGAATCTCTATGGTCACATCGTTTTGTGGTTGGAGGTGTGAGTAACAATGCATGGAATATGAACATGAACAGTGAGCTGTTCTATGCGGTAGTCACTGACTTCGGCGCTATTCAACAGGTGGGTGCCGACTATACCACCTGGGGAAGGCGTTCCGGTGGACAATTCATGCCGAGCGCACATCTGCTGGATCTATTCTTACAGCCTGACGGGACACTGGATCCACGGTATCATCAATCTTTCCAGACTTCCTGGACGGTCAACAAACCCACCTATTCCTGGACAGACGCCGCCCTCAGAATATTTGACCGTAGTGCAGATATAACAAATACTACTACGCTCAGCGCTAATGATACGGCAATTCAATTCGTTCATCGCGGGGAACCTGACTATGCATCAAAGGTAGCCGGCAAGTTATCGCAGCCTTATCTCGTAGTAGATCATGCAGATGTATACAACACGACAACGAAATCCGTAAAGATGCAATACAATAGGGTAAACAGGCCCCTGGATGGCGGAGGTACGCTCACGACCAATCCGTTCTTCAGCTTCTACCCTTCGCTTACCAAACATAACAGCAGCAATTACTACACGAATAATCCCAACAACAATCGTTATGGTAACCTAAATGCTACCTTCATGATGCGTATGTCAGAAGTATACCTCATTGCTGCAGAAGCTGACCTGTATGCTAATGGCGGAGGAAATGCGCTTCAGTATCTAAACAGGATCAGAAGTAGGGCAGGCGCTGTTCCATTAGGCGGGGTGACCATCGAAACCATTCTCGATGAAAGAGCCCGTGAATTGTGTGGGGAATATGTACGTTTCTATGACCTTAAACGGACAAAAAAACTGAACAAAGCCTACCTTATGTCTACCAACCCTGACGTCGGACAATTCTTCAATGATAACCAGTATGAGGTCAGAGCCATCCCTTCAACCTTCCTGAATACCTTACAAGATGGCGGAGCTTATTATCAGAATCCGAATTATTAATAACAGGTATCGAAAGAGCGAGCAAAGGATATAAATAACAAGGGGCTAATTATGAAATTAGCCCCTTGTTATTTATATCCTTTGCTGATTATTATTTTCTTTTGAACCAGTCGTTAGGAATCGGCTGTATCTTACCGCCGTTCACCCGGTACTCCAGCTTGAGTGTGTAACCACCGCCGCCTTCTACAAATTTGATTTCAAAAGGATGTATACCTTTCTGCAGCGCAACCTGACCGCTCTTCTGAACAGGTGCATGCCAGCCATCATTGTCAACTACTTTGTCACCGGCAATATACAGGTTTGCACCATCATCTGCCGTGAGGAAGAAGCTGTAAATAGCCGTCTCCGGTACTTCAATATAACCAACGATCTTCGCACCAAAAGCCTTACCGCCTTTACCCATGCCTTCAGGTATAACTGCATTGCTGACATTCACAACACTATCTGGCGTATCAGGCAGTTTTGTAACACTCCTGAATGAGCTGTCAAAGTATTGTACCTGCAACCCGCTTTGCAGGCCGCTCACGTTCACCGGAGCAAAGAATGACTGCTGACGGTAATTGAGGGTGTATATATCGCTGCTGCTGCCGGAAGGACTGAAAGACGCTAACTTGATAGTACCAGGACCAGGTACAATGAATGCCGCCGGTAATTCAGTGGAAGTCATCGTAGGAGCTGTACCGTCGGTAGTGTAACGAATAGTGATCTCCGGGGCTGGTTTCTCTAATTTCAGGACAGTCTTTCCAACCAGTACATTGTCATCTGTAAATCCATCGAGGTCCGGCATACGATAATGTACTTTCAGCTGATCCAGGCGTTTGTACTGCTTGTTCAGTCTGAGCAGGTAATTGTCATAATTCTGACGATGCGTCCATAGTACTTCAGACAGTGCCGTCATACGCGGGAATATCATAAAGTCTGCTCTTTTCTCAGAAGGAATATATTCGGTCCAGGTATTTGCCTGTGCACCAATGATATATTTTGCTTCTTCTGCTGTCAGGTCCTTTGGAACCGGATCAAAGTGATATACATTCGAGATGGAGTTACGGTCGGGCGTACCATCGAAGTATAACGGATTACCCGGCGTCATGATAACGAAGTTGCCATTTTTTGCAGCTTTCACGGGTGCATCAGGTACCCAGCTACGCCAGTACATCAGCATAGCGGTTTCGCTGATACCACCTTCCAGTATCTCATCCCATCCGATCAGCTTTTTACCATTGGCATTGAAGAACTTCTCCATTCTTTTCACAAAGTAGCTTTGCAGCTCTTCAACCGTTTTCAGGTTATTTGCTTTCATCACCTCAGCACATGCCGGCGATTTTGCCCAGGTACTCTTCTCTACTTCGTCCGCACCAAGATGAACATATTGTGACGGGAACAGCGCAAAGATTTCTTTGTAGACGTTTTCAGCAAATTCAAACGTCGATTCATTACATGGGCAGATAGGTGTAGTGAATAAAGCACCCCAGGTAGAACCTCCCACACAGCTCAGGTATGGATAGGACTTGATAGCGGCCATCATATGACCCGGCATATCAATTTCAGGAATTATCTCGATGTGACGGGCAGTTGCGTATGCAATCAGTTCTTTCATCTGTGCCTGGGTATAGAAACCGCCATACAGGGTCTTTCCGTCCTTCTGAATGATATGAGCTTTGTCTATCTCCATATCAGGATTCGTCTTTGCTTTTTCCATACAAACCGAATCCTGGTTGTTAAATTCACGCCATGCACCCTGCTGTGTCAGCAAAGGGTACTTTTTGATCTCTATGCGCCAGCCCTGGTCATCAGTCAGGTGAATATGGAATTTATTCATTTTATACAAGGCCAGCAGGTCAATGAACTTTTTAAGGTAGTCCATTGAGAAGAAATGCCTTGATACATCCAGGTGCATACCACGCCATCCGTATACGGGATGGTCTGTAATCTTCACGGCTGGTATGGCGATCTTTGTCAGTTTCGCATTTTTAACGCCTTCAATACCCGCAGGCATCAGCTGACGTACTGTCTGAACGCCACGGAACATACCTGTTGGCGTCTTAGCGGCAATGGTCAATTGCTGTGGGGTTACTTCCAGCGTATAATCCTCTTCGCCGGTCAGCTGACTGTCCAGTTTCAGTACAATGGTACCATTACCATTTTTGGTGGTAACGCCTAACGTCTTTCCCAGTCCCTGTTTGATCAGCGACTGTAACTGAGCGGCTTCATTACTGAAGAATGTTTTGTTGGAAGGTAATACCAATTTGGTTTTTGCAGTGATCTCGAACTCACCGGCAGCAGGAACCAGCTGCTGCGGATATGGGACAATCGCATAACGTGCCGGATCTGCCTCCTGTGCCCGGGCGGCAGCAACACCCAGCAATACGCTGAATATTACGGCTCCCGTAAGCCTGAATGGTTTAAACATAATAGATTCTTTAAGCATGATAAGCTGGCAAAATACCAAGAATCTCAACAGGAAACTGATGCCATATTGCTCATTCCTGCGGCAATATTGACGCCTCGGGTTGCCAGTTCTCTATCTTTAATAAGCGGAAAAACTCCTGTTCTTCCATCTCTTTGACGCCACCCGGGGGCAGATCCCCCAGTTGAAGGTCTTCAATAGATACCCGGATCAGCCGGTCACAATGGTGCCTGATAGCGGATGTCATCTTCCGTACCTGATGGTATTTGCCTTCTGTAAGCGTGATAAGTAGCCACGAATGCGGCAAAAACTCTTTCAGCGGATATTGTGTGCGTGGCGCAATATGCGCCGGCTTCTCCACAATCTCCACTTCACAGGGCGTAGTGACCCAGTCTGCTCCGCCTTTTATACGAATGCTGACACCTTTTCTCAGCTGTTCTGCACTTTCTTCTGTCACTACATTCTTTACCATCACCAGGTAAGTACGCTTGTGCGGCTGGTCACTTTCAAATAACAACCGGGTGACCCTTTTGTTGGTCGTCAGGATCAACAGTCCTTCAGAATGATTATCCAGCCGGCCCACCGCATGTGTGCCTTCCGGGAAGTCGAAATCAAGATCTCCCAGCAGTCTGACCTTGTCAGGACTGATAAACTGAGAAACCATATTATATGGCTTATTGATAATGAAATATCGGTGGCCGCTCTCGTTCATGCGTATTCAATTCAGGTAATATATGCCCAGATCCGATTAATATATTTAAAATCACTTCTGACAACTATCCATAATTTTAAGCATTGTCAAAATTACTCCTGTTGTATGAAATTACATGTGATCTTGCTTACATCGCTGGTTTGTGCCGGCCTATCTGTGAAGGCGCAATTGAAGAAAGACTATCCTATTCAACCGGTCGCTTTTACACAGGTACAGGTAACCGACAATTTCTGGGCACCAAAAATACGGGTTAATGCGGAAATTACCATCCCATATACATTGGAGCAATGCCGGAAAACCGGACGTATTGACAACTTCAAACGTGCGGCGCACACCATCCCCGGCGATAAGATGACAGAGTATACTTTTGACGATACTGACCTGTATAAGGTCATTGAAGGGGCCTCCTATGGATTGCAGGTAAGAAAAGACCCCGCCCTGGAACAATACCTGGATACGCTCATTAATATCATTGGCGCTGCACAGGAAAAGGATGGCTATTTGTACACCTTCCGTACAGTGAATGCCACTCAGCCACATGCCTGGATCGGTGCGCGCAGATGGGAGGAAGAAGAAGATCTCAGTCATGAACTGTATAACTCAGGCCACCTGTTTGAAGCAGCTGTAGCACATTACCAGGCTACTGGCAAACGAAACCTGCTGGACATTGCTATACGAAATGCCGACCTGCTGGTAAAGACTTTCGGCTTCGGAAAAGAAGAACGCTTCCCCGGTCACCAGATTGTTGAGACGGGACTTACAAAGATGTACCGTGTTACTGGTAACAAGTCTTACCTCGACCTTGCAAAGTTCTTCCTGGATGTACGCGGCCCCGGTAAAAAATACAGCGGCGAATACAATCAATCCTACAAGAAAGTGGTAGACCAGCATGAAGCAGTTGGACATGCTGTCAGGGCTACCTACATGTATACCGGCATGGCCGACGTAGCAGCCCTTACCGGCGATCAGGAATACCTGCATGCCATTGATGATATCTGGCATGATGTCGTTGAAAAAAAGCTCTATATCACCGGGGGGATTGGCGCCACTGGTAACGGTGAAGCCTTCGGTAAACCCTATGACTTACCCAATATGTCGGCATATGCAGAAACATGTGCCGCTATTGCCAACGTATACTGGAACAGCCGCATGTTCCTGCTGCATGGCGATGCCCGCTACATCGATGTACTGGAACGTACACTGTATAACGGACTGCTCTCAGGGGTATCGCTCAGCGGAGACCGGTTCTTCTATCCCAATCCGCTGATGTCGATGGGGCAACACCAGCGTAGCGCCTGGTTTGGTTGCGCCTGTTGTATCTCTAACATGACCCGCTTCCTGCCATCTATGCCAGGATATATCTATGCGCAGAATAAAGATGATCTGTACGTCAATCTCTTTGCAGGTAATACCGCTGACATCCAACTGCCTGCAGGCAAAGTCCGGCTGGAACAACAAACAAATTACCCCTGGGATGGAAAGGTAGCCATTACTGTCAATCCTGCAACTACTAACGGGTTCAGTCTGCACATCCGTATTCCAGAATGGGCCAATGGTAAGCCAGTCCCCGGCGACCTGTATTTTGAGGCAGACAGCGCAGTACGTCAACCACTTACCATACTGCTGAACGGCAAACCGGTAAAGTACAAAACATCCAAAGGTTATGCTGTACTGCAAAGAAACTGGAAGAAAGGCGATAAGGTAAGTTTCGAACTCCCTATGGAGGTACTGAAAATACTGGCCCGCGATTCCGTGACTGCCGACAAAAACCGTTTTGCGCTGCAACGGGGGCCCATTATGTATTGCCTGGAAGGCCCGGACAACAAAGATGCAGTAGTACAGAATATTGTGGTTGAAAAAAATGCCCCTGTTCAGGCGACCTATAAACCTGGCTTCCTGAACGGAGTAACAGTGCTGGAAATGCAGGGTACCGCTGCCAGCAGACAATTGAATACTGACCAGCTGACTAGTACAGCACAGCCGGTAACTGCTATTCCCTACTATACATGGGCAAACCGGGGTCCTGCTGAGATGACCGTATGGATACCTTATGAGGCCTCTGCAGCAAGACCGAAACCTGCTCCTACCATTGCTTCCAAAAGTAAGGTTAGTGCCTCCGCTCCTAATAAGAAGATGTATATGGCGCTGAACGATCAGTATGAGCCGCTCAATGCACAGGACAAAAATGCCATGTACCTCCATTGGTGGCCTAAACATAATACGCTGGAATGGGTACAATATGACTTTGACCAGGAATATACCGTTTCCGGCTCCGAAGTATACTGGTATGATGACAGCCCTTTCGGCGACTGCCGTGTACCGGCCTCCTGGAAGATACTTTACAAACAAGGCGACCAGTGGATACCCGTAAAAAACAACACCCCTTATAGTATTACTAAAGATAAGTATGACAAGGTGACCTTTGAACCAGTAAAAACAAGGGCCCTGAAACTGGAAATACAACTTCCTGCTGAAAATGCGTCAGGTATCCATGAATGGATAGTGAAATGACTAAAATTTTTAGTAAAATTGCGGTGCTATGTCACTGCAAATTACGTCACTCAATTCCGGCAGCAACGGAAACTGTTATTATATCGGGAATGCTACAGATGCAGTCCTGATAGATGCGGGTATCTCCTGCCGGGAAACAGAAAGAAGGATGAAAAGGCTGGGATTGAAGATGGACATAGTAAAGGCCATCTTTATTTCTCATGAACATTCCGATCATATCCGCGGACTGGAAGTACTGTCCAAGAAATACTGCCTGCCTGTATACATCACACCTAAGACCATGTTGCACGGGCGATTGGCCCTCAATGAACTGTATGTCAAGGTATTTGATGCAATGACTCCGGTTGCAATTGGCGGACTGACCATTCACGCCTTCTCCAAAGCACACGACGCTATTGAGCCACATAGCTTCATGATCTGCCATAATGATATCCGCATAGGCGTATTCACTGATATCGGCATACCCTGCAGTAACCTGATCAGTCACTTCCAGCAATGTCATGCAGCCTTCCTGGAAGCTAACTATGATGAACAGATGCTGGAACAGGGACGCTATCCCTATTTTCTCAAAAAGCGTATCCGCGGCGGCAGAGGTCACCTTTCCAATGCACAGGCGCTGGAAGTGTTCAAAAAGCACAAACCGGCCTTCATGACACACCTCCTGCTTTCCCACCTGTCCAGAGACAATAATAAACCTGAACTGGTACTAGACCTGTTCCGTCCGCATGCAGGACGCACACAGGTAGTCGTAGCCTCCCGCGATGTGGAAACTGCTATATATCACATTAGCGCTGTGCCACAGACTGTCATTCCGAAGATTGATTATATACAGGGACAACTGGCTTTCTAACATATATCATATTTCCGGCTAATCATTATCATGTTTTAAGAAGTAATGCGGGCATAATTTTGGGACATCGTTCTTAAAATACAATTCTATGTCTGACATATCATATACCACCGCGGCAGAAGCCGTAAGGTGCGTTGAGTCTGGTAATCGTGTATTTATTCATGGTAGTGCCGCTACCCCTGTTCACCTGCTGAGAGCTCTGCAAAACAGACATGCTGACCTTAAAGACGTTGAACTGGTAAGTATCACTACGCTCGGAGACGTTGATTTCGACAACCCACTATACAGAAAGAGTTTCTTTATTAATTCATTGTTTGTTTCCGCTGCCAACCGTAAAGTTGTGAACAGCGACGACGGAGACTATGTTCCCATCTTCCTCAGCCAGATCCCGCAGTTGTTCAGGAAAGGCATCTTGCCGCCGGATGTGGCCATCGTAACAGTGTCGCCACCAGATGCACACGGATATTGCTCACTGGGTACTTCCGTAGATATTGCCCGTGCAGCGGTGGACGTAGCTAAGTATGTGATAGCCCAGGTGAATCCGCTGATGCCACGTACACATGGCGATGGCTTCATTCATGTATCAAGATTTCACGCCGCAGTATGGCAGAAAGCCACCTTACCCGAACTGGATTATGCACAACAATCAAGTGATATCACCGCAAAGATTGGTCGTAATATCGCCGAACTGGTGGAAGACGGGGCTACGTTACAGCTGGGTATCGGTAACATCCCGGACCAGGTATTGAAAAACCTCACACATCATAAAAATCTGGGACTACATACCGAAATGTTGTCTGACGGGGTAATCCCCTTGATAGAAAGTGGCGCAATCAACAACAGCAGGAAGAAGCTGAACATAGGCAGATCTGTCACTGCATTTATGGCGGGTACCCGCAGATTGTATGACTTTGTACATGATAACCCTGCCATCAGGGTAATGGATATCAGTTATGTGAATGATACGAGTATTATACGCCAGAACCCAAAGGTCGTGGCAATCAACAGCGCAATAGAAATCGATCTTACCGGGCAGGTATGCGCGGATTCTATAGGCACTTACCAGTTCTCAGGTATCGGCGGACAAATGGACTTTATGCGCGGTGCTTCGCTGTCTGAAGGAGGTACGCCCATCATCGCCCTCCCTTCTGTGACCAATAAAGGTATTTCGCGCATCGTTCCCTTCCTGAAGGAAGGCGCTGGAGTAGTAACTACCCGCGGACATATGCATTGGGTGATCACAGAATATGGCAGAACCAACCTGTTTGGAAAAAGTCTCAAACAACGCGCTAAAGCGCTCATTGAAATAGCGCATCCCGATCACCGGGAAACCCTGGAACGGGCCTACTTCGAGCGCTTCGTTAAAAAAGAGTTTCAGTCTTAAGTTGAAGGTTAGAGATGGCTAAGTGCATCCTGTAGGTCTAACTGATTTACGGGATGCATCATCCTTTTACGATGTACATGCCCCCATTTCGCCATTTCATCGATGATCGTTTCCAGGGTCTTGCCATAAGGGGTCAACTCATACTCTACCGTAACCGGTTTAGTATCATAAACCGTTCTCTTCACCAGCTCATTCAGTTCCAGCTCTCTCAGCTCCTTGGAAAGCATCTTTGACCCTACACCCTCTACTTCCCGCTGCAACTCCATAAACCGGCGTTTCCCAAAGCGTAAAGAGCCCAGAATAGCGATCTTCCATTTCCCGTTCAGCACATCCATTGTGTCATGGATAGCCCGCAGATGCTCGGCGCATCCTTCTGTCTTCTCTGTAACCTGTGATTTTCTGCTCATAAATACTTCCTGATAGTTTCTCCGATGAAAGCACTTTCCTTCGGGATACCACTTTCAAAAGTAAAGTAAGTTTAGGAACTTTACAAAAGAAAACGATATTATGAGTACAGCGAATAAAATGAAAGTAGAGATCTGGTCTGATATTATGTGCCCATGGTGCTATATCGGCAAACGCCGCTTTGAAGCAGCTATGGAACAGTTCACAGACGCCGGATCTGTAGAGATAGAATGGCATAGTTTCCAGTTGGACCCAACCATCGAATCCGGTCACGGCGATAACCTGTATAGCTACCTTTCCAAAAGGAAAGGCGTTCCATATGAACAGGCTGTTCAGATGAATAACCAGGTGACCGCCCTTGCAAGTACCCTCGGACTTACTTATAACATGGAACAGGCGGTAGTGGCCAACTCATTTGATGCACACCGCTTAATTCAACTGGCTAAGAAACACCAGCTGGGCGATGCTGCTGAAGAACGTCTCTTCAAAGCCTACTTCACAGAAGGTAAAGACTTCAGCGATCCAGAAACCCTGGTAGCTATCGGAAAGGAAATCGGCCTTCCGGAAAGCGAACTGAAAGAACTGGTCAATTCCCAGGCATTTGCGCCGGACGTTAAACGCGATATTCAGGAAGCATCTGCCCTGGGCATCAACGGCGTTCCGTTCTTCGTGTTTGACAGAAAATATGGCGTATCAGGGGCACAGGCTTCAGAGACCTTCCTGGAAGTGCTGAATAAATCAGTAGGCGAATGGAAGAAATCCCAGCCCGCCGGTCTCGAAATCATAGAAGGACAAACCTGCGGGCCTGACGGCGATTGCTAATTGTTTCGTCAGCTGCTGACATACTGTTGTCATCTTCGTACCTTTCCTTTGTAACTGTAATCAAACTACAAAGGATGACAGCCAGACAACTCCTTCAGCACAGACTTGCGAATCAGCAACTGATTCACCCTGCTTTTACTACTGCCCCCGAACTGGTAAAATGGTGCGGAGCCATTCAGGCCCAGGACTATGAGATGTCTAAATGGGCGGTGGGCATGCGGCTACCTGAAAGTAACAGTCAGGATATAGAAAAATGTATCGCTGCGGGAGAGCTGATTCGTACCCACGTACTGCGCCCTACCTGGCACCTGGTACATCCGGCTGATATACGTTGGATGCTCCTGCTGAGCGGCCCTTACATCGAGCAGGCAATGGGTACCTATAACCGCAAGCTGGAACTGGATGAAAAAGTCTTCCGCAAGAGTAATAAAGTATTAGAAAAGGCGCTAAAGGGCGGTAGAGAACTAACTCGTACTGCCCTGGCTGCGGCCCTCCAGGAAGCAAATATCCCTACCAATGACCTCCGCATGAACTTCCTGCTCATAAAAGCCGAACTGGATATGGTCATCTGTAACGGCGGCAAGCAGGATAAACATATTACCTATGCCCTTTTTGATGAAAGAGTGCCTGCCACACCCTCCATACCGCGGGAAGAAGCCCTTGCAAACCTGGCGCTCCGCTATTTCAATAGCCATGGTCCTGCTACGCTGAAAGACTTTGCCGGCTGGAGCGGTTTGCCTGTTACTGCTGCCCGACAGGGATTGCAACTGATAAAAGATCAGCTACTGGTTGATACCGTCGCCGGACTGGAATACTATCATCCCTCCTCCTCACCTGAAAAAAACAATACCCGGGAGGTATTACTCCTACCTAATTATGATGAATACCTTGTTGCCTATAAGGATAGGGAAGTGATGCTTAACGGACAGCATCCCGGACTGGAAAGCCGAGATGGCAACCCGCTATTCAGCAATATCATCCTGGTACGCGGCGCAGTTGCCGGCACCTGGAAACGAACGATCAAAAAGAAAGAAATTGTCATGGATATGTACCCTAGTACACCACTTAATAAGACGCTGCAATCCGGACTTGAGAAAGAAATAACGCGGTTCCGGCAGTTCATGCGGCTGGAATAGGCGGTCAATGGCAATAGTATCAGCGAGGGAAATATAGACTTCCCATCAATACCGGCAAGGTAGCACCCGGCACGCATTCGTGCATAGACGTTAAAGGAAGAGGCCCGGATCCGGACCTCCTCCTGATAAGTATATTAGTGATGATGGTCCTCATCTCCTGTATTCTTGATCACCGAAAATAACGCATACGCGCCCTTAACCACAATATCAGCGCCTTTGATATCAAAGCCCGGTGGCAGGATCACTTCAGTATATCCCAGCTCACTATTCCCTTTTTCTATATACAGCATTTCATACACATAGTTACCTTCAGCGCCTCCTTCCCGGCCTTTCGCGATGAAAATGCATGGCTTGCCTTCAAACTGGATCACTGCTTCATCCGGCACGGCATTGACCATGGCATTGCCGGTCTCTATCCAGGCGGTCAGGTACATACCCGGCAATAATTCCTTGTCTTCATTATCCAGGTGACAATGTACCTGCACAGTGCGTTCATTACTGATCTGCCTACCTATCAGATGCACCCTTGCAGTACGCTGGGTGGTCTCATTAGCCAGCGTAAACCGTACCCGCTGTTCCAATTTCAGCCTGGGAATGTCTTTTTCAAAAACAGTCACTTCTGCATGCAGATGCTCAGTATTTACAATTTCAAACAGTTTGTCGCTGGGATTCACAAACACACCGATATTGGTGTTCACTGCTGTTACGTACCCGTTAATAGGACTAAACAACTGAATCTCGCTCTGGATATTGCCCGCATCCAGCGATGGCAGGTTAATATTCAGTAAGCGCAGCTTTTCACGCAGTCCTTTTGTACGTGCAGCATTGGAGAGATAGTTCGCCTTTGCCTGTTGATATACCTTCTGTGCATTGACATTCTCTTTTGCCAGTTCCTCCTGTCTTTTGTACTCTGCCAGCAGGTATTCCTCCTGTCCTTTGTTCTCCAGGTATTCCTGCTGTAGCTGTATAAGATCCGGGTGTTGCAATGAAACAACTTTTTGCCCTTTTCTGACCAGAGAGCCCTGTAACAACTCGGTATTCTTCACAAAAGCGCCGAATGGGGAGGATATAGTGATCATGCTTTGCGGCGGTACATCCAGTTTGCCGTTAGCACGGATATTACTGCTGATCTGCTGTTGTTCTATCTTACCTGTTTTAATCCCTGCGGTTGCATATTGAGCAGGGGTTAGTTCGGCAATAACGCCTTCCGTAGCTGCATGCTCGTCCTCGTGTTCAGCAGCCTTCTCAGTTTTATTACCACAACCTGCCAGTATAACAAGCAATGGTATGTATATAAGCTGTTTCATAGATCCTGTTGGTTTATTGTACGTTCAGCATTTCCAGTGACAGTACGGCGCTATTGTATGCACGTATTGTTTGCAGATAGGCTTCGCGGATATTAAATACTTCCTGCAGACTAAGCAGGTACGTTGTGTAACTGATATCTCCTTTCTCATAGCCAAGTAATGCCTGCTTTTCCATCAGGAGGGTATTGGGTATGGCAGTTTCCCGGTAATAATCCAGGCTGCTCTGATAGCGGGAGAAGCTGGCGACTGCCTGCTGCCAGCGGCTGGTCAGGTTAATACCCGTTTGCTGATAGTTGAGGTCTGCCTCCTTCCGGCGCTGTTCAGCGGCCCTTACCCTCGCCTTGAGTGGCCCAAACCACAATGGCACGGCGATGCCTGCATGCCATCCCTGAAACCGGTCGCCGCTACCTGCCAGTGTGGTACCAGTACCATTCAACAGCGTACCACTCAGTGTCTGGTTAAAGTAACCAACGGAAAGATCGGGTAGTAATGCACTGGCTTCCAGCTTTCTTTCCTTTTCCTGTATCACCACCTGCTGTTGTTGCCATTGCAACGTGGGATAACGTCGTAGTCGGCCGCTATCTCCGGGAGAGGGCACTGGCAATGCCTGCAAACTATCTCTCGTTATCACCAACGGCGAGGAGGAGCCGGTCAGCCCCTGCAACGCGGCCAGTAACACCTGCTCTTCTGCCCCTAATTGTCTGCCGATATGCCTGATCTCTGCCAGCCTTGTCTCTGCTGACGTTTTTTCAAGTATACCGCTTTCACCTGTTCTGAACTTCAGATCAGCCGCTTTCACAAAGCGCTGGTACACGCTGTCCTGCTGCTGGATCAGCCGCCCGTAAGCATACAGATATTGCAGCTCATACCAGTATTGTCTGATCTGGTACACCAGCTCATGTTTGGTAACCGCCTGCTGCAACCTGCTTCCTTCCAGCTGCGCATCATACAATGCAGCACGCGCGCCGAAGACTGTCGGAAAGGGCAGCTTCTGAATAATGGTGACGTTATTATCGCTTTTGACATAACTATTGTATTGACCATACATCAGACTCACATCTGTCTTGGGCAACTCGCCGGCGGTTTTTCTTACCTGCCGGTAGTAGTCCACATTTGCGGCGGCAGCCTGCACCCCTTTATTCTGTTGCAGGCCTGCCTGTACCAGTTCATCCAGCGTCACTGCCTGCTGCCCCTTGGATAACAGGGGTACGCCTAACAGCAACAGTACTGTCATGAGTTTCTTATCAAAGATCATGTGTAACTTGAATTTTTCTGACATGATATAAAGACACGGTAATACCAGTAGGGTAAGCAGCGTGGCCGTTATCAGCCCACCGATAACGACCGTGGCCAGCGGCTTTTGTACTTCTGCGCCGCTGCCGTGAGACAATGCCATCGGCAGAAAGCCAAGAGAAGCTACTGTGGCAGTCATAATTACCGGCCGCAGACGTGTGCGTGTGCCGGTTAGTACGATCTCCCGCAGGTTGGCCATCCCTTTTTCCTGCAGGTAGTTAAACTCCGCAATCAGCACAATACCATTCAGTACGGCCACACCAAACAAGGCAATAAAGCCTACCGCAGCAGATATACTGAAAGGCATATCCCGCAGCCATAACGCTATGATTCCGCCAACTGCTGATAGGGGGATTGCAGTATATATAAGCAGCCCCTGTTTCAATGATCCGAAGGAGAAATACAACAATATAAATATCAGCAGCAATGCAACCGGTACGGCAATCTTCAAACGGGAACGCGCCTGCTGCAGATTTTCAAATGCGCCGCCATAAGTAACGTAGTAACCCGGAGACATTTTCACTTCACGGCCAATCTGCTGCTGCAACTCTTCCACTATACTCTCCACATCCCGGCCACGTACATTAAAGCCTACTGTGATACGCCGTTTGGCATCATCTCGTTGTATCTGGTTAGGCCCTATCTTCAGACTCACATCTGCTACCTGGTTCAGGGGTACCTGATTGCCATCAGGCGCTGTGATATACAGCGAGGATACATCTTCCAGTGCGGCCCTGTTCTGCTTATCAAGACGTACGACCAGGTCAAAGCGTCTTTCGCCTTCATATACGATGCCGGCACGCTGACCCGCAAATGCGGTGTTGATGACGGTGTTGATATCTTCGATGTTCAGTCCGAAGCGCGCTATCTGGTCCCGGTGATACTGCACAACAATCTGCGGTAAACCTGATACCTGTTCCACATACAGATCAGTAGCGCCCCTGATGCCGCTTACCACATTACCTATCTTCCCTGCATAAGTCACCAGCCGGTCCAGGTCTTCTCCATATACCTTCACCACTACATCCTGCCGTGCACCAGTCATCAGTTCATTGAAGCGCATCTGTATGGGCTGCTGGAAGCCGAAGCTGACACCGGGAACTGCCTCCAGTGCGGTCGTCATTTTCTCTGCCAGATCATCCTTATTGTCAGCCTTTGTCCATGATGACCGGTCTTTCAGGGAGACGATCAGGTCGCACGCTTCTACAGGCATAGGATCGGTCGGGATCTCCCCGCTGCCTATTTTCCCGACTACTTCTTTTACCTCATCGGGGAACTGCTTCATCAGAATGCCGGCCGCCTTGCCGGCAATATCAATTGTCTCGTGCAGGCTACTACCTGTCAGCAGTCTGACTTCCACTGCAAAGTCGCCCTCATCCAGGGAAGGTATAAACTCAGCTCCCAGGCGGGTAAACATCCATACGCTGCCCGCAAAGAGCAGCACAGCTATCAGTATTACAGTACGTTTGAAAAATAGTATCCGTCCCAGTATCCGGGCATAGATACGGTATAGTGGTTCCATCAGCCGGTCGGAAAAATTCTTTCTGGTAACAGGCTTTTTACTCAGGAACAACGCACTGGCCATCGGCACATATGTCAGCGACAGGATAAAGGCCCCTGCGATGGCAAATGCGACCGTTTGCGCCATCGGGCGGAACATCTTCCCTTCCACTCCTGCCAGTGCCAGGATAGGCAGATAAACGATCAATATGATGATTTCTCCGAAAGCGGCAGATTTCCGCATCCTGCTGGCAGCAATATGTACCTCATCATCCATCTGCTGCTGGTTAAGCGGCCGGCCATTACTACGCCATCCCAGGTGATGCATGGTCGCTTCTACTATAATTACGGCCCCGTCTACGATCAGACCGAAGTCTATAGCACCAAGACTCATCAGGTTACCGGATACATTGAAGAGGTTCATCATACACACTGCAAACAACATCGCCAGGGGAATGACAGAGGCGACTATCAGGCCTGCCCGCAGATTGCCCAACAGCAGTACCAGTACAAATATCACGATTAACGCGCCTTCAGCCAGGTTGCGGACGACCGTATCTATCGCATTATTAACCAGTTTGGTCCTGTCAAGGAAAGGCTCTATGAGCACTCCCTCGGGCAAGGTTTTTTCTATCTGCGCAATCCGCTCCTTCACATTACGGATCACAACAGAAGAATTAGCGCCCTTCAACATCAGCACCAGCGCTCCTACTCTTTCGCCTTCATCGTTACGCGTCAATGCACCATAACGGATGGCATGACCATAACCTACTTTGCCTACATTATCTATCAGCACAGGGATGCCGCTGCTATGTGTTTTAACTACTACTTTACCGATATCTTCCAGGCTGCTGATCAGCCCTTCACTGCGAATGAACCAGGCATTAGGGCGTTTATCAATGTAAGCGCCGCCGGTATTCTGGTTGTTTTTTTCAAGGGCCGTAAATACATCTGTAATACTCAGATTCATACTACGCAGCTTCTCTGGGTCCAATGCTATCTCATACTGTTTGAGATAGCCCCCAAAGCCGCTTACATCTGCCACGCCGGGTACGCCCAGCAGCTGCCTGCGGATAATCCAGTCCTGGATACTCCGCAACTCCATGGCATTGTACTTATCCTCATAACCGGGTTTGGTATGTATCACGTACTGATATATCTCCCCCAGACCAGTAGTAACAGGAGCGAGTTCCGGACTACCTACCCCTGCCGGGATCTGCTCTCTGACAGCGGAAAGCCGTTCGCTGACCTGCTGCCTGGCCCAGTAAACGTCAATATTTTCTGTGAATACGACGGTGACTACACTCAGACCGAAACGGGAGAAAGAACGTACTTCAGTAATACCCGGGATGGAAGCAACGGCCTGCTCCACCGGAAAGGTCACCAGGCGTTCAATATCCTGGGCCGCCTGGGATGGAGCCGTGGTGATGATCTGTACCTGGTTATTGGTAATATCAGGCAGCGCATCTATGGGTAATCGCTTCAGGGCATAGATACCCCACGCGATCAGCCCCATGACAAATAACATTATGATCAGTTTATTCCGCACGGAAAAACCGATGATCTTATCGAGCATGGACTAAATTTATAAAATGAAAAAAGCAATAATAACGATGTATTATGCTTTGGGAGGGTTCCAGCAGATGGCCGTGTATCCAGGCAGTGATGCAGCCTTATATTCACTGTAAGCCGGATAAATAACTGAGGTTACAGGTTCAATATGTATGGTACGTTCCAGTACAACAGGAACAGAACAGCTATGACAACTGAAAAACGGTGAGCAGATCCCTTGCGGCTCATCATGCCTGTCCCCCTCGCAATTGTCAAAATTGCAACAAGGGATGACTGCCATGAGCAGCACGTAGATGGATATGACCAGTGTGATCAGTTTCATAATGCCGGCCCAAATATAGGACAATCGGTTAATTTAACAGAAGGAAAAGATTGCAACCATGTTGTTTGTCACCTGCCCGTTTTCTCCTAATTTACACACTATCTCAGCAATGACTAACAATTACGATAATATCGCCAGGTACTACGATGTGTTAAGCCGCGTCGTATTCGGATCCTCACAGCGGGATGCCCAGGTAGCGTTATTGTCCTACATCCCTGCTGACAGTCGTATATTGATTGCAGGAGGCGGCACCGGATGGATATTGGAGAAGATAGCTGCACATGCTGCTCCGGGGCTGCATATCTGGTATGTAGAGATCTCTGCAAAGATGCTGGAGCAGGCAAAGAAAAAACATTATCAGCCCAATAATGTCACTTTCATTCACCAGGCAATTGAGGACTTCCGGCCGGCAGAAGCAGGTGTGTCGCAATTTGATGTGATCATTACGCCGTTCCTGTTTGACAACTTCAGCGCAGCGCGTATCACACCGGTATTCATGCAGCTGCATCATATGCTTGCACCGGGTGGCAGGTGGCTGTTTACAGATTTTCACTACCAGCAGCATACTCCATTCTGGCAACAGGTGCTGTTGAATACCATGTATACTTTCTTCAGGATAATTTGTAAAGTGGAGGCAGGCGCACTGGAGAATGTAGCACCCCTATTTCAGTCAAATGGGTATAGTCTGACGACTGAATGCTTTTATTTCGGGAAATTTATTCGTTCCGCCGTATATAGTAAATCGTTATCAGCAGGTATACTACACACACGTCATTAAAAAAAGAAAGATAGGCGATGCCTATCTTTCTTTCATATCTCCCGATTCCTGTCCAATCATTTCACGTTCTCTTCGGGAGGCGGCATGATCCGCTTGTTCGCGGCCATCTTCCTCTTTCGACGGTTCCATGAGTTTACGCATGTTAGCAGCATTGGCTTCATCACTCATAAGATTTGCCATATACACATGCATTTTAGTCTTACCTCCGGAGATCACCCTGCTTTCATTGCTCATCAGGGCTTCATAGCCATCCACAGCTACCTCTTCAGGTGTCTGTAAAGACTCTTCGCGATAAGTTTTAGTATGTTCCATATTTGCTTTGTGGAAGAAGTCTGTATCTGCTGCACCTGGCAATAACACGGTAACATGCACCCCTGTCCCTTCCAACTCATTGCTGATCGCAGCGCTGAAAGAGATCACAAAAGCCTTGGTAGCAGCATACACTGATAACAGCGGCATGGGTGCCTTGCCTGCTTCTGAACCCAGCTGCAGAATGTGTCCTTCACCTCTTGCAGCCATGTCAGTACCGAAATACTTGGTTAAAGCAACGAGCGACGATATATTCAGTTGGATGATATCCAGACTACGCTGCAGATCAATCTCCATGAACTTACCCCATTCCCCTTGTCCGGCGTCATTCACCAGATAGTTAATGTTAATACCTCGCGCTTTTACTTCATCATATATTTCTTTCGCCGCTTCGGGGCGGAAAAGGTCGGTGGCAATGGGTGTTACTTCAACACTGCATTGTTGCTTGAGTTCATTGGTCACTTCCTGCAACCGTTCTTCTGACCGGGCGACGAGCACCAGACTGAATCCGTCCTTTGCGAACAACTTCGCCAATTCGTATCCGAAGCCGCTGGTAGCGCCTGTGATCAGCGCATATTGATTACGGTTATTTACGTTCACTACTGGCATAAGATTGAGTTTAAAAGCGTTATTTGGAATTTTTCAGACTTTCCGGAGCTTCCTTCAGTTCTTTCTTCTCCTCATGCGCTTCCGGTGTTACATCTTTTGCGCCTTTATTGTGACTTTCACTTTCAGTCTGGTCAATGATTGGTTCAGACTGTTCAGCTTTACCAGTAAGATCGTTCTGCATTTGGTCTTTGTCTTTGTTATCCTGTCCCATGATATTTCAGTTTTAAAGGTGATCAATGAAATATATGGAACAAACAACAAGCCATGTATACCAGCGGGTAGCCGGAAGCGTGGTCAGCCGGCATAGTTGTATACTTGCTGATACAGTAGTGTGGAATTTGTTACTGTATAAGCATTATAACAGCAGGCAAGACTATGCTTCCTGTTCTGTTTCAGTTGTCAGACTTTCTTTTCCCATCGCATTCTGCTCACCCAATGTCAGCCCATCTGTCTTCGTCGTTTGCAGCCATTTGGCTTTATTCCGCCTGAAAACCTGTATAGCCAGTCCCATATCCCGGTAGAAGTCCCTTTCCACATCAGCTACAGTACGATGCGCTCCAATGTCCACCCATCCGAAGCTATGGACCAGGCGGATGTCTTCAATAGGTGTATCTGCCGGTACCCGCTGATGATAATCAGATGGTTCGCCGGGAGCATGCGGACACAGGTAACATTCAAGTTTCAGGTAAGGATATACCTCACGGAATTTGTTCTGGATATTCAGCAGAATGTCTTCTTCACTGATATAGATTTCCATTGTGTTGCGGTTTAATAAGTTAACAGGATATCCAGTCGGCCGGGCATAGTTCCTCCTTGTGTTAAACAAATAAGCGGGTCGTTAGTTGCCAGTTTCGCAATTATTGATGAGATAGCAGGCGCTGGAGCTCACAATAGCTATCCTCCTGTATATCATCATGAATGCGCTGTAAAGTTACGCCCCGGTCAGCCAATAGATCCTGACTGCCGTCATTACCAGCCGTATTTGTTATCAGCCCCGCTCCCACCCTTCCCCGTTTTCTTAAGCTACATTAATGGATTCCTGTCTGATACTGTCGTATATTTGTTGCAACATATAAACAAAGCAAATCATGGCAAAGACGATATTACATAAGGCAGCAACCCGCGGACATGCGAATCATGGCTGGTTAGACAGCCATCACACCTTCAGTTTTGCCAATTACTATAATCCGGAGAGGATGCAGTTCGGAGCACTCAGAGTGTTAAATGATGATATTGTAGCTGGTAGCCGGGGCTTTGACTCCCATCCTCATGATAATATGGAGATTATCAGCATTCCGCTGGAAGGCGCGTTGGAACATAAAGACAATCTTGGTAATACTGTAATCACCAAAGCCGGAGAGATCCAGGTGATGAGTACCGGCACCGGCGTATTCCATAGTGAGTACAACGCCAATGCTGACAAGCATGCCAGCTTTCTGCAGATATGGCTGTTTCCCAATCAGTTAAACGTTGCCCCCCGCTATGACCAGGCAACCATCAATATCAGGGAAAGAAAAAACAGTCTGCAGCAACTGATCTCTCCTGACCGGAACGGCGAGGGTACCTGGATATACCAGGATGCCTGGTTCCATATGGGCAGGTTTGACAAAAACACATCGACTGAATATGCGGTCAGAAAACAGGGCAACGGGGTATACCTGTTTGTGATCAGTGGGGCCTTCTCTGTGAATGGTCAGTTACTGGAATCCAGAGATGGATATGGTATACAGGATGAGCAGCAGTTCAACATCACCGCGCTGGAAGATAATGCAGAGATACTGGTGATAGATATACCTATGTTCAGTTGAAATCGACAACTCATTGCCGGAAATGCCAGCATTGATAATTATACCTTTGCTTAACGTAAACATCAAATATAAACTTACAAATATGTCTTCAATCAAGATTGCCACTACACAAAATGAAGTAATTGATCTGATTAAAAACAGGTGGAGCCCACGCTCTTTCTCTGCGAAGGATATAAGCCAGGCAACGCTTGAGACCATCCTTGAAGCCGGTACATGGGCACCAAGTGCAAACAATTCACAACCATGGAGGTTTATATATGCTTTACGTGGCACTGCCGGTTTTGACAAACTACTGGCAACACTCGCTCCCGGTAACCAGCCATGGGCTAAAAATGCAGCGGCGCTGGTAGCAACCATCGGTATACGTGAAACGCCGGATACACAACAGAAAAATCATTACTACATGCACGATGTAGGTATGGCAACTTCTTACCTGCTGTTACAGGCACTTGAGATGGAGGTATATGGTCATATCATGGCAGGGTTTAACAAACAACAGGCGAGTGAAGTAGCAGCGCTGCCTGCAAATGAAGAACCGGTTTCTATCATCGCACTGGGTTATATCGATGATGCTGAAAAACTGGAAGAACCATACAAAACAAGGGAATTAACACCCAGAAGCCGCAATCCTATCGCTACAATTGCCGCTCACCTGGACTAAAGCAAGTGAAATGGATACCGGAAAACTACATATACTGGCTATTGGCAGAAACGCTGAAATCATGACCGTGATGCAACGCCTGCTCAATACACCCGACAACTGGACCGGACTGGCTGTGACCACCAACGAAGCTGCCCTGTCAGCCTTTGAAGAGCAGCAGTTTGATATCGTATTGCTTTGCGCAGGCATTACGCCGGAAGAAGAAGCCATACTGACTGCGCACTTTAAGCAACGCACACCAGGTAGCATTGTGAAGAGACATTACGGCGGCGGTAGCGGTTTACTGAAAAACGAAATACTATACGCACTGGAGAATAAATAAAAGCTCCGTCTAAAATTGCTGCTATGAAAAAGAACATTGCACACATCCTTGCCGGAAGAGCAAAGAACATCACTCCTACAGAAACGGTATTACAACCGTTACCGCATGCGGATTTCCGCTTTGCTAATCCGTTTATCGTATTACACCACGGCGGACCGGATGTTGTTCCTCCCGGATCTGACAACAGGATTCACCCCCACCCTCACCGTGGATTCGCACCTGTAACCTTTCAGCTACAGGGTGAAGCCCATCACAGAGATACGGAAGGTAATGACCAGATTATCCGTGGTGGCGATGCGCAATGGATGTTTGCAGGTAAGGCCATCCTTCACAGTGAAGGCCCTTCAGCGCAGATGCATGAAAACGGCGGCACAATGGAGTTTCTTCAGTTGTGGGTAAATGTGCCCGCAGCAAATAAATGGGACGATCCCCGCTACCAGTTCGTCAGCAAAGAAGAAATGCCACTGGTATATGAACAGGAAGGCGTGCATCTGAGACTGGTCAGCGGCCAACTGGATGGCAAAACAGGACCTGTGAATATATCTTTCACTCCTGTAACAGCAGCAGTGGGCGAAATAGCAAATGGTAAAGAGATTGAGTTCAATGTAACAGAAGATTACTGGACACTGCTCTACGTAGCGCATGGACGTGTTACAATTGATGATATTACTCCTGTTCCGGAACATAGCCTGGTAGTATTTGACCGGAAAGGCACCACGTTTTCTGTGGCCGCCAATGAAGACAGCCAGGTGCTGTTCCTCTCCGCAGCAGTGATCGACGAACCAGTGGCTGCTAAAGACAATTTCGTTATGAATACGAAAGAGGAAGTGGATCAGGCAATGGAAGATTATAAGAATGGACGCTTTGGCAAACTGGATTATTAAACTTTAAAACATTTTTTATGGAAGATAGAATATTAGGCCTGCACCACATTACAGCCATTGCTGATAATGCAAAGAGAAACCTTCAGTTTTATACAGATACTTTGGGTGTTCGCTTCGTAAAGAAAACAGTCAACTTCGACGATCCGGGTACTTACCACTTTTATTTCGGTGATGAACATGGTACACCGGGCACCATCCTGACATTCTTCCCGTGGGAAGGTATTGGCCGTGGACAGAACGGTACCGGTATGGCTACTGAAATAGGATATGCAGTACCTGCAGGCAGCCTGGAGTTCTGGGCGGCGCGCTTCGCAGCAAAGAACGTAGTACACGGTCCGATCGCAGAAAGATTCGGAGAACAGTACCTTCCGTTTGAAGATCCGGATGGACTGAAACTGAACCTGATCGTACCTAAAAATGCTGATAACCGCAAAGGCTGGGAAACAACCGACGTGAAAGCAGCACATGCCACCAAAGGCTTCCACAGCGTAGCACTGAACCTCAGAAGCATTGGCCCTACTGCCGCAATCCTTACCGATGTACTCGGATATACATTCCTGGAACAGGAAGGCAACCGTCACCGTTTTATCACTGACGCAGTGCAGGAAGCTGCTATCATCGATCTGATCGAATCACCGAAAGAAGCTGCCGGTAAAGGTGGTGGCGGTACCAACCATCACATTGCCTTCCGCGTAGACAATGAAGAAGTGTTGATGAACTTCAGAGATAAGGTGCTTAAAAAAGGACTGAACATTACCCAGAAGATTAACCGCGACTACTTCTTCTCTCTCTATTTCAGAGAACCAGGCGGCGTGTTGTTTGAACTGGCGACCAACAATCCGGGTTTCACCGTAGATGAGCCGCTGGATCAGCTGGGACAGCACCTGAAACTGCCGGTACAGTATGAATCTATCCGCGCAGATATCGAAAAAGTATTACCTGTTCTTTAATCTGACTACCATGGACGAAGTTGTAATAAGGCTCAATGCCAAAAACCACGGCGCTTTTTACCTGATGCATGAAGGCGAACAGACCGGTGAAATGGTGATCGCCGTAGATGGTGGCGTACTCACTGCCTATCATACAGAGATTATCCCACAGGCCGAAGGCAAAGGACTGGCCAGGGTACTGCTCAATGGTATGGTGGCATATGCCAGGGAACATCAGCTGAAAGTCAGACCGTTATGTGCTTACGTACACGCACAGTTCAAAAAACATCCCGATGAATATGCGGACATCTGGTTGAAACAGGAAGGAGAATAACGAATAGAATCATTGAAGTTATGCATAAGAAGAATATTATCACAGCAGGGAAAAAGACAACGGAAGCAGCAAAGGCGCTGATCATGATACATGGTCGTGGAGGTAGTGCAGAGGATATTCTTTCACTCGCTAACTACCTGAATGTGAAGGACTATGCACTGCTGGCCCCACAGGCCGCCGGCAATACCTGGTATCCTTATTCATTCCTCATGCCGCCGGCACAGAATGAACCCTGGCTGTCGTCTGCACTGAGCGTACTGAAAGAATTGGTGGAAGATGTGGTAGCTGACGGCATCCAGCCGGAAAACATCTACTTCCTGGGTTTTTCCCAGGGCGCATGTCTGACGCTGGAATTTATCACCCGCCATGCAACAAAATACGGTGGCGCAGTCGCCTTCACCGGTGGACTGATCGGCGACAAGATTTACCCGGAAAATTACACCGGTAATTTTGGTGGTAGCCCTGTCTTTATCGGCACCAGCAACCCTGACCCCCATGTACCGGTTGACCGCGTAAAGGCCTCTGAGCAGGTACTCAAAGAAATGGGAGCTGATATTACGGTTAACATCTATAACAATATGGGTCACACCATCAGTCAGGACGAAATCAACCTGGCTAACCAACTGGTTTTCAAGTAATCAACATATATCTTTCCAGCTTATGGCGGGGATGTGGCGGATACGGCCATATCCCCGTTTTTGTTATAGCCTGGCTATATCCCTGAACAGGGTCTTTCTTTTATACCAACAGGGCATTTCCAGTACACTAAGAGGTCGCTAGAAGGTCACTTGGATATCCCGGGGATATTGAGGTGACCTTTTAGTGTACTGATGGTGACCTGAAAGTTAGGAGAATGAAACGTGATCAAGCAGGGACAAAGGGATCTACTTTACCAGTAAGCGGCAAAGGACTGCCATCCGGGAAGGAAAGTTTCAGGTAGCAGGCATACATGTCCCGCAACCGGCTGCGCTGGTTGCCGGCAAAAAGTGGCAGCAGGTATGCTGCTGCGCGGAGACGCAGAGAACTAATATGCTGTTAATCAGCAGTTTTGAGCATCGATTCCCTGGTATATAGCCGGATTAGGGCTTCCGGTACATGGTACTCCGCACCTTACTGAGGAACTCGGGCGATACGCCTATATATCTGGCAATATGGTGCTGAGGGATCCGCTGTACAATGGCAGGGTATTTTTCCAGAAAGGCCAGGTAACGTTCTTCGGCCGTCTGTGAGATAGAGGCATAGATACGTTGCTGCATGACGCTGGCAGTGCGTTGTAAGAGCTGGCGGAACAGCCGTTCAAACTTTGGCACCTGTTCGTAGAGGGTATTTTTATCTTTATAACTGATAGTGAGCAGTTCGCAGTCTTCCAGTGTCTCAATGTTTTGCCGGGAGGGCTGCTGCTCGGTAAAACTGGCCAGATCTGCCACCCACCAGTCTTCGATAGCGAAAGTGAGGTTAGTCTCGGCCCCTTGTTTGTCTACATAAAAGGTACGCACACACCCTTTCAGGATATATGCTTCATAATCACACACTTCGCCTTCTCTGAGCAGGAAGCTCTTTTTCTTTACCTTCCTGTATTCCAGCAGGGAATGAAAGATTTCCAGCTCCTCCGGCGTAAGCTGAATAAACCGTGCAACGAATTGGTCAATTGGGCCGAACATAGTATATTGATGGGCGGTTGTCTTAAATTTTACTTAAATGCTTACTTTCAACCGCAATAATAAGCAAAGCGCTTAGTTTTTGATAGTAAATTAGACAGTTATTAATAAATCGTCCCGCATGGAATTTTCATCGTTAAAGAGGTTCACCCGGCTGAAATGGATCATCCCTATCTGTTCGGCGGGTGTACTGACAGCATTCTCACTATTGCCGGCTGACGACTGGCAGGATAAGGTTACAAATGCACTGGCGCTATTCTCAAAACGTTATCCGCAGGAAAAGGTGTACCTGCATTTTGACAAAGACATCTATGCCTCCGGCGAAACGATGTGGTTCAAGGCATATATCATGTTGCAGAACCAGCCATCGCTGGCCGCAGCGATACTCTATGTAGAACTGCTGGACAAGGATGGCAACGTTGTTACGAAAAAACGTCTGCCCGCCCAGGGCGCTTCTGCTGCGGGCGACCTGGAACTACCGGAAAATCTGAAGACAGGCCACTACCAGATCCGTGCTTATACCGCCTGGATGCTCAACTATGATCCGTCATTCCTTTTCTATAAAAACATAGAGATACTTGACCCAGCCAGGAAGAATACCATGCCGAAAGATACCGCGACTACCCGCGACTTTGCCGTGCAGTTCTTCCCGGAAGGAGGAAATATGCTGGCTAACAATGCCGGCCTGGTAGCCTTCAAGGCGGTAGATCAGAGTGGTTATCCGATCGCTGTTACCGGCGCTGTAAAGAATGGTAAGAATGAGACCGTTGCAGAGATCAAAACCGTACATGATGGTATGGGTACTTTCGAGCTGACGCCTGCCGCAGGTGAACAGTATAAAGCCGTAATCCAATCAGCCACCGGTCAGCAAAGAACAATAGACCTGCCGGCAGCAGCTACAGAAGGCGTAGCCCTCAAGCTGTTTAACCGGGGTAACCGCATCTTCTACCAGGCAACACTGGCCAATCCGGATGATACCGCCTACCATCACATGATGGTGATTGCCCAGATGCAGAATCAGCTGATCTACAAAGCAGTACTTAACGTAGCGGAAGGCAGGATCAGCGGCTTTGTCCCTACCCAGTCTCTCCCTACCGGTATCTTACACGTTACGCTGTTCAGCAACAAAGGCCTGCCGGTATCTGAACGCCTGGCATTTGTAAGAAAGGCTGACCAGATTGACCTCAGCTTCATGAATGCAGAGATCAGTAACGCGCCGAGAGGCAAAAGCTCCATCGAACTGTTTGCACCCGACAGCATGCAGACCAGTATGTCTATCTCTATTACGGATGCAGAGCAGGTGCTGAAAGATCCGGATGAACACAACATCCTGTCTACCCTCCTGATGACAGCAGACCTGAAAGGATATGTATATAACCCGGCCTGGTATTTCAGAGATACCGCCAAAGCCACTGTTGACGCCATTGACCTGGTGATGCTGACAAACGGCTGGAGCCGGTTCAGCTGGAAGAAACTGCTGAACAACGAAATGCCTCAGCTGAAATATCCATATGAACAGGGCATGTCGCTGAAAGGTACAGCTGTCACCAACACCGGCCGTTATCCACTGGTAGGTGGTAAAGTAGACTTCATCTTCAAGCAGCCGCTGGATAGTACTACCTCCTTCAGCTCCGCAGAAACAAATGACAAAGGTGAGTTTGAGATAGCCAATATGCAGTTCATGGACACCGTACTGGTGTACTTCCAGGGGAATGACAAACAGAAGCGGTGGAAAGATGTGCAGGTAACATTTGAGCAACACTTCTTTGACAGATCACCGCAGGTAAATACTCCATACCCTATGCGCGTACCATTGGGACTGGATAATGCAGCGATGACCCGCTTCCTGACTACAGCCAATGAAAGCAACAAGGTGAACAGGGCCATTACTAACAAGACCGTTTACCTGAAAGAGGTGAACATCCGCGATAAGAAAATCACACCGGCGCAGACCACCGAACAGCGTTATACATCGGGCATGTTTGCTTCCGGAGATGGTTACACCTTCGACCTGACCAAGGAGACGCCTTACCAGATGAACATATTCCAGTACCTGCAGGCGAAAGTAGCAGGGCTGAATATTACCGGAGACCTTAATAATCCCTCTATGTCATGGAGAGGCGCAGCACCGTCGCTGTACCTGAACGAGATGCCTTCTGACGCAAGTATGCTGGCTAACGTTAACGTGAATGATATTGCGCTGGTGAAAGTATTCCGTCCGCCGTTCATGGGCGGCTTTGGTGGAGGCGCAGGCGGTGCGATTGCTGTGTATACCAAGAAAGGTGGCGACAATGCCGGCGACCAGAACTTCCGGGGCTTCGAGCGTATGAAGAAAGCAGGTTACAGCCTGGTGAAAGAGTTCTATTCGCCGGATTATGCGGTGAAGAAAGAAGTACACGAATTGCCTGACAAACGACTTACGTTGTTCTGGAGTCCGTATATTTCTGTTGACTCCATCACCTATGCAAGAACGATCCACTTCTACAATAATGACTTCTCCAAGAAGTTCAGAATAGTAGTAGAAGGTATCTCTGCTGATGGTCGTGTGGGCCGCGTAGAGCAGGTGTTTTAATCAAACATATGCAGGAACCGGTAGTTCGCGGGTTCCTGTCAGTAATAGCAGCAGGCCGCTTCCTACTATATGGGGCGGCCTGCTGTATTTTACACCGTCTTATGATGGTACACTTCATTTCCTCCTTCCAGTTTCCCGATTCCTGACTATTTTTGCAGGGTGATGACAAAAGCACCTTCCTCTCCCCGGGCTGCACGTTTGGCAACTGCTGCCTTCTTCTTTATCTCAGGTTTCAGTTTCTCCAGCTGGGCCTCCAGGATACCAGATATTCAGCGTCAGCTGTCATTGAACAAGGCCGAACTGGGGTTCTTCCTGTTTGCGCTGCCTATAGGGCTGGTATTGACACTGCCTGTCACCGGCTACTTGTTACAGCGGCATAGCAGCCGGAATATTATGATGATAGGCGTACTGATATTTAACCTGATGCTGGGGCTGATAGGCGTAGTAACTGAGCCATGGCAGCTGGGATTGGTATTGTTCTGTTTCGGTTCTTCCCGAAATCTGATGAATATATCTGTGAATGCACAGTCTGTTGCGGTACAGGCATTGTATAATCGGTCAATAATTACTACTTTTCATGGAGTGTGGAGCCTGGCAGGTTTTGCAGCAGCAGCGCTGGGGGCGATAATGGTAGATGTCAGCATAGCCCCGTCCTGGCATTTTGCAGGCGTTTCTGTACTGATGACAATTATGGGTTTCCTGGCCTTCCCGGATAGTCCGCACCAGCCGCCTACCAGAAGCGCAGATACCAAACGGTTCATATGGCCGGATAAGCACCTGATGAAGTTTGGCCTGATATCCTTTGCGGTAATGGCCTGTGAGGGAACGATGTATGACTGGAGTAACATCTTCTTCCGGGAGGCAGTACATCCGCCGGAAAAGCTGATAGCCGCCGGCTATGTCATTTATATGATTGCCATGAGTACCGGACGGTTCACAGGAGATAGCCTGGTAAACAAGGTGGGTGTGCCTGCGATGATTAAGTATAGCGGTATATTGGTACTGTGCGGATTTATGCTATCGGCCGTTGCCCCTTACACCATCACGGCAAGTATAGGCTTTATGATGATTGGTTTCGGCGTATCATGTGTGGTACCGCTGGTGCTGAGGATGGCCACAACGACTACCAGCATGAATAGTGGTGCAGCCATAGCAGCAGTATCTACCGTAGGATATATGGGTTTCCTGGTGGTACCGCCTGTAGTCGGTTTTCTGGCAGAAGCAGCAGGTATGAGGTGGGCATTTGCCGTAATGGCCGCATTCGGGATATTAATCACCGTATTGATATTACAGGTAAAGGAGGCCGCACAGACAACGACAATAAATGAAAGTATAAAAGCGTAAACATGCATAGACCCGGATGTATCATCTTTGATTGTGATGGCGTATTGGTGGATAGCGAAGTAATTGGCGTAAGAGTATTGCTGGATATGGCATCCGAATACGGCGTCTCCATGGATCTGCAGGAAGCAGTGGAAGAGTTCAGCGGCATCCGGTTAAGAGAGGGGATTAAGATATTGCAGCAGAAAGCAAGCAGCCCTTTCCCTGAAGATTTTGAGCAACTGTTCCGTGCCCGCTCTTATGAAGTGTTTAAGACAGAGATGCGCCCGGTAAATGGAATTAAAGCAGTGCTTGATCGTCTTCGTATACCTTACTGCGTTGCATCCAGCGGGCCGATGGAGAAAATGAAACTGAATCTGTCATTGACGGGCCTGTATCCATACTTCGCAGACGGCAAGCGGATATTTAGTGGCTATGAGATCAACAGCTGGAAACCAGATCCGGGTATATTTTTATATGCGGCTGAGAAGATGGGTTTCGCTCCTGCCGAATGTGTAGTGATAGAGGACAGTAAAGCGGGCGTTATTGCCGCACAAAGAGGCGGCTTTAAGATACTGGGTTATGCCAAACCATTCAACGGTGACGAGCTCAGAAAAGAAGGTGCTACTATATTTTATGATATGAAAGACCTGTTACCCCTGCTCCATCTATAGACGGGATATCTTCCCGCATGTTTTTCAGCCATCAGCCTGGCACACAGGCATATTGATTGTTACATTAACAGGAAGACTTTTATTGCTGTTTTAATGTAATTATATGAATAGAGAGGAATTACAGAAGTGTGCAGAAGCATGTGCGGCATGTTCATTAGCATGTGATTACGGTATTGCTGCGATGTTGAAAAACCAACACCCTGAAAAATTAAAAGATTGTATTACTTCATTACTTGAGTGCGCCGCTATCTGTCGTGCGACCGTAGCTGTAATGAGCCTGGAAGGGACGTTCAGTGAAAAACAATGCCAGCTATGTATAGATGTCTGCGACCATTGCATGCAGGTATGCGAAGCCCACGTACAGTGGGAAAGCGAGCACACGCGCATATGTGCAGAAGCCTGCCGGCGATGTTCTGACGTGTGCGAAGATATATTTATGCATCAGTTTAAGTCAAACAACAACAATGTTAGGCCTTCGCCAATAAAATAACAATGCCGCTTCCGGATAGGAGCCGGACGGTACTAAACGTTAAACAGGCATCTGATATAATGAGCACAATTTCTACTGTGTATCGTAGCGTAAGCGCTCCTGCGGTAAACGCAGGAGCCTTATCAATATTATCATAAACTACATTCATCATGGACCCGCAATCAATTCATTTAAATGACTGGGAACGCCTGCTGTATGGCAACGCGCCCGTTGTATTTCTCGTGGAGGTGCTCATCAGAGCCCTCATTATTTACATATTCCTGTTAGTCATCATCAGGCTGTTAGGTAAGCGCATGAGCGGACAACTGACTATTACAGAAATGGCAGTGATGCTTACATTGGGTGCTATCATATCTGTGCCCATGCAGATGCCCGAAAGAGGTATCCTGCACGGTATGTTAATGCTATTGTTTGTGCTGGGATTCCAGCGCGGAATTACCTGGTTTATTTTCAAAAGTAAAAAGACAGAAGCGCTCACACAAGGTAAAATGAGCATGCTGATCAAAGATGGCGAACTACAGGTGAAAGAACTGGACAAAATACGCATATCGAAAGAACAGCTATTTGCCATCTTACGGGAAGAAGGCATCTTTCAGCTGGGAGAAGTAAAGCGACTTTACCAGGAAGCAACCGGCAACTTCAGCATCTACAGGTTTGACAAGCCCCGCCCGGGATATAGTATTATGCCGAAAATAGACAAGGACTTACAACCCGAACTTCAGAAGAACGGCGACGCCGGTGAATTAGCCTGTACCCGATGCGGACATGTAACCAGCAAAGAACATCAGGATAGTTGCCGGGCATGTGGCAATAGTGAATGGGAAAATGCAGTAATACAGAAATAATCATGGACAAATCAGCAATCAAACTGGAAGACATAGGCCGCATACTTACCGGAGATACGCCGCCTGAATTTTTTATAGAAATACTCATCCGGGGCATATTTGTGTACATTATCCTGATGGGCGCATTGCGCATAATGGGTAAGCGGATGGCCACCCGGTTAACGCGTAATGAGCTTGCTGCTATCTCTACGCTTGCCGCAGCGATAGGTATACCGATGTTTACGCCAGACAGAGGCATTCTGCCAGGACTTGTGATAGCAATAGTCGTGGTATGCGTGCAGCGACTGGTAGCCTGGCTCAGCATAAGGAGCCAAAGAATAGAACGGCTGTCTCAGGGATATATCAGTACATTGGTAGAAGACGGTTGCTTGAAGATGAAAGAGATGAAGAAAGCACGTATCAGCCGTGAACAGCTCATGGCACAGCTGAGAGCGAAGAAGATCTTACACCTGGGGCAGGTAAAACGGATGTATATGGAAGCTAATGGTGCATTCACTGTTTTACGCCATACAGATGCCAAACCCGGATTATCAGTGATACCAGCGTTTGACAAAGATTTTCTGGAAGAGCAGCGACAAGCGAAAGATATATTGCTATGTAGCTATTGCGGAGAAGATGCTGCCCCTGGAAATCAGGACTGTGCCGCCTGCGGAGCAAATGAAAAGACAAAGGCAGTTTGCTGATACGTGTACAAACGGTAACACTTCATGGCAAGTATGTACCCGCAAAAAAAAAGTCTGAATGTCATAAACATTCAGACTTTTTCATTTAAACAAACAACGGTTAATCATTGCCCTCTACCTTGACAATTTTGTTGTAAATACCCATCAACAGAAAAGGAGCAGCCCACTGACCTATAAACAGGCTTACGTGCTTCTGTTTAAGGCATTGCAGAGCCAAAGATACACCCATTGCCCCTACCGCGGCCCACAGATATGTATCTGAAGGCAGTTTCGCCGTTTGGTTTTCAATCGCTTTTGCTACTGGTCCTTCTTCATGACCCTTGTTAAGTAGTGTGCTCATACGATGTGTTTTTGAGTGAGAAAATCCGGTTTAATGCTATTATCTCTAATAAAACTATGCCAGCTCTGATGGTACTTTTTTTGAAGCACCTACTGTAAACAATCTGTTTATGAAAAAACTAACCTTAGCAATCTCTGTCGTATGCCTGCTCTTTGCCTGTCAGAATAAAGAAGTAAAGAGTCAGGAAGCAGCCAGGGAAGATAGCGCCGATGCCATGACCGAGAGTATGGACCATTTAGATAATGCAGCAGTAGAATTTGCCACTACAGCAGCAACTGCTAACCTGCGTGAAATAGAGTTGGGTAAGCTGGCACAAACAAACGCCAACTACGGTCGGCTTAAGGAATTTGGCCAGAAAATGGTCACTGCGCATACACAATCAAATGCCGACCTTCAACAGGCCTGTTATAAATCGGGAGTAACTGTCCCTACCGGGCTATCCGCAGAAGAAATGAAAGATATTTCAGCGATGGCAGAGAAAAAGGATAAATCCTTTGACAGAGCCTTTATCAAGCGGATGGTACGTGAACATCAGGAGACAATGGAAAAGCTGGATGCCGCTGCTCACAATATGAAGGACACTGCATTACAGAACTATGCAAAGAAGACATTACCTATTGTATCAGCACACCTGGAAGAAGCAAGACATATACTGGAAGACGTTCGTAAACAATATGCGCCTGAACAGTTTGACGATGTTGAATCTTACCAATAGTAAACAGTATTGTTATGTCGTTAATCAGCACAAAGACACACACAATATTTGATTATGCTACGGGTGTATTACTCGTAGCTTCACCCTGGATATTTGAGTTCCACGATGGTAGTGCGGCCCCATGGATGGCTATCATTAACGGAATGACCATGTTGCTGCTATCGGTATTCACTAATTATGAGGGAGGTATATTCCGCGTAATCAGCATGAAGACCCACCTGACGGTAGATACACTGGCAGGGTTAGTATTAGCCTTTTCGCCATGGATATTCGGGTTCAGAGAAACAGTGATGTTACCGCATCTTCTGCTTGGACTGATGCAGGTACTGGTAGGTCTTGCTACCGACCGTACGCCTTTTCCATTAGGGAAGGAAATGTTCAGAAGAACTGCGCACAACTATTAGGCAGTTGGCAAGACAGTTTGTAATAGCAAAAAGCAGATGCGAAGCCTGTTACTCCGCATCTGCAATGATATTGCCTTATGACCGCTGTGACCTGCTGTTATTGCGGCAGGCGGATATGCGGTAACACTTTATCCTTAAAATCCTGCAGGAACAGCTCCTGATCCCTATTTACATTGTGTAGAATAACCCTGTCAAAGCCGAGGTCAACATAATGCTGTATATACTTCAGACACTCTTCAGTACTCGCCGAAATAAGCATCTTCTCTTCCAGGTCTTCTGGTCTCATATAGGTAGCTGCGCTGTCAAACTGGGTAGGCTTAGACAGTTCATTCAGTACCTCTGGCGAGAAGAAATTAGTGCGCCACTGGTCGAAGGCTACCTCAAGCGCTTCTTTCTCAGATCGTGCATAGGAAAAGGCCATTTGAACATAAATAGGCTTATCAGCACCCCCGTTATTTCTGAAGGCGCTGATCATCTTTTCCATTTGTTCATCATCGCCTGCTACAGTAATCAGCCCGTCTGCCCAGGCACCCGCCCAGGACGCAGTAGCTTCCGTTAATGCAGCCACCATCAAGGGGGGCTGTACAGTAGGCAAAGTATATAATTTCGCTTCTTTTACCGTAACACGCCCTGTACGGTTTACCAATTCGCCTTTCAGCAGTCTTCTGATCACATCTGCACATTCGAGTAAACGTGCATTCCTCTCCGCTTTCTGTGGCCATACTTCGCCGGTGATACATTCATTCAGGGCTTCACCACTGCCCAGCTCAACAGAGTACCGGCCGGGAAACATTTCTGCAATAGTAGCGATAGCCTGCGCTACAATAGCTGGATGGTATCTTTGCCCGGGCGCGCATACCATACTGATGGGTACTTTGGTAGCCTGCAAAGCGGCAGCAATCCAGGCGAAAGAATAACCGCTTTGTCCTTGTCTTTCACTCCAGGGATGGAAATGATCTGAGCAGTGAATTGCTGTAAATCCTGCCTGTTCAGCAGCCACCGCAAATTGTAAGAGCGCTGATGGCGCATGTTGTTCATGAGATGCGTGATAAGTAATCTGTGCCATACTGTACAACATACCATCATTGTACCAAAATAGCCCTGTACATCAGGTAGCCTTGCCTTTTAGCTCCCAGTGGTCTTTGATACGGTTACCGTCACGATCGTACTTTAAAGTGCGGGCATAGCGTTCTCCCCTGACATTGCCGTCAGCAGTTCTTTCTCCGATAAAGAGCAATATAGCGTTGCCTTCATCGTCTGTTTTAAAAGAGAGATCGTTTCCTCTGAACTCCATGTCGATCATGGATGATGGCGTGTACTGTTTAGCCAGTTTCTTGATGAGATCTTCGTTCAGCTTCATATGTCATATCTTTACGAAATCCATCTTCAAAAACTGCACCTGTTACACCTGTATTCTGTTTTTGACAACACCATAGTACTCGCCATGGTGACTAATAGAAACAGGCAGCGGAGAATGGCTGTAACAGTTCATCATATAGGGTATACCATCCTGGTTTTTCATCAGCGCACATTTATCGAGCAGGTGTAGCGGCCAGTCATGACCAGTGTATATGTCAAGACTGTCAAAGAATATCTCATGTGCAACAGCGATGGTATGTATACAGTGCTGACTTCTGTGGCTGATAAACGAGTAGCTTTTAGCGGCGTGGTATATTTTACCGGTGATGGATTGTTCCTGCTGCCCTGAGAGGGAGCAGTCAAATTTAATGGGGTTGTATACTCTGATATTTGAGATGCGGTTAACAATCTTATAGGCAGCTTCTTTACAGCTCCAGAGCAGCCAGACCATATCTGATGGCGTTACTGCCTGATGAATCATTTCCTGCTCGGCAGCTGTAAAGATCTTGCCAAGATATCCTTTGCGTTGCCAGTTACTTTCCTGGCAGGCCAGACGGAGATCTATGATATCATTGCCGATCATTGTCCGCCAAGTTTGGCTTCAATGATCTCTATAGCTGATTTTACATTCAGCATATGTTCCATTGCTTCATTATCGATCACAATGTTGAATTGTTCTTCCACATCCAGTATAACGTCTACCAGGTTAGCAGAGTTGATCTTCAGGTCTTTGACGAAATCAGTATTTTCATTGATCTGCTGCCAGGCTTCCTGGTCTTTAGCGTACGGCTTGACGATCTCTTTTAATTGTGCGATCAGCGTTTCTTTATCCATCGTTTTTAATTGTACTTCTTTAATATCACACAGGCATTCACATCTCCAAAGCCAAAGCTGGCTTTCGCAATCAAATTTAAATCTTTATATATCAATTGCTGAGGTATTTTTTCGGGAGCAGCAATCGCCGCAATCTCAGGGTGGAGATCTTGGCAGTTAATGTTCGGGAATAGGAAGCCTTCATGTAGTTGCAGTACGGCCGCTACCAGTTCAATACTTCCTGAGCCACTGAGGCAATGCCCGATCATTCCTTTCAATGCATTCAGATAGGGGAAGTCGCTTCCTCTCCTGTCGAGAGCAACCGCCCAGTTTTCCACCTCGAGCGCATCTTTGCCAGTAGCGGTAAGGTGCCCGTTAATGGCGTCAATCTCTGCGGCATCAATGCCTGCAGCTTTTACAGCTTCCCTGATACAACGCTGTACCGCAATACTGTTTGGTGCTGTCATAGAGCCATCACCGCGTTGTGCGCCTGAGTTAACATGCCCACCCAGTACTTCCGCATAAATAACAGCACCTCTGTCCAGGGCACTTTCCAGCGATTCCAGCACCAGGGCACCAGCCCCACTGCCTGGTACAAAGCCACTGGCCGACGCACTCATAGGCCGGGAACCTCCCTGCGGATCATCATTATGTTTGAAGGTACAGACCTTTAATCCGTCAAAACCGCCCCATATGTATGGTCCGGCATCGCTGGTACTACCTGCCAGCATACGTTTTGCATGCCCGTTCCTGATACGGTCATAGGCCATCAGCACACTTTCTGCACCCGTTGTACAGGCAGATGAATTGGTCGTCACCTGGTTAGCCAGGCCCAGTTTTCCTCCCAGCCATGCACTGATACCACTGGCCATGGTCTGCGGTACAACAGTACTCCCCAAACGGCGCACATTCATGGCATCGACTTTATATATCGCTTCACGCAGCTTATCAACACCAGCAGAACCAGCGCCGAAGATCGTCCCGCTGTCCCAGTCAGGCGGCAGATCCGGCCCTGCAGGCAGTTGTGCATCTCTCCATGCATCTATTCCGGCTATCAGACCGTACATAATGCCATTACTGTTAAAGTTTCTCAGCTCCAGCGGATCGAGGTATTGCAGTTGAAGACTTTCCGGCACTTCCGGTTTCCCGGATATCTGACAGGAGAACTGTAAGGCAGCCAGTTCCGCATCATGCCGGATACCCGAGGTACCAGCCTTTATTGCAGCCGCAAAAGCAGGTATTCCCACCCCATTGGGTGCAGCTACACCTAGTCCGGTCACTACTACTCTTTTATTCATGTGATTTGCGAATGATCATTCCGGCAATAACGCCACTGCATACTTCTTCTCCTGTATGATTGCTCATTGTAACCCTGCACTTTAGTTTACCGAAACGGAAGTATACTTTCTCTGCAGCTACGGACACCTTTTCACCGGGCATTACCGGCCGCATAAACTCCATTTCTGTGGAGGTAAGTCCGAAGGTCATTTGTCCGTCCTGCTCCTCTTCTGCTGTCAGATAGATACCGAGACATACCAGTCCTATCTGAGCAGCAACTTCCGTAAGTATAACACCCGGAGTAATGGGGTATCCTTTGAAATGTCCTTTGTAGAAATCCAGGTCTTCACGGAAGGTAAAGTGCCCGGTTACCTTGTTGCTATCTATAGCATCCAGACCGTCTACAAAACGAAAGGGATCACTATAGGGCAGTTTATCAAGAATTGACTGTATCGTCATATATCAGCTGATATGTTCCCCCCCGTTTACCGGAATAACGGCTCCGTTGATCCAGGCTGCTTCCTCTTTACACAGGAGATAAACAGCATTGGCTACATCAGCAGGAGTCGTAAGCCGGTGAAAGGGGTTACGTTGTTTTGTATGTGTAATAAGCGCTTCGCTGCCGGGAATAGCCTGCAGGGAGCGGGTGTCGGTAACGCCTGCCTGTATGCAGTTGGCCCGGATGCCCAATGGAGCAAATTCTAATGCCATATTTCTGGTGATTGCTTCCAGTGCTGCCTTTGCAGCTGCCACTGCACCATAATGCGCCCAGGCGCGACTGCTGCCTTCACTGGTGAAAGACAATACACGTGCATCCGCAGCAAATAGTCCTTGTGTAATGAGGGCCCGTGTCCAGTCATAGAGGCTGATGGCCATACTATCCAGGGTAATATGGAAATCGTCATTAGTAAGTACAGCACCTTCCGGCTTAAGCATAGCCTTGAGATTCCCCCTGGCAATGCTATGTACAAGCGTTCTGACACGACCATTTGCTCCCATGGCCGTTTGCAATGAGGAGAGGATGTCGGTCCTTTTTACACTTTGCAGCGCATCCGCGTTGAACGTGAGCAATGATACACCCATCTCCCGGATGGCTGCAAACTCCTGTTCGATACGGGGCAATTCTATACGGGCATCACGATGTACAATGCAGATGTTCATACCGTGCTGCGCCAGCTTGTGTGCAGTAGCCAGTCCAAGACCGTTGCTGCCGCCAAGTATTACTGCCCAGTAATTATATGAAGCAAATTCCTTTACCATTGTAATAATATTCGCTGTGCGGAAAATCCCGGACCAAAGCTTAGCATCAGGCCTTTGCTGCCGGCAGGTATTTCCCTGTCCATAAAGCGTTCCAGTACGTACAGGACCGTTGCGCTGGACATGTTACCATATAAACGTAACACTTCCTTGGTATCATCTATATTCTTTCCCATATTGCCGAAAAGCTGTTCTACCGTCTGAATGATCTTCTTCCCTCCCGGATGGAATATCAGATGGTCAATCTCCTCGATGCAGCTGTTTTGCTTCTCCAGGAAAGGATGAACAATAGCGGGAAAATGAGCAGCAATGGTTTCTGGTACTTCAACGTCCAGTATCATCTGCAGACCGGTGTTAGTGAGGCGGAATCCCATCATATGTTCAGCGGAATAAAAGTGATACATTTCCTCTGCCACTATGCCTGGGCCCTTGTCTTCTTCGTGAGAAGACAATATTACACAGGCAGCGCCATCGCCGAAGATGGCTGCACTGACAATATTGGGCATGGAATAGTCTTCCAGCTGAAAAGTAGCAGTAGGCGATTCTACCGCTATTACAGCAGCCCGTTTACCCGGGTTGGATTGCAGGAATTTCTTGGCGTAGATCATTCCTGAGATACCTGCTGCGCAACCCATTTCTGTTACGGGCAAACGTATAATGTCCTGCCTGAGTTGTAATTCATTGATCAGGTAAGCGTCCAGGGAGGGGATCATAATACCGGTGCAGCTGACAGTGATGATATAGTCCAGGTCCTGCGGACCAAGACCAGCTTTTGTAAGCGCATCCTGCAGACACTGACGCCCCAGTTTAATCACCTCCCGCATATAGATGTCGTTCTTCTCTTCAAATGAGGTATTGGTAAATACCTCTTCCGGACTCATAATAGAATAGCGTCTTTCTACCGCTGCATTCTCGAAGATCTTTCTGACTTTTCTGGCAAAGCGGTCTTCCTGACCGGACAACCATACGTCCAGAAAAGGCATAATTTCCTCGGTAGTTCTGGTATAAGGAGGTAAGGCTTTCGCAACTGCTGTTATTTTAACGCTCATACATTTGTGATTATCCACTGGTAACGGAAAGCCCATTTCCATTTGAGTGTATACTGACTAAAATTTAGTTTATGTGATAATTCTTCTATCTCGTTTCTTTTAAATCCTCTCAGGATAGATACCAGTCCGTCGGTTTTGGCCATCTGTCCCATACCAGCAATCCAGCTGAATCCCTGGAACAGGCGGTAAGCCAGCGCGCTTCTGTGCAGGTCATTGATCACTATTCCCAGTGTTGCATTTCTCCGGAACACAGACATCAGCCTGATGATCTGCTTTTCTTCAAAATGATGCAGCGTGAGCGTACATAAGGCGATATCGTATTGCAGGTTTCTGAAGGGGTCCTGCATAATATCCATACAATAGTAAGTGATTTCCGGGTATTCTACTGACAGACGGGTTGCATAATCTACTGTACACTTGTTTGCATCGATCCCCATCAACTTAACCTGCCATTTATTCTTACGGGCCAGTCTTGCCACAGCCCTGAGCATATCACCGTTTCCACACCCGATGTCGGCAATGGTGATCAATTTCCCTTTAGGCACGTGTTCCATCAGCGAGGACACTCCGCTCAGGGTGATACTGTTTCCACCGAGCATACGGTTCACATAAGCAATCTGGTCTAAGGTACTACGTAATATCTCTCCTTCCATCAGGAAATCATCCATAATCTCTGGCGCGAGGGTCCGCTGCTGCGTATTGACAAACATGAGTAACTAGTTGTTTAAAGGTTTTCCATGTGTTTGCCGGATAATGACCGGCAAGATAGCGGGGAACAGCACCAATCCTTTCATCATGCCTGATGCCAGCTGTTCTTTTCTGAAGACGGAAGATAGTAACTTACCTGCCAGCATACGCTTTCCGAAAGCTGCCTGCCATGCTTTTGTATATCCTTTCTCCATCGCCTCCCGCGAAGTGATACTTCCGGAGATGAAGGACAATAATTGTTCCGATGCGATTCTGGCGCTATGTATAGCCATGGCCATGCCGTTACCGCATAGCGGATGGATCAGTCCTGCCGTATCTCCAGTCATCAGTATATGGTGATCTACTTTACGCTTTTCAGCAAAAGACACCTGGCTGATGGTGATTGGCCGTTCAAACAGTGGTGTACAATGTGTAAAGATGTATTTCAGATGCGGGTTTTTGTATAATACCGCTTCCCGGTGTGCTTCAATATGTTTGTACTGCTTGAAGATATCGTAGCTGACCAGGTAACAGATATTGATGATATTGTTCTCCACTTTGGATACACCGCAATACCCACCCTTAAAGTTATGTAGCGCTACTAACCCGTCGGGGAAGTCACCTTTATAATGACATTTTACTGCCAGCCACGGAGACTTCTGAGCAGAAAACCCACGATCCAGTTGCTGATCCAGGGCCGCGCGTTTACCATAAGCGCCTATTACAAAGCGAGCATGGAGTGTATGTCCGGCAGCCGTTGACACCTGGAAGTTGTCGTTTGTAAAGGTGATATCAACCACTGTATCTTCGAGCAATATTCCTCCGGCGGCAAGTACCAGTTGTAGCAGAAAGTGATCTAAGGCATAACGGCTGATGCCAAATCCGCCCAGGGGTAGTGACGCCCCTACACTATCTCCGGAGACAGTGGATACCAAGACGCGTTCAATACTGGCAGGCTGTAACGACTTCGGATCAGCTCCCAGCCATTGCAGGTAGGGTAATACTTCATTGGAGATATATTCTCCGCAGACTTTATGTTTCGGAAAAGAGTTTTTCTCAATAACAGTAACATGCAAACCTGCACGTAACAGGTGCAGGGCACTGGTTAATCCGGCCAGTCCGCCTCCCACAATGATGATATCATTTACTGGCATTGGACGTAATTAATTGGTTTTTTGCTTCCCGACATCAGATGACAAAGTGTATGTTGCAACAAGTGTACGCTAAATTCCTGAAATGGCGAACCCAGGTAGCTGCTTATTCCTAATTTTTTTGTCAAATTTGTTCAGATGATCATCAGAAAGAAAGAGAACCGGTTTCGTATGTTACTTTTCATGAGGGGATGAGTGTTGCCAAGGGAGCTTCTCCGATTGTTGTTACTACTGTTGCTATCGGTAGCAGTGGTATACGGGCAGGTACTGACACTAGGTAGTTAAGCTATTATGTCAGCTAGACCTGGACACAAAAAAGCGGGGCCGGCTTATGCCGACCCCACTCCACCCTTATCTGATAAACCATAGCCACTTACTTAACGAGTATTATAATGCCTCCCCAGGCTGCAGTTGCAATTGCTCTCCGTGTAGTATTTACACATGCTGTAAGGATTGGAATTTGCTGCTGCACACCGCCAAACTGTTCCGGTAATAAGCTGATGATGACAAGTTCGTAGAGATACAAAACAATTGCGCGGTCAGTGTTTCAAGTGATGAAACGTATTGTCATCTTCTTAATGGAAACAATCGTACTGGTGTCTAAATAATACATGTCCAGAAATGTGCCATAAGCCACTTACCCGTAAGCGCTTCCAGGAAGATGTTTCTCAAACTACATACATGTGTAGATAAGCTTTCCCCTTTATGGGGGAGACTGCTATTCTTCTCATTATCAATGACCCGTGGCGTAATCTTTGTGCCCCTATAGTTGTACATGCTTTTAATATTTGTTTCACTCCACTAAACTTACTTGTTATGCAAACTCCTGAAGGCAACGAGCCGCTGAAAAACGATAAAGATCCACTAAATGCAAACCTGGCAGAAGATCAGGGCGATATCCAAAATGAAGACGTTGTAAATGATGAAGATCTTGATGAAGATCTGGAAGATGATGAAGAAGACGATCTGGATGATACGCCTGAACTCGACGAAGATGACCTTGACGATAATAATCTCTCTGATGAGGATGCAGATAAAGTACAATGGGAACCTCCCAAAAATAGTTAACCCGTAGCTTTGCTACGTCTACACAGGGGCAATGAATGTCATTCATCATTCATTGCCCTTCTTACTGAATAAGACACACCCTCCACTGACACAAATCACTCAATATATGTATACACTTGGAATTAATGCCGCTTTCCATGATTCGGCAGCATGCCTTGTTAAGGACGGGCAGCTGATCGCTGCTGCAGAAGACGAACGTTTTACACACATCAAACATGGTAAACGACCTATTCCGTTCTCTGCATACGAATTACCGTATCATGCAATTGATTATTGCCTGAAAACGGCTAACATCCACCTGAGTGATGTTGACCACATTTCATATTCTTTCGATCCGTTTATCCTACTGCCTCAGGAGGATGCAGAAAAAAGTCTGATAGATATTCCCCTGAAGCAACCATCACAGTTTGTTCCCGAGAAGTGGATCTCTCCCTGGGATCCTTTATTCCTCTCAGCAATTATCAATGCACCCGGACAACTGGTAGACGGATACCCACACCATTTGCAGAAACGGTTTCGCGGCGCAAGCTTCAATAATGACCAATGGCATTTTGTTGAACATCATCTTTGTCATGCAGCGAGTGCGTTCCTGCCATCTCCTTACCATGAAGCGGCAGTACTGACCATCGATGGTCGTGGGGAAAAAGCAACCACAACTTTCAGTATGGGAAGAGCGAATGACTTGCACAGGATCAGTCAGGTAGACATGCCGCACTCGTTAGGATTGTTATATGAGAAAGTGACGACGCATCTGGGCTTCCTGCATTCCTCTGACGAATACAAAGTAATGGCGTTGGCCTCTTACGGCAAGCCCGTATTTGTGAACGCTTTCCGCTCTATGATCAGCATGCTGGATAAAGGACAGTATGCCATCGATGATGCACAGATGGTGGAACTATTAGGACCCGCCAGGAAGAAGGGAGATGAGTTTACAGCACATCACTTCAATATCGCACATTCATTGCAGGCGGTACTCCAGGAATCTGTGTTACAACTAACAGACTGGTTGTATAAAGAAACGCAGGCAGATAATCTTTGCTTTGCAGGCGGCGTGGCATTGAATTGTGTGTTAAATGCAAAGATCAGGGACGCAGGCATCTTCAAAAACATCTGGGTACAACCCGCATCAGGTGATGCCGGCACAGCTTTGGGTGCAGCATTGTGGACAGATGCGAAGGAACGGGGTAGTCAGGAGAAGACCTTCCGTATGGACCATGCATACTGGGGACCGGAATATGGCGATGAAGAGATTAAAGCCTTCCTGGACTGGACTAAGACGCCTTACAAGAAACTTGACAATGTTGCAGAAGAAACCGCTGAACTGCTGGCACAGGATAAGATCATCGGATGGTACCAGGGAAGAATGGAGTTTGGTCCAAGAGCTCTTGGTAGCCGTTCTATTCTTGCATCTCCGATCTCTGCCAACATGCAGGCCCGTTTGAATGAAGTGAAAGACAGGGAAGACTTCCGTCCCGTAGCGCCGGTTGTACTGGAAGAAGCAGCCAGTGAATGGTTTGATGGCGCTCAGTTCTCACCCTTTATGTTGTTTGTATACAGCGTAAAAGATGACAAAAAGGACAAAATTCCTGCGGTTACGCATGTGGACGGCACTGCGCGTATACAGACCATCAACCGTGATCAGCATGCGCGTTATTATGACCTGTTACAGGCGTTCTATAAGAAAACAGGCGTACCTGTACTGATCAATACTTCATTCAATACATTGGGAAAACCAATTGTATGTACCCCCCGCGACGCCGTTGAGTGCTTCTGGTCTTCACCATTTGACGCGCTGGTAATAGGATCTTTTCTCATTCAGAAATAAAGCTGTCATGGAAAAAAAGATTAGTGTTGTTATACCCACTTACCAACGACCCGAATTATTATCTCGCTGCCTGAAAGCGCTCGAAGAGCAACAGTTTGATCCGGGAGCATTTGAAGTGATTGTAGTCAGCGACGGTCCTGACAAATATACCCGTCAGATTGCAGCCAGCTGGAAATACGCCGGACTTATTGATGTAAAATATTACGCCCTGCCAGCCAAGAAAGGACCTGCCGCAGCAAGGAATGCCGGTTGGAGATTAAGTCAGTCGCCGTTTATCGCATTTACCGACGATGATACCCAACCGGATCCTTTCTGGCTGCAAAACCTCTGGAAAGGCTGGAAAGGACAGGCAGCTGTAGTATATACAGGACGAGTAGTAGTGCCTATCAACGGCAGACCAACAGACTATGAATGGAATACTGCCCAGTTGGAGAAAGCAGACTTTGTTACCGCTAACTGTGCCTGTACAAGACAGGCACTGGAGATGGTGAACGGATTTGACGAATCCTTTGAAGCAGCCTGGCGCGAAGACAGTGATCTCGAATTTAGATTACTGCAACAAAATATTCCTATTTATCATCTGCAGAACGCCGTTGTCGTGCATCCTGTTAGAAAGGCGAGCTGGGGAGTCAGCATTAAAGAGCAGAAGAAGAATATCTTCAATGCTTTATTATATAAGAAATTCCCGCAACTATATCGTACAAGGATACAGAAAAATCCCGCCTGGAACTATTATGTAATGATTGCCTGTTTTGCAACAGGTATAGTCAGTCTTGGCTACGGACAACCGACAGTGGCGGCTGTGCTATTTGGCGCATGGTTATTGCTGATAGGAATATTTGCGGAAAAGCGGCTGAGGCATACCTCCCGCAGTATTTCCCACGTCCTTGAAATGATTGTCACATCAGCAGCTATCCCGTTTGCGGCCACCTACTGGACACTTTACGGAGCATGGCGCTATAAAGTACTTTACCTCTGATATGGAAACATCCATCAAAAAGATCGCGATTTTCCGCGCATTACAACTGGGAGATATGCTATGCGCAGTACCCGCATTCAGGGCACTACGCGCAGCATTCCCCGATGCGCATATTACATTACTTGGCTTACCCTGGGAAGCTGCATTCACAGAACGCTTCCACCACCTGCTGGATGAATTTGTACATTTCCCCGGCTATCCTGGTCTGCCGGAACAGCCTATAATACCATCTTTGATACCTCCATTCCTGGTAGCCATGCAGGAGCGGCAGTTTGACCTGGTATTACAGATGCAGGGCAATGGTTCTATTGTTAATCCCATGGTGGCATTATTTGGGGCACGTTACACCGGTGGGTACTGGCGCAAAGAAGATGGTTGTCCGGATGCAGGCCTGTTCATGGAATACCCTGAAGATGTTTCTGAAATAGAAAGGCACCTCCAATTGATGGAATACCTCAACATTCCATCTCAAGGCACACATCTGGAATTTCCTATCACAGCTAAAGATGTAGATGACTTTAATCAGTTGTGTCTTCCTTTAGAAGCACAGGAATACCTGTGTGTACACCCTGGCTCAAGAGGCAGCTGGCGGCAATGGCCGCCGCATATGTTTGCCGCAATGGCAGATGAATTTGCAGAGAAAGGCTGGAAGATTGTACTGACAGGCACAAAAGACGAGAAGCCACTTACTGATGAAGTAGCAGCGCTGATGAAGCATAAATCTATGAACACTGCTGGAAGAACAACATTGGGTAGTCTGGGTGTGTTAATTAAAAACGCCCGTGCATTATTGTCTAACTGCACAGGCGTTTCGCATATGGCTGCCGCATTTGAAACTCCCAGTGTCGTAATCAGTATGGACGGAGAACCGGGGAGATGGGCTCCACTAAATAAGAACTTACATTATACAATAGACTGGACTACTGAACCAGATTATGAAATTGTCTTAAGGCAGGGTATGCGGCTGCTGGAAGCTACCTGATATAGCGCAGCTTCTTTCCAGCATATATAATGCTCTTTCAGCAATACGGCCGGGAGTTGCCAACGGCAGCTCCTGCCGGGCGAAAGACTGATAAACATACCTTACCACTTCATTCTTACTCTGCATACTCTCGGGTACATCAAAGTAGAGCACCTCGCTGGTCACATTCCAGGGCGTGTGCTGCGGATTAGTCAATGCATATAGCACGAGTACAGGTGTCTGAACTGCAGATGCGATATGTATTGTACCAGTATTAACAGAGATGAGTAACGAACAGTGCCTGATTAATACAATCAGTTCCTGCAGATTAAACACTCCTGCCGCTGAAAAGGTATGCCCGCCTATCTCATGTCTCATTGCACTTGCCTCCACTTCATTACATTTGCCGGTAATCAGCAACTGACATTCGCCTTGAGCGACTATCTCCCTGCCTGCCTTTACCCAGTCAGCCATTGCGTACTTACGCTTCTGTTCTGACACTTCGGGATGCAGGATGGCCCACGGCTGATCTGGTTGCAGACCCAGGAGCTGTAGTTTATGCAGAACAATAGGCCACAGATCTTCTCTTACCTGTAAACTAAACCTGCTCTCCTTTACTACTGCCCCTACCCTTGCCACAAGATTCAAGTCACGGACTACCTGGTGCCGGATGTACGTATACGGCTCTTCATCAGGTATCCAATGGGTGAGCAGATGATATGGGTTTTCCCTGCAATAGGCCAGTCTCAAAGGAATCTCTGCCAGATAAGCCAGCAGGATCGACGGCATCGGATTCTGGCTGTATACAGTGAAGATCACTGCCGCATCAAAAGCTTCCTTTTTCAGACGGTCGGCCAGTTCAGTAAACTGAGCAGGATGAGTAACACCATTGGTTTGCACCCAGGGCACATCACATACAATAACCTCATCTATCTCGGGAATTTCCGGCGCTACGGCTGCTCCCATAGAAGAAACAAGTACCGTAATATGACAATCAAATGTCTGCTTTAACGCTTTGATAGCCGGTGTGCTCATCAGCAGATCGCCTATATTATCCGGACGAATACACAATATCCGCCGGCATGCATGCCATTCCTTTTCCATTATGCCTCCGCTACTTTTAAGACAGGCGTAGTATAAATACGTTTTATGATCAGCGTCGTGGAGCGGTCAGGCACTAATGGCAGCAATACCACTTCTCCACCATATTCCTCTACTGCGGCTGCTTCCGGAAGCGATTCCCTGTTATAATCGCCACCTTTGGCAAATACATCCGGGCGGATGATCCTGATCAGTGGTTCGGGAGTATCATCGTGCTGGTCGCCAAATGCGATGAGGTGTGAGATAGCTCCTAACCCTGCCAGCACCTGTACCCGGTCATTCAGACTATTAATAGGTCTTTCGGGGCCTTTCAGCCTCTTGATACTCTCATCGGTATTTACCCCGACAATCAGCACGTCACCTAGTGAAGCTGCCCTTTCCAGGTAGCTGACATGTCCGCTATGCAGTATATCAAAACAGCCATTGGTAAATACGATCTTTCTGCCTTGTGCTCTGTACATCTCACATAAGGCTGACAGTTCTTCCAGGTCACTAATGCACTTATCCCTGATAGAGAAGTATGCCACCAGTTCACTATGCTTACAATGTGCTGTATTGCTTTTACTGATAGCTACTGCCGCTGCCGCTCCGGCTATTTCGGCGGCAGTTGCCGCTGCTGCCCCTGTAAGACAGGATAGTGTAAAGGCGCTGATGTAAGTATCACCTGCGCCAGATACATTAGGAGTATTAACCGGGCGTGCAGCAGTATGACATAATAGTTTATCTTCCTGGAATATCAATGCGCCTTCCTCATCCAGGGTGATGGCGCTTATCTTAGCACCTGTCGCCTGGTAGATAGCCGTACCCATCTCTTCCAGCTGCTGGGCCTTGCGACCTGGCATTTCCGGTAGACCAAGCAATTCAGTAATCTCTTTGTAATTAGGCTTGATTACGTCAGGTTGCAGACACTTGTACCTGTCCAGCCGTTTAGCATCCACAGCTACAAATTTCCGGAAGTCCCGGTTCATGGCAGTCAGGGCTTCAATAATAGCTGGTGTAATCAGTCCTTTGTTATAATCAGCGATCAGGATGGCATCATGCAGAGGCAATTGCTCACTCAGCACAGCGATGATCTGCTGTTCGCAGTCCTGATCCAGCTGCAGTTCTGTGCCTTCATCATACCGGGTCAGTAACTGATGCCCGGCAATCACCCTGGTTTTGGTAATGGTACGTCGTGTATCACAACGTACTACCTGATCACAAATACCCTCTTTCTCGAGCAATTCCCCCGCTAATCTGGCAGCATGGTCATCGCCGGTAAGGCTGACAAATGTAACCTTCGCGCCCAGGTGACGCAGGTTGGCAGCTGCATTGGCGCCTCCGCCTAATACAGAGGTATGCGAGCTGATATCCACTACTGGTACCGGCGCTTCAGGAGACAGACGGGTACTTGCTCCCCTCAGATAAGTGTCTATCATCAGATCGCCAAGTACCAGCACTGCAGGTTCTACAAAAGACCTGATCAATGTCTGATATATGAGTTCCATGTACTATGGTTTGTAGTAGAGTGATTGGCAATCATTGTTGCCGCTTCGAGTAAATCTTTAACTATATATTCCGGCCTGGAATTAGGGTTTATAACCCATTCTGTTTCATTTCCGTTATTAATGAGTATCGACTGACAACCAGCGCGGTTACCTGCTTCTACGTCATGTAGTATGTCGCCTATCATCCATGATTCACCCAGAGAAATATCCAGATCAATAGCCGCACGAATGATCATGCCCGGGGCGGGTTTACGGCAAGTGCAGGAGGCCGCGAATGGTTCTACTTTTCCAGCAGGGTGGTGCGGACAGTAATAAAATCCGTCCAGCCTGATTCCACCATCAGCCAGCAGACGCCTCACCGTCCCTATTACAGGCTGCAGTGCATCTTCTGAAAAATATCCATGTGCGACACCTGCCTGGTTGGAGATTACCACGATCAGATATCCTTTTTGCTGTAACAACCTCAACCCCTCTATGGCAAAGTGTTCGAGTTGTATTTTGTCAGGGTCAACATTGTATGGTACGTTACGGATAAGCGTGCCATCTTTATCAATGAAGATTGCTTTTCTCATAAGTGATCATTTGGGCTGACGCTGTCTTCTCAGGGTATACCACACCACTGCCGATCACCTTTTCATACAAGCTCTGTATGTCCTGTGCTACCAGTTCCCATGTAAAGAGCTTATTAATCCTTCTCACAGCATTCACGCTCATCTCTTTCAGACGTGCAGGCGAACGCAGTAATGAAGTAATCTTTGCCGCCAGCGCAACCGGATCCTTAGGCGGTACCAACGCGCCGGTATGACCATCAGCCACACTGAAACGGACGCCGCCTACGTTACTGCCTATTACCGGCGTGCCGCAAGCCATTGCTTCCAGCGGCGTGATACCGAACGGCTCATACCAGGGTGTCGTGATAAACAGGTCAGCTGCTGCGTAATAATATTTTAGTTCCTCCCGGGACTTCTGCCCCAGAAAACTGATTTTATCGCTAAGCCCCAGTTCTGCTGCCAGCTCTCGTAAGCGCTGTAGCTCACTGGCTGTATCAATATCCCCGCCTACTATCAGCAGCTTTACCGGCGCATCGCTGCAACGTACTGCTGCCAGGGCGGTAATAACTGTATCCACTCCTTTCCTGGGAACCATCCGGCCCAGTTGTAGCAGGATCCGTTCATCGGCAGGCAGCTGTAATAGACTGCGCGCCACTGATTTATTGACCGGGTAAAATTCTGCCGTATTGACGCCACAGGGAATGATAGTAATCTTCTCTACCTGCGCATCGTAATAGTTAATCAGGTCATCCCTATCCTGCGGACATTCGGCAATGATCATACTGGCTTCTCTGACAGCCTGTTCTTCAATAGCAATGCGCTCCTTGGGGAATCTGTCATTGTCTCCCTGATGAATGCGACGGATATGTCCCAGGGCATGGAACGTAACGACAAAGGGTATACCCAGCGTCTTCTTAAGTTCCATAGCAACCAGTGCAGACATAAAGAAATTTGCATGTACCAGCTCATATGACAGTTGTTCGCTACTGATAAAGTGCAGTACATCATTGGTAAAAGCCGGCATATATTGCAGTAGCTCTTCTTTCGGAATATCGGCAGCGGGTCCGGCATCCACATGGATAATACGGATCTGCTCACTGAAAGCAACTACTTTAGGTAGTTCATGCTCATCCCTGCGGGTGAAGATATCAATCTGATATCCTTTTAATGACAGCTGCCTGGCTACCTCTCCGACATATACATTCTGTCCTCCTGCGTCAGCACCACCCAATGCGGCCAGTGGCGAAGCATGTTCGCTGATAAATGCAATCCTTCTTCCCATGTGCTAAGTTTTAAGATCAGATGTCGCTGGCGATGGTACTTGGGTCAGATTCCACCGGTTGCTTTCCGAACAGTTGGTCAGTATAAATCACTTCGTTCATGTTGCCATTGCAAACATTATAGAATAACCTTTCCCAGTCTGCAATGAAACGGTTGATACTAAAACGCTTCATAGCAGTAGCCTTTGCCTCGGCTCCCATCTGTGCAGCCATCTCAGGCTCATTGAGCAACACTCTCATCTTCCGGATCAGGTAGTTGACATCAGTATGGATAAACCCGTTCTTTCCATTCTCAATAACAGTCACCAGCTCAGTTGTTGCTAGTCCGACAACAGGTAACCCCTGCATCATGGCTTCGCACACTGCCAGTGCCAGACTGGTATGCCGTACCGGATGGAAATAGAATCGGTATCTGCTTCTGAACTGCGGCAGCTGTGGATGCAGGATCTCTCCTACGCCGTCTGCGCCATTGCCCATACCGGCCAGATCGACAGGTATGATATTACGCACCTGCTGAAAGATGTCCCAACCGAGACCTCTTCCACGCTGCGGAAGGTGGTTGATAGTCACCAGTCCCTTTGCCAGTTCACCTGTGTAAGGCACATCCGGCATCGTTACGCCATGCTCTATCACGGTAGCGGGGGTACGGTTATTATCCCACATTAATCTGTTATAATGGGTTACATGCACCAGGCAAATCCTGCGGTCATTCACAACGTGTCTCGCTGCTACCGGATTCTTTGCAGGTGTGTTGTGCTCCAGGTAAACCCTGGGTAATCTTCGTTGCGCAGGAGACAGTATATCATACTGATCTACCAGATAATCTTTTGTGGACTGATACAGGATGACATCAAAGTCAAAGTCCTTTACCATCTTAACGGGAATCTCATGTACATTGTCTCCGAAAGGGAATGTTCTGCCCCTCCCATAATACCCAGGCGTGCGCTGCTCATTTACCGGAATATAAATATCAAAGTTACCTTGTGACAAATAATACAGGTAACTCCCATGTATATGCCATGTAAAAATCTTCAGCCTGGGCCGCTGCTGTGTAGTCGTCATATATATAATTGATAGGATTGACAGTTGGTAACAAAAATGTGCTTACGCTTTCCCGATGTGTCTTTAGTTTCAACCAGACCAAACATTCTTTACTTGTCTAAAATGGGCTTCATGCGTCTGAGATCAATAAACAAACCAAATCTGTCAATCCCGAAACAATTGATTTATAGTATCTTATTTTTACAGATTAGTAATTCGCATAAAGCACTGAGTAGAAGCGCTTCCCCGGCGGACGCTGCTGGTAGAGTATTTTTTGATCCCATGGGTCTGCAGGTGTAACAGATAAAATACACACTTGACGCGCCAGTTCTACAATTGATGTGTGTTGTTCACATCCCGCTGTCCGATCAAGACAAGTATGTATTATAATCGCCATGGCATGATTTTCCAACTGCATGAATAACCTGTCTATCCCTCACCCCGGACGTTCAACCTTTTTTACTTACTTAAACAAAAAACATATGAAGGCAGCTGTATTTCATAAAATAGGTGACATCAGTGTAGATACTGTCGAAGACCCAAGAATTGAACACGCAGAAGACGTAATTGTCAAAGTCACTTCCACTGCTATATGCGGCTCTGATCTTCATATTTATGACGGATTCTTTCCGCAACTGAAAGACCAGGTAATGGGACATGAGTTCATGGGCATTATCGAAGAAGTTGGCTCTGGTGTGCATAAGCTGAAGAAAGGCGACCGCGTCGTCGTACCCTTCCCTATCGCATGCGGTAGTTGCTACTTCTGTAATCACCAGTTACCTGTCCATTGCGAAAACAGTAATAAAGAACATTACGGCCCCCAGGGTGATCTTACTTCAGGTAAAGGCGGCGGATTGTTCGGGTATACTGACCTTTATGGCGCTTATGCCGGCGGACAGGCAGAATATGCCCGTGTACCTTTCGCCAACTTCGGCCCGCGTGTCGTACCCGATAGCCTGACAGACGAACAGGTTCTATTCCTCACCGACATCTTCCCTACGGGATGGTCTGCTATTGACTGGGCGCAACTGAAAGGTGGAGAAACAGTGGCCATCTTCGGCTCAGGCCCTGTAGGACTGATGGCGCAGAAAGCTGCCTGGATCAATGGTGCAGGAAGAGTTATTGCAATTGACCCTGTACAATACCGGCTGGACATGGCCAGGAATACTAACAGGGTAGAAACTATCAATTCAGCAGAGTCGGACGCTGTACAGGCTATCTATGACCTCACGCAAGGCAGAGGTGCAGACGTGTGTGTAGATGCAGTAGGTATGGAAGCTGACCGCAGTTTCCTGGAGAAAGTTAAAGCTACCATCAATGTAGAAAAAGGTACTTCAAAAGTACTGGAAAACTGCTTCAAAGCGGTGCGCCGTGGCGGTACTGTCAGCGTAGTCGGTGTATATGGAAGCCCTTATGATAACTTCCCTGTTCACCGCATATTCGATAAAGGTATCACCATCAAATCAGGACAGGCTCCTGTACATAGCTATATAGACCACCTGATAGAACTGGTAACCACCGGCCGCGTTACACTGGACGACATCATTACGCATAAACTGCCTTTGTCCGCAGCCAGGAATGCCTACGACATCTTCAAAAAGAAAGAAGATGGTTGTGTGAAAGTGATACTTAATCCTTAAAATACCGGAAAGCCGCTTAACAGTAAGCGGCTTTCTTACACAGCATACCATTACCCATCATTATCCATCCGCCCTGGTATAACTCATACCGTCGGGCACACTAATTGATCTTCCTACGCGAACCAAACTCCAAAAGAAATGATAAAGAGAGACGGAGCACAGACCAGCTTATGGCAGGGAAATATTCAGTCATATATCCCGACAGGCAAAGCAGACAGACATGCTAAATACGATGTAGTCATCATAGGCGGCGGTATTACAGGCGTTACCACCGGACTGCTATTGCAGGAAGCAGGCAAAAAATGTCTGCTGGTAGAGGCAGAAGAACTTGGATTTGGTACTACCGGCGGCACCACCGCTCATCTGAATACACTACTCGACACTCCTTACTATGTTATTGCACAGAACTTTGGGGAGGAGCATGCAAAGCATGTGGCGCAGGCTACTGCTGAGGCCCTCAATCTTATCCGCAGTAATGTAACCAGGTTTAATATAGATTGTGGCTTCCAGGAAGCTTCGGCTTACCTCTACGCCCAGGATGCCGATCAGGAGAAAGAACTGGAGAAGATCCGGAAATCGGCTGAAGATGCTGGCCTCAACATCGGCTATGTACAGGAAATTCCTGTGAATATGCATTATACAAAGGCAATACGCGCTGCCGGACAAGCAAAATTCAATCCGCTGGAATATATTCAGGGAATTGCACAAGCTTTTGAAGCTGCAGGTGGCGTCATACTCCAACAAACACGTGTGATTAACGTAACGGAAGACGACTCTATGAAAGTGGCTACTACTGCCGGTATCTTTAGTACTACAGACGTAGTGTATGCCACACATATTCCTCCGGGTATCAACCTGCTGCACCTGCGCTGTGCGCCATACAGAAGTTATGCAATGGCGGTTACGCTTGAAGATGAAGCCTACCCATATGACCTCAGCTACGACCTGTACGACCCTTACCACTATTATCGTACGCAGATTGTGAACGGTCAGTACTACCTCATAGCTGGCGGGGAGGATCATAAAACAGGTACGCAGGAAAATACAGACCAATGCTTCCGCCAACTGGAAGCACATGTGAGAAAACACTTTAAAGTGAAAGAAGTTGCTTACAAATGGTCTTCTCAATACTACGAGCCTACCGACGGCCTCCCATACATCGGATACCTGCCAGGTTATGAAGACCACGTATTCGTGGCCTCCGGCTTCGGTGGAAATGGTATGACCTACGGTACCGTATCAGCTCAATTGCTGAAATGTATTATCATGAAAGAGACGCCTGTGCTCGAAAAACTGTTTGACCCTAACAGGATTAAACCCGTAGCCGGCTTCACCAACTTCGTGACGCATAATACAGATGTTATCAAAGAATTTTTCGGAAAGCTCTTTTCGGCTGACGAACTGAAGCAACTGGCCGACCTGGCCCCCGGCGAAGGCAAACTGGTTACCTACCGCGACAGGAAGGTGGCCCTGTACAGAAATGAAGAAGGTAAGCTGCATGCACTGAATCCAACCTGTACACACATGAAATGTGATGTGAAATGGAATCAGTCAGAACGCTCCTGGGATTGCCCATGCCACGGTGCAAGATATAACTACGATGGCAAGGTGATTACCGGTCCTGCGGATGCAGACCTCGAAGGATTAGCCCTGTCATAAGCGAAAAACGGTAAACGATATGAATTACGGATATGATATTGATACAATAAATAATATTTCAGCATTACTTCAAAAGAAACAGGAAACCCTGGCGGTTGCAGAAAGTGTTACTGCCGGACAATTACAAATGGCCTTTTCCCTGGCTGAAGGAGCCACCCAGATATTCCAAGGTGGCATCACAGCCTATAACATCGGTCAGAAAGCCAGGCACCTGCTGATTGACCCGGTACATGCAGGTAATTGTAACTGCGTGTCTGATAAGGTAGCAGGACAGATGGCTGTAGCCGTCGGTAAAATGTTCTCCGCCGACTGGGGCATCGCTATCACCGGGTATGCTTCGCCCGTTCCGGAAGAGAATATCCAGGAACTATTTGCAGACTACGCCATATACCATCGTGACCAGTGTATCAAATCTGAGCGTATCTCTGCTCCGCAGCTGGACGTGTTGACCGTCAGATTACATTTTACTAATACATTACTGCAGAAATTCTATGAAGCCTGCAGGCAGATCAATATATAGGCCGGTGGCATGGAATAATCTTTGTGCCCCAACTACTAAACTTGTCTTATGAAAAAGATGTCCATTGATAAAGAGATTATGCAGATTGATTACACGCAGGAAGGTATTCCTGAATCAGTGAAGAACTTTCAGCCCTCCGTATATCGTGATGGCGATGTATACCATTGTATACTGGGTACAGAAAAGGAAACAGGCGTCTTCGGCAGTGGTAAGTCTGTTGATGAAGCTTTCAGCGAATGGGATAAAGCTTACCAGGATAAGAAATCAAGATAACTAAAAAGGTCAGTCCGCACAAACGGACTGACCACATTTTATTCGCCGAATTATTGAGATTACTCAAGGTGTACCTTCTGTCATATTATCATTGTCGGCTCCTCCCCTGCTATAAGTATTATTCTCCTCGTCTTCTGCCCCGATATCTTCATTATCATCATCAAGTTCTGCGCCAGGAACATCCAGGTCTCTTCCTGAAGTCTCTTCACCGAAACTACCTTCATTAAGCGGGTCTCCATCTTCATCTGTACTATCCAACGACGCTCTTCTGAGATTCTCGGCATCTTCCTCTCCCGGAGTAATATTAGCACTGGCATCAAGATCGCGGCGCTCTTCATCAGTTACGTCTGCGTCATTCTCCAGGTCATCATCCTCTTCATCATCCAGTATGCCTTTTCCTTCCTCGTCATCAGAAGATATAGTAGTGTCTGCCAACTCACCTAGTGGCATTACCTGAATATGTTCCTGTCCGGGAATATCCGATACATCAGGCAGTTCCATATTTATTTCTTCGGGTTGCATTTTCTGTTCATCCTGCGGACTGTCCTGCAGGTCCATTTGTTCTGCGCTGCTTCTTACGCGCGTAAATGCTTTTTCCATATCAAAACATTTTAGTTTTTATTGCCTTCATCCCGGGTACCTTTTCCCGTCTGAAGTACCAGATAAGTAATGATGCCAATGATTACGATTATGAGTGCTAATAATGGTATGAGCATAACTGAATCATTTTACAGATAGTATTACAAATAATCTGCCATGCCGAAAAATGCCTTCGCCCGTCAATCGGGGAACCTACTACTTTTTGGGTATGCAGGCAGGTATAAATATCCGGATGTCATGATTTAATTTTGCGTCGGCAAAAGAAACTGCAGAATGGCACTATACTTAGTAAGGAACTTTTAGAAAGACCTGGCTTATTTATCCCAACCCGACTTAAGCAACACCGCAACAAATTTACTCGCCAGCTGTCTGGCGAACAGGAAGAAGCATGAGACTTACACCCACTAAACAATTAACCGAAGAACAGGTGAACGCAGGCATGCGTCTGGTCACCAATGATGGATTAGCAGTAGAAACAATGGTTGTGCTGACAGGTGGTACTTTCCTGACAGCACTCGCGCTAAAACTGGGCGCGTCCAATTTTCAAATAGGCCTGCTCGCCGCATTACCAACATTAACAAACATCTTCCAGCTATTTGCCATCTGGCTGGCGCAGCGTTACAACAACCGGCGCGTGATTACGGTTGTATGTACCGCTCTTGCAAGATGTCCGCTGATAGTGATCGGACTAATGCCTTTTCTCTTCTCAGCAGGCACTACTATTCAGACACTGATATTTTTATTATTCTTCCACTACCTATTTGGTTCTTTTGCCGGAGCTACATGGAATGCGTGGATGAAAGACCTCTTACCAGGTGAAAAACTGGGGAATTTTTATGCCCAGCGAACCCGGCTTACACAGATACTGAATGTGACGCTTAGTCTGACGATATCCCTCCTGATAGACCGGGTAAAAACCCAGTTCCCGGAGTATGAAACGCTGTCCCTGACCATACTCTTCCTCGCTGGAAGTGTAGCAGGGTTGTCCAGCCTGTATCTACTGATACGCACTCCTGAACCACTGGCCACGGTGCAACCATCCAATATCCTCAAACAGTACGTGTTACCTTTGCGTGACCGCAATTTCAGAAAGCTGTTGTTCTTCAATGGCAGCTGGATCTTTGCGATGAATCTGGCCACTCCTTTCCTGACTGTATACATGCTGAAGACAATGGGCTTGTCAGTATTCATGATTACAGTACTGGCGGTCATTGCACAGCTGAGCGGAATCCTGTTTGTGCGTGTGTGGGGCCGGTATTCTGACAGATATAGCAATAAAACCGTCATACTGATCTGCGCACCTTTATACATTGCCGGCATGCTTGCCTGGGCATTCACAGCAGTCTCCTCTTCGATGCATTTCAACCTGGTACTGCTGGCTGTCATTAATATCCTGACGGGCATAGCCAATTCAGGTATCAATCTTTCTCTGAATAATCTGGGTATTAAACTCGCTCCTTCGGGACATGCCATGGTGTATCTTTCTGCGAAGAATATGCTCATCGCATTATGCTCTGCCGCAGCGCCATTATTAGGCGGTATGCTTGCAGACTTCTTCGCCACCCATCAGCTCACATGGATGATGGAGTGGAAAAGCCCGGAAGGTGTGGCTGATGTTCACTTACTCAGCCTGCAATCCTGGAATTTCTTCTTCGTAATGAGTGCAATTATTGCGATGTTCTCTATCCGCTTGCTAAGAAACGTAGAAGAGAATGGGGAAGAAAAGAAAAGTATTGTATTGGGAGAAATGTTGTTGTCTTTTAAAACACGCCTGATCCGCGTACCAGCTGTAATCACCAAAAGAATCAAAAACAGATAATATCAAAAGCGTAAAAATAGCAGCTTCAACTCTTTTATAAGATCACCTACAGAGGTTGTCTTCTGGATACACTGGAAGGCACCTCTGTCTATCGCTTCCTGGCGCAGACCATAGTCTATATATGTTGAATACATGACTACCGGAATGTGGCTGAGCGCATTGTTCTTCTTCAGTTCTTCCAGGCACATTAAACCATCGTGTCCCGGCATGTTGTAGTCTAGTAAAATAAGGTCGGGAAGATTGCCACTGAGATACCGGAAAGCCATTTCTGCTCCCTTTGCCCAATTGCAGGTACTATCAGTACCGGTCATGGCAACTGCCTCATTGAGGATACTGATTTCATCAGCGTCATCATCAATTAATAAGATAGACTTCATGTTATGTTGTTTAGAAGTGGAAAAATAACACAGGGATATCAGCTATTGATTCATGATTGGATTTGGGGATAAACACTTCTAACAATGAAAGGAAAGTACATCGTTGTACCGAGACCTGAACAAGCTGTGTAACAGAAATGGTTGAATCCGTCAGAATAGTAGTTAAATATAAGTAAAATATTGGTAGCGGCCAAATCAATTCCTTCCCTTGCAGGGTATAAATCCTGCAATAAAAATCCTCCTTTTCGCCTCCAACCAGGCTAATGATGATCCCTATAATTTGTCTAAAATGTCGTATCATTGGAAAGAGCAGCCGACAACTTCCGGCGGAAGCGACCATTTTAAAAACGGTAACCCGGTAATATACATTGACATTCAGACCATTAGATTATGTTGATCCAGAGAGGCAAAATTGAGTTAAACAGAGAAGACACACAATATCAGGCAGGCTTCTGTATGCTGCAGGCCGAATTACCCGACCTGGTTAACAGGTTGCATATACTGCATGAAGAGGAACGGAATTATTACGACACTTTAAGGTTTGATAAAAGAAAACACAGCTACCTGCTAGGCCGCGTGTCTGCCAAAAAAGCCATCGGCGCACTTGCAGCATATGAGGACCTCGAAAAGATCGCCATCTCCTCCGGCATCTTCCAGTTCCCGATCGTTAAATACAGTGTTACCCGCAATCTCCAGGTATGTATTACCCATTGCGAGAACCTCGGCATTGCCATCTCTTATCCGGAAGCACACCCGCTGGGAATAGATATTGAGCAGACAGACAAGGCCAATACAGCCGTTATTAAAGAGCAGCTGACTGCCGACGAACAAGGCCTGCTGCAAACAGTTACCCTGCCGGAAAAGGTCTCTACTACCATGATATGGACCATGAAAGAAGCCTTGTCCAAAGTGCTCAAGACAGGCCTGACAATGGACCTGAAGTTACTTGAAATCCAGTCGCTGGTGAAAGTCAGTGATACCGTATTTACCAGCCAGTTTAAACACCTGATACAATATCAGGCAATATCCTGCTTATCAGGCTCTTACGCTTGCTCAGTCGTTATTCCCCGTAAGACAAAGGCCGACCTTTCACCGCTTTGGGACGCCTTTGAACAACTGGTTATCAAAGCGGAATAAGCTGCCCCAGCAGGAAAGATCCAACATCTTGTTTTCCTACCATAAAAACTGCCGCCTGACGATCCTCAGCGAGCAACCAGCTGCGCCTCCTCCTTGCGGGGCTTATCATCGCATTTCCTGATGGCCTTCTTTTCATCTGAACGGCAATCCTCTATGGCATCAATAGGACACTAAAAGGGCACTTCAATATCGCCGGGATATTGAAGTGCCCTTTTGGTGTGCTTTAAACGAAGGGATAACACCGAATCTCCACCCTGATCAGACAGGGTTTTATACCTGTTGGCAGGATCATTATAGATAAGATGTTCCTATTCCGGTGCGGCAACTGCGCACGGACCATATGGTTTGGGAAAAAAGAAATTAATGGAAGGCAGATCAGTGTAATACCCTTGTTGCCGGCTACAGCAACAATGTGTCTATTCTATGCGCCTGCACCAATTGCACCTGGTCTGACCAGGAAAACACAGTAAAGTACCCGTCCTGGGAAGCCACTAACGCGATAGCGTCCCGCTGATCATATACAAACTGTGCTGCAGACAGATGGCGGGTACCGCCTATAGCTGATGGGTGCATCAGTTCGGGTGTACCACCGATGACTGGCTCGATCATCACTACCTTATCCACACTACGGCTGGACCAGGGGGCACGGGTGATCTTAGCCCCGAAAGTGATCATTTCATGCCTGTCATTGATAACAGACGCGCCGTCAACCGCCGTAAGTCCGGTAATATTATCTACCTCCCGGCGCATGGCATTCTGCCAGAATATCTCGGTGACCTTGCCTTTGTCCTGACGTACCAGGTCTGATACGCCCGAAAACGCCGGTGATATAGGATAAGTAAGCGGGTGGATAATAGATTCTTTCCACCGTTCGCTATCGTGAGGTACAATCAGCAGGATGCCACCCCGTTTATGTGCCCGCATGGACACTGCTATCTGTATTTGGACGTTTACAGGGTCATTCCATACGGCTGAGGAGGTCAATCCGAGCAGGGAAGTCACTATCTCAGGACTATCCGGCAGTAACCCGCAGGACTCGTCTACAATCTTTACCTGGTCTCCTTTGAGTACGGCAACGTTGGCAAACTTGCCTAATCCGACACTACGGCGGTGTTTCACCACCAGCAGTCCGGGTTCGGATACATCCAGCACGAAACAGAAGTTGGGCAGTTTCAGTGTAGTACCCCATATATATAAGTTATCACCCTCAAACCATACGCCTACATGTACACCAGCCCGTTCCACGCCGGGAGCCAGTTTGGTAAGTACGCGTACGTCAAATGGGAGTTTCTGACCGAACTTGAGTGGTTTTCCTGCCTGGCACGGGTTCAGGAATGCCAGGGATATACGGGTAGGTATCCCTTCCTCGCGGCGTAAGCTGGCCCAGAAGGCTACGTCCAGCATCTTCTCTATAAACTTTGCATGAGGAACAGTGGCCAGGTCCTCTTCACCGCTAACTGCGGCAATAGCCAGGTGCTTGGAGAAATGGTTTTCTATCTGGTCGGCCACCTTTGCGGCAGCCTGATAGGTAGAGTCGAGAGTCAAATCCATAGCTTGTGAATTAGCGCCAAGTGTCTATTCAAAATTAACCTTTTATTCCGTCGGAGGCGACCCGGTACTGAGGGTATTCCATGACGTTTACATCGATCACGGCAGATGCGTTGTGTAACAGCTGCTTACAATCATCACTCAGATGTCTGAGATGCAATGTCTTACCTGCCTCCTTATATCTTGCAGTCAGTTTATTCAGGGCTTCTATGCCTGACATATCAGCCACCCGGCTTTCGCGGAAGTCAATCACCACTTCTGCCGGATCGGCAGCTACGTCAAACTTCTCATTGAACGCGGTAACAGAACCGAAGAACAGCGGACCGAAGATCTCATAGTGTTTCACTCCTGCCTCGTCTACATGCTTCCGGGCTCTGATGCGGGTAGCGCTTTCCCAGGCAAAAACCAGCGCCGACAGGATGACGCCTATCAATACCGCCAGTGCCAGGTTATGCAGCCAGATGGTGATCAAAGCGACCAGTATACCGACTATCACGTCAGGCCGTGGCATCTTGTTGATAATCCGGAAGCTGCTCCATTCAAAGGTTCCTATAGATACCATGATCATCACACCTACCAGCGCCGCCATCGGAACGCGTTCAATAACAGGTGCTCCAAAGAGGATAACGATCAGAATGGTCATCGCAGCAATAATACCAGAGAGGCGTGCGCGGGATCCGGCGGACAAATTCACAAACGTCTGCGCTATCATAGCGCAACCACCCATACCGGAGAAGACCCCATTCAACATATTGGCGCTTCCCTGGGCAATACACTCCCGGTTACTATTTCCTTTGTTACCGACCATTTCATCTACCAGGTTGAGCGTAAGCAGACTTTCCGTCAGCCCAACACCCGCCATGATCAGTGCATAGGGAAAGATGATTCCCAGGGTAGCCAGATTGAAAGGAACGGAAGGCAGGTGGAATGGAGGAAATCCGCCGCTTACCGATGCAATGTCCCTGACCGTTCTGGTATCTATACCGAAGCCCAATACCAGCAGGAATACAATGATAATAGCTACCAGGGATGCCGGCACAGCCTTCGTCAGTTTGGGAAACACAAGCACAATAGCTACGGTAAGTGCTACCAACCCCAGCATAATATACAACGGACTGCCAGACATCCAGGTGTGTGCGCCATCTGCACCGATTACCTTAAATTGCTCCAGCTGAGAGGTGAAGATGATGACGGCCAGGCCATTTACAAAACCATACATTACAGGTTGTGGTACCAGTCTGATAAACTTTCCTAGTTTAAACACACCTACGGATATCTGTAACATACCCGCCAGTACCACCGCGGCAAATACGTAGTCTATACCGTGGGACTGCATTAATGCGATGAGTACCACCACGGTAGCGCCTGCCCCACCGGATACCATACCCGGCCGACCGCCAAGAATAGCGGTTACCAATCCCATGATAAATGCTGCGTATAAGCCTACCAGCGGAGGGAAACCTCCCAGGATGGCGAAAGAGAGCGATTCAGGCATCATAGTCATTGCGACCGTGAGGCCCGCCAGTATTTCGTTCTTATAATTAACTCTTTGTCTGAAGTCAAAAAGGTTGAGTAGTCCGGCCATAATTTAAAATGAGCGCAAAGCTATTCATTTTATACCCTAAAAACTACCGCTTATGCCGGTGGTGTACATTTTATGACATTTGTTTACATCTACACTGTAATAAATCTGACCTTAGATACAGCTTTAAGACAGGATATGGATATGGTTCTTAGAAGGAATGCCCTGACCCCTGGCATTCCTTTCTTTCTTATTTAAAGATCTTAAATGCCTGTAGAAATTCGTCAATGTACCGGCGGCTGAAGAACAGGGTTTCTCCATCTCTGAAGAATATTTCGTTATTGAGCGTGTTAATCTTAGTCACCTCTTTGACGTTCACGATATAGTTACGATGTACGCGGCAGAACTGTACCTGCGGTAGTTGGGCATGCAGGTCTTTCAGTGACTGCTGGATGACAAACTTCTCCCCTGCACATACCACCTTACTATACTTCCCGTCTACCTCTATGTACCTGATATCGTCGAAGGCGATCCGCTGTAGCAGGTTCCCTTTTTTGATAAATAACGTATCAGATACAGGAGCTACTGCCTGCGCCGGCGGGGTGGCTGATTCCTGCCTGAATTTTGACAGTGCCAGTTCTATGGCATATTCCAGTTCAAGCGGATTGTAAGGTTTCAGCAGATAATTGTAGGGCGAGGTGAACTTGGCCAGCCGGAAGGTGGTACTGTCAGCGGCGCTGGTCAGGAAGATGAAGGGACGTTTCTGTTCTCTGTGTTCGTTGATAGTTTCAGCAAAGAGAATCCCGTCTGGTTTGTCAGCCAGGTAAATGTCAATCAGGCAAATGTCAGGCAGCGCAGCATCATAGGCTGCAACGGCGTCTTTAAGGTTAGTTGTGATCCTGATGTCGGCGCATCCCAGCTGGCGTAAGAAGCCTTCCAGGAAATCTGCTTCGGCAGGGCTATCTTCCAGGATCAGCACTTTCAGTTGCGTCATAGTGTTCTTTTAACGGCAGGCAAACCACAATGCGGGTACCGGCACCAACGCTGCCGGTGATACGTAAGGAGCCGCCATTCTTTTCGGTCATTGCTTTTACCAGCCATAAACCCAGGCCGGTGCTTTTGGTTCCGGTAGTATCGTGTTGTATTCTTTTTGTATCTCTTTTATGAATAGCCTGGATAATCTTTTCGTCCATACCTATGCCGGTGTCCTGTACAGCGATCTCACAGCGACTATCCACGATATGTCCTGTAATGGTAATGGATCCGTTGGCGTGCGTATATTTAATAGCGTTATCGATGAGGTTACGGAAGATAATCTTGATGGTATTCATATCTCCGTAGAAATAAAGTCCTTTTGGCACTTCATTATTGATGGCGATGCGCTTCAAGGCGGCACCGGCATTGAAGTCATAGGCTACCTGTGCCACTATCATACTGGCGTCATGTTGCGCTGCCTGCAGACTGAGCTGCCCTGTTTGTCCGAGGGACCAGTATAGCAGGTTATTCAGTAGTGCATAGGTATTATCAGAGATCTTTTCAATGTTTTCAGACAATGCAGTGGCTTCCCGGATCTTATTACGCGACAGCGCATCTTTCAGATAAGAGAGGTTTATTTTCAGGTGATGAACCGGAGAGCGGAGGTCGTGGGCCACAATAGAGAACAGCTGGTCTTTTGTTTCGTTCAGCAGTTCAAGTTTATCTTTCTGCTCAGCAATAATGCGCTTCTGCCTGTTGGTTTGCCGGTAGGCAAAGTAAATCAGTCCGGCGCAGGACAGGAAGAACAGCGACAGGACGAAGAAAGTATTACGTTGCCATTGCCTTCGTTTAGATTCGGCGGCCCGCAATTTATTCTCCTGTTGCAGTAATTGCATCTTTAATTCCTGCTGCTGGATGGCAATCTTCTTTTCCTGCTGTGCCAGTTCCCATATCTTATCCCTGTTGGCAATCTGCGCTTCCACATCCTCGTATTCTTTGCGGTATGCCAGGGCTTCTTTCAGGCGCCCTCTGCGCTCTTCCACGATGGCCATATTCAGGTATACCTTGCTGCGGATCTTCAGATCGCTGGCTTTCCTGGCCAGTGAGAGCGCGCGTTGCAGATAGTTCCACTCCTGCGGATACCTGAACTGCTGGTCGTACAACAAGGCAATATTAAGGTAAGAGTTCACGAGGGCAGTAGTGTCTTTCAGTGCAGCGGCAATGTCAATACTGTTGCTGAAGTTCTGCTCGGCCTCCTCAAGGCGCTCAAGGTGCAGCAGGCATACGCCGGTATTGTTCAATATCTTACGGGCAACTGCAGGGTCATAGAAGTGAAAGTACTTTCTTTTGACCAGATGAAGGTATTCCAGCGACTTGTTAAACTGGCCCTGTTCCAGGTAGATCTCTGCAATGTTAGGATAGATGTTAGCCTGTATATTGCTATCGAGAGAGGGTATAGCTACAAGCTTCAGGTATTCCGATAATGCTTCTTTATAAAAATCTTTAAAGTACAGGATTTTGGCTTTCAGGAAGCGGGTGGTAAGCAGGCGGGGTACAATGGCAGTACTGTCAGTGATAGCGGTAATGGTGGCTGCGTATTTAAAGCCATCGTCCAGGTTACCGCTATCTATAAAAGCAACGTGGCATTGATGGAAATACCGGGATACGACACTGTCCTGCCCTGCCGGCAGCTGAGCGCAGGTATGACACTGCTGCGCTATCAGCTGGCGGATGGCAGGCGGCAAATTAATTTTCTGTGCAGCCGCTTTGTTGGCGAAGCTGGTACAGCAAAACAATAAGATGGCAAGTTTGCAACACAGGTTTCTTAACATGGCGATCAGGTCTTCTCCACACTGGTAACGGTACCGTGCGTCGTTTCAGGATCGTCAATGATATAACGCACACGGATAGCCGGTAACTCACGACCTTCTACAAAATAGCGGAAGCTGATCTCCCACAGAGAGTAGGCGTAAATTTCAGGTTTGATTTCCGGCGTGTCGTAAATGATGTTGATCTCACGTACTTCGATCGGACCGTTTTCAATGTCAACAATACCCGCCTGTGAAATGTCCTCGTCCAGGTGCAGGTTACGGGCATGATCGGGCAGGTACAGGTGCATCCTGACATCATAGCAGTCGTAGAAGTCTGCAGACTTACGTAATGACACCAGGGGTGACATAGTTGTAAATTGTTCCATAATACCTGAAGCAAGTAGTCTTATGCTTTGGGTTTTGATTGTGGCCTGGGAAGGCGGCGTAACTTCAATGATACCGGGCGCTTTGCCGGTTACAGTGCGTCGTGTGTCCAAGGGATAAGGGTTTAGGTACCAAATATAAATAAATTATCATAATGAGAGCTGGCAAAGATTTTGTGCTTCACCAGCATATACAATATACATATGGCTTTTATAGATTATTACCAGATACTTGGAGTAGATAAAAAAGCCTCCGCAGATGACATTAAGAAGGCATACCGGAAGTTGGCCAGGAAGCATCATCCTGACATGAATCCCAATGATAAGGAGGCAAACATTAAGTTTCAGCAGATCAATGAAGCAAATGAAGTGTTAAGTGATCCTGAAAAGCGTAAGAAATATGACGCTTACGGAGAGCATTGGCAGCACGCAGACCAGTACGAACAGGCGAAACAACAGCGTGGTAACGCCGGTTACGGCGGACAAGGGTTTGAGGGTTTCGGCGGACAAGGGTTTGGCGGACAGGATTTTGGAGGCGACTTCTCAGAAGGCCAGTTCTCTGATTTCTTTGAGTCTCTCTTCGGTAACCGGGGCGGCGGCGGAGGCAGGAGCCGTAAATTCCGGGGCCAGGACTACAATGCAGAATTGCACGTCGGTTTGCGGGAGGCGTATACTACGCATCAGCATACCCTGAACGTGAATGGTAAGCAGGTCAGAATTACGGTACCCGCAGGTATTGCTAATGGACAGGTCATTAAGCTGAAAGGACACGGCGCACCCGGTGGCAACGGAGGTCCGAACGGAGACCTGTATATCACTTTTGTTATAGCAGATGATCCGGCATTTAAGAGAGTGGACAATGACGTGTACATGACTGTAGAACTGGACCTGTATACGGCCATTCTGGGCGGAGATATTACGATAGATACGCTGAGCGGAAAAGTAAAACTGAAGGTGAAACCGGAAACGCAGAATGGTACGAAAGTGAGGCTGAAAGGCAAGGGCTTTCCTGTATACAAACAGGATGGCGCATTCGGAGATCTGATTATCACCTATTCTATCCTGCTGCCGACCAATCTGACGGAAGCACAGAAGTCGTTATTCAGGCAGCTGGCTCAATCATCAAATTAAACTATTCGTTATGCAGGCGACATTGATAGCTATACAGCAATATTGCAGTGTTCATGAAATAGAATCTAATTTTGTAGACTCACTGGCCGACGAAGGACTGATAGCCATTACCGTTGTAGAAGGTAACAGCTTCGTGTCGGAAGAGCAACTACAGGATCTGGAACTGTATACCCGCTGGTACCATGAAATGGGTGTTAACACAGCCGGTATTGATGTGATCAGGCACCTCCTGGACAGGATCAGGCATATGCAGATGGAGATCAGCCACCTGCGGGCACGCCTTCATTTGTATGAAGGCCTGTAATACCAGTTGAACAGGCCTGATTATTGTATTCTGCAAACAAAAGATCATCAGTATGAATAAGTTTTTCAGAGCTATTATTGCCTTTTGGGGCGCAAAGAAATTTGGCGGTGGCTGCCTGGGTTCCATTGTGGTGTTTATCATTATCTATTGGGCATTGGGTCAATGCAATTAATTGATCAGGAATTAAGAATTAAGCATCAGTCAACCTGAAGATGGAACTGCTTAATACTTAATTCCTGATTCCTCCTTTATCTACGGCTTTGGCGCGGCATAACTTACACGCCATACCCGGTTGGTCCGGTCGTCTGTAATAAACATCGCGCCCGTCTGAGATACAGTAATACCTACTGGTCTTCCCCGCACAACACCTTTCACACTATCCTGCACAAACCCCGTCAGAAAGTCTTCCTGCGGTCCGGCAGGTTTTCCATTCTTAAAAGGAACAAAGATCACTTTATAGCCAGATACCGGCTTGCGGTTCCATGAACCATGCTGGGTAATAAACGCCCCGTTCCTGTACTTCTCCGGAAAACCGTTACGTGTGTAAAACACGAGTCCTAAAGAGGCGGTATGTGCATCCAGGGCTACGTCAGGAACGATGGCACTTTCAATAAGTCCCTTAGGAGCGTCAGGCACTCTGGGATCAGGGTGTTGGCCGAAGTAACTGTAAGGCCATCCGTAGAAACCTCCTTCTTTCACACTCGTGATATAATCAGGTACAAGGTCATTACCTAACTTATCGCGCTCGTTCACAGCTACCCACAGCGTATTGGTACCCGGAGCCCAGTCCATCCCTACAGGATTTCGTAGTCCGGAGGCATATACTTTCATATGGCTGCCATCGGTGTTCATCTCCAGGATACTGGCTTTATTTACTTCCTTATCCATTCCTTTTTCTCCATGGTCTGTACCACAGCCTACGGCGATGTAGAGCTTAGACCGGTCCTTGTTGGTAATGATATTTCTGGTCCAGTGCTGATTCACTTTTCCGGCCGGCAGATCAGCTACCTTCTCTCCCGCTGTACTAATACTGGTAGCTCCTTCAATATACCTGAAGCGTAGCAGCCCGTCAGTATTAGCCACATAAAAGCTATCGCCTGTCAGCAACATGCCGAACGGCTGATTCAGTCCTTTCAGGAATACCGTTTTTGTCTCGGGGATACCGTCGTGATCTGCATCGCGCAATAGTGTGATTCTGTCAGCGCTCTTTTTCATACTATTGGACCGGGTAGCCCCGACAATAGCAGCACCTATCTTTTTGAAGAACTTATAATGGGAATTAGATTCTGCTACCAGCAGGTCGCCGTTAGGCAGTTCGTATAGCCATCTGGGATTCTGTAGACCCTCGGCATATGGAGTTACCATAAAGCCTTCCGGCGCTACAGGCTTTTCATTGTCCTTCCAGCCTTTGACGTTGCTGTATTTCATGTAAGACTTTGTAGCGTGGGGCGGGGGCAATTCGGGGCCTTTTTCCTGCGCATACAGAGAGCAGGAAGCTCCCAGCAGAGAGAAGAAGAGGAATATTCTCATAACAATGACGTGTTTGCCGAAGGAAGAGCAAAACACATACCGGGAGGTGATCAGGCATCAGGAGTGGTATATTACAGCGTCGGTGGTCGCACAATAACAGCCACTCCTGATGCCTGCTGCTTAATTAATAATCTCCTTCTCAATGGCATTTCTCCATATTGCATACCCTTTGTCGTTCATATGCAGCATATCAGATACGAACAGCTCTTTTCTGGGCTTTCCGTCCTTATCCAGCATCAGGGAAAAGACATCGATGAACTTGATATGCTTTTCATGAGCGATGTAATCACGGATCAATGCATTGGCCGCTTTTGCAACGGGTATGTACTGCTCACGGCTGGGACTGGGTTTGATCGATATGTAGACAATTGGCGTAGTGGGCAGTTTACTTCTGATGAGTGTATACAGATTTTTAAACCGGTTAAAAACGGTATCTGCGGTCACGCCTCGTTCTACCAGATCGTTTTCTCCTACATATAGTACAATCTCACGTGGTTTATAAGGGAATATGATATCGTTCGCATAGTGAATGATATCATTGGTTACTGCGCCGCCTATACCTCGGTTCATTGCGGCCCGGGAGGCGAAGGTACGTTCCAGGTCTTCCCACTTACGGATAGAAGAGCTGCCGGTAAACAGAACAGGATTGGCGGGCGGCGTGTACATCTTATCATATTTCAGAATAGTAGTCACATCATCCTGGAAGCGCTGTGCGCAGGCTGTCAGACAAACCATCAGAGACAGTGCGCAGAAAGTTACTAGTTTTGTCATAAATATGGTGCTGGTTAAAAGTAATGATTATTTAATGGATCTGAAGGTGAGGCTCATCCTTCCGTTACCGGTAGCTGCCGCAGGCACTGCATGCAACCATTCCTGCTGCACCGCCTGAGTCATATAAATCAGGGAGCCGTTATACAACGGGAAATCAACCACTTCCGACGGACGGGCAATGTTCTTAAACCGGAGCAGCCTCGTTTCACCGACTGATACAATTGCAATACCCGTGCCTTCATGCAGAATATCCGTCTGATCTGCATGATATCCCATCTTTGCTTTCCCGTCAGGATAGTAGTTGATCAGGCAATTATTGGGTGTATAACCTATTGTTTCAGAGATGGCGCTGACAATCTCCTGCAATACAGGCGTAAATGCCTGGAATGGGTAACTTATCTGAGAATAGTTATACGCCACTCCGAAACTGGCGGTCTTCCGCGCAGTCATCCTTTCATCCCATAAGGTATTATCTTTCAGTGAACTAAATAAAAGATCCGGATCGGGTATAAACTGCTCTATGAACGTAATTCCTTCCATATGCCGGTAAATTTAGACAATCCATTCCTGATAGCATATCAATATTCACCTGGTAATGATATATGTTAGGACTCATGTAAGCTAGATTGTCTATATTTACAAACCAGGAAATTATGTTTACAATGGAAAGCTCAGAAACAAAAGGACAAGCAATTAAGGTAGTGATCATTGGCGGAGGATTTGCAGGTATCAATCTGGCAAGGAAATTACAGCGTGACAAGCGTTTTCGGATCACATTAGTAGACAAGAATAATTATAATTACTTCCCGCCCCTGATTTATCAGCTGGCGACCGGCTTCCTGGAAACATCCAGTATCTGTTACCCATTCCGTAAGCTGTTCAGAGACAAGCCTAATCTTAACTTTCACATGGGCGAATTTCAGCGGGTTGATCCTGTGACCCGTTCTGTCTTCCTGAATAACGGCGAACTTCAGTATGACTACCTGGTTTTCGCAACCGGCACTGAGACCAATTACTTTGGCAATGAAAATATAAAGAAGGACGCCATTCCGATGAAAACTGTGAATGACGCCCTGGAAATGCGTAACAGGCTGCTTAAAAGGCTGGAAGTCGCTTCTATTACCAAAGATCCCATCGAGAGAAAGAAACTGACCACCGTAGTGATCGCCGGCGGCGGCCCTACAGGGGTGGAAGTATCCGGGATGCTGGCAGAATTGAGGAAGTATGTTATCAGAAAAGATTACCCCGAACTGGAAGGTCAGGGCGGCGAAATATACCTGGTAAATGGAGGGGAAAGTCTGCTGGAACCGATGAGCCCCAAATCGCAGAAACATACCTTTGACGCTTTACGCCGACTGGGCGTGAAGATTAAACTAAAGACCAGGGTAAAGGATTTTGTTGATGACCAGGTCATTCTTAATAACGGCGAAACTATCCAGACAAAAACACTTATCTGGGCTGCCGGCGTAACGGCCAGTCTGCATGAAGGTATACCTATTGCCAGCACCGGCCCGGGCAGACGTATGATGACGGATGCATTTAACAGGGTGATCGGTGTAGACGACATTTATGCTATAGGCGATACCTGCCTTACCAAAACAGATAAGAACTTCCCTGAAGGTCATCCCCAACTGGCACAGGTCGCCCTGCAACAGGGCCGTAATCTGGCTAAAAACTTCTCTCTGATGGTAGATGATAAACCGCTGCGCCCGTTCAGTTATGTAGACAGAGGTAGTATGGCTATCATAGGTCGTAATAACGCAGTAGCAGATATACCATCGCCTAAACTGCACTTTAACGGCTTCATTGCCTGGGTAATGTGGTTATTTATACATGTGATGGCATTGATCAACTACCGCAATAAGCTGAAGACGATATACAACTGGACCGTCGCTTATTTCACCAGGGATCAGGCATTACGTATGATTATCAAGCCGATTCTGCGGCAACCAGATGTAAAGCCTGAACCGAAGGCTGTGGAACCAGTAGCGGTTAAATCTTCAACCTGACCTTTTTCTTCTCCATCCAACCGACCAGGAATATAACCAGGAAAGCTATAGCGATCGACCTGATCAGACCGGGCATGCCTTCACTCAGCCATGCCGGAAACTGAATACCCAGTAACATAAGCAATGAGTACAAAAGGTATGGAATAAGGTAACAGGTCAATGTGCTGGTGCCCGCAGGCCGTATCGCTTTGAACCAGTGCATCTTGCCCAGGATATCTACCAGCCATATCATCGTTACAAATACCAGTATACTGATTCCCGAACAGATCAGTACCCAGGCCGGTGTAGAGCGTATTTTGGATATGCCTTCGGTATAAGGCCGCAATACAAACCCCGCTACAATAGCCAGGACACCCAGACCAATAAACACCGGCAGTACCATTGATAATTTGCCTTTCCTGTCCATCAGCGTGTACAGGGAAGAGACCACCGCACCTGCCATAATCAGGGATACGGAAGAACCATCATTTATAAGCGGAATACTGATATCCAGCAACCGGGCATGCGTAAGTATATTAATCAGCAGAAAAACGGCCAGAATGAGCGTTATTCCGGTAAAATTGCCCTTCACCAGGAGGTACAACATCGCTGTTACCAGGTAAGCCCATCCTATAATACCCAGAATACCCCACCACGATGGCTGCATCCAATGCGGATCTTCAGGAGTTCCCCCTTTGTACAGGGCGGCCAGCGCCCCTAACAGCAAGATACCTGTTCCTATGAGGGTATACTTCTTACCGGCTTTCATCTCCGTGGGGTAATCCAGCCATACCAGGAAAAATCCGATGGTAATAAGCAGTTCCCATAACGCATATGGTAATGGCGCAGCGGCGCTATACCCTTCCAGGTTCACATGAAAGAATCCCATCACGATCAGTGCGAGTGAGCGTACCAGGATATGAGCGGCTATACTGGTAAAGGAATCATTCCTGGTAATGCGTTTGCCGATGGCAAATGGAATGGATAAACCGACAATAAACAAAAAAGCAGGAAATACGGTATCTGCGAAGCCCATACCATCGTCTTCAGCTTTCACATGGTCAATCCAGCCGGGAATGTTTTTCACTCCGCTTACGTCATTGACAAATATCATGGTGAGCATGGTCAGGGCACGGAAGGCATCTATGGATAACAGGCGTTGGGATGATTTTAGCATGCTATAAGGTATCAATATTTTTCCCATTTTTCAATAGCCCCTGCTGTTGCATGCGCAGGATTTTTAGCAGTACGCCATTTGTCCATCCGAAACCGTCCTGATTTGGATACTCTCCCCCACCTCCGGCCAGGGTAGTATCCTTCACATTGTACTTTTCCAGCAGTTTGCCTGTTTGCCTGAATACTCGGATATTCTGCTTTGACCAGCGGCCGGCAATCTCACCAGCCAGCGAGTCCTTGTGATAGGTAAGCAAACCTGATATGGCCATCCATTGCAGTGGGGCCCAGCCATTAGGTGCATCCCATTGCTCGCCCGTTTCTACTGGTGTGGATACGAGTCCGCCTGGATATAAGAACTCTTTTGTTAATACAGTGGTCATACTGTCTGCCTGCCCTTCCCTGGCAATGCCGAAAAAGAAAGGATACATACCTCCCAGGTGCAGCACAGGCGTCATTTTATCTTTCCTGAAGTCATAATCCCTGAAAAAGCCGGACTTCGCATCCCAGCAATAGCGCAGGATAGCATCTCTGCGTACACTGGCCGCAGATTCGTATTGCAATGACTTTACCGTATTACCTTTCATACTGTAGGCATCTGCAAGGGTCATTTCGAGGTTGTACAGCAGGCAATTAAGATCAACGGGGATAATATCTGTAATGTGAATGGTCTCCAGCGACTTTCCGTCTTCAAACCAGCGGCAGCTGTAATCCCAGCCCGATTCAGCACCGGTACGCAGCTCCCGGTATACGGCAGTATGACGGGGCGACTTTTCTGCCGTAGCAATATCCTCCCGCCAGGACTCTTCCCTTGGCCAGTCGCCTCTGTCCCAGTACCGGTTAAGTATAGCACTATCTTTCAATACGACCAGGTGACCATCTGTTTTGCCTTGTGCTGGCTTTTTCATCCAGAACTGGTACTCTTTTTCCAGCACGTCCAGGTAATGCGTCAGGATCTCCTGCTTATGTGTTTCCTTTGCTTCCACCAGTAGCTGTACCATCAGGGAGAAATAAGGCGGCTGTGAACGCGTAAGGTAGTAAGTCCGGTTACCATTAGGAATAAACCCATAGGTCCTGATGAGGTACGCGAAGTTCTTGATCATGCTTTCTATCAGGTCAGTTCTGCCGCTTTCTTTCAGTCCGAGCATAGTGAAATAGCTATCCCAGTAATATACCTCACGGAAACGCCCCCCCGGCACCACATATGCTTCAGGCAGAGCGATAAGAGACCCGCGGGCGTTTATCGTGTCAGGCATACGTGTCAGTACATTCCATAAAGATTCGATATGTGCTGTTACATCCTGTGTACTGTCAGTTACATAGCCGGAAGTAGCTGCTGCCGGTACATAAAAGTGAGCATGCACAAATTTGGAAAGATCAAAGCCGGGCGCAGTCTTTTCTTTTGCATATGCCTGGAGTACATCAGCGGGAGAAGTTTTAGGGGCACAATCAGCCAAGGTCTTACTGTCTGCAAATATCCTCGCATGCTGTACCTGTTCAAATAATCCGGGAAATTCCTGACGGGGTGAACGCTCTTTTACAACAACCTGATCCTGCTGTTTACAGGACATAATACCGGCTATCGCTCCGGCAATGAGCAAAAGTCTTCCATTCATATTTACGTGGTTTCTATATTAATCGCTACCTGTATTGTACTACCGGTTAATACGGTTCAGCAGGATAGCAAAAGATCGCATATTTTCACGGGTTGCATTGGCATCGTTCTCTGACTGTTCAAATAGCTGTCTGAGGTCCTCCATCTGCGTCAGCAGTACAGGCGATACGTTATACTTTTTCACGATATTGATCGCTTCGTCTACCTGTGGCTTCGCGTAGCTGTAAATCCTGAAGGTGTAAGGGGGGTCAAGAAAATAGGATTTAATCTCTGCCAGGCGTATGATATCCGAATTACTTATTTTCATAATTACACATTTCAAGCTATTCAAAGTGCAAAGTTACGCTATTACCGGTGGATACGGATAATTTTATCATCCTGCTACCCTAACATCACAATCCTTACTTTTGCAACTGCCGAAAATAACAGATAATGAGTTTGCTGAAAGATCTCTATTCCCCCGCTTTCTATAATGGATTTGCCGATGTACTGGCCCAGACCCTGCCTGCGTTCAATAAACGAGCATTTATAAAACGCATCTATCAGCCGGATTTTGAAGCCAAAGAACTGAAAGAACGTATGAAGCATACCACAGCGGTATTGCATACTTTCCTGCCTGCTGACTATGAAAAAGCCGTGACACTCATTGACCAGATCATTCAGGCACTTAAAAAAGCCGGCTACGGGGAAGCGCTGGAATTTATCTTCCTGCCAGACTACCTGGCCACTTATGGCCTGGAACACTACACCGCCTCGGTAAAAGCCCTGGAATCTGTCACGCAGTTCATTACCTGTGAATTTGCCGTACGCCCCTTCCTGATCCGGTATGGTGACAAAATGATGCAACAGATGCTGAAATGGTCCGTGCACAAGCATGCAAAAGTGCGTCGCCTCGCTTCTGAAGGCAGCCGCCCCCGCCTGCCCTGGGCTATGGCTGTTCCCTTCCTGAAAAAAGACCCCACTCCTGTACTGCCTATACTCGAAAACCTGAAGCAGGACCCTTCCGAGTCTGTAAGACGCAGCGTTGCCAATAACCTGAACGACATTGCCAAAGATCATCCTGCCATCGTCATCGGCATAGCCACGAAATGGAAAGGCCTCAGTAAAGAAACGGATGCTATCATCAAACATGGCTGCCGCACACTCCTTAAACAAGGAAGTAAGGAAATACTCGCACACTACGGATTGAAAAGCACGCACGTCGCCTTCCGCGACTATAAGATCCTTACGCCAAAAGTAAACACCGGAGACAGCCTGGAGTTCTCATTTACTATCCGGAATACCGATACCCAGGCCCAGACGATCCGCCTGGAATATGCGGTGTACTATCTCAAACAAAACGGTACACTATCCAAAAAGGTCTTTAAGATCAGTGAGAAAACCTACGCTGCCGGCGAACAGGTGACTGTTATCCGTAAACAGTCTTTCCGCCTGATCACCACCCGCGTGTTCTACCCAGGCAAACACCAGCTGTCTGTCATCATCAACGGGGCAGAACAACCTGCAAAATATTTTGAACTGATCTAGGACCTGTTTTGTTGTATTTATGTCTCAAATACCCCCTTACTTTGGCAGGTATGCACTGCCGGGTATTGCGGATACTGGCAGACATTTGTAATACACTAAACCTCCATGACATGAAAGCTTACAATAATGATCAGACTGTTGAAATGGAACACCCTGTCGTTGATGAAGCCGAATGGATCAAAGCCCGCACGGACCTGTTAAAAAAAGAGAAAGAATTAACCCGCCTCCGCGATGAATTAAGCAAATTACGCCGCGATCTTCCCTGGCAGAAAGTAGACAAAGTCTACATTTTTGAAGGTGCAGATGGCCCCGTATCCTTATCAGAGCTGTTTGAAGGCCGCAGTCAGCTGATCGTACAGCACTTTATGATGGCACCCGGCTGGAAAGAAGGCTGCGTAGGCTGTTCCTTTATGGCAGATAATGTGGACAGCGGACTGGTGCACCTGCTCAACCATGACGTGTCTTATGTGGCCATTTCCCGCGCTCCCTACAAGGAAATCGTTCCTTTCAGAGAACGTATGGGCTGGTCATTCAAATGGGTCTCCTCCTTTAATACTGACTTTAATTTCGACTACCATGTCTCTGCGACAGAGGAAGATATTGCCCGCAATGAGATGATGTATAATTACGAAAATGTGCCGGTATCTGAAAAGGAACTTCCCGGAATGAGTGTCTTTTACAAAGACGAACACGGCGATATCTACCATACCTACTCCACCTACGGCCGTGGTGCAGAAACTGTACTCGGCACCTATAACATGTTGGATATGACGCCGAAAGGCCGGAATGAAAAAGACGGAGAAGGTAATCTGACAGACTGGGTAAAGCATCACGATAAATATCAGCATCAGGCCCCTGAAGCACATAGCTGCTGCAGTCACTAAACTTCTATAGCATGGGTACATATCATTGTTGCGGAGAGCGCCCGACTACGGGTGCTCCCTGCAATACTACTCAGCAACCGCGTTCAACACCTACCGGAAATATCTTCCGGAGAGTTATCCGGTTTGTCAAACCACTACTGCCGGCCTTTCTCCTTGCCATCATCCCTAAATGCCCCTTCTGCCTTGCCGCTTACCTAGCGCTGGGTACCGGTATCGGATTATCTGTTACCAGCGCCCGTTATCTGCACATATCCCTGCTCTGTGCAGGCATCATACCACTGTCCCTGCTCGCTGCTACACACTTAGCCCGATTACTATACAATGAATCCCTCATTCGCTACATTTCACCGCAGAGAAAATGGCTGTTCATCAGCACCGCCGGTATACTGATCGGTTATAGCCTGCTGTGGTTATGCTGATTTAGCAAAAGTTCGCTACCTTCGCACCCATTAATTATCGTCACCTATGAAATACGCCTGCTGCGATGACCACCATCCTACGGTACAACAGCTGCTACTTATCATATATAGAAGAACGATACCGGACAATATTCGAGATGCAGACCAACACACCGTTGACAACACAAAATATTAATTCTCTATACCAGCTACGTACCAGGAGAATATACCTTATCAGGATCTTTTTTATCGTAAGCATTGCCTTACTGATAGGGGGCTTTTTATTGCTCTTCACGGGCTTCGATGATGATGCACTACTGCAATCAGGGGTAGTACTCACATCAGCTGCCTTCACCCTTGGCGCAGTTACAATCGGCATAAATAAAAAGCGAGGTAACTATGCGGCCCATCCTGCCTATAGCAGCACCAAGCAGATATTGACGGATACACTGCTGTATGCTGAACTATCCTCTATCAATACCATCCGCTACCAATGTCAGGGTCATAGCCTGGATCTGCATATCCTTTCTGCAAAGGATAACAGATCCGATGATATGAGTTACCGGCGGTGGATCCAGGACGCGGTTACCCTCAGCCACGTACCTGTCCGGCTATCCTATGTAGAATACGAACCAGGCACATTCATACTACTGGAAGCTCAGTACCCCGGATATCTGCATGCAGAACGGATAGTGACCATGCAGCCGGCAGACAGAAAGTATTTCACTAACAAACTGCTGTTCAGATTAGGCAGAATGACCGGCATCGCAACAGGTATCCTGCTGTTCGTATTCCTGGTACCTCAATTTGAGACGGTAGCACGTGTATTTGTTTCTATCGCTTATGCGTTCTTTATGCTCTTTTTTGTACCTGTAACACTGCGGGAAATTATTACCATTCTAAGAGCCAGCGACAAGGTCGTTATACATACCACCATCACGGAAGTACTGGGCATTACCGTCAGTACACGCGAATCCTGGAAGCGGGAACCTTACTACCGGCTTGCCGACGGCGGACTTATCACCTTCGACAACGAGTCATTTCAGGCAGGCGATAAGATCGCTATACAGTATATCGTAAGGCGTAATGGCAGCAAGGGATTGTTACTGGAAGTAAAGAAGCAATAGAACTACCTGTCATGAATAGGTTGTAACTTCAACAGATAATTTTTATCTTTCCAGCGACGATTTTTAAGTATAGCCCAATATTAACGATGCAGACTACGACCCTATTAACAGAACAGGAACTGAAGATACTCAACGACCTGAAACAACCGGAAGGCGCTACGCTTCAAGGTGTCCTTACCTTTGGCATTATTATGTTTGTCATGGGCGCGCTGACCAGCCTTTTTGCTTTCATGGATATATTCGCTATGGCACTGGCCGGCCCCATTCTGCTGATTGGCATTATCACTATAATCGTTGCGATACGAAAGAAGCGGAGAAATAAAGACTTCTTTAACAATCCGCCTTATGGCAATCTAAAACAGGTACTTACCGACCACCTGCTACGTGTAGAACTGGTCGGCAATCAGGTACTGCGCTACCATTTTCAGGGCTACCAGATGGACTTTTACATCGCCGGCGGACAAGGATATCATCCTTCCTTTTTCCGCCACAAAAGGCCGATAGAAGACGTGAATACATTAACTAATATACCAGTCAGGATATCTTATGTAGCGTTTCAACCACAGGAAAATGTATTGCTTGACATTGTGTATGGTCAGTCAACATTAACAGAAGCGGTTGTACCTCTGGATCAGGAAGACCGGGACAAGATGGTGAAGGAAAATTTCCAACTGGCGGGATGGTTATTTCTTTTCGGAATTGGCATTGCATTGCTCATTGGCTGTTTCACCAGCTTTAAAAGTGACATATTTCCGCTCACCCTTGCCTTCTCAGCCGGCCCGATAGCGCTGATCAGTCTATGGATCATTATAGATGCGCGATGGCTTGCCAGAAACGCTGATACCAAGATCATTATCCGGACTACTGTCAGTGAAATACTAGGCATCAGGGTCAGAAGTGGCAAGACGACCGTCCGCAACAGCTTTTTGAGACTGGGAGACGGCTCCCTTATGCATATCCCCAATCAGTCCTGTCATCCCGGCGCAAAGATTGAGATCCAGTTTGTAGCCAACAAAGCAGGCAAAAGAAGCCGGCTGATCGATCTGAAAACATACTAATAACAGTCTATAAAAGCGAAAGCCTTCCTGCGCAGGAAGGCTTTCGCTTTTAAACGTATATACAGCGTTAAATTTCGCCTTTCTTCATTTGCCCCACCGCATAGTCCACCGCCCTGGCTGTAAGCGCCATATAGGTCAAAGACGGGTTTTGCGTGGAAGTGGAAGTCATACATGCACCATCTGTCACAAATACGTTATTGACTGCATGCAGCTGATTCCATTTATTCAGTACGGACGTCTTCGGATCATGCCCCATACGCGCGCCGCCCATTTCATGTATATCCAGTCCGGGCGCTTGTTTGGAGTCGCCGGTACGGATATTTTTGAAACCTGCTTTGGTATACATTTCCTCCATCTGCTCATGGAAGTCTTTGATCATTTTCTCATCATTATCATCATAACCAATATTGATGTGCAGCACCGGCATTCCCCATTCATCTTTCTTTGACTGGTCAAGCGTGAGCTGACTGCTTTCTTTCGGGATGGTTTCTCCCATCATATGGGAACCTACATACCAGTTACCTGTTTCTTCGTTGAACAACTGATCTTTCAGGCTGGTGCCGAATCCGTCATTGCTACGCCAGCTGCGGCGGCCTGTATCAAAACCGGCTGCATATCCGCGCAGGAAGTCTGTTTCCTGCTTCTTTACGTTCCTGAAGCGTGGGATGTAGGCGCTTGTCGGACGACGCCCTTCGGTCGTCACATCCGGGAACCCGTCATAGTCTGCATAAATGGTTGCCCTGTAGTTATGGAACGCAAAGTATTTACCCAGTACGCCGCTGTCATTACCTAATCCGTTAGGGAAACGGCTGGATGTTGAGTTAAGCAGTATCAGGTTGGAATTGATGGCTGCTGCATTTACAAAAATGATACGTGCATAGTACTCGATCATTTCTTTGGATTGTGCATCCACCACGCGTACGCCGGTAGCCTTACCTTTCTTGTCATCATAGATGATAGAGTGTACTACTGAATGCGGACGAAGGGTCAGATTGCCCGTCTTTTCTGCCCATGGCAATGTAGACGAGTTACTGCTGAAGTATCCGCCAAACGGGCACCCGCGCTGACAAAGATTTCTCTTCTGGCACTGTACCCTGCCCTGCTGGGTATGGATTGGCTGCGGCTCAGAAAGATGGGCGCAGCGGCCATATATAACATGGCGGTCTTTATAATTATCTGCAACAAATCCTTTGAAATATTGCTCTACGGCAGTCAGCTCCATTGGCGGCAGAAACTCTCCGTCAGGCAGAATATCAATTCCGTCTTTATTACCGGAAATGCCGACAAACTTCTCCACGTAGCTATACCAGGGTGCAATATCTGCATAGCGTATCGGCCAGTCTACCGCAAAGCCATCTCTTGCCGGGCCTTCAAAATCATAGTTGCTCCAGCGCTGCGTCTGCCTGGCCCACAGCAGGGATTTACCTCCTACCTGGTATCCGCGGATCCAGTCAAATGGTTTATCCTGCTCGTAAGGATGCTCTTTATCTTTTACGAAGAAATGCATGGCATCTTCCTTAAAAGCGTAGCAACGGCTCACAACAGGCGCTTCCTGCCTGATGGCTTCAGGTATCTGTCCGCGGTGCTGAAATTCCCAGGGATATTTGTTGGTAGTGGGATAGTCTTTCAGGTGTTTGACATCTCTTCCTCTTTCCAGTACCAGTGTTTTCAACCCTTTTTCTGTGAACTCTTTTGCTGCCCACCCTCCACTGATGCCTGATCCTATCACAATCGCATCAAACGTGCGATCCTGCGCACTTGTATTTAAATTCGCCATAATGATTGCTGTTAGGCAGTCCTTCTGCTTGCTGGTTTAACAGGTATGCTTCCGTGGAAGCGAGCGGGAACAAGCTCATATACCTGAACTTTTGTAAGAAAATATTCTGAAGTGGTGTAACCCTGAATGATCAGGCGTTTGGTGGCATGGTAAAAGTAAGCGGCACCGCCGTCTTCGGCTTTGGCTTTCTCCAGCTCTCCCAGCAATGCTGCTCTGGCTTCCGGCGTACTTTTCTCAAATGATTTACCAGTTTTCTTTTCACTCAGTTCCGAAAATGCTTTCATGCCGGCTGTCCATTGCTGCTGGTCTTCTTTTTTGAAGCAATCGTCAACCATAGTCAAAGCAAAAAGATGCGCTTTGACATCCTTTGCTCCCGGCGTAGAGGTAGTAGGAATCAGTGTATCTGCCAGCAATGCCAGCATGCTCTCTCCCTCACTGTCTACCGCGATATTCTTTAATGTGATAGAAGCCGGGGCCGTCTTTCTGAGACAGGCTGGCAATAGTGCCAGACCGGCAGAGACAACCAGGGCCTGTTTTAATGCGGTTCTTCTGTTTACTAGCATGAGTAATTGTTTACATAACCGAGTTAAGGTATACGTTATAATTAATATTTCCAAGCTAATTGTTTGCTAATTTTCGTTGCTGTAACTTGAGCGCTGCTACTTTACAATAATACGCATGTTATGAAATCATACTGTTTGCCGCTACTACTGCTCGGTCAGCTGAGCTGGTTACCGGGCATTGGCCAGAAAAAAGCCGCCGCTGCCTCTCCTGTTGTTAAGATTGAAAGCGGCCGGATTCAGGGTGTCATCTCCCCCGCTACAGGTATAAAAAGCTTCAAAGGCATCCCTTTCGCCCAGCCCCCTGTCGGTGACCTCCGCTGGAAAGCACCACTCCCTGAAAAAGCATGGGATACTATCCTGAAAGCGGATCGTTTCGGCCCTCGCGCCATGCAGGGTAATATCTTCGGAGACATGGGCTTCCGCTCCAATGGTATGAGCGAAGATTGCCTGTACCTCAATGTGTGGGCTCCTGCTAATCCCGCTAAAAAGAAACTGCCTGTACTGGTGTACTTCTACGGCGGCGGCATGGTGGCCGGCGATGGCTCTGAAGCGCGTTATGACGGAGAAAGTATGGCAAGAAAAGGAATTGTATCACTCACTGTCAATTACCGGCTGGGGGTATTTGGCCTCCTCGCACATCCTGAGCTCTCCAAGGAGGCTACATACAACGCCTCTGGCAATTATACCCTACTCGATCAGCAGGCTGCGCTTGCCTGGGTGAAGAAAAATATTGCTGCCTTCGGCGGCGATCCGGATAGAGTCACCATAGCTGGTGAATCTGCCGGTTCCATATCCGTATCTGCGCTCATGGCCTCGCCACTGTCTAAAGAACTGCTTCATGGCGCAATCGGTGAAAGCGGCGCTATGATCCACCCGACTATGGCCCCTGTCAGCAAAGAAGAAGCAGAGAAAAACGGCGTTGCGTTTGCCAACGCTCTCGGCGTATCCGGATTAGCAGCCTTACGTGCTATTCCGGCAGAGGAGTTACTCCGCAAAGCCTCCGGACCAGGCATGCCGCCATTAGCCTGTAATGTAGATGGCTATGTATTGCCCGAGAAACCTGTAGATATCTATGCTGCAGGTAAACAGGCCCATGTGCCGCTGCTGGTTGGCTGGAACTCCGCCGAAATACCCTACAGGGCTCTCCTCTGGAAAGATGAACCAACCACCGAAAACTATGTAAAGAAAATCACTGAACTATACCCTGACAATACCGACGAGGTACTCCAACTCTACCCGGGTGGTACGCAGGAACAGGTCATTGCATCTGCTACAGACCTGGCAAGTGACCGGTTCATCGTATACAGCACCTGGAAATGGGCAGACCTTCATAAAGCAACCGGCGAGCAACCTGTATACCGCTACATCTTCTCCCGCCCACGCCCTGAAATGGTCCCCAAAATGGGTAATGCCCAGGCAGGACTGGCTGGCGGTGTCATCAAAACCAATACGCCGCAGCCAAAACAGGCTACTCCACTCAAAGGTGCGCCGCATGCTGCCGAGATTGAATATGCAATGGGTAATCTGCCGCACAACAAAGTATACGCCTGGAAAAAGGACGACTTCACTGTTTCCAATACCATGCTGAACTACTTCGCCAATTTCGTAAAAACAGGCAATCCGAATGGCACAGGATTGCCTAAATGGGAACAGGATGTTACTCCTGATTCACGATATATGAACATTGATGTGCAGTCAGGCATGAAAAAAGAAGACAACAGGAAACGCTACCTGTTCCTGGACAAAAAATATAAGTAACTATCCCCTCTCAGGAATCAGGAAGGAAACGGCAGTAATTCCCCGCTTAGTTCCTGATTCCTGCTAATGGCTCTGGTCTGGTTGTTGCAGCATATACTATAAACCGTATCATATGATGACCCGCCAAATCACCGTATCGTATAACGATCAGCACTACATGTACGATGTAGCTTTTGAAAGACAGCAGAATGCCACTGTTTATCATATCAAGCCGCTGTCTAAATCTGTTGCTGCCTTTCCGGAGCACTTTGATATCATCAAAGCTGATGACAATGAAGAGCCTCAGTATAACCTCCAGACACTGAGCGAGGAAGGTAAACAGATTGCAGATGTCTTATGGCAGCAGATTGCGCTGTTCCCTCCCCAGTTCAAGGGAGGCAAAGCATAAGGTTTAACTAAAAAGGAAGGCATAATCTGCCACAAACTGCCCGAATGAACGGGCTGGTTTACCAGTTACATCCTCCACTGTAGTAGTCACGGTTGCAGCTTCATTAAGACGGTAGTGCGCATAGTCTTCCAAAAGACCTTCTGCCTGCCATTCAGGGAATCCAGCCCCTGACAAAGCCGCTTTCATAGCAGGCTCCGGCACATCAACAAAAGTAATATGACGCTGTAACACTGCGGAGAAGATCTCTGCCAGTGCTGTGTGAGTTAATGACTCCGGTCCCGTAAGATCGTATACAGCATTCGCATGCCCATCCGTTGTTAATACTACTGCTGCTACGGCTGCAATATCCCTGATGTCTATCAGTGAGATCCTTGCGTCGCCTGCCGCGGCAAAGAATCTATTATCAGCTTTGATCGGATCCTTAAAACCAAGCAGTCCCTGCATGAACAGGTTAGGTCGAAGAAATGTATAGGTTATACCCGATGCTATAATCGCTGCCTCCGCAGCAGCATGATACCGTAAGAATCTTACGGGAGAATCGCTGTGTGCCGCCCACTGTGATAGCTTCACCAGATGTTTTACGCCAGCCGCCTTTGCTGCTGCTACAAACCGGAGCTGCTGCGCTTCTGCCTGTTCTGAAGAATTGGTCAGCAGGAAAGCTTTTTCTATACCCTTCAGCGCTGCTTTCAACGATTGTGCATCATCGAAGTCGCCCTGTACGAGCGTCACGCCAGGTAGTTGCCCCAGATCCTTTGCACGATCGGGAGAACGTACCATTGCGTTTACGGCAATGCCTTGTGCAGACAGCTGCCTGATAAGTTCCGTGCCAATACTGCCGGTAGCGCCTGTAATAAGAATAGTTGCTGATGTTTGTGTTGACATGTTAGTTGCGTTTTTGTTTGATCAATCATTGACATGTCAAATGTAGCATCAGCCACTTTCCTGGTATTGTACGAAAACGAAATGAGGTTATTTGCCGGGCTTAGGTAGTACATGATGGCTACGTGCCCATTTACCCCACTCACCATCCAGCATTTTTACAATCGCAGGATGCGCCGCCGCCACATCATTCAGTTCGGTTTCGTCCTTCTCCGTATCATAGAGCTGCCATGTTTTGTCACCATTCCGCATCACCATCTTCCACTGTCCGCTACGGATATATCTCGCTCCGAAATGCTCATTGCATAGTATAGTATGTCCGCGCATCGTTTTGTTGTGTAAAACTGGCTTCAGACTGATACCCTGCATGGGTACGATCTGCTGCCCCTTATAAACAGCTGGATAGCGCGCACCGGCAATATCTGTAAATGTTGCCATCAGATCCATTACATGTCCGGGCTGCCGGCTGATACTGCCTTTCCTGGCTTTGATACCTGCCGGCCAGTAGGCAATGAATGGTGTGCGTACACCACCTTCATATGACTCGGCTTTGGCGTAACGGAAAGGCGTATTGGCTACATTGGCCCATCTACGGCCTATGGAAGTATAGGTGGTCTCCGGACCAGGCATCACTTCTTTGTTGACAGCATACACAATCCTTTGTCCATTACGTGTTTTGTCAGGACGGTCAAAGCCTGGACCGTAACGCGCACAGTCTTCCGGACTTGCTCCATTATCACTGAGGAATATGACCAGTGTATTATCCAGTTTCCCAGTCACTCTCAATGCCTGGATGATCCGCCCGATACCCTGATCCATTCTGTCAATCATTGCCGCATGTACGGCCATTGCTCTCGCATCCCAGGCAGTGTCCGGGTTCTGCTCCCACGTCAGCTCATTGTCTATACGTGGCGACAACGGCGCAGTAGCCGTATCAATCAGTCCGAGTTGTTGCATACGCCTGTAGCGTCTCTCTCTGATTACATCCCAGCCGCTTTTGTAACTATCCTTGTACCTTTCAATATCTTCCGGCAATGCCTGTAAAGGCCAGTGCGGAGCCGTCTGCGCAACATACAGAAAGAACGGCTGTTCACTGCCGGCGAAAGCTTTAATATAGGCGACAGCGGTATCATTAATAGCATCAGTATGATAGTATCCTGCAGGTACCTGCTCAACCGGTTTTGTACCACTTACCAGACTGAATGGATCAAAGAAATCTACCACTCCCCAGATGTTGCCGAAGTATTTTTCAAAGCCACGGTTAACCGGGTATTGTTCTACCGGCGAAAAGTAAGGATGTACTGTCTGATGATTTAACCAATCCATCTGTGCCTTTGCCGGCTGCTGTTCTATGGTATTGGAAACATGCCATTTGCCTGACATACCGGTATGATAACCTGCGGCCTGCAGCACTTCCGCGATAGTGACTACGTTGTTGGTCAGCCGGCCATGATATCCCGGCGTATTCCTTTCTGCCGTCATCTCGCCAATACCTGCGGTATGATTGTATACCCCGGTCAGCAAAGACGCCCTTGTGGGGCAACAACGGGAGGTATTGTAAAAACGGGACATGCGGATGCCGCCGGCAGCCAGGCTGTCAAGATGCGGTGTCTGTATCTCTCCGCCGTAGCATCCCAGGTCAGAGTATCCCAGATCATCTGCCAGGATCAGCACAATATTAGGCCGTTGGTCTTTCTTCTGTTGAGCAATAGCCGGCGTAGTACCTGCCAGGGATAACGCGGCTATAGAGATCAGGATTAACAAAAGCAGTTGTTTCATAATCGTGAACAGTTTAATGGGTCCGACACCCAAAATAGTTAAAGGGGGAAGAATTTCATAGTTATCCTTCACGGATCTCTGGTCAGGATAAAAATAGCATTAGAATAACTGGCTCTCCGGATGCCAGAATGACTGTTCCGATATAGCTATTTCAAAAGGGAGTAGTCAGGACGAAGTGTGGACGAACAAGCGACGAACTAGCGACGGCCAAGCGACGAACAAGGGAAGGTCAGAAAACTGCGCTGTCAGTGCAATGGAGTGGGTTTTTCAGCTCTTTTTTGTGAAAATGGAGGATATTGGGGACTGTTAAACTGCCATAAAGACATAATTCCGGAGAGATATCCGGCGGTTATAATTACCAGCAATTAAGAGGGTACGATGCCTATAGCTGCATCGTACCCCTGGACATTCATTGTTGATTGGTCGAATAAAGTACGTTTAGATTTGTGTTGGCCGTATTGGCTTAAGCAACACCATAAGTTGACACCAATTGTTCTGCAGCTTTCTTTTCTCTATCCTTCACATTCAATACCGCTATAGCAGCTATGATCATGAATGCGCCACCCATGACCAAGGCAAAGATCGCTTCTCCGGCAAACAGGTGTTTTACGATCATGCCGCCAAAGATGCCGTTAACGATTTGCGGGAAGGTGATAAAGAAGTTGAATATTCCCATATAAACACCCGTTTTGTGTGAGGGTATAACACCAGATAGAATGGCGTATGGCGTAGACAGAATGCTGCCCCAGGCCATCCCGATACCAATCATAGGCCATACCAGCAGGTCAGGGTTTTGTATGAAATAAAATGAGATCATGGATAATCCACCTGCCGTAAGAGAGATAGCATGTGCTATCTTACGGGAGGTTCTGCGGGCAATAGCGGGTAGTACCAACGCATACACAGCCGATACCGCACTATAGATACTGAACAGGAAACCGACCTTATTACCGGCATCTGCGAAGAGTGCAGAAGAGGTATCCTGCGGAGCCACCTTGTAGATATGATGCGCTACTGCGGGCGTAGTAAATACCCACATAGAGAATAGTGCAAACCATGAACAGAACTGTACCAGTCCCAGTTGCTTCATTGCAGATGGCATGTGGGAGAAATCCTTCAGGATGGTTTTCAATCCGCCGCTATGCTGCTCTGCTGCCTGCTCAGGATTAAATTTGGCAAACTCCTCCGGAGAATACTCTTTTGAAGTTACGATGGACCAGAGGATGGTCGCCAGCAGTACCAATGCGCCTACATAAAATGAATAGATCACATTATCCGGCACTACGCCCGGCGCGGCAGTCTTGGATACTCCCATATATTCTGCCAGCAGGAAAGGCAGAGAAGAGCCTAATACAGCACCGGCCCCGATCAGGAATGTCTGCGCCGAGAAGCCCTGGCTACGCTGTTCATCGGGCAGGTTATCTGCAACTAATGCCCGGAAGGGTTCCATGGCCACGTTGATAGAGGCATCCATTAAAGTGAGCATACCTGCTCCTATCAATACAGGCGGTAATACCGCTGCCAGCAGAGAAGAATTGGGCAGCAGCATCAGCGCCAGCGCCGTTGCTATAGCACCCACCAGGAAGTATGGTCTGCGGCGTCCCAGCCGGTTCCAGGTACGATCGCTGTAGTGACCGATAATCGGTTGTACAATCATTCCGGTCAGCGGGGCTGCCAGCCAGAAAAGTGACAGGTGTTCTACCTCTGCTCCATAGGTTTGTAAAATACGGGATGCATTTCCGTTCTGTAAGGCAAAACCAAACTGGATACCGAAAAAGCCCATGCTCATGTTCCATATGCGCGCAGCAGACAACCGCGGCTTAGCCATTCCTTTCATGGGATTGATATTTTAGTTAACTAAATTTCCTTGCTTCGTTGTAACCGTCTTGCCGGCAGGTACTTCTATCGCTTCTCCGTATACCAGCACGGTGATATCTTTCGTTGAATCGTTTTCAATGTTTACACCTTGCTGATTGACCTTCACCTTCAGTATCCTTCCACGGAAACGTATATTGAAAGCGAATGACTGCCATTTACCCGGCAGGAATGGGGTAAATTGTAACTGGCCATCCCTTACACGCATACCGGCAAAGCCTTCTACTACACTCATCCATGTACCTGCCATAGAAGTAATATGGAGGCCGTCTTCCGTATCATTGTTATAGTCATCCAGATCCAGACGGGAAGTACGGAGATAGAACTCGTGCGCCCGCTTTTCATCACCCAGTTTAGCTGCCAGTATAGCGTGTACACAGGGTGATAAGGAGCTTTCATGTACGGTACGCGGCTCGTAGAAATCAAAGTTCCTGCGCAGGGTATCCATGTCGTATCTGTCTTCCAGGAAATACAGCCCCTGTAATACATCTGCCTGTTTGATATAGCAGGAACGCAGGATACGGTCCCAGCTCCACTTCTGGTTCAGCGGCCGTTGTGCCGGATCCAGGTCCTTTACCAGGATCTGTTCTTTGTCCATATAACCGTCCTGCTGCAGGAATACGCCCTGTTGTTCATCCACAGGATAGTACATGTTATCAATTACATGCTGCCACTTTTCCAGCTCCTGACTGGCATCGAAAGCAGTCTGTCTGATTATCGCCTCATACCTGTCTGCCGCTGTTGCCTTGACATGCTCTAAGGCTTCTGTCGCGTATTGCAGGCACCAGGTAGCCATAGTATTGGTATACCAGTTATTGTTAACGTTATTCTCGTATTCGTTGGGACCGGTTACACCCAGCATCACGTACTGGCTGCGGGCCTCACTCCAGTTCACGCGCTGCGCCCAGAAGCGGGCGATACCAATCAGTACCTCTGCGCCATATTCGGCCAGATAGGCAGCATCGCCGGTGTAGCGAATGTAGTTATAAATAGCAAAAGCGATGGCAGCGTTACGGTGTATTTCTTCAAAGGTGATCTCCCACTCATTATGGCACTCCTCCCCGTTCATAGTCACCATCGGGTATAGCGCAGCGCCATTATTAAAGCCTAGCTTAGCTGCATTCTCTATGGCCTTACCCAGCTGTTTATAACGATATACCAGCAGATTACGGGCTACCTGTGGTTCGGCAGTGGCCAGATAGAAAGGTATACAATAAGCTTCCGTATCCCAATAGGTAGAGCCGCCATATTTCTCACCTGTGAATCCTTTAGGCCCGATATTCAGCCTTGCATCTTCACCGGTGTAGGTCTGGTTAAGCTGGAAGATATTAAAACGGATGCCCTGTTGTGCCGCAGGATCTCCTTCAATGATAATATCGCTTTCCTTCCATTTCATGGCCCATGCCGCAGCCTGCTCCTGCAGCATAACTTCAAAACCTTTAACAGCAGCCTTGTTTACTGCCAGTTCACAGTTGTTGGCCAGTGCGGCTATTGCATGATTTTCTGATGAGAGATTGGCAGCGTATTTATAGATAATCGTCTCCTGTCCTTCATTCACCTGCACAGTAGTAACAAGACCTACATACTTTTCGCGTTGTACCGGCGTAACCTGCAAGGGAAGTGGTTTACCTTCCTGGTGAATGTTGAACTGCATACCTGTACATACCTGGAAACCGGTCTTTTTGGTTTTCATGGTGATGAAAGCGCTGGTATGCTGAACAGTGGCTGATACCTCCTCCCAGAACTTCTCATCGTAGTTGGCATCCTGGTTTTTAATATCCCCGTCGATTGAACTGGTTACTTCCAGCGCACCGCTGAAATTCACCGGGGTGATGCTGTACCGGATAGCGCCGGTTTCATCCTGCACAATACTACAGAAACGGGTGGCCGTCACCCTGACCTGTTTACCACTTGCCAGCGTTGCAGTGAAAGACCTTTGCAGATATCCTTCCTGCATATTCAGCACCCGGCGGAAATCATTCACCTGCGCCGTATGCAGGTCCAGCACTTCCCCATCAATACGAAGGCCGATACCTATCCAGTTGGCGGCATTCAGTACTTTGGCAAAGTATTCCGGATAACCATTCTTCCACCAGCCCACACGGGTCTTGTCAGGGTAGTATACACCTGCTACGTAGTTCCCCTGTAATGTTTCTCCGGAATAGGTTTCTTCAAAGTTGGCGCGTTGGCCCATGCGGCCGTTACCGAGGCTGAAGATGCTCTCGGATATTTTATTATAATGGGGTACAAAACCTTCTTCGATAATGTTCCACCCGTCTACTTTTATGTATTGCTTCATGACGCTGATGAATGGCACCTTTTGCGAAATGCAATCGGTATTGTTTATTTTGAGTATAAGTTGGTCAGTGTTTGCATATTGATCTGCTCCAGGCTGCTCACTACCAGGTCTGCCGCACCAAGTACGTCCTGCTCTCCCAATCCGACAACCTTCATATTGGCCGCCTGTGCTGCCTGTACCCCCGCAATCGCATCTTCAAATACGATACACTTCTCTGGTGATATCTGCAAGGCTTCTGCACCTTTCAGGAATACTTCAGGATCGGGCTTGGAAGCTGTAACAGTATTCCCATCTACCAGTACTTCAAACAAAGGCAGGATGCCTACCTTTTCGAGTATGACGGTAGCATTCTTGCTGGCAGATCCCAGGGCGGTTCTGATACCGGCCGCTCTCAGGCTTTCCAGTAGTTCTTTAGTACCCGGCAGAATTTCTTCCGGCGTCATATGGTTGATCATTTCAACATACCAGTCATTCTTACGGGTAGCCAGTACCTGTTGTTCTTCGGCCGTCTTCTCAATACCGCCCCACTCCAGGATCAGCTCCAGTGATTTCACTCTGCTGATTCCTTTTAGCTTCTCATTCTGCGCTTCGGTGAAATTGAATCCTAACTCATTGGCCAGTCTTTTCCAGGCTTTGAAATGGTAGACAGCGGTATCCACGATCACCCCATCCAGGTCAAAGATGCATGCTTCAAATACTTGCATATATTCAGATAAAATCTTGTGATAAATAATTTATTTCAGCAGTTCCAGTATCTGCGTTGACTCGGCAGGAATACGCAGACTGTCGCTCAGCGGCCAGGTCTTGCCGGTCACTATGTCTTTCGCCTGCGTGAAGCCGGCTACTCTCTCAGTAAAGCGCGCGGGAGATACCGCTACTTCCTTTTCATTAGGATTAAGCACGATCATCACGGTGTTATCAGCGTTATACCGGAAGTAGGTATACACATTATCCAGGGGCACATATTGCATCAGTTTACCGGTTTGCAGTACCGGATGCTGCTTTCTGTAGGTAGCAATTGTGCGGACATAGTCAAATAGTTCATTCTCTGCTGCATCACGTCCGGCAGCAGTAAATTTATTCTTTGCGTCGCCAGCCCATCCGCCCTGGAAGTCTTCACGTACCAGACCATCAGGAGCGCTGAAGTTCTTCATGCCGATCTCCGCGCCATAGTACAACTGTGGGATCCCACGGGTAGTAAGCAGCCACGCGAGGGCAGCTTTATATTTCTGCTTATTTTCCTTTACTACGGAGTAGAAGCGGCTCAGGTCATGGTTATCCAGGAAGACAACATTACGCATCGGATCCTGGTACTGATAGTCCTGAACGAGGGTAGCATACAGCCTTACAGCGCCTTCATCCCATCCTGGCTTTTCATTCAGGGCACCGGCAATAGCCCAGAGACTCTGGAAGTCTGTGATACCCGCCAGCTGTGTATCGAAGCCTCTGTTCACGGTGTTGCCCTGGGTAAAGAATACCTGCTCCGGACCACTGCGTACCCATACTTCTCCGAAGTAGGTAAATTCCGGATAGGCTGCTTTAATAGCTTTCCCCCATTCCGCCATGAAATCAGCATCATTGTAGGGGTAAGTGTCCAGTCGGAAGCCATCTACGCCGGCATACTCGATCCACCAGATATGGCTTTGTGTGAAATACCTGCGTACATATGGATTCTTCTGATCCAGGTCAGGCATGTGTACATCAAACCATCCCTCGGTCATGATCTTCTGATCTGATGGCGCTGCATACGGGTCCATAAGTGGAGCTGCGCGGAAGCTGGAGCGGGTAAAGGCAGGCCACTGATGTATCCAGTTCTTCATAGGCAGATCCTTCATCGTCCAGTGCTGGCTGCCTATATGATTGTGCACCAGGTCCTGAATCAGCTTCATGCCTCTTTTATGCAGACTGTCAGCCAGCACCTTATACAGCTCATTAGAGCCGAAGCGGGGGTCTATGCGGTAATTCTCTGTAGCCGCATACCCATGGTAAGAAGCTGCCGGCTGATCGTTGGTGACCAGTGGCGTCATCCACAATGCCGTTACGCCCATGTCCTGCAGGTAACCCAGGTGATCAATGATACCCTGTATATCGCCGCCATGACGTTTATACATGGAATCTCTGTTCAATGAGGTTTCCTGCATGCCTTTAACAACGTCATTGTTTTTGTCGCCGTTGGCGAAGCGATCGGGCATAATCAGGTATACGAAATCGCTGCTGTTTACACCTTGCGCTTTTATGCCGCCTTCTCTTTTCTTCAGTTCATAGTTATAGACAATATCCTTCTGTCCTTTCTTCGTGAACCTGATTGGGAACGTTCCCGGATTAGCGGCAGCAGAGATATTGATATCGACAAACAGGTAATTAGGATTCTCCACTTTATGTACTTCCTGCAATGTCACGCCCGGGTAGGTAAGTGACACTTCTTTTTCAGCGATCTTATCGCCGTGAACGATCAGCTGCAGGAACGGCTCGTGCATACCCGTCCACCAGAAGGCGGGTTCCACTCTTTCGAGCCTGGGTAGTTGTGCCAGTGTGCTGAGTGCAGTAGTGAATACCAGGATACCAGTCAATAACAATCTTCTCGTCTGTAACATGCTTATTTATCTATGGGTGAAGAACAGCAACCCGGCAATGTCACCGGGTTGCTGGTAATATGATTCCTTATTGTACACTTAAAGTGTAGATATAGTTGCCGGCGTTACTCAGGTCCATCGTAATGGTATAAGTACCGGCTGTAGCGATGTTAATGGCACCGGCGTTACCGGCAGTCAGCACACCGTTATTGTCATCATCACTCAGGCTGATGGTATTTGCGTTGTTAGCTCTGAAGTAGAAGCTACCCGCCTGCAACGGCGTAGTGATACTCCACTTCTTTGTTGTTGCGTCAAAGGTCAGGGCTTTATCAGCACCACCGACAGCGCTGCCGTTGATACTCCAGGTGGTACGCGTTAAGGTCCAGGTCAGGGTATTCAGGTCAGCAGTCAGCTTGTAATATCCGGCTTCCGCAGCTTTGAGATTACCACCATTACTAACCAGGGTACCACCACCACCGTCGCCATAGTTGGTATCCCATCCTTTCATCGGCGTGATCTTAAATTCAGTATTAGCATCCGGGAAGTTCAGGAAACCTTCGTACTTCTTGTCGTTATTGACTGACGCCAGTGTACCCAGGCGCGGATCATCGAAAGACCATCCCTGGTATCCGCCAGGCACATAGATAGACGGGTATACCTTGGGTACATAGTAAGGAGTTACCGTCAGCAGTACACTGTCAGAGTATACTTTGTCTGCGGCAGTATCAACAGCAGCTTTGATACGGATGACCAGCTCGTGCTGGCGGCCGGCAGCAAGCCCCAGGTTATTGATCGCCTGATTCAGGGCGGCAACAGTAAAGGTTCTGCTCAATCCGTTATTGGCATTGAATATCTCTGCTGCATTTCTGAAACCATTTCCCTTCTGATCTACTTCGAGCGCGTAATTAACAACAGCCCTGTAGCCCCAGTCCTGGGAGGCCGTCCACTTATAGGTAACTGCTTCTTTATCCGCGTCAGCGGCAGTAAAGACAAATTCAGTAGCTGTTGCAGAGAAGGTAGGTGTAGTACCTGTCTTCACCTGAGTGAAGCTGTCCTGTTTTTCGCAGGAGGCGAAAGCCATCACACATAAACTTCCTGCGATTATTTTATTCAACCAGGCATTCATGATGCAAGTGTTTTGATATAGTGGTTAAATGCTTTTCCCGAAATTAATAACCTTTGTTCTGTACCAGGTTAGGATTGGCTACCCTCGCAGTAGTTGGTATAGGATATATGGTACGGAAGTCTCCTACCGCTACGCCTGCTGCAACACCGCCTTTGAATGGCCATACGTATCCACTTCCTGTAAACAGGCCATAGCGGATCAGGTCTGTTCTGCGGTGACCTTCCCAGTATAGTTCGCGGCCTCTTTCATCCAGGATGAAGCGCAGATCCAGCTGACCGGCAGTGATGTTACCACTGGCATTGCCATAGGCACGTCCACGCAGATCATTGATGTATTCCAGCGCAGTTGCCGCGCTACCGCCGGTACCACCACGTAATACCGCTTCTGCATAGGTTAGGTACATTTCAGCTACACGCATCAGCGGAAAGTCTACATCCACAAAGGTGCCGTTGGAACCGTCTTTGCCGGTAGATGTTTTGTTTGACCATTTGGTAATAGCATAGCCGTCAGTGAAGGTACCCAGGTCAACGATCTCACGGTTCTGGCCTTCCGTATGGAACATAGCACGTTTATCTGTAGCGCCGGTAAGATCTGTGAACAGGTTTACAAAAGCACTGGTAGTGCGTAAACCTCCCCAGCCACCGTTTACGCCAAATGCAGCAGCATCCATGTTACCACCTATTGCGGCATGTACCAGGTAGGTAGTACCACCATAGGTTTGTGTACGCAACCCATCAAAGTTAGCTGTCAGCAGAAACTCGTTCTGAGAAGTCACATTGTTATCTGCCTTAAACATGTTTGCATAGCTGGTTACAAGTCCGTAGCCGGAGTTGATCACCTGACTGCTATAAGTTACCGCGTCAGTATAACGACCGGTACCGGTATATACTTCAGCATTGAGGTACATTTTGGCTAACAGCGCCCATACGCATGCTCTATCAGCACGACCGTATTCATTACTACGTGCTTCAGGCATACTGCTTTCTATATCTTTCAGTTCACGCTCAATGTAGGCAAACAAGTCAGCGCGGGATATCTGGTCAGGATAATAGAAGGCTACTTCATTACTGTCAGTCACAAAAGGTACACTTCCAAAGAGGTCCATTGCGTGATAGTAAGATAAGGCACGAAGAAAGCGGGCTTCTGCGCGGAAGGTTCTGGCTGTTTCCTGGTCCTTCTCAGCAATGCCGTTGCTACCAAGTTTATCGTCAGAAGTCTGCCTGATAAACTCATTACACTGTGCTATCTGGTAGAAGAGACGGGCAAACATTGCGCTGATAAAGTTATCATCTGGCGTCCAGTCCATCTGGTGGAAGTCCTGCAGGGTACCATCGTTCCATCCGATCACTGCCTCGTCAGTAGGCAGTTCCTGCATCTGAAAGTACCCCCGGATATAGCTGGAAGTACCTTCATCGATACCACTGATATCAGGGTTACCTGAAGGTCCTTGCTGCCCTGTTACTGAAAAGCCTCCGTATAATTTAGCGAGTATGCCTTTATAGTTTGAAAAGTCCCTGTACACACTGGCAGATGTTGCCTCTGTGATAGGAGTACGGTCCAGATCTTTGGTACAGGAAGCCAGTCCGCACGCCATCGCTCCTGCCAGTACCACCTGATATATGAATTTCTTAGTCATAACGTTTCCTGTTTGTTAATTAAAAATCAAGGTTAACACCTAAAGAATATACACGCGGACGAGGGTAGAACTTATCGTCGATACCGCTGAATACTTCAGGGTCCTGGCCACTGTATTTGGTGATTACAAATACGTTCTGAACGTTGAAGTTGGCACGCAGACCTACTTTCTTGTTCACGATTCTGCCGAAGTCATAACCCAGGTTCAGGTAGTCCATACGCAGGAATGAGCCATTTTCGACATAATAATCAGACCAGTACTGTGTATTTCTGAACCTTGTTTTCAGCACGCTGGTAGACAGGTTAGCCAGGTAGTTACTGTTCTGGAAAGTTTTATAAGCACCGTTGTTGGATGCCTGGTTGTTATAGATGTAGTTACCGATGTTGCTACGTACACTGAAACCAAGGCTCCACTTCCTGTAATTAAACTGGGAATTGAAGTTGAGGTATACTACTGGGTTGGAAGACTTATAACGATATTTATCATCCGCAGTTACTGCACCGTCGCCATTCGTATCTTCATAAAGTCCCTCTATCGGATTACCAGCCTTATCATAGATCTGTTTGTATACATAGAAGGAGTTGATCTGATGGCCGGCAGTGTTGATCTGGATAGTGTTACCCGTACCGCCTGTGATGCCGCCGGTAGCGATGCCTACAGAACTATCAGACTGTGCTTTGGACAAAGACAGGATCTTGTTTTTGTTGTATGTTACGTTAAACCCTGCATTCCAGCGGAAGTCTTTTGTCTCGATAGGCACTGCATTGATGATAAACTCCACCCCTCTGTTTTCCAAGCTGCCGATGTTTGTATACAGTGTGTTGGTCAGGTTAGTACCGGTTGGAGCGGTAACATCTGCCAGCAGATCGGTAGTTTTCTTGTAGTAGAAGTCTACGCTACCAGAGATCCTGTTGTCCAGGAAGCCGTAGTCCAATGCGACGTTGTAGGTGGCAGTCTGCTCCCATTTGATGTTCTGGTCGTAACCTGCTGCGCGCAGCGTCTTGTAGAATGCATCTCCCAGTTGGTAGGAAGAGTTGGCATCTCCGTAAGTGTAGCGTGACAGGGCGGCATATTCTTTACCTACACCGATGTTTTCCTGACCGGTTACACCGTAGCCAAGTCTCAGTTTCAAGTCAGATACTGTTTTGGATGTTTTGAGGAAACTCTCATCTTTCAATCTCCATGCAAAAGCTACAGAAGGGAAGTTACCCCAATGCTGGCGGAAACGGGAAGTACCATCACGACGCATGGTGAAAGTCAGCAGGTATTTCTCGTTGAAAGTGTAGTTTAAACGACCGAAGAAAGATACCAGTGTATGCTGCGCTTCGCTATAGTTACTGGCAGCAGTAGTAGTATCGCCTGATTCGTCCAGCGTCGGGAAACCAGGAGTAGCGCTGATGAAGTCCTGGTAGGAGTATCCCGCCATTACGTCAATACGGCTTTTGATGCCTTTCAGGTCTTTTGCATAGTTCAGGTAGAAGTCCATCAGTTTGTTCTTCATTTCCTGAGAATAGCTTCTGTAGGAACCGCCGGTACCATTGTAAAATGCCAGGGCTGCGTACTTCGGAATATTCACAGTACCATTACCTTTCTGATAGTCGTAACCCAGATTCAGGTTAGCGCGCAGTTCTGGCAGGAAATGAAACTTATAGTCAAACTGGATGTTACCAATGCTTCTTTTCACTTCAGAGTTATCCATTTTCTGCTCCAGCATTGCCAGTGGGTTTTTAGTACCGAGGTCGTACAGTTTATCATTGTACTTCCACTCGTAGTAACCTCCAAACTCTTCGTCGTTGCCAGTGCGTACAGGCTTCGTAGGATCGAACGCTACTGCAGCATTGATTGCTCCCGGATCTGCAAAACGATAGTCGGCAATAGAGCCTTTGACGTTCATATTAATCTTCAGGTGATCGTCTAACAGACTTGGCGAGAGGTTGATAGAGGCAGAGTTCCTTTTCAGGTTGGAAGTCTTCACAATACCATCCTGATTAAGGTGACCTACTGATATACGGTAAGGTAATTTCTTCCAGGAACCGCTTAGTGCGAGGTTGTTATCTGTACTGAAGGCAGATTGATAGATCTGCTTCTGCCAGTCGGTAGCATCATTGCCCAGCAGTGCAATCTGTGCAGGCGTACCATTTGCTTTTACTACGTCAGCAAACTGGGAACCAGTCAGCACCGGAGAATAGCTGGTCACTTTGGATATAGCGTTAGTTGAGCTGAAAGATACGTTCAGCTTTTCACCCAGACGTCCTTTCTTGGTAGTGATGATGATTACACCATTGGATGCACGGGAACCGTAGATTGCAGTAGCAGATGCATCTTTCAGTACGTTGAATGATTCAATATCATTAGGGTTGATCAATGCCAGTGCATTGGAAGCGCCGCTGATATTATTGTTATCAACCGGTACGCCATCAATGATGATCAGTGGATCATTCGTTGCATTCAGTGATGCACCACCACGTACGCGGATCGTACTACCTGCGCCAGGTGCGCCGCCGTTAGAGGTGATCTGCACACCAGGCACTTTACCGGTAATCAGCTGATCAGCGGAACTGATAGGGCCTTTATTAAAATCTTTGGAAGAAACAACTGCAATAGCTCCGGTCAGGTCGCTCTTTTTCTGCGTACCATAACCTACTACTACTATCTCGTTCAGACCTTTGGTGTCAGCTTTCAGCTGAAAGGTAACGGGAGATGTGTTGTCGCCTGCACTAACAGGCATCTCAAATGTTTCATATCCCAGGATGCGGGCAACCAGTACGATGTTGCCGGAAGTAACACCGGTAACGGTGAATTTACCTTCTCCATCTGTAGTGGCGTTACGGCTGGTTCCTTTGACGAAGACGGTAGCGCCGGGAATTGGCTGTCCTGCATCATCTGTCACCTTCCCACTAATACTACCTGACTGTGCATAGGTAAACAGGGAGATTAACACAAAGCACAGCAGAAATGCATACCGGGCAAAGCGTGTTTTTTTCATTTAACGTTAATTAATAGTTTCACAATAAGTTCAATTCAGATACTTTCTGGGCAAAAAGTCCCCCCTTTCAAATCCTTTCGGATTCAATTGACAATACTTTGTTTTCGTTTTAAACATGGAACCGGGGACTGACATTTATCTGTCTACCGGCAATACAAGTGATGTAATACTTTAAGTAGGATTCATTTTCGTTACGTTTTTCATTTCCGGGAACGTTCCCGGAACGCGGAACATGTTGCTAAAGTATACCTTTTTATGAAAACTGTAACATTCCGAAACACATTTTTTTAAAAAAAAGTTAAGAGACTGGCAGGTTTAGGGATGTGATATCCGCCAGGCAGCAACATATCAGCATGGCTACCAGCGACTTATAATCCTGAATTTGTAGTTCCGGAAAAAGAGTGAGGCTTTCGTTTTGTTTCTTTTAATTATCCCTTCCCTCCTATGCTGGTTTTAAGACCAGTACTTGATGTTCTCGGGATCAGCTGCGAACTTAACACTACATGGTCCTTTACAGGGGTATCACTTTCCAATGCTTTAAACAGTAGTTCTGCTGCGTTGGTACCTAAATCAAAAGCCGGCTGTGTAATTGTTGATAATGCGGGATTAAGCAAAGACGCTATCTCCAGACTTGAGAAACTGACTATCTTCAGGTCCTCCGGAATCCGGATGCCCAGATTATGGCATACATAGTAACTCGATATAGCCAGGCGCTCAACCGATGCAAATATACCATCAGGTTGCTGGTCTTTTAACGCCTTCGACAGAATGTCAAAGTTCTCATCATAGTCATTGGAACAATCAATCACCAGGTGGGTATTATATGGAATACCAGCATCTTTCAGGGCATCCTGATAACCTTGCATACGCACACTACCAATAGACAGACTTTTGTTCACTACCAGAAAAGCAATATTCTTGCAACCTACTTCTATCAGGTGCCGGGTAGCTGCAAAGCTGCTCGCATAGTCGTCTGTAGTAACTTTCGGCACATCTATATCATCGTACACCCTATCAAAGAATACCAGCGGAATATGCTTGTTACCCAGTCTGTTGATATACTTATGATCGTTCGCTTCTCCTGAAGCTGACATGATAATACCATCCACACGGCCATTATACAACTTATCGATAAACGTCACCTCTTTCTGATATTCATCGTCAGTTACATAGATGAGTGTATGGTATCCTTTTTCCCTGGCAACACGCTCAATACCGTGTATAGCCTGCGAAAAGAAGTTGTTGGCCAGTTCCGGCACTATGATGGCAATCGTCTTACTTTTCTTCTCCCTAAGATTGCTGGCATGGTGGTTCGGCTGGTAGTTAAATTCCTTAGCCACCGATAAGATCCTGGCCTTTGTTTCTGGATTAATGTCGCTATTGCCCCTGAATGCCCTGGAAACCGTGGAAGTAGACAAATTAAGTTTTTCAGCCAACCTTTTAATATCAACGCGATCCATTGCTAAAGTTGTTTAAATAGGCTCAGCGACCAAATTAAGATAAAATAGCTGAATAATAGACATCTGTCTATGCCTCCCTCTCGTATATTACTTATTTAATATAAAATAATAAGACATTTTGATACCTTTACAGACAATATTTTAATCAGTAGCATTCCTATACCACAACCTACGGGTTTTCCCTCAAAAAGACTGACTGGTGAGAAGTGCGCTATCCTGCAACTAACAGGATGACCAGTTACTTCCGATCAACATAATCGCAGACAACTAAATGAACATAATTGGTTGCGTGGGCAACCTATTCCCTAACCTATGCATGAGAGAATGATCAGGCTTTTATTTACTTTGCTGTTAGTGGCTTTTTTAAGTCCGCAAACCTATGCACAAACCTGCAACAAAGACGTTGCAATGGGCAAACCCGTTACCGCATCATCCATACAGGCAGGCAACCTGCCAATCCGCGCCTTTGATGGCGATCCTACCAGTCGCTGGGAAAGTACATGGAGCGATCCTCAATGGATAATGGTGGATCTCGAACATAACTACGACATCTGCACCATCAATCTGAGATGGCAGGTACTTGCTACCGGGTATACACTAGAGATTTCTTCTGATGGTATATCCTGGACAAACCTTGTTACCGAAACTGCCAACACGGGACTAAATAAATCTTACAACGTACCAGCCAACGGTCGGTATGTACGAATGACGGGTATTACCAGGGGGTCCGGCTACGGATACTCACTATATGACTTTGAAGTGATCGGTACAGAACCTATCAGTTATTGTTCAAATACAAACGTTGCGCAACTCCGGCCGGTTACTGTATCATCTATTGCTAATGGTCACAGCGGGCCAAACGCTGTTGACAATAACACAGGCACACGCTGGGAGAGCGCACACAGTGATCCGCAGTTCATATCCATTGACCTGGGCGCTAACTATGACCTGTGCCGCGTGGTACTGAATTGGGAAGCTGCTTATGGCCGGGACTATACAATAGATATCTCTACGAACGGATCCAGCTGGACTACCTTAAAAACAGTTACAGGTAACTACATGCGGGATAACACCATCCCTCTGAGAGGTAATGCGCGCTATGTGCGCATGTCAGGTACAGCTCGAGGAACCAATTATGGTTACTCACTGTGGGAGTTCTCTGTATACGCCCTCCTGCCAGCTATCAGCGTTACCACAATTTCAGATGCTGCCGAACCCTCAACAGGTGGCAGTTTCCGTTTCAGTCTGCCGGCCGGTATCACCTTCGATGAAGACATTACTGTTAATTATACCACTGCTGGTACTGCACAAAGTGGACCTGATTATCTACCTCTTCCCGGCTCAGTAATTATACCTGCAGGGCAAAACAGTGTTGCAGTCCCTCTTACTGTAACAGATGATCAGATCATAGAAGGTCCAGAAACCGTGATAGCTGCGGTCACTAATGCTACTTCTGCTACCCACGCAGGATTCCCTGTCAGTGCAACAAATCCTACGGCTACAATCAATATTGCGGATGATGACAATATTGCTGCAAATAAGATCATCAGCGTATTCGGATCGGCAAACGCAGCTGAGCCTTCCTCCAACGGCAGGTACGAATTTAGTTTACCGGCAGGATTTACCGCCACGGAAGATATCACCGTTACTTTTACCACAGGCGGCACAGCAGCTACCGGTATTGATTATACAGATATCGGTACCACCTGCATAATACCTGCCGGACAAAACAGCGGCTCGCTAACCTTACTGGTGATAGACGACAAAATAATTGAAGGCACTGAAAATGTTACAATAGCCATTACAGGAGCTAGTGCACCCACACTCGGATCATTTACTGCCAGTACCACTAACGCAACTGCTTCCATCAACATCGAGGACGATGATAATATAGCTGCTAATAAGGTCATCCAGTGTGCGCGTATTATTGATGCCGCTGAGCCATCTACCAACGGCGCTTTCAGCGTATTCCTCCCCAACGGCATTACTGTATCTGAGGATGTCTATGTAAACTATACGGTAGCCGGTACTGCCACCCCGGGTGCCGACTATGTAACATTAAGTGGAACGATGATTATTCCCGCCGGACAAAACCAAGGAGTAGATTCCGTATTTGTCATCGATGATGTTGAGATTGAAACAGAGGAGACAGTCAGCATTGTTCTGTCTGATGCTGGCAGTGCCACCTTCACTGGCTTCTCTATCGGTCCCGGGGCCAACGCTGTCATTACCATTGCTGATGATGATGAACATAATCCAGCAAACAGGATATTGAGTATCACTAACATAGATGATGCTATTGAAGGCACCAGTAACGGACGGTTCAGGATCAGTTTACCGCCAGGCGTCAGCTTCGGTCAGCCGATTAATGTCTCCTATACAATCGCAGGTACTGCTGTCAGTGGGATTCATTATGCGGCTATTCCCACAATAGCAACCATCGTCGCCGGACAAAACAGTGTTGATGTACAGGTAACCGCGCAGCCCTTCGACAATAATATACTGGAAGGTGATAAAACAGTAGTGCTTACGCTCACCGGTGGGACAAGCGCGTTATCAGGTACATTCACTGCTAATCCTGCCAGCAATACCGCTACGGTAATCATTGCTGATGATGAAAATACTCCGGCCAGCAGACAATTATATGTCGAAGCTACAGGTATTATTGCAAGTGAACCAGCCACTTCAGGCGCTTTCATGATTAAGTTACCGGGTACAATGGTAGCCTCAGAAGATATTACTGTAACGTACCGTATTACGCCGCTGACAGGCGGTCCTGACGACCCTGCACTTGCGGGAACAGACTATATTGCGTTAAGCGGTACAGCCACTATCGTGGCAGGACAAAATCAGGTACTGGTAAACTACACGCCTATTGATGACCAGATCATTGAGAACAGGGAAGCCTTTACTATTGAGTTACTGGGAGGCTCCTCTCCTACATGGACATCTTTCGGTATCGGTAAACGGTACGAGACAGGTTATATTGAGGATGATGATAATACAGCTACCAATAAAACCCTCAGCATTCATAAAGTAAGCGACGCGAATGAGCCTTCAACAAACGGTGTATTCAACATTAGTTTGCCGCCAGGAATCACCGCTTCAGAGGACATTATTATTTACTATAGCGTAAGTGGAACAGCTGCTGCTGGTATTGACTATACAGCGCTGGGATCAGCGGTAACGCTCAGTGCCGGACAAAACAGCGTTCCATTGCACATTCATGTCATTGACGACCGTATTATAGAAGCAACGGAGACAGTGATAGTAACACTAACTCACGGCGAGGGCATCCGCCTGACCGGCTTCACTGCCAGCAATACTAACGGTAGTGCAATAGTTAACATCAACGATGATGATAACATTGCCGCCAATAAAATGATTAGTATAGCGAATGCCAATGACGGTGCAGAACCTGGTATCAACGGCGCATTCCTGATTAGCTTACCTGCCGGCATAACAGTCAGCGAACCGGTAACTGTCAACTTTAATGTAACAGGTACTGCTACCGCTAATGAAGATTATACTTCATTAAACACGAGCGCTACTATTTTACCAGGACAGAACAATATTACCCTACCTGTCATGTTGCTGGACGACAACATTATTGAACATGCAGAAACAGTTATTGTAAGCATCAGAGAAGGCGTGTCCACAAATCTCGGCACCTTTAACGCAAGTACAGTAAATGAAGCGACTGTGACCATCAACGATGATGACAATACAGCTGCCAATAAAGTTATAAGTATTACCGCTGCAAATAACGGGGCTGAACCATCTACAAACGGAAGGTTTACTATCAGTCTGCCGGCGGGCATCACAGCAAGTGAAAACGTCACCGTCATATACAATATAGCAGGATCGGCTACGAATGGCGAGGATTACAACACGTTGGATGGGATAGCAATTATACCAGCTGGTCAGAACAATATGCACCTGACCGTCGCTGTTGTTGATGACCACATAATTGAGCATACCGAAACTGTTATTTTAGGTCTCACGACAGGTTTTGGACAAACACTAGGGAATTTCACGGCAAGTACTGCTAATGGGGCCGCAACAGTGCTTATTACAGATGAAGACAATGTTCCGGCTAACAAGGTACTAAGTATCACTGCTGCAAATGACGCCGCTGAACCATCTACAAACGGACGGTTCACCATCAGCCTGCCGCCGGGTATTACCGCCGCCGAAGACATTGTCATCACATATACAGTAGGCGGTACTGCTACCGCAGGTATCGACTATACTGCGCTCAGTGGCAATGTGATCATCCCCGCAGGACAAAATAGCGCCTCTCTACCTGTCCTTATTATGGATGACCTGCTTCTCGAAGGCGACGAAACTGTTATCGTTACCATCACTGAAGCAACTACCACAAACCTCGGAACATTCACTACAGATATTACAAGCGCAACCATTACCATCGCTGATGATGAAAATACCAGCGCCAATAAGACTATCAGCATCACTACAACTGCTCATGCTGCCGAACCGGCTATCCACGGTAGCTTCGCCATCAGTCTCCCAACTGGTATTATTACGCCGGAAGATATCAGCATCAGCTACCTTGTGAGTGGCACTGCTACAAATGGTACCGACTACGCAATGTTAAGTGGTACCGTGGTCCTTCCCGCCGGACAATCAACTGTTTCCCTACCTGTCACTGTGATAGACGATATACTGACAGAAGGTAATGAAACGGTTATCGTTACGCTCACACAGGCAACCACTGCCACGCTGGGCGATTTTACCATTAGTAGTGACAATGCGACCGCTACTGTCAATATCAGTGATGATGACAACGGTATTGCCACATTCGATACCTGGAAAACTGCCACACTGCCTGATACGAATACCGACGGTAAAATCGGGCAGGGAGAAGAGATCACCTATACTATCTACATTCGTAACACGGGTACTATTACTATCCCTCAGCTGACTATACAAGACCCTGTACCCGCCTATACAACTTATATCACCGGCGGTGCACTGATCGACAATAACGTCTTATATAACGTAATTGATCTGCAGCCGAATGCTGTCAGCCAGGTGAGCTTTACTGTTCGTACAGATAGCCATCTTTCAGGGGTGCAGATGATCAGCAACGTTGCACAGGTAAGCGACGGGACCACTTCTAAACACACCCTCGCCTGCGACCCTGCTGAGACGGATTGTAATATGGGTAATGAAACACTGGTACCGGTACGTGAACCCCAGGGGGATCTGCTGATTGGTAAACGAGCTCTCACCCCTCCTACCAATGGACAGCATTACATCCTGGGCGACAATATCACCTATGAAGTATTTGTGCGTAATGAAGGAGAAAAGACATTTACTAATGTAGTTATCACTGACTCCTTACCTGCCGCCCTCGACATGCCTTCCACCTACGCGAGCACACGTGGTGCCGTCGTCCCGGACGTAGCTGCACGAAAAGTCATCAACACTATCCACCATCTGCTGCCAGGTGAAGAAGTTACGATGACCCTGACCTGCCGTATTAATGATAAACACATCGTCAATACCGCGTATGTAACCGCTGCTGAAAGCGAGACAGACCTGCATAACAACATCGCCGTCACAACCGCTGCTGCCTCTATCAGAGACCTCGTATTTATCAATGCGTTCAGACCGGGTACAAATGGTACAAATAACCGCTTTGTTATCGTCGGATTGGAAAAGTATCCTGGCTCGAAATTGCTGGTATATAACAGGTGGGGTAGCCTGGTATATCAATCCAGCGACTATAAGAATGACTGGAAAGCGCTCGATCTGCCCATAGGTGGCTATATCTATATCGCTGAAGTAAAGAAACCGGAAGGAACAGTAGTATATAAGGGAGACTTTGTACTAATCAGATAAATACCACTTCCTTTGAAAAAGAAAAGTCGCTTACGTAACGAAGCGACTTTTCTTTTCCGGCTACCTGCCGGCGACAAGTTCCGGCGAATTACCTCAAACCCCGGCATTTACGTTTGCAGCGCGTAACAGGTCCTGCAGCACACTTCTGTTGAACGCTTCCCGGTCTTCCTTAAACAGGCGTCCCAGAGATATCAATCCATGTACAACAGACCACTGTGTCCATGCACGGCGCTCTACTTCTTCATCAGTTAATTGTTCTGTAAGACCCTGTTGCCTGATCACCTGCCCGATCAATACAACCGGATCTGTAATCTCTGGCAAGGAGATATTATCGCCGCTTACTGGCACACCAATGCCAAACATCAGCTGATAATATTCCTTTTCTTCCTGCGCAAAGTGCAAATAGGCCATCCACATCGCTTCCAGCTGCTGATCTGCCTGATCCTGCTGCTGCTGCGCCTGTGTCATTGCGGCCGTCAGCTGTTGATACCCTGCACGGGCAAGTTCACGCATGATGGCCTCCTTATTCTGAAAATAATCATAGATCACCGGGGCGGTATGTGCGATCTCTGTAGCTATCTTCCGCATACTGACTGCCTCCCAGCCATTGGCTTTGGCCAATCTGAAAGCTGCTTCCAGTATGTTCGCGCGGATCTCTTCTTTTAGTCTCAATTTTCTCTCTTGTGCTTCCATGACGAGTGTTATAATGTACGGAGAAGACTATTCAGTCTATTTTATAATAAAAAAATATGTCGCTTATAATTAGATCATATAGACTATTTAGTCTTAAAAGTATTCATAAAAAAACAGCCTGGTATCACTGGGCTGCTGTATACGGTTAAATCAGACTATACGAGATAATCTCTTTCTTCATTGCTTTAATGGCTGTCCTCATTGGCAACGGAGAAGCCATCACGCGGGACATCATAAAAGCGCCTTCCATTGTGGCAAATAACTTAACGGCAAACTCCTCTGCAGACAGATCGGCAGATAACTCTCCCGCTGCAATACCGTCTTTAATGATGATGGTCAGGTGCCGTGTAGCCCCTTTTATCACTCCCTGCACCTTTTCCCGGATAGCCGGATTCGTATCATCTGTATCAATGCCGAAGTTGAGTATCGGACAACCGCCATGTATAAAAGAGTCATCCAACGGATTAGGATTCATCTCTACAAAAGCAATCAGTTTATCAACGGCAGTTCGCTGAGACTGCAATAAATTATTCCTGCGAAGCGTCACTTTATCCAGCAGATAATCGGCGCTTGCACACGCCAGTTCATCCTTGCTCTGGAAATGCCCGTACAGACATCCTTTGGCCACCTTCGCAGCCAGCAGTACTTCGTCAATAGACGTACCGGCAACGCCTTTCTCGTTGAATAACTCTGCGGCCTGCTCTATGATCAGCTGTCTGGTTCTTTCTGACTTTTTCATCCTGCGGGACAATTGAATCTCACAAAAATAGACCAATTAGTCTTATATCACAAATAAATGTAAAAAGCCGTCCCGCATAAGCAGGACGGCTTACCTTTCATCACCAATGGTTATAAAATCATGACTATCTTAACCGGTGTTCAACTGACAGGCTGCTTTCCAGTGCGGATTTGACCCTATTATTGGTATCAACATCTGCGTCGATCGTCAGCACCAGCTTTCCACCAGTAAAGGAACCAGTGAAGTCGCCGATCTGCAGTTTGGTCAGCACCAGGTTAAGATCCAGTTTCAGCTTGCCATCAAAACTCAACCCGTCTGCGCCTATTGCCACATCTTCTCCTTCTGCATTAAATTCAAGTTTACCGGCAATTACCACCTCCACAGGGATGGTATTACCCTCCCAGGTGATCCGGCCTTTCATCATAATAGCAGGTTTCTGCTTATCACCCTGTGCACGCAGATACACTTTTACCTGGTCGAAATTGCCAACAGGGATGACAATGCTACCTAATGAAGTACTATCCAGAATATCAATAAAGCGGTCGGTTTTGATACTCATATTAATTTCATCTGCCCCGCTTTGAGCAACGAATTTCAATTCTCTGAACCTCACCTTAATACTATCCCAGGTCAGGTCAAATCGCAATGCAGGAAAAGCAGCCACGGAAGGATCGTTGATGATTCTGCCCAGACGCTCAGCGCCCGCGCCATCCGCTACCACGGTACCTGCAGGATTAACAGCCTGAATCTGATAATTAACAGTAGCTGAGCCTTCCGGCTTAACGTCATCTGTTTTTTCGTTTGAACCTTGTTTGGAGCAGGCGGTAAATAAGGCAGCAACCAGGGTCACAGTTGTGCACAACTGAAGAAAAGATCTTTTCATGAGTGAAATCTGATTTAAGTGTTTCCAATAAAAGTTGAGGTAAGAAAGGCTCTACAATACGATCATAACAAATGCTATCCCTGATATGCCGGTAATGGCTTTGGTGTTTCGTTGATAGATGGTTTTAATAAGGCGTCTGCCGGTATTCCAGGGGGCGCAGTGCATGCAACAAACATCGTACCGTTAACACCTTACCCGCGCCCCTCCTCATACGCAGTTTGTCTGATACTCAAAGTTGTAGCTTTTCCCGTGCAGTATCGATCCCACAGTGAGGAATTTTTTCATTACTTTTCCTAGTAACTAATTAATAATCAATGGCTGTGACTGCCATTAAGGTCTGATTCTTGTACACATAAAACAAAATGGAGAACTATGAGTAAATTATCATTTAACTTATTGGTTGACGGTGTTCCATACATGGTAAAAGCGGAACCTTTTTCTTTCAACGATGAACATCGTTATAATGTAAGTTTTAATGGCAGCGAGACATTCGTATTTGCCTGGGACGAAGAAACATTACGGTATGCGCCGTTGGACGAAGTAGCTTCCATCTTACCGGTATCTCTGGAACAGGAAATTGCTAACAGACTCTATGAAGTCACTCCAAGTAAAGAATAATATGTCCTCATCCCTATACCTCTTAAATAACCTTCTGATTACCTCCGGGTCACTCCACTCCTGCGCCCGTTTGCGTTCCATCCACCTTCCTGACGCACTCTACTCCATCCTGTAACCTCTTTCACGTTGACCTGCTTCCCTGTTAATACCTGACGGTTTTATTCTATTTTCCAACCTCCAGGCCTGCTAATTTTGATGAAAAAAATATGCAGCTCCTACAAAATATTCTGCTGATTACCCTACACCTGCTACCTGCTGTGGGCTTTACACGGCCTGTTGAAGATGGTAAAAGAAACTATGAACAGCACTGTGCCCGTTGCCATGGCCGCGATGGTACAAAAGGCATGTTTGGCGCTAAAAATCTACAGAAAAGCAGCCTGTCAGACACCGCCATACTGCTACAGATCATCAACGGCAAAGGAATAATGCCATCTTTCAGAAAACGGCTTCCTGCAGATCAGCTCAACGCTATCTCTACCTATATTAAAAGCTTCAGAAAATAAAGACAATGACTTCCCGAAAACCAACAACCATGTTCACCTTCTCACAGCTGATACTTATAATCACCACACTGACAACCGCCCTTATCGGCGGACTATTCTACGCATGGTCCTGTTCCGTGATCCCAGGGCTGGCAAGGGTCGCTGATCATACGTACCTGGAATCTATGCAGCAGATCAACCGGGCTATATTAAACCCGCTGTTCTTCCTCAGCTTCATGGGAACCACCCTGCTGCTACCACTATGCACTTACCTGCATTACAGCCCGGCCCTGCCTGTGCGCTTCTGGTTATTACTGGTGGCCTCCCTGCTTTATATCTGCGGAACATTTGGTGTAACTGCCTTTGGGAACGTTCCTCTGAATAATATGCTCGACACCTTTGACCTTACCACTGCGTCAGCAACAGCGCTGGCCGGGATGCGCAGGAAGTTTGAGCACCCATGGGTATACCTGCACAACATCCGCACAGTCGCAAACCTCCTGGCGCTGCTACTGGTGATCATAGCCTGCCTGACGCCCATACCTGACAGGGAATCCATTACTGACTCCTTCCGTCCTTAGTTTCGATAGTAGAGTACCAACCGTTCCCCCTGCCTGCACCTGCTCACTGCGACGCTGCTTACACCCGGCCGGCAACCATCGCTATTGCCTGTTACCGGCACAGCATCAGGTCTTGCTATCGTTCTGGTATTCATACCATCCCTGCACCACAAGGGCACCAGAAGGTCACCTCAATATCCCGGGGATATTGAGGTGACCTTCTGGTGTACTATTAATGAGGGGGTAAAGTAAGACATCAGCCCTGATCAGGCCGTGGCCAGCACCTCAATTTGCCAGGGAAAAGTGCGGGTAAAAAAGAAAGGCGCCTCCTTTCGGGAGACGCCTTTACCATATATGAATGGGTTAGTTAGCCTATTGTCTTAATGCTTCTACTGCCGCAATCGTTTTAGGCAGATCTTTTCCTAATTTTCTGCTGCCAGTATCGGTAATAACAAAATTATCTTCAATACGTATGCCACCGAAATCGCGATAGGTAGCCAGCGTCTTATAATCTATGAAGTTACTGAGTTTATTCTCAGCTACCCAACGATCTATCAGTTCGGGGATGATATAAATACCCGGTTCCACTGTCAGTACGAAACCTGGTTTCAATTCACGGCCTAGCCGTAATGATTTCCAGCCAAACTCAGTACTCTTTCTCAGCGTATCGGAATAACCTACATACTGTTCACCCAGATCTTCCATATCATGTACGTCCAGTCCGATCATATGTCCCAGTCCGCATTGAAAGAAAAGTGTATGAACGCCGGCGGCTACTGCTTCCGCAGGATCGCCTTTCACCAGGTTCAGGGCTTTCAGTCCTTCCAGCAGTTTGACAGATGCCTGGGTATGTACTTCTTTATACTGTATACCGGGTTGCAGCAAACCGGCTGCATGATCCAGGGAGTCCAGAACTACCTGGTACATCTCACGCTGACGGGTGGTAAACTGTTTACCTACCGGGAATGTTCTGGTAAGGTCACCAGCATAGTGCATGGCTGTTTCTGCGCCTGCATCGCAGAGTATCATATGTCCTTCAGCTACTTCATTACCATGAAAGTGGTTATGGAGTACCTGCCCGTTGATGGTCAGGATAGTAGGATAAGATAATCGTCCGCCAGCTGCGAGTGCCGCTTCCTCCACTTTTGCAGCAATCTCATACTCTTTCATGCCGGGACGGGTATACTTCATGGCAGCCAGGTGCATGTCAACACTGACAGACACTGCTCTTTCCATTTCAGCTATTTCATCTGCATCTTTACATTCACGCTGTGCAATAACCGCACGGATAAGTTCCAGTGATGCATAATCTTTCAGCGCTGCAATCGGCATATCCAGCCAACTGGCGAGTTTGATTTTATTCTCAGGTCTGTAAGGCGGTAAGATATGTACACGTCTTTCAGCATCGTTAGCTTTCTTCAGCACTTCACCCAACTGTGCGTAAGGGAGCGTTTTTGCAATGGCTACGGAATCTGCAAGGTCCTGCAGAGAAGGTAGGGGGCCTGTCCAGATAATATCATCTATACCGGCTTCTCTACCGAACAGAAATTCCTCTCCGGATTCAGTGTCCAGTAAGAGTGCCAGTCCGGCGATATCAATACCTGCATAATAAAGGAAGGTGCTATCCTGACGGAAGGGATAGGTGTTGTCTGCGTAGTTCATGCTGCTGTCTTCATTCCCCATCAGGAGAATCAGACCTTTCCCGACATTGGTAGCGAGTTGTGTTCTGCGATGACTATAAACGAGCTTATCAAACAAATGTAAGTGCATATCCATTCTTGATGATCTGCGAATTTAGTGCATCGGTATCTAATGATAAAATATAATCTGCTGATCTATGCACGAAAAGGCCTCCGCGATGTTCAGCGAAGACCCTTCGTGTGTTGTTTCACATGCAAGTGTGTAGTTGTTTGTTGCAGCCGTTAAAATGTTGTGAGGCTGCTGACTGTATTAGCTTTTCTGTACGACTACCGGACGAAGTGTTTCTACCAGTGCGCCTACCTGACCAATCAGCTGATCAGAAAGACCATTCTTTTTTGCTGCTACTACCAGGTCGGCAACAAATGCATCAAAGTCTGCATTGGTTGACTTACCATTCATGCGTGGATTCTTTGCAGGATCATGTGCATCCTTCATGTTTAATCCACCGTAGGTAAAACCTTTTGCACCGGTAGCCACACAGATGAAATCTGTAAGGTTCTTACTCAGCGCTTCAAAGCCGCTGGTATTACCGCTCGTTACTTCTGCCAGTAACACAGTAAAGAATCCATTGATCTTTGCATCGCCTGCAATGACAAATATTGCACTGTCTACAACAGAACGGATACCCAGTCTTCCCTGCTCGATCTTTACGCCTGCATTAGCCGGATCATTCACCATAGCTGTACCGCCAAGAGAATCATACAAAGACATCTTTGTAACAACAGGTGCATCATCCTTCTTACAGGATTCGAATACGCCGATAGATGCAATTAATCCGAGAATAAATAACCACGCTGATTTTTTCATATGAAATTATTGATTAGCCGTTTAGAAAATATATTTGATGAAGCCGGAGATCCTGGCAGAGAAAGACTGCGCCATTGCCGGACAACCATTCTTCAGTTCCGCTTCATCGGGCACATAACGCTGTGCGGGATAGTGAAATGCTGTCTTGAAATGCTGTACTATATCGTCTGCATTTGCTTTTACAGGGAAATAAGTAAACACGGCAATATTGTTATCCGCACTAATCATCACCCTGTCCACACCCTGCTGCTGATATAACCATGCAGCTATCTTATTCGCATCCTCCTGCGAAATGTCCTGCCTGATATCAATTCTGGCCATGATACGGGTGTTCGCGCCCGGTGCTTTGGGTCTCGTTACCATATAGATATGGACCGCAAGTATTACTACGAGACAACAGGATATACCTCCGCCCCATAGCAGGATCTGCTTCAGTTTTTTGCTTATCATAAAAGGTCTGGATTATTTAACGTGATACCCTGCACACGTGCACTGGCAGGGTAGCTGGCATGTATAATATATCTGCTTCCTTGTAGGGTTTCAGTGAGTTGATGATTGTTTTACTTATTATCTAAAACCGATACATGATTAGATACGGCAATTTATTCTGCATGGTTTTCAAAAGTGAAAAGAATTTTACCGCTGCTATCCTAAAATACTTATTTTATAAAGAACAACGAATTTCCCATCGCCTAAAACCCTCTCTCACACTCATTTTAAAGTATTATTTGTTTTAGTTAGGATTCCTACCTATATTTGTGATGTCATTTATTTAACTCTCTAATTTATATCAACATGAAAAGCGTACTAATGGTATGGAGCATGGTTCTCCTCACCAGCATGACAACCTTTGCCGGAACTTTTTGCGACTCCTGCAAACGCACGAAATCAACAATTAATGAAGCTGACTATAAGATCACCTCAGCTACGGTTACACACAATAAGAAATGGGGACAGCTGGAGTTTGAAATCTTTGTAGAAGGAAAGGCTGGCAGAAGCACTTCCAAAGCCGCAGGTCAGATGAACGGCGCACCGGTAGACGGATATGTGTTTCCTACTACCCTGAAACCTGAAGATGTAGGCTTCAGCAAAACAGCGGGTATCGTTGCACTGGCACTAACAGCACATCCTGACTTTGACGATACGCCTTTATGGGATGAAGACGGCGACGGGGATTATAAGAATGATAAGATCGTCTGGCACCCGCATTGGGTAGTGCTTATTGAAGATAAACGCGTGCCCGGCGGACTGGCAGTAAAGGAATTTGATCCTGCTGATAAATCAGTTGTATTGCCTAAAACAAATCCTGGTATGCCGATGTATATGGACTCTCCTGGTTTCCAGGTGGTAACCGAAGGGAAAGCAATCAGGGTAGTAGTGCCTGATTACAGAGTACGTTTCAATACCTCCTTCAAGTACGACGCTGTTGGCGCATTTATGCAGGTTGTAACCGGTGAAGGCGGCGAACATACAAAAGGAGGCGCTATGCCAATGCTGGGTGTATACAAAGTATATAGCGTACTGTCAAAAAATCTCAGCCTCCCCTATCAGGTAAAATAATTTATTCAACCGGCGTAAGAGGAGAACATCCTTCTCCTCTTACCTTTTTAAAAACCATTCTCATGAAAGTTTCAGTATTTGACACATATGTCACCAGGAAAGACGGTGCTATTATGCACTTCGATATATTAGTCCCTTCCGATCTCCGGGATGTAGATAAGATCCACACATTCGGCCGTGAATATCTGACCCGGAAAGGTCAGGAAGGTCAGCCACTTACCACTAACGAATGCCGCTTCTGCCATATAGAGGAAGCTGACGATAATGTGGTTGCCGACATCACCGCTCATGGATATTCAATTATAGAGATGCAGGGATGTAATAATTAAAGAGCTTAATTTTACCCCTATGATGGGTAACTTACATACAATACCGTTCAATCCGGATACGCAGAACACTTCTAACGACGCTTTGATACTGGCAGCCCTTGAACGGGTAGGCGAATCGTTCCGTGTAATGCTATGGGAACAGGCCAAAGAGAATGGCCTGAGTCCCATACAAGTACAATCGCTTATCTTCCTGCATACCCATAGCGCCTCGAAAGCCACAGTTACTTACCTCTCCAAAGAATTTAATGTGACCAAGGCTACCATGAGCGATGTGGTAAAAGTACTGACAGAAAAAAAGCTGGTGGTGAGGAAAGACAATCCTGCCGATAGCAGGGCACAGGTACTTAAGCTGACTGCTGCCGGCAAAAAAGTGGCAGAAACTACCGGCGGATTTGCCAATACCCTCCTGCAATACATCGGTCAGCTGGGTGATGCGCAAAAAGCAGGACTGAAGACTATACTGCTGGAGCTGATCTACCACCTCTACCAGGAAAATATCATTACCATGCAGCGGATGTGCTTTTCCTGCACACATTTCTCGGGCGAAGGGGATCAGCATTTCTGTAACCTGCTTCGACTGCCCCTCCTGCCGGAAACATTACGGCTGGACTGCCCGGAGCACGAACTGCGGAAGGATTGACCGGTATTGTATTATTACCGTCAACGCTGACGAATATACTCTCATCAAGCACTAAATGATTCATTATGGATATCGCTGCTCAATCTGCTGACATACTCGCTAACCTCCACCTTATCAGGCAACGGATAGCGGCTGCTGCTGCTAAAGCAGGCCGGTCTGCAACAGATATACAGCTACTGCTGGCTACCAAAACAGTCGCTGCTGAAAACATTAAGGTAGCCGCAGATGCCGGAGCAACCCTGCTGGGAGAGAACAAAGTACAGGAACTGAAAGAAAAAGACTATCTGCTTGGCACACTACCGGTACAGCGGCACTTCATCGGGCATCTGCAGACAAATAAGATCAAAGACGTATTGAAATATGTTACCTGCATACAATCTGTAGACCGTCAGGAATTGGCTGAGAAACTGGACAGCCGGTTACAGTATGAGAAGCGCACTATGGATGTATTTGTACAGGTGAACACTTCTTTTGAAGAAAGCAAATTCGGCGTACACCCGGATGAAGCAATCCGGCTGCTGGAGCAAGTAAAGTCATATGGGACCCTGCAGGTAAAAGGACTGATGACCATCGGGCTTTTTGATGCAGACCCTGAAAAGGTAAGGCCGTCCTTCCGGTTGTTGCGCGAAATCAGGGACACTGCCATACAGCAGAAGCTGTTATCTCCCGATGCGGCTCACCTGAGTATGGGTATGAGCGGAGACCTGGAGACGGCTATTGAGGAAGGCGCTACCATTATCAGAGTAGGAACAGCCGTATTTGGCAAGCGGCAATACCCGGACAGTTACTATTGGAATGAGCAGGGGCAATAAGCCGGATGCATAAGCATCCGGTATAAGTACTTATTGTGCATCCCTGACAATTCGTAATATCTGATCATGATAATAAAAGCTGTTTTTCAGTTCTTTCATATCAGTGGCAACATTCTCCAACACTATCACGCTGGTTTTTGTAGCAGGAAGGTACATGTCCATAGAGATGAATCCCTGTGCTACCCCGGTCACTCCCATTTCCGGCACACTGCTTACACGTGGGATTGTCATGCCGTAACCATAATCAATTGTACCTAACGTTACATGGTCTCTGAATGCATTTTCTTTTTTAGTGATCATCAGCTGATAGGCGCTATCAGATAGCAACTTACCTCCATGCAGCTGATTATTCCATTTCACCAGATCCTCTGCAGCCGATACCAGTCCGCCGGCGGCGGCAAATACGTCCAGATAAGCCGCTTCTTCCACCCGTGCTCCGTTTTCAATGCGGTATCCTTTACAGAGACGCGTATAGGTTCTGCCACGTGGATGAGAACTATGCGTCATGCCACATGCTTTAAATAAGTCATTACAAAGATCAGGAAATGATTGTCCGGAGCTCTTCTCAACAATCTGCGACAGCAGGTCATAACTTCTGAAGCCATACTGAAAGCGGCTGCCTGGAGTAAATGACAAAGGTTTGTCCAGCTCTGTAATACCATGCGTATGTGCCAGCAGCTGATGTATAGTTACGCTGTCTGCCCAGGAAGAAGTTATTGCCGGCAGGTATTTACCAATGGGATCCTGCAGGTGAATACGTCCTTTATCAACCTCCCGCAGTACGATCACAGCTGTAATCTGTTTGCTGATTGAGCCGATTATGAACTGGTGCTGCCGGGTCATTTCTTTCTTCTGATCAAAATCAGCATATCCCATTGCTTTACTGTAAACGTTTTTTTCGCCATTACTGATGCAGATCACTCCATTAAACCGTGTTGCCGAAGGGGCACGAAGTAAGGAGTCTATACGGTGCGCTACCGTATGTTGTTGTGCGAATAACTGACTGAATGAAAAGCAGATGGCTACCAGGATAAGTATACATCGGTGGATAATGCCTGAGCTCTTGATCTCCTCACCTTCATAGGCCGCTGCTACACCGGTAGCCTCCAGCGCCTGGCTGATACTATTCACAGTATCCTTGTTTTCATTTCCCCACTTATCCATCGCACCGATGATGTGCAACAGGCTTTTACCTTTTTCTGTCAGATGATAGGTTACTTTTAATGGATATCCCGGGTAGACAGTTTTCCCGATGATCTGGTAGTCTTCCAGTTCCTTCAGCTGCATATTGATTACCCGTGCAGGTGCTTCAGGGATGTTTCGATGCAGCTCACTCGGGCGGTTTATACCCTTATTGATGCCATCGATAATACAGGCTTTCCATTTACCACCCAGCACCTTATTGGTAACAGTGATCCCACAGTCCAGCATTTCCGGGATTTTCTTCTCATACATGGTTAACGTCGTTTGCTGTAAGTTCGGCATTTTTAAGCGTAATCAGCAAACCTTCTTCCTCAAAGCTCTGCTCCAGGCATAGGGAATTATTTCTCCCTACTGAATCTTTTCTCCCTTATTGGCCGGCGGTGCGCTACAGGGCAATTTTGTGTCATCAACAATTCAATTCTTTATCATGACAACAACAACACATCTCCCCGCAGTAGCGGTAATAGGAGCAGGTATGATGGGCGCAACACTTGCCAGGCTGTTACTGGATGGCGGTTATACCGTAACCGTTTGGAACAGAACGACTGAGAAGACAGTGTCCCTGGTAGCTGCCGGCGCTCATGCAGCCGCTGATCCCGCCCGGGCAATACAACAGGCCGAAATAGTAGTGGTGTGTGTACATGACTACCAGGCTACTATGGAGATATTCAACTACCCTGGCGTTAGTGCAGCCCTGGATGGCAAACTGATTATCCAGCTCACGAGTGGAAGTCCGCAGGAAGCTGCCGGCATCGAATCCTGGTCGCATCAGCAGGGCGCTCAGTACATCGACGGCGCTATACAGGCCGGTCCTTCACAAATGGGCAGACCGGATACACCTATTCTTGTGTCAGGAGCGGCAACCGCCTATGAAAGAGCCTTGCCACTATTACAGGCATTTGGCGGCGGACTATCCTGGCTGGGAGAAAAGGTAAGTCTGGCAGCGGCAATGGACCTGGCCACCCTGTCTTACATATATGGTACAACGTTGGGGTTCTTCCATGGTATCAGGGTGGTGGAAAGCGCCGGACTACCGGTAGACCATTTTGGTGAGCTGGTAGCTGGTATTGCACCCTCCTTCGGCGAGTTTCTTCAGCATCAGGGCAACGTAGTGCACAGCGGGGATTACAGTATTTCTCAAAGTCCGCTGAGTATTTCTGTAGATGCCGTGGAAAGGATACTGCAACAGGCCCGTGAAGCCGGGATCAACGACGAGTTTCCCCGGTATGCCGCAAGCCTGTTCCGCCGTGCAGCAGCAGCAGGGTATAATAATCAGGAAGTAGCGGCGGTGGTGAAAGTACTCAGGAGTGAAAGTCTTCAGTCCCAGTAGCAGTACGCCCTATTTGCAGATCATGTGCGGGTAACTCTGCAGGCTGATAAATTATGATTAATTTAGGGGCGGCAAGATAACAACCACATGAATCTGCATTCGTTTCCAGATAGTCCATTTAAGATACAACTCAGTTTTTACCAGATAGCCGCGCAGCTTGAACAGCAGGCAGCAGGAGCAGCAGGAGAAACTGCGGATCGGGCCAAAGCACTGCTGGCAGAGATAGCGCTACATCCGGAACTGATAGAGGGATTGACCACGCCGGACCAGATAGCAGCGAATGAAGACCTGATACACCGGCTGCTGGCAGACTACTTCCCTGCCAGCCTTACCATGAACGAAATAAAGGCCGTCAATCTGCCATATGTAGATCTTATCCTGAATCCAACACAGCGTTTTCAGAATATCATGAAGGCCGCAGGACCGGATTTTTCATTTGCGATCAGGGATTTTGACGAGCACCAGTTCTATGTACTGAGCTGCTGTATCATCCTCAATGAGTTTTATGGGACGACCCTGGACTTTGGCAAGCCGTTTTTTTACGATATTCCTACTGCGGATGGTGTGATTAAACATTACCGCATTCTGTATAATGCAGATTTTCTGGACATCCTGCCAACGGGCAATACGCCGACACTAACACAGGAAGACATTGACCTGTTACTAAACAGCTATGACGATCTTGCGCTCTGGAAGGCCAAGTTTCCCAAAGAGAGCTGGATCCTGAAAGGATTTGCTATTATGACACTGTATGATGCCACAGTGGAAAATGCCGTGTCTATTTTTAAAGAAAAACTACTGGGTATCAACACCGCAGGTTTTGAAGATAAGATACAGTCAATCTTCCGGTCCATTTACCGCATTCCCGATATAAAAGTAGGTTTCACATTGTATAACCCCGAAGATGATCATTTCACCGCTGATCCTTTCGGGCTGCAACAGATGCATAGCTTTATTGTGCAGGGAAATAAGAGTGATGAAGCCCGCAAGTTGCTCTGTACCTATTCATATGGATGCGTTGTGAAAGAAAAACGGTACTTCGCCGTGTCTGATATGGAAGAATATCTGAAGCAGGATCCGCAGAACCGGTTAGGCAATTTCTTTTATAAGAAGGGTATCAGGAGTTTCATCCTGGCTCCGGTTGTTAAGAATGGTCACCTGCTGGGAGTGGTTGAGATGGTATCTATCCGCGCCAAAGAACTGAACAGCATCAACGCCAATAAACTGGAGGTTGTTATGCCTTTCCTCACTGATACAGTAGAAAGATTGCTGGCAGAAATGCAGAATGAGCTCCAGGCGGTGATACAAAGTAAGTATACCTCCATACATGAAAGCGTATACTGGAAATTCAGAAAAGAGGCTGAACGGCTGATTGCACATCATCACGCCGGGAAGGAATATACTCCCCACGAAATAGTATTCCGCGATGTATATCCGCTGTATGGACAGATTGATATCAAAGGCTCTTCGGAGGTACGGAACAACAGTGTGCAGGAAGACCTTTCCTTACAGGTAAAGACACTTTCGCAGTTACTGAGTCAACTGGGCTCCTTTGAGGCTATACAGGAACAGTTGCGGCAGTACCTGTTTGAACTGTCTTTTCCATTAAAGGCCAGTACAGAGCAGCAGATTACCGCCTATCTGGTCAGTGAGATACATCCATTGTTACAACCGCACGCCGCTCATCCGGATGTGGCTGCCTACTTCGCCAACAATGACAGGGTCTATGGCAGTTTTCATCTGCAACGCAGAAAGTATGAGTCTACGATAGCTGCTATCAATGACAAGCTGACCGGCATTATTGACAAGGCACAGGTAACCGCGCAGCAAACTTTCCCGCATTACTTTGAAAGGTTCAAGACAGATGGCGTAGAGCACAATCTGTATATTGGTCATTCGATTGCCCCTAAACAGCCTTTTGACCTGCAAAAGTTACATACCCTGCGGCTATGGCAATTGCAGACATTGTGTAAGATGGAGATGGCCCATCATCAGTTGAAGCCACAGCTTCCTTTTGCACTGGAGGTGACCAGTCTTATACTGGTATACCATTCCACTATTTCCATCCGCTTCAGAATGGATGAGAAGAGATTTGATGTGGATGGCAGTTACAATGCACGATTTGAGATCGTAAAAAAACGGATCGATAAGGCATGTATTAAAGATACTAACGAGCGTATTACCCAGTCGGGGAAGATCACCATTGTCTATTCCAACAACGCGGAAGAAGCAGAATACCTGGCGTACATCGGGCAACTGCAATTGCAGTCGCTGCTGGAGGGGGATATTGAGCAGTTTGAGGTAGAAGATCTGCAGGGCGTGTCCGGACTGAGGGCGATCCGTATTAAAATTGTGCATGACGCAGGCATCCCCTCCTGCTGACATGCAGCTGGGGCATTACTAGCAGGCCAAGAAATGGTAATTGTCCTATGAAAGGACATTACACCCGCAACCGTGGCATTGATTACCGTGAACCGATGGTAGTACATCCGCCAGATGCAGGGGCAACGCCCTGACAATAGGACAATTAAATGAATGGAGAGGGCCGTTTATACTAGCGGGTGAATTTCTCCCACCCCTGTATAGACGGACGGTTACAGGTCATGGCCTGGGTACCGTTTTCGCTGGAAACATATGCTCCGTTACTACCACGGAGCGAGAATGTGCCGTCACCATTGTCTACCCAGTCAAATTTCTCCCAGTCCTGGATAGTGGTACGGCTACAGGTCATGGCCTGGGTGCCGTTTTCTGATGATACATATTTGCCTTGACTACGCAGTGCTATTTTACCGCCGCCGGCATCTACTACGGTGAACTGTTCCCACCCCTGTGCAGTAGTACGGCTGCAGGTCATGGCCTGTGCCCCGTTTTCACCACTGACAAAAGCGCCGTTACTACCCCGCATGGTGATAGTAGATCCGATTGGAGCGGAGCCGGTAGTTTCCGTAATACGGTACACCCTTACATAGTCTACCAGCATAGACGCCGGCAGTGCGTTATCGTTGATGGTATTGCCTGGCAGGTTGCCTCCAACTGCTACGTTCAGCAGGATAAAGAACGGGCGGTGGAACTCTTCGGTACCATTCACGTTGTTGAGGATATTCGCTTCATGGTACTGTACGCCGTCTACATACCAGCGGATGGCAGCCGCATCCCACTCCACTGCATAAATGTGGTAATCGGTCGGCGTAGTCGTAGTGTTACCGCCGTAATAGGAGTAAGAAGTGTTAAACCAGTGGATAGTACCCAGGATGCTATTGCCGGTGTTAACATGCTCCATAATGTCTATCTCGCCGCAGGCAGGCCAGCCGGCACCGGTACTGATACTGTTACCCAGCATCCAGAACGCAGGCCAGAGTCCCTGAATTGCCGGCAGTTTGATACGGGCCTCTATACGGCCGTAGGTGGTCGAGAACTTACCGCCGTTGGTATTAATACGGCCGGAGGTGTAGGGCTGTCCGCTGACCGTCTGCTTACGGGCAGTAATGACCAGGTTACCATTACTGACAGCAACATTCTGCGACTGGTAATACTGTTTTTCATTGTTTACACCAAGGTTGCCATTTTCATACTGCCATTTACTGGTATTGAGGCTGGTGCCATCAAATTCGTCAGACCATATCAGCTGATAAGACCTGGCAGCAGCCTGTACTGCGCCAACAGTTTTGTCATCTGCCGACAACCTGGGTGACTGGTCTGGTTTGCTTTCTTTTGTACAGGAGGTAACAGCAGCGGTGAGCAGCAGCATGCTCACAAACGTGGAAAAGGTTTGTTTCTTCATAACTAAGTAATTCCGGGTTTCGTGGAATCCGCGTATGTCATAACGCGGAAAGAAAGGTTTATTTGACTCCGGACAAAGGTGCAGTTAATTTCTATCCAACATCATTTCGGGGGTACGTCTAATCTACTACAACAACAAGATAGTTCACTGATAATCAATAAAGATTGTTTACGTCAGCATTACTTCCCGCCGGATTATTGTTATTTTTAGAGAAACGTTATGAGAAATGAACAAGCTGTCGCTGCTTGTGCTGTCTATCCTATGGACAACAATTATCCACGCACAACAAATCATCGGTTTGCCACCGATTGTGAACTATACCCGCCAGCAATATCCGGGTGGCGGTCAGACATGGGACCTGGATATGGACAAAAACGGCATGCTCTATTTTGCCAATAACGAAGGACTGATGACCTTCAATGGTCATTCCTGGAATCTACTGCCCGTACCTAACCATACCCGTTTACGTGCCGTTAAAACAGACAGGGATGGACGTATCTATGTAGGTGCGCAGGATGACTTCGGGTATTACCTGGCAGATGCCGACGGCGTACTGCGATATACCTCGCTGAAACCGGCAGTAAAGAATGACAAAGACCAGTTTGCAGATATCTGGGATATCGTTATGTATGAGAACGGGATCTTTTTCAGAAGTACCAACAAGATCTTCTATTATGACCGGGAGAAAATTCAGGTATACCCCGCCCGCTCCGAATGGCTGGCATTGTTTCAGGCCGGCGGGAAACTGTTTGCACAGGACAGGTCAACCGGATTGCTGCAGTTCAAAAACGGCAGCTGGGAGCTGAGCTGTAAAACTATTGCCGACGAAGAGATGCTGGTAAGGGGATTGACAGATGGCGGTGGCGATACTGTACTGATATACACCCTGAAACATGGGATCTTCCAATTGCATGAAGGGCAGCTGACGCCGCTGCGCACAGCAGCAGATAACCTCTTCCGGGAGAAGCAGATCTATTGTGCAAAGATCTGGGGCGACCGGCAACTGCTGATCGGCACCTCTTATGGAGGCTGTTATATTGTAGACCGGATAACAGGACACGTCATTCAGCGATTTACCATAGAAGAAGGGTTACAGCATAACAGTGTGCTGGAGATCTTTACAGACCGTGCCAGAAACATCTGGCTGACACTGGACAATGGTATTGATATGGTGAGGTATAATACGGCCGTTAAACAGATATTACCCGACGGCAAACGGTATCTGACATCTTATGCCGCCACCGTCTTCCGGAACCAGTTGTATATCGGCACATCAGATGGTGTATATAGCACTCCGGTAGATACCCGGCAGGATCTCAGCTTTCAGGAGGGACGATTCCGGCGGGTGGCAAAAACACAAGGCCAGGTATGGAACCTCAGCCAGATAGGATCGCACCTGCTGATGGGACATCATGAAGGCGCTTTTGAGATCAGGAACGACCAGGCCATTCCATTATCCGGCCGTAGCGGGTGCTGGTTGTTCCAGCCCTTCTCACCTTATATACTGGCGGGTGGTTATACGGGGCTGCAGCTGATCCACCAGGATGGTCAGGCGCTGAAAGGTGCTGACCGGGTCAGGGGACTGTTTGAATCCCTTCGTTTTCTGACAGTAGACGACGATGGCATTGTATGGGCCTCGCATCCTTACCGGGGCGTATTCAGGATGCAGGTAGCCGGCGACACCCTGTTACAATATACCCTTTACACCAGTAAAGACGGTTTACCTGCGGATAATAACAATTTTGTCTTCAGGATACGGAAAAAGACCCTGATAGCTACACAGCAGGGCGTATATGAATACGATGCAGCAAAGAACAGGTTTGTACCATCGGCCTGGTTATACCCCGTACTCAAGGATATCCCTTTGCAGCAGCTGGCAGAAGATGCCTCCGGCAATATCTGGTTTGTGTCAGACAAGGTGCCGGGCGTGATTGACTTTCACAAGCCCCGACCCGGACATGCTTTCAGTGTGGTGTACTTCCCTGAGTTAAAGGGGCAGGTAGTCAGCGGGTTTGAGTTTGTATACCCTTATAACGACGAGAACATTTTCGTCGGCGCAGAAAAAGGGATGTACCACATCAATTACCGGCACTACCGTCATGCACGGGATCTGCCGGTGGTATTGATTGGTCAGGTCAGCGCACATGGGAAAAGGGATAGTTTGTTGTTCGGCGGGTACCATCCTCCGGGCCATCCTTCTTTTAAATCCATGCCGCATGCCTATTCCGGATTTCACTTTGAATATGCCTCGCCGGTATATAGTCAGGGTAATACCATCGAATACAGTTACCGGCTGGCAGGTTTTGACCAGGAATGGAGTGAATGGTCGGCGAAGACAGAGAAAGACTATACTAACCTGCCCTATGGTTATTACAGCTTCTCTGTCAGGGCTAAAGATAATTTAGGGAACATCTCTGCTCCGGCAGTATATGCTTTCAGGATATTGCCCGCCTGGTATCAGACGGCAGCAGCAAAGAGCCTATATGTAATGACGGCGCTGGCCTTGCTGTTGTGGGGCTACATTTACCAGAAGAAGCAATTCATCCGCCAGCGAAAACGGTATCAGCAGAAGCAGGAGCAGCTGATATTACGCCATAAGTATGAAAAGGAGCAGCGGGAGAAAGAACTGATCCGGCTGCAGAATGAAAAGCTGACCGCAGAAGTGCGGTTTAAGAACAAAGAGCTGGCCTCTGCAACGATGTATCTGCTGCACCGGGGGAAGGTATTGTCCAATATCAAGGAAGAGCTGCTGGCGGCTGTTAAGAAGCTGGAGCCGCCGGCAGGCGCGTTTAAAAAAGTACTACGGTTGTTTGAAGAAGCCGAGAATAACGAAGAAGACTGGGAGCAGTTTTCAAAGCATTTTGACGAAGTACACAACAATTTCCTGTTTACTTTAAAGCGGCGTTACCCGGAGCTGAGTACCACAGATCTGAAATTGTGCGCCTATCTTCGTATCAACCTGACAACCAAAGAGATCGCACAATCCCTGGGTATCTCGGTACGGGGAGTAGAAACCAGCAGATACCGGTTAAGGAAGAAGCTGGATCTGGCGGCAGAAACGAGCCTGTACGACTTCCTGCTGGCAGTAGCCGATCCTAATGCAAATCCAATACAGCATTGAGTTTCGACGCACAAATATTCTGCCCGAAAAACGGTGTATTGACACTGGATCGCAGTCAATTTACGGAACTTTGTGTATCCTGAAAATCTTAAAATATCACGTTCACGTTATCTTAAAATTAACCACATGAAGAGCCGGTTTTACACATTAAACATGGTGAAAAGGAGCGTTGTACTTGCAGCAATGCTTTGTCTTTCACTGTTTACATTTTCCACTTATGCCCAGCGGCAGCTTGTCTGGGAAGAAAACTTCACTACTGCCACCCTTAATCCGCAGACCTGGGCCTATGAGACAGGCGACGGCTGTAACAAGGGCAATTGCGGCTGGGGAAATGCGGAGCTGGAATACTATACCAACCGCACCGAAAACGTCAGAATTGAGAACGGCCGCCTGATCATTGAAGCCCGGCGGGAGGATATGGGAGGTAAGCCTTTCACATCCGGCCGTATCAAAACAGCCGGCAGGGTTACCTTCCGTTATGGGGCACTGGAGGCGCGCATTAAAGTGCCGAAGGTAGGTAATGGCTTATGGCCCGCCTTCTGGTTACTCGGAGCTACTGGCGGTACCTGGCCGCATAACGGTGAGGTAGACATCCTTGAGATGGGATTTGCCGGTGCCATTGCCGCCGGAAAGGCGAATAACACCGTGAGTGCAGCTACACACTGGTGGACTGAAAATCCAGGCGGTTATACCGGCCATGCCACCTATGCCAAGGATACCGTAGCAAATGGCGTAGACCTCAGCGACGACTATCACTTGTATAAGCTGGAGTGGGATCCGCAGTACCTGACCATCTTCCTGGATAACAGTCCGTATTACCGGATTGCCATTAACGGCGGCAATGGATTTGAAGCCTTCCACCAGCCGTTCTATATCTTGCTGAATCTTGCGGTAGGCGGTAACTACCCCGGCATACATTCACCCGCCGGAGTAACCGCTCCCCTGCCCGGCCGTATGGAGATTGACTACCTGCGGTTGTACCAGGACCGCAGACAGGGAGAAGAACTGATACTGGCAACAAACAATGCGCCCGAAGGTAATTACGGCGTTTTTACAGACAATGCAGCCATTACCAATAAGGTTGTCTTCGGACAAGGCGCTAACCTGTATCTCTGGAATAACATTACTAACATCACCTCCCCTGCACCCACTCCGTTTGAAGGTAGCAATGTATGGGCATTCCGTGCCAATGCCGGCGTATGGTATGGTCTGGGTGTAGCGAATGATGTAGTAAACCTGAGTAACTATGCCGGCGGCAGTCTGAAGTTCCATATGAAAACCATTTCTACTGCCCCATTTAAGATTGGAATAGCAGCCGACGGAGCAGAAGGCTGGGTGAACTTCACCGGTAGCAATGAATACGGCCTGGTCAGAGACGGCCAATGGCATGAAGTAACAATACCGGTAAGTGCATTCGGCACGCTGGATCTGTTGCAGATCACACAGCTGTTTATGTTCTCAGGCGATGCGCCAGGAGCAGCGGCAGACTTCTACTTTGACAACATCTATTATACAGGCGGCGTATCGGCAAATCCGGCACCAACTGTAGCGATTACCAATATTGCTAATGAAACGGTGTATACAACGCCCGCATCTGTCGCTATACAGACGAACGCAAGCGATCCTAACGGCAGCATCAGCAAGGTCGATTTTTATAATGGCACGTACTACCTGGGGACCAGTACAACAGCGCCGTTTAATTATACGTGGCAGCCAGCGGCACAAGGTATATATCAGCTGGTAGCAAAGGCAACAGACAATCAGCAAAAGACGACAACCTCCAAACCTGTGACTATACTGGTAGCAGCACCGGGTAATACACCGCCTCAGATCAGTATTACATCACCCACAACAGCTACACCTTACCGTACACCAGCCAAGGTAGTGATCAATACAAACGTCTCTGACAATGGACTGATTTACAAAGTGGAGTTTTACAATGGCAGCACCCTTTTAGGTACGGTTAGCAAACCACCATATACTTATACATGGGAGAATGTGCCACAGGGAACTTACACGATCACTGCAAAAGCCACGGATAATGGTAAGCTGAGTACCACATCGCCCCCCGTAACCATCACCGTAAGAGACAATAAGATTCTCGCTAACAGGTATGGTATTTATAGTGAAGATCCCGGTATAACCGAAAGGCTGACTTATGGACTGGACGCCAATCTGTACGTATGGAATAATCTGTCGGCCGTTAGTGGAGCAGCTCCTTACGAGGGTACGGAGGTGATGGCTTTTACAGCAGCTGGTGGCAGCTGGTTTGGTGCAGGAGTGGCAAATGACATACGCGACCTGAGTCACTATCGTAATGGATTCCTGAAGTTTCAGTTTAAAACCACTTACCAGGGACAGTTCAGGTTTACTATAATCTCACAGAGCGGAGAGCAGGCAATTAACTTTGCTCCTGGTGAGCAGAAGCTCGGGCTGATCAGAGACGGGCAATGGCATGAAGTAAGTATACCTGTGAGTTCGCTGACAGGCATAGACCTGACCAGGATCACACAGGCCTTCACTTTCTCCGGAGATGCTCCAGCGGCAGCAGCCAGCTTCTATATCGACAACATCTACTACGTTACCCCGGATACCACCAGCGTACAGACTAACCTGGCGCTGAACAAACCAGTGGTGACCACCTCTTATGAAAACATTTCGTTTGAAGGGAAGTATGCAGTAGATGGCAATATCAATACACGCTGGTCCAGTGTCTTTGGCGATCCGCAGTCTATTACGGTAGATCTGGGCGCAGATTACAATATCAATAGGGTGAAGATTACCTGGGAGGCAGCAGCAGGAAAAGACTACGCCATCCAGGTATCCAATGATGGAGCTACCTGGACAGCGCTGCGGACGGTAACCAACAACAGTACATTAGTGAATGATTTCACCGGATTGTCAGGACATGGCCGTTATCTCCGGATTTACGGTACTGCCAGGACGACGGTATATGGCTATTCGATCTTTGAACTGGAAGCATATGGCAGCCTACGTAGCAGCAGTAGTATGTTAAGCAGTCCATCGACATCAAGGGTATCAGCAAATAACAGCTGGGAAGCATGGGTTTATCCGAATCCTGTGGTAGATGACAGGATTCAGATACGCAGCAATGAGGCTATCCGCCAGCTACGGATAGTAGATCTCAACGGGCGTACCTGGTCTATGCAGCAATTATCTCAGGAGGGTAAGGTATCATCTACATACAGTGCAGATGTAAGTCGCTTACCGGCAGGAATTTACTTCATTCAATTACAAAATAGCACACAGCAGCAATTGATACTGAAGTTTGTTAAGCAATAAGTAATAATTTGTTAACAGCCGGCACGTGTATTTATATACGTTATACAGCGTGCCGGCTGTTCTTTTGGAATATTATGGCCGGTGTCTGTTATACTTGTATGAGTATAACATGAAAATTCACTGAGTAGTTGATACAAGTTATCAGGTTATGTTTGTAAATTGTTGTCTGACAAAAACCATTTGAAAACCTATCCTCAGATATAACTATTTCGTATTCCCTAGACTAACGAACGGCAACCGTCACCTTGGAAACCTAATATTCACAAAAACCATTTAAGACAAATGAAGAAAAACCTGCTGCTTACATTTCATAAGCGGATCTTTACAGCCTGCTTTGGAATTGCCATGCTCGCAGCGAGCACAGACCGTGCTTACAGCCAGGTACCTGCTGGCTTTACGCTCAGAAAACTGACAGACAACTCTATTCGCGAAGCGACCGCTATGGCACATGCTGCTGATGGCCGGATATTTATGGCGGAACGTGGAGGAGCCTTGAAAGTCTATCAGAACGGAACCGTATCTACCGTGTATACCGCACAGACAGTAACCGATGCAGAGCAGGGTTTACTGGGTATCACACTTCACCCACAATTCTCAACAAACCGCAGATGCTACATTTTTTACACTAACAGAGAGATGAACCGTCATTACCTGGATATCATCTTTATCAATCCGGCGAATGGCGTAGACTCTGTCCGGAGAGTGATGGAGTTTGATCCGCTTATTAACGGGGCACATAACGGAGGTGCCTTGCTGTTCCGCAGAGGGCTGCTATATGTGGCTATCGGAGAAAGCAATGAGCCGATCGAAGCGCCGAAGCTGAACACATATAGAGGTAAGATCCTGCGACTGACAGAAGACGGTCAGCCAGCGCCAGGAAACCCTTACTATGACACTCCCGGAGCCAGCCGCCAGCAGAGAAGCATCTGGGCAAGAGGCTTAAGGAACCCGTGGCGCATGTCCCTTGATCCCGTGTCACAGCGAATCTTTGTAGTGGATGTAGGCGGTGAATATGAAGAGATTAATGACGTCACTAATCCCGATCCTAACAGAGGATATAATTATGGCTGGGATCAAAACAGGAAGAGTGGCGCTGAACAGGATACAACAACAACAATTCCAGGCGTATATTACTATAATCACTCCGAGACAACAGGCGGCTGTGCAATTACGTCAGGATTGTTTTTCAATCCACCGGCAACGAACTATCCTCCTCAGTATCTGAACAAGTTCTTCTTCTCAGACTGGTGCCGCGATTGGTACAGGTTTGTAGATGTAAACGGACTCAGACCCAGCTCCCAGTATATGGAGTTTTCAACCAGGAACTTCACCCGGATATTGGGTACCAGCGTAGGTATAGATGGCAACATCTACTACATTGCTTATGCAGGAGATGGCAGTCTGTATAGAATAGAGTATAACAATAATCAGGCTCCTTCTATCGTCAATCAACCTGAAAGCGCCACTATAACAGCAGGAGATGATATTGCTTTTTCTGTGACCGCCTCCGGTGGAACACCTTTATCATTCCAGTGGCAGAAGAACGGTGTCAATATCGCAGGAGCGACAGCAGCCACCTATCGTATTGCACAGACCACACAGGCAGATTCTGGTCTATACCGTTGTGTAGTGACAAATCCTATCAGCAGCGTAAACAGTAATGCCGCTAAGCTGACCGTACTGAAATTCAATGCCCGACCAGTGCCGAAAATACTTACACCATCTGCTTCGCTGACATGGAATGTAGGTACAGTTGTCAACTTCTCGGCTACCGCAACAGATACAGAAGATGGTACTTTACCAGATAGTACATATTCATGGGAAGCGCGCTTCTATCATGCCGACAGTCCAGCCAGTGAACACTGGCATCCTGGTCCGACGTTGCCTGCAGGAGTAAAAGCAGGCAGCTTTACAGCAGACAACCTGGGCGAGTCTTCACCAAATATCTGGTTTAGGCTTATGCTGACAGTAAAGGATTCCAATGGCCGTACCGGTATAGACTCGGTGGATATCTACCCTAATAAGGTGACAGTATCCGCTGTGACAAATGTACCTGGTATCAACCTGGTATTGGGTTCAAGAGCAGCAACACCTATTACAAAGACAATGGTAGTAAACTCGCTGACAACCTTACAGGCAGTTACGCCTCAGCTGCTCGGAGATACAACATATGACTTCGTATCATGGGCGCATGGAGGAGATGCCTTACAATCCATCCGTGTACCGGCAGTAAATACCACCTATCGTGCAACCTATAAAGCGGGTGCTTCCAGACAGACACCTTATCCTGATGCCAGTACTCCGGCTACCATCCCCGGCAAGATAGAAATAGAGAATTTCGACGCTGGCGGAGAAGGTATTGCCTACCATGATGCAAGCGCTGCCAACCAGGGTAACCAATACCGTATCAATGAAGGAGTAGATCTGGAGAACTGCTCTGAAGGCGGCTACAATATTGGATACGTAGCTAACGGAGAATGGCTGGAATATACAGCTAATGTTACCATCACCGGCAGATACACCTTCTCTGCCCGTGTTGCGAATCCGGGTGCAGCGAAAACCTTCCATGTAGAAATGGATGGTATTGACATTACCGGTCCGGTGACTGTTCCAACGACAGGCGGCTTCCAGGCATGGCAGACCGTAGCTACCACTACCCTGCAGGCATTGCCGGCAGGCGTACACGTATTCCGTATCGCACTGGAAGCGGCAGACTTCAACGTTAACTACTTCAACTTTGATCTGGCTATCGGCAATGCACCAACTGTAAGCATTACTGCCCCGGTCAACGGAGAAGCCTTCGCCAGCAATAGCGACATTCTGTTGCGAGCAACAGCCGCAGACACTGACGGTACCATCAGGAAAGTAGAGTTCTTCCAGGGCGCTACCAAGATAGGTGAAGACACCACCAGCCCTTACCAGTACCTCTGGACAGGCGTGGCCGCAGGTAACTATAGCATTACTGCCAGAGCCACCGACAACAATCAGATGACAGCTATCTCCACTCCTGTTGCCATCAATGTAACAGCAGCGCCGGTAGAAAAACTGATACCTGGCCGTATTGAAGCAGAAGACTTTGATGCTATGTCAGGCATACAAACGGAAGGTTGCGCTGACACCGGCGGTGGTGAAAACATAGGCTGGGTAGATACCGGCGACTGGATGGACTATTTTGTGAACGTCACGGAAGCAGGCACTTACCAGGTATCCTTCCGGGTTGCCAGCGCACCAGGTGGTGGTCAACTGCAATTGCAGTCAGGCAGTACTGTTCTTACAACAGTAGATATCGCAGCTACTGGCGGCTGGCAATCCTGGGCCACTGTGACCAAAACAGTAACCCTTTCCGCCGGCAAACAGACCTTACGTGTCTACGCTTCTCATGCAGACGTCAACCTTAACTGGATAGCGTTCTCTTCTAATGCCCAGACAGCTAGAAGTGCTGCGGTACTCCCAGATCCGGCTATCCGGATGTATCCGAACCCGGTAGTGAATCTGCTAACGGTAGGTAATGTGAAAGGCAACGGCTTATTCACAATCACCAACGTAGCCACCTCACAATCCACCGTTATCAAATCAATGAACGGAATACTGGATGTGAGCAGTCTGCCTGCAGGCGTGTATATATTACAGTTCACCAATGCTGGAAAATCTGTGACGAAGAAATTCGTGAAGATATAATCCAGGCAATGGTTTTATCCAAAAGCTGCCTCTTTAAGAGGCGGCTTTTTTTATTTTTGTTTGGAGTTTTTAAATATCTGTTGTAATATTGCAACCCCGTTTAAGGGGAATGATTCCGTAGCTCAGTTGGTAGAGCAATACACTTTTAATGTATGGGTCCTGGGTTCGAGTCCCAGCGGGATCACGAAACCCGACTTCTTGAGAATAGTCTCAAAAGGTCGGGTTTCTTCTTTGTATGAAGTACCCGTCAGGTCTGCAACGAGCGCGAATAAAGGATTAAAGTTTGTGGTTCGAGGTTGGTCATTTTCCTTGTTATAATAGATTCCTTCCGGAAATATCGCTCCTCCAGATTTTCGATTTTTTGTTCCAGCTCCGTTAGTTTAGCCTTGTATAATTTCGCTGTCTCTTCCTTTTCAGCATTAATCGTGGTGAAGATCTTTCTTAGCTGTAATTGGAAAAGATAAATGTATTTCTCAGGAAGAGTTATCTCGTTAAGAATGGTCATGAATCTTTCGTGTAACTTCGCTGCGCTTATGTGGCAAGAGCATTTACTGCCATTATCACATTTATAATAATATAAGTTCTTCCGTTTTACTATATACCCGCTTAGATACATATCACAGGTTTCACATTTCATAAAGAGCTTTAAAGGCAATTCTTCATTTAGTGGGTTTTGTGTAAAGCCGTGTGTAACCTTGTTCTATTCCTCATTTGCCATTAAGAAAATCTCTTTGTTGACAAGTTTCTCATGTTTCCCATCAACCAATTCTCCATTTAACAGAGAATGTGACAATATGCCACAATAGAAAGGATTTATCTACAACTTGTATAAGGATCGTCTTATCCTAACAGATATATTGCCAGTAAGTACAGAATTGGCAGATAAGAAAAAGTTGGATAAAGTAAAGCTACTCGCATTAAGAGCAAAAGCCTTACAGCTTTTTGGGGGATGCAGTTTGAGACATTAGGTTTTATGGGTAAGTGGAGAGAATTCATCGGAGATCCAGCCCCCGGTTTTTCCGCTATGGTAAGTGCAAGGCTCAAAATTGGGAAAAGTCTCTTTGCCGACTTTGCTGGATAACTACCGGATGACCTTAGCCCTTATGATTTTATAGTGTTGGATAGCGTAACGCGGCTCAAGTTAACTCCGGAAGATCTTCGTGCTCTCAAAGAATCTTATCCTGGTAAATCTTTTATCTACGTATACCAGGTTACAAAGACTGGACAGTTCCGAGGATCGCAGGAAGCTCAGCATGACGTGGATGTAGTGATCGAGGTTCCAGAGAAAGGCAGGGCCGTACAATTCGGACGATATAATCAGGGAGGCGAAATGGACATTTTTGAGAATAAAAAATACGTACAGGCAGCATAGTGACCATAACATACATTAGAATGTCCCGAGACTACTTTTAATTGTAGTCCCGGATTCAAGTTTGTCTACGTTTATTAATTCAGTCTATTTTATGAGAATAATTTACATGTATAGTTGTTTCAATACGTGAAAAAGATTTTGGTATTCTAAAATTCAATCGTAATATTGCGATGCGATAGAAATGTAATTATGGGAGCGACTAAGGCGGACTTATTTACTAAACAACAGAACGATATAGCCAATATGGCTAAGGCAATTGCACACCCTGCCCGAATTGCTATTTTGCAATATCTGGTTAAGAAAAATGCCTGTGTCTGCGGGGATCTGGTTGACGAGCTGGGTTTGGCCCAGGCTACCACGTCTCAACATTTAAAGGAGTTAAAGATAGCCGGACTTATTCAAGGCACAATTGAAGGGGCAAGTGTTTGTTATTGTATAAACCCGAAAGTATGGAAGCAGTACGGACAAGTATTTGGCGGTTTTTTCGCCGAAATAGGCTGCATTGATTCTTGTTGTTAGATTTTTTTTGACTTTAACCATCGCAATATTGCAATAATAAGATAAATAAATTTTCTACTATCATGTCTACAGATACTCAAATAAAGGAAATGGTAAGGCAGAAGTACAGTGAAATTGCTTTACAGGATAAAGACACTAATCAGTCTTCATGTTGTGGAGCTGGTGAGTGTTCGACAGAGGTTTATAATATTATGAGTGATGATTATTCCACTCTGGAAGGTTATAATCCGGATGCAGATTTGGGCTTGGGTTGTAGCCTGCCTACACAGTTCGCAAAAATTGCAATTGGCAATACTGTAATAGACTTAGGTTCTGGTGCTGGAAATGACTGTTTTGTAGCAAGAAAGGAAGCTGGAGAAAATGGAAAGGTGATCGGGATAGATTTTACCCCTGCTATGATTGAAAAAGCCCGTTTGAATGCAGAAAAACTCGGCTTCAACAACGTTGAATTTCGTCAGGGAGATATAGAGAAGATACCTGTTTCGGCAAATGTTGCTGATGTGATAGTAAGTAACTGTGTACTTAATCTTGTACCGAACAAAGACGGGGTATTTAAGGAAATATTTCGCGTTCTAAAACCTGGAGGACACTTCAGCATTTCTGACATTGTATTGAATGGAGATCTTCCATCAGCAATAAAAGAAGCTGCTGAAATGTATTCTGGCTGTGTTTCTGGTGCGATTCAAAAACAGGTATATCTGGATCTTATTGCAGATAATGGTTTCGTCAATATTACGATCCAGAAGCAGAAGCCTATTATAGTTCCGGATGACATACTTTCCAAATATCTTTCAAAAGATGAACTTACAGCTTTCAGAAGCAGTAATACAGGAATATATAGCGTAACTGTATATGCGGAAAAGCCTACAGAAGCTGCATGTTGCCCTCCAGGTTGTTGTAGTTAAACAGTGACATATGCAAATAGAGCGTTTATTAGATATTCACTGGAAGGAAGTAAAAGATATCTATGAAGGTGGCATTGCAACAGGTAACGCCACTTTTCAGACGAATGCCCCTGAATGGGCTGAATGGGACAATGGCCATGTAAAGGAATGCCGATTTGTTGCAATCGAAGATGGCAGGGTCTTAGGTTGGGCGGCCTTATCTCCAGTTTCGGGAAGATGTGTTTACGCCGGAGTAGCTGAAGTTAGTGTATATGTAAAAGAGAGTGCAAGAGGTAGAGGTATAGGCAATCAATTATTGAAAGCCCTTATTGACGAAAGTGAGAGACATAATTTCTGGACTTTACAATCCGGGATTTTCCCTGAAAACTTGGCAAGTATAAAATTGCATGAGAACAATGGATTTCGAAAGGTAGGTTATAGGGAAAAAATTGGGAAAATGAACGGAGTATGGCGTGACACCCTGTTATTAGAAAGGCGCAGCAAATCAACTGGTCTATAAATTCAAACTAAATAGTAGTGTAAATCGAATACCTCTGCGGGATAGCTATTCTGCGGAACAGGGAATCTATATCTATAACTCTGGATCAGATAAGTCAGACTGGTAAAAATTCCATGTCTAATAATCACTTCTAGCACCAACAACTATGAACAAGAAACTTTTCAGCTTATTACTGTTAGTTGCAGCCTTCTTGTCATTCGCTGCTATGCCTGAAATCGCTCCAGCTCCACGGTTATATCCTGAGTTGACAAAATATTTTATATCTGTAAGAAAGAATACCATCCGGAGAAACGAAAGAGAGGTTCTTGGCATCCTAAAGGGAGCAGTAGTAATGGCTTCTATGGATGATAAGGATCGTAAACGAGGCTCCGGCAATTTTCACATATGCAAAGGGTATTGATGATCCCGCACTAAATGCAAAAGAAACATATCCTATATCGGTAGACCCCGCTAATTTTGACCATTGGAAAGATGTAAAATTTACATATCCTGTATCGAAAATTAGAAATTGAAGGTTTCAATGATCTAAACGATGGCAATAACTTAAAGGTCGCTGTGGATGCCGTAGCCACCTACATGATTCACCTCACTGATAAATAAATGATAAAATAGTAAGCATGAGTAATAGTAATTGCAATCCTGCACAACGAAAACAATTGAGCTTCCTTGATAGGTATTTAACTTTATGGATATTCCTTGCGATGGCAATAGGGATAGGACTAGGATATTTCATACCATCAACAGCTACATTCATTAATAGCTTTTCATCCGGCACTACTAACATCCCCTTGGCCATAGGATTGATTCTCATGATGTATCCTCCTTTGGCAAAAGTAAAGTACGAAAATATGGGGGAGGTATTTAAAAATACGAAAATACTAGGAGCGTCGCTTTTTCTAAACTGGATTATCGGCCCGGTTCTAATGTTCGGACTTGCCGTTCTATTTCTACATGGATATCCAGAATATATGACTGGACTAACTTTGATAGGTTTGGCAAGATGTATAGCTATGGTAATAGTCTGGAATGAGCTTGCAGAGGGTAATAGAGAGTATGCAGCAGGGCTGGTAGCTATAAACAGTATTTTCCAAGTTCTCCTATATAGTGTTTATGCTTATGTGTTTATGACATGGTTACCTGAAATATTAGGTATGAAAAGCATAGCTGTTAATATAACCATTGCAGAGATAGCAAAAAGTGTTGCTGTATATCTCGGTATTCCGTTTTTAGCAGGCGTAATTAGTCGTTACTCCCTAATTGCCTGGAAGGGTGAGCAATGGTTTAACCAAAAATATATCCCATTCATATCACCTATTACGTTGATTGCACTGTTGTTTACAATTATCGTGATGTTTAGTCTAAAAGGAGAGTTAATAGTTCAGATACCATTTGACGTGATCAGGGTGGCTATTCCGCTGGTAGTATACTTCGCCATAATGTTTCTGGTGAGTTTCCTGTTAGGAAAAAGTTTAGGTGCGGACTATTCGAAAAACGCATCAATAGCATTCACTGCTGCTGGGAACAATTTTGAGTTGGCAATAGCCGTAGCAATTGGTGTCTTTGGTATTAACTCAGGACAGGCATTTGTTGGCGTAATTGGGCCACTGGTAGAGGTTCCGGCATTGATTGCGCTTGTGAATGTTGCCTTTTGGTTAAGAAAGAGATACTATCGCAACCGAAATGAATTTCAAACAGTTAAATAGCAAATTTTAAATATCACGATAATGAAAATAGCCTTATTCAGCGACATACATGCAAACCTACCTGCATTAGAAGCCTTTTTTAAAGATGTAGATGGCCGGAATCCAGATGCGATTTACTGCTTGGGAGACCTTGTTGGATATAACATATGGCCTAACGAAGTTATCAATGAAATTCGTAAGCGTGGGATTCCAACCATAGCAGGTAACTACGACTTTGGCATAGGACGTTCAAGTGATGATTGTGGCTGTGCTTATAAAACAGATGATGAAAAGGCAAATGGGGCTGTTTCAATATCTTTTACCAATAGCATTGTAAATGAAGATGAACGCCTTTATCTACGTACCTTACCAGCGCATATCCGAGTAGAGTTTCAGCTCAACAATGATAAGTTGAACCTGCTCTTAGTGCATGGAAGTCCACGTAAGATCAATGAATATCTTTTTGAGGATCGTGAAGAGAAAAGCATGTTGCGCATAATGCTGGATGCAGATGCCGATATTATGTGTTTTGGTCATACACATAAGCCTTATCATCGTATACTACCAACACAACCGGAAGCAAATCAGCATTTCCGTCATGCAATTAATATAGGCTCAGTGGGAAAACCTAAAGACGGGGATTCGAGGGGAGGATATGTCATGCTTCATATCAATGAAAATAGTGGCATATTCAACAAAGAAAGTATTAAGGTAGAATTTATCAGATTTGAATATGATGTAGAAAAGGCAGCTAAAGCAGTTGAAGATAGCCCATTACCTAATGCGTATGCTGAGAGTTTAAGGAAAGGAATTTAAGACACAATTCAATGACTATTGCAATATTTAGTGATGTACATGCAAATCTTCCTGCTTTAGAGGCTTTTTTTGAAGATGTAAAACAATACGGACCTGACGCTATTTACTGCCTCGGAGATCTTATTGGATATAATATCTGGCCTAATGAGGTGATAGCCGAACTTAGGAAAAGGAAAATAGCCACTATAGCGGGAAATCACGACATAAAAGTTAAAGGCAGCAAGCCAGGGGCAGAGAAATCCGCTAAAAGCTATGCTTATGACATTATAAATGAATTAAGTAAAGAGTATCTTGACGCTCTCCCTGCTCACTTACGGGTGACGTTTCAATTAAACGGTGATCAATTAACCCTGCTGCTGGTTCATGGAAGTCCTCGAAGTATTAATGAATATTTGTATGAGGAAACTGACCTGGATACTATGACCTCCATCTTTACAGAAGAAAATGCTGACATTATATGTTTTGGGCATACTCATAAACCTTATCATAGGGTTATTCCAATTAACCATGCTAAAGGTAAGAGGTTTGCTCATGCTATAAATACAGGTTCAGTTGGTAAGCCGAAGGATGGGGATTCTAGGGGATCGTACGTTCTTATTCGAATTAATGAAAATTCGTCCGGTACTGACATAAATGGCGTTGATGTTGAAATTAAACGTTTTGTTTATGATGTAGCAGTAGCGGCGGCGGCAATTGAAAATAGCCCTCTTGCTAATGAATTGGCAGATATGCTTAGAAAAGCATACTAATTAACATAGATAACACGGCTCTTGGTCAGCTGAATAATACGGCTCTTCAAGAGCTGTCGAACAGACTGTTATTTAGATGGATTCTTTCTCTTTGGGGCAGACGTGGATAAATTCTTCAATCACTTTAATATAACTAAGGCCGACCTTATTAAAGACAGGGTGTATGTGAGCGATGACGAAATGCAAGATGTCTATGATATAGATACAATGGATCTGCAAATATGGGTAGATGATCACAACAATATTGTCACTGTAATCATCTAAAGAAGACTAACAAACAAAAAAAATCGACAATGAAACTCTCATGGATTAGACATCTACCTATTACCTATGTGTTTACTTTTATTATTTAGTGCAAAAAAAGCTGTAGCTTAAAAGGACACTGGTTATATTGATAATCTTTATATCGATAGCAAAATAGAGTTGTAAAGTGGAAATACTATTTATGGGTCATGGATTCATTAGTTTTTACCCGATTTAACTATAGTGCATTTGCTTGTAGATCGAGACTATGTTTTATTGAGACTGAATCTAGGATTACCACATCTGGCAAAACAACCTTTTTCGGACGTTTCGAGTTCACAAAAGATGACTTAAATAAATGGCATGAGTATTATGAGCGGCCGTATTTTCCACTATTCAGGTTTAAAATTCCTATAATCTCATGTTTTCCCTCCTTATTAATTCTAGTTTCAAACTCAGTCCCAAGTGTTAGTCTGCAATTAAATATATCATTGTCAATCATTCTAAAAGTTGAACCAGTAAGTTCCTGCACATGGATCTTTTCAGTCATCCTTAGCCTTTTATCATACAACTCTATTTCGACTACTTTATTCTCATTTTCCGTACTATAAATTACTTAATATCTAAATAAGAAAACAACTTAATTTACGTGTCTCAATCGTTCCAGATCTGGATCTCAAAGTAAAGATCAACATACGTACCTGGTACTTAGGTATTTTACTTACATTTAACTTATGATATTGTATACAATTGCTTTGCTATTAGGTGCGCTGTTCATTATATTGTACGTACGGCGTAAAAAAGAAAAGCAGAGAAAGAATAAAGCCGCAGCAAATATTTATAGCGAATTACTTAATGAACATGTTCAGTATTATCAACTCCTGAACGAGAAGGAGAAAGAACGGTTTGGAACAATGGTAAATGAGTTTCTACAATATGTACACATTGAGGGAGTAGGCACAGAAGTTACTGATCTGGACAAAGTGTACATTGCAGCCAGTGCCGTAATACCAATCTTCGGTTTTCCTGGCTGGAAGTATCGTAATCTTACAAACGTTATTCTTTATCCGGATACCTTTGATCACAATTTCCAGTTTGAAGGCGATGAGAGAAATATATTGGGTATGGTTGGTTCGGGTTATATGAATGGACAGATGTTACTATCCAGGGCCGCTCTGATCAAGGCGTTTTCTTCTGTATCGGGTGCTGAACACACGGCTATCCATGAATTTGTACATCTACTTGATATGTCAGATGGTGCCACAGATGGCATACCGGAAAATCTGATGCGAAATGAATATGCTGTACCTTGGTTGAAGATGATGCACAAAGAAATGCGTCGTATTGAGCAAGGCCAATCTGATATCAATCCTTATGCGTTGACAAATGAAGCGGAATTTCTAGCGGTAACTTCGGAATACTTCTTCCAGAAACCTGAGAAATTTAAAGAGCATCATCCTGAAATTTACGCGCAAATGAGCAGGATCTTTGGACAGATGCCTCCTGAAACAGGCAGCTGACAATTGAATAATATAAAGCAAAAAACAGCTATTTGTCCAAATAATAAGTTCATTCATTATTTTTGCGCCATAAAACGCTATTTATGCATTCCCCAAATATGGCAGACATCCGTCGGATAGCCCTGATCAGTAATCCTGTACTACGCAATGTACTCATCACACAGTCTTACTACGAGCTCTCACAGATTATCATGTCCCGAACTGGGTACGTAGCGAATTGGTGCACCTTTGCCACCTGGGCTTCCAAGCAGGCAGGACAGAGTATTCGGAAAGAAGATCTTCAACGAACACTTGAAGCACGGGTAGACATTGAAGTCCTAAAAGAATTTCAGACACTGCTTTCAGTTGCCTCTGAAATGGGTATCGGCGCTTCTCTTAACCTCAGACTCCGCGCGATGGTAAAAGAAAGTCTGTTTGCCAGAATAGTTGACCGTATAGCGGAAGCAGTCGCCATAGGAAATAAGAAAGTATTTGAAGAAATAGGTTTTCAATTCGCTCGGTTTATTGCAAGCTGCTTCGGCCATACCGAAGCTAATGTAGAACGGTGCGAATTATTCTGCCGGGAAATGCTTGACGGTGATCCGCCTGATGGGCAACAATACTTAAGAAGAGCCTTCACAAATTATTATATGGCCTTTTTTGAAAGTGATGAACAACTACGCCTGGAAAAACTGCTCCTGGCTAACCTCGAGATCGGATTCCATGAGCAAACAAGATTACAGCCAGAGATTTTGGCCTCTCTTAACGCTGCCTTTACAGGACAAGACACTTTTCGCAAGGAAATCATTGACTTCCTCTTCCCTCCGGGAAGCTGGCGTTCTGGTGTACGATTACTTTATCTGAAAGCCACTGGTAAAGCCTCCCGCCTGGAAGCCGCAATTGACAGACTGATCATGGAGCTGCAACATCTCGTAAGAAAGCAGATTACCGCCTGCCTCATGACATTAACCTTCCCCCATGAGCGCCTGTTATTATCGAAAGACCTGCAGCGTGCCTACCCAACGGTATTTACAACCCTCTCATGTACGGACCTGGTTCAATTAATGACAAAGATCGACACAACTCCCGACAGTTTAAAAGAAAGTGGTGCACAAGATTGGGCTGACCTCACTGATCGTATGCATTTCATTACCGAACTTTTCCGTTGTTATCATTTTGATGAACAACTCTATCAGCCAGCATTTACACCAGCGCAGGTAGAGACAATGAAAAGAGGGGAAGTTCCAATGGGGCGGCTATAAGATATATTTTCCCAGGATAGCACATCTTTAATAGAATCGCAGCGAAGCAGATCCCCCCGGTCGCATACTCAACTATCACCTTGTAACTTCCAACTACCATCCTATCACTAAAAGTTTACTTAACAAATACCTCCATCTCATAAATTGAGTATCCTCTTTTTCCAGCTGCCTTCTCCTGCAGATCCAGCCTGATGAACCGCACCGTCGTAGGCGAAAAGGTAAGTTCCTCATCTCCCCCATCGCCATCGCTGACTGATTGTATGATTGTCCACTTCCTGCCGTCACCGGATCCCCAAATATTATACCGCTTTGCATAAGATGCCTCCCAATGAATTAAGATCCGGCTGAGCGGATATTCCTTCTTAAGATCAAGTGTCACCTCTGCCTGTTCGCAGTTCCGGCTGGACCACCGGCTTCCGACATCGGAATCTATGATGTTGCGCACGTCAAACATGATATTTGTATTCTCTGAGGCTGTACCACTAATCGTATTACCATAGTACGCAGCAATATTGCCGGTTCCATCCTTAACAACTGATAAAGTTATTTCACGGTTTGTGATGCGCCCTTTATCATTTTTCACAGACACCATAAAAGCCGCCGAACCTGCGCTACCATCAAGTGAAAGATCTGTTCCAGATACAATCTTATATAGCGAATCCGGATTAATAATTGAATGAATAGACGTGCCCTTTTCGGTTACCACCGCAGACTGTATAAAGTTATTATAGAATAGTTCTCTGTTAGAGACAACCGGGATTCTATCAGGGTAAATCAGCGGATATCCTGTTAACCATCTGACACCATTTTTTAACAACTCCTGATACCCCGGATTACCTTTTGCGCGAAGATCATGACCCAGCGTAAGACTCATTACCTTCCCCTTTCCAACAGGATGCCACCACATTACCGGGTGATTCTCAGCCCTGGCAATTACTTCCATCCTGGCAGTAGATGGCTGGAAATAATACATCTCATCTTCGATGTCAAAATCATTTACAGCCCTGGATACTGGATGTTGCGAAGAATCCCTGAACCGGTATTTATATCCCCAAAGCTCTTCATTGCTGGTATACACCCGGTAAGTTGAGGGATCAGTAGATGGTCCGCCTATAAAAATACCACCCATGAATTCCTCATACCTGTCCCAGTTCAGAAGACTTAAAATACCACAATGTAACGTCATATAAGATTTTCCACCGGCTACAAAATTATATATTGCCTTTAATCCCTCCTCTGTAGGATCCAGGAAAAGTGAATTACTGATCAGCAGGTCATACTGCTTTAAGTACTGTGCATTTAACTGCCGGAGATCTGCTGTTGTGTCTACATCCACAATCCCGTGAAGAATTGATGCTACTGCCTCGTTATGGAACTCATGCACCCATGGCGGATAAATGCCCTTTAAGACGGGAACATTACCATTCCCTGTCAGAATAAGAGCTTTAGGCCGGTTTTGCGCATATTGATTACTGATAATACAACAACTAATAACGAAAAATAAGAGCTGTTTCATAACTGATTATTAAGCGTATAACTACAATGGAGATTGGGATCAGGCAAATTCATTATGTCGAACATCGAGAATTTTCGGCAAATTGCCAAACCAGGTATTGCTCATGATAAGTTACTCCGGCCACTGGCCAACTAATCAAACGCCTACTTCATGCGCTGTAAACTCAAAATAACCATTTTCCCATGAATTGAGGTAACATGCAATACCATTCCAGGACTATATACCTACAATAATTTATTTACTATCTTCCCTGTTCCAAATAAAAGATATTTTCTTGAACAAAGAAGTTAACATATCATCACAACATATAAGAATCAATGTATTAGCCCTGATGTTTCTTGGGCTGTTACTTGTTTCCGCATCCTGCCTGGGCCAGCAGCAGACAAGCTTTACAGGCTATGGGCAACTACCTGTTAAAACGCCTGATTCCCTTATCCGAAGCATGCATCTCACCAATGATATTCAGGCAAAGATACAGGCTGCACAACCGTTACTGTCATTCCATGCAACCCATGGGGCTGCAGACTCCGTGATTCACTACGCCAAAGAACTGCTTAGCCACCTTGATCAAAGTAAGCTATCAGCTGCTGATAAACTCCCCCTCCAGTCTTCTCTTTACCTCAGCCTGGCCAATGCCTACAGAGAAGATGGCCTGTTTGATGAAGCCTTGCGTTATTACCTGCAAGGCTTGAGAGTATCAGAATCGCTGAATAACAAATCTGCCATAGACAGCAATAAACTAGGCATCGCCGATGTATATGCTGCCCGGCATGAACTTAATAAAGCCGTCGCCGCATATAAAGACTTATTAAATACAGCGCCCGATGAACAAATGATGCATCTCGTATATGAAAGATTAGGCATCATCTTTCTCGAACAAAAAGACCTGCTTCAGGCAAAACAATTTACTGAAAAAGCACAGGCTTACTTCCAGCAACAACACCAGAGAAAAAAAGAATTGCAGACTAAACTAACGCTCGGCATCATTGCAGAATTTAGCATGCAAACTGACGAGGCCTATTCCATTTACAATGAAGTCAAAAACAAAGCACAGGAACAGCAGTTCTTTGACCTGTATATCAATGCCGGCCAAAGGCTGGGCGACCTACTGATTGCCAGAAAAGAGTATGACAACGCAAGTGCATTACTGTCCCTGGTTTACTCCAATGCATTGCAATGGAATGATATGAAGGCGCAGTTAAATGTGTTAAACAGTCTCCGGAACGTACACGCTGCAATGGGAGATTATGAAAACGCCTATGCGCTCATGACACAGTATCTGGCTATCTCCCGGGAAGTCATAAACCGGCAGAATAAAAAAGAAATTAACGAACTGGAAATAAAATACCAGACCGCCAGAAAGGAAAAAGAAATAGCGACCAAGGAAAATGAACTCAACTATCAGAAGACAGTAAAATACAGTATGCTCATCGGGTTCCTGGTCATTCTGCTACCTGTCATCGGCTTACTGTACATGTACTACCAGAAATTGCAGACGCAAAGCAAATTGAATACTACCCTGGAAGAAATGAACCGTCAGAAAATAGCAGCGCTGCTGAAGGATAAGGAATTGGAACTGCTGAAAGCCTCTGTCAGCGGACAAGAAAAAGAGCGCAAAAGAATAGCTGGAGAACTGCATGATAGTATCGGCGGTAATCTTGCAGCCATTAAACTCCAGCTTTCTCACCAAAACGGCATCGACAGAGTAGATACACTTATCCGGCAGGTAGATGATACCTACCACCAGGTACGTAATCTCTCCCACGACCTCGTTCCGCAGAAATTTAGTGAAACCGGTTTTGCCGAACTCATTTCCGGATATGTACGGCAATTCAATATACCTGGTAACGCTATGATCACCTTTCATGCTTATCCCAATGAAGAAATAGACAAAATAGGGACATCTCTGAAAGTGGAGATCTATAAAATAATACAGGAACTCATTACCAATGCACTGAAACACAGTAAAGCATCTAAAGTAGAAATACAACTGACGCAATTGGACGGCTTCCTGAAACTGTTGTTTGAAGATAATGGCCAGGGCTTTTCCCTGGAAAACGTAAGATTCGGACTAGGATTCCAGAATATACGGGAACGCCTGAAACTCTTCAACGGCGAATTTTCTATTGACTCCTTTCCTTCGAAAGGCACGGTAATTGACATTGAAATCCCTTTAAATCCGGAATGCTATGAAGCATAATATTATCCTTGCAGACGATCACAAATTATTCCTGGAAGGTGTTATCAGATTAATATCACAGGAAAAAGACCTTCACGTACCCTATTATGCACATAATGGCCAGTTAATCATGAATTATCTTGACCAGCATCCCGACGAACAGGTAGATCTCGTTATCACGGATATCAGTATGCCGGATATGGACGGTATCACGCTCAATAGTTACATTAAGGAAAAGAGACCTGAGATCAGTACGCTGGTAGTAAGCATGCATACCGACAGTAATATGATTGATACACTTATCCAGAATAATGTTGATGGCTTCCTATCGAAAAATGCTGATTCAGATGAACTACTGGAAGCTGTCAAAACAATCCTTAAAGGCGGCAAGTACTTCTCAGAGTCCATCAAACAAGCTTATCTCAAAAGCGTTTTCAATAAAGAGAAAGAAACACTGGAGATGCTCACCTCCCGGGAGAAAGATGTATTGAAACTGATTGCAGAAGAATATACTACCCAGGAAATCGCTGACAAATTATTTCTTAGTAAACACACCATAGAAAGTTACCGTAAAACCCTTATACTGAAACTAAAAGTACGCAATCTGGCGGGCCTGACCAGGTATGCGGTTAAACTAGGCCTCCTCAGTTAACCCCCTGAAAACAGGGTATTGATTTTCACTGAATACGATGTTGCTCCCCCCTTCGTACCGGACTACCTTTGTTGCATAACAAAACGGAACAATCCCGTACGAAACAATTTTAAACCTAAAAATGCAACATTATGATTTACGGAATAACATTAATCCTGCTGAGTATCATCGCCGTTCCCTCCCTGCTTTTATCAAGGAAGCCTAATGCCAAAGAACTGTTAGAGAAAGTTGAACCTTATCAGGGCTGGATCGGAATTATCTTCTGCTTCTGGGGTATCTGGGGCCTTGTATCCGCAGTACTGAATATGGGTTGGCTCACTTCTGCTCCCATATGGTGGATAACCCTGACTGCCGGTAGCCTGGTAGAGGCATGCCTTGGCTTCTTACTCGGGTTTCCACTAATTAACAAGTTCTTCCTGTCCGGTAATGAAAAGGCCAGAGAAAAAGCAGTACGGATCCGTGCACAGGTAGCGCCTAAACAAGGAAAACTTGGTATCCTGGGTATTATCGTTGGTGCCTGGATGATCGTTGCATCTTTCGTTTTCAGTGTTGCCTAACGTTATTCTCTCATCATTTAAACTTCAGACAATGAAAAAGCTAATACTTGCCGGCATCATATTGATGTCGGCACTGGGAAGCCAGGCTCAGGAACAGCAAGACCACTCGATTCAGGTTACCGGTACCTCCAGCGTTACCCGCGAAGTGGAAAGCTATCAGATCGATTTTTCTATAGCGGTAGACTATGCATATGGTGAAACAGAAAGCAGAAAATCCTTTGAAGATCTTAAGAAGAGCTTCTTTGCAAAAGTAAAGGAGGCTGGCCTGGATGAAAGCAAGTTCAAAGAAGATAAAATGGGATACCAGGCTCTAAGGATGTACAGAGAAGGTAATCTGTATACTTTCAGTACGCTTTCACGCGATGAATTGTTGAAAGCGTCTCAACTTGCAAACGGGACCGTTGTCAATATTACTGGTACAAGGGCGAAATTCAAACCAATTGTGAAAACAGACAAACAATTTGAAACGGCATTCCGTAACAGCCAGGAAAAAGCGGCAATGATTGCAAAAGCTATCAATAAGAAACTCGGTGCTGTGGTGAGTGTGACAGATCTTACCCCACAAGAAGCGCCAATGGAAGAGAACTTCTACTTCAAACCAATTGAAGATCAATCGCTGACGTTATTGGTTACCTTCTCATTTGAATAACCGGTCTTCATCCATTCTTTGATCCTGAAGTTCATTATAAAGAACAGTGTACATTACAAAGGCTTCAAGTTTTGCCAGCTTGAAGCCTTTGTATTTGGATCCATTTACTGTATTATAGTAGACGTCCCCAGTCCCACACCCTAAAAATTAAATAAATCAAATATTTTTTTATTTTAGTGGGAAGGCTGTCCAAATGCATGATTCTCCTCGTAATGATAAAGAACTCTTCACATTGATATCCGAAGGCGACGAGACAGCCTTCAGACAGCTTTTTCATCTTTATGCCCCGCAGTTCCGCGCCATGGCATTACATCTGACCAAAACGGCATCCGTTACAGAAGACATTGTTCAGGAAACTTTTCTCCGCTTATGGATCAGCAGAGACAAACTCCGGGAAATAGAACAACCCCGTTCATGGCTCATGCGCATTGTATTCTATCAGTGCTTCACATTTCTGAGGAAACGGAATGTTCATGACAAAGCAATAGCAAACCTGTCTGTCGTTGAGCCTGCCTTCACACTGGATGAAGACATGGCCTATGCAGCGATGAAGGAACAGGTGGGCATTGCAATACAACAACTGCCCCCGCAGGCAAAGCGGATCTACTTACTTAGCCGTGAACAGGGACTCAAAATACCCGAGATCGCATCCCAACTGGGATTATCACCCAACACTGTCAAAAACGCTCTCGTCCGTTCATTACATGCTATTCGTCAGCATCTCGAGCAACTCGGCATGCTGTTGCCTGCTTTTATGCTATGGCTGTTAAGGATATAAAATTTTTTTCCGGACCTATAGGTCCTAAATGAGAACTTGTGCGTCTGTTATTGCAGGAGGGGTTTCCACGTATAATGTAAACAGAGTAGTTGCCACGTTAAAAACTGATCAAAACAACCAACATTGCCTACACAAGACCGCCTAACATACCTGCTGATGCAGGCTTTGGATCATTCTGCCAGTGAAGCAGAGCTACTGGAACTGTCAACGCTCATCCGGAAAGATGAAAGCGGAGACGTTACCAGGCAGCTGGAACAATTGCTGCTGCAGCAACTTCAGGACAAAACAGTTACCGACTACGATCCGGCTTACTGGGACGGGATTGTGTCAGATATTCTATCGGCAGACAAACCATTGCCCGGTACAGCGTTCGCTTCGCCTGCACCTGTTGCACTCGCCCCCAAACGCCGGATATGGTGGATGCCCGCTGCCGCAGCAGTATTATTACTAGCTATATCCCTATACCTATTCCGTCACAAGCCTGATAATCAGCCTGTAATAGCAAAAACAGATACGCTGCAGGACATTGCTCCTGGTACCACCAGGGCGGTACTCACGCTGGCAGATGGTACAGAAATCGAGATAGATACCACCGCTAATACAGCATTATCGGTACAAGGTAATACCAGTATCTCGCAGATAGCCGGCGGCAGGCTGCTATATCATGATCATAAAGGACGGGAACAAACACCCAGCCTCACACAGTATAATACGCTCCGTACTCCACGTGGCGGTCAATTCAGGATAACCCTTCCTGATGGAACCAATGTATGGTTAAACGCAGCGAGCAGCTTAAAATACCCTGTCGCCTTCAAGGGGGCCGAAAGACGGGTGGAGCTTACCGGTGAAGCTTATTTTGAGGTAGCCCGGAAGGCACACATGCCGTTTCACGTCACTATTCGCACTGGGCAGCTTCAGGATAGTATGCAGGTGGCTGTACTGGGCACACAGTTTAATGTAATGGCCTATGCGGATGAACAAATAGTTAAAACTACCCTGCTCGAAGGCGCTGTTAAAGTGATCAGTAACCACAGCAGTAAACAGCTGACTCCAGGTCAGGGGGCCATTCTTAATAAGCAGGACCAGACCTTTACATTACAACAGACAGATACAGAGGAAGCAGTTGCCTGGAAGAACGGGTTTATCCAACTGGAAGGGAACGATCTGAGATCCATCATGCGCATGATTACACGCTGGTATGATGTTGAGGTGATATTTGCTGATGAAGTACCAGGTCATTTCAGAGGAGCTATTCCTAAGAATGTTCCAGTATCACAGGTACTGAAGATGATGGAAATGACGGGTGAAGTTCATTTTGACATCAAGGGAAAACAGATTATCGTATCCCGTTAGATATATCGACTAAATCACTAAAATATGAGTCCATAAATTCCACTCCCTTCACCCATACTGCACAAAAAACCGGGAAGCGTTTGCCCCGCCGCCCGGTTACATAGGGCCTGTATGCTAATCGCTTACGACAATTATTCATTACTTACCCTAACCATACAAATGTATGCAATTGATGCCTTTTCCCCAAGGCAAACGGCTACGTGCTGCCCGGGGTCGCCTTTTTCCACGATTATCGAAACAAACGTTACTGATTATGAAATTAACGGTACTCCTGCTGACCGTTACCCTGTTGCAGGTTGCTGCTGCCGGGTACTCCCAAACAGTTACCATTTCAGCGCATCATTCTTCACTGGAAAAAATATTCCGGGAGATTAAAAGACAAACCGGATATACCTTTCTCTATACGGATGAACAGATGCGGCAAGGCCGGGATGTAAGTCTGGACATGAAAAACGCTTCCCTGGATGATGCACTGAGAGCCTGCTTTAAAGGTCAGCCATTCACCTACTCCATCACAGACAAAGTGATCATTGTTAAACGAAAGATTGCTGAGACAGAAATCTCACAGCTTCCTGATGAGGAAGTCAGGGGAAAAGTCACTAACGACAAAGGAGAGCCACTTCCTGGTGTGACCATCCAGGTAAAAGGTACTGCGAAAGGAGTTGTTACGAATGAACACGGAGAATATGTCATTACAATTCCTGCTGCCAATACAGTGCTGGTCGTTTCATCCATAGGCTACAACACCATCGAAACTCCTGTAAACGGGAAAAAAGAGATGTCCTTAACCCTTCAGGCATCTGCCTCAAATATTAATGAAATGGTAGTAATCGGTTACGGTGAGCAACGCAAAGGCCGTCTGACCAATGCTATTTCCTCCATCTCAGCAGCGGATTTCCGCGATGCGCCTGTTAACCGCCTGGATCAGGTATTACAAGGCAGAGCTGCGGGCGTACAGGTGACCAATGCTGCCGGCTCTCCGGGTGGTAGTGTACGTATACGTATCCGCGGATCTAACTCCATTAATGGCAGTAACGAACCGCTGTATGTCGTAGATGGTTTTGTCGGAGCAGAATTTTTTGCTATCAATCCTGATGACATTGCCGATATACAGATACTAAAAGATGCTGCTGCCACTGCTATCTATGGCAGCAGGGGCGCTAATGGCGTTGTATTAGTAACAACCCGTAAAGGCAGCCGCAACCAATTAAAAGTAAACTTTACCACTCGTCTGTCTGCGGCTAGTGTTATCAAAAAACTGGATCTGTTGAATGCGGCCGACTTTGCTGAAACTGCTAACGCGCATGCTTTGGCGGTAGGTACTACGCCTAAGTTCACCGATGAGCAAATAACAGGTTTCCGCACGAATGGCGGTACCGATTGGCAACAGGAGATCTTCAGAACAGCGCCAGGCCAGGAGTACCTGCTTAGCCTGTCCGGCGGAACTGAAAAAAGCGGTTATTTTATTTCAGGTAATTACCTGAATCAGGATGGCGTCATCAACAACTCCTTCTACAAACGTTATACGTTGCGTTCAAATATTAACGCTAATCTTACAGATCATATCTCCACCTTCCTGAACATTACCGGCTCTTACAGCAATGCCCAGAATGTGGACATACCTGCTGATGGTCCCAGCAGCCCGCTGGCACAGGCTATCACCTGGTCTCCTACTACTACTGTACGTAACCCCAATGGTAATTTTGTAGTGAGCGACCCCGTCGGATCGCTGTTCTATAATCCCGTTGCCCTAACTGTAGACAGGCTGGCAATGAGAGACAGAATGCTCGCAAACGTCATCGGCGGAATCAAGTTCGGTATTCTGCCGGGATTAACATTTAACCTGCAATACGGCGCTAACTATCTGCAATATGAAGACAAGTCCTTCGCAGGTAAAGTGACTAACAATAATACATCCACCGCCGGTGTGAGATCTAATAAAGAGATTGTACTGCAAAACACAAATACCCTCAATTACAAAAAAATATTCAACAACGTTCACCATCTTGACGTGACTGCAGTAATGGAGTACCAGCAATCTACCTATAACTTTCATTCGGCAGGTTCATCCAACCTTACCTATGAACACTTCCAATGGAACAATCTGGCGTTAGGCACACCTTCAAGCCCCAACTCCGGTTATTCCAAATGGGCCTTGTTCTCGCTTGTAAGCCGGGTAAACTATGGATACGACAATAAGTACCTGATATCCGCTGCTATACGAAGAGATGGTTCTTCCCGCTTTCAGGGCAATAATAAATATAGCTACTTCCCTTCCCTCTCAGCAGGATGGGTCATCAGCAATGAACCCTTTATGCAACAACTGTCCTTCATCAGTAATCTGAAATTACGAGGTAGCTGGGGACTGACAGGCAACCAGGCCATCAGCCCTTATAGTACACTTTCGTCCTATTCAAACATACCGGCATCATTTAACAATAGCACACATCAGGTAGGTCTTGTAATAGGTAATATTGGTAACCCGGCGCTGAAGTGGGAAACTACTGAACAAAAAGATGTGGGTCTTGACATCGGATTACTCAAAGGCAGAATGGCGATTGCAGTTGACTACTTTGTAAAAGACACGCGTGACCTGCTGCTGCAGGAAACATTACCCATGTACCTGGGCGGTAATACCATCACCAGGAATGTAGGCGCTGTGCAAAACAAAGGCTGGGAATTTTCTATTGAAGGTGATGTAACCGGTAGCAGCACTGTTAAGTGGAACACTGGTTTTAATATTTCCTTTCTTAAGAACCAGGTAATGTCGCTCGGAGAAGGTAAGACCAGGATCTTTGATCCTAACAACAGAAAGATCGGTGGCGGTATGTCTCCGCAGTCTGAGTTTGTGGTGATGCCAGGTCAGCCGCTGGGTGCAATATGGGGACTCTCCTATCTTGGTACCTGGAAACCGGGAGACGGTAAAGCCAGTGAATACGGAGCCAAAGCTGGTGATGCGAGGTATCTCGATGTAGACAATGATGGCACCATTGACGCAGATGACTACCATGTAATAGGAACTGGTATACCCAAAACATCTATTGGCTGGAACAATACTATAAGTTATAAAGCGTTCACGCTGAACCTGCTCTTCCAGGGACTCTGGGGCTTTGACAGATTAAATTACAACAAGGCTGTTGCCATGTACTACGGTGGCGACGCGCGTGAAGCAACACATACCGACATCAAAGACCGCTATATTCCAGGCGTTAATGAAACGTCAGACATACCGGCCTTCAGCACGACCAACCGTAATTTTACGCAAAGCACACGATTCCTGGAAAAAGGCGATTTTCTGCGCCTGAAAAACATCAGCCTGTCTTATGATATACCCAGATCTACACTGAAAAATACATTGGGCGTCAAAATCTTTGTAAGCGCCACCAACCTGTTTACATGGACCAGCTACTCCGGCATCGACCCCGAAAGCAATTCTTCTGCCGGCGATATCAGGCAGGGTATTGATTTCGGAACCTATCCGAACGCCAGAACTATCACAGGAGGAGTTACACTAAATTTCTAAAGATAAACTTATGCGCACACGATATACATTTCATATTTACCTTTTTTTCTGCTGTATGCTGACGCTTGGCTGTAGTAAAGAACTTGCTGAAGACCCCAGAGGACTTGTAGCTGGAGACGATGCACTGAGCAGCCCTGCTGGCCTTGAATCAGTATTAAACGGAGCATACGGAAGTCTCCTGGTTCCATGGACCAGCGGCTTTACATCTGTTTCACAGATAGCCATGACAATGGGAGCTGACGATATTACCACGCATCCCGGCTCTAACAAAGAAGAATTTAGGGAATTTGATCGCTTCAATGTCTCCTCCCTTAATAGCCGAATGAATCCTATATGGCTAGGCTGCTACAAAACGATTCAATCTGCTACCAACATCATCAACAATTATGAACAGGTACAGGGTGGTAACCTGGATACGCTGCACGCCATCGCAGGAGAAGCAAGCTATTTGCGCGCACTCTGTTATTATTGGCTCACGCGATTATGGGGTGAAGTTCCGGTGATACCCTCTGAGATATACACCCCGGAGTTTCTTACACTGAAAAAGAGTAAACCTGCTGACATCTATCGTCTCATAGAAGCAGACCTGATCAGGGCGGAAGAATGGGTACCCAATACCAGAAGAAGCCTGGGACGCCCTAACAATGGTACCGTCAAGGCGTTATTGGCAGAAGTATACCTGACTGAAGCAGGCTGGCCATTGAAAGATCAGACCAAATATGCGCTGGCTGCTGCAAAAGCGAAAGAGGTAATTGATAATAAGGCGAGTTATGGTTTTGATCTATTCACTGGCGACTACTTGAAAATATTTGCCGGCGGTACGGTCGAAGACGTATTTACATTATTTACGCGCGGAAACTGGATCACTTACAACTCTTTTTATGGTTTATCAACCATGCCGGAGAACGAAGGCGGCTGGAGTGACTTCTTCCCTGAGCTGAACTTCTTCAATAATTTTCCTGCTGGACCAAGAAAGGATGCCACTTTCAGTACAACATTCACTTTGAGTAACGGCACCACCATCCCCTGGCAGGAAACTACCACCCAACATCCCTATTATAAAAAGTATACAATACAATCAGGTAAACGAGACGTATACATGTCTAACAATCCTGTAGTGATGATGCGATACGCACATGTACTGCTGACTTACGCAGAGGCCCAGGCCCGTGCAGCCGGCTCTCCTGACAATGATGCCTACGCCGCTGTTAATGCGGTACGTCAGCGTGCGGGTTTACCTCCCTTACCAGCCGGTTTATCAGGTGCTGATTTTGCGACTGCAATTGTTAATGAGCGTGCCTGGGAGTTTGCCGGTGAATGGAACAGATGGTTCGACCTGGTTAGACTGGAAATGGTAGAAGCCGCTAATGCGGTCAAAGCCCCGGGCGACCTGCCACCTGCCAATACTATCACCAAGGCTAACTACTGGATGCCAGTGCCTGGTGCAGATGCCGTGATCAATCCTAATTTATGACCGATAGATGAGCAAAACCCAACATAACTAATTGTTTCTATAAACGCTGTTTTTTTATTATCAACCAGTGATGCGGATGAGCGTCACTGGTAATTCCACCCAAATATTCCCGTTATGAAAATGATCAAATCTACATTTGATGCTCGCGGAGCTATGCGGGCAAATGTCTGGTTGCGCCAATGCTGGTCCAACAGGATACAGCTGATCCAGCGTTTACTACTGCCTCTCTGTCTGTTGATTTCCTGTACCCTCCATGCGCAATACCTGCTGCTGGACGATATGGAAGGTCGTGGACTATGTTCCGGCAGATGGACATATTACGCTGGCAATACAACAACCGGTAAAGTTGAATTTGGCGTTCCGAATCCTAACCCTTCAGGATTGAATACCAGTCCGCTGGTAGCCAAATTCACAAAGGACACCAGCAGCTTTGAATACATGAGCGCCTCGTGTCAATTGCAGGACTCATTTGACCTGTCTGTGTCCAGTACTTTCAAAATGCTTGTATACAGCAGCACGCTGGACGAAATCATGTTTAAATTACAACCCGGCAGCAACTATAGCAAGGCCATATTTTTCACCTTCAAGCCTTCCCGTGTCAATACCTGGGAAGAAGCCAGTTACAACTTCAACAGCGTAAAACACCGCACTGATTTCAATACTGTTGCCATCCAGTACATTGATGGTAAAAAAGCGAACGGTGTCTTATATTTTGATCTCCTGCAAGCACCACATCCTACCGCTATCACGGTAAAGGATACCAGTATTTCAATGGGCAGCGAAAACGGTGCAACACTTACTGCCAAAGTTACCGGCGGTACTTTTGCGACTACCTTGACCAGCGCTAACTGGCGGGCAGCGAATCTGCCTCCCGGTGTGACTGTTGCCAGTGTTAACCGTATAAATGATAGTATCGCTACGATTACGCTCAGTGGTAATTCTCCTGCAAATTATTCACGCTCCGTACTAAAGCTAACTGTTGCCGGTGTTGAACTGGCCGACACAAACACGATTACTTACACCGCAAAAGGTAATGTGGTTTTTGAAGGCAATCCTGCCTGGACCCTCGTCTTTTCAGATGAATTTAATGGGACAGGTATGCCTGATCGTAGTAAATGGTACATAGACCCCCGTCCTAAAGGATGGATCAACGGCGAACAGCAGGTATACGTAGATTCAACCCGTGATAATGCCAGACAGCGGAATGGCCATCTTGTAATTACCGGGAAGAAAGACTATCCCACCGGCAACGCCGCAGAACCATGGTCTTCTGCACGCCTCGTTACGCAGGGCAAATTTGATTTCCGTTATGGTAAAGTAGAGGTCAGAGCAAGACTGCCGCGTGCGCGTGGATCCTGGCCTGCCATCTGGCTTATGCCTACCACCAGCGCATACGGCGCGTGGCCCAGAAGCGGTGAGCTGGATGTAATGGAACATGTAGGCAATAAATTTGGCACTGTACTCTCTACTATCCATACTCAGAAGCGTAACTGGACGAATACAGGTGGTATTTCAGGAACGAAAATCATGATGGACGTAGATACCGTATTCCATGTGTATGCGATGGAATGGAATGCAGACTCAATCAGATTTACTTTTGACAGTTCACATATCCTGACGTATGTCAATCCACGCACAGACTGGCAGGACTGGCCATTCGACCAGCAGTTCTTCCTTATCCTGAACCTGGCAATAGGTGGAGGTATGGGTGGTGCTGTTACAGATGCGGACTGGCCTGACAGCATGTTGGTAGACTATGCCAGGATATACCAGAAAGGTATCGGTACGCCTGTACTTGACTCTATCCAGGTCACGCCGGCCAGCACTTCGTTTCTTCCTGGTAAACAACAGCAGTTTACAGCAAAAGCCCTTGATCAGAATGGAAGACCTCTTAATATTACGCCAGTGTGGAGTATAACCGGCACTGGTAACAGTATTACTGCTGAAGGATTGGCTACGCTGAATAATTCGGGACAAGTCACTGCTACCGCTACATTGGATACCACTACCAAAACAGGACGCGCGTTCGTCACTAAAAGACCAACAAACTACAAGAACATTCCGGCCAGGATACAGGCAGAGGCCTTCGATAACAGCAACGTATGTTGTACGGAACCTACCACCGATAACGGCGGCGGACTAAACGTCAGCTACATCGGCACAGGTACCTGGTTTGAATACGACATCAACGTTCCAGCCGCAGGCAGCTACCGCATACAGTATCGCGTTGCTGTAAATAGCGCATCCAGCCTGAAAGTGCTGTCAGATACTAATACCTTGCAAACTGTCAACCTGCCCGCAAGCGGAGGCTGGCAGAAATGGATCACAGTAACTTCTGCGCCGCTGCCATTAAACCAGGGACAACAAACCATCCGTATTGTTGCCAATAAAGACGGCTGGAACTTTAACTGGATAAATATTGTACCGGCAGATGCGTTTCAACTTTCCCGCCTGGTGGTAAAACCAGATACTGCAACACTCCTGACAGGACAAACACTCACCTATTCAACAACTGCATATGCGCAGGATAGCAGCCTGATACCCTCCGCCCCTGTATGGTCGGCGTCACCGGGCAGCACAATCAGTAGTAGCGGTGTATTTACCGCCAACACAGCTGGTAATTATGTGGTAAAAGCAACCCAGGGACTGATTGCAGATTCTGCAACTGTAAACGTTATTACGCCACCGCAACTAGTCAGGATCGCTATTACGCCGCTTTCCGCAACTGTGCCGCTGAGAGCATCGCAGCAGTTCGTAGCCAACGGATTTGATCAACGAAATAATCCTTTTACATTCAAACCAGTCTGGCATACAACAGGCACTGGTAATACCATTGACACCAATGGCATATTCACTGCCGGCACTGCCGCAGGTACGTTTGTGATCACGGCAAGTAGTAACAATATTTCAGATACTGTCATTATTACTACAGACTATACCTGCAGTGTAAATGATCAGTACGAAGCAGAAAGTGCTTCCAACCGTGCTACCAATACTGTATTGGAAAACTGTACAGATATCGGCGGCGGACAAAATTTCACTAATCTCAGAACAGGTGACTGGTTTGCTTACAGCAATCTTAATGTGCCTGTTAATGGCCGCTACCGTATCAGTCTGAGGGTGCTCTCTACAGCGCCATCAAAAATATGGATAGGGCATAGCAACTTTAAATTTGATACTATCAATGTGCCTTCAACAGGCGGTGTATGGAAAACTATCAGTGACAGCATCAGGCTGCCGTCACTTAATTATACAGGAGTGCATGTATTAAGCGGCTCCTTAAAATTCAATTGGTTCAGTATAGATAATTGCGCGGAAGATACTTCAATGCCTAGCGTTTCGTATGCGGCAATAAAAGAAGTAGCGCATACAGGTATTGGGGGTTCGCCTGTTATTTATCCTAACCCTACCAGTGGACAACTGACAATCAACTTAAACTGCGTGTCCTGTCAACGGATAAAGGTCTGCGACCTTCAGGGAAATATCTTACGACAATGGAATATTGGAAAACTGGAAAAGATAGTCAGCAGAGATGTCAGCGCGTTACCAGCGGGCATGTATATCCTTAAAATTGAAGGAGATAACCCTGTGGCAGGGATTCCGTTTATAAAAATATAAATAGTGGGGCTGACCAAAAAGTCAAAAAGGACTTTATGGTCAGCCCACTATTTTTGCCCAATAGTGGAGTGTTTTCGAACCAAATATTATCGATGATTAAAAGGTTATTTGTTAACATGTAGCTGTTATTGTACTATTTATAGAGATTAACATCGGATTAACCTGTCGAAGTCTGCATAAAGCTATTTTTGAAAATCATACTATAATAGTACCTAATATTTTTATGGACAGAATATACAAAGAATGGTTCTCACAAATTAAACATAAAGTTCAACAAGCCCAGTTGCGGGCCACTAGTAATTTCAATATTATTCTGATTTAACTTTACTGGGATTTAGGAAAGGAAATCGTGTCGAGGCAGGCAGAATTTAAATGGGGCGATAATTTTCTTCAACAGCTATCAACAGATTTAAAGGCAAGTTTTCCTCAAGTAAATGGATTTTCCCGTAGGAATTTATATACGATACGTCAATGGTACTTGTTCTTTTCTCAACAGTTCGAATTTGTGCCACAACCTGTGGCACAATTGCCTTGGTCGTATCAAAGAACCTTGATTTCCAAGGTAAAAGACATCGATATTGCCATTGTTTACGCGAATGCCACCCATAAAAACGGTTGGTCCCGTGATACGCTTAACAGATTAATCTTAAAAATTGATCCAAAAAATTGGGACCGACCATAAAGTCCTTTTTGACTTTTTGGTCAGCCCCTAGTCATGCGTTTACAACGCTATTCTTCTCTTTGTTAATCTCGCCCATAATCTCAGCAAACATTCTGATAGACTTTATTCTGTCTTTGATATCAAAAGTAGGTGTAACGCATATTAGCTCATCTACTTTTGTTACATCCAGGAACTCACTGATTTGTTTCTTTACAGTCTCTTTACTTCCATAAAAGGAATATTTCAACATCTGATTGATAGCAGGATGTTTCGTTACATCCTTCAGATCATCGGTCATTTCTGCCGGTGGTTGTAAGGCATCAGATACACCTGTCAGTACGCCGACAAACATTTTAATCAATGTTGTAAAGAGCATTTCAGCTTCACGATCAGTATCTGCTACAAACACGTTGACACCAGCGATGGTATATGGTTTGTTCAGTGATGGTGAAGGTTTAAACTCTTCGCGGTAGATCCTTAAAGCGTTCATCAGATGTGTAGTGGCAAAGTGACTGGCAAACGCGTAGGGCAACCCTTTGTCAGCAGCAAGGTGAGCGCTGTCTGTACTGGAACCTAAAATGTACAATGGTACATCTGTGCCTTCTGCGATGGAAGCACGTACTTGCGCCACTTTATTCTCTTCAGAAAAATACTGCTGAATTTTATTTACTTCCTGCGGAAATGAGTGCGCCGCCTGCATGAAATCAGAGCGTATAGCACGGGCAGTCTGCTGGTCAGTACCTGGTGCCCTGCCTAATCCCAGATCAATACGACCAGGATATAAGTGAGCTAATGTCCCGAATTGTTCAGCGATAACCAGTGGAGAATGGTTGGGTAGCATGATGCCACCGGAGCCTACCCTGATTTTGTCTGTGTTATCGGCCACGTAACCTATCAGTATTGAAGGGGCATTGCTGCCCAGATAATTAGCGTTATGATGCTCTGCAAACCAATACCGCTGGTAATCCAATGCCTCCGCTTCCTTCGCTAACGCCAGCGAATTGTTCAGTGTCTCTTTTATTGTACTGCCTTTCGGCACTAATGCCAGTTCTAAAATCGAATATGCGATACGCTGTTGTTCCATATTATTTGTTCTTTTACCATCCCATTAGCTACACACTGCCATATATCCATCTCGGGATGACAGCGGGAGCCTTTTCTCAAAATTATAGTCAAAGCTAACCATAAATCGCTATACTTTGTATAGTACTTTCCCAAAGGAAAGCTAAACTTATAGCAAGGATAGCAGTAAAAACGGTGTTTTGACTATCCGGAGACAGTAAAAATTCTATTTATACATGGCGTTCCGATAGCTCGACCAGGTGACTTGCGATATCATCCAATGGTAGTATTACATTAGGGGAGTCATACTCGATCACATTTTTTGTCATTTCGCTATTTGCTCCAATCTCAGGCTCTTTGGTGATAACATACCCTCCCTGTTTGCCTATCATTGTTGTTCCAAAAGTGGCGGAATCTCCCATACCACCCAATACAACGGCAATCGCCCGCTCTTTGAGGTCCATAGCCATCGAATAAAACAGATCCTTAATAGCAGTGTTTATTAGTTCATGCGGCTTTCTCGCTCGGACGTGCAGCATTCCTTCATTAACGGATATCAGACTGTTTTCAGCGATAACATAGACATATCCGGGCTGTATCCTGGTAGTTGACGTGACTTTAATAACGGGAAGTGAACTGTACCGGCGTGCGAGTTCGGACAACTTGCTTTCTCTGTCCCGTCTTAACGGAGCAACGACTATAAAAGCAATATGTACATTAGCGGGTATTTTTCCAAACAGTGTTTTCAGATCTTCTATGCCGCCGCCAGACACTGCAATTGCAACAACTAAGAAACTCATACTTTTCAACATTGGTTATCGTCAGGTGCAGAAATTGTGCCCAGTCTGCATTACCAGGTTATGTCAACATGCTGGCCGCCGCTGATTTCATAGGCAAGATGCCCCTCCGCCAGTAAGTTGCCGGTGGTGGCAATCTTTTCTCCCTGTAAGCGGACTGTCAGCTGTGGCAACTCCTTATCGCTTATTTTCAACAACACCAGCCGGCAACGCAGTTGGTTGCTACCTAGTATATCAAAGGATACCTGTTGTTGTGAGTTGTCAAAACGCACAACCGGATAATCTACAGCAACACCAAAACCGGCTTCAGGTACATAATGGTAATGCCTGGGTACGATTCCAAATGCATTTCCTGAGCCATACACCTCCTGTCCCACGGCCCCTGAGGGTAGCCAACCGTCGTTAAGGTCTTCCAGTACGATCCATAAGTTCCGGTCAAGCTCGCCTGTTTTAATCTCCTTCGATAACATCTCTTCAGGAAGCATTGGAGGATAGTAATAGCATGCCCGGTCTATCAGATACCGTATATATTCACTTGCCAGCAGACGTATTGAGTCGGGAACCGGCTCCCCTTCGGCCAGCGCCAGGTATTCATTAAGCGCACAGAACACTTCAGACTCTTCATAGGCCGCTGTGTAAGGAGCATCATTTAACGGGAACAGTCCAAAGAAGGTTCCATAATGTTTTCCGAATCCATAATTACAATCCCATAATTGTACATTCCGGAATATGTTAGCCAGGCAGGTAATGCTCAGGTCAAGATACTGCCGTTTACCAGTTACCTTCCACAACTTTAGGAGCGCTTTTGCGCTGAAAGCAGTATTATTTGCCTGATAAAAGAGTTCAAATCCCAATCCGGCCAATGTCTCAGCAGCACGCTCTGCCTCTTCGAGGTAGGTTGCATTACCGGAAAGCTCATATGCCTGTAACAATATATGAGCGTATAGTCCTGCAACATCTTTTTCTCCACCCTTGCCTGGTGCTGTCTCCTCTTTAAGTACTTCGAGGGTATCCATTTTATAGAAAACCGGCCATTTATAATTGAAGTGCCTGGCTACCTTTGTTGTATAATCAAGCGAATCAAAGAAAAGCCGTTCCGCATCTTTATCTCCTTCAGCGGCTAAACGGGCAAGATTCAGCAACGGATGATGAAGATACCAGGAGTCCATAGTAAGCGGCGCTTTCTGTTCCTCCTCCCCTTCCAGCCAATCCTGCACAGCAGGTAGCCATCTCATGATGGTCTTTAGTTCGGGGTTATAGAAGTCATTAACCGTCTTCCGGATATCCGCTATAACAGGTAGGTCACGACCGCTCCACTTTGCGAAGTCGAGCTGCGGTAGCAGAACGGCCAGCTGTACCATGATCTCCGGCGGCGTTTTATAATCACAGAAATAAGCGTTTAAATATTTCTTGCCAGCAATGTATGTCCAGCAACCATGATTATCCAGGTCTTGTAATCCTTTTTCAAGAATATCCGGCCAATGCTTATACGTGGTCTCTGGTCGCGGCATTTTCAGATACACTGCTGCTAGCATATCCACGAACTGCCTGCTCATGTCTGTATCTGTTATAGCGATATTTGTATCAAAGGTTACATATGCATCATTCACAATAAATGATTCATCTGCTGGCAGGGACTTGTCATTAGTGGTGGGCAATGCCATACCTATTTCCGGCCATTGGCCGCCTACGAGTTCTTTTGCAGATGTACCGGTCACTTCATTGTAAGCGGCCAGGGCGGTTAAATTCTGCAGGTAAAGCACTGCTCCAAATGCAGGCTTCCTTTCTGTAAAGTATAACAGCCCTGAACGGGTACCAGCCTGCTTCACATGCAGCTCTCCTTCTGTATTCTCCGGTTTGTTATCTTCTCCTGAGACAACGATATCCCGCGGCCAGAAAGGAATGAATACCGGAGCAGCAGGGGTGAAAGTTGTCTGGTAATGCAGTACAGGCCATTTACCTTCATCTATTGTAATAAGTACACGCTGGTCGCCTGCAGGACAATCTGCGCCGATATGTAACCCAGTGTCTGACTTTGTACAGTATTTTATTGTCATATGACCTCCCGCGCAATAGGCCGCCCGGAACATCACCTTACCTCCCGATGGCTGACTCACCGTTATCCATATCGAATCAGGCGTAGCATACACCTGGAAAGTATATGGCGCAAACACTATTTTATAGAGTTCCAGTTTTTCATCTGTCATAAAATAACGTGAGGCGGCAACCGCCCAGGGAGATAGTGAATGTGTCATAGTAAATAGTTTCTGCTTGTTTGGAGGATGTGAATACAAATCAATCGCTGCTACACCACATGGTGGTTATATTACGGATATGGCCTTCACCAACTCACCGCGAATATTATACCGTAGTAATATTGCACCTGCTACACCCGAAGAAGCATCATATCAATAGCTGTCTGCTAAAAGGCATCGCACGACAGAAAATATCTTTAAGTATATATGTACATAGTGTGTGTAAGACTATACACAACAATTACGGCAACACTGAAAGGTAATAAAACATCTGGTAGTTGCAATTTCAGTAATGATCAGTTAAAGCCCTCCCCGCCATATACTTCAGGGGAAAATTACAAGGATGGTATGTATTTAGTATCACCGTCACTATACTCAAACCATGAAAAACGTATTGCGCAACAACGGACTTTCTATCGTTGTTTTCCTGCTTTTTTTTATCAGCCTGATTGGCCAATTTTATACCGGTTTGGCTGAGCATAACAAAGAACTTACCGAAGAACATCAACCACCTGTAAATGCGGGTCAGTATGTGATGTCAGGGCATTTTATACAAGCTACCTTTGAAAACTGGGAAAGTGAATTTCTGCAAATGGCACTGTTTGTTGTACTCACCATATCTTTACGGCAAAAAGGATCTTCCGAATCCAAGAAGATGGATGAGTCGGAAGAGGTAGACCGTGAACCTTCACCACTACGTAAAGATGCCCCCTGGCCTGTCAGGAAAGGTGGTTGGATATTAGCGCTATACAAACATTCACTTACCATCATACTGCTCATCCTGTTTATTCTTTCATTTATACTGCACCTCTATGGTAGTCTGAAAGATGAGAATGAACAACTTGCACAAAAGGGATTACCACTGGAGTCATGGAGTAATTACATTGCAGATACACGGTTCTGGTTTGAATCTTTCCAGAACTGGCAAAGCGAGTTTCTATCCGTATTCACCATTGTCGTACTGTCTATCTTCCTACGACAGAAAGGATCTCCCCAATCTAAACCTGTGGATGCGCCTGATTACGAAACAGGCGAATAATTGATCGGCCGTGTAAACCTCTTTCAGGACGGTACTCTCTTCATCATCCTACGTTGATGCTACGTTCAAAAACGTAAGATCAACGTAGCATGATAAAAAACCGCAAAAACCGGTCAATCAGCCGGAGTACCCATCGCTCACCCCTCCCTCATTTTACATGGCTTCACAGCCTCGCCACACCATGATATGGCGTCCTATGCACACGATTTGGCGTCCTATGGACATAGTCCGGAATCGCGTCTATAACAGCGTTAATTTTGTCTCAACAGTCATCATCAGGGTGCTATAAAGGCGAAAAAGTTGCTGGTTAACACCTATCAGGATAATGACTACCAACCTCGTGAAAGACTGTTTGTTTGCGCACGGGGTATACTGAAAGACTGCTCCTGGAACCTTACATGGTGAAGACATGTCAGCTGAGAGGATAAGCAGCGCTATCAGCGTAGCTCTTTGAAATAATGGTTTATAATTAGTCTCAATATCACCAGACTAATAACGCAGCAGCTTTTTAAGGCAGCTGCCTGCTGACAAACGCATAGCTGCTTTCAGTGGTTAAAAGGGATGTACAGGTATGATCCCGGTAGTGCGCGCAACAGCAACTAGCTGAACATAGACCGGAACTGCCTGGGTGTTTTATCTGTTTTGTTTTTGAACAATTTGCTGAAAGACTGTGGATATTCAAATCCTAATCGGTAAGCAATCTCACTGACAGACAGATCTGTTGCACTCAGCAGTTCTCTCGCTTTATCGATCAGCTTCAGCTGGATATGCTGTTGCGCACTCTGACCGGTGAGACTACGTAACATATCACTCAGATAATTGGCTGACAAGTTCATTTTCTTTGCCAGTAAGGATACAGTAGGCACAGCGTGGTGATGGGCGGTTTCATCATCAAAGTACTCATCCAGTAACTGCTCAAAATCACTCAACAGGTTACCACCAGCCTGTTTGCGTGTAAGGAACTGACGGTAATAAAACCGCTCACAGTAACTAAGTAATAATTCAATCTGTTTGATCAGGATAGTTTGTGAAAATGTATCGGTCGGTAATGCACTTTCCCTGGCAATCTCATTTAATAATGCCGTGATCATGCGTTCCTCATCTTCAGATAAATGCAGCGCTTCATTAACAGCGTAAGAAAAATATCCATAACGGCGGATTTCCCTTGCCAGCGGATTTCCATGTATAAAGTCAGGATGAATAACAAGCCATAATCCAGAAAGATCCCAGTCATCACGGATCTCAGTTATGACTACCTGATTAGGGCTGAAAAATGTCATGACGCCATCATCAAAATCATAATGCTGCTGCCCATAGCGCATATGTCCCTTGAAGTTCTTCTTCAGGGCAATACAATAAAAACTGTACGTAACTGATTCCAGCACAGGATCATCGAAACATTTGATTGTAGAAAAGTCAATGACGCTGATAAGCGGATGCCGGGGCCGGGGCAGATCAAGCAGTTCATGTAATTGCCGGATGGACTTGATGGAATATGGCGTCATACATTTCATTTGAAAAGGTAAACAGCGTTCGCAGCATTAATCGAAATCTGTTGACAAAGTAAGATACTCCCATTGTGCAAATTCTGCATCTTCTTCTTTCCTTTTTTTCGGAACAAGCTGGTAGGTATCAGCGCCTAACAGCAAATGCAGGGGTGGTTGTGACATAGTGGTAATTTCCACCAGGATCTTTGCCAGTTTATCAGGATCTCCAGGTTGTTGACCACTAAAACCTGACCACATTTTCTCAGCCTGGTCTACGCCATACACAGCAATTCTATTCGTTACATACTGGAGAGAGTCCATAAACCTGGTTCTGAACTGCCCCGGAGCAACAACGGTCGCTTTAATACCAAAGGGTGCTACTTCCTGCGCAAGCGCTTCTGTCAGACCAATAATACCAAACTTGGCGGCATTATAGCTGGCAGCGTTTGCAAAACCGACGTATCCGGCGTTGGAAGAGATGTTGATGATATGACCAGACTGTTGCTTCCGCAGATAAGGGATGACATGGCGCAGCACATTTACAGTTCCAAACAGATTCACATCGATAGTATTCCGAAATTCCTGATCTGTCATTTCCTCAATGCTTCCTACTAAACAATAACCGGCGTTGTTAACCACGACATCAATCCTGCCGAAATGTGATACCGCCTTATCTATTGCCTGCTTAACAGCCTGATCTGAAGTAATATCCAATTCTAATGGATAGAAACGCGCTTCATCAACATTAATTGCATTGTTGAACGAAGTGATATTACGGCTGGTAGCAACTACGCGATGTCCCAGTGATAACAATGTTTTGGTAAGATGTAAACCCAGTCCGCGGGAAGCACCAGTAACCAGCCAGACTTGGGATGTTTCGTTCATATTCATTTGCAGCATTTTTATAGCTACAAAATTCGGTTGTCAGCCTATCACAAAAGTAGCCGGATTACGGGAACACGTATCCAGATTACTGATGGCATACCCTCATCTTAAGCATCGCCCTGTTGAACAGGTATTACATTTCCTTACGGCACAAGCAGTTTGCGCAGCTCTTTGATGGCTTCATGTACTTTGTTATAGATAGTCCGTTCGCTGAGACCTGTAGCGACAGCCATCTGAGCATATGACAATCCTTCAAAATACTTCATCCGGATCAGCTGTTGCTTCCTGTCCGAAAGTTGTTCAATAGCATTTGTGATCTTTTGCTGCTGTACAGCATCCGCTTCTCTGAGCAGGGATAATTGTTCCGGAGATTGTTCCGTAAGTAATTCCAGGTGCTCATCTGTCAGTTCCTGTCCGGTATAAAAAGCAATACCTTCTTTTAACAACCGCCTCTTAAAAGAGGTAGTGATGTAAGTGAGCGGATACGCGACGTCATTTAACCTGGCGCGCTGTTGCCATAGGTGCAGGAATTGCTGGTTCAGCGTATCTGTTACCAGTGACCTGTCCGGATTGATTTTTAATCCTACTGAAAGCAGATAAGGAAAAAAACGGCGATACAATGCATAGAACTCCTGTTCGCCCTGATCGTTTACAAATGCTATCCACAACGCATTGATCTCTTCAGTCCCCCTGGTTCCCATGCGGTTGCGATTAATTGATAGAAGGCGCAAATGTATCTTATACTGCAAAATATGATTTACGCATTCGGGAAATTCAAGTCATTATATTTTTTCCCAAATTGATCAATGGCCTGTCACAAGGCCACAGCAAAGCATTACAGCCGACAACATATTTTTCCGGCAAAATACAACCGGGTAAAAACTGGTCGGGAGTCACTCTATTGAGTAAACGCACGAACCGAATGGACGTAGAAGCCCTACTGTTAGACGAAAATTATATCCGCTATTGCCTGGGAACAGCTGATGCAGCTACGAATCAACAATGGAAGGAATTTAAGACCACGCACCCTGAACATTTGCCGGTGCTGGAAGAAGCAGCCGTATTGATTAATGGCATGTATCAGTGGAATGCGGAGCAGCAATTAAGACAACTTACCCGTCCGCGAAAAGTTTCCCTGTATGGATGGATAGCTGCTGCTGCTGCCGTAACAATACTGGCAGTGGCAGGTTACAGATGGTTACGTACGGATAGGCTGCAACCAGTTGTTACTGAGGCAGGTCAGCTTAAAAAGTTCTTCCTTTCTGACAGTACATTATTGTATTTACAACCAGGCACACGTATACAATACCTGAAAGGTAGCAGAAAAGTGCTGCTGGAACAGGGTACATTATACTGCGAGGTGAAACATGACACTGCACATCCGTTCACAATTGAAACCAGCACAGGGTATACCGTCACGGATATCGGAACCGCCTTTCATGTAAGCAGTGACCCTGTAAGGAAAATAACCCGTGTCAACGTAACTGAAGGAGTCGTTCAGATAGGCGCTATAGAATTACATGCAGGGGAAACATGCCTACTTGATCATGAGGATGTGTCGCTTGAAAACGTAACAGTTCGTCAGCTGCTACAATCCCTGCAGGAAAGTTATAACGTACGGTTTGTAGTAAAAAACAAAGAGATTATGGCTTGTAAAATCACTACCAGCTTCAGTAAAAAAGAACCGATACACAATATCCTGGATAACCTGGAACTGGTATACGGCATCGTATATACTATCCGTCAGCAAGAAATTATCATAGATGGCAAAGGCTGTAATTAATATATTGCTATTGTCACTGCTGGCCATAGCATGTCATGCACAGACAACTGATTTTACAATCAGTAAAGGCACCCGGCTGGATCAGGCCCTCGCGGCTTTATCAGCACGGTCGGGCGTTCATATTACCTTCAATCCGGAGGAGGCCAGGCAGGTAAAACTTGCCGCACAGGACTATCAGCAGCAACCAGTCAGGCATATTATCAGCAGTATGCTGCAGGGCACAGATTTCAGCTATCGCCTGCAAGGCAGCCGGCTTGTCATATATAAACATACGTCTGCTACGAAAACTACGCCCGCTGTACCTACTAATCATAGTGTATCTGGCAGGGTAGTGAATGAAGAAGGCATTGCGCTTCCCGCTGCCACTATCCGGATAACAGAGCTGAACCAGTTCTCCGCCACAGATGCACAAGGGTACTTCCATCTCCAGGCGTCTGCCTTCGGCAATTTTACCCTGGAAATCAGTTATGTGGGATATCAGCAGCAGACACTCAAACTCTCCACCATACAGGCAGATACCATCCTTGCAAATACGGTGATGAAAGAAGTAAGCCTGCGGTTGAAAGACATAGCTGTTACCGCCAGCCGGACGTTTGAGGCCAGTTCCAATTCATCATTGATAATAAACCGGGAGATGATCGAGCAGACTACAGCACTCAGTCTGAATGATCTGCTTAACCATATCCCTAATAAACAGATTACACCACCTTCGCTGCAGAACGTACAAAACATTAACCTGCGGGCAAACTTCTTTTCGACACAGAAAAACAAAGGCGCGTTTGAGCTGAATAACGCTTTTGGCGTTGCTATTGTTATGGATGGCAATACCCTATCCAACAACATGAACATGCAGACCTTCAATCCAGGCCACAGGGGTATTGCTGGTTCATTCCTTAGTAGTCCGAATACTTACGGTCTGAGAGGTACCGGAACTTCAGCCTATACCGGCGATTACACTTTCGGCGGTACGGACCTCAGGCAGATCACTCCAGATAATATCGAGCGGATAGAAGTAGTATCCGGCGTAGCGTCTGCCAAATACGGCGACCTCACCGACGGAGCTATCATCATTGAAAGACAGGCAGGCATTTCCAAAGGTTACTTTCGCACGCAGCTAAGAGATAATGCAACCAGTACCAGTTTTAGTAAAGGCTTTCGCCTGTCTGAAAAAGCCGGTGTCATGAATGCAGGGTTCAGCTATGTCAACTCATATGCAGATTCGCGCGATAAACTGAAAGCTTACCGCCGTATTAATGGCAACGTCATCTGGACCAACTATTTCGGAAAAGAGCACCGGCTAAAGATCACCACAATCGCTGATTATGGCAGAAACCTGGATGGCATTAAACGCGACCCCGATGATCCGACAAGCACAATCGTACGTTTTGATAGCTGGAACTTTAGTATCAGCAACAAAGCTGCATATAGGGTGAACAGCCGGTTCGTAAAAAATGTGAGTCTGAATGTACGCTATAGTGAAGGGCATCAGTATTCCTATCGGGAATGGCAGATGAATGAGCCATACGTGTTATATACAGATGCCACTACCACAGGCATCCATCAGGGTATATATGACAGAGGCATTTACACAGCCGAGAGCATTATTGATGGCCGGCCTGTTAACATGACTGCCAGCCTGGATATCAGTAATGAATACAGAACAGGGCGCATATTGCACTTCCTGACAATGGGCGGTAACTACAGTTATGGGAAAAATAAAGGATTAGGGCAGGCTATAGACCCCGGCAGACCCCGCAGTACTACGGATATCAGCCCTAATGGTACAAGAGGTGCACGATCGGAGCGTTATTATGACTTCAGCAGGGTGATTGCACAACAGGATCTGGGCATCTATGCTGAAGACGTATTCAAAGCTAATGTCAGGGGTCGTTATCTCCATGTGCGTGCAGGGGCCCGGTTAGATGTGCAGAATGGATACGTTACCGGTTCGCCAAGGATCAATATCAATTATGAAGCGAGCAACAAGTTGCGCCTGGGGGTTGCTTATGGACTGGCATATAAGTCTCCCGGACTGGCCATGCGCTACCCCGGCCCTATCTTCACAGACATTCCCTTACTGAATGCCTACAACGGAAATGTAGCAGAAAGTGAAAGCAGGATATTCGTTCACCGTTATGACCCGAGTAATGTAGGATTACGCTCTTCAAGTACGCAGACTTTAGAACTGTCAGCACAATATAAACATGCCGGCTTCAGCCTCTCTTCTAATGTATATAGTAAATGGTCGCGCAATGGCATCGGAACGCTTGAAGTGCAGGAAGTGCTGGAACTACCGGTTTATACGGCGCAGTACCGGCCAGGCTTAAAACCACTTGTTACACAAACAGGCACAAGACGCTACCTGGCAAACGGCAACATATTCAGGAACCTGCTGAACACGAATAGTCAGGGCGTAGAGCTAATGGTCAGTACGCCAAAAGTCAAGTCAATTGAGACTTCTTTTAATCTCAGCGCCGGTATTAACAGATCAGCGTATCATTCGTCTGCCCCTGTCTGGATGACCCGTGAATCGGGTGTAACGGCACCGGCTCATGCCTACATGGGCAGATATCCTTCCTCTCGATATACGAGCTACTTCAGTAATGGTCGCATCTCATCGATTACACACATTCCGAAGATCAGCCTGATGCTGCAGTTTACCGCAGAGTGCAACTTCCTGAACAAGACACTCAAAGCGGCAGAAAGCGGGATCCCTGATGCTTACTTCACGAATGACCTGCAGTTCGTATCAATCAAAGGATTTGATCAGACCAATCCGGCTTACGGACATCTGCTCAGACCGGAAAGTGAGTTAAATCAGGAGAATATACCCAGGGCGGTAATGAACTATCACCTGAGCATAGGCAAAGAGATTAAAAAAAGATTCCGGTTCTCATTCAATGTATACAATGTATTTAACTACCAGCCATATTATATCAATTCAGGAGGAACGTACAATTTCCCTAATTCCGCACCGACTTTTGGCGCAGAGATGTCTATAAAGATTTAACATCAGCAGTATGCATATGTTCTGTTCAGGCTATCCTTTCAGGCATATGGCAGTGACAATACATCGTACAAGGATACCACTGACAATTAAAATTAAAAATTAACAGATGAAAAAGATTTCTTACTTGCTTTTACTGATCATCACAGCAGCCATATCCTGTAAAAAAGAGGATACGATCAGCACCGGCATACGGCCTGTAGATGTTACAGTAAATCTATCCTATGGACTTGACTCAAGTAAATACAAACTGCCGGTAGGTGGCATCACCGTCAAGATGACCAACACCAACTCAGGCACGGTACAAACTGCGACTTCCAATGATTCAGGTAGGGTACGCTTTACCAACGTGCAGGCCGGCGCTTATGATATTGACGCCATGGTCACCATTGCTGATACCACCTACTACAGGATCACCGGTAACCTGATTGAAGAGAACATCACTTTTAATGCGTCTGAAAAAAACACCCGTGTAGCTGTAGGCGATGAAATCAAACTGAACCTTACACTGGTAGCAGGTACTGTGGGAGACTGGGTGATCAAACAAATTTACTATGCAGGTTCGCATACCACCCAAGGTGCATTATACCGTGATCAGTTCATTGAATTGTATAACAACACAGACAAGGTATTGTATGCAGATAGTATTTATATCGGCCAGCTGTTTGGCAGGCAAAGTCTAACGCGTAATAACACACACGTACTTCCAAACGGGCAGGTTGACTGGACACATTCTGTTGGTATGAACCCGAATATTGATGCAAATAATGATTACGTGTATACCCGCTCCATTCTGATGGTGCCCGGCAATGGCACAACTTATCCGGTACAACCTGGTAGCAGCATTATCATAGCGCAAACAGCGCTCAACCATAAAACGCCTTTTACTGGCGCAAATGGTAATACGATCTCCGTTAAAGATCCATCACTGACGGTAGATCTGAGCGGAGCCGATTTTGAAGCCTATTACGGCGACTTTGCAGGATCTCCGCTTGCATCTGATATCGACAATCCCGAAGTACCCAACATGGTGGTGTACCAGTATAACGGCAGAGACTACATACTTGACAATCCCGGCAGAGATGCCTATATCATCTTTAAAGTAGATGCTTCGCAGAATGTACGCAACTGGCCTTCTTATCCGTTGCCAACATTAGCGCCGCCCCCATCGACTGCCGATTACTATATACAAGTACCTAACCAGTACATTATTGACGGTGTAGAAGTACAGCCGTCTGCCGCAGAAGACCGTATTCCAAAAAAACTGAATGCTGCTTTTGATGCAGGTTTCACCTTTGTACCTAAAGGTAGTTACTCTTCTCAGTCAGTAATCAGAAAAACAGCCAGAACAGTGAATGGTCGCATTATTCTGAAAGATACTAATAACTCAACTGAAGACTTTGATTACCTGGATTTCGCCAATCCACGTGGATTTAAATAATGAGAAAATTATTGACATTACTAGTACCCTGCTTCATTGGACCATTGTGCGCAAATGGACAGATTTCCGCTTCATTGGCGGGAGACTCTGCGCAATACCTGCTATATGAAGCCGCTAAGCTATCACATACTTTCATTTATACCCTGATGCCTGACGGTTTTAATACCGTCAGGCTGGGATATACTTATGAAAAAGGAACATTTGTTCCCGCTCAGGGTAGTACGCAGATTCGTGCTGTCAGCTTTAACACGGAGGGCAAGACAACACTGGGCAAAGTAGCTTTGTGGGGGCAATTCGGTTATCAGCGTATCACTGAAGACAGTACACGTTTTGCACACCAGACCAGGAATAATACCACTACCCCTTACTATATGGGCTCCCCCGTTCCGGTTAGCTATAATAGAAACGTCTACCAGGCAAAAGCCATAGCACAGCGCGTCTTCTTGAGTAACCATCTACCGCTCGCTGTAGGTCTGAACTACCGGATCGGCGATCATTATTCTGTGAATGATCCGAGGGGCAGCATGTCAGACTATCAGTTTGATCTATCTGCCGGTACAGGATATATATGGCGATCTAAGCTCACTACTACTATAGATGGGTATTATGGTTATGGACAGGAACAGCTGAACGTCGCCTATAAAAACATCAACTATGTAGACAGTCATGCCTATCCTGCATATGCCAATTACCTGATCAACGGTTACGGAGAACCAGCCCTGAAGCGCAACGATAGAGTGTATCGTAATAAGATGATCCGTTCCGGCGGAGGGGCTTCTTTTGTATGGAAAGATAGTATAACCGGCATTATTGCAGCTACAGGTAAATGGATCAGGGAGCAACAACGTTATATTTATCAGTCAGGCGCAGGCTTTGACTCCCTTGCCTTGTACACGCTCACCACCAGCAGCATGCATGTGGTATGGTCCAGGCGAGCCTGGACGGCCACCTTGGATTATGAGGCGCAAAAAGGAGAAGATTTTCATGTGCGCCACAAAGCTAACAACTATCAGTACAGGGGAAAAAATTACGGTGCGCAGATTACACATAGCCGTAATGGGAATAACTATAGCGTGTCTGTTGCCAGTCACAGCACGCAGCGGCTGGACGGAACCACCGGTAACCATATCCACTACACGATGCTTACACTGCGTCCCTCATTCGGGATGGTGCGGCAATCAGCAAAACAGGACTATTGGGGATACGCGGTTACCCTGCATTACGGTAAAGCAACAGACAAAACATTGTCAGTAAATGACGGCAGTGCAGGCATGTTTACACAACAGGTCATTTACCATGATTACTATTTTAACACAGCAGACCAGGCGGGCGGCTATCTGGACCTGCATTACAACAAATACTTTCCGGGCTATTACGCTGGCATCAAGGCCAGCATCATTTATCTGCGCGGCATGAATTTCAGCGCTCTTGTGCTCGACGAGGCAATGATGCCGGGTAAGGACAGGGTATCAGCATCCCTGTCACTGAATTTTTATTTCTAATTGTATCTGATGAAGCGAACACTTTTTATTATAACGGCATTTATTGTTTTATGCGCCCTGACCAACTCAACATCACTGCGCGAACTGTATAGCAAACCTGTGAATGAATGGCCGAGGCCAACGATTGACAGTGGTGTGGTATGGGAAGAGATGGCCCCTCTGCCCAAAGAGAATGCCTGGGTAGAAGGGTTAAAAGATCCGCAGGCACAACTGGGCAGACTATTATTCTTTGATCCGCGACTGTCACGTTCCAACCAGATCTCATGCAGTAGCTGCCATGAACCTGACCTGGCGTGGGGTGATGGCAGACGGGTTTCACTGGGGAATGATCATCTGCAGGGCTCACGTAACACGGCGTCGCTCATCAACGTATTCATCTATGACAATCTGTTCTGGGATGGCCGTGCGGGTACGCTGAATAAACAAGTGCTTGGTCCGCTGGGCGCACATCATGAGATGGATATGGATGCTGCGCTATTACCTGCCAAACTGCAGGCAATAGCGCAATATGATTCCCTCTTCAATGAAGTGTACCCCGGGCAGCCAATTACGGTGGATAATATTGCTACCGCCATTGCCACCTTTGAAAAAACAATCCGCAGCCGTAGAAGCAAATTCGATCTGTTCATGGAAGGAAGAGTGAATGCGCTCAGTGATCAGGAGCTGGAAGGACTGCATTTATTCCGTACAAAAGCGCGTTGTATGAACTGCCACTATGGCCCTTACTTTACTGATAAACAGTTTCATAATATAGGGCTTACCTACTATCAGCGCAAATATGAGGATCTGGGACGGTATAACATCACGCACAACATTGCAGATATCGGCAGATTTCGTACACCCTCGCTGAGAGATGTAGCCTACACAGGTCCATATATGCACAATGGCCTGTTTCCTGAGCTGCTGGGCGTGATCAACATCTATAACAGCGGAATGCAGTTGAGTCCGAAACCTGGTCAGGAAAACGATGCACTGTTTCCTAAAACAGATATACTGATGCAGCCATTACAGCTAACAGCAAATGAGAAAAGTGCGCTGGTTGCTTTCCTACATGCCATCTCAGCCAAGCCGTTACATGTAGCAAGACCGGTATTGCCACAATAATAGAGGCTTGTTAAAATACTGGTGCATGTTTGAAGAACTGGCAGCAGATCATTTGGGCCTATTTTTGATAATGCAATCTCATAACGCAGGTTTAGTCCCGGCCGTATGCCGGCGTCATGATCTGATTCAAAAACCAGGGATACAATATGCATATGAGTAACAAAGCAATTCTCGAAACAGCTAATGCGGCAGTAACAGCCGGCGATTATGAAGCATTCCTATCTTACTGCACAGATGATACAGAGTGGACATTTGTGGGCGACAGAAGATTACAGGGAAAAGAAGCTGTCAGGCAATACATGGCAGAATCATATATAGCACCTCCGGAGAATATCGTTGAGTACCTGATTGCCGAAGGGGACATGCTTACTGCCGGCGGCAAAATTAGCATGCAGCAGAAAGATGGAACTATGGCAAACTACGAGTACTGCGACGTATGGACATTCCGGGAGGGAAAGATGGACAAACTAAAAGCATTTGTGATACCTGCCTGAGTATCACAAATGCGTAGGTTGTACTAGATTAACTATTTCAATCTGACGTCCAGGTAAACAGAGTGGCGGCCGTACGTCTCATAAAATGGCCTGAATGGCACATCGTCAATAGTGAACTGCAACCGGGCCGGATCACCTTTGATGGATCTGCTGATGTCGGCTGCATCTAAAGTGACTGTCCGCCATTCCTTTCTTGCTTCCGGTTCCTGGGCGGCCAGCAATACCGGTCCGTAGAACAGGCTGGCTATATTCTGCTGGTCCATTACCGGGTCCAGGTGAAAACCGAAAGGCATTTGCAGTTCTATTACATCGCCATCTTTCCATACCTGGTTTATTTTCAGATAACTGCCTGGCGTTGCTGTAAGCGCCTGTGTCTTACCGTTGATTTTCACAAAGAAGCCTTTGGTGGCCCAACCTGGCACACGTACATGTATATCAAATTTGCCACTACCATTGATTGTTAAACGGGTATGATCCTCATGCGGGAAACTGGTAGTCTGCACTACAGTTATGCCCCGCTCTGTCCAGTGCAAGGTAGAAGGCACATATAGATTCACATACAGCGCATTATTATCTTTACTTCTGAAATAAATCGCGTTCTGCAACTTGGTATTGCTCTCTATAGCCGTGCCATTGCAGCAGGTAAAGCCTGTCATATCAGCATTACCGAATTGTTTGACAGACCCTGGTCTGAGTGGCACATGGTAGGTGTTTCCCGGATTATCTTTCGCTACAGAAGCGAGTATGTGGTTATACAATGCACGTTCATAGTAATCCATCAGTTCTGCCCGCTGGTTGAACAGGAAAAGGTCGCTGGTGAGCTTCAGCATGTTGTAAGTAGCACATGTTTCGTTTTGTCCGCCGGAAGAGAATCCATTTTCATACAGGGAGGCCGGCTGACTGATAAAACACTCTGCATTTGCAGGATTACGTGCGCCGGCAACGCCGCCAATGCTGTACATGTAGTCATTGACAACCTTATACCAGAAGTTATCAGCTATCTTATAATATTCGGGTTGGCCAGACGTCCTGTATATCTCGACACTTCCAACAATTTGCGGGATATGCTGGTTGGCATGTAGCCCCCGGAAGATGTCTACATTCTTGGCAAGACCGTGAGAGTGAGCAGTATCGCCAAAGAATACCTTGATATTATCAAACAGCTGAGCTGTCTTCAGGTACTTGGCATCTCCGCTGATACGGTACAGGTGTGCCAGAGACTCGTTCATACCGCCAAACTCCCCTGCTATGTAGGTATTCCACATTTTGATGAGTGTATCCTTAGGTAGCTGGCTTAAACGGGCATATACCCAGTCGCTCATACCTTCTGCTATGTCCAGGGCTTTTTTATTACCGCTTACCTCATAGACATCGATCAGGCCGGCCAGTATTTTATGCAGGGTGTAATAGGGTGCCCATATCTGGCTTTTCTGTCCACCATACTTAGCCCCTCTCTCCAGCATTATGAACTGATCCGGCGGGTAAGCACTGATAAAACCTTTGCCCCAGTTCCAGTAGTCATTGCGGATACCTTCGTCGCTCAGGTCTGAATCATAACCCGATTTTCCGGGACCATATGGTATGGCAGCAGGATCAGCAACAGCACTATTGCCGGTTGCTGCTGGCTTTCCGGATAAATGGGATAAGTCGTAGAGGGTGTTGACCATATATGCCATCTTGCCAGCAAAATTCGCCTGTAGCGCAGTGTCATATCCTGTACTGGCATAAGCTTGCGCAATAGCAGTGAGGTAATGCCCGGTGGCATGCCCTCTTAACTTGGTGTCTTTACTGTCCCACACTTCAAGGGGCTTAGCGCCGGTGGGCTGTGGTTGGCCGAAAGCATGCCGGAACATGTAGAGGAAAGAGTTAGGGTCAGTACCAGCCAGGGTGGTGATGAATTTATCACGGTTTTCTACGAATGGCGTACCATGACCATGGGTATCATTAGTAAGGGAGACCTGACCAAGTTTAAACTTTTCCAGCTTAAGTGCCGGGGTACCGGTAGCCAGTGTTTTTTTAACCGTAATAAAAGCTTTGGGATGCAGGTCAGTCCCTGCAATATCTCCGGTGATTGTATAGGTACCCGGCTTAAGCACGGCGCTGTTATCAGTAGCTGCCGGCCATAGTACGCGTACCTTTGGTCCTTTTTCGTTATTGCGGTAGGTGCCTGGCAGATAGACAGGTAAACGAGGCAGCTCTCCTACCGCTGTTTCTACCTGTACATCGGATACAGCTACCAGGAAGCGATTATAGAGTTGGGCGTCAGCTCCTGAAAAACGAGGCAGATCATCTTCCTTTTTTCCTGTCGTATTGACCATACCCTCATTGATACCCTTCCGGGAATTGTGATAGATGCCGGTGATCTGCCGGGCGCTTAATGCCACACGGTAAATACGGAAATCGTGTATCATAGCGTTCAGTGCGGGATCTCCCGGCAGTAAGGACTTTCCGATATAAAGGCGTCTTTTATCAGCAGATTGCTGACCAAATACTGTTGTTAATTCGGCAGGAATTTCTTTTGATTCACCAACAGGTTTACTGTCAGCATAGGTAATCATCTTTTTTGCGGGAATGTCTATTACTATTGCCAGGTGTACCCATTTGTTGAGAGGGATGGCAGGAGCATGCGCTCCGGTCCGACTGTGATTATCTGCCGTAATCAAGGCCTGATAGCCGGGCTGCGCGTTGGTACCAACAGGAGCGGCAAAGAAATGCCGGGAAGTATCGGCTCCGAAATCAAAAAAGCGCTGACCGGGCTGACTGGAGCGCAGATAAATCCAACCGGAGATACTTAGTGATTCCATATCCTTCAGTGCTTCACCAGGGATGGTGACAAAAGCATCATTATTTCCCGGGAGGGATAACACTTTTCCAAACCGGTCATCATTTACAAACCGGAGAGCGTCCGCCTGCGAGCGGGCATGGAGGTTGTTACGGGACCAGTCCCTGAGATCTCCGTTAAATACATACCGTGCAATCATTTCCGTTTCACCTATTCCGTCCAGTATCTGGTCTCCGTTCTGTGCATACATGATGAGAATACCCCGGGTCATGAATGTGGCAACGAGAAAGACACGCAGGAACACTTTGTACATTTTCATATTTGGATAATTTTCATCAATAGCCGGCTGTTGATCCGGCGATGGAGGCAATGTGCCACCCGCTCTACCGGCGTGATATTGCCAATGCCTGATAATATGCTATGAAACTAGGAAGAATACCTGCGTGAGGATAAATATATTTTAGCTAATGATCAAATGATATTAACAAGTATGCAATGTAGTTGATGAAAAAGACCTGACAAATTTGAATATATTTGTTATTGTGATGAGCTGGCTGGGGCATTTTATCCCATTACAGACACCCATTCAAAAAGAACACCATGCGAAAAATCACTTTGCTTGCCGGCTTGTTGTTACAGTTTACAATGATGGCGAATGCCCAACAACCTGCGTCTCCGCCATTACATCCTGACGGATCGTTGCCGGAGCGAACCTTTGAAGTATTCTGGCAGACCTTTGAAGATCATTACGCCTTTTTTAAACTTCGTAAGGTGGATTGGAAAGCTGCGTATGCACAGTACCGCCCGCAGGTTATGTCATCCACCACTGATGATAGCCTGTTTCATATACTGTCACGGATGGTGACACCCTTCCAGGACGATCATATCAACGTCATTATTCCAGGGAAAAGACAGTTCCGGTCTGATAAGCCATCACAATTCCTGTCAGAATTTCCGAAAGGTGAGATGACCGGACGTTTCTGGTCAATGGTAGACGAAAGCCTTGCTTCATCCGGGTTCGGAAAATTACATACTGCGGGGGAGAAATTCCGGGATATTCCGCTTTTCAGTTTTGCACGGACCAAGGACGTGGGTTATATCCGGTTTCGCCGGTCATTTTCCTCCGCCGAGGAAGACGACAGTAACAAAGATGCAGTGGTGGCGGGAAAATTACTGGATTCTATCTTGAATACTTTTAAAGACACCAGGGCACTGATCATTGATGTGAGAGCCAATATCGGCGGGAATGATGAATTTTCCTATGCCATGGCGGGCAGGTTTGCTAGAAAGCGCGTGCATGGGCACTATAAGCAAACGAGAAACGGTGGCTACGAAGATTTTGGTCCACGTGAAGACTGGTACATTGAACCAAAAGGCGTGGCGTATCATCACCCGGTAATGGTATTGACCAATGACCAGACAGCCAGTGCCGCAGACGTGTTTGCAATGATCATGAAAACATTGCCACAGGTGAAACTGGTTGGCAATCACACCCTGGGCATCTATTCAGATATGTATGGATTTGAGCTGCCTAACAAATGGCAGGTTTCCTTGTCAAATCAGCGCTATTATACCAGCAAGGGCGAATGCTATGAGGGTAAAGGCACCCCGACTGATATCCAGGTACTGAACACCCGGAAAGATCTGGAGGAAAAATCTGATCCTGTGCTTAAACGTGCCTTAGCCGAGTTGTCAAAATAATGTGAATGCCTGCTAACCGGCATATGCTCATATACGCGATTTCAGGGAAGATGTACAATGAATTTTATTTAAAAAAAAGATCGAAAAATTCTTTCTGATACATCTTCCCTATTGGAATCTCATGATCCTTGATATAAATCGTGTTGTAATCAAAGGAAGTAACTTTATCCTTGTTAACAACATAGGACTTGCTGACACGCATAAACCGGGTAAGTGGTAGCTTGTTATGGATATTTTTCAGGTTCATGCCCGTTAAATACTTCTCGTGCAATGTATGGATGACGACATAATCTTTGAGTCCTACGATAAATTGAATGTCGTCATGCATCAATTTGTGAAACTTGCCGTCAGCTTTAATAATGAGATAATTGTCTCCGATGCGCTCTACTGAATTTTTCAGGGCACTCAACATCCTGCTGCTTTGCTGGGCTCTTAGAATCGCTTTTTCAAACCGCTCTCTGGAGACAGGTTTGAGCAGATAGTCAATAGCTTCCACCTCATAACTCTCTGCTGCATAGTCAGGATAAGCGGTAGTGAAGATCACCATGATTTTTTCCGGGAGTGAACGTGCGAAGTCAAGACCGTTATCACCGGATAACTCAATATCCAGGAATATCAGGTCTACTTCATGATGAGCGATATATTCCCTGGCATCCACAATATTTCCGAACTGTTTTTCCAGCTGGAGGTCAGGGAAGTGTGTAACCAGGATCTTTATCCCTTCTCTTGCAAGCGGTTCATCATCGATTATAATACACTTCATAAAGGAAACATTAGGTTCACCTGATAGTAGTCCGGGCGGTCGCTGATATTCAGATTAAACTGTGGTCCATAGAGTAGTTCAAGTCTGCGTTTGATATTGGCTATTCCTATACCAGTCCGTTCAATGTGCGCACCCGGTTTGGCAGGTTTGGTATTAGTGCATTCAAACAACAGCATACGTCCGTTCATACTGAACCGGATATTGATTTCAGACGGTGATCTTGAGTCAGCACTATGTTTGACAGCATTTTCTACAAAGTTCACAAAGATCTTGGCCGGCACTTTCAGACCTTTAGGATCCAGGTCAATATTAATGGTGAAGCGGAAGTTATCTCTTCTCACCTTTTCCAGCTCAATAAAGTCAGTTATAAATTTGATTTCAGCGCTTAAGAAGGCGTGATGATGACTTCTTTCATTGAGATGATAACGAAGCAGATCTGACAGCTTAACTACCAGTTGAGAAGCTTTATCAGGATCTTTCATGATCATCACATTGACGTTGTTGAGCATGTTGAACAGGAAATGAGGATTGATCTGGTTGCGCAGCTCCCTGAGTTCACTTTCCAGGTATTTTGTTTCCAGCTCTTTCATCTTATTGGTATCTTCTATCCATTGCTGAAACAATTTGAAGCCGGTGGTGGTGAGCAGTAGCGGGAGAAAGAACAGCAAGCCCATTATCAGATGAGCAATCAGTGAACGGGCACCGTCGGCCGCAGGAGAAATACGGTGAGGTTCTATCAGGAGATCGTGACCAAAGCGGAATAGGATAATGCCGGCAACTATCAGTAATGAGAGCAGCAGGAAATAAAGTGTTTGCCGTTTTTTGTAGAAGAATGCCGGAATCAGATAGTACATGTTACTGTACATCATACCTGTGATCAGCAGCAAAAAGATCAGCGCGTCTAAGACACTGTAGAACCCTGCAAACTCCGGATGATTATTTTTGAAGATAACCGCCCAGATCAGGAGTAGAAACGGAAAGAGTCCGATCAGGTGCCGTAACACCCGGTATTCCCGGTGAGTGAGAAATTTAACAAAAAGGTCTTCCCTTGCTGTTGAGACACCTGCTGTGGTAATGTCGGACATCGCACATACTTTAATTGCGCAAGTTAGTCGAAATTATCAGCTGTATCAAGTGACTACCGGAGAGGACAAGACAATGCTGCGCAGCAGTCGGCATTTTGTAGTGAAGGAGCGTATTTTGGTATACAGCAGAGGTTATTTGGTATAATTTCCCGCTATCTTAGACGCTCCTATTTATTTTTGTAAGGTCACAGCAAATCATTTACTACAGTGGCTGACATACAAGATTATCCAACATCATCGGTTCATTCTGCACCAGATATTATCCCGCTGTACGAAGGGTATCCTCCAGGATCAGAAAAATGGAATTGGGAAGAGAAAGCAGTTAACGCAAGTTCGTGGGCTCCCCGCATTGTATATGATGTGGTAACTCCTGCTATTCAGGTGTTCAGACCTGCCTGTGCAAACGGTACGGCCGTATTGATTATTCCTGGAGGCGGCTATCACTGGCTGTCAGTTGATCAGGAAGGCAGTACTGTAGCACAGTGGCTGAATGAACAAGGTATTACCGCCTTTGTTTTAAAGTACCGGACTGTACATTCCAATTCCGGGCATCCATTAAGGGATATGCTCGAAAGCTGGCATTGTATTAATCAGGCAGACAGGGAGAAGCTGGCCGCAGTGCAGCAGATGGCAGTGAAAGATGCGCTGCTGGCACTGGCGCATATCCGTGACCAGGCAGCTGCTTACAGGATTGACGAGACAAAACTGGGTATACTCGGCTTCTCTGCCGGCGGCGCTATTACACTTTCAGCAGCCTGTTGTCCCCTATCTGTTGAAAAGCCCGCATTCCTGGCACTGGTGTATCCCGGTGTGGTTGATACTGCCACCCTCAGTATACCTGCCGGAAGAATGCCCATGTTCCTGACTGTCTCTGCCGACGATTGGCTTGGGCTTGCACCAGCAACGCTGCGTATAGCTGAGAAATGGATGGCAGCAAAACAGCCTTGCGAGCTCCATCTTTATCAGAATGGTATTCACGGCTGCGGCGTTACACCTAAAGATGTACCGATGGATGGCTGGAAAGACAGGTTCACCGCCTGGCTACGTTGGAATGAGCTATTGCCTGCTTAAAACGCGTACGTGATATTTATCACACCTTCGGCTATACCATGTTGGTGAAAATGGTATGTTTTATTGCAATGCGGCAAAAGATCTGATGTAGTTTATATATGCGGTAGCACTTTCTTCTATTCTGGGAGTAGTGGAATGATATTCTGCTCCGAAGAAGGCGAACATTGGCTGATAGTCAGCTTTCACATATTCAAATGATAATTGAAAAGGAGCCGTTAACTGTTCAAGCGTGTATTTATACTTGGCTCCCGGCTGATATTCTTCTTCGTCGATGCCGGCAGATACCGCCAGGGCAATCTTTTTACCCTCAAGCTTATAACCGCTTTTACTGCCAAATGCCCATCCGTGTATCAGTACGTCATCCAGCCAGGTTTTAAATAAAGGAGGACAATTAAACCAATAGAATGGGAACTGAAAAATAATATGGTCATATGCTTCTATTAATGCCTGTTCCCTGGCTACATCTATCTTTCCGTCCGGATAGGCTTTATACAGGTCGTGTACGTGAAAAAGCTGTTCATCTTTGCTTAACTCCTCCACCCATCTTTTATTGATTTTTGACTGCGCCAGATCGGGATGTATAACCATTACTAATACTCTTTTCATATCTGTATACTTTTTAACTCTGCACAAAAATATCTAAGTTGCGCATTAAGTGTTTGGTGTACGCCAAATGTTAGGAACTTACAAAAGTGTAACTATGAGTAGAATAAAGCGGTCATCCACCCATCAGGAAAACAAACAATTACTGGAAGCAGAGTGTCCGGAGATATACGCCGCAAATCAGATCAGCGGCCAGTGGACGATTGGCATCTGTAGCTGGCTGGGTAATGGCAGACTTCGTTTCAGCGAACTTAAAAAAGTAATGCCTGGTATTACTGAGCGAATACTCACACTTGAACTGAAGAAACTGGAACAAAGAGGTATGATTATACGTCACGTATTCCCGGATGTGCCCGTAAGAGTGGAGTATGAGCTTACCCCAATTGGCCTGGAATTAATACCTATCCTCAAGCAACTGGAAGAATGGGGCAGAAAGCACAAAGCGGCACAGTCATCCGAGGTGTAATTGATCGTTCACTATATTATTTGGAAATCAGTAATTATCATCGTAATATTGCGATATAAGAAAACAGCATGGGAGCATCAAAGACCGATTTGTTCACTACGGAACAGAACGAGATTGCCGCGATGGCAAAGGCGCTGGCGCATCCTGCCCGGATAGCTATCTTACAGTACCTTGTAGAGAAGAATGTGTGTATTACAAGTACGCTGGTAGAGGAACTGGGGCTAGCGCAGGCGACGACCTCACAACACCTGAAAGAGTTAAAACAGGCAGGTATTATCCAGGGGAGTGTTGAGGGCGCGAGCGTATGTTACTGTATTAATCCGGAAGTATGGAAGGTATATAAATCCTTGTTTAACAACTTCTTCAAAGAGATTGATACAACAGGGCAACAATGCTGTTAATCATTTTGAAACTCATCGTAGCAATATTGCAAAATACTCCAAATAATGCATGACGTATGCGTACAGACAAAGCACTGAAAGACATGGTGCAGCAAAAATATACCGAGATAGCGCTGCAATCAAAAGAAGACAATCAGGCATCTTGTTGCGGGGCATCTTCCTGCTCCACAGAAGTGTATAACATCATGAGTGATGATTATACGAGCCTGGAAGGTTATCAGGCAGATGCGGACCTGGGACTTGGGTGCGGACTGCCAACGCAGTTTGCTGCCATAAAAAAAGGAGACACGGTTGTTGATCTGGGTAGTGGCGCGGGGAATGATGCGTTTATTGCCCGTTCGGAAACAGGTGAAACAGGGAAAGTCATCGGTGTTGATTTCACACCTGCAATGATTGAAAAGGCGCGGACCAATGCGGAGAAACTTGGGTTTAATAACGTCGAATTTCGTCAGGGAGATATAGAACAGTTGCCCATTACCGCGAATGTTGCGGACGTGATTGTGAGCAATTGTGTCTTAAACCTGGTACCAGATAAACCGGCTGTATTCAGGGAAATACTGCGTGTCTTAAAACCAGGCGGTCATTTCAGTATATCTGATATTGTACTGAATGGCGTACTTCCACCTAATATCCAGGAAGCGGCTGAAATGTATGCAGGCTGTGTATCTGGAGCGATACAACAGGATGAATACATGGGGCTTATCTCTGCTACAGGCTTTGTAAATATTGCCATCCAGAAGCAGAAGGCGATCATCGTACCTGATGACATACTTGACAAATACCTGTCAGCAGAAGAAATCACTGCATTTAAAGCCTCTCAGACAGGCATTTACAGCATCACGGTATATGCGGAAAAACCAGCGGAAGCCAGTGCCTGCTGCCCTCCAGGATGTTGTAGTTAAAATTATCAATGAATATGATGAAGAAAGTTCTGGTACTGTGCACGGGCAATAGCTGCCGTAGCCAGATTGCCGAAGGCTACCTGAGATATTTTGCAGGAGGTAAAGCAACTGTATATAGCGCGGGGGTTGAAACACATGGTGTAAACCCTCGTGCTATTGCCACCATGAAAGAAGATGATATTGATATTTCGTGGCATACTTCCAACAATATAGAGGAGTATCGTACCATCGACTTTGACTATGTGATTACTGTATGCGATAACGCAAAAGAACGGTGCCCTGTACTGCCGTCCTCCGCGAAGCAGTTCCATTACAATTTCCCTGATCCCGCAAAGGCAACGGGTACGGAAGAGGAGATCATGGAACAGTTCCGTGCTGTACGCGAACAGATTAAGCAATACAGCCGGGAATTTGTAGAGAGGCATCTGTCATAGGGCCGTTTATTTAGCCATCGCCAGCTGCAGATGTAAGATTGGATAGGGTTTACCGGAAGGATCCAGCGCTGAGCGGCCGATAACTTCAAACCCACAATGCCTGTAAAAGCCGGCAGCCTGCTCATTCTGTTCATTCACATCGACCTTTGTTACCTTTAGCTGCTGGATGGCATATAACAATAATTGCCTGCCTATCCCCTGGCGGCTGTAAGCAGGATCAATGAACAGCATCTCTACATTGTCTGCCGCTACACCCAGAAAGCCAATGATATTACCTTCGGCATTGCGTACACAGCGTAGCTCCACTGCATCAAGATAGGTATGCAGGATTAATGGCTTGTAGTGGGCAATATCGTCTTCTGTAAGAAAATGGTGTGTTGCTCTGACGGACCTTTCCCAGACGTCAATAATCTGGTGATATTCCGTATTGCTTACCCGGTCAATTGTGTAGTTCATGATTGTGGAGACAAAGGTATGCAAAAGCAACGATTATCGGCCTGCGCCCCGTTTCATCAATGAGAGGATACAGCCTTCAATCCGATAATAGACCCGATAAGTGTTATAATAAAGAGTATCCGGAGGAATGTAGCAGGTTCTTTAAATACCAGTATGCCTGCCAGCACGGTGCCTACAGCGCCGATACCTGTCCATACAGCATAGGCAGTACCCAACGGTAACGCTTCTGTAGCTTTCATCAACATGCACATACTTACAAGCAGGCAGATGCCAAAACCTCCGTACCACAGATAGGTAGCGCTACCAGCAGCTTCTTTTGCTTTACCAAGACAGAATGTAAATCCTACTTCGAATAACCCTCCGATAATTAATAATATCCAGTGCATTGTTTAATATTTTCACATGACTGGACAAAAATAGTATACGTTTCAGCTAATAAATTTTACAAATGATAAAAAGTGCGGCTATTTGATTTCGGAACGGATACGGCTTAGGCTGACCTGCGTAATGCCGAGGTAAGACGCAATATGTCCCAAGGGTACGCGCTGTATAAGAGAGGGATTGTTTTCAAGCAACTCCTTATAACGCTCTGTAGCAGTGCCAAACTGGAGTGAGATCAGTCTCCGTTCTGCTTTCATCAGTTCAGTCTCAGCAAACTTTCTGCCCCAGTTAGCAATATGAATATCCTGTATAAAAAGGCTTTGCAGGTCGCTGGATTTGATTTCGTATAGTTGTGCATCCTCTAACAGCTCGATATCTTCATAACCAGGTTTCCCTTCGACAAAGCTGCTCATAGATACCAGCGTATCTCCTTCTTTGCCGAACCAGAAAGTGATCTCTTTATCACCCTTGGTGGCAAATGCCCGCGCTATACCTGTTTTGATGAAGAAGATACTTTCTTCTATCCTGTTAACCTTAATGAGGATTCTGCCCCTCGCATATTCGTGTTCTGTGATATAAGACTTGAGCGTCTCCATTGAGCCGGCCGGGAGCCGGTATATGCTGTATATGATTTCTTCTATGTCCATTGCCGTATTGCCCAAAGGTAGCTATATTCAGGTACGGCGCAACGTGTCTCATAATTTCTTATTTTGAGTAAAAAAAGATGCTCCGCTCCATTTTACTACTGCTGATTACCTTGCTGCCTGCCCTTCACGCATCGGCACAGTCTGTTCCGGTAGAGGATGTTTCGATCAACCTGCTCAACTGGAGTAAACATCTGCATGCAGACGCAGACAAGTATTATACACGTGAGAAACACGAAGAACTGACCCGTAATCTGGAGGCACTGGAGCGGGAAGTCACCATCTACATGAAGACCAGGAAACGCTTATCAGACAGCATCTTCCGTCACAACATCGCGCCCGGCAAGAAAGACCCGGAAAACCTGGATCTGTTGAAAACACAAATGGGTGAGATTATCCGCCAGATGCGCAACGTCACTGACCTGACAAACGATGCCCTGCGCGCGGAGGGAGACCGGGTGAATGATCAGATCTTTAACGTACTCAACGGTGAAGGCAATGTGTACCTTTCCTACCTGGAAGCGTTTATGAACGGGCTGGATGTGAGCAAGAAACAGATGACCCTGGACGGTGGTACTGCGTATGACCGGTTGCAGCAGACTATTGGTCAGCTGGCTGCTACGCGTGATAAGATTAAAAGGAAAGGTAAATAGTGTACATCTTTTCCCTTTTGCGTAAAAGAAATTTCGGATCTGCGTATTGCTAGTGTGATGATTAGCGCATATTTGCGTGCGAACTACAATAGCTGACGGGACTATATGTTGTAAGTATAGCCGTCATCTGAACTTTTTAATACTAATCAACTGAGATGAAAAAAATCACACTGAGCGTTGCCCTTCTTTTATGTGCCTTCTTTGCTTCTGCACACGCAGTATGGATTGAGACCGCACTGAAAGGCACGAAGAACAAAGCACAGGAAGTTAAAGTGTACCTGGGAGAATATGCGGAAAATCAAACAGATTCAGTTGCACACTGGTTCAGTAATCTGAAAGATATCAAACTGTATGCAGTAACACCTACCGGTAGCCGGGAGGAAGTTACGCTCAAAGATAATGGCACCTGCCTGTCTGGTAGCTTTACGCCAGCTACAGAAGGTACTTATACGCTGGCAATCAGCCATACCGTGGAAACAGTTTACGGAGAAACGAAAATTGAATATTATGCTACAGCTACCGTTGTAGTAGGAAAAGAAAGTACGTCTCAATTATCTTCAGGTACCGCATTTTCTATTGTACCGGGCGCAGAGGAGCCTAAAAACCTGGCGACAGTGCCTTTAACACTATTCCGCAATAAACAACCGCTGGCAGAAGGCAAGATTGAGGTGATCTCTCCTGATGGATGGATTAAAGAACTGAAAAGTAATCAGAGAGGCGAAGCTTCCTTCTCTCCTGTACAACCAGGACAATACCTCCTGGAAGCATCTGCAACTGAAAAAGTATCAGGTACGCATAAAGATCAGCCATTCAAATCGGTGGCGCATATTGTAACGCATGCCGTAAATGTAAAAAAATAACTACCCTTTCTATCTAAATAAAAGGGGCGATCAGGCATAATGCCTGATCGCCCCTTTTCAATTACCTCCTCCTGCTGCAGATGCCTGCCATAGTGGCTTATGGATCGTGGAAGGCTGCTTATTCTAATGCTATTAAGACAAGAGATTCTTCTGAATATAGCTGATACTTTCCTGGATAGAACCGATTTCATTCGGCTTATAGTTGTTCTCATGCTCTATAAAGAAGTGCTTCATGCCAGCGGTAGATGCTTTGGCGAAGATTTCTTTGAAGTCAATACTACCATTTCCAACTTCGGTATTCTGGTCAGGATTAGCTTTGTCCATATCCTTTACGTGCCATAAAGGGAACCGGCCCGGATGCTGCTCGAACATTTCTACCGGCTTCTTACCGGAACGAACTACCCAGTAAAGGTCTAATTCAAATTTAACCAGCTTGGGGGAAGTCTCTTTCAGCAGGATATCGTAACCAGTGGTATCGTTGTATTGTTTAAATTCAAAGTCATGATTATGATAACCGAATTTCAATCCGGATGACTTACATATTTCAGCTGCTTCATTGAGCTTGGATGCAATTTTCTTATAGTCGTCAGCACTGGTACGGATGTCCTCTCCCAGCCATGGAACAATAAGGTATTCTGCATCTACTGTTTTTAACGCCTCTATATTGGCTTTCAGGTCGTCAGCAGATCCGCCTTTGATGAAGGAATCAATACTTACGTGGCCGCTTACAGCAGACAGTTTATGCTGTTTGAGTAAAGCCTTAAATTCCTTTGGAGACAGGCCCCAGAAGCCAGACTGTGGATTGTAGCCATATGTTTCAACCTCTTTGTAACCGGCAGCGGCTATCTGTCCGATTACTCCTTTAACGTCCTTTGGCAAAAGGTCGCGCAGGGTATAAAGCTGGAGACCAACTTTTTTAACCTTCGCTGTTCCTGCCATAGCAGAAAGTGACGGAAGCATCAAAACGCCTGCTGACGCAATACCAATCTGCTTAATAAATGTTCTCCTTGAATGCATTGTTAATCGATTTTCGGGAAGTTGAAATTAATACCAACTGCGATATTATGCAAATACTGAGGATATTGCAAATTTTAGCGGTAGCAGTAAGTGATTATCTCCTGGCTATCAATAACTGTTGATAACTTTAGTTACCCACAATAGCAAAAAGTATATGATGGATGCTATATCTTTGCCCCCCTGGCAGCATTGCCATGAATGATCTTTTATTATTAGCTCAGAAGGTGGATTGATTGGTAGCCGGAAATTACTCTAAGCTGTAAAAATCCTTTATATAGAGTGAATTGTAGTGATTGAACAATCATTACAGGATCACCTGCAAAGAAAGAACCCGCGTAGCTATTACGCGGGTTCTTTCTTTCTAAGATACCTCCGGCACGATAACCCGGTCAGATACGCCTCATATGCAGATGAGCCGTTCATGGTGGCAACACCAGCTACGGCCTTACAGATGCTGGCTTACTGGACAGATCAATATACTAATTACGCTTAATCAGAACACTCATTAGATGCAAATTATTCCTGCAGATTATACAGCATTCTTCCACTGGTTCAAAAATCATACAGAGACTTACTGGGGTAAAGACAGAAATGCCGGTCCCGACGAAAATCTGTGTCCTGAATGGATACAGGGTGCGAAATGGATAGGTATGACCGATGAACAGATTGATATGGTTCAGGAGAAGTTTGATGTTATTTTCACGCCGGAACACCGTGCATTCCTGCAGATACTGCATACCATCGACAGGAAAAAGCGCGTCTATGAGCAATATGGCGATAAACAGGGCGATTATTTTGAACAACCCTTTTTGTACAACTGGCTGGAAGATGAAGAAGCGATCCGCCTCAGACTGAAATTTGCCTATAACACTATCCTGGACGATGTATTGCGCATGGGTATATGGCAGGCAAGAGCATGGGGAGAAAGACCTGACACTGACAGCGAAAGAACCGAGATATTTACACAGGCTTTTGAAAAAGCGCCTAAACTGGTTCCACTGAACGGCCACAGATTCCTGGTAGCGGATATGTCTATGGAAAGAAGACCTGTATTATCCGTATGGGGAGCAGATATTGTGTGTTATGGACTTGACCTGCGCAAGTATCTGCTGCACGAGTTTAATGAGCATCTGGACATCTACCACCGGATATACAATGAAAAAACAGATAGCTGGGACTGGGTACTGAATGAGGAATACAAACCCAGTTTCATGTATGAAGATAAATCAGCGTTGCGTAAACTGCCCTTCTGGGGAGACTTCCTGATGTAGATTACTACTGGTGATTCCAGTCAATAAAAAAATGATTTTTGGCAGCTCCCATATAGATATAAATTAATCCGTTTGAGGATCTATATGCCTATCTTTGCAGCTTTTACAGCGCAATACACATTAATGAGCACAACTATCACACCTGCCTTACAGGCACGCAGCAACGGAACCTGTGAACTTTGTACCAATGACGATGCAGCCATCGCATATGCTGTCAGCCCGAGGAACAATGACGCTATAGAGAACGAGGTAGCCATCTGTAATACCTGCCTCTCTGCAATGGAAGACCCGGCAGCCGCCATGCACTGGCATTGTCTTGCAGGAAGCATCTGGAACGCTGAGCCAGCAGTACAAGCTTTAAGCTACCGGTTACTATATCAACATAAAGACCACGAATGGGCTGCTGAAATCATTGGTTCCGTAGAACCAGATGAAGCTGTGGTTAACTGGGCATTAAGCGCATTTGAAGTAAAGCCGATACATCTGGATAGCAACGGTACTGAACTGCTTAATGGCGATACTGTCGTGCTGACCCAAGGACTCAATGTAAAAGGCGCTAACTTCATGGCTCCTAAAGGTACTATTGTGCGGAAGATCAGACTTGTAGCAGATAATACGGAGCAGATAGAAGGTAAGATTAATGAACAGACAATTGTAATACTGACTAAATACGTGCGTAAGTCGTCCTGATGCGGCATCGCCCACTACCTTCGCCTTACAATCAACCTATTGTGCATGAGCCGGAATGACTGGTCAAATGATAAATTGTTCGATCGCCTGCTGGGCAATAAGTCCTCCCGTACCTACTGGGATAATGTGAGAGAACTATGCAGGCGTCCGGACAAGGATGTATATAAACGCTGCGTTGCATTGACGAAATCCGCGTTACCGCAAGAGCGACGTGCAGGCATAGATATATTGTCTCAGCTGGGCGGTGAAGAACGTCCGTTTGAGAAGGAAACACTGGCACTCTACCTGCGCATCCTTCCTAAAGAAAACGATCAGAAGGTACTGGAGTCCTTATTGCATGCAATCGGGCACAACAACAAAGGACTGGACAATGAGGGCATCGGGAAGCTACTACCACTGACAGCACATCGTTATACTGGAGTACGCTTTGCTCTTACCGTCGCCATCAAAGGGATAGATAAACCGGCCGCAATAGATATACTTATCGCTCTCTCTGCAGATAAAGATATCGACATACGCAACTGGGCCACCTATAGCCTGGGAGCAGTGATTACCAGAAATAATAAGGTGATAAGGGAAGCGCTATACGCCAGAATACATGATCAGGATGAAGATACGCGTCTGGAAGCAATTGCCGGACTAGCTATCAGAAAAGACCCTCGTGTAAGAGAGCTTATCATAAAGGAACTGCAAACCGGAGAAGCGGGCACACTTTTATTTGAAGCCATGACGGCTCTGGGTGATCCTGCATTATTGCCTGCATTGAAACAGTTGCATAAAGCGTCTGTGAAAGCCGCTGGTATTCACCCGGAGTGGCTAGCTAAGCTGGCAGAAACGATAAAAGCATTGTCAGCTACTAATAACTGATGATGGTGTCTATTTCCAAATTACGTTATAGACCCGTAAAACAAAATATGCATGAGAGCGGCAGTTATTGACCTTGGTACTAATACTTTCCACCTGATCATCGCAGACCTGTCTGACGGAACGGTACGCATGCTATACAAGACTACAGTACCCGTATTACTCGGACAAGGCCGTATCAATGAAAATATGATCATACCGGAAGCGTTTGAAAGAGGCATCAAAACACTTAGCGCTTTCAAAGCCACCATTGATCAACATCAAGCAGACGTTATAAAAGCAACTGCTACTTCCGCTGTAAGAAGCGCCATCAATGGTCAGGCATTTGTTGACGAAGCCAGAGATGTTGGTATTGAGATTGAAGTCATCACCGGTGATCAGGAAGCGGCATACATCTTTGATGCAGTCAGGGCTACCGGCGTAATCAAAGACACTGTGCTGGTGATGGATATAGGTGGAGGCAGTACAGAATTTATTATTGGTGATGCAAAGGGGTTATTATGGAAAAAGAGCTATAATATCGGCGCAGCCAGGCTAATGCAGGCGTATTTTCACTCAGACCCTATGAGTGACGCTGACCGTTCTGCGATCATCACAGTCTTGGATGAAACACTCGGAGAACTTAAGTCCGCCTGTACACATTACAAACCGAAGGCGCTGGTAGGTTCAGCAGGTGCCTTTGAATCATATGCAGCTATGCTGAATAATGGAGAAGAAGCGAAGGATATACCCACTATGCCGCTGGATATTGCGTCTTACAGAGCGCTGTCAGCACACCTGATAGCATCTACGCACGCTCAAAGAGTAGACATGAAAGGTCTCATATCATTACGGGTAGACATGATCGTGATCGCTGCGATACTAACCAGCTATGTACTCGACACAACTGGCGTTCAAGCATTACATCTGTCTACTTATGATCTGAAAATGGGTATTCTGCATTCGCTGCTTAAGTAGCCGGTATTGATTCTATCAATACTTTCAACTCAGTCATTCGCATGCTTTTTCCTGCGTGCCAGTTCGGCATCACTCACATAACCAGCACCTAATGTACCTGTCTGTATTGCTCCGGCAGGTACATAACTGATGACCATTACACCCTGTGGCGACACAATAGTATCAACAACTTTCCATTGCTGTGGTTGCGTCCCCTCCTGAAATAGCCGCTTCCCCTGCCCTATGGTTAACGGGTAGATCCATGTATGCAGTTCGTCAACCAGCTGATGCGCAAGCAGGGATTGTACCAGTCTGCTGCTACCATGCACAAGCAAATTAGGGCCATCCTGAGCCCTGAGCTTTTCCAGTTCAGCAACAACATCACCAGTAATATGTGTAGAGTGGTCCCACGTAAGCTCCAAGGATCCGGATGATACCACATACTTTTCTATGCGATTGAATAAATTACCAATATCATCCTGCTGGTAAGGCCAGTGGGCGGCAAAGATCTCATATGTACGTCTCCCTAGCAACAGGTCAAATGGCTGAGACATAATATCTCCTAATTTCTTATCAATACTGTCATCAGCATAAGGGTAAATCCATCCGCCCCATTTAAATTGCCCGGAAGTATCCTCCTCTGTGCCGCCGGGAGCCTGTAATACTCCGTCCATAGATAAAAACATAGTTACAATGATCTTTCTCATGAGTTGCTAATTTGGGTACCGTACAAAAATACAGCACTGGCTATCATGAGCTAAGGGGTATTCAGGACATGATACGGTACATTTACGACAATGTAATCGGGGAGTGCGTGCGGTGGAATAACAGGTATCAGATATTACTTATCAAGATAACGGAATGAAGGACGGTTTTGTTTCCCAGGCAGTCATCACATATCCCTTATCGCTAATCATTTATTGTGTATTTTGCGCGCGTTCGTAAACCATATTTTTTATGTCTCTTACAAAAACCCGATGGAAAATTGAATCCGACAGGATCGTTATCCAACCTAACAGATTGATGTTCATATTAGGCGCTGTATTTGCCGTATTACTTGTCGGCCTCATTATAGCATTCCGAATCAGCGGGCAGCGCTATGCAGTGAACGATGTTTACATTGCCGGCTTCCTGGTATTTGCCGTAGGCATATTCATTCTCAGCGGATTTACCTATATCGTATTTGACCGTGCTAACAACAGGATGAAGAAAATGCTGTTTGGAGTAGTTCCTGTAAAAAGTATCCCGTTCGATAAGCTGCAGGGCGTAAATATCGTTACACAAGGAGCCGGTTCCTATAGCTTCCGGATCTTTACAAAAGCCAGCAAGTATGGCCGTGGTACTATTATTTCATCCGGATATAGTAAGGATACTGACGCCAATGCAATCGCCTTTAATAATGAAGTTATTCCGCTGATACATCAGTACCTCGATGCAGCAGATCCATTACCGGAAGAAAAAGAGGTGATGATCACCGATTATGAATATTTTACTTCGGACGGCGGGATTTATACACTCAAAGCAAACAATATCTTCCTTGCCGTAATGGGCATCAGTCTGCTGGCCTTAGGTATACATGAATGTACACCCGCGGCATGGATGACCTCTATGAGTACGGTAGGACGAGTGTCTATAACGGGGGCCTGTTTGTTATTTGGCCTGATCTTTATCGCAGCAGCATTTACGAAGATCACCTTTAATACCGGTACACGCATGATTGAACGGAAAAGCCCTATTAAATTAGGTAACCATCAGTTTCCGTTTGAACACTTCGTTAGTTTTCAGACAGTGCGCAACACCTACAACGGCATCTACTCCGGCACACAGGTATTAATGTTTTTCTATAAACCTGGAGACAAGAGAGAAAAAACGCTGCAATTACACTCCTTCCGTAACACGCGCAAGATAGAGCGCTTATTGACGGAAGTTAAAAGTATTATGAAATAATACCGGCGATATCGATAATTGCGGACTGCCCCTGTAAAGCGAAGATTTTACAGGGGCAGTTCATTTAACACTGGCATTATTGATCCAATACTACAATGGTGCTCCTCCGTCGTGTAATCAGAGTGAGCTTATTCTATAAAATAAAGAAGCCCGCCAAACGGCAGGCTTCTCCTCTCTCAGTGTATGTTGGACTAACCCAAAAGTTAATATTTGTCGTTCTGCGTGAACAGCTTGGAGGCATCCATTGCAGACTGCGGGATCGGGAATATTCTTCTGTAAGGCTGAGATGCCTGCTTTGCAGTACCTGCCAGATCAAATTTACCGAAACGGATCGCCGCTTTCCTTCTGTACATTTCCCAGTACATTTCAAACCCTGTTTCATTGTACAGTGCTTGCTCTGTCAGGGTAGTCAGTTCTTTACCAGGAGCGTTATTGTATAATGCCTCACGGGTTCTGCTGGTACGCAGCTTATTCAGATCTTCCATTGCCAGGGCAGCCTGGTTCTTACGGAAGTAAGCTTCTGCTCTCATACAATACATACCACCCAGACGGTACAATGGAATATCTACATTGCTGGAACTGTTATCTCGTTCAGGATCGAACTCATACTTGAAGACACGTACGCCCTGATTGATCTGCGCCTGCGTAAATACAGCCTGCACCGGATTGTCAAATTTCAGCTCAGGAGTAAAGTCCATGGGTAGTGAAGTGTTCTTTTCGCAATTCAGCTTATTTACTTTGATACGGCCATCAGCAGTCATCTCGAAAGTACCATTTGAAAGCAGCCTTGGACCGTACTGCTGACCGACCTGCAGACCACGATTGAAGTGGAACCATGGCAGCGAAGCGCTGTTTGGTACAAAGCTGGTAGCAGGAACACTCACGTCTGTACCATCGTTCATAAACCAGGTACCGTCAGCATACTGATAGTGACGGGTAAAACGAGGGTCGTCATGATTATTGTTCCAGGTTGCATAGAACTCAGGAGTGATACAGGAAGCATTTGTCCCCCTGTTAGCAGGAGAAGGCTTCTGGTTTCTCTCCATGGACATATAAGCGAAGTCATTATCGCTATTACGCAGCGTATTGATCTCCTGAGATACGACGAATATCAGCTCTGGACCAGCAGTATTATTAATGCTGAAGTTATCAAAGTAATTGCTGGATAGTTTGAACTGGGTGTTATTGATATTCATTGAAGTATATTCAATCACCTTGTCCATGTCTGTACCAGTACCGCTTACTGCAACTTCGTTGAAGTCGAAGCTTGCTGCATAACGGTTTTTAAATACCGCACGGTTAAGATACATATCTGCCAGCAAGGCGTAGGCAGCCTGTTTAGTGAAGCGGCCATTATGTGTTGATTGTTCTTTCAGATTAGCCAGATCAGGCAGGATAGCTTCTACTTCTTTGATCAGCTCATCGATAGCTGTATCTGCTTTTCTTACTGTTACAGGCGCATTGACATCTGACGGATCACGGTATGGCGCTTGTCCGTACAGATCCAGTGTATGGAAAGTATAGAACGCCAGCAGGGCCTTGGCTTCTGCAAGAAATAGCTTTTTGTTGGTAAAATCTGGTCTGCTGTTAATACTGCTGATAGCAGTCAGAGATTTGGTAATACCACTATTCAGGTTATTCCAGGTATTGGTAACTACTGAGTTATCAGGTGCCCATGTAAACTCATGGATGGCACGCCAGGTACCTCCGTCACCCCAGTCACTTCCCCGGGTAGGCAGCAGTGCTTCATCTGTGGAGTATTCCTGTAACGCAAATACGTTACCGTGATCCACAAAGGTAGCATCGCCCATCTGGCCATAAGCCGCCGCCAGTGCATTTTCAGGATTGGAGTTATTGGAACCCAGCACCTCATCTATCACTTGTTCTTTCAGATCCGTACAGCCGACCATAGCAACGGTCAGAGCGATACAGGCTAATTTATGCAGTTGTAATGATTTCTTTCTCATAGTCAATTCGCTTAAAATTTAATCGTTGCACCTAACAGGAAGGTCTTTGCTGCCGGATATGTGGTATAATCAATACCCAGTGACTGGTTACCACCAACGGTCTTGGTCGTATTTACCAGTGGGTCATAACCGGAATAACCGGTGATGGTCATCAGGTTCTGTGCGCTCACATACAGGTTGAGTGATTTCAGCCAATCCAGGCGATCAAATGATAAAGTATAACCGAGCCGCAAGTTACTCAGACGGATAAAGTCAGACTTCTCCAGGTAGAGGGTTGACAGCTGTACAGCATTCGCAGGGTTTGCGTTTGCCTCGTAATATTTGCTGAGCACATTACGATCTGATGCCAGACTATTGATATTCAGATCCAGCGCTGTATTGTTCACCAGATAACCGCCGGTCTGACCGATGAAAGCAAAGGACAGGTCAAACTTCTTATAACGCATCTGGCTGTTGATACCAAAGTTGAAGTTAGGGATGGCACCTTCAAAGATCTGCCTGTCAGCCGCATTGATTACACCATCTGTATTTCTGTCTTCAAAGATATCCTTACCATCTTTGTCATAGCCCAGGTGCTTCAGCATAAAGAAGGAGCCTGCTTCATAACCATTCTTGTAAATATTCGCATTTACACCTGACAGACCAGGGCCTGAAATACTACCGGAGTACAGTTCAGATACCGGCAGATCTTTAATCACGTTTGACAGAGTTGATCCATTTACATCCAATGACCAGTTAAAGTCTTTAGTACGGATCAGGTTAGTTCCCAGCATGAACTCAAAACCCTTGTTAACGATGCTGGCATTTACGTTCTGCCACACAGTTGTCGTCGGGCTTAATGGACCGGAAGGTATGTTCAGGATCGGATCTTTGGTAGTTTTGTTATAGTATTCCAATGAACCATACAATTTGCCTCCTAACAGGTCAAAGTCAACACCTATGTTGTATTGTTCCACCATTTCCCATTTCAGGTTAGGATTGGCCGTACGGTTTACCAGTACACCATTTACGATCTCCAGGTCATCATACAGGTAGTAACCTGCGGTTGGCGACAGAGAGTAGCTGGCTTGTGTAATTTTATTAGGCACTTCCTGGTTACCTGTCTGGCCCCAGCTGGCTCTCAGCTTCAAGTTCTGTATCATGCTCACGTCTTTCATGAAGCCTTCCTGAGACAGTGTCCAGCCTAATGCAAAGGATGGGAAGTAACCGTACTTTTTACTCTGACCGAAACGGGTAGAACCATCTGCACGCAATGACGCAGTTACCAGGTAACGGTTGTCATAGTTATAATTTACACGGCCGAAGTAGGACTGTAACTCATTCTCCTGTGCATAACCGCTTGGCGTGGTTGGGAGACCAGAGTAACCAGGGTTATATTCCGGATCTACCCCCTGACCTTGTTTAGCGATATTCTGTACACCGAAGGCGGTACCGGCAAACTGAAACTGCTGGTAAGAGAAACCACCCAGGAGTTCCAGTTGGTGCTTGTTAAAGGAATGATTATAGGTCAGATACTGATCCAATAGAGTGGTCAGCGACTGCAGGTTATTCTGCGCATATGCACCTAACGGCGTTCTGTCAGTGATGTTGGGATAGATAGTGGTGTTACGCTCAGAGGTAGACTTGTCTATACCGTAGTTAAAGCGGTAATTCAAACCCTTGGCGATTCTGAATGCAGCTTCCACATTGCCCAGCACACGGAAGGTATTGGTTTTATCCTTATAAATGCTCAGCAGGTAGGCTGGATTATAATGAGCATTCATGTTAAAGTTAGTGTAGTCGCCCAGGGAGTCAAACACTGAACGGGTAGGATTTGCCATCAGGGCATGGATAATGAGCTGACCATCAGAACCGGCAGTATTACCGTTCGGGATACCTGTTTCATCGATGTTACTCGCAGTCAGGTTCATTTTAACAGTCAGGCGTTTATCGTCAAAGAAAGACTCTTCTGCATTCAGCCTGGCAGTCGTTCTTTTGAAGGAACTGGTCTCTACGATACCATCCTGGTCCATATGAGACAAGGACGCCATATAGCTACCGGTATTGGTCGTTTTAGCAAATGACAGGTTATGATTCTGTACAAAAGCATTGCGATAGATCACGTCCTGCCAGTCAGTATTACCACCATGATCATAAGCGGGATCCTTGATAGCTTTACGGTATTCGTCCGCCGACAGTACATCAAGTTTCCTGATTACTTTTGCACTACCTACGTAGGTATCGTACGTCAGCGTTGGACTACCTTTGCTACCACGTTTGGTGGTGATAAGTACTACGCCATTAGAACCTCTGGCACCATAGATGGCAGCAGCAGAAGCATCTTTCAGGACAGTGATAGTTTCAATATCACTGGTATTCAGGAAGTTAAGCGGGTTTTTAGGTTCAGAGGAGCCTAGACCGAAGTTTGGTCCGCCGGCACTCACGTTATCGTTACTTAAAGGTACCCCGTCTACAACAAACAGCGGCGTGCTACCACTGCGAATGGAGCCGACACCGCGGATAAATACGTCCACACCCGCGCCTGGCTCACCGCTGGACTGTGCGATACGCACACCAGATACTTTACCCTGGAGCATGTTATCAACAGAGATATTGACCCCTTGTTTGATATTGTCAGCTTTCAGCTGCGTCAGCGCGCCTGTTACGTCAGCCTTGGTCTGGCTACCGTAACCTACAACCACCACTTCGCCAAGCTGGCTGCTGCTGCCTGACAATGTAATGCGCATAGGAGTGCTGGTGGCGATCACTTCCTGTTGCGTATAACCAATAAAAGTTACTACCAGTTTATCTCCGGCAGCTGCCTGAAGTGTAAACTCACCTCTTTCGTTGGTGGTAGTGCCCTTATTGGAGGAAAGCGATTTCACTGAGGCACCGGGTATCGGAGTACCGTCGGAACCGACTATCACTCCTTTGATAGGTTCCTGGCGGACCACCTGATCATATACGAAATGACCTGCCGCATGGGCCATGGAAGGGCTTACGGCCGAAAGCCATACCGCAACCATTAAAAGAAACTGCTTGTTCATTGCAATCTACTATTAGACTTTATGTAAATAGACGTGTATATGGTGACCTGACGGTCATTTGCTTCTCAAAGTTGTGTCAACCCCTATTTGTATCTGAAATTATGTAAGCGCGCAACGTGGATCTGGTTGATAGGCGAAAATAAGATTAACTCCTTCAATATTAAAATTGTTCTGTTGCGCGTAAAAATCCCCCATAGAGCGGCATCATTTTTAAAATCGGGTGTAATGATAAGACGGTTTCGGGAATTTTACTATTAACGCAAAGTTATCTTTACTTTAATTTGACATGATTATCAATCTCCTCTTATATAAAGGCCCCTACTGGTTAAGACCTTGTTTCAGAAGTACCACGAGGAGAGATAGGTCAGGGATAAAGGAAACGGGAGGATTTTTCGGGGCATTGAACTGACAATGCGGTTACGTCAGTCGGTCGGGTTAAGCTGGAAGATGAAAGACCGGAAAAGGATGTATGCCTGATGCGATTAGCAGCCTGACAGGTAAATAGGCCATAGACGAACCATGCCAGGCTAATATTCCAAGGCAAGATAATATCTATGGCCTACTCAGGGCTGTTTATCTATTTTCAGCTGTTATTTGGCATATTTCTTCTCGAAGGCATCTGAGGCATTGTTTACTTCCTCTGCGGCTTTGCCAAAGGCAGTATTGATATTCTCAAGGGCCTTTTCTTCCTTTGCAGCAGTTTCTTCGTCTGCGATGCCTGCCTTACGGATGGAAATCAGCTCCTTATAGTCTGCGGAAACGATCTTCTTATACGCCTGAAGACCATTGAGTACTCCTTTCTGCAGCACATCGTCACCCTTATAACTACCCAGATCTTCGACCTTTTTAATCTGCTTATCCAATGTTTCCGCCCAGGTGGTACGTACCTGCTCTGCCTTGGTATAATCCTTTGCATTCATAGCGTCATTCATACTGGTAACCTGCTTTTCGTTGTCGTTCACCACTGTAATCAGCTCATTGTTATAGGTAGCCACATCCATGGAAGAATTACAGGAAGCCATAGTTATACCTAATGCCAGTACATAGAGCAAGGTTTTCATTTTTCCGAACATATCTGCTTTGTTTTTGTGTTTTTTCAATAACACAAAAGTAAGCAGCGGCACAGGTAGCTGTACTCCCGAAAATCAACCATTTTTATAAAAACGAAAGACGGCAGTCTACTGTAAACAGAGAACTGCCGTCATCACACGACTGTATTGTAAGGTCTTTTAATGTCTATGTTTCAATACTAAGATGGCCTTAACCAACATAATTAGTGTTCACAGCCCCATCTGATAGCCTGAAAGTAAGGTTGATCCTTCCTCCCACTGGTCTGGACGTTTTAGGTACATAATGTTCATAATATTCCTGCATAGTCTCGCCCATTAGCAGAAAACTGCCATGTGTTAGCGGAATGTCCAGCTGCGGAATATCTTTCCTGAACTTATGCCTGACCTTGAACAACCGGGTTTCTCCAAAGGTTACTGATGCAATTGCATGGTGTTTACCACTGGATGACGGGTTATCGCTATGCCAGGATACAGAATCATTGCCATCCCGGTAATAATTTAGCAGAACACGATTGAACGTAATACCACAGGCTATTTCGACGGCAGATTTGATACTAAGTAATAACGGTGTCCATTCCAGACCATTCTCTCCGCCATAAAAGGCTGTCAATCTTGGGTCTGGCAGGATTTTATCATACATCTTACGGGTACGCTGCTGCCAGGGAGTGACATCTTTCAGGATACTGAAGTACTCGTCTGAGGCCCGCTTTTCAAAAAACTGCTCCCACAGCTTCAAATCAGTATCCGGTAACTGAAAATCAGTAAAACGCTTCTTCCCTTCATCAAAAAGGTCGATATCCTCAAAAAGTGTCATAGACTGCGAAGATAGCCAAAGGATAGGAAATACTAAAATTTTTAGTATTCCACTAGCGCGCCATAAGTCTCAGCATCATCGTATCTGCCATGGCCTTATGCATTTTGATTGCTGGCAGATGTTTGTTGGCATAATCCCTAAGCTGCTGGCGATTAGCATTGGTAGCTGCGTTTTCAAAAAGCGCTATTGTCTTAATGTGATCTGCTATCTGACCTTTAATGTAGGTAGTATCAAACATTTCAGGAGTCATCCTGCTCATCTGCTGTCGCATTACAAAATGCAGACTATCGGGTGCTTCCGGAACATCCACATCCCATCCGTCTGCGATGCCTTTCAATTCAGCCTGCGCCTTAGAATGATCTTCCTGCATATGCCTGCCATACATTTTAACGCCGCCGTCATTGGAAAGGGAATCGGCTACTTTGCCCATATCTCCTTCTGCCCAGTTACCATGGGATGCCTTCATCATGAAGTCCTGGTCTTCTCTTGTCACCATTGGATTGTCCATATCGTCGTCATCATCAGAACAACCAGCAAAAACGCACGCGAATGTTACCAGGCCTGCGGCCAGGAAATGTTTAAGATTTGTCATAAGAACAGATAATTGTGATTAGTGAATGAATTATGCTTCCTTTCGGGACACCGGGAAACAGCCAGACGGAGCTTCCGGTATCAACGCTATAAATGATCCGTGGAAATGTAGTCTAATAGAAAAAATCAGATAAGTTGAAGATGCGGACGGATCTTGATGTCAACGACATCACAGCGTTTTGGCTGTGAGACGATGTAAAGTATGGCAGCGGCAATATCTTCGGCAGTCAGCATTTCGAGGTTCTTTTCTTTTTCCCGCTGGTCTTCCGGACTTACAGGTTGCATATCTGTACCAACAGCGCCCGGCTCTATCAGTGATACCTTAATACCCAGTTCATTTACTTCTTTTCGCAGACTTTCTGAAAATCCTTGAATACCTGATTTTGTAGCCACATAAACAGAGCTGTCCTTCTCACGCACGTCGGCGCTCATGGAGCCTACATTAACAATGTGACCTTCTTTGTACTTTTTCATACGCGACAGTGCTTCGTGCGTACAAGCGATGTATCCCAGCAGATTGGTATTGATCACCTTCTGCCAGTCCTGGTAAGAACCACTCTGTACGCCCTGGAATGCCAGCGCTGCGTTGTTAATGAAGATATCCAGTTTATCGAACTGTTTGTCAACAGCACTAAAGAGACGCGCAATGCCTTCTTCTGTAGCCAGGTCGGCTGTCAGGCCAGTCAGGCTTCCTTCCAGTTCTTCGTGCACAACACTATTCATTGTGTCTGACAGATGGGCCGGATCTTCTCCTATTACCAACACATTGGCGCCCTGACCTGCAAGCAGTATAGCAGTGGTTCTGCCTATACCTGTTGTGCCGCCTGTAATAATCACTGATTTGCCGCTAATATCCTGCGGCAGATAAGTACTGTATTCACTTTTTGTCTGTTGCATTTTACAATGGTTTTATTGCCATGTAATCATCACCTGCTGATCGCCGTTAAGAATATTGTTTCCAGAATGATCAGCCTGTATTTCCTGATTTCCTGCGTAAACTTTTAATATGGGTTCACTACTATCGTATTAAACTATGACATGCATGTTATACCTACCTACTTTAGCATGTAAACAAATAACGTTCCCGCAGATGTACGCTACCCTTTACAGCTCGCACTATGGGAAGTGCTGACAAGTGTTTACAGTACTGTTGGTGATGATACACACAATTAAAGCTATGCCAGCCAGCACAACAGCCATTATATGTTTAGTGCAACAAACACAGCATGTGTTGACTCCTTATCCTGTGCTACTTGAAATGCTTTATTGATTTCTTCAAGTGGGAAGCTATGGGTGATCATCTTTTTAGCATTCAGCTGCCCTTTTGCAAGGAGGTCAAGACAAATCTGCATCTCCGGATAAATATCCCGGTAAGCATAGCTGGCACTGGGTACCAGCTGAATCTCCGACATCTGGATATGCTGCCATTCCAGTCCGATGTTAGTGACGCCAGGATCAAAGCCACCAACAATTACTACTTTGCCGCGAATCCTGGAAAAGGATACTGCCTGAGGCAATGTGGTAGGGATGGACGGACCGCCAGCACATTCAAACACAATATCAGCGCCTCTGCCGAGCGTAAATTCCTTCACCTGCTGATAACTGTCTTCTTTCGACGAATTGATAACCATATCTGCACCCAGTTCACGGGCAAGTTCAAGAGAAGCATCTACCACATCGGTAACAATCACATCCGCACCGGCAAGCTTTGCCAGTTGCAATTGTCCTAGTCCGATCGGGCCTGCGCCAATAATGGCTACCTTGTCATTAAGCTGTAGTTTACTTAACTGTAACGCATGATGACACACAGAGAACGTGTCTAATAACGTCGCTTCTTCAAAGCTGACATGGTCGGGAAGTTTATAGAATTTTCGGGAGGGGCCGGCTACGAACTGAGCGAAAGCCTGAGAGAGTGTTTTCATCCTGACCTCATACAGGTGCGGACAAAGATTATATTGCTGTACTTTACACCATTCACAGGTGTCGTCGCCTAGCAGGGTTTCAATAACTACGCGATCCCCGGGTTGCAGGTGTTTCACATCCTCACCTGTTGCTACGATCTCTCCGGCAAGCTCATGTCCCATAATCTTGCCTGTTAGCGCCTCTTCTGCTTTGTTCCAGTGCCGGAGATCTGTGCCGCATATACCTGCTACTCTCACCCTGGCTATTACCCAGTCTGGTTGTAAGATAGCAGGAACATCTACATTTTGCAGGTCAAATTTTCCGTCAGCAGTTTTCACTGCTGCTTTCATGTTAGTTTCCATAGTGCATTACGCTTTACAGCAACAACTGCAAATACGAAACCACTATAATAGCAAACTTCTTTAGCGGCCTATCTCATCAATATTACCTTTTATATAGGCAACCAGTAACTGGTCTATGTTTTCGTCGCACTCTGCATATGCAGCATCCAGCTCTCTCCACTCAGCTACTGCATTATCTGTCAGCTGTTCCATCTGTACCCGCCTTTCTTTCATGTCTTTTGCAATGCTGGTAGCAGGAAAGTGACTCACTGCACGCGTCAGTAATTCACCCGCTTTTTCAGCTTTAATAATCTTGCAGGCATCAAGTATTTCATAAACGTAATTACCAGAGCTGGCATAAAAGAACTGACGGAATCCACCATTTTTGACCTGTCCGTCGAAAATGTCCATAAAAAGAAAATTACGTTCAGGGGCAGTCAGGGAGGAAAAGCTTTTATCTGCAGGCTCGGTTTTGTCCCAGATCAATTCGCTAAGTTTCAGAACGATGTCAGAGTCTGAGGATAGTAATAAGGCTTTTCGAACTTTACTCATATGGTGCCATGTTATGGTCCCAGATAATTTGAGGGCTGCATAGGGCATGATCATCAACTAACTACATTGCAATCAATGCGATATGGCGCTTTTATCTGTAACCCAGTTTTGTACGGTTTATTAAAGTCTGGCATCCCTGTCGGTTACCGGCATTGTCGGAAAAGGCAGGGATATCAGCGCTAAAAATACATATGTCCGGGAAATAAAAAAGGGTATATCTCTTTGATATGCCCTTTTTTATATCATAAAATCGAAGTATGGCAGCTGCCTGAGAAAATCACCGCTTCAGCAGCCAGCTCGTATCCTCAATAAGCCACTATGGCCAATCAAGGGTTCTTATTGTCGGATAGTGCTTCCAGTTCCCGGAATACGCCCAGCAGAGAGCGCCCCTTGTCTGTCAGCAGGTACTCAATATGCAACGGCTTCTGGCGAATCACTAACTTCTCCAGCATCAGTTCCTCTACCAGCTCATTCAACGCTACCGAAAGCGACTGTTTGTTAGCGCCTGGTATCTGCCGCAACAGGTTGCTGAAGCGCAATGGGCCTTCTACCGCCAGACGGAATATCTGCGGCTTCCACTTCCCTGAGAGTAACTTTAGCAGTTTCTCAGCATCACATTCCGGCTGACATTTTATATCCTTGTTAGTGGTCATGTTTTTCTGACTTATTGTTCAGGCAAATTCCTCACAGCAAATTTGCATTAAAATATTGACAATGCTCAGTGGTCAGATACTTACTCACCGGAAAGAGATAATTGGAAGTTCCTATCACCGGCTCATGTGGGTACTTACTGCCGTATATGCCTTGTTTACAATTACGTGTCAAGCTCAAAATCAGCAAATGAAAACAATGAATCCGCTCTTATGCGATCCGGAGAACGGCATATGTGAAATGCCAGGTAGTAATAGTGAAGCGACCTTCGCAACGACGGTTATCGAAAACAAACCACTTAAGATCATATACTTCACCGATCCTATCTGTTCCAGTTGCTGGGGCATAGAGCCTCAGCTACGGAAGCTGAAAATGGAATACGGCCAATACATAGAGATTGAATATAGAATGGGCGGGCTGCTGCCTGACTGGAGTTACAATAGCGGTGGTATCAGCAAACCTTCAGATGTGGCCCATCACTGGGATGAGGTAAGCCACCACTACCAGATGCCTATAGATGGCGATGTATGGCTGGAAGACCCGCTTTCTTCTTCCTATCCCCCTTCTATTGCTTTCAAGGCCGCCCAGATACAGGATGAACAGCTGGCTGTACGCTTCCTGAGAAAGATCCGGGAAATGGTGTTCCTGGAAAAGAAGAATATTACCCGGTGGGAGCACCTGCGCCATGCCGCCGCCGCTACCGGACTGGATACCAATCGCCTGAAAACAGACTACGAAACAATAGCGGTTACCCGGTTTCAGGAAGATCTGGCTATCAGCCGCCAATACGGAGTAAGAGGATTCCCAACCATGTTTGTTACTGATAATAAGGGCAACCGCGACATGGTGTATGGGTCCAAACCTTATGCAGTATTTGAAACCAGCATCCGGAAATTATTACCCGACGCCGTTAAGAAACAGATCGATTCCGGCTGGCAAGCACTATTCCTTCAGTTCCGTACACTGACCACCCGGGAATTTGCAGAACTGAGTGGTAATAGTATGCAGCAGAGTGAAATCATCCTGGAGCAATTATGCCAACAGCAGCATCTTGAAAAGTTCAGTAGTAAGAATGGTCCGTTATGGATATGCAAAAGCTGACCACCGGCCCTGTTATGTAATGTGCGAAAATTTCACCATCTTGTTGTTTATCAGTGAACAATTAAGAACTCCCATTACATGAATGCGCAGGTAACAAGACGACATTTTATCGGACTTATAGGCATGAGCGGATTAGGGCTCGTGGCAAAAGGCAGCGCATATGCCGCTGTCCGCTCTCTTACCGGCCAGCCACCGCTGGATGCCAGTATTGAAATTGACTTCGAGCATCCGGAAGGAACAGTTGACGATGGCATTTATGGCCAATTTATAGAACACCTGGGCAGGGCCATTAACGGCGGTATATTCGATGAAGGATCTCCGTTATCAGATACTGCCGGCATCAGACAGGATGTGCTGCAAAAAGTACAAGGCCTGCAGCCTAGCATACTTCGATATCCCGGTGGTACCTTTACGAAGATCTATCATTGGATGGATGGTATCGGCCCACGCCACGAACGTCGCAGCCGTCCTAACCTGATATGGGGAGGCGTGGAAGATAACCACTTCGGTACCGACGAAGCTATCGCCTACGCACGCCTCCTGAAAGCGGATGCTTATTTCGCAGTCAATATGGGAAGTGGCACCGCTGAAGAAGCAGGCAACTGGGTAGAGTACTGTAATGGCACCCAGGATACCTATTATGCCAATTTAAGGCGGAAAAACGGGCATGCCGACCCTTTTAAGGTCAAGTATTGGGGAATAGGGAATGAGGAGGCTGCCGGCCCTGATATAGGCCGTCTGCAGGATGTAAAAGAGTTTGTAAAGGAAGCCTGGTTGTATACCAAGGCAATTAAGTTGCAGGACAGAGAAGCAAAGCTCATCTTGTGCGGCGCAGATGATGCCTGGAACGACTATGTGCTAAAAGAAATGGGCCCTGTATGCGATTATATATCCATGCACCACTATGTCAGCTCTGACAAACAAAAGCCCGCTTCCCTCTTCCCACAGGTAGATAGTATGGAACAACTGATACTTACACTGAAAGGTAAAATACAGACTCACACGCAGGAAAAGGTGACAGACTTCAGCAAATGGTTCCGCTTTCCGCCCAGAAACAATGCTGTAAAAATCTCTATTGACGAATTAGGCATATGGGAGCCTGGAGGCAGCGGCGCTTACGAACTGGAAGAATATTATACATGGGACCATGCGCTGGGTACCGCCACGTTTTATAACATTATGATCAGGCAGTCCGCTGTAGTCGGTATGGCTACCTGGGCACAGACCGTCAACGTACTGGCTCCGATTATGACCAGCAAAACGGCTTCCATCTGTCAGACCATCTACTACCCTATGCAGTTCTACCGGCAGCATGCAGGCAATGTCAGTTTGAAAACAGCGGTCAACACCCCCAACCTGCAGGTACCTGGGTCGAAAGATGCCAAGGCACTGGACATTGCAGTGACCAGGCATGACAGTGATGGTAGCCTGGTGGTATTTGGCGTGAACCGGCATCCTGCACTGGCAGTAAAAACAGACCTACGAAGTATAGACGCTAAAAAGTATAAACCGGTGGCCGTATTTGAGCTCAATGCTACAGCTATTGATGCAATGAATACCTTGTCCCATCCCGATAAGAATGTGGTGACCTCCACAGAGAAAAAGCTGTCTGGTGCCTTAAATGACTACACATTTCCGGCGCATTCCATTACCGCCATCAAATACCGGTATATCGGCAAATAGTCATTACCATACTGGAGAAGGCCGCTGTATACAGCGACCTTCTTGCTCTTGACTCCGGCCATGCTTTTCCGGCCTGTACCTGCGCTATTCACTCAGAAAATCAATGCCGTCTTTTACAAACTTGTCTGCCAGCTGGAAGAGGGCTGCATGTCCCGCATCAGTATACACCATCAGCCGTGCATTGGGCAAATATTCCGACATGTTAATTGCATTGATAACGGGTACTGGCTTATCTTCCTTTCCCTGAATCAACAGAACAGGTACTTTCACTGCCGCAAGTTCTTTCAGCGCATCGGGAGAAGGCTGTGCCCACGCCAATACTGCCGTAAGCTGTGCTACACTACTCTCATTGCTCAGCGGAAGATCCCTATCCTGCTGACGAAGCAATATTCGTTGAAAGGCTGCTTTACCTGCGCTTCTACTCTCATCCGAAGCGGTGAATCCGAAGTATAAAAACTGCGCTTCCGGGTCCAGTCCCTGCCCACCTGCAATGATATCGGGCAAGCGTGATAATCCTTCACTTCCCTTTGGTCCAACGCCGGTAAGCACCATCTTATTGATCAGTTCAGGCGCTGTGAGCGCGATCTGCTGTGCAATGAAAGATCCCATAGAAAATCCTACCAGGTTGACCCTCTCATACCCCAGGGCTTTAATAAAGGTAATAGCGCCTTTTGCCATATCCGCAATAGTCGCAGGCGTTTTCCCCGTAGACGCACCTACCCCCTGGTTATCAAAAAGGATCACCTTGTATTTGCGGGAAAAACCATCTGTTACTGCGGGGTCCCAGTCGTCCATAGCGCTTCCCAGCGGAGAAAGCATCACGACCGGTATACCTGGCTGACTGCCCAATACCCGATACGCATATTTTGTATCCCCCGCTACCACAAACTGCGTTGTAGCATGCTGATGATCATCTACTATAGCTGGATCTTTTCCAGGGTCTTCTTTTTTACTGCATGCGGCAAAACCGAGTGTAAGCATCGTAAGTAATGCCAGCATTGTCATGGAGGCCATTCGTATTTTACTTGTCATGTTCGTGTGTTTTAAGTATTCGTTTGTATGATTGACAATTCAAAAGTACCCGCAGGTGGCAAGACCGGCAATGGAGAAGTACGGCAGGTGGACGAAACGAATTACTAAGTGGACATTTAGGAAGGGAAAAGTTTATTGGATATCTTTGCGCAACGATACACACGCCGGTATGGTCACCTGTATACTATCCCTATTCAATGACAACCAACTAATAACATGATGTAACGATGGGACTTGATATGTATCATTTCAAACTTACCAACAAGCAGGAGGCCTCAGACGGCGACTATTATACGGTAGAAAGCCTTACCAGTTTTCCCGGGATACTTGAACCTAACAGGCATCTGATCACTGATAACACCGTGCCTGATACCCATTTCAGGATACTAATCTTTGCAAATGAGCAGGACCTGCGCTTATACAGCCGCTATGGGAAAACCGGAACAAGCGAGCAATTATTGGTCAACAACCCAGAAAATATTGCCACGGATATTCGTAATATAGAACAACAATATCAGCTGGATGCTGCTGACTGCCTCTCTTTTGACCGTGAGTTATTGTATAAACCTACCAATGAAAAATTTAAGCATCTGCAGGTAACTGAAAGAAGTTACACCACCAGCTATAAAACCTATCAGGTTATTTTCCATACTACCGCCGGGTATCAGCGTAAAGGCGTCAAGCTACTCTTCTACGAGGACTTCATCAATAATGCTATGCTTTTCAAAAAAGAAGAAGTAGCCGAGGTATTACCTTATCTGGACGGTAATGATCCTGAAGCCTACCGCCGGTGCGTTGAGAACTTCCAGCAGCACTTTATTGATAATTTTGAGGAAGGAAAAAGTATCTTTTATATCAGCTGGTAAGCGTAGAAGACAACCTTGGACCGCCACAACTACACTAATCAGGCAACCCATCCGACGCGACAGCTGGATAGACTATCCGGGCTGTTCATACACGGTGCCGGCGACTGCGCATCATTAATTGCTGGCCTATACAACGTTTACAAACTTTTATGTTGAGGCTTGCCAGTTTTATTTTGTGTTGGTGATTATTAGCGGCATCCCCCACTTTCGACATGATCTTTTTGCATGTCAAACGTCATTGGTTAACAAATATAAATAGGGTGTTATTTTTTTGATAGTGCCTTCAGCTGATGGAAGAGGCTTTCCATCTGCGCATGTTCATTCACCTTACCTGGATGCTCCTTTATGTCATTCCTGACATAGTTGATCCTGTTTTTGGTAAGTGGATGGGTACTGATAAATTCAGGCACCCTTGTATCCTTACTAAGCTTCTGCAGTATCTCCATCAGTTGCAGCATACCTTGCTGATCGATATGGTTACGACGCATCGTCTGCATTCCTACAATATCCGCCTGTTCTTCATATTTACGGGAATATGTCAGACCATACAGGGCATTTGCGTTCGTAACTAATGCGCTGGTAAGGCTGCCGCTATTGGTAAGTATAAGACTTAACACAACAGCAGAACTCATATCCCGGCATACGCCACGTACTGAGTGACGGCAGGTGACGTGGGCTACTTCGTGAGACAGCAATGCTGCCAGTTCCTCCTTTTGCTGAAGCTTTTCCAGCAAACCTGTATATACAAAGATGTATCCTCCGGGAAGCGCATAGGCGTTTTCTATATCGCCCGGCACCACTGTAAAGGTCAACGAATCCGGTGAATCCCACTGCATCTGCGCAGCAAACTTTGTCAGCAGTTCACTGGCAACGGTATCTTTATCTTCATTCATACTCCGCATGGCGGTCATTCCAAGTTCTTTGTCAAAAGAACGGGGCAATCGATCAACCACTTTGTCTGCACACCAAGGCAGGACAATAAAATGCGCCAGCAAGGCCAGACCGATGATAATGACCATCGCAGCAATACCCAACTGGACGCCACTATGGAGTATCAGTCCGTGAAGACCGATACTCCGCGTGCGTTTGTATTGACCAAGGAACATTTTTATAAACTCAGGGTCAGTGATTTCCAGTGAACCACCGTCTTCCGTATTATTAACAATACGCATGAAACGACTGTTATTCACTTCGATGTTAATCTCTGTGAATAACCAGTGATACCTGTGCGAGGGCATACCGTCCTGCACTTTGTCAAACTGCAGACTTTCATCAAAGATCCGCACCATGACCTTGTGAGCAGCTGCTACCTGATGGTTATAAAATGTTCCTTTAAACATAGTCAGATTAGATAACGTTGATGTCCAGCAGATCAGCCATATCTTCGCCCATTGCATCTCTGTATTCTTCTTCTGTCTGAGCCAGCTGAGACAGTTCAATATCGCCTTCAATCTCAACATGAGACATCAGGAATGACATTGTACGTGTTTCAACCCATGCAAAAGCAAGACCCAAGGTAAACACCAGGAGAATAGCATTTACGATCAGCAGTCCGGCAAACTCAGTTCCTTCTGCTGTAGAACGTAAACGGAAGGATTTACCTTCATGCTCCAGAGACAGATTGTCAACCAGGTAACGGTACTGGTCAGCCTGCCACCAGAAAGAGTAGATACCCAGCGTCAGGAAAGTCAATATAAAACCTTTCAGGTTCAGGGCGAAATACTCCCCACCACGGCCTTCATATTTAAATTCACCACTACCGAAACGGATCTTGCTCAGTACATAGTTACGCATGTTGATTGCCATCCAGGAGCTGTAGATACCCAGGGTAACCACTGTCAGCGCAAAGCTACCCAGGAAGATTCCGGACAACTCTTTCCTGTCGCCACGGTAACCAAAGCGGATACCTCTCCAGGATGTTCTGGACCAATGGTAACGGTTAGAGCTATGAATAGCGAATGGCACCACCAGCGCTACAACGGCAAGTGTCAGGAACGGGGTAATAATACCAAGTCCTATTTTGTCAAGCAGGTAACGTGCACCGAAGAATGCTGCTAATACGGCCAGCGTTTTCAGAAAGCCTTTGAACATTTCATTCCCCGTACCATGCCATGCAAAACGGGAGCCATCCAGTTCTGTGGAAGAATAAACGTACTGCAGCTTCTTAGCCTTTGCCCATGGATAATAAAATCCAAGTGTTACAGTGGTCAGGAGCGCGTTTACCAGTAAAATGCCGAAATAAGTACCGCCATCGCCGTTATAAGTTAGTGCCGGACGATGACTTACAAAGCCCGAAGGGCTGTGCTGTTGTTGCATGTGTCGTAGGGATTAAAGGGTATAGGTTAAAGAATAAGGACAAATATATTAATTTTTTATCATTTTATAACAACTGCATTTACTTCCAGTCATCAAAATACTTTACCATTGTGAATGAAGGAGTTAGGCCGAAAACAAGTATATTCATACAATGAAACCATCCTTGTTACTACTCCATGGTGCCATTGGCGCATCCCGTCAGTTACAACCACTTGCTGCACAACTGACTTCACACTATGATGTACATCTTTTTGATTTTCCTGGCCATGGTGGTACCCCCTTCTCCCATCAGCCATTTTCCATCGCGGTATTCGCCGAGGCGACACTGGAATACATTCGCAGGCACCAGTTGCAGGAACTAACCATTTTTGGCTACAGTATGGGTGGCTATGTTGCGCTCTATCTTGCCCGGCAATATCCAAAACTGATAGGCCGGGTCATTACCCTCGGTACAAAGTTTCATTGGGATGAGATAACAGCTACCAGGGAGGTCAAGATGCTGGACGCAGACACCATTTTGCAGAAAGTTCCGGCCTTCGCCGAAAACCTTTCCCGCCTGCATGCACCTAATGACTGGAAAACCATCCTGCAGCAAACTGCCGGCATGCTCCAGTCCATGGGTCAGGATAATCCCCTTAAACCGGCGCATTACAAAGAGATTGAAACACCGGTACTCATTATGCTGGGCGACCGCGATAAAATGGTCTCATTTGAGGAGACAATTGCTGCCTATAAAGGCTTACCGGATGCAAGGCTGGCTATTCTGCCAGGTACCCCGCATCCGATTGAACAGGTAGATGCTTTGTTATTATCTTTCTTCCTGGCCCCCGTAGTTGTCAGCGTAACTGCCTGAACACCGTAATCAGGACTTGCCGAATTGTAAGACAAATGTGTCTTCCAGCTTCGCATCAATGGGCGCATCCGGCTGCGGACTATGCGGTACCGCATAATACCTGCCTGTTAATGTCAGCCCCTCGCTTGTTTTCTGTATTGCTACTTTCAGGAAACCGTGTTTATCGTCGCAATAGCTATCCAGACTCACAAACGGGAACAGTGGATAGTCATTGGTGAACCTGCTATCCTCCAAAGAAGCGATCGGATGTAACTCGTCATAGCCGCCACCGCCGGCAACAATAAAACAGACTGATTTGCCGTCCGGATATTTCCTGCTCAGCCGCTGATAGTTATGCACGTGGCCGCTGAAAACGATATCCGGACGGATACCTGTTTCCTCGAAAACGGCCTCCAATAGTGTGATCATCGGCAAACTGGAACCATGATTGATATCGGCTGAATACGGTGCATGATGTATACAGATAATCAGCGCTTTATCAGGCCGCTCACTATCCGCAGCTATTAACTCTCCTTTCAGCCACTCCCGCTGTTCCTCGGTAACAACGCCAAATTTCGGCACGTTACTATGCATCCCGATGATGTTGGCAAGCGGTGCCTTCAATGTCCAGTAAACATTCGGCTGAATCATACTTTTGCGCTCAGCACCACCGCTGAATGGTACCGCCTGACGTGTAGTATCGCAGAATACTGCCATAAACGGTTCCAGGGTATTATAGGCTACCGGTGAATCCGGATTTACATCGCTATCGTGATTGCCTGCGATGGCAAAGACAGGCCCTGGATACTGTTGGTAGGGTCCGAAAAATTGCCGCTGGTACTGCGACGCCTCTCCATGGTTATATACCACATCTCCCAGGTGATAGAGGAACTGCGGCCGCTCATCAGGCGCTGCCAGCTGAAACTGCTCCACCATCTGCCCTACTACCTCCCGCTGGAAATCCGGACTACGCATACTGCCCGTATCCCCCACCAGATGAAATACCATACTGTCGTCACGCAGGTCCGGCAGTACGTCTTTCAGTGATAAACGGTAAGGATAGCTGCCGCTGGGTTTCGGTAATTCACGGAATTTATAAGAATCATCCGGTTGGTCTTTCTTTAGCACAGGTGTGTTATATCTCATGACAATTTTCTCTGGTCCGGGATAAAGATATAACCAAATTCAACTGGTAGGTAGTCTCTAGTCTACAAATCCATCGGCCTTCAACTGATTTAATATTGCGATAACTCCCGGTGCCTGCGCTTCCTGGCGGGAATAATCATCCGAAGAAAAAAAATGAATAGCCCCTATTTCTGCCGCTGGCCGGGGTGTTACATCCCGGTGCAGCCAGTAACAATCCTGTTCCATGATGACACCTTGCTGTTCACCAAATGCGGGCGCAGAAATATGTGTGTAGTATTCCAATTCGTCAGCTGTTACCTCCACATTTAATTCTTCTGCTATCTCCCGGCACAATGCTTCCTTCTCTGTTTCTCCCTCATCTACCTTTCCGCCGGGCAGATAAAAACATTGTTTATTCCTGCTATATGCCAATAACAATTTTTTGTCTCTTACGATAAGAAGTCCAACCGTTTTTAATGCCGTCATTGTTTGCTATAATTAATACCTGTATCAAATTGCTCGTCCGCCTGAAAATCATTTCAGCTATTGTTGATACCATTTACCAACCTCTCACTGTGTACTTATTGTCAACGGAAATGTATGGCGCCCAAGATAGCGTACATTTTTTTTATAGCAGATAAGATTTATGACTGCAAATAGAGATATCAGCAGATTATTGACTACCTGAGCCAGGGAACAGGAGCATTTCCACTGATAGTTCAGCATCAACACACCGCATCATTCCTTATTGAAGCAATACGCTGGTAAAGTATCACAAAGTAATCATCAGCAAGGATCGCTACACATTCGTGGATGTATATGCCAGGTCGTACACAGTAAGATCATACCTGAAGCTTTTAATATGGAACTATGGATACGGTGATGCTCACAACATTAACGTATCAATGTAAGCGCACCCTTTAGTGTCAGCACTTTATCTTCCTGTCCGAAGAAGCTGTAATTAACAATATAAACATAAGTACCGGAGGGTTGCAATACGTTTGCATAACGACCATCCCAATGAGTCAACGTACTATTAGAGGTAAACATCTGTTGTCCCCAGCGATTGAATATACGCACATTGTAAGTAGCTACGCCACGGGATTTAACAACAAAGAGATCATTCACGCCGTCGCCGTTCGGCGTAAAGGCGGTAGGTACATACACAGAATTGTTGAAAGTTACATTGATGGTCACATAGTCTGTCTTCAGACAATTTTTACCTGTTACAGTTGTAACCGTATAGGTCGTGGTTTCCTGCGGAATAGCGATAGGATTTGCACAATCTGTGCAACTAAGTCCTGATACAGGAGACCAGGTATAATCAACTGCATTCAGCGCATGCAACTGGACCGACTGTCCGATATTAATGGAAGTGTCATTATTAGTGATATATACCGGCGGTAGCGTCAGATTATCCAGCATAATCACTTCTTCCGCTCGACAATTACGCTGATCTGTCACGACCAGTTGATAGGTACCCGCTACTAAATTGCTGGTATCCTGATCGCCGGGAATGCCGTTCCAGGCGTATCTGTATGGAGGTATACCCCCACTGACAGTTGCGGCAATCTGGCCGTCTGACGCACTACAGTGTTCGTCCGCCTTCGTATAAGCCAATGTTAACACAGGAGGAGTTGTAATGGTAACGGGTATATCTATTTTACAGGAAGCGTTCCTGACACTTACAATATAATCGCCAGCAGCCAGGTTATTAAAAGAAGGACTTGCCTGATAGTTACGGCCATTCAGGGCATATTGAAGGGGTGCAACACCTTCCGTAACGGTAACATTGATAGTGCCGTCGGCAATTCCTCCGCAACTGGGTGGTACTGCAGCAGCCGTAGCTGCCAGCATCTTAGTCGCATCTCTTTTCACCTCTGCAATCCTTGATACGGAGCAACCCGAATTATCTTCCACCCTGATTGTATACATTCCTGCCATCAGGTTGTCAAATACGTTGTTGTTACCGTTACTGGTCCCTCCGATGTGATAGGTATAAGGAGGTGTGCCTCCGGTAATATTTACCTGTACCCGGCCCTGCGGAGTATTACAGGTAATATCAGTAATACTGACTGTCATGTTCAGTACCTGCGATACCGCTACGTTTACATTGTCAGTCGCCGTACAACCTCCATTGCTGACAGTCACCTGGTAGTTGCCGGGCGCATTAGCCGAGATGGTGCGCGTGCGGGCCCCTGTATTCCACAGATAACTACTGAAACCAGGACCTGCATCCAGTTCAGCGGAAGTTCCTTCACAAAGGGTCCTGTCGGGCCCCAGATTGACCGTAGGAGGATTCAGTACCACCACTGTTTTGCAGTAGGTGGTTTGCGTAGCCGAAGACTCGTTCATGAGCAGGTTGATATTATAAATACCTGGCTGACCGTAAGAAATATCCGGCGGATTGCGTAGCGAGGAGGAGGCAATACTTGAAGAATTACAACTATTGAAAACAAACCGTGACAGCCTGTGTCCGGTAGCATTTGTAATAAAAGCATACAGGTCGTTTCCTTCCCTGAAGATGGTTGAAATAGAGTGGGGAAAGCTAAAGCCGCCGCCCGAGTTAATCTGCGTTGAAGTGAAATTGCTGGTGATCCCTCCGGAGAAATCAATCCGGATCAGGTCAGATGCACCAGCGCTTACCACGAGGCCAAAGATCTTACCACAATCTCTGATGATAGAAAGGTCTCTGGGCTTACTGATGACGCCACCGCCACCGCCTAGATTTACACCTGTAGGCGTATTTGTCAGAGAATTTCCAAAATCCAGCCGGGATATGCTATTAGATGTTTCATTCGTTACAAACACGTACCAATTACCGTTTTCCTGGGTGGCAAAGATACCCGTTGGATGACTGAGGTCGCCCACATTTCCAAGGTTCACGGCTGTAGGGGTATTAGACACAGAATTACCGAAATTAAAGCGGGTGATGCTATTGCTAAGTAGATTGACAGTAAAGCCATACCAGTTACCGCCTTCCTGGGTGATATACAGATCATGCGGATAGTCCATGTTACCAAGATTGCCCCAGTTCACCGAGACAGGCGGTGCGTTCGCCAGACTGTTTCCGAAACTGATGCGTACAATGCGTGGCGCTATCTCGCTGGTTCCCCCAACTATTATGACATGCCATCCGTTGAAATCCTGTACTACCTGCACTCCTTCCGTATGATTGGGGATCAATCCGCCCATGCTACCCAGGTTATCAACGATGGGTGTATTGAGGTAACTGGTACCGAAACTATATCTGACCAGCTCTCCTATATTATTGGTAATAAATGCGTAATAATTAGCGCCATCTTTAGCCATGGCGAGGAAAGTAGGTGTACGCAACGCACCACCGATGTTAGTCAGGTTAGTGACAGCCGGAGTACTGAACAGACTGCCCGAACAGAAATTCCAGAAATAAGTGGAGCCCCCGGTAGAATTATTTTGTATTTTGAACGTCTGATTTACGCACACAGTATCTGGCGTCGTAAAACTCGCGGTTTGGGCGGTTATACGACAACAGAGCAGGGTAAACGATACCAACATAGGCAGAACGCGGGATCTCATGGTAGATTTTGTGCGTGGTTATCTTAATGAATGATGGGTGAAGTTAAATAAAATAGTCGTTTCTAAACCACGATATCTATGCAAAAGGACTACATACTGGAAATGATTGAAGAACTGGGTCGGGCGTTACGGGCGGTCATCAGTATGAAAAAAACTGAGCCTTTTAAGGCACTTGAGAGCATCCGGACAGTATTTACGGCAACTAAGTTTAAGTCCAAGGAACAATTTGATCAGTTGACTGTCAATGACCTGGAAGCCTATATTAAAGAGAAGGAGATTGGTCTTCAGACATTGGACACCGTTACAGATTTGTTGTTTGAAGAAGCTGATATGCTGATGGACGCGGGCAACTATGAACCTTTAGGCCGGCTGACCGCCAAACTGGATTTTCTTCTGGCTTATCTGTCTAAAAGGGAGAACGAGTTAAAAATTGTGTCTCTTAAACGGGGCGGCCAGCGGAACCGGCTACAGTTTTTGCTGGAGGGTCTTCGTTAAACCATACACGACATACTACCGACTGACGTTTTATTGGCATATTTTCACCCTATACTCCGGACGAACAAAGGACGAACTAGCGGCGAAGAAGCGACGAACTAGCGACGAAGACGTGATGATGTGAAAATAGTATCAGTAGATATACAGGATAGCAGCAGCAGGTGATGTGTGCAGCAGCGCATTGAGACTGCAACGCATTAGCGATGAATACCTAATGATCTCAAAATAGGGCAAACGATAGAACTAAATAGCAGAAACCGCTATTGTATGTAGTAACCCACCAAAGTTACAATTCGTTAGCAACCGAGGCCAAATGATCTGAAAATAGGGCAAGCGATAAAGCAAAATAGCAGAAACCGCCATGGTATGTAGTAACACAGCAAAGCTACAATTCGTTAGCAACCGAGGCCAAATGATCTAAAAATAGGGCAAACGATAAAGCAAAATAGCAGAAGCCGCCATTGTATGTAGTAACCCACCAAAGTTACAATTCGTTAGCAACCGAGGCCAAATGATCTGAAAATAGGCTAAATGATAAAACCAAATAGCAGTAGCCGCCATTGTATATAGTAACACAGCAAAGCTACAATTCGTTAACAACCAAGGTCAAATGATCTCAAAATAGAGTAAATGATCGAACTGAATAGCAGAAACCGTCAATGAATGTAGTAAAGCACCAAAGCCATAATGATCTCAAAATAGGGCAAACGATAAAGCAAAATAGCAGAAGCCGCCATTGTATGTAGTAACTCGCCAAAGCTACAATTCGTTAGCAACCAAGACCAAATGATCTAAAAATAGAGTAAATGGTCGAACTGAATAGCAGAAACCGTCAATGAGTGTAGTAAAGCACCAAAGCCATAATGATCTCAAAATAGGGCAAACGATAAAGCAAAATAGCAGAAACCGCCATGGTATGTAATAACACAGCAAAGCTACAATTCGTTAGCAACCAAGGCTAAATGATCTAAAAATAGAGTAAATGGTCGAACTGAATAGCAGAAACCGTCAATGAATGTAGGAAAGCACCAAAGCCATAATGATCTCAAAATAGGGCAAACGATAAAGCAAAATAGCAGAAGCCGCCATTGTGTGTAGTAACACAGCAAAGCTACAATTCGTTAGCAACCAAGGCCAAATAATCTAAAAAAAGTGTAAACGATAAAACCGGATTGCGGGAACAGGCGGTGTGGGTAATAAAGCTTCATAGCTTTAATGCTTTGATAGCAAACACCTGATGGCCTCAAAAAAAGGTCAAATAGTAAACAGGATAGCGGGAATAACCGTTATGAGTAGTAAAGTGGCGAAGACAAGTCGATACTTGACAACTGCACGTACCTAGCCTGCCTTCGCCGCATAATCTTTGTTATCTATAAATTAATGACTCTTAACAGTTATCGAGTAACCTTAATCAGTTGTGCTGACAAATCAGGGGTTGGCATTTCTTTATCCAGGGGAAACATAGGACGTTTAATCCGTTTATAAGGCAGCCGTTCCAGGTTTTGGTCTACTCCGCCAGGCGTCAATGCCAGTATCCAGTCCGCCCGCATAGCATATAGTTCCGGTTCCAGGTAGCCAATCTTTACAACAACGATATCTGATTTACGCGGATTAAGTCCCAACCTGGTAAAGTCACCCTCTTTATGATAAGGCTTACGCTTTTGGGTAACAATGACGTGCACACTGCCGACTTTTACCACAACTTCAACCACCGCATCGCGGTCACCTTTTTCGATAGCTGTGACAGTACCGTTTAATCGTACCGGAGGGGCATAGCGCGCATCAACTTTTGCACCCGCATAACCATCAACATGACCGCCTACACCGGCAGCAATCGCTTGCTCAACCAATTCAGGACCAGGAATCGACGCATAGATGAGAGAGGGGCCGTCGGCAGACTGGAACTCTTTACGTGCCAGGATTTCTGTCAGCGTCCACGTAACGTCTCCGGCACCTCCTGCGGTAGGATTATCTCCTGAATCGCTGATAAAAAACGGATGTTTATTACTGGCAATAGCTTTATCCAGGCTACCTTTCAGATCGTCGGTAGGGGCCACGAAAGCGTAATCTTTCCGTACCTCCCAGAAACTTCGGGCAAGTTTTTCGGCGGTGGTTACTACTTTCTGCTTATCATCGCCGGTTACCATTACCACCGCATGATTGCGGGGTTCGTCCGCCCAGGCATATCCTACCCAGATGGCAGCGTCCACAATGCCAGGTTGTGCAGCAGCCGGTGCTACCGCTTTATAGACCGTTTTAGCCGGTTCTATGCGGGTGCTGGTCTTCTCTCCAGGCAGCAGTACCGGGATAGGAATCCAGGCTTTATAAGCAGGCTTTCCTTTGCCGCTCTCTAAGCGTTGGAGGAGGTTCACGACAGCGCGTTGTTTTGTTTCCATGGCATCTTCATGAGGAGCCATTCTATAACAGGTGATAAGGTCTACATTTTCGGCCAGTCTGCGGGATACATTACCATGCAGATCCATAGATGTAGAAATAATTGTCTTATTACCGATCACCTTCCTGATCCGGGTAATAAAGTCTCCCTCCGGATCATCCAATCCTACCACGCTCATGGCCCCATGAAGATCAAGGAATAACCCATCGTAAGGAAGGTGGCGGCGAAGGGAGTCCAGGGTTTTATTCACCAGTGATTCGTATGCTTCCCGGGTTACCGCGCCTCCTGGTAAGGACTTTCCGACCAGCGCCGGGAACCAGGTTGCCCTGCTTCTGACAGGTGAATCCACCCCAAAAAAGGGATATGGCTTGAAAACGTCCTGACCGTAACGGGCATGAAAAGCCTCTTCGGTGGTGAGCGCAGGAGAAAAGGTGCTGGACTCTATACCAAGTCCGCAAATAGCGATACGGGGAAGAACTGTCCTTTGTGCTTGTACATTCCCCCAGACCAACATAACACATAATATCAATATCGACAATAAACTTCTCATATATAGATTTTAGCTAACAATGTGACTTGCATTAAAGTAGTCAAATTAGCCAAAAACTAGCGCAGTTCATAATACCGGGAACATGTTTACCTGGAGCCTGCATGAAACGCTAGCCATTCTCTGCTTGGCACATGGACTGGCAGATATAGGTAGGCTGCCCGCATATCGCAATAAACAATCTGTCATTTAGCATATACCTTCCATGGGTAATATCCTATTATTTTAAAAGTACTACTCACAACCGTTATATATCGGCACGAAGATTATATTGCCAGTGCCGGTATCCCGCAAATGAATTGTATACTCGGGGGTCTTTTATGTTATCACCGGGAGGCGCTAAGTCATTGTATGTAACACAGCGTTAATTGTAAAAGGAAGTGTATATATCAAGCACTACTAAAAATATATCGTTCAGCGTTCGTGCAGGAGATTGCTACTAGAGTAGATACGGCTATTTTCGGCAACAGATGGTATGTTGCTCAACGCAATTCCTAGCTAGATGGAATCTATGTATAAACATCTCGGCATCGGTGTACCATGCTTCCGTCACAGCATCAGTATATGTTTCCCGCCCCAGGTAGCAAGATGCCAACTTAATTCTTCACCTGAAATACTATCATACACAAACATTGCAGCAGCGGCGTACAATATTGTTGTGCGAAAACTAGTAGGCGGTGTCCGAAACGGAGAGTAAGACGCTAATTCAGCATACACCTTACACGGGTAATACCGTATTACTTTTAAGGTACCGCTCATAACTGTTATATATCGACACGAAGATTACATTGCCAGTATCGGTACCCTGCAAATGAGTTGTATACTCGGACACCTCTTATGTTATCTCCGGGAGGCGTTAAGTAATTGTATGGAACACAGTGTAAATTGTGAAAGAAAGCGTATGTATCATGCACTACTAAAATTATATAATTCAGCGTTCGTGCAGGAGATTGCTATTAGAATAGGTACGGCTATTTTCGGCAACAGGCGGCATGTTGCTCACCGGAACGTCTGGTTAGATTAAATCCATACATGAACATCTCAGCATCGGTGTACCCTGCTTCCGTCACAAAATTAGTTTATGTTTCCCGCCACAGGTAGTAAGATGCCAACGTGATTCTTAACCTGAAATGCTATCATACACAAACATCTCAGCAGCGGTGTACAATATTGTTGTGCGAAAACCAGCAGGCGGTTTCCGCAACAGAGAGTAAGATGCTAATACGATTCTCCACATTGAATGATATGATCCACATATATCTCGGCGGCGGCGTAAAATATTGTTGTGCGAAAACTAGTAGGCGGTGTCCGCAACAGAGAGTAAGATGCCAATACGATTCTCCACATTGAATGATATGATCCACATACATCTCGGCGGCGGCGTAAAATATTGTTGTGCGAAAACTAGCAGGTAATTTTCATAACGGAGAGCTTACTATTAATAAGGTAATTTACCTTGACTAGCAAGTCACACAAGTAACTCAGCAGCGGTGTAAAATACTTTGGTCAACAAACAAATACCTTCCTTAAGCGAAAGGCAGTACATTGGTAATGAAGTCAATTATGCTTAATAAACCAATACAAATTCATCACAGCCTTGACCTTAAACAAATCCCCCCTTATCTTCCTTGTTTGAAGCTCAATTCTATTTCTTTAATAGTACCAATGCGGTACGAAATGTCATTTGTATATTTTGCCTTCCTTATTAAATTCTCTCACCATTCCCTCCTCCAGATCTACAGCAGACACTGCCCGTATCTCCCCATCGGGCTGCATATTTTTCAGAAAGCAGTACTGTGCCACATTGATGATTGAAGCGCCTGATATCTCATGCGTAGCGGCTAGTTTCTCAAGTATGCCAGGCCTTTCCATCATTTGGTCGGGTAAAATCATCTTCCAGAGTTGCAATCGTTCCGCCTGATTGGGCATTGGGAACTGGATAATGGATTGGAAGCGGCGAGCGAAGGCAGGGTCAATATTATTCTTAAAATTCGACGCCAGTATAACTAATCCGTTGTAATTCTCTATGCGCTGCAACAGGTAAGCAATCTCCTGATTGGCATATTTGTCATGTGCGTCGCGTATATTGGTACGCTTTCCAAAGAGCGCGTCCGCCTCGTCGAAGAAGAGTATCCAGTTCTTATGTTCTGCTTTGTCAAAGAGGTTTGACAAATTCTTTTCCGTTTCACCTATAAACTTGGAGACAACCAGCGACAGGTCTATACGGTATACATCAAGGTCGTCTTGTGTACCATTTGGATCTTCCGCAGGATCACGTTTGCCGAGCAGGCAGGCAGAGAGGGTTTTACCAGTTCCCGGCGGACCATAAAACAGCGCTCTGAAGCCAGGTTTAAGTCGCTTATTGGTCGCGCGCAGCTTATCTTTCAGTTTCAACCACTTCCTGAGCTCCTGCAACTGATCCATCGTTTGCTGGTTAACTACCAGGTCGGCCCATTCCAATGGTGTGGTAATACTTTCAGCCGGGAAGTCGTTACCAAATCTTGGTTTGGCATAAGCTCCGGTCAGGAATAGATCAATAAACTCCTGTGACATCACGATCTTTCCACTCATGGCAGGATCACCTTCTTCCGGCTTTTCGAGCCAGAGTACCTGTCGCTTGGCAAATATATGCGCCTCATTGAAGTAACGCATTTTTTCAATGCGTGCCGATAGATCGGTACCAGCAAGCAGGAAAAGGAAAGTATCACCGGTTGGTAGCAATCCGCGGAACTGTGTCCCTTTTACACAACCAATAAGGGGAAAATCGCCTTTATCGACTAGGTATTCATTGATGACATCTTCAAAGAATATAGCGTTAATATGAGGTGCCAATGCCATTATTAACAGCAATTGTGCTTCTTTGTCCAGCTCATTGTCCCGGATAAACCTGACAAGGGGAGCATCTTGCCAGGAGTCGCCTGGCGTTACCTCAGGATTGGGTATAACAGGAACAATGTTGTTGTCCGGACTGAAGTACTGGCCCAGTCGTTTCTTCATCTCGTCCCTTAGCCAGGCTAAATATTCCTGTAGGACGTGTGCATTCTTTGTATTATCGATCGTCATGTATGGGAAGTGATTATTGCTTCAGAAGGATTCAATCAGCAGCGTGGTATTATTTTGGAGGTGCCACAGGAGCACGTGCAGGAGCAGGAGCGGCAGCTGGCGGCGGCGTTACTACCGGAGGATCAGTAACATCATCCGTATTCTTTTTGCTAGTTGCAATCATATCAGCCACATATGCTTCATACTGCACTTGCCAGGCCGCCTTCAGTGTATTGAACTCTGCTTCTGATACAGGTTTCTTAATCTCTATCTCAGGGAATGGGTTTGACTTGATATACTCCATAAAATCCAGGCCGTGATTTCCTTCATGGAAGCCAAGTGACTTATTTCCCTTTTCCTGATCAGCCTTGATGTGCCCGCGGCCATAGGCTGAGTCACCCGAAGCGGTAGCGGCGGCTCCGTACACCGTCTCGATGATCAAGGTCTTTGAAATCTTCACCTTCGTGATCTTATTCTTATTATTCTTTTCGTAGGAAATATAGGTGGCTATATTTCCTTTCGTCTCTGCATGGTTATCAGGAATATTCTCTTCTTTTGTAGCCTTTCTGTCAGGCTTGATTTCTACTTTAAAATCCCCGACCGGAAACTTAGCCACCTTCGATTCTTCATCAGGCTTTATGCCTTCCGGTAACGGAGTGGAGATATCTCTTTGTAGACCGGGAGTGTTATGTCCGGCAGCAGTAGCAGGAGCCTTACTATCCATCGCAGGAGCAGCACCCTGCTGCACAACATGTGTCAGTTCATGTGCCAGCAGGTGTTTACCAGCAGAAGACTCGGTGTCGTATTTACCGCTATTGAAATAGACATCGTTGCCGTGAGTAAAGGCCTGTGCACCAAGTTCTGTACTTAAAGCAGCCGCCTTCTCCCCTGTATGTACCCTGACGTTGCGGAAATCTGCTCCGATCGCACTGCTCATCTCCTTTCGTACATCAGAAGATAAGGGCATACCGTTAGTTTGTTCCTGTTTTAATTGTCTGGACAGTTGGTCACTAGTTTCTTCCATTCCGCGGGAGTTGCTTTCTTTCGCCATTAAAGAAGGTTTATTACCTTTCTCTTTTTCGTCCTTTTCTTCTCTGATAAGTTCATCCACAGCCGGCTTTTTCTCTGGTTCCTCCTTCTTTTGCACGGCCTTGTCGTCTTCCTTTTTATCAGCTACTACGGACTTTTTCTCTTCTTCTTTTACCGGCTGACTTCCTTTCTTTCGCACAGTTTTATCATCCTCTTTCTTATCAGTGGCCGTAGGCTGTTGCCCTTCCTTTAACAGTTTATCCTCTTTCTTCTGTATAGCTTTCTCTTCTTGTTTCTGCTCTGCCGCTTTTGGTTTCTCATCTTCTTCCTTCCTATCACCGGTGTCCTTCTTCTGTACTTTCTTATCTTCTTCTTTCTTTTCCGGCATTGCCTGAATTGCAGAGATTTCCTTTCGCTGTAGCGCACCGGTGCTAGCAGGCTGTTTGCTGATTACCTTGTCTGCTACGGCATCTGCTTCTCTTTCATATGCGTCTCCAGGCTGACCAATAGCCAGCTTAGGTTGAAAGAAAGCATCCTGTTTACTTGGTAATTCTTTGGGGACAGGGCTGAAGAAAGGAGCCTGTTGTTTATCTGTGTTCTCGGGGTTACGGTGTCTCCGATAGCGACGACTATTCGTTTTCATTTCTATCGTTTTAAGTAAATGGGGAGTACTATTCCGCTACTGATATCAGCCGATCATTTATTTCAGTTGCCAGTGCACGATAATCCTTCGCGCCATTGGCTGTATTATCGAAAGTAAAGATATCCAGCGATTGTTCCTGTGCTTTTGCCAGAGAGATGTTACTACGAATGCCAATATCCAGCACAAGACCAGGATATAGCTCCTGTAGCTGCGCACGGATGTGCCGGTGCATACTCTTATGTTCATCAAACCTTGTAAGTACAATGCCTAATATTTCCAGCTTCTTATTCAACTGCTTTTTGATGAGTTGAACATTCTTTACAAAACGTTGCACACCTTTGAACGGGAGAAATTCTGCCTGCAAAGGCATAAGCACATAATCACTGGCTGTTAGCGCATTGACAGTCAGCATACCAACTGCCGGCGGACAATCAATTATTACAAAGTCATAGCTTGTTTCAAGCTGTGCAAGTATCTGGTTGAGCAACTGCTCCCTCCCATACATACTGACAAGTTCCAATTCGGCACTTGCCAATTCGAGATTAGCAGGTATAATGGGAAGTACCGTTGTTTCAATAATCGCCCGGGACACATCAGTCAGTTCTCCGGATGCGGCCTGTTTCAGCAATTCATATATACTTAGAGAGGAGTCGTCAGCAATACCCAAAGACTGGGTAAGATTAGCCTGCGGATCGAGGTCTATCAGCAAGACGTTCTTTCCCATTCTTTGCAGCGCAGCCGCAAGATTAAGAGCTGTTGTCGTCTTTCCTGAGCCTCCTTTTTGTATGGCAATGGAGATTGTTATCATCTTCTGGGGTTATGAAGGCTATGTGATACTAAGCCTCTGTCAAAATACCTTCATCATCTATATTATACTGTCCGGTTCTGAGAGCGGTCACATAATCATCCAGCCAGTCGAGAAAGCTCGGATTACCTGTATATGCAGGACCTTCAACTGCAGAGTGTCTGAGTACTTGTCCGGCAGTGCCTTCCGGAGCAGGAGCCATATCCAGCAGGATCATGTCTCCGTAGCTGTCAGATGCTATAGGTACCCATTGCGCATGCCACCACACGGGTTGAAACTCAGGAGCTGTGTCCAGCTTATCCAGCGCTTCTTCAAATTCACCATCATCGTTCATCTTGGTCATGTACTGATGTGTCTCTATAATTTTTTCGCTATCATGCAGATAATACCTTCCTATGCGTACCGTATCATTAATAATGTTGAATGATTGCTTGAAATCTTCCGGCAGATCTGTGGGTAAAGCAGACTCCAGTTGCGCTCCTTCCTCAGACTTAGACTTTGCAAGCATGTCTGTCAGTACATCAGCATTATTTACCTGATGTTCTGTATACCATACTGAAATAGCCTGCCAAGTATTATATACAGCGTCATATACTATACTTGTCTGCTTTCGCTGTGGATCTGTGAAAGCGACTTTTGACTTATAAATGAACAGTTCTCTGTTTTCTATATCTATTTTTTCGAGTTCTTCTGCCTCCACAGAGAACAGCGGCACTATTTTAATCAGCTCTCCTTTATAATCCTCTTCATTCAGCCATTCCTGGGACCTGTATCCAGCGTTGAGGATGATAACCGCATCTTTACCATCAAAGCCGGGTACCGCTCCTGTTTTGTAAATAGTGCCTGACCTGAAGCCACCATCTTCTTTAATCTGCTCAAAAAGCTGATAAAAGAACGTACCTGTCTCTTCGACTAATTCAGGAGATGACTTTGCATGAGTCGTTAGCGTAAGTTCAATGTCGAGCCCATCTTCATCAGTCAACTGCGATAATCCCAGGGAGACTATTTTTGTGTCAGTGATCTCAAGTTCGGCATCAGGAAAGCGAACGGCTACATGAAAGGTAGTCCCTTCTTCGGATGTCAGTTCAATGAGACTACCCGGTGTACCAAAGCTTTCCTCATACAGGTCTATCAATTCATTCATATATGGCTATTTTAGATGCTTTTTGAAGTAATCTGCGTGTGAATCATTCCACCACATGTCATGGCTGACATTAGGTATCGGATCATTGTATCTTGGCGCTTTCTTGGAACTTTCCTGAGAGGCCTTCGGACTTTCTACGCCCCAGTAGTTCCCAGGATCGCTGTTCCATATAACATTATCCTTTTTATGTTGTGTATGACCCACCCTATTCCAATGTTCAGAAGCACCTTCGGTACCAGCATGGCCCAATACAATATTTTTGTAAGTTACAATTTCTCCTGATCTTTCACACTTATACCGCGCTTCTGCAGATCTGAGGTAAGCAGGATCGTTTTCTTTACCAGCTACCCATCCATATTGCGCCTCTTTGATCAGACTCTTTTTGATGATCTCCCGACCAGGCTTACTATCTTTATCCGGGTTGGAATAGCCATATGTTGAACGCCTGTCAAAATCAACATCGCGGTGTTTTTCTTTGAAGATATTTTCAAAGCAAAGATCCTGGTAAGGGTCTTTATCACCTTTGGGCGATACCTGTTTGAACAAAATACCGTTTGCTACCCATTCTTTACGCCAGTTACGATGCGCATGTCCTGTCAGCCCATGCTTCCCTGCAAATATGGTATAGTCCCTGACTGTAAACTTCTCAGTACCAAAATGAGCTTTGGCTAGTGCCAGGAACTCCTCTTTCTTAGGTGTCGCTTTAGGCTCACCCGGTTTAATCTGTGCAGCCTGCACATAACTGTAATCCCATCTAGTACCTCCGTCAATTACAGTAATAGACTTAAATACCGGATGACCACCTTTTACAGTAGCTGCCACCTTCTCTGCCTCCTCCCGCTTAATTCCACCACCTTCGTTATTCAGATATTGCTTTTCTGCTGCATCAATGGCCTGTAAGCCTGCAGTAAGCTTCTTCTGTTTATCTTTCTCATCTCCCTTCTTTTCTTTATCATCGCCTGGCTTCATGATCGCCTTCACTTTCACAGACTGCTTATTGGGTTGTCCTTTGAGTGTACCAGTCACTATCCAAAGGTCCGTTCCCTGGGGTTTAAAGGCGATTCCTGGTGTATTATGTTGCTTTTTGATACTATCGATAGCACCTGTAATCTCCTCACGCGTCATGGGCTTATGACCTTCCAATGCCTTTACTTTCTGCATAGCAGCAGCAAAGTTCTTCATCTGTTCAGGATCTGCTTTGGCCCCATCCTTGTCTTTACCTTTACCGCCACCGGTGCTACCGCCGCTGCCTTTCGCCGGTGGACCACCTGCACCAGGTTTTCCGGCACCTGCGCCTGGTTGACCAGCTCCGGCAGGAGGAGGTGCCCCTGCCGCAGGTGCTGCACCAGCACCACCACCATCAGTAAACTTGCCCTGTTTGTCCTTCTCTCCACCACCACCTTTCTGCGGTACATGATCATTCACGAGATCGGTCATGAATTTCGTTCCATCAAACTTCGCTTCACTAAACGTAACCTCAGGAACTTTACCAGAACCCAGGACATATTCCATATCAGCCCCAATACCAAATTCACCAGGCAATGGATATTCAAGCGCCCCAATAGGCCACGTCCATTTTTTATCCGGTAACGGAGACCACCACGGACTATCTACCTCTACAAAAAGATCTCCACTTAAGCCGAGGAATGGCTGAGCCGCAATCTCCATATGTCCTTTAAAGAAGAACTCACCCGGATCACGGTACCCGATTGTTGGCCTTGCGTCCACATATCCTTTTACACCTGCATCAGCATTCAGACCTACTCCTACTTTCAGATCATGACCGAGTAGCTCAACTCCCGCTCCGCCTTCTGCACGTAGTCGCAATCCGGCATAAGCGGACATATTCAGGGAACCGGACAGGGTAATGCTCTTAGCGATGTCAGGATTATTGGAATAAGTACCTTCCACCTCTATATTGTATATCTTCGCGGGACCAACCTTGGCCAGTGCTATCAAGGCCATATTGGCAAAGACGAAGACATTACCCACAACCGGCAGACCATAAGCAGCCCTGGCTTCCAGCTTGAACAGTTCTTTGGTATAGTCTTTCTGCTGGAACAATACAATTTCCTTTGGAGGCGCTATCTTACCTACGACGGTCACACATCCCTTTCCATCTACAATGACGTTTACACTACCTGCAAACCATTCTGTCAAGCTAAACGTCAGATTGCCGACGCCCGCCATTCCACGCGGACCTTTGCCCTCTGCCGGCGCAGGCACTGCTCCTGGTGGTTCTGCTTGTGCTGCAGGTGTGCCTCCGAGTGTGGTCACCGCAAAGTTATCTGCTGTTTGCTTGTCTGTCATTACAAGTGTCAGCGAACCGCTTAACTTGTCTCCTGTGTACTGTACGGTTCCTTTCACATCCAGCACACCTTCCTGGAACTTCGCTGCCACTTCACCGGAAAAGCCTTTGAAGCTGACGCCAAAAGCACCTTCGCCCGACATCTTATCTTCAGCTAGCGTAATGTCCAGGTTGCCTTTCGCCACTCCATGAATATCCATTTCAGCTACTACATGGGCGGACGGCTTCATATTTTCAAAGCCAAGATCCATAGTAGCAGAAGCAAATCCGCCAACCTTTACCTTTGTACCATTCAGCGTAAAGGTAAATACGCCATTCTCAAATGTATTTGTCGCCTTGGATAACACATTCTCTACATCAATACCTGTCAGCCATCCCAGCGCTTTGCCGTTTTTACGCAGCCATTGTGGAATGGCCTCCGGAGCATCATTTTTCCCAATTGTACCAAACCCGCTGATCTGCCCGTTGGCCAGTCGTACTGCCAGCATCGGATTAGCGGCGCTGAACATCGGCATATTCAGTGGCAGGTAAGCGTTCCTGAGACTTTCCAGCACACCGTCTTTCTCTCTTACTTTCATGACGCCGGCACCTGCTATTTTACCGCCACTGATACTTACATCCAGCCCTTTTCGCTTGTCTGCCCCTTTGATCGCTTCCAGCAAATTGGCGGAAGGGTTGAAAGTACCTGAAGAGATATCCACTACCTCTCCGGAAGCAGCAGGTGGTACCCCTCCTCCGGTATTAGCCGGAGCTCTCTGAATAGTATCAGCTGATACAGACGGCGTACTCTCTACCTTCTTTTGCAGCGTTGCATCTTCCTGCTTATGTCCAGTAACAGCTGACTGCGTATCCTGTTTTTGCTCCGTGTCTGCTTCGGCCACCTTACGCTGTACAGATGCGCCTTGTTGTATAGTATGCGTCAGTTCATGTGCGAGCAGATGCCTACCAGTACTACTGGTTGCGTCAAATTTATTATCATTGAAGTAGATGTCATTACCGTGCGTGAAGGCCTGCGCCTGAAGATCATTACTCAGTGCAGCTGCTTCTTTGCCTGTATGCACTCTTACCCCACTGAAGTCAGCACCCATCGATGACTCCATAGCAGTACGTGTATCTGATGGCAAGGGAAATCCGGAGCCTTTGGTCTGCTGTAACCGTTGCTCCAGACTATTACCACCAGCTACTTTAGTATCATTAGCCTGCGCGTTGGAAGACTCTTTTTTCTGAATATCATCAGGAGGATCTCCCATACTGTCAAATATCGGCTTACGTTGCAGCCTCTTATCCTCCGGTTGTATGTCCTCATCCTTTTTGTCCTGCTCTTTCATTTGCATAGCGCCTGATTGAGCGGCGGATGATGGCACAGCGCCAGCGGATACCTTACTGACTACAGCGGGTGCCACAGCCGATGCCTGCACCTGCGGCTGACTCATACGCTGCACAACCTTATCGGCTACCTGATCTGCCTGTTTCTCGTAATGATCATCCGGCTTGCCAATTGTTAGTTTCCGTTGAACGAAAAAGGGCTCTTCCGATGTGGCAGTCTCTCTCAAAAACGCGCTATCAGTTCCCTTCTCTCTGCTGAAAAAGGAACCTCCGGCAGCCTGCGGCTTTGCCTTTGAGGTCTTGCTTTTATTATCGGTCGCTTTGATCATCTCTTATTTTCAGGGGTTTAAACACTTACTTCTCACTATGCCCACACTGTCTTTATCAACCATGGCATCCAGGATAATCCTACTACACTGAACCCCCATGGCAAACGGTCCAGTAACATATCATAGGCTTGCTGTGTAACATACAGCTGCCATTCTTCTTCCCTCCACTCCAGCTTACCCTCGCGCAACAGGAAATTGCCCCGCAAGCCATCTGGCGAGGTATTACCTAATGCATTCCAGTGGCCGATGACGGCATTCAGTAACTGGTTGGCCTCTTCTTTTTCTGGTTCAGATAAAGGCACAAAACGTCTTACAGGCGTAGCCGGCGTTACACCGCACAGCAACTTTGGCAATACCAGATCATATTCTGGTATCTCTTGTTCGCCATACGCCATATAACCGAGCAACTGTACCGCTTTATGTCTTGCCGCTTCATTCTTAAACTGCTGCCCGTCTCTCAGTTCCAGTGCATCAAAACAATACAGCAAGTAGGGATGCAACAATATCAACCCTGCATTATTGATGTAATATACCGTCCCTCCTGCCGGTAGTTCGACCGCCAATGCATCACCAAGTTCCTTAGCCTGGTCGCTGCCAGAAACAGCGTCAGACGACACCTCGTCCCTGTTACTACCAGCAGCGGGGTCAATCTGCTGAGGTACACTATCTGCTAAAGGTAATTGCGCACTTCCTTCAGCTGGCAATAGTCCCTCAGTCTGATCCAACTTACCTGCTGCCGAACCGTCTGAAAGCTGGTCATGCCTGCCCGCACTATCTTCCGGCACCTGCTGCGGCAGGTCATTTCGTACTTCTTCATCAGCAGTAGTGATCTTTCGCCGCTCTTGTTCGTAGACAGACCTGAACTGTTCTCTGCGTACTGCTATTTCTTTTGCATGTCTTCCGGCAACTGCTGCTAGCGTATCATGTATCAATACGGGCATCTTCACTCCTGTTCCGGCAACCCGTTCCACTGCAAACAAATGATCTGCCAATGGCTGAGCGCCTCCCGCTATCCGTAATAACTGCTCCATCAATGATGAATTGCTGATATTGCGGGCATTGATGACTATATCACTGATCAGCCACTCTATCACCTGCTCCACATAACGCTGCTGATCAGGCAAAACAATAATCGGTATTGATGCTGCACCTATCTCTGTTCTCAATGCATCAGTGAACCGGGGACTGAATAAGAACTGCTGCCATTCGGTGATCAGCAATAATACCTGCCGATATGCCCCGGCGCTGTATGCCTGAATCCAATTGTGAATGAAGCTACCGGAGAACTGCCTCACCAGTCGCCTGACTGCATATGGATGCGCTGTAAACAATTGCCCGCACCGATGCAAAGCGCCTGAATCGGTCGCCAGCACCGTCAGTATACCGGCTTCCCACTCCTCCTGTTCCCATTTCACCGTAGTTGATGGTAATACTCCATGCTGCATGAAGTGCAACCAGCTGTCGAAAAAGGCATGTGTCAACGGTTGCCGCTGTACATGCATGCCTGCGGCAGGGCTGCCCGATATCGTCTCAAAATGCTTACGCAGGTAGTCAGCCACCAGTTCAGGAAGCGTCTCTGCCAACGCCTGCATGCTACATTTACCAAGGTCGATCTCCAATTTGTCTATCTGCAGCAATGTATCCGGTGTCACCCAGCTATCCAATACTGCCGACATCATCGGTAGTAGCTCTTCATTTAAACGGGTACTGAGCCGGCCCTGTAATGAAAAAGCGTCTTCCCTGGAAGGCAACTGCACCTCTACTATCAGCTTTCCTATGGCATGCTGTTGTTCCATCATCCGATTAATCCATTATAGGTAGCCACTGTCTTCTCATTGTCGGGTGTAGCAATATCCTGGTCTGTCCATACCTGTGACCATTGCTGTATACCCTCTTTCTGCGCGCTGATAGTCTCTGCTGCATTCTTAATCAGCTTTCTGGCTATCGCCGGTATCTTATCCGGAGAAGCAACTATTAACCGGTCTATGTAATAAGCTGTAGCATATATCAGCAACCTGACCACCTGTGCCTTCTGCACGGCCTTCAGCTTTCCGAATCCGCTTTGTAATGCTCCCTGTAATCGCTCATAAGCAGCGTGTAATTCCTCTGGCGCTCCACTTGCCAACAGGAATGTCTTTGTATCTGACCAGCGACTGTCTTCCAGCAGCGTATCGTCTTCCTTCGACATCGCATTGAGTCCTCCCCGGTAACTCAGTATACGCTTATTGAACAGCGCATCATTGCTTCCAGCCGATAACGACTTGATAACAACCGGCGGTACATTATTGTCCGTCACCGGAGATACTGGTTCTGTATCCGAGGACTGGAAGGTATGTATGTCAAGGATAGCAAAACCCTTCTGACAGTCCTCCACGTCCTCAAAGGTATATCGCAGCCTGTACGTGCCTTGCTGCGGATCTTCAATACTTAATGTCAGCCGCTCTCTATCCCCCTTCCAGGAGATATCATAGTCAGCAGGATCTATTTCCTGTTCGCTATCGTTCTGCTGCAATACCAGGGCAAAACTTCCGCCATAAGGAGCCGCTTCAATATCCAGCTCTTCTCCGCTGCTGATATTCCAGTCTACCGAGTCTTTACCATTACTGGTGACCTTTACATTACCCTGCGGACAAATCACTATTTCCTGCGCATATGTGCTATGCATACCATCTCTGGATGCTGTGAGCCGGATGGTGAACACAACGCCATTTTCAACAAGCAGTTCCAGTTCCACCACTTCATTAATATCCGCTGTATCCGTCTCCTTCAACACATCGCCTTTATGATCTTCTAATATCCAGTGATATGCATCTGCCCGTAGAGACTGGTTCTTTAACACAACGGCCGTTCCTGTGCCTTCCGGCAGTACCTTTCTTTCTGCCACAGAGAATAATGCCACCGGCGGTGCATCCTGGAATATCAGCTTGATGGACGGCCTACCAGAACAACATGTATACGGCAAACTAAAGTCAGCTAACACTTCATAGTTCGCCAGCTCTTCTGCCAGATTCACGCCTGCTGCCTGATCAGAAAACATCAGTTTAACCAGGTTTGCCTTCTTTTCTTCTGATAAAAATGCAGGATCAGTCTTACCACATACCAGCACTAACGTTCCTCCTTTTGGCACACCACCATTATGCTCCAGCCCCGGATGCTGTTCAGCAAATCGATGAAACAAAAGGCTGCCCGCCAGCTCTTCTTTCCTACGTACGTATTCTTCATAGACGGCAAACAAGGAGGTAAGATGCGCACGGCAACATGTTTTATCTTCATCGTAACAGGTCCCTTCCCTGCTGCAAAGCACTTCCAACTTCTTCTCAAGATCTACCGGCTGCGGACCGAACAAAGCGACTAGCGCCTCAAACATATTTCCTATATCATCTCTGTCGAATCGCCGCCCGAAGATGATCTCTTCAAAGTTTTCAGAACAGGTACGCGCACAACGGATGTCATTCACCACCTTCTCCAGCAATACAGTCAGATCACTGAATGCTGCAGAACGCTCTTTAATCAACGCTAACATATCTGCCTCTTCGCCCAGGTATACTACTTTGATATCGAACGGCAGGTGCAGCTCGCTCCGTTCATTCTCAATGGCCTCCAACGCTGTTTGTATGGATACTCCTGTATGTCCCTTTATTCTGAAGAAGTTATAAATGTCTATATTGCCCAGTAGCAGGTTCCTGTCTTTGTCATCAGCGATACCCGGAATTGTAAACGTTCGCTGATTACGTACAAGCTCCGTATTCCACACTTTTGAGAGGTGATTCGCCTCCTTGTAATATCCCGGAATGGCACGCCCAGAGAGCATTTTACCAAGACCCGCATCTGGTGTAAAGTTAACGCCGAACGATGGAAATGCGGCATCAGTGAACCGGGTATGTGAGATATCTGCGAGGTATTGCAAGCGATTAATCAGTAACAAAGGCTTCTCCAATGCATTGATACTCAGGTCGGCAAATGGAGGGCGATATAAGCCCATGCGGTAATCAGTATCATTACCTGCATACTTCGCTCTGATACTGCCTAAAGCTATATACTCTGCGAAACGATTCCTGTCAGGAAATAATGACAGGTAACTAAACAGGTCTGTAGCTGCGAACTCCTGATAAGCCGCTATCAGATCACGATAGTAATCATATAGCCAGGGGAACAGGTATCCGCCTTTCGACCTTATATGCTCTCTCAATCCTTTCAGGTTAGCTTCCAGGCTGTTAAAAGGATTATTCACCGGTAGTCCCAGCTTTTCTTTCACCAGGTCATACAACTGCATAAATGTATTCGCTATCAGTGGCTCTGCTGCGGTACATACTTCGTCAAACCCTTCGCTTACTGCACTCCAGCTGGTAAAACGTTCAAAGGAGATATATGCATGTCCGTCGTCATTCAGATAACCAAACCGGTTGATCACCGCGTCGTTTGTTCCGGCCGCTGACTGGTCCCCGATGAACCATTTGTCCAGGTCTGCCTGATCTACCAGGCTTTTGTCGATCAGGATTGTCTGTACGGTACGCGTTTGCAGACTTTCACTATTCTCCTGGCCATACAGGCAACTACCTGTGGTAGTCTCACTTGTACTCAGGATGAGCAATACCAGGTATGCTGTTGTATCAGGGGGACGGTTTGCATTACCCGGGTCTTTTCCGGTAATACGCCACGCAAATTCATTATGATTTTCATTCCCGGTACTTAGTATGGCAACGGTAGGTGTCTTCTTCAGCAATGTGATCTGGCTTTCAGCACTGAAGCCATTATAGACGATCTCCTCTTCCAGCGTGAACAGCTTACCATCAGAGGTAACGGCCGTTCCCGGCGCAAGACGCAATGTTCCCGCCTGTTCGTCAATCGTTATATTCAGTCCGTAGAATATACCTGAACCATCCAGGAACATCCGGGAATCCATTACCTCTCTTTCCGCAAAATCAACGATACCTTTCAGACTGCTACTCTTCAACTGCTGCCCCTTTTTAAAGATCGGGTAAGGGGTAGAATTATTAATTATCATTTTCTGAAGAATTTTAATTTAGTTAACACTATCCCAGCATAGCTTCATCCAATAAGATCAACGGCTTGTCATCACCTCCTTCATCATCCCACATGTATGCTGCCGGATATACGTTCTTAAGGTCCTTTAATACTTTATTCAATGCCTTGAGACTATCCTCATATTCGCAACTCTCCTCCCGTGAAAGGGCCATCAACCATTGCTTCCATGCTGACTCAAATGCCAGCATCTGCTGTGGACTGATCCATACAATATTCAGTCTGATATGTGCGGGCGCTTCCCTGCGTAATGTATCTTCAAAGAATTGTCTGAACCGCGCCAGTCTGAATCGTTGCGGCCAGGCCGGTAATACGACCGTTGCCCAGAAAGAATAAGGGTCCGCCAGAAATGTCTTGTCACAATACCTGGCATTTTCCGGATCGGTTGCCTCCTCCTCCTCATCACAGCAGAAGCATACATCTGTACATACCGGTAGCATCGCATCGCTAGTTGTGCAAACGACTGGTATTACCACCTGACTGACCATCTCATCGGATACATCATTGAGCAACGTCTGCATAGCTGTGCGCATCTGCGACAAATCACTTAACAAGGTTATTATCTGCGCTGTTGCCGGCAACGTAGCCATCGCAATGCGCTCATCTTCCTGGTAAAAGGAAATCGTTATTGTAGTGATATGTGTATCAACGAAGACTTTATCACCGGCTGCTGCTTTTTTAAGTGCATCCAGGAAAGATGCCGCATCTGCAAACACGCCTTCATTGATGATCCTTAATGTCAGGGGTGATTCCCGTTGCGCATACCATTCCAGCTCCAGCTGCCATGACTCGTACGACTGCTGTTGTGACCTGGGCCGCATCAGTATATGTTCCAGTACATGCATACCTTCGGCACTGATTGCCTGCAGTACGTGTTCCATCGCTGCATCTCTTGCTGTTATGCTGGTGTAAGTGAGCGGATGTTCTGCCAATACGCCTTCAGGATTCACTAACGTTACGCTGAATGGTCCACAGGTATCTTCGTCCCCACGCTGGTAATTGCGTAGGTCGCTCAACAGGGTACATGCTATATTCAATGCCTCCCGCGCTTCTTCAGGTGTATCGTATTGGTGAACAGATTCCCATATTGCTGCTGCTTCATACGTGATAGTGTCTTCTACCAGCTGTGTAATGTTGTTTATCTCGAAAGAGTACTTTTTGCCATTTTCTACAACCGGAAACATCATGGCATTGAACATGCGGCTGGCCCGGTCATTTTCTATATCCTCTCCGCAAATAATGCCCGGGGCTACTGCAATCACTTTCCCATCCATATCTTTCAGATAAAGGGTATATGCATTATCGCAACCTGCCATCTGCTCATAATAGTAAGACGCTGCTGAACGCGCCATTTCAAGCAGGTAAACGTAAAAGTGTGCTTCTGCTGCTTTTGCCAGTGCCGGGGTATTGTACCGGCTTACTGACTTCCACATTACCTTATCCTGCTCGTCTGTTGTACTGAATAACTGATAGTAATACAGTTTTGTCGTAACGGCCGGTAAAGTTTCTGTTGCAACCTGCCATATCTGATCGAAAGCGGGAATGTGTCCGTAACTCATCCACAGCTCTCCAAAGTTTATCTTTTCCGGCTGTGCAAAGTAACAATCCAGTATATGAGGGTCGGTATTCAGGTTGACTGGTTTGACAAACCAGCCATATAGCTTTCGTTTACAGTAAATATCTGCCAGCAGTGACATTCTTTCTTCTTCCCGCCGTTCCATACCCTGATACCATCCTGTATGCTGTGCTACGCGGTAGCTACTGTCATCCACCATACGGAACGCATACCGGCAACCGGCTGCATAATCTGTATATGGGAAGAAGTTACGGTTGTCAGGATCCAGATTATCCAGGAACACCTGTAAACGGTCCCAGGCGTCTGTTTTTGTCATCTCCTCTTTGTCGTCCTCACATTTACGGGTCACATGCTGTATATCAAGTAATACTTTACCGAGTGTCAACGAGTAATAGCAACCTACTGTCTCATCATCCAGGCAGTAGTTACCTCGGAATAACAACAACTGTCTGAACTCCAGCAACGCTTCTTCCGCTGCTGCTGGTGTGGCATATCGATGTATGCTGTCCCATTCGTACACACCTGCTTTTGTATTGTATATGTGAAAGGAGAAACTACCTGCCTCATTACGGTATACGCCGTGCTTACGGGCAAACTGCTGACGTTCACGGATGGCGGCAATATAGGCTTCATAACTACCTGGTGTGATCTTCGCTACGGCAATGGGTTGCCCGGTGTCATCATTGAGGAACAATTCTTCTGTCAATGGTGTCCAGGGGCTGTAATGCTCCTGCCGGAGTGTGCGTTGCAACAGCTCCCACGATGCTGTCTCAAATGCGGCCGCTGCCGCTGCTGCTGTAGGGTATGCATTTATACTCTGCCACAACAACAGATCATTACGGCGCAGCTGGTAATAGTACAGGCCTTTATCAGCTATTACGGCGGAAGCTCCTCTTTCCAGTGCAGTAAATACCGGCAGTCTACGCTGATAACGCTGTAACAGAGCGGCTACTGCCGCTGTGCGTTCCGCATTGCTTTCAAACTTCCGGGTATAACGGGCAATCCGGTAGTCCCGGTCCCACAGTCTGTATCCAAACGCATATTCGTGGTCTCCGGCCTTGAACAAATCTGTTCTTACATCCCGCAGTATTGTATAACTGCCAGACTCAATGTTGCTGAGCTTAAATCCGGACCATGCCACCAATCTGTCTCTCGCCTGTTCGGCTTCTTTTGCACAGTCATACCACTGTGGATGAACTGCTACCCTGTCTTCTCCTTCTTTCAGGAATACCCGGTAACCACTTTCCTCCTGTACAATCTCATAATTATCCGGTTGAGGTGCCAGTACCTTGATGATATGTACCAATGTCTTTTCAGCATCTTCTTTTTCCGGTTTCTCGTCCAGTCCTTCCAGCGCTGTTTCCGGGTACCAGCAACAACAGGACAACCATTGCCAGCTATATTTCCATGCGCCGGCCAGCTTAATTGCTGTTGCTATCTGGCCATGTTCCTGCAGGAAACGAAGGGTGCGCTCTACTGCGGCATCTCTTTCATCCGTAGTCGTGTATTCAAAAGGATGAACGGCAAGTACTTCTTTATTGTTATCAATGATCCTAAATCCATAGGTACAGTTGTCGTGTATCGTCAGCAGATAATACTGCCGCTGCTTGCCAAACTTCATGGTTGTATAGAAAGCGGTACGTACCTCGTCATAGCTGGTATAGAAGTGCGGTTCCTGCAATAACAAACCCGCTGTATCACTGATCTTAAAGTAAAAGTGGGAACGGGTAACATCCGCCCATCCGGCATTCGCCTGCAAAGCTGCCAGCTGCTGCTTCAGCAGTAACTGCAAACCGTCCCTCTCTTCTACTGTTGCTGACCATTGTCCCTGTTTGGCAAATGGTATTCCGGCCCTGGTTGTAATGGTATAACCGTAGCCATTACCTGGCTGCTGACTGGGTTGGATATCTTCGGATAGTGCAGTCAGTATCCATTCAACAAAAGCCTGTACAGCGGCTGCCCGGGTCTCCCATACACCTATACTCTGCATCAGCGGTGTATCTGTCGAAGTCTCCTGCCAGTAGATGCCGTATCCGTCCGTAGCTGCGCCCTTTTCTACCCACAGGACATCCTGTCCTGCTTTCAACAATATTTTCTCCATCAACCTGAGTGCTGCGCCATGATCTTCTATGATACCACTTTCGGCAAGTAACTGTCCGGCGTCATCGCTGATCTCCACCACGTAGCTGTAATTATCCAGTGTTCTGATACTGACATTACGCGGATTAGCTGCTGACCGGATAATATTCCGGGTTATCTGGGTAACGGCTGGTCCATCCGGCACAGGACGGGTGGTGGTCAATAGTACATCCTGACTGCCGGCGGCTGCCTCCAGGTCTTTAAAGTAATAGATAGCTGCAGGACCGGTCTTTACGGCTTCACTGACAGTCAGCCATAGCTGACTGAATAGCGACAGATTAGTCTGCATGGCCTGCTGCGCTGCATCGCCGGAAGCAAAAGACTGAAGATGTACAGTTATTAAGGTAGATAACAACTCTCCTTCTTCTTCGCCAGTTTCTGTGCGTACAACCTGCAAGCGGAATACACCGTCTCCTGTCTGGACAATGTGATAGTTATCCGCTTTAGCAGCCAGTTCGATAAACTGTATGAACGCGACTGGCAACTGCGCTTTGTCTTTGTAAGGAACAATACCCTCCCAGGCTACCTGACCATTCTGACTTAGTGTCCAGTTGTATACCTCCGTTGCTTCACGCTGATAGGTGAGGTAATGTTGGCGGAAGTATGCCTGTAATGCGGCTTTCTTCTGTTCAGCTGCTTCGGCAGTACCAAACGTCTGGGGATGATAGGCTATCTGTACAGTTTCCTGTACGATGATGATCCTGAAATTGGCGGCGGCAACATCTTCTTCTATTTCCCATGCTGCATCGTGCTGCAACACTTCCAGGCAATCGTACCCCAGTGACAATGCCTCTTCCTGTGAAGCTACTCCCTGACGACTCTTCAGCAAGGTCTTGCCATAGTCGTCGGGCAACTGGAAATAATATCCTTCCTGTGTCTGCGGATAGACCTTATATTGGCCATCCTCCTGGAAAAACTGCACAAACCAGTCTATCAATACATCGCGCTCCTCAGGGGTAGTGTACTGTACACTGCACTTTGCAGCGATCCAGCTGGCGGCGGTAGCAGGTGATTCAATACTAAACCCATACACCCCTTCTCCTGTACAGCCAAATGGCTTGTAGTTAGCTTTTTGCTTCCCCAGTTCGAGAAACTGGCTGAATACACTGTTGATCTCCTCACTGGTATGAAGGCTGCTGCTGACAAACAACGGGGTTTCCTGATGAGGCAAACGGCAAATGAAACCTGTCTGCTTTTCAGCATGAACAAGATCAAAATTACTAAGGGAGGCGGAAGGAGATTGCCGTATGCCCATCAGGCCGGCCACACGTTTTTCCAATCCGCAGACAGGAAAGCCGGTGCCCGGCGTTTTATAATTGAATGCCAGTGCCCTGTTAGCGCTGGTTTCAGGATAAGCGGATAAAAATGCTGCTTTGTCTGCAAGGTTACGTTCCGGATCATTCTTTCTGCCGCTGATGTTATACATCATGAGCGCATAGTCGGTGAAGTCTTCTGAAAATCTGGCCAGCAGATGATCGAGGAATCTTTCCTTTCTTGCCTGGTATTGCTCGGCAGTTTCGTATAGCACAGTCAGCATCTCGGTATCTCCTGCATCATTGAACACGAGGTCAAACGTATATATGTCGTCTTTCCGGTTATTGTTACGGCTATAGCTACCCGGTAAGGTGGCCAGGAAAATAACATCCAGAGCGGCCTGCTCCGCGGCTATTGCGGTGGTGAAGTACACGGCGCTTTCAAGTAACACGCTGCTTCCGGAATCTGTCAGTACAAAGTACCAGTTACCAGTATCTTCCAGCTGTCTGACTTCTTTGCCGGCTGTATTGTTGGAACATTCACTGATAATACGTCGTATTACTTCATCGCGCAGATACATGGAGTTATAGGCTTTCCTTCCGCCGCCGGGTGCTGGTTCATAGGCCAGCTGCATCCCGTTGTAGGACTTCCCCTGGGTGGTCAATGGCAACTGTTTCTTATACCTCAGCAGGGATGGCAGTTGCGGTATACCGCTCAGATCTGCCGGAAAATAGGTACGTTCGTCACCGGGGATGGCTGCACCAAGGGAGAATAGTTTCCTCACCGAAGACAACTGCGCAAAGTAATCTGCCAGCAGCCTGTCAAAGAATAACAGGTAGGCCTGCAGCTGCAACGCCTGGGCCTTTCTGGCGGCAGTGGCATCTCCGGGTACGTCATGCTTACCAACCATGTATACTTTCGGCAATTCGTACTGAACTGAGGAATATTGCGCAAGATCCAGCTGGCGGCCCTTGGGTACAATTGTGTCAAGTGATGCCGGTGCTTTGGGGAACTTATTATAGTCTGAGATACCTTTCTTGTAACGCTGGCTGACCAGTTCATTATTCGCACCAAACTGTAACCTGTTACGGAAGAAAATAACGTTTGAGGTTTCGGGGGATAATACAGGACGATGATCTTTCTTCAGACGCAGACACCATTCTTCTCCTTCCTGCTTTACGGGATTACCGGCGGCATCTGTCAATGCGTATCCGTATTCATCAAAGCTGGTCATCAGCAGACGAGTGATGCCGGCCACGCCAGGCACCTTCATGATAATACGGTACAGGTCAGAAGCCTGTAATGTTGTGATGCGCTCAAGGCTTTCCAGCTCTTGTACATCGACGAAGCCGTTCTGCTGTAAGGGTGCGTCTTTATCAAATTCATACGGACGACCTTCAAAGATCTCTTCCATACTCCTTCCTTTGTCCAGCAACTGCTGCAGGCTATAAAACACCGGCGCGGGCGACAGGAAGTCTTGTATGCTGCTATAGATGTTTAACAACACCTCGTCAGGGTCGTAATTGGCGGCCAGTTCAATATGCAGACAAAGACTGACCGGTTCTTTTTCCAGCACCACTACATCAGGGAAGTCTTCGCACAGGTTACGATGGGCATGCAGGCGTTGATCTATATCTGACAGAACGGTCTCCATAGGAAAGACGTCATTGCCACAGGCATCCTTTTCATAAGCAGCTGCGTATACGTCATCCGGCTCTATGTACACACGGTACAATCCTTTAAGTGGTACGGCAGACTGCGCTGCAGTTACCCGGGTATTGTCGAGTACACCAGTCCCGCAGTCGTATACAAGGGAATAGTCTGCTTCTGTTTCATCTTCATTAATAGGTACCAGCCATGCATTGCGCACGCCTTTCACGTCTATGAGCATCCTGCGGATATCGGTGATTGTCAGCGGATTATTACCCAATATCCTGGCAGCCGTGTAAAAGTTATCATCTCCTTTAGCGCCTGCCGGAGCTGCGATAAGGTCTTTGAAATCGAGCTTGGTACGGTAGTCCAGGTCTGTCAGCACATAACACAGCGCTTCCAGGATTGTGATGCCAGGATCGTGCAGGTTATGGTCTGTCCATATCTTGCCGGATAGCTCCGCAATATGCTGGATACCCAGTTTACGCAGTGTGGCAAAGTCCAGGTATTCCGGGAAGCCACTGTTTTTATCCGTAGTAATATATTTGAGATCAGGCATTGTAAGATATGTACTTGGTATAATGTATCAGGGCGGCGATTCCTGTTATTTTCCTTCCAGTGCATCCAGCCGCTTCTGTAATGCTGTTATGGTATCCTGTTGCTCCTGTATGGCCCTGGTTAGTACCGCTACCATGTTTGCATATGCCAGCGTCTGCGTGCCATCGCTGTCAGTGCTTACCAGCTCAGGGAAGAACTCCTCCACCTGGTGCGGCAGAAACCCAATTTGTGTTTCATTGGCCGGACAGTTTGCTTTCTGGTTGAAGTTGAAAGTGATCGGATTCAGTTTCTTTACTTTATCTATCACACTGCCCAGCTTTGCCTGGTTGGTCACTTTCCTTACATCGGTATCCAGGTAGTGCCCGTAGCTTCTGCTTTTGCCTTTTACATTCAGATCGAAACCCGCAGGTGTAAGTCCGCCGACGATCGTTTTCCCTTCATTGGATATCGTTACCAGGTCATCGCCCTGGTTGATCTCTGTTTCGTTACCATTACCATACTCGCCGCCTTTACGGAAAACAAATCCTTTGGAAGCATCTGTCAGGAAAGCGCCCCAGTCATTATCTGCGCCCAGCAGCAGGTAGTTCCGCTTCTCATTATTGGGCCGGTTGTTGATAATACTGAAGGCAGGGTTGGTATTATCGAGGCACAGGAGGAAAGCGCCTGCGCTGTTATCTTTTGTGATCTCTACGTTAGTACCCGGCGATTCTGTACCTATACCTACCCTGCCATCCTGCTTGATAGCGACGAGCGTCTGCGCTGCCGGCTTGGCGATGTTCTTCAGGTAGTTCTTACCCTCTTCCAGTCCTTTGCGGAAATAGAACCCATCTGGTGCGTTGGTGGTAAAAGTGGCGGCGCTGCCATCCAGGGTGTTGCCGGCGTAGGTCTGCTGGCCATATTCCCCTTTGTGCATCAGTACTGTCTGTGGCGCTACTGCCTGTACAGGATTCAGCAATAACCGGGCAGTAGGTTGATTCTGTATATCCACCGCTGCTTCCGGGGATGCTGTACCAACACCTATAGCAGCTCCGGCATCAGGCGTGGTGATGAACACCGGTTTCACAGGAAGCGCCTCTTTAGGCGCATTTTCCTCCCCTTCTGCCGGTACCGGGGTAATAGTAGTCGTAAACAAAAAACCGGCTGTATTGGTTGTAAAAACGGCTTTATTGTCAGCTATCTTCTCCGACAGGGATTGGACGGTGTCGCCCGTCTGCTGAATTACAAATTCCGGGGTCTGGGTATTATCGGGGCTAAACAGAAAATCGCTTTTCAGTTCTTCCACATGAATATGCACGCGGGCCTGCGGATCTTCCGTGCCCATTCCTATCTTCCCGAATACCTTTGCGTACATGATGACTGGTATCTTCTCTTCATTACGGATGATTTCCCAGTCTTCGTCAGCAGCATCGATATCAAGCATCTTCCAGTTGGCACAGTCTGTATCAGGACTATCTACTGAACAGTGGCCTTTGGACTTGTCAGTATTACCGCCTTCTTTTCCTTCGCAGCCGCAAGGCTTATCTCCTGCCGGCGTGCAGGTATATAATGCGTTTTTATAGATGACTACATCTCCTTCGTAATAGCAGGTTCCGGCTGCCCATTTGCCGAAAAAAGCATCATCCCTTCTTACCAGCGTGGAATCGATCAGGTTAAAGAAATCCTGCGAAGTGGGTATAGCGCCTGTCTTGAATTGTGCTTTCAGCGCTGCTCTGGTTGTTATAGACATGGGAGTATCTTTTAGTTTTTATGAATGTTTTATTTGATCCTGAACACCGGTTGCTGACTGCCTGTTGTGCAGGTATCGGTGGTGATATTAGTATATGTCTGTTCGCCGCTTACCAGTACCGACCAGGGTGTATCTGCTGTAATCGCCTTGACTGGCGGCCCTTCTATACCTCCCTGTTTCACAAACATGGTAAAGTCTGTCACATAGTCCACATAGTCCTGCTGTTCAATGAACTGTAATACTGACGACATCATCAGCGTGCCGCCAAACACAATATCCTGTGAACCGGTGTTGATCCAGGGGGACAGATAGGCCTGTACTTCCCGTTCCAGTTTCCTGAGATAGAAGCTGGCATCTTTGCCTGCCCGCAAGCGGATACTTCCTTTGAAGCTGACCGGCTGGTATGCAGGATTGATCACCTGGACCTTTGCAAATGCGGATGTTCTTTGCTGCAGATAGTCACTCACCTTTTCAAGTACGATCCTGCTGACCCTGGGACTGAACCGCTCATCAGCAGGGTAAGCATCAATGCGCGGAATCACTGCCAGCGTTACCCATCCCGGAGATGACAACTGTGTGATATTCCCTTCAGTATCTCTGCACATCTTTGAATGTGGTATACATTTTATCTTGAAGATCTCAGGGAAGGCATCCAGTACGATCCGCTCATAGTCGAATACATTGATGGCTCTTCCTTTGTGGCGCAACCGCTCGCTGACGCGGATATAAAACTCTTCTGCCGTTTCCTGCTGCCTGCCACCGAATGAAGGGAAAGGCTGACTGATCTTTGTAATCATCGCATCCGGAGTAACCAGTCCGCTGACTGACTGTGCCGGCAGTGCAACACCCACACGTGCGGGATCATTACCGGTATTACGGAAGGTGGCCAGCGTTGCCTGTGCCATCACGGCAATGCACTCGCAAACGGCGGCGGAATACCGGTGATTGCTGATACGCAGCCAGTGATATCCGGATGGCAACACTGTATGATCTGTATCTGCATCCCAGGGCAATGCGATGGTTACAATACCTGACACCAGCATATCCTTTGTCGTATCGCTGATAATCTGCGAATGATCCTCCAGTACCTTCCATTCATTCCCCGACATGTAATGCCATTTAACAGACGCCTTCCGGATATCAGGATCTGCTGTAAATTCAGCCAGCTGGAACAACAGGTTCACGTTAGTACCAGGTACGGCCTGCTGTAAGCCTATATATAGCGTACCCTCATCTTCATAGACGGGCATGAAATGCATGGTATTACCGGCGGATAATGTCTTGTAGTTGCCGGCCTCATATGGATACTGATGCAGCAGCATGACTTCTGCCGCCCCTGCTGCTGCCTGATACTCCAGCGAAAAAGATTTGATCACCGGGGTATAAGGCGGTGGCGGAAACCCTTTTACATTTCCAGGGGTGCCCACCAGGTACTGGTTCATTCCCACTGTCTTGTTATATGAATCGTCTGCACTGGCAAATGCTGCATTCGATGCGTTTCTGAGATCCGTGTGTTCCTGCTCGGGATCTCCGCTGTGCAATACGCTGGCTTTGTTGGCGACCGACAATGTCTGACTCCTGGTATCCAATGTTTCTGCTACCAATGCCCCTGAACGGGTAGTTACCTCACTGAGCTGCAGACTGCCCAGTTTGATCAGCTGATCGGCCAGTATACCTGGGTACTCTTCATGTTTAAAGCTGTTCACCAGCCGTAACCTCAGAAACCCATATAATGCAGCATTGTTATAAGGCAGCAAGGGGGCCTGTTGCCGAAGCACGGGTATTGCCCCTGGTTCAGGTATTGTGATCTCCCGGGTTGCCTGCAGATGATTGCTGCCATCCTGCTCAAACAGCTGCAATGGTGTGCCGCTATTGACTGACTCCCACTGTCCGTTATTCAGTCGTTGCAGGGTAGCGGTGAAATAAGTGTTGTTGATACCGAGGTTATATGCGGTGTAATGCGCCGCAAAATCAACCGGCAATCCTTCCCATTCAATGTTCAGCTGCATAGCTGTCAGCTTCTTCCTGAACACCTCATCACTGCCGATATAGAAATTGCTGCCCGATTTAGGTACGCTGGTGAACGGAATAAACTTATTATTAGGATCCAGCGGACCTTCATCATTACCTATCAGGAGGTTTCTGATGTTCGTAACATGTACGTTGATAGTCGTATTGAGAATCGCCAGATGACTCAATACATCATACCAGGGTTCATCCTGCTCTGCCAGGTGATAATGAAGACTGTGATTAAATAATATCCTTAACACCGGATCTTTGACCGGGTATACTGCCTGCACCGCCTCCGGCGCGGGCGCGACCAGTGCGGGGGCATCTGCTGCAAGTACAAAATCAATGGTCAGCATACCGGCTGAAAACAATATGTTGCTTACAGGGGCAGGGTACCATCCCTCTGCTGTTGTACAATCCACCTGCAATAACCTTATCCGGGCAATATCCCGGGCCAGCTGCAATTGCTGCGGACTTACACCGGTATAGGTACGGAACTCGTTATCGCCGGTTACATCATCCAGCCACTTTTCAGTGATACCGGCATTTTTCATCTTCACCTTCAGGGCCGACACAATGCCGTTGTCTACACCTGCTTTCTTAAAAGCAGTCAGCACTTCTTCGTTCAGCAGGTAAAAGGGTTTGGTCAGCAGCGCCGCCAATTGATCTGCCTTTTCAGCTGGCTGGGTCAGTTGAATAGCAACAGTTACCTGTCGGGTACCCTCTTTCAGCAGCAGTACAGGCGATGCCAGCAGCAAGCCGGTATTGCCAAACGGGAAATGTGTAGTACCAGCCGCGGGGTTGTTTTTGCTGACATAAGACGCTGCGCCCAGCAAGGGCCAGCTGTTATATGCCGGATTCCGGAAACCTTCGCCTTTACCATCTGCACTGGCAGCAACAGGCGCTATATAGATGTTTGCCTTGTCATCTTTGAATAAAGTACGCAGCTCGCTTACCTTTGCTTTGTTCCATACTACATCTTCTGCTGTATAGAACGTCACTTCTTTTCCTGTTGCATCCTTTCCTGCTTTCACAGCTGTATCCTGCTGCAGCAGATAGTCGGGCAACTGCCTGGCCAGCTCTCCTACCAGGTGTACATGATCTGGTATGAGCGGCTTCTTTTTTAGTTGAAGCACCTCTTCGTAGAAGAAATTGAGGTGTTGCCTTCCCAGGGTATTCATCTGCGTTTTTACCTGAGAAAAAAGCTGCAGGAATGCATACAATAGCCCTGCATGTGGCTGGTGTTGCTGCGCACCCTTCATTACATTATCAAAGTCTTTCACGGCAAAGCTCTGCACCTGCTGGATACCTTTATAAAAGATCAGAAACAGTTCATCAAGTTGTGCAAGTACTTTTTCCTTTTTACGGCGGGGATAACTGCTTAACCGGTCGAGATAGGCATCTTTTGCCAGCAGCTTGTCCATCGTCAGTGCCCATGAAGTATTGCTGCGAAGCACGCCGATATTATTGACTGCTTCCTGCGGCAACGGGTGTGCGGCATCTTTCATGGTATTGGCGATAGCGATCAGGCGGTGCAGGGCTTTACTGAAATCGGCGGTGACCAGTGCATGTAGCATACCATGCAGCCCTGTTGTTGTATCCAGCTGGGTTTGCCAGCTGTTCAGCTGCATAGCCATGTCCAGTATACGAAAGAACATAGACCAGAACTGATCTGCGGGCAGCTGTCTGGACAAGCTGTTTCTGGCTTTCTGGTAGGCGGCATCAAAACCTGCTGTATCAAACTGCTGGATCGCGGCATACTGGAAAGGAGGATTACTGCGAAAGAAATCCTGCCAGTCGCCCCGTGATACAAGCGGCGTATCTGCCCGGCGGAACGGCTGATCGGTATCGTCATAGTAAAGTACATATCTGGCATACCGGTACAGGAAACCCAGCAACTGTGCGGTGCTGCGCTCATCTATCTGTACCGTATCGGTTGACAGCGCCTCCATTTTACGCTGTAACTGGCTTACGCCATCACGTACCAGGTTATTTGATATGTTGTCTGATGCGTTCATTATCTTATAGCTATAGCTGCATTTATTCCTTCGGCACGGCCTTCCTGTACGTAGAAGTCGTACACATAGTTGTACCGTGAGTTAGTAGCCCGGATGGTGTAATCAATACTGATGCGCAGGTATCCCTGGATGGCGTCCCAGGAATCGGACTGTGAGACGGTGATCTTGTCAGCCTTGATCCTTGCTTCATAATACAGGATGGCGTTAGTAACCATATCGGTAATAAACCCGATCAGCGTATTGCTCATGGATTCAAACTGATAATCTGCGAGGTTACAGCCAAATTGGGGTATCATGACCCGTTCTCCCAGGCTGGTAGATAAAAGAATATGCAGGCTTTGTTCTATATCCTCTCTGCCTACCGCCATGACGGCGTAGCAGTCTTTGTCTTCATTATCTTTGCGGAAGGTGGGGGGAAAAGACCAGCCGCATCCTAAGAAATCTTTAGCGTCGGGCATATACAAAACTTTTATTCGATCAATATTATCCGCCTATCATGACGGTGGGACAACCAATAACAATGGAACCTCCGTGTGCAGTTGTATCGCCCATGCGGGCTGCCGGCCGGCCACCTATCATTACGGTGGCAGAACCTTTCACAATCACATCCGGCGGACCGGCACATACCAGCATATCGCCCACTACTGCGGCGGGCATCCCTGCTATCAGTACAGTTGGTACGCCAGGTCCACTTACAGGACCGCCTACATGTGGTACAACTCCTGTCACCATCGGACAGACATGCATATCAGTTACTCTTGCTGCCGGGGGCATTGTCGCTCTTTTTATCAGTTAATCTTTACCATTCCACCCTGCAGTTCCAGCATGGCAGAAGAGGCTACTTTTGCTTTGGCCTGACCATTCATTTCCAGTGTGGTGTCTGCTTTGGCGGAGATGGTCATTCCTGCTATCCTGATATCAGTGCCGGCTGTCAGGGAAAAAGCCTGCGCTGCTTCCATCTTTATATCTTTTGCACTTTTGATAGTGATACCGGCTGCTTCCATCTTAATCATATTTCCATGCTGATCCTGAATAGTGATAGCTTTATCCTTTTCATTCAGCTCGATGAAGTTGCCTGCTGGCGTTTCCATCTTCATGACTTTGTTCTCATCATCAAACATGGTCTTCATTTTACTGCGGGTTACCAGGCCTTTTATATGATTAGTATCTTTTGCAGGTACGGGGGCCGGGTTTTTACTACTGTGCAGCATGCCGAGTACAATGGCAAAGCGCGGATCATCATTCACAAAGCCAACGATCACTTCATCGCCCAGTTCGGGCCGGAAGAAGTAACCACGATCGTTACCGGCATCCAGGGAAGCCACACGCGCCCACGTGCCTTTGTCGTTATTGTCTGTCAGGGGCATCTTTACCTGTATGCGGTCTTCGCCGTCGGGATCGTTTTCCAGCTGTACTACTACGCCTATCTGTAGCCCGTGAATGGCGGGCATCATGCCGGCAGCGGGTGTTTCAATCAGTTCCGTCTTGTGATGGAACCATTCAGGAGAGATACCGAACTGCATTTGTGTAGACCAGATACCATCTGCATATTCATGCCTCACACCGCTTACGTATACCAGTCCGTTAAACCGGTTGCCCAGTCCTTTCAGTTCGACAGTGTCGCCAGGTATAGCGGCAGGCGAGCCTTTGATCTTTACACGGCCCCGTATCTTGGCCATCCTGCTTTTCAGCATGACCGATTCTGTCCAGGCTTTTAGTTCTGGTTCACTCACCAGACCACTGTGCCGCAGTTCCAGCTTTTCCGGAGAGACGACTTTGGCCAGTTCTGCGCCAGAGAGGTTACCTGCTTCCTGGAAGCGCACGCTGGCGGTAGCATTTTCTGTGACTGACTGGTCTTTGTAATTCCAGGCGCTGGCATTCACTTCCTGCCATTGCGTACGGGCGTCCATCTCTGCTTCAAATTCCTCGATGGTAGCGCCATATACCAGTGTGAGGGCAGGTATGCCTGCCAGTTCAGGTCTGACTATATCCACCTTGCCATCGTGCGCCATCAGCACACAGCTGTTCATTTCAGCGCGGCTCAGGGCAAAGTCCCAATCGGTACAATAGTATTGTACCAGTTCCTTATGCTGTACGGAGGTGGCTGCCAGTGTGCCGGCCTTTGCGCCCAGCACCTGTTGCAGTGCATCACTGTCAGTGATCTCCCGGAAGTACCTGTTCTTCCTGCCAAGGGTAAGCGATACTGCTTCATCCCGGCAATCGAGGTGCAGAGAGGCGTTACCATTTTCAGCGGCGCGGATGGCATGTTTGACAATCACCCCTTTGAAGACGGTGGTCTGCTTGCCATCCCGGCCTGTCTTCAGTTCTATCTTATTACCGGGGATGAAGTCGGCGGATTCACTCACGGCAAACTTTTCATCAGAGACATCGCCATCCAGGTATTGCAGACGGGCATAAGGAATCTGGTTCACTTCCTTTACGATCACTGCGGAGCGCAGGTTATAAGCAGGGTTATTGACCCGGTTACCGTTAATCAGCACTTCAAAGCTGGTGTAATCATACACACCTGGCGTCGGAATAATCCTTTCATCTGCGGCTACATTTTCCTCATTGGCCATGTTCAGGAGGTTTTTTGGGTTTCAGACTGCTTCAGCGGGGGGAATGCCAGATCGTCGTCTGTACGCAGCCGCCTTACGCTGACCAGTTCATTGTAGTAGGCTACCTGCATATACAATGCGGGATCGCCATAACTTTTGTAGCAGAGCAGCGGTAGTGTGTCGCCGTCGGTGACCCGGATACTCCTGAATAGATCCGGCGAGTGCTTATCCTCCTTAGCGACCCGTTTTTTCGGTTCTGTGTACTGGGTGAAGCTAGCACTCACCTTTGCCCTTAAAGGGGCTCCATTGGGCTTAAAAAGCACGTAATTGATATCCAGGGTAGCCAGGATACAATCGAAGGTGAACAACCCCCACTGAATTTTCAGTATAGCGGGTTTATGTGCCTCTCCCTGCATCCGGTACACCACGTTCAGCAGCTGGTCTACCTGGTCTTTTACCTCTGTACCGTTCAGGATATTACCTTCGATGGTACCGGTATTGTCCAGGGTAAAGTCCAGCTTCAGCTGTTCGGGGGCGGTAAACTTATATTCCGGCGCACTGCCCTGATTACCCCCGGTCGCTTTTTCCTTTGCCTCTATTTTAAAAGACTGGGCATAACTTTCGGGGTTAATGGGAATAGTGAAGTCGCTACCGGCCGACTGTTTCTGTTTCTGGTCCAGAAACGGCCGGATCACGATCTTCTCTACATTCGCTGTTTCTTTGTTTGCCATCAGCGTTCTCTTTGATCTTTCAGGATTTCAAGCACCTTTTCGACGCAGGTACGGACGATGGCATCAGGAGAGCCCTCCTGCTGGTCACTGCCGCCGGCTTTATTTCCTTTACCGGCAGCTTCGTCTACCGCTACCTTGATAACCATTTCTCTTATCTCTACTGGCATGAGCCTGGTTTTTAATTTGTCTGCTATTCCACGCTGAAATAGTTGTAATTCAGTTCAAATGTTTCAATGACCACCTCTCCTTTGTCGGCGTTAAAGTCTGCCACCTTCCAGTTTTTAGGCCAGGCGCGGTGTACTTTCCATACCATCAGGGGCTGGTGTTGTTCATTGAGCAGGGTGACGATGAGATCAATGGGTGCGAAGCTGAAATTCTTAAATGCATCCAGGCACCATTGTGAGACGATGGAATCCGCCGGTTTGAAGATACCACGGCGCAGCACGAGGTCCGTACACTTGTTGCGCAGGGGCAGGACGTGCTCAAAGCGGTTCTCTCCTCCCTCCCGCAGGGTGTCTGTCTGCATCTGAAAGTTGAGTCCTGATACTGACTGAAAGAGGATGTCATTGTCCGTTTGCTGGACATTACCTTTTTTGTCAAACAGGAACTCTACCTTAAAATGAAACCCTACAGGAGGATAATTAGCGGCTGTCATCCTTATTTATTTTCAATCACCAGTCCTTCGTGTACCAGCTCAACGCTTTCCACTGCAATCTCATTGGCGTCTGCCTTCAGGTCGGCTGACTGTACCTTTATCGGCCAGGCATTTTTAACCTTCCATACGATGATGGGCTTATGCATCTCATCCAGCAGGCTGATAGTAATAGTGCGGCGGTACTTGCCATTGTTCTCCTGGAAGAAAACGGTCTCCTGCCACCAATCAAAGTATTCATTGTCTGACTGGAACGTGCCGCGTTTCAGCGTGATGTTGCTGTATTTTTTCAGACCTGGCTGTTTGGTCTTATGATATTCAGGACTGGCACCGTGACGGTACTCTATCGCTTCTGTTTCGACAGTGAGACCGGTTACTTCGGTGAACCCGATATTTTTACCACCCCATTCTACCTGGAAGTGAAACTTGGGTAATGGATAATTTGCCATTGTCTTTCTTTTGTGCTGTTATGAGTGATTATGAAATTGATTTACTTCCTGGCGGCCGCAGGAGCGGTTTCACAGGACTTTGCTGCCAATGCGGCTGCATATGCTTTATCCAGCGCATCTTTACGGGCCTGGGCAAACTCGCGCTTGCAGGATACTACCTCTACATCTTTCTGGAGTTCTTTCAGTTCATCCAGCGTGCTGTCATACTGATGTTTTGTCTTGGTGTAGAAATCGCAGGCTTCATCATCCATGGGAAACAACGGTGTCTTCTGCGGATGGCAGGACGCGCAGTCTTCCAGGTCTGGTTTCTTACCTTCAGTGACCAGCGTATAAGCGCCTGTTACCTGGTACACCAGTCCCTTCTCTCCTGCCAGTAGTCCCCACAGCTCTTCTTCGTGGCGGCAGGTGACCAACAGGGCATTGATAGCATCTCTGATGGCTGTCACTGATTCTTCACCAGCCGATTTGAGGGCCGTCAGATTAGCCAGTATTGAATTGGCTCCCTTTGACGGTATCTTGTTATCAATACGGTCTGTCAGTACCTTGATCTGCGCTCTTAACACCTCTGCGCAATCCAGGAGTTGTTTTGCTTCGCAGATAAGGATCCTGATAGCGTCAATACAGAGACGTGCATTCTTACCTGCCTTCTCATTGTACTTGCGTGTTCTTTCCAGCGTACCCAGATAGATCAGTCCCAGCCGGTTTGTTTCGGTAATGGTGGACAGTATATCTTTCAGCACTTCAGACCAGCGCTTCTTTTTATCGAGTGCGCTTTTTTTAAATGCCTCCTGGGCTTTGGCATTATTGAGTTCCTGGTCTGCCTCTATACAATCTTTTCTGAGGCGGTCCAGATATTGTTGAACGGTATCGTAATTAGATGCCATGATGCTATAAATTGTAAACGGTGTTAAATAATGTGGAAGGCCGCCTAATGCGATTCATATTCCGGCTCATTGGGAGTTCCGCAGTTACCACTATCGAAAGCATTTTCTGCTTCTTCGGATATCTCATCCAGCTTTTTGCATCCACCGCCGTTACAGTTCTTATCGTCCACAAACTTGGCCGTATCTGCAACTGCATCTTTCACTACCCATGCTGCATATTTCAGACTGCCTGCCTTGCTCAGCTCTTTCAGCGCTTCGCCTAATGGTTTGCGGGAGTCGTCGTATTTCTTCTGTATACTCTTTACATTGTTTTCAACGTCAGTGAGCAGGTTGGTACCGTCTGCCTTAGCGGTAGCGATCAGCGATGTCAGGTTGTCAATATTCACGAAGGCGTTGATACCGGCTACCTTTACCGCTGCCTGGGCAACATCATCTGCCTGATTCACGATCTTTTCTGCGTAGGCTACAAATTCCTGCACGCTGTCTTCAATACTCTTTTTACCGGGTCCGCCTTTAGACAGGTTCTCCCGGATCAGCTTGAGTTCTTCAGAGTTACAGGAATCCGCCACTGCGTCTTTCAGCTTGCCTGCCAGCGTATTGACCAGCCCTGATTTCTGTTTGGCATTTTTGATAGCGGCTACTGCGGTATCAAATGCTGTTTTGATACCGGCATACCTGGCCTGTGCCAGCGCTACGGTAGTGGTAAGGCCCTCAAGGTCCTGACCGGCATATACAGTAACACAATTGCTCAGGAAGTTGTATTCTTTTACAGCGCGGGCATATTTATCATTCACTTTTCGCTCTACACATACTACCTGACTGGCGGTATTTGTTTTGATGACCTCAGCTTCCAGGTTAGATGATTTCTGCTGCAGCTCGTCTTTCAGGACGACGCCGTAATCTTTCATCAGCAGGTCAAACTGTGAGGGCGATGGCGGAGTACATTGTACTACCGGTGTGTCCACAGGAGGTTTGTTGTCGCTCATATGTGGTGTATTTTCTTAAAGGGGTTATTGTTTTAATTGATCGGGGTAGCAATGCGGTGGTTATGATTCCTGCATTTTATGGCTGAAGCGCAGGATGATAAATTCTGCCGGCCTTACTACTGCCAGACCGATTTCGATGATCATCTTGCCTTCCAGTACATCAAAGGCTGTCATGGTTTCGTTGATGCCTATTTTTACATAAAAAGCATGTTCCGGCTTTGCGCCTGCCAACGCACCTGTGCGCCATTGATTGATCAGGAAGTTTTCGATCATGGCCTTAACTTTCACCCAGGTATTGGCATCATTCGGCTCAAATACAAAAGCTTCAGATGCTTTTTTGGTAGACTCTTCGACCATATTGAAGTAACGGCGTACAGAGATATAGCGCCATTCGTTGGAGTTACCGTCCAGGGTACGTGCGCCCCATATCTTGATACCTCTGCCGGAGAAGAAGCGGATGGCATTGATGGACTTCCCTGCATTTACATCCACATTCAGGTTACGTTGGATCTGGTCGCTGATATCGCAGGTTACACCAGATACTGCCAGCAGTCCTTCGTTGGCGGGCGCTTTCCATACACCGCGTGAATTATCTACACGGGCATATACACCAGCTACGGATGCAGACGGGGGCAGAATGATAGAGTAATTAGAGATAGCCAGTTTCACATTGGCCTTCTCCAGGCTGGTGAGTGCGCCGAAGGAGTCGGCACTGCCGCCGGCAATCACCACGGTATTCTCATCATATGCATAGTCAAAAGTAGAACGGATGTTAGGGAAGTAAGCAGCACCGTAGCTGAGGTACGGAGAGTTGATAGCGTCTCTGAACGTTTGTGCAGCCGCCAGTATCTCACCTTCTGTTCTTAATGTCAGCCCATTATCAAAGATGTCCATAATCACGAAGCGGTCCTTGAGGTCATAACATTGTGTGAGTGCAGCTTCCAGCAGGGTTTTATAGGTATCCTGCGGCATATTTTGCCCTTCGGGAAAGATAATGAGCGTAGGCTCATCCTGTTTACGCAGCTCTGTCAGTGCATCGAGGAAAGGTTCCTGATCGATGATCGGCGTACCGAAATCCTGGTACGGCGCTACAGATATAATCCAGCAGGGGCCACCGCCATTTGCGTAGAACTGCTGCAGGGCATAATACATAATGTGTTTGGATAAACCTTTACCATCAGCGGGATCATAGCTGACTGAATAGCGGGTACCGGAAGTGTCGCTGGTAGTAACGGTAACGATGAGGTTTACTTCGGGCTGCGGACCGCCGAAGATATTCTCATACTCCAGCAGGGAGCTGATACGTACCGCCTTGCCATATACTTCTGCACCGTCGATGATAGCAGTCTGCGTAAAACCAATAAATGCAGGAATTGCGGTTTCTACTGCGGTAATGGATGGGGGAAACTTTGAGACTTCTTCAATATACACGCCGGGTGTATAGTATGTGTTTGCCATATTTGATCGATTTATAATTTCATTTTGGTAAGTAATATTTCAGAACAAATGAGATCGCCCTGCCTGCTGAGTAACTCGCCATCCGGATTGGGCAGGTTAACAGCGGCGTAGCTGACTTTCCGGTAAGACTGCATGAGTGGGTATGGCTGTTTGCTGATGATGACCTTCCTGATACCAGGTGGCGCAGGAGATACTTCATTCCAGTTGCTGTCTGCACCCGGCGTATCGCCTTTCTGTAGATAATATTTCCAGTAGGTAGACCGGCTGGCAAAGCGTAGTTCAAACACCGGGGCCGCGGGTACAGTCAGCAAACCCTCCGCATCAATGAGCTGATATGCCGGTTCTGCGGTATGCATGACCAGGTCGAGCACACCCCATGCCTCTCTCTGGTAAAGCGTTGAATGCAGATACACGGTATAAGTGCGGTTGTAGTTGTTGCTGCCGGCAATCTTCAATGTGTAGATCCCGTCCGGCGTACCGGTGAAGTCAAGCAATGCTTCGCGCAATCCGCCTGCCTGCTGAAAAGGCAGTACGCTGATCTCGTCAGCACCTTTGAGCAATGTAAAACCGGCTGTCGTCACACCCTGCTGGTCGAAGGTGTAAGTGAATTTCAGCGGTAGCAGTATCCGATCTTCTTCATTGATGTAATGGTAATTGTCAGTAGCGATCCATCCTGCTGCGGCGCTGTCTGTGCGGGCAATAGCCTGTGAGGCGTTACCATTCATCATCGCTGTTTCTCCCATCTCATAGACCCTCCCTTCCTGTATAGGCTGGATAGCGGCAGAGAGTGAGGGAAAAGATTTACCGGTCGTCGTATCATCATTTGTGAAATAATAACATGCGGGGAATACGGGGTTGATGCGCAGGTTGCTGCGCGACAGCAAAGCGTTGTTCTTCAGACGTATGAGGAATTGCAGGCGCAGTGCTGCATCTAAAGGCACGGCGGTTGTGAGCGCGCCATCCGCTCCCGGGCTGGAAGCCACGCCTATCACAATACCGGTGGACGTTTGCCGGTATACGATACGGTGTCCCTTTATTATTTTGTCAGTTGCCGGCGTAGGTATGATTTCCACATCATCCATGAGGTTGTACCTGTTATCCATGAGCAGGTCGGCCAATCTAAATTCCTGGTCTTCCTGGGACAGGCTGTAATAGCTGCTATCTTCTTTATCAAGATAGAAGCTATGCAACATATTCACTACTGCCAGACGCCTGTATGTAATCTGAAAAGCCATTATTATGATTTGGGGAAAGCAATACTGTCTTTTGACTGGATTTGCTCTACGATAGTACCTAGTCCTGTTATTCTGTTTTCTGTGATCTTCACAAGTCTTACCTTATATAATACGCTGGGCATCTGTTTTCCGCCCAAGGCACCCCATAGGTGGTTAAGCTGTTCAAAGGACAGCGAGAACAGTTCAAGATGCAGTTGCAGGTCATCCAATGCCTGCCCGCTATTGATCAGGACTTCATTGGGTGAGTTCTTCAGGTTAAAGCTACTCTTGCCCTGAAAGAACTGAATAGCCTGAGATAAACGCGACAGTGCATCTTCATAGTTCTTATAATGTGCTGATACCAGCATGTACAGGTTCAGATAAATAGGAGGATTATGATAAGCAATACCTTGTGCATTCCTGTAAAAATGCGTGCTATTTTTCAGGGTAGCCTCTTCCTCAATATTCACCATGCTCAGGATGATGCGCTCTTCAGCGCCCGGCGGCCTGTCAGGCGTTTCCAGTGTAGCTACATTATCCAGTACTACATGGCTTTCGGGGTCGTTGCCCATAGGGTTAAAGGACTGGATATAACTATCCAGCTGGTCTTTTAATAACTTAAAAGCAGTGAAAATCATGGTTATGATTTTAATCAAGACATGGAAGCCAGGCCAGTGGCTATTGCCAGCGGCTGCATACTCGATATGATAGATGATTTTTCGATACGGATGATGCAGAAGACTGTTTTTCAGTCCTCCAATACTGTCAGCACATGCAGCATTCTGATAGTAGTTGATTTATTTGGGGTGTAATTATCACAATGCACATGTTACAATGACGGCAGCGCATCAAAAGTCATTAGTTCTTCTTACTTGTTATGATTTTTCTTTTCGGGGTAATTAAAAAAATTGTCTTCTAATTCTATATACTTTGGAGTTCTTCAAACGCTTAACACACGATTACCATAGAGATTATAAAATTACTTATTATTCCCGAAATAAAAAACTTAAAAACGGTCCAGGCAAAAATCACGTATAAGTACGTTAAGGGGATAATACCGGTCAGCGTACCCTTAACATAATTCCAGCCCTTCCAATATCCCTGTTTTCCAACGGCAGTATTCAGCTGATTAAAAACAGTATCCGACTGTACAGATAATCCTGTAACGAAAGACGGCAATAACAGCTATAACAAATCTGCATATTTCCTACAAAGGAATATTGGTTATCTGATAAACAAAATGGCCTTTCGGGCTATTTCATGATCAAATATACACTGCACTGTTGAACTTTGTACATTCCCCGACCGCAGTGCATTCCGGCACACATTTTTACACATCCTCTAAGAGCGACGCGGTGGGTTTCGTACCAATCTAACACCTGATTTACATTTGCTGATCATACTGCAAGGGCAGTCACTGATTTTTATAAACCCACTAACTGACTGCACCCCGCTCCAAACCGTACTGCTGTATCTTTATGGTTCACCAATATCATTTCACATGGCCAGACAAACATCTATTCTCACATTCAGCGGCCGCCTTACTAATATGATCGGCTATTACCGCAATGGAAAGCATTTCCTGCGGAGTATACCGGAGACGGTCAGGCAGACCACTGCTACCCGCCGTGCTGCACAGCGTTTCGGGATAGCCAGTAAAAGAGGTGCGCTGATCCGTAAAGCATTCAGTTCCGGACTGGATGTATGCTGTGATAGCAGCCATATTAACCGGCTTACCAAAACACTGATCAAAAGCGCTCAGCCACCCCATCAGGCAGTCACCGGTTTCCGGTTCAACCAGCACACGGGTATCAGCCGCTTTTTAAGACAGGCACCTGTATTTATGCCGGAGGGTATCTTACATATTCCGGCGCAGACATTGCCATCCGTAAAAGGTATTACCGGCGTGGAAGTGAAAGTAATCGCTGCACGTATCAGCTTCGGCAGTCAATCGGTAACAGGTACTGCCAACACAACGATGACCATTGACCATAACAGACCATTTGCCGGCGCAGATATGCATATTGACGTGCCAGGGCATGGTATATTGATGGTAGTGGTACAGGTCCGCGGCCTGCATGACGGCAGACCAGCAGGTCATCGGCAGGACGTAGCGGCGGATATTATTGCTGTGCAACTGCCGAAGTCTTCACAGGTCTTTGATATTATGACGATGGGGCGTACAACCGCTACCTGCACGATGATTGCCAAGATTGGTAATAACCGGCTGTCCCTGCCGGCTCCCTCCTGTATACAGCGGGAATAAATATACTGCTGCCTGCGTGTTGTATATTGGTGTGCATCTTTATCCCTTACAGAACCTGATCTGATATATCCCTGTTATGTTTTTCTGCGAATCTATATGCGCAGATACATCTTGTTATTGCCCCTTGCCATCCTGGCATAACTCTCCTGTTGTTATTCCTGTTAAATTACTATCTGAAATGATGACCGGCTCAGGTCCACCTTTTCTTCTGACTTACTTCGTCCTGAGTATACCTGAACAGGCGCGCAATGACAGATCTCAAATAGCCATCTCCTGTCGTATTATCTGTACGTAAGGGACTGCTTCACATAAGCCGTGCTTTGCGGTAATACGCTGAACAGGAACAGATGATGGTAAACTGCTTCAAAACTGTATAAAAGACGATAATACTTTTCTGATAAAAAAAAGACCACCTTTATCAGGCAGTCTTTTAATTTTGAGTGATCCCTTGTAACGGCTACCCCTCTTCTGACTATTTTTTAGAATTTTTCATAATAAATTTGGCTATCATTTTGCCAGCTTTAGCATAAGCCTCACTTACTCTTGATGCTGTATCGAACTGACCTTTACCTGCCTTTACATCTTCCATTGTGATTCTACACAAAGCCTTGTTCATGTTATCAGCCTCATATATGGAAATTTCGAGGTTCAATCTCGCATGACCGGCAGAAACACCTACGTAGTAACCTGGCTCCAGGAAAGTAGTGTTCACTACCATGGTGTATTTCTCTTTGGTATCCTCGTTCAGCTGCCATTCGGTGTACTTCGACAGTAACTGGATGAATTTAGGTTTATACCTTTTTTCTTTGTCAGCATTCCATTGTTCGATCCATTTGTCGCCCGAACCAGGTTCTTTGCTGTCTTTCTCCTGTTTTTTTCTCTTGAGGTAATTTTCTTCTTTACCTTCTTTACCTACTGTAAGACCATTATAAGTAAACACAACGTTCACCCCTGTTGCACCTTTTAATGCTGAAAGGTTACCTTTAACGATTGTCTGGGCATTAACGTTGAGTCCAACGAACAATAAGCCGGTCATAAGTAAACCAGCAACCAATTTTTTCATAGTGTATAGGATTAAATTTTACTGCCGCAAATATAGCGCAATTACAGCTAAAATATATATTATGTTTAATGTATAAAATTAATTATCAAATACCTGTCTAAATTGGTGCCGGTCTGGTTGCTAATATCAACACTACTTCTCTTCCAGCGGCACAGTGAACATATTACTCACTCTTCCGCCTGGCGTCACAATAATATAATTCAATACCATCGCCTTTTCACTTTTACCCTTTGCCGGCAATGCAAATGGTCCGTTGTACAGATTCGCGGTCTGATCAGCCTTATGACCATCTACTGTGTAATACACCTGACTATTAGCTACAAAGGGAGTAATCTCCGCGGTGCTTACGCCTGCCGCATTTTTACTGAATGTCACCTTCGCTTCGGGTATGCGGTAGAACACATTGAGTTTTTCCAGTTCCTGCAAGCGTAAAGGCAGTCGTCTGGTAGAGAAGTCAGTATAATCTCTGGCGCTTTTAGCCGACCAGGCAACTTCCGACAATGCCAGCATGCGCGGGAACAACATATACTCCAGCTTATTGTTGGTACCGATGTATTCAGTCCAGAGGTTGGCCTGTACACCGAGTACATGTTGCTGTTCTGCTGCCGTAAGCGAGTCAGGGCGCGGATGGTAGCTGTATACTCTTTCCAGCGGCAGGAAACCGCCGATAGCTGTAGGCTCGCTGGTTTTATCCTTTGACTGGTAGTGATCGATGTACAGGTGACTGTTAGGCGTCATGATCACATCGTGTTGCATACGTGCAGCTGCAATACCGCCCTTCTCTCCTCTCCAGCTCATTACAGTAGCATTCGGTGCCAACCCTCCTTCCAGGATCTCGTCCCAGCCTACGAGGCGTCTGCCGTTTTTATTAAGGAACTTTTCTATACGGGAGATGAAGTAACTCTGTAGTTCATGTTCATCCTTGAGTTTCTGTTTTCTGATCATGTTCTGTGCGAAGGATGATTCCTGCCAGTGTTCCTTAGGCACTTCATCGCCGCCGACATGGATATATTCACCCGGGAAGATGGCCATTACTTCTGTCAGTACATCTTCGAGGAAGCGGAAGGTTTCTTCTTTCGGACAGTAGATGGCGTAGTGTACACCCCAGTAACCAGGCACCTGGTAGATGGTATCTTTACAGCCTAGTTGCGGGTAGGCAGCCAGTACAGCGGTACTGTGACCTGGCAGTTCTATTTCAGGCAGGATAGTAATCTTGCGGTCAGCTGCATATTTTACCAGTTCGCGCGCTTCTTCCTGCGTGTAATAGCCGCCATGTTTCACCCCATCATAGACGAAAGGTTTGAAGTCGCCGTATTGTCCGAGAATACTGGAATCGCGCCAGGCAGCTACTTGTGTCAGCTTCGGGTACTTTTTAATTTCCAGTCTCCAGCCCTGATCGTCTGTCAGGTGCCAATGCAGCCGGTTAAATTTAAAGTATGCCATCAGGTCAACGATTTTCTTCAGTTCATCGAGTGAGAAGAAATGCCGGGCCACATCGATCATGACACCGCGGTAGCCAAATTCCGGTTTATCGTTGACGGTGACCGCCGGTACGGCCAGAGCGCCGTTCTGCTGTTCTATGAGCTGTAATACGGATTGCAGGCCATAGAATACGCCGGTGTTGCCTCCCTTTACGGTGATCTTGTCGGCAGTTACCGTCAGGCTGTAAGCTTCAGCGGCAGCTGCATCAGCCTGGTCTTCGAGCACAATTGCTTTGCCGGTGGCAACCCGGGTGATGCTCATCTTAAAACCATAGCGGTTCCAGAGAAATTCATTGAATAGTTCCGCATTTTTTCGTGCCGCATCTGTTTGCGCCACCAGGACGGTTTGACGACCGAGATCAAAGCGGCCGCTTGCTGCCTGAATACTTACGGGTTTTGGAATAATGGAGTAGCTGCTTTGCGCATGAGCGACATTCACTCCGAGAGAAAAGACTAAAATAGATGCGATCTTTTTTAACATCCTACTGCTTTAATAGTTTACGAAATAGTTACCTGGTGTAAGATTGTGATACCTGTAACCGTGGAATATGCCCTTTCTTACATAATATTCGCTGATAATGATACTATATATGCCGGCTTTCCGTAACGGGCTTTATGATCAGCCAATATAGAAATTAAATAACCGGAATCAAAGCAAGCCACAGACCTGGCTATTATATTTTTCTATTGCAGTTAAATTCCTTAACTTAATATCAGCATATTAGAGATTACGTTTAAGTTAGGAAATACCCCAACCCCAATATATCCTTCCACGCAGGTTAAAACACAACAAGGTCATGGCAAGAATAGCGCTACTGGCGTATGCCAACGATATGAAAGAAGAGCCCCTTCATTATGTCGAGCAGGAAATAAAAGAGGTCAATCTTTACTTCGGGAATATTAAAAATCACCTGAATCCGGATATCCTCATCAGTGCTACAAAAGAAGATCTGTTCCGTTACTTTGCTGATCATGGTCCCGATATAGAAATATTACATTTCTCCGGTCATGGTAACAGTATGGCATTGTTCTTCACGAAAGACGGCGTATTCAGAAAAGAAGGGCTGGCAGAACTAATGACGTTCGCGCCTCATCTGAAACTGGTATTCCTCAATGCGTGTGCATCCAGGGAAATCGTGGAAGTATTACATACGCCTGAACCTGCCCAACCACAGAAAGGCGTACCTATTGTAATTGGTACACACCGGCCGGTATATGACAAGGTAGCGTCCGAATTTTCTATCTACTTCTACACTGCCCTCACAAAGTCATGGCCTATCGGCAAAGCGTTTGATTTTGCCAAAACCTTCGTGCTGTCAGGCGAGCACTTTGCGCTGTTTCCGAAAGGTACGAACCGCTACGTCGGATTGAAACGGGCTGCCGTGATGGATGATGACGAAGATGAAGCAGATGATAACGGTATATTTCCCTGGGGACTCTATTATAAAACCGGTATCACAGATGAATGGTCGGTAACACAATACCTCCATGATAAATATGAAGACAACATAAAATATGCGCCCAACGATGACCTGATCCGGGCGCTGGCCTATAATGCAAGCCGCCTGTATAGCACGCTTGCCAAAGAAAAAGACCAGCTGATTGCGGCGCTGTACGATAAAGCTGATCTGGGCCGCAAGGAACTGGACATAGAGATGGAGAATATCAATGACCGGTTTAACCGGCGTAACCTCCAGCTGAAGGAGATCAACGATCTCTACGCCGCCTATATCAGGGATCCGCAGGGTCTTAGTGACATTGCCGATAAACTGATCAACACCTTTCCCCTGCCCCTGGGTAAACTGTTACAAAGGATGTATTCTTTCAGCAAAGAAAACCTGCGAACGGAAGATGACTACGCAGAGTTCCTGGAGTTACAGCTTAACTTCTACGAGATACTGGTGAAACTGGCTGCCGCTACTATCCTGTCCGACCTGCTGGAAGTATACGGCCTGAAAGAGAAATACAACAGGAAGGTAGTGCTCAATCCTATTCAGAAAGAAATTATACTGAGCTACTTCCGGCAAACAAAAGATACCGAACAGGATTTTGACTATACATCGTTTATCGAAGTTATCAGCCAGGTGCTGAAAGAAAACCTGAAAGACGAAACAGAGATCGATGCCTTTGTGAAGGAGTACCTGCATTTTGAGCGTATTAATACATATGAGAATAACTTCTTCAATTCACATATGGTCATTAAAGGCATCAAGGCGAAGATCCCTTCACTGAATACGACTGCCGCCTATATCCATCACTGTAAACTGATAGAACAGGGTTTAATCAACTTGTTAAAGGAGCTGTTTTTCATCCTGCAGTATAAGATGGTCGTGATCAAAAACGTGGAGGCTATCCGGAAAAGGAACGTGCTGGCGAAGACGTACTTCCACAGGTATATGCTGCTGGAACAGCGGATCTCTGACAGAATGGAGGTGATGGAGTTACAGTCGCTGCCCGAATATGCAGAGTCTTATTCTGTGATACTGGTAAAAGAGATCTACAGGATGTTTGAATACCTTTCTTTATCGCCGTTCCTGATAGACAGGAATGTACTGTGCGAGTATGATGGTGTTGACCTCTATTTTTACAATTATACAGAAGGCAACGGCATCGTATACAAAAGCCTGACCAGCAATGAGCGGCTGATGCACATTCTGCCGGAAACGCAGGAAATAGATCTGGGCGCGGCTACCATTTCCAAAACAACGTTGCCTTTCATTGAAGAGATGGGCAGCAAGACCGACCGGGAAAAGAACAGGATTACCAACCGGCTGCTGCAGCTGCACGCAGAATTTGGCTATTACCGCTCGAAGATCGCCGCTACACCTGCCACAGTAGAAAGCACCACTCCCATAAACAGCCAACCATGACCATACTGACGGACAATCCGTTCAAGCTACTGGAATCTTATACGAAAGAGGACAAAGATATCTGGGGCGGACGGACCACGGAAATTGACCACCTGTACAACCTGTCCTTTGCTGCAAATCTCATCCTGATATATGGTATGTCAGGCGTGGGCAAAACGAGCCTGATACAGTGCGGACTGGCCAACCGTTTCAGACGTACCGACTGGCATGCAGTATGGATCACCCGCAGGGAGGATCTAAACAGCAGCCTTACAGCGAAACTGGCCGAGGAAGCCGGCGAAACAGTGGCAAACCCACCTGCCCCGCTGCCGGAAATGATCCGGAAAGTATATCTGAAGCATTTTAAGCCCATATTCCTCGTTTTCGATCAATTGGAGGAACTATTCATCTTCGGGACGAAAGCGGAAATTCAGGGCTTTATAAGCACAATGAAGGAGATTCAGAACAGCGAAGTGCAATGTAAGATCATCCTGGTATTGCGAGAGGAGTATCATGGTCATCTTAAAACATTCCAGGATGCCGGTCTGACCGTCTTCAAAGCTTCTGTCAAGATAGAGCCGATGAGCATCCCTGAGGCCACCGAAGCAGTATCCAAACTACTGGACAAGAACAACATCCGTACGCCTGATGGGGACCGGCAACACTGTGCCGCCAGGATTGCGGCCAGCTGCGCTACCGATGGGCGGGTAGACCTGGGCAATCTGCAGGTATACCTGTTCTGGGCATGGGAGAAGGCCGCTAAAAAAGCCGATCCGGAAACCGGCATTGCATTCACCCATAGCCTGCTGCGCGAACTCGGCGATGGCCGCGACATACTGGCCCGTTACCTGGAGGCGGTAGTAGAAAGGATTTCAAAAGGCCGAACCGGCGGAGTATGGTACCTGCTGCAGCATTTTGTATCGCACTCCCACACCAAACAGCCGCTGCGTATCAGCGACATAAAGGATATTGACCCCCAGACAGCCCTGGTATGGCTCGAAGAACTGGGTAAGAGTAAACTTATTAAAGAGTCAAAAGAGGGTACCGGAAGTGTCTATTTCCTGACGCACGACAGTCTTGTGCCCCTTATTGTACAGAACAAGACAGCCGCGGCCCGGGGCCGCAACCTGCACCCGGTGGTAAAAGGAAACCCCTTCAAAGGACTGCCCTCCTACGACGAAAAAGACGCCATCGTATTCTTTGGCCGCAGCGTCATACTGCGGGAACTGCTGACTTTCTTTGAAGATAAACGATTCCTGGTAATAGTAGGACCGTCCGGCTCAGGAAAGTCTTCTATCATCAAAGCTGGTATTATACCGGCACTAAGAACGGAAGGGTACCAGGTTATCCAGGGGGAACCCAGCACACACCCTATGCTATTCTGGCAAGAGATTGAAAAGAAGATCGCCGCTACTGCCGGCGGCAAACTACTTATCTACATCGATCAGTTTGAAGAGCTCAGCACCCAGTCTTCTACAGCAGAAAGTGAAACCTTTATCCGGCTGCTCAACGAACTGCTGGATACCACCGATCCTGTGCTGCAACAGGTGAAGATTGTACTCAGCGTCCGGTCGGATTATGAATATGAATTTGAAAGGGCACTGACCGGGTGGCGGGAATCTAAGAAGACGGTTCCGGATCTGATAGAAAGCTCTGTCATGGAAATTATTACGGAGCCTGCCTATCTCGCCGGACTGGAATACAAGCCGCCTTACCTCGTCAACAACATTGTGCGGGATGTGATGCAATCAAATGGTACACTGCCATTGCTCTCCTACGCCTTACAGCAGATGTACCTGGAATATGAAAAAAGCGGAGCCAACGACGGCTTCCTGACAGAAGACCACTACAATGCCATCGGCGGCGTAGTGGACGGGCTCAGACTCAGGGCTACCAAACTGTATACTGGCTCTGATCCGGAGACACAGCATACTATCAAGAACGTAATGCTCCGGATGCTGTCGCTCAGTATTAATGAGAAAGCCTCCAAACGCATCGTGGCGGATGACCTGGTGTATGAAGACCCCCTGGAAAACGAGCGTGTACAGAAAGTATTGAATGAACTGGTGAACAGCAGGCTGATAGTGTCCGGACCGGATGAAACAGGGCATATCTACTATGAACCTGCCCATGACTCACTGATCCGTTCCTGGAACCTGATAGGCGACTGGATCAAACAATATGGTAAAGACATATTGTACCTGCAGCAGGACTTATCAGACGCTGTGAAGCAATACAAAAGCAACAACAAAAAGCTGTGGCATGACGACCCTAAACTCAACACCTTACTCAGCATCCTGCGGTCGCCTGATAACTGGCTGAATAAACAGGAAACAACTTTCGTCAAAAAGAGTCTGCAACGCCGCAATGAGCTGGAAGACAGAAAGAAGCGGCGGGAGCAGGAACTGATAGAAGAAAAATTAAGAAGGCAGGAGGCTGTCACAAAACTAAACAGTGAAAAGGAGAAACGCGAAAAGGACCTCCTGAGAGAAAAACTGAGTAAGCAGGAGGCTATTGCCAAACTGGCTTCGGAGAAGGAAAAAAGAGAAAAGGAGCTGCTGACGGAAAAGCTGACAGAAGAAAAAGCTAAGACCCGGTTGCAGACACAGCGAACCATTTTGCTGGCGTTGGGACTGGTATCGCTGCTGATTGCCGCCAGTTATGTGTATAGTCAGTGGAACAAGTCAGAGAAATCAGTACGTAAGATCCAGGAGCTGAACCGCAAGCTGCAAAGTTCTTCTGATGACCTGCAGGAACTGAATACTTCATTGAACCTGGCAGCAGCGGCCGCAAGGCAGAATGCGGCAGATGCGAATCTTGCCAGGCAGAAAGCAGATTCTGCTGCACGGCAGGAGAAAAGAACACGTACAACAGTCGAAAGGCAAAAAAAGGAATTGCTGATCAAACAGGCCGCCTTGCTGCAATCGCAGGAGGAAGTGAAACAATATTCGCTGCGGTTGCAATCAAAAGCAGATTCACTACGTACATATTCAGACTCGCTGGAAAGACAGCTGGTGATCATTCAGAACAAAACAAGGGAAGTGGAATACGCAAAGATGACGGCAGCCTTTCTCACCAGGTCAAGATCGCTGATGCTGTCTGACCCCGCCCTGGCTTATCAGCTGGCCCTGGCATCCCTGAAATATGACAGTACCAATCAGCGTATCAAAGATTATATTCATGATACCCTGGAGCATCGTAATACTTACTACGAGTCTTTTATCCTTGATAACGTATCATCTGCATTCTTCTCTGATAATGGCCGGACAGTACTGGCGGTACAGGGCGACAGCAAACTGTCGCTGCTGGACATTGCCGCCAGACGGGAGATACCAGTCACCATTGACGGAAAAATTCTGTCAGCACAATTCAGTCCGGCGGATAACAACGCGCTTATCGCCACTAAAAATCATATCTACAACTATAGCACCACCGGCATCCTGAAAAGTAAATCAGAACGTATGGACAATGTGATCAAAGCCGTATATACAGCCAGGGGCAGGGTCATGATTGTAACACCGGCAGACATACAGATCCGGCGAAGTGCAGACGCTGCCAATACGGTAGTCATCCCCTCCGCGTATAACACAGATGATACAGAAGTCAGCTCCAACGACTCCCTGCTGTACGTCAGAAAGAGCAATATGATTGAAGCCTATGACCTGACTACCGGGCGACTGATCAGGCAGTACAAAGGGGCCAGCAGCTTTCTTGACAAGAGTGGACAAGGATTCATCACCGTGGACGGCAATGATATCTTCCTGGCCAGAAGCATAGGTAACAGGATTGCGTCAGAACGTTATACGGTTCCATTAGATAAAGGATATGCCAGGATATCAGTGATCAGTCTTGCCGACAACCTGCAAACTTTTCTTTTCATGGCCGAACCGGAAGAGACACAAAGACTGCAGCAACAGTTGCAACAACAGCAGCAAGTGATCAGCAAGAACTTCGTCAGGCCTCAGCTGGTGCGCGCGCCACTATTATATACGTTCAATGCGCCCAATTCTACCCGGCGTATACCGAATGATATCGCTTACAGCCGACGGATTGTCCTGTCAGAAAAAGGCGACTATATGATCACCGGAGAAAGTGGTTCCCTGATCATATTTAACAGAGATGGTAAACAGACAGACGTCTTCGGCGGGTATACCAACTATACCTCCTGGACGTTCAATCCAACTAACACCAATATTATCTTAAGCACCAATGGTTCCAGGCTAAAGCTTTGGGTGAAGGGTACGGCGAAGGCACTGGCAGCACAGGGAAAGCTACGTAACTTCTCTGCCGCAGAGCTGGACAAGGCAATGGAAGATGTAGCCATCAGGTAAGGAGCATATGAAGCAGCGCAGCCGGTAAGACTACGCTGTATGATCCATCCGGGAAGGCGCAGGCGGAAGGGATTTTACACCATGCCCACCCGGATGGAATATCCACTGATAGCCGCCAGCTGTGAACAGCCCCCTTTTATTGAGCACCCCCGGAGTTGGGCAATATCCCAAATGGAAAAGGAGAACATACTGTATATTGACGAACCCGGACCTGTTGCTATAAAAGCTGCCGTTTAGTACCCGGCAAACTGCTCATCCGGATAACACCATAACCAGCGTTCCCCTTCCTCTGCCGAGGCAATTACAGGATGAGCAGTAGCCCGATAGTGACGGGTCATATGTTTGTGCGGAGACTGATCACAGCACAGCGTTACACCGCAGGTCTGACAGGTGCGGAGGTGTACCCAGTCACTTCCGGTTTTAATACATTCCTCGCATACATGGTCTTCGCTCAGCTGCACTTCCTTCACGGCAAGCAGGTGCTGACACACAGACTGATCTTCCATAACAATAACTATTTACTGGTATATAACTATTTGTATTAACAGGAAACAAGATACCTCATTCCCGCAGGAATGGAGAAGGAAATCATTGTCTGAAAAACGGGGATTGTTGCCTTATTCACCATTCTTCAGATGCGTATCTATAAAGCTATAAACGGTAGCAGCCGGTAACGCAAGTGTGATGGTGCGGGAGAAGCGGGCGATATTAATCCCACCGAATGCGCCGTACACGTTAAACACCGGGCCGCCGCACTGTGACGCCTGCAGGACCGCATCGTGAGCGAAGATGCCGTTGAACCCATCCCGTCTTTCACTTCTGCCCCCTTTAAACAGGTCAGCAGCATGTTGTGGCGGCGGTAAAGGACGTTTAGCAAGCACCAGGGTATCAGTCATTTCCGTTGTGTAATGCGGTACGGGGCCGCCTGATCCGGATACAAGTCCCTCCGCCTGCTGACGGCGCTTTATTACCAACGTATCTCCCGGCCAATATGTATATAACTCGCGGCCGTAGTCTGCCGGCTGGTCCAGCGCCACATCATTAATGGCAAGGATCTCGTCGCCGGGCTGGAAGCCCTTGGCAGCAGCCGGTGATCCGGGCATTACATAGGTAAGCACCAGCGGGGTTTTGTCAGGCGCGATGGCTGCCCCCAGGAACCCGGTATTGCTCATCTTAGGCAGGGTAAATACTTCTTTAGCGAGCACGCTGCAAACAGGCAAGGTGTCGGGACGTGGAGAAACAAGCTGCTCACCCGCGACTGACCGGAACTGCTGCGCGTTTGCCGGAATACCACCTTTCAGCGGAGTAACCGGCATCAGCAGGACCAGGTCGTTTTCTTTATCGCGGGCAATAATCTTTGCCTTGACCTGCTTGTTTTTATAAGTAATAACAGGCGACCCGCCTACTTCAGAACTTTTGGAGACTACCACAGCGCCGCCTTTGTGTGCAAACAGCGCACCGTTGATAACAGTTTCACCCTTATTGCCGGTGCTGGTGACGCTCACCAGGTAGTCAGCAAACCGGGCAGGTTTTATATTAAATCCAGGCGAAGGCATCCCCGCTGTGAATGTTGTCGTCGTATTATCCGCCGGTTCAGGTACGTCATCTGTCTTTTCAGGGTACTTTGTATAATGTACCTGTTGATTGAGGGCAGTCCAGTATCTGCGGTAAAGATCTACCGGCACGTCAAAGTTCAGCGTTTCTTCAACAAGTACCGCACTACGCATACCAATCAGCTTACCGTCATAGTCAAATAGCGCACCGCCGGAGTCGCCAGGTTCCATCATACAGCTGGACTGAATAAAGCCTTTTTCATTCTGCGGAAGAGTAATATAACCAAAACGGATAGCCGGCAGCCGGTCGTTCAGGCTTTCGGGATAGGCAATGCTGAAGCAGGGAGCAGCAGGTGTAAGCGTACGGGAGGTACCCATAGGTGCAACCGGCCACTCACCGGGAGTGAGTATCTTCATCATAGCCACATCCGGTAGCTCCGGCGTCTCGGGGAAATTGATCTTTCCCAGCGCCTGTGCGATCACGGCTCTTCCATCAGGAAAGTTAACCTGGTAAGTACGACCCGGAACGGTAGTATGTGCAACAGTTAAGATGTGTCCTTCCTTTGTAACTACCACTCCGCTGAAGGGAGCGTTGGTCTGCTGATTGGCAATCGTGTCATATTCCCACATCCTGACACAGGCAGGAGCTACTGCGGCGGCACTGGTAGATGGGAAACCGGCGGGAAAGGGTTTGTATTGCTGAGCATAGGCAGATGCTGCCGATACCAGCAGCATGAGAGATAAAAGCTTCGTTTTTTTCATATTGGTTGGTGCCCGGTAGTTGAAACCGGAAAACTAAAGATAATTCAGTCCGCCGATGTTTGCATCTCCCCTATCCAAAGAACCTGCACCATCCTTACACTGAAAACCTTAAATATATTTTAAAAACGACTATCTTGCGCTATAATCTCCCCCAGAGAGAGCAATAATTTATGAGACCTATACCTAAATGCGTAACCCTGCTGTTGCTGTTGCTGATGGCAAACAGTCAGGTGTCCCTGTGTCAGACAAATCAACTGTACAATTATCAGCATCTGTCACATCTGTACTACCAGAAACAAAGAGATTCACTGGAAAAGAACTGGGCATGTCCCTCCGTGTACAAAGAAAAAGAAACCCAGAAGAAGTATAAAGAGATCTGGGACGGCAGAACAAGCTTTTTCACCAGTGCTATCAAGGCAGACAATTACCTGTATGAGAAAGAGGTGTATGACTATGTAGCCGCCGTAATTGGCGAACTTACACGCGCCAATAAAGAGTACCTGCCAGTACAGCCCTTCCTGGTATTGGATAGAAGTCCGTCGGTCAATGCGTATGCTATCGGTAATAACGTGATTGCAGTTAACCTCGGACTGCTGTCTTACGTGCAGACTAGGGAAGACCTGGCATTCACACTGGCCCATGAGCTGTCGCACAATATTATGCAGCATGCTGAAAATGCCATGAAGAAAAGAGCGGAATGGCTGACTTCTGACGAGTATAAAAGATCGCTGGACCAGGTACTGGACTCGAAATATGAGCGGCTTACGCGGTTGAAGAAGGTGTATGAAAACTATTCTTTTGACAGAAGCAGGCACCAGCGCTACCATGAAAGCGATGCAGACTCGCTGGCACTGGTATTGCTGAAAAACGCACATATCTCCTTCTCGCCGGATTTCTTCCTCCGACTGGATAGTGCAGACATGGTATACAAGCAGGGATTAAAGCAACCCGTGAAGAACTACTTCGCACCTTATGGCATTACCATTGAAGATGCCTGGCTGAAGAAACGTTCCAGGGGATTATCTACCAAAAACTACAACTTCCAGGAAGCGGTAGCAATGCAGGACTCCCTGAAAACGCACCCTGACTGTATTGAAAGATATAACCGCACGAAATCTGCCGCAGGCAGTGGCAGTCCGTTCACACCGATTCCTGCCGGTATAAAGGAGAAGGCGGATAAGATGGTGATCTGGAATATGTATTGCAATATGTCGCTTGCCACCTGCACATATAGAATCCTGCTGGCAAAAGACAAGTATGCCGACGATCCCTGGTTCGACTTTATGCTGCATAACGTCATACTGGAACTGGCCTATGCCGATAAAGACCTGCATCGGTTCAGCGCTATTGGCGTAACCCAGAAGGAGTACGTTTCCAAAGACTTTTATGAATTACAGACGATGCTGGAGCAGATACCCAGAGAAGAGCTGGATAAATCGTGCAAGAGCATGCAGGAAGCTGCTTTCTGGAGCAAGATGACAGATGCCGAGAGAGGCTTTAAGAAGCTGATGCTGGCAATTACGGCGGCCAACCCGGGCGGTGGTTATGATGCCAATATCAGGTCTTCCAAGAGAGTATACTCGGTAGATTTCAGTACCAGCGCTTACCGGGAGTACACAGAAGAACTTCCGAAGAAATAGTCATCGTTTATCTAACATTACATGAAAAAGTTATTTACGACCATTATACCTTTCATAGCATTCCTTTGTTGTGCCAAGGCACAGACGAAGGTATTCAGGGAAGTCAGCGATGCAATATCCACAGAGTTCAAAACTATCACGCAAAACGGCGCACTGATAGGCTATCTGTCTTTCACTGAACTGGAAAGGGCCAGTAAAGATTCTTTCAACTACACCATCACTATCATGGACGAGAACCTGAATGACCTGGGCGTGGTGAAATTCAAAGAACTGAAACTGGATCTGCAAAGCGTATCGTTTGTAAATGATACCCTTTGCCTGGCATATATGAAGAGCAATGTACTGGGTTATGACTGGAAAAGCAGGGCAGAAAGAAAGGAAGCGCTGGACAAAGGCTACGTTGCCGTGTTTGCACAGTTTATCAGCCTGGACGGAAAGATAGCCCATACATTTGAGAAGAAACTTAATACAGACGTACAGGCAGCATGGGAGAAGATAAAAGACGGTAAGATAGGCAATGCCCTGATCGAACATCCCCTGCAAATGCAGAACGTAGATCAGAAAGGGTTTTGTGTGTTTTACGGCGACAAAGATCATGTAACCCTGCTGGTGCTGACTACACAGGCAGAACTGTTGTGGGAGAAGTATGTACTGGAGAGAGGCGGACAGTATTATATGCTGACTTCCGGCAGAGATGTATACCTGTTGCTCAGGAACCAGACCGATCCGATGTTCAACAACTATACCGTCATCTCCTACAATACAGATACTAAAACGGGCATACTGAAGTATCAGCTGCAGGACTTTGAACGGAACCGCTTACGCGTAGTAGCTTTTGATAATGACCCTGCCACTGGTAAGCCATTCATTTCCGGCTATATCCATCATACAATGGGCATCAATAAGTATCAGACCTACAAGGGTATTGAGCAGCACATGTACCAGGGTATGTTCACCATCAATATCAATGGTCACGAGAAATCGGCGGTGAAGCGACTGTTTAATTACTGGACAGAGAATGTTGAAGCGGGAGGCCCTGGCAGTGATTTTCTGGAAACGACCAACGGATTTCTGAATGAGGTAACCGCCTTCCGGGACTATCACGGTAATACTTACCTGACCGGCTATAATACTATGCGTATGAGCAAGTGGGGCAGTGTAGTACTGATTAAACAGGACCCTGCCAAAAAGACTGCTGTTTCTCATCTTTTTGCCCAGACCCGCCTGGAGGCGATTACAGACAATATGCCGTATGTGAACCGCTTTTATTCAGTAGTATCTCCTGACACAAAGTCCACCTACCTGATCATAAATGATAAAAGCAATACTTTTATCTATAGTCTGGATAAGGGTAAAGTGATGCGTACTATTTCCCGCAGGGATGGTAACAACCGCCTGCATATATTCCCGGCTAAAGAAGGACATCTGATGATAGCGGAATACAATAAGAAAGACAAATCTACGACGCTCTCTATTGAGTCCATTTAACAACTTCATTTAACTACAACGGTCATCCTGCCTGTTAGTGCGAGGATGACCGTTGTCATTTAAGGGAGTTTCCTGTTATCTGTTTGAACCAGGAGGCACAGCCGGCTACTCCGCCGTATCTGCCTCCTGGTATTGTATGTTAAGTCAATGTGCAACCAGAGGCAGAATGTTAGTTCCTGAGTTTGAACTCAGTTCTTCTGTTCATTCTGTGCTGCTGTTCATTACAGCTTACACCATTGCCACACTTGTTAAGTAATCTGGTCTCTCCGTAACCTTTTGCATGTACTCTGTCTTTTGCGATACCTTTTGAAATGAGGTAATTGGCAACAGCATCCGCACGTTTCTGGGAGAGCATCAGGTTATAGGCATCGTCGCCACGGGCGTCAGTATGCGCACTGATATCAATAGCTTTGTCCGGATGGTCATTAAGGATCTTAACCAGGTTATCCAGCTGTTTACCGGCTTCAGGACGGATAGCAGCTTTATTCAGATCAAAGTAGATATCCAGTAATACAGTTTCTTCTGTCGGCACCTGTGGCTTTTCAGCAGGCTTGCTGGTAGCAACAGCCGGCGGTTGTACCGGGGTGGGAGCAACAACGATATCGTTATGCTTAACAGGTACACGGTTGATAGTGTCCGGGGCAGGAGGCGTCTCCTTCACCAGCGCCGGTGTGTCGTAGGATGAGAATGCAGCTACCGAGTAAATATCGTCGCTTCCGCTGCCACCTTCCCTGTTGGAAGAAAGATAGGCAATACCTGCTTCTGTGAGGCCAAAGGCAAAATCATCCTGTGGTGAGTTTAACGGGTAGCGCATGTTTCTGATAGCGCCGTCAGTTTGTCCGGATCTACCCATTTTCACCCGGTATATATCCAGTCCGCCCATACCAATACGGCCATCACTGGAAAAGTAGAGTACATTCTCTGGGGTTAGCGCAGGACTCCGTTCATTCCCCGCAGTATTGACAGCTTTCAGGTTGAGGGGCGGGCCCCACTCGCCTATGGCAGTGCGGTAACATACGTAGATGTCAGTACCGCCTGCGCCTCCCGGCATATTAGACGCAAAATAGAGTGCCATACCGTCTCCGGTAATAAACGGATCGCCTACGGAGTAAGCAACTGCATTGTTATGTGTGAAAGCAACCGGCGCAGACCACTTACCGGTAGCGTCTTTTCTACTGCTATAGATCTCTACATTGGCGGTGGTAGCCTTGCCTTTTGAACGGCTTCTCTTACCAGGAATGCGTGTCAGGGTAAAAAACATTTCATTACCCTCTTTTGTAAAACTGGCAGAACCGGTATGGTAGCCGGTACCAGTGTGCAGCGGGAACAGCTGTACGCTGTCTCCGCCGGAAGGCTTCACAAAAAGGTGCAGGTAGTCATTCCCGGTCCAGGCGTTGGTCAGCGGGTCAGGTTTTACCCGGGTATCGAAGCGCAGGAAGAAAGTTTTTTTCTTTGGCTGCGGGGCTCTGCTGGTGAAACGGTCTGACGTGAAGACAAGACCGCCCATGTAGGGAACAGCGCTCCAATCAGAGGTGACTGAGTTGACAGCTTTGAAATTGTCTATGCGCAGTAGATCGGGCGTTTTCATCCAGCTGATAGCAGAGTCACACGAAGCGATCCAGGTCTGTTTCATTTCAGGCGTGATGCTTTTATCAGCCGCCGCATATTGTTCATAGCGGCTACGCGCTTCCGCATATTTTGAATTATTCTGGAGGGCGCGCGCGTAGTAATAAAGATTTTCAGGTTTGCTGCCCGCCATACCTGTCGCCGCCGCATACCATTGTTCCGCCTGCGGGTAGTTGTTATTGAGACGGTGACAGTCAGCCAGGCGTTCAGCCGCATGCAGACTTGCCTTTTTATTATAAGCCTTTTCGTAGAGACCAATAGCCTCTGCGTATTTATAGTTGTCGTATGCTTTATCAGCCTCCTTGATAACAGATTGCGCCCGTGTGGTAACAGCAGTCAGCAACAAAAACAGGCCGGTAGCGTAATGCAGTTTTTTCATCTTCAGTATAGGATGATTAAAGCTATCAGAATACCCGCGGGTTAGCCATTCTGATATTGTGTTTATTAAATGTGAACCCTACAGAGATCTCGTGTGTGCCGCCACTATAATTCTGCAGCGGACCAACAGAGAAATCGTAGGCGTAACCTATACGCAGGTTAGGAACAGGGAATATCTCCACAGCACCCACTGCAGCGTTTCGGTACATCAGGTTTTTCTGCAGATAGCTTTTGTCATACATCTTCAGACCAGTACGATAGGAACCTCCTATCCATACCACATCCTTAAAGAGCAGGAAAGCGTTCAGGTCCAGACTGGTCGGACCGCCACGGTCGTCCTTTAACAGGAAGGAAGGTTTCAGTCTGATATCCTCCGTCAGCGGTATCAGCGTACCTGCCGTCAGGTAATAGTGTAGTTTAGTCTGTGGCAGATACAGGAAGCGGCCTTTGTTGTCGAATGCCTGTACCACAATATTGTCAACGGAGAAGCCTGCGTAATATTTCTCGTTGGCAAAGTAGATCCCTGCTCTGGCGTCGGGCGTGAGGCGGCGCAGGCCCGCAGGCATATCCGTCTCAGGGTCATTAGGATTCAGCTCAGACCCGTTGATACCGGTTTGCAGCATCCCTACACTCAGCCCCAGGGACAGGCGGGAAGTACCTTCGCGGTTCAGCCGGATGCGGTAAGCATAGCTCACGTAAGCAGAAAGGTTATCCTGCGCACCCAGTTTATCACTGGATACCTGCAATGCCAGTCCGACGTTACCGTCGTTGGCCACAGCATCTACTGCGAGGGAAAAGCTTTTAGGCGCGCCGGTCATACCTGTCCACTGATTGCGGTAGAAGGCGTGCAGGTTAAGCTGCTCTTTGTAGCCGGCATAGGCCGGATTGATATAAATGCCGTTGAACATGTACTGGCTGTACTGTGCATCCTGCTGTGCCTGTACACGCAAACCCATTGACGTGAGCAGTCCGGCTATCAGAAATATCTTTTTCATAGTATAAGTCTATGTTTCACATTGTTATTTGAAAGCCCTGATCAGCGTAACGTATCCTTTCATCACTTCCCACTCTGCACCGCTGGTACGTCTGATACGCAGCAGGTAGTAGTAGGTACCTTCATTGAGTCCGTCACCTTTCCAGGTATTCTGATAACCTTTTTGTCTGTATACTTCATTACCCCATCGATTAACAATGATCAGTTCATTCTCTGCGTACTGGTTCAGTCCGCGGATCTCGAAGAAATCATTTTTACCGTCGCCGTTCGGCGTAAAGAGATTAGGAACATTGATATCGGTGGCTGTAATAACTACTGCAACCGTGGCCACATTACTTACCTGACCATTGTCATTCTTCACCTGGTAGGTAAAGGTGTCATCGCCGGTATATCCGGGATCAGGCGTATAGGTAACTGTGCCTTCTTCATTCACTTTTACCGAACCGTGTGCCGGCATCCCGATAATCTCTACGGTAGTTTCATCCAGTGTAGCATTGCGGGCGTCGTCATTGGCCAGTACGTCTATGGTGACAGGCATGTTGGCTTTGGTCTCGCCCCTGTCATTCATGGCTACCGGCGCTTCGATCACAATTACCGCCGTAACGTTGATGTTAACCGTTACAGTAGCAGTACCACCCTTACCATCACTGATAGTGATATTGAAATTATCAAGTCCGCTGTAACCAGCAGCCGGTGTATAGGTATAAGAACCGTTTGCATTCACCACCACGGTACCATGAGCAGGATTAGTAGCTTTCGTGAAAGTCAGTACATCCCCGTCGGGATCAGTACCAGTAACAGTACCACTCACCGGCGTATTTTCGGGAGTAGCCTTTGAATCTCCAAAACCAGTAGGCGGGTTATTGGCCGGCGGTGTAACAGGCGTTACGGTAATATTGACAGTAACCGTAGCGCTACCACCTTTACCATCAGAGATACGCACTGTGAAGCTGTCGTTTCCACTGAAGCCGGCAGCAGGCGTATAGGTGTATGTACCATCTGCATTCACAATCACAGTACCATTGACAGGATCAGTGGCCTTGGAGAAAGTCAGTACGTCGCCGTCAGGATCCGTACCTCTTACAGCACCAATCACCGGCGTATCCTGGGAAGTCGTCTTGTTATCGCCGGTACCGGTAGGCGGATTGTTACCCGGCGCGGTGACAGTAATAGTAACAGTAACAACAGTACTGCCACCTTTGCCATCAGCTATTGTGATAGTGAAGCTGTCATTACCGCTATATCCGCTGGCCGGCGTATAGGTGTAAGTACCATCGGTACGCACGACTACGCTACCATGAGCAGGGTTAGTAGCTTTGGTGAAGGTCAGCACATCGCCGTCGGGGTCTGTACCAGTTACGCTGCCACTTACCGGTGTGTTAAGGGTAGTCGTTTTACTATCACCTTTACCAGTAGGCGGATTATTTGCGGGAGGTACTACCGGCGTTACCGTAATACTTACCCTAACTGTTGTGCTACCACCTTTACCATCTGCTATTGCGATGGTGAAGGCGTCGTTGCCGGCAAAGCCAGTTGCAGGCGTATAGGTATAAGTACCGTCGGTATTCACCACAGCAGTACCATTGGCAGGATCTGTAGCTTTGGTAAAAGTCAGCACATCGCCGTCGGGATCAGTACCAGTTACGCTGCCACTCACCGGCGTATCCTGCGGCGTCACTTTGGTATCGCCGGTACCGGTAGGCGGGTTATTCGGCGGAACCGTTACTGAGATATTTACAGTTACAGTCGTCGTACCACCTTTACTATCTGATATAGTAATCGTGAAACTATCGTTGCCGGTATACCCTGTTGCAGGCGTATAGGTATAAGTACCGTCGGTGTTAACCACAACAGTACCGTTGGCAGGGTCAGTAGCTTTTGTAAAAGTCAGCGCATCGCCATCGGGATCAGTACCGGTTACATTGCCACTTACCGGGGTATTGCGGGTAGTTGTTTTACTATCGCCGGTACCAGTAGGCGGGTTATTTGGCGGCAGTGTTACCGAGATATTTACCGTTACAGTAGTCTCTCCTCCCCTGCCATCAGCTATCTCAATTGTGAAACTATCGTTGCCGGTATACCCTGTTGCAGGCGTATAGGTGTAAGTACCGTCGGTATTTACCACAACAGTTCCATTGGAAGGGTCAGTACCTTTGGTAAAAGTCAGCGCATCGCCGTCTGGGTCTGTACCAGTTACGCTGCCACTCACCGGCGTATTGCGGGTGGTAGTTTTGCTATCGCCGGTACCAGTAGGCGGGTTATTCGGAGGAGGTGTTGCCAGTATCACGGTGATATTCACAGTGACAGTAGTAGTACCACCTTTGCCGTCTGCAATGCTGATCGTAAAGCTGTCGCCACCCAGGAAGCCTGCATCCGGCGTATAAGTGTAGGTACCGTCAACATTTACCATAACAGAACCATTCGCAGGATCAGTAGCCTTGGTGAAGGTCAGCGCATCGCCGTCGGCATCGCTGCCAGACACACTGCCACTCACAGCGGTGTTCTGCGTAGTTGTCTTAGTATCGCCAGTACCGGTCGGCGGTGTATTTGGCGGAAGCGTCACTATAATATTTACAGTAACTGTAGTCTCACCACCGTTGCCGTCAGTTATTTTAATGGTGAAGCTGTCATTACCCGTATACCCGGCATCTGGTGTATATGTGTAGGTACCGTCAGTGTTTACAGTTGCAGTACCGTTCGCAGGATCTGTGTCTTTGGTAAAGGTCAGCGCATCGCCATCTGCATCAGTACCAGAGACGCTGCCATTTACCGGAGTATTACGGATAGTCGTCTTAGTATCGCCCGTACCCGTTGGCGGGGTGTTCGGCGGAAGTGTTACGATGATATTGACAGTTACGGTAGTGGAACCGCCTTTACCATCTTCTATTCTGATGGTAAAGTGGTCGTTACCAGTATAATTTGCATTAGGCGTATAAGAGTAGGTACCGTCAGCATTTACTGTTACGGAACCATTTGCAGGATCTGTGCCTTTGGTGAAGGTCAGCGGATCGCCGTCAGCGTCAGTACCAGATACGCTACCATTCACAGGGGTGTTGCGGATAGTCGTCTTGCTATCGCCGGTACCTGTTGGCGGCGTATTCAGTTTGGTAATATTCAGCGGGAACGTCTTCACATCCTGCTGCGGACCACCGCTACCGGTATGCCCATTGTCAGATATGTGGACAGTAGCAGTAACTACCGTTGATGGATTGGAGATGGAAGTATACCTTATTCTGCCGGAGGCAATAAAGGCGTTAATATCAGCGATGGAGCCGTTCAGTACTAATCCTCCGATTGTACCGCCGATAGTGACACCCGCTCCTGCGCTGGCACTCAGATTGCCTTCCGGAACAGTGATAGTAACTCGAACGGAATTGAAGCCTGCGTCTATGTCAACAAATGAGATACCGTCTATCACTGCCGGTGTACCTTCAGTTACCGCCACACCTGCAGGCACGGTAGCCACAGGCGCATCGTTGACAGGTGCCACGATGATAGTCATAGTAGCCGGTGTCAGTGCATACGCCAGGTCATCCGCCGCTACCCACTCAAAGGTGGTCGTGCCGTTCCAGTTAGCTGTTGGTACAAAGGTAATATCTGCCAGATCTGCCAGCGCAATTTCCTGGGCCGGAGTAATTGAAGTGCCGGACAATCGCAAACTGCCATTTGCAGGAAGGGTGTTAATCCTGATCTTCGTCAGCGTAGCGCCGTCGGCATCGTGGTAATGAGCGGTGAAGTTTGTCTCGCTGAACTGCAGGGTGTTATCTTCATCCACATGTACGGTACTATTAGAGACAGTCGCCGGATTGTTTACCGTTACACTTACTACAAAGGTATAATCAGCCTTGTCTGTATCTGCGTCGTCACTTGCGATAGTCACAGTAGCGGTATAGTTGCCCGCTGCATGTCCTGCCGGATTAAAAGATACACTGAAGTTGGTGCTTACGCTACCTCCCAGGTTCACCACAGCCGGCTGGGCACTGATAGTGAAACCTGCGTCGCCGGCAATAGTTACTGCAGGCGTACCGGTCAGGTGCAAGGTACCGGTTCCGGTATTCTGCACAGCAAAATTATGTATGATAGGTGTCGCGGCTGTAGCTACAACGCCATAAGCGGTGCCATCGGCTGCGGTAGCAGTAGTGCTGTTGTCGGCAATAACGATATTGTTGCCTGACACACTGATACTTGGCGCAACCTGTATTTTTATAGTGGTAGTAGCAACTGGGCCATCCTCTGTACCATCGTTCAGGGTAGTGAAGATAGTACGGTCAGTCTGGTCGGGCGTCAGCCTGGCGTTGTGGTATTCAATCATCCGGATCGCCGCGATGTAGTCAGCCGGCGAGGCAACTCCCGTCAGTACAATAGATCCGGTATTATCGCCGGTAGCGGTAATACCTGCCGGCAGCGTACCATTCACCCGCAGTACTTCGTCTGTACCATCGGGCCTGTTAGACAGGCTAATGGTAGCAGCCGCGATCGTGCCTCCGTCGGGATCATTGATAGAAACGTCACTATCTGTAATCTTTGTACCAGTAGTGCTGCCTGCATTAAAGTAGTCGAGGTAAGAATAGGTACCTGTAGCACCTGAACTATGATCCGGATCCGGATTCAGTACCGGGCAGTTATTCACGTTGAGGGTGGTAGTATATATATTATTATCGTAGTAACACTCTGTATAGAAAGGATCCTGATTAGCCAGCGACGCCAGTGTAAAAGGCGTACCGACAACATTGCCTACCCCTCCCGGCACAAAAGAGCCGTTGTCATTCAGGATAATAGTCACGGGAATATTCAAATTACTTCTACCCACCAGATCCAGGTCAAAGGTAAAATCCTTACAATCGCCCATTTTGATCTGCTCATCGATGGTACCTACATACAACAGCCTTGCTGCAGGGTTGCTTGTAGGATCGCCTTCATAAAAAGCCACCGGCATTCCGCCATTGTTGTTACCGGAACCCGGGTTACATACCTGCAGATGCGTCTGTACGATAGTACAGCTACCACCTTTAGTGAAGGAAATATTCGTCGGGTTGAAGGCAACGTCCGGACGTGCACCATAGAAATCGGCAGACAACAGGAACTGGTAGGTCTGGTTGGCAAGGCCGGTCTGGTTGGTAACAATCAGTTCACTTTTATCAGCAGAAAGTTTAAAGGACAGATTATAGGGGTTTCCGGCCTTCCTTCCCACAGTATTAGCATGTACGCGTGTACTGATGCTATCCAGCGGAACATTGATAAAGGCGAAATTGTCCTCTCTTCTCGTAGTAGCCGAAGCACCCACCTGCTGATAATAATATCCGGTAGCGGTTTCCTTTTCCAGGTCGATATATGCATAAGACGCCAGCGGATTCTCGTTACTTTCCATGTTGAAGTTGATCGCGTTGGCCGTCTGGTTGAAATAGATAAAGTTGGTACCTGACGGTATTTTGAATGTTCTCGTCACCCCGGCAGGCGGATAGGTCGCGCTTGCGATGTCGCGGATATCAGAGTCAATAAACTCAGCGCTCATACCCTGGGGGGTCCTGCTATAAAATTCCAGTACATAGGAATCGTCAAAGTCGCGGGCGTAGTTCGCGTCTCTTCTGATAACCAGGTTGCCGCCGTTGATATAGATCTCGGGATTGTATACACCTACAGCGCCGTCATTGGTATTTTTAGCTGAGTAATCACCGGTAACAGTACCAGATGCCAGCAAGCTGCCGGTAGCAGCTGTGTTTTTATTACTTACCACGTAGGTAGATCTTCTGTCAATAGAACCGCCGTTGGCCAGTGTAACGAAACCATTGATCAGCGACTTATCGATGTCGATCAGGAAGTGCAGGTTGGAATAGCCTTCTTCCGTACCGTTGGAACTTACCAGATCAGTGGTGCTGGTATTGCTACCCTTCGCAGATATACTGATAATGTTGGTTCCTGCGGGAAGTGGCACTGTCAGGTCTCTGTTGGCCACAGCCGTTCCGTGCTCCATGAAGCGGATCAGGGTCGGTAATGGATTGAGTGAACTGGTAGTGGGCGACAGATATTCTACATGATAGGAAGAATGGATGCCAGTTGCGTTTTCAGCAATGGTCAATGTATTGCCGGATATGGAGAATCTTACGTTGTTCAGGTCGGGAAACCTATCGCCAATCTTTGCAGCGTCAGGAATGAGAGCGCCAAGAGGAGCTCGCTTCCATCCATACACGTTGGTACCGGAACCGTTGGTGTTAGTATTTTTTGCGTAGTTAAGAAACCCTGAAGATGTCAAAGATGGAAGATCAATGATTGCGTTGATCGTGATAAAGTCTTCATCCCCTTTTTCGGTCTCTTCTACAGGGGGAACAGTAACAATGCCTGTCTCTGAGGCTACATATACCACAATGGACTTTGTGCCTGCGGGAATAGTAAAGGTCGGGGCTGCTCCTCCGGGTGCACGGTATCTGGTCTCTACGCCCAGTACATCGGCTTTTTTTCCTCCTGTCGGACTACAGGGACTGTAAGGTAACTGTCCGAAAGCAAGGGTTGGAAAGAGCATCAGACAAAGGCCGGATAGGGCCCTGATCAGAAATAACTTCATAGGTAATTCAGTTTACAGCTGCAGCAAGCTGTTTTATTCAAAGATATAAGGAAGTACTCCCTTACTTGTATAAGGGATAGAACATTATTATCCTGCCGAACAATGCCCATAAAAAAATGCCGAAAGCGGGTTACCTCAATTCGACACTTTGTACTCGACGCGCAAATATACTCCTTTATGTTAATATATTGCAGCAGAAAAAGGCAAGCCATTTTTCATGACCTGCCTTTCCTGAAAAATTGAAAGCCTGTTATCCGATAGTTTCCTCGTATACGTTACCGAACCTGTCGGTTGCTTTTACTGTAATTTTCTTAGCATCGGGTGAAGGTTTCGCAAAGAACATATGATCGTTCAACGTAGGCTCCACGAACTTGTGCTTTTTAGGCAGCAATGGTCCGGCATAGAGTTCTACCGCCCATGGATCATAAGCTACACGGTGTTCCATCGGTCCTTTCAGGATGCCGTCTTCATACCATTCAACCTTCCATTTACTGTCCCAGTTCCAGACGTTGGCGGCTATTTCCTCCGGTGCGTCTTTCACTTTCCCCTTTGGATAGATGCGCAGTTGCGTTTCTTTCGGCAGACCAGTAGATTTGTAGTACCATTTGATATCGGTGCCGTCTACCTCATATACGCCGTAGCCTGCCGGAGTACCGTCGCCACAGACAGGGCCGGTCCACCAGGCTCCACATACAGTACCATGGTTATGCTCCATGATATTGCCGTCTTCCCAGTTATCGTTGAAATGCGTATGCCCGCTCATGATGTGCACCTTGTAAGGGGCCAGCATCTTGTACAGCTGTTTCCTGTTGGCTACAGTACCGCCCCCGATTTCTTCCGGCTTTCCTGCTCTTCTCTGTGCACCTGTAAAGGTGGGGATGTGCAGACTTAGTACAATTGTGCTACCTGGTTTTACATTTGCCAGATCCTGTTCCAGCCATTGCAGCTGGTTTTCGGTAATATAACCGATATAGCTTTTAGCAGCGCCTACAAAGAAGACGTCATCCAGCACAACGTAATGGATTGCGCCCCTGTTGTAAGAATAGTAAGTCGGACCAAACTGCTTTTTAAATGTATTGGCGGAGCCGTCATCACTACGGGCTTCCAGGTCCATGTCATGATTACCGATCACATTAAAGAACGGAATACCGCTCAGCGCTACCGCCTGTTTATAGTCGGCAAACAGTTCAAACTCGTCCCATACCAGGTCACCACAGCCAATGCCATGTATCAGGGTCTCCTTTGGATAGGATTTTACCAGCGCCTGCAGGTCAGGTACGGACTGGCTCATCAGCAGTTCTACGTCCTTTTTTGACTTCATCTGCGGATCTGCCCATACTACGAAAGTATGCTGCTGATCGTCAGTCATCAGTTTCTCCAGGCTAAAGTCATTTTTGATAACGCCGTTACCTTTTGTCAGCGGACGGAAGAAAGCGGCAATCCCCTTCTCTTCCGGAAACGCATAACCGGAAGGAACACTGATGTATACAAATTCAGCGGTAGCATTACTTTGCAGGCTGTATTCTCCATGTTTATCTGTCAGCACGATATTGATACCGTCGGTTACCTGTACACCGGGAATACCTTTCCCATTGCTATGTACTTTCCCCTTTAATGTAATAGTGGAAAGATCAATCCTGCCTTTTTTGAAAAGCGGCGTTGCATTGAGGATAGCCGCAGGCATGGTCAGCAGTGATCCGGTAATACCAAGGTTCCTCAGAAATTTTCTTCTGTTAAGCGTCATAACTGTTAGATCGGTTTATTTGAGAACGGTTGCTCCTTCGCCCTCAATTGCTGAGAGTGCAGAAGTTTTGGTCAGCAGTACATTATTCTGGGCCCTTGCTCTTACCCATTTACCCAGCGCAGGATTGTATATGCCACCCAGCATGTTGAAGTAGCCCATATCTGCGGTATTATAAGAGAGTGCCAGGGTATTCGAGCCTTGCCTGTAAAACGGTTGCTGTGCCATCGTGATCGGGTTGATAATATCATAGAAGTCCGTGTTGGCAATACGGTAACCTTTGCCACTCTGAAACAGGCTACCTCCTGTTGAGATAAACATCACATCTACTGGTGTGGAGTTAACCGTTACGGCAGAATCTCTGAATACTGCAATGCCGGAAGCATTACCACTGTTGGCCAGCAGACCGCCTGTTTTCAGACCGAAGCCGTCGCCGTCGTTTTTAGTATAGTCAAATGCCCTGATCCAGTTTGCAGCACTGATGCTGGTGGAGTTTGGTCCGTTAATCAACTTATTGGCTCCGCCGACATAGAAGAAGGTTCCTTTTGCCGCCTTGCCCTGGCTCAGACTGAATTTGTAAGTACGCATATTACCGGTGGCCCATCCCGCTGCAGGATAACCTGTAGGTGTAGAAGCATTGGCATTATTGGTCACCACTACAGCATATGGCGTAACAGCGAAGTCAATATCTGTTGTGGCCATCAGCTGCACGTACTCATTATTACCGTCAGCGCCGGCAGCATCGCTCATAAAACCGGTGATCAGTACAGGAGCTACTTCAATCTTGGAGCTCAGTTTTACAACGTCCTTCCCGGTACGTACCCGGAACTGAGGTACCAGCTGCCCTTCCTTTGCTTCTACATTGAATACGATACCGTAGTAGTTAGCCGTCACATATGCGGAATCGTTCGCAAAGGCAGCAGCGCTCTCCGTCTGAAGCAGGATATCACCAAAACCATCGTTCAGGGTCTTGTTACCCGATAACACATCCGTCGGCGCTGGCAAGGGATCAAAGGTACCCTTTACTATCACAGACAGGGTGCTTTCATACGCATCCGGGTTAGCCTGCATCTGACCAATGGTTACCCGGTTAATCGGGATAGTATTGCCACTGGACACTTTCTGTACGTCACCGGCAGTCACTCCTTTGATTTGCAGCACGCCACCTTCTCTCGACAGGGTTTTACCTTCAATATTGATGATGACAGAATCGCCGGGTACGAAGCCAGCTGCGGCTTCTCCTAAGGGGATAGAGATACCGCGCAGCATAGACAGCCGGCGTGCATCCTGTACTACCAGCAAACCGGCAGGCAGGTTGCCGCCGGAATGATCTGACACGACCATCGCTGCCAGTCTATCAGAGCCTTTCAGATTGTCGGTGTTCAAGACAAGGTCCTGCCCTCTGTGCAGGTTCCTGATATCGAAGATAGCGATATAAGGGCTGATTTGTCCGCCGGGGTAAGTGTCCTTCTTACATCCCCAGAAGGAGATCAATGAAGATAACAGGAAGGTATATAAGCATATCTTTTTCATGACAGTATTTTTGGTATTGAATATCAATTATGGTTTTTGCCACCAGACCTGGGTAGAGATCTGATCAGGACCCTGTCTGGCAACTGCCAGTTTATAGTTTGTCGGATTTGTTGACTGTACATATACCGGGTAAGTCATCCTTGCCGGCATTACACCACCATTCTTCAGGCCTGCACCTTTTGGCAGTATCGGGTGACCGGTGCGGCGGTATTCAAACCATTGCTGCATGTCTACCAGGAACAATGCATAGTACTTCTGTCTGTGGATGCGCTCCATCTTATCCTCGAAAGACAAGGTATCATCCCACTCAATATCAGCCGCGGCCAGGAAATTTTTAATCGGCACTGCCCATTGAGGTAACCACAGGGTAATACTGTTCTGCGCACCTGTTTCATAGTAAGTCTGCGCAGATCCGGGGATCCATCCTCTGATTGCTGCCTCTGCCAGGATAAACTGCAGCTCTGCATAGTTCATCATCATGCCGGTCATCGGTTCTGTCATCAGGGATACGGCAGATGTATTGGAATAGAAGTAGCACTTTTTAACCGGATTCTCTCCCGGTGCATAACCGCTGGGTATACCCTGGTAACTGCCTGAATAAGGCGCTATGCCCCATCTGTTGATGTTGCTGGTACCGTAAGTAGGGATATCAATACGCGGATCATTCCACGCGCTCAGGTTGTCAATAAAAAAGCTGGCAATACCTGGCGATCTGAAATCCTGCTCTCTTACATTGATCAACGGGGAAGTATAAGGCCCCTGACCTGTCCATCTCAGTATCGCCGATTCTGCATTGCTGGTCATCACCGGATACGAATCAACAATCTGTTTAAACTTTGTTCTGCAGAACTCAGACATCTCTGCCTTACCGGATACCCGGAGTAATAAACGCAGGTAAAGGGAGTTACCAAACCTCCGCCAGTTGCCAACATTACCATTAAATACAGGGTCATTGCCGCCGTTAATTCCCTGATTGGCTGCCAGCCAAACATTAGCCGAATCCAACTGACGGAAGATATCCATATAAATATCTTTCTGGGCATCAAAAGGGGGCTCATATACTGCACTATCCCTGGCCAGGTTAGAGTGGAAATAAGGAATGTCGCCGTAGGTATCTGTCAGAATGGAATAAATCCAGGACTGACAGATCACCGAAATACCTTTATAGGAAGGATTGAAGGTCAGCGGATCATTAGCCACTTTATACATATCCTTGAAGTTGGTCAGCTCCAGAAACAGGCCATTGTACAGATAGTCTGCCCAGGTAGCGCGGTAGTCGTATCTGAATACCTTTCCTTCTGCATCGCTCGCATCTACCGTTACCTGCATCAGTTCATTGTTGAAGTTACGGTTACGGAGCATGTTATAGGAAAGCGTGCTTACCAGCGCAGGGGCCATCAATTGTTCAGGCAATGCTATCGGTGTAGCATTCGGATCTGTGTTGATGCTTGTAAAGTCTTTTGTACAGGATGAGAATAACATACTACCCATCAGTACTGCAGTGGTTAATTTAAATATCACGTTCTTCATTGTCTTTAGCATTAGAGTACAAGTACCAGGTTACAGCCAAATGTGCGGGTAGATGGGAACTGGCCCACTTCAAAACCCTGCACGATATCAGTACCGGTGATAGTACCAAATTCAGGATCGAACATCGGCCACTTAGACCAGATATGCAGGTTACGGCCATATACGCCAAACGATGCACGCTGGAAACCGATACGTTTCGCCAGTTTAGGATTCAGTGAGTAGTCGAGGCGGGCTTCCCTGAACTTGATAAAGTCCGTACGGAAGGTGCTGCCCTCTGCATTGTCCACCCCATAATGAGAGCGGTAGTACTCGTCGATGTCTGTGGCAATGACATCATTCCTTCTGTATTTACCGTCTCCGTCTGCTATTACACCATTTCCGATGATACCATTGTAGCGGCCGGGCAGTGTATTCACCGTCTTGCCCTGTTCTGCCAGTTTGTAGTGCATGAGGGAGTGTGCTACTCCGCCATACTGTGCATCAAACAGGAGGCTCAGATGGAACTGCTTATAAGTAAAGTCGTTGCTGAAACCCAGCTTCCACTTAGGGATAGTGTTACCCAGGTATTTTACTCCTTCCGTAATCAGGGCTACGCCAGTGGTACCGTCATAGATCACCTGCCCGTCGGGAGACCGCTGATAGCCACGGCCATACAGATCGCCCATACTACCTCCTACCTGTGCCACAATCTGGCCACCGCCTACGTAACCTGTTTTCAGTACCAGGGAACTATCCAGCAGCTTCTCAATTTTGTTACGGTTAGAAGAGAACACAATGTTGGTATTCCATTTAAACCCACTTCTGGTAGATATAGGGGTACCATTCAATGCCAGCTCAATACCGCTGTTGCTTACCTCTCCGGCATTCACCAGGATGGTGGAATAACCGGACGCACGGTCAACTACACGCTGCAGGTGCTGATCCCTGGACAGTCCTTTGTATAATGCCAGGTCAAACCCTACACGCTTGTTAAAGAACTTACCGGTAGCGCCTGCCTCGTAGGAAATCGTTCTGAGTGGGCGCAGGTTAGGATTGGCCAAAGCCGCAGGGTTTTCCAGTCCTCCGCTATACAGGCTTCCTGCCAGCTGATACACATATGCGGTCTGGTAAGCGATGGTACCACCGCTACCTACGCTGGAAGCCGACAGTCTCAGTTTAGCCAGGTCTACCTGCTTAGGCATCTTGAATACTTCTGATGCAATAAAACTCAGGTTAGCTGATGGATAGAAGAAACCGGCATTTGTGGTACGGCGTGGTGTAGCCAGCGGACTAGCCCAGTCCTGCCGACCGGTAAAGTCCACAAACAGGTAGTCTTTGTAAGCAAGGGCCAGCAAGCCGTAAAAGCTGTTGAAGGCATACTCTGACTTATGTGGCATGGTTACCAGCGGACCTGCGGCATTTGCCATGGTATAGATACCCGGGAATGTCAGGGAGTCTGCACGTACTTCATCCCTGTTATAAGTATTTCTCAGCGTACTACCACCGCCTGTGACAGATACTTCCAGGTCCCTGCCGATCTTCGTCTGATACTTCAGGAGGAAGTCCGAGCTGGCTTCCATGCCGAAGATATTCTGCGTACGGAAGCTGCCCTTGCGGAATTTAGCGCCGGCATCATAAGGACGCTTCTGCTCACGGTGCTCATTGGCAAAATCAATAGATGTTCTTATCTGCAGGCTCAGCCCCTTTACAATGTTGTAAGTGGCCTGTATGTTACCGGTGATGCCATGCCTGTTGGTCTGATTCAGGAACTCATAGGCTACGGCATATGGGTTCTCGGGGAATGAGCTGAAAGGATATTTAATCACCTTTCCTTCCTGACCATTAGCCCAGTAATTCCTCAGCCAATCCAGGTCAGCATTCGGCTGCCAGAAGATATACCAGTACATTAACGACTGGTTACCATAACCGGAACCCGGCAGGTTATCGCTGAACTTGTTCGTATAATTTACTTTAGAGGAGATCTGTAGTTTGTCATTCACCTTTGAATTGATGGACATCGCTACGGTATTACGTCCGTAACCTGTATTAGGGATGATCCATTTGTTAGTTACATTGGTGAAGGAGAAACGGGCAGTTGTTTTATCTGTACCGCCATCCAGGCTGATGGAGTTAGTAAATGTCTGCCCATTCTGGAAGAACTGCTGCAGCTGATCCTTATAAGGCACCCAAGGGGTTCTTTCTTTACCCTGTGCCTGGGTCACCGGATCGTACTGGAAGAACTGCTGTCCTTCAAAGCGCGGACCATAAGAAGAACTCGTTCCGCTGGTACTGGCTCCATCGGCAGAAGCGCCATAGGAGTAATAAGCTGCTCCATCCAGGCCCTGTCCATATTCATACTGGAGGGCTGGCCAACGATTCACCTGCTCAACAGCGGCATTTGAATTAAAGCTGACACCGAGGCCCTTTCTCTTCGGACTACCAGACTTGGTAGTAATGATCAGTGCTCCGTTGGCTCCGCGCTGACCGTACAATGCGGCTGCACCTGGTCCTTTCAGTACGGTGATGGTTTCAATATCTTCCGGGTTAATATCATTCAGGCCACTTCCATAATCTGCCGGCATGTTATCACTACCGGTACCGTATGGCGTTTCACCTGCGATAGCACTACGACGGCCGCTGCTCTGGTTGATAACCACGCCATCTACTACTATCAGGGCCTCGTTATCGCCACTCAGGTTACTTTCACCACGCAGGATGATCTTATTGGAACCGGTAGGACCTGCATTGGATCTTACCAGGTTCAGACCCGCTACTTTACCGGATAATGCGTCTGTCCAGTTGTTAGACACCGCATCTGTCAGCTGTTCATTTTTGATGATTGTCGCCGCATAACCCAATGCTTTCTCTTCACGTTTGATACCTAACGCGGTTGTTACCACTACTTCATTCAGCGCTTTTGCGTCCGGTATCATCTGCACATTCAGGGTCTGCGTTTCAGCTACCGGAATGGTACGGCTGGTGTATCCCAGGAAGGAGAATACCAGTGAAGTACCCGGAGAAGGTACTGCAATAGTGAACTGACCATCTTTGTTGGTAATAGTACCTCTGGCACCATTCTTAGGACGTACGTTCACACCTATCAGCGCCTCTCCTTTCTCGTCGGCCACCTTACCACGGATCACGATATCCGGCTGTCTGCGGGTGATGACAAAGGTGTTGCCATTACGGACAAAGCCATACTCGGTAGTGCGCAGGGCAGCTCTCAGAATATCCGGTACGGTAGCTCCCTTCAGGTTTACAGCTACTTTAACAGTGGTGTTTATTTCGTCTTCGCTGTGGTTAACCACGAAAGCGGTGTTCTTTTCAATAAACTGAAACACACTTTTCAGCGGCTGTCCCTCTATAGAGATATCGAGCCTTTGTTCGCCAGTCTGTGCATATACAGCCGGCATCCATGCAGTAAGGAATAATAGTACTAACAGCCCCGCGTTCCTGATCATTGCTTTCAGTTGCGGACAGCAATCCCCTAGCGGGCCTCCCCGCTTATTTGTACTTTTGTCCATTCAATTAAAATTTAGCTTTTGTACCGAATTTTTTGCTCCCCTTATCGGGTGGTTATTATTGTATTAATATTAGGTTGTCTGTAATAGTATACTCCAAATGCCCCATCAGTTTCAGCTGCTGCATAATGTTCTGAATACTGTTATTTCTGAAAGTGGCTGTAAATCTGCGTTTCAGCAAGGTTGAATCTTTCACTTCAAAGCGTACTGCATACTTATGCTGCAATACCTGTAATACATCCTGCAAGGCGGCATCCTGGAAATTAAACTCTCCCCTTATCCAGGCGGTAGTGCCATTGATATCTATGTCCTGTTTTGTAATTGTCCCTGTATACTTTTCCAATACGGATCCGTTTCCGGCAGAAAGCTCCAGACAGGGGCCGGCGTTTAATATATTCTCCAGTGCTACCCGCCCGCTGTTAACCGACACGGTCGCACGGTCTTCTTCTTTATAATCTCTTACTGAAAACGAGGTACCCAATACCCGTACCCGCATCTGTTGTGTCTTAACTATAAACGGGTGTGCGGCATCTTTTGCAATCTCGAAGTAGGCCTCTCCTTCTTTCAGGTATACCATACGTTCACTACCTTCAAACTGCTCCGGATACTGCAGCTCACTACCGCCGTTCACAACGATGCGTGTACCGTCCTGTAGTACAATGGTACCATGATTACCATCGGCTACTCTCATGGTATGATAACGTTTGGTAGAGGTATAACCGCTTTTTCTCAGGAAAAACCCTGTATGTTTTCTAAGCAGAAAGGCGCTTCCCATTACCAGTACCAGGATAGCGGCGTACTGGCTCAGTTTTCTCCAGCGGGACAGTAGTATTACCTTACCTGGCTGGTTGGATTGTTTCAGACGGGCCAGCGCGGCGGCAATCTCTTCCTCCGGCAGCTGGTGTTCTCTTTTCTGTAAATAACCATCCACAGGAAATAAAGTGTTACGCTCTTCTTCAGTAAGCGCATCCAATGCCTGTTGTAACTCTTCTTTGTCTGCGGAGCTTAATTTACCTTTTCTGAAATCGTCCAGCCTTGTCCGGATATCCTGTAGATGCATTTAACTGACTTAGTTTATTATAAGAACAGTAAAAGAAATCCGGCACCGTCAGCCATCAAGGTTAAGGAATTGTTACCAAAGAAAAAGGAAGCCTGCAAGGCGGGTACGCAGGGATTGGAGCACTCTTCCGATATAGCGCTCTACGGTCTTTTCAGATACGCCTTCCTGCCGGGCGATCTCTTTATAGGTAAGGCCTTCTTCCCTGTTCAGCAGGTAAAAACGACGGGCGGCTTCTTCCTGGGTATTAATAGTATGGTCAATAATCTGCTGCTGCTCTTTGACTTCCATCAAATTGACAGCAGCGCTGGTTTCAGTATATACAACGGCGTAGGCATCCTGCCTTTTCTTTTCTTTCAGGACACTCTTCAGATGATCGAGGAAGCAGTTACGTGCAATAATCAGGATGTACCTGAGGGTTTCTTCCTCAGCTTGGGGTAACAGGTCGAGCTTCTGCCAGACTTTCAGATAAGCCTCCTGGGCGAGATCGCCCGCAAGATCTCTGTCACCGCTGATTTTCTCCAGGTATGCGATCGTATTGGAATAGGTATCTTTAAACAACCTGTCAAAATACATCTCAGGGTCAGATGAAGGATTATATGTAGCTTTAATTCGCATCTTAATTAACCTGGTGTTTACGAGCAAAAGTACGCTGCCATTGTAAAGCGAATGTTAACTATACCGGAATGGCTTATTCCGGTACAGGATGTTTCACATTGACAATTGATAGCTGTACGACTTATTTTTCAGGGCGCTAAAATAGTGGGGGAATGTTAAGTTTGGATTAAGTAATTGTTATCTTAAATAGATATTTTCCGCCTGGCAGGCTATACTACTGACACCTCGCCTGTTATACGTTGAAAATAAAAAAGGCCCGTGCAAGCAGCTTGCACGGGCCTGTAATATATGAACGCAACTTACTGTTTCTGTGCGTTCTTAATACTGTCTTTTCTTGCTTTCTCTTCACGTTTCGCTTTCTTCTTGAAGTACCCTCTCAGCAGAAAGTTATGCTGCAGCGCTTCCAGATCTTCATCCAGCTTGCCGGTACTTACATTCAGGTTTCTGAGCGTCTGCTTCAGATCTTCCCCTGACTGCTCGTCATTCAGCAATACGCCTACCGGCGACTTGGCACTATTCAGATTGTCGTTCAGGTTCTGGGTAGTGCTTTTCAGGTTGTTCACCACGTCATTGGCATTACCGGCTACATTTTTCATCTGCGCAACAGCAGAACGAAGGTTGCTGAATACAGCGGTGTCTGTTACCAGATCGTTAGCCAATGTACCTTCCCTGCGCAGATTCGCCGCATAGTCAGCCAGACCTTTGGTCAGGCGCTCGGTGTTGGAGGCGGCCTTCTCGAAGGTAGAAACGGTCTGTGACAGGTTATTATATAATGATTCGTCTGTCACCAGCTTACCCAGTGTACCTTCTCCGTCCACGATGCGCTGACTGAGTGTTTTAAGGTTACCGGTGATAGCCAGCAGCTGCTTATTATTCTCCTGTAGCGTAGTCATAATCTCATCAGGGCTGATATTCACCGCAACTCTTAAGGTATCTCCATCCTGGATGGCAGGTACATTGTCAGAGCCGCCGGCCAGTGAGATGATCTTATTACCTACCAGACCGTCAGAGCCTACTTTGGCAATAACGTCTTTATGTATAAAGCGGGCTGATTTTTCTTCGACATTAATAGCTACTTCTATCTTATCATGCTCAAGAAAAGTGATCTTCTTGACAGTTCCTACTTTCACACCTGAATACCAGACGTTGTTTCCGGTCTGCACACCACCAATATCCTTAAAGGTCGCTGTAACGCGTACTGCCTGTACAAAAGCCTTTTTCTGTCCGCCAAGTGTAAGTACGCCAACGATAACGATCAGCAAACCTATAAAAATAAAAATGCCTACTATTACGGAGCGTCTGTTGCTTGTTTCTTTCATATCTTACTGTATAAAATTATAGTCATAAAATTCATTGATGAGTTCATCTTTTGTACTGAAGACTTCATCAAAAGTGCCCTGCTTTACAAACTTACCTTCTTTCATCACAACTATCTTATCTCCTACATCTTTGGCGCAGGTAAGATCGTGCGTGATGATAATGGAGCTGGTATGAAAACGGCGTTGTACTTCGTTGATCAGGTTATTGATTTCTGTGCAGGTGATCGGGTCAAGACCGGCAGTCGGTTCGTCATACAACATAATATCCGGGCGGAGGATGAGTGTACGCGCAATACCTATACGCTTACGCTGCCCACCGGATAGCTCTGACGGCATCTGGTCAATGGTCTTAGCCAGTCCTACCGCTTCGAGTGTCGTATTGATCATCTTCTTCACCTGCTCGTTTTTGATCCCTGGGGTATTACGTTTCAGCGGGAAGGCCAGGTTCTCTCCAACAGTCATACTATCGTACAACGCGCCGTTCTGGAAGCAGAAACCCACTTTCAACCGCAATTCACGCAGGTCGGCATTACTTAGTTTATCTACTTCACTGCCCAGTACATTCACAGTGCCGGAGTCTGGCGTCAGCAAACCAGCGATGATCTTAATCAATACAGACTTTCCTGTACCTGAGCGGCCCAGGACCACTACGTTCTCTCCCTTATGCACGTTGATGTCAATACCGCGCAACACATGATTGGATCCAAAGGACTTGTAAAGGTCATGGATATCAATCACCTTTTCACTCATGTTTATTTCCGGCGTAAATGACTTCATATTAACGGATAGAATTGGCAATTTGAACAATAAATATCTCTTCTATAAAGATCAGGAACATCGATATTACTACCGAGATGTTCGCTGCTTTACCTACCCCCTGCGTACCCTGGGTAGCGTGGTAACCCTGGTAGCAACTCACCACACCGATGGTAAAACCAAAAACGACAGCTTTGACACCGGTGGTTATGAAATCAAGGAAGGATATATTTTTAAAGGCTTCCTGGAAGAAGCTGATAAAAGATGTTTGCTCATTAAGATGAATATCCAGAAACGAACCAAGTAATCCAACCAGTCCCGTATAGGCTACCAGGATGGGGATAGAAATGGTGGTAGCCAGTACGCGGGTAGTCACCAGGAATTTAAATGGATTGATGGCTGATACCTCCATGGCGTCTATCTGCTCGGTTACCCGCATAGATGCCAGCTCTGCACCGATACTTGAACCTACCTTACCGGCACAGATCAGGGCTGTTACCAATGGTGCCAGCGCCCTGATCACCGCAATAGCAATAAGGGAGGGCAACCAGGAAGTAGCCCCAAATTCTGACAATGATGGTCTGGACTGTTTGGTAAATACAAGACCAGTAATGAACCCGGTCATGGTAATCAGCGCCAGCGACTTGTAGCCCACCTGGTAACACTGGCGGATAACTTCACGTATCTCAACAGGCCGTTTGAAGGCCTCAACGAAGATCCTGATAATGAACCTACAAATGTTGTTAATGTCTTTGAAGAAACCATCAATACCTTTCGATATCACTGGCTTCTCCGGCTGTTCGATGTTTGAGTCCATTCGCTATTTTTAAGTATTCGCTAAGATAAGTAGCCTGATAATCATAACTAAATACAATTTTAGTTCTCATTTGTTAAATCAGGCAACAACCTGCTGCTAATCAAATGTAAAATTCCAAGATACGGACTTATCCGCAATGGGATTGCATATATTACTATTTAATAATAAAAATTTAAATGCAGGTGTATGAAGTAGATTCGTAGCGTGAAAAAACCTGTAGCCAAAGTTGCACACCTCCAGCCGTTTTGGGCAACTTTGACTACGGCCTAAAATAATGGCAGCGCGGATCAACTGGTCCATATGGCTCAGCTTACATTGTCAATACCCCATGTCTTCATTACATCATTGCTGAAAATAGCAGCTGTAGCAGGATCTATGATCTTCGACCGCGCAATCAGAAACCTGTCAAGGCTGTCGCCATACATATGCCGCAGCCGCTCAGGATGGATACTACACATCTTCCCCCAATGGAACGTGAAAGGTATCTGCAGCTGATCCAGCTTAGTCCATACGGCATCGTAGAAATGTTGGGTCTCCGGACTTAACACCCCGTCCAGCTCCATCACACACGTCACTGGCGCATACCGGGTAAACGCCATCACGGCCTTGGACGACTTCACAAAACGAAAAGCAAACAGACCTACGAATGGCCCTGCCGATGCATTGACTTCCATCAGCGCCTGCACTACAACAGGTACGGCACTCAGTGGTATGCCCACGGCCGCACTGGCTACCTTACCCCGCAGGGTGGTATTACTGAATATCTCGCCCAGCCGCCCGAACTGCCGCTCATGTATATGCAGGCTCTCGCCCAGTACTTTCGTTACCATCACCGGTACGATGCCCGGAATCATACCTGCCAGCTTCCCGATAAAACATGGGGCATCATCTCCCGGCCCAATCCCTGCGCCATTAGGTCCCGGCGGCGTATAATCATTCCGGAAAGGCCGCTTGTACATCGTTGTGGCATATACCCCGTTGGCCATATCATACGGATTGATCAACATCTGCATATGAAATGGTCTTTCACCGGGATAAGGCAGTCTCACATCAGAAAAATCCAGGGTAGTCAGCTGCCTGACCAGCGTCTCATCATAGGGCACCCTGCGCTGGTAGGATTCCAGCAGGAAATCATCCACAGCCTCAATCATTACTCCATGGATAAAACCCATTGCCCCGATGCCTACCAGTGCAGCGTCAAACACTTCATCATCTCTCATCAGGTCTGCCCCCAGCCTGTCGGGAAAGGTGTCATCCATCACAGGATAAGACGCTCTTTCAAGCCAGAGCTGACTATCCGGTCCGGTAATGATATGCAGGGCCACCACATTCTCCTGTAATGCGCCAAAATCCAAGGCTGCGCCATGTGTGCCTGTGGCGATGGCCCCCGCGATGGTCTGCCCGTTACTGGCCCCACTGGAAGACAAAGACTGCCCCCTGTCATTGAAGTACTTATTCAGCTCCCATATACGGTTGCCGCACTGAGCCAGACAAAGGTATTTATGATGCCCTTTATACCGGGGCGACACACTGGCCGCTGATACGGGGAAACGTATATTCAGTGGCCGGGTATTAAGAATAATTCCCTGGGTAGCCGCAATCGGGGTAAAGGACCAGCTGCCGCCCAATGCCCTGAGAGGGGTACCTGAACTGATGGCCTCCCGGATGATCTGCTGGATACCGAGGGTAGTGTCATTGTAAATCTCCAATGCACTGCCTGTCGTTTCATTGGCCAGGTCATACAGGTCCTTTACCCGCTGCGAAAAAGTGCCATGCTCATTACTCCATGAGAAAGCGCCGTTTCTGACAATTTTCATAACTGCAAGATTTGGGGTGAAAAAGATTTATAGCGGATCAGCCGTCGGTGAACAAGGAGTTGAACACTGCCATTCCAGGGTCAGCGGACAATAAACCCCTAATGTACAGACGGTAAGCAGGGCATTGCCGAAGTTGTTCCTCACCCTTACCTCTGCCACACCATTGACACCGAGCGAGTCGCATACTGGGGTATGGATGATCTGCGGCTTGTTAAGTAGTCCCCAGAATAAACTGCAGGTCCGGATCCTGTTACGGGGAGAATTTCCTGTGGAGGGGAGCGCCTGTGTTGCCAGCCGGTACGAATAGCAACCGCCTGAACATAAAAGGATTGCAGACAGTATAACTGCATGCAGCGTGCTGTGGATTTTTGGGGAATGCATGGGGTTGATCTTTCCGTAAAGTTAACCATTATCCCTCTTACAACCTGCCGGCAACAGCAGGTTACCTTACCCGCCTGGTAATGCTTTGTGTTTTATACCATCCCTGTACTAAAAGGTCACTAAAAGGGCACCTGGATATCCCGGGGATATCCAGGTGCCCTTTTAGTGACCTCCAAATGACCTTTTGAGGCCTGTAAGGTATGAAGACCAGGACGAGGCCAGGGCGATATACGGCCGTTCCGTTCCCCCGGAATAAATGGTTATTACGTTCAGAGGTCTCCTTTTTTCTCAATATCAAAAATTCACATTACCTTGCGGTAGGAAAATATCTGAATCAGCCTATGATACGAATGTATCTGATATCGCCCACCGGGGCAGCTCCTCCACCAGATATCTCTCCACCGCGGGAGAACCAGTTTCCGACGCTCAAAGATCCACCGCGATCGCGTTTGAGAACAATCATCACCTTTATCATTTATCTATTCTTCGCCTGCTTTTTCTCTGCTAACGCAGCCCTGTATGACAGTCCCTTTTATCTGACCCTTCTTCCATTAACATACGTTCCCCCTGTCTGCACCATCAACAATATACCTGCTTGCAATAACTACCTTACCAGTACACCATCTTATATACAACATCCTGTTACAAACATTTGCCCGGAGCGCACTGCTGCCTGCCTGAAAACAAGGCATTACCGACATGCCGGTATGCCACTGTCAGCAGACATGCCTCCACCTATACTTTATTCCGACACACCATTATATCACAAAATGAAAGCAACATGAACCCTATGATGCAAACACACCTCCCCCTGTGGACGAAGATCCAGGCTTTCTCATTCGACAATGGAACAGCAGTGAACACCTTTGCCAAGAAACTCGCTGCTGAACAGCAATGGACACCCGATTTTACCCGGCGGGCCATCGAAGAGTATAAAAAGTTTATGCTTCTCTGTTGTATCTCGCCCACAGGCGCTGCACCATCGAATGTCGTTGATGAAGTATGGCACCTGCACCTGACGTATACGCAGTCCTACTGGACAGACTTCTGTAAAAACACCCTTGGCAGGGACGTACACCATTACCCCTCAGACGGTGGTACCAGCGAAGATTACCGGCACCTGGCCTGGTATAAAAGAACCAGACAGTTATACCGGAACATATTTGAAACAACGCCGCCGGAAGATATCTGGCCAACACCGATCGACTATGTATCAATACCTGATTACCCACCGGTGGAATGGACCACAAAGCTGACAGTTACCTTTTCAATGCTGGCATTACTCCCTTTTCTCTTTTCCGGGATGGTATATGGAGAGCTGTTCCCCTTTTATCTTAAAGGCCCGCAGTTCATCTGGTTCTTTGCACTATTTGCGCTTTCACTGCTGACCATTTACCTGATATACCATATCAGAAGTCAGGAACAGGTTAACCGCCTGTTAACCGCTCACTTCCCTGAAGATGCATCACCTTTTCATATCGCAGCCTTCGTATACGGAAAAGGGAGGGCAGTCCAGACAGGCATTGTAGATCTGATGAAAAGAGGATTATTACTGACCAGCAAAGAGGGTGTATTCACAGTGAATAAAGCCGGGTACATACCGCAACAGCAGGAAAAGAACCCGCTGATACCGGGCTTTGAACTGGAAGATGATCAGACCGAAGTAGATTATAAAGCCATTTCAGAACGATGGTATACACCCGCAGATGCCAGTCACCCGATCTTCATAGCGATGGATCAATTTGCCAGCAGGAACAGTGGTTTCATCGGACTACTACACGTGCTGTTATATGGAGTACCGGTCATCCGGATTTTACAGGGATGGATTCATCACAAACCGTTTGGGTATCTTATAATAGGAATAATACTGACAGCAATATTGTGCCGGGTAATATCAAGAGGATGCAGGCGGGACCTGTCAATGTACAAAACAGCCAAGGCGCTGTATGAGCATAAGTATGGAAAGCCGGAAGAGGAAACAGATCCGGTAGTACACCAGTTTGCAGTCAAAGGATTATCCGCCGTACGGGATATTCCTGATGTGGCATTACTGGCAGGCGTCTTTGCCGCATATAGTACCGTATCATTCCGCAATACCTTTGGAGAGCCGGAGAAGAAAGACTTTGGCGGTGCATCAGGTTGCGGTAGCAGTGGCTCCAGTTGCGGAAGCGGAGGAAGCAGTTGTGGAGGCAGTAGCTGTGGAGGCGGATGTGGTGGATGCGGCGGCGGAGGCGACTAATTACGGCATGTTTTCTGTACATGTTGCAACGTTTAGCCCTTACGTCATATATATACTTAACAGTTGTTTCATCCATGAAAAATGTACTTTATCTTCTAACGGCGGCCGGCCTGTTTGCGTGTTCACCAAAACTTCAGTCAACGGATCATTCCTTTGCCACATTTCCGGCACTTCCTGATACAGCATTTGTTGTAGTACTGGAAGAAGAGGATAGGTTTACCGGCGGACAAAAAACAGGGATCATCCAATCAACTGACGATCACATTGCTGCTGCCTGCGCCTATGATGAGATCATTACCCGGATGAAACAGGCCGCCAGGCAAAAAGGGGCAAATATTGTGAAAGTTACGGCTCATACTAATCCCGATCGCAGCCATCGTTGTGAATATGTCAGCGCCGGTTTGTACCGGGTCGATCATCCCCGAACATACGAAAGAAAGTTCCCCTGGAGTGCTGACCGGCCACTTACATGGGCTGACTATAAAGGTAATGCGGCCAGCATCCGCGAAAGGCATGTAGGTGCGAGAACATCCTGCAGGTTCGGGATAAAAATTGATACCCTGACTACGCCCGGGCAAGCCCGCGTTATTGTTACCAATGAATTTATATGTTACCAGAGCAGTGCGAAGAACGATCAGCAAAAGCCAGCTATACTGGCACATGAGCAATTACACTTCGACCTGTGCGAGGTATACGCAAGAAGTTTAAGAAAGACATTATCTACCACCCCGCTCACACCCGGAAACGTGACCCGGATTTCCAAAGACGCATTCCTGGAAACTTACCGGTTATACAGAGAGCAGCAGGCGTTGTATGACGCAGAGACAGAACATGGTCTGCAAACAGCTGCCCAGGAACAATGGACCCGCAAAGTAAAAGATGCACTGGCCAGTATGGAGGCATATGCCAGATAATTATCCAGCAAAATAGAAAGGACAAAAAAAATATGCCTTTTGTTTTTGCAACAAAGTTACATTTACATATCTTTATATTATGCGTGAAACCCGACATACAATTATAAGAAGACTGGCAGCTCTTGTGCTGCTGTCTATCCTTGTGTATGTACAGGGTGTGAAGGCGTTTCACCGCCATGATGTTGTGTCAGCCAGGTATGATACTGACGTCACCCATTCCGTATTGAAAGCTGCACATGACTGTGCTGTATGCGACTATCATCTTTGCAAAGATGCAGTGCTGCCCGATTTACCTGCTTTTCATCAGCCGCTGCGTTATTACCTGATGTTAGATACCGTCTCTGTATCTGCTATCCTAACATGCTTACCAGCAGTACATGCCGACAGGGGCCCTCCTGCGCCTGTGTGCTAATCCCATACGCTCCCCTACCGACACAACCTTCATAACTGCATCTCCATAATGCTATGTTGCAAGCTATTACGCTGACCAAAAAATTTGGACAGCATACTGCCCTGCATGCGCTCGATCTGACCGTTGAAAAGGGTGAAATATTCTGCCTGCTCGGACCCAACGGCGCTGGCAAAACTACTACAGTCAATTGTTTCCTGGGTTTTGTTACACCCACCAGCGGCCGTGCCCTGGTGAATGGCATCCATGTAACGCGGCAACTGCGCGAAGCGCGCCGGCATATTGCTTATATACCGGAGACAGTCATGCTATACCCTCACCTGACAGGACTCGAAAACCTTACCTTTTTTGATACCCTTACCGGCAATCATTATGAAGAAGAGTATTACATCAACCTGTTATTGGAGGCAGGACTGCAGGAGGATGCGATCGGTAAAAGCGTGCAAACCTATTCCAAAGGTATGCGGCAGAAGGTAGGCATCGCAATCGCTACCGCCAAGAATGCCAGCGTACTGCTGCTGGATGAACCCACTTCAGGTCTTGACCCGCATGCCAGTTATGAGTTTTCCCATTTGCTGCGCAGATTCAGCGAGGAAGGGCGGGCAGTACTGATGGCAACACATGACCTGTATCATGCACGGGAAGTAGCCACGCGTATCGGCATTATGAAAAACGGACGACTGATCACCACGATGGAAGCCGATGCAGTTGATCATTACACGCTGGAAAACATCTACATGCAACACATGCGGACTGTCTGACCTAACCATTCATATTTAACGAAAGATGCTTCTACTACTCACGACCAAAGAGTGGCTGGCGGGAATACGTACCTACGCATTACCTGCCGCATTGCTGACATTGCTCCTGCTGATAGGGATTGCTTTTGCCGGCACATACAAACGTGCAGAAAGCCTGCGGCAATCGCGGGTGGAAGCGAATGCGCATTTCAGGCAGCAATGGGAGCAACTGCAAACCGGCGATCCGCATAGTGCGGCGCACTTTGGTACGTATATATTTAAACCTATTACCTTATTAAGTGGTTTTGATGGAGGACTTGAATCCGTTACCGGTACGTCCATGCGTGTAGAGGCACATGTGCAACACGCCATGGCCGCCCCGCCGGCACGCGCTGCAGACGCCTACCTGCGTTTCGGTGCATTGACACCTGCCAGCGTATTACAATTATTCTTTCCACTACTCATCATATTCAGTTGCTACAATGCATACCTGCAGGAAAAGCATGCCGGTACGCTTAAACTACTGCTGATCCAGGGAGCTACACATCGTACAATCATCAGCAGTAAAACAAGGTATTACCTGGCAGTGGTCAATGTAATGCTGATTGCCGGACTATTGGTGTGCATACCAGCATTGCTGTTTACAGGCACCCCTGCTTCAGATGAAGCGCTCCCCCTCCGGCTGATGATACTCGTGCTCGCCTACAGTAGCTATTGCAGCATCTTCGTACTGATAACAATGGTCATATCGGTAATAGCTGCAAATGCCAGGCAGGCATTGATACTGCTTTCCGGCATATGGCTGATCTGGAACATCATCATCCCCCGGCTCGGGCCGGGACTGGCAGCGCGTATCTATCCCCTCCCCTCTCAATACCTTGTACAGGAACAGATAGAGAAAGGGATAAAAATGGGTATAGACGGACAAACGCCCCGGGAAGAAAGGCAGCAGCAGGTCATTGCAGCAACATTGAAGCAATACCAGGTTACCAGCATAGATGCATTGCCGGTGAATATGAACGCCCTTCTTATGCAGGCCGGCGAAGATTATTCACAGCGGGTATATGAGCATTATACTGCAAAGACAGACAGCATTATTGATTTACAGAACAGGTTTACCGGTTACTTTGCACTGGCAGATCCTTACCTGGCTGTAAACAGTCTGTCAATGGCCCTCTGCGGAACAGATTATCTGCAACAAAAACATTTCGATCATACAGCCAGAACATACCGTAATGACTTCATACGCAGGCTGAATCATGAACTGGCTTATGGCGGCAGCCGTACGGGCGACGAGCACTGGAAAGTGTCAGCGTCTTTCTATAAAAGTATTCCCGTGTTTCGTTATATACCGGTCAGCCTCTCCGCTGTATTGCGCAGTCAGGCATGGATGATAGCTTCCCTCCTGTTATGGCTGACAACCGGTATTGTTCTTTTACAAATTATTGCGCGTTATGTCACTACGGAATAGTCAGCTGCACAGCTGGAAAAGCATTCTTCTATTTGAGCTGCGTACGCTGCTCCGCACCGGTATACTGCCAGCATTGCTGTTGATAGTGTTAGCTACAGGCATTACAGCGGCACTGCTGGGAAAACAGGTCAGGGCCACACAGCTGAATACGCTGGACAGCATCAGTAAAGATTATGCAGCAGCGTATGAGAAGTTATCCCAGGGCTTCCATGCTGACACGTCCACACCTGCCGGTAAATCAGCTTACACCGCAGCTGCACATCCCGCAGTAGTGGACTTCCGTTTACATAGAACAGCAGTTCACCCACCGGCAGTATTTGCTGGTTTGGCTGTCGGACTAAGTGACAGGGCTACTTATTATGTACCGGTTGCTGTAAAACAAAACTTCGTACCTGCTGATGAAAGTATCAGCAATCCTTTACACCTGCTGGCCGGCGCTTTTGATGTTTCTTTTCTGATTATCTATCTGCTGCCACTGGCCATGATATGTATCAGTTACAACCTGCTGGGGCAGGAGAAAGAGCAGGGTACATTTTCATTATTGTTATTACAGGGCAGTAACATGGCTACCATCCTGTTCCTCCGCTTAGGGTTACGTTACGTCATATTGCTGTGCTGCGTGCTGATAATTACTGCCTGTGGCATCCTACCGGCAACAACCCTTCCATGGAATGAGGTGATGGCCTGGTTACTGGTAAGCGCTGCTTACCTGGCCGTATGGACCGGCATCATATGGCTGATCTTATCCTGGAACAAAGCCTCTGCGCTTACATTGATGACAATGTTATGTACCTGGATCATCGTACTCATTGCACTGCCCGCTTTCCTGCTGTCAAGACTTACAGATGGTGCAGACGATAATATGGCAGCGGCAGCATCTATCCAGCGGGAGATAGAATGGGAAACATGGGAACTGCCACAACGGCAACTGCTCGACAGCTTTTATAGTTACTATCCGGCATACCGTAATGCACAGGCGTATGATACAAGTGCTGGCAGCACCCGCCGGATGATAGCTTACTACGACCTGGTATCGCGGAGGGCGCAACGTGCCAATGCCAGTATAAAAGCAGCATGGGAGCAAGATATGGCCCTTGTTCATGCATCCTGCCTGTATAACCCGGCCGTATATGCACAGGTGCTGCTGAACAGTATTGCCGGCACAGACCTGACAGACTACATCTACTTTGACAGGCAGGTTAGCCTATTCAGAGAACGCTGGAAGCAGTACTTCTATACATTTCATTTCAACGACAGAAAGTTTACGATCAACGACTACCAATCACTACCAGTCTACCAACCATCCCGTGACCCCGGCAGGGCACTATTGTGGATGAAAGGCAGCTGCTATCTGTTATCGCTTGCCGTTGGTTTTCTTATAGCGGGCACAATGCTATTGAGCGTGACACACAGGCGTTACAGTATATGATCAACTATTCAATTTTTATGCTGATGAATAAATCACTACCCATACCTGTTGGCTTATGTTTACTCGCACTGAGTACACAGGCACAACAAAAAACAGACAGTCTGCGCAGGCAGCAGCTGAAAGAGATTGCCGTCATGGAGAAGAAGAGAAGTATGAAGACAGACAGTATGTCGCCGGTGCTGAGAATGGAGGGCAGGCTGCTGGAAATACCGCAGAACATTACCGGCGTTAGCAGTGACCTGATGCGGGAGCAAGGCGCTATTGAAATGAAGGACATTGTGCGCAATGCGAGTGGCGTAAAGATGGGTTATAACAGCTCCCTGTTCGATGCATCCGCAACAGTCATGATGCGTGGCTTTTCGGCAGAGACATATGTCAATGGCATGCCTCAACGCAGTACCATGGGCGCACTGACAGAAGATGCCGCATTTATAGAAAGGGTAGACTTCATCAAAGGACCGGCAGGTTTCCTTATCTCATCCGGCGATCCCGGAGGTAGTATTAACATTACTACCAAAACACCCCGGCAACAGCGCATCCGGCATGCGGAAATAGCAGGTGGCAGCTTTGGTTTTATGCGCGCAGCAGCAGATATTGGCAGTGCAGTAAAATCAAAAGGTGTATCGTACCGGTTGAACGGGGCCTACCAGGGAAGTCAGTCTTTCCAGGACTTTATCAGCACAAAGAAGTATGTACTGGCTCCGGTAGTTCAATACAACTTCAGCCGCCGCACCTATCTGCTGGCAGAATATAACCTGATAGACATGCGGGCGGATGGTGGCAGCAGCGTAACCAGACTAGGTACAGCAGGTGAAGTGCTCAAAGACAGGATGGCTGATAACTATGCCGGCGATCCGAACCTGCCACAGTCGGGTTCTTCCTCACAGAGCGCCAGAATTGCTTTTGAGCACCGGTTTAATGACAACCTGCGGCTGACAGTACAATCCAAGTATACTGTTAACACTACCGACGTATGGTACCTGATATCCGACAACTATTCTCTTGTCAACTTTGACAGCACAAATGTGACCAGACGGCTACCTGTGAATAACAGTATCACCGGGCGGGTGGCAGCAGTACAGGCATATCTGAGCGGTAGCTTCCGGACAGGCCATCATGTCGTACATAACATTGTAGGCGGAATGGATTATAACTACAGCAAAGATAATTATACCAATGCCTATGGTCAGCACACTTTCACATTTGATAAAAACCGTCCGCAATATGGGCTGGACAGAGACAGCGTTAAGATGCTGGGAAAAGCTACATTGATTGCGCGGGAGAACAACTGGACATCCGCCTTTGTGTATAGCACCAGCCGTATACATACGAACTGGCTGTTCAACTTCGGCGGTCGTTTTACCATCAACACGCCTGTTACGACAAATGCCCGGCAGCCACAAAAAGATGAAACTGCCTTTTCGCCCAGGTTAGGTATTACACGTTTGCTGAAAGGCAATCTGGCCGTCTATGCCTTGTATGACCAGTCGTTTATTCCACAGTCGGGCGTTGATGCCAGCGGACAAAGATTCGATCCACAACGGGGCAACAGCATCGAAGCAGGGGCAAAAAAAGAGTGGTTTCAACAGAAACTGATTACCAGTATTGCCGGTTACAAGATCATTAAAAATAACCTGCTGGTATCTGACCTGGAACATCCCGGATTCAGAAGACAGATTGGGCAAGCCACCAGCACAGGCGCTGAAGTAGATATCATGGGACGTATCAGTAACCGCTTGTCCGTCTCTGCTAACTACTCCTATACCCATGCCATCACCAGCAAAGATACCAGGAAGGAGAATGAGGGTAATAAACTGGCATTTACACCTGAACAGGTTATTAACAGCTGGGCGCAGTATACCCTGCCACTCACGGATCTGTCACAGATAAGATGCAGCGTTGGGCATACTACCGTTACCAAAACAGCCACTTATACACCCGGCTTTGACCTCAAAGGTTACACAAAGTTTGATGCAGGTATTGCTTATACGCATGGCAAATGGTATGTGCGTGTGGTAGCGGATAATCTTACCAATAAACGTTACTTCTCCAGCGGAGATATGCTGACCGGTTCAGTATATGAAGGCGTCAGCAGTTACTATTATATCGAAGGAGCGCCGGTATCATTCAAAGCGTTTGCAGGAATCAGATTATAACATTATTGCGCAATAGGGGATATGCCGAAACCCCATAATAGTAGGCATTAAATTCTAAATACTATTTTATGAAAGACAATCAGGTAACCCAGATCAAACTGAGCATCGATGACCTCAAAATCGACAGTTTTGTAACAAGCATTGACAGTGAAATGAATACCCGTCTGGCAGGTGGTCTCGCAGGACAGAGCCATCCTACCCACACGCTGGCTACTGATGACCAAGGTCATCTGTGCACGACTATTATCTGTGCATAATATCGTTTGAGGGTAAAAGAAAGGGGGTAGCTCAAAGCCAATTTGAGCTGCCCCCTTTGATTTATTACACTTGCTGAAGCATTACAAGGCACACATGCATGTTATAACCGGAAAGCCCGGATCATATTATATCTTATCACAGTGTGAGATTTTAAGCAACCTGCATAGGAGTTTTATATCCGGAAAGCTCCGATCATATTGAATTATCCTATCACGGCGTGTGATTTTAAGCAACTTGCATATGAGTTTTATATCCGGAAAGTCCGGATCATATTGTATTATCCTATTACGGTGTGTAATTTTAAGCAACTTGCATATGAGTACTTATCAGACCGGGTTCGGACTTTGATGTCCTGGTCTTTGTACGGGGTACAACTGCGTCCAATAAGTAATTTCCTGAATAGGATGTGCATGTTTGTTATACCAGCAATAGCACTACCATAAAGTATATCAGATACACCTCTTTCGGGTGGCAGCGTGATCACACAAAAGCAACTTTATCTTGCAGTGATCAGCCCCTGCCGCAACAATACCCTTATCTGGGATACTACCGCCGCCTGCAGGGCCTCCAATGGCACATCCACCTGTGGGTATAATACAGTTTGAATGATAATAGCCAGTGTGGCTGATCGCTGAAGTGCCTCCAACAGTAACGCGGTGAACCGGCTGACGGGGAAGGTACTTACTCCCTGTGCATGTGCATAGTGCAGGTAGTAACTGCGGCTGGTCCCGTTATTATCCGCACCGGTTACGTCAGCAGCAAGATTCCAGGTATCCGCGACGGAACAGCTTTCCAGCCCCTGTACGGGAGCAAACGTATATTCAAGTAAAGCTGTATCAGGAGCAGAGAGGTATACACTGTTTATTCTTTCCAGGAGCGCACCCCGTTGTGTGTAGTATAGCAATCCCCGGTGATACCGCCATACGTTGGTAAGCGACTGTTCATAAATGAAACAGTCTTCCCGATAAAGTGTGGGGCGTAACAGGGCTTCCAGCTGGTGTACATCGTTTGCCATGTCAACCGCAGCCGGATCGGCTATGGCAAGCGAACGTTCATAATACCGGCTGAATAATTGCCTTTTCACGGCACCTGCTGCGTACAAAGGGCTGTCATGTGCCGGAACGCAGATGCAGGGAACTATTATATCATTGGATCTTGGCGGCAGCAATACACTGGCGAACAGATACCCCACTCCTGCCATCCCTGAAAACAATCCAGGGTCATTTACTGATCCGCTGATAAAGCTGTTGTAGGTACCGTGCTTTTCAAAGTAGTTCACCGCAGCCACCGCTAACTGTTTGGCCATATCACGCAGATCCGGCTTTTTCAGGATCTCCGCCGCCTGTAGCAGGAATAGCGCTATACCCCCATAACCGCTGCATAGGGTGTAATCGCCCCGGCTAAGATTATTGGCATCCGCCATACAACGTTCCAGGGCGGCGGTAACCGCAGTGCCAAAGTGCGCCTGTCCGGTTTGCCGCCAGGCGTATAAATTAGCCAGTCCTATACCTGCAGCGCCGTGTGCCCAGGAATTTACATCGCTGATATATTGTTGAAAGCGGGTCAGTTCCCAATCCATGATGTCTGCGTCCTGTAACCGGGTACTGGTCAGCCGGAGATCCAGCCAGTTATTCCTGGCAGGGTCATGGTATGTCATTTCATACCTCCATGCCTCCATAGCAAGATACTCGAGTCCTTCGTCTCTAAAATAACCTGCCACCTGTAACAGCGCATGCGCGATACCGGAAGCGCCGTGAGAAAATCCCGTCAGACAGTCATATGATCCTTTAAAATGGCCCCAGCGTAAACCCTGCTTAGCGATCCTCGCATTTGACAGTAGTTTATCCGCCAGCTGCCGTATCAGCAGGAGTATTTCATTGTCTTTTGTATATCCATATAACTGCGTAAGCACCAGTAGGTTACCTGCATGTCCGCTGATGAAATCATCCTGTATAACTTCCTGTAAAATACCTTCCTGAAAACGGGCTGTAAGTTCGCCGGCGCGGTGGAGGTACAGGGCATCGTTCGTAACTTCATAGAGTTGAACACAGAGGTATAACAAGCCAGTAGCGCCGGTATACAGGGTATAGTACGACTGTTGGAAAACAGCCGGGTGGAAGAGTAAAGTGTCGGCGGCGGCGATACAGGCAGCCCGGTATGCAGGCTGGTAATCTGCTAACCGGAGGTAAAAACATATCATCCCTGCTTTGCCATTAAACAGGTCGATACTGGCCCCCGGTTGACTGAGATCTTCCTGTATACGGTCGGGGTGAATCAGCGGCAATAAACGGTCTGTAATTGCGGATAATGCGATTTGTATCCGTTGCTCATCATGAGAGGGGGTGTCGGGCATGTACATGCTGTAAACATTTCAGGGTAAAAAACATGATATAGGCCTCATCCAGGTTGGATACGCCAAGGCGGTTATGGCCCATGTGCAGGAAGCTGCCTGTTATTTCCTGCATTTTGTGTGTGTCGAAGGGGTGGGTGGCGTACGCACAGAAGACCTGCCTGTTGCAGGCAACAAACTGCTTTAATGGAGTGGCAGCAGTACCGGCATGCAGCTCCTCCCACAGGTTATGGACGGCGGGTAGCAGCACAGCAGCATATTGGGTGAAGCGGGCTTCCAGCAGCGAGGTGAAATATTGTTCCTGTGCTGCCGCAGGTTGGGACCGGTCATAAAGCCGGGGCAGCCAGTTCCGGATGAACAGGCGACAGGTATCCAGTTGCTGCATAGGGGATGTATCCCAGGCATACAACAGGGCCATATTCATTTTCAGTGCCTGTAGCAGGGCCGTTGATACAGACCATTCTGAGGTAGTATTTAACACATCGATCACATACCGGGACGAAGCAACAAACTGGTCTTCGGCCCACCCGATGGAGTATTCATTGCCATACCTGTCTATCTCTGGTTCGTAGGCGATGAATTGGACCTCAACACCTGCTATGCCTTTTACTGCGCTTATCAGCGAAGATTGGACAGCGGGAAAAGTGTGTGCCGGTATGTGCAGCCGTAGTCTGATGTGCTGACCGTGCTCCCAGTAGCGGATGAAGAAAGCACGGTGGCCCGTCTGCTGCAGGAAAGGATGAACTGCGTGTTGCAGCAACAGGCGCAGATCTCCGGTGTAAAAAAGGTGTGCTGAGAGCCAGGAATATTGCATATACTACATGTTATACCAGTGAATCAGGTATTCTTTTACCAGTCCGCCGTCAGCAGCTACATGTGCAGCATCGGGCAGCATTTCTTCCAGGTAGCACCACTCCCCTGCCCTTGACAGGACTTTTCTGAAAAGGCTGACAAGTAACGGGTGGGTGAAGCTGATATATTGTGGTTTGTAATCGTCTCGCTGTAACTGGCTTTGCTGGCCAGTCGTAGGGGGTATCCAGGCAGATCTGAGGAAGAGAAATACCTGTTCCGGCACCCCGTTGCTGATTCGCCAGGTATTAAGCCTTTCAAAGTAAGCGGCGCTGGTTTCTTCATTGCCGGATACAGGTATGGCAGCCGTGCGGATCAACCATCCTTTTCTGCGTAGTATGACATGGTCGCCAAAGCAGATACGTGGTTTTATGATCACTGTATTATCTGCCTGTAAAGGAGCGGAATAGTGGTTGTCAACCGCCTGCATCAAAGCGCGCAACGGCACACGGCAGTCCGTATTGAAGTGGGCCAGCAGACGATAGAAATGCGAGCGGTTATAAAATGATTCGAGAGAGAGATCGTAGGCATATACCACTTTGTTATACCCCGTATGGAACAGCATCAGGGCGTTGTTGTCTGCATCATATCTGACAACAATATCCTGCAGGGAAATTCTGCCTTCCTCGGCGTAACTGTTGTTACCACCGGGCATGCATACTTCATAAGACAGCAATGGTGGGTGTATGTTGGCATTAAATGCAGATCCGTCATTTAGCTCAAGCAGCAGGCAGTTTTCATGTAGGCTGGTATTCCAGGCCCGGAAATCGCTGGTGACCACGGGGTCCATCAGATGCAGGAAGCGACCGGCTACTTTTCCCATGCCAGGTAACACCGCGTTTACAACGCCTTTGTATTGGTGCTGGTCTTTGTATAACTGGGCGAACACGCCACCTGTGTGGTTGCTAACTGCGGGAATATCTGTCGCAGGCGTAAGCTGGATTTCGTCAGCCGTGGCTGTCAGCTGTAAGGTATCGGGCAGGGGAATATCCTTCCTGTCTTGCTTAACAGCAGCTGCCGCAGGCTTCTTTTCCTGGCGGTAATAGTCATGATAGAAACGGGTAACAGGTATGCTGGCCGTACCCTCATAATGCGTGGTGAAGAAACGCAGCATAGATTGCCGTTCCTCCTGCAACCCATCAAATGGTTGCAACAGGATACATAGTTTGCTGACAGCAGCAATAAACGGGGTAATGCCTGCTTCGGGCAGCGCGGGGATATCTGTGGTGTAGGTATCCTCGTAAAAGATGTCCTGTGGCAGGAACTTCCTGGCCTGAAACCGGAATAGTTCAAAGCTGCCGTCAGGAGCGGTTGTTTCATCCGGCAGGTCAGCTTGCTGTTGTAAGCGTAAAAATTGTTCATTCACCAGGAGAGATGTATCACGCAACAGCTGGAAACGTTGGTCGGAAGGAGCGTTTACATAAGCTGTTTTCGCCAGCTGCAATTGTACGAGTACTGTGTGTAAGGACGCTACAACGAGCAGTTGCCGGTATGGCAGCAGGAAGTTCATCAGCTGCCTGTCCCATTCAGGATCGATAGCGGCACATCCTATATGTGGTTCAAGTAGTCCGTTGATGACAAGCTTCAGCAGGAATGATTTGATCACTGCTCTGTCAGTATCAGGTATCTGTGTACACAGGTGATCAGTTAATGCGCCGATACTGACGGGCTTAATATGTTCTTTGAAATAATGGTAAAGCCATAACGGCAGATTACGGGCGGGGAGGCGCTGAAAAGCCTCTACGTTGAAATAGTTCACCAGGAAGGATATCTCTTCCTGTTGCAGCGTGGCAGTGACGTTTAATCTGAGTTCGACTATTTCATTCAGTACAGGGTGGTAGATCATTAGTAGTCGCAGATAGCTGAACAGGCCATTGTGTAGGCGCACACTACTATGTACGGATGCACTTTCAGCATTGGATGCTGCCGGCGCTATTGCGCCTCTTCCTACATAGGTAAACGTGCTGAAGGGGGATGTCTTTGCCGCCATGCGGCTGACATACCTGACCAGGCTATATTCGTTTTTGAGTTCTTTACTTCTGAACCTGTTGCAGTCAGCAACAGCAAAGTTGTTCAGTTGCTCATACAGTACAGGGCTTGACAGCAGAATACCTTTACGCAGCGACTCCTGCCTGGCATATTGCTGCAGTTCATGTCTGGCCTGGATCAGCAGCTGATCGTACCCGAGGGAACGCAGCTGTTGCATCTCCTTCTTATGCAGTATCAGCTGTACGTAAGCGTGTATGGACGGCGGGGCAGCAGCAGGTAGCTTAGCGGGTAGCTTGTCATTGAAGATGTCTCGTTTAAGCTGTAACAACTGTACCCGTTCTTTTGGGTCTGTGGACTGATTGATAAGGTCGTACAACAGGTCGCAGATGGCTGCTTTTTCTTTATGAAGCTGTTGCTCCAGCAGCCATTGCTGTTCAATGGCAGACGTGGTATCCGTCAGCTGCGCCGTTTGCAAAACGCTGAGTGGCATGCCTGCATAACGCACCAGCAGGTGCGGAAATATTCTGAGCGCCATAGGATGGTATTTTCAGGTATAACAAATCTGATTAACGGCCTAGTTCGAGCTGGTTTTTGATCAGCCGGTAATAGGCTCCTTCTGCTGTAATAAGGGTTTCATGGGTACCTGCTTCAACGATCGCTCCCTTGTCCATGACCAGGATCTGATCTGCATGTCTGACGGTACTCAGGCGGTGTGCTACCACGACAACTGTCTTTCCGGTAAAGAAGTCATGAAGGTTGTTGATGATGTCGCGTTCATTACTGGCATCAAGAGAGTTAGTGGCTTCGTCCAGGAAGATGTATGCCGGGTTACGGTAGATGAGCCGTGCGATGAGCAGGCGTTGAGTTTGTCCTTCGCTCAGTCCGTAGCCGTCTTTTCCTATCATGGTATCATAACCGAAGGGCATTGCAGCAAAGAACCCGTGTATGTTGGCCATCTGGCAGGCTGCTATCATACGCTCCCTGTCTCTTACAGTAGCGCCGCCGAAGATGTTGTTGGCGATTGTATCTCTGAATACATAACCATCCTGCATCACAGCGCCGCATTGTTGCCTCCAGTGATGCGCGGTGATATCCTGGAACGAGTGGTTACCGACAGATATGTGGCCCTGTGAGGGACCATAGAACTTCAGCAGGAGCTTTAACAGGGTTGTCTTACCGCTGCCACTGAGTCCGACGATAGCTGTCATCTTACCTGCGGGTATGGTGAGGTGCAGATGGTTGAGTACAAGCGGCGTGTATTTATTTCCATATTGGAAACTTACATCCGAAAGGCGCAGATCACCTGTAATGGCAGGTGCAGGAGCGTCTTGCTCAGTTACAGGATCTTCCTCTTTCTCGTGGTGTACTTCCGCAATACGCTGCAGACTGAATTTAGTATTCTGTAAGGCCCGGATAAAGTCAGCCAGTTGTGCCACAGGCGCGTTAAGCTGTCCGCAGATAAATGTAATCGCGACCATTTCACCCAGCGTGAGTTGTCCTTTTACGACCAGTATAGCGGTGAGGCAGGTGATGACTACATTCCGGGTTTCATTGATAAAAAGAGCAACACCCTGAATAAACTGATCGAGTTTAAGGCTTTCCAGTTTGACAGCAAAAGATTGCTGTTGCAGGGTAGTCCATTGATTGATTTTGAGTTGTTCGCCCCCGGTCAGTTTTACTTCCTGAAAAGCGGAGAAGATCTCCAGCAAGGTGTCCTGATTGGCAGCTAATACACGGAACCGCTTCTGATCGAGCCGGCCCCGCTTTTCTCCGAAAGCTCCCGTCCAGGCAATGCCGGCACCAGCGCCGGCAGCAAACAGGAGGAAGATCCACCAGTTATAATAGAGCAGGGTCCCACCTAGTACGAGCAGCATAATGACTGACATCACAAAGGTGACGGCAGACGTGGTTAGGAAGTCTTCAACCCGCTGATTATCTGTGACCCGTTGCATATTATCACCCGCCTGCCTGTTATCGAAAAAGGCGAACGGGAGTCGCATCAGCTTCAGGAGGAAGGCCTCCAGCATCATAATGCTGATCTGTGCCCCGAGAGTAAGTAGTATACGTGCCCGAAGGAAGTCAGCAATCAGTTTGCCGGAAAAAAGGGTGAGCTGACCCAGTCCGATGAGTAACAGCAATGGCATCTGTTTACTACTGATCCCCTTGTCTACGATCGCTTCGGTGAGTAAAGGAGTGAGGAAGGAGCATACAGCAGCAATGAATACAGTAACGGCCACCGGTATAAGTTTACGCCGGTGCTGACGTACGTAGGGTAAGAACGTGCGTAAGGTAGTGGCGGGCATTTCGACTTCCGGTGCTTCAAAGAACTGCGGAGTAGGTTCGAGGAACAATGCTCTTCCACTACCCTGCTTTTCGTCCAGCTGCCAGGCCTGTAATAATTCAGGGATGGAGTAACGCACGCTTCGTCCGAGTGCAGGATCAGCAATGTATGCTTTGTCCCGGGTTACCTTGTACAGCACAACAAAATGTTGTCTGTCCCAGTGCAGAATACATGGTAGTGGCGCTTTCTCTGCCAGGACGGTGAATGGAAGTTCAGCAGAGAGCGTATTGAAGCCCAGTTGTTCTCCCGCCGCGATGATATCGGCAAAGGTTACGCCCTGACGGGATATTTTACATTGGTTGCGCAGATACTGCAAAGGGTATGTCTTTCCATGCCAGGCAGCAATCATCTGCAGGCAGGTCGGACCACAATCCATGGCGTCGGCTTGTCTGAAGAAAGGGAAGGCGTTCCTGGTATATAGGAATTGAAACATTGTTGCAATCTATGTAAAAATAGAATATGAAACAATGCTTCATAAAATATTACCGGCAATGTTGTATGTTATTAAGGGTGAGTAGCCGGAAAAGAGATCGGCAGCGTAAAGACCCGGGAGCATAAACGGTACATCAGGGAGCTAAAGCAGACAAACTACCTGATAGCAGTTGTGGGAGTACCGTGTGATTGAACCTGTTTGGTTAGTCATCTTTAAGTTGGTTGTTCTGACAGGTGATTGGGCATACGAAGTGTGATTGCGGAGGGTGGCCTGCTATAAAAGGACAAAGCCGGAACAGGAATGTACCGGCTGACTTAAACCTACAACTGTTGCCGACTGTCACAGCAACGAGTGCGTTTATAATATCTTTATTGTATTTAATGCGTTGGTCCGAAGTTCTACTAATCTGTAGAGAATCTCAACCGAAAAGGGGTGAAACGGACAAATTACATCCTGAATCGGCCGGGTTCCAAAAGAAGGGCGGCGCAGGAATACGCCGCCGTTTTTGTTGATATTCTGTTACGAATATTGAGTGTGTGTTTATGTACCTTATATGCTTAAGAGAGTATATCCATAGAACAGGCAGCGCGATACTGCCAGTACAAATATCTGGGTATTCACTGGCCCGGGCCAGCAAAACAGGGGTGAAACAGCCAATTTGCCGGTTGAAATGGTGTTGAAAGGATGTTTCCCGTCAGCGCTGCGTAAGCCATTCAAGAAATTGCTGCATCTTCTCGCGGCTGATAGTGACCGTTTCGGGTACAGGTACGGACAGCGTAAGTGTGAGTTTGCGGGACAGAGAGCTGGTAGCATCCTGAACGGCCTTGCGGTTAACGAGGAACTGTCTGTTAGCGCGGAAGAACAGTGGTTCGGTCATCTTACCGATATCGTCCATCGTCTTATTGACAACATAGCTTTTCTTATCGAAAGTAGTCAATCCGACAATACCATTCTTCAGATAGAAAAACGCAATATCATTGACAGAGACAGGCATGATCTTGTCTTTCTGATAAACAAGCACAGCGCCTGCTTCAGCACCCTTTCTATTGGAGAACAGCTGTTCGAGCGCTCTATAAGGAAGGGTGTTACCTGCTATCCTGCCTCTGAAAGCGAGGTATTTATTAATAGCAGCCGTCACTGATTCATTTGTGAAAGGCTTCAGTATATAATCGAAGCCGTTGGCCTTAAATGCGTGTAGCGCATATTCATCGTATGCCGTACAGAAGATGACAGGTATATCAATTTCAACTGCAGGGAATATTTCAAAGCTCAGGCCATCACCGAGTTGAATATCCGAAAAGATAAGCTCTGCACTCGTATTACTTTTAAAGTAAGCGATGCTTTCTCTTACCGTGCCCAATATCTTTTCGACGGTCACCTCGGGAAACAGCTGCCGGATGGTCTGGGCAAGGTCTCTGGCTGTAATCTTCTCATCCTCTATGATCACTACCTTCATGGCTCAATACTTTAATGCTTACAGTAAATTTATGCTCATCCTGTGATATGATCACCTCATCACCAGACAATATACGGTATCGTTCTATGAGGTTAATCAGGCCCTTGCCACTAGGAACTTCAATATACTTCCTCACCTGTAAATTGTTTTCTACCCAGATACGACCATCTTTGTAGTATACCTCAATGACCAGAGGAGACATATCGGTAGCTTCATTGTGTTTGATGGCATTCTCAATGAGGGATTGTACCGAGAACGAAGGTACATATCCACTGGACAGGACCTCGCCTGGAATATCTATATAACAGCTCATTGCATCCTCAAAACGGATCTGCTGCATTTCTATATAATCCTCACAAAGCCTTATTTCATCAACAAGACGGGCCACACGGGATTGTGGTTCTGCCAGTGACGCCCGCAGAAAGTTTACCAGGTGGGAAAGATATACTTCCCCCGCATGCACGTCAGTTTTATACAAGCTTTTCAGCATGCTTAATGCATTAAAGAGGAAATGAGGATGGATCTGCTGCTTTAGCAGGAGATTGGCTGATTCAAGATTAGCTGCTTTCAAGCGGGAATTTTCCAGTTCAGCATGTTCTTTTTCAAAACGTAAAATCACGAGATTATGTGTAACAACAACAAGACTATTTACCCATATACCCTGTACCAGAATACCTGGAAGTTTTTCCCACACAGGTACAGTTATGAACGATACATTTATTAATCCTTCGAGCGGAAGTGTTATCACAAAGGTGACAACAGCGAATAGATAGCCGAGTATGTACCTGACGGCTCTTTCCTGTCGCCCTGATTGCATGGGATAATAGCGTCTCAGCCAGACAATGATTGCTACATTCACGAACCCCTGCATCAGGGTTCTGAATCCGGTCAGTGAGGCAATGCCCCAGGGGGCACCTTTTCCCAGTCTGAAAACGACTATGAACATAACGGCAGATGCAGCCGATATAAACGCTAACACCCAGCAATAGCGTAACAGTTCCCTGACGAAAGGAGTCATTTTCATCAATTAAAGGTAGGGGAAATTTAAGGTATGACAGGTTGATCAATGCTTTGAAACGGACAAAACGACGTATGAGGCGGCGGAAAGGGCATGTATTTTGATTAACTACCACAAACCCATCCATATGGTCAGATTTAACAAAGTACATGTTGCCCTGCTGGCAGGAGCCGGTCTGCTGATGCTTAGCACTGCTACTGCCGTTACCATCCCTAAAGGGGCTGTTGCCGTGAGACCTTTCTACATAGATAAGTTCCTGGGCAAATGGTACGAAATTGCCCGTCTGGATTACAAATATGAGGAAGACCTTAATAACGTAACTGCTACTTACAGTCTGCGGAAAGATGGGGCTATCCGGGTTGACAACCGTGGTTATGATTACACAAAGAACAAGTGGAAAGAGAGTATCGGGAAAGCTAAGTTTGTAAGAGAAGGTGATCTTGGCAGGCTGAAAGTATCTTTTTTTGGTCCTTTCTACGCGGGGTATAATGTTATTGCAATAGACAGATCTTACAAGTATGCGCTGGTAGCGGGTAATAATCTGAAGTACCTCTGGATATTGTCCAGGGAAACGACCATCCCGGATAATGTGAAGGAAAATTACCTGGCCAAAGCCCGGGAAATCGGTTATGACACCGACGCCCTGGTATGGTGCCAGCACGATAAAGAAGAATGATATACAAGCGATCTTCCGTCAACTGTATTGCGCTATAATGCGGGCTGACTGAGTGATATATTGTCCGCCAAATAACACGGCATGTACTAGTACAGGATATAGCTGAAAGAGAGGTACTCTGTCCTGCCAGCCGGCAACCATCGGAAAGGCTGATTGATAATGCTCATAAAAAGAAGCATCGAAGCCTCCAAACAGGCGTGTCATAGCAATATCCATTTCCCTGTGACCATAGTATACCGCCGGATCATAGATGGCCGGCTGACCATCAACTGTAAACATATAATTACCAGACCACAGATCTCCATGCAGTAATGCAGGGACTTCTTCCGGAAACATGTCTTCCAGTCGTTTGACCAGACTATCAGTTTGCCGCAGGTCTTTATCACCGAAATGCCCTATATCAATCAGCTGTCTGACCAACGGAAGAATGCGATACTGTCCGTAAAATACTCCCCAGGAACTAGTTTGTTTATTATGCTGCCGCAAGGTACCTATGTAATTATCTTCCTGTAACCCAAACTGCTCACTGCTACAACGATGAAGAGTTGCTAATCCTTCTGCCAGCTGCTGTATACTTTGCTGTGCGGGACGTCCACCAGGTAAATACTCCATCAACAGGTAAGCATATTGCTGAAAACTACCATAACAATACGGCGTAGGTACTCTCAGTGCTTTTGCAGTACCCAGTAACTGCAAGCCATTGGATTCTTTAGTAAACATGTCCTCATAGCGAGTATCATTCAGCTTGATAAACAAAGGACCCTGGGAGGTATCAAGAACGAAGGAGTCGTTAATATCACCCCCTCCTGCCGCATGTACCTGAGATATAAAAACGGGCATCTGAAAGTAGGTAGTAAGAACGGACTCGAGGTGAAGGAGCAGGTCTTTTTGCATATAACAACTATTAATTGATGCCTAAGTCGAAGCATTCGATATGGTAGACGATTCAACACTGAGGTATGTACAAATGGAGAGCCGGTTTCTGGTGGGCACTGGCATGAAAGGAAAAGCGTTAATAGCTGGCTATAACGCAAAAACGGCTGTATCAAATAAATGATACTGCCGTCTTTACCAAATAAGCATTGGATTATTTCTTGTGGATGCTGTACAATCTTCCATTGTCAGTTACCGCATATAATACACCATCATTACCTTCAGTAATATCCCTGAAACGCTGCTCTTCACTGTTAAGCAACATCTCCTCGCCTACCACTTTGTTATTTTCAATAACCAGTCGGGCGATATGGATACTGCTTAGGCCACATACAAAGAGGTTATTTTTCCATTCAGGAATACCTTTCCCTGAATAGAAGACGATGCCACTAGGAGATAATACCGGATCCCAATAATAAACGGGTTGTTCCAGGCCTTCTTTCTGCTGGATACCTTCACCAACTTTATCGCCTTTATACTCAATGCCATAAGTGATAGTTGGCCAGCCGTAGTTTTTACCTGGCTGAATACGGTTAAGTTCATCACCACCTCTTGGACCAAATTCGGTTTCCCAGAGGTCGCCGGTTTCAGGATTGAAGGCCAGCCCCTGTACATTGCGATGGCCGTAGCTATATATTTCCGGACGAGCATCTGCCTTACCCTCGAAAGGATTGCCGGCAGCCGGTTTACCTTCTTTGGTGATACGGATAACTTTTCCGAGACCAGAGTTCAAGCTTTGGGCCTGTGGACGCGTTGTAAGATCGGAGCGTTCACCGGTGCTGATAACCAGGTTACCGTCTTTGTCAAAAACGATCCTTCCGCCGTAGTGAAGGGTGCCTTTGTAAGCAGGGGTTGCGCGGTAGATAACAGCAGCTCCTTCGATGGTCCTCTCATCGGCAGAAAGCTTCCCTTTAGCGACAGCAGTCAAATTACCTTCCGGCAAAGGTTCTGAGAATACCCAGTAAACAGTTCTGTTTTTGTTGAAATCGGGATCTACCCTTACCCCCAGCAGGCCACCCTGTCCATCAGCATTTACCTTTGGCAGGCCGGTGATAGGTTCGCTCAATTGTCCGGTAGCGGTAGCGATACGCATTACACCTTTCTTTTCAGTAATCAGCAGTCTGCCGTCTGGTAGAGGTGTAATACCCCATGGATTCTCAAGTTTGTCAGACAAAACAGTTGCTTCAAAGGGAGTCTTGGTTTTCACTCCATTGATGCGTGTCTGCCCCGGAAATGCGGGTTTGTAATCAGAATTAGGTTTTTTCGTTTCTACGGGACCATAGGTACTATCTATAGCTGTGCTGTCGGTTCCGTTCTGCTGAGCAGAAGGAGCGCCACAGGAAGCAAAAAAGAAGCCTGTCCCGGTGATGATTGCCTGAAGTGATCTTTTCATGGCTGAAAATATAGCTCAAAAATCTGAATTGGTCAATTGGCTTATGGTTGAACGGTTGATAGTGCAGTAAATCCGGACAAAATAGAAGAAATCTAACAAGATCCGGTAATGTTTGCGTATCTTGCAAAATATTCGCTTATTTATTGACGCAGAGGGACCATCCACTATTTCAACGCGTACTACCGGACAATGAAATTCATTTAGTACGAGCAGCCGCAGGAGGCGACCGGGATGCTTATGGACAGTTATATACACACTACTACCCCGGGTTGCAGGTAGCTATTACCTTCATTACACAGGATAAAGACGAAACAGATGAACTCTTACAGGAAACTTTCCTCCGGATCTGGAAGACCCGTGAAAAGCTGTTACTTATAAGATCGTTCGAGAATTATGCATTCAGGATTGCCAGAAACCTGCTGTTTGACCAGCTCAGGCGTAAGAAAGTACACCTGAAAGCAATTGATACCATTGCGCAACGTGCCGCAATGGAAGTTACTGGCGGTGAAGGCCCGTTAGTATATAAAGAACTGCATACCCTGGCCATTCGGGCCATCAATGAACTGGAGCCAAAGAAAAGGGACATTTTTCTGCTTAGGACGGAGGAAGGGCTTAGTTTCGAGGAAATTGCTGCCAGGTACGATATGGCAGTAGTAACTGTAAAGAAACATTATTATGCTGCATTCCATACACTGAAATCTGTCCTGGAGCAGCACGGGGGCATGATTTCGATACTTTTCCTGCTCTGGCTAAGAGGCAAATAGCCTGCTACAAAAAATATTTTTTGCCGAAGCGTATACAAATCCATTGGGTGTTCGTCTGTAGTATATAATCCCGTACATGAACGACGACCAAAAGATATTACTTATCAAAAGATATATGGACCGCACATTGACGGACCAGGAAGAGAGCGACTTCTTTACCTGGTACCACGATGTGAGTGCCGAAGAGTTCCATCAGCTGGTGCAGAGAGCAGCGGATGACGGTTTACCATTAGTATATGAAGAGGCCAGCCCTGCTTTCCTCACACAGTTGAGCGACCGTTTGACAGCGATGGACAATGAGCAGAAAGGTGGTACGGTAAGAAAAATCAGCCGCCTGTGGTGGGCAGCCGCAGCCGTATTGGTCCTGGCTGCTGGTACATGGGTAGTATTACAACGCCCCACTTTACGCCAGGAAGTAACAGTGAACATACCAGTGCAGGACATTGCGCCTGGGAGGAACGGCGCAGTTCTGACACTGGCAGACGGTAGTCAGGTAACACTCGATAGCCTTGGCAATGGTCAGATCGGGAATCAGAACGGTAGCCGGCTGATATTACAGAATGGCAGTCTTAAGTATGACGCTGCCAACGCAGCCACAGCCAGTTATAATACGATACACACCCCCGCCTCCAGACAGTTTAAGCTGGTGCTACCTGATGGTTCTGCAGTATGGCTGAATGCCGAAAGCGCCATCAGATACCCTACAGCCTTTAATGGCGCAGACAGAACAGTAGAGATCAGCGGGGAGGCCTATTTTGAAGTAGTGCCAGATGCCACCAGACCATTCAGAGTGAAAATAGATAATAAAGCAACCATAGATGTATTAGGCACTGATTTCAATATAAACGCCTATAAAGATGAATTAAGCATCAGGGCCACCCTGCTTAGTGGCAGGGTCAAAGTGAACACAACATCAGGAGAAGCCGTATTGCAACCAGGACAGCAAGCCGCAATACGGGAGACAATACAAGTGAACAACCAGATCAATACAGGCCAGGTCACCGCATGGAAAGACGGCATATTTAATTTCGACGAATTGGGCGTAGAAGAAGTAATGCGCCAACTGGCCAGATGGTACGACATAGAAGTAGTTTATGAAAAGAATGTACCGGATATCAGGTTCTATGGAGAAATAGGCAGGAACCTCAGCCTCTCGCAGGTATTGGAAGGACTGAAGCTATCCGGGGTCAATTTTCGTATTGAAGAAGACAAAAGACTGGTAGTATTACCGTAATGAACAACGAGTTTTATCCCTATACAAAAGCCGCTTTGAGGTAGGAGTCAAAGCGGCCTGATAGTCAGGGTGGACGATAGACAATTATTTCGGAAAACTGTTTTTCAAATCAACCTAACCAATTGCAAGTTATGCAAAAAATTGCTTCTTGTAACCGGACAGGCCATGCTATGCCTGGAAGAAGGCGTTACCGCAGCCGGTTATCAACCAAAATCTTGTTAGTGATGAAACTAACCGCTCTGTTATTGACCATTGCATTCATGGGGGCCAGTGCAAAAGGTGTATCTCAATCCGTAACACTCTCCGGCAGAAATATTCCCCTGGAAAAAACATTTGAAACGATCCGGGCCCAGACAGGCTTTCATGTGTTCTGTGACCGCCGGCTGTTAAAAGAGGCCGTTCCCGTGAACGTACGCGCAGCGGATATGCCGCTGGATCAGTTTCTGAATATTATCTTCAAAGATCAGTCGTTGCAATACCTGATCCGGGAGCAGACTATTTTTGTCAGTAAAAAACTAGCCGTGCCAGACGCTACAGGCAATAGTGCTTCTGACAATAAGCTGATTCCTATACAAGGTATTATATACGACGAAAATGGGCATATTCTATATGGAGCTACTATCAAGGTAAAAGATACCGAACGCTCTATCATCAACCGAAATGATGGCCGTTTTGAGATTACTGTTAATGTTGGGGATGTACTGATTATCAGCTACGTGGGATTTCAGACACAGGAACTGAAGATTTCGAATAGCACAGACCTGATTATTATTCTAAAACGTGCTACTATCAACATTGAAGAGATCAATGTCAAAGTTTCCACAGGCTTCCAAACAATATCGAAGGAACGCGCGACCGGCGCATATAATGTTATAAAAGGAGAAGATCTTCAGGATGTTCCTGCAAACAACATACTCGAAAAGCTGGAGGGAAAAGTACCTGGAGTACGCTTCGACGTCCGTTTCAATAAAATACAGATACGTACACTTAACACGTACTCTATCAATACTGCTCCGCTGATTGTCATTGATGGATTCCCACTGATATCGCCCAATACAGATCAACAAAATCTGACAACACTTGGAAGCACTCAGACAGCCAATGGTTCGGTACTATCAACGCTCAACCCGAATGATATTGAACAGATAACTTTCCTGAAAGATGCTGTTGCCACTTCAATATGGGGGTCCCGGGGAGCAAATGGAGTAATTGTCATAGAAACCAAAAGAGGCAAAAAAGGTGCGCCTGTCATCAACTTGTCCTCTACTATCGGTTTCTCAAAAGCGCCATCATTTGAAAAATTGCGCTGGATGAATAGTGCGGAATACGTTGATCTTGAGAAGGAGATGTATGAGAAAGGATTTTTCACAGACAATACAACCCTACCCTGGTATTATCCGTTACAAAACAACAATCCAAGCGAGGCAATCGAGTGGCTCTTTAAAGTGAAACGAGGAAGCGCCAGTCAGGCAGAAGCGGATGCTGCACTACAGGCAATCGGCCAACGGAATAATCAGTCACAAATCAGGAAGTACCTTTTACGTACTGCTGTTAATCAGCAACACAACCTATCTATTTCCGGCGGCGGTGATAATAATAGTTACTACATATCGGGCAACTTTAACAAAGATCTGCCGATTTACCGGGGTAACAGCGCTACCAATACTATTCTCACCGGTAACTTCACCAACGATCTGTTTAACAGGCGGGTCAAACTGAGAACAGGCTTTAATTATCAGTATGCACAAGGGATAGCTAATATTTCAGCAGTAGAAGCCTTAGGTAATTCCACCATCTCCCTTCGTCCATATGACATGCTGATTGACAACAATGGGCAGCCGATCAGACGCAGCATTACCATGCGTCCAGAAGTTAATGACAGCCTGGTTAACCTGGGTTATCTGCCATTCACTTACAATGCGGTGGATGAGCTGAAGTATTCATCCACAAAAACCACCACAAATGCTATCCGTATCAATACCGGCGTAAACATAACACTAACTAACTGGATGAACTTTGATGTTTCCGGTATGTATCAGCGAAACATCATGAATATGATGTCGGTAAATGAATTAGAAAGCTACGCTGGCAGGACGCTTGTCAACACCGGCACCGTCATATCACCCACTACAAATAAACCAGTATATAATATCCCTTACGGTGGCACATATACCTTAACTGATGGTAATGCATGGGACTACAACATGCGAGGTATGCTGAATATTAACTATAACCTGAATGCAGATCATCAGCTGATTGCATTGGCGGGCAGTGAAATCAGGCAGACGTATAATAAGTCTTATAACAGCATCCGCTACGGATATGATCCTGAGGCCAACAGTTTTGCAACCGTAAATCCTACTACTCCTTTTATGACAATGTATGGCTGGACAACCATCCTGGGCGCAAACCAAAGCGGTGTTGCTGAAATACGAAACCGCTACCTGTCCTATTTTGGCAATGCAGGCTATACGTATAAGTCTAAATATAATCTGAGTGGAAGTGTACGCTTTGACGATTACACATTACTTGGCCTGGAACGGAGTAAAAGAGCAAAACCTTTCTGGTCAGCGGGAGCTAAATGGAATATGTACCAGGAAGACTTTATGCAAAGCATCGCATGGATCACTAATCTGGGGCTACGTCTTACCTATGGCACCGGTGGTACTGTACCATTAGGCGGCAATAACGTACCAATCATCACATTGAACGCTGTAGATCAAAACACCCAATTGCCTATTGCTTCAATTCAGGCACCAGCTAATCAACAATTGGGATGGGAACTGACCCGCACTACCAATGTAGGCGTTGACTTCGGGTTACTGAATAACCGCTTAAATGGAAGTGTGGATGCATATCAAAAGAGAAGCGAAGGCATACTGGCTACCTTCCCTTTCAACCCTACTTACGGATGGCCTTCTTTATCTTACAATACTGGCACAATGAGAAGTCATGGTATTGAAACAGGCATTACTGCTAAGATTGTGGACAAAAAGGACTGGGGTATTACTTCCGTTTTCAACTTCTCTTATGGCAAGACAAAAATAACAGAGTCCCGGTTCAATACAACACTAGCTTCAACACTGGTAATGGGCAGTACCATGGTAAATGGCTATCCTATGGGGGCGCTTTTTGTGTACAGATCAGCAGGACTAAACCCCGAAACCGGGCAGACACGCATTTATGACAGGAATGATAAAATAATAGAGAGCAGCACCTTCCTAACATCAGCATTTGACATCAACGATATCAAATATGTTGGTCAGACAATAGCTCCTTATCACGGCGGTTTCTTTAACACCTTCCGTCTTAAAGGGTTTGAACTCGGAATACAGATGACCTATTATTTCGGACATGTATTTATGGCTCCGACAATCAATAATTACCCGATGTTCTCTGGGGATTTCTACGGAGTTGTAGGCAGACAGAAAGACCTGGCCAACAGATGGCGTCAACCAGGTGACGAAGCGCATACCGACGTGCCAGGACTTAGTAACGTGAATTTCAATAGTATCACTCGTTACCGCCATTCAGACAAACTAGTAAGAAGCGCAGACAATATCCGCCTGCAACAAATATCACTGGCATATAACGTTCCTAACAACCTGTTGCCAAAACGGGTATTCAAGAGCCTGAGCGTGAGTGGCAGTATGCGCAACCTGGGCCTGATATGGACGAGAAATAAGGATGGGTATGATCCGGAATACCTGAATGCAAATGCTAACTACTATAGCATGCCTCCGGTAACCAGTTATATGTTCAACATTAATGCATCATTCTAACAGTGACCAAATGAAAAGACTAATATATCTTATGGCGGCTTCCCTGATCTTCACTGGCTGTCGTAAATACGTGGAAATTGATCAGACAGGTACGCGTACCTTTAAATATACAAATGACTATCGCGCGCTTCTCGACAATAGCGCAACAATGGAAGCGAGTTTCAGCCTTCCTATGTATTCCGGAGACGATACCCGTTTCCTGGATTCGTCTAAACAGGTAGCGATGCAGGACATATATGCCAATGCATATACCTGGCAGCCACAATACTGGTCAGATATACAGGGAGATGTGGACTGGGAAAGGCTGTATAAATCCATTTACACCTGCAACGAGATTCTGAATGGTGTGATGACCAGTGAGAGAGGCAATGACGACCAGAAGAGGCAATTATATGCAGAAGCCTTGGTGAACCGTGCCTACTTTTACTGGAGTCTCGTTTCACTCTATGCCAAACAATATGACGCGGCTACAGCAGCAGCTGATCCCGGGGTACCCCTGTTATTAACCCCCGATCTGTTTGCACCGCTGAAACGAGCAAGCGTTTCTACAGTCTACGATCAGATCATCAGCGATCTGAAAGAGGCAGCGCCTGCACTACCTGACTTGCCGGACTACAATACCCGTCCGTCAAAGGCGGCTGCTTATGCCCTGCTGGCACGCACCTATCTCGGGATGCGGGATTTTACCAACGCGATGACTTATGCAGATATGACGCTTGCCATCCAGAATGATATTCTGGACCTGAGAAATTATGCAACGGACATTTCTGCCTTTCCATACCGGCTGGATAACAAAGAAGTGATCATTTCGAAAACAGCTACCGGTTTCTATTTCACCAGTATGCAGGCTGATACTGACCTGCTGTCGCTGCTGGGGTCAAAAGATCTTCGCTTTACACTGTTTATCAGGCCAGGTAGCAATTTTGCACCTGCATTTACCGGATATGGTTTCTGGCGACACAGGTACTCACGGGAGACAAACGTTATCAATAACGGGCCTGGGGTAGCTGAGATGATGCTGATTAAAGCGGAATGTGCAGCAAGAAACAATGATGCTGCAACAGCGATTGAGCTACTAAACAAGCTGAGAGAAAAACGTTTCCTGGCAGCTGACTACACTGCTTTGGAGGTTGGAACAGCTGCAGAAGCACTGAAAAGCGTGGTTGATGAAAGGAAACGTGAACTGTTTGGCACCGGTCTGCGATGGATTGACCAGAAACGACTGAGCAAAGACGTTGCATTCGCAACTACCGTGATACGCCGCTTTAAAGGCATAGAATATACACTTGAGCCAAACAGTAATCGGTATGTATATCCGATTGGGCAAAAGTATATCCTGTTAAATCCGGAGATTGAACAGAATCCTTAAATATTCATCACCAACCAACCATAACCCACTATCACTAAAGGCAACCTGAAGGGAACAATTGCAGTCATAAAGCAATTGTTCCCCAGGCACTGCCTTGCAAATCAGAACAAACTTTATGAAAAAATGGATGAGTGTACTGACGCTATCACTGGGTATTGTATACCAGGCTTTCAGTCAGACAGACAGCTCCAGGCTGACAGGACTGGGCACACCCGTAGCCGGAGATACCATCAGGCTGACTTACGATCCTAAGGGAGGACCATTGCAGGGGAAGGATAACATACGTGCAATTATTTACATGTTTAATGACTACCGCTGGGAACTTGATGATATTGAACTTAGAGATAGCAAAGGAAAGCTGGAAGGAAAATATGGTCTGCCCGCCAATTGCGCCTTTGTCGCTATCAAATTTATTACGGAAGAAAACGGATATGCGGTTGCAGGAGACAATAATAATGACCTGGGGTTTGTAGCTACGACGGTTGACAAGAATGGATCAAAACTGCCTGGTAGTGTTCTGGCATGGGGCACGTTCCGTAAACCATCCATTAATAAAGCGCCACAAGGCTATTTCGACCAGAAGAATATCAGCGACGAAGCACTGGAGATGTGGGTAAGGAAAGAAATGAAAGATTTCCCGCAAAACATGCCAAAATACTTCGATACCTACATCACTATGCTGAAAATCAGCAAAGGCGATGAATTTGCTGAAGTGGCGCCCCGCAACCTGGACAGGTTTATCAGCTTACCAGGTGTAAATGAAGCCGGATACATTACTGTGTGGGATACGTACCGCTTTCAGCTGAAGAATGAAAAGAAAGCCGATTCTATCAGGAATGTCATTATACAGAAGTTCCCGAAAGGCAGAACTATGCGCATGGCAAAATACCAGGCATCTTTTGCAAAAGATGCTGAAACACCAGCCCAAATTGCCGCTCTTGAAAAGTTCCTGCAGGAGTTTCCGGTTGCGGCTTACCGGCAGGATTCAACCGCAACACAAGGCTTTATTTATCATAATACATACAGAACGCTGGAAACACTCTACTTTGACCAGGGCATGTATGACAAGGCCCTTGCACTGGTTCCCGAAATGACCTTTGCTACATTGAATGATGTCTATCATGCGAACATACATAAGGCATTCAGCCTGAAGCAAATGCCGCCGGAGCAGTTATATCCTATATCAAAAGCCTTTATTGACGCAATGATCCAGCGACGTAATGACTTGTCATATAGGGAAGGGATGCAGTACACCCCCAGGCAAGCCAATGAGAATGCAGTAAAGCAACTAGATACAAAACTTGCCGTACATATCAGATTGCTTAATAAAATCGGAAAATACGACGAAGCGCTTCAGTACCTGGTAAAACTGTCTGACGCATTTAAATACAGTAATGCCAACCTGAATGAAGCCAGGATCAGCATCCTGGAAAATACCGGTAACAAACAGCTGGTGCTACCAATGCTGGAACTTGCTATCAAACTGAATACTGCTACTCCAGCCATGATTGAACAGCTGAAAAAGCAATACGTTCTAATAAACGGTAAGGAAGATGGATTTGAACAGTACATGGAATCACTAAAATCAGCAGAGGATGTAGCCAGGACAAAAGAAGAGATCAGATCAAATTTAATCAATGGCATTTTCCCGACTTTCAAGCTCAAAGACATTAATGGCAAGACAGTAGATGCGGCTGCATGGAAAGACAAGATTGTAGTACTGGACTTCTGGGCTACCTGGTGTGGCCCATGTAAAATGGCATTCCCTGGTATGCAGATGGCCGTTGACAAATACGCAAATGATCCTGGTGTAGCATTCTATTTCATCTCCACAATGGAAAACAACCAGCATTACAAGCAGGAGGTAAAAGACTATATGAAGTCTTCGGGTTTCCGTTTCAACGTACTTTTCGATGAAGTAGCGGGTAAAAATGGTACCAATAACAAGGTATTCAGAAGTATGCTGCCGGTATTTCACTCCTCAGCCATCCCAAGAAAGGCTGTTATTAAAAACGGCGTGATACGTTATACAGCGGAAGGCTATCAGGGCAGCCCAAGCAAGCTGGCCGACGAACTGACTTATGTAATTGACATATTAAAAGCAGAAAACTAATGCAAAAAGGTATTTTGTTGGCTGCTATAGCTGGATGTATCGCTATACATCCGGCTGTAGCACAACGCACGGCGCTGGATACGGCCAATTATAAAGAATGGAAAAGAGCAGGTAGTCCAAGTATTTCATATGACGGGGCCTGGGCGGCCTACAGTATTGCAGATAACCAGGAATCTTATAAATATCTGGTTAATACGCATTCCGGGAAAACGATACAGCTCAAAGACGCAGACAATCCTGAGTTTTTTGATGCCGGTAAATGGATGAAATATAGCCAGAGCAGCGATGGCAAACAGATTATTGCGCTGACGCGCCTGAAAGATGGCCGGAAAATAGAATGGACTAAAAGCAGCTATATACTCACACTGCCCACATCCCCATGGATATCCTACAGCAACTGGCAGGATGGTACTTCCAGTGCGTATTTATACAATATAGATACACAGGACAGTGTGACGTTACCAGGAACCAGCAAATTCAACCTTTTTAACGGGGAAAAATCGATTATCTGCCTGCAGAACAATAAATTGATCACCGGGCCACTAAAAGGGGCATATAAGCCGGTATTTGACGAAAATATCAGCGACTATACATTCAACAAGGATACACAGGAAGGTACCTTCCTGGCCGGCAGCCGCCTGTACTTCTTCTCGGTAAAAACAGGTAAAACCCGGTTATTGCTGGATTATAGTGAAATTAAGCCTCCGGCCGGATATACCATCCGACCTAAAACATATGATATTTCTGACAAAGCCAGACATATACTGCTGGAAGTATCCTACAATAACAGTAATCAACGCCCGAAAATGGTGAAACCAGCAGATACGGGCTTTGAACTGGAACTATGGACGTGGAATGAACCCGTATCCCAGCGCAGACAGCGCAGAGGTGTGTACAACCGCACCCAAATGGACGATGCGCAATTCATTTACCATCTTTCTGACAAAAAGGTAGTAGAAGTAATGGCAGAGAAATCCGGCAGGCTTCTTACGCCCGAAACCAGCGACTATAACTATGCAATCATCGCTGACCAGCAGCCGTATATACGTTTGGTAGACTGGAAATATGATACCAATGCGGATCTTTACATGGTAGATGTACGTACGGGCGAGCGTAAGCTGTTGCTGAAAGATAGTCCGGAGAATCCTCAGTGGAGCCCTAATGGACAATATGCCGTACTTTTTAACCGTGCAGCTAAAGAATGGCAGGTGCTTGACCCTGTTGCAGGCGTATTTAAAGGCATCTCTGCACAGATAGGTCATCCGGTGTTTGACGAAGATCATGATCATCCCAGCGCGGCCGGATCTTATGGTATTGCCGGCTGGACCGATGATGGGAATACGGTGCTGGTATATGACCGATACGATATATGGGCAATTGACCTCCTCAAAAAACAGGCTGCACGCTGCATAACAAACGGGTATGGACGCAGTCACCAGGTACAGCTAAGATGGATGTCTACACCTTTTATCAATCGTGTGGACCTATCCCGGCCTATGAACCTCCAGAGCTTCAACGAGCGCACTATGTCACATGGCGTATACAGGCTTGTTCCCGGGAAAGGAGTAACTGCCCTCGCTGACAATCCGGACTACTCCGTTCAGGTTGCAGCCATATCAGGAGATGGAAAGTCATTTACATATACAAAGTCAAATTTCCATACCTATCCTGATTTATGGGTAACCAGCTCGGATTTCAAAAAAGAGCAGCGGCTAACCGACATTAACCCCCAACAACACCAATATAGCTGGGGTACCGCTAAACTTGTTGAATGGAAGAACTACGAAGGAAACAACAATAAGGGCGTATTATATGTGCCGGAAGGATATGATGCCGGCAAGACTTATCCGATGATCGTGGATTTCTATGAGACACACACAGACGGCCTGCATGCCTATCTTACACCAGAATACAGCACAAGTACCATTGATATTCCTACCTATGTAAGCAATGGATATGTAGTATTCCGTCCTGACGTGCATTTTAAAACCGGCGTTCCAGGGGAAAGTACTTACAGTGCAGTCGTGAGTGGTACTGAAGAGATGATCAAAAGGGGCATTGCTGATAAGGATCGTATTGGTCTGCAGGGACATAGCTGGTCAGGATTCCAGGTATATTACCTGGTAACGCGTACTAATATCTTCAAATGCGTCAACGCCGGAGCAGGTGTATCCAACGCAACATATAACTACTTTGCCATTCGCCAGAACGGCGCACCCTGCATGTTCAAATACGAGGTAGAGCAATCCCGCATAGGCAAAAACCTTTGGGAAGGCCGGGAAGAGTACCTTCAAAGCTCTCCTATCTTCAATGCAGACAAGATTCAGACACCCATGCTCATTTTCCATAATGACAAGGACGGCGCTGTAGCATTTACTCAGGGGCTTGACATGTTTCTGGCTATGCGCAGGCTAAGCAAACCAGCCTGGCTACTTAATTACAAAGGCGAAAACCACTCCCTCAACGGAGAAGAAGCACAAAAAGACTGGACATTACGTATGGGGCAGTTCTTTGATCACTACCTGAAAGGCAAACCAATGCCAAGATGGATGAAGGAAGGGATCAGTATAGATGAAAGGAATGTAGACCAAAAATATGATTACTAACATCTTTTTCATCCCCATAATACGTAAAGAGCTTCGACCGTCCGAGTGAAAATCCTAAGATCCGGATGTAAAAGCAGCAGGTTGTCTCAGTACCCGTTGTATTCGGGACAACCGCTTCTTGTCAAACAGTGAAGATGATGAATGAAAAAGGCGCCTCATATATATGTGACGCCTTTCTTCATTTAACATCTGTCTACCGGTTATGCTCATTATTTCCTGAGGATGGTTCGGGGGGTTCCGGCAAGCCTGTGGGCAGCGTAGCAAAGCGGGAAGTTATCCACTGAAGATCATACAGAATGCCGCTCCATCGCCTTGCATGTAGCGCGCGGCACTACAGGTCATGCATAAACCACTGCGTGGCAATCCGGATTACAGGTAAAGAACTTCACTCCTGCCAGGCAAGAGGACAGCAGCATCGTAGGACACCATAGGACACTTATTACCATAGTTAATCATAATATCGGGCTGTTAACATGTTCCACAAATTTTCGCCGTTATGAAAAAACGTTGTTCACCTTACTATGCACTGTCGTCAGAGATACGACCACATTCAACCTGGATCACTGTCTCACCAGCTCAATCCATCATACAATAGCAGCTGTAGTTTTCCGAAAGGAGTACAACACCGGCAATACTGATGTAAACAGACAGGCAGTACACAACACTCAGGACCAGCTCATACAATGTAAGAACAGTGAAGATGCAACACACACATTGAGCATTCCGCACATGCTATCCCCTTACTAAGCAACGCAATCCGGGACGGACCTGCGGATCAACTTTTTATTTCCATCTTATTCCATCGTACAGTCACTATCGGCAACAATATACTTATGCCTGTTTTTTCAGGGGAGTTATAAAGAACATCTTAGGGTATTAACTGACACACACAGGCTATTCAAATAGTTTGACAATACAACCGCTTACATTATGAATAAAACAATTACACTGTTAAAGCGTATTCTCTTCACCGCCATCCCGATACTGCTCTCTATGTCTGTATCTGCACAAACATTCCGGGTATCAGGAAAGGTGACTGACGGCAACCAGCAACCGCTGGAAGGGGTAACCGTCGTAGAACCAGGTACGCAGAACATGACGCTGTCCAAGGCAGATGGGTCATTCGTCTTGCAGGTACGCTCAGGTACCTCCAATCTCGCTTTCAGCTTCGTAGGCTACGAGCGTCAGCAACAACAAATCCGCAACCGTGCCAATGTTGACATTGCTTTGCAATCGATCTCCAAGGCAATCAATGAGGTGATTGTAGTCGGTTATGGCTCACAGCGCAAAAGCGATGTGACCGGAGCGCTCACCAGCATCTCCGCCAAAACCATACAGGAACGCCCTGTGGTCAACCTCGCCCAGGCTATGCAGGGTAAAGCTGCTGGCCTGAACGTATCCACCAACATCAAACCAGGCGAAGTACCTGCTATCCGCATACGTGGTACCCGCTCTGGCAATACCTCGAACGACCCGCTGTATGTGGTAGATGGCGTACCTATCGTCTCTGCTCTTGGGGTCACTTCCTTTTCTATCAACGACCTGAACCCAAATGACATTGCCTCGGTAGAAATCCTGAAAGATGCATCGGCTACTGCCATCTACGGTTCAAGAGGCGCTAACGGGGTCATACTCGTTACTACCAAAAAAGGGTCTAAAGGCAAAATGTCTGTCAACCTCTCCTCTACTGTCTCTTTCGACAGCTATAAAAACTTAACTGACTGGATCGACGGTGGCCAATACGTAGACCGCCTCAGAGAGGCACTGATCAACGGCCGGCGCTATCAGCCCGGTGCCCCTACCGACCTGAAAGTGGCCCCCCAGCAATGGTATGCCGACCCACGCCTGGACAGCCTGAACTTTGCTGCTTCCGGTGTTACCAGCAACTATAACGAACTGCTGGCAGCTACCATGAAAGGCTACGAATGGAACCCCGACGGTACTGTGAAAATGCGTGCCACCACCCCTGCCGAACAGGCGCTGGGATGGCCCGATATGGTGCCAATATACAACTCGGCTAATATCCCCAGCTTCAACTGGAGAGACGCGGTAACCCGCACCGGCATCACTCAGAATCACCAGGTAGCTGTATCTACCGGTACTGAAACCTCCCGCCTGTATATGTCGCTTGGCTATAATAAACAGACCGGCGTACAGCGTGACCAGGACTTTGAACGTTTCAACCTGAACATGAACGGCGATATTAACGCTAACAAATGGTTCTCACTCGGGGTATCTGTCATTGCCTCTCTCGCCAAACAGAACTATGGCATCACTACCAATCAGGGTAATACGGGCGCAAAAGATCTTTTTGGCCGCGCGATTGAACAGTACCCATGGGCGCTACCTACCGATACCAGTGGTGGGTATGTAAGAAACCCGGGCGGTAACCTGAATATGTGGAACCCGCTAATAGACATCGGACAAGCACTGAACGAACGCCGCACCTCCTCTGTACTGGGTAATGTATATACTGAAGTGAAGTTCACTCCATGGCTAAAATACCGGACCAACTTCGGCGCTCAGATCAGGAACTTCCGTAGCGGCTCCTGGACAGGCCCAAATATTACAGCCCACCTCGGGGCTAGAGCGAATACCGCTTCTTACTCGCGTGATGAGAACTTCTCGTGGGTGCTGGAAAACCTCCTGTACTTCGATAAGTCATTCGGCAAAGCGCATTCCCTCGGCGTAACCGTGTTACAGTCTGCACAGCAGTCCCGCAGGGAAAACACGAGTACCAGCGTAGCCGGACTTGTCATTCCGCTCAGCCACTGGTATGACCTGGCCTCCAATACGCAGGGTAATCCGGGTATTGGTACCGGATTTACGGCTAACACACTGGCTTCCTTCATGGGTAGGGTGAATTATACCTTACTGAATAAATACCTGCTGACGGCCTCCGGCCGCTGGGATGGTTCTTCCGTACTCTCCCCGGGTAACAAATGGGCCTTCTTCCCATCCTTCGCACTCGCCTGGAAAATGCAGGAAGAACCTTTTGTACACAGCGTCAGCTGGATCAATGAACTGAAACCCCGTATCGGTTATGGCGTAACCGGCAACTCTTCTGTATCTCCATATACTACTACCGGTCCGCTGAGCCGTAATAACTACGTATTCGGGTCTGTACCTGCGGTAGGCTTCCTGCCGCAGTCCGTACAAAACCCGGACCTCAGCTGGGAAAAGACTGCGCAGATTAATGCGGGTATAGACTTCTCTGTCTTTAACAGCCGTGTATCCGGATCGGTGGAATATTACGTACAGAATACTTCTGACCTGCTCTTCACCAGAGACATTCCGGCCCTCTCTGGCTACGTTACCAAAGTTATGAATATTGGCAGGTCAAGGAACCGCGGTGTGGAAGTTACCCTGAATACTATCAACGTACAGACAAAAGACTTCACCTGGAGTACGGAAATCAACTGGAGTACCAACAGGGAAGAGATCCGCGAACTGATCAACGGGAAGGAAGATATCATCGGTTCGCGCCTGTTTATCGGCCAGCCATGGCAGGTATTCTACCAGTTACAGAATGATGGTATATGGGGCAGCAGTCCCAAGGAACTGGAAGAAATGGACAAGTTCAAGACCATCGGCGGCCTCGATTTCAGACCGGGCACTGTAAGGGTAGTTGATCAGAACGGCGACTATAAGATAGATGCTGACGACTACGTGATCAGGGGGACGCCAAGACCTAAATGGTATGGCGGTATTACCAACAGCTTCCGTTATAAGGGCCTCACCCTGAGCACCTTCATTTATACGCGTATCGGACAGACGTACTTTGGCGGTTACCCAGGCACTTTCGGCAGGGATGAAAAAGACTTCTGGAGCTGGAATAACCAAAGCGGCAAATATCCTTTACAGATGCTGGGCAGCACAGGATATACCAATATCTCTTCCGCTATGCAATATGCCAGCGGTTCATTCGCCGTGGTAAGAAACATATCACTGACTTATGATCTGCCGGGCAGACTGCTGGGCAAAGCAAATATCAAAAGTGCACAGTTCAATGTACAGGTACTGAACCCGTTCATCTTTGGCGGCGAAGTGGTAAAAATGGGCCTCAATCCTGACGACGAAACCAACTGGGCTTCGGAATCACAGCCTAACTCTTTTAACACAAATCCACTGGGTGGGATGAACAACAACACTATACTGCCGCGCAGCATCGTACTCGGCTTAAGAGTAGGATTCTGATCGTTCACGTTCTCAAAATACTGGTATGAAAAAATACATCCTGATATTACTGCTTACTGCGACCGGCAGCTTCTCCTGTACAAAATTTCTTGAAGAAAAACAGGTAGCCAACCTTACGCAGGACTACTATAACAACGAAGACGGACTCAATGGCCTGATCAACGGCCTCTATGTATATGCACGTGTAAAACATGAGTGGGATGGCAATGGTGCAAGGCTAACGCAAGCCGAAACTGATGCCTATATGACCAGCGATAACACGTATGCAACCATGACGGCCACGCGTTACGGCTCTAACGTGAGCACCATCACAGGCAACGTCTATAACTACCTGGGCGCAGCCAATGCCAGCAATGCACCCATGGGCGCATACCCGCATATCAATAACTGTAACATTGCGCTGGATGTGATAGACAGGATCAGACCAGGCAGGTTTGGTACTGATGATGCTTACCGTACTATCAGAAGAGCAGAGATCCTGTTTCTGCGTGCCTGGGCCTATTACCTGATCACCAATCAGCTGGGTGATGCACCTTTGCTGCTTACTCCCAGAACGCAGGACAACCAGGTATACCACTATCCTAAGGCCAAACTGGAAGACATCTATAAGCAGATCATCAGCGATATGAGACAGGCTTATAACGACCTACCGCTTTCGCTGGCAGACCGTGGCCGTGTTGGTAAACTGGCGGCAGGACATTTCCTGGCCAAATTATACCTCAACCGTGCGCAGGCAGCCCCTTTTATGAACAATGCGGAAAGACACCTCGCCATGTTATATAAAGGTAGTGTAAACACAGACCTGGACTCGGCAATCGCCATCTCTACAGATGTGATCAATGCAGCAGGTGGGGCATCCGGACTGGCACCTGACTACTGGACCCTGTTTGATCCTAAAGTAACAGAGACAACTCCGCACAAAGAAGTACTATGGGCAGCACAATTTGACGTGAACACCACCCTGAATGGCCGCTTCGGCAACCGCTCGGCTAACTACCATACCGGTAACTATACGGATGGTACAGGGGTCATCAGGGCTATGGCATACGGACGTCCTTTTGGTACATTCAAACCTACAGACTTCGGTTACGACGTATTTACAGACAAAGTGAACGACTCCCGCTATTACAAGACATTCCAATACGAGTACCTCCGCAACGGCACAGCAGGTTTTACCTGGAACGCGGCGGCAGCGGCCTGGTGGAATCTTAATAAACCAGCAGGTGAACCAACTGTTAATTCCGGCGACCCAAGAACGCTGCCTGGCAGAAGAGCACTGATTTACCTGGAGAACCAGCGATCAGAAGCACTGGACTCCACCACAGTGATGAGTCAGCCTTATCAGTTCATCGTAAGATGGGTCAGATCCAGTGTTACCGGCAGGTATTATTACCGCCTGAACTACAATCAGAATCCTATTGGTTTGAATACAGGCGCTCCTTCCCCTTATCTCTCAGTAAAGAAATATATTGATCCGATGAGAGGTGGTAGTGCAGACGAAAGCAACTTCAACAGTGAAAGCGGTACCAGGGATGCTATCCTTATCAGGCTGGCAGAAACCTATCTGCTACGTGCAGAGGCTTATGGCCGTAAAGGCATGTATGACAGGGCGCTGGAAGACATCAACGTATTGCGTCAGCGGGCTGCCTTTAAGAGTGGAGAAAGCCGTCCGGATGTACTGGTACAATGGGAGCCCAAGGCTGCTTCCCTGAATGCGTCAGAGAAGTTGCCTCCTTACCCTGCGGATGGTAGCTCGTACAACGCTATCCGTGTTACAGCAAATCATTTCACGCCAGGTACGCCGGAAGCGCTGGCAGAACACTATGTACCTACCGCTACAAGTGTGCAGGATATGTTTATCCATTTTATCTATAATGAAAAAACCAGGGAACACCTGGCAGAGGGTATGTTGTGGGAAGACCTGCACAATGCCGGCATCCTGTATGAGCGTATGGTATACCTGAACCAGATGGCATCTACCTTATCCGGCCGCTGGCCGATAGCCGATAATACGGCAAATGGCAACGGGCAGGATGGTAATGGTAAAGGGCAGATGAGAAAAGAATTTACATTCCGGCCATGGCCGAATGATTTCCTGAGACAGCTGACAGACGAAAACGGGCAGGCTCTGGATGCCTCAGCATTAGCCGCCTATCAGAATCCAGGGTATTAGTGATGAATAAAAAGGGATCACGCGGGTTGTCGTGATCCCTTTACTTTATTCAAAATGGCAATCAAAGCCTATAACGGTATTTACCGCATACAAGCAACCTACTGCTCTTTGTTCCGCTTTATCTTTTTATGTGCTTTCGTACGTTCCTTGGCCCCGTCATCTATCCCTGTTCCTGTCTGCATGGGTTGATAGATAGCGCCCACCGTATCTGCCACAGGAGGACCAAACTTAATCTGGTACCGGTTAGCTACATTACCCGTAATTCTTTCAGTTAAACGTGGCCACATCCGGTGCATGCCCCACATAGTGTGTGCTTTCCAGCCAACCGGCACCTCTTTTTTCGGACGCAGTGATTTACGGAGTACGGCATTCACTATTTTATCCGGAGGATCCAGTGCTATCATAGATGGCGCACCACCGGTATAGTTACCGATATGCCTCCAGAATGGCGTATCGGCCGCCCAGGGTTCGATGGTCACTACCTTTATTTTCTTGTGTCCATCAATTCTTAGCTCCTGGCTCAAAGCAAGACCCAGATTCCTCACCCCTGCCTTTGAGGCGGTATAGGCAGCCTGATAAGCAACCGGCACTTCGCTCTCCACAGAACCCATATTGATCAATGTACCATAGCCCTGTTTGCGGAATATGGCTATTGCTTCATAAGCACCGTATATAACACCTTTCATATTTACATCAATAACCCGTACCTGATCGGCAGGTGGTACCTCCCAGAACTTGCCTACGGTAGCAATACCTGCCATATTGATCCAGACATCTACCTTACCAAACTTTTCAATAGCGGCCTGACTGAGACGTTTAACGTCCTCGGGATTGGAGGCATCGGCAGTAACAACAAGTGCTGTTCCTCCTGCGCGGTTAATGATCTCCGCAATTTCCTGTAGTACAGCGGTACGTCTGGCGGCAATCACAACATTAGCTTTATAAGCGCCCAACTGTTCGGCTACGCCCCGGCCAAAGCCACTGGATGCACCCAGTATCACAAAAGTCTTCTGTTGTAATTTTCGCTGACCGGATTTACCAGGCTTCCAGGTAGTACAGCTGCTTATGATCAATACACATAGTATCAGCAGCAGGCATTCAAAATAGTTCTTACGCATAATTCTTCAGATGTATCCAGTTACCGCCAAATCTTGTACCTACGGCTTTTCAGGCAGGAACGCTACCACAGTAAGGTTTTAACTACACCTTGCAGGTACGTTTGTCAACACTTCTCCCCACAAATGCACTATAACCCTCTCTTAAGAGCGACTGGCACAATTGCTGTTTTTCTATCAGTAACCTAAAATATGTGATTATGAGATTTATCGGAACAAGAATGCACGGCTACCTTGATTACATCGTAGCAGTGCTGCTGATAGCGGCGCCATGGATTTTGGGCTTTTATAACGGAGGGGCTGAATCGTGGGTACCGATCGGAATGGGTATTGCAACTATTATATATAGTTTGCTGACTGACTACGAGCTGGGCATATACCGCAGGTTGAACATGAGTACCCATCTGACGCTGGATGTGATGTCGGGTATATTACTGGCATTATCTCCCTGGTTGTTTGGTTTTGCCGGAGAGGTGTGGCTACCACATGTGATTGTAGGTGTGTTTGAAATTGGTGCAGCATCGGCAACGAAGATCGTAGCAGGTCATAATGCGAAGAGTTTTGCAAATATTTAGATTCTATCTCAATTATCAGAAGACGCACTCTCTGTCCAGGGAGTGCTTTTCTTTTTTATATGCCACTGGTACGTCATTTGCTCCCTGTAAGACCTAAAACATGACCCATGGCTAAAGTTGCAATCATCTATTACAGCCAGACAGGCACCACTCACCTGCTGGCAAAAGCAATTGAAGAAGGCGCAAAAGCTGCCGGCGCAGAGACCCGTCTGCTGAAAGTAAAGGAAACAGCTCCCGATGAATTATGGGGAAGCAACCCTGTATGGAAACAACACATTGAGGAAACTTCAGACATCGCGGAAGCAACCAATGACGACCTGGAATGGGCAGATGCCATTATTTTCGGCTCTCCTACCCGTTACGGATTGCCAGCGGCGCAGATCAAACAGTTTATTGATCAGACAGGCGCATTATGGGCGAAGGGAGCACTGACCAATAAAATCGGCTCTTCCTTTACTACCACTGCTACTTTACACGGCGGACAGGAAGCGACTATCCTTGCACTGAACACAGCCTTCTATCACTGGGGTATGATCATTGTTTCCCCTGGTTATGTAGAGCCCAGCCAGTTCGAGTCAGGTAACCCTTACGGCGCATCGTTTACGTCTAACAATGGTAAACTAGACCCTGACCAGGTGGCCATCACCGCTGCCAAGCTACAAGGACGAAGAGTTGCAGAAATAGCTGCCAAGTTCAAAGGCGCTTAATGATACCGGGAGGGACTACATAGTCCCTCTTTTCTTTACCGGCAAATAACCTTACCGGGAATACGGTATTCATGAAAAACAGTACTTTTAAAATAAAAAATGAGAAACGTATTCCTTTCGCTATGCCTGACCCTTTGTATACCCATACTGTTATTTGCCCAATCTGCAAAAAATGACATCCCCTTCACTTTACTGGAATCAGGTCACCTGCTGGTGAAAGCACGCGTTGACGGCGTGGATGGTAACTTTATATTTGATACCGGCGCAGGACTGACCGTATTTACAAAGCCTTTCTTTGAAAAACTAAAGCAGGTAAAAAAGGAAGATGGTGGATATACTGGCTTCAGAGCTACCGGCGAGCGGCTGGATATTGACCTGTACCGTGTTAAAACCTTCGAGTTCGGGCACATTAAAAAGACAGATGAAGAAGTAAGTTATGTAGACGCTAACCTGGGAGGTATAGATGGTATCATCTCGCTGAAACTGGTCGAATCGCTGCCATTTACCATTGACTTTGACAAAAAGGTACTGCATTTTGAATCTGCAAAGGAACTTGCGGCTATCAGGAAGAAGGCGCAATCTATCCCGGTACAGCTGGAGCAGTCCAGGAACAAGGCATTGACTATCTTCTCCTACTTCCGGATCAATGATACACTTCATCTGCAGCTGTCGCTGGATAGCGGCGCTGGTAAGGAAGTGTTCCGCCTGAACGCCAAATATCTGCAACAGCTGGGTGTAGATGTCAATGATACACTGAAGGTGAAAAAGTATGAGAAGAAAAGCGAGATCAATACACAGCATGTGTCGCATATTTACCTGACAAAGCTGGATAAGATTGCGGCGGCGGAAGCACCGGCAGTGCAGCGTACTGATTTCCCGGTACAGTTCCTGGAGGGGTTGATTTATGATGGTATTATCTGGATCAACTGGCTGGGCAAACAGATCACTTTTGACCTGGATAACAAAGTACTGTTAGTACAACGTTAACCGCTGGCGATTTAAGCAGATTTTAATGCTGCCATATAATGACCTCCGGTCAGGCCTGTACGTGCGGGCTGGCCGGAGGTTATCATTTACAGGATATTATGTCGGTTTGACGGGAAAAACGTCTTTTCGGCTATACATGAACAATCCATCGACAATGATATTATTTTATCTAACCAGGTCACGTCTTCGTCGCTTCGCCGTCGCGTCTTCGCCGCTAGTTCGTCCCTTGTTCGAATGCTGTGCATCCGGAATAAAAAGACACTACTATTGACAACCAATCACTTGCACACAACAGGGTATGATATATTGTAAATTACTCATGTTAAAATGATATCAGCGCCTGATAGTATTCCGCCAGGGCAGCAATTTTAAAAATTGATTAAAATTTGCCGCTCCATCTTTTCCGTTTCAAAGATTTCCTAGTTTTGATTTCCAAATGAGACTAGCTGTATTTTTTATGTACCTGTGCTTCCTGCTATCTGGCGGGAATGAAACTAATCGGGCAGGTACGTATCAGCACAGCGCAGACTATACGCTGCTTACAGCGACGGCGGTGCAACCGGACAGCCACTTTACTGCCGGCGACCGGAATGATGCTTTTTTCAGGGATACCCGTCCGGTCACAGAAGATGAATTTATCATCAGTGAAGAAGTGGAAGATGAGGATCCGAACAGTTATTTCAGCCCCAAAGTAAAACTGCTGTCCAGAAGCCGGAACGCATACGACTACCAGTCCAGCCTGAAGTACCTCCGCAGGTATTTTAAGGCTCCTCCCTCTTTTTCTGATCAGGCATCTTATAAGTATCTCACCCAGCGTGCACTAAGAATCTGATTGGCACTATACCTCAGTCTACGGAGGTGTATTAATAGGTGCCAGCCGGATGTATCCTATCCCTACTTCCCTGCTGCTTCATCTCATAGCTCCCATCTCCGGGACTGATGTTCATCCTTCCAAATCAAGCAGTTTAAGCAACCTATCGTTTATTATCAAATATCATGAAGACAATCGTCATGTTCACCAGCGTGTGTGCCCTGTTGTGGCATACCGGCTGCAAGCCACACCAGGAAGAAAAAGAAGAAGTGATCAGGTATACCGTTACCAGTCCGGTGGTAATGGATACTTCGTTCACCAAGGAATATGTATCCCAGATCCGCTCTGTCAGGAACATCGAACTAAGGGCCCAGGAGAAAGGTTATCTCGAAAACATCTACGTAGATGAGGGGCAGTATGTAAAGGCCGGACAGATATTGTTCCGGATCATGCCTAAACTGTACGAAGCAGAATTGCTAAAAGCGGAGGCGGAAGCCAAAGCCGCAGAAATTGAGCTGCAGAATGCCCAGACACTGGCAGACAAGAACATTGTGTCTAAAAATGAGCAGGCAATGGCGCAGGCCAAGCTGGATCAGGCAAAAGCTCAGATAGCATTGGCCAAACTGCACCTTTCCTTTACAGAGATCAGGGCTCCTTTTGATGGTACGATTGACCGCATTCCTAAAAAACTCGGTAGCCTGATAGATGAAGGAGAATTGCTCACCAGCCTGTCTGACAACAGCGAAATGTTTGCCTACTTCAACGTATCAGAACCAGAGTACCTTGAGTATCAGACCAACGCCAAAAGCCGGGGAGACAATCATGTAAATCTGCTGCTGGCTAACAATCACCCGTTAGCCTATAAAGGCGAAGTGCAGGTAATAGAAAGTGAGTTTGACAATGAAACAGGCAATATCGCCTTCAGGGCAAAATTTCCCAATCCTGACAAGCTGCTGAAAAACGGTGAAACAGGTAAAGTGATGATGACGATGCCATTGAAAGAAGCGCTGATCATACCGCAGAAAGCTACGTATGAGATCCAGGATAAGAAGTATGTATTTGTAGTAGATAAAAACAATGTGCTGCAATCAAAGAACATCACTATCAGCGGAGAAATTCCAGACCTGTATGTGGTACAGAGCGGCTTATCCCAGAACGACAGGATACTGCTGGACGGTATCCAGAAAGTGAAGGATGATGACAAGATCAAATATGAATATCTGGCTCCACAGGAAGTCATCTCTCACCTGCGGTTAAAAGCGGAATAATTCTTCATTCCAAACAGCGTAGATCAATGTTTAATAAATTTATACAGAGGCCTGTCCTCTCAATAGTAATATCACTTATTATCGTGTTCCTGGGGGTGATCTCCATTACCCAGCTGCCGGTAACCCAGTTCCCTTCCATTTCACCGCCTAAAGTGAATGTAACCTGCGAATATCCTGGAGCCAATGGTGAGCTGATGATCAAATCAGTGATCATTCCCCTGGAGAGAGCTATTAACGGTGTTCCGGGCATGAAATACATGACCTCTGACGCCGGTAACGATGGTGAAGCCACCCTACAGGTAGTATTTAACCTTGGCACAGATCCGAACCAGGCCTCGCTGAACGTACAGAACCGCGTAGCATCAGTAGTCAACAAACTGCCTCCGCTGGTAGTACGTGAAGGAGTAAAGGTATCGCGTGTGGAATCGAGCATGCTGATGTATGTGAACCTTTACAGCGACGACCCCAATGCAGACCAGAAATTCCTCTTCAACTTTGCCGATATTAATCTGTTGCCGGAGTTAAGAAGGGTGGATGGCGTCGGCTTTGCTGACATTCTGGGTAACAGGGAGTATGCCATGAGGATATGGCTGAAGCCTGACCGTATGCTGGCTTATAAGATCTCGGCAGACGAGGTGATGAAGGCATTGGACGAACAGAGCCTGGAAGCCTCTCCCGGTAAGACCGGTGAAAGCTCCGGCAAACGTTCCCAGTCATTTGAATATGTATTGAAATACTCAGGAAGATTCAGTAATAAGGAACAGTATGAAAATGTCATCCTACGCTCCAGTCCTAACGGGGAGATACTACGTCTTAAGGACGTAGCGGAAGTAGAGTTTGGCAGCTCAATGTATGATATCTATTCAAATCTGAACGGCAAGCCATCCGCAGCGATTGTATTGAAACAGTCTTACGGCAGTAATGCCAGCCAGGTCATTAAAGATGTAAAGGCTAAGCTGAAAGAGATCAAAGCTAATTCCTTTCCGAAAGGTATGAACTATGAGATCAGCTATGACGTGTCGAAATTCCTGGATGCATCTATTGAAAAAGTGGTGCATACCCTGGTAGAAGCGTTTGTACTGGTAGGTATAGTAGTGTTTCTTTTCCTCGGCGACTGGCGGTCTACGCTTATTCCCGCCATGGCCGTGCCGGTATCGCTGATTGGTACGTTTGTATTTATGCAGTTCTTTGGCATTACCCTTAATCTCATCACTTTGTTTGCGCTGGTACTGGCAATTGGTGTGGTGGTAGATGATGCCATTGTGGTGATTGAGGCCGTACATGCTAAAATGGAAACTGAACATCTTTCACCGCTGAAAGCAACCAAAAAAGCGATGCATGAAATTTCGGGTGCTATCATTGCCATCACCTTCCTGATGTCGGCAGTATTTGTACCTGTGGCATTTATGTCTGGGCCTGTGGGCATCTTTTACCGGCAGTTCTCTATCACCATGGCCACCGCTATTATTCTTTCGGGCGTAGTAGCATTGACACTGACACCGGCGCTGTGTGCCATGATCCTGAAGAATAACCATGGCAAAAAGCATAAAAAATCGCCGGTAGATAAGTTCCTTGCCGCCTTCAACAGGGGATTTGACAGGTTATCCGGGAGGTACCTGCGCGTATTACGGCTGATCATCAACAGAAGACTGGTAACGTTCGGACTGCTGGCCGGATTCTGCGCAGCCACCTGGTACCTGAACGGGCACGTGCCTTCAGGCTTTATACCAAACGAAGACCAGGGTATGCTGTATGCCATCATACAGACACCGCCCGGTTCATCACTGGAAAGAACTAATGAAGTGGCAGAGAAGTTACAGAAGATCTGTGAAGAGATTGATGGTGTACAATCGGTATCAGCGCTCGCAGGCTATGAGATCCTGACAGAAGGTACCGGCTCCAACTCAGGTACCTGTCTGATCAACCTGAAAAGCTGGGAAGAGCGGAAACATTCAGTACAGCAGATCATCGAAGAACTGGAAAAGAAATCAAAAGACATTGCTGGCGCGAACATTGAATTTTTCCAGCCTCCGGCAGTACCAGGGTACGGCGCAGCAGGCGGATTTGAACTGCGGCTGCTGGACAAAGGCGGATCGGGTGACTATAAGAAAATGGAAACGGTGAGTAATGACTTTGTGAAAGAGCTGAGTAAGCATAAGGAGCTGTCGTCCGTATTCAGCTTCTACAGTGCCAGTTTCCCGCAATATATGCTGAAGATTGACAATGACATTGCGCAGCAGAAAGGCGTGACCATTGATAATGCCATGAGTACCTTATCTACCCTGATAGGTAGTAACTATGAGATCAGCTTCATCAAATTTGACCGCCCTTATAAGGTGATCATACAGGCATCTCCGCAATACCGCGCCTTGCCGGAAGACATCCTGAAACTGTATGTAAAGAATGACCGTGACGAGATGGTACCGTTTTCCGCCTTTATGAAAATGGAGAAGGTCTACGGTTTGTCAGAGATCACGCGGTATAATATGTACAACTCATCCCAGATCAGCGGGTCAGCCGCGCCGGGATATAGTAGTGGACAAGCGATCCAGGTCATTGACGAAGTAGCCAGAAAAAGTCTGCCAAGAGGGTATGGCATTGACTGGGCAGGTATTTCAAAAGACGAAGTAGCACAGGGGAATCAGGCTATATACATCTTCCTGATCTGTCTGGGCTTTGTGTACCTGATCCTGTCGGCGCAATATGAGAGTTTTATTCTGCCATTTGCAGTCATCCTTTCCCTGCCGGCAGGTATCTGCGGCGCGTACTTCCTGCTGAAAGTATTAGGACTGGAAAACAATATCTATGCGCAGGTAGCGATGGTAATGCTGATAGGTCTGTTGGGTAAGAATGCGGTGCTGATCGTTGAATTTGCAGTACAGGAGCACCGCGCAGGAGCGACCGTACTGGCAGCGGCAATGGAAGGCTCCAGAGTGAGGTTCCGCCCGATCCTGATGACGTCTTTTGCATTTATCGCCGGACTGATACCATTGGTCATCGCTACCGGCCCTGGTAAGATCGGCAACCGTACGATAGGCACCGCAGCGGCCGGGGGTATGTTATTCGGTACCATCTTCGGGGTACTGATTATACCCGGACTGTATTACGTATTTGGCAAGATCGCCGAGAAGCGGATGCTTGTTAAAGAAGAAGAAGAGAATCCATTAACCGAAGAAATTGATCATAATGTATATGTATAGATTCAGGATAAACAGCTGTATTGGCGTGTTAGGCATTTGCCTGGCAATAGCTGGTTGTAAGGTTCCTGCGGTGGTAACGCCTACAGCCCCGGCTACGGCCCCGGGAAGTTACAACGGCATACAGGATACCACCAATACAGCCTTGATACAATGGCGGGAGTTCTTTAAAGATAAAGACCTGGTGAGGCTGATAGATACCGCATTGAAAAATAACCAGGAACTGATGATCACGTTGCAGGAGATTGACATTGCGAGAAACGACATCAGATCCCGGCAGGCCCAGTTACTGCCGGTAGCGGGTATCCGCGCCGGAGCGGGTGTGGAAAAAGTAGGCCGTTACACCAGTCAGGGCGCAGGCGATGCCACAACCGAGATAGAACCGGGCAAAGAGATGCCGGATCCGCTGCCGGACTTCACCATTGGCGCATATGCGAATTGGGAAGTCGATATCTGGAACAAGCTGCACAGCGCAAAGAAAGCTGCGGTAACCCGTTACCTGGCGACTATGGAAGGCAGGAACTTTGTATTGACTAACCTGATCGCTGAAATTGCGCGGTCATACTATGAGTTACTGGCCCAGGATAATCAGCTGGAGATCGTGAAGCAGAACATTGCACTTCAGCAGAATGCACTGGAAATCGTGAAGGTCCAGAAAGAAGCCACGCGGGCTACAGAACTGGCAGTAAAGAAATTTGAGGCCGAAGTACTGAAGTCACAAAGCCTTGAATACGACATCCTGCAACAGATCAAAGAGACAGAGAACAGGATCAATTTCCTGCTAGGGCGTTATCCGCAGGCGATCCCGAGGGATAAAAGCAGCTTCCTGCAGGTATTACCATCTATGGTCAATGCCGGCATCCCCGCTCAGCTGCTGGCAAACAGACCCGATATCAAACAGGCAGAACTGGAACTGGCCGCAGCCCGGCTGGATGTAAAAGTAGCAAGGGCAGAGTTCTATCCATCATTGGGCATCTCGGCAGGCGTAGGCTTCCAGGCCTTTAAGCCTGCTTACCTGTTCAAAACGCCTGCGTCCCTGCTGTACTCACTGGCAGGAGACCTGGCAGCCCCGCTGATCAACAGGAACGCCATCAAGGCAGAGTTCAGCAATGCAAATGCCCGGCAGTTACAGGCACTCTATAACTACGAGCGGACCATATTAAATGCTTATGTTGAAGTATCTACCCAACTCTCCAATATCAGCAACCTGGATAAGAGTTATGACCTGAAGGCAAAACAGGTAGATGCACTGAACCGGTCTATCGACATATCAAACGACTTGTTTAAGTCTGCCAGAGCAGACTATTTAGAAGTGCTGATGACACAGCGCGACGCACTGGATGCCAGGCTCGAACTGGTAGAAACAAAGAAATCACAGTTAAATGCAGTAGTAAGTATATATAGGGATTTAGGGGGTGGCTGGAAATAGCCTGTTTATGAGAGAAGAGCCGGTCAGTGTATGCTGACCGGCTTCTTTATGCAAATGATCCTACTATCTGGGTTGTCAAATTATCATGAAAAAATAAGCAGATAATTTTTTCTATCCCACCCAACCCTTTCACTTCCGGCGTGGGTATTACTATTAAATAACAATTTAATTTATCAAATAGTAATTATGAAAACAACGACATTGAAGTGGACCTTACTGACAGCTGTAACTGCAAGCATGTTTTTCTCCTGTAAAAAAGAAGACAACAAACCCACAGGATGCCCCATTAACACTACAAACATCGCAGGCACTTATAGGATGACAGGCATACAGTATACGCCGGGCCCCAACGAAACCCCTATTGACTTCATGAAGTTCATGGACGAATGTGAAAAAGACGATATGATGACTTTCGCCAGTGATGGTAAGTATACCTATGACGACGCAGGAACAGTATGCGAGACAGAGGGATCAGACGAAGGCGTGTGGAAGCTGGAAAATAACAGGATCACGATAGATGGAGAAGTGAAGGGAAACATTGCCAGCTTCGATTGTAAGAGCCTGGTATTGTATGTGGATGGAGCGCTGGAGGCAGGCGACCGTATGACAATTACCTATGTAAAGAAGAATTAGAAGCTGGAGACCAGTCGGTAAACAATTCCCGACGGAAGATGTGGTGGCATGTCATCTACGCGGGCGTATACTGTAAAATCGTGTTTGGTAAGGGATAAAGCAGGGCTGACTTCTTTTAGGAGGTCAGCCCTGCTTAGATGTATGTAAAGGCATCAAATTCAGTGGTTGTATTGCCTGATGTCAACAATGCCTTAACAGCTTAAAAGAACTTCGGACATGACACCATATTCCTGCGCTTCTCCTCACTAGCCGCAGAACGAAGCGTGAAGCCTATGGATAATTCATGGGTGCCTGAGTTATAGTTTTGTAGCGGTCCGATGGAGAAGTCGTAGGCGTAGCCTATGCGGAGGTTCTCAGTAGGGAACACTTCGATTGCGGCGATAGCAGCGTTGCTGGTAGTAAGCGCCTTTTGCAGGTATTCTTTGCTGTAGACATCTACCCTGGTACGATAACCACCGCCTAACCAGAGCATTTCTTTGAAGAGGATAAACACGTTCAGATCGAGGCTGGTGGGTCCACCCCTGTCGTCTTTTAAAAGAAACGAGGGTCGAATCTGCAATTGTTCATTCAGCGGCAGCATCATACCTGCGGTAAGATAATAGTGTGGCTTGGGCTGAGGGATGAAGGCGTATTTTGATTTGTTGACATGTGGAGATACCAGGTTATCAACCGAGATCCCGGCATAGAATTGCTGGTCAGCATAGAAGATGCCAGCACGGGCATCCGGGACCATTGTTTTAATAACGCCGGGCACAATTTCGGTTTCGGGATCCTGGGTCCAGAGTAGTCTTCCGTTGATACCCAGTTGCACGACCCCTAAGCTGAAACCGAAGGAAAGGCGGGCAGTACCGTCTTCATTGGTACGGATACGGTAAGCATAGTTACCGTAAACAGATTCGGCAGTTTGAGCGCCTAGTCTGTCGGTAGCCACCTGTACCCCCCAACCGACATTTCCGTCTGCAGAGACGTTGTCCAGTGCGAGGGAGAAGCTACGGGGAGCGCCTTCGATACCCGACCATTGATTGCGGTAATAGCCATGCAGATTCAACGCCTCTTTATAGCCCGCATAGGCAGGATTGATGTAGATACCGTTGAACATGTACTGGCTGAACTGTGCGTCCTGCTGGGCAAACGATAGTTTACCCAGCATCAACAACACCATTAATATGATATTTCTTTTCATGTTAATCTTTCAATTTGCGAATAATGGTAGTGAATCCTTTTATTACTTCCCAGCCGCCGCCATGTGCTTTCCTCACGCGTAACAGGTAGTAGTAAGTACCGTCGTTCAGACCGTCTCCTTTCCAGGTATTCTGGTAGTTACGCTGACGGAATACTTCGTTACCCCAACGGTTCACTATAATCAGTTCGTTTTCAGCATAATTATTCAGACCACGTATTTCAAACACATCGTTCTTACCGTCACCATTTGGCGTGAACAGTGGTGCTATTCTGAGGTCAGATGCCAGGATGGTAATCTTAACTACAGCCACGTTGGTTTCATAGCCGGCAATGGTGCTGACACGGTAACTGAAGTCATCTTCACCGGCATAGGAGTTATCCGGCAGGTATCTGATTGTACCATCTTCATTGACAGTCACAGTACCATGTTTAGGTATGGTAACGATGGTAAGGGTACCCAGGCTGAAGGAGGATGACTGCGGATCGTCGTTATCCAGCACCGGAATGATCACGGGCGTAGCAGTACGTGTTTCGGCTTCATCGTCATTCGCTACCGGCTGGCCAGGCAATACTGTTTCAGTAGGTGTGTTATTGTTCAGCATTGTACCAGAGATGTCGCTCACAGTAGCATTATCCGTTGTATTAGCGGTAACAGTTGCCGTGTTGAGCACAGTACCATTTTCCCTATCCTGATCAGTGAGCAGATATACCGATGTGAGGGTAACAGAGTTACCAGGCATCAGTACGCCGCTGTAGGTTTTGGTTTCGTTCAGTTTCGGATCAGTTACCACGATATTGACCAGCGGCACATTACCAGTATTGGTCACATTGAATATATAGGTAATGGTGTTACCATTTAAGGTACCGACCTTTACCAGTCCGACAGCAGGCTCCTGAACGATGATGATAACCGCAATATTGACAGTGACCGTCACGGTGCCGCCGTTACCATCGCTGATAGTGATGGTGAAGCTATCATTACCTGTAAAGTTGGTAGCAGGCGTATATATGTAGGTACCGTCTGCGTTAACGAGGGCAGTACCGTTGGCGGGCGGTGTAGCGAGTGTGTAGGTTAATACATCTCCATCTACATCGCTACCGGTTACAGCGCCGCTTACAGGCGTATTCTGCAGGGTAGTTCGCATATCGCCGGTACCAGTTGGCGGGTCATTAACCGGTAGGATGGTAATGATCAGGACAGCAGTATCACAAAGGCTTGGAGTACCATTATCACACACCTGGTATACCAGGCTATCGAGGCCGTTATAGTCAGCGTTAGGAGTATAAATGAAGCTACCGTCTGCATTCAGGACAACTGTGCCGTTAGCAGGAGCAGTAACCAGGGCTGCAGTGAGGGCGTTGCCTTCCGGATCCGTATCGTTTAACAATACATTGCCAGTTCCTGACTGATCTTCCAGGATGGTGAGCGAGTCATTCAGGGCTAGGGGCGCATTGTTACCTGCCGTAATAGTGAGTCTTAGTACAGCAGTGTCGCACAGGCTTGGAGTGCCATTATCACATACCTGGTAGACGAGGCTATCCAGACCTGTATAGTTAGCATTCGGTGTGTAGGTGAAGGTACCGTCTGCATTCAGGAGCACTGTGCCATTCATTGGTGCAGTAACCAGGCTGAAGGTAAGTACGTCACCTTCCGGATCGGAATCATTAATTGACACGTTACCGGTACCTAACTGGCCCTGTACTACAGTCAGAGAGTCGTCTACGGCTATCGGTGCATTATTTACCGGCGTAATAGTGAGTCTTAGTACAGCAGTGTCGCACAGGCTTGGAGTGCCGTTATCACATACCTGGTAGACGAGGCTATCCAGGCCATGGTAGTCAGCGTTTGGCGTATAAGTGAAGCTACCATCTGCATTCAGGACTACTGTACCATTAACAGGGGCAGTTACCAGACTTGCAGTTAAGGCGTCTCCTTCTATATCCGTATCGTTAGTTAATACATTGCCGGTACCTATCTGGTCTTCTGCTATAGTCAATGAATCATCTACTGCCACCGGTGCATCATTCACCGGCGTAATAGTGAGTCTGAGTACAGCAGTATCGCACAGGCTTGGAGTGCCGTTATCACATACCTGGTAGACCAGGCTATCCAGGCCATTGTAGTCGGCGTTCGGGGTATAGGTGAAGCTACCATCTGCATTCAGGACTACTGTGCCGTTAGCAGGGGCCGTTACCAGGCTAGCTGTCAGGGCATCTCCTTCTATATCCGTATCGTTAGTCAGTACATTACCTGTACCTATCTGGTCTTCTGCTATAGTCAATGAATCATCTACTGCTACAGGAGCATCATTTACCGGCGTAATAGTGAGTCTAAGTACAGCAGTATCGCAAAGACTTGGAGTACCATTATCACACACCTGATAGACGAGGCTATCCAGGCCATTGTAATCTGTGTTAGGAGTATAGGTGAAGCTACCATCTGTATTCAGGACTACTGTACCATTAACAGGAGCAGTTACCAGACTTGCAGTCAGGGCATCTCCTTCAATATCCGTATCATTTGTCAGTACATTACCTGTACCTACCTGGTCTTCTGCTATAGTTAGAGAGTCATCTACTGCTACCGGTGCATCGTTCACCGGTGTAATAGTGAGTCTTAAGATAGCGGTATCGCAAAGGCTTGGTGTACCATTATCACATAGCTGGTAGACAAGGCTATCCAGGCCATTGTAATTGGCGTTCGGGGTATAGGAGAAGCTACCGTCTGCGTTCAGGACTACTGTACCATTTACAGGGGCAGTAACCAGGCTTGCGGTTAAGGCATCTCCTTCTATATCCGTATCGTTAGTTAGTACATTACCGGTACCTATCTGGTCTTCTGCTATAGTTAGAGAGTCATCTACGGCTACCGGTGCATCGTTGACTGGCGTAATAGTGAGTCTAAGTACAGCAGTATCGCAGAGGCTTGGTGTACCGTTATCACATACCTGGTAGACCAGACTATCCAGACCATTGTAATTGGCGTTTGGAGTATAGGTAAAGCTACCATCTGCGTTCAGGACTACTGTACCATTAACAGGAGCAGTAACCAGACTTGCAGTTAAGGCGTCTCCTTCTATATCGGTATCATTAGTTAATACATTACCGGTACCTACCTGGTCTTCTGCTATCGTCAATGAATCATCTACGGCTACCGGTGCGTCGTTCACCTGCGTAATTGTGAGTCTCAGTACAGCGGTATCACAAAGGCTTGGAGTACCATTATCACATACCTGGTAGACGAGGCTGTCCAGGCCATTGTAATTGGCATTAGGGGTATAGGTGAAGCTACCATCTGCATTCAGCACAACTGTGCCGTTAGCAGGGGCCGTTACGAGACTTGCGGTTAAGGCGTCTCCTTCTATATCCGTATCATTAGTTAGTACATTACCTGTACCTATCTGGTCTTCTGCTATAGTTAGAGAATCATCTACAGCCACCGGTGCATCATTGACAGGTGTAATAGTGAGTCTTAAGATAGCGGTATCGCAAAGGCTTGGAGTACCGTTATCACATACCTGGTAGACGAGGCTATCCAGGCCATTGTAGTCGGCGTTAGGAGTATAGGTGAAGCTACCGTCTGCATTCAGGACTACTGTACCGTTAACAGGGGCAGTTACCAGACTTGCAGTTAAGGCGTCTCCTTCTATATCAGTATCATTAGTCAGTACATTACCTGTACCTACTTGGTCTTCTGCTATAGTTAGAGAGTCATCTATGGCTACCGGTGCATCATTGACAGGTGTAATAGTGAGTCTGAGTACAGCAGTATCACACAGGTTTGGAGTACCATTATCACATACCTGGTAGACGAGGCTATCCAGGCCATTGTAATCGGCGTTAGGGGTATAGGTGAAGCTACCGTCAGCATTTAGTACTACTGTACCGTTGGCAGGGGCAGTTACCAGACTTGCTGTTAAGGCGTCTCCTTCTATATCCGTATCATTAGTTAATACATTACCTGTACCTATCTGGTCTTCTGCGATAGTTAGAGAGTCATCTACTGCCACCGGTGCATCGTTGACCGGTGTAATAGTGAGTCTTAAGATAGCAGTGTCACACAGGCTTGGTGTGCCATTATCACATACCTGGTAGACGAGGCTATCCAGGCCATGGTAGTCGGCGTTAGGAGTATAGGTGAAGCTACCGTCTGCATTTAGTACTACTGTACCGTTAGCAGGTGCGGTTACCAGGCTTGCGGTTAAGGCGTCTCCTTCTATATCCATATCATTAGTTAATACATTACCTGTACCTACCTGGTCTTCTGCTATAGTTAGAGAGTCATCTATGGCTACCGGTGCATCATTGACAGGTGTAATAGTGAGTCTTAAGATAGCGGTATCGCAAAGGCTTGGTGTACCATTATCACATACCTGGTAGACCAGACTATCCAGGCCATTGTAATCGGCGTTTGGCGTATAGGTGAAGCTACCATCTGCATTCAGGACTACTGTACCATTAACAGGGGCAGTTACCAGACTTGCAGTTAAGGCATCTCCTTCTATATCCGTATCATTAGTTAATACATTACCTGTACCTACCTGGTCTTCTGCTATAGACAGAGAGTCATCTACTGCTACAGGAGCATCGTTGACTGGCGTAATAGTGAGTCTCAGTACAGCAGTATCACAAAGGCTTGGTGTACCATTATCACACACCTGGTAGACCAGGCTATCCAGGCCATTGTAGTCTGCGTTAGGGGTATAGGTGAAGCTACCGTCCGCATTCAAGACTACTGTGCCGTTGGCAGGGGCAGTTACCAGGCTTGCAGCCAGGGCATCTCCTTCGATATCCGTATCATTTGTCAGTACATTACCTGTACCTACCTGGTCTTCTGCTATAGTCAATGAATCATCTACTGCGACAGGAGCATCGTTTACCGGCGTAATAGTCAGTCTGAGTACCGCAGTATCACACAGGCTTGGTGTGCCGTTATCACATACCTGGTAGATCAGACTATCCAGGCCATTGTAGTCGGCGTTCGGGGTATAGGTGAAGCTACCGTCTGCATTCAGGACTACTGTACCGTTAACAGGTGCGGTAACCAGGCTAGCTGTCAGGGCGTCTCCTTCTATATCTGTATCATTAGTTAATACATTACCTGTACCTACCTGGTCTTCTGCTATCGTCAATGAATCATCTACAGCTACCGGTGCATCATTCACAGGCGTAATAGTGAGTCTGAGTACAGCAGTGTCACACAGGCTTGGAGTGCCGTTATCACATACCTGGTAGACCAGACTATCCAGGCCATTGTAATCGGCGTTCGGTGTATAGGTGAAGCTACCGTCTGCGTTTAGGACTACTGTACCATTGACAGGGGCAGTTACGAGACTTGCGGTTAAGGCATCTCCTTCTATATCAGTATCATTAGTTAATACATTACCTGTACCTACCTGGTCTTCCGCTATCGTCAATGAATCATCTACTGCGACAGGGGCATCGTTGACTGGCGTAATAGTGAGTCTCAGTACAGCAGTATCACAAAGGCTTGGTGTACCATTATCACACACCTGGTAGACGAGGCTATCCAGGCCATTGTAATCGGCGTTAGGTGTATAGGTGAAGCTACCATCTGCATTCAGGACTACTGTACCGTTAACAGGGGCAGTAACCAGACTTGCAGTTAAGGCGTCACCTTCTATATCCGTATCATTAGTTAATACATTACCTGTACCTACCTGGTCTTCTGCTATAGTAAGAGAGTCATCTACGGCTACAGGTGCATCGTTGACAGGCGTAATAGTGAGTCTCAGTACCGCGGTATCGCAAAGGCTTGGTGTGCCATTATCACATACCTGGTAAACAAGGCTATCCAGGCCATTGTAGTCAGCGCTCGGGGTATAGGTGAAGCTACCGTCTGCATTCAGGACTACTGTACCATTAACAGGAGCAGTTACCAGACTTGCGGTTAAGGCGTCTCCTTCTATATCCGTATCGTTAGTTAATACATTGCCGGTACCTACCTGGTCTTCTGCGATAGTTAGAGAGTCATCTACGGCTACCGGAGCATCGTTTACCGGCGTAATAGTGAGTCTAAGTACAGCAGTGTCGCAAAGGCTTGGTGTGCCATTATCACATACCTGATAGACCAGGCTATCCAGGCCATTGTAATCGGCATTAGGGGTATAGGTGAAGCTACCATCTGCATTCAGGACTACTGTACCATTAACAGGGACCGTTACGAGACTTGCGTTTAACGCATCTCCTTCTATATCCGTATCGTTAGTCAGTACATTGCCTGTACCTACCTGGTCTTCTGATATAGTTAGAGAGTCATCTACGGCTACCGGTGCATCATTGACAGGTGTAATAGTGAGTCTAAGTACAGCAGTATCGCAAAGGCTTGGAGTACCATTATCACATACCTGGTAGACCAGACTATCCAGGCCATTGTAGTCGGCGTTAGGAGTATAGGTGAAGCTACCATCTGCATTCAGCATAACTGTACCATTAACAGGTGCAGTTACCAGACTTGCAGTTAAGGCGTCACCTTCTATATCCGTATCATTAGTTAATACATTACCTGTACCTACCTGGTCTTCTGCTATAGTAAGAGAGTCATCTACGGCTACAGGTGCATCGTTGACAGGCGTAATAGTGAGTCTCAGTACCGCAGTATCGCAAAGGCTTGGTGTGCCATTATCACATACCTGGTAGACGAGGCTATCCAGGCCATTGTAGTCGGCGTTCGGGGTATAGGTGAAGCTACCGTCTGCATTCAGGACTACTGTACCATTAACAGGGGCAGTTACGAGACTTGCGGTCAGGGCGTCTCCTTCTATATCAGTATCATTAGTTAATACATTACCTGTTCCTATCTGGTCTTCTGCTATAGTTAGAGAGTCATCTACTGCGACAGGGGCATCGTTCACCGGAGTGATAGTGAGTCTGAGTACAGCAGTGTCACACAGGCTTGGAGTGCCGTTATCACATACCTGGTAGATCAGACTATCCAGGCCATTGTAGTCGGCGTTAGGAGTATAGGTGAAGCTACCATCTGCATTTAGTACTACTGTGCCGTTAACAGGGGCAGTAACCAGGCTTGCGGTTAAGGCGTCTCCTTCTATATCCGTATCGTTAGTTAATACATTGCCGGTACCTATCTGGTCTTCCGCTATAGTTAAAGAGTCATCTACAGCGACAGGGGCATCGTTCACCGGTGTTATACCTAATGGTACTGTTGCAGTCGCCTGCATAGCACCTCCACTACCGGTATTACCATTGTCTGAAATCTGTACAGTGAGTAACACCGTTGCCGGCGGATGCTGAGAAGACAGGTAATTAACCCTGTTCGCAACCAGGAATGCATTGATATCTGCAATAGAACCGCTCAGTACTAATGCAGCCGGCGTACCGGTTACAGTAACACCAGCACCAGATACAGCACTTAAGGTTCCCTCCGGCACTGAAAATGTAACTGTAACAACTCCTGTACCGGCATCTATATCCGAGAAAGAAATATCCTTCAGTGAAGCAGGTACATCTTCTGTTACTGCTATGCTTGTTGGGGTAGTGATCTGCGGAGCATCGTTCACTGGCTGGATATTAATGGTCATTCTCGCAGTAGCTGCAGAATAAGAAGTACCATCATATGCCCTCCAGTCAAAACCTGTCGTTCCGGACCAATTAGCGGTAGGAGTAAATGTTATATTTCCCAGTTGTGCAACTGGTACATCCTGGCCTACTGTAATTACAACGCCATTCAGTCGGAAGCTACCATTCAACGGAAGACTAGTAATTCTGACGCTGGTCAGTGGTGCACCATCCGGGTCTGTATACTGGTCTGTAAAGTTAGTAGCTGTAAAGGCTAATACATTGTCTTCGTTACCGGTAACTGCATTATCCGTAATAACCGGTAAACCATTTACAGTGGCCGACACTGTAAATGTATAATCAGCCCGGTCAGCGTCAGTCTCGTTATTAATAATACGTACTACTGCTGTATATACACCTACCGGGTGCGCCGCCGGATCAAAGCGTACAACAAAATTAGTAGTTTGCCCAACAAGCAACGATGTCAGAACAGGCTGTGTAGCAATCGAAAAACCAGGATCGCCGGATACAAAACTAATAGTTGGCGTACCGGTTAAGTTGATCACACCAGTGCCAACATTACTAATCGTGAAGGTGCGGTCAATAGTAGTAGCGATCGTAACGCCAAAATCCGTATTGTCTAGCGGACTTACCGTAGTGCTATTGTCGGCAATAACTGTCGTATTACCAACCACATTAATGCGTGGGTCTGTCAGTATTACAATCGTTGTCGTAGATGCCGGCCCGGTCTCCAGTCCGTCATTTAATACGGTTGTAATAATCCTGTTAGTAGTATTAGGCGATGGATTGGTATTCAGATACTCAATCATTCCCAGTGCAGTAACATAATCTGCATGAGATGCAACACCTGTCAGTATAATGGTACCTGATCCGCTACCTGTTGCTGTAATACCTGCAGGCAACGTTCCGTTGATAAAGATTGACTCCGCAGCGCCATCCAGCCTATTTGTAAGTGTAATTGTTGCTGTGGCGATTGTCAGTCCGCCGGGATCGAGAATGCTCAGATCTGCGTCTGTTATTTCCGCTCCGGTTGCGCTACCCGCATTGAAATAATTCAGATAATTATAATTGCCAACGGCACCGGAACTATGGTCAGGATCCAGGTTAGGAACCGGACAGTTATTTACATTTAATGTTTGGGTGATGAGGTTATTATCATAATTACATTCTCTGTATACCGAATTTTGGGTAGCAAGTGAACTTAATGTAAAAGGTGTACCTACAGCATTCCCAACTCCTCCGGGTACGAAACTACCATTATCATTGAGTAAGATAGTCAGATCGACATTCAGATCGATAAAATTACTCATATCAATATCGAAGCTGAATACTTTACACTCTCCCTCCAGCAGATCTTCAGGGAAATTAGCTGTATGCAGCAATACTGCTGCCGGATCGGTAGTAGGGTCTCCGTGATAGAATGAAACCGGCATTCCTCCACTACTATTACCCGCACCCGGGTTACAGACATTAAAGGTAGCAGTAATCACTTTACAGGAAGGCCCCTTCGCTAGCGTGATGCCTGTAGAGTCAAAAGCAACATCTGGTCTTGCTCCATAATAGTCCATCGCTAACAGAAACTGATAGTCAGGATTCGCTAAACCTGTTCTATTGGTAACTGTCAGTTGCGTTTTATCTGCTGATAAGGAAAACAGGATATCGTAGTTAGTAGGACCTTTAAACCCTACTGTATTGCCATGAGAACGTGTGCTGGTATTATTCAGCGGTACACTCTTGAATGCGTAGTTGTCATCTCTTCTGTTAGCATTATCAAGACCTACCTGCTGATAAAAGTAACCGGTAGCTGTCTCTGTGGTAAGATCTATATAAGCATAGGCCGCAATAGCATTTTCATTACTCTCTCTGTCAGTATTACAAGCGTTACCCGTCTGGTTAAAGTATATAGTATTGGTACCCGGAGGGATATTAAATGTCCTGCTGATACCTGCTGTAGAACTAACGCCCTTAGGTATAGCCTGAATATCAGAGTTAATAAATTCAGCGCTCATCCCCTGTCCTACCCTGGTGTAAAACTCGACAACATAAGCGTCGTCAAAGTCCCGGGCATAACTGGCATCTCTGCGGATTACCAGGTTGGTACCACTCACATATATCTGTGGATTGTAAATACCAACAGCACCCGGAGAAACACGTTTGCCGGCGATATCTCCGGTGACGGCGGCCGAAGAAAGGAAGTTCATAGTAGAAGCGCTTGATAGGTTGTTGACCACATAAGTTGATCTTCTATCGTCAGCGCCTCCATTGGCAAGTGTAACAAATCCATCTGTCAGGCCAGCGTCCAGGTCAATGGTTACACGGAGGTTGGAATAACCTTCTTCCGTACCTGCAGATGTATTCAGGTCTACTGCACTCGAGTTAGTACCTTTTCCTGAGATGCAAACAATACTGGCTCCTGCCGGAATCGGTATGGTCAGATTGGTATTTGCAGCTCCTGTACCATGCAGTAAAGCCCTTACTTCTGGCGTAAGGGGATTGATGGAGTTGTTGTAAGGCGACACATACTCAACGTAATACGACGAGTGAATAGATGTCTCACTTTCCTGTATTGTCAGGGTATTACCTGCAACAACGAAATTGACATTGTTGAGATTAGGCGTTGCATCTCCGATCTTACCTGCATCAGGGATAAAACTGCCCAACGGCTGTCTTAACCATCCATACAGGTTTGTACCTGAGCCATCAACAAAGGTGTTCTTGGCATAGTTTACATAACCTGAAGATGTATTACTCGCCAGATCGATAATTGCATTAACAGTGATGAAATCCTCATCACCCATCGGATTATCTGCAATAGTTGTAAGTCCCGTCTCTGACGAGATATAAACTGTTATTGACCTGGTACCGGCAGGGATATTAAAAACCGGAGCAGCACCACCTGGTGCCCTGTATCTGGCCTCAATGCCTAATATATCTCCTTTCTTACCACCACTAGGGTTGCAGGGGCTAAAGGGCATCTGGCCAAACGTGACCAAAGAACAAAGTATCAGGCCTAAACCTGATAAAACGTTTACGATAAGTCTTTTCATAGATATAGCAAGAGGTAGTCCACAGACAACCGTTATTCATAAGGTATAGGTAATGGTGTATACATTATTACACATTGCGAGGGAAGATAGGGGTAGGTTATTCAATTCCGATAATCTGACCTACAGTGATAATATGATTACCAGTCCTATATCGAGCAAATATATAAAAATATCCAAATAACATAAATGATTATATACGTAAAACGGGGCTCTGAAATTGTGTATCATTTTCTACATTGAAACACAATCTATTGTCGAACATATTTTTTTAAGAAACTTTTAATAAAAAAGTAACCGTTATTTTATGTTGACTGCTCATTGTTCACACATTCATTGAATATCAACGCATTCCGCCTCCAGCAAGCCTTTCCCGAACATTAAACTGTTAATACGATGGGTGTAAAACCAACATATTTGATTCATTACTAAATCTATAGCCCAGTAAAACAAGCATTTTTTGGCACGCAACACGTTTCATATTTAATATATACGTCCAGAGAACCTCTTCAGATGTTATAGATATAAAATAATCAACCAGTGTCTTGACATACTGATCCAAGTAACAAACAATCCTGTAATAGTTATTAGAATAAACTCGTCTGGGTAGCGCTTCCTTTCGGATAATCATTGCCTAAATCAGGGAGATTAGGCCATTCCCAATAAGCATCCTTTGGCTTACCGTCAGGGCGGACTTTTTTACTATTCAAAGTGAATACTGTATGATAATCCAACTGGTCAGACGGTATAGCGTAACTTAACAGCTCTTTCACATCTCCTTTTGTACGGGCAGGCGATATCCACTGTTTCGCCATATCCAGGGGCAGGAACAAAGGCATACGGTGCGGATTGTTACCACCGTTGTGTATCTGACGCATTACTTCATTAGCGGCAGTTGTGATGATAGTAAAACTACCCACTTCTATCAGGCGTCCCTGGTTATCATGTTCATGATGCAGCTGATACATGCCAGGTATATAAAAAGGGTGAAACACTGGCTGCTGATTCGTACGTATGGCATAGGGTACTTTATTATTCCAGCCATGTATATGCCTGTACTCGAATATGTTTGTAACAGGCACTAACACAGGCTTTCTTACCAGTCCTGATTTGAACCAGAAAGAGCTTTCATCCAATACGCGTTCTGCCCTGGCATTCACCATATCCATCCTTCTGGAAGCTACTTTATCTCTGTCCTTCTCAAATGTCGGTACCACTCCCCACGCCATTTCTGTTAGCAATAGCCGGTCATCTTTCCGCGCGATAACATTGGTCTGCGGGAAGGAAGTAGCGTCAATATAAATCATACTGTCTGCATCAAACACTAACTGCTTTTCATTCTCAATCTCAGGGAATGCGTCTGCTGTTAAAGCTATTTCACAATGCATGGATATACTTCTGCACATAAATCATTTGATCATTTCGTAAAACAATACTTCCCGGCGCTGCTCTCCGGAAGTGATGACGGCCATAAACCTACCGTGTATCATCTTAAGCGTCACTTCAAATCCGCCAGCGTTCTTCATATTAAGCTGGCTTTTTATATAGCCATTTACCTTCTGCTTATATACCTGTGACAGCGTTTTACCTGCTATCGCATCCGGGGTAGTGCCATAAAAGAACTGATAGCCTGAAGACGGATCAAGTAACGGTAGTAGCCTGTCCCGATGCTCCGGATGATCCAGTTGGAGCATCTTTCCCTCGCCCTGTTGTAGTTCTGCAAGGTGTACCTGCGCTTCTGGCAGTGTCTGATAGGCAGTAGCCATAAAGCCTTTGTTCTCATGGACTCCAGGATACCTGAATACCTGCAGAATCAGGTAGTAATACCTGCGTTGAACCAGCATTTCTATGAAAGGAAGGTCCAGCGGCTCGAAGGGATTATATGTCAGCAACCGGCTCATATAACTATGATGTAAAAATATCAATAAAATCTCACTTCCACGCACCTACTATGCACTAAAAGAAAGCGGCACTGCTAATGCAATGCCGCCGTTATACGTACTATCAACCAATACCGTAGTGAAGATCTCTTCTCTGTCTTTACTATATGTCGATACTAAGAGTCAGGTATTGTCAGACTAATGACCTACCTTCTCTTTTACCTCTCCACATGTCATCATTGACTCACCAAAATAGGGATTTCTGATCTCCTCGACTCCGCTCAGCCAATAGCCACCTTTATCTTCCATTGCCATCGGACAGTAGTCCACATACAATACACCGCCTGCAACACCGGCCTGTTTCACCAGTCCGATCAACTCGTTGCTTAGCGTTGAGTATGCCTCCCGCTGCGCTTCTATGTCTGCTGTTGCTGTAATCTTTGCTGCACTCTGCGCCAGCGCCCCACCATCTTTCAATGCACCTGCACCGGCTTCAATAGCATTACCCGCCAGTTGCGCTGCTTTAGCATCACCATTTGTCAGGGCAGTGGTAAGCTGTGCATATTGCTGGTACACTGCATTCAACTTATCGTCCTTCAGCTGCACCGCTGTAGCTGAAATGGTAGCTGTAGACACAGCCTCCTGTTCCCCTTCTTTAACACTAGTATTGTTCGTTGGCGCATTACGGCAAGCTGTCAGCAGAAATATTGCTGATACTGGTAATACTGCTACTTTCATGAGTTGTTTCATATATGTTTACGTTTTATAAAGGGTGTTGCTGTTAAACAGGATCTGCCCCTTTCTTTAGTATATACTCGGAGTATAAGAGATAAGCGCCGGTAACAACAACCTTGTCTCCCTCGTCAAGGCCATCGCTGATCTCAACGCTGTCAAAGTTTTCCATACCGGTGGTTACCTCGCGTGCCTCGAACTTTCCGGGAGCTGTTTCTACCCAGACGTGGGCTCCTTTACCGCTTCGGATGACAGCATCTACCGGCAAACTAATCACATCATCACTGCTTTTTACGGGCAATAGTACATTGACCTGCTGGCCGGGCTGCCAGCGGTTACCGGCATTATTAACGGTACCCCTGATCTGCAATAGCTGTGTGGATGTCTGCAATGCAGGATTTATGAACTGTATAGCCATCATCTGCGGGTCCTGCTCACTTCCTGCAACGACCACCTTTACCGACTGCCCTACATGAATGAACGCTGCCTCGCCAGGGTAGATATCTGCTTCTACCCACAACTGGTCGTATCCCTCCAGGCGCATAATGGCTCCTCCCTCTGGTACATACTGCCCTTCAGCGGTCATCACTTCTGCTATTATTCCGCTGGCGCTGGCTGCATAAGTCACATATGGGCTCACCTTCCCAGATCTAACCAGTGCGTCAATCTGGGTTTCCTGCTGATCATATAATAACAGCTTCTGACGCGCTGCTTGTTCTATCTGCCTGAAGCGCGCATCATCCGGGAAATGTTTTACCTGCGCTACGGCCAACAGATATTCCTGTTGCAAGGCGTTCAGCTGTTCAGAATAAATCCTGTATAACGGCTGGCCCTTGTTCACTTTTACGCCTGTCTCTTTCACATACAACATCTCTATCCTTCCGGCTACCCTGCTGGATACCACCATTGTTTTCTCCGGATTAGCAGCCAGCCGCCCATTCAGTTGCCGGAAGTCTGATAGTCCGCCGGCACCCACTACCATTGTCGTAATGTTTGCCAGCCTGACCTGACTCTCTCCCAGCGTCAATGATGCCTCTTTGTTGTTTTTATCGAACGGTACGAGGTCCATACCGCATATCGGGCAGGTTGCCGGCGCATGCTGTATAATCTGAGGATGCATGGGACAGGTATAAGTCTGCTGTTGTGCTGCGGCCGCTTCCTGCTTAACAGGCGCTTTACATGCCGCCAGCAGCAGTGCGGGCATTAGTGCCACCAGACCGGCGATCTTTAAGAAGTTCTTCCTTTCCATATTGCTGTTATCTCTTTATTGATCTGTTTTAATGAAGCTCTCGCTGTCCACCAGATAGTGTGCGCTGGCTGCTACGTCCCATACGCTGATATCCGTTTTTACCTGTACCATACCATTTACTGTCGCTCCTGTCTCTACTTCCACCGGTGTATATATCTCATTATTCTTCCTGAATACTACTGCCTTCTTACCCAGCTTCCATACTGCTTTCGCCGGTAGCCACCATCCTTCGTTGTATACTACAGGGATGTTACCGGTCAGCAACTGTCCTACCTGTAGCTGGTTCCCTTTCAGATATACCCGGGCCCGTGTAAAATTCATCCCGTTTTTAAAGACTGGCTCTATGAGTCCGATACTTCCTGCTTGCAGTACGTTCCCATTGCCGGCAGGTGCAAACAAGATCTTCTGGCCCTGGCGCAGACTTGCAGCAAGACTGGCAGGAAAGGCAAATTCGGCCACCAGGGATTGTGCATGATAGATAGTAAACAGTGACTGTCCGGCGTTGACATACTGTCCTTCGCGTAACAATACAGGTGCGGTAGCAGGTACAGAGAGCACTGATGTGGCTGTGCCGCCAGTGCCACCTCCGGACATACCATCCATCCCGCCGCCATCACTGGCAGCTGCCGGCATAGCGGCAGGCGCAGGAGTAACTGGTACGGAAGACTTTTCCAATATATAACCATCGCTGTTGCTATACACAGGTATACGATATGACACTGTACCTGTTTTTAATACCTGGGCAATCTGTTCCTGCTGCATTCCCAGCAATAACAGGCGTTGCTTTGCTGCATCCAGCAGCCCGCTACCCTGCTGTGCTACATATAGCATCTCCCGCTGTGCAGCTGCCAGGTCGGGGGAGTATATCTCCATAATCAATTGCCCTTTTCTTACCGGCTGATAGTTATACCTGATCAGCAGCCGTTCTACTCTTCCTCCTACTCGGCTGGCAATACTGGTCTGGTTACGGGTATCATAGGTTACGACTCCCTGCACTTCACTATTGTAAATACGCATACCTGTCTCTGCACGTGTCACGGGTATAGTAGCTATCACCTGGGCATTGACGGGCTTTGTCTGGCGGGTAATGCCGCTATCGATCGTCTGCTCTGTATGCCCATGTTTTTGTACCAGGTCCATATTACACACCGGACAGGTACCGGGTGCTGTACGTACCACGTCCGGGTGCATCGGACAGGTATACTGCTGCATAACCGTCTGTTCCGCATGCGGCGCTTTTTCCGTGGTGGAAGTACAGGCTGTCAATCCGCCGATGGCTACTACTGTTAGCAGAGATATATTAACGATATAACTGTTTCTCATAATCAACTATCATTTCATAGAGTTTCAACTTCTCATCCAGCACATTCGACTGCATCATGGTGAGCGCTTCCCAGGCATCTATCACAGCGGCGAGTGCCAGTTTATTTTCCTGGTAATTCAGGAAGCTGACATCCAGCGTCTGACGTAATGCCGGAACGATCTTTCGCTCCATCCCTTCTATCCTTTGCTGCATAGACTGTATCTCGTATTGCATCCCGTACAGCATACCCTGCGTTTCCTGGAGCATTGCAGCTCTTTCCTTTTCCATAGCCTGCACGTTATACTCCATGGACCTGATACCAGACCTGTACATCTTTGAAGACCAGGGCGCGATTGGTATACTGATCATGCCCATGGCACTGAATGCTTTAGGCATCATGTCACCCAGGGGAGACATATGATCAAACCGCACCCTGAAGTCAGGACGTTTCTCCTGCTGCATACTCCGGATATTGAGCTGCATGGAGTGTATGCTTTCATCCATCTTCAGCACATCCTTACGGGCGGTGGCCAGGGAAGCCGTATCGTAGGAAGCGCCGGCAGTAAACTGCGGCTCATAACTGGTATCTATCTCGAATACCTGGTTGCCGGGGGCATTCATTATACTGTTCATCCACGCTCTTGCCCGGGCAATATTCCCCTCTTGCATCAGGATCATGTTACGGTTGTCCTCAATCTTTGCGGTAGCTTTGAACACACCACTCAACTGGGACTGGTTGTAAGGGAACCGGACTTCCTCAATTTTCTTCATGGTCTGCATGATCTGTCCATTTTCCTTCAGCAACACGATCCTCTGCCTGGCGATCAGCCAGTTGAAATAAAGGCGTTTTACCTGCGATTTAAGCTCGTTTAAGGTAATATCCCGGGTTGCGCGTACTACGTTACCCTGTGAGGCGATATAGGCCTTCTTTGCGCTTAATTTGGCCGGATTAGGAATGTCCTGCTCCACCTGGAACATCAGACTACCTTTATCCCTGCCATCCATGACGTTCTGTCCGGGGTAAGGCGTCATAAACGTACCTGCTCCAAACATGGGGGCCATCCAGGCGGTTGCGGCGTCTGCCTCATACTTATAGCCTTCTGCTTTCAGTGCATAGGATTGCAGCAACAGGTTATTCCGGTCCACGCGCTGAAGAATTGTATCCAGCGGCAGGACCACCGTCTGCTGTGCTGCCAGCCGTACCGGCACACTGACGACAAACAGTAGTATATATCTAGTGATTTGTTTCATGGATTTCTATTTTTCCGTACTTGCGTAATTCATATTCCTTCGTGAGCAGGAAAATCAGCGGTGTGACCAGCAGGATATGCGTAGAAGAGGTCAGTACACCACCGATCATCGGCAGTACGATCGGCTTCATCAGGTCAGTGCCTACGCTGGTGGCCCATAATACCGGCACCAGCCCGAACAGGGACACGCATACTGTCATGAGTTTAGGGCGTAAGCGCTTCGCCGCTCCATATATCACCGCCTGACGCAGATCTTCCCGCGTGATCGTTGCTGCGGAGTTACCTTTCTCTTTCACCAGCTGCTGCATGGCATCATTCAGGTAGATTACCATCACAATACCTGTCTCCACTGCTATTCCGAAGAGGGCAATAAACCCTACCGCTACTGCCACTGACAGGTTCACGCCCCAGAAATAGATCATATAAGCGCCCCCTATCAGTGCAAAAGGCACTGTTATGAGGCTGAGGAATGCTTCTCTTACTGAATGGAAGGCAAAGTAGAGTGAGAAGAAAATAATCAGCAGTACTACTGGTGCGATCCATAGGAGGGTCTGCTGACCACGGATCAGGTTTTCGTACTGACCACTCCATTCCAGGTAATACCCCTGCGGCAGGATGCCGTTTGACTGACTCATTTTACTGATAGCCTCATCCACAGTGCTACCGAGGTCCCTGCCACGTACATTGAACAGTACCGCGCCACGCAGCATGGCATTGTCGGAAGTGATCATCGGCGGACCGTCCTCAAACTTTACATCTGCGACAGAGGACAATGGTACTTCTCCGAATGAAGGCGACATAAGGGGAATACGTTTGATCTGCTCCACGCTGTTACGGTATTCCTGGGCCAGGCGTACACTGATAGAGAAACGTTGCCGGCCTTCAATAGTATTACCTACCGGCGCACCGCCCAACGCCGTTTCTACTGTCTGATTCACATCATCAACGGTCAGACCATATCTGGCCAGGTCGCCTCTCCGCACGTCTATGCTCAGATATTTACCACCGGTTACGGGTTCTACATACAGATCTGCAATACCCGCTGTACCTTCCAGTGCAGCCTTTACCCGTTCAGATACGGCCGCAATCGTATCCAGTTGCTGGCCATATACCTTCACTCCTACATCGGTGCGGATACCTGTAGCCAGCATATTGATACGGTTAATGATAGGCTGTGTCCATCCGTTCACTACACCAGGTATCTGCAACCGGGCATCCAGCTCATTGATAATGTCTTTTTTAGTCTTGCCTTCCCGCCATTTATCTTTCGGCTTCAGCATGATAATCGTCTCAATCATGCTCAGAGGCGAGTTGTCTGTAGCGGTACTCGCTCTTCCGGCTTTACCCAGCACCTTATCTACTTCAGGTACTGATTTGATGATCTTATCCTGTACCTGCAAAATCCGCTTCACTTCTGCATTGGATACATCCGGCAGGGTAACCGGCATAAACAGGATACTCTGCTCATCCAGGGGTGGCATAAACTCACTGCCCAGGCTTTTCAGTAATGGTATAGTTATCACCAGGGCAATGACATTGATAGCGATGGTCGTCTTTCTCCATTTCAGTACTCCCCTGATTACCGGCTCATAGATACGTTCCAGTATCCGGTTGACAGGATTGGCATTATCCGGTCTGAACTTCCCTTTCATAAAGAACGAGATCAGGACGGGGCCAAGAGTAATCACCAGGAAAGCATCCATAACCATGATAAATGTCTTGGTATAGGCCAGCGGATGGAATAGCTTCCCCTCCTGCCCTGTCAGCATAAAAACAGGCAGAAAAGAGGTAATAATGATAATCGTTGCGAAGAATACGCCGCGGGAGACCTGTTTACTGGACTGTTCTATTATCTTCAGTCTTTCTTCTTCCGTGATCCAGTCGGGCGATCGTCTCCTTATTTTCTTTAACCAATTCATAATCTCGTTTATTTTTTCTGCTGGCGCTCCCATTCAGCATATCGTTCAGCAAGATTTTTATAAGCATTCTCGCTCATGATGATGCCATTATCTACTATCACCCCTATCGCGAGCGCGATACCTGTTAAAGACATAATGTTGGAGGATATACCAAAAGCATTCAGTAGTATAAAGCTGGCTGCGAGTGTAATAGGTATCTGTATAATAATGCTGAGCGCACTACGCCAGTGAAACAGGAAGATGATAACAACAACAGATACGACAATCATTTCCTCTATCAGTGTATGCCTGATAGCATCCACCGACTCTTTGATCAGTTCTCCCCTGTCATAAACAATATCAAACTTCACCCCATCCGGGAAGCCTTTTGATACCTCCTGCATCTTAGCCTTTACCTTCTCTATGACGGTGGCTGCATTTTCTCCATAGCGCATTACCACGATGCCGCCGACACGCTCTCCTTCACCGTCCTGATCAAAGATGCCCAGCCGCGTTTCTCCGGTCATTTGTACCGAGGCCACATCTGCTACACGTACCGGAATGCTGTTCTGGGTCTTTACCGATATGTTTTCTATTTCACCCACTGACTGCAGGTAACCGGAGGTTTTGATGATATAACCAATATCGCTCAGCTCAAACTTCCGACCGCCTGATTCATTGTTGTTGGCGCGTACAGCATTGATCACATCTGCTACTGAGAGCCTGAAGTACAGCAGTTTATTAGGGTCTACTGTGATCTGGTATTGCTTCTGAAAGCCTCCGAAAGAGGCAATTTCACTGACACCTTCTACGTTCTGCAAGGCAAATTTTACGTACCAGTCCTGCAGCGCGCGCTGCTCTCCCAGGTCCATACCAGGTGCATGCAGGGTATACCAGAGTATATGTCCTACGCCGGTACCGTCGGGACCCAGCTGCGGACTAACCCCTGCCGGCAACGTCCGGGAGACGGTACTAAGCCTTTCCAATACCCGTTCCCTTGCCCAGTAGACATCTACATCGTCATTGAAGATGACATAAATGAAACTCATGCCAAACATAGAGGTGCCTCGTACATATTTGATCTTTGGTAATCCCTGGAGGTTGGTCACCAGTGGATAGGTGATCTGATCTTCGATCAGCTGAGGTCCTCTTCCCATCCATTCAGTAAAGACAATCACCTGGTTTTCTGACAGGTCGGGAATAGCGTCAATCGGATTCTTTTTAACGGAGTATACTCCCCAGGCAAACAGGGCGATTGCCATGACCAGTACAATAAATCTGTTGCGTAACGACCATTCAATAATGCGATGTATCATATCTCTTCTTTTCTGTAACCGGATGTGACAAGGTCTGCTGCCACATCCGGACTGTTTACGTTAAATACCGGAAAGCAGCGTTAATGCTGGTGCTGGTGAGCAGGTTCAGCGCCGGTAGCCTGCTGTCCTTTACGGGTATACAGGCAGCAACCCGGCAGTTTTGCATATACTGCATCTGACGCGGTGGCGTTATCGGTATCATGGCCTGCTGCAGCAACTTTCTTCTGAATATCATCACTGCTGATCTTAGCCGGATCATAGGAAACAGTCATCATCTTGGACTTCACGTTCCATTCTGCTTTCTTAACACCTTCTACTGCCAGCGCTTTCTCTACCCGGTTTTTGCACATACCGCAGTTACCGTATACTTTAAAGGAAGCTTTCTTTGCTGATTGAGCGAAGGCGGAAGACGCACCCAGGACAGACATCAGTGCGATGGAAAGAGAGATTACTTTTTTCATGCTTTATATTATTTGAGTCGTTTGAATAAAGGGTAATATTTATCTGTACACAGGCAGGTGTCCATATGTGCAGATGGGAAGATGTGTAGAGAATAAGTCAGTATAAACGGACAATTAAGCCTCAAATCATCAATTCCTTATGCAGGGATATTGACGAGGATATATAAGCTATACAGCAGCATGTCTGTAGGCCGGATGGCAATGCAGATAGCAATCAGTAAAAGCTGAAGCTGTCCGGAGTAAAAGGAGACTTATTGATTGAGAGGCACCGGTGTGTTATGCAAATGGAATGCATATCAGGAGATGTACACCGGTATAAGGGTTGATCAAACGCGGAAAACACAATTCAGCACATGTATATGCACACAACACCCTCCTGGCGGGGCGTTGGTAACAGGATATTCTTCTGCAATAGCTGTGGTGTGTACAGGCCGGCTGTCGAAATAATAAACAGGATTGGCTACAGCAACCAGCTGCATGCCATGTGCTACATTCTCAGTAGCTTTCTGGTCTTTCTCCAGTTTAACGGTTTTATGCTCGTCCTTACAGCATTTTTTTGCGCGCATCTTACCGGCAGACGTGCGGCCGCATTTACTGCATTGCTTTGCCTTCGCTTCGCTATGCCATAACTGCACTCCTGTCAGCTCGCCCATGCAATAGTGCATGTGCAGGGTAGCACCTGTAGAGGTACCCATGTATAAGACAGCTAATATGAGTGCAAGGACTTTCTTCATTACGGAACAAAAATAGTAGTAATTATCAGAAACTGTTTATATAATTTTTGTTTGTTTTTATATTTTATTACCAGACCTATACCGATTAGATAATTTCTAACCCTTGTTCGAACCGGCTTTAACAAAACTACAATCGTCTGTTACTGGGCAGTAAATACCTGCAAAATGCACTGCGGCAGCCCCTCCGCGGGTTTTAGTACATTTACATTTCACCAGTATTTATGAACTATGGCAAAACAAACTTCACTGATCACCTTTACCGGAAGACTGGGTAACATGATCGGATATAAGAGAAACGGCAGGCTGTTCCTGCGCAATATGCCGCAGCAGGTACGGCAGACGAGTGGCACCCGGCGGGCAGCGCTGCGCTTCGGAAAAGCCAGTCAGCGGGCAGCAATGGTCCGTCGGAGCGTCAAAGGGCTGCTGGATGTATGCTGTGACAGCAGTCATATTAACCGGCTTACCAGTCAGCTCATTCCTTCAGGTGGCAGTAATATCGGATCATTAACAGGGTTCAGGTTCAACAAAGAGGCCAGTATCACCCGTTTCTTTACAGAGATGCCGGTATTGTCGAAGTCGGGCATATTACGCATTCCGTCGCAGGCTATACCTGCTATCAAGGGCATTGATGCGTTACAGGTAAAAGTGATCGCCACACGTATCAACTTCAGTACACGGGAGATGACCGGCGCAATGAGTCATATATTTACTGTAGTAACCGGAGCAACATTCGCAGGATATAGCACAGAGATAGATGTTCCCGGTACAGGTATATTGTTTATCACCTTACAGGTATGCGGTATAAGTGAAGGACTTATTACCGGGAATAGTCAGCTGATGGCAGCAGATATTATTGCAGTACGGGAGCAAGCAACTCCCGCATGCGTTACTGTAAAAACGTACGCTAAAGAAAAGGATACTGTTGGTGATACTTTCCGTCAAAGGACAATGGCAGTCAGCCGCCGACTGACCGCCTATATCCAAAGAGAGTGATCCGGTGCTGCCTTAGTACGATATACTGGTGAATGAACAATACGATAAGACAACCATCCGCATTATACCATTTATACCGCTTTCCTGTTTGCTGTAATGGCCTCCCAGCCATGAAACGGCCTTGCTATTGCCTGCATATTCCTGCATTATCTTCACTTACCCACAATCGCCTGAAATACGGGGCAATGCACATCACCGTATTAAGTCCACGTCTACATCTATGCGATCAGGTCCGTTATATACTCTTAACAGGTACCAGCAATACATCAGTTATAAGAACAGTATACCGAATACAGGCTATACCCTGAGCGCTCCGCGGAAGCCTCTTACAGCGTAATACGATTGTGCGCCGTTGTGGTAAACAAACACCTGGTCATATCTGCGATCGCCGAAGATAGCGCCACCCAGTTTTCTGATAGCAGCGGGGGTAGCGAGCCAGCTGGAAGTTTTAGTATCAAATTTACCTAGTTCCTGCAATGCGCGGTACTCTTCTTCATTCAGCAGTTCAATGCCCATATCAGCAGCCATATCCACCGCACTATCTGCAGGTTTAAACTCTTTCCTAGCTTCCAGTGCGTCCCCGTCGTAACATACGTTACGGCGGCCTTTAGGCGTTTCAGCAGCACAATCGTAAAAGATATATTCACCGGTCTTTTTATCGAATGCCACTACATCGGGTTCACCTTCTGTACTTTCCATAGCATTCAGCGACCATTGTTTTGCGGGATCTGCTTCCAGCTTAGCCTGTACCTGTGCCCATTCAATGCCCTTGTGCCTGTGCATGTTCTTTTCAAAACGCGCCTTCAATGTCTTAAACAGTTCATCACGTTCTGCCGTGGAGAGTTTCTTTTTACCGGCGGCTACTTTAGTCATAGCGATCTATTTTTCAGTTAAGTAAGTAAAGAGGAAATATGCTTGTCAGGCGATTGTTATTATAGTCCCATAGCAGGGATCCCTGTTGCCGGCTGACCTACCTTTCTCTCTGCCGGTCTGAAGTACCAGGAGATGACAGTTAATACCAGTAACAGCAGAGAGGGTGCTGTTTCTCCGAGTGAATCGCCCATGGTGATGTGGGAAATGGCGGCTCCGGACATAGCAAAGAAAAAGCCGGCATACGCCCATTCTTTCAATATGGGTAAGCGGGGCAGCAATATTGCGAGTACACCGAGCAACTTCCAGATACCCAGTATTGTGAGGAAGTACACCGGATAGCCGAGGTGTGTCATCATATCAACTTCATCCTTCAGCTTCATTAACTGTACCACCGCTGTTGACACCATACCTAATGCTAACCAGCAGGTAAAGATCCAATAGATAATCTTGTTTCTTTTTTTCATAACGGGCTATTTTAGTTTGTGAACAATTTCCTGTAAACGGTCGTGGGCCATATTAATGCCGTAGGCAAACGGTAGTTTGAGCATCTGGTCCCTGAGTTCATTTGATTTGTAAATGACGTGCATGGTAAGTTTACTCGTGTTGTCGGTGAGCGCTTCAAAATCCAGGAACTCCAGTTGCACGTCGAAAGGGGCGTTTTCCATCTCAAAGGTACGGGTGATTTTCTTCTCCGGGATAAACTCATGATAAGTGCCATTGGCGCGAAACATTACATTGCCTTTAGGGTCGCTGGTCTCGAATTGCCAGCAGCCATGCTTCCTGCTCTCGAGCTTTACGACTTTGGTACCCATCCATTGAGCCAGCAGTTCAGCTTCTTCATATGCTTTAAACAGCAGCGCAACAGGCAGGTCAAACTCTCGGGTAATGGTGAGATCATGGCGGCCTTCCGCCGCATGTACCTGGGTTTTCCGTTCCATGAGGTATTATTTTTTAGGTGTGTAATTTTTCATCAGCGCTTCTAATTTATTGAATCTGTCATCCCACAGTTGCCGGAAGGGTTCAATAAAGTCTGCTATCTCTTTCATCTTTTTTCCGTTGAGGTGATAATAAATTTCTCTCCCGTTCTGCTCCTGCTCCAGTAACTCACACTCAATCAATATCTGCAGGTGTTTGGATACGGTCGGCCTGGCCGTGTCGAAATTGGCTGCGATAGCGCCTGCCGTCATGGAGTGGGAAGCTACCAACAGCAGTATGGCCCTTCTGGTAGGGTCTGCTATTGCCTGGAAAACATCGCGTCTTAAATTCATTATGTAGCTATTTGACTACAAATATATATGTAGTCATATAACTACACAAATTTTTCTTTGGCTTGAGGCATATTCGCCATTCCTACAATGTCATTTTAAAATAACAGCAGTGAATATCTCTGCCGACAGTATGCACGAAACGGGAGGATCTGAAAAGATGGATCTGTGATCGTAATAAAATGCTATCATCTTTTCGTAAAAATGTATTTGCTTTTGAACTTCCGGGGCTTATGGAGAAAAGCAGGCCTGACAACTGGTGTACGAAGGATACACGTTATTTATACCATTCATCCATAGATAACGTAAAGGAAACATAGGCTTAACATTCATGAAAATATATTTGCGCTTTAAATCAGCCGATATGCGTAGAATTATTTCATTAATTGCATTGTTCTTTGCAATGTGTTCTCTTGGCATGCAGACTGCATTGGCACAGGTAAAGGTAATTACAGGTACAGTGACGGATCAGCATGGAGAGAAGATCCCGGGGGTAAGCATCAGTCATAAGACTGGCCCGGGCAAACCAACTACCACGAATGGGGAGGGTAAATTTACAATTGAAGCATCCGATGGACAGGTACTCTTATTCCGTTACATTGGCTACAAAACATTTGAATGGACAGTAACAGGCAACAACCCTGTCATTAAATTAGGCAGTTCAGAGAAGGAACTGAACGAAGTGGTGGTAACTGCGCTTGGCATTACAAGGGAAGCTAAGTCTATTGGTTTCTCTGTACAGAAGGTAGATGGTAAACTATTGCAGGAATCGCACGAGACGAACCTGCTTAACACACTGAATGGCCGTGTTGCGGGTGTACAGATCACCAGTGCTTCCGGTAACATCGGGGCATCGTCCAATATACAGATCAGGGGGCAGAACTTCGTGAGTGGCTATAACTACAACAACTCGCCGCTGTTTGTGGTAGATGGTGTTCCTATCAGTAATAATAATGAACAGTCTACAAGAGCATTCACTGGTCGTCAGGACTTCAACAACCCTAACTTCACTGCGAATGAAGGTGAAGTAGACTATGGTAACGCTGCTGCTGAGATCAACCCGAACGATATTGATAAAATCACTGTGCTGAAAGGACCGAATGCGGCGGCGCTTTATGGTTCCAGGGCTGCCAATGGTGTGGTGCTGATCACCACAAAATCTGGTAAAGGCACGAAGGGACTGGGTGTAAGTATCAATTCACAGGCGAGTTTTGAATCTCCGCTGAAGCTTCCTGACTACCAGTATGTGTATGGTCAGGGCCGTGATGGTCAGTACAGCTATAGAGATGGTATGGGCGGTGGCGTCAACGACAACATCCTCGAAAACTGGGGCCCGGCAATGAATGGTCAGCTGATACCTCAGTTTGACTCACCGATCGATCCTGGTACAGGCGCACGCATTGCAACGCCATTTGTTGCACAGCCTAATCAGCTGAAAGACTTCTTCCAGACTGGCCAGACCTATACTAACAACGTAGCATTACAGGGCAGTAATGATAAGCTGAACTTCCGCTTTTCCTATAGCAACCTGAATCAGAAAGGTATTGTTGAAAATACCGACATGAAGCGTAATGCCATCAGTTTGAACTCTGGATATGCTATTGACAAAAAGTTAAGAGTGGATGTTAACTTTAACTATGTCAACTCGGGTAGTGATAACAGGGCCAGTTACGGTGCTAAGAATGATGATGCTATCATGAGAATATTCCTGTTCATGCCACGTAACGTTAGTGTGAACAGTCTGCGTGACTACTGGAAATCCGGTACAGGCAACCAGGTACAGAACACGCCTATCTATAACCCGAATGGTGCAAGACTGAATAACCCGTTCTTTGTAGCACATGAGAATCTGAATGGTAACAATCGTGACAGGGTGTATGGTAATGTGAAGTTCACTTATGATATCCTTGACAATCTTAAACTGACAGTAAGATCCGGACGTGATTTCTATAATGACAAACGTACAATGCGTCATGCGATGTCGTCTGCACAGTATGTAAATGGTTACTACCAGGAAGATGATGTATACTTCCTTGAGACCAACCATGACTTCCTCTTATCATATGACAAACAGTTCAGCAACGACATCTCTTTCAGTGCTTCTGCCGGCGGTAACCTGCTGACGCAGAAATCAAAGCGACTAGGTGCTATTGCCAGTCAGCTGGCGATACCGAACGTCTACAATCTGACGAATAACGCGGTGCCAATCATGGCGGGTAATATCTATCAGGAGAAAAGAATCAACTCCCTGTACGGTACTGCCCAGATTGGCTATAAGAATACCGTGTTCCTGGATCTGACAGGTAGGAATGACTGGTCAAGTGCACTGCCTAAGAAGAACAATTCATACTTCTATCCATCTGCTTCCTTAAGCGTGGTAGCATCGGAGCTGTTCAAGCTGGAGTCTGACGCACTGAACTTCCTGAAACTGAGAACCAGTTTCTCTTCTGTACGCAGGGACCTGGAGCCATACCAGACAATGGCTAACTTCCAGGTATCTCAGGGTTGGGGTGGTAACACTGTGGCTGTTCACAACAATAACTATCCTAATTCGGATATTCGTCCGGAGAAGGTTGTCTCTTATGAATTTGGTTTTGATACCCGTTTATTAGATAACAGGATCAACCTTGACTTCACTTACTACAAGAGTACAACGACAGATCTGATCATACCGGTTACGCTGAATCCATCAGCCGGTTATGACACTAAACTGATGAACGTGGGTAAGATGACCAACCATGGTTTTGAGGTAATGTTGGGCGTTACACCTATCCGCACTAAACATTTCAACTGGGAAGTGGTGGGTAACTTTGGCCTGAACCGCAACAAGGTATTGTCAATGTCTGAAGACAACGGCATCTCCCGTATCCGTCAGCTGGAGCGTTGGGCATCACTGGAAATGCGTACAGAGAACACCAAAGGGGATGGTTCCTTTGGATCCCTTTACGGAGATTACCTGATTTATAGAAGCGGCGCATTGACACATAGAAACGGTCTGCCACAGGAAGAGAATGGCGACTGGGGTTACCTGGGTAATGTAAGACCTGATTATACAATGGGTATTACCAATAACCTGCGTTACAAACAATTCTCACTGAGCGCACTGCTGAGCATCCAGAAAGGCGGCGTAGTACACTCCCGTACCTATATTGATGGTATTAATGCCGGTAGTCTGAAAGAATCACTGGTAAACAGGGATGCGAATGGCGCGGGTAATATGATTGGAGAAGGCGTTGACATCGACCGTAATGCACCAAACAATACTGAGGTAACTGTGCGTAACTACTGGAGAGCATTTTATAATAATGATGCGATTGCTACTTTCGACGCTTCTTATGTAAAACTGAGAGAGCTGAAACTGAGCTATGCGCTGGCACCATCGCTGCTGGAAAAGATCGCTGTTAAAACTGCGAGCGTATCATTTGTAGGACGTAACCTGTTTTTATGGTCTGACGTTCCTAACATCGATCCGGAAGTATCCGCTTATGACGGACAGTTCCAGGGTGTAGAAGCAATGTCCCTCCCTTCTCTGAGAAGCCTGGGTGTATCGCTTAATGTTACTTTCTAACAACATTTCATCAGGGTATTGCCTATTTAAAAAAGAGTCTACATGAAGAAGATATTAATCATAGCGGGCCTGTCATTTTCTATGATGACATCCTGCAGCAAGTTTGAAGAAATCAACGTCAATCCTAATAATCCGGCGACGGTACCAGCAGAAATGCTGCTGCCACCGTTAATCAGTTCTGCTGCTGGCTCAGTATCCGGTAGTGGTAACAGAGCAGGACAGTTTGTACAGCACCTGGCATGGCTGGGAGGTACCAGTGAGGAAGATGGCCGTTACAACCTGACCGGCGCTTCCTTCCGTGAGGAATGGAATGGTCCGATGCGCCTGATAAAAGATGTGAATCAGCTGAAGCAGATTGCGCAGCAGTCATCACAGACGCAGTACGAAGCGATCGGACATATCATGAAAGTGTACATTTTGTCACTGATGAGCGACGCCTTTGGTGATATTCCTTACAATGAGGCCGGGATGGGAAATGTGCAGGGCTATGAATTTGCGCATTATCAGTCACAGCAGGAAGTATATCAGCTGATGCTGGCAGATCTTGAAACAGCGAACCAGTTACTGAAAGCGCTGCCACCCGCAGCTACTATCAACAGGGATATCCTGTTCAATGGTGACGCTACCCTGTGGCGTAAATTTGCCAACAGCCTGAAGATCCGTATCCTGATGAGACAATCAGCGAAGGTGAACGTAGCCGAGCAGGTAGCAGCCATTTTTAACAATCCGGCAGAGTATCCGGTATTCACCAAAGCAAGCGAGCAGGCGGCACTGGTATATAACAACTCCATCGACTTCTACTACTGGTTTATCAGAAACCTGCCAGCAGACGGTAGCGGCGTAGACTTCGGCGCAAACAGCAGAGTAAGTGACGTAATGGTCGATATGCTGAAGGCGAAAAACGATCCGCGTCTGTACATTTACGCAGCGCCTACCAGGAACTCCTTCCTGGCAAACAGGGTTAATCCGGCTACGCCATTGGAGTATCGTGGACAAAGAGCTGGTCTGAGCACCGCAGAGCAGGTAGCGCAGGACGCCAGTACAGGACTGAATAAAGACGACTATTCAGTAATCGGCCGTCGCTTCAGAGCAGAGAACCGTGCCTTCCTCATGACCTATGCAGAACTGTTGTTATTAAAAGCAGAAGCGATTCATCGCAATATGGGTGTATCCGGCGACGCGGCAACAGTATTCCAGGAAGCTATCAGGGCTTCTTTTGATAAATGGCCTGCCGGCGCGGGCAATATCGCATCTGCTCCATTTATCAGTGCAGAGCAGCAGACGGCCTATTTCAACCAGCCTTCTACTATCCTGCATCCATCTACCGCTATCCAGCAGATCGCTGAGCAACTGTGGATTGACTCATACCTGAATGGTTTTGAAGGCTGGGCAGGTTGGAGAAGACTGGGCTACCCGGTACTTAAAGCAGGACCTTCCGTACTGGCACCTATCCCTGTACGTTATGTATACTCGGACAATGAGCAGAACAACCCGAATCTCGTGGAGTGGATCAACCAGACAATGGATGGTAAGATGCCTACCCATGACACGAAGGTATGGTTCCAGCCATAAATGCAATACCCTCCGGCAGTATCAATATATTGCCGGAGGGTTATTTTCTGTCAATAAACGATTAAACCGATGAATAAGCGTATCAATACAGTGCTGATGGCCTCCGTGCTGATGGCAGCCACCGCGTCACAACGCGCCACAGCCCAGCAGTACCATGTAAACAGCAATGCACACTCGCACAATGACTACCTTCAACAGCAGCCTTTCTATCTGGCGCATGCCCACCACTTCTATTCCATAGAAATGGATCTGTTCATGAAGGGAGATCAGTTGCTTGTAGCCCATACACCAGAAGAAATAACAGCTAACCGCACCATAGAGGCCCTTTACATTGAACCTTTACTGCGGGAGATCCGTATGAATGGCGGTAAGCCATATGCCAACGGGGATAAATTGCAATTCCTGATAGACCTGAAAAATGGTAGCGATACTGCCCTGAGGTTACTGGAGAAAAAGCTGAAACCGATCCGCCAGCACTTTGATGTAGCAGCTAATCCGAATGCAGTTAGACTGGTGATCAGCGGAGATATGCCAGCCCCGGCTCGTTTTGCTGACTTTGACCCGATCTTCTTCTTTGACGGCCGGGCAGGCGTTAACTATACCAAAGCACAACTGGAGCGTATTGCATTTGTAAGCGCGCCATTCCAGCGATATACAGTATGGAACGGCCTGGGACGGATAGTAGAGCAGGAATACCAACAGGTAAAGCACTTTGTGGACTCGGTACATACTGCAGGCAAACAGGTACGTTTCTGGGGAGCGCCTGATACCAAAACAACCTGGCAGGCCTTCATCAAACTGGGCGTAGACTATCTCAATACAGATATGCCCGGAGATATGGCCAGATTCCTCAACACATATCCGGACAATACCTATACCGCTCCGGAGAAACACATCCCTTATAAGCCTTCTTATAAAACAGACGTTTCAGGCAAAAAGCCTAAAAACGTGATCCTGCTGATCAGTGATGGAGCCGGCTTCTCCCAGCTATGGGCAGCAGCTACCGCTAATGGCGGACACCTGAATGCTACTGCATTCAGACATATTGGTTTTTCCAAAACCAACCCTGCAGATGACTACAATACTGACTCTGCCGCCGGTGCTACCGCAATGGGCACCGGACAAAAGACCAGAAACCGATATATTGGCATGGACACCCTTGGCATGCCTATCCTCAACGTGGTAGACAAACTGGCCGTAAAAGGCATAAAAAGTGGTATTGTGAGCAATGACCGGGTAACTGGTGCAACGCCCTCCTCCTTCTATGCACACCAGGTAGAGCGGAACGATGCAGATAAAATTGCCAATGACCTCCTGAAAAGTCAGGTAACCTTACTGGTAGGCGGCAAACAAACCACCTTTGATGCAAATGACGGTCAGCTGAACAAGGCCCTGAAACAGCAAGGCTTCAATATACAGGAAGGCATCGGTACAGCTGCATTCAGCGGCAAAAGACTTTTGTGTTTCGACCATGACAAGCCAGCCGAAAACTTCCGTCTGATTGAAAATGCCTTTGATAAAAGTATCTCATACCTGCAGGAACAAAGTAAAGGTAAAGGCTTCTTCCTCATGATGGAAGGCGCTAAAATTGACGGAGGCGGGCATGGCAACAAGATTAAACAATGTATCGATGAATACCTCAGCTTTGACAAAGTGATCGGAAAAGCTATGGAATTTGCAGATAAAGATGGAGAGACGCTGGTACTTGTCACTTCAGACCATGAAACCGGCGGCCTGATATTATACGACGGCAACTATCAAACAGGCATGGTAACCGGAACATTTACTACGACCGACCATACCGGATTGCCAGTACCCTTGCTGGGATATGGACCCGGAGCAGAGCAGTTTGCCGGGTTTGTACCGAATAACGAGATAGCAGTAAAGATAGTAGAGATGTTGGTGAAGTAAAACTCGGCAAAAAGCCGGAGGTAACTAGCATGCCTCCGGCTTTTTGCGTTTTGTTAGTCGTGGTTCCCATCCATTTCCAGTGACACAATCTAATGCATTAGCATGTCACGATCGTCGAAATCAATGGTGAAAAATGGGAGTTTTAGCGGATACTACATAATTGCAAGGAGCAATCTTAACAAAGAATATCTGATGTAACCGGCTAACTTTTCAAATTGCAGTAACTGTCAGCCATGCTCGAACTAACGATCTGACAGGAATGATCCTTTAAGACAGCATATGTGCGAGAATGGGAGCGCATTTCTCCCGGCAGGGCTGATAGAAGCGGCCATGCTTCCAGGTAGCTGACTTAGGAGACAGCCCCCACCAGAACTCAGTCATTGCCAGCGGCTGCATACCATGGAGATAGGCATATTGTAATAACTTTGGGGCGGCGCACTCCCCTGCCCCCGCCGGCGGTTGCCTGTAACCTGCAGCATTGAACAGCTCCAGCAGACTTTTGGAAACGCCTGCACTATTTAAAAAGTGATAATGGGAGAACAATTGTTGCTGCAATGCAAGAGAATGCTGTTTACGGTAAAGCTTCAGTTGTTGTATTCTGTATTTATCCGGATGGACTGCCAGGGATTCCAGGTCATTTATTTCCTGGTTAATCGCCGTCAGCTCACGCATACCAGCATTCAGGAAACTCCCGTCCTGCAAACCGTCAAAAACGGGCGGCACGAACGAGGGGTAGTGATTGCCTCCACCTATTTTACCGGAAAATGCCCATAAATAACCGGTGTGATCATCCTTTGTACGGACAACCAATACCCCGAACATCTTACCAATCACCTTTTCTATATCCCCGGACAAACCGAAATTATGGTTCCATTCGGGCTGTCCCTGCAGATAGGTTTGTAACTCCGCTACTGCCAGCAGGCAAAGTGGGTGCGTACCGTTATCGGGAGAGAATACCAGTCCACGGGACAGGTTTTCCGCATCTGCCGATGCATCAAAATGAGAAAATACTGAGGAAATTGACACTGGTCTGCTCACTGCGCCCTGCTCTAAAGTTGTAAAGGGCGCAAAGTTCTGCTAATTTTACCAGGTTATGAATTTTTTTACCAACTATTAACAAGTGAACCTCTGCGTGATAAGTCATCGGGAAGGAATGATAACCGGTTTCTTAGTTACAATTAAATTTTCTAGTTTCACGCCTCAATTCATTAAAAACGTACAATGTCCCGGCTAACAACCCTGATGGCTTCCCTGTTGCTGTTCTGCTTTATAACAGCTTCAGCACAAACTACTTTTGATTCACCAACCCCTGCATTTACACAGAAAGATACGAGCTACTGGATATACAACTTCCGGCAGTTCCGCGATGCTGTGTATCAACATGATATTGCAAAAGCCAGGGTATATATTGACTTTCCCATCCTGGATGAAAGCAATGAGATCTGGTTCCTGGCCTATGGAGCTAACGAAAAGGCGCTGGAGAAACTGCCGGATGAAGCCAAACCTTTCACGGAAAAAGATTTCAGGCAATACTTCAGCCGGCTGTTTCCTCCATATTTCATTAAGACACTGCTGAAAGTAAAAACAGACGAGCTTTTAAAGCGGAGTGAATATGAAACGGTATCCTTAGTAGACAGTACGGAATCCACCAGTTATATCATGTATGTGAATTGGGATAAGGCTGAGAACTCCTTAGTACTCAATCTGGCCGCCACAGGCATACCTGGTGGTAGTGAAGGAGAAGATGAGCAGACGATGGAATTTAACATCATTTACCTGTTTGACGTTACGGCTAAAGGCCATCTCAAACTTAAAGCAATAAAGATGGCCGGATAACTCCGGTTGACGGGAGTATATTCCGTATAGGCGCTTTTGTAATATTTCGATTTCAATCTATAATTTGCGAACAATTAACGAACTAATTTTATGGCATCAGGCTTCTTTGCTATTCTGGATGATATAGCTGCTTTAATGGATGATGTATCGGTCACGGCCAAGATAGCAACAAGAAAAACAGCGGGCATTCTAGGAGACGATCTTGCGGTGAATGCAGAAAAGGCGACCGGATTCCTTTCTTCAAGAGAGCTTCCGGTATTATGGGCAATCACGAAGGGGTCGCTTATCAACAAGGTAATCATAGTACCTATCGCCCTACTGCTAAACTTCTTTTTCCCGATAGCAATTAAATATATCCTGATACTAGGCGGATTTTACCTCGCATATGAAGGCGTAGAAAAGATTGTTGAATTTCTATTCCACCGCTCTGCGCCTAGTCATGGTGAGCCAGCTCCTATTCTGCAAAATGATCCAGAAGCAGAGAAAGCGAAGATCAAATCTGCAGTATTAACCGACTTTATCCTTTCAGTAGAGATTGTAATTATTGCCCTGGAAACTGTGCGGAGTGAAAGTCTGACAATACAGATCTTCTCTGTTTCCATCGTAGCCCTGCTGGCAACTATAGGCGTATACGGTATTGTGGCGCTGATTGTAAGGATGGATGATGCAGGCTACAAACTGATCAAGCGTTCTGATAACAAAGGCTTCCTTTCTGCCCTGGGTGGATTACTGGTAAAGTCGCTGCCTGTTATTATCAGGATTCTGGGTGTTGTAGGTACCATCGCACTGATACTGGTTTCGGGGGGCATCTTTGTCCATAATATTGAATATTTACACCATTTACTGCCAACAGTACCAGGTATGATCAAAGAGATGGCAATCGGACTGGTAGCAGGCCTGTTTATGGTGCTGGTGATTACTGGTGGAAAAAAGATCGTTTCGCTGGTAAAGCGATAGGACTATATACGAAGGATCCGCAGGAGGTTGGTCTCATGCTATCTGGTTGGATCAGCCTGGTGTAGATCCTTCGTTATACTTTGAAAGCAATAAGTGATATTGACGGTCCTTATGAGACAGATCCTGTTAATCCTATTCTCATACGTGTCAATAACGACGGTGAAAAATAGCAGACTATCCAATGCGCTATCCAAAACGGATGTGCAGTTGTTTAAGCTAATATTTGTTGCATCATAATATCTGTCTGATCAGACTTACCTATCGTAAAAACGTGTGTTCCGAAGGGAACGAATCCCACTTTTCTGTAAAAAGCCAATGCCCGTTGATTCTCTTCCCATACACCCAGCCATATGCGCCGATAACCAGCCTGCCGGGCATAGTTGATACCAGTATCCATAAGTAGCTGACCAACAGCCTTGCCGTAATAGGCAGCGCTGACGTAGATACGTTCAATTTCCAGGGCATCAGCGCCCTGAGGCTCCGTCTGTGCATCTCCTGTATTCAGCTTGGTATACCCTATCACTGTATCTGCGTCAAAAGCGAGAAAGAATACAGAACCGGGACAGTTCAATTCCTCCAGGATCTTTTCTTCGTAGAAATTCTTACTTATATAATCCTGTATACCCTCCGTGGTATTGAAGGCAGCAAAAGCCTCTATGAATGTAGCAGCGCCAATCTTCACAATTGCGGCGGCATCTTCAGCGGATGCCTGTCTGATTCGGATATTCATATGTTTGCTTGTTTAACAGTTAATTTCCGGCCCGGAAAATTGTATTCTGAAATGAACATGGCCAGGATGATTAATCCGCCGCCAATGAACGTATTCACCGTAAGATGCTCGTTCAGCAGGTATACACCTGCAACAGCAGCAAATATAGGCTCGAAAAGGTAGGCTATGGCCACCCCTTCGTCACCGATATACCGTTGTGCAGTATTAGATACAGCATACATAAAAGCCGTTGCCGGTAAAGCAATAAACAGTATACCCCACCAGAAATCGGCATGCAGGGGTATCCAGACTGATTGAGTATCAAAGATAGCCATAACCGCAGAGCCGACGGCACAACAGGTCATCATGGTAATTACAGATGGAATTACTTTTTCAGCCGTAGCGTACTTCCCAACATAAATAATGTAAAATGAGAAGGCTACGGCACCTGCAATGGCCCATATATCACCGGACCTCAGCGTAAACCCGTCCTGCACTGCCACCATATACAGTCCTACCAGAGCAACAATGCAGGCGAACCAAATCTTCGGGGATACCTGTTTACGGTATAAAGTCATCTTCAGGATGGGTATTAACAGCGTTGCCAGGCCCGAAAGGAAGGCAGCATTGGAAACGGAGGTGTGCTTGATGGCCATTGTCTGCAGACTGGTACCGGCCATTAATGCAGCGCCGGTAATCATCCCTGCTTTCCATACAGCACAATCAATCTGTTTCAGTTGTCTGAAGAAGATGATTGACAATACAAGGGCGGCAATGGCGAATTTATAGAATAGCAAAACGGACTGAGAGGTATATTGGACAGTCATTTTCACCAGACTAAAAGAGATTCCCCAAAAGCTGGTGCCGAGAATTACGAGCAACAGATATACATATTTCCGATTCATCCCGCGAAATTAGTCTGCCAATTATCCCGAAACAATGCTATATTCGGCACAAATGATGCAGGTTTTGCATAAATCATGACTACAGAACAGATCAGATACTTTATAGCATTGGCCCGCGAGCTGCATTTTATGAAATCAGCACAGAAGGTCAATCTTACCCAGTCTGCCTTCAGCCGCCAGATACAGAACCTGGAAAACGAGCTACAGGTAAGGCTGTTTGACAGGGATAACCGCAATGTATCGCTGACAGACGCCGGCAGATTTCTGTATGATAAATGGTTACCCCTGTTGGATACATTAGAGGCAACCCAGCTATATGCGCAACAGCTGGAACGTGGAGAACAAGGCGTGGTAAGGATATCTCATCCGCCCTCTATCAGCGGTACTACTATCCCGGAAGTGGTACGTAAGATATCATCACTTTATCCGAAGCTGAAAATAGAGCTGACGCAATTTGTCTACGGTGAAGAAGCAGAGGGCTTAAAGAACTACAGACTGGATATTGCCTATACAAGGGACCAGCTAAGAGAAGATGCTATTGACTCCCGCTATATAAGTACTGAGCCATTTGCCTTTGTCGTATCAGAAAAAAGCAATATCAATACACATGAAGATCTGACACCAGAAATATTGAACAGGCAGAAGTTTATTATGCCACCATTGATGCCACAGAGTTCGTATGACATGTCAATGAAGTCCATTATTGACAAGTATGCAATACAGCCAGGCGTGTTAATAGAATCACACTTTGGATCTGCAATACTGGCACTGATAGAAAAAGGATACGGTATTTCCATCATGCCTATCTCTTATGAAGCCTCCCAGGTAAAAGGTGTCAGATTTATACCTGTTGCATTCAATGCGGAGCTCTATATCAACTGGAGAAAGAATGAAAACAGTCCGGTAGTAGAACGTATCATCCGGTTACTTGCAGAAGATAACGGCAGCATGTGAAACGGGTAGACGGTGTCAGTCAGGGTAAAAAGTTATAGTGAGAAGCTCCAATTTCTAGGCTGTTTGCCTGATTTATTTCAGGTAACATAAGATCGAAGCAAATTAATCCGGTTAAGTGATCAGGCAACTAAAAATTACAAGAATGGTTAAATTACAGGATGAAAAAAGCCGGGCAGAAAACCAAGAAATCGACGAAACTTTTTACTGTCTTAACCTGGCGCGGTAAGCAAATAAATTAAAGATGTCTAGTCTTTTTTTCTGCACATAATGTTTTGATTTGTGTGCATTTAGTCTTTAACTTTGCTCTCACAAATCAATTCTGTTACCCTTAAAAAAAAACACCAACAACACTGGTTATGTTACGCCCCAGCATTATTCACTACTGTAACGGAGTGCCGTTACTGTTGACCTTGACTTTTTCTACAGACCCGGAGCACCTCAAAATACCTCAAAAATAACGCCCTGGAAATGCATTAAAGGCAAAGTCCCGAACATACTTAATTTTTAATTTTTAACCCCTGTACTAACACAATGAAGCACAGTCTAAAACTGCTCATTACTGCATTCGTGTGCAATACCGCGATTAGTCAAGTAAACGCGCAATCTAACGCGCTGAAAATTCAGGCCGATGGCAATGTCGGCATTGGCACAGACACCCCTGGAGAAAAACTGCAGGTAGAAGGAAATGTAAAAGCCAATGGCCGGTTTATTGACAAAACAGGCCCCATTATGCCTGTAGGAACTATTCTTCCTTTTGCCGGCAGCACGGCTCCTCCTGGATGGTTGCTCTGCAATGGTAACTCTTATCTGATGAATGGAGATCAACGTGAACTTTACGCTGCTATTGGTAATACCTATGGTACAGAAGGTGCTGATAGGTTTAGAGTACCTGATCTGCGCGAGACCTTTTTGATGGGCGCTGGCACAGCTTCTCCTGCGGACGCACCAGGAAGAGGCGGTGGCCCCGACGTGCACAATCACAGTATCTATCTACCGCAGAAAGCGATGACGAGCTCACAGGCAGGCAGACATCGTCACAAGTTTCCCTACAACTGGTATTTCAGAGGAATGAGTAAAGGGCCTTTCACTTCCATTGACACAGGTGGCGACGATGTAAAAAATCAGTCTACAGAGGAAGCCGGCGATCACTCACACAGCTATATCTTTCCGGAGATATCAACTACTACCGGCAATTCCAACGACAGAAACCGTCCAAAATGGATTGCCATCAACTACATCATCAAGTATTAATAACAGGCGCGTACCCTGCAAACACCACACATTAACCACAAAAAAATAAAAACATGACAATTACAAAGATCGAGAACCTTTCGAGGGAGACTACCCCATTGCCTAAGGCTGAAATTGACAGATTCGCCAGCCAGACACTCTTCGCTGAAAAGATCAGCGCAAAGAATGTTAGTGCAGACGCCTGGCAACAATTTGCTACTGCAAATGACAACATACAGGTGACCTGGTCTAACGGCACTACAGAAGTAATCCGCGCAGTAAACGGAACATTGGTAGTGGACGGTACTACGGCAACCATCAGCGGCCTGACCAACGCATCAAAATACAGCGTCGGTGTAAATGGTCAGCTGACCATCGGCCCTGAAGGTAACGATGCTGCGGCAGCCATCGTGAATATCAGATTGGGTAACCTTATCAGCAAACTGAATCCAAAAGGCGACTGGATCATTGATTTTAGTGATAAGACAGATGAAGCAGGCGGCAGCGAAATTAACCTGCAGGTATTGATCGACTGGATCAAAAGAAATACCGGTGACAGCACTGTACCGCAATTTCCAGCTATCAAAGATGCGAATGGTGCAACAACCAAAGAGCCGAAAGACTTTATCATACAGTTCAAAGACTTCTACTATAACATTACACAGAAAACCTTCGATTTCTGGGTAACATCCAAGGAAGGTCAGACGATCAGCTTTGGTAACTTCACTATTAAGAAAGTAGGATTCAGAGTGACGAATATCGGCGTAAACCCTTCACTGGAAGCACCAAAAAGCTAACGCCCCCGGGTTTTCAGAAAGTTAACACCCAGGACAATTTCTCCCGCAAAGACAATTCGCTGTCGGAATATTCTCCCTATAACAGGCATCAGGAATTATGACGCAACCCCACCCTTTTTTGCTGGATATTTCAGGCTCAACCCGCATTGGCGATACTGATGCGGTTGAGTTTGACATATCTGTCGGCCTCAGGATGAACGGTACTGACAAGTTAGTATATGCAACGCTAAAGACTGAAGAGCCGAAAGGTATCGGTTTGCCTGCGCTGCTCAATGCACTTGCGCCAGACGATAAAACTGAACTACCCGGCTTCCTTGACCAGCTACCCGGTATCCGGGCTATCTCCTTACAATATGGTACGGGGGAACATGCCAGTAAATTCAGTATGCTGTTTGACAGTGTGCTTACAATTAACGGCCGGGTAGTAAATGCTACAATCAAAGCAGCTTATGAAAAAACGCCAGGCTCAGATAGCGCATTTACCTTCGGCGGTGTCATTCATACGGGCAGTCATAAATTTAGCGTCAGCTATGAAAAAGTAGGAGACGATTGGTATATGTATGCCGGGTACATACATGACGGCACTACCACCCTTAAACTACGTGACATAGCTGGCAGCCTGTTTAACGATCCCAATACAATTCCGGACGTATCCCTATCGCTGGATGATTTTAAGGCCTTTTTCCTATACCGCAAAGCGCAGGATGGCACAACAGCACTTCTGGCTGGCATGGGAGCAGGACTGAACATCGCACTCGACGATTTACCGCTTGCCGGACCATTGTTTGCCGAAGATGATGCATTTGCATTCAGAGAAGTATTAGCCTTGTACGCCAGTGGCAGCTTTTCAAAAGCCGAGTTGCAACGTTATACAGGGCTGCCGTTAGTAAATGTCGCACCTGGCTTTAACGTGTCTGTGCAACTGCTTATTAATGGCGATGAAGCGTATTATGTGCTGAATGAGGGAACAGGTAAGACATATCCTCCTGCCAATGAAGGAAATACTCCTGGTAATAATACGCCGGCAGTCACCACCCTGCCCGGTGATATTGCAGCAAAAGCAAAATGGACAAAGGTTGATAAGCGAATCGGTCCGGTGACAGTGCAACGTCTCGGCTTTATGTACAATGATGGTAAAGTAGTACTACTTCTGGATGCCTCTATGCTGATGGCCGGTATGGGAATGCAGTTGATCAGTCTTGGACTGGGCTTTAAACTGGAATGGAAATTCCCTCCTACCCTGCCGGAGTTTTATATCGACGGCATCGGATTATCTTACACCAAGGATCCTGTGCGTATCAGCGGCATGTTCCTCAGAACTACTCCTGTTCCGGATGTAGAACAATACTCTTACTACGGCGCAGCGCAACTGTCGCTGGCAAATTTCACCATCAGTGGAATCGGGGCTTACAGTAAACTGATCAATCCAAAGCCGGAAGGCGCTGTCTCTTTGTTCATCTATGCAATGTACGCCGGGACTATCGGTGGACCGGCATTCTTTTTCGTAACAGGTATTGCAGCAGGATTTGGCTACAATCGTAAAGTAAAAGTACCATCAATACGGGAAGTCAACACATTCCCGCTGGTATCAATGGCGCTGAATCCTAATCCGCGTAAAACACTGAATGACGTACTAACGGACCTGGTAAGCCAGGAATGGATTCCTGCATCGCCAGGGGATTACTGGCTGGCTGTTGGTATTAAGTTTACGTCCTTTAAGCTGATAGAATCTTTTGTACTGCTAATGGTACAATTTGGCACACGGACTGAATTTACTATACTCGGCCTTTCTATACTGGCCTGGCCGTCAAAAAATAAAGCGATTGCCTATGTGGAACTCGCACTGAAAATCAGCTTTGGACCGGATAGCGACGTAATAGCGGTAGAAGCGATGCTGACGCCTAACTCTTACGTGCTGGACAGGAACTGTAAACTAACAGGAGGTTTCGCTTTTTATGCATGGGTAAAAGGACCACATGCCGGCGATTTTGTGATCACACTGGGAGGCTACCATCCAAAATTCAATAAGCCAGCTCACTATCCGGAGGTGGACCGACTGGGCCTGAACTGGAAAATATCCAACCAACTACAGATCAAGGGCGGATTATACTACGCATTAACGCCAAACGCCATTATGGCTGGTGGACGGCTGGAAGTGACGTTCAGTCTTGGCTTCCTGACGGCCGGCATAACCATTTGGGCCGATATGCTTATAGCATGGGCACCCTTCCAGTATGCGCTCGATATGGGTATCAGGGTAAGAATAGAAGCCAATATAGATATGGGCCTGTTCACCGTCCATTTTAAGCTGGAAATGGGTGCGCAGCTACAGATCTGGGGACCACCATTTGCCGGCGAAGCGCATGTTGACTGGAGTATATTCTCCTTCACCATACCGTTTGGCAGCGGAGCCAGAAAAGAACCTCAGAAACTGGATTGGCCGGCCTTTAAAGAACAGTTCATTCCTACCAATACCAACAAAAAAATTGCACCTGAAATTATCATTAATAGTGGTATTATCAATGAATACACCATTAAGACAAGTACAGGCGAAATCAAGTATCTGCTGGTCAATCCTCATCAGCTAAGAATAACCGTAGATGTAGCCGTACCGGTAACGACTGTGAACGTCCCTAACGACGAAGGCGTGCTCAATGAAATAGCCGCTGACTCATACATGCAGGGCGACAATAGTGTGCTACGATATGCAGACCGTAATCAGATGCTCGGTATTCGCCCGATGCACGAAACAGTCCTTCAATCAGCGCTCCACGTAAAAGTATTAATGAACGGACAGCCGCTCAGTGGTAACGTAGCCCCTGACTATTCCACTTATACTGCCGGTGTGCCGGGATCGTTATGGAGTCATGAACAGGCTCGCACTGGTAACGACCATCCTGAAGACGTAAAAGTGCTGAAAAATGCTATTAAAGGTGTTGTAATTACGCCTAGAGCTGCGCCCATCCCGCCAGATCCTCCGGGATTTAACCTGGATGGTAAGTTCAGGATCATTGCAGCATCTTTAAGCTGGACCTACATAGCAGCACTGACAGGTCCGGACAATACTGCGTATAGCGCACCTATCAAAACCGTGATCTATAATAAGCTGGACGATGCTACTATTACTGCCAAAAGGGAGGCAATTATTGCAGCAGCCTTACTGGTTCAGGAGCAAGAAGGTAATGCAACTACGGGTAGTCTGCATACCTGGATAGCGGCATTGAGCGCGGACCCTGTAATAGTACAGCTGGGTGGACTACCCCAATACAAAAAGGAAACTGGCCAAAATACAAAAGCTGATGATGGCAACTGAGCAAACAATATTACAAGCGCCTGAACAACTGGCGTTCATACATGAAAGTCTGCCGCAACTGGTGGCAGGCGAATATACCGTCACCGCTGATCTGTCAGTAGAAGTGGCAAAGCAGTTCAACGGTGACTTTGAAACAGCCGTTAAAAAGGTATGGGTGGGCGCACCACGCTTTATCCTGGAAGAAGCAGCTATATATTCTTTATATCCTCCCCGGGATATCACCGGCCGTTTTGAAACTACCTTACCACAAATTGTATTTAGACGGCGTACCCTTCCCTGGGAGCGTACTATAGATGGAGAACTGCATGATAATACCGCTTTCAGACAACAGGCCCCGCTGCGTCATGCCCCCTGGATGGCACTATTATTACTTAGCGAAGACGAGATGAAAGGACTGGGAAAACCAGAAGATGCCATCTTGCCTGGTAAAAAAAGTCTGAAAGACCCGGGAGGTAATGTATTTGTACCCGAGATATCTGCCGATCTTACCAATGGGAACAACCCAAAACTAGCGCCCTGGGAAGATGTCAATACCGCTTATGATGTCATTGACATACCCTTGCCGCTCTTCAAAAGAATCGCACCTAAAAAGGAAGATTTGTACTATCTGGCGCACGTCAGAAAAGTACAGGTAGATGAGAATAAGGAACGTGCTGACATTGAAGATGACGGCTACTTCTCAACATTAATGTGCAACAGGCTGCCTGTAAGAGCTGCTGACCAGTCCAGTGCAGTAAGGAATACCGTGTTTCTCGTATCACTGGAAGGTTATCACAACTATTTCAGAGATAACCAATACATCGAGAAAAAAGGTAGAAACAAAGTGCGCCTTGTGGTATTACAATCATGGAGCTTCACAGTGGCAGCAGGTAAAAATTTTCTTGAGCTGTGTGAAGGTTTGCATGTTAGTCCGTTTAAAATGAACTATCCAGCAAATACCAATGAAGTGCTGAAAAAGTCATATGATTACGGCTATACGCTTCTACCCCATATTACACAAAATGGTGTTCAGACATACTCCTGGTACCGGGGTCCGTTCAATCCAAATTTCCTGCCTGCTAATCCTGTTACAAAAATTTACAAGAGTGCGAGTGAGGCCCTTCGTTTTGACCAGCTTACAGGACTCACGGATGTCTCTTACGCAACAGCATGGCAATTAGGTCGTCTGCTGGCATTGAAAGATAAAACCTTCAGCACTGCGCTATATCAATGGAAGCTGCAGGGAAAAAGAAAAGTGGTCCAGACAGCCAGCAGGCAGCAAATCACAAAACTGCTTCCTGCCGCTTTCAACGAACACATAGAGGCCACAGCCTCCCTGGAAGATACTATGAAGGACTTTCTAGCCACCTGGTACAATACAGGCAGTAACTTCGACAAATCTCCTGTCCCTTTCTCCAATCAGCCAGAAGCTGTTCAACAACAACTGAACAATATTGCTACTGCCGGTGGTGCATTACACGAAATACCAGCGGCGGTCACTGACTGGCTTGGCAGACTTTTCCTGCTGGAAGGCGTACCTATCAATTACCTCATTCCGCATGAAAACTATCTGATCAGTCGTGAAGGAGGTGCAATTGCAAAAGAAGCAGTTGGCCTCTTTTACATAGACTATGACTGGATAGAGGCATTACTGGGTGGAGCCCTTGGCATTGTTACAACGGAAGACTCTACTGCCCTACTTAATATGCTCAAGGAAGGACGCTTTCTACCAGCTAATCTGATGACCAATAAAGCAAACAGCAGATTCATTCCTTCAGGAGAAGGTGAAGAGGTACCATTGCCGCAATCTATAAAAGGGCATATAACAGGTTTCTTTCTACGCTCTCAACTGGTTTCAGGCTGGAAAGGTATCAAGGTTTTTGCCAAAGATGAGAAAGGTAGCTGGATGCAGCATCCTTTGAGAATCGAGCGAATAGCTGACGACATACAACTGTGTGTCTTTGCAGGCAAAGTTCAGCAGCTATTATTCATACAGCCTCCCGAAGGCATGCACTTTGGCGTAGATGCCATTGGCAATAATTACCAGAAAGCGTTAAGAGATCAGTCAGGTAATGTCGGCAAATCTACCATCACCTTGCAATGCCCTGATGGCGTATTTGACTTTCAAAGCGTGGCCACAAGCATAACCGCACAAGGTACCAAGGTTTTAACATCCGCAGAACTTGCCTTTCAGATGCTGGAAAGTCCGGTTATCTACACGCTTAACATATTCGATAACTGGAACACATCTCCACAATTATAACCCGGTTTGCTATGAGTGAAAAAATATTAGTTCCCATAAAAATCGAGGCCTTGATAGTAGACAAAGTCACTGCACGGGACACGGCTTACAACTGGAAAAACTTCTATATAGACTATGACGGGCTTTTCACCCGGTTAGGCACTTATATGGAACCTGGCGAATTAAAAGAACTTAACCGTGGAGGATTCTGCGAAAAAGGCATTCACCTGCACTGGGCGCTACCCGCGGCCCTCACCAATGGCATACAACAGGATGGTAAAACCGTTTTCCCAGCTGTACCTAACCGATGGCTCGTTATCAGAACACATTTTGTGAATGGTCAGCCTGTCATCAAAAAATGGATCCTGGAAAGTGATTACATCGGCCCCTACCTGTCAGATAAAAGTACCTGGGCTATACAAAACCCGGACGGCAGCTTTTCCACCTCGCACAATATAGGCAAGGCAACAGTTCTCGATAACTGGACAGTGGAGCAACCACGTAGTACAATACCACTCACAGCCATCGCACCGGGTAATCCCACCTTTGCTGGCATTTACCAGTATTGCCGCAATGTGTTTGGCTTATGGGATGACCTGTCCGGCCTCGATAATACAGCCGCTACATATTCTTACCTGGTCACCGGATGGTATTCAGATCCCGCTATTGAGCCGCTCATCAATGCAGATCAGGTCATTATTGACAACATCAGAAGTAAATGGCAGGTGAGCGGTACACTATCAGACAGCATACTATGTCATGGTTTCATACATAGCGTGACCTGGGACCCCGCCAGACTATACTCACTACCTGTTAACAGCGCAGCAGTGAATACAGGTATTGGCCTCACTGCAGTAGAAGCTAAGACCGCACAATTGTCAAGGCAGACTGGAGCAGCAGAGAAATTACTGAATGGCTATTTCTACGATATACTGAAAGATACGGTGGATGCCATCACCCTGGACACGCTGGTCGATAATCAAACCTATACTTCCTTCGATGGCGGAACATTATGGGAAATCGTCCATAGAGAAAAGGATACCGACGCCAAGGAAGGCAGGGATACACCCCAACCCGCCTTTCCTGATCCGGAAACCAATCCTGGCCTTTCTGAAGCTTTTAAGGCCATCAACATGGCCCAACAGGCTGCTGACAGACTATTCCAGCAAAGGCGATCGCTCATGCTCGAATTTAGGGCACTGTGCGATAAAATAATCATGGCAACTGCAGATAATAATCAGGTACTTCTGGCCAGACTGACCGCAGACCGCAACCGTCTGCAGGCTGACATTGACGCAATGACAACCACAATGGCAGGACAGCAAGCGATTGTTACTACACAGCAAAACCTCATGCTGCAAATGCCTGCATTTGTATCACTACAAGAGAAACCTGCTCAGTTCGAATTGAAGCAGAAGAAGATGCCACGTTACTGGCAGGCCAATGATCCCACATTGCTATTCTCCGGTCCTGGCGTCACCGGATCAACAAAATACAAGCATCCGGGTAAAGGCGACAAACTACCCTGTCGCTTAGCAACTGAGCTTATTGCAGACATCATTCTGAATGACAATACCACCGGAGAAGGGCGAACTATTTCACCTGGTAACACAAACCTCGGCTTGAAAGAACTTGGCTCTTTAAAAAACAATATATTACTCATCACCCAGCTATATGCTGAAGCTATACTATTCGACCCCGCCTGGGCACTGGTATGGGCACAGCAGTATTATAAAGATAGTCCGGGCAACAATGCGAATACGCAAGCATTGGCAGCATACCTAAAAAATATACTGCAACTGGTTGCACAAACACCAACTGGTAAATTTAAAGGCGTTATTCTTCGTAATGGTACTATTATCAGACCAACTGCCTGGACACTGGATGCACTTTCTGAATTATATGCCACCCGTGGTATACAGCAATGGAAACATCCATGGACACCTCTTTACCTTATATGGTATGCGAAATTCATCCCCTCCTACTCGCAGACAGGTGGACAATGGCAATACAAGCAGGAAGACTGGCAATGGAAAGACAAGAAGTACCTGTATGTTGGAGGTACACCAGATACAACAAAAGCAATTGAGTATTCCGGGAAAGTACTGCTGACTGATATGCTGACGGACCTGTGCAAGCAACAGCTGCCTGCCAATGTTGATGCAGGACAACACTTGTCGCAGACGATCGGCTCGTTTTCAGATGCTTTGCTGATGCGACAAGAATCTATACAATTGCCACTACTGAAAAATCCTGCGGATACTAAGTGGAAGCTGATACGTGACCATAGCCTGGATAATTACATCACCAATGATGCGTATTTCTTCCCGGACGTCTCTGGCAAGTCTGGCGGAGCCGCTAACTTCTTCCCGATTGGGGCTGGTCATCTGCAATTTACAAGACTATGGATCACCGACGCTTTCGGACAGGTGCAGAAAGTAGTAGATATCAACGCAGGAGGCAGCATTGTAAAGAAAGGGCATATACATATTGCTGAAAACCTCAATCACCTGAGTAATAGCTTCCAGGTCACGTTATCTCCCAGACTGGCACAACCCGCAAGACTACTATTCAGATGGTGCAGTGCACAATCTGAATTGCCTGTGGAGAGCAGCAATGATCCGGAGACCAACCCTGTGTGCGGATGGCTGCTCCCCGATCATCTCGATCAGTCATTGGATGTTTACGCTACCAGCGGTCTGAAATGCGGGGCGTTGCGGATGATTAGCGTTGATGGCAGGCCGCAGTTACAATGGAGTAATCCTCCTGGTACCGCCCTCAAGACAACGCCGGAAGATGCCATTACCAACAGATATCTGCTGGGATTTGTAAATGGCCTTCTCAACTATCGTGACAATGAAGAACAGCCTACAGGAGGGGCAGCGCTAAGATCCCTTTTTGAGCTTTGTAATCAGACAGCGCTTTTCCTGTCAACATCCTCCGGACAACAAGCACCTGGCATCGCTGGAATAATGGGACAACCAGTAGCACTGGTAAGAGCATCATTGAAAATGGAATTGCAAGGACTACCTGCTCAACCGCAGCATTATGAACACACCATTACGGAAGAAAGCAAGACTAAACCACCGGGCTTAGTAAACTTATCCTTCCCTGTTGCATTAGGAGATGCCCGCAACAACAAAGACGGGCTGATTGGCTATTTTAAAGACAATGGTAAAGGATTTTCCGAAATGCATATCCCCTACGGAATGCCCAAACCTGCCAGTCCATATTTCTCGAGCGATGACGTCAGACTGGCATTTAATGCGGATCCCTCCCTGCAGGCTATCACCCTTTTAATGGATCCCCGAGGTGGAGTACAGGCAGATGCAGGCATACTACCTGTAAAATATATTGATCTCCCCGATACTTACACCGGCGGATTGAAACACATGGAGCTGGACATGCTCGCAGCCCCCATTCTTGGTGCGGGAACAGTCCCTTTTATACCACTGGGCACTGAACCGGAACGCCAGTGGATATTTAAACAGCAATTACCGACAGGAGACTGGCAGCAAACGAATATTGATAATCAGAATCACCTTCAGAGTGGCTCAATCAATACGCAAATGATACACGAAGGCTACCTTTCACTGTCACCGGCTACAAATGAGCAACAATAATATTTACCACAGCAACAACAGCATTATGGAGACATACCATTTGATCACAAAGGAAAATACAATATCCAGTACCAACGCCAATGTATCGTTTAGCATTACCTGCAGCGATTACAACAGCGAGACCCTACTTAAATTCATTGAAGTAGATCTCACCAGTCTGGCTGATATAGTAGACTGGCAAGGCGTTACTCCGCAAATCATTACTACCAGAACACCCGCTCCTCTGTGCAGGATAGGGCCCAGCCGCGGTCTGCAGACAGGCCAGATCCTGTTCACCTTTCTGGATGACGAAACTTACTTTAAAGATTATAATAACGAAATAACTTTTGTAATACCTAACCTTTATAAACTTGAAGGTCAGAGTTTTCCACCTACCGCACCCATTACATTCAAGTTAAAGACACCTGGCAATACAGTGATTGGTAACCCTGAAACCGATTATACCTACAATGCCATACAGGTAGCTAATAAAAAACCTGTCATCAATAGCTGCAGAATAAATCCCTCAATCGTCCAGGACAGCACTTACATCGCTATTTCTTACGAAACCACCGACGCTGTTATCTGCGAGCTGGTAGACGGTACCGGGCAAAGTTTCGACACACAAACAAACATTGACCCAAGCAAATCATTCAGGTATACCAGACAGTTCAAACCTGCCAAACCAGGAACGTTTCCCTGCCCTCCTTTTCACCTATATGCCAGGGATGGCGCGAGAGAGTCTGTCGCGAGTACCGTAAGAGAAGTAACTGTATGCGAAGATGCCAAATGGACTAAATTAGATAACTTCAGCAGACGCGTGCCAGTGATCAATGAAGACGGGACAGTCATCTACCAATTGGAACAATATACAGTCCTGGACCTGATACTCAACGAAAGGGATGATATGATGTGGGCTATTATGCAGAAAGGAGACGATTTTTCTACCTTAGCCGATACTCCCCCCTGTTTGTGGAAATCATCTGACGGTATCACATGGATGCCGCATACGAATAGTTTCCAAAACAAAACACGCGATATCCTATCTACAGATGTAACTATTCCGGCCGAGCTTGTGCATTGCCCCTGTGTTCATTTCGGAACCGAAGAGTTGTATTTTATAGGTGGCAGCAAAGCAGACATCAGCGTATGTGTCAATACCGTATCTGTGCTCAATCTCAGGCTTAACACCATCGATTCGTCCAGGTATCGTTTCCCACCTGCAATGAAGCCTCGTTCATTACACGCCTGCGTAATATATCCTGACGCTGCCGGCAATGATAATATATGGGTCATCGGTGGAGCTGATAAAAATGGTAATGGTCTAAACGATGTATGGCGGTTTGACGGCACCACCTGGATAGCTGTACCTACAGGCGACGCCTCATTCCCAAAACGCTGCAGGTTTGCCGCTACTGTTCAAACAGACGTGCATGGCAAGAAAAGCATCTGGATAGGTGGAGGCGCTACCCGTTACAACGGAAGCACATTAAACGATCTCTGGCTGTACGACGGTACCAAGTGGGTGAAGGCGCAGGATGAAACAGGTAATGCGGATCTGAACTATAGTGAGGAATGGCTGGCAGCAGCGTCACTGTGTTATATCAGAACAAGACTAAACAGTGTACCCGACCCGGTATCCGACACTTACCGTTACATACTATCAAGTGATCTGAGAGGAAACAGTAAACAATTAGTCTGTAGCTGGATAGTAGGCGTTGATCTGCAAGATCACGATTATAGATGGAGCCTGGTCACTGATACTGACAGACCGCAATTTCCTGCCGTATTTGCGAATGTGCGAAACTTCACTGCCGCCACCATCGGATTTAATGGCTGTGCCTGGACTGTTATACTTGCATATATATCTAAAGGCAATGTGGTTGTATCAAACCTGTATTATTCGTGCCCAATGCCATAACAGATCGCACCGGATACTATTATGCCTATCACTTATAAAAATATTTATGATGAAAACAAACCCCATAAAATGTACATCGCTGCTGACCCAAAAAAAGCAGGGGCTATACCTAGCAAATTTCTCGTTACTGATCATGTTACTATCTACTATAAGTAATGTAACTGCGCAGGTTCACTATAATGATATTAGAACAATGGTCATTCTGCCAGCATACACACAGACCCAACGGCCTGTTGAATCAACAGTTAGTCAGTCAACCAGAGACTTTTGCAGAAATGACAGTTGTTTTTTCATCTCCTCCTCTACCCAGAACAGGAAAGTCAGACATGATTATTCCGCCTACCTGCATTTCAGTCTGGATGCCATACCAGAAGGGGCAATCATTGACACCGTTGATCTGATCATTTACCTGAATAAAGTAAAGAACACATCTTCCGTCTTTGAACAGGGTGTAAATTTGTATGAATTAAACAGCGCCAGAGGCGACCAGATTATCAACATCTCAGATTCTTCCAGTAGCGCTATAGCCCTGGTATCGAAAGACGATATTGGCCGAGCTATTCATCTTCAACCGGATATTGTAGACGGCGAAACATGGGTATCCAGGAAGAAAGGCAATTTCTTTTGCATATTAGCAGCAGAAGAAGCCGAAACATATGGCTACTATACAGAAAGAATAGGTAACCTGCCGAAGCAACCTAAACTTGTAATATCCTACCATATGCCAGCTAACCAGGTCAGGCAAAAAAGTTGGCCTCAATACAAATATGACGCGCAACATACTGCTATGCTTGGCTGGCAGACCAATACAACAGCCACAGGATTTAAACTGAACAGCATAATTACGACCAGTAATGGTGACGTTATAAAGTCAGATCCATTGATTAATAATGACCAGGTTATAACAGCTTATCAGGCATCAACACCTCCCTTCTCCAGATTACTAATGCTATCCCAGCAGGGTCGTCTTATCCGCGAAGCAAATATAGAATCTCTGGGAATTGTGAAGTTTGGACCATTTGCAGATAGAAAAGGGGATATACATTGCGTAATCGGACAAACCGGCAACACACTCGCCATGTTGAATCAGGGAGGTGCTATCATGCCTGTCACGAAAACACTTGAGAATAGCGCACAAACAACTGCTGCTCCTGTAATTGGCTTTGACGGAAGCATCTATCTTTCTACTAATAATGGTATCTACGCCTATACACCACAGCCCCAGTGTAAACTGAAATGGGTTTACACTGCCAACAAGAACACATTTGGTACTGCTGCCCTGGATGAATCAGAACAGACAGTCTATGTCTATGATGGTGCAGGAGGAAAAATAATCGCTATTAATAGTCTGGACGGTTCAACAAAATGGGAAGCTAGTATCGGAACCACTTTTGCTAAAGATGTACCTGTACCATCAGTGAAAGGAGGCACAGTATGCGTTACCAATGGGCAAATCAAAGGCAGCAGTCTATTTATGATTGATGCTGGTAGCGGACGTATACATACGAGTATAAAAAGTACAGCCGATGCGATCTCTCAACCAGTAATTGGCACAAATAAAGTATTTATCATTAACAATGGACAACTGCAATCTTATCTGCTGACTAATGGCTCACAGTTGCCCACGCCTGCTGTTACAGGCCTTAACCCGGCCAGCTCACTCGTATTGGATGCCAGTGAGCATGTCTATATTGTGAATCCTGAAGAAGGAAAGCAATCGCTGACATTGGTATCGCCAGGAGCAGTCACTTTCCCTACTATGACAATTTTCGATGCCAATGGATACCTTACTGGTAACAGACTAGTCCTTACACCCGAAGGGAATCTGCTGACAGGTAATGATAACCGGTTGTTCTCCGTCCATCCCAGCGGATTTGCATTAAAAGAGAAAATAGATATTCCTTTTGCTAATGCAGACGAATTTCAGAGTGAGTATCTTTACAGATCAGAAGGAGCGGTCAACGTAGCAGGTAAAACAGTAACAAGTCGTCAGAATATCGTGATCCATAGCGGCACAGCAATCAATTTCTCAAAGGGATTTAGCGTGCAAATGGGCGGTACCATCAATTGCAAAACAGGTTTCTAAAAGAAAACAGCCTGGCTATCTTGTAATAAGTCTTCATACATGCCTGACACCTTATTACAAGATAGTCGGTACTGTGACAGTGACTAATGAAGTACTATCATAGAAGCATCACTTCCTGGTTAATGTGATGTTCTTATGTTCACCGATAATTTCCAGTAAGATATCAAAGTAGGTTTGTCCACCTCCTGCTTCCAGTTCCTCCAGCTTTCTGGTGAAGAAAGACTGATTGTAAGGTGACCCGGGAGCCAGCTTCTCCTGGTAATATTGTTTCGTTGTTTCATAACCAAGTGCTACCCTGCTTTTATCCATGTTCAGCCAGACCAGCTCAACCGGTTCATTACCATCAATGGCACCTAGCCCACCGTACAATATATCATTGAAGGCATCCAGGCTATTTCCTATCTGCCAGTTTTCCCGTTCCATAAACACCCGGTTGATCTCCTGGTAAAAGGATGCAATATCATTGATACTATCTCCATTTATAACAAGCTGTTTCTTCATATAAAGTACAAACTACAAAAATGCAGGCAGATAATAACTATTACGTAAGGCAGTGGGGAATGGTCATAATTTTCTGACCTATTGTAACATCTAGCAAAGAATATTATTTTACAAGATACTTATAACAACCAAAATCTAAAAAATGGCCAACAGACAACCCACCGAAATGAGTAATGAGGAACTACTCAAAAAAGAAAAAATTACATTAGTAGCAGTTACACTGGCAGCCGTATCCGTGATATTGATGCTTGCCGTAGGGATTTACCTGACCTTCGCCAAGAGGAAATTCAGCGCACTGCTGGCTATTCCCGTGTCATTACTTGCAATTTTCCTGGCAAATTATGTTAACCTGAAAAAGATCAGACAGGAGAAAAGCGCCCGGGGTATATAGCGCATTAAAGCCATGCAGGTATGCATGGCTTTAATAACAGGTACAACGCTATTCAGCGTGATTAATAATTTTAGATAATAAACCCTTCAATTGCATCGCCTCATCAAGCGTAATACCCAAATCCGTCAACTGCGCCTGTAATCGCGGAACTTCCTGCTTCAGGTTTCTTCCTTTTTCTGTCAATGAAATAACAATACTTCTTTCATCCTTTTGTGACCGTACCCGATCTACTAATCCCAGCTCCTGCATTCTTTTCAGCAAAGGCGTCAATGTATTAGATTGCAGCATCAGCTTGTCTGCCAGCAGAGAAAGGTTCACTTCGTCGCTTTCCCAAAGCACCATCAGTACAAGGTATTGCGGGTAAGTGATACCCAATTCATCCAATACCGGCTGATAGCATCTGGTTACCAACCTGGAAGCCGCATACAAAGGAAAACATAACTGGTTTTCCAGTTTGTAAAAATCGTAATTCTCTTTCAGTTTCTTTACTTTCATGACAGTCGCAGATAAAAAATACTTCACAGGTCAAATCCTCAACAAGGTACCACTTTCGCCGGTAACTTTATACAGCTATCCCTTATACAACAACGGCCTGATTACTAAAGCACTTCCAGCTGCACCTCAATATTACCACGGGTAGCATTTGAATACGGGCAGACCTCGTGCGCTTTCTCTACCAAAGTCTGCGCCTGCTCACGCTCAATACCAGGGATCGTTACTCCGAGTGTTACTCCCAACTGAAAACCTCCCTGTCCGTTAGGATTTAATGATACAGCAGCCTTTACTGAAGAGGGTGATGCCGGCTTTACTTTCGCCTGACTCATCACAAGATTCAAAGCGCTGTCAAAGCATGCCGCATATCCTGCTGCAAACAGCTGCTCCGGATTCGTATAACCAGCGCCGCTCCCACCTAATTCCTTCGGCATCCTTACTTCAAGCTCGAGCGCACCATCTTCACTTGTTACTTTCCCGTTTCTGCCACCTGTTACAGTAGCACTTGTCTGATACAATGGTTTCATATGACTATCGTTTTCGATTATATCGTTTACGATACAAATATAGGAATATTTATTACACACCAAAAAAAGTTTCAGAGGTACAACTTTTGCCTGTCTAAAGATAAACAGCATTGAATAGTAGTTGACGCTACCTGCTGTATTGTAACCATTGAATGGCCAGACATACTTTTTAATCAAAATCATATAAATCCTGGAAAAATGAAACAATTCCTTCAACTATCAGCGTGCATCACCCTTCTCATATTTTCAGCCTGTGGAGGAAAAAACACCTCATCTAATGTACAGTCGCCCGGAGATGACAAAACCAGTAAAGACAAATTATTAAATACAGGCGCTGACATTCTACAGGACAAAACGCCTCTAAAGAAATTTACCGCTTACCTTGACGGCTTTCACTTCTATAACGGCAATATCAACGCACAGATGGAGGCTCATCACTATGTGCAGCAGCTGAATGAAGACATGTATCAGGCTATCATCTTTGATGGAAATGGTGCAGACGCAAAAATTATGGGGGTAGAGTATATCGTAACAGAGAAACTATTTAAAACTCTGCCGCAGGAAGAAAAAGCACTCTGGCATTCCCATCATCACGAAGTGAAGTCGGGCACCTTGATTGCTCCCGGTATACCCGAAGTAGCTGAACATGAGCTTATGGAAAAACTGGTTTCCACCTACGGTAAAACCATTCATACATGGCATACTGATCAGGAAAGTTCTCTACCGATAGGATCGCCAATGATTATGATGGGATTCACCAAAGAAGGTCAACTGCACCCTGAGCTACTACAGGCACGTGACAAACGATTCAACATCTCTACCGCACGCATAAAAGAAAAGCGGAATGATATTCCGATGCCGGCTGTTGATCCATCCGCCAATGCCTGGGAAAAAGGCGTTCTCAGGCAGTTTGTCATTACCTCAGAGGTTGACAGTGCACAACATAAGCACCAGGGACATCCGCAGCGTTAGTAGCATGTTGCCGGTACCTGCTCAGACTCCATTGGTGGGGTAGCTGTATGTCCTACCCCGCCAATGCCTAGAAACGGTTCCTGATTTCTTCCGAACTAGTTTCCCGTTTTGACTCTTTCTTAATCTGCAGATTACCAAAATCATGCGTAAAAGTAAGTCGTACTACCCTCGGTTCATATTCGTCAAACTGTTTGTAATACCTGGCAGGATGATTAATTGACTGAAACCTGTAATATTTGTTTAACAGATCATTAATACTTAACTGGAAAGAGCTGTGCCACTTCTTTACCTCGCGGGTAATGCTCACATCCATTCGCTGAAACGCATCAATACGGGTGGTACCGTACATCTTCTCCGAGTTATATGATCCATAGATCTGTAACATCCAGTTCTTGTCAAGTTTAAAGTTCTGCGTCGTCTTTATAAAATAGAAAGTATTAGAAGTGGTATTGCCCTCATATTGCTGATTAATATGCGATAATTGTATATTATACTGCATGTTCCACCAAGGTGCTACTGTAACCGGTATACTTGCTGATAATGACGATGTCCATAACACCGGGATATTCAATGAAGTCAGCATCTGTTGCTTACTATCAAGAAATACTGCCTGCGTTTTTGCAATGGCATTCTTTTCCCTCGTGAGCTCTGCTGTGAATATAAACCGCCTGAACAGATATGATCCTGTAACCGTATTACTAAGCGCAGGTCTTAAGTTAATATTACCGATATAAAAAGTATTTGGATCAATAAATGAGACAAATGGTGCCAGATCTGTATAAGTTGGCCGGGCTATCCTCCTGCTGTAGGCAAACTGCAAAGTATTGTTCTTGTTTAACACCCGGGAAAAGAACAGCGATGGAAAAAACTGACTTAACGATCTGTTTGACGTTGATTTACCGGACTTTGTCACCAGGTCCTGCGAAGAATACTCGTACCTCAATCCTACATTCATCCGTGTACGCTGATTGAACGTCCAGCTCACAGACGCATAGGCAGCTGCTATATTCTCCGCAAGTGTGGACCGTTCACTCAATGAATCCACCGGCTCAGCACCTGTGCTGAACACATCTTCTGCTACTACGTTGTTCTTTAGCCTTGAAAAGGTTAGTTTACTACCCGTAACCAGCTCTATGTCTGGCGTCAGACTGGTAATATAGTCCGCCTTACCTGTCCATACATTTACCGGTGTACGCTTGGTTACTGTAAATGTTACTACAGAATCTGCATTTGTCTTATAGTAGGTATTGACATATTCATTTGGTGCAAAACTGTAATAATTCAGATAGTCCACGTCCAGGTTAAATACCTGCGACTTACTGATCTTATACCCTACATGCGCATTCAGAATATATAATCTCCGACGGCTATCTTCATTGTTTACCAGACCGATGCGCTCAGAACCTTCAGTGGATCCGCTCACATGTTGTTTAAACAGATTCAGATTTCCATTAGCTAGTAAGCCGAGTGACAACCTTTTATTGATATCATAATCCAGGCCTATTCTACCTGTAACTCCTGTGATAACCGGGTACCGGTCGGTAACTGTGAAGTTGGAATAAGGGTCCGAATCAGACGCGTTATAGCTCCTGTAATCAAACTTACGGGGGTTGTTATTCCTGTCATAGTTTATGCCGCCGTAAAAGTTCGTCTTGCTCCTCCGGACATTCCAGTTAAAGCCTGCCTTTGCTTTATCTCTCCAGCCATAACCAATGCCCAGCAGTATGCTGCCATTACTTCCTGCAGTAGTGCTCACTACCTGCTGTATGTTAATCAACCCTCCCGTGAACTCTGCATCGTATTGTGCCGGTGGGGTCGTAATCAGTTCTATTCTGTCTATATCTTTAGCATTAGTACTACTCAGCATCAATAACAGCGATGAAATAGGTACACGTGTCAGCTTCCCGTTCAGCAGAATACCAACATGATCTTTTCCGTTCAGCTTAATGGAGGATCCATCCGGACTAATTTCTATACCTGGCAGCCTTTCCATTACCTGCAGTGCGTTACCGGCTACTCCTATTGGTGTTCCTTTAACATTTACCACCAGGCGGTCCAGCTTCTGCGTAATTACCGGCGCAGTGCCTCTGACTGACACACCACTTAATGTCACTGTTTTCTCTTTGCTCATGACAATGTCTTCCAGCTGCGCCGTGGCGTTGTCAACAACGACTGTTGCAGTCACCGACTCATAGATAGAGCTGTGAACAATAACTTTGTATTTATTCCTGCTAACGCCAGTAAACGTAAACATACCTGCTGTATCAGTCAGCGCCATCTGACCTTTCAGTGTGTCACTCACTGGTACCAGCCTGACGGTCGCAAAGGGCACCGGCTGCTGCTGTAAATCCTTCACCCGCCCTTTTATGCTAACCTGTGCAAATAGCTGCTGACCTGAGCATATCAATAATAGTATACAGAGTATCTTTCTGAACATGAAATTACATTTAAACTATACCGTCCTATACTTTTGACAAACGACGCCTGGTATATGGTATGGCAGTGTGTTCAATAAAATTGATGACAAATGCCTCAAACTGCTTGTTCAGCGCAAAACCATAGGCCTGCGCCAAAGCAGCAGATAATTCCTGGTACAAGGCCGCTGACCGTAACAAGCAGTATTGCATCTCCAGCACGTCATCATGAAATAATGTAGGCAATATACGCTCGTATACATCATGTGGCCCCCATTGCTGCAATCTTGCGCCATTGAAAAAAACATCCACAGATGGATCGTCTGTAATAGCCAGCCACTCCATCGCCCGTAACAGCTGATGCTTCATATAATTGTCATACAAAAGCAGATTGTGGTAATACTCTCCCTTAGTTAACTTCACCGAAGCGGTATAACATGACTGCCAGAAATTATTATAGCTGTTGGCAAAAGCTTTTTTATCAGGGAAAACCGGTGACTGCTGACTATATGCTGCACGCAAATAGGGCACGATCTTCCCTAGCCCGATCGTATCATGATGAATATGACATCCTCTCTTAATAGTATCGTAAAACCTGGCCACGGCTGTTCCTATGCCGTTCTTTAGAAAACCTGGCAGAAGGAATTGCAGGTTTCGCCGCTTTAATCCCAGGTAGAAGCGGATCACCCGAAGATGATTCATCGGCACGAATGTCAGATCATACATAATACCTGTTTCGGTGACCAGCTTGTTTTTATCTACGCCATCACCCCTGTCGCGGAATACCCGTCTTGAGATGATCTTTCCCAGTGGTTCCGCCCATGTCGCGTCATCCCAGCTCATGTAATCGGCTGGTTTATCTGTAAACACAAACAGATCCATGTCTGAAAAAGAATCGAATGCACCCTGCGAGTAGCTACCTATCGAAAGCAGAGCTTTAATGTCTTTGTTCTTACTAATAAAGGACTTAAGTCCCTCTTCAATAAGCTGCAATTTATTCGTCAGTTTGTCCATAGTATTTTCTGATTTTGCGCACCCTCCTGCACAGCGATATCACTTATGATATTGCCATGTTCAAATTTCACAATACGGTCCGCATACTGGAAATAAGCATCATCATGAGTAACAGCAAGAATTGTCTTTCCTTCCTGTTTCAATGCCGGAAGCAACTGCTCATAAAAGTATTTTCTGAAATAAGGATCCTGATCTGCCGCCCATTCGTCTAATACCAATAATGGATGCTGCTCCAGCAAGGAAAATATTAAGGAGATCCTTTTACGCTGCCCCTGGGAAAATCTTCTCCTCGGACTCTCGTCCATTGTATCCCGGATCACATGGTCCAGCTCCATGGTCTTCAAAAGTTTTTTGTATACCGGATTATCTTCGAGGATGTAATCATCATAATTACACGAGAAGATATAATTATCAGTGAACACGACAGACAGCAGATCCTGATAATCCGCTGTGTTACTATCCACTTTCCTGCCATTCAACAAGATCGTTCCAGATACAGGTGTATAAAGGCCGGTAAATAATTTAATAAACGTGCTCTTTCCACTGCCGTTTCCTCCGATAATAAATACCACCTCTCCCTTAGTGATCCTAAAATTCATAGGGCCCAGCTGGAAGTGTTCACCATGTTGCCAGACACAATCCCTAAATTCAAGCGTTTCAAAATTAACCGTGCCAGCTGCTGCCGTTTGCATAGGAGCCTCTGGTAAAAAGCTGTCCAGTTCTCTGAAGAAGCCGGATACTCTCCGCGCAGCCACCTTCATCCGTGTATACAGATGTTGCAGCGATATCAATCTGTTGATAGGTCCTGACATAAACAGTAGTACAACCATAAAAACTCCGGTCTGCTGCGACTGCATACCTCCGAATAACGGGAATACAAACAGAATAGCGCCAAATACCAGGTACAGGCCATATTGACTCAATATATTCACGCCAACAAAATTGCCTGACAACAATACGTCCAGTTCACGGGCTTCATTCCTATTGGCTGACAGATGCAGCTCCCTGAAATTCTTCCTGCGTCCGGCACTGATCTTAAACTCCTTAAATCCCTGTAACAGATCATCTACCATTTTGGTAAAACGCTCATTATAGTTACGTAATCTGTTCAGTCTGTGTGCCTGCTGTTTGCCAACTATAAAGTAAACCAGGGCGGTGCCGGCGATGAGCAATAGCGTAATCAATGCACCTGTCAATGATATATAAAACAGATACATGATACTGACCAAAATCATCAACAGGGAATTGAGTGTATTATTGACAACGCCCGCCATGAAAATGAACACACGCAGGTCTTCCAGCACACCATATATCCTTTCCGACCCTATAGCTTCCTGCTGGTGCAGGGTCAGTTGCTGTATTCGTTCTGCCAGCCGCAGCTCCGTACCATATACAAATTCGTAGGAGTAGCGCACAGTATATTTCTGGAAGAACAGGTTGAACAGGTAAGAAAAGATAACAATGCCGAAAAAGATGCCGCCCACACTTCCGGTATTAAACTGCCGGTCGCCCCGTATGCCCATATTGATAATATACAGGATCGCCACCGTACAGGCGGTGTTGAGCAATGCATATATTCCAATCAATAACCATTGCCTGGATTTTACTTTAATCATAATAAGCTGTTCAAAAATTAAAATCAATCGGGAAATACGAAGCTGCATCAGGTGCAGGCTCCGGGGTATTTACTACTGCATCTACCCGCGCGTTTATCAATGCGAGGCCCTGTTGCAGATACTGCTTCAGTTCTGTCGCAACCTTGCCGGCAACTGTATCAGTACTAACGCTTGTATTATATTCCACATCACACACCAATGTTTCTGCTACATGATAAAAGTTAAATGTATAGGCAAACCTGCTACTAAGGTGTTGATAAGCGAATGGCTGCATGCGGAAACCATTAAAGGTCCTGATATCTGTTAGTGTTGCATCTGGATCCTGATAGGCTATCATTACGTCAAATAATGCAGCAGATGCTTCATCAGGCCTATGTCTGCCTGCTTCCAGTATATGCCGGTGAACATCCCCTACCTGCTGCGCTACTATCCTGTCCCGTTGCACCTGCATGCGCAGGGGAATCGTAAGTGCATACATACCAATTGCATCACTTAACTCCGGCTGTTCACGGCCAGCGGTAACTGTACCTATATAAAAGTCCTCTTGCCCTGTATAACGCCACAGAAATATACCAGTAAGCGAAATCAGCAGTGAGTATAATGTAACATCCAGCTTGGCGGCCATCTCTGTCAATGCGGTCTTTTCTTTATCATCCAGCAGAAAAGTACATTGGTTGCCAGAAAATCCTGTATCTGCATGCCTGGTGGGGTCAGAGAATAACCCTTTCGCGGGACGGCCCTGCAGCTGTTCTTTCCAGAACATAGCGGCTGTAGCATCAGGTAGCCGGTTCGTAATCCATTCTGCATAATCTCTAAACCTTGCTGGTTTTGTTAATTCCGGTGGTCGGCCCGAACTTTGTAAATGATTGTATACATCACTTAATGTTCTGATGAATACCTCCAGCGACCACCCGTCCATCACGATATGATGCGTTGAAAACAGTAATACCTGCCTTCCTTTCCGGGTAACTGCCAGTACCATCCTCAACAGAGATCCCGCGGCAAGATTGAACTCCTGATGGAGTAGGCTACTGATTACCTCCCCCGTGGCATTCTCCACTACTGGTATATGAAATGTGCGTTCATCAGCAGGAAGTATTACCTGCCTGGGCACACCCGCTATTTCAACAAATGCGGTACGGAGACTCTCATGCTGCGCTATGATAAATGTTACTGCCTTTTCCAGTATAGGAAGTTCCAGTTGTCCTGATATCTCATAAGCTGCGTTCATATTGTAAGCGATCGACCCCTCCGAACGTTGCGACTGTATCCAGATATGTTGCTGCGCTTGTGTTAACGGATAACTATCCCGCTCAGGCGCGGAAGGAATAGGCTGGTATAGTATCTTCTCTGCAGATGCCACTCTTTGTGCAAGCGCTGCAATCGTCGGACATTCAAATATGTCACGCGGAGATAGCTTACAGGAGAAAAATGTATTGATCTCATAAATTACCCTGACCGCACTCAGTGAATGTCCTCCAAGCCGAAAGAAATGATCATTTGCACCAATGCCTTTTACTTGCAGGTACTTGCTCCAGATCCTGACCAACTGTTCTTCTGTCTCATTACCCGGCGCTATATAACGTACCCCGCCTTCCAGATTTATCTCCCTTGCGGCCAGTGTTTTTCGGTCGATCTTATTGTTAGGCGTCAATGGAAAGGTATCTACAGGTATTATTACAGCAGGCACCATATACTCTGGCAGGCGTTGCTGCAAAACTGCGATTAATGCCTCTGCATTAAAGTTACCGAGGGGTTTCACATAGGCGACAAGGAAAGCTGCTTCTGCTGTTTTACGGGCAATTACAACCGCCTGTGATACCTGGCCTGACTCTACCAGTTTTTTCTCTATTTCCCCTGTTTCAATTCTATATCCACGGATCTTCACCTGCGCATCGCTTCTACCGCCAAACGCTATCTCACCGGTGGCGATCCACTTACCAGTATCTCCGGTGAAGTATAACATGGGTTCTCCATTGAGAAATTTTTCGGCTGTCTGCACAGGATCTTTATAATATCCCTTTGCCAGACCATGACCGCTGATATAAATGTCTCCAGTTGCACCTATTGCTACTGGCTTCCGCCACCTATCCAGTATATAAATCCCGGTATTGTTGATTGGCGTACCAATGTTACCTGCCTCCGCCGGATGTACTATGCGCTTAACGGCAGACCAGATAGTTGTTTCGGTCGGCCCGTACATATTCCACAATGCTGCGCAACTATTCAGTAGTCTTTCTGCCAGTGCTTCACTCAACAGATCTCCGCCACAAAGCACCTTCAATGCAGACTGTCCTGTCCACCCGGCGTTAAAGAGCAGCTGGTAGAAACTAGGTGTTGCCTGTATCATCGTTGGACGCACCTGCTCAAGCGTACTTATCAATGCCGCCGGATCCCGTAGTTGTTGCCGGCTGGCTATGTACACCGTTGCGCCGGCAATTAATGGCAGAAAAAGTTCAAGGATTGAGATGTCGAAGGAACAAGTGGTCACTGCAAAGAACAGGTCCTTTGCTGTAATGCCCGGCTTTTCTTTCATGCTCCACAGAAAATTAGTCAGTGCCTGATGTCCGATCTCTACTCCCTTAGGATTACCGGTCGATCCGGATGTGTAAATTATATAGGCACTGTCTGCCGGCGTAGGCGATACTAACTGCTTTTCTTCAATCGTTGCTGATAACAGATCTTCCACTATATATGTTGTAACCTCCGGAAGACTGAGATACCCCTGTAATGCACGATCCAGCAGCATACATTCACATCCGCTATGGCGAACAATGTACTCCAGCCTCTCTACCGGAAAATCAGGATCCAGCGGAATATATGGCCGTCCGGTGCGCATTACACCCAGCAGCGCGGCCACCAGGTCTGCTGACCTGTACATCAATACTGCTACCGGCCGCCGGTCTATTATATCATCACCTCCAATACCGGCTGCTACTTTAAGCATACTCGTCTCCAGCGCTGCATAACTCCAGCGCTTACCTGCGTCTATTACAGCTGTTTTTTCACCTGACAGTTTTACCTGCTGACTGAACAAATCAATGACAGTACTATAGGAAGGATATTCTGCCGCATATTGATTAAATGTATGCAGTACGTCCTGCCGTTCCTGCGCTGGCATATAATCAATATCCCGTATTGCCGCGCCAGGCGTTGCAATTACTGCCTGTATTATTACATTGAAATACCTGGTCAGGCGGAAGATGTCATCATCTGTAAAGTAACTAAGGTTATAGCTGAAGTCCAGTCTGACGTCCTCATGATCATCAAACTCACGCACATACAAGGCCAGCGCTACACGCTCTGCGCCATGGCTCATCGGTCTGACGGTTGTAACCGTACCTTCAAAGTGATCTGAATAGTCCTGCTTTTCGTAAGACAATGTAATATTGAATAGCCTGTCCTTTTCTCCGAAGACCTGCAAAGCCTGTATCAGCTTGCCAAGTGGAAAGCGTTGGTGACGATAATTTATCTTCAGCTCATCCCTGATCTTATTCACTAATGAACGGAAATCCGCATCAAAATCAACTTGTATCCGCAAGGGGGAAACGCCCATAAAAAGACCTACCGTCTTCTTGTAGACAGCCTTGCCCCTGTTCAGTACCGGCAGTCCCACAGTAATGTCGCTATTGTTATAGTAGCGCGCAAAGTATGTATATATTACCCCTAGTATGATGTGAAATGTTGAAACTTTCAACTCGCCAGCAAGGGATATCAGCTGATTGAATATACTCCTCGGAATAAACAATTCCTGTTGCCTGCTTTTATTTTTCCGTGCCTCCTTTAGCGGAATGAACGATTCCGGAAGGGAAGAAAAGGCAGACAACCAATATTTTTTATCTTCCTGGTAAGCATCTGAAGCAACGTATTGCTGATCTTCCAGTACAAATGAGGTATAGGGGAATGGATAGGTAGTCCGGATCTCACCAGTTGTAATCAGCTCGTTATAGTTCTTTACAAAACGCTGGAACATCAGTGAGGTGCCCCAACCATCGGTAATAATATGGTGGTAGACTGAAAAGAGATAATGAAATGTGGGACTTATCTTTATCAGCATAAAGCGATGCAGTAACCTGCCCGCCTCCAGGTCAAACGGTATCCTGAAATTCTGATCCATTAACAATCCTGCCGCCTGCACTGCATCTGCCGCTGCTGACAGATCCACTAACTGGATACTTGTATTGTGCCCTTCAGCAATGGTAAACACAGGTATATCCAGATCCGTTCCAATGATCATCCGGTAAGATTCGTGCTGATTGATTAATTGCCTGTATGCTTCCTGCAGAATGCTTACATCGAGTGGGCCCTGTATCTCTACACGTGCACCGATATTATAAATCGGCTCATCCGGATAAAGAAGCTGCTCGTAATAAATGTCCTGCTGGGGCAATGAAAGCGGGTATTTTTGCTGCAACTGCTCCATACTCATTTATTTTAAATAGTTAATCAGGGATACGTCCGTCCTGCCACTCCTGTATAACCCAGGTGATTACGGAGGTATTCCGAGAAATAGGCTGCATGATCAAGAATGAAAAAGTGATTCCCTTTCATCTCGCGGATATGCACCGGTTGAAGACTTTCTTCCTTCCAGCCTACGATGTCTTCTTCCCTGATACCCTCTTCAGAACCATAGAACACATCGATTGGCACAGACAATTTTTCACCTGGTATATATTGATAGGACTCGTAAACCCTGAAGTCTCCTTTGAGGATCGGAATAATAAACTCCATCAGTTCCGGGTATTGCAACACTTCATCAGGTATACCTCCCATGCCGGTTACTTCCTGTATAAAATCTGCATCATGTAATTGTGAAAGGAACCGCTTACGTTTTATATGAGGTGATTTGCGGCCACTTACTACCAGTTTCTGCGGCATTGGCAATCCCAATGTTTTGATCTTACGACACAGCAAATAGGCAATCAATGCACCCATACTATGTCCATACAGCATGTACTTGCTATGAATGTCAATTGTCTTCTTAAGCTGCTGCAATACATCTTCAACCAGCAGATCCAATGTCACAGGTAAAGGCTCTCTGATCCTTGTACCACGCCCGGGATACTCAAGTGTGTGAATATTCGGAACATTTCCGGTAATAGCCTGATAGGAATGCTTGTTTCCTCCGGCGAAAGGAAGCATAATGATATGCATAGTCTCTCAGATGCGGTTTTATATTGATAATTGTGCTGACGCAACTCCCGGTTGTATGCCTGCTAAACAAATGCAACAACCGGGAGTAAAAATTATATTGATATTGAACCACTACCACACAATCTTCGAGAAGATCATGTCAGCTATATACTTCGCAGGACCGGTAGCCATCGTCATGTGATTGCCTTTCGTCATACTTACATGTATCTCACCGGTACTGTGCTCACGTAAACCATTAAATGGTGTATCATGGTTGCGCTCAAACGGAGAGGTCAGCAGTGGTTTGATCAAAGAGATATCGCCACTGTATTTTCTTGACGGACGATACTTCTTCGTTACCTGATTGGCATGATACATCTGCTCCTGGATCTTATGCGTACCAAATTCATCCGGATCAATATTCTCCTGGATCAGCAGTGCACGAATGATCTTGTCATAATCTTCACGCTGCTTGTTATCATCGTCAAAGTGCGGTCTGTACATATTCGGATCCAGCAGGATCAGTGAATTGACTTTCAGCCCCAGCGCTTCCAGCTGTAAAGCAATCTCAAATGAAAGCGATCCGCCGAAAGACCACCCTGCCATATGTATTGACTTGCCTTTAGACAGCTGAAGTATGGTATTCTTATAGAAGCCTGCGAGCGTCTCCATATCTCGACCCAGTGTCTGATATTCTTCAACTGCAATAGTGGCAAATACAACAAAGTCCATGTTCTCCGGAACAAAAGGCGTCAATGCCTGGTGTGTAGATGTACCTGTCAATGGTGGTACCAGGAAGAAGATGTGCTCATTACCCTCGCGCTGATTTAGAATATGATAATTTTCTTTCCGCTTGAAGTTCTTATTGCCCATCACCTCGTCAATGTATGCAGATAACTTTTCAATAGTATTGTAAGTGAACAGCTCCGCACCTTTCAGTTTAATATTAAACTCCATACCCAGCTTATAAGCTGCTCTCATTACTACGATAGAGTTAGCGCCCATGCTGTAAAGATCCTCATCCAGGGCAATCACTGCGTCAGGCATCAGGGCTGCAAACACGTCCCTGGTACGTTTCTCAGTAATGGTGGACGGTTCTTTCACCCGCTGCAAACTTTCATTCTTAAGAAACGCCTGCAATCCGATCTGATCAACCTTGCCTGTAACAGTTCTTGGAAATTCCTTCATGAACACAATCTTGTTCGGGATCGTATAATTCGGAATCCTGTCTTTCAGGAAATGCTTCAGGTTATTTTCAGAAAATTCAGCAGGATTATCTACCTGACAGAAAGCTACCAGCCTAGCTCCCTGGCTGTTATCCACCACAAGCACTTCTGCTTTTTTCACATCTTCAAACTGCTCCAGGTTATATTCAATTTCGCTCGGCTCGATCCTGTAACCTCTAAGCTTGAGCATCCTGTTTTTCCTGCCGATATAATGCAATACGCCTTCGCCATCAATAAAACCAAGGTCGCCGGTTTTTAATGTGCGGGTATCATCAGTGCCAAACAGAAAAGTATCTTTATTATCTTCAGGATGCATATATCCCAGGGATACGCTTCTACTCTGGATCAATATCTCTCCTACTACGTTCAGTGGCTTGGTACGCTGGTGATCATCAATGATGCTGATGGTAGTGTTGTATACTGGTTTACCAAGCGGGTAATATTCAAATTCAGTATCGTATTCGTAGTTATAACTTGTGGAAGATGCCTCTGTAGATCCATAACGGTTGATGACAACTGCATCCGGCATGGCTGCTTTAATTGCCTTAACATCGGCCATCTTGGCAGCCTCTCCACGGAGTTCGAGCAAACGTACGCCTTGCAATAACGAGGTCTTTTCATTTTCCATCAGCACCTTCACAAAACTTGGTGTCAGTGATATCCTGGTTACACCCTTGTCTGCAATAAACTGCGTGAATTTGTCTACGTTGTGATACAGAAACTCTGGTATTACCAGCAGGCGCGCTCCCTGACTAAGCGATTCAAAGATGTTACGGATAGACGGACTAAAAGACAACCGGATATTAAGGCAGAATGTTTCTTCTCCATTTACCGGGAAATGATCTTTGAGCCAGTAAAAACCGTTCAGTACGTTTTCATGACTTGTCCTGATAATCTTTGACGTACCTGTAGAACCCGATGTATAATACAGTGTACATATATCTGACGGTGCAGGCTTAGCTGCCGGAACTTTTAATGCTGCCAGCGGGAGTTCTTCCGGTAAAGAAATGATCTTGCAGGAAGGGAGCACTGTATGCAGCATATCGCCGAACAGCGTACGCTCTCTGTCGCCTAGCAATACGGCTGAAATGCCTGCTTCTACCGCCAGCCAGTTCAGCTTATCAATTGGGAAACCGTGTTCCAGACTTACAATGCTGCATCCTGCTTTCAAAGCACCCAGCACACTGGCTACCAGGTTAACAGAATAATTCAGGTGAATACCGACATTGCCTGTGATTCCCTGGTCTGTCAATAAGTTAGCAATATGATTACTCTTCTCGTCCAGCTCTGTAAAGGTATAAGCATGATTGTCGTAGTCCTCTACCGCAACCCTGGATGGATATTGTTGTAAAGAGCTATAAAACAGATCCAGCAGTGTAGCGGATGCGGCTGGTGTGGTCGTACCTGCAATCAGCGCACGTGCTGTCGCCGCTCCGAATATATCAAGGGTGGTCAGTTGCTGCTCGCAGATCTCGCCAAATTTATTATACAGGTCAATAATAAGGTCTGCAATGCTACGGATAGTTGCTTCAGGGAACAGGTCTGCTCTGTAGCTCACATCAAATTCTGCTGCGTCTTCGGGTAGAGATACCAGAATAGCCAGCGGGAAGTGAGAGATGCTCTGACTTTCCTCTACTACCCTTCTGATACCAGCTCCGGCAAAGGAAGGATCTATACGCTCAGTAATATCCTGGAAGCTGAAGGAGGCACTGAACAGGTTCTGTGATTTAACTGTATCGTAGATTTCATTCAGGGAGATATAAGAGAAGTCTCTGGCTTCCAGTAACTGCTGCTGAAACTCTGTTAATGCTTCCAGTAATGTCTTCTGTTGCCCAAAATCATATACCAGCGGTACGGTGGCAATCAGCGGACCGATAATACTGCTGAAATGTGGATGACCAGAATAACGGTGAGTGATAGTATTACCCCATACAAACTGTCCGCCGCCATGATAAGCAGACAATACAAGCCCGCCCAGGAAGTTCAGCACGGTAGAGCTGGCGATGTGTTTACGTCTTAACAGCTCTCTTGTACCGGCACTCAACGTATATTGGAGATTAAATTCCTTATAAGTTTCTTCTTGGATCGCATTATCCGGCATGATCACATTCTCCAGTCTTGCAGGAGCAACATCTTTCAGCTGCCTGGTCCAATGGTCTTTGGCCTTTTTCTTGTCCTGCTGTAATACCCACTCTACATAAGATGAGAACTGCATGGTCTCGGTTGCTTCCAGCTGCGGGGTACCATTCTCCAGACTGGAATACACGCTGAACAATTCTTTCAGCAGTAATTGCACAGAAAGCACGTCTGCTACCAGGTGATGAATGATCAGTACAATACGTTTGTCATCTACCAGGCAAAAACGTATCAACGATTCTTCAGAGATCTGGAATGGCTTGTTACGTAAAGCATGCTCCTCGTCTCCGTTTATTCTCAGACATACCAATGACTCTGCGGGTAGCAGGCGGGTTCTGAAAAGTTGTTCATTGAGGTCAAAATCAAATGTAGATCGCAATATTTCATGACGGGAAATAAGGAACTCGCATGCTTTGTGGAAAGACTCGAAAGACAATGGCTGATCAGCTTCAAAGGTCAGCTGAATAATGTAACGCTTACTGTCAGGGTTATTCTTTGCAAAGCTAACAAGGCCTTCCTGGAATGGGGTAATGCTAAAACGGGAAATACCCTTTTTTGCCTTCTTTTCCTGAATGTGTTTGATCAGCAGTTCTTTGTTTGCCCTGATCTTATTGATGAGGGCTTCATTTTTCATGTTGGCCTTCGACAACACTACATTCAGGTTGCCGGAATCATTGATAGTAATTTCAATGTTGCTACTTTCGATCTCCACGATCAGTTCGTTGATGTCCATATGTTAACAGTTAAGCGATGAAAGATTTTTTATCAGATAGTGATTACAATTTTGTCATTGAGTATTTCATCAATGTCTCTGACAATGCTGTCTATGTCAGGTGCTTCTAGCAGTTTTTTCAGGGTATAGTCTACATTATAACGGGCTTTTATTTTACTGAGAATAACCATGGCTTTCAACGAGTCGCCTCCCAGTTCAAACATGTTATCTCTCATTCCCACGCTATCAATACAGAGTACTTCCTTCATGATATCAGCAACCCCCGTCTCCATTTCTGTAACAGGCGCTACATACTCATTGGTACTACCGGTACGTTGCCTTGAAACAGTGTTATCCGCCGCATTCTCTTCTTCAACCCCGATGATATAACCGGTCCTGGTGTCAATAGCTGTTTTAGATACTACCAGCAACCGCTCATCACTACGAATGCCGTCAAACAGTACCTCCAGCATAGTCTCGGGCCGGATGGTCCTGCTGAGGATGGCTTCATGCTGATTCTCCGGTACCAGCTTCAATGCATCAATTGCCATCCCCACTCCTGATACTGCAGGCCAGTGAATACTTGTACCATTGATGGCTACGAGGAAATTATCCAGGAAGGAGTTGGCTGCTACATAACCGAATTGTCCGACAAACGGTTTGGATACTGCCCTGGAGGAGTAACCTGCAAAGAAATCAAGTTTATTATCCTTCAGAATGGTGTACAGGTTATAAGTGCCGTATACTTTAGGATTAAAGATGTCTGCATCATTATCCGCTGTTCTACGCAATATGATACCATTATAGTCGCCTACACCTGCTGCATGAATAACACCCTTTACCATACCCACTTTCTCCTGCGCAGCTGCCAATAAAGGCGACAGCTGCTCCAGTGAAGAGAGGTCTGATTGGATATATACCACTCTAGTGCCCAGCTTTTCAAGTGCGGCGGTACGCTCCTGATTTTCGGCACTTCTTCCGATAATGATCAGCCCTGCCTTGTGCTTTTTTGCTATATGGCGGGCTACCTCATATCCCAGACCACGTACGCCACCAGTTACCAGGTAGGTCTTCCTGCCGGATAATCTTTTTTTGCCGGATACTTCCAGTGGTGTGTCCACATATTCTTTATGATAGGTATGACCATTCCTTACAGTGATTTCCAGCAGTTTTTCATGACTCAGTATTACATTGATAACAACAGGCAAGTTCTGCGCAGAAAGTATGTCTACATCAATCACGCGGCAACGCATATTGCTGAACTCTATACTGATCATCCTCACCGCCCCTGCTGCGGTAGCCTTTATCGGTTGCAGCGCAGCATTATCACCCATCCTATGTATACCATTCGCTACAAAAGAAAGATGCAGGTTGCGATCCGCAAACACATTGGTATAAGCCCTCACCAGGTGATACAGGGATGTATATCCATATTCCAACCCTTCTACCAGGCCTGTTTTTCCATCTGTCCAGATGAAAATCAGGTCTGCGGGCATAAAGCTGATGGCTCTAAGATCGGCGAACAACCTTTCGCTGTCTGTAGCCGGATTGAATACAATGAGATTGTCCGTACGCTGGTAAGCATCTCCGGGGATCAGTATAAATGCCTGCTGCTCTCCGGCAAGCGCTGCGAACTGCTCAGCCGCTATCTTGTCATGTGAGAACAGCAGTACCTGCCTTTCGCGAAATGCCTGGGCATGGTCTATACTGAATGAATTATCCTGTACCCACGTTTCCGTATAGGACACGTAGTCTTTCGGTTTTATCTTTTTCCCTGTCAATAACTTTGACGTACGCACCTCCGCGACAAACTCCTGCTTATCAAATGCATAAGTTGGCACTGACATTTTTTTACCCGCAGGCTGCAAGTCATTCCAGTTGATGTCAATGCCTTTCTCCCACAGTTTTCCAGCTACGGTAAGGCATTGCGTTAATTCATCCGTTTTATGATAGGTTGTCAGTACTTCCAGTTCATTATTGATGTTGCGCAGCATTTTGGAACTGGTATGGTCAGGACCCAGATCAATGAACAATAACGGACTGTTTGCAGCCACCAGGTTTTCTATCCCCGGGTGGAATTTCACAGCGCTCATCATCTGACTGATCCAGTAATCGGGGGATACTGCCTCTTCGGGTTTTATGAGCTGTCCGGTCAGTGAAGAAAGAAAAGGCAGTTCCGGCGTACTGAATGCGAATTGACTCATTACTTCGCGGTAAGCGGCTGCCATTACCTGCAACAAGGGGGTGTGAAATGGCTTTTCTCCACTTACCTCCCGATAGTAAATCTCTGCAGCTTCCAATGTACGTACCAGCGCCTCCATAGGCCTCGTCAATCCTGATAACACAAAGTTGCCGCTGTTATTCTCCCCGGAAATGTATATCTGCGGATGGTCCGCAAGTAATGTTTCCAACTGTTCCCTGGTAACGTTGGCACTTACCATCCTGCCTGCGGGCAGGTTCTTCATCAACAATGCCCTGCGGTACAACATGGTTAATGCGGCAGTAAATGAAAACACTCCGCTCAGACAGGCAGCGGTGTATTCACCCAGGCTGTAGCCGGACATATAAGCCGGTTTAATTCCTGCCTGTAATAACATCTTCGACTTCGCATATTGAATAGCAAATATCAATGGATGCAGGTAGGCTATATCATCCGTTAGCTCATCGTCGGCATATAATGCAGCCTTATAATCTTCTCCGCTGAGGGTACTCAATGTGGCAAAAGCAATATCCATGTACTCCCTGAACACAGCAGATTGTCCGTATAGCGCCTTTCCCATCTGCGCGAAGTGTGCTCCGTTGCCGGGGAACATAAATACAAGCGGCGCTGACTGCTGCTGTACAGGAGACACATTTGAATAAATATATTCCTGCAGGGCTGCCAATAATTCAGCTGCCGATGCAGCTACAAAACTTTTCTTTAATTCCATACCGGCACGTGAAGACCGGTAAGTGTATGCCAGGTCGGCGAAGTTCACGTCCTCTTTACGGAGGAAATCAAATAACCTGATGGCATTACCCTTCAGCGCCTGTGGCGTCTTTGCTGAAATGGTTATTACTTGTATAGGCGCAACCGAAGCATTGGCTGGAAGTACCGCGGGCGCTTCTTCCAGTATCATGTGCGCATTTGTACCACCAATACCTAGTGAAGTAACCGCTGCCCGTAAAGGTTGTCCGTCTTTACGGTCCATAGCGCTGGTTTGTGTATTGACATAAAACGGACCATTGGCAAACCCAACACCCGGGTTAGGCGCTGTGAAGTTGATACTGGGCGGTATCGTCTTATTTTTCAGACAAAGCGCTGCCTTAATAAAGCCCAGGATACCAGCGGAATAGCTGGTATGACCAATATTGCTCTTCAAAGACCCGATAGGGATTGTATTGGGGGTTGTCAGTTCAAATGCCCTGTTCAACGCCTCCACTTCTATCGGATCACCTAGCTGCGTGCCAGTACCATGCGTCTCGATGTAAGCAATGCTTTCCGGCGTTACTTTACTGAATCGGAGCGCTCTTGTGATACATTCAGTCTGGCCCGTAACGCTTGGCGCAGTATACCCTACCCTCCTGTCAGCATCATTATTACATGCACCGCCTTTTATCAGGCAATAGATATGATCATTGTCCTTCAAGGCATCTTTCAGCCTTTTCATTACGATCACACCCACTCCCTCGCCCCAGCTGGTTCCTGTTGAGTCCTTGTCAAAAGACCGGCACCGGCCATCCCTTGACTCAATATTGCCATCCTGGTAGGGATAACCTTTCTCACTATGATTGATCAGGTTAGCGCCTGCGGCAATAGCTATTTTACTTTCTCCGAGCAACAGACTCTTGTAGGCGTTATGTATCGCTACCAGCGAACTGGAACAGGCGCTGATCACCGGTAGGGTGATGCCCTGAAATCCGAATTTATATGATAGCAACGCTGGTGTGAAATGGTGCGCTGTAAGAAAATTAAATGAGAAAAAGTCTATTGGTGCCTCATCTCTCATGGCACGTACATGTAACTGCCAGGTAAAGTCCTCAATAAGGCTGACAAACAGACCCGTGTTTTCCATGGTACTGACATCACTGCCGGCATCTTCTATCGCTTCCCATATGCACTCATGTAACTGCCTCGTCTGCGGAGATAGCAGCGGCGCTTCATTACGGTTGAATTTAAAGAAGTTGGCATCAAAGTATTTCTTGTTTTTCAACCGTCTGGAAATACGCACATAACTTTCTGCACGCGCAGTTTTTTCATCTACGCCTGACCGGATTACTTCTTCTGCACTCAATACTTCCATTGGTTCAAACCCTGCCAGCAGACCTGCCCAGAACTCCCGGTGATTGTCTGCCTGTGGAACACGGCAGGACATGCCCACCACTGCTACCTCCAGACCTGTATATCCATTTTCCATACGCCTGATCAATTATTGATACTGTTTAAAATATTTAGTGTCTCATCCATTACCTCTACTGATTCTGTGATAGTAGTCTCCAGCATTTCATCTTTAGTCACATTACCTGTCAGGTAAGCAGCCAGCCCCTGGATATTCGGATATTCAAAAATGGTCATCGGAGCCACTTCCTTCTTTATACCTTCAATACTGTTAATGGCGTTCACCATCCTGATAAGTTTGAGTGAGGTGCCGCCTATTTCAAAGAAATTGCTGTCCACACTGATATCTGCTGTTCCCAGGTGCAGGATCTCTGCCCATAGTTCTACCAGGTGGCGTTCAATATTGCTTTCGGGGGCCACATATGCTTTGCGGATAATATCGCGGGAAGTAACTGCAGGTAATGCTTTGCGGTTAATCTTTCCGTTAGGGGTCAATGGAATCACATCCAGCGCCACATAAAAACTGGGCGTCATATAGTCCGGCAGCTTCCTCAGCAGGTATTCACGCAAGGCGCTTTTATCAATCGCTGCACCCGCTACATAATAGGCAACCAGCATCATTTCCCCATTTACTTCGCGCACATCTGCCACCACTTGCCTGATGGTTTCATCAAAACGGGCAATGTTCACTTCTACATCGCCCAGTTCTACGCGGTTACCACGTACTTTCACCTGCTGATCCCTTCTGCCCAGGAACTCAATGATTCCGTCCGGCAACCAGCGGCCAAGATCTCCTGTTTTATAGATCCTGCCATATGTTATAGTATCGACAAACTTTTCGCCGGTTAACTGGTCATTGTTGAGATACCCTAAGCCTACGCCAGTACCTCCTATACATATTTCACCGGCTACACCTACGGGCACGACCTGTTCATGGCTGTTGAGGATGTACACCGTAGTATTACGTACAGGTCTTCCGATTGGTATATTAGCCGTTTCTGTATCTCTTAAGAGGTGATAAACCGATACATCGCTGGCCTCACTAGGTCCGTAACTATTGTAAAACTGTACTTCAGGATATACCTGTTGCAGCTTCCTGACCTGCCTGATATCAATTGCTTCCCCGCCAAGAATCACCTTCTTCAGAGAAGCCAACTGTGACAGGTCTACTTCCAGCAGACTATAGTACAGCACGGGGGCTGCATTGATAATGGTGATTTTGTTCGTCCCGATGAATGCAGCGGTACGCTGAGGGTGGAAGTCATTATCAGGATATATGGTTGCTCCTGCTATCAGCGGAGCAAAATAATTTTTCTGTGTAAGATCAAAACTGGCATTACTGATAATACCTACACGGTCTGCAGCCGTTATACCCATTTCATGTATGTACCAATTGATGGTATTTGTAAAACCGCGATAGGTATTGACTGCGCCTTTCGGATTACCGGTAGAACCGGAAGTATACATCAGATATACGATATCATCCGGAGTAATGCTGATACCAGTTGCAGCGGCGGATAAGCCCCCTGCCTCTGCATGAAACTCCTTCACAATATGCTCATCTATTGTCAGCATACAGCCGGCGTCCTTAAGAATGTACTTCAGGCGTTCTTCCGGCAGATTCGGATCAGCGACAACATAGGCATGGCCGGATTTCAACACACCCAGCAGCGTAATGATCAGATCATCTGATTTACGTACGGTCAGTCCGATATAACGGCCGCTATCATTGCCTTTTTGTAACAGGTAATGAGCAAACTTGTTAGATAGTTCGTCCAGTGACCGATAACTCACGTTTCTTCCTTCAAAGGATACGGCGGTATTATCTGGTGTACGGGCTACCTGCGCAGCAAACAGATCCAGCAATGTTGCAGCGCTATCGTATGCAACCGCTGTATCGTTAAAGCCATGAATAATAGCTTCTTTTTCAGCAGCTGTCATAAATGAAAGCTCTTCCACAACAGTTGCGGGCTGCAACAGGATATCCGCCAGCAACTGTTCCAGGTGTACAAATGTTCTCAACAGCAACTGCGGGTGGTAGCCCTTCCCATTACACGTCATACCAATTGTCAGCGTCGTGTCGCCGCTTATAGTAAAAACGATGTCCCAGGGAAACGTTACGGGTAAGTCATCCGTATCCGTCACCAGTATTCCGCTCTGCAAACGGAAGCGCTGCACAATGTCTGCAAAACCGAAAGTGTTATGTCGCTTTGCTTCTTTTTCTGTTACTTTTTCCTTTTCCAATACTGCATCAAAACCACTTCCGGCATCAATGCAGTTTCTGACAGTCAGCACATCATTCTGACCGGTAGTATAAGAACAGATATTGATATCTTTCAGACCAGTATACCTGTAAAACAGGGTTCTTACCACTGCCTTAAGCAGCGTTATCAACGATACCTGGTGCTGTATGGCAAAGTCTTTTAAACGGGTAGTCAGTGATTCCCGGAGAATATGGGTTAATTGAACAGGCCCGCTTACAGTCTCATTGCCGGCCCTGAAGCAGGCCAGATCTGTCAATGGCTGCTCTTCTTCAAACTGTTTTTCCCAGTATTGCTGGTCGTGCGCCTGCTGACGGCTGCGCAGGTATGTTATCAGCGCTTCCTTATGCGCTCCGAGGTAGGCCTTATCACTCTCTGTCAGGTGCTTCAATACCCCTACGAGACGCAGGTTGCTCCCGGAATCATCCAGCAGGAGGTCTATACCTTTATTTCTTAGTTGTGTGATTAATTCCAACATGTTTCTTTCAATTCTTGTTATTGAATAAGTATTCCCGCCGTTAGATGATCAACTCTCCAAATTCATCGTCGCCTGTCATTGCTACACCTGACAGCTCTTCCGGTAATGTGCCGATGGTCCTGTCGAGGAAGGCAGGGTAAGTGCTCAGCATCTGCTCATACCGGCTGAGGAACTGTAACATTGTTTCATGACGGAATAACCTTGTGTTGTATTCCAGTCTGAGCAGCATCTCACTACGACGGAACGTAACATCTATCTTAAAGTCAATCTTTGCTACGTCCATCAGATCTGCGGAAGATGTATACTCACTGATGACCGCACCACTCGCCAACCTGGGGTTTAACGCCATGTTTTCTTCATGATGGAAAATGATGGTCGTATCAAATACAGGATTCCTGGAATAATCAGTGTGCTGCACAAACTGCTCTACCATAAGGTCAAACGGATAGTCTTCATTTGCATAGCTTTTCAGAAACTCCTGACTATTGTACCTCACATATTCTTCTAATGTCAGCGCTGGATCAACAGTCATCTTCAATGGGAGAAAATTGATAAATGAACCGATCAGTGGCTCCAGATCAATATGCGTTCTGCCGGAAGTGATGGTACCGATAATGAATTGTTCCTGCGCAGTATACTGATACAGTAACAAGCCGAATAAAGCAATACAGAAATCTGTCTGGTTGATATTCTTTTTCTCCAGCACAGCCCTGATACCTTCCAGCCGTTCTCCATCTATCACCAGCGTTCTTGCATAACCTTCATGCGAGATCATCGCCGGCCGTTCATTATCCAGGGGGAAGCTCACTGAAGGGATACCTGCGCTCAGAAAATGCTTCCAGAATGTTTCCTGGGTTGCATACTTTCTTTCATGCCAGTATACATAGTCTTTATACTGTATCTGCAGCGGCTTCAGTGACGGGGTGATGCGACTGAACATGGCATTATATACCGCAATTACCTCTTTATAGATAATTTCCCGGGACCACCCGTCACTTACAATGTGATGTAGTGTGATCAACAGGATGTGGTCATCGTCTGCTACCTTCAGTAAGGTAGTCCGGATAGGAATATCCTGGTCAAGATCGAAAGGTGTAAGGCTTTCCGTTTTGATCAGCTCTGCCGGGTCTCCGCTCACCTCAATGACTGGTATATCAAATGCTACCTGATCAGCAGGCAGTACGTACTGATAAATGTCTCCGTCTGCAAAACGGAACAGTGTACGGAGCGATTCATGCCTTGCTATCAGATACCGGAATGCATCAGTAAACAGCGCAGTATCCAACGCGCCTTCAATCCTATAAGACAAGGGAACATTAAACAGATGCCTGTTTTCTTTTCTTAAAGAAGACAACCACATCCGCTTCTGTGAATTAGACACTTTATAGCGCTCCTGTTGAGGAACGGGTGTAATATGTTCATACCATTCCTGCCCGGATACCGGCAATAGTCCGGCAAGCAGGTAAGGCGTTGGATTATTATAAATATCCTTCAGGGTAAGTTTTACTGAAAATTCCTTATGTACGCGGCTCAGCAGCTGAATCGCTTTGAGACTATGACCTCCTGCACTGAAAAAGTTATCATCTGCCTCCAGGTGAGGGGCCTTCAGTACATCTCTCCAAAGGTTGATCATTTGCTGCTGTACCGGGGAGTAACCCTGCATATCTGCAACGGGCGACTTCTCCAGCATTTTGTCCAACTGCTTGTAGTCAGTTTTATTATTGGCGGTGACGGGAATTTTATCTGTTTGCACCAGGAAGGAAGGAACCATATAGTCAGGCAGGAAAGCCTTCAATGTCTCCTTCAGGTTATCCGTATCCACTTTCTCGGCCGAGATCAAAAAGGCTACCAGCACCGGTTCTCCACCGGTCTGCTGTACATATACTACTGCCCTGCTTATGCCTGGCAAAGCAGCGATTACGTGCCTCACCTCTTCAGGTTCTACACGGTACCCCCTGATCTTAACCTGATTATCACTTCTACCCAGGAATAAGATGTCTCCGTTCAGGAACTGAATACCCACATCTCCAGTCGCATATAATCTGCCATACACAGGGTGCTCAATAAATTTCTGCGCAGTCAGTACAGGCTGATGCAGATATCCCTGTGCCAGTCCGGCTCCTCCTATGTAAATGTTCCCTATCACACCCGGCGATACTGGCGAAAGCAATGCGTCGAGCAGAAAAGCTGTATTATTATGAATAGGCTGGCCGATAACAGGACGTGCCTGATAGGCATCCAGCCGGGTTATGTCTATTCGATGCGCTATACATCCAACGGTTGTCTCTGTCGGACCATAATGATTCACGAACTGTATATGCGGAGCAATACGATGTGCCTGCTGTACATCCGCTACGTTGATTTTCTCTCCACCAAGCAGTATCATTCTTAACGCCGAATGCTCCAGGGTTCCGGCATTAACCGCATTTATCAGCAAGCCAAAGTAGGCGGGCGTCAGTTTAAGATAGGTGATGCTGTGGGAAAGGATATACTTTAAGACCTCGTCTGTCTGATACAGCATTTCTTTGTCCACAAAATGAATTGTGCCTCCAGAAAGTACTGTACCCCAGGTAGCGGTATAGCCCAGGTCGAACGCATAGGATGATAGCAGTATGGAGCTGTCACCACTGTCTACACCCAAATCTGCCTGTAGCCATTGTACGTAGTTCACTAATGAACTGTCAGTAATAGCAACTCCTTTTGGCTTGCCTGTCGTTCCTGATGTATAGATCACGTAGGCAACGTCTAATGGGTTCCGGACAGGCAATTTAACATTTACTACTGTCTGCTGCTCATGCCTGTAATAAAGTGGCGTAACATCTGGGATAGCAGTTGTCAGCGTTGTATATTTTTCTTCGGTGAGTATATACTTCAGCGCTGCATCGGCCGCAATGTGTATCATTCTCTCCCGGCTGTCTGTAGCGTCCACTGGTACGTAAGCTGCTCCGGCCTTTAATATTCCCAGCATGAATACCATGAGCGAATATCCGGCATCGCACAGTATACCGATGCGATCTCCATTGCCGATGCCTTTCTGGGCAAGCAGCATTGCCAGCGCGGTAGCATCTTTATCCAGTTGTCCGTAAGTATATGAGCCAGTTTCATCTACAACTGCAGTCTTTGTCAGGTACTCGTCTGCAAGTGATAAGAATATACTTGTCACCGTCTCAGTTTGCGCCGCCGTAACATTTTCTTCAGCCGGCATTGCGGTAGTCAGTGAAGGTAATTGTCCGATTGTGGCTACACCACCTGATAACAATTGCATGCAGTAATGGGCCCACAACTGGATCACGAAGGCCGCATCTTCTTCTTCAAACTGGGCGGCATCGTATATATAGGTCGCTGTTATTGCTGTGTTGGTATGATGCACCTGCAATCTGAGTCTTAGTGCAGGATCGTCTACACTGCTCCCCGCAATTGTAAACGTGTCTTCTTCTGCAAACAGTTCCTGGTCAATATATTCAAACTGAAAGCCTAGTTGCGTCATAGCAAACTTAGCATAGGTTTCGTTTACAGGTACAAATTCCTTCTGTTCTTCAATGTTGTTCAGCGCTGACTGAATAATTGAGATATAGTCAGGCAGAGTTGTATCCTGGGTGACCGTACCCGGCTGAAATGGCAGCGTGATGGCGAATGCACCCGTATTTTGGTACAGCTGACTAAAACTTCTGCCATGATGCACATATCCCATGCGGAATGCTTCTTCCTCACCGGAAAGCTTCCATAGTACCAGGTACCAGGCTGCCAGCAACATTACTTCTTTCTGGGAACCCTCTGCATATGCTGTGGCTAGCGTCTTATTGGCGGTAAGCGTATGACTAAACAGCTTTGCAGGTTTACCGGTAACTGTGCTGAAACTGATTTTCGGCGGTATGTCTGCGCGGGTATTGTTTTCCCAATATTGCCGGTTACTATCCTCCTGCCCTGCAGGCAACTGATTTTTCCAGGCAGCATATTGCAGGTAGTCTATTTCCGGCGCGGCCGCCGGCCTTCCGTTGTATGCTGCAAGGATCTTATGCATCAAAGCAACCAGGCTCCAGCTGTCGTAGAAATAGCTATCTGCTTCCATCTCCACCAGCATAGCGCCATCCTGAGCAGGCGTCCGTTTTATACGCAATGCCGGTAACTGTCCTTCCTCCTGCATTACTACAGGAATACCTTCTTCTTCATAATAACGCACCACCATCTGTTGATGTGGTTCTTCGGAGCTCACCTCCCGGATGGCAGTATCCAACTTACCGCTATCTGCCACCTGTACGAGAAACGACATAGTGGTCTGTGCGGGTTCCCGGTCGTTACTGTTTATATACAGGAGTTGTTGCTGGGGCGACAATTCATAGGTCTGTTTACGCATGCTATATATTTATGGATTCCGGGTAATACTCACCGAGGTCAGGGTATTCACGTTCTACTCTTCTGGCAAGAGCATCAAACTCTATCTTAAAACCTAGCGGATTAGCAATCCAATCCTTGGATTCACGTGCAACATCGCTGTCAACAAGACTGATCTTTGCATTTAGTTCCCTGGCTTTTACGTTCAGGCGCATTGCCCGCTCAAGACAGATAGTATACATGATGGCAGTCTCAATATCATCGCCACAGGTAATGCTGCCATGATTTGCCAGTATCGCTACACTGTTATCCTGTAGGGCGCTGGTAAGTTTTGCTGCGCTGTCGAGATTATTGACCGGGCCATCAAAGTCCTTGTAAACAATATGGTTTTCGTAGAACATACAACTGTTCTGATCTATTGGCAATATGCGGCAATCTTCCAGGGCGGAGAACAGGGTACCCCATGGAGAGTGAGTATGAACGATACAATGAATATCTTTATTTGCCTGATGGATACTGGAATGTATGCAGAACCCGGCCACATTAATTGGGTGATCGCCTTCTACTACGTTGCCATTTTCGTCTACCAGGATGAGATTATCAGGGGTCACTTCGTCAAACAGTACGCCGAAAGGGTTTACCCAGAACAGATTTTCAGACCCTGGCACTTTCACACTGATATGCCCACTGATACTTCCTTCGTCGAGATCGAGCATCCGCAACATACGGCACGCCAGGGCAAGCTTGTACTTCAGCATCTGTTTGCTGTTACCATATCTGGACTCTTTTGTGAAGAAGTGACGGGCAGTATTCTGGCGGGAACTACTAACAATATTCTCAGGAGTGTTACTCTCTTGTTTTACCGGGGCATAGTTTTTAATACCATCTTCTTCAGACATGGATACGAAGAGGCTTCTTTTGCCCGTATAAGATTCACGACCGTGGGTATAACCCACGTTGTCCATCAGTAGCAGGTCACCTTTCTGCCAGTCAAATTTAAACATGACTTTATCGTAGGCGTGACGTACTGCATCCAGGTCTTCCACAGCGATATCAGATCCATCTCCATAGAAAGTGTTCCTTGGAAGATTTTCCTTACCATAAGTCTCTACGAGATAGTTCACTACGTCTTCATTCAGGTTGGAATAGTGAAAGAGATGCGCCTGGTTAAACCAGATCTTCTCTCCGGAAATTTTGTCAATAATGGTTGCCTGTGCTACCTGCGATATCCTGAGCCGGTTATCATCCAGCCATTTGAAGGTCATTTTTCGCTCTTTGCAGTAGGCCTCTACTGCAGCTTTGTCACCGGTGCCAAAGAACTGTTCCCAGCTGATGTCCATCTCGTCTGAGAAGTTACGGACGTACATGATGCCACCCCGAGCTTCAAACCGTTCTACAATGGATGCAGGTATCTGCTTTAATACGGCCGCACTGCTACATACAGGGGTTTGTCCGCCGGTTTCTGATGGCTGTTCACAATAGAAGAACAGCTTCTTTGGCCAGAAATCGGAATAGGAATGCTCATTATGCTGAGGTATTTTCTGTTCTTTCGGATATTCTGTTGAAGTATAGATAGCGTCATCCAGTTTAGTTCGCGGAGTAGAAGGTTCTGAATACTCCAGTGCTTTACTATCAGAAGTGATCTTTACAATCTCTGCAAATTCCGGCTTACCATTGACCTCAAATCCTCTGAAAAGCAGTATGCGATCTTTTTTGTACAAAGACCTTACCCATTCATTGTTGGCTTCTATCCACTGCTGAAGAGAAGTGCCCTGCGCTACGGCAGTTACGACCCTAATCTTCGTATACTCATTACCTATCTGTTGCAGGGTTACATCTGCCGGTGCCTGTACACCTGCTTTGATTTCTTTGGGTTTAGATCTGAGCAGATCTTCAAGAGTGTTTTTCATCTTTTTGTTTTTTAAAGCTGGAGAAACTATCAAATAACTGGTTCTGTAAGGCAGCCGTCTTCTTCTTTCTGAAAGCGGTATATTCCTCACTGAACGTATTTAAAAGGTTAACGGGTGTTCTGATATCATCTGTGATCTTCTGCAATAGCTGGCAATAGGCATGGATGACCAGTTCTATAAAGTCCCTGTCATACATGGCAGTCCGGAACTCAAATACACCGGAGAGATGACTTTCTGCTACTTTCATATGCAGGCTGAAATCAAATTTAACATCTGCCTGATCGGGATAATATCTTTTAATCTCGCTGATGCCCGTGGTACGGCTTATCATTTTAGCATCAAAAGATTCTTCGCTGAAAACAAAACGCCCCTGGAAGAGTGCTTCATGTTTTTCCTGCCTGTCCTGGTTCAGCTGAAGGAGTAATTCATCCAGGGATATATCCTGATGCTGGATGTCCTGGTTAATGTCCCTGTTCGCATTCCGTAGCAGTTCTTTGAATGGCAATGCGGGATCAATAACCAGACTTACAGGTATTGTATTAATGAAGAATCCTACCACGTGTTCCAAGCCGCGTTGCGGTCTTCCTGCTACTGATGTACCAAGTGTTATACGTGCCCTGCCTGATATATGGTGCAGCAGGACATTAAAAGCGGTCAGCAGCAGCGGGTATAGCGATACGCCGTTATCTGCAGCCATTTGCTGAAGACATGTCAGTATCGTATCCGGAACCTGGAAGCTAAGCGTATTACCACCTGCATTATCGGAACGGGCAGGTTTCCTTTGTTGTAACAGTAAGTTTTCACTTACCGCCAGTTTTTTCAAACGATTCTTCCAATAAACTACCGTATCCAGGAAAGTGTCGCTGGCATAGTATCGCTGTTGCCATAAAACAAAGTCCCTGTAGGTGTAGGATGTTGTAGCGGAGAGCGCTACCGGCTCATTATATAAGGCAATCCATTCTTTTATCAGAATATCCATTGACCAGGCATCACTGATCAGATGATGCATAACAATGACCACAAAGTATTTACCCTCTGGCAGTCGGATAATTTTAAGTTTTGACAACGGAGCAAGTGTCGTATCAAATCTGTAGCCGTTTTCACGATTGAGGATAGCCGTCAGCCCGTTGTTATCAGGCATTGTTTCCAGTGTCTCCCATTCTATAGCAGGCGTCACTGCATCTTTTACATATTGCACAGGTGCCTGCTCAGCTGCATCGAATGCAAAAGTGGTACGGAAACTCTCATGGCGTTGGCAAAGCGTAGTATACGCTGCTGCAAAGCGCTGTGCATCGAAGTTACCTCCGATTAATATACCATTTGTTATATTGTAGGCATTAGAGCTGGTGTCTGTTGCGTCTAAGATCCATAGTCTCCGTTGATTGCTGGACAATGAGCACTTTTCACCAGGAGCAAATATGTGCTTATTCAAAGTAATACTAGTAGCAAGCCGCTTTTCCACCAGTTGGGCCAGCTCCTTGATAGAAGGCGCGTCTATCACGTCCATTATCTTCAGGTTTGACCCGTATTGCTGGTTAATCAGGTTGATCATGCGAAATGCCCTGATACTGTTTCCACCTGCCTCAAAGAAATTATCAGTAACCCCTATGCGCTCACGGCCTAACACTTCCTGCCAGGTGCTTACAAAAGATGCCTCGACAGCACTAGTGGGCAGCACCTGCGCCTCGCTGGATATGTATGCCTCTAATGGCAGCCGGAGTAACGCATTTCTGTCTGTTTTCCTGCTGGGTGTCAGTGGGAATACTGTCAATGGCACAATTACCTGGGGGATCATATAATGAACGAGGTGCTGCTTCAGCGCTGCTATCACTGTTTCTCTGCTGATGCTTGCCTGGTCGGTCAATACATAGGCTACCAGCATTTCGTTATTCAGGAGTACAACAGCATCCTTAATTTCCGGTAATCTCACCAGTTGGGATTCAATCTCACCCAGTTCCACCCGGAAACCGCGCACCTTAACCTGATGATCATTACGACCCAGGAATATGATATTGCCATCAAAGTCCCATTTGGCAATATCTCCTGTTTCATACATTTGACCTTCATCAAAAGGATCAGGTATAAATTTCTGTGCGGTCAGCGCAGGGTTACCATAATAACCTTTTGCCAGACCATCGCCGGCGATATACATATTCCCCTTCACGCCTACCGGTACCGGCTGATAATACCTGTCGAGTATATAAATGCGGGTATTATTAACAGGAAAGCCAATACTTGCCACATCTTCCGGCTTAGATATCTGCTTCCTGCAGGAGTAAACAGTTGTTTCCGTCGGACCGTACATATTCCAGACTTCCTGACAATGATCCAGCAGGAAACTACCGAGTGTATCACTGAACACATCTCCCCCGCACAGTACTTTAAGTCGGGCACTCCCCTTCCAGTGACTATCTCTTAACAGCTGATAGAAACTGGGCGTGGCTTGTATAAACGTAGGATCAACAGTGGCTATAGTACTGATCAATGCAGTGGGATCAGATAACAGGTGCTGTTCAGCAATATACAGCGTGGAGCCTGCTATTAATGCTGTAAAAAAGTCTGCCACAGAAATATCAAATGCATAAGATGTAACAGCAAACACCAGATCCTCAGGTTTCATACCTGGCGACATCATCATGCTTGTCAGCAGGTTCAACAGCGACCGGTGGCCAATCTCAATCCCTTTAGGATTACCTGTGGATCCTGATGTATAAATGATATAGGCGGTATCTTGCGGCGATACCCTATATAACAACGGCACATGATCAGCACTGGTAGTATTGGATACTATTGTATCCAATGCGAACACCTGCATATCAGCTGACACATTTTCGGTATGTGCATTGCTAACGATGAGCAGCTTAACGCCGCTTTCTTTAACGACGTATTCAATACGCTCTGCCGGATATGATGGATCAAGAGGAATATAGGGCCTTCCTGTTTTCTGGATAGCTGTCAGTAGCACCACCATATCAGCAGACCTATCCAGCATTACGCCAATAGGCCTCTGATCGCCGGTTCCCAGTTCCCTTTGCAGATATGCGGCTATTTTATCTGACAGGTCATCAAGCTGCTGATAGGTATATGTTTTTATACTATCCTTTACTGCGACCTTACCGGGTTGCAAGTGTACCTGTACCTCGAACAAGTGCAGCCATGTTTTATCTTCCGGAAAATCAACAGTTGTATTGTTGAAGCCCAGCAGTAATTGTTGTTCTTCTGCTGCTGAAATATATCCTGTGCGGGCAATCAGGCTATCTGGGTCAACGGTAATTCTATCGAGTATACTATTAAGATGTGGGAAAATGTTTTCAATCAGCCTTTCATCATAGATATCTGTATTATAAGTAACTGCCAGCTCCAGGCTTTCTTTTTCCATGAAGCTGAACGTCATATCAAAGTGAGAAGTCTTTGTGTCCACTTTATATTCACTGATGGCGAGTCCAGTTTCCTGCCCGGGCAGATACAATCCGAACTGGTTGTGCAACACTACCATAACATCGAAAAGCACGGAGCGGCTTCTGTCTGGCTGTAGTTGTAATTTACTTACCAGTTCATCAAATGGGTAATCCTGATGTGTGTAAGCATCTGCCAGCAGTCGCTTTTGCTCTTTTAGCAGATCTGTAAAGGTCCATTCATCATTGATTAATGTCCGGATGGCTAGTGTATTCAGGAACAGGCCAATTCCTTTTTCAAGGTCTGGATGTCTTCTGCCCGCTACTGGTGTTCCAATAATCAGATCAGGTTGACCGCTATACCTGTACAACAATGCGTTGACCGCTGTCATGAGCGTCATAAACAGGGAGACCTGATGTTGTTGAGAGAAACGCTTCAATTGCACATATTGTTCTGTCGAAAAGGTATGCACAATAGTTGCCCCCTTAAAGGACTGTTTTACCGGCCTTTTCCTGAAAGCGGGCAGTGCCAGCTGCGGAATATCGCCCTGGAACTGCTGCAGCCAGTATTGCTCATCACTATGGTATCGTTCCTGTTCTTTGCTATCCTGTAGCCAGCCTACATAGTCTTTGTATTGATGCACAGGCATTACAGGTTGGTAGTTGATATCTTTTTGCAGATGACTATAAGTCTCCAGTATTTCAGCAAGTAGTAGTTCAACCGACCATCCATCACTGATAATGTGGTGCATGAGTAGGAGGAGAACATGCTCGCCCGCTGCAACCGGCGCGATTCCAGCTCTTATAAGCGGAGCGGTGCTCAGGTCAAATACGGTATTAGTAAATGCCTCAATATCAGTAGTTGTAAGTATATCTAATGTAATCCGGGCGTCTTCAGGTTGGATTACCTGCTGCCGTACTTCTGCGTCTGCCATAGCTGGTGGGAATCGGGTACGTAGTATTTCGTGCCTGGCTACCAGCATCTGGATTGCTTTCTCAATAAGGGTCGTATCCAGCATGCCGTGAATTACTACGCCTGCAACGATATTATAGGCCTTTTCGCCTCCATCCAGCTGACTCAGTATCCATAAGCGTTGCTGTGCAGCGCTGAGCGGATAACTTTCAGCTGAGGGATAAACAGGCAAAGGAGTATAGATACTATTGCGCAGTTTGCCGCTCAGGTCTTTAATATAGGGCGTCTGCAGGAAATCCCGGAAGGTAATGGTACGGGACAATCGCTGATACAGCCGGTTGATGACCTGGCCTATCAGCAGACTATGGCCTCCCAGTTCGAAGAAGTTATCTGTAATTCCCACGCGTGTGATGCCAAGTACGTCCTGCCAGATAGCGGTCAGTTCGTATTCCAGTTCATTAGCAGGCGGCACATATGTATTCCGCACCAGATTATCCGCCTGTATGCCCGGCAATGCTTTTCTATCGGCCTTTCCGTTTGGAGTAAGTGGTATTTGCTGTACCTGCACCAGGTAAGAAGGCGTCATATACTCGGGTAACTGCTGGCGCAGATAGCTCTTCAGGGTATTTCTATCGGGCGTACCATCTGCTGTGTAATACAGCACGAGTACTTTTTCCCCGTTTACTTCACGGGTATCTGCGACTACCTGTCTGATGCCCTGGTAACCGGAGCTTACATTTTCTATTTCGCCAAACTCGATGCGGTATCCCCTGATCTTTACCTGGTGGTCTTTCCTACCCAGGTATTCGATGTTGCCGTCAGGTAGCCAGCGGGCAATATCTCCGGTATCGTATAATACCTCGTGGGGATTAAAAGGGGCTGGTATAAACTTTTCGCGGGTAAGTTCCGGATTGTTCAGATAGCCTCTGGCTACACCAACACCTGAGATGTATAGTTTTCCGGCCACACCGACGGGCAGTAGTTGCAAAGCATCGTTAAGGATATGCAGACGTATATTATCAATGGGTTTACCGATAGGAACCGTGCTGATAGCTGGTTCTTCTGCACAATCATAATAGCTGACGTCAATACAGGCTTCAGTGGGGCCGTACAGGTTGATAAGACTTACGTCAGGTAATTCTCTCAGGAAGGTATTGCGGTGATGCAGGGTTAGTGCTTCTCCGCTGGCAAAGACCTGCCGCAGACTTTTCAGCAGCGGTTTTTCTTCCGGATGTGCAAGGATATATTCCATGAAAACGGCCAGCATCGAAGGTACAAAGTGCATAACGGTGACCTGGTGCCGGGCGATATTTCTTACCAGCGCAGCAGGATCTTTCTCTGCTCCCGGTTCAGGCACAGCTACAGCAGCGCCATACAATCCCCACCAGAGCAGCTCCCACACTGATACATCGAATGAATATGTTGTTTTTTGGAGGATAGTGTCCGTCATATCCAATGCATAGACTTTCTGCATCCATACAAGGCGGTTCACCAGCGATCGATGTGTGATCATTACTCCTTTAGGATTACCGGTAGTTCCTGAGGTATAGATGACATACGCCAGATTGCCTGGCTGTACGTCAGACTGTGGATCAGTAAGAGGATATAGGGCCTGCTGCGCGCGGAATGCTGACAACACTTTATCATCAATAATGATGCTTGCGCCCGAATGCTGTTGTATATAGTTGATTCTTGCAGCAGGATATTCCGGATCTATTGGTATGTATGCACCACCTGCTTTCAGTATACTGATGATGGTGATGACCATCCATTCACTTCTCTGCAATTTAATACCTACCAACTGATCGGGGGTGATATGATAGATAGTGCGTAGGTAATGGGCAAACTGATTGGCCAGCTGATTAAGTTCCTGATAACTGATTGTTCCGTCTGCATAAGTGATGGCAACATTTTCAGGACAAGCCCTTACCCTGTCTTCAAACAGTGATACAATCGTTTCCTTGTCAGGATAGGGAACGCTAGTATCATTAAATGCAGCGGACACCAGCTGTACATCTTCTGCGGAGATAAATGGAATGTCACGCAGTGGCTGATCCGGCAATGCTGCGAGACCGCTGAGTGTCTGGCAGAAAACCGTTGCAAACTGGCTGGCGATATGTGGATGAATGATTGTGTTATTAAATGTCAATGCTAGACTGATACCTTCGTCATTCACCTGTAAGCCGGCCAGCAGATGTCTTCCAAGCAATTCAATATCCTTACCGGAATTAAAGGTGATAGCATATTTATAATCTGCACTTAACGGCAGTATCTCTCCCTGTTTGATCTGTTCCAGTGTTTGCTGGAGTGAGCGGGCGATTAGTTGCAGCAATGATCTGAATGGCTGTGTCACATCGGGTTGGCTGATAGCAAGTGGGAATGCAAGCTCATGCCCGTTTAACTGCAGATATACTACCAGTGAATGACCTGCGTGGTCAAAATATTTATGCAGTAACATACTGTAAACTGCTGCCACTACCGAGAACCTGGATAGTTCGTTCTGGTTGGTCAGTTTGTAGAAGTATGCAATTTCGTCTGATGTTATTGATACACTGATCGTATCCGTACTAGTGGCGTTCACCAATGCTAACGGCTCTAAAGAACTCATATCGACATTCATTTCAATATAGTATGTAACCGGAGGATATTGCTATATCCGGCTGGGTAACATGAGGCAATAACATATTGCATCCCCATGCGGGAACGGTATGTTTTTTTCTTATCGGACTTACATCAGGATATTAGCTGTTAATATCGTCGTGGTAACGTAAGTATAAGCTTTATAAAGTTTAATGTTGCCTGCTTAAAGCTGGTCTGGCATGTAATTCTACAACATAAGGACATCATAGTTTTCGAGAGGCAGACACCCTGATACCAGTGGTGTACTTGCAGTTAACAGACTTTTGTTTCACCTAATTTTCTATAAGCTTTTAAATAGCATGTACAATCCAATTCAATAAATTCAGATGAGTAACATATTCTCAAATGTTTTCAGCGCTCTGATATTTTGTAGATTGTTTAACGCGTGGTTACTTTTGCTGGTTATCAAACTCCAAACGGGTTACTAATGTTGTGTATAAATTCAGATCGGATATTTCATACGCCAATCTGAGGTAAATCACGCGTTAATTTTCTAAACTGATGAACGATGCGTTTTATAAATTGGGAGCAATGAAATTACAAATTTTTACTTTCCAGGCCAAAATTTTATCCATTTTATTAATCATTTGATACGCTTCTTTTCTTCTTTTAATCCGCTGTCTGTTGCAGACGGATTTTTCACGCGGCTGTTCCCAAACCTGTAAGTGAATGAGATCTTCACCTGTTGAGTTTCCCGTTTTCCCCGCCCGGTATTGGCAAGTCCACCAAAGTCTCGCCGCATCCGAAATTCGTAGGAATTAAAGATATCCGTTGCGCTCAGCTTTAACGCACCTGCACCTTTCAGCACCGATTTTTGTATACCGGCATCAATCTGCCACTGCGGACTGATAATGGCAGGTATATCCGGAAATTTTGAATTATAGAATCCTGTTAATTCAGCATTCCAGCCTTTCCCGAAGTTGAACGTATTACTTCCGGAGATGCTCCAGAAGTTATTAGACATACTCACTGGTACCCTGGCTGTTCCTGCCAGACCGGTAACACGCTGATGATAAAGTCCTACGGTATAATAAAAGGACCACCATTTCACAGGAGCCAGCTGTAAAGTAGTAGACAGGTTATAAGTATATTGATGAGCTATGTTAACAAATGTTTCAAACGTCTTCCCGGATTGTATTGTATCTCTGTAGCGTACTGAATAATCACGCAGATCTGTATAGCTGAAAGCAGTAATCAGGTACTTACGGAACACGTGTGATAACTTTGCAGTACTGGCAAATTGTGGCCGGAGGAAGGGATTCCCTTTTATATAGGATAGTTCGTCCAGGACAGTCTCAAAGGGATTCAGGTCCTGGTAAGCGGGTCTGTCCACACGTTTATTGAAAGACAGCTCCAGTGTATGCTGATCATTCATATTATAGGTAACCGCTACGTTCGGAAAGAGGTTCACGTACTGCGTATCGATTGACTGCAACTGTTTTCCTGTAATGAGATCGAGCACTCCTTCTGCGCGGGTAGCTTCAAGTCTCAGTCCGGCGTTAATACCCCACTTTTTCAGCTTGATACTATAGTTTATGTAGCCGGCATAGACATTTTCTTTATACACGAACTGATTGGTACGTGCAGTATCCGGGATCAGTTTCTCACCATTTGCATAAAAGTAGGATAGTGCATTGTCTGTCTTGGCCGCACTGACTTTAGCACCGGCGCTGAACAGGCCGCCCAGCAGTTGTTGCTGGTAGTCCACTTTTCCAGCCAGTACGTCTATGCGGGCAGCGCCGTAGCTCTGGAAAATAGTCGAGGATAGTGCGGTATTGTTTACATCGCGATAGATATTTGGCAGGTAATTGTCTTCATCCAGGTTATAATGAAGGTAACTGCCGGATGCGCTGAACTCTCTGCCTTCTTTTCCGGCGTACCGGTAATTGACGCTATAGTTCAACAGGTCACTGTTCTTATGTTCCCTGTTGCTGGCATATAATGTGGAATCTATATTGCCGGACGACTGGTAGATAGGCGTTGTGCTGTTAGCCCTGGTTTTTGTAGCCGGGATGTTACCATCGACAGCGATGCCCAAGGTGCTACGGCTACTCAGATTAAAGTCTGCGCCTGCCTTAAATGAGTGTATATCACTGTGAGTGACACCGCGGTATCGCTGGTCATAATTGGTTAGCTGGCCGAGACGGTTTTGCTGTAAACGGAAGAAGTCAATCATCCGCAGGGAGTTACCCGTAAAATAGTTATAGTTGCCATATACCGTAAACCTGTTAGCGCGGTATGTGAGATTCAGACCACCGCTATATTTGGGGTTATAAGAGCCGAAACCAAGCGTTAGATTGGCGTTACCATTAAAACCAAGGGCAGCGCCTTTCTGCGTTTTTATATTAATAATACCAGCATTACCGGCGGCTTCATATCTGGCTGAAGGATTCGTAATGATTTCGACGGTTGCGATATCAGCTGCCTGTATACTTCTGAGCAGGTTGGTGAGTTCTTTACCGCTAAGGGTAAGCTGTCGTCCATCCTGGTATACCTGCAAACCTCGTTTTCCGTTGATGATTATATTTTCATCCGTACCTTCGCGTACACCAGGTGATTTCAATAGCAGGTCATATAAGGTGCTACCGGTTGCAGTGATACTTTTGGCAACATTCATCACTACTCTATCGGTCTTCACTTCGATGGGTGGCGTTCTGCCTGCCACTACTACCTCATTCATCCAGTTCTCGGAAGCATACATTACTATATTGCGTACTGCGGTTGTGGCAGCAGCTGACTGAAGACGAATGGTGTCCCACTGATCTTTATAACCAATACATTTGGTATATATGTAATACCTTCCTTCGGCGATATCGCGAAGTGTGTACTTGCCGGCGCTGTCGGCTATAGCTATCCGCACATTGGAGGAATCATTCCAGGACAGCAGCGAGATACTTGCGTAAGCAACTGCCTGCTGCGAAGCTGCATCCTGCACCTGACCGGTGAGGGTTTTGTTTTGTGCAGTCAACTGCATGGAAAGCAGTAAAAAGAGACATGAAAGAAAACTGTTTATTGCTCTTCTATAATGGTTGTGGGCTGCTAAATCGGTAAAAATCTTTCTCATTATTAACGCTGTATCAACGGAATATCCTACTATTGGAATGCCATGAACGATAATGGAATTGCCGGTGACCGCCTTCACTCGAAGTAGTGGTTAACTGTCTTTTCATAAGTTGGAGACCTGCCGGGTAACATATCAGTTCAGGTTATTTTTTGCTGTATTTATTTCAGCAAGGGACTGATCCGCCAAAAGTAAATATTAATCTGAAATTACCAGATAATTTTATTCACGTCATTTCTACCACAAAAAGGGTACTAACTGCGGTAGTATTGCAGCCAGTATCACACTCATTGTCTGTGCTACTCACTTTCATGTTATCATGATACTAAATGACACGTTCAGTACCGTTTTTTCCGTGGCATAAAAACCGATATTTCACGGAGACGTCTGTAACATGTTCATTCATTTACTACAACCCACTTGCGCTGACGCTCAGTCTGTGCTATATGGGTTATAGTCCCAATATTTCAAAGAACTTACACCATGGGTCGTGCACCATCACTACTTTTACTACGATGACGCATGAACCCTTGTTATAAAGTATGCCTGACAACTATTAAACAGGCGGATAAATTGTCTGACGTTATTTACAAAACGCTTCATCCGCATGTGCTTTGCCTTTGTGAAGGTTCATCAGGATTACTATTGCAATGATAGGTCTTATGTGTTTTTGAAATCTGGCAATGTCCATAGGACGCCAAATCATGTGCACAGGACGCCAAATTGTGGTGTGAGGGAGGTGAAAATGGCTGAATTAAACTTGACGACAGGAGGGCTTAAGGCAGTCCGAAGCTTTTGATCTTACGTTGATCCTACGTTTATGAACGTAGGATCAACGTAAGATGGTGAAGAGTAAATCGTCCTGAAACAGGTTTACATGTAGAATAATCGGAAAATTTAAAAGTTATATTTCCCTGCAAAAAGTTTGACAAACATTCAGTTTATAATATGACACGCCTAAGTGCTTACTAACAACCTTGCTTGCTAATTACGTTGGCAATATGCATATCTATATCAGCTTTCTCAATGTGACAGCTGGCGAAGCGGTCCAGATGGGAATGTTTTTCTTCAAATAGCCAGAAATTCACTTCTGTTAACCTGGCATTAACAAAAAAAGAAACGGGATCAACTACATTTATGACAGCTTTTCCCTTGGTTTTACTAATAATCATGAATTGAATGGGTATGTCAGGTATTACCGGCAGACGCTGACAAAATGATATTAATTATCCCTGATAATTGTAAAACTAGCTAATAGTAGAATATGGGTGTTGTAGAATCTCTTACAGATGCAGAACTTGCTGGTCAGCTGCCGCATGCAGACAAGGCTGCCGTAAAAGAAATCTATATACGGTATAAGGAGTCATTGCTAAACTATGCCAGAAAGATGCTGGGAGATGATGATCTTGCGGCGGACACTGTTTCGGACGTCTTTGCCAATCTGCTTACCAATCAACAGCAATTAAAGATCAATACTTCACTTGAATCGTATCTTTATAGATCGGTAAAAAACAGTGTGCTTAATCAATTCGACAAAGAACAGCACAGGCAACGTTATGTCAATTCGATTAAAGAGTTTTATAGCAGGGGCACACATGCCACTGATGAACTGATCATCGAACGAGAGCTTAAGCACCGGATCGAAAACGCAGTAGCCGCGTTTCCCCCCAAAATGCGGGAGATATTTGACCTAAGCAGAAAAGAGCATCTATCCCGCAAAGAGATTGCGCAGGTAACACGTGTTACTGAAGGGACGGTCAATACGCAATTAAACCGGGCGCTGAAGATTCTTCGCTCTAAACTCACCTCAATTCTTTTCTGATAATTTTTTTTACAGGTTTGTATACATATTGTTTCAGTCAACTGTCTTACTCACATAACAGCGATTATAAAACTTGTGATAAAGACTTTGGAGTGAGTTTATCATGACTGAAAAGGAAGTAGCAGCACTTTTAAAAAAATATGCCGCCGGCCAATGCACTCCGGAGGAAGAAGCGTTCATGGACAAATGGTATGCAGATCTTGAGAATCGACTACCTGATCAAGTCTTTGACCACTCTCCTGCTGCACACGAAAACATCTGGCAGCGTGCATTAGAAAAATCCGGTGACCGGCCTTCAAACCGGAAGCCCATCTATTTGTGGGCAGCGGCTGCTGCAATAGCTATGATCATTGCCATCAGTATCTGGTATTTTCATATTCCAAGGGTTACACCTGACACAGGTAATACACAGGACCTGTATGCCTACAATCAGGCTAATGACAGACCTGCCGGCCGCCATAAAGCGGTGCTTACACTTGCAAACGGTAAAGAGGTCATCTTAAATGATAGCAGTACCAATACCATCAAGGAGCAACATGGTGTAACAATCACTAAAAACAGTAAGGGACAACTGGTATACACCATCAGTAGTGGTTCAGCCGACACCAGAGCTGCATACAATACTATCACTACGCCTAACGGGGGTCAATATGAAGTGTTTCTGCCAGATGGCAGTCATGTGATACTGAACGCGGCGACTACGCTGAAATACCCGGTCACCTTCAGCAAGAGGTTCCGTCAGGTACACCTGAGCGGCGAGGCATACTTTGAGATCCGGTCAGACGCATCCAGGCCATTCCTGGTGATCTCCGGCACTCAAACAGTAAAAGTCCTGGGCACACATTTCAATATTTCCTGCTACCCACACGAATCCGTGACAACAACACTCGCTGAAGGTAGTATCCAACTCACTAATGGCCATCTGCTGCCCAAGATACTGCAACCAGGTCAACAGGCTACGCTGACTACGGATAACTGGCAGGTCACACCAGTAGATCCCAGCGATGTCATCTCCTGGAAAGACGGCCTGTTCGTATTCCGACATACACCTGTAAAAAGTGTGCTGCAACAACTCTGCCGCTGGTACGATGTTGAAGCGCCAGATACTGAACTACCTGATATTACATTCGATGGAGAAATACCAAGAGACCAGCCATTATCTGAATTATTGAATGTCATCGCCGAAAATAGTCATGTGAAATTTAAAATAACTGGAAGAAAAATCATTCAACAATAAAAACACACTAAAGGAATAAAAGCAATAGTTCCACGTATATCAGGAACTGTACAAAAACCAACGCTTACTAGTTAATTAACTGCACCAACGTAATTCAAATTAGTTCACTACTAACAATGTAATGTTATGAATTATTGCTACCAACGCAATGAGGGCCAGCCATTTCCCCCATACCGGCCAGCCATCCATAAGCTTTTACTGATCACAAAGCTTCTCTTCATCTGTACCATCATCAGTATACAGGTTACAGCCGCTACTTATGCGCAAAAGATCACTCTGCACTACGAAAACGCCCCCCTACGCGACGTACTGCAAAGTATCCGCAAACAAACAGGCTACTACTTCTTCTTTGCCTCAGAATACCTGGAAAAAGCTACACCTGTTTCCGTATCACTTACTAATGCCACACTGGAAACGACCTTAAGTACTGTATTCAAAGGTCAGCCGTTTGAATACGCCATAAAAGGTAAAATGATCACCGTCAGACCAGCACCACCATCCACCGTTGATAAGGTAGCCAATTTTTTTTCGGTGATCACGGTACGTGGTAAAGTAACAGATGAAGAAGGCAATCCACTGCCGGGAGTTACCGTGATCCTGAAGGAAGAAAGTGGGAAAATGGCAGTGACAGATCAGCATGGGAATTTTTTGTTTGATGGTGTGCCGGATAAAGGGACGCTGGTAGTGAGGATGATTGGTAGAGAGACGAAAGAGGTGGGGTATACAACAGAAAAGCAATTAAAAATAATACTTAAAGAAACAGATGCAAATTTAAAAGAGATACAAGTTGTAGCATATGGTACAGTAAGAAAAGAGTTTAACACGAGTAATGTCAGTGTGATATCGGCAAGAGATATTCAGAATCAACCTGTCACTAATGTTCAACTTGCATTGTCAGGCAGGGTACCTGGCTTGTTTATAAAACAAGGATCAGGCATTTCAGCAAGTAGTGTTGACGTTACAGTTCAAGGCAAAAATTCCATTGGTAATGGCAACGAACCTTTTTACGTAATCGACGGTATTCCCTACACTGCACAGTTCACAAATGCATCATTGATGGAAGGCGCAATTGCTGGTTTAAGTGGCAGCGCTTTAAACCTAATCAACCCGGCAGACATTGAAAGTATTTCTGTGCTGAAAGACGCTGACGCAACGGCCATATACGGTTCAAGGGCAGCAAACGGCGCAATATTAATAACCACCAAAAAGGGAAAAGCAGGAAAAACCCAGTTAGATATAAATATCCAGAATGGATGGGGCAGGATAAGCAAAATGTATGATTTGCTAACTCCCGAAGAATATCTCACTATCAGAAAAGAACAATATATTAATGATGGACAACCTATACCAACATTGGGATCTGAAGTCAATTGGACTAACTATGATTTAAGTGTTTGGTCACCCAATAAATACAATGACTGGCAAAAACAACTTGTCGGGGGAACTGCCATGTTAACAAATATACAAGCATCCCTATCAGGAGGAAACGCAAATACACAGTTCCTGACGAGTTATGGATACATTCGGGAAACGACAGTATATCCAAACAAGCTTTCTAATAAAAGAGGGAATGTTCATTTCAATCTAAATCATAGTTCATCCAATAACAAATTTAAATATACGCTAAGTGCTACTTACCTGCAAGGAATTAACACCTTGAATGACGAAGACTTAATGAGAAGCGCGATTATTTTAGCCCCAAATGCTCCAGACATGTATAATGCGGACGGATCTATCAATTGGGCACCGGCTCCGCAAAATCCCGGATTTTACACCCACACTGTCAATCCAGCGGTATATATAGGCAAACCATTCGAGGGAAAAACCAATAATCTACTTGCTAATAATAATATAGGATATGAAGTTGTTCCAGGGCTTATTATAAAGGGATCATTTGGAATTAATCGAATTAATGGCGAAGAAACGAAATTAAGCCCCCTGACTCTTTTTAGACCGGATAATCCTGACAAGATCCGGTCAGCTCGTTTCTTATCTAAATCAGTCAACTCATGGATTGCCGAACCTCAAATTACCTATAATAAAGTAACAAATTTCGGAGTACTGGACTTGCTCATAGGTGGCACCGTTCAACAAACAAATTCTAACATTCTTCAGCAAATAGGATCAGGGCATTCAAGTGATGCGCAGCTAAAAAACATAGCCGCAGCACCGCAACTTGATGTTGATATAAATGTAGCTTCCAAATATAAGTACAACGCACTATTCGGAAGACTTAATTATAGACTGAGAGATAAATATATATTAAATCTTACGGCTAGAAGAGACGGTAGCAGTCGTTTCGGACCGGAAAACAAATTACATAATTTTTATGGCATTGGCGGTGCCTGGCTATTTGGTAAAGAGGAAATTATTAACAGTGATTTGCCTTGGTTGTCATTTGGAAAAATAAAGATTAATTATGGGACCACTGGAAACGATCAAATCAGTGACTATAGATATTTAAGTCTGCTGAACAACTATTATACTAATATACCATATTTAGGTACAAGCGGTATATATCCAACTAACATTTCTAATCCATATTTACAATGGGAGGAGACTCATAAGTTTAATTTAGGACTGGAAATGGGTTTTCTCGAAGACAAACTATTTCTAACCGCAAATTATTTTAGAAATAGATCTTCCAATCAACTACTTCTTGAAGATCTGCCCGCTACCACAGGTTTTGGTAACATAGATCGTAATTTCCCTGCAGTTGTGCAAAATACAGGTATAGAAATGCAGCTGAACGCTAAAGTAATTTCTAACAGCAGATTTAACTGGCGGAGCTCCGTAAATATTACACTTCCAAATAACAAATTGATTTCGTTTCCTAACCTTGAAAATTCAACATATGCGGACCGCATGGTCGTTGGCAAATCATTTTCGTTAGCGAAAGTTTATAAATACATGGGTGTAAATACCAATACTGGCCTATACGAGTTTATGGGAGCTGACGGTAAACCTACTTCAAATCCTAGTCCGTTTACCGATCGGACAGAACTCATTGACATGAATCCAAGATTTTATGGTGGCTTCAATAATACTTTTGAATATGCCAGGTTTACATTAGACGTTCTTTTTCAGTTCACGAGTCAAAATGGTATTGCCGACAGATTTGGGAACTATGCCGGTTATGTCAATTCCAATCAACAAAGATACATACTAGATCGTTGGCAAAAAGCAGGGGATGTGGCCTCAATACAAAAAATTTCCTTAAGCGGTGATGCCATTGTAGCGTACGATGCTGCACTTAATAGTGATAAAAGTTTTTCAGACGCATCATATATAAGATTGAAAAATTTCGCATTATCATACACTATTTCGGAAAAACTAATGAGAAAATTCAATATAAGCCGGACTAGAATATTTATTCAGGGGCAAAATTTGTGGACCTATACCAAATATATCGGCCTTGATCCAGAAACTCAGGCGACTGGTTCTATACCACCACTAAGAATGGTTAACGCAGGATTTCAATTAACGTTTTAATTATGAAAAGATGGATAAGAAAAAGGGACTCATTAAACTTCTAGGAGGGCATTTACTGATGCTGGTTATTAGCATCGTCCTTCTATTTGGTGCATGTAAGAAATTAGCTGAAGTCGATGCCCCAGATACTAGTACGAGTACAGACAACGTATACAAAGACAACAGTACAGCCTCAGCAGTATTTATTGGCCTCTATGCCAGAATCAGCCAAAAATTCTTCAATGGTGGCCTTGCCTCGTTCTCTGTTTTTGGCGATCTGTCTGCAGATAATCTTACTTTATACGACGTCAATTCAAGCCGGCACTCTACTCGCTATTATACAAATGATCTTGACCCCAAATATCTCGATGAAGGTCAGACCTATTGGCACACATGTTATGATCTACTATATACAATAAATGATGCCATCATTAAGTTGTCTGCAAACGAACATCTCGACAAATCTGTGAGTACAAGGCTTCTGGGAGAAGCCTACTTCCTAAGATCATTCTGCTATTTCTATCTTGTAAATTTCTATGGAGATGTGCCACTTATTCTCACCACAGATCCAGAGACAAACGCCAAGGCGGCTAGGACACCTGCTTCAATAATATACGATCAAATGATAACCGACCTTTCAGAAGCAGAAAGACTACTGACTATTGACTATGTAGGTGCAGATGTAACTCAATTCACAATTGAACGTGTCCGTCCAAATCTTGGTGCTGTTAACGCACTTCAGGCTAGAATCTTTCTAAATCAAAGGGACTACAATTCGGCAGAGGCAGCAGCAACCAAGGTCATTTCAAATTCCATTTACTCGCTTACTACTTTGGAAAACACATTTTTAAAGAATAGTTCTGAGACGATATGGGGATTACAGTCTGTGACATATGGTATAAACACATTTGCAGGACGATATTTGCTGCTTCCGGAAAGTGGACCAGACGGAGGCGACTATAATTTATTCCTCTCGAACTCCCTTATTCATCACTTTGAACCCGGCGACCAAAGAAAAATATCTTGGATTGATTCGGTTAAAAAAGGCGGATCCTACTATCACTATCCAACCAAATACAAGATCCCCGTTATCCCCGGCTCAGCTAATATTGGGGAATATGATATTGTACTACGACTTTCCGAACAATTCTTGATACGTGCCGAGGCACGAAATGAGATTGGTAATACGAATGGCGCTATAGAGGATGTAAATACCTTACGCAGTAAACGTAGAGCTCCAGTAACTGACGATATAACGCAACCGCTACCGCCCATTAGACAGAATATAAGTAAGGTATTACTCAGACAAATCCTTCTTAATGAACGGCGCTCCGAACTATTTACAGAATGGGGTCATCGATGGTTTGACATGAAACGGACAAATATTATTGACTCCGTAATGAGTAAGCATGCATTGGGAAAAGGGGCATCTTGGAAAAGTTACAAATCCATTTTTCCGATTCCATCTCGGGAAATATTGTATAATAAATCAATCACACAGAATCCTGGATATTTAAATTAAACAATAAATGAAAAAACTTACCATCTTAATTTTTTGGTTACTGCCATCTCTTTCTTTCGCACAAACCATTACAGATACAACTCACAGACAAGAAGAAAAGAAAGATTGGCCTAGCATTGTTAATCAGCATATTAATAACATTGAACAAAACGGTTTAGATACCGCAGGCTTAGGTAAAGTCATGTTAAACAATATGGTCTATGATATTATTTTTATGCATAGTGATGACTCATCAGCTATTAAAAAAGGTTTGGAATACATGACTATCTTATTAAAATCCAATCCAGAAGAGGATGCCTGGATTGACACATACGCCGGACTACTATATAAGATAGGTCGGAAAAAAGAGGCAATAACACAACAGCAAAAGGCCCTTACTATTGCAGAATCCCAGAAGGCAGATGATCGGGTTAAGATTTATAAAGAAAACATCCAAAAAATGAAGAAAAATATCCCAACCTGGCGATAAATAGAGCAATTGTTGACAACTCAAAATGGAAAGCAGTTCGCAGTGAGCCTACTTAAATTTATACATTGCTCAAAACATAATATAAACTAATGAGATACTTGATTATATGCCTATTCTACAGTTTGTTCCAACCTGTCTTACTATCAGGGCAAAAACGACCGATAAATGATACCACCTATAAAAACTGGAAAGAGGTGCGATATGGTGTAATTAGTGATGATGGTGAATTTGCTGGCTACACAATTATTAATGAGCCTTCCCAAAAAAGTACGTTCGTAGTAACATCAACCGATAAAACCTGGGAAAAGCGGTTTATTGATGTTTCAAATACGCACTTCAGTTCGGACGGTAAATATTTATTTGGGATTAGACAGGATTCGCTTCTTCGGCAAAAACTCAGATCAGATATTTTTACAATATTACCGTATTGCTCAAACTATTCATTGGTTTCTAAAAATCGATCAGAATGGCTTGTGTACAAGAAAATAACAGCTGACAATACAATTATTATTGAAAATCTTAGGACAGGTAAAACTAATTCAATTCCTGGAGTACTTGACTTTATTGTAAACAATGAATGGGCATGTATCCTCTACAAAAGAAAAACAGACAATGATTCGACAGAAAATTTGTTTCTTCTCGATTTAGTATCAGGAATAACAAAAAGTATCGCAAAAACAGCAAACACAAACAACTTCATATTTGACAAATGCGGGGATCGACTGGCATTTACAATCGGAAATACAGAAATAAAGCGCATCGGGATATACAACAGACGTGATAACACCTTGAAAACCGTTTCTGATAGTGCAATTGCTATTAACAAAACTTTTTCAACAGATTTCTGGCAGTTTACTTCTGACTGCCGTGGAATATTCTTTACACAAAAAGAAAAGTCTATAAATAAGCATGTCACTAGCAATGCTAAATTCAAAGTATGGAATTATAAAGATGCATATCTACCTGGCGACTACGACGCAAAAAAAGCTTCCATCAAAAATGGGCAAAATCTTTCAGTTATTGATATCAGCAGCCTGAGCATCCGTCAACTTCTTCAAGGAAATCAAAAGATCAACCACATGCCGAAGCAAACTGATGTTTTTTTTGTTAAATCTTCATACGGACGAAGTATTGAAGTACCTTGGAATAAGGATCTGTTTCCAAGTTATTTCCTGTGTCATAGTAAAACTGGAAAAATTGACACAATAAAGCATCAAAGCAAATATGAAATCAGTGTATTCGGATTTTCTGAAAATAATGATTTTTTCGTCTATTACGACACAGAATCAAAGCAATACATTAGTTTCAACTGTAATACGGGTAAAAAAAGTATCATTGGAAAAGACATACCTGAGGTCCCTTTTGATAATATTGAATACTATGATGAGACGGAAAAAATTGCATTGGCAGGGATTAATGGATGGGCATCCAATAGCAATAAAGTAATTATTCGTGGGAGGTACAATATATGGAGTGTTGATCTTAACGGAAAAGAAAAGTCAACAAATTTAACTTCGATGTGCTCCTCGAATGGAAAGACCGTTTTTAAACTCAGTGATGCAGAAAGTAACATTGATCTAAAAGAAAATATTCCCATCACATCATACGATTATGCCACCAGAGCTACGACATTCTATACTCTAAATTTAAAAAAGCAACTATGCAAGAAAATATTCCATACAACAGATTATCTGGTCGAGCCATTCAGCTATCCATACACTCGTTTTTTAAAAGCTAAAAATGCAGATAAATATATTTTTGTTACTGAACATTCAATGCGCTCATCCAACTACATATTCACAGATAACTTTGAAACATTCGATACACTTTCAAATGTAAACCCCCAATTAGATTATAACTGGCTAACTTCAGAGATCATTAAATATAATGACGCAGATGGTAAACAATGCGAGGGTATTCTTTATAAACCCGAAAATTTTGATCCAAGGCATAAATATCCCGTCATTATCAACTACTATCTTGATCAAACTACACGGTTCAATAAATACATATCACCTGAACCAGAGAATACTGGTTTTAATATTCCATTGCTATTGAACGCTGGTTATTTAGTTGTGAGGCCAAATCTCTATATAGAAAGATCGAAACCAGGTGAATCTGCCTTAAAAAGCGTGCTGGCGGTAACTGAATACTTATGTAAACAGACATGGATAGATAGCACAAAACTAGGTATACTTGGCCATAGTTTGGGAGGATACTTCACAAACTACTTTATTACAAATTCAAATCGATTTGCTGCAGCAATTTCAGAGGCGGGAGTATCTAACATGATTGACGGAGTAACCGGAATGTGGGGTGATAGAGATTCTCAGGCTGATTATTATATTGAAGGCCCTCCCAGAATGATGGTTGAATTACACAATGCTCCCGACGCATATATCAAAAACTCTCCCATATTGTCCACCGATAAAGTTTCTACTCCATTATTGTTGATCCATAATAACAATGATAGTGCAGTTCCAGTCATGCACAGTAAACAACTGTTTATTCAATTGAGACGGCAAGGGCTACCTGTATGGTTGCTTCAATATGAGGGAGAGACTCATATTGTTGATGACGAAGAGAATACACTAGATTTACAGCAGAAAGTATTGCAGTTTTATAATTATTTACTTAGAAATGAGCCAATGCCACAGTGGATGAACATGCACATCTGATACCAAATTAATAGAAGGGTACCAATTGATATTGAGTACCCTTCCCATGAATTATTACAAACCTCTGTAATAAGGTACTGATCTCGTCACAATTGCACTATAGGATGTGGTCGCGTAAGCCGTACCTGCATATGCTCCAAAACCAGGAGCAGTTGTTGCATATCTAATAGTTAGTGTTGCTGGCTGATTTGCGGTTGTGGCGTAGTAAATGCTTGAATTTAACCTCGTCGCATTAAATGCAAATGTGCCACCAGCGACGGCAAACAGAGCAATTGCTATCAATGTAAATTTCGCTTTTTCCATATTGTATGTTATTATCAACGGATATTCTACCGCTATAAGCTAATTTATCAGAATGAAGGATTACAGGAAATTCACCGTTACACCTCTTCAATATGAGGAAACACATATTCTTGCTGACTGCAGAAATGGATCAGATTTACAACAGAGAGTATGGCAGTATAATATTTGCTTTGGAATGAATTGATTTTACAGTAGCTGCCAAACCTAAATGTAGTAAAAAAACGGGGACTCAATTAACTCTGAGTCCCCTTCTACCATTACTACAGACCTCTATAATAAGCAGTAGTTTTTGTAACAACAGAACTATAGCTTGTCGTAGCATACGCCGTTCCTAAGTATTGGCTACCAGGAGCAAGCGTGGCTGAGCTTATAGTCAGCGTAGCTGGCTGGTTTGCAGTTGTTGCATAGTATATACGTTGATTCAACCTTGCTGCTTTAAATGCAAATGCACCACCTACTACAGCAAACATAGCGATTGTCGCTAACGCAAATTTAGCTTTTTTCATAAAATAAGTTTTTGTGTTTTTGATTTGTAGACCCCTACTCTGTTCAAGGGTTTTCGGGTACCCCCTTTTTTTGGCCAAAATATGGTGATCGCTTTTCCGGCACTTACGGCGACACGTTTACTTTCGCCGAATCATTAGGCTGAATAAGCATTATGATTTAAAATTCGTTTAGGTGGAAGTCTGGGTTAAACAAAGGTTTTCGTTTTCGTTACTCTACTAAGTTAATGCACTACATTCAATCAAACACAATAAATCGCTTATCAAAAAAGTCGGGTAGTTTAATTGAATAATTGATCACTGCTTATGCACTTCAGGCGGAGTCTTATGAACCCGCTTAAATGCACGGGAAAAGTTCCCAATATGCCTGTAACCAAAATGAAGAGCTGTTTCCTTTACTTGTTTCCCTGCTTTTAAATACTCCCGTGCCTTATGCATACTTACCTGCAGCTGATATTGGTGTATAGGAACACCAAAGTGCGCTTTAAAGGCAGCCTTCAGGGTAGTCGGTTTGATATCAAAATGTAGACTTAACTCTGCTATCGTGAAGCGTTTTTCGGGAAGCGATGCGATGTAGGCACCAATCGATTTGATTCTATTCGGGTTAATTCGCTTTATTGGCATATGATAAGGTTAACCTGGTGTCTTGGTGATAATCAGCATATCGAAAGTGTATGCTGTCAAAACACGAACAACTGTTAAAAAGTAGCCACAAATCTAAAAACTCTCCTGACCCGACACTTAGGAGATAGCATATACATTTTGGATATGCTGGCAAGAAACCAAAAAGGCACTGCTATGAGCAGCGCCCTTCCTATATAGTATAATAAAGCAGTTATTTTGTGTTTCCGCCGCACATTCCTTTCTGAAAGTAGGCACCTAATGCTCCTCCAGGATAATTTATTTTATAGTTGATGTAATATCTACATTGATCCCCTACGTATGACATCTGTAAAACATCGGATATGCCATTACGATATTTGATAACGCCGGTAACATTAGACTTACCATGCCTACACTGTTTATAACCCCGGATGTTCATTAATTATTGCCGCAGCAAGTTGCTGCTCAGGAATTTCTATTCCTGCAGGCAAACGGTGTTTATCGGTAACTCTAAACTGACCATCTTTGTCTTTCTGCATATGAAACCTGATTCGCTGTTTCTGATCAGGAAGACTGAAATAAACCTGGAACAATTGCAACACCTTAATATTCATTGAGGTAAATTCAAATAATGTAGATTGCCCGTTTATGTCAGCATTAGTAGTAAAATTATGTGGAAATATTCTATCCATCACACGCGGTATTATTCAGGTATTGAGGCCACAAATTTATAGCATTTTTTTATTCCTCCTTTACAAAAGGTTTTAAGATGAGATCATACAGGCTTTCATGTACGAGATAGAAGCCTTCAATTCTACTTTGCGGCGGGCGCTGCTCTCTGTTCTCCCACATATATGGGAAGCTACGATTGTTAATGGCTTTTTCAGCAGTTTCCTTAAATTGATATGCGTTGGTCATATGTGTGTTAGGTGATATGACCTGGTTGTTCGTGCAATGAAAATACATCAACCTAAAGCGGTAGCGCTTATTTTCCTCTTCGCGTTCCATAATACTGATTATAGCTGACGGCAGCTTGCTTAATTTGACGGCATAGATTAATGATATGGGCATTCTTGCTGATTCCCATTCACATGACAATGTCAAAATTACTAAATTATTTAGTACGTCATAATTTAAGAGGCTGGTTAACGAGCAGATAACATTTATGGATTTGTTTTGTAGATGAATATCTATCCCTGCTAATGTAAGCTTACGTCAGCTTGATGGGTATGAGTTATCCTGCCTTTTGCAAATTAGTAATGAACACTTTGCTGATGTCAATAGGTTGATCGTTACCTAATGGCGGCAACCCTGGCCAGGTCCATGCTGCATCTTTCAATTTGCCATCGGGACGCTGCTGTCTGCCTGTAAGCGTGTGCACTGTATAATAAGAGAGATCCTCAGCAGGTAACCGGTAATTAATGATCGCCTTAAAATCGCCGAAGGTTCTTGTGGGAGATACCCATTGTTTCGCCATCTCTAATGGTACAAAAAGCGGCATCCTATGCTTGTTTTCTCCATGATTGTGGATATAGCGCATCGTCTGATTGGCTTCCGTAGTGATCATCGCAAAACCAGACACTTTAATCCGCTGTCCATTCGGCTGTATAGTCTCGTAAACCTGATAGATACCAGGAATGTAAAAATATTCCTCCTCTGGCTGGTGATTTGTGTTTATTGCATAGGGTACATGACTGCTCCAGGTGTCTATGTGCCGGTGCTCATATATCCTGGTGGCTGGTATAAGTACAGGATTTTTAACAAGGCCCTGATTGTGCCAGAAGGAATCGGGATCAAGCAGCTTTTCCTGGCGTGCATTTACCATACTCAATCTCCTTCTATGAAAAGCAGTTTTGTCGGTCTCAAATATGGGGTGTACTCCCCACTCCATTTCACCCAATAAAAGGCGCTCCTTATGACGCACAATCACATCGGCAGATTGAAAAGCATTGGCATTAACAAGTGTCTTCTGCTCGACACTGAATTGTAGCTGTTTCACATTCTCAAGTTCCGGAAAGAGATCAGTAATCAGATCTATCTCCCCATTCTGCGATATCATTCTGCACATATTCAATCATTTTATGATGTCATAAAAAAGAACGCCGATTGTTTGCTTTTCGTAGCTATAAGTGCCATAAAGCTGACCGGCCTCTACACGGATATCAAAAGCAAAGTTGCCACGATAATGCTCCTTAGAGTACTTTTGCACCTTCTCGGCATACGTCTTAACAAGTTTCCTCCGTGCATCTCTATCCCTGGTAGCACTGTAAAAAAACTGATATCCTGAGTCAGGATGACAAAGGTCTTTTAGTTTCTTCATATTAGCTACTGCCTTCAAATCCAGCACTTTGCCTTCACCAGCATCCAGAACACCTACATGTCTTTGTGCCAGCTCCGGATGCGGATAAGCTGTGAGCATAAAGCCTTTACCATTTGATATACCTGGCCAACGAAAACGTTGGGCAACTACCCAACTCCTTCCAGCCCGGATAAGGATGTCCATAAATACAGGTGTTATCCTCTCAAATGGATTATATGATGCTGAAGTATTGATTATTCCCCTTTTAGCAAAAATACTAAATAAATTAGTAGCATTATGGTTGTGACTGGTACGTATGCTTTGCGCGGATGGCTGTGGTACCTACGCCCGGAGTCTTTTCCTAATAGAATAACAATAACCCGGCACCTGCTGAAACATCCTTCTGCCAGGTGACAATATCAATACCTGTTCCTGCGGGAATCACCAGGGAAAAAACATAACTGTTCTCTATAATTACAATAGCCTTGTACTGGGGAAAGTTGACAAATGACAATAGTAAAGCCTGTTCATAATAAACCATCGATTGAACACGTAGTAAGTCAAAGCCGGCAGATAGCCCGGTTCTGATAATCTTGGATAATGCTTCCCTTGCAGACCAGATCACGGTATTACCTATTGAAGCATCAAGTCCCAGCTGGCTTGTAAGGTCAACTTCCCATGGCGACATCACACGCCGTAGCAGATCGCCATTGGCGACCTTGATCTTTTCAATATCTATACCCAGCGGATGAGCTTCAGAAAAAGCAATGGCGATGGCAAATGGAGGGCTATGACTAATAGATACCTGTAGATTATCCATCCCAATACCATACACCACCGGAAAATTAAATACACCTTTCGCAATATTTATTGCTGCCGGAGCGACATGTGGGGTCAAACCAGACAATGCTGTCTTCGCAGCACATCTTCCCAGCAGAAAACTATTGCGGCGAGCAGGCGTTTGCAACTGCAAGTAGCGTTCCTTCTCCGATGGATGTAACAATGTCAATGGAGGATTTCCCACAGCAATTGACATTATTGCCAGGTCATTTCTTCCTGGTCTTCGCAAGCAAATTTCCTGTTTACTTGCCATAAACGAAGAACTGATCTTAGTCATTATTACCGCAGTTTATGCAGATACCCGGTGTTTTAAAAAATTGAATATCAGCAAACAGTGAGAACTACCTTGAAAAACTATATATCAGCTGTCTACCGTTATACGCCCAAAGTGCTGAAAACAGCAGCCTGCATGAAATGCAGAATTAATGTTAAAATAGCCTCCTACACCTTTATTTTTAAGCATTTTTTTATAATTTATTGCAGTCCGGTGCCACTTTAGTTAACTAATAAGATAACCCATGAAGCAGACCCTTCAAAATACCATCCGCATAGGAATCATCCACGAATACGCAATGGTCAGAACATTACTGAAAGATTATCTATCTGAGCAGGCTAATTTTGAATTACATGCCGTTTGTGACAGTACCCAGCAATTTATGGAACATGCAGCGTCCCAGCGTATTGATGTATTGCTCTTTGATTATAGCCTGCCATCTGTCAAAATAGCTGATGAACTACGACACATTAAAAGTGAACTTCCCGGACTAAGGATTATTCTGTTATCTGCTGAAAAACATATTACTCCGGACGGGAACCTGCTTGCAGAATATATATCCGGTTATGCAAGCGCTGCAATATCCCCGGAAGATCTGTTTGATATGATCCGCCGTGTTGCAGAAGAAAGACTACTCATCAGTCAACAATCTGCCCCCTCAAATACGCCGGCCCAGCTGACTGAAAGGGAAATAATGGTATTACAGATGTTGTGGGAAGAAAAGACTAATCGTGAAATAGCAGAGAAACTTTTTCTCAGTGTTAAATCAATTGAAAAAATGAGGTTGGACATCAAAGAAAAATTGTCTGCGCACTCACTTATCGGTATGCTGAAAAAAGGTCTGGAACGCCAGATAATCAGCATAGGCGAAGAAAAGCAAACTACCTCATCCTGTTCAGAATAGCGTATTTTAATAGTCCTACTGATGAATTGATCCCAAGCTTTTTCCTTACATCAGATTTAAGTTTTTCCACGGAACTTTCACAAAGACACAGGTGATCAGCGATCTGCCTGTTGCTTTTCTCTTCCCATAATAGTTGCAGCAGCATTTCACCTCTATCATCCAGCATTGGCTCCTGGATGGGTTTATGTATATGTTCTTCCCTTTCGAGGAGTATTGTTTCTGTCAATAACCGGTTACGATACAGCTTCCTGGCAGACGCACTCTCTATAGCAGCTAGTACCTGCGCGGGATCTTCCGATTTTCCTACGCAGGCAAGTACATTACCGCAAATCAGACGATGAAGCGAGGCGAGATCCGTAGCGCCAGCCAGTAATACAAACCTGGTATCCGGCATCTCCTGTTTCCAGGTCTGTAAATGATGCTGAATAGTGCCAGTATTACAAAGGTCGAGCAGGACCACATGAATAGATGAACGGCTTGCTTGTATTGCAGACAGCAATTGGGTCAATGACGGATATTGAGCTGCTACATAAATGTACTCCTGTGATGCCAGGTAATATCCCAATACCTTACGGAAAAGGGTATTCTCACTGACGATGGCAGTACTTATTATTCTGGGAGGCATAGATAGCGGGTTAAGTCCTTTAACAGTTATTTTCTCACAACTTGGAATACTTACTTCTAATATAATTCATCCTGGTCAGAAATTTAAACAATTAGTATAATCCGTAAAAAAATTTCCGGTTATTCCTAATAGGTAAATCAGCCTGTTATTTAGTTTTGTAACCGGCACGATGGCTGTTAACTCAATACACCTGTAAAGTCTTAACCCAATATCCCTGTAAAACATTATGGAAGCATTAATTGACAGTCTGAAGAAACTGGAAGATTCAACTACCTATTTTTTAGAGGCATTACAAGGTAAAACCCTGGAATTGGTAATTGATTCTCAATCAGAAGAACAATCAGGATATGCCTGCATGATTAAAAGAGTAGTAAAGCTGCATTTTCAGGGTGGCGCACATCCGATGCTGTATTGCGAAAGCAATCTGTATAAATCAGCATTAACACCACAAGAATATGACCTGCTGACCAACTCCCTGACACCAATTGGAAAGGTGTTTACTCAACTTAATGATGGAACAGTTATCACTAAGAAAAATATTACAGTGACTACCGGCAATGACGGGCGTATCGCTGCTATTATGAATGTAAACGGAGGCATGTTCTGGAAGAAAGAATATGAATACTGGGTAGGTAGCAGGCATATAGGTTTTATCATTGAGTACTTCAGCGAAGAATCACTCAAAAGACAATAAGCATGATGAGAAATGACTTCCTGGTTCCGCCTGCAGCTTTGCATAGTAGCATCACTGACGAGCACCGGACCCTGCGATATGCCGCTATCTCCGATTACATGGAGCAACTGCATATTTTTTTCGTGCAGCATCAGCTAAATACCAGTAATTGTATTGCATTAGCTTTGCAAAACAATATTCCTGGCGTTTGCCTGCTACTATATTTGCTGCAACAGCAGCAGAACTTTTTCATATTAAGTAATCACACCGCTGCAGGTAAGAAGCTGCCTCCCTTTTGCGATATTGTATTGAACGTACGGGATCATAAAGAAGTATTTTTTTCACCTGCTGATACAATATGTATTGAGAACAACCCATATTACATTGCGCAGGAAGATTTACTGCCGGCAACGGCACAGGCAATATTTTCCTCTTCCGGCACTACAGGCACGCCAAGATATATTTGTTTTGAGCAGAAAACATTACTACTGAACGCCGCCAATATTGTTGCAAGATTTCAGTTGACCGATAAAAACAAAGTGCTTATTCCTGTACCCATCAGTCACATGTATGGCCTGGGAGCTGGGTTGTTGCCTGCACTACTGGCAGGCGCGGATGTATGTCTTGCGGAACGAGGTAATGTAGTAAACCTCCTTTCTCAACTCAATACCTTCTTACCTGATACGGCATTTCTGACGCCGGCAATCTGTAAAATGCTGCTGGTACTTAATAAAGATATATCGCACCGAGGAAGGTATGTTACCGCAGGGGAAAGAATCTCAAAAGAGACCTTTAACGCATTCCAGGCACGTTACGGCACGCTTATTAATCTCTATGGATCTACGGAAATGGGAGTAATCGGAACTACTCCTGTTCCCGAGAAGGGGCAATTTGCAGTTGCCGACATTATTACCCCCTTACCACAGGTAAGTATCCGCTTTGCAGATATAAATACCGGTGAAATAAGTGTCCGGCACAATGCCCCCTTTAGTGGCTACATCCATATAACAGATGATCGAATGACTGCGCAGCCCTTTACAGATAGCTGGTTTGCCACCCGGGATATGGGTAGCCGTAAAAACGAGGACGGATTTATGGTCGCAGGTCGCATAGATCTATGTGTTAACCGGAATGGATTCCTGATCCCCCTGCAGGAGATTGAAGCGCTGATCAGTGAAAACCTGGGCAACACAGGCAAGGTAATCGTGGTGGAAGGTCAGGAACATGCTGATACCCCCCCCTTACTTGCTGCCTTCCTAGAAGCTGCACCGGGAGAAACATTGAACACCTCCGGTATACGATCTGCATGCATGCGGAAAATGCCTGCTCATCTCGTACCGGAAGTATTTACAGTATTAGATACGCTGCCTGTTCTGCCAAATGGCAAAACAGACTACACCTTTCTGACAAAGAATTTCTCAGCTCTTATTAAATAATCTCACATGGAAACAATTGCATTAGACTCCATTAAATCCAAACTGAAAGAAATTATTGTTGATGATCTGAATATCAATCTAACAACTGACCAGATCAGGGATGATATGTCCTTATATGAGGATGGGATTGGACTTGACTCTATTTCGATCGTCAATTTCATCGTAACAATTGAAAAAAGATTCGATATCCAGTTTGGTGAAAACGAAATATCCTCCCGTCTGTTCAGCAACATCAACAGTCTGGCTGAATTTATTGCCGGCAAAGCTAAAGACTAAGCTAATGATGACCAGTATAACCTCCAGCCCTGCTAACAACACAGCTTCTATAGTAACCTTGTTCCGGGAACAGGCTGCCTTGCATGCAATACGTACTGCTATCTGTGATGACAAAGGGGAATTGACTTACCAGGAACTGGATGACTACTCCGACCGGATAGCCGCCAGATTACTGGAAGCCCAGGTTAGCCAGGGACAGCTTATATGCATCTGCATGCCAAGAAGCGCTATGCTGGTAACGGGCATCCTGGGTATCCTCAAAGCAAATGCAGCGTATGTACCGATTGATCCCTCTTACCCGGTAGAGCGAATCAGGTTTATACTGGAAGATACCGGCACTCCTATTATTGTCACGGGCAGCCAGGTACCGGCTAACCTATCCCTGGCCATTGCTGACAGTCCGGTAGAACTGGTACAAATACAACCAGATCTCCTGCCGTCAGCTGTAAAAAAGCTTGTGCACACTGCACCAGATGCAGCAACACTGGCTTATGTAATGTATACTTCTGGTACTACAGGAAAGCCTAAAGGAGTAATGATAAGGCATGGTAATGTGGTTAACCTTGTCAGCAACATAGATTATGTCAGGTTGGATAAAGACAGCCGGCTCTTATCCACTGGCTCACCAGCATTTGACGCCAGTACCTTTGAATACTGGGGTATGTTGCTGAATGGCGGATTACTGGTACTCAGCAACGAAGACAAGTTACTGGACCCTGTACGAATGAAGATGACCATCCGTCAGCACAATATTAATACCATGTGGCTGACATCCAGCTGGTTAAATCAGCTGATAGATACAGACATGGGAATATTTGAGGGACTTGAATTTGTTCTTGCAGGCGGAGAAAAGTTATCTGCCCATCACATCCGGTTGCTACTGCATGAGTATCCACAATTGCAGGTTATCAATGGCTACGGTCCGACGGAGAATACTACATTCTCTCTGACTTACCGTATACCTTCCTCATCAATACCAGACAATATTCCTATCGGTACGGCATTGCCCGGCCGTACCGTATACCTTCTCAATACAGCGGGCAACAGCTGTACCCAGGGGGAGACAGGTGAAATATATGTAGGAGGCGCTGGTGTAGGCGAAGGTTATCTGAATCAACCAGCTCTTACTGATACGCGCTTTTCACCTGATCCGTTTTCAAACATCCCAGGTTCCAGGATGTATAGAACCGGCGATCTGGGACAATGGCTACCAGACGGTAACGTCGTTTTTCTTGGGAGGACAGATAATCAGGTGAAGATAAGAGGCTTTCGTATTGAGCCAGGGGAAATAGAAGCAGTATTACTGCAAAGTGGACTAGTACAGCAGGTAGCCGTCGTTTGTCAACATATTGATACGCGGAAGTATCTTACCGCATATATCGTACCTGCTGACAACTACATACAGGAAAAAGCCGTAACCATACTTGCAGGTACGCTGCCGGAATACATGATACCCAGGGCTTGGATGACTCTGCCCTCAATGCCGCTAACCACTAACGGGAAAATTGATATCAGGGCACTGCCGGTTCCAACTGCGCCCACCTTTAATGAAGACTATATTCCGCCCAAAAATGAAACGGAGCAGCAGATAGCTGCACTTTGGGAACAATTACTGGAGATATCGCCCGTAGGAACACAGCAGACTTTCTTTGAGCTGGGTGGATATTCGCTGATGCTGATAGAACTATACAATAAGTTCTCAGCAACATTCAATGCTAATATTCCTTTCGATATTTTATTCAGCGATCCTACCGTAGAAAAGATGGCGCAATGGCTGCTCGAACAAAAACTGACCAATAATGACCATGCAGGAAGCGACCTGGCAGGCTTCACAACAAATGGAGTTACGTTCACCCAACGTAATTTCTTTATCAGGAACAGACTGAATCCGGCAGAGTCTTTTCCCAATTCCGGCATTGTATATGAAATTACAGGAATGCTGGATATAGTTAAACTTAACCTGGCATTTCAACAGGTCATCGCACTAAATGAAAGTCTGCATACCAGCTATGCAATCCACGGACGTGAGGTAATTCATACTGTACAGGCTCCTGAACAATCTTTTTCAATTCAAACTATAGTAGCTGAAACAAGCAGTATTGACACGCTGGTACATCAACTCACTACACCCTTCAATTTTGGGGAAGCCCCTCTGATCAGGGTATTCCATATTGAAATGCCGGATGAGCGGCAGTACCTGTATGTAGATATGCCACACATTAATTCGGACGGCACATCGCTGAACATCATTATACGAGAGGCCGCCAACATGTACAATGGAGAAAAGCCTGAAGAACGGAAAGCACAATTTTCCAGCTTCAGACAATTTCTACACAGATACCTCAACAGCAAACAGGTAGAGCAGGATGCATTTTTCTGGAAGGAACAGTTCCGTCAACCAGTACCCCTACTTCAATTACCACCAAGGGCCGGTAATTATTCCGGGGTACAACGACAAGGTACGAGCATGGTAGTAGCATTCCCATCTGACCTGAAAACCAGATTGGACAACTTCCTGCAAGGAAAAAAACTCACCGCATTCCAACTGATGGTCAGCACTTATACCCTACTGCTTCATCAACTAACAGCCAATACCGACATTGCTGTGATGGTACCCGTGTTTAACAGAGGTCAGAAAGGGTTTGATCATATTGTAGGGTTACTGGCCAACAAACTGGTGATCCGGCTAACGGTAGGTACAGAGATAACCGTCAGGGAGTTTCTGGAAAACAGTAGGGAAACGCTGATCAATAGCATGAACCATCAGCAGTATCCGTATGAGCTGTTGCATGATGCATACGCCGCAATGGGCCATGACCCGAAGAAAATACCACTTTCACAGACCTTCTTCAATTATCTGTACTTCCCACAGACCTATACATTAAAAGACGCATCGCTAAAGTTACATATCCAGGAGAAATTTAAAGAGGTATTACCTATTTCTTTGGAAGTGACGGACAACGGAACCGAGCTATACTTGCGTGCGCTGTCATCCGCCGGTTATTTCAACAAGGAGGAATTGGCCCAGTTAGCAAAAAGATATATGGAGCTGTTGGATAAAGTTATAACCAGCGACAATACAACGATTAGCTCCTTGTTACAGACACCCATACTTGAAAGTACCATACAAACAGTTTAACAACTACCGTTTATGGCAAAAGGTTTTTTCTTCAGTCTTCCGTCAGATAGCGTTAATAAAAGTTTACTGCCATTGGTGGATGAGCTGTGCGATACACACCAGATCACCTACTTCAATACATCCGATTATAGAGATCGCATAGCCAGTAAAGCACTGTTCAGGGAATATACCACTTATGCTGAGGGTTACAGAACCGTTAACATTGCACCACACATCAGTTATTTTCAGTTCGCAGACATATTGCTGCGTACCGCTGCTTATGTTATTGAAGATATATGCAAGGAAATAGCGTTTGAGAAGCCGGATTTCATATTACACTCTCATCTGGCACCCTGGGGCAAACTGGCGGCCAGATACTTCAACATTCCTGCAGTGTCCCTGTTCTCAACCTTTGTGCTGGACGAGAAAATCATGTTACCCAGACTGAAACAATTGAGAGAAAGTAACAAAGATGGCAGTGTAGAAAATATACAGGATGCTGTTACCCTATACCGTAAGCTGATGAAATTGCAACAGCAACTTTCAATCGGGGAGCAACCAGACATATGGGATCTATATGTCAACCGGGAAGCGGTGAATATCTCGTTTATACATCCGTTACTACAGCCGCAAAGGGATTTACTAGCGCAAAATTTTCACTTTGTAGGATTTCACATGCCACCATTTCCCGAACTAGCAAGTCGGGATACTATCTATATTTCTATGGGAACAGTCATGAATAAAGATGTTACCCTTTTTAAAAAAATTATTCAGGTGCTGACGCAATTCAACCATACCGCTATTATATCTATTGGGAATGCGATACAAGCCGCAGACTTAGGCCCGCTTCCTCCACAGATACAGATATGCGCCTATGTTGATCAGCTGGCGATATTGCAGCAATGCGCCGTATTTATTACCCGGGGAGGTATGGCCAGTGTGCAGGAAGCCATCTGTACCCATACACCAATGCTGGTTATACCGGATATACCTGAACAGCAGATAACAGCAGAAAGGATATCCGAATTGCAGATCGGAATAAATGCCGGCAACAACCCGGAACCTGAAGATATCGAGTCAGCACTGCGTGAGATATTGACAAACAGGGAAAAGTATCTACTGGCACTCAGAGATATCAACGCTGGCATACAGGGAAATAATGCCTGTAAAACGGCCGCATCTTTAATCGATGATTACCTGAGTCAGCCGACAGAGCAGACAACCAACCTCTTTATACATCAAAACTGATATGATGCCAATACAAAGATTTATCATACTGGGAACAGCCCGCACAGGTTCTAACCTGCTTATCTCTTTACTGAGCGGACATCAGGAGATAAGGGTGCTTGGAGAATTGTTTAATCTGGACACTATCCCGCCAGATGCATTACCGCAAGCGTTAGATACTCCGGTAACCTATATGGAGCAGCAGCTATTCCGAAATCTGTCGGACAGCAAAAAGGCGGTAGGGTTCAAGATATTTTACGATCACTTTACGCCGGATTATTTCAAAAAGCCGGTAGATCCACAAGAGGCAGATGAGCAGTTAAGGAAACGCTTTCAGAATATCGAACAATATATCAGCACGCATTACACTGCGGAAGAGCTGGAGACTAGATTCTCGCAATTATGGGAACATCTGGTTGCTGACAAGCAGCTGAAAGTGATTCACCTAAAAAGAAATAATAAACTCGATACGCTGGTGTCATTAAAGACTGCATTTGTAACCAACCAATGGATGGCATACAAAGCCGGCCATACCATGACCACTAAACTGGAACTTGGCGAGGAGGAATGTGCACAGTATTTCAACCGGCTGGAAGCATATGAAAAGCAATATGCCCAAATGTTTGCGGCACATGACATATTGGAACTTTCTTACGAAGACCTGGCAACCGAACAGGACGCCGTGCTGCAACGCGTATGTCAATTTCTGGACATATCACCCGGAAAAGCTTCCACTATTCTTAAAAAGCAGGTAACTGCACCGATCCGGGATGTAGTACAAAACTACCGGGCCTTGGCGACCGCCTTCAGAGATACCAGATGGGCGCACTACTTTAATGCATAATATCATTCAAACCGTGTAATTCCACTGACATGCAAAATAATATATCCAAACCTGCCAAAGGAAAAATCGTTTGGCTCACCGGGCTTTCGGGAGCCGGCAAAACAACACTTGCCAGAGGGCTGGAAGAACAGCTCAAAGAATATGGAATTTCCTGCATGTTGCTGGATGGCGACCTTCTACGAAAAGGGATCAATAGCGACCTGGGATATACCCGGGAAGACAGAAAAGAAAACGTCAGACGCATTGCTGAAATTGCCCGCTTGTTCAGTAATGCTGGCCAGATAGCTATTGTAGCAGCTATCACCCCCTATCAGGATGACCGTGATATGGTGCGTGAGATGCTCCATGATTGCCCATTACTGGAAGTATTTGTAGCCTGTCCACTGGAAGAGTGCGAAAAGCGGGATGTGAAGGGGTTATACAAAAAGGCAAGGGAGAAAAAACTACCCAATTTCACAGGGATCACAGACATATTTGAATCTCCCGCCAACCCGGATCTCATCTTACAAACCGACAAGGAAGAATATGAACATTGTCTGCAACAGCTTTGTTTTGCGACGATCCCACAGGTTCATCAAAACATTTATACTCAACCTTCAGTAGTAAACAAATAATCATGGAAGAAACACTTCAAACCTCAACCCAGCCAGACCTCCGGAAAATACAGCTACAAATTGACGGAGCTGATGTACTCCCGACCCGGGAAGAATTTTACACCAATTACCCCTTTTATAAATATTGGGGCAGTCAGCATAATCAGCAACTGCTGACTCCTGCCGGCATCAGCATTTACATTCATATCCCTTTCTGTATTCAGATCTGTGATTATTGCTTCTATATGAAGGATCTGATCAAATCAAAAGATCAGGTAAATGAATATGTTGATTACCTCTGTAAAGAAATTCAGCTGGTGAGTGAGACTTTTGGACTGCAACGCCGTGAAGTTCACTCCATCTATATCGGCGGCGGTACCCCATCCGTTTTAACAGAAGCGCAGTTCAAAAGAATAGTAGATACCATTCATAAATATCACAAATTTGGTACACCAGAGTTTTCATTTGAGGCAGAACCAGGCACCTTCAGCAAAGCCAAGCTGCAGTCCTATAAAGACAGTGGAGTGAACAGGATCAGCATGGGCGTGCAATCATTCAATGATGAAGTGATTAAGCTAAGCAGCAGAAAACATAATGGCGCACAGGCCATCAACTCCATCAGAATGGTTACTGAAATGGGGGGCTTTCAACTGAATATTGATTTACTTAGCGGACTTGCAGGCGACAAAATGAATACCTGGGAGGAGTCAGTCCATACTGCATTGGCACAGGGCGTGGACATGCTGACTATATACAAGATGAAAACGTATGCCAATACGAACTTCTTCCTGAAAGGCGTGCACAACAATGAGATCACATTGCCGGATAATGAAGAAGAGATCGGCTTCATGCAGCGAGCCCTTGAGATAATTGACAGCGCAGGTTATCAACGCTGGAGTAACTTCGCCTTCACAAGAGAAGGGTGCATTAATGTATATGCAGAAAATACATGGAGAGGCCAGGACCTCATTGCGTACGGCGCATCATCTTTTGGAAAGATAGGTAATATCAACTACCAGAACATCAACAATACCGCACTCTACTTTGACAAGCTAAAGCAGGACCAGCTTCCTGTGTTCAGAACATACAATACGACATCAAAGGATGCGATCATCAGGGAACTACTGCTTTGTGCGGCAAGACTGTCTTCCTATCGTAAAGCAGAGTTTATGCAGAAGTTCGGCTTTGACTATTTCCAGCTCATTCCTGACACTATACACCAACTGGAACAGAAAGGATACATCACCGGCAACCGGGAAGAACTGGAACTGACCCGGCAGGGCGTTCTGTTCGGAGACTTTGTTGGAAAAGTGCTTGCATCCGCCGTCAAAGATGTGCTGGGAAAGGATAAGATTGGATTTACTTATTAATTTAACTATACAGAACTAAGATATGGTAGCAGAGAACTGGTTTATGCAGGAAGATCTGTGGGTATTACAAAAGCCTGTTATTTTCAATTCAGAACGCATACGCAATACTTTCCTGGAAGTAAACCGTATTCTTAAACTAACAGCCTTGACGCCCGGGGAGAAAGTGCTGGACCTTGGCTGTGGTATTGGCAGGCATTCACTTGAATTTGCCAGTCGCGGCTTTGAAGTTACAGGTGTAGACCTGACGGCTTCCTTCCTTACTACAGCAGCAGAAAATGCCCGCAGTCAAAAAGTCGATGTACGTTATGTACAGGGCGACATGCGTACCTATTGTGAGCCGGATACTTATGGGTTAATCATCAACATGTTTACCTCCTTCGGATATTTTACTGACAGCGAGGATGACGTACGGGTACTATCCAATTGCTTCCAGTCTTTACATAGCGGCGGCATCCTGATGCTGGAAATGTTGGGAAAGGAAGTAGTCGCTGCTAATATCAAATCAAAAGATGTTCTGTCATACGGCGATTACCAGGTCATCACGCATACAACCATCTCTAATAACTGGAGCTGGCTGGAATGCAAATGGACTATTATCCGGGATAAGCAGGTTTATGAAACCAGGTATGCACACCGGCTTTATGCAGCAACGGAAATGGCAAGATTACTGGAAGAGGCTGGTTTTAGTGAGGTCAGCTTCTTTGGTGACCTGACCGGCGCTCCGTACGATAATATGGCCAGATCTATGCTAATCGTCGCTAAAAAATAAGAATGATGCAACAACAGGTATACGAGCAGGAAGCGATCTGCCGCTCCGATAAGAATATTGCACATCATTATCTGCAGCACGTGCATGGCCACCCTGCATTGGACGATATTACGCTTACAATGAGCATACTCGTGAAAAGTGATGCTGAAGCGGCCGTGAATGAACATGCAGAAAAACTCGCCTCCCTGATCAGGTGTCTTACAGGCATATATCAGGTGGAAAAAAATCAGGATCGCCTGCGCCAAGCAAAAATTGCAGCTGTCCATCTGATAGAATGTTGTAATAGTAATTTGCCATACCTCTACAAGGGCCGTAATATTATCCCGGCGTTACTTGAAATGTACCGTCTCACGGAGGAAGATTACTATTTGCTGAAAGCGCAGGTAGTGGCTGACAGACTGTACGAAAGTAGCAATGCGCCTACCGCCCATATAGATGTACAAGCAAATATGCTGTCTCTACTACAGGAACTATACACTACGTGGCCCGATAAGAAGCTGATGGGCCGCATCAATGTTATAGCTGGTAAACTGATCAGCAATGCTGCAATCTGTGATGAAGGTATATACTGGAGACCAGCAGCAGTGCAGTCCCCTATTGAAACATTACATCTGCAATATCTGCTTTACGCCACCTGGCAACAGCTTGGTGATTTCACAGGAAACGATACATTCTATGAACTCAGCAGAAGGTCCCGGAAATATATTAGCTCTCTGGAGGAGAATATAAGTAATGGACAACCAGTAACGGTAGAAGTACCTAAATTACCTATCAATGCTTCGCTACTGGCGCTTGCTACAGGTAGCGGCATAGATAGTCCGTCATCAGATACGCAGCTGTCTCCGGTACTAGCGCAGTACCGGGATCAGCTTCTCCAGGGTCTCTGTACCTCATTACCCAGAGATATTGTCAACGATATTGTAATTACCGCAAACCTGCTAAGTGGGTGCAAAGGGCAGATCTCGCGAGCTGAACATATTGATGGCTGTAATCTGCAGATGACTGTCCGGGAACTGAACCGGCGATTGCTGCACAATACGTTTGAAAATACCATTGGTATGCTGCAATTTAGCCTGGGCCGTTCCGGAAAAATCTGTCGGGAGCTGACATATAACGATCTTCAGACACAGGATGCGCTGCATTGCCTGCTGTCCGAATATTCTTCCTACTTGGGAGTATCCAGAAGATCTGATATCATGCAACATCATGCTTATGAACTGGAACTACACAACAGGAGCATGATCATTGCCCGGGAGGCATATCCATACCATGCAATAGAAAAGGTAGTTCAACCGCAGGATATTTTGAGCCTCACGTTAAGGCTACATCCGAATATGATGCGAATGGAACTTCCGGCAGACATTAGTAATAAAGTCCGGAGTGTGATATTCAGAGATGCTCAAATGCCACCAGGCGATTATGCAGTTGCTATCTTCCATGATATATCCCGGCATCTGGTCAAGTCAATGATCCTACAGTCAAATCAAAAAATGGTATTGGAAGCATTTGGTCAATTAGCAGATGGTCATCCAAGGGTGACCGATCTTTTGGAATATTTAGCAACCAACAATGACGAGCTTACCAAAATAGAAGTATCCGAAATCATATCAAATTTCTATGATGCTGGTTTATTGATCACATCTAACCAACGATAAATGAAGAAGCTATCATTCTGCATCACGTGTAAAAACAGATTTCACCAGATAGAACAAACGTTACCGGTTAACCTGAAGATGAATCGTGCCCATCATGCAGCAATTGAATTTGTTCTGGTGGATTTCGGTAGCAAAGATGGTTTACAGGAGCATGTGCTTCGTCATTTCCGGGAGGAGTTGGAGCTGGGATATCTGCGCTACTATTATACTTCAGCTATGGATTCCTGGCACGCATCCATTGCCAAGAACACAGCGCATGCACTCAGTGTAGGCGAGGTATTGGTAAATCTGGATTGTGACAATTTTACCGGTGAGAATGGAGGGCAGTTTATCCTGGATCTATATGACACCTATGGGCCTGACGTTTTACTTCATCAATTCAGCGGACACTTTGCCGACGGTAGTTTTGGAAGAATAGGCATGGCCAGGGAACACTTCATGGCGATCGGTGGGTATAACGAATCATTCCTACCCATGGGCTACCAGGATATAGATCTGATCAAACGCCTGATGCGCTACGGATTGCGGTATGAACTGGTGAACGATCCCGCATACAATACCGCACTTGTTAATACTAAGGAGGATAGTATGCGAAACACGCAATCAAGATTGTCATACAAGGAAATGAACAGATACAACTTCAATCTTTCCCGTGAGAATCTTCTTAAAGGAGAGATCAATACAACATCTTTTGCAGCGCCGGGGATGAATACCGGGCTCTATCAGTATGTAAACGGCTCGATGGCAGCCATTTCCTAAAATAACTATTGTATGTCTTTAGAACCGAAATGGATACCAGCATCGCCACAACAGGAGGGTATATGGTTTCATGCGATACAGCACCGTCCATCCTTCTGGAATATCGTCCGGGCAAGATTTTACCAGGGGAATTTTGACCTCCAGGCCTTTACATCTGCACTGAACATGGTTATCAGTCAGCATGCCACTTTAAGGACACAGTTCAGTATCCATCAGGAAAAATTGTTTCAGGTTATAGCTACAACGATACCGGTATCTGAAGTATTACATTATAACATAGTATCAGGCGACTTGGCTTCCAGTCAACAGCTGGTTACTGATGAAGTACGGCGGCTGTCTGCGCTTGAATTAGATTTAGAGAAGGCACCCCTTTTCCGTTTTAGGGTATTACACTTCTCAGATGGTGTAGTTTTAATACCAGTGATTCATCATCTGATAACGGATGCTACCTCTAACCAGATATTCTGGAAAGATCTTATATCGCACTATAATAATTACCTCACTGGGGAATCGACCATACATGCTGTACCTGAAAGACAATATTATCATTTCGCTGCCGATCAGGATAACTTCTTAACCACACAGGAGTACATTCACAGAAAGCAATACTGGCTGGAAAAACTAGCAGGTGAACTTCCGATGTTGAACTTCCGTTTGTATCACAATCCGTCGGAAGCAGCAATACATTTTGAGGAACTTGATCTTACGGAATCACTGGTGCATGAAATAAAATCGTTTGCGCTCAGAAATCGAGTGGTATATTCCTCGGTCTTCCTGACAGCTTATATTGTATTGTTGCATAAATATGCGAATCAGTCGGATATTCTCATTGGTAACATCATTAATGGGCGTCAGAACAGAATTAATTACGGCGCAATGGGTTTGTTTGCAGACAGACAAGTGCTGTTGTCTGCTATCAGCGAAACGGAAACGCTGGGAAGCTTGTTACAGAAAACCAATACGCAGCTGATGGAGGCATTTGAGAAAGCTGTGCCTTTCGATGACTTACGCCGCGACATGAATCTTATCAGTAAAACAGGCTTATCGACACTCTTTACTGCCACGTTCAATATGATGAAGGTAATAGAAAGACAGCTGGATTTTTCTGGCTTAAGGCGGGATACAACGAGGAAGGTGGGCCATGAGTTACCGGCAGACAGACAGGAAGACTTTTCATTGTATATACTGGACAGAATAAATTCAGTGCGTATACGATTGGAATGGAAAGCGGACAGCATCCTCCAACAAGTTGGCAGCTTTATGCTGGAAAACTATAAGGCTATCCTGCTACAACTCATCCAATCAAAAGACACGTTATTGAATGAATTGCCACTGCTTACGTCAAGAGAACATAAGTTATTACAACAATTTAATGATACGACCGGTCATTATCCTACAGGGGCAACGATGGTTAGTCTCTTCGATGAACAGGTGGCAAGAACGCCCGAGAATATTGCATTATCATTCCAGGGCATATCAATAACATATAAAGTATTGCAGGAAAAGTCCAGGCAGCTTTGTGCTTATTTGCGGCAGAAAGGGCTTCATTCAGGGCACATGGCAGGTATCTGTGTAACTACCGGGATAAATATGGTCATTGCTATGCTTGGAGTGATGAGAACCGGGGCGGCATATGTCCCTATAGATCCGGAGTATCCTGCTGATCGTATACGTTTTGTAGTAGAAGACGCCGCACTTAACGTCGTACTGACAGAGAACGCTACCCAACAAAAAGTAAATGAGCTGCTGGCACTCCCCGGAAGCAGCCTGTCTGTAAATCTTGACGAAGCGGCAGCTGAGATATCAGCAACAGCTCCCTTCGTCATGGCAAGTCTTGCCACCCCTGAAGATATTGCTTATGTGATTTATACTTCCGGATCGACCGGCAAACCCAAAGGAGTAATTGTAAAACATCACACGGTAGTAAATACATTAGCATGGGCAAAAGATTACTATCGGCTTAGCCCTGCAGATACGGCCATTCAGTTCTTTTCATTTGCCTTCGATAGCTCAGTTACAGAGATCTATTCACATCTTATTGCAGGTGCACGCCTGTTATTGTTTTCCAAAATTGACCGAAAGGATGTGCTATTGCTTGCAAGAATAATGGAGGAGGAGAAAGTGACCCGGCTGCTGACCATTCCTTCCATCTATGGTATATTGCTGGATGAAATGGAGAAGAGAAAACTCTGCATACGAATGGTTACGATCAGTGGAGAAAGTGTGAATACTGCTCTTGTAGACAAACACTACCGGATTATGCCGGAGGTGCCGATCATTAACGAATATGGGCCTACAGAATGTTCTGTTTGTGCAACCAGTCAGCAATTGGCTTCCGGCCAAATAGTTACTATTGGCACACCTATCACCAATATGCAGGTACATATCCGCCATGCGCAAGGATATATACAACCCATTGGTGTAGCGGGGGAATTATGTATCAGCGGGCCTGGTGTAACAGCGGGTTATCTGGGAAGAGATGAATTAACTAACAGCAAATTTATCCAATTTCATAATGGGGAGGGCCGAAAATACTATAAAACAGGAGACCTGGCCCGCTGGCTACCGGATGGCCGGATTGAGTTTCTGGGGCGTATCGATGAGCAGGTGAAAGTCCGGGGGTTTCGTATAGAATTAGGCGAAATTGAAAAAGTGATCGTTGGAAGTGGGTATGTGGAACAGGCAGTTGTGCTTCCCCAGCAGGATAGTGCAGGCACTACACGACTAACCGGGTACGTTGTTCCTACTAACGCTTTCAGCAAGGTGGCCCTTATGACCTTCCTGCGCGAAACATTGCCCGATTATATGATACCTGGCATGCTGGTCACGCTGGATGCTATACCACTATCGCCAAACGGTAAAGTTGATAAAAAGGCATTGCCTGCAATGCACTCTTCACAACTGCTGACTGATGAAAGGATTGTCCATCCGCAATCGGCTATACAGGAAGAACTGGTCAGGATATGGCAGGAGTTGTTAGGCGTACGTGCTATCAGTGTTACAGACGATTTTTTTGAACTTGGAGGACATTCCATCCTTGCAATCAGATTGCATGCCCGGATCTCTAATGAACTAAACGGAGATATTTCAGTGGCAGACATTCTTAATAATCCGACGGTACTCATGCAGGAAAAAGTCCTGTCAAAGAATAATAAAAATAATAATACATCAATAAAAGCTATTCCGGCAAATCTGGTATTATTGTCCCCGGCGATTGGTGATGCCAGCGAAAATCTTTTCCTGGCACCTGGTTACATGGGCATTTGCAGCAGCTATGTTCCATTTGCGCAAGCATTTAGCAAGAGCCATAATGTGTATAGCTTTAATATGACCGGACTACTACCAGGGGAGTCACCGCTGTTATCAATAGCTGCGATTGCCTCCGGGCAGATATCTGCTATTAAAGCCCTGCAACAAAAGGGTCCGTATTGGCTGGCCGGCCACTCTTTTGGAGGAAGGGTAGCGTATGAGATGGCACGACAGCTGGAAGCTACGGGAGATAAAGTCGGATATCTTTATTTGTTGGACGCTGTAGCTTCTCCCCTATCTTACCAAATAGACATTAATGATCTTGCAGATGATATCTGCCGTAGCCAGGGTACCACCTGGTCATCCATACATGTGCAGTGCCCAAGCTTTCCTGAAAGTCTTTCTGAATACTCATACGATGATATTCCAGTATTGTTACGGCAGTTACAACATATTGCAGGTTCTGTCTTGCATGAGCAGGCCGCTGCAATTGCCAGTGCATTGTCACTTGCACTGGTAAATATTTCGATGCCGTCTGGTGTAACCGGTCAGATAACAGCGCCGGCTGTACTCGCTAAAGCTCAGGACGGCATTCAGCGGAGCAATAAGGCTTTCGACTTTGGCTGGCTGCCATATATCCCTCAGCTGGAGATAATACATTCTCCTGGAGACCATACATCCATAGTGGCTGATAGCAAAGAGGCAGCTAAATTATTTGAACAGTTCAGGAAAATTCACGGTTTTTCATATATTTAACCCAGATTAGGATATAGCAATCGATTGTAGTTCCACGTAGAAAACCATTGAAGTGTTAAGTATTGCTGTATCAGTGCCCTCAGAAGCTGGTTAAGACCACAATTGACCTAACAACAAACCACGTAAACCCAAATAGATAAAATGAACATCCCATCATGCCCGATTAAATGCTGTCATCAATTATCTATTCTATTATCGCTATTTCTTTGTCTATATAACCGTCCTGCAGTTAGCCAGACCGTTAAGTATGAAGTTAGCGGACGGGTTACCACTACTACCGGCAAGGGAGTATTTTTAGCCAGTATTGGTCTGTTTCGTACAAGCGACTCTACCCTTGTGAAGGGTGAAGTATCTGATTCTTCAGGTTATTTCATGTTCAAAAATATTCTGCCGGGCAGATATTATATTTCGGCTGCATCTATGGGACATAGCACCGTTGTTTCAATGCCATTTGATGTACGGAGCAATACAACAGCACCTTCACTCATCATGGAGGAGCAGGTAAAATCGCTCAAGGGAGTAGATGTGGTGAGCAAAAAGCCATTCATTCAGCAGACCCCGGACAAAACCATCCTGAATGTCGAAAATAGTATTGTATCAAAAGGTGCCAGTGCCACCGATGTACTGGACATGGCACCAGGCGTAAATATTGATGTACAGGAGAAAAGGATCAGCATGGGAGGACGTGAAGGTGTGCTTATCATGATCGATAATAAACCTACTTATCTGTCTCCTCAGGAAGCACTTGGCCTCTTAAGCAGCATGCCCTCTAATAGCATTCAAAGCATAGAGCTGATCACTAATCCTTCGTCAAGATATGATGCAGCAGGTAACGCGGGCATCATCAATATACGGCTGAAAAAGAACACCCAGCTACACGGGCTGAATGGTAGTGTTACGGCCGGCGTTGGATATGGAGTATTGCCAAAACTGAACGGAGGTGCATCGCTGAATTTCAGAAGTAATAAAATCAACCTGTTTAGCAACTATAATATTGACTATAGAGAGAATTTTGTACAAATGGATGTAGAGAGACTGTTCTACACTGCTAATGGCAATACTACTTTACATACGCTCGGGTACTGGCCAAGCCAGGATCTTACCCATACTGTAAAAGCAGGTGCTGACTACAGCTTGTCTGACAAACAAGTCCTAGGTATAATGGTAAATGGCAGCTTCAGTAATAATGATAACCAATTGAGAAATGACAATTATCAGTACCTTGGCAACCAGGTGCTGGATAATACTTCGTTTGTCAATCTTTCTACCAGGCGCTCCAATAGATTCGCAGCTAATGCAAATTATAAATATACGATCAGCAAAGCGGGAGATCCTGGTGGTTTGCGTGAATTATCTATTGATGCGGACTACTCCCGCAATAGCATTAAGCCTTCGGATGATATGACAACGGACTTCACCGACAGCAAATTATTGCAGACCAATAACTATCCCTCTATTGTCAATATTAAATCAGTGAAAGCTGACTACCTGCACTCCTTTACGAAGAACACTATAGCCGAAGTTGGCTGGAAAAGCAGCTTTGTAAACTCTGATAACGATGTAGTTTTTCGTGAACTGGAGCAGGGTACCTGGAAGATTGACTCGGGACGTACCAATCATTTCCTGTACGAAGAAAATATTCATGCCGGCTATGCTAGTCTCAATCATACAATTGGCCGCTGGTCATTAAAAGCAGGCGTGCGCGTGGAGCATACACAATCTACAGGACAATCCCTTACGGATAAGAATAGATTTGAGCGGAAGTATACTGACTTATTTCCCTCTGCCAGTGTATCCTGGCAAATAAACAAAAGTAACACCATCGGTTTGTCTTACAACCGCCGGATCGATAGACCAAACTACCAGGATCTAAACCCGTTTGTGTATGTACTGGACCCCTTCTCAGACTTTGCGGGCAACTCATTCCTGCTGCCGCAGTACACAAATTCCATACAAGCAAGCTATACGCATAGAAATCGTGTAAATGTAAGTCTGGGATATAACAGGACTTCAGATGTGATCGTAACAATACGTACACAGGATCCTGTGACTAATAAACTTACCGTACAAACGGACAATTTCGGAACGCTCAATAATATAAATCTCAGCATAGGATTTCCTGTGACCATTACTAAATGGTGGAATATGCGACAATCTGCTGATATATTCTATAATCAGTATAATTACCAGGAAGGTGTTCCATTTAAGTTTGAAAAGCTCACCGCTTCCCTTAAAATGAATAACAGCTTTTCTCTACCCTGGAATCTGTCTGGTGAATTAACCGCATCTTATGTGTCACCGCGTATTGCCGGCGTTACCTATTTTGACGAAGTATGGCAGGTAAATGCTGGTCTGCAACGTTCTTTCTGGAAGAAGTCAGCTTCGCTGAACCTGGCCTTTAACGATATCTTTCACAGCATCCGATTCAGAAGAAGCGTTGACTATTTAAATACGCATATGCGAGTAAATAATTACCAGGATACTCGTAACGTAAGATTGACATTCATATATAACTTTGGTAATAAATCGCTGAAATCCGCACGGCAACGCAAAGCAGGTTTGGAAGATGAGCAAAAACGTGTAGGAAACAGTATCTGACCACAAATAAGCGGGCAGCTATTGTAACACATAGACAGTTGTCAATATACCGTTAAAGATCAATTTATAAAGCAAAAATAGGCTTACATGAAAAAACAATTGCTGCTGTTAGTGCTACTTTTATCAATGGGGCAGACAAAAGCTCAGGAAATAGTTTACGGAAATAATCAGGCTGCTGGTAAGTATCTTGTACATGACGGCGCTAAGCTGTATTACGAGACGTATGGTGAAGGACAACCACTATTGTTACTTCATGGTGACCTGTATGGTTATATAACAGAATTTTCCGCTTACATTCCCCTACTTAGCAAGCAGTACAAGGTAATTGCCGTCGGCACCCGCGGACATGGTAGGTCGGAACTTGGAGACCGTCCGCTCACCTATCAATTACTGGCAGAAGATGCACTGGCAATTCTACGTAAAGAAACCACTGACAGTGCGATCATCATGGGCTTTAGCGGAGGTGCGGTTTTAAGTTATTACATCGCTGCCCATTATCCTACCGCCGCTAAAAAAGTGGTGGCATTAGCAGGAGCACTGAATGCGAAAGCCTACAAACCGTCGTCACTAAAGGAACTAAGGGAAATGAATGACAAAATTGCCACGGAACAGTTACCTAAAGTTGTCGCTGCAAGAAAAGCAATTATGCCCCAACCGGAAAGATATGGAGAACTAATAGAACAACTAAAGAAGCTCTGGTTTCAGGATGTATACGTCACAGAGGCGCAAGCTAAAAATATTAAATGTCCGGTACTGACGGTGGGCGGAGACAGAGACGAATACTTTACTCCGGCAGCCTTTGTCGCAACATATAACGCCATTCCAGGCTCAAGTCTTGCCATCGTCCCCGGCGCAGGACATGTCAAAGTGATACGTGCTCCAGACTATCTGACGACAGTCATTCTTCCATTTATGAACCAGAAATAAAATCATTCACCAATAATTAAGTAATATGAAAGCTGTAAGCAAAAAGCTTCTGTCCTTACTGCTGCCTTGTATATTCGCACTGTTACAGGTAAATGCCCAGCAAAAGACAACTGGTAAGATTAGCCTCAAAAAGATGCTGCAGGAAAATAAAGTTACCACTGTCAACAGAACTGCGAGTCCGTTACCGGAAGACGCAGGCTATCAAGGGATACATCTGGATGAAAAGCCAGGCTCAGGATTCGTATGGCTCAACGATAGCCAGTTTGGCAATGGCACCATCAAAATGCGGCTAAAAGGTAAAGATGTACTTCAACGTAGCTTTATCGGTATTGCGTTCCATGCGGCAAACGATAGTACATTTGACGCTATTTATTTTCGGCCATTTAACTTCCGGTCCACGGATAGCATCCGCAGAAGTCATTCAGTTCAATATGTATCCTATCCGGGATATGAGTGGGATGTGTTAAGAAAAGACTTCCCCGGGAAATATGAGCATGACGTTCAACCTGTACCAGACCCCAACGGCTGGTTTCTGATGAGTGTGGAGATAGACTATCCGCATATTAAAGTCTATGTAGATAAAGCTGCAACGCCGTCATTGGTCATAAAACAATTAAGTAAACAGCGCAACGGTAAAATTGGTCTGATGACAGGAAATAACTCAGGCGGAGACTTTGCTGATCTTGAGATAAATGCACGGAAATAGCTTTTGTACTAAGGGAATGCAGGAGTAACCTAGTTGATTAATGATATTTCTTATAGAAAAAGCCCGGCTCTATTGAAGCCGGGCTTTTTTGAGCTCGCAGGCATCGGAAACTCCAACCAGATCATGCAGGAAGTCAATTACTTAAAAAGGCAAGGCTTACTCCATGTCTTTATTTGCACCTTATAGGTTTGTATCAATCAATGTTGTGGCAGAAACTTCTAATTTTGTCAGATGAACCCTATTCATAAACCTCTTTTATCGCTGCTCATCAAGAGATGTTGCTTAATTGTATGCTTCGGCATAAGTACTATGTTCTGCCAGGGGCAAGCAACTGTTTCCCATAAAGTTCGGTTGGAAGATGATCTAAACACCTTAAGAGATACCTTGACTCTCCGGTATCCATCGCTATACCGTTATCATACCCGGCATCAGATCGACCGGCTGTTTGCATCCATCAAAAGTAGTATCAGCGACTCCACTACGGATTTGCAATTTTTTAGAGCCCTGAAATATATTGTTAGTGAACTAAAAGACGGCCACTTATATGCTGGTCCGTCTGCTTCCATTGTTCGCCATATAAAATCGGAGGCTACCTTTTTCCCCCTCAGACTTTACTTTGCAGGGGACAAGGCGTACATAGTAAATGCTCTTTCTGACAAGTATCCTGTCGGGTCTGAAGTAATTTCCATTAATGGCAAATCTTTGTCAAACATAAAGAAAACACTTTTCCAATATATTCCCGGTGATGGGAACATAACGACGAAGAAGATAGAAATCCTGAACAATGTATTCCATATTTATTACTTTTTGGCGTTTGGAGAATATTCAAAGTTCCAGGTGAAGCTCAAAGCGCCTGATGGTACTACCACTATCGAGGTCTCGGCTGTCCCGGAAGCACAGGTCCCTGCTGCGCTCGAACATGACGATTCCGGCAAGGCTCTACAATTGACCGTTAATGATGGAGTTGCAATACTGCGCATCAAAAGTTTCGATCGATTAATATTGTCTGCTGATGGCTTAGACTTTGAGGCTTTTATCAAATCAGCTTTCGAGCAGATTGATCATCTTCAGATCGGTAAGCTGATCATTGACCTTCGTGACAATGGTGGCGGGACAGATTTGTATGGGGCATTGTTATACCGCTACCTTGCAACCCGGCCTTTTCAATATTATAAGAAACTATCGACAGTAACGGACCAATTGCCTTATCAGAAGCTGTTGAAAGAGGCTTCTTCCTTCAATAACCTCCGTCCATCATTATTAACCAGGGTAACTGATGGCTTTATACTTCAACCAGCAGCACATTCCAATTTGGTAATGCAGCAGCCAACGCGCTATCCATATACAGCTACGGTCGTATTTCTGATTAATGGTTTGACATTTTCTACGGCGGCTGAATTTTGCGCCATGGCGGCCTCTGAAAAGCGTGGACTGTTTGTTGGTCAGGAAACTGGTGGCGCTTACATTGGCAATACCTCCGGCGTACTTTCCGATCTGACTCTCCCCAACACGGGTATTAAAATCTCTTTCGGCCTTATCGAATACCAAATGGCGGTCAGGGAAAAACTGAGGGGAAGGGGCGTTATTCCAAATTATCCGGTCATCCCAAGCTGGAAAGATGTGACCATGAATATAGATGTGCAGATGAAGGTTGCTAGGGATTTGCTCCGATAAATACCGCCCGCATAGCATCTTTGCCTTTTAGTCTGTCAATGTTCATATGAATATATACTGCTCATTGAGCCACTGCTGAATTTCTTGTTGATCAACAGTATTATAGCCGTACCAAAACTTAGCGTCTTCTCCTGTGGTCGTTACAAGGTCGGGACTAGCGGCATTCCGCTGCTGTCTTGCCCTTTGTTCAGTATTATTGTAGTTCTTCAACGATGGTCTAACCTCTCTCCAATTTTGTTTGCATCTGGCAGGTAATTGAACTGTATTTCCACGGTATCACATTAGAATATCTGAATTGTACCGCAGAGGCGATAAAAAACACCATAGGGCGAAATGGTGAAGCACTACCTTTGGTAAATAATTAACAATCTAAATCGATAGCCATCATGGAACAAAAATTTCCATTGCCGCCTTTCACTTATGAGACGGCAATACAAAAAGTTCAACTCGCAGAAGATGCTTGGAATACCCAAGATCCTGAGAAAGTATCAAAAGCCTACACTGTAAACAGCGAATGGCGTAACCGGTCTACCTTTTTAAATGGCCGCGAAGCGATTGTAAAATTCTTAACTACCAAGTGGGAGAACGAACACCAGTACAAATTAAAGAAGGAACTTTGGGCGTTTACAGACAACAGGATCGCGGTACGTTTTGAATACGAGTACCACAACAACGAAGGTCAATGGTTTCGGGCATACGGAAACGAAAATTGGGAATTTGATGAAAATGGCCTTATGCAGAAAAGATATGCCAGCATAAACGATGTAAAAATTGACGAAACAGACCGTAGGTTATAACAACAGCCGCAAGTATCAAGGGCGGGTCAGGTACCGCCCTTTTCAATGAAAATCCTTAATTATCTTATCATCAAATAAAATGACAGCGACTAGAATGAAAAAGGAATTTCCAGTCTATGATATTTGCAAGTTTTCTTACGCACAGCAAGACGAAATTATTATAAAACCACTTGCGCCTTATCTGAGATCCATGAGGAAACTTCATTTTCCCCATCGTCACGATTTTTATCATCTAATAATCTTTACGCAGGGCGGCGGCAGCCATACCATAGATTTTGAGAAGTTTCAGATTAAACCCTATCATGGCTATTTCATGGCTCCTGGCCAGGTTCACGGATGGAACTTTGAAGGTGATATTGATGGATATGTAATCAATTTTTCAGCTGACTTCTTTAAATCTTTTCTCCTAAACAACCAATACTTAAAAAAATTTGAATTTTTAAACGGCAAGGTTCAACATTCCGTGGTAGATATTCACGAAAAGGATCAATCATCTGTGATCGAATTATTAAACAAGGCACTAATCGAAGTAGAAAGTACAGGCAAATTCCAATTAGATAAACTCAGAATTATACTATTAGAATTATTCTTTTTAATTGCAGACATCAAAGGAGAATCAGAAGAGTTAAGAGGTATGGAGAACCACAATCAAATCGTCCTCAGAAATTTTGAGCAATTGATAGATGAGCATTTCCTTCGACTCAGGTTACCTAAAGACTATGCTGAACTTTTATGTGTTACGCCGAATTATTTGAATATTATCTGCAAAGAACTATTAGGCATATCTGCAGGGAACCTGATACGAAACAGAATTGTTTTGGAAGCCAAACGTATGCTAATCAACCTAGAGCTGACAGTAACCGAAATTGCTTACAAATTAAATTTCAGCGATAACTCTTACTTCTGTAAACTTTTTAAAAATCAGACAGGGATGTCACCTGAAACTTTCCGGAAGACATTGTAATTGTGTTTCTAACAAATGCTTCCGAAGAAGTGATAGAATTTATCCGCCGCTATGAAACTGGCGGCACTTCTGAAATCAACTTTATTAGCAGCATACACCGAATGGAAAGACTTGGATAAGTACATCGGGATATGAAGCAGGGCGGAATGCAGGATCTTCGCCCGAAGGTATTGAGCCTTGAGATCTTGTCCATCACATTACAACTAAGTTCCTAAGTAAGATATGACGCCAACGAGTCAAAATAATATAATGAAAGTTCGAGGTGTATGCCCTAGTTTCATGTATGTTGAGCCAACTATCAAGACTTCGATTACAGCATCTTGATTAATCTGGCATATTTAATATTTAATAATCAGATAATTATATGGTTGAATAATATTTCATATACTGGCGGAGTTATCTTACTCGACTTTCCCGGACTACTATCGATGGGCTATTCCTTCATTAGGAAAGAAGTATTCATCCCTGATGTCCCTTGCTATCTGACGTTCCACGAATATCTCTCCTTAATTGACACTTGGTTATAATTTACTATCACCAGTATCTTATTTCACTAAATTCTAATAATCCTGTATATTAGATAAAGCCCCAAACACAATGAACAAGCTAGTATCAACGTTGATAAGCGATTTTAAACAATTAATAATGGATTTCCATGGCTTATGATTTCTATGGGTTTAATCCTTTGGATTTCGAAGAACTAGTGCAAGCGCTATTTCAAAGAGTACTTGGGAATAGTTCATTAATATACGGCCTTGGAGCGGATGGCGGGCGCGAACTAAGTTTTCGGGGACGTGCAGCTTTTGCTTCGCCGTACGAATTTCATGACGGTCTTTGGATTGTACAGGCCAAATTCCGATCGAGAGATGTGCATAATCATGAACAGTATGATTGGATCAGCCGGCAATTCAAGAACGAAATGCGAAAATTCAAATCGGGTAATTATCCGGTACCAGACCAATATATTTTTGTCACTAATGCGGTACTAACGGCTGGTTACCAGCGTGGCGGCCGGGATAAAATGCAGGCGCTGGCTGAGCACTATAAAAACACTATTCCCAGAATCTATATTGTTGCCTATGATGAACTGTGCAAATTACTCCTTAATAATGCAGATGTACGGCAGGCCTATGATCATTGGCTGAGTCCGGGCGACCAAATGGCTCAGATTAAACAGCTACTTGCTAAACAAAACATCTATACGCTTTCGTTATAGCCGACAATGAGATCCGTGAGATACCAGTTCTCCGCAATTATACCTTTAATTTGCCAACCGATCCAATATTATCTGTAGACTTTGGTACAAGTTATTCGCTCTGCGGTGTAATTGGTCAAAAGGGAAATGTGGAATTAGTTCCAACTGCTGGTGGCAAAATATTGCTTCATTCTTGTATCAGTTTTTTTCAAAATGGAAGTTATGTTGTAGGCAACCCGCAACTCGCACAAGTCACCAATGAAGGAATATTAAGTTTTTCGAATATTAAACGTTATTTGATTTCAGAGACGCATTTCGACATCTTCGGTAAACGCTATAGTGCAGCTCAACTGGCCACACTTATTATTTGTTCACTGAAAACAAGTGCTGAAGAGTATTTTGGTTGTGCATTTAAAAACGCGGTCGTTGCCAAACCTACAAATTTCAATTTGCGGCAAGCCAAAATGTTAACGGAGGTCTTCACACAAGCCGGTTTGAATGTTTGCAGAATGCTTGATGAGGGAACTGCTCCTTGCTATTTGTACCCAAAGGCGTTTACACAACAAGCAGCATTATCCAGCTACGTTAGATTCCTAGTCGTGGACCTTGGCGGAGGAACACTCGACTTATCAGTACAGGACTTTGAAGATGGTGTTTATCAAACTAAAGCAGTACTTGGTAATAACAGGCTGGGGGGGATAGATTATGACCTGGCTGTATTAGCTCTGGCTGAACGAAAAATGAAAGAACGATATCCCATACTTGCTAACCAGAATTTTGAAGCCCTACTGTTTGAGGCTGAGCGTGTAAAGAAGGCTCTTAGCGACATGCAACATGTAAGCTTCTTGATCAAAGACTATGATTTAAATGATGGCAATCTGACCGATTTTACAGTCGAAATTAGCAGAAACGAGTTCAGAGAATGTACCTCAGCATTAAATGAGCGAGTTTCAGTTTATTTACTAGACGTCATGCGTATGGCAACCGCAAACGAAATACCTACACAAAATGATTATAACATCAATGCCGTAATGTTGACAGGTCAGGGTGCAAAAATTTTTACCGTACGCGAATTGATCAATAATATGTATCCGGATATACCAGTAATTGATCAGTTCATGGAAAACGCAGTATGCTTAGGTAATGGTAGTCAAGCGGGAGTACTTCAGGGAATTGTCAAAAATGAACTTTTGCTAAGTGTACACAACTCAATATTTATGATCAAGGCCATAAACAAAGGTTTTCGGGATAAAGATACCATTCGTTTAGTGATTAGCATGGCCTCAACTCCGGCGCTTAATACACAGTTCTGCAACTTAATTAACCCAAATACAACAATACCTTTAAAACAACATTTTAATTTTCAAATAGAGGTTAGTGATCCAGAGCAAAAAGAATTAATCTTGCCGATCTATGAAGCGGACTTCCAAAGTGGAGGTATCGAGCTACTGCAAGAGCTTCGTGCTTCGGTTAACGGAGGAACGAATAATATGCGGTTGACATTGGAAATTGATGCAAATCATCAAGTAAGTTTCTATTTTAGAAATATTGGTTAACGCCTTTTCGTCTCTGCCTATTTGCAAATGAAAGCCTAGATAGAAAAAAAGGTTAAAATTCACTTTATGTGGCTGCTAGCGCGGTAAAGATGTACCATTTTGTCAACTAATGCCCTAAATTTCCAATTTCATCTCTAAAATTTATGATCCACCAGCTATCTAAACATTAATGTATCTATAAATTTGTCAGTATAATTTCAAGCCTCCGTTAAACGAAAACCAGCTGAGACCCAAACCTGCTTAAAAATTGATAATTAAATCGTTGTGTCAAATGCTTAAATACAAAAACGCTCCAAGTCTTTCAACTTGAAGCGCCTAATTTCTCGTGACCCCAGGTATGGGAAACTCGAACCAGATTGTGCATGAATTAACTAATTGGAAGGAGTTTAACCTAAATTTGGTTTAAATAAAATAGTAAAAGTTCGAGGTTGGTGTTGGGTATAAGTTACTATTATATAACGACACACAAAAAAGCAATAGAAAATTGAACCTGAAATGGCGTTATTATCAAGTAATTAATGGTATCTATTTAACTTTGAAACACAATATCTATTTATTAGTTGTCATAAATAAAAGTATGCGAAAACTATTTTTCACTTTTACTATCTGTTTCTTTACCATACTGTCCATAGCGCAAACGCGTATTGAAGTAGTGGAACAGGATAAATTATTTGAACTGAAAGTTGACGAGAACAGATTTGATTACGGCTGGTTGCCTAGCATGTCAGGAAATATACCATGCTTTAGAGATTACACTAAAACTGAAATCAGTACTGAGCTAGTCGATATTAAAAAAGACTCGGTAATCCACACCTCTACTGAGACCGAAGAAAGAGGTTTGAAGATAGTACCTGCTAAAATAACTTTAGATAAGGATGGAAGAATATTCTTCCTTAGGGGGGAAATAACTGGTGCATGGGAAGACGTTATACCCGACGAATTTGAAATTTTTGTTGGCCGTCGTGTTGATACTGTATCAAACCTGGCGGTTTCACCGAATCTGCATGGCGATATTTACTATAACGGAGTGAAAGTCGATAAAACAATTGTCATCGCTAAAGTTCCAGCATTTTATCTGAAAGATTTTAAGAAATTCGAAGCATATAGAAGTAGTAAAGAAGACGTGAATTTAGATAATAAAAAAATGCTTTTTGAAATTAGTACCGTCGTAGATGAAGAAAGTATTCTCGTATTTGGTTTGTCATCCAGGTATGCAGAGATTTTTAATATCGGTAAATTACTTATTGGGAAACAATCCGATGAGAAGATATATTAGAATCCTAGAACGGTTGAAATACCAACGATTCTATATAAGAAAAAAGCTCCAAGTTTACAACTTGAAGCCTTTACCTGCCTGTGATCCCGCTGGGACTCGAACCCAGGACCCATACATTAAAAGTGTATTGCTCTACCAACTGAGCTACGGAATCAATCACCCTTTCTGTGATTGGGAGTGCAAAGATAGGAATTATATATTCTCTTCCAAATATTTTTTAACTATTCTATCCTTTGCTGAAATGGATCTTGAACTTAATCGCCGGATCCGCCTCTTCCTCACGGCTAAAAACATGCAGCAAGTAATACTTCCCCTGTACCCAATCCTGCACAGCATTATCATAATAAGGACTACCCGGATTACCGCTTTGGCCGCCAGGATAAATGCCATAAGCCTCTGTTTTTGCACTCATCTGTACGACCATCTTCCAGGAGGGCCCATGTAATTGTTTAGTGGCATTTACGATATGGCGACCACCGCCTGTCCGCAAATTCATGGCATTGAATGGAGCAATGGACCGTGTAAGGTGACGGATATTTGTTCCACGGAAAAGACCGAACTCCAGCTTGTTAGCTGCATCGAGGGCTTTCGCACTGTCAGCTGTAGTAGTGAACGCCTGCAATATTATTTGGGAAAGCGTTTCCTTTTCCGGAGTATGGACATTATCAATGAATTTCATGGATGAATCGCGAATCAGCCAGAGAAGTGTTGTTTTTTCCCAAGGTTGCTGCATAGGTGTCTTATCTACGACCATCTCGTCATTCCAGATAGATGACTGCAGCTGGTCCCAGAAAATGTTAAAGATAGTTGCGCCTTTGCTATCCGGACTACTTTGCAGATCCCACTTATTAAGCATTTCCCAGTAGTTCTTCTGGTCAGCCGATAACAATGATACCGGCAAGTGTTTACGTATTAGTGGTAATGCTGCTCTGGCAAATGGATTCAGGTTATCATTCTGTAGATCCATCATATCCTGTATGGTGATTTGACTATCTGCTGCCAGCACTTCATTGATACGTTTTCCGCGGAACAGATCGAAGTCGGCCAGGTAATAATATGGATAAGAACTGTCAGTTGGATGCTGATTTGCAGAACTTACAAACCCCCTTGCGGGATTGTACATATGAGGATTCTCCTGCTGTGGTATGTAGCCCTGCCATGCAAAGCTGCTGTCGCTACCTGGCATAATCCACTTACCTTGATCTTTCCAGCGCAAAGGGAACTGACCATTGTGCCACAGGGCAATCTCGCCGGATTTAGCAGCAAACGCGAAGTTCTGCGCAGGACAGGTATAATGTTTTAATGCTGCCAGATAATCATTATAGTTACGCGCTTTATTCAATTCCAGGAAAGTTCTGATCTCTACAGAAGGGTCTAGCGCCTTCCAGCGCATTGCCACGAACTGGTTATTAGTTGCTGTATCTGGGAAGACATTGTCATATACGACTGGCCCCCATACAGTATATGCGACGGTATCATAGTATGGACTGCCACCTTTTACATTTATCTTTTCGATACGTAAGTCGGCATCACGATAGCTTCCGTTGAAGAGATACTGCTGTTTACCATTACGGAACTGCATCTGGTAGTAATCCTTTACGTCCTCTGAACCATTGGTAACACCCCAAGCAATATGATCATTAAAGCCTATTATAACCCCAGGCGCACCTGGTAATGTAGCGCCATATACATTCATCTCAGGAGTATGAATCTGCGTTTCATACCATAGCGATGGCAAACTTAGTCCCAGGTGGGGGTCATTACATAAGATAGGCGCACCGGCGCGTGTCTTAGAACCTGCTACCGCCCAGTTATTACTACCATTATCAGGATCAGGCCTTTCCTCTTTAAAGTGCAAGGATATACCTGCCGCATTCAGAATACTGTCTGCCGGCGGTCTAACCTTGGCCGTAGCTGCTGGGTAAACTGTACCATGTGGTATAATCGGATCAATACTGTCTCCGAAGTCGGGATACAGGTTATCGAAGTCTGCCTTGCTGAACAGACGGCGTGCATTTGTATAAACCAGGTCATTTGCCCCTCCTGCAAGATCTGCCGCCATCATCTTCAAAAGCAAAGCCGAATTGAGCGTCGTCCATTTCTCAGGTTTATAGTTAAGTAGCTTATACTCCAATGGAAGCGTGGCATCTGTGAGTGTGTTGATATAAGCATTGACCCCCTCTGCATAGGCTCTTATTGCCGGCGCAGCAACAGCATCTGCCTCCATAGCCTTCAATGCCTGCTCAGCACCATAAAGCATCCCTGTACGTCGCTGATGACGATCATAACTAATCATTCTTGCCCCCAGAATCTCTGATAGACGGCCGGCTGCAGCAAAAGACTGCAACTCCATCTGCCATAGCCTGTCACGCGCATGCATATAACCCTCCACATAATAGGCGTCGTTGGTATTCTCAGCAAAAATATGAGGAACCATTCTGTCGTCCAACCAGACCTCCGCTTTACCCTGTAGCCCTGGTAACTGCAACTCTTCGTTGTAATTTTTGCTGATGGAAGTCGCGTTCTGCCAGAAACCTTCCTGTGGACTTAACAAACGTCCGAGTGGAGGAAGGGATCCCCAGGAACGATCAAGGCAAACAATTAGTGCAATGGTTATAACCGCTGAAACGGTAAAGGGAACAAATCTCATACGTGCTAGCTTGTTCTGCTAATATACATAAAATATAATGCAGACGCTACGCTACCGTCTCAACGCCTGAATAAGTCTGTCCACCTCTTCTACTGTGTTGAAGCTGTGCAGTACGATACGTAAACGCTCTTTCCCTTTGGGGACCGTAGGATGAAGGATTGCTCTTACGTCCATTCCGGAGGCCTGTAAGCCGGCTGCCATTTCCTGGGTATTCTCGTTTCCCGGTGTAAGAATAATCTGTATGGGGGTATCACTATGCAATGTGGACAGTCCGGCTACTCCGCTTCTGAATCGGGCAATAAGGGATAATAGGTGCTCCCTAGCGGCCCGCATGTATGGAAACAGCTCATAACTTGCTACAATCGCAGCTACCGCTGTGGGCGGTAAAGCAGTTGTATAAATAAACGAGCGGGAGAAGTTAATTTGAAAATCACGCAGAACGCCACTTCCTAAGACAACCGCTCCATGACAGCCTACAGCTTTTCCGAAAGTGTGCACTCTTGCGAAACAGGCGTCCTGTAAGCCCAGATGCTGAACAAGCCCCTCTCCTTTAACGCCGACCACGCCTGTGGCATGTGCTTCATCCACAATCAGGTGAGCGCCATACCTTTCACATAATAAAGCCATTGCCTGTAATGGAGCAAAGTCACCATCCATAGAATAGACAGATTCTACTGCTACAAAGATATTACCTGTACTATGCTGCAGCTTTTTCTGCAGATCTTCGAGATCATTATGCAGAAATGAGTAAGCCTGTGCCTTTGAAAGCCTTATTCCATCACGGATAGACGCATGTATCAGCTGATCATATACAATAGTGTCTCCTTTTTGCGGAACGGCTGAAAACAGACCCAGATTGGCATCATATCCGGAATTATATATCAAACCGGCTTGTGCCTGATGAAAGTTTGCAAGCATTTCCTCAGCCTCTTCCACCCAGGGATAATTACCTGCCAACAGCCTTGATCCGGTACTACCATGCATATAGGGCCTTGCCTGGAGCAGCATATGGACGCTTTCCTGCATTGCTACGCTTCGAGACAAGCCCAAATAATCATTAGAACAGAAATCAACTGATCCCGGAACAGATACCCTCAGCCGGCGGAACGCATGCTGCGCCTCACGCTGGGCTAATTGCTGCAAAAGAAAATCTTCTTTCATCTCTCAAAGCTAAGTAACTTTGCCCTATGAGTAAAGTCTCCATATTAGGCCTGCATCTTCCTACCGATCCGCGCTGGGTGAACCTGGCTGCCATCTCTCTGGAAGAGATTCTGACAGACCACGCCTTCTGCGAACAAAAAGCTGCCACATCCTGTATTTCCCTGATCCAGCGTTATCCTGAGAAAGATAAACTGGTACAGGAATTAGCTCCTATTGTTACGGAAGAATGGGGTCATTTCCGCCAGGTGCTGGCTGAAATGCGTAAACGAGGATTCTCGCTAGGTAAACAACGAAAAGACATGTATGTAAACGCCCTGATGTCTCACCAGAATAAAGGCGGTGATCCTCAGACAGTGTTGCTGGACAGGCTACTCATATTTGCACTAATCGAAGCACGTAGTGCAGAACGTTTCCGCCTGCTCAGCGAAGGACTTGAAGACGAATATCTGAAAGAATTTTACCGGAAGTTTATGATATCCGAAGCAGGACACTATCGCCTCTTCATTGACTTAGCTAACGAATATGTGCCAGAAGACAAAGTCAGGGCACGCTGGCAGGAATGGCTGACGCTCGAAGCTGAAATTATTAGCAATCTGGAAGTGCGTGGTGACAGAATGCACTAGAAATTAAATCCTATATTAACATACATTCTTAAGCGTCCGTCCTGATCACAATACATGACGGACGCTTCTATTGGCCCCATAAAGGAGGAATAACCTCCTGTTAATCCATAGCCACTCATATATTTATACTTAGCTGAAATATCTCCAAGGAAATCATACATCACCACGCCTGCCCGGGGAATTGCATAAGTATTACGCATAAATTCATACTGATAGGATAGCTGGAGCGTAGCCGCACTAGAAGTGGTAATTTCCGCCTCCCGAATGCCAACAATAGGTAGCTGATTACGCATTACAGCATTTAGCCCCCCTACTACAAATGCATTGATAGGGCCCTGCTGGTGAGTAAAATTGGCTCCTGCTCCTGCCTGTATCTGCATAGTGCCCTTACTGTTAAATGGTACATGATACTTCATGTGTAACAGTGTACGCTGATAATCATTGAATTTATACCCATAATCTGCGGGCATAGTCTCTTCTCCATCTTTGTACACTCGATATCCCGTCTGCTGGTGATATACCCACCCGGATTCAAATTGCAAATCCATTCCCCGCCGCGGATATATCTTTCTATCAAGGGAGTTCACCCCAAAAAATACATAACTGTTCAATTGGTTGCCATTTCCCCTGAGTACTTCCACTGACTCATATCTCGGTGTCAGATTCAGAAATTCATACCGTGTACCAACCCCCATAGCCATCATACTATTCAGCGTGTATTGAAGTTTTGCTTCACCATTCAGATACTTCATATGATATTCCATCTGTCTTTTAAAGTCCCTATATAGCGTCAGCTCATTATCCTCGTAATACACTCCCAATCCAAAGCCAAAGTTCCGTTTCGGCCCAAGGTACTTGAAGAACTCTCCCTGCACTCGCGGATTCTCACTGATTGCCAAACTCACAAATGAACGCGAGTTAGGAACAACAAAGTTCCGTTGTGAGATATTGACAATTGCGCTTGCATTCGTGAAACTATTATATTGTAAACCAAACTTTACATAGGTCAAAGGATTCTCTTCAACCTGTATGTCCATAATACTTTTACAGTCTCCCTGTGGCTCTAGCCTATAGGTGATCATTTTGAAAAAACGGGTACCAAATACATTCAGCACGGCATTCTTCAGATCCGCAGGCGTATAACAGCCGCCTTTTACTAATCCGAGCCTACCTCTGAAAAAGCTCTCGTCGGAATGCACCAGGCCATTCACCTTAATATCCATCAGTTCAATATCTGGGGTAAACGGCAGGCGATCTTTCCGGAATGGTCTTTCCGGAGGATACAAGGCATTTAATGAATCGGCCATGCGCTTAAAGATTGGATACATCTCCTCCCCCTTCTTACGGCCTATATCCAATAATGAGTCTACACTCCCAAAGCTTGCTGCACTATAATCGTCCAGCTGATGCTGTATATATATGTCAGTCAGCTTCTTTGCCTCTCTGAAGTCATCCGCATCCTTGTAGAAACCCAACTGATATATAATATCTAATGGTGTAACCAGCTGGTCAGCTTTACGGAGACCATTACTTACATTAGAGCCAATTACAATATCAGCCCCCATCTCTTTTGCGGTAATGACGGGAAAGTTTCGGACTACCCCGCCATCCACCAGCTTCTTGTCTCCGATCTTCACGGCTGTAAATACAGAAGGGATGGCCATACTGGCCCGGATTGCTGTTACTATATCACCTGAATCTAATGTGACCACCTGACCGGTAGTGACATCTGTAGCAATACATTTAAAAGGGATATTAAATTTTGAGAAGTCTCTGACATTGTTCACAGGCCAGCAAAGGCGGGCCAACTCCAGCCAGAGTTGTTCACCGGCTATCACACCTGACGCCAGCTTAGGCTTGCCATACTCAAACGGGATCTCTATCATGTACTTGTTGTACTCCCGCTTCTCTTCAAAGGAAATGTCAGTAAGAACAGGTTGATTTGAGAAAAGATTGTCCCAGTCCATCTGCCTGGCCACCCTCTCAATTGCATCCCCGGAATAACCCATGGCATAAAGCGAGCCCACAATACTGCCCATACTGGTACCAGTCAGATAGTCAATTTTCAGTCCTGCGCTATCCAATGCCTGTAAAATACCTATATGGGCTAGTCCCTTAGCCCCACCACCACTTAATGTCAACCCAATCCTAGGCTGCCTAGGTGCCTGTTGGGCAACAACTGCCACTGAAAGCAGCAGCGAGATGAACAATAAAGCTAAAGCCGGTCGTTTACGCATATATCAATTGTGTGGTGCTAACCCAAAGTCCCTAATAAAGTTAGTAGAAATTACTTATAATATCAGACGGATAATCACCATTGTTCCCCTATTTAAATATGTAAATACTATAACATTTACGACAATTTGCCTATATTATACATCGATATCAACCAAGTAACCACGTATATGATTAACAGCAGAACCTCTCAATCCATCTGGCAGGTAATATTAGCCTCGTCTGCCGGAACGCTTATCGAATGGTATGACTTCTATATTTTTGGGAGTCTGTCCGCCATCATTTCCCAGAAATTCTTTCCGCCTAGCAATCCGGATCTTGCCTACATTGCCACGCTGGCCACCTTTGCTGTAGGATTTATTGTGAGGCCCTTTGGTGCCATTGTCTTTGGCAGACTTGGAGATCTGACCGGACGCAAACATACTTTTCTCCTGACCTTATTAATCATGGGTGGTTCGACCTTTGCCATCGGACTCATACCCGGTTATGACAGTATCGGATTACTGGCTCCGATCCTGGTATTACTGCTTCGTCTGCTACAAGGGCTGGCACTCGGAGGAGAATACGGCGGCGCAGCAACCTATGTTGCAGAACATTCCCCGCATCATCAGCGCGGATACTATACCAGTTTCATACAAACCACTGCTACCCTAGGCCTGTTCGTGTCATTGGCTGTGATTCTCATTACCCGGACGGCTCTTACTCCCGAAGATTTCAACGGGTGGGGATGGCGTATCCCTTTCTGGCTATCCATTCTCCTGGTCATAATGTCTTATTATATCAGGATAAAATTGAAAGAATCTCCTCTGTTCACTCAATTGAAGGCTGAAGGTAAGACGTCCCTCAATCCTCTCCGAGAAAGCTTTGGTAAGAAAGAAAATCTGCGTATGGTATTGCTGGCCCTCTTTGGCGCAACCATGGGACAGGGTGTAATTTGGTACACCGGCCAGTTCTATGCCTTATCTTTCCTCCAGAAGACCATGCAGGTAGAATTTGTACAGTCCAACATCATCATTGCTGTTGCACTGTTGCTGGGCACTCCCTTTTTTATCTACTTCGGTAAATTATCAGATAGAATAGGCCGGAAGAAAATCATGATGACCGGAATGATCATTGCCGCACTGGCGTACTATCCCATATATGCCGGTATGGACAGAATAGCTGATCTTGGACTGAAAAATGAGGACACCAGTCGTTATAGCATAGAGAACTCCATCACCAGAAATGATAAAATGGAGAATGTAGAAAAGTCCGTTAAGGTCAAAACCTATACTGACGGATCCAAATTTAGGGAAACAACTATATCCACAGACGGTAAACAGGAAATTGTCAGAGAAATAATTGTCAGTAACAGCCAGCAGTGGCAGCTTATTTTTCTGGTATTCATACAGGTTATATTTGTCACTATGGTATATGGCCCGATTGCAGCATTTCTGGTGGAACTCTTCCCCACAAGAATACGATACACATCCATGTCATTGCCTTATCATATAGGAAATGGTGTTTTCGGCGGACTTCTACCTACAGTTGCAACGCTGCTGGTAACAGAAACTCAGAATCACCTGGCGGGATTATTATATCCTATTTCCATCGCGCTTGTCTGCTTCCTGATAGGTGTTACAGGAATAAGAAGTAATATGATTGCCAAAGAATAATACAAAGATATAGTCTCTGCATAGTAACCAAACCCGGATGGCAGCCTAGCCTATCCGGGTTCTTACTTTTTCCCGGAAAAATCCCTTATTTGTTAAAATTAGTTATCAATTTTAGCGAAATTGAGTACATTAGCATACAGACGTTGTTAACTCTTTTTACCTATAGCCAAGTCAATCAATACAAACAGAACAGGCAGTTAACCCATTACATCGTATGTACGTCTTAACAGCGTATACACAATTCTTTATCAGTTATTTACATTCCTTATCCTAAACTACTATGAAGGCTAATACGGTTCTCGCATGGATATGCTATGCGCTGTTCTTTCTGTTTATATACGCCAGTCTGAATAAGCTATTTGCATATGACTTCTATATATACGACCTTAAGAGGTCCCCACTGCTGTCATCTTATGCAATACCTATAGCGGTCCTGGTGCCAGTCATGGAGCTATTAGTTGCCTTCCTCATCATAGCCGACTCCACCCGTCGTTACGGACTTGCAGGTGCTGTACTACTTATGGCAGGCTTCACTATCTACGTAGCTTATGTACTCATTTTTACGGCGGAAAGACCTTGTACTTGCGGAGGCCTTATCCGTCATCTTTCCTGGAATCAACACCTGGTATTCAATATAACTTTCCTGTTCCTTGCTATAGTTGGCTATAGGCTAACCTATCTTTTAAAATAAAACATTCACTTATTTAACGCAATACTATATGAAAAAAGCAAAAATGATGCTTGCACTTATAATAGCAGCTACGGCTGTCAGTGCAGCTTACGCCTTCAAGGCCAGATCCTTCTTTGGTTATGTCGTCGATGGAGGAGTCTATTCCATTGTACTGATTCCATTCAATTGCCCTGCAATCGGGGAAGGGTGTATCTACACCTCCTGGAACAACAATACGTTTCAGGTCTATACTTTGTCAGGACTAAGAATGAACCCGGTAAGGCCATAACGTATCAGGAGCGGAGTGTCCGCTCCTGATACGTTATATTCAGTACCCTTTATTTTGGGTAAGATTAGCGTTTCGCCTGATTTCTTCTGCCGGCACCGGCCACAGTTGCTTTTCTGTACGCCACTGGGTCTCTTTGGCGGCGCACGCCTGTGGCATAATAACATCTATGTTATTTGTGCGGCGCAGATCAAACCAACGATGCCCGCCTTCTGTAAATAACTCCCATTGTCGCTCTTTCAAAATTACTTTCAGTGCATCCTCAGCACTGATGACCGGCTCAATTCCGGCTAGTGGTGATAGTCCTGCTCTCCTGCGCAATACATCTACGTCGGCAAGGGCCTCTTTTACTTTACCCATATATACCATTGCTTCTGCACGGATCAGGTATTGCTCCGCCAGTCTGAATATCATGGTATACTCAGACAGCTGGGTGCCTGATCTCACCTTATATTTGTAGGCATAGTAGTACGTCACCCTGGGATTTACAGATGAATCATTAAGCCTGCCTATCCACAATGACTTCCGTATATCCTGATGATCAAAGGAGTTCACATAATCAGCTGCCAAAGCAACCTGAGTAGTCAGTCGTGGTGGATATATAAGTATGAACTCACGTCCTTCATGAGTATTCAGGTTTAGATAATTAGGAGAGGACGGCATTAGCTGCCAGATAGCTTCTCTGCTATTCTTTAAGAACACATGTTCCGGGCTTACCAATTCATATCTGTCTTTGCTCTCGATCAATGACGAGGCCAGTGATGCTGCCTCCGGGTATTTCTGCGAGTACAGGTACACCCTGGCCAGCAGTGCGGCAGCGGTTGCTTTATTGGGGCGCGTCCTTTCCTGGCTTCCAGGCAGGCTGTTACTTGCAGCGTAACCATCATGCAGGAGGTCGCATGCTTTCTTTAGATCAGCTACAATCTGCTCATAGACCGCTGTAATTCTTTCCCTTCGCAGCTTCGCATTCTCGCTGACATCAATAGATGTTGACACAGGTACGCTACCGAATAAATTGACTAGGTAAAAGTATTCATACGCCCTTATAAAATAAGCCTCTCCCATCAATTGGGACTTAACAGCAGGCGTTAATACAGATGATTGTCCACAACCATCCAATACATCATTAGCCATATATATACAAGCATAAGCGTCTTTCCAGTACCAGTATGCGTAGATATTGTCGGGCTGCATTTTATTCCTGTATAGATCTGAAAGTTCAGCCTTTGTAAAAACCGTCAGCTCATCTCCTGAAACGCCTGTCAAAAGTGCTGTACGATAACTAGATGCTGATCCGTCGGCCATCCTGGCGTAGATACCCATTACAATACGGGTTGCGCTGCTATCTGATTGATAATACGCAATACGCCCTTGCTGCTGCAACTCCTGTGCATCTTTAACACAGGAACATAGTAATAAGAGCTGCAATAGCGTAAAAAAATATTTTGTTGTAAACATTATCTGTGTTTTGTATTAAAAGACTATTCTTACACCAGTACTGATTACCGTTAAGGGAGGAACCACTGAATGATTACCAGATGCCTGTGTTTCCGGGTCCGTACCTGTATAACCTGTAAAGGTCAGCGGGTTCTGCATATTTAGATGCGCCCCGGCACTTTTAACACTGACTCTTTCGCACCATGAAACAGGTAAAGCCCATAGTAAAGAAATATTTCTTACGCGTGCATAGGAGGCATCCTGTATCATCCCATCGCTTGTCTGAAACTCCGTATTGGCTGCCTTTGCATGATCCCCTATGCTGGAGTATTTCTGATAAGGTGTACGATCACCACTCTTTCGCCACCTGTCTGCTCGCTCCTGCAACTGGTTAGAACCACGTTGGATAAACTGCCCTGCCATTGAAACCGGCGGCATGCGCATTCCTTGCTGATGTACATACTGACAATGAACATCAAGCCTGACGCTGCCAAAAGTAATACCCAGCCCCAGTCCTGTATAAAACACAGGTCCGATAACAACAGGTTCTTTCTTTAATCGCGAGGATGTTCCAGGAGCATCTGATTGCTCAAATGTATAGATGCCTGTCTGGCTATCCACGCCTGTACTTTTATTAACCATCCTGACGTTCAAAGGATAGCCAACCTTATACAGCTCACCGAAGCTCGAGGCTTCCAGGTCAGGGAAAGACACCAGCTTGTTGCGGGGCACGGTGAGATTCCAGAATAAGTCATAACGTAGATTATTACTTTCCACCGTTTGAGACAATGCCTTTCTGGCATCTACTTCAAGTCCCGTATTCAGTATCAGCGCCTTCATATTTGCTGTCATAGTCTCGTACCCTGTTGTCGCGGGCAATGTCCGGCCTGCCAGCTGATTCTTCGTTTTATTCCTGTAGTATATCATCTTGACGGTCACAGATGCCGGTAATTCCAGCTCTATTCCAAGCTCACTTTTTTTATTAATCTGCCATTGCAGGGCTGCAACGGCATTATTGCCAGGCGTCAGCCCCAATGTGCCCATATAACCATAACCTGTCTGATAAGCGGTCGATACCGGTACATCGTAGGGTATTCGATCATTGCCTGTATTTGCAAGCCCTACATGCAACTTCCCCTTTATCAGCCATTCTGGTGTACCCAACAAACGCTCCTCTGAAAAAACCCAGGTTGCTCCTGCTGCCCAAAACAGCCTGTATCGTCCGTTACTACTGATCCTGCTGCTACCGTCCCTTCTCATTGTACCTGTTAGCACATAGCGGCCAGCATAACTATAACTAGCCCTGCCAGCCAGAGAGGCATACTGATAGTCTTCTTTTGTGGCCGAAAACGATACATGCCGCGCATTATTAATATCGCGCATCTGCTCATCACTTATAAAACCTCTTCCTGAGAAAAGCTGCCCACGTCTGACTGTTCTCTGCATGGTAAATCCGGCAGCCATTTCCCAGCTATGCAGACGCTTACTACTGCTATATACCAACTCCGGCTCAACTACCCAGGTTCTGGACTGATTACTACCAGCAGACATCGAACGCTGATCCTCCGGGTTGCTGCTCCCTGGTAATAACGAGACGAAAGGAAGCGCAGACATATCGTCTAAACGGTTAAACGCGTGCCCCAGTAATACCTGCATGTACACTTTACTTGTCAATGCCTGCTGTAGGTAAATACTACTAACAAGGCTCTTTTCTTTGATAAAAGTATATTGAGATACAACTGCATAAGGGTTGTTGTAGGTATTATTTTCCCAATTAAGTTTGCCCTCTGCTGTCTTAACAGGCGGACTATTCGGTGAGGAGAAAATAAGGCTTGCAAGGTCTACTACCGGCAGATGGTAGCTATTAGTACCATAAAAGTTACTGAATGTACATTTCAGACGTTGGTCGCGTGACTGATGTGTGATACTGGCATGACTGGTGATCTGCCTGTTGTTAAAGTCCTCCGGATATACTGTTGTCTGATTCTTTAGCTTACCGGATATCAGATACTGTGTCTGGTCACTACCTTGTGAAAGACTGAGCCTTACTTCTTCCTGACGTGCTGTATTTCCTATTAAAGACTCCTGCCAATCTGTATATCTTATTGTATCCCACGTACCATTCATGTCATAATCGGTACTACCAGGCCCCACACCATCATTCTGCATTGCTTCCCTCCTCATCTGTATATACTGCATTGTATTCATCAGCTTCACTTTTCTTCCCGAGATTGCAATACCATTACTATAGTCAAATTGTGTACGTGGTTTGCCTGCTTGCCCACGCTTGGTAGTAATAAGAATCACACCATTAGTTCCCCTTGATCCATATCTGGCTATTGCCTCTGCGTCTTTTAATATCTCAATATGGCTGATAGACAACAGATCTAAGGACGATAACGGGCTAATCCGCCCTGCTGCATTAGCGGTTTGCGAGAGAGATGTGGTATTCATTATAACACCATCCAGTACATACAGCGGACCTATACCATCCGGCATACTATTATAGCCACGTACAAACGTTCTGGTACCAGAACCGGGAACACCGGATAGCTGAGTAATCTGCAGACCTGACACACGACCTGCCAGTGCATGTCCCAGGTCATTTACTAGTTGACCCTCCAGCTCATTTCCAGTAATAAAATCCCGGGCTTTCCTATCAGGGATTGTGGATATTAAATAATGGTATTCCGGTTTTACGACTGTAGTATTCAACTGCCTGGTCCTTAACTCAAGATGGGCCGGCGGGGCCTGATCAGTATTATATTTAATAACCTTTGGCTCATATCCCGGACAATTGACTAGCAAGTTACCCTGGAGGGGCATTCTCAACAGCCGGTATCGGCCACTTTCATCTGTAACAGTCGAGATTCTTCTGTTGTATAAACAAGTGACTACAGCACCTGTTAGTGGCAGATAATGTTTGTCAGTTACTATACCATGGAGAATGGGTATAGACAGTGGCGGTGAATCATATAACGGAACGTCCGCCGTTTTCACACATATCTCAATCTGGCCCCCTGGTTGCAGTATATATTTTACGCCTGTCTGAGCTGAGAATATCTGTTTCAACGCCATGTCTGGAGGTATATCTTTACACTCCACGTACACCGGTGAAGATCGTTCTTCAGCACCGGGTATGAAATAAAAGCTGGTCCCTGTCTGTGCTGAATATCTTGTCATTACATCATACAGACTGCGCCCCTTTTCATTTAATGTTACAAGTTTGTTTTTATTAGTGATCTGTTTGTCTGACTGTGCATTTGCATTGATAGTCCCGAACATCACAGTCATAAGGAAGAAAATCATCCTGAAAGTGTACATAGTTAGGAATTAGTTTTTGTCCTTTTGATAAATCTGCTGAAATAATATTGTAAAACCCTATCGCATAGCATTCCGGCAACTCCGGCAGCATATCTTACTACCGGAGCCTAATGGCATAGTGAGGGACGATTAAAAAGTCAATGAGAAGGTTCGACCTGAATCATGCCATCCTGAAAAGCAATACTCATCTTGCTTGATTTAGATAGCCAGGAAAGATTTTCCGACAGAGATAAGGAACGGTCAAGATGCGCATGTATTTTCAATTCGGGGATGTGGTGATGCAACGGCACATTATACCATTGAGATATCTGCATAAGCGCATCCCTTAGCAGTACTCCCTTAAAATCAAACCAACCAGTAGTCCAGGCCATCTCCATGGCTGTATTCGCCTGACTTTTAACAAGACTATTGCCATTCAGCACTGTCTGTTCACCTGCTGCAAGGCTGACCGTTTCACCAGTTGTACCAACCCTTACCTGTACACTGCCTTCCAGAAGTGTTGTACGTACCGCATCATGAGGATAACATCTTATGTTAAAATGTGTACCTAATACCTGCACCTGCTGATTTCCGCTGATAACTACAAACGGGCGCGAAGAATCTTTGGCTACTTCAAAATAACCTTCCCCCTCCAGTTCGACCTGCCTTACATATGCTGTAAATACTGACGGGAAAGTTAGCTTGCTACCCGCATTCAGAAAGGCAATTGAACCATCTGGCAGCGACATCCGGCATTGCCTTTCGGCAGGAGTAGACAATACATCCAAACCCGGATCAAAAAATATTGAGGCACCTGATACCGTTGATTGTTTAAGCCGGTAATTGACATATCCGCTATCGGAAAGAGATATACTCACATGCGGCAGATCTGCCAATACTCTTTTACGCGGATGCTGGTTCAGCACATACCTTCGGCCATCAGACAGCTTAAGTACCCCATCCTGCTCAACAAACGGGTCCTGCTGCCTGACAGCTCCTTCTCTGCTGAAAAGGCGAGGAAAAGAGATGGTCAGCAATATCAAAAGAATGGCAGCAGCAGCTACACCATAAGCAATCTGATGGATCTTACGCCTGCGTTTATCAAACTGATCGGCGGACATAATCTTTGACCAGATTCGCTCCTTCATCTCTTCACTGGGGATGTATTGGCCTGGGAGTTCTGACATAACGGTCAGATAATAGTACCAGCTTTCCACCTCTGATACTTCATCACTATTGCACTTACCTTCCTGGTAGCGGCGAAGTAGTTTTTTAAATTCGAGATTGTTTAACATACCTGGGGATTTAATTTATTTGGAGGATCCTGCTAACAGCAGCAGGTAACAATGTCAACTCTTATACTTTCTCATTGCGTATTTAATGAAGCTGCTGAAGTCTTTTATATTATGCTGATATATCAGCCGGGTAAGCTTAATGTAACTCTCTTCTGTAATACAATCAGTGAATCTCAGTCCCGACACTAATACATGCAGGAATAAACCAGGCAGGTATATCATACCGGCAATAAAATATGGCCATGCAATATTATTGGCCATATAGCCGAAGAAATGCATCAGGCATAATAATACAACTGAAGCAAGCAGTACAAAGCAGATCAGCTTCAGGTTACTGCCCGGCCTTGATACGTTCGGGGGCGGAATACCTGTATTTACTGGCATTGAACTACCTCTCTGTTGATTATATGGTGCATTCCTGCACGCACGACGCTGATTGGCTTTTATCCCACATCTCCTGGAATTAGTACGCACACAGGTCGTCACTTTCGGGCACACGCGTGACCGATCACATGGCTTACATTTTTTTTGTTCCAAAATAGACTCGTTTTGGCGCTGATAACAATTATACTTTAGCTAGTAACCTACTGTTACGGCAATACAAGACCGCGTCCTGAATGAGGTCAGAACTGTATATATCGCGGACACGAGATACCCATTTAGCAGTACGCTATGAGGTCTATCAGGTCAATGTATTGCTGATAATAGCATATTGGCCGACTTAAAACTCCAGGATGATTTTGCTTCTCCTCTATTTCAGTGGCTGGTTTAATATATAGTCCCCTAAGCAGGCCAAAAGTCGCGCGTAAATAAATATTTTTTTTTAGTCAGGGTTGATATCTGTTAGCAGCTAGGAGTAGTAATACCGGTTTCAACAGGAGCCAGGGCTTTTGACGACGGACTTTTAAGGTTACCCGATTGCGCATAGTGACTGTAAATAACGCTGATAATACAGGCCCATTCAAAGAAGCTCAATATCTTTTTCAACGCCTTATCTACCCTATAAATACGATTTTTAACGCCTGATTCTGTCAGATTCATACGTTCTGCTATCTCCCTGTTACTTAGCTTATGGTCCGTGTGGAGCCGGAAAACCTCCCACGTATCCGGTGCCAATGTCCTGATAACACCATGTATTATAGCTACTATTTCCCGTTCGCGGATGGCATCATCCACCATTTTGGCACCTTCCATATGCCATTCTGTATAGGATTGGAAGAATCTTTTGCGTACAGGTTTTCTTCTAACCTCCTTAAGATTACGGTTTATCACCGCTTTACACAAATAAGTAAATAGGGTACAATTAATATTTAAGGCTTTTTTTCTCACTATAAGAGACATGAAAACATCATGTACTACATCCTCAGCTATTCCATTATCCTTTATAACGGAAACGGCATGGTCATATAGTCTCTTCCAATAACGATTGTAGACCTCCCCTAATGCAATCCGGTCCTTTTTATTGAGCAACTCTATCAGCTGAGTATCTGTATGTTTGTTGTATCTCTTCATGGATGATGATTTTGGTTGTCTACGAATATGTACAGGAAAGACACATGAAGGCGCGAAGTTACCTACTATTGCATAATGATCTGCACATTATCATCACGTTAACAGATGGATTAACATGTATTTAACTAATGTTAATTATTCGTAAAAATGAGCCTGAACAATAAAGAAAAAGCTGCTCCTGTAAGAGCAGCTTTTTAAACTATTTTGCCTGGAGCAGTACACCCCCTCACGTTATTCATCGTACGGCCGGTATCAGTCAGTCTCCTTACCCGACAAAGCGTCCATAGCCTCCTGCAATGCCGCATTTGCCTCATTCACCAAAACTTCATCCATCTCTGACGTATCTTTAGTATGCTTCAGTACCGCTTTTCCTGCTGACAATTCCAGGTGTGCCATCACCGCTGCACCTCCCCAGAAATAGTCATAGATAAACGCAACTCCTTCCTCCCCCGGCTCCATATATTGCGCTACGCTTTTCAATACTGCCAGCATCGGCAGTATCTCATAGTAATTCTCGCTGAACATCAGACTCGTAAAGATATAGATATCTTCCTCCGTCTTAATCAGACTAAATGTTTCCGGAGCCTGCAAACAGGATTCAAAGACTTCTCCATTAGATGCAGCTGATGACATAGGAATGTCTTGTAGCGTAGATTTTGAATACATATCCCGGCTGTTCCACCATGCCGCCCAGTCTTCATCGGGTATTGGCGCAGCCGGCCTGGCCTCAAAGAAACGTTTGAGACTATCTTGCTTCATCTTGAGTTTTACAAATAACGAGCTGAGTTCTGACATAAACAACGAATATTAACAGGATCATCAATGACGAGACACGGACTATTCATGCCTCCGAAAACCGGAAGTTAACAGTAAATTATTTATTTATCAGGAGTAATTACAACAAAGGCCTCTGGTTAGAGGCCTTTGTTATATACCGGCTTGCACCGGTAATGCTGTATGAACTATTTCTTCTGTAATTCACTCTTCATCGTCTTTATAACCAGCCTCGATATTGCACCTCCCCGCGGTTTCATATCATCTTTGATGGTTGCATTCACCAGCATGCCTGTTTTGCTATCTACCGTAATAGTACCTTTACGCGAATAAGCTACCTGTATATCATTGTTGGTAACTGTTGTGGATGAAGCCGTGATGTCCAGGTTACTGCCATCTTCCGACTTAACAACATACTCCACTCTTACCGGACCAACATTATGTGTCTCATTGCTGCTCCACTTATCGCCTACACCTACAGCATCCTCTGTTACGTAAGCAAATGCATTTTCAAATATCTTCTGCACCTCTTCATTGTTGATCAGCCCCCTGGTAGATTTCTCAAATTCCTGTTGTGCGGGCGTATTCTCTTCTTCCATACCTGCCAATGCAATATTAATCAGTGTATCCAATCCGGTAACTTCATTAATCTGCATATTTTCGTCGAAGTAAAGTGTAAATGATTTACCCATCATGCCTTCACCTAACTTACGCAGCCTGTCGTTCTGCTTATGCTGTTCGTCATTCAGGCTTTTTACTACAAACTCCTTAAAATCATCTGAATTGAAACCGGAGCTCTCACGTGTAAACAGGTGCTCGGTCTTATGATTAATCTTCAGGTAAGTAGCCCTGATCAAGTTCTTCCCCGCCGCATTCTTTCCTATTACACGCAGGAACCAACTATAGGAATAGCTCTGGTTAATGGCTTTTACACCATCTTCGTGAATGTCTGAAATAATAGTACTCCTGAAAATGTACTGTTCACCCGGATGTAAAACTGGAATAATTGTCTTTTTAACCTGTCCTGTCAAAATTGTTGAAATGGAGATAAGGCCCACCAACAGGACAACTGTCTTTCTGGTCATAGGAATATACTATTGGTTTTAAAAAACAAATATATAAAAATGATTATACAGTTTCCTAATAAGCATCTCAGCTACACTATTGCCCTTATTGACAATCAGTATCCCCAAAGCGGTGTTTGTCGCCTTAATACAGTATCTCCACCCGGTTTTATGTTAATTTTACAACAGCATTTGTTAAGTTAGATGGATAAGCGAAAGACTGCCTGGCATCCATCCACAGAAAGAGCAGTTATACTAACACTGTTCGACTAATGGCTCTACAAGAAAACTTGGAATAATGCTTTGGAGAACCATCTAGTGAACGCCATCAGACATCTTTCCATATATAGCCCCGACATTACGCTACAAACAATCACCTGCCGCTACCTTCAACTGTTACATTCCATGCAATCGAAAACAGGTCTCTATCTGCTGCAAAAAATACAAACTAGTTTGTATTTTTTGCCAGTTCCACCCTTTTTAACTTCGCAACAGTATAGCTGCCTGCGCATACAGCTACTCATAAGCAACTGATCAATGAAACAGCAAACGGACCTGATTGTCATCCAACACTTACAACAGCCGGTACAGAACACCAGTAACTCCAGATAAAACGCTTCTATACAATTGCCCGGCAACAGCAAACCAACAACATTCACCATGCACAATCCATTAGTTATGAAATCAGCAATACGCCCGCTACTTATCATCCTGGCTCTATCTGCGATCTCCTGCTGGGGAGATGATAAAAAAGCAGATGATCCCACCCCACAACCTCCTGACTGTACAAATTGCGAGTTCAGTACCGGATGGAACAGCGGAGAAAACTACTCACAAACAATCCCCGTTGCCATCAATTACGGCAATTACCAGTCCGGCAGCTCACTCCCTGCCAGTGTAGACCTGACAGGCAAATTCCCTCCCATTGGTAATCAGGGAATGCTGGGTACCTGTGTAGCCTGGGCGGTAGGATACAATACCAAAAGTTACCTGGACGGTATTGCCAGAAATCTGTCCCAATCCCAGTTACAGAACAATTCCTATCAATACTCTCCTACTGATCTGTTCTTTGCTATCGAGCCCTCCAGGAGAGCCTGTAACACTGGCACCTTCTTCGACGACGCTTTCAATGTACTCATTAACAGAGGGGTAAATACCCTGTTAAGCGTGCCTTATGACCAGGTATGCCACCAAAGTTCCCCAGGTAACCCTTCCAGTGCTGCTGCCAACAAGATCAAAAACTTCCGGCGTATACAGGGGTCGGTGACAGAAATCAAAGAATACCTGGCCCAAGGGGTACCTGTTGTACTGGGTGCCATGGTAAATGGAGAGTTTCAACGCTGGAAGGGTAGCGCTGTGCTGAATAACCTGAACTACGGTGCTGATGCAAGCGGACATGCCATGGTAATTGCAGGATATGATGATGCCCGTAATGCATTCCGGATCATCAACTCCTGGGGAACAGGCTGGGGAGACTATGGATATGCCTGGGTAGGATATGACTTTCTGGTCAATAAGTTCTGTGTGCAGGGCGGTCAGCGGTCACTATTTGTTGCCTTCAATGACAATACTACTACGGTCGATCCGCAGACGCCAACCAATGGAGGTCCTGATCTTACGTCGATGGTCATGTCAGATTACACGCTATATCCTACCCAAAACTTCTATTCCAACGCCAGGAGGACCTTCTTCGATGTAAAAAACGTCGGATCGCAGGCTATCCAGGCGGCCTCCAACTGGAATATATACTACCTGTGGATGGATGCTTTCAACGCAAATAACTACGGCATTATCTTCAGGGGAGAGTTTACTACCAGCATTCCCCAGAATACCTATCAGAACATTAACGCCAACTATGCAAGAATCAATTACGACCTTTCGCCCGGCGCATCCCTGGGCCAGACCATCTTTGGCCTTCCCTATATCAGCTGGGACTATTATATGCCTACTCTTTCCGGCAACTATTACCTCGTTATGTACATCGACAAGGGCGGCAGCAATGAGGCCAATCAGACCAATAACGTCTTCTATGTAACACAGGCACCCAAGTTTTTTTCCAATGGTTACTCCCAACGCAGGGACGAAAGTAAAAATCTGGCAGGTAAATATCACTTTGAGGAGCTATCCTCATTCAAACACAGCCTCGGGGATAGCAGTCAGGTAAAGGAGAGCCAGCTGACTCTCTACAGAAGCTTATCCAATACCGGCTTCCCCAATGCATATAAGGCACAGGAAATAGCATCCTTCCTATCCTACAAGATTAAACACGGCGGGTTATGATCTACTGGCAATAACTATACGTTGCCAGCCTGGAAGTCTCCGGTTCATACCCGGAGACTTTCTCATTATACAAATAAGGGCAAACCCCACCATCAGTCAGTGAACAACAACGGGTTAAAATAATTACCGCCGGTTTTCATTTTACATTATATATTTATCTCTTCCGGCTGTATTATTTCACGTTGCTGTTACCCGGTTGCCGGTCTGCTGGCACTTACTAACAGCTCTTACTATAAACAAGCACAAAATGAAAAACGCTTTTATCAGTTCCCTGTTATTACTGTTCAACCTATGCATGACTGGCTATAGCCACGCCCAGACGCCTGTGGCTACCAATGGGCAGCTTCATGTAGCAGGTACAAAGCTTTGTAACCAGCAGGGCCACCCTATACAGCTCAGAGGTATGAGTACCCAGGGGCTTCAATGGTATGCCGGATGTATTACAGATGCGGCACTGGATACGCTGACCCGTGACTGGAAAGCAGATATACTGCGCGTATCCATGTATGTACAGGAAGGAGGCTATGAAACAAACCCAGATAAGTATACTGCGCTGGTAAAACAATTTGTTGATAAGGCAACTGCCAGGGGCTTGTATGCATTGATCGATTTCCACATCCTGACGCCGGGAGATCCTAACCATAATACCGGCAATGCCATCAGGTTCTTTACTGACATCGCTAATACTTATAAGAACAATAACAATGTGCTCTATGAAATTTGTAATGAGCCCAATGGCGTCAACTGGGCAAGCATTAAAAAATATGCGGAACAGGTCATCCCTGTGATCAGGGCTATTGATAATGACGCGGTGATCTGCGTAGGAACAAGAGGCTGGTCCTCTCTGGGGCTGTCAGAGAAAAGCGGCGCGCAGGAAATCCTGGACGATACACTCTCCTATCCGAATATCATGTACTCTTTTCATTTTTACGCTAAAACTCACCAGGAAGCTTACCTGCAACACCTGGACTGGGCTTCTGACCGCTTACCCGTTTTCGTAACAGAATTTGGTACCCAGGAAGCTTCAGGCGATGGTCCAAATGACCTGGTGTTAGGACAACGGTACATGGACCTGATGCGTAAAAAGAAGATCAGCTGGACTAACTGGAACTTTAGCGATAACAAAGCCAGCGGCGCTATATGGACCTCCGGTACCTGTGCAGGTAATGTATGGACAACCGACAGGCTAAAAGAAGCCGGCCTCTTTATCAGAAAAAATATGCGCAGTCAGCGCTAGCTACCCTTCAGGAAGGTATGGCTAACTAATACAGCGAAAGAACACAATATTACACTATAGGAAAGCCCGGAGCTCATAGCATCCGGGCTTTCCTGTTGAATACTTCCTGTTGCAACATGAATAATACTAACCGTGCTGATTCCAGGGCTTTTAACTACCTGACAGCACTACCATGTAAATTCATGCCTGAGGCACTCCTCCCCTGCCGCCATGCTCTCCATGCGCCGGTACACCACAAAGGCCATGCTACCAGCAGGGGATGAAGAAACAGTCTTGTCAGGCGTAATGCATCTGAGTTCAGGCCGAAAGCGTCCGTCCGGCTAAGATACTGTGCCAGGTTACCCGGGAAGATCAACACAAAAAAGATAGCAGCTATCCAGCCTACCAGGACACGTTTGGATGTCCAGAATAACAGGGATAGGCCAATCAGCAGCTCTACCACGCCGGATAGGTTTACAACAAGCACCGGATCCAGTGGTACCCATACAGGTACCTGCGACTGGAAGGGAACGTTCAGAAAGGTAAGGTGTCCGATGCCTGTAAATACCAGCAGTGATCCTAAAATAATGCGGAAAATGTTCTGGGTTGAGTTGGTATGACTCATCTTAAATAATGTTACGGGTGAAAAATGCATCCATCACAAAATCTTGCTCAACTTAAAGATAACGCATCTCCTGACGCATGGTTCTATGCAAGACCAGATCATCCCCGCTGACATTGTTTTTTTGGCCTGAACCGCCCTCGTATATAATAAAATATACACTTTATCAACATGGCTATCAATATCATTTAACATCTCCCCAGCCCCATTTGTACAATTACTGCAATCTATGGGCGATATTATCAGCAGCCCGTTTTACCACCATTTACTGATGCAAAACACCTCAGCAGACAATCCCCAAAAACATTGCAGCAACAGAAAAAATAAGCACGTACAATTGCTGCCTTTAATGACCTGCGGTATCCATGCCGGCAGGACCTACTATACTCCTCCTCAATACCGCCTGTGTAGCTGCGGTCACCGGCATAAAAAAAAGACAGCTGATTATGAAAGTATAAAACGTTCATGTGACATAATTCAGCGAACTTTTATATAGCTTTAAGTACAATCACCACACTTTTGCTATAGTGAATGTTATGAAGTACTAACAAGGGACAATGAGATATACAGTGACAGTGGAATAGAGCCAACACGATATGCTTTACTTTTTTTGTTATGAATGGATATAATGTGCAGTAACAGCGTATCCTTCTGTGGCATCTACTTACCCACAAATTGAATATTTATTACTCGTAGAACAAGTATGTTGTTGATATAATCAACCGATCTATGAGATTCGTGACCAAAATCTTCCGAACAATGAAAAGATCAACCGCCCCAATGGTAGTGGCTGTTATGGTGCTTTGCGCCCTGCTTCGGCCTCATTCTCTCTCAGCGCAGACGGACATTGACGCGCTTATGATGTCAAAGAATGAGTTCTGCATAGGCCCTATGTACAGTTACAGCAGCTGGAAGAACTATTGGGAAGGAACACGGAAAAGAGACAACCAGAACCTGGGAACTGTCTCCACCAGAATGATTGCCGTAATGGGCAATTATGGCATCACAAAGAAGTTTAACGTATTATTCAACGTACCATACGTTAAAACCAACGCCTCTGCAGGTACGCTGGAAGGCATGCAGGGATTACAGGACCTCAGCCTGTTCCTGAAATGGAGGCCTATCCAACACATGATAGGCAACGGCAGAATATCTGTACTTGGCGTTGCGGGTATATCTTTCCCCCTCACCAACTATACGCCTGACTACCTGCCGCTATCCATAGGTCTTCATAGCAAAACGGCTACGGGCAGAATAATCGTTGACTATAAGCTGGGAAGCTTCTTTGTCACAGCGTCGGCCACCTACATTCTCCGGGATAATATCCGCATAGACAGGGAGTCCTACTACACAACGGAAATGCACAATACCCACGAGGTAAGTATGCCGGATGCTGCCAATTATAACTTCCGTACCGGCTTCAGGAACCGGCGGTGGATAGCTGAAGGTGTCGTGAATATCTGGAATACACTGGGAGGATTTGACATAACAAGGAATAATATGCCTTTCCCGAGTAATCGTATGAATGCTACTACAACAGGTATTAATATCAAATACGTAGTGCCGGCATTACCCCAGCTTTCCTTTGTGGGTGGTGGTAATACCACTATTGCCGGCAGGAATATGGGGCAGGCCAATACGGTCTATGGCTCCCTTTTCTATATACTGAACTTCTCCCATAAGTCTCTCCATACCGCTCCATCCTCAAAACCTAACTGATATGAAGAAGATCATTCTTTATCCGCTGATCCTGCTTACAACTGCGGCCATCATCATTATTGCCTGTAATAAAGAGATATCGGGAAGGACGGATAATATACCGGCGCTCAACCCTGACAACCAGGACCTGGATGCAGGTACCTGGAAACCTGTATTGCTGTCCTCACCATCAGAAGTACCCGTCGCAGCTCCCGGAGCTACTACTTCGCCAGACTACATTGCGCAGATCAATGAGATTAAGTCCTGGCAGGCAGACCTCACTGGTGAAGAACAGCGGATCGTAAAGTATTGGAGTGCCGGCGCTGTGTTGCGCTGGAATGAAATCATGCGTGAGCTGGTAGCCAAACATAACTTACCGCCTTATCAGAATGAGGATGGTACCTACCCTGCTCCCAATCCTAACAATCCGCTTGCATACCCGCTGTTCCCATTTGCCAATCCGCCTTATGCGGCCAGGGCATACGCTTATGTGGCAGCTGCCCAGTATGATGCCTTGGTGGCTACCTGGTATTACAAGACGTTGTACAACAGGGCAGCACCTTATCATGTAGACAGCAGTCTAAAGCTACTGGTGCCGGCATCCACGCTACCTTCTTATCCGTCGGAAGATGCCGCGCTGGCAGGTGCAGCGGCAGAGATGATGAAGCTGCTGTTTCCTGGTGACCAGGAGTTTATTCAGCAGAAGGCGGAAGAACAAAAGCGTGCCCGCATCATTGCCGGGGCCAACGTCCGCAGTGATATTGAAGCAGGGGAAGCGCTGGGAAAGGCAATAGCGCAGAAATTTGTAGCCAGGGCCCGTGGTGACAGAGCCGGTGCTGCAGCAGGTAACCCTGCCATCTGGAAACAAATGGAAGACGCCTGTATTGCTAAAGGAGAGATACCATGGAAAAGTCTTGAAACGCCTAAGCGGCCGCCAATGCTACCCTTATTTGGTAAGGTAAAGCCTTTCCTGTTTGACTCGCTGACAGTCATCGCGCTGCGCCCTGGTCCACCACCTTCTACCTCCGGGGAGGAAATGAAGGCAGAGACCCAGGAAGTATTTACCCAGACGTCAGGGGCAAGCCGGGAAGATATCCGTATCATACATTTCTGGTCTGACGGCGCTGGTACCTATACGCCTACCGGCCACTGGATGTCTATTGCCTGTGAGGACTTTCTCAGGAAAGACTTCAGTGAAGTACGCTGGGCAAGGAATATTGCTTTGCTGGCAATGGCCGAAATGGACGCTGCTATTGTATGCTGGGATACCAAGTATCATTACTTCAACCCCCGCCCCTGCCAGATGAATCCTAATATCAGGTCGCTGACCGGTGTACCGAACTTCCCTTCTTATATATCCGGACATTCCACCTTCAGTGGCGCAGCTGCCAAGATTCTCGGACATATCATTCCTGAGAGGGCCGCTGCCTATGATGCCATGGCGGAGGAAGCAGCCAGATCCAGATTCCTTGGAGGACTTCACTACAACAAAAGCGACTGTGGGGTCGGGCTGGTCGTAGGCAGGAATGTAGGTAATTATGCCATACAACGAGCGAAGACAGACGGTGCAGAATAGCGGCCGTTTCATCATACAGCAAGTGATCAACTTTATTCATCACCGCGGATGGGCAGTGTTATACAAAACAGTGCCCCCGCTCCTTTCTGGCTCGCTACAGTAATCCCGCCGCCATGCCTGCGCAGGATCATAGCGCTGATATATAAGCTGAGCCCCAGGCCGGAGATACTTCCCACATCTTCATCCCGGAAGAAACGTTCAAATATCTTTTGCTGTTCCCTTTCATCAAGGCCGACACCGAAATCCTGTACACAGATAGTCACACTGCCGTCGGTCAGGCCGGATGTTACAATAATCTGCTCTGTCCCTGGCGCATACTTGATTGCATTAGCGATCAGATTGATAACCACCTGCCGGATGCGCTCCTGGTCAGCATGTATGATAGTATTGGCTTTTAACATTGGTACTATCTGCTGACTACCCGCGATGCCCTGCTGTATATCCACTACTTCCATTATTAGCTCATCTATCGGGAAGTCTGTTTTGTGCAGCTTCAGTTTCCCTTCGGTGATCTGGGTGGCGTCCAGCAGGGTAAAAATAAGAGAGATAAGCCGGTCTACCTGTCTGTCCAGTTTCTTCATCAGCGATACATTCTGTGTATCGCCACGCTCTTCCAATATCTCCTGTAACAGCTGTGTATAGGCTTTCATACTCGTTACCGGCGTACGCAGTTCATGACTGGCAATGCTGATAAACTCATCTTTCTGTTCCTGAATCCGTTTGCGTGGCGTAATGTCATACATGACCCCAACCATACGCGCAGCATGTCCATGTTCATCACGGGTTACCGCCCGTCCGAAACCACTCATCCACCGGATATGATCATTGTCTGCCCGCCTGATCCTGAACTCCATATTAAATTGACTTTCGCCATTTACTACATTTTGCAGGGCCTCGCTTACTTTGTCTACATCTTCTGTATGAATAAAGCGGGTAAAGAAGTCCAGGCTCTTTTCTTTGCCGTCGGGCATAAGTCCCAGTATATGAAAATGCTGTTCATTCCACACAACACTATCGGTTTCCGTGTTCCAGTCCCATGCAGCCATTTCAGCAGAGGCTAGTGCAATACGATAACGTTCTTCCGAAAGGCGCAACATTTCGTCACCTTCTTTCTGTCTGGTCATATCGCGGGCTACTTTAACATAGCCGGCAATAGTACCTTGGTGATAGATGGGCCTCATTACTCCACTCATGTAAAAACGCCTGCCGTCTTTCCGCATATGCCAGCGTTCATCGGGGGCTCTACCTTCATCGCGGGCCATGACCATCTCCTGTTCCGGCGCTCCTGCTGCGCGGTCTTCCGGGGTAAAAATGATATCTGCGCTCCTGCCTTGCATTTCCTGCTCAGTATACTCAAAAATGCGCTCTGCGCCACTACTCCAGCTCTGGACAATACGGTTCAGGTCCATACTGATAATGGCATAATCGACTGCACTTTCAGTAGTAACACGTAGCCGTTCTTCACTACGGGTAAGATGATCCTGCAGGTTTTTAAGTTCTTCAATATCTGTAGCAGAGCCAAACCAGTGCAACATTTCACCTGCATGGTTCTTCAAGGGCACGTTACGAACGATGAACCAGCGGTATACGCCATCATGGCGTCTCAGCCGAAATTCTGTATCAAATATTTCTCCTGCCGCAAATGACATATTCCAGCGTTCAATGGCCTGGGTAGCATCATCCGGATGTACAATAGCCTGCCAACCGGGGCCAATAGCATCTTCTTCCGAAAGGCCGGAGTAATCAAACCAGCGTTTGTTGAAATAGATAGCCTGCCCCGCCACATCGTTCGCCCAGAGTATATGTGGTATCGTATCGGCCAGCGTACGGGTACGGGCTTCGCTTGCGCGTAGTGCATGCTCCGTCCTTTTGCGGTCTTCGATATCGTGAAAGAATACAGAAATGCCTCCACTGGAGGAAGGAAATATCCCTACACTGATCCATCGGTGCAGAAAAGGGGACACTACTTCATAATGTACTGATTCACGGGTTTCCATTACCTGCAGCTGCATACGCCATGATTCGCTGTTGGCAGCCTGGGGAAAAGCTGCCAGGAATGGCTTACCCAATATAGCTGACCGCTGTACGCCCCAGGCTTCTTCCGCTTTATTGTTAACATAGGTGAAGCAATAGTCTTTATCCAGTGCATAGAAGAAATCGCCTATACTTTCGAGTATCTCTGACAGGTGCGTATGTGCCTGCATCAAAGCTTGCTCAGCATGTTTACGTCCGGTGAGGTCTTGCATTATCTTCACAAAGCCGACAGGGTTGCCATTGTCATCACGGAGGGGATGGGTAATACCTGATCCCCAGAAGCGGGATTTGTCCCGGCGCAGGTGCCAGCGTTCATTTTCTGCTCTTCCAACAGTTAATGCCAGCGCTGCTTCCTTTTCCGGATCACCTTTCAGGCGATCTTCCGGTACGAACAGTTCATCTCCTGACCTGCCGATCATCTCCTCGTCAGCATAACCGAATACATTCTGAGCCCCGCTGTTCCAGCTATTTACCTTACGGTCGGGGTCCAGGGTTAGAATGGCATAATCTGCCGCGCTTTCGATAATCAGCTTTCTCCACTCCTCCGCATTTCTCAGGGCTCTTTCCACCTTCTTACTGGCGGTGATATCTACAAAGGAAATAACAACACCGAGAATGCGGTCCTGATCGGTACGATAAGGGGTGATCCGGGTAAGAAAGGTCCCGCCATCCGAAGTCTCCATCTCCTGTTCAACGCTGTGGAGCGTCAAAAGTACCTTCTCTGCAATGGCGACCAGGTTATCTTTGATTAACCGGCTGGTGATATCGGACAATGGCCGGGTCAGATCAGCAGGAATCAGATTGAATATATTACCGGCAGCAGGTGTAAAGAGCACCAGCTGAAAGTTACGGTCAAGTATGATAGTACCAATATCAGTAGAGTTGATAATGTTACGCAGGTTGTTGCTTGTCATGCTCGATTCCTCAACCTTGATCTTGAGCTCATGGTTGACAGCCCTGAGTTCTTCATTAATGCTCTGCAACTCTTCTTTACCTGACTCCATTTCATCAGAGGCCGCGCGCAGTTCCTCATACATGGCCTGGAGCTCTTCATTACCTGACTTCAGTTCTTCGATAGCCAGTTCATGTTTTTCATTTACTGCGCGCAACTGGGCCTTGAGTACAACTATTTCCTCATCGAGGCGTCTGGCAGGTTCATCACTGGCAACGACGTGTGTTACTTCGTACTTTTGATCAGTAACTGCTTCAAATATCACCAGCAGAAAGTCCCCCGCAGCAGGATCATATAATTCAGGCGCTGGCCTTACATGAATATTAAGCGTTTCAGCCTGATCGGCGACATACATTTTCAGACCAGAAGCAGTAGCAGCGACTTTGTGCCTGGAGGCTGTATACAGTGCAGTGCGCAGATCGGCCCTTAGTTCTTCAGGAACAAGTTTCAGCAGTTTACGCGTAGGCTCGCCTCCAGCTACTCTCAGGTATTTCCCTGCATGTTCGCTGCTATGAACGATATCATATGCATCATTAACAATCAGTGACGGTGGCGCGTATAGTTCAAGCAGCCTCAGATGCAGCGGACCAAAAGACGGCTGTTCAGGACGGGCGCGCAGCCTTGTTTTCTGCTGTGGCGTCGGTAGTTCCTTAATAACAGGGCGTTGGGATATGACAACCTTTTTGGGTAATGAGCGACGGGTTTGCCATATATGCAGCTCCCTGCTATAGTTATCATATAGTTCACTGGCACCATCCACACTTTCGGCAGTACCCAGTAACAGGAAGCCTCCAGGATTTAACGCAAAATGGAAGGACTGCACTACTCTTTCCTGCGTTGACCGGTTCAGGTAGATCAGCACGTTACGGCAGCTGATAAGGTCGATGTGAGAAAAAGGGGGATCTTTCAGGAAATTATGACTGGCAAAAAGGATCATTTCCCGCAGTTCAGAACGCACCCGGTAGCCGTCTTTCTCGCTGATGAAGTGGCGGCCCAGCAGATCCGGAGGTATGTCTGCAGCATCATTGATAGTATAAAAACCTTCTCTGGCAGCGAGGATGGCCCGTTCGTCTATGTCGGTAGCAAAGAGCTGTATCTTAGGTGGATTAGGAATATCTGCCGTCAGATCGGCACAGAGCATGGCGATGCTGTAAGCTTCTTCACCTGTAGCACAGCCGGCAATCCAGATGCGTATTCCGTCACCATGGGCTTTGCCATCCAGGATCTTTGGTAAAATGATGGTCTTCAGCTCTTCAAATATCCTTTTATCCCTGAAAAAGTTGGTGACAGAGATCAGTAGGTCTTTCAGCAAAGCATTGGATTCATCAGGATGCTGGCGAAGAAACGTGGCATAAGCCGGCAAGTCGGGTAGTCCGTGAAGAGGGAGTCTACGACCAATACGGCGCAGCAGCGTTTGCTCTTTATATTCGGTAAAATCATACCCGGTATGCAAACGTAGTTCGGTTAAAATTGAGCGGAGCACCTGTTCATCCAGATGTACTTGCTCGTCAGCATTATCATCGATATGTAGAATACTGCTGGCTTTGCGATAGTTGATAATTTTTGCCGGGATCTCGCGCGCATACAATATTTCGTCTACCATACCGGTAGCGATCGCATGCCGGGGCATTTCGTTGAAGTTCGCTTCCCCGGGATGCTGTACAAAGACAGCGCCTCCCCTTTCCTTCACACGCTTCAATCCCATGGAGCCATTCGCCCCAAGTCCTGACAATAGTATACATACAGAGCGGCCATCATAGGCATTTGCGAGGGAGCGCAGAAAAACATCTACTGGCGCGCGCTGCGTAGCTATATCAGCATTGTCAGTAACCGTCAGGTATCCGTCAGTAATTTCCACGTTCTTATCTGACGGGATCACGTAAACCACATCCGGCCGGATAGCCGTCCTATGTGTAACCTGCATTACCGGCATTGCTGTCAAACGCTGCAAGACAGCTGCAAGTGGGCTATTATGACCGGGAGAACTATGTAGTAGGACAATATACGCGATACCAGCATTGACCGGTGTAACTTGAAAGAAAGCCTCCAGCGCCTCAATACCGCCTTCAGCTGCACCGATGCCAGCAACAAGAAAATTATTCATTTTAAATACTTATATATGATGACACCTCCCCTGCATCAGCAGAGAGTTCGCTCCTGTAGCATTTACGTGCAGCGCCTGGAATGAGGAGATGGTATGTCCTTGGAGTTTATCGCTAAAAGTATGCCCGCGATAAAAATGCAGGCAGGTATGGTGATCAGCAGCAGGCTGCTTGACAAAGTTCAGAGCATGGACAAATGAAACGAATGTTTACTGCGGACGTTGATACCCTCCCCGGGCATGAAGGTACAGGTGAGGTGTGGATACGCCCAAAAAGCAAACCTTACACATTTCCCGGTACTGATATTTCTGGGCGGCTGGCGGGGATATACAGGTTGGATGTAGTGGAAAAAAAGGGATCGGGTATTTCAACTTCCTTCTGTTATACCAGGGCTTGTGTTTCATATGATGGCATCACCATAAGGTCATATAGAGGTCACTTGAATATCCCTGGGATATTCGAGTGACCTCTATGTGACGATAAAGTAATGGTTTAATATAAATACCACAGCAGTATCATACCCTAACTTTGAGTTTGCACACTTCAAAATTGACGCTTATGGCTATTGTAAAGGATAATATACTCCTCCAGCTTGTGCGGGGTTCTCTTGGTAGATTAGTCACCATTTACGAACGCAACGGACAGATTATTATGGCGAAGAAACGGGGTCCGTCGGGTAAGAAGGCTACCGCCAGGCAGCTGGAAGCCCGTTATAAGATGCGGATTGCGGCGGCATACGCGTTAAAGCTGCTGGCAGATCCGGCATTAAAAGCCTATTACGCCTCGCTGGCAGGGCCAGGTCAGAACGCATATAATATGGCTGTAAAGGACGCTTATCATTCCCCTGAAATTCAGCAGATCAGGTTGGAAGATCAGGAGGTGGTTGTGACAGCGAAGGATCAGTTCCGCGTTGCGGAGGTGAGGGTGCAGGTAGTAGATGCGGAAGGAAGTATTACGGAGCGCGGTCAGGCAGTACTTGCCAGAAATGGCGTAGACTGGCATTACCGGCCTACATTGCTGCCTGCGGGAGGCAGGGTGATAGTTGTTGCGGTGGATCTACCGGGTAAGGAGACGGTGAGAGAGCTGTTATTACTATAGTCAATGACGACAGTTTGCTGTAAGGGGCTATTGTGAGTGAGGTAGTATGGATATATTAGTTATGGCCACTGTGGATGACTCCCTGGCAGCGCAGCATGCAGCAGTAGCAGCAGCATCCATAGGATCTGGTTTTTACCCAGCATCTGGCATGAGGCCGCGAATAGTTCAAGGTTTGGACTAAGTGCCTGGTCCAGGGTTAGGGAGTTGACTGCATTATATCTGGATGTTTTATTACCCAGCACCTGGCATAAGGCCGCGAATAATTCAAGGTTTGGGCTAAGTGCGTGGTCCAGGGTCGCGGAGTTGATTGCATTATATCTGGATGTCTTATTACCCAGCACCTGGCATAAGGCCGCGAATAATTCAAGGTTTGGGCTAAGCGCCTGGTCCAGGGTTAGGGAGTTGACTGCATTATACTGCAGCGGATTGAAATATCTTATTTGCCTGGTGGATAAAAATGTCAAGTGAAGGAATAGACGACCATTAGCGTACAATAGACAACGCGTCGATGAACGGAGCGTCGCTTTTACCTTTGCTCAGGGAACAAAAGCTTGTTACCAACTAATCTTCAAACTTATAAGTCAAACAATATTCAAAACTGCAGTCTATTTATAAGCAGATGTGGAGAACTAAGAGCGTCGCCAGGCAATACCTGACTGTTGTATAAGTCCGGGATTGCTTCATTTTGGATTAATGCTACTTAGATAGAATGCCGGGTAAAATTTGTACAAGCGCCAAACCTTCTTCGTAGTCCTGTTCATTTATTCATTTGTTCCGCTCCACCAGGTCGCGGTGCATATAACCAGCAAGTGCAACAGGACAACGGAAGCCTTACGTTCCTAATTTTAGAAAGTAAATGGTAAATTGACAAAGAGTGTAGTTTGCATCATTCCTTTTCATAGTGGGCAATTTAGAAGGCAACACCGAATTGAAAACCTACGCCCAGCGTGGCAGGTTGGTTGTTTCCGAACCTTCCTGGCACAGGCAGAGCAATGAAGTAACTGTAATCCTTACATTTCTTAATGACCTTGTTAAGAACTGGAGTTACTCCATACCTGCCGGACGTTTCAAAAGCCAATCTATTAGCTAATGTGAAACCATGTCCCAGCGAAACCAGTAAGCCAGGATGAAAGAGCAGGTTATTCATTTTACTAGTTCCATCTGCGGCTCGGATAAATGGGACCACTTCGAAAGTGAAGCCTATTTTAGGACTTTTCCAGATATTTATGCCTGTAGGTAACCCTCCGACGTAGGCACCGTCGAAGTTTGTATGTACACCACCGTTTCCAAACGTTACAATAGGGTGCAGGACCCCGACATAACCAGTAATCTTTGGATAAGCCGTTGTTTGGGCGTAAATGACTCTTAGCGGAATACCAGTAATAAATAATGATAGAGCGGTTGTTTTTAGAATCACAGCTATTTTCATATTCTTTCCCTGAAATGAATTAAACTGCAATTATATTTCTCCTTCAACTTCCAGAATAGAACAGAATTAACTTTTGGAATCCTTTTTACTTTTGAGGAGCTTTTTTTTGAATTGGGAGGGCGTTTCGCCCATTTGTTGTCTAAAAATGCGCGTGAAGTGGCTTTGGTCGGAAAAGCCAGTTAAGTACGCGATCTCCGTTAATGAGTATTTGGATGTTTTAAGCAAATCGACGGCGCGGTCAATTCTTAGTTTCCTTATATATTCCCCGTAAGATAGGTTATCAAAATATTTGGAAAACTCCCGTGAAAGATATGAAGGATTCACATCAAGGTCTTTTGATAAGTCCTTTAATGTAATACTCAGGTTGGTATCTATTTGATCTTGAATAAGCGATTTTAGTTCAGCCACCCACTCTGGTGTCTTTGAGCTGCCAGCATTGTTTATATACCTGTTGAATATTTCTAATAGCATTTGCTCTGCCGGGCCTGCCTGCGTATGCTTTAAATGATATAGGTCTTTAGCCCATGAGTATAGTCCGTCATATATGGTCATTCCCAACTCAAGTAATACATGATCGTCCTTGATATTATGTGCCAGTCCCGCGAAGATTGCTTCCAGTCCTGCTGCCTGTGGAGCGAAGTCGTGACGATCTGTATCTGCTCCCCTAACAATAGCGGCCATTCGTGTGAGAGCCGGATCATTCAGTTTGTGCTTCTTGATAAAGTAATCAAAGGTGCATTGGCCTTCATAGTGCGTGTATTCTACATCAGGAATGTCAAATGGAATGGCTTTTAGTCTATCTGCTTGATTTATTACGTCTGAAAATGGTACATAGATGATTTCCGCTTCCGGATCTATAAAGCGCTTAATGAGCCAAGGACAGGCTATTCTGTCAATTTTCGGGCGTTCCCGTGTAATCCATTTCATTTTACTGTTTTGCAGCTATTTGACTCTAAACTACCAAAACTGAAAGAAAACAATAAAAATAAATACAGGTACGTGTGTTCTTATTTGAGTGAACCAAAGAGTGCAGCGGCTGCCGCATAAAGATGTAATGACCATTACCCAAAGTAAATGTGTGTCATTCAAACCAATTATACAGATAGCTTATCAGGAATAGCGATACCCGTGAGGAACAGCTTTGTCCTCTTCAATTCATCATTTGATAAATTGATCAGAGGTGTATACCAGTAAATTGACTCAGAAGGCGACATTGATACAGGGGAAGTTAGTTTGATGGCGGCTTTGAAGCATCTTACTCCCATTCTACAGGAGTGTCATTATGTCTTTGTCCACATCAGTGATGTTGGTTCGGTTCCTCTGTCGAAGGTGTTATGTATGTTCCGGGAAAAAGAAACGGTTATAGCAGTGATGCTGGAAGCCAATGCAAAGGCATCAGGACTGGCGTTTACACATGTCGCTGCCCGGATTACGTTGGAAGTACCTTCAGCTTTAGCCAAATCTTCCTGTAGGCCGGATGATGCCGCGAGCTTGTCTGTAGACCCTCGCAGGGGGGTTTTGGGATAAATAGTTGCTCTTGAGTCTAATATTTTTTAATATTATTTGGTAGTTTACGAAAACTTCGTAGATTTACGAAACAATCGTAACTGCTTGTTTTAAATGCACGTTTATGGAAAAGCTAACGCAGCAGGAGGAGCTGGCAATGCTCGCCATATGGAAGACGGGTTCAGGGTCTGTGAAGGACTTCCTGGAGAACCATCTATCGCCGCAGCCGCCGTACACCACACTGGCTTCTACTATCAGAAACCTGGAGAAGAAACAATATGTGACCAGTCGCAAGACAGGCAATGTCTATACATATACGCCGGCCGTTCAGGAAGGAGCGCACAAACAGGCATTTATGAATGGTTTTGTGAAAGATTACTTTGAGAACTCTTATAAGGCGCTGGTCACTTTCTTTGCCAAGGAGAAGAAAATTACGCCGGCAGAACTGAAAGACATCGTAAGAATGATAGAAAAAAAGTAATTGTTTATGCTGATTTATCTGTTAAAAGCCAACATTATACTGGTCCTGTTTTATCTGGCTTATCGCTTTGGCTTAAGACGTTTGACCTTTTATACACTGAACAGGTTTTTCCTGATTGCAGCAATCATATGTGCAGCAGCAGGACCGTTGATAGACCCATCTGTATTTATTCAACATCATCACGGACTAAATGCGGTAGCGGAGACCTTACCAGATCTTTCTATGTTCAGGCGGAGTGAGAAGCCGCTTATAAACCAGGTGCTTGAGTATATTTTCTGGGGCGGTGTATGGGTAATGGGAACAAGATTACTGATACAATTACTGTCATTATTAAAGCTGCATAAAAACACAACAAAAAGGATATACGGAAACGAGAGGTTACGTGTGACAGCGCGTCGTGTTAATCCGTTCTCTTTCATGCGGAATATCTATATCAATCCATCCTTGCATAGTCCTGAGGAACTGATTTCCATCATCAGGCATGAGCAGGTACACGTAAGACAGTGGCATACGCTGGACGTGTTATTAGGGGAACTCACCAGGATCTTTTACTGGTTTAATCCTGGGGCGTGGCTAATGAGCATTGCTATTCGAGAGAATCTTGAGTTCATTACTGACAGGTGTGTGTTACAGCAGGGAATGGATGCAAAAGCTTATCAATACAGTCTGATAAAAGTAAGTGGGATCCCATATGCGACGGCCATCGCAAACAACTTTAATTTCTCACATTTAAAACAAAGAATTATGATGATGAATAAGAAAAGATCATCCCGCTATCAGTTAGTGCGCTATGCAGTACTGGGTGCGATCATAGGAATTGCAGTATTATCACTGAATTTCACCCGGGCGGCTGTAAAAGCAGAAACCTCTGCCAGGCATATAACAGCGCTGGTTTTACCGTATGATACTGTTAAACCAGCACCGGTTATCTTTACAGCGCCTCCTCCTCCACCGCCAGCTCCACCTGCTCCCGCTCCTGCCGCTAGACAGATGAAAGGCAAACCGGTACCACCTCCACCACCTCCGCAACCTATAGTAGAAGAGATCAGAATGGAGCCGGTAACAACACCGATGCCCGCTTCAGCACTGGGCGCTCTCGTTGAAGATATGGAGGAAAGACCACTTCCCGGTGGCGGCGTAGCCATCAGGAAAGCGAACCCCGAAGTTAAAATGAGGCCGGTGTTTTATGTAGACGACGTTCATTATGGATTGGAGGCACCTGCTAACCTCAATACAAACGACATCAGTTCAGTTAATGTGCTAAAAGGCGAAACGGCCGTAAAATTGTACGGTAGCGAAGCTAAAGACGGAGCGGTGCTTATTTACACCAAGGCTTACATTGGAGACGCCAGTATCCGGACTACACAGTCTGTGAAAACAGTTACTACTGTGGACGGCGTCAAAATTCAGACAACAGGTACAAATGCCTCGGCAAAAACAGCTGAACAGACTAGTCAGAATAAGGCGCAATAGTCGGCAAGCGTCGTCGGAATGATAGCTAAAAAGACATCGCTATTATACAACAATGGGCCGCTCATCGTGTGATGAGCGGCCCATTGTTGTATGGTTGTTATGCAAGTCGCATCGTTGCCAGTCACATTAGTATAAGTACCCTGACTTCTCTAAGTCTTGTAATAAAAAAGCTGCTGCTATCTTAAAGTTATTAATCCACCATTGCATGTTTAAAGATTCAGCATCGTCAACAGTTTGTACCTCTTCATTTTTATGAATACTTCCACCATGGCTAGTGCATTCTTTTTAATGCCAAACAGATCAAAGTATATAATTGAGGTGCAGTGTGTGGTGATTGCCGCCCGTGAATGAGTAGTTTGATGAACGAGCTTAGTGCTGGACATTGGGATGTTCGTATATGCAGCCTCTTCCTGATGAGGTTCTTCTGGCACCTGAAAGGCTCACACCTACCTAAATTACGTCTACACCAACTTGGCAAAGTTACAAATTGACATTCCTCGTATGGTCAGTCCAATCGAACAACACGAACTTCTTCCAAAAAGGTGTATCCGGAATCTTTGTTTTATCATAATATTCAAAAATGTCACTGTATTCTTTATTGAGAGTTGAATGCCATGTTTGATCTTCTTCATTATATTCAAGATGGTATATATTGAGATGTTCACGAATTTCGGAAAGTAGGTAATATCGGAAATCTGAGCCATAGAAAACAACGTCAGCACCCAGTATAGAAAACACAGGTCTTTCATCTAAAGATAAATCCGCTACCTGATATCGATGGCCCATAACAGGAACTAGCTTTGGTGCTTTTTCATATAACTCATCAAATGTCTTCATTCTTTCCGCGACATCGTCAGATTTTTTGCCCCAAGAATTTATCCAGAATGCATGATTAAGGATATCCGCGGATATAGTTTCATATACAAAATTTAACCTTGATCTTATGTCCTCATCGTCCTCCAGCCAGTTGCGGAAGAATGAATACTCACAATATTCTCCTTCTCCATATTGCTCGTACACTTTCACTTTTCTATCGATCGTGTGAAGGATCTTCAGAAATTCTCTGTGTTCTGGTGTGAAAATTATTGAATATTTTTCCTGTACTTGATCGATCTGTTCATCGGTCATACCGATCCATCTAGCCCCATATGCCCACTGCGGACATTTATCCTCATTCGCCGTAGTTGCTGGATTTTGACTCCAGTAATTTTCAGTTTGATTTTTCAACCAATACAAAAAATCCGTATAGTTTTCAGGTACAGGTCCCATTAACAGTCCAGTTTTTAAAAGAAATCATAGATATCGTTTAGAGAGATATTATTCAGCATAGGAGATTCAAATTAATAATGAAATTAATGGCTTTAATATTTATTGAAAAGAATTAAAGGATGACAAAAAATCCTCACCACGACTCGAACCTTTTAAATGTTTGATAATAAGTTTAGTATACAATATGTCGTAAAACAAGAACGCTTCAAGTCTCTCAACCTGAAGCGTTTAATTTCCCTGTGATCCCGCTGGGACTCGAACCCAGGACCCATACATTAAAAGTGTATTGCTCTACCAACTGAGCTACGGAATCATTCCCGTCAAACGGGGTTGCAATATTACGTTAAATGATTTACAATTTCACAAATATGTTTACCTTTTTTATAAAAAACTTAGCTTTTCGCATCTCTCTAGTAGATATACACGTAGTTATTGACTAAAGTAAGCTAGTTCCTCCTCCATATTAAGAAATGGAAATTCCTCTATTAGCAGTTTCGTTTTACGTGCATATGTTTGAAGAAATTGCTTGTGCTGTGAGCTATCCGGATTAAATGGTTTATGCTGCCTGGCACGGATGATTTCCCCAACTCTGGGTAGAATGAGCTTGTCTTCTTCTCCAAGACATTTGTCCGTAAAGTGATCCCATACGTAGTCAACCGCCAATTCATTGGGATGTACGAGGTCTTCATTGTAGAACCTGTAATCCCTGAGATCGTCAATTACCAGCTCGTAACCAGGAAAGTAGTACAATCTGTCAAACTTATTTACAAGATGATGGACAGTTTGCATCAGTATGGCCTTACTAAGATTGTTCTCAATAACCCCATCACGGATATAGCGCACCGGGCTAATGGTAAACATTATCTTCACTTTCCTGTTACGGAAAAACAAACGGTGCATAAGATTATCCAATGCTGAGATAGCATCCGGAGGAGACAATAATCGCTTATGAAAAGAAGCCGAAGGTACTTTATGACAATTACCCACCACTTGATTGGCGTTAGCAAGTGTATAGGTAAATGCTGAGCCTAGGGTAATAATCAACCAATCAGCATCTTCCAGTCGCGCTGAAGCTACGTCCTGGGCAGCATTTATACCTGCAAGTACCTCCTCCTGGTCCATACCTGAGAAACGGCTGTGGTGGTCCCAGCTATGCCAGAGATCATTGTGAGAAAACAGATCAGCAGCTGTATAATGCTTTCTGTCCAGGTAGGTATGTAACGCCTGGGTAATACTGATCGGGTTATAAAGGATACCATGTGGATTTAGAATGGCATCAAAATGATATTGTTGAAGACGCTGCCCGATTTCCTCTGCAAAGCAGGATCCCACCATCAATATTTTATCGGTATATCTGAGTGGTACCGAAAGCGGCGCAACCGGAAAGGTCAAACGAAAGTTTGTCATGATACAATAACTAATAAAAGATGCTTTCAGCTATTTGCAAGGCGGTCTGCAATGCTGTAAAATCAAGCCCCAACTGTTCATGGCGCTGCACGCTGAAATCCAGTAACCGCTCTGTAGCCAGATTGCCTACCAGTTCGTCTTTGGCCATAGGGCACCCACCAATACCTTTGATAGCACTATCAAAGCGGCGGCATCCCTGGTTATAGGCTGTTGCTACCTTTTCTTCCCAGTTATGAGGAGCAGAATGAAAATGCGCACCAAACTCCACTGAGGGGTATGCAGGGATAAGTGTAGAGAACAATTGGCTGATGATTCCGGGATCTGCAATGCCAACTGTATCAGCTAATGAGATGATCTGAATATCACGTTGTACCAGCTCGTCTACCCATTTTAGAGCAACAGCGGCATCGTAGGGATCTCCATAAGGATTTCCAAATCCCATGGAGATATACACTACCAGCTGTTTACTATTCTTAATACATAGTTCCTGCAGGGTATCTAATAGTTCCAGCGATTCCCTGATCGATTTGTTGGTATTGCGCAACTGGAACGTCTCTGAAATTGAGAAGGGATATCCTAAATAAGCTATCTCATCGAAAACCACAGCCTCTTCAGCTCCACGTTGATTAGCAACGATGGCCAACAGTTTACTTTTAGAGCCGTTCATTTCCAGGCGGGAGATGACTTCAGCAGTATCTGCCATTTGAGGAATCGCTTTCGGCGATACAAAGCTGCCAAAGTCAAGTGTATGGAATCCGACTTTCAACAGGGCATTCAGATACATTACCTTTTCGTCCGTGCTTATTAACCTATGCCAGCCTTGCATGGCATCACGTGGACATTCGATCAGTTTCATTTACTGGAGTTTTATGCGCCTCTCTGTTTCATGGCTTCATACAGGATGATGCCCGCAGCTACAGAGACATTGAAAGACTCAAAGTTTCCGGCCATAGGAATATTGAACAAAGTATCCGAAGCTTTTCTCAATGCTGGATATACACCTTTGTCCTCAGAGCCCATAATTACTGCTACAGGCTCCTGCAGCTGACAATCATACAGCTTGGTTTCCGCCTCCATCTCGCTGGCAATCACCTTGATACCATTTAGATGAAGGGTGTCAATTGCTTTTAGCAGACTATTAACCCGGCAGATGGAGATTCTTTCCAGTGCGCCTGCGGAAGATTTAATAGCTTCCTCATTCAGCGCAGCAATGCCCCTATCAGGGATAATAATAGCCTGTGCCCCGCAACAAACAGCACTACGCGCAATAGCGCCGATATTACGTACATCAGTGATACCATCGAGGATCAGAAACAAAGGAGTTTGCCCCTGTTCGGTAACATGGGAGATCACATCTTGCAGATCAAGATAAGATACTTTACCCGTTATAGCGACACAGCCCTGATGGTTAGCTGAGGTCAATCCGTTCAACTTTTCAACCGGAACGAGATTGATCGGAATGTTATATTGATCGGCTAACTGCTTGATTTGCGGGATGATATCCCCTGTTGCGCCACGCAACATAAAAATACGCTCGATTGCCTTCCCAGCATTGATCGCTTCCACAATTGGCTGCCTGCCTATCACCAGGGACGAAGCCTTGGGCTTGGGTGCCTGCTGACGGAAACCACCGCCAGGCTTTTTAAATTTTCGTTGTTCCATTACTGCAAAGAACGGAATTTAAAGTCAATTAGGAATTAGGAATTAAGAATTAGAAAAGATTGATATTTGACATCTGTTGGTTACTCGTTTGCTTTTCAGATCTCACCTTCCAGCATCATTAGCTTGATTTTCAGGATCGCGGCAACAGACATGGAATCTGTGATTTCATGGTTTTTAACCATCTGGTAAGCTGTTTCAAAAGGGACTTTTTTGTTGAACAGCTGCTCTGTCTCCTCGGGTTCTGCCTCTCTTTGTTCCAGGTTTCGCGCCAGAAATATTACAGCCGCTTCGTCCGATACCGAATTTGACAGGTGCATCCTCACAATTGGTTGCCACTCTTTAGCTATAAGCCCAGTTTCCTCTAACAATTCCCGCTGGGCACCTAGTAGAGGGTCTATGCCCAAGGGGCCTCCGCCTTCGGGAATCTCCCAACTAAACTGCTCTAATGGGAAGCGGTACTGCCCTACTAGATATATATTATTAGCCTCGTCCAGGGCAACTACGCCAATAGCCGCATTCTTAAAATGCACGACGCCATAGATGCCTTTGCCACCTGAAGGGTTAATTACCTGATGCTCAGTAATACTGATCCAGGGATTGTCATATTTCATTTCACTGGATAATATTGTCCAGGGGTTCTGTTGCGTTTCCATATGACAAAGAAAACAAAAAAAAACCGCCTCGTTAAGAAACGAGACGGTGTCAACCAGATGTCGGCGGTAAATACCTTTTGAACATCATACCTAAATCTAAATCGTATCTTTATAATATTATTTTCACTTGTGATAGATGGTGTTTTAAATGATGCAAATAATCCGTCACCACATATTGCAGTGTGACAGGTTCTTTCTCATTAATTCTGATAAGGTTATTTAGTGCTGCGGCGGGTATCGTGCGTATTGTCAACGCAAGATGTTTGTTCATCCCCACCCATAAATCAATTAATTCCTGCCAGGTGCTCAACTGCCAGGCTTGTCCCTTTACCCAAAATTCCTGCGAATATCCAGGAATTTCCAGCAAAGATATCTGTTGTGATCGTATAAAACGAACATTATTATTAATTGCTGAGTCAATTAGATGTCCAATAATCTCTTTTGAACTCCACTTATACCTCGAAGGTCTCTCTGCTGCTACACTTTCTGGAATTTCGCGTAACAGTGGAGCGGCAAAATTTACTACCTCCAATAGTTGTGCTGCTACGTCGTAATGAGGGTTTTGCTCTGCAAGTACAATCTCCATTTTGATAGTACTACGCTCGTGACTATTTCCTTCCGCCTGCACTTCCCTAAAGCCAAGCTTCTGATACATTGCTAACGCCGGCACAAGTACTGTATTTGAGTATAGTACAACCTTTCCCAGACCTTTACTTCTTGCCAGTTGCAGTATACCCTCTACAAGCTTCCATCCAATCTTACGACCATGATAAGCCTCATCCACAGCCAACTTAGTCATTTCGGCGGTTACTTCATCGATCCGTTTTAATCCTACCGTACCTACCATTTTGCCTTCCAGGGAAGCAAAAATGATATTCCCTCCGTTTCTGATAATATGTGTATCAGGATTACTCAATACGTCAATATCTATTGGTCGTAGAACAAAATACCGCTCTATCCACCACTTATTTAATCGCTCGAAGTGAGGCTGGTAGGCGGGTTCATAGTCTACCAGGGCCACCTCATGATTTGGTAGTTCCATATTGCTTTTTATTTCTGTTTACTGCCATATTTACAAGATAAACACCTCCAAGGGTCACTAGACAAGATATACCTGTCGTCCAGTTCAGATGTTCCTGGAGGATCAGCCACCCCAGTAGTACCGCAACTATCGGATTAATATAGGCGTAAACTGAAGCCAAAGAAGGCGGCAGGTTATTAAGTACAAAAACATAGGACGAATATCCAAGTATGGAACCGATAAAAATCAGGTATAGGAGACTACCCCACAATTCGATATTCAGAGCGTCGATTGGTAAGGAATACCCCATAATACTCGCGATAACCGTCATTACGATACCACTGAAGAGCATCTGGAAACCTGCACCGTATAGGAAGTTTATTTTAAGTGCCCATCTGGCTGTTAATACAGAGCCGATTGCCCAACTAATACAGGCAATAATAGTAAGCAATATGCCAAAACGGAACTGCGGATTGGTCAGACTGGAAAGATAATCGTAAAAAATACCACCTACTCCCATCAGACCGACTAACATACCCGTTACTAATAATATGGTAAACTTCGTACGTTGTACAAGGAAATAACTGAATATTGTTATCCATATAGGCACAGTGGCTACGATAATAGCACAAAGTCCGCTAGGAATATATTGCATTGCCCATGTAATAAGGCCATTACTCAGGCAAAGCATCATCACGCCAATAACAAACAAACGCGACAAAACGATTCTTTCAGGAAATTTATATCCTCTGAGTAAGAAGAAACCTATTAGTAAAAGACCGGCAATCGTCTGTCTAACGCCCGCCAGCATAAGACCATGGGTATGGCGCACACCAATCCTGGAAGCCAGGTAAGTGGTACCCCAGAAAATACTGACTACCACCAATGCCATATAGGCATTCGTGTTTGACTTTTTCATAAGCTGATGTATTATGGAGAATGAGTAATATCAAATATTTAAGCTACTGTCAGCGCTGCTGCCTGTTGTCGCATATCTTCCCAGGCGATAGTAAGATCTTCGGCAGTCGTACGCCAGTTGACAAAAGCAGCCCGGATGGCAGGTATACCTTTGTATACAGTGGGGGTCAACATCACTTTACCCTCGTCATTCACTACCTGTATAAAAGCGTCAACGGCAAGCTGCTTTTCTTCATCAGGAACGTTTAGTGTAAAGCATACAACACACAATCTTACTGGGGCGAGCAGTTGGAATGAGTTATTTCTACTTATCAATAATCCGAGCTGACGGGCCAAATCAATGTTATTATTGACGATAGCTTCGTACCCTTCTGCTCCGTAAGCTACCAAGGTAAACCAGGCGGGTAGTGCACGTAGACGTCGTGAATTTTCAGGAATATAGTTACTGTATTTATAGTCTTTTTCAGGGTCGCCAAGGTAAGCCGCACCTGCATTCTTAAAAGTCTCCAGTTGAAGATGCTGATGACGGGTGAATATCATGGCGGCATCATATGGAACGTTTAACCATTTATGCGCATCTATGGTGATACTATCTGCTGACTCCCATCCTTTGAGCAATTCGCGGTATGTTGGAACGCAAGCTGCAAAAGCGCCAAAAGCTGCATCAACATGTAACCAGAATCCGTATTCTTCTTTCAGCTGCGCAATAGCCTGAAGATCGTCAAAGTCAACAGTATTTACCGTTCCGGCACTTGCTACAATGATGACCTGTTCTCCATTACTTGCTTTCAGATATTCAGTCAGCGAATCTATATCAATTGCCTCCCGGTCAGGCAAGGTTGGCAATTTTACCAGGGCATTTCGACCAAAACCTAGCATGGCCATTGATTTAACTGTACTGGAATGCGGCGTGCAGGATACTATCCTGACCTTTGACAAAGCAGCCATTCCTTCCTGAGCAACGTCTACTCCCAGCCGCTGTCCAATCCATTGCCTTGCGATAGCCAGGCCCGAGAAGTTAGCCATTGTCGCGCCGGTTACGAAGGCACCGGAGAATGCATCCGGCAACCCAAATAGTTGCCGGAGCATTGCTATCGTTTCCGTTTCTATTTTAAATGGCAGTGTATCTCTGTCAGATGCGTTCATATCAAAAACTGACGTTAGCCAGTCACCAGCAATAGCAGGTATTGTCGCTCCTCCAGTTACAAATCCCCAGTTCCGCGGACCACTATTACCTGCCAGATGCTCCTCATATCGTTTTCTGAATTGGTGCATTGTCTGCATCCCTCCAAATCCTTTCTGAGGCAGCTCAAACGACTCAAATGAAGCAGTTGCGGACTTGACAGGCAACGTATCTATGCTAGACAGGAACAGGATACTATAGTCCTTGATCTCTTGCAATAAAGCATCCATCTGTTGCAGATCCTGGTTCAATAACTGGTTCATGAGAAGGTCCATTTATCTGTTATCTAATTCGAGATCAAAATTGACATAAATACTGCACATAAAACAGATTCAGTTGTTCGATTTTTGACCAGATCAGATGTAAAATCAATGGACTTGATTAGTTGGCAGTTTTGGGTTGTTACCTTTCGTTTTATATGTGTTTTATTTCATTACGGATTATTACAAAGAATAGGATAGAAAATAGCTTTGGGGTTATAGGCCGTTAGAATAACTGGAGCGAGCCGTATTTGTGCCTTATCTCGTGTTCAAGCAGCCATTTCTTTCGCCAAATTCCTCCCGCATAACCTGTCAGCGATCCGTTGCTACCTATAACTCGATGACAAGGAACAACAATAGCAATTCTATTCCTGCCATTAGTTGTACCTACTGCCCTGATGCTACCTGGATTACTGATCTTTTTGGCTAGCTGCATATAAGAGATGGTTTGACCATATGGAATGGCACGGAGTTTTTGCCACACAGACTGTTGAAAATCAGTTCCGGGCTGGGCTATCGGAAATGTGAAAGATTTCACACTGCCTAAAAAGTAAGCGTTCATCTCATCAGCACATTGTAATACAACATCAGGCAGGGGGGCATGACTAGCCTGTTTCCCCTCTACAAATGTCAGCATATTGATGACATGGCCATCCGCAACAATGGTCAAAGCTCCCACGGGCGTACTGATAATATGCGTATGTACTGTTTCCATATTAATACAATGATCTCCATAAGTAAAAGGTTGCATACGCTGCATGCTCCCCCCAATGCTGCGTATATTCTCTGACACTAGCCAGTGATGGTTTGGCATCGAGTCGCATCTGCTGCTTCAGTGCATTATGTAATCCTGCATCTTCTAATGGCAATGCCTGATGGTGACGATGATATTTCATAAGTACATAATTAGCGGACCAGTTACCTATACCCCTGAAAGAGATAAGGTGCGCTTTTGCCTGCTGATAGTCCATTTCCCACAGCTGTTTATCCGTCAGCAATCCATCTGACATTGCTTTTGCTAATCCTATGATGTAGTCGGCCTTACTACGAGAAAACTGCATAGCTGTAAGCGACTCTGAGTCTAATGCTGCAATAACCGAATGATGCGGGTACACATAATGGTCTTTACCTTCAATTACCGCATGATAGCCAAATGCCTGTATGAACCGCTGCCTGAGTGTATAGGCAAATCCGAGGGTAATCTGCTGCCCGGTAACACTCCATGTTAACGCCTCAAATAGATCTGCTATTCCTATCAGTCTCAATCCCTTATATTTTTTTACCAATGGAGCCAATACAGGATCTATTTCAGCAAAACGGTAAAACGGACGTAGATCAGCATCGAGATGCAACCAATGACTAATATAACTACGAATATGCGACTCGCTGATTGAGGCATCTGGACCATCCGCAATAGTCACCTTTAAGCCTTTTCCCACAGGGTTGTCCTTAATTTCTACCAGTAGCGGATATCCATTGGAGACTACCATTTTTTGAATAATACCATCCTTTACATAATGCAGGCATTCCTTCTCTGAACGGCTGAGAAATACGAGACATTCCGCAAAAGAAAAGTTACCATAATCTGCGACCGGTATGTCTATTGTTCTTCTTCTGTCCATATGATCAGGGTTTACATCTTTTACAGGCTCTATAACCGTTTTTTAATGCCTCTTCCCGTGTCGTATAAAATGTTACATTGTCAGGCTTTGGATTTGCTGAACATGATGGTTTACAAAATATCCCGGTAGTTCGTACGGCATTATAGAATATGCCGTCAAATTCGCGGTCCTTACTCAACATAGCCTGCAACATAACTGGTTGTGTGAGTGGCATCCCTTCTTTATATTTTGCATCTTCCAGGAATACGCCGTGGTCATTGTCCAACGACCGTTCGCCCCATTGAAGATAGCCGTCTACCCATTCTTTGAAGGAATAGAACGCTGCTTTGTTTAGGTAACCATACCGCTCCCGTCCAGCCTGATAGATCTTTATCCAACCACTCTCCTCCAGTAGTTGGAGATGTTTCGAGACCGCCTGACGACTGATATCGGCAAAATGTTCATTAATCTGATTAACATTTAATGGCTGTAAACGCAATAAGGACAGCATCTCCCTCCTTACCGGATCTGCTACTCCTTTAAAAAGCTCACCCATTATGCAATTTTTTAGTTGCATAAATTTATGCAACTTTTTTATTGCACAATATGAAATATTCATTAAAATTATCGTGTAAGATAGAATGATAACTAGTAAGCGAGATTGTACAACCATATCAGTTCAAATTTTACTACATTTGAACCATATCAGTTCAATCTGTTTAGCCATGTTAAAGACAGCAGAACATCTTTATCTGCAAATTGCAGACAAGCTGGAACAACTTATTGCCAAAGAAGTATTGAAAATCGGGGACAAACTCCCCTCTGTCCGTACTATGAGTGAGGAACAAGGCGTAAGTATGAGCACCGCCTTCCAGGCCTATTATCACCTTGAATCCAAAGGACTTATAGAGTCACGGCCTAAATCAGGATATTATGTCATCTTCAGCCCACGGCGCATGCCGGATATGCCCAAAGCTTGTGAAGCTGTAAGAAAGCCATCAGAAGTCACTGTTCATGAAATGATCACCCAGGTATCGCAGGATATGCGATTGGACAATATTACCCGCTTTGCTTCCGCGGCTCCTCCTGAAACCATGTTGCCGGCAGCCAAGATATCAAAAGCACTTATACAGGCACTCAGAAAAACTCCTTTTGCCGGTGTAGGATATGAAGCTGTACAGGGTAATGCTGATCTCCGTAGGCAAATCGCTCGTAACTCCATACTCTGGGGCGGCGCAATCAGTGAAGACGAGATTGTTACAACCAGCGGCTGTATGGACGCGCTTACATTATGTCTGTCAGCAGTTACCCAACCTGGCGATACGATTGCTTTGGAAAGTCCGGCATATTATGGCTCCTTGCAGCTGGCAGAAACCTTGGGGCTTAAAGTATTGGAAGTACCAACACATCCTGGTACAGGCATTGATCTGGAATACCTCGACAAAGCAATTCCTAAATTTAAAATCAAGGCCTGCCTGTTCGTTACAAATTTTACTAATCCGCTGGGAGCCTGTATGCCCGATGCCAATAAACAGGCCCTTGTCAAACTGCTTGAGAAATATGAGATTCCCTTAATAGAAGACGATATATACGGAGACATGTACTTCGGAAAAGAACGTCCCGGGGTATGTAAAACGTTCGATACCAATGGACTTGTATTACTCTGCAACTCTTTTTCCAAATCCGTTGCACCAGGGTACCGGGTCGGCTGGACTGTACCAGGCAGATATCTGGAAAAAGTTCTCAACCTGAAGAGACACCATTCAATCTCCTCTCCTTCCCTGCCAGGAGCAGCAATTGCCTGCTTCCTTGAAAACGACCGGTATGAACATCATCTCCGGGGCATGCGCAAAGCACTACATACCCAATATATGCGTCATTTACAGGCTATACGGGAATACTTCCCCGAAGACTGTTGCGTGTCCAGGCCACAGGGCGGATTTGTGATGTGGATAGAGTTAAACCCTAAAGTAAATACGTATGAACTGTATGAACAAGCTATCAAACATAAGATTTCCTTCGCTCCCGGGCGTATGTTCTCCCTGCAGGAACGCTACAATAACTGTATGCGTATCAGCTACAGTAACCCTTGGAGTAAACAGATTGATGAAGGCTTGAAAACACTAGGACGCCTAATTAAAAAGATGTCTTAATATAATATAGATGGGCGGAATCAGGTATTATTTACTCACAAAGCAACAATCCAAGTATCCATCAGCTTAACTGTCCGAAGAAAAAGGACAAGTGTTTCATCATCTCCTTATTAATAGTTAGCTGTACATTGCGGCCGGTTTTATCATAAATGAGTATACCACTGTCTACCAGGATCTTAATATGATGAGACACAGTAGGTTGAGATAACCCTGTCAGTTCCGTAATTTCGCAGCACTGTATGGTAGCTTGCCTGGAGGCTGCCAGTATAATGGTTAACCTGTGCTTGTCAGCTATTGCGTTTGCTGCTTTTTCTATCGTAACTGCGTCCATTGTGTAAAAATAGATATTTTTCAATTCCCCGTAACGACACCTTCCTGGAAATAGCGAGCTCATACTTATAAATATTTTCTTCATTAACAAAAATTAACAACCGTACGCTGCTGACATGCGTATATGAGAGACACCTTATTGCCAGCTATGAAGAGTTACAGGCATGTGCAGATCCAGCTGTCGTTTAACAGCAAAGAGCCAATATACCAGCAGATTAAAGCATACATAATCAACGAAATTGTTAGAGGCAGACTGCTGCCAGGGGCCCTGCTGCCAGGCTCCCGGGTACTGGCTCAACAATTAAAAGTGAACAGGAATACGGTTATGCTTGTGTATGACCAACTTATTGCCGCGGGTTGGCTAACCTCTCACTACAAGAGCGGCACCCGCGTAAGCGATAGCATGCCGGCGGGACATACGGGACCACCAGGACAGGATATACGATCGCGTCCTGCACTCCATATACCCTTCCGTCATATCAATATATCTCTTCCCCCTTCTAATCCGAGTGGTAACTACGACATCATATTTGACGATGGCCTGCCCGACCTCAAATTAATTCCTGTAGCAGAAATCACAAAAGAATGCAGAAGACTGGTTCAACAGGATGACCAACGCACTATTTACAATAATAATAGTGAGCGGGGAAATGAGTATCTGCTCCAGGAAGTCAATGCGATGTTGAATAATGACCGTGGATTGGCTGTTACAACAGACAATATATGTATTACCCAAGGTGTACAGATGGCTTTATATCTGACTGCGCAGACCTTATTACAGCCAGGAGATCATATTGCTGTGGAACATCCGGGGTATCAACCTGCATGGCAGGCCTTTTCAATGGCAGGCGCACAGATACACTATATTCATTCTGATCAATATGGTATCAATCTGGAAGAACTTGAGCTACGCTGTCAACAAACTCCCCTAAAGGCGTTATACATTACGCCTCACCACCAATACCCTACTACCAGTACATTGTCTGTAGAGAAGCGACAGCAATTACTTGCTTTAAGTGAGCAATACCACTTTATGATCATTGAAGACGACTATGATCATGAGTATCACTTCAATATACACTATATACCGTTAGCGGGTATGCCTCATGCCGATAATGTGATATACATAGGATCTGTCATGCATACATTGCCGATTAGCTTCGTATGTGGACCAGCTGCATTTATTAAGTCGCTTGCCGCTTACCGGAGCATAATAAACAGAGATGGTGATCCCGTTTTGCAACAGGCAATGGCTAACCTGATGGTTGCAGGCGATATCAGGAAGCATATTCATAACACCAGGTACGTGTATATGAAGAGACTTGAACTCGCCAACAACATCATCCACTCAGTATTTGCAGGACAAGCGCTATATACCCGCCCGCAGGGAGGTTTGGCTATCTGGTTACAGTTATATAAACAGGTAGAACCGGAGCAATTGTTACAAAAAATACAGTCTGCAGGTGTAAATATGGTAAATCCGCTTAGTTACTATAATCCCACTTTGGGTCATGCACCGGGCTTACGCCTGGGATATGCTTCAATGGATGAAGCAGATATTATTAAAGGGCTAGGGAAACTGGCAAAGGTAATACAGCAACTGTAGCTGTGGGGTTAACATCATACATCTATCAGAGAATATCGGGTATGGTTAAACTGGAATGATGACCACAATCTATCTGTAACTCCGCAGATAATAATTTTTTCTTAAAAAGGCGGCATGCGTGCTGCCTTTTCTTATTGCCTTCATAGTGAGCGCAGCTGTAGCACATTCGTTGCATACCTCCTTTATCTTTATCATACAGTCCGGCAATCATGGTATACACCGTCTGGTACAAGCTGGCCTTCTCCATCAATGGCCTTTTCTGCAGAATTGTATCCAGTTCTGCGATATATTGTTCTGCCTGCGTCAGCATCTCTTTACCTTTATCTGTCAGCAGGAAAGAGTAACTGCGTCTATCTTTGAGATCTTCCTCTATTCGCAGAAAGCCTTTGTTCACCAGTGCAGCAGCTGCATCGCTAACTGTTGGCCTGCTAAGTTGCAGCTCTGTGGCAATGTAGGCTACTTTGTTTACCTCGGCCGTGTGATGGCCTGTAAATAATAGTATCTGCAACTGTAAAGGTGTGATGCCCAGGATTCTCGCCTGTTCCCACTGCATTGCCTTGAGCATGTCACTGAGCCTTTGCAACGATAATAATAACCTTGCATCAAGCGAAGTCAGTTGCTGCTCAGGACTGAATCCTGATATTTTTTTCATTGTCAATGTAAAAGGAGGACAAAAATAGATTAGCCAAGCTACTGATATAAGTACCAGATATTATAATTATCCTATATTCTGGACCAGTTGCTCAGTAAATCACTAAGTCTGTTTATAATTTTTAATTCCTGCCTCCTTATTACTAATTTCACCCCCGTATTTATACGCTTCAATTTCAGCATTTATACCTGCAACAATACCACCCGTATCCATTAGTTTAGCTATTCATTCATCATAAAACCTCAATTATGAATTACTGCAACATGACACGCATTCTTTTTGCAACGCTGCTCCTGGCGGCATTTTCAGCGTGTATAGATAAACCCCGTCCTCCTAAAGGCGACATCCCACTGGATAAAGGAAGAGCCTTTGAACATGTCATTCCCATAGAGGAAGCACGTAGTCTGCGACAGGGATTTTTAATAGGAAGAAGAGAATTACAAAGTAAACTGCCAGGCAATTATCTTGACAGTGCTTTTAATCTTCCTGAAGGCGAAACCTTTAATCGCCATGCTATTGCTGCTATCCTCAATGCAAAAGGCGCAGAAGGCCTCCGCATTTACCTTGGCAAAGACCAGAAAGGACAGGTTAGAATGGTGTTACTTCCGGTTGACGCCAATGGCAAAGACATCCTAACTACCCTTGTAAGCCGGGAGAAGGCGGCGAATATTCCTGGTATTGCTCCTGCTAGAGCAGCTTCAATGGAACAGGCTATGGAGAGTGGACAGCGTTGTCCTCCTCTGTGTAAAAGCGCATTATAATCATTCCACATTCTCCTTGTCCTGATGAATAATATAGGCGCCTTCCTGGTAAGCCAGTTGGTCATTATTCCGTTAACGATAGGGCTGATACGTTTCAACAAGACTGTTGCAAACTTTCAGCCCTTCCTGTTACTTCTTTCGCTGGCTTTCCTATCAGAAACGATCAGCTTCATCTGCATCCGTATCATGCATACCAGCAATGCTGTTACAGTAAACTTATATGGCCTTGCAGAGTCAATTGTGATCATATACCAGTTCTTCGTATGGGGTACGCTCAAACGAAAACGACTGCTTTTTATCGGATTATTATCCGGTTTTGCAGCGATATGGATCACCGAAAATATCATCTTCAACAAATTAGAGACCTTCAGCCCGTATTTCAGGGTAACCTATGCCTTTATCTCTGTCCTCCTCAGTATCAACGAAATCAACTACCTGATTGTGAAGGATAATAAATCATTATTCAGAAACGCCCGCTTTCTGGTCTGTATGGGATTTATAATCATCTTCATTTATCAGATTATCTATGAAGCCGCTATGTTCATAGGTTCTGACACGGTATTATCGCTGCGAATTATTTTTATGTTTAATTATATCAATGCTTTTGTAAATTTGATATACGCAATCGCAGTGCTATGTATTCCTGTTAAGCCTTCCTATTATTTTAATAAGCATTTTGATGCATAGCCTTCGCCCCAACGCCCCAAATCACGATACTCCATGGATGACAAAATATTCTATATCACCATCTTCATTTCTGTACTGATAGCCGTTATCATTGTATTTTTTGTCGTATCCATTGTCCTGTATCACCGTCGTTATATACAAATGCAACGTGAACGTATTGTTGCTGAGATTACCATCCTGGAAAACGAGCGTAAGCGAATAGCCGCAGATCTCCATGATAGTATGGGCCCCTTGCTGTCTACCATAAAACTGAATCTGCACAGTATCGAAGTGACAGACCAGCGAGATCACCAGATCATTGCACGTTCATCCGGTTATATCGATGATGTAATCAAAGGGCTCCGGCAAATATCTCACAACCTGCTACCAGCTACATTAGAACGTAAAGGACTGACAGAAGCACTTCACGAATTTATCCGCCAGCTATCGGAAAAGCAGCCCCTTGACATTAAATTTCATACCTCCGGCAAGATAGAAATCGCTCAGGACAAGGAAATACACATTTTCCGCATCATACAGGAAATTACCCATAACACACTCAAACATGCCAATGCCACACAGCTTCAGATTGTACTGACAAAAGAAAGCGGCTTTTATCTTGTACTTGTCAAAGAAAACGGTATCGGCTTTGACGTTAAAAAAGCAAGCGCTGAGTCTACAGGACTAGGCATGAAAAGTCTCGCTATCCGTACTGATATCCTCAGGGGCTCGCTCACTATAGATTCTGTGCCCGGGCAAGGCACTAACTATTTCGTGAAAATACCAGCCGGATAATGTAACTTTATACTACGTTAATTCCCAGACACACACTCATACCCCAATTAATACATTTAATGAATCACGCCATCAGACTAGTGATAGCCGACGATCATGAGATATTCCGTGACGGACTCGCCTTGATGCTTTCAAGACAACCTGATATTACCCTCGTAGGACAGGCCAACAATGGCAGGGAACTGCTGGCACTGCTAACAACGGTAGAAGCAGATGTTGTCATGACAGACCTGAAAATGCCACTCATGGACGGCATTACCGCCACCCGCACCCTCCTGCAAAGTCATCCGCAGGTTAAAATCATAGCCCTCTCAATGTTTGACGAAGAAGAGCTTATTGTTGAAATGCTGGAAGCCGGCGCAAAGGGATATCTGCTAAAAAATGCTGACAAAAACGAGATAATCGAAGCTATCAACAGCGTCTACGAAGATAACATTTTCTACTGCCGCCAGACTTCAGCTAAGCTCGCATCCATGATTGTAAGGAGCCGATTCAATCCAACCCGCGACAATACGGCCGTTACGTTTACAGACCGTGAAAAAGAAATTATCCGACTGATCTGCCAGCAATTTACCGCTCAGGAAATCGGCGATAAGATATTCCTGAGTAAACGTACTGTTGAGGGACATCGTACACGCATACTGGAAAAAATGAATGTTAAAAACACTGCCGGAGTAGTAGTATTTGCACTGAAAAACAACCTTATCAGCGAGGCCGAATTGCTCTGAAGTTTCCATTCCCGGGAATGATGCCGTATATTTGCGGCAACCAACACAAGAGTGCCTATGACACGTATCGCCCTGATCCGTCACGGAAGTACAGCATGGAACAAAGAGGGAAAAATGCAGGGAAGCACAGATATCCCATTGGATGATGAAGGACTGGAACAAGCCAGGAAACTTGGTATACGTCTTTCCGATGAGCCTTGGGATATTATCTATACCAGCCAGTTATCCCGTGCTAAAAAGACAGGCGAAATCATTGCTGCCAGCCTTGGTATTGATGATATACGCGAAGACAAAAGATTGATGGAAGTCTCCGGTGGACTAACCGAAGGAACTACAGAAGCTGAGAGACTGGTGAAGTGGGGATCTGGATGGCGTCAACTGGAACTAGGTATGGAAACTGAACAAACCGTACTGACCAGGGGAATGTCCTTCCTGGATGATCTGATCATAGCACATGCCGGAAAACGCATTATTCTGGTCAGCCATGGCAGCTTCATCCGTCACCTGTTAAAACAACTGGCTCCATCGCTGGTGCAGGACGCAACCTTGAAAAACACCTCTGTCACCAGGTTTACAGTAAACGACGACAAATGGGAGTGCGAACTGTATAATTGTACCGCACATCTCGTCTAATCTATAATTTATAACTGATCCCGGACTATGTAATGAGGACAATCCTCTATGCTGGTCCGGGATTTTTATTGGCGGTTGCCCCTCCCTTCACTTCACCACCTCAGAAAGCGATGGCAAATCTGGCACTAGCTAATTCATTACCAATAAGTTATTTTTCAGAGAACTATCTAATCTCCCTATCTAGCGTAAATATTTTTTGCATCCCGGTTTCATTTATCTATTTTTGTTTCCCCGCAGAACGAAAAGAGGAATTATGGATAAACTTAGAACAAGTAACAGGGAGGCTGGTCAGGCCTACGAAATGAAATGGGATGCAATTGGTATAGGCGCTTCTTTAGCCTGTGCAATTCACTGTATTTTACTTCCAGTCATCTTTACGACGCTGACGTTATTTGACATAGATATTCTTGAGAATGTTTATCTGGAAGTATTGACAGTATTTGTCTCTATGAGTATAGGAGGCTGGGCTATCTGGAGAGGATATAAGCGCTTGCACGGACAAAAATCTGTGTTGTTCTATTTCGCAGCAGGATTACTGTTGATGATAGCTGGCAACTTCATTCATGGCAGCGTCATCGAAATGGGACTCAAATTCGGTGGTGCGGCTTTACTTATTACTGCTCATATTAAAAACTGGAAAAGTTGTCGCGGCTGCGAAGTACATACTTCAAACGCTCAAACTCCTTCTTCAATCGCAGCCTGATCACGTCAGCCAGTACCGCCACTAACGCAGCAGTACTGTTGTTCCTTTACGGAATACCTTCTTACCAGACTCCCGTATCGTATAACGTAACATCCAGACGTAGGTACCAATGTCGGCGGGTAAACCATTGACAGTGCCATCCCATTTCTGCGTCCAGTTTGTAGTCTGAAATACCAGCTGTCCCAGGCGATTATATACCGAAAACTCAAGATCGGTTGCCTTATAGGCACTCAAAGGGTACAGGAAGTCATTTTTCCCATCATTATTAGGCGAAAACGCGGTCGGCACATCAATATAACAACTCGTAACGGCGGTAATAACGTGATCTACAGTATCGTGGCAATTTTCAGTATCCTGCACGATCAATCTGATCCGGTAGTCCTGCTCCTTCCTGGTAGGATAGTATTGCTGTGCTACAGGCTCAGGCGCTGTGCTGGTGACACCGTTCCCATAGTCCCAGGAATAGGAAATAATACTGCCAAAGCTTTTATTTACCGGAGTAATTACATCCATCGGACAGTAAGGTCCCGGATCCACATCAAAAAAAGCCCCCAGACTTCTATCCAGCGGAATCTCCCTGTACACAGAATCTGAACATACGCCGTTAGAAACATACAGCGACACCTTTTTCAACCCAAAATCCCCGTATATTTTATTGACATTCTGCGTGTATCTGACATCAGAAGAGTCAAAAGTCCAGCGCCAGAAATTCACATCGTGGATGCCATCATGCGTCAGGTCCAGTACACTTACCTTACAATTTCTGTTAAGTCCCAGGGCAAAATTTGCAGACACAGTATCGACGGTGCTGAAAGTTACTGTTTGTCCGGTAGCGACCGGCTGTCCGCATTCCCCTAATATAGCATTGCCGTCGCTGCCGGTAGTTAACGTAATGGTATAATTTCCTTCTCTGTATAATGGTTGTGTTAGTTCCAGGACAACAGTATCTGTAAGATTACTACCATTACATATCCCGGCAGCGCTACGGATTACTGCCTGTGGCGTACCGGAAATCCTGAAATCCGATCCGTTTGCCGCAATAGATTCGCAACGCACAGCTCCTGAAAGGGGAATTTTAAGTCTCTCAGGGGCACATCCTACCGGCAGCATGTTTCTTAGCAAAATATCCGGCGGACGGGCTATATGAAATCTCACCTGCTCACCTACCGCAAGACTGTTACCACATACATCCAACACTGTATTTCCATCATTGCCATTTCTGACAGAAAGAGTATAATCACCCGGTGGCAGCGGCCCGTTAAATTTCAGTAAGATAGAGTCTGTATCAAAGCCAGTGGAACAATTAATGCCGGCAGCGGATACTACTGTTCCACTACCGCTGGTCAATGCAAATTCGGTGCCTGCCGTAGTCAGGGTTTTACAAAGTATCCCTTTACTAAGCCTAATGCCAACTGCATTATCCAGACAATAATAATTAGCCCACCTGATAGCCGGGATACCCGGACCGGTAATATCAGCAGTGCCACCCGAAAACTCCAGATCGTATCCGGACTGAGAGTCAGGCGTAAAATGACTTAGGAGTAACAGGTATTCATGCCCCTGCACCAGCGTTGGCATTCTGCTGAACAACGGCTGTCCCATTCCTCCACATACATCGAAAGAAGTGCCTGCTGCAGAAGCGCCGGTAACGCCGCCCTCCCCTGACCAGTTCATGCAGACATACATGCTCAGGTTACGGTCTGAAAACACATGCTCCGGATTATGCCCGGTAATGTCAAATAGTTGCCAGTCATAGTCATCCGCCAGTTCCTTTGGCGTGATCGTAAATCCTAGTGTTCCAGCTTTATAACAGGTAAACTTATACCAGTACGGATTGATATCGGTATGCAAGCCGTCTCCCTCATTAGTACAACTAGGGCCGAAAATGGTCTTTCCACCGCAGGCAGGTACCGATTCCTGACTGAATATTTTAGTTCCACAGACGGGAAATGCTGTAGAGGGGTTCTGACCGATCTCTGTACACGTCAACTGAGCCTGCGAATTGGCAATGTTGGCAAACAGCAGGATAAAAAATGGGTACAGGAAATTGAGTTTAGCTTGCATGTTTAAGTCCGTACTGGGTATCTGTGATGCCTAAAAATAGTTTTTTTTCCTGAGCAAACCCAATATCATAAAGGACTTTACATGGATGAGCATGTATTAGCAAAAATATTTTTTTGTAAATTCAATCAGTTTTATACTTTTGCAGCGGAGAAATGGCAGAGCGGTCGAATGCGGCGGTCTTGAAAACCGTTGACTGTCAAAGGTCCGGGGGTTCGAATCCCTCTTTCTCCGCAAGCTGGAAAGCCTTCAAGTTGAAAGACTTGGAGGCTTTTTTGTTGAATCGTTTTTTCCCATAAAAAAGATCAGGCTCTCCCCCTTTTGTTTGACCACAAACGTTATGCGGGACCAAATGAGTTCCTTTATGTCCTCATTTATCCAAACGTTCTAAACGTTTTCTGAGTAGCTTCCTGTTCCTCTGGTACATATGTAGGCATAATAGGCTGGACCATCTCCCCATTGTCACCAGGAGGTTTTAATCCAAAGCTTGACCAACCTGAGCTCCAATACAGTATTAATTCCTTCCAATATGGAATATCTTTACCAGGTAACTTTTGTCCAGCAAGGTCAAACACTTCCCTTAATTCATCCCTATACTCAGGATAATAGCATTGATCCTCTTCGTCAAACACCGGCATGTAGAGATCCAAATGATCTGTGATCTCATTAAGCAGATACAACCGGAGATCCCATCCATATATAATAGTATCGGACCCATAAACAGAGAGCACGGGACGATCAGCCAGACCTGCCTGACTAACTAAAAATCTATGTGATGTAAGCGGTAGTAATTTCGGTGCTTTCGCATACCAGTCGGCAAAAATGCGTTCTTTCTCTTCTACAGACGCTGGCCTGGCGCCCCAGGACTTTAGCCATACACCCTGGGATGGTGATACATCCTCAAATATGGTCCCATAAGGCCAGTCTAGTTTAGAAACGATTTCATCCTCATCTTCCAACCAATTGTAGAAAAAGGATCGTTGATAAGTTTGGGTTTCTCCTTCTTCTTCATACTCATTTACCTCTTTCCTGTCTATGGTATGCAGAATGTGTAAGAAGGCTCTATGCTCTGGCATAAACGTGATGCCATACTTTGCTTCGATGGAATCGATTTGTTCATTGGTCATTCCGATCCATTTTGCCCCTTCTGCCCATTCAGGACAGGGATATCCCTCTGTATTGTTTGAGGATTTGCTTTTACTCCAGAATGCTTCCGTTCTTTCCTTCACCCAGTAAAAAAAATCATTATAGTCTTCAGGAATGAGCAATGCTTGCTTTTTATGCATAAGGGACTTAAAAAAGTTCAAGATGTTGATAGGGGATCAGATTTAACATGACTAAAAATTATTCTCTAAGAAAATTGATTTGGAAGGCGTGGGCTTTCGATATTTTATCTTTTACTTATTGTGAATGTAAATTAATCCATCAGCATCCAAAAAACAGGCAATAATTATTGCTATTGAAAAGCAGTATAGAATACAGTATCAATAAAGAAAAGTGTATTGGATTTGACTATAACATTCTCGTCGTGTATATCCTCAAGTATCAAACCTAGTTCCTTATTATAATAGTTATTAGTGGGCAGTCCTTTTCTTAATGTATTTTCAAAACCATTGTATGCCAGTAATTTCTTAACATCTAATAAGTCAACTACATCGTCTGCTGTAACAAATGGCTGTTTTAAGACGGCAAAGAAATCATCTTCAATTTCAATAAATCCAAGAAAACTATAAGCTGTATTTGGAAAAAGAAGATTGTGAATCACGATGCTGTTAAAGAACTCCAGCCAGGTAGCGTAGTAAATTCCATCATTGATTTTAATGACACTTTTTGTTTCTGCTTCAAAATAAACTTTTGCTTCACCTCCTCTCGCAAGAAATTGGGATTCGCTTGGGGCTTGTTCTATTAATAGAGCGTTTTCTAAGGCATATTTCCTTAAGAATTCGACCTGCTCTTTTTTTGAGATTGATTTACTTTCGAAGTCTCTCTTAACCGTTGTACTTGTGCTAAAGCTTGAGCATAGGATATTTCTGGTTGCTGTGCAATTATCTGTTGCCCCCTCAATGATAACTCCGTCAATGATATTTTTAAGTTTACTTCTGGTATCATTAATATTCATTTGAAGTAAAATTACCAAAAAAATGGAAAACACGCGAATAGGCTATTCAAATGAATACAAACATCTGTAAATCAAATAAATATATTCATATATTTAAATATACTCATTGTAAAATGAAGCTATCTTCTCCAGATCTGATAAGAATAGGTTCGAAAGTTGTCCCTCCCACCCCGCAGAAAGTAAAAGTGGATATATTTAAGCAAGGACTTGCTTATTATATCCACTTTACTTATTTAAGGCTCACGTCATCTTAGTTCGTATATTGATAACCCTACGCAGTTCATCTATCATAGCAGGCCTCCGGGGATATTTACGGCATATCTCCTCTGCAACGAAAATGATTTCGTCTTTTCCCACAGGAATAGTCTCTATTACCATTATCATTTTACTAGCCAAATCCGCATATTCCCGACGGTTTCCTACTATATCACCTTTCCGTTCAAAGGCGGGAAGATATAATGCTAATAGCTGTACGGGGTAAATATTCAATAAATGATCATGATATTGTAATAACCGATCCAAATCTATTTCATTGCTTATAAGGCTTAGTAACCGATCCCAATATTTTTCTTCGATATAGATAGGGGCGAGTAAACCGAGCAATAATGTATGTGGTGAGTACCATACCTTTCCCTTCTCATTTTGATATTTGGTTTCAACCCTTGATATTATTTCCTCAATGTATTCTTCTATTTCTTGCTCCCACGCAGCAATATCATAGCTACTCTTCCATTGATTGTAATAAATCAGATGGAAGCCTCGATCAAAAGCAAAATGCTTTGTGTAATACCTTATTGTTTCTATATCGTTTTCTAAAACAGCAATCTGTAGCAGCTCCTTCTCCCACCCCGTCACTATCCCTGGATGGTCTTTTTTTCTGGCAATTTCAATTCCTTCAATTATTAATTTCTTTGCGGAAAAAAAATCTCTTTCTTCTACCAAACGACTTACCTCGCCGCGTCTAACATCAACAATATCCAAATTTTTTTGAACAAGTGCCTGAGCATCACTAATATTACCTATAGTTTTTAAAAACGCTATTTTCCGCACGAGAAAATAATCTTTCCTGTAAGAATATTCGGCTGTTGATGCCTTTTTAATCTGACCATCAATAAAATTTAAATAAGAAGTATGCTTATTTAACTTTATGGCGAGGATAGAATAGATATTTACCATATCATATCCAAAATCACCATAATCAAAATAGATGGGAAGGCTTATCGCTGATTGTACAAAGCTGAAAATTTCTTTCTGTACTTCTATTGTTACGCTTACTTCTTCCGCTATATTCTTTATCAATCCTATAGAACTATTGATAATATCTCCAATGTAGCCACTAGAGTCATCACAATAAGTAATTATTTCAATAACTTCTATCAATACCGATCGTGCTATAATAAACGCATTGAGAAAAGTACCCTTTTCTATAAGAAGCTGGCTTTCATCAAGTAATCCATTAATCTCATTTGCCAGTCCATAAATAGATCTATAATCAATGTAATCTCCACTCGAACGGCTCCTTATCAAACTTTTTAAATGTTTGGTATAGCTTTTAGCTATATCCATTTGACTATCTTTATCTGCGAAGTAACGTTGAACTAATGATTTGAACTTTTTATCACTTGCAGCATGAGCCTGAATAAATTCCTGATATTCTTCCAGGCTTATTTTCTGCAATAACTTCTTAAAATCAGTTTTCGTAGCAGTCTTCTTTTTCACAATATTGTCCAGTAATTCTTCCCTGAGAATAAATAAAACAGCTACCATATGTTTGCACATATCACCGTCATAGGGGCAATCGCATGAATATGATTCTATTTTTTTATTTCCCGAAAGTTTCACCTCTACTTCATATGTATCGCTTCCCATCACTTCCGCGTACCATAAACCTTCTTCAGTTTCTTCCAGATCCACAACAGCATCATTCTCAAAATATTCCCTTCCCCGAAATACAATCTTATCACTTATCTGTAATTCAAAATTTTTTAAATTGAGCATCTGATCAATTCTTTTATTATCCAAATAAATTATCAATAGTTATACTATTCTGAACTATACTATTCCCATTCATATTTTTGACCACTCCAAAAGTGGTGATCATGGTCAAAAAAATAGTTTTCCTGGTACATGTTGCCATTCGGAAAGTGTCTATTTTATCTCGTAACACCCCTGGTACTTTTTATCAATAGCAAAAGGAGCAATAGAAAACGTCATTTCACAAACGTTAATAACATCATCCTTTCTATCAATAACAAGGTCTATTTGGCGTTTATTTCCGTCACCCGTATTTATCCAGGAAGAATTGCTTGTTTGAACACCGCTAATACCCAGAGCACGTTGAATTTCTGACAAATGCATGGTTTCCCTGTATAAATTTGATGTAAAACAGGGAATAAAATCGATTAGTTGGTAAAGGCTACCTTTCTCTTTTTACCAAATGATGTATACTTACGTATAAAGCCGCCTTCTTCCAGTTCATTTAGTATTCTTGTTGTACTTCCAGCATTAGATAGCGCGGTATCATCAATTATCTCGGAATGTGTTAATCCTTTGGCTTTTGAGCAGTCTCAGATTCCTTTGCCAGCTTCAATACTTTTAATTCTTTTTCCCGTCAAATTAACTTGCCCATAACATCAATTTGGCTCTAAATCCACAAAAATAATACGTTAGAGCCAAATTGGTGTTCTATTTGGCTCTAACATATCAAAAAAAGAAAAAGCATAAATAATTAATAAAAGTGTGATTTTTCTTCCATATATCACGCGAAGTATTCCAATCCCCTTCAATAGCATGGGTAAGCAATTGGAATCTAAATGACTGATTTTCAACTCTACGTATTATACGACAATGGGGCCGGCTCAATTCAGGACGCACTACGTCCCAAATCTCAAATGGCAGAACTTTAGATAAGATTAGAATATGCTAGTCACGCGATATAGTTTAACTTTACCATAATCACAGCAATAATGCCCCAGATTACAAGCCCTTAGCTTGGCAACGACTGTTTAGTTTGGCCCTATTTAATTTTCTGTTTCCCTTTTAAATCACTCAAAAAATCATTCCTATTTATGAAAAGAACATTAAAGCTCATTGGCTTATACCTATTGCTTTTAACATTTATCAACGAAGAAACCAATGCTCAAATGGTTATGAGCAGGCAAGCGAAAACTTTAACGACTTCCAACGGTGAAAACTTCTATGCTTATGAATATAGACCACAAGGTTACAACCCAACTGGTAATATCATGCACCCGCTAATCATTTTCCTGCACGGTATTGGTGAACGTAGTGACAATATCAACGATTTACCAAAACTTGAGAATCTCGGACTTCCTCTAGTCATAAAAGATGGTAGTACAATGGCGTTTAACTGGAATGGAAATACTGAATCTTTTGTAGTCATGGCACCTATGAGCCGCGCCAGTAGTTCCATTAACAATTTAAGTAGATGGAACACTGAATATATTCAAGCAACTATCGATTACGCTATAAACAATCTTAAGGTGGACACCAACAGGATTTATCTTACAGGCCTAAGCTATGGAGGAGGAGGAACATTGAACTATATCTCCGTAAATACTAGTTTCATCCGAAGAATTGCGGCAGCGGCACCAGTATCTTCACCAGCTCATTTCAACTCCAACGGGCCAACTTATGTGAAAAATGCAAACCTTCCCCTCTGGGCGTTTGTAGGCGCATTAGATGACCTAACACCCCCAATACACAGTGAAAATGTAGTAAATGGCATTAATTCGCTTAACCCCGCTGTGCGTGCCAGACTTTCCATTATCGCTAACGGAGCACACGACTGGAAAACATACAATGCTGTCTATTATCACTTAAATCAACCAAACGGGGTTTATGAAAATCCTATTAGTTTATATGAATGGTTTCTTGGTCAAAATAAAAGTCTTCCCGCAAACATATTGCCCGTTGCAAATGCCGGACCTACACAAAACATTTCAACAATTCCTGGAAATGCAACTTTGGATGGAAGTGGTTCCAGTGATGCAGACGGAATAGTAAGGTATTTGTGGAGACAGATTTCCGGACCGAAGACCATTACTATATCCAATACCTATACCAGCTCAACGACTGCTGCGGCTGCTCACAAAACAAAGAACATTTCCGGCCTGACAATAGCCGGTACATATCAATTTGAACTAACTGTAGTTGATGCCCGAGCGGGTATATCGAAAAGTGTTGTCAGCATTAATGTTACCACACCTACCAATGGTAAAGCTGTAACCTTTAATGCTATAGGAGGTAGAATAATTGCGGGAAACGTTGCCCAATTTAAAAACGCCACTGCTTTTACCGTCGAAGCGTACTTCAAATATGATGGTACTGCCACAGACTGGACAAATGCGGAAGCCGGCATTTTCCGTAACTATGTCAGTAATACCGACAGAATCAGGTTGTATGTGCAGAAAGCAACTAACTCTATTCACTTTACATTGGCCAATGGTACAGATGTTAAAGGATATACCGCAGCTAATGCAGTAAGCCCTGATACATGGTATCATGTTGCTGCCGTATTTGATGGCACACAAACAGGCAATGCCGACCGGATGAAAATCTATATTAACGGTGTGCAGCAAACACTTAGTTTTACAGGCACTATTCCTGCCATTACTTCCGGATCAACGCCCGTATGCCATTTTGGTGGAGACCCTAGTGCATCCCTACTGCTGGCTATTGATGAGGTACGTGTTTGGAGTACAGCACTTACGTCCAGTACCATCAATTCCTGGAAAAACAAATTGCTGGGCAACTGCCACCCAAATGCCAATAGTCTGTTTTTATACTGGCCGTTGGATGATGATACCAATCCATCATACGCCGCTGCTGGGTTGGGTACCTCATACCCCAGCCCTATCTTCTATAATAGCTATATCCAAAGTCCATTAGGATTAGATCCCATCCCATGTCCGGTTGATCTCGGAAAAGCGGTAACTTTTAATGCTATAGGAGGTAGGATAATTGCGGGAAACGTTGCCCAATTTAAAAACGCCACTGCTTTTACCGTAGAAGCGTACTTCAAATATGATGGTACTGCCACAGACTGGACAAATGCGGAAGCCGGCATTTTCCGTAACTATGTGAGTAATACCGACAGAATCAGGTTGTATGTGCAAAAAGCAACTAACTCTGTTCACTTTACATTAGCCAATGGTACGGATGTTAAAGGATACACCGCAGCTAATGTAGTAAGCCCGGATACATGGTATCATGTTGCTGCTGTATTTGATGGCACACAAACAGGCAATACCGACCGGATGAAAATCTATATTAATGGTGTGCAGCAAACACTTAGTTTTACAGGCGCTATTCCTGCCATCACCTCCGGATCAACACCCGTATGCCATTTTGGTGGCGACCCTAGTGCATCCCTACTGCTGGCTATTGATGAGGTACGCGTTTGGGGTACGGCACTCACGTCCAGTACCATCAATTCCTGGAAAAATAAGTTGCTGGGCAACTGCCACCCAAATGCCAACAGTCTGTTTTTATACTGGCCGTTGGATGACGATACCAATCCCTCATACGCCGCTGCTGCATTGGGCACTTCATACCCGAGCCCTATCTTTTATCATAACTATATCCAAAGTAGTCTGGCTACCGCTGCAAGTGGTTGCAATCAAGCAAGTTTAGCGCTAGCAGAATACCCTGGAAAAATAACAAATAACAAATTTTTCATTTCAAAAATATATCCAAATCCAACCGAAGGATTTTTGAGTCTTGATATAAATACTTCTATACCGGCAGTAACAACAGTTACTGTAACCGATATGTCGGGAAGGCGCGTATACCAAAAGACTACACAACTCAATCAAGGCAGTACCAGAGAGGCACTAAATCTTACTGCTCTACCTGCAGGCACATATATATTGGATATTATCAATAATAAGGGATTGCGAACAACACATAAGATATTGAAACGGTAAAAGACCTTGCAAGTCAAAGCAGGATGAGTAGCCGTGAAAAATCTACTCATCCTGCTTTACCTACTGATAAGCCTTATCACCTTAAACTATCCCGGCTAATATACAGTTCAGTTGTAGGTTAAGTTCCAGGGGATACATTGGCAATCGCCTGGCGGTCGTTTAAAAATTCCTTTAAATCAGTAAGCCGGTCAGTATTAATGAGATCAACACCGCAGTCCAATAGCGCATTCCATACCACAGGGTTTTCAGGCGAGGCCCACAAACGCACTTTTTTGCCGTATCGATGCGCCTGTCTGACATAGTCACAAAGTATACGGCGTTCCTCTGCAGGTAAATCGCCCCGGCCGTTCCATTTCAACAAGCGGGAGTATTTGCAGCTGGCCGTTTGATAAAGGTTGGTCGTTAATGTATCTTTCTGTACCTGCATCAGGTCCTCATCTATAAAAGCAAAACGGTGTTGCTGTGCTTTTAGCAATGCAGTCGGCTTGTGCCCTGTAATGACAATGGTAACCTGACGCTGAATGATCTTTCCGTCACGATATTCTGAAAGTATTCCATGGTATTTTTTCAGCAATGTAGCCAGGGCCTGATAGGTAGGCTCACTAGCCGACTTGATATCAATCATAAGCGTGATCGGCGCATCAGGGAGGATATTTGTGCGATCAGTTCCGTTGATGCAATTGAGTAGTGGCTTAAGATACAGACGTTCAAGTGTTTTATGTAGACGTAGCTGTGGTATTACGTGAGCTACAATCAGTTGATTACGCCAGAGATAAATGTCTGCTTCAATATAGGTATAACCATTTCCAAGTGCTTCATACAAAGGTTGTTTATGATGGTAGTCATTATGCGCATAACCATGATGAAGCGGAAGAAGCTGTGCGGCAGCAGGAAAGACAGACAATTTGATTATCAGTATTAGTGTAAATCCGAAGAACTTCAAATAATTCATACAACTTTCGTTTCTGCTACAAATGAAGTTGTAATCGAAAAATTTTGATGGGATAATCAGTGAGAGGCGGGCAAAAAAGCCGCTAAAGCGGACATACATTAAAAATGACCTGCTATATTAAGCATCTGTTATTGCATAGGCCATAGTCCATTTACGGGATATGCCGGAAAGAAAAAGAGCGGCGAAAGATTTAGCAGCCTTCCAGCCATCGGAGAAAGGCTGATGCGTTTGCCTTGCTGATTACTATCGACTCGGGTGTTTTTACAGTAAGCTTAGCAAGCAACTTCCGGGGGAATATTTTTTCTACATTAACAATGGACAGCTTGTTAATGATGAATTGACGATTGGCGCGATAGAATACTTCAGGATCAAGCATTCTCTCCAGTTCGTCAAGCGTTGACGCTATGAAATATTGGTGATTTTTGGTTGTTCCGATTTGAACTATCGTATTTTCTAAATAAATATAAGCAATGTCGTTTACAGGAAGAGGAATGATACTTTCCCGTTGCTCTACAAGTATAGATTTTTTGTAGTTGTTTTTAAATTGTTGACTTATTTTTTCAATAGTAAGCGTTGCAGTGGCTGATTCAAAAACTGATTTCAGTGATTGATATTTCTCCATGGCTGTTTTCACCGAATCTTTAGTGATAGGCTTTAATAAATAGCTTACTGCATTTGTTTTAAAAGCATCGAGCATATATTCATCATAGGAAGTACAAAAAATTATGGGTGCTTTGATATTGACTTCCCTGAAAATGTCAAAACACACGCCATCTGCCAGTTGAATGTCAGAAAAAATCAGATCTGGCAAGTCATTTCCTGACAAAAACTTCACACTATCTTCTATGGAATCAAGGACGGCCATTACAACATTGGATGCATCCAGATCAACCAATATTCTTTCCAATTCTTTTGCTGTATTGATTTCATTCTCTATAATTAAAATCCTCATATATTGGCAACTTTACAGTAAACATCGTTGAACTTTTCTCAATTACTAAATTTCCGGAAAATAGTAGCTGATAGCGGTTTAGCAAATTACTTAGTCCGACCCCAGTTGAATAATACTGCGATTTCGTTGGGTTAAGATGATTGCTTACGATAATGAACGACGAGTCATTATAAATCTGTATTCTTAAAGGCTTGACAACAGATGCTACATTGTGCTTAATAGCATTTTCCAGCAAAAGCTGAAATGTTAAAGGCGGTATCAGGGTCTGCATCAATTTCCTGTCAAGATCAATGTCTATTTCAATTGCACTTCCTAGTCGTGTTTTAATAATATAGAGGTAGGACTTGATAAAATTCAATTCGTTCTCTATGAAAACAACATGCAGCTTGTTATGAACCAGCATGTATCTGTAAACACTCGCAAGATCAGCAACGTAATCTTTTACCTGCTTTTCCCGTGTTATTGAGATTAAAGTATTTAGCGTGTTAAACAAAAAGTGAGGACTCATCTGCTCTTTCAAATTGGATAAATCGGCTTCCAACTGTGCCTGCTTCAGCTTCTCCAATTCAAAAATACGATTTTGCCTCTCCCTTAATAATTGCAGATAAAACACAATAAGAAATTGTACCGAACTGATTAATAAGCACCTTAAGATGATGAGATACCAGTTTAGATCCTCTATAGCAATGGATAATGAGGAGTTTGTGGATACTCTGCTAAAAACAAGATCGAATAAGATAGAAGCTAGAAAAATAGCTATAGCAACAAATATGATACTGAACAAATATGCCAGATATCGTTCTCTGTTATAAAGCAAGGCATATTTCCGATTCAACCAAAGATGTAAAAAAAACGCAAGAAATCCTGCTGTGAAAGTGTATCTGATAGTACGTACCGCTAAATACAGACCGCCTGAATGGACATCACTTCCCGTCAATTTAATAGGTACTGCTGCCAGACCAATTCCGAGTGATATCATAAAGCCTAGTATCCGGTATTGTTTCCACATAAAAAGTCAGCGAATTGCAATTTGTTTAAAACGCGTCATCTATCAAATTTGTACTATCCCATTATGACCGCTTTAAAGCCACTTACCCCTATGCGGATCCAAAAAAATTATGCTGTACTTCACTAAGTAGCTGGTGATTCTGGTAATATGTTTTAGACAAACAGTTGATACTATCCAAATTTTCATCAAAAAAAAGGCGCGAAAGTTGACCCGGTTAGCCTGCTCATAAAAAAGCCTTCAGACGTATCTGAAGGCTTCTTTATCAGTAGATCACTGCACAACGATCCGCTCTGTTTAAACCACCCATTAAAATGGCTGATAGCCAACATGACGGACTTTCCAATCAAATTCGGGAAGTTTGTTTGTGTTACAGCAGATCCAGGTCACGAGCGGTATAGTAGCTTGATACCAGCGGCCGGAAACCTGTTCTGCTTCGGAGCTTCGAAATATCCTGAACCCCCTGGAACGGATCCTTGAGAGGTCCTTCTCCTTCATCGAATGTTTCGGCTGCCTTTCCGAAAGAGTCCGCCAATTCATACAAAGTGATCGGCGCATCGTCGCCAACGTTAAAGATCTCTCCATCCAATCCTTCGGTATTGAGCAACAGCATCACCGCCTGAGCAACATCCAGGTGATGTACCATATGCATGCGCGATCCTGAGTGCGCCTTCATTTTTTTCAGCAGCGGAATGATCTCTTCAATATGCGGGTCCTTGTCGCCATAGACAAATCCCAAACGCAGGATACGCACGTCAAAGCCCTGGTTTTGTTGCAAAGCGATCAGTTCCTGTTCCGCCGCGATCTTGCTGGAAGAGTAAGCCCTGGGATCATTAATATCGACTTTCTCATCTTCCCTGGCCGGGCGACCATAACCTGTACCGTAAACGTTAGAAGTGCTGGTGAAAACAAACCGCTTAACACCGGCTTCCAGGGCTGCCTGCGCTAATGCAATGCTGCCTTCACGGTTGGTCTTGATGATACCTTCGTTATCAGTGAAGGTACGGAATAGCGCAGCCAGGTGAATCACTGCGTCCATACCGTCAACTGCTGGCGGTAAAGTAGCTGGTACATACAGATCCCCGGTAACAGCTTTTGCGCCTATTTTTACCAGGGGGCTTGCTTTGTCTGCATCTCTAACCAGAACAGATACGTCATACCCTTTCGCTAACAAACGTGGCACCAACCGGCTACCTACCTTCCCTGTTGCCCCTGTTACTAAAATTTTCATAGTTAATGATTTAATGTTGGGCAAAGTTCTGCCGAAAACGCAAGGACAGCCAATCACTATCAAACCAATTATTATGATTTTCAAACCTTCCGGAAGACATTTGGGGTGATGCCGGTAAGCCGCTTGAAGTAGTTGTTGAAATAAGCCGGATATTCAAAACCGAGTGCATAGGCGATCTCAGCTACACTCCAGTCACTATGCTGCAATAACGCTTTGGCTTCGGCAATAATCCGTGCGGCAATATGCGCAGAGGTTGGTTTACCGGTCACCTCCTTAACAGCACGATTCAGGTAGTTCACATGTATGGAAAGCTGACCGGCATAATCCTGGGCGGTCCGCAACCCGAGCGGTTCGCTGCTGCGCTCAATGGGAAACTGCCTTTCAAGCAGGTCTATAAACAAATGAACAATACGATGAATGCCGTTTCTTACAGGTACTACATGCTGCGCTGGTTGTATACGTATCGCTTCATGTATGATGAGTGTGATGCAACTTTTGATCAATTCACCTTTATGAAGATAATCTCCGTTGTACACAGCCAGTATCTTCTCAAACAAGCCGGTCATAAAGTCCGATTGTTCAGTATTGAGAGGTATGACAGGGTTATCTCCTACACGGAAAAGCGGGGAATACTGTAATTCCCGGCCGCTGATAAAGGTTTCTGTGAAGATACAGGAGTAACCGCTGGTACGGTTTAAGCGGCGGACAAAAGAATGCGGGCCTCTTGGGTTGATAAAAATCAGCACTGGACCTTTAATATCCAATAGCTGGCCGCCGTAATGGATGGTCATGTCGCCATTTACCAGGCCCATTTTATAGAAGTCGCGCCGGCCTGCCTTGACAGGCGGCACCTCCGTTGATGCAGGAAGTGCATAAACCTTAAAGCCGTTTAATCGCAAGTCTGTCAAATCCAATCCGGGAATATCCGTAGTTTCTTGGAATGTCATGCTACAAAACTAATAAAAATCAAACTTTAGCCATAACCCGGATATCATCAGGCAGCCCCCCGAACAAGAGGCTATTTTTAACACTGTAAGTTTACTAACTTCACATCATGCTACAATGTATACCAAAACCGCGCTGCTGAACGCTCATTATTGCAACAGCTATAGCTCATCTGCCCAAAACTACTCGCATCATTCCAGGAACTGATTATTATTGCTTATGCATCATAACAGCGTCATATCTAAACAAATAATTGCTACTGTTACCCAGAGAGGCCCTGACAAAAGCACATGCCCTTCTGAGATAGCCAGAATGCTCTTCCCTGACAATTGGCGAAATTATATGCAGCAGGTTAGAGATGTAGCAATTGAATTACAAAAGAAGGGATTGGTCATTATCACCCAAAAAGGGGCACCGGTTGATATCAATGATTTTAAAGGTCCAATCAGAATAAAACTTTCTTCATATAACTAACTTATTGGAGTGTTTGAAAAAGATGGAGAACTTTTTTACAGCTTCATCTTTTTTCAATTAACAAGTTATATATTTATACATATAATCCTATCATTCTAACACTATGACCCCTATGTCCAAAGAAAATTCCCTTTCAAAAAAAACTGACATGGCTCCTTCAGCCGCAACCTATTATTCCAGCCATTCAGGAATATCTCGTCCTGCTGTAAAGCCCTTTCAGCTAAAAAGCAGCTCAGGCACGAATGTTATTCAGGCAAAAGGGCGGATAGATCTGTCCAAAATTGAAGAAGGCAAAAGAGAAATGATCAGAAAGGAAATAGAACAATTTAAGCAAGAAAAAAGAACCGGAAAAAAGGGCTTGACTATCAATTGGGCGACAAGTGATAGTAAAGATGATACACACGGTAAAGAGGATGATATAACTTATAATAATCAAATTGAGGAGATCCGCAAAAAATACGAACAGCAGATCAGACATCTCGCTGAAACCCAGCTACCTGATGTGAAAGACGCTTACATATCAGGAGATCAATATTATGGGGATCAGCAGGGAACTGATAATCACTACATACGCTCAGATAATAAAAAAGAATATGTAAGAGATAAGCGGGGCACATTTATTCCCCGTTATGTAAGAAGAGAGTTAAATAGGAATGATACCGGCCCTGTCTCCAGCGGACAAAACTTAAATCCTACAGGCATTTCAACTTATAAAGATCTGTTAGACAAACGCAAAGTATCAGATATTACCGGCGTTAATCCGAATGATACAATCTCTGCTGATCACAGAGAGTTTTTACAACAAAGTACCGGCGGAGGAAATAACCAGTTTGCATTTAGTCATACGTCTACTAAGCGGCCTATTTTAAGTAATGATCACCTGAGCTTCGGAACCTATCCTAACGGAGCAATTCTGACGGATCTGAAAATGATCCCCAGGGATGAAATAGCTGCACAATGGGGAACCGATGAGCAATACGGACATAAAGTAAAGTTAAAAGAAGATGCGCACGTCCCGCTCGGGAATGAAGACCAATTCAAGCAGCGTGACCAGGTTGTGATAATGAGTGGGTATAGAAACAAGGAAATAATAACAAACAGCATTCCTCATACTTCAATTGTAAGAAATCCTTCACACAAAGGTTGGGGAGGCCCTGACGTAAAAGAAAATATACAGCAGGATGATGAATATAAAGGTAATTACGATGCCTTAACAACAAAAGAGCAGGAATTAACCAATTATAAAACCTTATTAGAACAGAATAAAAAGGATACAGAAGCTAAAGAAAGAGAAATTAACGCATTGACTAATAAAATCAACGGCATAGATTACGCATTAACCAAAAATACCAATATACCTGAAAAAAGAGCAAAAGAGCTAAATGAAAATAAGTTGAAACTTGAAGCGAATAAACAAACGGTTTCTGATGAAATCGAAGGTTTAAAGAAAGCAGAAGAAGGCATCAAAAACAACATCCAAACTGCTGAGTCGGATATAAATAGATACAAAATACTACTCAGAAATGCGGCTTATGATTCAGGAGAATCTACCCGTGGCACATTAATGGAAGAGGAAAGAATCGCTTTAAAAAAGTAGCTAAATCAGCATGCCTCACCTTGTCTCGCCTCGCGCAAACATCTCCCGGTAACCCTGGCATACTGATTTTGAAACTTCGCCGATCTTAGGGGCCTGTGTGATAACAGTCTCCAGGTAACTGCGATGGGTATCACCCCATTGATTCATAGCATCAATTATAGGCATCAGCGACCAGCCGATCTCCGTAAGGGAATATTCCACCTTCGGCGGTACCTCAGAATATATCTTCTTCTCAATCATTCCGTGCTCCTCCAATTCTTTAAGCTGTACATTTAACACTCTACGGGTTGCTCCAGGCAATAAGCGTAACATCTCACTTGGACGTTTTATATCCATTGAAATAGCATTCAACAACGCCGGCTTCCATTTGCCATTCAGCACCTCCCTCGTCAGGTGCAAACCGCAGTCGATAGCAAGCGGAGTCTTTCTCTCATACATAGTTCTTCACTTTACTCAAAAATACGTAATGTATATCTATTCAGCATAGGGATAAATTTATCCCTATGCCTTTAGTTTTTCCCATATTGTATCCATAGCATACATGCCCGAGGTTTGCAGAAAAAAAGATGAAAAATACCGCACAACCTCTGTTAGAAGAATATCAGCTTGGCAGTTTAACATTGAAGAACCGTGTAGTGATGGCATCACTGACACGCGGACGTGCCACTAACCCAGGACTCGTACCCTCGCCACTGATGGCCCAATATTATGCGCAACGCGCTTCTGCAGGCCTGATATTAAGTGAAGGCACATGGATGAGTCCGAAGGCCATCGGCTTTATTAATGTGCCGGGCATCTACACCCAACAACAAATAGAAGGATGGAAACTGGTAACGAAAGCTGTTCACGATAAAGGTGGTCTGATCTTCTCCCAGTTAGGGCATATCGGCGCTGCATCACACCCCGATTTCCTGGGAGGTGAACTTCCCGCCGGACCTTCAGCCATCAACCCACAAACCCGCTCTTTTACGCCGGAAGGCTTCAAAGATACACTTACACCACGCGAGCTTACCATCCCTGAGATCAAACAAACTGTACAGGACTATAAACAGGCTGCTCAAAATGCCAAAGAAGCAGGCTTTGATGGCATTGAGATACATGCCATAGTAGGCATGCTAATTCCTCAGTTTCTGAGTCTGGCAACCAATCACCGTACCGATGAATATGGAGGCCGCATTGAAAACCGTGCACGCATTGTATTTGAAATATTAGACGCGGTGATTGAGGTTTGGGATAGCACGCGGGTAGCCATCAAGTTTTCGCCAGTCGCACTCAGTAACGTAGGCATCATTACTCCTGATCATGAGACGATTCCCATGTTCCAGTATATCCTTCAAAAACTAAATACCTATCACCTCGCTTACCTCCACATCGTAGGCCCTGCGGAAGATCTGACCGGTACACCGGTTGAGGCGCTGCAAGACAATTACTTCAGCCACTTCCGCCGCCACTATACGGGCAGACTGATGGCTAACCTGGGTTTTACCCAGGAAAGTGGTAATGAAATCCTTAAAAACGGGACGGCAGACCTCGTATCGTTTGGCGCTCCATTCATTGCAAATCCAGACCTGGTGGAACGCTTCAGACATCATTTGCCCTTGTCAGCAGGTAACAGAGATACCTATTATAGCGGAGGCGAAACCGGGTATACGGATTATCCGGAGGCCCCTCTACCCTCTCACAATACTCCCGGATCTGTTTTTCACTAATTCCCGCTTCATTCTTTAATCCAAAACAGCTGCAATAGGTCATCAAAAGGTCACTTCAATATCCCCGGGATATTGAAGTGACCTTTTGATGACCTATTGGTACCTGGATGGTATAAAACACTAAGCGAAACCAAACCCTGACTTTTACTCAAGGCTATCCCTCACCAGGATAAAGAAGAAAATACCGAATTGACTGATTATCAGGCAAAAGATAACACCGCCCACAGTGCCAAAGCAGAGATCGCTACCCATAGTACCACACCCTGAATTAAGGGCTTTAGACCGACGCACTGCAACAGCTGCCGGTTTAAACCACAGCCGATCAGGAATAATGTAACCGTCAGACCTGTTTTGGCAACACCCGTCAGATAGCCATTATACTGATGTATAAGTGGCACGTATGTATTGGCTAGCATGGCCAGCATGAACAGGCCGATAAACCAGGGAATACGAATGCGACTACCTTTATTTTTAAACAGAAATGCAGATAGGAAGGCCACCGGAATAATCCACAGCGCCCGTGCTAGTTTGACAGTTGTAGCCACAGCTAACGCCTCTGCCCCATACCTGTCTGCCGCGCCTACAACCGAGCTGGTATCGTGTATTGCTATAGCGCTCCATAGGCCAAACTGCGCCTGAGATAAGTTGAGCACATGCCCTACAACAGGAAATAGCCATAGTGCAATAGCGTTCAAGGTGAAAATAGTACCCAGTGCCACAGAGATCTGTTTCTCCTCCGCCTTTATAACCGGAGAAACGGCTGCAATAGCGCTGCCTCCGCAGATGGCGGTTCCGGCAGCAATCAGATAAGAGATTTTCTTATCTATCTTCAGTAATTTTCCCATCACACCACCCAACACCAGCGTGCAGATAATAGAAACAACTGCGAAGCCGATCCCCTCCTTCCCTGCTTTAACGGCGCTGCTTACATTCATGCCAAAGCCTAACCCTACTATAGAAACCTGTAGGAGAATATGCGTCGCTTTATGATTAAGATGCAGATATGGATGCCCTACGAACTGCGCTATCACCATACCCATTATTAAAGCTATTGGCGGAGTGATAACAGGTAACAAACAGCAGATGCCTGCCAGTATAAAAATGATTTCTCTTGTAGTAATTGTAAGGTCTAAAAATGTTGCCCCGATGGTGGGCTTAACTCCACTTTCCATGATATAGCCTGATATTTTTGTGTCACAAAGATCAGCGCTGTCACTTTGGAAAGGAAATCGCCATTGGTTATACATCATAACCGGACGTTATGATCATCAAAATAAATAATTATTACCCAGGGCGGAATCATGTTATTGAAAATGAAGGCCAGGGAGGGCATGCAATGTGACATTAATTCAAGCCCGCTCCTCCACTATGCAGACAACCGGCAGCAATCAATTGCTACTCCTTCCAGGTAAATTCGATAATACAGCCGCTACATGATATCTGCTGCGGATTCTCCTTCGACGGACCAGAGGTGATATTGGTACTATCCACAGAAAGAAATAGCCTGTCTCCTTTGGGTGCGATCTCAATAGCACGGTAACGTTCCTTTCCCTTAAAGTAATTAATGGTATCTCCTACTACCTTTTCTCCTTTCTCATCCAGCTTGAGCCGTATTAGTTTTCCACCTTTCAAAGTTGGAACTAGTAAGGAATTACGCCATCCCGGAATAGTAGCATGTGTGTATACGGCGATGCTGCTCGGTGCTTCTGATGGCCATTCTGAATCTTCACCACCTGACCGGATTTTCTGGAACAATGCCTGTAAGAAGCTGGCAGCGTTTGGATAAAGTGTCGTCAACGGATCTCTGTAAGTCTCAGCGCCTATCCTGCGGGCATTTGCCTTTTCACTGGCAATGAATGGATAACTGGTATGCCATTCTCCCGGCAAGTTTGTTTTATCAGAAACGCCTGCTGCCAGACCGTCGTAATTACCATCAGCATAACCTATGACAAGCGGGTGTCCATAGTTTTTACCCCTCTCGATGAGATTAACCTCATCGTCTGAATACGGCCCATGTTCTGATGAATAGATTCGTCCAACGCCGTCAATTACTCCATAGGCAAGGCCCTGGGGATTACGATGACCGGTTGTCCATACCGCGCTTTGACGTTGTGCGGTATTAAAAGGATTGTTATTGGGAATCCAGCGGTTATAAGTACCGGGGTCTTCGTCTGGCAGGATATTGAACCGAAGCACTTTGCCTTCATAAGATGTGATCTGCTGTACGCGGTTCAGGCGGCCGGCATTACTGAACTGGCCAGCTCCCATATCACCCACGGCGTAGAACAGATACTCTTTTCCGTCCACCGGGGCAATCAGCAACCGACCACCATTATGATCATTACTACCGGGAATTGTATCACATATGATGACAGGATGTTCAAGTTTCTGCTGGCTACTATTATAAGTATACTGCACAATCCTGGTCTTGAACATACAACCACCGTCATTATCAGCACAACCCTTGCCTGGCTTGTCAGCACCCTCAAAGTGATGGATATATGCTACGTATACATAAGGTTTGCCTTTTAAGAGCTGAGGATGAAGCGCCATGCCCATTAAGCCATTGGGAGGCCAGGGTTTACCACCGGATTCTTCTCTTTTCATCCTGTCATAACGGGGATAGTTGCGCTGCTGACTAATATTCAGTAAGACAGTCTTTTTCCCATCAACAGGATTAATCCGACTCACCTCATAGCTGTTGCCTTCAGTGATCCACAGATAATCATCCGGACCGTAAATGATCGTCCACGGATTACTTAGTCCGCTGGCAATCACTCTCCGGGCAAACTTTTCTCTGGTTGGCTCCTGGACAATCTGTGCTGTGGTTGATATATAGCAACTTACCAGGCATAAAGTAATCATTAGTTTAAGCGTCTTCATCAATATCCAGGTTTAACGTTTAACCAATAGCAGGCGATTTTTATGCCATTGGATAGGGATACGTCTATGAAACGCTGCTGATGACCGGCAGGGGCTATATGATCAGTATTAGAAAAAACGGCATTATGTGCTGTTGCAGCCTGGATAAAATGAATGAAACTGATTCCGTAACACTTCATATACAAAATCAGCTACTCGGAACCTCCATGCTGTTCCAGTAACTCCTTCTCTTTCCTACTAAGGCTATGGATTCCCTTCCGGTGAACCTTCTCAAGAATTGTATCGACACTTTCCCGACGGGCTGTTCTATTTATGTTATACCTGTCATCAATGTCAATGACACGGGTTTTATGTTTTCTTGAGAATGGTTTATCGATGAGCAGCAGATGCGGACGGGTCACCATCATACCAATGAAGAACACGCCAGGTACAAGGATAGCCAGAATTACTTGGTAATTATCAAATAGAGAGGTAGGGTGTGTGATAACGGCGGTAATTAATCCCAGCAAGGCCCCGCCCAGGTGTGCTTCATGACCGATATTATCCTTCTTTGAATAAATACCGTAAACAGAATATAATACAAACAAGATTCCGAACACCCAGCCTGGGATGTAAACCGGGATAAAAAACAGACCTACTGAGATTGCGGGGTTTAAGCCAATACAGGCAAATATAATTCCGAAGACAGCCCCGGATGCACCCGCAGCATTATAGTCGCCATGATTACGATGAATGTATAACGCTAAGAGATTACCCCCTATCAGACTAATAAAATAGATACTAAGATATCCGGAGGTATCTACAAGAAATTCCATGCGTTGGCTAAACACAAATAACGACATCATATTGAACAGGAAGTGTATCCAGTTGACATGTAGAAATCCTGATGTTACAAGACGCTTATAATCCTTGTATATCAGGATATTATCAACATGGAAAGAGTATTGTTCAAATACTTCTGCGTGTTTCAAGCCTTTGTAAGTAAAGACAAGATTGACAAAAATCAGGATAAGGGATACGAGGCCAATGCTACTTAACATATAACAAATATAGATAAAGCATCAATATTATATTACATATTTCGGCACAACCTGACAGTCAAGGGTGCATTTCCATTCCGGACATTGGATGCCACCAGTGATGAGCGGAGATACTTAATAGGCGGAATGAGGCATCATCATGCCCGGCGATTGTCCTGGAAAAAGGCTTTAGGGGATTGTCCGGAGAAGATCCGGAAGTCTTTAATAAGATGGTTATCATCGCAATATCCGTTATCCAGCGCTATCTCTAGCAGTGTTTTAGAAGACAAGGCATCCAGACTACGGTAAGCATTCAGGAAACGCTTCAGCAAAAGATACTCTTTGGGGGATATGCCAATATACTTCTTAAAGTTTCTTTCCAGCCATTTGTAATTCAGCCGCACACCATATGCCTTTGAAAGATCTTTGACAGTCAGATGTGGGTTCTTTTCAATATGATTAATCAACTCTCCCAGCAAGGCAGGAACTGCTATAGCAGATATCTTCCGGGACAGGAAATCAGCGGCTACTGTCACCTTCTTATCAACAGAAGAGGCGCTGTAGAAATCATTCAGAAAAAGCTTCGCGTCATGAGGAGCGATTTCCATCAGATCGAATACGGAGTTATGTTCAAAGATATTCTCCCGGATATTGAATAATTTGAAAAACGTAGCGGGGTGAAAGCGGATTACAAAAAAGGCCGCTGTATCACCGGATGATTCGCAGTAAATGTTTTTCAGCATTCCACCACACACCCATGCATTACCAATATTGACAGTTTTACCGTTTACATTAATACGCATTCCACCTTCACGTTGCTGCATCAGGGCCACTACAGGGTAGCCGTCATTGAAGAAAAGCTGCCTGCCGGAAAGATCCTGCGCCTTGAACACATAGAACCCTTCAACGAAGTCGGTCAGGATCTCATCCGGACTAATCCTGGTAATGAGATCATTATCGGGCATGTGGATATGTCTGAAAAAAGTGATAGGCATGCCGCGAAGATACCATTTGTTACCCGGAGAACAGATGTCTAATTTTTACTGTCAGCAACCTGTTTGCGATCCTACTTTTGCCCGTAAAACGACATGACGATCACAAACGACCTGGAATTGCAGGGCATGCAGGCCATCAGCGAAGCAGTAGCGCTCACCTTAAAAGGAATGCGTGAATATACAAAACCAGGCATGACTACCAAGGAGTTAGATAATTACGGAGGACAGCTGTTGAGTTCCTTCGGAGCACGCTCCGCTCCTCTGCTGACCTACAAGTTCCCCGGATTTACCTGTATTAGTCTGAATAATGAGGTATGCCATGGGATACCCTCTGACAAGCGCATCATTCAGGAAGGCGATGTGATCAATATTGACGTTTCTGCCGAACTGGACGGATACTGGTCAGATAATGGCGGTTCGTTTATTGTCGGACAAGACCTGCACGAAAAGCAGCACCTGGTGGATACGTCCCGGGACATTCTCCGGAAAGCTATCAACAGCATACGAGGAGGTGTTAAAATCAATGAAATTGGCGAACTGATTGAAAAAGCAGCTAAGAAAGCCGGATATAAGGTTATAAAGAATCTGGGAGGACACGGTATAGGAAGAGGGCTTCATGAACAGCCGGATTGCATACTTAATTACAAAGACAGGATGGATATGCGGCGATTCAGGAAGAACAGCGTTGTGGCTATTGAGACTTTTATAAGTACAGCCTCCACATGGTCAGTTGACCAAAATGACGGATTTACCCTTATTGGTGATAAAGGCGGATTTTCAGTACAACATGAGCATACAATAGTAGTTACTGACGGCGAACCTATCATTCTCACAGCAGCAAATGGTATATGGGAGTAAGAGCCCCATTAGAGGAAAAACTATAGCTAAAGCGTACACGAAATGAAAAGTATTTGGCCGTAAAGGAATTGTTATGTATATTTGTAGTCACATTGTGAGGTAGAGCAGAGGTAGCTCGTCGGGCTCATAACCCGAAGGTCAGAGGTTCGAATCCTCTCCTCGCTACAGTAAAAGTCCTGGAGTCTCCGGGACTTTTTTTATGGTATTAAGCGAGCACCTGTTATATATCATGCGCTACACCGGTTAGATTGCATGCTGACAAACGAATAAGTATAATCTGCCAGCGATAAATTGCACCCGAGATAATCTTCAAATAAACCGCCTGGTACGCCGCTGTCTCCCGTTAACATAATAGAAATAAGTAGCCTTTACCGGCAAACGCTTCCACACATATTTTGTATATTAGAAGTCATAACCTGTTCCGCTGATGAAACCCCGCCCATCCTTGTTTTTTGTTTTCAGACAACTCTTCATCATACTGTTCGCAGATGTATTTCCCCGCAGCAGATCATCGGCTGCTAATCAAGCCTGTGCAGCGAAAAAACTGGGAGAAGCTTTTCATATCAACTTACAAATAGACAAGCTGACCTGGAGATTGAACGGCCGATTTACCGTAAATCAACTGCGTGTACAGCGGAACGATAAGTTAGTAGTAATTGCAGATACCGTTTCGGGAAAGGTTCATCTACCAGCACTATTTACCAGAAAAGGTCTACTAAGATCATTTGCCGCGGAAGAGGTACAGATAGCTATACTATCTCCAAATCAGCCCCCGATAGACAACAATACACAAGCAAAACAGCCGGTTTTCCCATTGCAGATATGGCATTATCAAATGATGTTCAGACTGTTCAACAGACTGCAACAACACCTTCCCCTGCTTACAGAAATTAAGGCATTTACTATAAAGAACGGCCGGCACACATGTATGTTTAAAGACCTGGCGATGGGTAAGTCTGGCGGAGAGCTGTACTTTTCAGCCAAAGAAGCCCAATTGCCAGGATTATCTGTCAATAGCGACAACATGCAATTGCAGCTTACAAAGATAACAGGGCATACAATGTCTGTAGCTTTGCAGCTCAAACAGGGTAACATTCGTAGTCACATCCTTTCTTCAAAAGACATTGGCATTGACGAGCTGTCATTCAGTGGAGAATGCACACTGTCAGATAAGGTATTCGAGCTGGTAAAGACTGCTGAAGCCAGATACAATCTTCTGCAATTTTCATTATTCGCCAGCCATGATTTTACATCAAAGAAGTATGAGGCTGGGATACAATTAGAAGAAACGTCCATAGCAGACTTTTTGAAAACTTTCCCCGATTTCAGCTACCGGAAGATATATGAGCTATCCTTTAATGGAACCGTGGCTTACGCGAAGATTCACTTCACCTGTAACACGGATAATATATGGGAACATACTTTTCAGCTGGACATGTCAGGTAATCAGCTAAAACTGAAAGAACATCCTGCCGATTGGCATAGTCTGCATGAAAGACCTGCAAATGTAAGTGAGCATTACATGGATGTACGGCAGATACAGCCGTTGTTATTGGCGACCATATTATGCACAGAGGATACAACGTTCTTTAAACACCGTGGGCTGGACCCAGTCGCAATTGGTTACAGTCTGATTCAGAATATCATTAACAGGAGCTTTCAACGGGGAGCCAGTACCATTACCATGCAACTGGTACGCAATATGTTCCTGAATCATGAAAAGACGGTGTACCGAAAAATTGAAGAGGTATTTATTGCGTTGTTACTGGAACATTTCTTTAAGGTGCCTAAGATGCGGATGCTGGAACACTACCTCAACATTATCGAAATGGGGCCAGGTATAAATAGCCTAACAAGTGCCTCCTGGTTCTATTTTTCCAAATCTGTGAATGAGCTATCGTTGACTGAATGCCTGGTATTATCATACATCATCCCCAGACCCAAATTCTTCCTGGAAGCGTTTCAACAGGAGTCATTGCAGCTGAAACGGAATTTACACACGCATATCAAAAGATTTGGCAGAGTCTTATTTCTACAGGGCATCGCTACACAAGAGCAATATGATTCACTTGATATGAACATTACTATCCAGGGAAAAACACTTTCATTGTTACAAACTGCCGGCGCTTAGCTGCCTATTCTTCCCTTTTCTTCAGTATTGCCCTGATCTATTCGCTTATTACTGAATTTCTTCCCGGTTCGGAAAGTATAAGTAAATGCGACGCCTATTACACGAGTAGGTCGTTTCTGATAGAAGTTAATCTGTGTACCCTTGTAATCAATCGTTTCTTTCTCACGCTGGGTGTTAAAGATATCGGCCAGAAAGAGTCGTACTCTACCCTGATTCTTCAGAATACTTCTGGTAAATTCTACATCGAAGGTAAACATATATGGTACCCTGGAGTTGGCGCTTACATAAGGGGATCTGTAATCTGCTATGACATCAACATCCATTACCTTTTTCCATACAATAGTGTGAATAGACTTCACAGAGAAAGATGTTCTGTTGATGCTGTAATCTTCAATACGATACGAAAGGTTATACAGTGAAAAACTATTATTGACTGTCCAACCCTTAGCTGGTTTAAAAGGAGCCTCCAGGCTAATACCATATTCAGTACTATTAGTAAAGTTCCTCGATTGATATTCAACAACATTGTTACCGGCAGAAGAGGCCAGTTCAGCAATAACATTATTCGTCCTGGAAAAATACAGCTCTGCAGAGTAGTCATTCCTGAGTGTATAACCAGCGGAGATATTATGACTATACTGTGGCAGGAGGTCCGGGTTGCCTATCAGCACAGTATAATCATCAAACTGTAAACGGTATGGATTCAAGGCATTAAAGGAAGGCCGTTGCAACCGGCGCGTGTAATTCAGCCGTACTGAATTACCCTTCTTCTCATTAACAGTATACATCATAAACATGGATGGGAACAGGCCGAAATAGTCGCGGTTGAAACCCTGGCCAGATGGTACAGCGTTACCTTTGGTGTAAGTCTGTTCAGCGCGCAATCCGGCTTTCAGTACCAATCGCCCGATCGTTTTCTCTAATGACGAATAAAACATCAGCAGGTATTCCTTATAAATAAAATGATTACTACCTCCACTATTGAAGACCCACTTGTTATCAGTGTAATCTTCTCGGATAATTTCATTATCCCGTTTAACGGATGATAACTTACTACCCGCTTTGATTTCCGTTTTATTACTGAGAACCTTCGTATAATCTGCCTGCAGACTTAATATATCAGTGCTGTTGGGTGTATGGTTCCTGTAGGTGGAGTTGCGTAGCGGATCGTTGTAACGGGAATAGAAATTATTAAGCTCTGTCTTGCTACTGATGGTATAATCTGCAATCACCTTCAGCTGAGAGCCGGTACTGTCTATCCGCCAGACGTAGTTAAGTGTTGTACTTTGCAGACTGGCATCTCTGTTTCTGCCTGAATTAGCGATACCCGTAATCGTATCTCCACCAGGCAGGAAGCGTATGCCGGTAATAAAAGACTCATGCAGATCATTCGTGGTAGCCAATGTCTGTAGGTTAATTGTATGATCATTTCCAATGTCAAGGGCTATTCCGAGGCGGTATTGTTGTCTGCCGATATTATTATTTCTGTCAGTACGGCTGTTATAAATGCTTTTATCAGGGTATATGATATCGTTTGTGGCCAGATAAATACTCCTGTCTTTTACATAGCTGTATCCGCCAGAGAGATATAGATTCTTCACACGATAGTCTGCTGTAGCGGTTCCACCATAATATGGCTTTTTACCCTGTTGCCGGTATTGTGTGGATATACCTGCGTTAAATCCTTCTGTTTTGACCTTTTTAAGAATGATGTGTATGATACCTCCTGCTCCCGCAGCTTCAAACTCTGACGGAGGGTTAGCGATCACTTCAATCCTGCTGATGTTCTCAGAGCGGATTGTTTTGAGATATTCAGCAAGTTCTTCTTCCGACATACGCTGTACCACGTCATTGATCATCACCATGACTGACTGAGCGCCTTTAATCTTGATACCGCCATTATTACTTACCCAGACACCCGGCGACTTCCTTAATACATCTAATCCGGAATTACCATTAGCAAGAAAGCTGTTCTCTACATCTACAATATACCTGTCAGCCTTTCTGATCACGAGCGGCTTTTTAGCAGCAACTGTAACGGTTGCTAATGTTTTTTTGTCCTGCAACAGCGTGATCTGAGATAGGAAGCCTGTATCAGGATAACTAAAACTTCTTGTATACGTCTGAAAACCTATTAGCGACACAGTCAGGGTGTATTGACCATGGAATGGTTCGTTTGTATTGATATAGAAGCCGCCTTTCTCATCTGTGGCAGCACCTGCTATGAAATTCGTATCGGCATGTAGAATGACGGTGGCAAAGGCTAATGGATTACGGGAAGAATCAATGATTTTCCCCGTGAGCGTATGCTGGGCATTTAAACATTTGTAAGTAAAAGTTAACAACAGAATTAACAGGATATATCTTAATGTCATCAGAGGGTTTTAAAAGCGGTATCTTCTAACGTTTAATTTAGATAATTTTTCCTTATTTTAACAAAAACGTTCAAAAGAAATGTATTTATATGCAGGTTTATCTAACTTTTGACGATGGTATACAGGAAGGTACTGAAGAAGTACTGGCGGTATTACAAGAGACACAGGTAAGAGCTACATTTTTCCTGGTTGGCTTGCAGCTTGATTTCTCTATGAGGAAAAATCCGGAGAAGACAACAAGACTATTGAAGGAAATTTTTCTAAACCACCGGATAGCCAATCATAGTTACTCCCATGCCCATGACCAGTATGCCGACTACTATAGTAATAACGGCATACGTATAGATGATCAGGGTAACCGGCGTTCCATCCTAATGGATTTCGAGAAGTCAAAAAAGACGATAGTACAGTTGGTGAAAGCCATACCGGGATTAGCTTATTCTCATCAGCAATTATTTGCTGAGCTACAAAGAATGTCGGTAGCAAGGCTGCCCGGGCGGAATACATGGTATGTCTCTGTCCCGGGAAATATCAGAGATCGCACACAACCACTGATAAAGTATCTGGAAGCAGACAGTCAGACAGGAGCCGAAGAACTGTATCAGGCAGGCTATGATATCTTTGGATGGAATACTGAATGGCGTATGACGTTTGATTCCTACCATGACGCGTCGTCTGATATTGACAGGTATGCGTTAGAGAACAGCTGGAAGGACCGGCCAGTTGAACAATGGGAGGAAGTAAGAAATAAAATGCTAAAAACGGCTATAGGCAATAAAGTTATCCTACTGATGCATGAGCGGGCGTTCAGAGCAGGAACAGGTAAAAAAGAAACAGCAGAATTACAGTCGCTGATTGAATACTTCAAGGAAACTGGTGCTACCTTTCATACAATTGATGAATATAACAATATTCCCTTTGCATCCCCCAGCTTAAAATAAGGACACTACTATCCCATCAACATTTGTTGAAAATTCTGGTACGGCAGTCACCACCAATGGTGTCTATATGGATGATATGCCTGCTGTCCCGAAGTAGGTTACTGCTATTTATTGTTTATTTACAAAACACTATCGTCAAAGATATCCTGCATGGCAGGAACGGGCAAAGGATTGTATTCTCCCAAAATACCCGCGATCCTATCCCCTACATCTTTACCATATAATAGCTTATCACTGTTAGTGAAAATGCTTCTGCCGTTCTCCAATATAAACTCAAGCGAGCTACTGATGAGGGAGGCGCTAGATGGAGGTACCAGAATGTTATTCTGGACGTGTAAGATAGTTTCGGGGCGGTCAGTGCTATACCTGCAGGTGATACAGGGGATATCGAGCACCTGTGTCTCTTCCTGCAGCCCGCCGCTATCTGTATAGATGCCCTGGCAATGTGGGGAACGCATAAATTCAATGACGTGTTGATAGTGGGTCCACAAGGGCGTTACGCGTACACCTTCCTGCTGTTGCAAGGCAGCCCATACGTTTTCCAGGCCTAATGTACGAATGCCTTTATTCAAGGCATTGGATACAACAATAACGATACGAACTCCTTTACCACATAATTCCTGTATCGCTTTAAACAGTTCTGACAATACCTGGTAACTGATATTCTCGCGCCGGTGTATATCTATTCTTAACCAGCGTCCTTCGCTTAAAAATGGATACACATCGAATACGGACGTCTCTACAGGTTCTTTCATAATAAGAGATAAGGCATCTGCACTTAGCGAGCCCACCTGATGGATGTCCTTACTATCTGTACCTTCCCGTAGCATATTTTGGGTATTAAGAGACACAGGTGTAAAAAATAATTGGGAGCATACAGATGCCAGACGGGTATCTGCTGCTTCAGGGAATGGCTCATCCTGTATCATGTTCCAGCCTTGCCGCTCACGCTGCATATCAAGAATCTCAGAGAAACTATCCGGTATCTGCTGTCTGATAAAAGGCGAGAAAGATCTCAGCCCTGCCTCTACATGTATACTACGGAGGCGGGTTTTAAAATACCAGAGGATGGGGAACATACCAGCAGTAGAGGTATCTCCTGATATTACAGGGATTGCCTGACCTTTAAACTGCCTATTCTTCAGATATAAGTATAACCAGTTGACACGTTCTGCCAGCTCAGCTGTCCTTCCAAGCAAATCACCTCTTACGTTCAGATACACTGATATAAGGTGTTCATATTGTAACTCATGACGTGCATGTACCAGCTTTTTCTCATAATGCTGCCCGACATCAATTGCTAAAAAGGCGCTGCCATTCCGGCTAAGTGCGAGTATCAGGCTTGCCAGTTTGATATAACAGGGTTTAGTTGCAACAATTATTAAGTAAAGTGGTCTGGAAGTAGCATTCGCCAGTTGTATCTGCTCATCCACCAGATGATCGATAGTGATCGGCATTAACATACTAATGGAAATTCGTTAATTATATTCGGGTTTCATTCAATCTTAAATATAACATTTTATCACCACCGGCGAACAAATTTTTCTATATTTGATAAAACCAAATTAACCCTCAAAATGCTCATACAGCCTTCAACATGGGATAAGCAATATACGCAGGGCGCATGGGAAGTACTGAAATCACCCCTGGAGGAAAAACGCTTTGAATCGGTGCGCAACTTCATATATAAATATGCACCTGGTGGAGATATTCTGGAGGTAGGCTGTGGAGAAGGATTGTTACAGCGCGGCATGGATAGACAGCTATATAACTTATTCACTGGTATTGATGTTTCAAATGTTGCTATTCTGCGTACTGAAGATCTCTGGAATGCCCAAAACAGATATATGTCTGCCGATATGGAAACATGGCAGCCTGACAGTCAAAGGTTTGATATCATCATTTTCAATGAGTCATTATATTATGCCAGCTATCCTCTTGAACTCATGACAAGGTATTTTTCTTTCCTGAAACCAGGTGGAGCAATCATACTTTCGGTATATGAAACTCCACCCAACCAGCAGTTATTAGATGCCGTTGAAAAACTTCACCCTGCAACGGAAGCTACCATTACCGAAAATGAGAGAGGCAGATGGCATTGTCGTATTTACCGGTACGACAAATAAACAATAGCACACTATGAAAATCGGATTACTGGAATTTAATGAATCTATCTGGCCCAGTCTGGAAAGAACAAAAGCTTTTTACCTCGATGCCCTTACAAAAAGGTTTGATACCTGTATGACCAGTATCAACAGTAATGGCGAAGTAGATAACACTCCGAATGCAATTGTCAACTTTATGGGTAATGCAGGTTGGGAACTAAAAACACATCCTGACTGCCCACTGATCTTTGGTATTCATGGAGGCACAATTCTTAATCAGAACTTCCTGAGAGCACACCTTGAAAAGCTACGGCCTTCAGATATGCTGATTGTGAATTGTCAGTCAGACGTTGATATACTGCAGAATATGTTTGCTGATAACGCCCCTGTACTTTGTCACCTGCCTTTACCCGTAGATGATACCTGTTTCAGGCCTATGCCCAAAGAAAAAGTAAGGAAGCAGATGGGTATACAGGAAGATGATATTGTTGTTGGGTTTGTCAGCAGGCTGTTGCCACAGAAAAACCTGCACCGCTTTCTGGACATACTGTCTGAACTGAAAGCGCAGCTGCATCCGCGTAAGGTAAAAGGCATTATCATCGGTAAATACTGGATTGACTATCCGGTGCTGAATTATCAAACCGGTAATTATCCCGCCTACATACAACAAATGATCAGTGACCGTGGATTGAAAAGTGACATCCTTTATTTCCCTGCTAACCTGTCAAATAATGACCTTGCTACCTGTTATAATGCGATGGACCTGTTTATACATCCGACAAACTCTATTGATGAGAATTTCGGATACGCACCTGTAGAGGCAATGGCCTGCGGTACTCCGGTGCTTGGTGCTGCTTATGGTGGATTGAAAGATACTGTCCTCTCCGGTAGAACGGGCTTCCTGATGCCTACATGGATAACTGACGCAGGTATCAGAATGGACACTCATACAGCTATACAGTTTGCTGTAAAACTATTAAAAAATAAAGGTTTACAAACAGAGATGTCTGCAGCAGCACTAAGCCATGCGGGCAATTATCGTAAGGAAGTTTGTGCAAACATTCTTTGCAATGCAGTATCTCAAGCGGTAGAGAGTTATAAGCTTGCGAAGCTACAGGCAAACACCCGGCTTTCACCAATACCTGCTATGACCAGCAGAGACGAATATCTCCCTGAGATAGACGTACCATGGAAATACTACAAAGAACAGATTAGGTATTATGTGAGTAATCAGCAAGTCAGTATTGATGAAGACATGTTGGTATACACTGCTGTTCCGCTTATACAGCTTTCTGCCACCAGCATACAACTGGATGATCCGGCATGGCCGGCAGTCTATGAGACAAATGAAGTTACCCAACATATTATCTCTTACTGCAAGACCCCTGTAAAAATCAAAACACTGATCAATAACTGTAATACGGATCTTTCACAGATAGCGGCCCTGATCGATGCAGGACTACTTAGTTACAGTTATGAAAAAGAATAAGAATGCCTTCATTTTCCATTATTATACCCTGGTGTAATCGCAAAGAGTTATCAGTCACACTTGAGAAAAACCTGCCGCTGTTTGAAAAGCATGCCGCAGAAGTAATTATCAGTAATATAGGTGGCAATACTGAATTGTTGCAGGAAATACTGCAACCTTTCTCCTACCCTTTTAAGGTAGTTCAGCGTACCGATATCGCTGTATTTAACAAATGCCTTGCACTGAATATGGGAGTATCGGTTGCTGGTGGAGAGTACCTGTTTCTGCTGGATACAGATATTATGCTAGAGGAAGATTTGCTGTCAGCAGCAGCAGTTTTACTTGAGACCGACTGTTTCGTTACCATCGGAAAAGTGTATGAATCGGAGAAAAGCACTGCCGGAGGTAAAAGCTTCATTGCTGAACTGGCCTATTTTATAGAGATCAAAGATATACATGATAACAGCGCTGTGATAGAAACCAGCAGGCATTATATTAATGAAAAAGGCAGAAGTGCCCCGGGACTTGTCTTACTGCGTAAAGCACATTTTCTGGCAGTGAATGGTATGAACACTGCTTTATCCGGTTGGGGATGGGAAGATAATGATCTGTTATGCAGGCTGCAGCTTAAACTATCACTTAAATGGAAAAAGAGCGGCAGCGCTATTCACCTGACGCACACAGATCAACAGCGTGTTATTAATAACAATTCACGGAAAGCCAGTGAGGCAGCCAACTATGCAAAATGCCTGGATAATTACAGTCAGGGTAATTACACAGGCACTTACAAAGAAGATATTCAATAGTATATTTACTGACTAATCCTTAAATGGCTGGCTATAGGATCAAACTTATCGAAAGTTCTGGTGATCAGCTGCTCCATAGCATCGGCAATCTGAGGTTCAGGCAGGTTGTCGTCAAAAAGTACACGTAAGCGTCCTTTGTTTTTATACCACTTAGGATCCCACTCTACCGCTCTCTCGGGAAACAGGTGTTGTACACTTTCCGCGACATGCGCTACTGCATTTGTCATTTCTTTTACCGTATCGCTTTCGATATGAATCTCTAAACCTATTTTATCTCCGTAGTCCAGGAACTCATAATGAAAAGATCGTGGCCAGGATGGAGGACCTATACGCCTGAAATGCTTAAACCGGCCTCTTGGTTCAAGAGAGCGCCTGGCTTGCTGACTGTAATGTTCCAGTACCGTACTAAAACGCTCACGCTCCTGGTTTACAGGGCTGGAAAGCTTGAATACTGCTTTCTCTATAGCAGATAACGCTACAGCATCAGCAGGGTTTGTTCTGAAGGGTGTAAGTGCATCCAGGTTGGTAGTATATGCAGTAAGGTCTACCGCTACAGTGGTGTTGCTATTCGCTGCATCGTTTACCGCATCTAATAGGCTGACACCTCGTCTGTAATGACCAAAATGCAGGAAACAATCTTCAAAAAACAGGTATGGCAGGTAGCGGGGAATGATTTCATTGAGCGTATTAACAGCAAGATTGAGTGCGTTGATATGCTCACGTTTTATTTTATATCCTGCTTTTGTTGCAAGTGCTGCCAACTCTGCCAGGTGACCAATATAAAATGCATTGTTCTCAAGAAAATCTGCAATCTTCAGTTCATTCCTCACTTCCTTAAGCAGGGAATCAGCCGGAGGTGTGATCTTCTCGTCCAAAGCATTCTTTGCCTCAACCACGGCAATACATAAGAGAAACAGTATATCTAGTTGGCCGTTAAGAAATACCTCAGCTATTGGCTTATAATGAGCAAATTCTGGCACATTAGCACTGATGGTACAAAGTCCTTCAGTTAAATGTACCTTTCTGCATACTTCAAAAGTTCCGAATTTATGTGCATGTACTGCTTTCTCCATTAACTCGCGCAGATTATATGCAGTATTCTCTATTATAAATGGAGGAGTATTGCTATCTGCATCAATGAATGACAATGCATACAGTAAATGCCCAAGCTCTTGTCCCTGATCCTGTTTGATATTGATGTAGCGACTGTTACGTGCAAGTTCTTTTACAGTAGCACCGGCACCAGCTATTTCTTTGTCAGGACTAACACCTGCCATAATAACATAGGCAAAGGTCTGCCAAGGATGAAAATCTCCTTCAGGTTCGCACTGTAAGATAAATGGTGCATCAGATTCGTTACGGTGAATAAAGGGAAGCAGTTCATTTATTATTTCCTTTCCTTTATATGTTACATTACCCCATCCATTCATGATATGACAAAGGTAGGGCAGGCCATCCCGTTCAATAATCTCAGGAATGTGATGTGCCATAACCTCTGCAAGCCTGGAAACGATCAATGTATTTTGTGCTGAATTAAGCGATACATCTTCTGTAGTTAGCCTGGTCTTAAGGTCTGTGAATGCTTGTTCTAAACGGGGAGAAAGAGAAAAGGGCCACCAACGGGTAGTATTCATGGGTTAAATGTGTAAATACAGGAACAATAAGGAAGGGGATATCCATGGAAGGATCTCCCCTTCCAAAAATGTACTACTATTGCAGTATTTCGTGCTCAGAACCACAACAGCCCTGTGTACAGCAACCTCTTAACAATTCCAGTTCTGAAAAAGATGTCAGATCTGAAAGTTTAGCAAATAAAGCTGAGGGTGCTTCCATTTCAAGTTCCGCTGTGTCAGTGTTGGAAAACTGGTTCGGGTTCATAACATTACAATTAGGGTTATAAAATCTCTGATGTCATATCTAAGATAACAAAATCCTCTTAAACTTAAACATATTATTGTCTGAAAAAATAGTTTTATTGTTTGGTAATATAATGATGAGACAATCCATCCACTACAAATGCATTCGGAGGACCTTCCTGCACTACAACACCGTTCTCAATATTATATACATAGTCTACATAACGCAATGTTTGCAGCCTGTGTGTAATGATAATAATTATCGCATCCTGATGATGTTTTCTGACGCTTTCTATGATCTGCTGTTCTAATTTTACATCCAATGAAGCGGTAGCTTCGTCGAAGATAATGACGTTTGCCTTCTTTAAAAATGCTCTCGCAATAGATATACGCTGCTTCTGACCGTCAGACAGTGAAGTAGCAGATTCGTTAATATTCGTATTATAGCCATCAGGCAGGTTGCCTACAAACTCTGACAACCCGGCAGCAGCTGCTGCCTTTAATACTTCCTGGTCTGATGCCTGGAAACTACCATATCTGATATTTTCCATAATAGATATGCTGAATAACTGGTTCTCTTTTTCTATAAGCCCCAGTGAATGCTGCCAGTCAGATAGATATGATAAAGGAACTTCTTCGTCCAGTAATATCTCGCCTGCTGTAGGCTGAATAAAGTCACATAGCAAACCGGAAAGTGTACTCTTACCCGAACCACTGGGTCCTATAATCGCATAAATATTTCCTCTGTCAAACCGCATGTTAACCTCCTCCAATATCTTAGCTTCTTCTATAGAAAAGGATACATTCCTGAAGGTGATACTGCTGAAAGCAGGTGTCTTAACAGCACTTTGTTTGCCAGGTTGTTCCTCCGGAAGATACCTGCTTACACGCTCCATAGATACCAACGCTTTGGTAAATTTGTTGTAGCTGTTCATGATATTCATGGAAGGCGTATATAACCTGTTCAGATATTGTATGAATGCAATCAGCGAACCAATAGTTAATGCACCTTCAAATACCGCCTTACCTCCATACATCAGTACTACCACAGGACCTACTGCAATGAGAAACACAGTGATGTTAGTGTTCAGTGAACTTAGCACCGCATTACGGGTGTTGATCTGGATATCCTTTTGCTGTAGTGCCGCCAGATTATCCTGCTCAAACCGGGTAGCGTTATAACTACGCACTACCCTGATGTTCCTGATCTTCTCCAGCACAAAGTTATTCAGTCGCTCCTGCAATTCCTGAATATCCCTGAAGTTCGACTGCAAATGCGGAGTAAACTTTCTTATACTGAATATTACCGCCGGCAATATAACCAGGCTGATTGCCGTCAGCTTCAGATTAAGTATCGCTAACATGATCATTATCCCTATCACAGTCAGCAGGTCCAGTGTAAATGTCAACGCAAAAGATGATACAGACACCTGGATATTCTGTACATCATTCATCACTGTAAATAGCAGATCCCCTGGCTTTACCTCCCGGAAAAACAGTATCGGACGGTTAAAAATAGCATTGAGCACATCCGTACGTATAGCTGCAATCACCCGCTGACTTATCCTGGAATACAGCAGATCTGTACAGAGCGAACAGATAATACGCACAAGATAGATTACCACCAGTATCACCAGTATAGTAATCAGCTGCGAATAATTGCCCTTCGGAAAGATGTCGTCAATGATAATCTTCAGTATATAAGGTGTCGCAAGTGAACCCGCACTGGCCACCAGCATCATCAGTAACAAGAGTATTTCTGCTCCAATATGCGGACGCAAGTATCGTATAAACCGCTTTACGTAGGCAGGGTCAGGCTTCCGGGTTTCCATCAATGTTATTTATGTTGTGATCCTGGTTATTTTAGGTTGCAAACAAACCGGGTATTTGATTACTGTAATATAAAGATATTAATTGCAGCGGGAAAGTAAAAGACCGAAATTCTTTACCAATACTACGGCAATAACTTGCCGCCGGATCATACGGGACGAGATTAGTAGTATATAAAAGGCCACCTGAACGCCATTCTATGTAGCTCTTAAAGCCCACAAGCCAGAAATATTCAACATATTCAAAATGTATTATCACATTGATATACAACAACTCCCTAATCTCTTATTCATCCACGCCTAAACTTTTCCCTTTTGCGTAAATCAATTTCCCGAATCCTCAAATGATAATAGGGCTGACTAGCGGACTTTTGCGCAAATTACACCCGATCAACATGAGGCAATTTCTACAGATTTTCCTCTTATTGTTACCTTTCTATAGTGTGGCATCTGCGAATGAAGAGAACGACTTTGGTACCATTAAAGGCAAAATTACAACGAACGACAACCGTCCGGCATCAGCGGTCACTATTGTGATAAGAGATGCAAAAAAGACCACTCTTACCAACGAAGACGGCACATTTACCATTTCACACGTTCCCGCAGGCTCACACCAACTGGAAATATCCCTTGTAGGTTATACTCCCCTGCAAGAACAGGTAACTGTAGAAAAAGGTAAAGTCACTGAGCTGGCATTACAACTACAGGTTTCCAGTACTCAACTGAAGGAGATCGCTATTATCTCCAGTCAGAACAAGTTTGGCCGTAGGGAAAGCGAGCAGATCGCACGTCTCCCTATCAGGAACCTGGAAAACCCTCAAACATATCAGATCGCTGGTAAGGCGCTCATTGAAGAGCAGGTCATTACCGAAAGAACTGACCTGTACCGCAATATTCCTGGTGCTGTACCAAACTTTGCTGCAGGTGGCTCCCAGGGAATGACTATACGTGGCTTTGCAAACGCAACCGGCATGCGTAATGGAATGGTTACCAGTGCAATTGTACCACTGAACCCTATTATCCTGGAACGCGTTGAAGTAATCAAAGGGCCTTCCGGTACGTTATTCGGAAGTAATCGTAATGTGACCTTCGGCGGCGTATTTAACTACGTTACCAAAAGACCATATGATGCTTTCGGAGGCGAAGTAACCGCTACAGGTGGCAGCTTCCAGTTTGGCCGTGTTACTGCTGATATCAACACTCCGCTTAATAAGGAAAAGACGCTACTCTTCCGCCTGAACACAGGTATACAGACAGAGGGCTCCTTCCAGGACCAGGGCTACGCTAAGAACTATACTATCGCTCCGACTATTACCTATCAGCTGACTAACAGACTGAAACTTACCCTAGACGTAGAAATTACCAGGGCATCCTACACCACCACGTCTTTTGCCATAGATTCTATGAGCAAAGTCACTGCCCGCAGCTTCAAAGACCTGCCAATTGACTACAACCGTTCCTATATCAATAACAGCGTGGACATAGCAAATGGTATTAATAATATCCAGGCGCAGGCAGAATACAAGATCTCTGACAACTGGACGTCCCAAACAAACTACCTGTACTCTGAAGGTAGTTACAAACACTTTAACTGGACTACCCTGTCACTTGTAAGCGACTCCATGATGTCTCGTACTGTCAGAAACCAGACGCCTGAAACTTTCGGGAACATTCAGCTCCAGCAGAACTTTATCGGTGATTTCTACATCGGATCCTTCAGGAACAGAATGGTTATTGGTTTAGACTATAACTATAATTATAACCAGCTGTACCGTACCACTGTAGCATATGACAAAGTAAATATTCACAATCCCCTGCCAGATATCAGTGCTGAGAAAATAAATGCATTGGCCTATCAGAGAGGCTTTGTAGGCTCTGCCACCAAAGCTTATAATTACAGCGCCTATGTCTCAGACGTGTTTAACATAACACCTTCGCTCATGGCCATGCTGAGTCTCCGTGCAGATCGTTATACTACGGATGGCACCTATGCTATTGCAACGGGCAAATATACCGGCAAATACAGCCAAAATTCACTATCTCCCAAACTCGGACTTGTATACCAGATTGTGAAGGAAAAGGTTTCCATCTTCGGTAACTATATGAATGGATTCGTTAACCTGGCTCCTGTTACTCAGCCTGATAACACCCTACTGGAATTAAAACCACAGTATGGTAACCAGTGGGAAGGTGGAGTTAAAGTAGACATCCTTGATGGGAAACTGAGTGGTAGCGCCAGCTATTATGATATTGCTGTAACAAACTCTACCCGTGCGGAAGTACTCGATGGCAAATCATTTACCCGTCAGGATGGTACGCAGCATAGCAAGGGTTACGAAGCTGATATCACGGCAAGTCCTTTACCAGGCTTACACATCATTGCGGGATACGCGCACAATGAGAACAAATACACCAATGCCAGCCCTGCCCTGCAAGGTAAGTATGTGGTAGCCAGTCCGAAAGATGTTGCCAACATCTGGGTAAGCTATCACCTGACACGTGGTAAAGCAAAAGGCCTGGGCTTTGGAGCTGGTGCAAACTATATCAGCGACTCCTGGTTTGAAGCAACTAATACCTTCGTTATTCCCAGCTACACACTCGTAAATGCAACTGTATTTTACGATCAACCAACATTCAGACTGTCTGTGAAAGCTAATAATATGCTGAATCAGCAATACTGGAACTCAGCGGGTACACCCCAGAAGCAACTTAACTTCCTGGGCAGTATTGCTGTGAAGTTCTAAAGCTCACATCAGGCAGGTAACAAACTGTTACTATCCGGTATAAAAATATGAATAGGGAGTATCTTACTTTTGATACTCCCTATTTTTTATGCCTGCACCTGGGGAAGAGCACCCTGTTGCAATGCAGTATAGTCCAACTTACCATTTGGCGTCAATGGAAAGTCATCTATCTGTTGTACTTTAAAAGCGGTAGGATGTAATCCGAGCTTCTTTGCCAGCAGTGATCTGATACTGGCATCGTCCTGTATTCCGTGCCTATGAAATACCAGCAGCTGCTTGTCTTCCATACCTATACAAGCGAAGGTCTCTCCCTGTATCTCCTGATTCAGAATCATCTCTACTTCATCCAGATTCACACGGGTACCAAACAACTTCACAAAGCGCTTCAAACGGCCTGTAATGTAATAGTAGCCATCCGCATCAACCTTGGCTACATCTCCTGTGTGCAATACCGGGGGTTGCTCAAAGGTGCCAAGATCAGCTGCGGAAACAGCATATCCACCAAAGACGTTAGGTCCGCTGTATAACAACTCATTTGTCTCCGGCGCTAATGTGAACTGGCCACCCTTTATAGGTATGCCGATCGCACCTATCTTACGTAAGAGGTTATGTGGCGGCATATAAGCCATACGGGCGGTTGCTTCCGTCTGACCATACATCACAAAGAAGTGCTTATCCCTTTCAGATAAATACTCTCCGAATGACTTAACCAGACTTGCACTCAGCTTCCCTCCGGCCTGGGTCATATACCGGAGCGAAGGGTATTCCTTCCGGTTGAAACCAATACGGTGCAATACCTCATACACATATGGCACGCCGGCAACAGATGTGTATCCATACCGTTCCATATCTTCCCAGAACTCCTTTTGCACTACGTCCCTGTTCCCACACACTACCTGCCCTCCTGCAATACTATTGGTGGTAAATACAGACAAGCCATAAGAATAGAACACCGGCAGATTCAGCGGAGTTACATCGCTACTGTTTACCGGCAGATAGTTGAGAATAGACAAGGCATTCTGTACGAGGTTGTTCTCAGACAGCTTTACAAACTTCGGAGAACCGGTTGTACCCGATGTACTCAGCATCAGCTTAATATCCGGATGTATGACATTCCTCACACCCCGATGGCTGCGGTACAATCCACTCTCCTCTATATCAAAATCAGGGATCTCGTCCCTGGTAGTGTCATAGATGTAGTAAGGTGCATACACCTCCTCCAGCCGCTGCTTATATTCAATATGCAACTTCGGACTAAGCAATGCTAACGTCAGCCGGCTATTCAGGCAATTCAACAGCATCTTGACAGAAGCAATGGAATTATCCAAATACAGAAATGCCAATGCCTGCTCATCCGGAGCTTCCACAGTAGCCTGTAAGTCAGCCAGTGTGTAGTGCTTGCCTGTAATAGCATCTACATAACGCAAATGCTGGTTCCTGGCTATTAATCCATATAAACTCATATGTTAACGTTGTGCTTTCTAAGTGTTTCCCTGACCTTTTCTACGCTGCTCATCTCCAATACCTCATCTGTATCGATGGTAATGTTGAAAGCTGCTTCCAGTTCTGTAATCAGGTAAATATGTGATACTGAATCCCACTCAGGTATGCTCTGATAACTAAGATCATCGGTTACCTGCGCTGCGGGTATAGATAATGCTGCTGCAATAATATCCTGTAAGGTTTGAGTTGTGTTCATAAAGCAATATTTTAATCAGATCTTTACTTTTTTCCATTTACCACTGCGAAATACAATGAGACAGGCGGCGGCCAAAATCACTTCAGATGCCAGTATTGAAATAAATATACCCTGCGCTCCCCATCCGGAATGTATACCAAGGAACCAGGCCAGAGGCAGCTGCGTTACATAAAACATCAGTATATACATCAGGGTCACGGCATTGACAGAACCTGCTGCATTCAATGCACGTGATATGACCATTGTATATCCAAAGAAGAAGTACGCTATTGACATAAAACGAAGATACAGGACTGCATGCTGGGCAACCTGCTGCTCTTGTGTAAATAAGCGTACCAGGCTCTCTCCCGATACCAGCAGAAATAAGGCAATACTGCCCAGGAAACACATATTGAATGCGCCTGTTTTCCATACAGACTGTTCTGCTCTCTCCGGCTGACCAGCGCCCAGATTTTGTCCGGTAAGTATACCTGCTGCGTTGGCGATACCCCATGCCGGCAATACTGTAAACATGACAATGCGATTGGCCACAATGTAACCTGCCAATACGCTCTCGCCTAGTTTAGCAACAATGATGATCATCAGGAACCGGCTGGAAGATGGAATCAGGTACTGCATAGTACCCGAAGCTGCCAGCTTACACAGCCGTTTAATAATAGCAGGTACCAGCATCAGCTGCTGCCTGCCTATAGTAATTACCCTCTCTACCTTTGCAAAATACCAGCACTGATATCCAACGCCGACAAGATTAGCAATAGTAGTGGCGATGGCTGCTCCTAACAGTCCGAAGGCAGGAATAGGACCTACTCCAAATATAAAAACGGCACACAATACAGCATTCACTGCATTCGAGAGTAATAGTGTACGCATAGCCATGGCTGCATTGCCTGCCCCTCTGAAAATACCGTTCAGCAGTACTCTCATCACGACAAGCAAAATGCAACCAAACATAATACGTGAAAACAGATCCCCTTCCTGCACCAGTTCAGGCGATGCGCCCGCCAGCTGCAGAATACCTTTGTTAAAGGCAATGGAGAGTATACTGAACAATGCAGAAATGACAATACCGAGGTAAATGGCCTGCATAGCAGCTAGTCCGGCAATACGCGGCTTCTTCTCTCCTACCCGTCTGGAGATGATGGCAGTAGCTGCGATCCCCAGCCCCATAGCCACCGAGTGAAAGACGATCACTACTGAGTTAACAATTCCAACAATAGTAATGGCTCTCTCCCCGAGGCTGCTTACGAATAGAAGGTCTACCATCACAAATAAAGACTCCATAGCCAGTTCCAGCATAGATGGCACTGACAACAGGAACGTAGCACGATTTACACTACCGGAAGTAAAATCCTTCTCGGTACCTGCAATAGCGCTCTTAAACAAATTCAATATAGAACGGGCCCTTAACAGCACAGCATTCATTCGTAGTAATGGTTTAACGTTACAATATGGCCAGATCAGCAGCCGTTTCTTTTACCTGGGTTACGCCAAAGTCCTGATAAGCAATACGCTGCTCGATCTTATATACCTCCCTGCCTGCAATGGCATTAATGATATGCGAATTTCGGTACGCGCCCATTCCAAGATCTGGTGTGACGAAACCATGTGTGTGCAGCTCGACATTCTGTACGAAGATCTCACTGTTATTGATATCCACTGTATAGTTACGATGTGCATCCATCAGCTTCTCCGGTGTACGGCGGATACGCTCTTCAATTCCACTCAGGATGGCCGGCTCGTTATACTTATAACCTGTTGCCAGTATTACAGAGTTAGTATCTAAGGTAAAACGCTGCTGTTGCTGCAAGTGGTTAAAATGCAATGTATACTGATGCGAACCTTCAGCTGGTGTGATCTGTGTCAGTTCGCTATTGGTATTTAACTGCACGCTCAGTTTTTTACTGCCCACGCTCAACTGATACATCTGATCAAATATCTCGTTAATGAGGTCGTAGTTGATTCCTTTGTATAGGGTATTCTGTTCTGACAGTACCTTTCTGCGACGCTCAGGCGGCATCTGATAGAAATAGTCCACATATTCAGGAGAAGTCAGTTCCAATGTAAGTTTAGAGTACTCCATAGGGGAAAACCTGTCTGCACGTGTGAACCAGTTTAGTTGCAGACCATTCTTCGTCTCTGGTAACAGGTCATAGAATATTTCTGCTGCACTCTGACCTGAGCCGATAATAGTCAGATTACCTTTCTCCAGGATGTCTGCTTTATTAGGAAGATATGCCGATGTATGCATCACTCCGGGCAGCTGCTCCCTGTTAATGAACGGCGGCATATAAGGCTGTGTGCCTGTACCCAACACCAGCTTCTCTGCATACCAGGTCGTTACATCTCCTGTTTTGGTATGCTGTACTGTCACTTCATACAGGCCATCTCCGTAGACAAGACGTGATACCTTCTGCGAAAAGCGGCAGGAAGGTAACTGTTCAACCGCCCACTGGCAATACAGATTATACTCTTTACGCAGCATATAGAAGTTCTCCCTGATGAAGAACGGGTATAGACGGTCTGTCTGCTTCAGGAAATTCAGAAAACTAAACCAGCTGGTAGGATCTGCCATTGTTACAAGGTCAGTACCCATAAACGGCGTCTGTAACGTTGCGCTTTCCAGCATCAGACCGGGGTGCCAGTCAAAACCGTCTGCCTGATCAAAAAATACAGCGCTGACATCCTTTACAGGATGCAGTAGTGCTGCCAGTCCAAGATTAAACGGCCCTATGCCGATACCAATAAGATTATATACCTGAGAGTGCTTCATGATGCGCTTGTTTAATTGTGGATGTAGCCGTGTGTATAGAAATGTGTTGGTTGGCAGGGAACTTCGCCCAATACCATTCCCGGTAACAGAAGTTCAGATTAGCCTTCTTATGCGGCAGCTGTATCACTTTCTCAACCCGGAAGCCTACATGTGCCTTGTTCATCAGTGCTGCTAAGGACTCCACAGAACCCTCTCCTACCATTTTACCTACCTCTGGTTGTGCAAATACCCAGTCCAGCATACACTGAGTAGAAGGAGAGGAAAACTTCAGCTTAGGATCAACGGGAGCAATAAACTGATGTGTACCATAGTCTGATGGCAATGCGTCGTAGTAGTCGGATAATATATCCCGCACTACCCAGTATACCTCAAAGTTATAGGTCGGGGTACCATTGATCTCGCCGATAAAGCTATATGACCAGTTTCCGGGTAACAGACAACGATAGTAGAGTTCCAGTTCACGTAATGGCCAGTCCATCTTCCATATCTTCTTTGCATGGTCCCGGTTAAACCAGTCATGCACCATCTCAAGGTCACGCGATATGTCAAATGGCCTGATGCTTACCGTGATATCTTCCTTGGGGAAATAACGGCTGTATACAGCTTCTTTTCCTGCCGGCTGTATCAATGCTTGTGAATAGAAGTACTTATGCAGCGGATTAGGGTATGGACGTGTTACATGCTCCTCACCCAACATAAACGATAAGAGCTCATTACGAACCGACAACTTATTGTCCTTTATCAAGGAATGATTAGGTAATACCTGCTCGTATTGTTTATACACTAGGCTGAGTAGTGCTGTTTCATCTGCCTGCTGCCGGTAACCCAGCGCTGCTATAAGCGGCAACAGTTGGTTGACTAACCATTCCGCTGGCTCCGGCTGACGATCTATCTCTGTAACAGACAGCAGCCTGTTAAATTCTTCTATGCCCACTTCTTCCACCTGCGGCGGACAAGGGAATGCTGTTAATTTACCCAGTATAGTCCCGAGGTTTATTGCAGGATAGGTATCCTGTAAATGCGCCGCTATGATCTTGATCAGTCCTGCTGCATCCAGCGCTGTGATCTGATCATTGGATATTGTTCTCTCTATTGCCGGAAAATCAAATACATGATAACCGCTTTCCGAGAAATAACGTAAAGGAATAAAAACATCCATACCATTTGCGCTGAAATCCAAACGCAGATGAAACTGATACCCGGTAACAGAAAAGTAGTCTGCCAGTGCTTTATCATACCGGGGTATACCCTCATAACAGCTCCAGTTGGAAAAACCTCTGCAATAGCTGTTGATGATGGCTGTAAGCAAATTAGTGTCCATTCATTATTGTTTTACCTGTGACAGCCATTGTCTGATTTCTTTTACAGCAAGCTGCACACGCAGTTCGCCAAATGCTTTTCCTTGTTCAGGAGTTGCGGGACATGGATCACCGGATACACCTGCTGCATCCAACGGGCCATTACCCAGATGGGTAGTATCTCCGGTAGCCATATAAGCGGTACGTACTGCTGTTGGCAATACCGCCCATGTCTCCGCAGTATCCCATAGCCCTCCATGTCCGCCGGGCACATAGCCCTGACGCGCAATGCCGGCCTCTATCTGCACCCTCGCCTTACCGTATCCATCACTGGAGAAAAATACCCGCGCACCTTTTGCACGGTATGCACTATCCAACCTTGCTGCGAGGTTTCTCAACGGACGCTGGCTGTTATAATGGTCACTCATCAGTACAATATAGCGGAAACCGGATGCTACCATACTTCTCACCAGCTGCTCATTTACATCAGAAAATGTCTGTTCAGTGAGTGATATCGTACCGGGATATTGCTCCAGTATTGCACTATTAGGGGCAAACGGTAATACAGGAGCTACCAGTGTATTACCGAGACTATCTGCAATCTGTGTGGCATACCTGTATATCCGGTAGTTGTGTTTTCCCAGTACCAGGTGAGGACCGGAAGCTTCTGTACCTCCACTGAAGATCAGGACAGTATTTGTGCCTGATGCAATATTCGCTGCCAGTTCACGCGAGGTCATCGCTTCCATCAGTACCTGAGCAGGTTGCTGTGACCATACACGTATACTCATACAGCAGCATAAGCAAATGATGCCTGCGATCGTCCTCATACTACCTGCATTTTAGTGAAGAATGTTGCCGGTCGGTAAGCTGCTATAGGATTATCCACTATACCGATTGATGGTACGTCAAAAGGATTCGCCCGGTTGCGTAGCTGACGGTTATTACTGATCTGCAAGCGATTTAAGGCATCCGGACTGATCTCTTTCACAAACAGGTCGAATTGCCGGAACTTGTGCTCCAGCTGCGGATGCCGCTCACAATATGTCAGTACTACCTCTGCCACCAGCTCCCAGAAACGCTTTTCGGAATAATCCATATGCTCTTCCAGAATAGCTGCAACAAAGCGGAAGATGCCGTCAAATATCTGTGTAAACAGTGGCAATGTCCTCACCTCATCTGGTACACTAACACGTAGACGGCTGGCTACTTCGGGTAATACGATGTCTTCACTGAGCACAGATACTTCCTCGCCGATGTCTTTCATAATAGAACGTACCGGCACATGATCTTCCAGCACAAGAATAATGTTCTCTCCATGCGGCATAAACACCATATCATGCTGATAAAAACAATGCAGCAAAGGGCTCATATAGATATGAATGTATTGCTTCAGCCAGGCGTCTGCATCCAGACCAGATAACCTGATCAGTGCCGGCAGCAATGCCTGCCCCTGCGTATCTACATGCAGCAAAGCAGCCATTGTCATGATACGTTGTCCTGGTTCAATACGGGATAGCGGGCTTTCCCGCCACAACGCGGCCAACATCTTCTTGTAGGGATTATCTGTCTTAGTGGCCTGCGTATAATAGCTGTTGGAATAGCCTGTAGCGGCAATCTCACGGAGTGTACAAAAACCGGTCTCCTGCAGATATGCATCTTGTAACACCAGCGTATTTACCCACTCATTGATACCCGGTGTCGTACGCATAAAATAAGGTGATAATCCCCGTACATACCCCATATTCAATATGGACAAAGCTGTCTTTACATAGAACTTCTCCGGACGATCAATATTAAAGAACGTACGGATTGATTGCTGCGGCAGGTATTGATCTTTTCCATAACCCAGCAGCACCAGTTTATTAGCCGCTATATCAGGCGCAAAGATATTAGCCAGCTTATTATACCATTGCCACGGATGCACGGGTATAAAGTAGTAATCTGCCGCATCAAGACCTTTGCTTTCGAGTATTGCATCAAAGTCTGCCGCAAGCTGACCCAGCTCCTGCTGCTTCACCTGCGCATAGTCAAGTGGCAGTATACTGGTAAACTCTGTACAACTATGATGTCCTGCCAGCCAAAGTAAAGCAAACGGGGTGGCTGCCTCTGGTGCAAAACCACGGTAATCAGCCGCGTCAAAGCCTACCCTTCCATTATTAGCAATAAAGCGGGGATGTCCCGTCATGGCGTGCTCAATCTCCTGGTAACCTGCGCCGGCAAGGTAGGCGGAAGAAGGAGCCTCCTGCGCATGTATATAAGCGCTGCCATACAAGGTAGCTGACACTTCCTCCATATACACCGGCAGCATTGCCGGATCCATATTCAGCTGCTCGCTGAACTCCACAATGAATGCCAGTGCGTCCAGCGCAACCGCCTTACCATTCACGAGTTTCTCAATAGATTCCGTCTGGATATACCAATGATTCAGGCGCAGTATTTTAGCCCGGAAACGGTACTCCACACCCTGCTGATCAGCGGTCAATACATAACACACCCATCCCTCTTTCACATGCCTGTAAGAAGGCTGTATGATCTGTTCATGGGCATATTCTGCAATCATCTTGCGGATGTGCAGGCGATTCACCCTTGCCCATATTTCCGGTTGCAGATGGGCCACTGCATCCTGGGGAGTAACTGTATGAAACATGTCAATATCTTTAAATAGTTAAACGGCCGCAACCTGTCTGTGCTTAAACGCTGCCAATGGATTTCTGAACGTACCGGCAAACTGCTGACTCTTAAAAGGATTATTCGGCTCTATCATTCGCTGATTGTTCCTTATCTGCAATCTGTTCAGGCAGGTCTTGATGATCTCATCTGAAAACAGGTCCGTACGACTGAATTTGTCTGCCAGTTCAGGATGCAATTGCTGATATCTGTGGATACATTCGGCTGCCAGCGACCAGAATTGCTCCTCCGGATAATCAGCGTGTTCTACCAGGATGTGAGATACGAAACGGAAGAAACAGTCAAATATCTGTGTGAAAATGGAGAGTATCTTTAATTCTTCCGGTACGGGTATAACAATACGTTTTGCCTTCTCCGGCAGTTTAAGTTCGCTGTTGACTACCGCTACTTCTTCAGCAATATCCTTCATGATTGCTCTTACCGGCACATGATTCTCCATCACCAGTATCACATTCTCACCATGTGGCATAAAGCGAAGATCGTAATAGTAAAAGCAATGTAACAGCGGGCTTAGATAAACATCCATATACTGCTGTACCCAGGTGGAAACATCCAGTCCTGATGCACGGATCAGTGCAGGCAACATCGCCTGGCCATGTGCATCCACATGCAGCAGCGCAGCCATGGTCATTAGCCGCTGACCGGCTTGCAATTTACCTACAGGGCTTTCCCGCCATAGCGTAGCCAGCATTTTTTTATAAGCGCTTTCCCCTTTAATGGCTGTCTCAAAATATTGGTTGGTGTATCCCATTGTTGCAGCTTCCTTCAGCATAGTAAATCCCTTTTGCTGCAGATAAGCATCACCTTCTATCACTTCGCTGACCCACTCATTGATACCAGGAGTGGTACGCATGTAATAAGGGGACAGACCACGCATAAAGCCCATATTGAGTATCGATAATGCTGACTTAACATAAAAGCGTTCAGGTGTGCTGACATTGTACATGGTACGCACTGATTGCTGTGGCAGATAAAGGTCTTTACCATATCCGAGACATACAAGGTTATTCGCAGCAATATCCGGCGCAAAGATGCTTGCCAGTTTGTTATACCATTGCCATGGATGTATGGGCATGAGGTAGTAGTCTTCCGGCTGAAGACCTTTTTCCTTTAATATGCTATAGAAAGTATCCAGCGTATCTGCATCTAATTCCTGGCGCAGCACATCATCATAGGTAAGCGTATCTATTCCGGTGAATACCGTTCTGCTTCTATGACCAGCCAGCCAGATAACAGGGAAAGGTGTAGCTGCTTCAGGCGCATATTTCCGGTAATCAACCGTATCATAGCCTATGCGCCCGTTATTTGCCACAAAGCATGGATGACCGGCCATCATAGCATGTTCTATATCCTGGTAGTCGGCCGTGGTCAGTTCTTCGGCTGTAATGGTATTATAGGTATGCATGTAGGCGCTGCCATACAGGGTACTGATGATTTCCTCCAGATAGGTAGGCAGTAATACAGGGTCAAATCCGAGCTGCTCGCTGAACTCAGTGATGAAGTGTACCGCATCGAGTGGCACGGCAGTACCATTCACTTTTTTATCGATGGAGGCAGTATCGATATGCCAGTGGTCAAGACTAAGTAACTTGGCGCGGAACCGGTATTCAATTCCTTCAGCAGGGCTTAGCTCGTACAACCCCCATCCTGCATCGGTACCCGTCAAAATAGGCGTAATAAGCAGCTCATGTGCAAATTCCGCTATAATCTTGCGTACGTGTAATCTATTCACCTTTAGCCAGGTAGCAGGCTCCAGATGCGCTACGGCTTCTACTGCTGATGTATTAATAGCTTGTTGATTCATAATCACGGTTTTTATTGGCGCCATGCAGCACCGGTTTGTTTGATGGTATTAAGTACAAAATGCACGTCATCCATGGTGGTTAACGGATTAAGCATGGTGAATTTCAGGTAGAAGTTATCGTTCACACGAGTACTGGCTATAAGCGCACGTCCCTCATTGAACATGGATTTCTTGATATACTGATTGAGGTTATCTAGTTTCTCACCACTGATATGTTCAGGCGCATAGCGGAACAGTAATACGCCGATATCTGAATAGTTCAGCAATTCCAGCTCAGGGTCCATGGCAATTACCTGTGCAGCTGTTTCGGCTGTTTCAATAATCGTTTCTGTATAAGCGCCAAGTTTCTGCTTCCCCATCAGGCGTAAGGTGAACCATAGCTTCAGTGCATCAAAGCGACGGGTGGTTTGTACAATGGATTTATTGATCTGATTCAGGTCGTCATAGTCTTCGTCTTTAGGATTCAGATAATCGACATGCATGCGCAACAGGCGGAGGTATTGTTTATCCCGCACAATGAAGGCGCTGCTGCTGATGGGCTGGAAGAAAGACTTATGATAATCCACAGTTACAGAATTAGCTGTTTCTATACCATTCAGCAGGTGGCGGTATTTATCTGTCAGTAAAAGTCCGCAACCATAAGCGGCATCTACATGGAACCATAATTTATATTTGATGGCCAGGTTTCCGATAGCAGCCAGCGGATCGAGGTTACCAAAGTCGGTAGTCCCTGCGGTAGCCACCACTGCGATAGGGATGTTACCCTGCTGTATTTCCCGGTTGATAGCTTCTTCCAGTAACACAGGGTCCATACGAAAACGCTCATCTGTCTTTATCTCTACCAATGCCTGCTCGCCTAGTCCGAGTACAGCGGCACCTTTATGATTACTGAAATGTGCCTTTTCAGAAATAAAGATGCGATATCGGGAGGCATCGGCAGGTAATCCCTGCTTTTTGATACTATGACCGGCATGGGTGATAGCATAGTGATCTCTGGCTAATAAAAGGCCCATCAGGTTACTTTGCGAGCCGCCTGGGGTGAATACACCATCAGCCAGATTGCTGAAGCCTATCTCACGTGCAGTCCAGCTAATCAGCTGTTGTTCCATCAAGGTACCTCCTGCGCTCTGATCCCAGGTATCCTGAGAGGAGTTAATGGCCGCAATGAGCACTTCAGCAGCAACGGCAGGTATAACAATAGGACAATTCAGGTGAGCGATATATGCGGGCAGATGAAATGCAGTAGCATGTTTTACGTATAGCTCCTGCACTTCATTTAGCAGACTGTCATAGTCGGGTAACGGCGTATCAAAATCCACAGCCGCAAATGATGCCTTTAATGTAGCGGAGGATACACCGCTAAAAGGCTGGCGGTTGTGATGGAGAAAATTCGTTACCAGTTCACGCGCGCCATTGATTGCCTTTTCATATTCAGCAGCCGATCCTTGATGAAAGATGTCTTTATACGTCTCCTTTACAGGCAATACAAGGTTATGCAGGGGCTGTTGCCAGCCTGCAAATGCGGTAGTACTCATATATTGATGCTATTTTTTTCTGGGTTTTGACAAAAGATTTACCAGGCGATAGCTATATACAATGATATGGCTACGCCGATGTGAAATATATACTTGATGATGATGTTAAATTATAGTCGCTCGTTTTCTACTGCACATACAGGATAATGTTCTAATAGCCATTGCTGGCCGGCCGGTACATGATACATATGTTGCGCAGCAATATGCTTATAGCGGAGAGCAGGATGCGCCCCCGGACTAATTGTGGGTACTACGTATAAGGGTCTCATTCGATAAGTTTTTTAACGTCGAGGTCTGGAATTGATTAACATGTCTTTAACCGTACGTTGTTATTGCAGCAACAACAATAGGTAAAAGGTCTTTTAATGTTACGATGCTTAACGGATTAACTAAGCCCTACAAATTTGCATCATCTGTATCGAGTGAGATAATCGAAAGCGGAAAACATTTTACGCAATAAGGAAAATACATGTGTTGTTGGTTTTTGGTGGTTAACAAAATTATTTTATCATTAAGACTACTGAAATGAAAGCATGCAAACATCAATTTTTCACATGATTCTTCGAGAAGTAAATGGGATAACTAACACTGCAAAAATACGATTTTTCCCGATGCCGGCAATGCGAAAATGACATAATATTAAAAGCGTTGAATAAGTATTTTATTTTCAGTGGAATGAGAAATCAGCGCATTGAAAATGGCTTTATAATCTGCATTTCAGCGTATCTACATCAACTTCCATCTCCTTTTACCGACGTTAGTATCTGTTTCGTTAGATAAGGCTTTATTTTTCACATGTTCGGTCCACCAAAAGGGCATCTTAAGGGCACTTCAATATCCCCGGGATATACAGATGCCCTTAACATGCCGTTTTAAAGCCTGGATGATATGAAAGATAAAGCCTGTTTTAACCTATAGAATACATACCCCTGATCCATCTATTTTCGGATGAAATCATCATGCAGTAACTGATCATTTTTTCAGTTAACCGTTGCAGTAGTTTAAGGTGAAAATTTTCGGGTAAAAGTTGTCCGATTTATCACTCTAATTTTACGAAGAATTATGCGCGCATTTCAATGAACAATCAGCAGCAAATCATCGCATGTATCATATGGTATAAACAAGTTGCATTTTGTATGCAAAAAAGTCGGGCAATGTATCGACCCACCAGCGCTCACCAATTTTACGCATTCCGCTGAAGGGTACTGCTGGCAAGGAGTAAGGCCAACACGATCATCTTACTTAAATAAATAATATTCTCCGCACGCTGTTATCATTTATATATAGATAGCGTCAAAAAAGGGCGGCAATTTCACCCTGATTCAGAACAAAAAAACATCATATGTTGAGTGTATTTTCGAGGATGCATAAAAGGTATTTTATATATCATCATCGGCATTACAAATCATATACGTTTTTTATGAAATTTAAGTGAGAAAAAGCTCTGCAATACTTCCTCAGTTTGTAACTGTATTTTCCCCAAAATGGGACAGTTTGCAAACGTGTATTCCCCAAAGTGCAATCTGCTGACTTGTACTCATTTAAATAACAAATAACGATTTTTTACCCTGACCAGCTATATAAATGAGTAAGAGGTATATATGTTGATTTTCAAACAATTACAAACAAATTACAGATTTTAGTTTATCAAGCTAAGCAGGTTATGTTGGTAATTCCCATGAAAAGAACACAAACTTGTGCGAGAATTGCTGATTATCAGCGTTATAAAAGTGGTAAGTTCAGTCCGCAATAATTTCCTGATCACGTACGGCATACTTATTGGCTAAAACCTCAATGCGATAATTTCCTATATATTTCTATTCGTAAATATTAATTCAAACTATGCTACAACAGCTTGCAAATTTGCCAGACAATGAGTTGATGGCCCGAGCAAGGAAACTGAAAGATGAGGAAGCTGCAGGGATTTTGCTCGAACGATATTGTCATTTGCTGGCGGCAGTCTCCCTACCATCTTTGAATAATTACGGGAATACACCGGATGACTTCTTCCCCCCATTATTGCAAAGGCTGTTTAAAAGCCTGCAAACACAGACGATCCCCAAACTAGGTGAATGGATGCAGTTCTTCGTAAAATCACAGGGTAACAGGACAGCAAGGAATCAGTATTACTTCCCTACTTCCGCTTCCAGTGATATTACCAGGGTTGAATACAAGACCGAAAAAGCCAACAGCAACCTGTTGCAGAAACAGCAACTGGTATCAAGCATGAACACTGCCTTTGACCAGCTGAAAACAGCTGACAGAGAAGCTTTGCAGGAGTTCTACCTGGAGCAGAAAACTTTTGCGGAGATTGCTGCTGAACAAGGAACTACAATAGAAGAGGTAAGACTGCAGCTGAAAAGATCCAAGCAGGAACTTGCTTCGCTGGTATTGGCAGATCTGGAACATGCAAAAGCAGAAAGACAGGAACAGGACTTCATTCCGGAAGCAATTATTCCTGAACCACAGGTAGCAAAGTTATATACAGAATATATACCCCTCGAACTCGAGGCGAAAGTAGAAGAAATAGTATACCCAAAAGCGGTGACCCAAAAGCCGAAGAAATTTGCAGACACGACTAAACCCCGTAAACAGGAACAAGGTCTGCGCACAGGATACACTAAAATTGTAAAACAAGAACAAGATTCAAACTTAGGATATGCAAAATCTGGAAAACAAGGACAAGATATTAAAGATCTTCAGCAAGGTTCATTGTTTTAACAAAGACCAGCTGCCACGTTACGTAGACGGACGTCTTACACACGTCGAAAAACATCTCTTAGAGCAACATCTTGTAAATTGTGAACTCTGTAGTGATGCTGTACAGATACTACAGGAATCAAAATATAAAGCACAATACCAGTCAATGGGTATTAAAGTGCAGCAGTACATCCGGAAGAGCAGTTATATAGCGCCTGTTTTAGAAGCTGAACGATATCAGAAAAACGTACAGATCAAAGAAAACGTGCTGACATACTTCTGGGGCGCAGTAGCCATAGCGCTTGCAATAGGCTGTTTCTTCCTGGTACAGCGGCAGGTAGAGCTCGAAAACATGCATACTACTGTTGCCAAGACTGCACAGGTGATTCCGCCTGCTGACCAGCCTGTAACAGATAATAAAGTACTGACAGTAACCAGTGGTCATTCAGCTGCTACCAAGTCTGTACGAGATGTACAGGCCATGAAGCCCGCCGAAGGTGATGATGCAGCTGATGAAGCAGCACTAGCAGGTATTGCCGGCGAAGGTACCGATCAGGATAAAGTGCTGTATAAAACCGCCATGACATATTACTACCAGGGCCAGCTGGATGAAGCAATGCCCCGACTTACAAAACTAACCAGCGATACAACCAGCCGTTACAGAGAATTGGCGCACTACCAGCTCGCCATGTGTTTTAAATACAAACGACAGAAGGCCAAAGCAAGAAACATGTTTAAAGAACTGGTAAGTATGAATGGCCGTATGAAAAAAAGAGCCCAGACGGCATTGACTAAATTATAATTACTTCTTCCCTCCCTGCGCAGGCAGATAGGCCGGCAGCAAATAAGACGCATTCTGATGATAAAAAAAGGACAAATCATACGAGTGATGATTTGTCCTTTTTTATGTTTATAAGTGTTGTGCGACAGAAGTGCAGCTTAGCAGCATATTATCTGCTGCACGTTGCATCAGATGATATGGCATTCCTGGTTATTTGTAACCTTCATTCTGTTGCTCGCGCAGCAGTGGGTTAGCGGCTATTTCATCCGCAGGAATAGGCCACAGAAAACGGAAGTCAGTGTATGGATATGCAACGACACCACCCGTAGCCGGGAATACCGGAGGGGTAACATTGTTGTAATCTGATCCATCCAGTTTCATCTGTCCTATTTTTAACTTAGCCGGAACACCATTGGTACCATATACAGGGTCAAGCGCCAGACGATGGATATCAGGCCATCTGCGTCCTTCTCCGGTAAACTCAATACGTCTTTCCTGCAGGATAGCAAGTATCAGATCTGCCGGAGGAGTAGTGAATTGTTTATCTGCCGGCACTGAACGGTTACGTACATCATTCAGCAACAGAAATGCCTGTGCATTATTACCTTTCCTTGCATAGGCCTCTGCTACGTTCAGTAACACCTCTGCATACCTGATAATAGGCGCGTAATCTGTCTTGTTAACATAGTCCCGGTACTTGTTGTTGAAGGAGTATTTCTCTCCTATTACCTGGCGGATCTGCAATAATGTTCTGCGCAGATCTCCCTCTACCCAGAAAGACGCATTGTACAACAGTGGGCTGGTTGCCACCAGACCACGGGCACCTTTGTCAGCCGGACCAAACATTGAAGGCAGCGCACCATTGGTACCACCATTCGCATTAGGACCGTTAGCTACTGAAAATACAGACTCTGTATTGTTTTTGAAACTGGTGAAAGGAGTCTCCGGACTTGCAGTCAGGGTATATCCACCTATGGGACTGGTAAAGTGTGTAGCCGGCTGTTTGTCTGTACCGAGTTTTGCACCCTCCGCAATTACACCATCCCAGTCCTGCATATGCTGCTTAATACGCGTTTTTAAAGCGATAGCAGCACCTTTGGACACCCTTGACAGGCCTTTAGGCTGTGTAGCAGGCAGGTTAGTTTCAGCATAATCCAGATCTGCCAGCAGTTTGGTATATGCTTCTGCAACTGTACCTCTGCCTACGCTTAAGCCTTCTGTAACATCGGCCTGGCTGGTAACAGCCTTCTCTCTATATGGTACACCAGGCTTACTACCATTACCATCAGCATAAGGGAAACTTACGTGAATAAGTAGTTCATGATGAGCCAGTGCACGAAGAAAACGTGCTTCACCTTCGTAAGCAGCTGCCGCTTCCGGAGTAATAACACCGGCAGCACCTGCACCCTGTACGCCTTTGATCAGCACATTCGTCTGGTTGATCAACGCATACAGCCCGTTCCACATATTTACATTGTTGGCGGAACTTGGTGTGTAGGTACCTTCATAAGTGATGGCATAGAACTGTGCAACGTTCAGCATGTCTTCACCTCTCATCTCGTCCTGCTCGATAGCAGCAGCACCAAAAGGATATCCACGCGCAGCAGCCTTATCTCCATTGTAACTACCCACAGCAGCAGCTTCATAAACGCCCTGCATAGCAAGCTCTATACTTGATGCACTCTGGAATGCGGAATTTTCTGAAGGAGTATTGATAGGTTCCAGTTCAGTAAACTTACTGCAGGAAGGTGTTGCTAACATAGCCGCAGCCAGCATCGCCATAACGGCTGTTCTGCTAAATGTATATCTGATTCTTTTCATTACAATAGTTTTTATAATCCCAGGTTAATGCCGAAAGTATAGGTACGTGGTACCGGATTCGTGTTGAAATCAAGTCCCGGCTGTCTGTTGGTAATTGCATGCGTAGTAGCGCCGATTGCCTGTGCGTAAGCATTTAACTCCGGATCAAGACCCGTGTAGCTTGTAATAACAAACGCGTTCTGTACCTGTGCGTATATACGCAGACTGTTCAGCTTCAGGCGTTGTAATACTGGCGTAGGAAGCGCATAACCGAGACCGATGTTCTGTGCACGCAGGAAAGAACCATTTTCAAGGAAACGGCTATTGGTATTACCTGCCTGGTTAAGGGAGTTACCTGCACCGCTACCATAGAACAGACGTGGTACATCCGTTTCCTGACCTGCGGTTGTCCAACGGCGTAACAGCTCTTTACCTGCATTCTGGAATTTCATGTTAGTGAGGCTCTCCTGGCGGGTAACGTTGTATACTTTATTACCACCAGAGAAAGTGAGGTTGATATTCAGATCAAATCTACCATAGCTCAGGGTGTTATTAAAGCCACCATACCAGGTTGGGTTTGACTGACCGAGGATACGTTTGTCAGCAAATGCCAGGGCTGCAACAGGGGCAGTCAGGTCTGCTGGCTTACTAGGATCGTAAGCATAGAATCTGAAGTTGCCACTTGCATCCAGGTTACCCTGTACAGTAGATCCGTCTGCTTTTTCCCACAGCGGGTTACCATTGGCAGCATTTACACCTTTGGATTCAAAGCCGAAGAATGCACCGATGGAGTTATTAACACGAGTAATGTTGTAAAGATCGATAATGTCGGCATTATTATTGGCAAGCCTGGTCACCTTATTCTTTACCATGGTAAAGTTCAGGTTGGAGTTCCAGCGGAATTTCTCACTATTGACAATTACACCGTTCAAAGCAAACTCGAAACCTTTGTTATTCATCTCACCTACGTTCAGGTTGATACTATTCTTAGGTACACCCAGTGAAGGAGGAGTAGGCGCTGCCAGGATCAGGTTATCTACATTATTCTGGAAATAATCTGCTGTAAACTGTATCCTGTTATCAAGCAGGGCGATGTCCAGACCGACATTCAGCTTCTTACTGGTTTCAAAAGACAGGTTCGGGTTACCGATCTGTCCATACTGAATAGCATTCAGTTCTCCGTAAGTAACAGCGTTGAATATACCTGCATAAGGGTAGTTATCGATTTCTACGTTACCTACTTTTGCATAACCACCACGTATTTTCAGATCATTGATGAAGCTCAGGTTTGCGTTCTCAAAGAAGGCCTCTTTGGAAAGACGCCAACCTACTGAAACACCTGGTAAGGTTGCTCCCTGATTACCCCATGGCAAAGAAGAGATTTTATCCTGACGGATGGTAGCTGTTAACAGGTAACGGTCATTGAAGGCATAATTGGCACGTGCAAAATAAGATTCAAAGGCACGTTCAGTTACGCTACCGCCGAGATTCTTGGTACCCCAGGCATCAGAGATAATATTCTGACCACCGAAGAATACATCAGACAAGTTCGTAGCGCTGGCAAAGAAGTTACGGGTTCTTGTTTTCTGATGCTCCACACCAGCTACTACACCGATGTTGTGTAGGCCCAGCGTTCTGTTGTAGGTAAGGGTATTCTGCCAGTTGTATCTAAACTGAGGCATTGAATACTGTGCTGTACTACCTACATCCCCCCTACCGTCTCCATGAACAGGATCATAATATCTGTAGTATTCAACGTTTAGATTGTTAATACCAATCTGGCTACGGGCGGTCAGACCTTTTGCCAGCTCAACGCTCACGAAGGCGTTACCGGTGGTATTCATACTCTGGTTACGGAATACATTGTGATCCAGCACATATTTCAGGTTGGTATAGTTATCGTCTATCTCGCGGAGGTTAGCGCCTTTACCAAGACGTTGTTTATCTGCGCTGAGGTTGTAGCTGCCGTCTTCAAACATAGCAGGTACATTCGGGAAAAGGCGTATCGCTCCACCGATGTTGCCGGAGAGCGCATTGGTACCTGCGTTCAGACCTCTGTCAGTCGTATGGGTAACACCGACATTGATACCGAAGGTGACTCTTTCCAGCACTTTTTGTTCCAGCTTAGCACGTACATTGTACCGTACCTGATCGTTAGCTACAGAGATACCATCCATGTTGGAGTATCCGAGTGAGAAATAGTAGTTTGTCTGTTCAGTAGCGCCGCTGAATGACAACGCATGGTTCTGCTGGAAAGCGGTACGTAATACTACGTCCTGCCAGTCAGTATTGTAAGGATTTCCATTTGGGTCCAGGGTTGGCTTAGCAGCTTCCGCCAGGCCGGCATTTGTCAGCTTTTCATTGGTAATATCGATGAACTGATTAGCATCCAGGAGGTCAAACTTCTTGGAAGGCGTTGCAGCAGCTACCCATGCATTATAGGCAACACTGGTTTTACCCTGCTTACCACGTTTGGTAGTGATCAGGATAACACCATTAGAAGCACGTGAACCGTAGATAGCAGTTGCAGAACCATCTTTTAATACTTCCACACTCTCAATATCAGCAGGATTGATATCGCCCAGGGGGTTGTAAGATACAGATGCAGAACCACCGAGGTCTCCGGAGATATAAGGCACCCCGTCAACTACGTACAATGGATCAGAACTGTTGGTGATGGAGTTAACACCCCTGATACGAACGCGGGCCGGCTGACCTAAAGCGCCGGTAGCAACGCCTACCTGTACACCTGTTACCTGACCAGCCAGTTGCTTATCAAAGCTGGGAGAAGCCAGGTTCTTCAGCAATTCGCCTTTTACAGTACCTACGGAACCTGTTACATTCTTACGCTCCTGGGTACCATAACCTACGACTACGATTTCACTTAATGCTTTTTCATCACTGGAAAGGGCAATATTCAGCTGGCCGCTGGTACCTACAGGGACTTCTTTTGATAAAAACCCGGTTGTGGATACCTGTAATACAGTGGATTCAGTGGGCACTTTAATAGTAAAAGAGCCTGTAGCATCTGTTACAGTTCCTGAAGAAGTACTTTTGATCCTGATAGTCGCGCCAGGCAATGGCGACCCGTCTTTTGCATCTGTGACTTTCCCGGAAACTGTGCGGGATTGTGCCAATGCATGCATCATGCTTATGGCCATAAACAGCCACAAGAGTAGACTTTTTTTCATACGCTGATTTGATTTAGAACTTGGTTGATGTGTTTTTAAGTATACTTCAGAATTTACCCCAATAGTGTTTCCCCACCGTCATCACTTACGGCCTTATAATCTGTTTATCTATGGGAGATCAGAAGTTGTTATGCGTTTCTATGGCATTACTATACAGCACAATAGTTAATTCAGATACTGGATCTGTTCTACGTTATGGTTTAGATTTTATTGATTTAGATTTTGGCCTTGAATTATTACGTCTGCAAGATAAAAAATTAACGCATACAGCAAGGTTAGAATTTGGTAAGAAAATCAGCGCCGCCGGGAAGCAGTTGATTATTAACCGAATACAGCGATGTTTACCCGTCAAAAAAATTCCTACCACAGTTATTCTCTGCGCTTTGGCCTACCTAAATATTTATATCCTGGCCCTGGAAACGTGTAGTTTATTAGCCTAATTTTGCAGTTGCCAGTTGAATGGCAGGAAATAATATTATCAGCCGGCACAAGATGGCTGCAATAGTTATAGATCAGCGTAACTGCAGTTGTGAAGCGTCTGGCCATTGAACAAAGATTAAATAAGCAGGTATACATGAACCTTTCTGATCTACTTATAACTGATAGAGAACAGGTCGCCCTCAGCGACGTACAGTTGAGTGATGTGAACAAAACCAGCATTGAACAGCTAATAAAAGAGCATTATTATATTGAGGAACTGCACAATGCAGGTTTGCCCGTCAATAATAAAGTGCTGCTGCACGGCAGCTCAGGATGTGGCAAAACGACTACTGCCAAAGCAATTGCCAAAGCTTTAAATAAAACGTTACTGATACTGGACCTGAGTAGTATTGTGTCTGCCCGTATAGGCGAAACTTCTCAGAATATAAAGCAGGTATTTGATAAAGCAATACGCGAAAGAGCAGTGCTTTTCCTTGACGAATTTGATCAGGTAGGCAAAGCACGCGGTAATGATGATAAAGATGTAGGAGAAATGCGCAGACTGGTGAATACCCTCATTCAGCTCATTGACTACTTCCCTGAAAAGGCACTATTGATCGCGGCTACCAATCATGCGCATATTATCGACAAGGCATTGTTAAGGCGCTTTCAGCTGCAGATTACGTATCAGTTGCCAGATGCCGCTGAACTGGATAAGTACTATAATAAATTGCTGGACAAGTTTCCGGAGGAAATGCGCACTATTGACCGCAAATACAATATCTCCTTTGCTGAGGCAAAAGATGATGCTTATACGCAGATAAAAACAGCGTTTATTGCCAGACTAGAGCGCCAGGTGAAGGTATCTGTCTAATAAGACTGACCTGCAAGTGAGACAGCCTTCAGCCATTCCTGAAGGCTGTTTCACTTGCAGGCAATCCTATACTGCCTTCGCTCCTACTACCAACTTACCAGGAAAGAAACGATAGTATATGCTCGATTGCTTTTAATAACGTGTATACTGGCAATATCTCTGAAAAAAAACTTTTATATTAGCCACAAAAAAGAGAATGACTATTGCATCCAACCTGAACGAATTTCTCGGTAAAAGAGTGGAGAATTTCAACCCCGAAACTGGTATTGTTAATCCCGAAACTGTAGTCTACCGCATCAACACAGACTACGACGAAGCAGCACAAGAATTTGATGCAAAGCTGGATGCATTCGCAAATGATGCAAGAGTGGGTGAAGTTACACAACTGATTATCGGCATGTTTGACCAGGAGTCTTCGACTACTACTGAATCGCTGGTTAACAAACTGGTATCCTTCAAGGACAAACTGCAGCAACTTACACACCTTTTTATTGGCGATATTACCTACCAGGAATGTGAGATATCATGGATACAGCAATCTGACATGTCTCCTTTGCTGGCTGCATTCCCACAACTGGAATACTTCCGGGTGAGAGGCGGCGACGGGCTGCGGATCACTGCTTTTGCCCACGCTAACCTGAATACGCTCATCATTGAAACAGGCGGACTGGGCCCTGATACCCTTAAAGATATCATGGCTGCAGACCTGCCTAAACTGGAGAAACTGGAGCTATGGCTGGGATCTGAGAACTATGGCTTCGCTTCTACTGTAGAAGATTACGCCACTATCATCTCAGGTGAGAAATTCCCCGGACTCAAGTCGCTGGGCCTTAAAAACAGCGAGATCCAGGATGAAATTGCAATAGCGCTCAGCACCTCTCCTTTCGTGAAACAACTGGATGTACTCGACCTGTCAATGGGAGTGCTGAGTGACAAAGGAGGCGAAGCCCTGCTGAACAGTCCTGCTGTTAAAGAACTGTCCTTCCTTGACTTACGACATCATTATCTCAGCAATGAAATGATGGGCAAATTGCAGTCCCTGGGCATCAAAATAAATTTGGATGAACAGGAAACAGCCGATAAATACGGTCCATATATAGAAGTCTCTGAGTAACTTATGCATGTGGTGATTTTTGGGAATGCGGAGAACAGAAGAACGATTGCTTTCTGTGAAGCGGCAGCTGCAAAGGGACTACCACCCGTGATAGTCATACCCTATATTGATCTGCTGACTGGCAGAACAGTAGCAGATATCCCGGCAGGAAGTATTGTTAAGATTGATTCTCCGGGAGAAAACGAGGCTGTAAGAGCGTTATTGATTCAACGGGGACTTGCTGACAAGCCTGTCCCCGCTGATCTGTATATACCTGAACAGGGTATTATACGGTACATGCGCCCCTGGTACACTGGCTTTAGTCAATTGCTTGCTGACATTGACAAGATGCTCATGCCACGGGAAGTCATACGCATGAACAATTCGCAAGATATCCGTATAATGTTTGATAAAGCTGCCTGCCAGCAATATCTGTATGAACAGCATATACCAGTACCACGCATACTGCCTCAGGTAACAGACTATCTGTCACTGGTCAATACCATGGAACAGTCAAAAATGCACCGTGTATTTATTAAGCCTGCACATGCTTCTTCTGCCTCCGGGGTAATTGCTTTTAGAAAGAGCGGTCAACAGGTACAAGCTGTCTCCTCAGCTGACTTGACCAGAACACCCGCAGGTATAAAGCTATTCAACTCACTGAAAGTACGTACATACACAGACCCGGTTGATGTAACGGATCTTATTAACAGAATACTTGCTGAGGGTGTACAGATCGAGGAATGGTTACCCAAAGCTACCCTGGAGGACCGCTATTTTGATATCCGGGTATTAGTGATAGGCGGCACTGCAAGGCACACGGTGATACGCACCAGTAAACAGGTAATCACCAATCTTCATCTCGGTAATAAACGCGGAGATATACAGACATTCCTGCATGCTTATGGAGAGGAACCATTGAATGCTGTCAGGCAACTGGCAGAAAAGACAGCAGCCTGTTTCCCTGCTACCTGGTACATGGGAGTGGATATTATGCTGACCGCCAATAGCCTCCGGCCCTATGTACTTGAGGTCAATGCTTTCGGCGACCTCCTACCCAATCTGCTGGACGAGGGAGAAACCTGTTATGAGGCAGAAATATCAGCTATTCTCCAACAGCAATCATTATAGTCATGCAGCAATACCACACACTGATCTTTGACCTTGATAATACACTGATTGACCGCGATACGGCTATGCGGCAAGCAATGAGGCAATGGTTGCAACAGCATCCGCAGGTTACTTACTCACTAGACCAGGTGATGGCTTATGATAATGCCGGATATACTGACAGGGCCGTTTTCTGTCACTGGCTGATGCCTGGCGCAGACACAACATCTTTACTGCGCAACATCCAGCGCCTGCTATTACAGGCACTAAAGCCGGACGGCGAGGTATTAACAATGCTGGAGAAACTGAAGGAGAAACATCAGCTAGTGCTGGCCAGCAATGGCAGTAGTGCTATACAACGTGCGAAACTTGCAGCCTGCGGCCTGACAGATTACTTTACACATATCTTTATCTCAGGAGAAATTGGATTGGCTAAACCAGCGCCCGCATTTTATCAGCATATACTGGATGTGCTGGCGGTTTCACCTGCAAAGATACTGATGACCGGGGATGATACTGCAAATGACATACTACCTGCGCAACAATGCGGTCTTGATACCTGCTGGGTGTCGCAGGGCAGGAAAGCAGCTGGCATCACCCCTGAAATAATAATTACTCACCTTACAGAGCTGCCAATATGGACGGAATGCTGAACATGAAAGAAGTAGCAAGTGATATGAATATCCTGTTCATTACGCTGGATAGTCTGCGGTATGATGCAGCAGCGTCCCTGTTACAAGAGAATAAGACGCCCAATTTTCAGAAATATCTGCCCCAGGGATGGCAGCGGTGCAGTTCCCCAGGTAGCTTTACCTATGCAGCACATCATGCGTTTTTTGCAGGATTCCTGCCCACTCCGGCTATACCGGAGAAAATGCCGAGAATGTTTGCCGCCAGATTTGCAGGTAGCGAGACTACCGGTGAAAAGACCCTGGTCTTTGACACTGCTGACATTGTCAGCGGTTTTGCAGGAATGGGTTTCAAAACCGTCTGCATAGGAGGTGTGGGCTTCTTTAACAAACAAACAGCATTAGGTACTGTCTTACCATCCCTGTTCCAGGATAGCTACTGGGACCGCTCATATGGAGTAACAGATCCTGCGTCCACCCAACACCAGTTTGAGAAAGCGGCAGAGGTGATCAGTGGAAGTGATGGCAGACAGCTATTCCTTTTTATTAATGTTTCTGCTATTCATCAACCTAACTACTTTTATCATACCACCTCCCATACAACAGATACATTAGATTCGCATAAAGCGGCACTGGAATATGTGGACAGCCAGTTGCCCATATTGACAGCTGCACTGGAACAACTGGACAAAGACACATTTTGTATCATCTGTTCTGACCATGGCACTGCATATGGAGAGGATGGATATTACGGTCACCGTATTGGTCATCCCAGCGTATGGGATGTGCCAATGGCCAGTTTTATACTTAAAAAGAAAGCATGACGGCATTGTTCGACAATATATTTGATGCATATGCGTACTCTTATCCGCACAAACACAGCTACCGGCGGTTAGCGCCTATGCCCCTGGCAGACCTGTGGAAAGAAGAGAAAAAGGACGCGTTATTTCTGTATATACATCTCCCCTTTTGTGAGATGCGCTGCGGATTCTGTAACCTGTTTACCATTGCCAATCCGAAAGATGACATGGTAAACACCTACCTGGATGCCCTGGAAAGAGAGGCCACAACCCTGCAAAGGCTTATTCAACCCGTTCGTTTTGGTCAGATGGCAGTAGGTGGTGGCACACCTACCTTCCTGGATGTAAGCCAGCTGGAAAGGCTGTTCCGCATTATTCGCAGCATAGGGGCACAACCGGAACAGATGCCGGTATCCTTTGAGATGTCTCCGAAGACTATTAATGAAGAGAAAGCCCGGTTCCTGTTTGCACAGGGTGTTGACAGGGTAAGTATGGGCATACAGAGCTTCCTGGAGACGGAGCAGAAATCCCTCGGACGTCCACAGAAGAACAAGGAAGTGTTCGCAGCCCTCGATCTGCTGAAAAAGCAGGGATTCCCTACGGTGAATATAGACCTGATCTACGGTGCCCATGAACAAACACCTGATTCCTGGTTGTATTCGGTAGAAACAGCTATAGCCTACCAAGTAGATGAGATCTTTATCTACCCGCTGTATGTAAGGCCTTTAACTGGTATCACCAAGACAGGGAATGCCCCCGCAGATAATCGCTTTGATCTGTACCTCGCGGCCAAAGAACTGCTGACGACCGCCGGCTATGAACAGGTATCCATGCGGATGTTCAGACGACGGAAATCGGCAGACAACACTTATCAGGTCATGTATTCCTGCCAGGAAGATGGCATGATCGGTTTAGGAGCCGGTGCACGCTCCTACACCAAAGCAGTACACTATTCATCTGAATATGCAGTAGCCAGACATAATATCAAATCTATCATAGATCAGTACTCGGTGAAATCAGCTGCCGACTTCAGTGAGGCCGACTACGGTATTATATTGCCGGATGAAGAACAACGGAGACGCTTTATTATTAAGTCTATACTGCATAACAGCGGCCTTGATACATTACGATACCAACAGTTATACGGAAGTCATCCCCTGGAAGACTTCCCTCAGTTACAACTGTTAACCGACAATGGCATGGCCGTCACAGAAGGCACACTTTTCCGTCTTACTACCAGCGGTATCGATTATTCAGACGCTATTGGACCTTGGCTGTATTCAAATCCGATCCGGGAGCTCATTAACAACTTTGTACTACAATGACGTTATCCATACTATACAGGGGGCCACTTTCCAGCTGCAACTATAGCTGTAACTATTGCCCCTTTGCCAAAAGGAAAGACTCCAGGGAAACGCTGGAAAGGGATGCTGCACAACTGAAACGCTTCATCACCTTTGTAAGTGAACAAGCCGGTATACAATTCAAGATACTTTTTACCCCCTGGGGAGAAGCCCTGATCCGCAGATATTACCAGGAAGCAATGGTCACTTTAAGCCTGCTACCCAATGTAGAGAAGGTAGCCATTCAAACTAATCTGTCCTGCAGACTGGAATGGCTAAATAAGGCAGATAAAAGCAAACTGGCATTATGGACGACCTATCACCCCGGTGAAACAGACAGGGCCACGTTTTTATCACAATGCCGGCAGCTGGATGAATTACAGGTATCTTATAGCGTCGGAGTGGTCGGTTTCAAGGAAGTGATTCCCGAAATTGAAACGCTGCGGGCAGCACTACCCGCCGAGACATACTTGTGGGTAAATGCACTGAAGAAACAAGCAGACTACTATACGGCAGAAGAAACCGCCACGTTATCAGCTATCGACCCCTACGTAGTCAATAATATGATACACTATGACAGCTTTGGGAAAAACTGCAAAACGGGACATAGCGTTATCAGCCTTGACGGAGACGGGAATATGTATAGGTGTCATTTTATTAAGGAGAAGATTGGCAATATCTATACCGGCGACTTCACATCAGCGTTATATCCCAGAACCTGTACAAATGCCACCTGTGGCTGCCATATAGGATATGTACACATGGATGACTTAAACCTGTATGAGTTATACAAGGGAAGAGAACTGGAAAGAATAGTGCCGGATAGAAAGCCCTTATCCTGCTGATACCTGTTGCAGTACCTGCCGGATAGCCTTCTGGTCACTATATACTTACAGGCTGTAGCCTAACCGCCACTCTGCTTCTTATATGCATAGGGCGCATCTCTGTAAGCAGTTTTGGATGCTGCCGTTTTAAGGCGTTTATTCGGAATTTAGCATCAAAATACTGTGCAGTGTCCTTTTTATACCCTTACTCTCCTGTAGCCGTCACGCGTTGTGCCAGCTGCTTTATCTTGCGTACGTCCTCACCATCTACCTTAACAGGCATACCGGTTATGACATTTGCCCATTTACGGGCGTTCTCAGGCTGTTGTTGTTTCAAGTACAATAACATCAGGCTGTACTTAGGGTAAAAGCGGTTAGGAACCAGGTGGCTGCACTTCAGGAAGGCCTTTTCGGCAGCTGCGAAGTTACCGGCAGCTTCATACGCTCTTCCCAATGACTCATATATACTATAATGACTGGAGCGCAAGGCCGCTTGTTCCATTAGCACTATTGCACCCGGGTAATCCTTTGCAAAATATAACTTCTCCCCGTAGTCATGCAGGAACAACGCAGACGTTGACAGTTGACCAAACGCCTTCTGATATAATGTCTTTACTTCCACAACGGAGGGCGCTGATTCCTTTTTACTGATATAACCGGCATATGTTTCCCATTTAAACATGCTGTTGGCCAGAACGGCTACCTGCCAGGTAATAACCAGGCAGGTGGCAATACTGAGTCCTTTGACATACATATTAAGCACATTTACCCGGAACAATACCTGTTTATCCGCAGTACCCAGTAAGGCGACCACAAGCACAATATGGGTCAGTGTAGCCATCGTTCTGAACGGATAGGTCGTCATACTGGTCACCACGAAAGATAAAGCTGCAACTACGAGGAATTTCAGCATATGATCGGCCTCATTCCGGAATACCACGCGCACAAAGCAGAAAAACTTCACCGCTATCGCAATCATGATCAACAGCGCAATCACACCTCCCTCTATCAGGAACTGAAGAAATTCATTGTAGGCGACAATAATAAATGCAGCCAGCCGCTCATGAGCAATATCGTTATGTGTACTGAAATATGCCGCCTGGAAATCGTTATAGTACTTCTCAAAGTTACCTACCCCTACTCCCCATAAGAAATGCTGCTTCGCTAACTGCAGGCTGTTTAACAAGACAAATGAACGTCCGTCTGTAGAGTCCTGTTTATACCCCAGCAGGAAAATGAATAGCAATATACCTACTACAGCAAAACCCGCTGTGACATATACAGGGATCCTACGGTACGCATAAACATATCCGGCAATGATCACCCCCATGGTGATCCATCCGATCCGCGAATCGGCGTGACATAGCAAGGCATATATCAGTAAGGCAGCAATAGCCAACGCAGAATATCCATATACTGGTTTAGCCTGCCGTTGATCCAGGAAGACATATAATGCCAAAGGAAGCACGGATAGCAGGAACATTGCGTAGATACCTGAATTACCGAAACTTCCGGCAATCTTAAACAGCGATATACTGTTTTTAAGCATGCCGGATGCCTGGGCCGAACCAATAAGTACCTCAATGCCTCCAAGCAGTATCACAATGGCAAATACAACACGTGTAGGGCCCGAAAAAGCCAATGGCATAAAGCACCTTACCACGCTATATAGCGCCATACATATGAGCGGTGATGCCACATCCCGGAATGTCAGACCAGCCGGTGATGACTGCCGGATATTAATAAATATAAAGACAGTCAATAACCCCATTAACAGATCCCACACAGTGAACGTCAGCGCCTGACTACGCACCTGCGCTTTCCCCGGTATCATGATACTGGTAATAGTTATTACCAGTATCATAAGTATAGGGTATAGGTATTCGAAAGAAAAGATAAAATTCATAACCAGTGTAATCAGTCAATGTTATTCAACACCAAGGGGGCTTTCTTCACTACGGTAAAACTATCCAGCGGTATCAGTTTCTTCTCACGCTTTTCCAGGGTGATTTCCTTCAGGCTGGGATATGAATACATGTACAGCACAGCTTTTACAGTTGACACATCCGCCTGTTGATTTTGCTTTAGTATAGATTGGCCCATGGCTTTTACCAATGCATCAAGGTACCTGCCATATAGGCCTTTCTTGTTTTCGCCTTTCTCCATCAGCTTAAGCTTCCGCTGAAAATTACCCAGTAAAGTGCCAAACCTGACAACACTCTCTCCACTTTTCAATTCCGGCAGATACTGGCTTTTAACAACCTGCCCTTCCTGATTCATCAGTCTGAAATCAATCACATAAGCACTGGCTACATTTGGGGCAAAAAAGCCATACCCTGTATCTATACCTGCAAAACGGAGATAGTCTGCCAATATGGGTATACCTAGTACCGACTGCACTCGTTCCAATGCAACGGGCCGCTTGTAGTCTTTCTTATTGCCGTGGTAAAACGCATCGTAATCATCAAAAACACTATAGACACAAACAAACAGGATCATCACTATATGCACCAATGCCCAGGTCACGAAAACAGGTCGCCGGTTACGGACGACAGCATCACTATCTCCTGCACCCTGTGCCTGGATGTCTTCTTTCTTATTTTCCAGGTTCAGGAAGGCTGACAGGTTAAAGATGATCATCAATGTGGAGAAGAAATAGAGATTCAGCGCCAGAATAATACCCAGGTGCATCATGATCACCAATGCCAGCCAGATGTTCTTCCAGGGTTTCTTCCAGATAAATAAAGGATACAGCAGTTCTATCAGTACAGTACCCCACCCAATTAACAGCGACAATAACGGATATTCGCCCAGAACATCATAGCTCACCGCATCTGTACCATGAATAAAAGGCAGATGCAGCGCCTTCCAGATAGCCTCTCCATTCCACCAGTTATAGCCTACGATCTTTCCCAGGCCGGAAGCCCAGTACACCAGGCAGATGTGTATCTGTAACAGCCGGCGGTATTGAGTGGGATTTACTTCCCTATTCCTATAAAAGAAATGCTTATCTATGGATTTGTCAGCCCCAAGTGGAAACACACAGCAGTAGAACATCATAATGGTAGTAAACATGTCTACACCATAGGAATACAGGTGCGCACCACTTATCAGAATGGTATGCAGTATAAAAAGCAGGATGGCAGAAGCACGACTGCAGAAACCGATCAATAGCGTCAGACAGCAGGTAATGTACAGCCCCTGGAATATACTGAGTGATGTTGCCTCTTCGAGGTGAAACCAGCTATACAATAATGCAGAGAAGCTGGATAATGTCGGTACAAAGTAATGGCTGAAAAGCTCTCCCAGATCCGCAGGAATAATACCCTCCCTCGAATACAGTGCCGCAAAGTCGGGAATAACTGCAAGAAAATGTATCAGAAAAAACAGACTCACCGAGATGCGGAAGAAGGGCAGGAAAAGGTCATCACTACTTTTCCGTTCCGTGAAGAAGCAATACACTGATTTCATAAGATTAAGCAAAAATTGTTAACTCAGATTTTTTCTTTAATTCTTTTTTGATCTCCCTCAGACGCAGAGGTACCCTTTTTAATACTTCTGATAGTCTGCTTACCCAAAGTCCATGTAAGAATGAACCGGGCAAACCTGGCGTCGTGGTAGATACGATCGTTATACTGAATGTTGTTATAAATAGCCCGGTTTGTTTCATTCGGACCGAATACGGTCGATCCGGATAGGCTGATGGTAAGATTGCTGGCTGGAATCTGTTTACGTACGGCAACGTCTGCAACTGCATATTCTGCATGCCTGAAGAACCCATCACTGAATGTATTGTTATAACTCAATGCAGCTTCCAGCTTAATATGAAACGGTAAGGTGAAACTGTTCTGATAACTCATATTCAAAGACGGTGTTGCCCTGGAACGGGGCACTGACTTATATCTTATATCAGCAAGAAAGCTGTTTGTATTCAGTCGCATCTGCCAGAAACCGGTGACATCCGCAGCGAACGTTGTATTCAGATAAAAGATGTTGGCCCTGTCAAAGTTGCTATATTGCTGGTAGAGTTGATTGTTCTTATCTCTCAGAAATATGATATTGATAAAGTCCTTTGCCATCTGTGCGCCCGCTGATAATGTCAGCAACGACCCCGCCTGCCAGGTAAGATCGATATCGTTATTCAGCTGCGGACGGATAGACTGATTACCCTGGAATACCGCGGTTGTATTATCCGTAAACCGGGAAAAAGAATTAAGCTGAAAGTAATCAGGCTTCATGACTACCCGTTTATAAGAAAGTATCAATGCATGAGTTTCCGAAATCTGCCATTGCAATAGTGCCGACGGTAGTAGTACAGAGATAGTAGGCGCTGCACTATCATATTTGCCATTATTCCATGCAGTAACACTATTGTGCTCATATCGAAGTCCAGCTTCATAATACAACTTGCCCCGCTGCTTTGCCCAGGTGGAAAAAAGTGCATAGTTTCGTTCTTTGTATATAAGGTCAGATAAAGCCAGCGTTTTATCTGAAAGCAGTGAAACAGTTTTATTGTCGTTATCCAGTCTGGTCTGACTGTATCGTACGCCGCTATTCAGTTCTCCCTCCCACATCCGTCTGTTGTAAGAACCTGAAAATACTAGTGTACGTAGTTGTTGTGGCAGACTGTCCTTCAGAAATCGCTCCCGTATAAAACCGGTATCCCTGAAGTTGCTGATGCTATATAGATTTGTGTATTTTCTGTCGTTGTAAAGGTATTCAGCCTGTAACTTAACAGCCTGCCTGCTACTATCCCATTTCTTTTCAAAGCTGAGTTGCGCAAAAGGCATGATGGTCTTGTTATGTACTGCTGAATGAAACCTGAATACAGAATCTCCTTTGCTGATTCTGTCTGACGTAGCCAATCCATTGCCTGATTTTATTACAGCATCATTGCTGTTAATGGGCAACTCACCATAAAACGTCAACAGGCTTCCTCCCGGAAGGTGTAGAGCCGTATTGATATAGGCACGCTGGTTGTCCTGCCTGGTTTTGTTATATTGTTTAACATTCCAGGGATAAATCTCGCCCTGCAATGTCTCAAAGTAAGAAGTTGTTCCTTTCTGGAAATGTGTGAAAGAGTAGCCCGCCTGAATGTCCAGGCTTCGTGTACTTACGTCCAGCCGCTCGGTAATGTTATACCTCGGATAAATACCCTGTATACCCGCCAGCATGAGTGTATTTCTCATGCCCCTGGACCTGAGTCTTTTGGTCTTGACACTGATGACAGTCTGCACATCTGCCGGATAAGAAGGTCCGGGATGATTAATAATTTCGATCTGATCTATTTCAGCGCCATTGATGCCCTGCATATACTGCAACAGCTCATCGCCTTGTAAATATATTCTACGGCCATCGACATATACGGTGGCTGCCTGTGCACGGATATTCAGTTTGCCGGACACGGATGTTTCAACAGTGGGGGCATAACGTAATACGTCCCAGGCATTACCTGCAGTTGCTAATGCACTTTCAGATACATTCAGTATCATCTTGCCTTTATTTAGTACCAGGTAGGGCTTTTTTGCTACTGCTGTTACGCCTTTAAGGGCACTGATAGAAGGAGACAACAGGAACTGTAAAGGATCCTGTTGTCGCTTAATAAGTATTGCCGTATCCAATGTATTATATCCCAGATAGCTGATTGAAACTGCATACTGTCCTTCGCTTATTGTCTTTAGGGTAGCTATGCCCTTATTGTTTGTTGTCAGGACAGTATTTGGCAAGCCATTACCCTTTACTGCAACAGTTGCTGCAGGTAGTGGATGTTTAGTTTGACTATCTAGTATGACAACCGTACATGTCTGAGCATACACCTCCCTGCCAGTGGTCAGCATCAAGAGGCATAGGAATGCCTTAATTCCGAACTGGTTTTCAATTTTTCTCATTGATTCTAATACGCGAAGAACAGATAATTTTAATAGCTGGATAAAATACACATCAACATTTACCCCAAAATCTTATTCATATCTTGAAAGTACTTTCAGCAGTGCGTCTTCATCAACTGCGCGAAACCGAGTCACGGAGTGAACGCCTATAGTGTTGTGAAACTGAGTTTCAGCGAGGCTTTGAACAGTTACAATGTGACCGTTTACAGATACATTTTCATTGCTGACTGTAGTGGCGGTTACATTACTCATCAAACTACCTTGTGATACTGCTTCGGCAGCAGGTCCACTTTTGAATGCAAACAAAAAGGTTGGCGCCATGCATAAAAGTGGCAGAACAAATTTTGAATTATGTATCATGGGTAAATGGTATGAGGACCGGATAATAAAAAAAGGGATTGGAAAATAGCGTGGCCAATCAAATCAACTATTCGTATTTCGCCAGGATGTTCTGGATCTGCGCATCATTTACCTTAGGCATGCTGCGGCTTACGATTGATTCTTCTGCTACGGAAGATTCTGCTGATTTTGTAGCTCTGGCTTTTACTACGAAAGCATCAGCAGAGCTATGCAGTTCGCTATAAGCAGCGCTTACTTCAGCACCTTTCAGCAGGCTGTTGGAAGCAGTGTTGGATGCTGGAGCTTTGAAAGCAAACAAAGCGATAGGAGCGGCCATCAGAATAGGCAGGGCAAATTTTGCGTTGAATTTCATAAGTCAGAAGTTAATGGATTTGATAAAATGGATTAAATAAAAACAATACGGGTCAGACCGAAAAAGACAGCCCTGAAGCAGGCCCTGTTTTTTCGTTGACAGAGAGTACGCGAAGCCAGAAATAGGTCTTAATTTAAATACGAACAATACCCCTCAATATGAGCTATTCATACCTGGAAAGTATCTGCAGTATTTCCTGCTGATCCATCACCTGATTACCTGTAACGGAGCCCAGCTTATTCGCCTCTGTAGTGATTACCACCTCAGCAAAATGGTCCATCCTGCTCTGAACTATAATAGAGCCATCAACAGAAAGGACATCGTTAGTTGTCTGTTCAACAACGTTAAGCATTAAGCTGCTATTAGATACTGATGCAACAGGAGAAACACTTTTGAATGCAAACAGAAAGGCTGGTGCCATACATAGTATAGGCAAAACAAATCTTGGATTACGTGTCATGGGTAAATGGTATGAGGATCACACAAATAAGAAGCAATGCAAATATAGCGTGGCAGTAATGCGACTATTCGTATTTCACCAGGATGTTCTGGATGTAAGCATCGTTTACTTTTGGCATGCTGCGGGTTACGATTGATTCTTCTGCAACCGAAGATTCTGCTGATTTTGTAGCTCTGGCTTTTACTACGAAAGCGTCAGCAGAGCTATGCAGTTCGCTATAAGCAGCGCTTACTTCAGCACCTTTCAGCAGGCTGTTGGAAGCTGTATTGGAAGCTGGAGCTTTGAAAGCAAACAAAGCAATAGGAGCAACCATCAGAATAGGCAGAGCGATTTTGAAATTGATTTTCATAATTGATGTGTTGAGGAATTGTTTAATTCGGGTTTGATAAAAAACGGTAATCGGGTCGATAAAATAAATGTGTCTTAATTTGACTTTTGAATGTTGTGATTTTAGTTGGCCACGCATTTTAAAGATAGAGATTTCTAAACGATAAAAAAAAATAAATTATTCAACTTATCGTATAATTTAGAAAACATAAATAACCCTTACCGTTATACCATTAATAACCCGCGCTATGCACACACACATTCCTGGTTACCTTTTAATTGCCATCCTGGCAATTACACTATTCCCGTCCTGCCAATCAAGAAATGCACGCCCGGAAGATATCGAGCTCCGCCTTAGTGTATTGTCAGAAAATGAAAGACAGACTTTTGAAAATTTACTCGATCATTATCTGCCGGAAGGAGATTCCCTGAAGATAAAGTCCTGCTACTTTATTATAAATAACATAGCAGGCATAGGCTCTCTGGCGGTAGATAAAGAGCAACAGAAAGTCGTGCTCCACAAGGATACGAAGTACATCACGACGGATTATCTTATTGAACAGATCGATAATGCTGTGGACGCCTGCCGTACTAAGATAGTGAAGGGCTCGCTAAGCTTTACCGACTTCTGTAATTATGTATTACCCTACAGGATCGATTATGAACCACTGGAAAACTGGCGGAAGAAAATCCAGGAACGCTATACGCCCATGCTGGATTCACTAGGTGGTTACGCTCAGCTTTCTGACACTTCGCTTTGCCGGATATTTAATAAACAACTGGTTAAAGGATTCGTTTATAAAGGTGAAGGAAACTATGGTGATATCAAAAACTGGACTGCCCTATCTTCAGAGAATATGGGCAACTGCGCTGAAATGTGTAAGACAGTTTTATTTCCCCTAAGATCTTACGGTGTACCTGCTACTGTCGATTTCACACCATCATGGGGTAATGTCGATGGCGGCGGTCACGAATGGAATGTATTATTACAAAATGGTGGCAAGAATGTTCCCTTCATGGGACTGGAATCTGATCCATATCAATATGAACCGTTCAAACTGATAGACGATCAGGAACATCCTGAAAAATCTACCTATCGTGTTCCAGGTAAAGTGTACCGCAGACAATTTGAGATCAACCCTAACAGTCTTGTATCTAAAAACACCAACCAGGAAAGAATACCTGAACTGTTTAACGATTACAGAATAAAAGACGTTACCGCCGAATACTTCCCTGTTGCCAATATCGACGTACACTTCACGCCTGCACAGTTAAACAATAAACAACACGCAGCCTACCTGGCTGTTTTCACTAACGGCACCTGGAAGATCACCGCCTATTCCTTAATAGATGATAAGGGAAACGCGCACTTCAAGGATATGACAAGAAACATCCTGTACATGCCTGTACTACTGAAGAACGATTTATACGAACCTGTAGGCCATCCGGTATATGCTGACAGTACCGGCATTGTAAAGGTGCTGGAACCACAGCAGACGACCATCGATGTGGCCGTTACGCAGCTCCGTTCCAAGGAAGCAGAAGAAGTAGCCTTCATTGCTGAAAATCAGCACCTGGGTTGGGGCCATAAAATGTTCACTGACGGATTAGACAAAATTAAACGGGATGAGAAACGCGCGGCTCCCGAACGCGGACAAGCCTATACCTTATACTATTGGAAAGATAAATGGGAGAAAGTAAATACGCTCTCTAAACAGGACGGCACACTGGTATTCAACGATGTTCCCGCGAATGGTCTATACAGGGTAACTGCCAGCAATGGTAAGCAGCGCGAGCGATGCTTTACTGTAGCCAATGGCGTACAACAGTGGTGGTAAACCTTTTGCCTTCAAAGTAAATAACACCCGCCAGGAATGGCGGGTGTACTGCTTATACCTACAACTGTTCAATTGCTACTAACTGCAATTGTAAAACCGTAATTTTACTGCGCAGCAAATATTGCATATTAACAGTTACAGGTATAAGCATTATTGAATGAAACGGGTATAATCAGCTTTAAAAAGGAAAGTTCCTCTTATGAACCGTAGCTGCCTTTTATAGCTTATTGGCGGCTCAACTGCTTATTGATTTCTACCGCGGCACTGATCAATGCCAGGTGCGTAAATGCCTGTGGAAAATTGCCCAGATGCTCCCCTTTCATACCCAGTTCCTCACTGAACAATCCCAGATGGTTTGCATATCCGATCATCTTTTCAAAACTTTCCACTGCCAGGTCTACCTGACCACATTTCGCCAATGCTTCGATATACCAGAACGAACACATATTAAAAGTACCCTCCTCTCCTTCCAGGCCGTCAATACCTTCCAGGTGATTCTTATAACGGTATATCAGTACATCCAGGCGCAGCTCCCGGTCTATTGCCTTCATGGTTGACAACCACCTGGGTTCCTGTGGCGTAATGTAATGCGTCAATGGCATCAGCAATACGCTGGCATCTACTGTTTTTGCACCTTTGTATTGCACCCATGCACCTATTTCCTCATTCCAGAAATTATGATAAATATCTGTGTAGATCTCATCTCTCACAGCCTGCCACTCTACTTCCGGATAAGGGAAAGAACGATGCTCAGCTATCTTGATAGCTCTGTCCATCGCTACCCAGCACATTAGCCGCGTATGCAGGAACTCTCTTTCTGCGTTCCGTATTTCCCATATACCGTGGTCAGGTGCCTTCCAGTCCCGGACTACACATTCCACTTGCTGCTGTATCAGCGTCCAGAACTCGTAAGTGATCGGTTTATATGATTTGTTGTAAATGTAAATGGTGTCGATCAGCTCTCCGTAGATATCAATCTGCCGTTGCTTGGCTGCCGCATTTCCTACTCTTACGGGTTTCGCGCCCTTGTATCCTTCCAGGTGTTTCAATTCCTGCTCTTCACCGCTCTTAGTACCGTCAATGTTATAGAGTAACTGTAATTGAGATTCCTTACAAAGACTGGATATCCAATCCATGAAAGCGGTTGCCTCGTCAAAAAAGCCGAGCTTCAGAAATGCATACATGGTAAATGCAGCGTCCCGGATCCAGGTGAACCGGTAGTCCCAGTTCCGGCTACCGCCCGGCGTCTCGGGTATACCAAAGGTGGCTGCTGCTACAACAGAACCGTACCTGGCAGACGTCAGCAGTTTAAGCGTAATCGCTGATCGGGTGATCAGCTCCCCGTAATGTCCTTTATAGGTCGATTTTCCTATCCAATCGCGCCATTTGGAAATGGTCTGATGATAAGTATCATGTGCATAGTAACCAATGTTTGCAAAGGCAGTAGTATGGTCTTTCCTGACCGCCTGCAGTACTACGTGTGCCGTTTCAGATTCTTTCAGGGTAAACTCCGCATAACCGTCTTTCTTCTTCAGTTGCAATGGCACATCGGCTATCAGCCGTAACTGCACATTACCGTCGTTAATGGCTGTAAATACGATCTCGTTCTTTTCTTCATCAAGGACTGCTTCGTGTTTGGCTTCTGCATAGTCAAACCGGGGTACGCAATGTACCTTAAATGTGATATTACCTCGGATAGTCTTAATCTTGCGGACGATGGTACTGTCTGGTTCATCCTCTAAAGGAAGAATGGGCATATAATCCGTCAACTCGGCTATGCCTGATTCAGAAAAATACCGCGTCAGCAGAATAGCGGTGCCTGGAATATACAGCTGCTTCGCTGTATAGTCTTTCAGCTCCGGTTCCACAGAAAAATAACCTCCCTGATTCGCATCCAGTAATGACGCGAAGATAGTCGGAGAATCAAAACGGGGAAAACACATGAAATCTATTGATCCCGTCAATGATACCAGGGCAACTGTTTCAAGATTGCCTATAATACCGTAATTCTCAATACGCTGATATGGCCGTTCAGTATGCTTCATACGGGTATTTATCATGAACCATGCCTAAAACAAACCGATCCCTTACCTTTATGCCATGTTACAATTGCCTGTTACCGTGCGTATTCCCACTGACGGAGAACTGACTGACCGCCCTGATGTAGATGAAATTCTGTTCAGGAGAAGGAAAGCCAAAATCATGGAAGGATATTCCCTTCAACTCAATAACAACCCACGTCTGCCCTATCGCTTTCAGGCGATGGTTAATATAGATAACGACCGGCTGTGGGACCTCTTCCTGTCCCTGGCCGAGACATTACCGGCAAAGGTGAGCTGCGCCTATGGTATATACGAAGAGGATAACGTGACAACTCCTCTTCTACAGAAAGATTTTGTTCTGAAGGAACTATCAAAATATATGAACGAACTGACACAGGAATGCCAGCTCGAGGCCAGCATGTTGTTCCAGACAAAAGACATACTCATCGAATTGGGGATTAGTGCCAGCAAGTACATTCGTTACTGGGGAGCAGAACTAGAAAGGTTCCGCCTGCTGATGCAGTCTTATGACCTTCCTCTTATTGAAGGCCTGGAGTTTATTGATGAATATCCAAGAATTGTGACGCCATTGCGGGACCTGGTCAGAACAGCCAAGGCACCTGAAACGGTATTGTACCACCTTGACCAGGCTTTTCGTATAGACAGAACACCGCCTGAACCATTTTTTGACTGATATAAGCTATCCCGGCTGTCTGTCAGCCAGGATAGCAGATAGTGTTGCCTACAAGATCGCCGTTCATCACCTCCGGGTGATGGTTAAATACAGCAACACTATTGAACACAATACCTCTTATAACGCAGGATTTGCCGCATAATCAGCCCACAGCTGATCAACAGTTTTACCTGTCAGCGTTACCCAGGTATTGGCAGTGTAAGTCTTGTTACGTAAGGCGGTATTCAGATTGGTGACAATCGACGCATTTACGCGATTTTCCAGCCAGGCCAGGAAACGTGCTGTAACCCGGTAAGCATTTGTATAATGCTGGGAAGAGGAATATGCAGGCAAGGACCATCCTGCAGCTGCATTATTAACGCCATAGCGGTAACGTACCAGGTCAGCTATACCCTCAGTCAGCCAGCCGGGTGTACCGCCTGTATAAGCCTGAATGATATGCATAATCTCATGCGTAGCTACGTCAACATCCTGCGGATTGTTCTGGAACCATGCAGCGCTGTACGTAACCGTTGTACCGGAAGTATACGCTACTCCATTGTAGTTCGGATCAATTACATATTTGATTGACTTGGTAACGCCCGGGTTAAAGCGCGTCAGGAGCTGCGGGTACTTGGTAAAAAAGATGTCTACTATCTTCTGACGTACCGTTTCGCTGAAATTAGGGTCGTTGTTTGTCAGCGTCAGCTGATAACCATTACTGGTATAAATTACCGTGCCTACAGGTACGGCCTGCGCGCTGACTACGCCTTCGGTCTTCGTTTCTGGTTGAATGGATGCTTCTTCTGGTGAAATAATTGCCGATTTGCTACAGGCAGATAATAAAAAGATACCAAGGGTACCGATAATCATGGAATTTTTAAGCGAGTGTCTCATGTTGATGAGTGGGTTTACGATAGGAGGCAAATGAACAACGCGATCTGACTATATAAACGCGCCTACATCGTTTTTCGTACATTCCACTCCTTCCAAACCCTGGCTGTTTTGCTACTTGACAAGTTGATTGCCCGCCCTTGCCATTTCCCCTTTCTCTACCTGCAATACCTCCCTGGCATACTCCAATCCTACATTATAAATAGCATCAAAACGCTTAAAATCAAACATCCCAAACTGCCCTAATGCGGCCGGCTCAATAAACAGGCTGCATAACTGCTTGTTTTTCAACACCGGCTCCTGTATTGCCATATGCATCGTACGATCCATAGCCGCCAGCATACTACCTGACGGATCATATGGCGTCGGCGGATTTACATGCACACCTACAATATCCTCATATTTACCTGATAAGGGTTCTATAGGTAGATTACCAGATATACCACCATCAATATAAGGTATGCCTGCTATGACCACCGGCTGAAACAACATAGGAATCGTAGAGGCTGCAAGTACAGCCGGAATTACTTCTCCGCTGGAAAATATGGCCTGTCTGCCGGTGTTATAATCTGTCGCAGTAATATACAAGGGTATTGGCAAGGACTCAAAGGTGGTATGTCTTAAGGTTTGCCGGAGCACTTTCTCGACAGTTTTAAGGGATAGAAAGCCCGATTTCATGTTTTTCCATTGCATGGATAAGCCCATCTTTGTCTGTTGAAAGATGGCCCTCACCTCATCGGAGGTATATCCATCACAGATAAACGCAGCCGCTATAGAGCCTGCACTGGTAGCAGCAATTGCTGCAGGAAAGATATGCTGTTCCTCAAATGCCTTCAACACGCCAATGTGTGCGTAACCACGTGCGCCGCCACCGGAAAGTACAAACGGACGGCGTATAGGGATTTTCAACTGATGATTCATAAGCTACTAATATATATAAACAAACTAAAATCCGCTACCTTTATTACCATCAAATATAATCCGGATGAAACGCTATTATCTGCTGCTGAAAGCCGCCCTACTGATGCATACACTACCTGTATGTGCACAAATCAGCACCCCTCCCACCGGAAATACCGGCACTCCTCCTATCTGCATTACACATGCCAATGTGATAGATGTTATAAACAACAAGACACTGCGTGACCAGACAATTGTTATTACACAGGACCGCATTACCCAGACCGGTCCGACAGCGAAGATCAAGCCACCTGCTGATGCAGTAATCATAGATGCTACCGGTAAATATATCATGCCTGGCATGACAGATGCCCACGTACATTTCTTCCAGAGCGGCGGACTATATACCCGCCCGGATGCAGTCAACCTCACCGCTATTTACCCCTATGAGAAAGATCAGCAATGGGTAAAAGATCATCTGGATGATATGATGGCCAGATACCTTGCCTGTGGCATTACTACTGTTGCAGATGTGGGCGGTCCGCTCAGTAACTTCCGTATCCGGGACAAAGCCGGCAAAGAATCCCTACATCCAAACGCCTGGGTAACCGGTCCGCTGGTATCTACCTACCTGCCACCTAACCTTGACAAAAAAGATCCACCCATTGTAAAGGTTACTACACCAGAAGAAGCACGGGAACTGGTAAGAAAACAATTGCCCTATCAGCCTGACTTTATTAAGATATGGTATATCGTCGTACCCGGACAACCAGCTGAAAGCACCCTGCCTATTGTCAGTGCTGCTATTGCAGAAAGTCATGCAAACGGATTAAAAGTTGCTGTACACGCTACACAGCTGGAAACCGCCCGGCTGGCTGTAACCGCCGGAGCAGATATTCTGGTTCACAGCGTCGATGACAAAGTATTTGATAAAGCGATGTTACAGCTGCTTAAAAGTAAGCAGACAGTATACATTCCTACGCTTACAGTAACAAATGGATATAAGCGGGCATTCACGCAACAGTTCGACTTCCCAGCCCAGGATCTGAAATACGGAGATCCCTTCATGCTAGGCACCCTTACTGACCTTCAGCATATGGATACCAGCGCTGCCGGCTTCTATTATAAAAATCTTCGCAGCCGTCATAAACTGCCTTCCGCAGCAGATACTATTATGCGGCAAAACCTCCAACTGGCCCGGGAAGCTGGTATCAATATCGTGGCAGGTACTGATGCCGGTAATATCGGTACATTACATGCCTCTTCGTACCTGACAGAACTAAAGGCGATGCAGGCGGCAGGCATGAGTAACCGCGATATTATCCGTGCGGCCACTATCAACGCAGCCATCGGCTTCGGAAAGGCAAAAGACTATGGTAGCGTGGAGCGTGGTAAGATGGCAGACCTGCTACTATTAGAGAAAGACCCTACGGAGGATCTGGAGGTATTGGCAGATATAGCCACCGTTATTCACCGTGGGAAAAAGTTAGATACCCGGACATTGCTGCCTGTTACTCCTGAAATACTTGCTCAGCAGCAGCTGAACGCTTATAATGCCAGAAATCTTGAGGCATTCCTCGCTCCTTACAGCGACAGCGTCTCTATTTACGATCAGGCTACCGGAAAGCTGCAATTGCAAGGCAAAGAACAAATGCGGAAACGGTACGCAGGCCTGTTTGAAAGGGCGAAGGAGCTACATTGCGAACTGGTTAACAGAATGGTAATGGGTAATATCGTTGTTGATCAGGAGAAGGTGACAGGAGTAGGAAGTAAAGTGCTCGAAGCTATTGCTATTTACACAATAGAGAACGGTAAGATTGCAAAGGTGTCATTTGTATACTAAACAACTGTAAAAAGGGGCTGCCGGCTAAACAGCCCCTTTTTATATGCCTTCTATCGTCCGATATGAATTACATGTATCACGGGCGGATTTTTCATCTTTCTGAGCATAGTAAATGCCACTGCACCTATTAACGCGCCATAGATCAGCAATACGTTAACCAGCCCCAGTGAGGTCAAGCCTAATATCAATGCTCCTATGCGTCCGATAGCAACTACTTCTCCACCTTTATCCATCACAGCCATAGATGATAGCGAATAGATAAATATGGCGAAGATAATCGCCAGACCAATCATCGGTTTGCGGGCAGCCTTTATAGGAGTTATCCGTATCTCCTCGTAAGAAGCACCCGGAATATGCGTTTTAAAATGATGGAAGATTTCTTCTCTCCGCGCCTTATCTGGTATAACGAAATGCTCTTCAGCGTCAATGCCGAAGAATACCTGGATATACTCCTTACCTTCCTGCAGGTGTATCTGCTTCACATAATCCAGCGGAAGGCTGAATAAACAGGGGTCGCTGAAATCATTTGCCTGCATCCGGGCAATGAGAAATGCTTCTTCCGCTTCTTTAGGATTTGCTTTGTAAATAGTTGCATTGGCGAAGGCAATAACTTTATCGCCTTGGTGGTGATTGGCCCAGATTTGTGTCATAACAGGTATTAAGGACACGCAAGATATGTCATATAATAATATTCAGCAATATCAATACACTATTCACGCCTATTCCTGATAACATCCTTTAATTACCAACGAGTTATACAAAATCTCACGGGGGCAGGTGTGCGGAGTTGCCCTTCGGCGTCATACTCCGATCCGGGATGGACATCGGGTATACTCAGGTAGTCCAAGCGACGAACTAGCGACGGCCAAGCGACGAACAAGCAACGAATAAAATATTTTTCTTATCTTTCAGCATCAATTCAGCTATCCCTAACGACACCTACATGAAAACGAAAACACTATCGCGGATAACAACCGCTATCGTTGTTATCTTCTGCATGAGCGCAACTACCGTACTCGCACAAAAGAAAGTACTCAATCCGGGTACCCTGAACATCGAAAAAAATGACAGAGTCTATTCCTCGAAAGATATCCGGGGGAGTGCGACAATTGGTAGCAGTAAACAGGCTATCATGAGTCTCGAATGTACATTACGCGACGGGAAACGCATCTTATCCTTAAGGTTTGATCTGAAGAAAATAGGGGAATTTCAGCCTGGAACGGTTGCTTTTGCCAGAACGGCCAATGAGGAAGAACCAGGTAACTTTGTGCAGTTCCTGAACTATCCGCAGGATGAGGAAACCGAAAGTGCGGATGAAGGGTCAGGAAAAGACATCTCTTCCACTGCGGAAAAAGGCACTTTCACTTTAACAAATATCAGGTTTGATGATGTTAAAGCGATCATTTCCGGCAACTTTGAATTTACAGGTCCTAATGATATTGATTCAGGCAGCGAAAAAACTGTTACTGTAAAAGGAACTTTTGATGGTGTATCCATCACCTGCATGGGGCCACATCCATGATCAGTTATCATACTGACTTAGATGGCCCTGTCATGACTGAATAACTGCATACTTACTGATCCTGCAGATCCGGTGAGCACGTTCTTACAGAATGCCCTCACCGGATCTCAGATCTCTTTCCCGGTCAGGCTATACACCAGATTCTGTAACTGGTGCACATATACCAAAGGCTGCCCATACGGTATCATTTGTCCGCCTGCCGCTGCCAAAGGCTGAAAGGAATAACCCTCATCCCTTATATAAATATTGTCTTTACGATTATACCTGTAGGAATATACCTGCTCATCTTCTCCATGCTCTTTCTCCCCCCGCACAAACGCCAGGCTGCGAAGATGATGGGTGTCCAATGTCAGGGGATGTACATTTGCCAGCGGCAGTTTACTTTTAGGTAATGAAGAGTTATAGATAAAGCCGTCCAGTAAGCCTTCCACTTCAAACACCGTTTCATTCATATACAGATCATAATACCATACCAGGTTGCCTGTACGCACGTCATTTGCTTCTATCATGATAACATCTCTTTCTGCAAGTATAACGGTATATTCTAATTATCAAACGAGACAACGCGGGATTCCTTTACAATATCCTCTTCGTCAGGGTCATTCCTGTCTACTAGACCGGCAAACAGCTGAATGGAGCCATTTTTAAATACGATACTGTCTACGCCGGCGTTGAGACTCTGCCAGGGCCGCAGATTATTAAAAGCTACCAACTGCTGCTTTTTGCTGGACAGATCTACCGCTGTCACTTTTACACTATCATCAGGATCATTGCCTGACACGTTGTAGACTAACTGTCCACTGCTGATATCATAATCCAGTACCTGCTCATAACGTTTATCCGCAGGTTTGGTTGCCTTGGTTACGGTCGTTACTGACAGACAGGAGAAGCCACAATAATGCTCAAAGAAAATATGACTCTTATTCTCTCCTGCATATACCGGTATATGTTTCCAGTTGGTAAAATCTGATAGGATCACCGCTTTACTATTACCTTTGGAACAGACAATATACAGGTCTTTGTACTTGGATGCATCGTTTCTGACCAGGTATTGAATGGTCCACCCACTGGCCGTCACTGTGTCCAAAGGACATTTGTCTCCGTCATCATAACGTTCGTCTTCCCTGTCAATCGGGAAAAGCTGGATATTGTCATCTTTATCTGCTACTGTTCCCTTAGTGGTAGCAAGGCTGATCGTTTGTGCTGCAGCTATACCTTCTGTATCTGCAGTACGTGGCTGGCAGCCAGCAAGGAAGGCGGCTGCACAATATAATATATAGATTCTTATGTGTGACATAGGAGATTTCTGAGCACTAAAATTAGTATTCCCGCTGCAATTCTTCCCAACAATCTTTTTAACTACACTTATTAGGACTATTTAAAATAATAAGGGGATAACCGATAACAGTTATCCCCTTTTTCCTATGCAAAACAAAAACAATCCTATCAGGATTGAGCAGACAGTGCTACAGCTTCTGTAAATGGTTGCAGGTCTGGTTTTAATGCCTCAATCACGGCAATGAACTTATCAGCTACAAGCCGGAACCCTTCGTCTGTAGGATGGATCTCGTCATACCAGGAGTCACGTGCAACAATATCACGCACATTGATATAATATACCACTCCCGGGAACGCGGCTGCCACCTTCTGTAGCCGCTCGTTAAATTCATCAACAATAAACCTGATCAGTGTCTCCCGTTCTGTTTGGGGCCGGATCTCTTTCAAGATCATATATTTCCCCAGCCAGCTGGTTTTCTTCGGATCAATGTCAGTATCTACAGGTATGACATAATCATAACTATGTACCAGTATCCGCAGATTAGGATAACGGTGATGCAGCTCTGTGAACATCTCTTTGTACCACCGTTCCAGGTCATCCAGCTTGTCAGTGAATGCACCTTTCAGATAACGGCTGGTTGTATCGTCGGCTTCTGCAGGCATATCCCGCAGGAACTGCTGGAATTGTTCACCCAATATATCATTACCGCCTCCACTCACCAGAAATACCTGCGCCTGTTCTTCCCTGATGGCATCCAGGTATTCCTTTTCTTTCATATAATGCTCAAGTGTGTCGCCGGCTTCTGCATAGCTACGTATTGCGTACAACTTGTACAGGTGATCCAGCGTATCCTGCAACCTAATCGGGTACTGGAACCAGGAATCGCCTTCCGCAACAATACGCAGTCTGTCAGTATGCTTCAACTGATTATATAGTCTCCTACGCTGACGTGTTTCTATCGTATTTGCTGCCCACAGCACTACATTACCCCACAGCCCTCTTTCCTCTTCAGGCAGTTTGATCTGTGGTTTCAGTTTGAGTTGTGTAGGCTGTCCCCTTTCATCATTAACAAGGTCGTAATATACACCTGCGGCGTAATAGGACGTCTCTTCGTAGTCCATTAGCTCCTGCAGGGTCTTATACTCAATACGGTTGAATGATGGATTATTGAAGATGAGAGCCAGCGTCTGCGTCATCCATCCACTGAACACGGCGGGAGTGTCTTCTTCATCCATAACAGCGCCTTTGGTTACCTCCATCGCACTTCTTACCAGCCCTTTCTCCCGGTCGGCCAGTACATAAGGCGCAGGGAGGCTACCCAATGACAGCGCTTTCACATTAAAGGCATCTGTGCTGACTATGATCTTGAGTGTTTCCATACTCAGTGGCCAGTTATACTCTTTGACAAAATCATCCTGCCGGATAACAATCCTGTCTTTGCCTTTTCTTCCCAGCACCAGGCACTTACCCGGCTCCAGTAGTCGTGGCGAGTCTTCCTGATAATCGAGGTAACTGCTGAATTGCACACCCAGGTAAAGGGCGGCTACATACAAATGCTGATGTGTAGTATTGGTCAGCTTTATTTCCATAGCGCCCTCCCACAAGTCGTCGCCTGGTTCAAAATCAAACACGGCCTTACCGTCAGCTATATTCAGCTTTTGCCGGCCACCATCAGTATAGATTCTTGTCAGTTCGATTCTCAATGGTTGCTTTGGAAACGCATCAGGGGCCGTATTGTTTTGAAGTGACTTAATGAAGTGCCACTGAGAAATGTGCTTCAGTGTTTCCACCAATGCGGTAGCACCCTTCTCTTTAATTAGTTCCAGCGGACGTACGACAGGGCGGAATGGATCATTGGCTTTCGTGATGACAGCTTCTCCTGCACGTATATGCAGGGTATAGTCAGCGGTTCTTCCATACTCGTCTGCGGCTGACTGAAACTCAAACTGTCCGCCGGCATTACTTTCTATGTCATCCACCAGTTGGGCCATCTCTGCCGGATTACCATTCACATTATTCAATTCGAGAAGTATCCTGCCACTCATCAGCCCTTCTGCAAACGCCTTATGCGCTCTGCTCTGATCGGGATTCCCGTCAATAGTAATGATACTATAGTCAATAAATACATTGTCGATGTGACCTCTCCATTTACGGTTGTTGTCTGTCGCATCCACAATGGTGATCCTGGTGTTTTTGTCTACACCGTGAATCGCGCCCAGATTGATCTGCCAGCCTTTTACATGACTGGTGACTTCTGCTATTGTAGCCTGATCACTCAGGCTCCTGTTGAGGAAACCAGTGCTGAGCAGCTCATCCATATTATTGGAGACATATATTTTGGGCGTCTGCTCAAAGCTGAACCTCAGATATTGCCGGATGCGGCTGCTCAATTCATTGTAAGATACATTGCCGGTGCAGGCATCCAGTGCGCCTAACAGCTTTTTGGTAAAGACGCCTTCACCATTTACTTCAACTGCCGACTGATTACTCTCGCAGGCAGCCATCTGTATATATACACCCTCTGGCAGGAAGTCTGACAGCTTCTGACCTTTTACATCCTCCTCTTTGATCTCTGCTGAGAAGACAAAGTCATTCCATGCTCGTTGCGGGAAAGCACCTGAATACCGGGAGCCGTCCTTTACCATACGTTTGATAACAATATCCTGCTGATAGGCAGTGTTAATCAGCTGACCACGGGTGTTATCTCCTGAGTGGCAACAGTCAAAGATAGTGACGATATGAGCGCCTGTTTTCTGGTAGAGCTTCGCCAGCAAGTAACGCAGTTCTTTATCTGTCAGCAGGTAGTCAGACGGTTTCTCGGCACCGCCATCATAGCATACCAGGCATTCCAGTTTGTCATCTGTTTCTTCCCAAAGCGGAGCAGCATCTTCCTGGGTACCATGGCCTGAATAATAAAACAGGATAGTGTCTTCCGTAGTAGCCTGTCCCAGGTGCTCCTCAAATGCTTTTATCACATTATCCCTGGTAGCAGCTGCGTCAGTCAGCTTCTTTATCCTGCAATCAAAAGCTGTACGGTGTATCAGGTAGTCCTCTACCTGCTGTACATCATGCAGACAGCCATTCAGTTTACGTACTCTGTCATAGGCATTGATACCTGTAAGCAAGGCAAAGACCTTTCCACTGGGTGGTGCCACTTCCCTGTTCAGGCTTTCTTCGTAGTTTAAAGGGTTGTAACCATCATTATCGGTAGCTTCGGCTACCACCTCCTCGTCATTAGCTGCGCCGGCAAAGTGTGCTGAGATATCAGCATCTGAACTCAGTGCAGCAGACAGGGAGCGAGTCGCAAATCCCAGAGACCTTTCGGTTACTGCCGGTGTGAAGGTAGCTGCTGTGACTCCACTGATCAACGTGTCCCAGTCGAAAGCCGGACCAATATCCCACTTGCCTGAAGGGCGATAGTTAACGTGGGTCACAATACCTTTGAAGTTCAATACGTCATTGGTAGTGATAAATCTTTTGTCCTCAGGCAGAAATTGCCGGGGGATATTGTATTTCGCTGTCAGGAAACGTAACAATATAATAGTGCTTTCTATCTGTTCGGGGGTGTAAGAGGCATAATAAGACTGTTCCCTGAACGGATGATCAATCCTGGTATAAGCAGCGCTATTGCTCAGTGTAGAGTACACATCTATTGGTCCCGGTTTGCCATTTACCGGCTGACGGGAGTAGACAGTTTCAAGGTTACCGTCCCGGGGTACCAGAAAAGCATAGTTAGACAACTCTATACCAATAGTGACCTTATCCTGGGCGTTCTTTGTACCCTGATTACCCACTCCTGCGCCAATATGACCAGACCAGTTAGCCGAAGGAAACAATTGGTAGATCGTGCCATCTCTGGCAATTACAAATGGTACAGAGACGTGCCTGTCCTGCGTAGTGAGACTTTGCATATCAGATCTCAGGTTGCCGGCAGTAAAATGGAGTACGATGCGCTCTTTGTTATGCGCTGCCGGATAGAAATAATTGCTGCGTCCTGGTTTATACAATTGGCCGTTCAGTACCAACTGCTCATTAGGCACCGGCAGTGAAAATGGTGTCAGGAAGGGTTGCGCTTCACGTTTGAAGCGTTCCTCTAGCTGGGGCAAGGAGTCGAATCTCATGTAGAGAAATTTAAGTTTTATGGGGCGGTGGAAAAAATAACAAGTTCTTACTTACGACGTGGATTCCCGAAGCTAACTACTCACTGATTATGTCTACCTCAAATATATGATTTAATATTCAGAAACACTTGATTCTCCTTACATTACGATACTTATCCGGTTACCGCTGCTGTGCCTGTATACTTATTTACCCCCTTTTTATCAGGATGTCCACATTAACATATTAACTCGGCTCAATACCTATTTAATCGTGAGATATAATAGCATGATATTTAGTGGTCTCCCTTCTAGTATTAAACCGAGCAGGATTTTAGTGATAAATACGATTATTCACATTCTCTAAAATACTGAGCCATGAAAAAGCATGTCGCAACAATCGGTTTCCTGCTGGTAACAGGCGGGTTTATTTACTTCGGAGGATCTTCCTCTCCTTCATACGCAGCTGACACAACAAGCGATGAAGTATATGTACCTGGCAACAGCCAGTTTAACCAGGACACAGTTCCCCGCACTGACACTTCCAGACACAAAGCGAAAAAGATGAAGAACAAGAACAAAAAGGATACTACCTGGAGAAATGATTCAATACCCCAATAAGCTAACTTTCAGGGAAGCCTCCGTAAAGCGGGGGCTTTCTTTATTTTGTCACTTATCGTCCGCGTTTCGTCACATTTAACTGGCCGTCAGCAAAGGCTTTATTAGTATTGCCATCAAATGCTGCTCGACAATGAAATACGCTATATTTCTTATTAACCTATTGCTCATCTCTATCGGAGGAGTGGCGCAACAACGGTTAGGGAAACTCAATATCTACTTCAACAATATTGCACTACAACAATACATGAACGGGAACATCCTGCTGGCTGAACATGGCCGGCCGGTATATCAACGTTCCTTCGGCTATGCCGATCATGCTGCTGCAACGCCTAATACTCCCGACCAACGTTTTAACCTTGCATCTATTACCAAGGTATTTACGGCTACCGCCATATTACAACTAAAAGAAAAAGGACTACTTCGGCTAGGTGACAATCTCCGGTATTACCTCCCTCAGTTTCCCTATGACCGTATTACCATCAGGCATCTGCTGACGCATACCTCCGGCCTCCCCGATCTGGAACTATACGAGCCTATAATTAAAGCTTATCCCGACACCATTGTTACCAACAACATCATTATTCCTGTGCTTATACAGGAAAAACGGCAACTGTATTTTCAACCGGGAAGTAAATTCAGCTACTGCAATCTGAACTATTCACTACTTGCCCTGCTGATAGAGAAACTCAGCGGACAATCCTTTCAGGCATACCTCGTGGATAATATATTCCGGCCAGCCGGTATGTTAATGACCAACGCAGTAGCGTGCTCATTTGAGCCGGCAGACAAAGACATCGCTACTCCTCATGTCTATGACATGCTGTACGACACTGCCTGTACATCGGCATTTAAGCTGAAAAGATACCGGTATACCTCGTACAACAATAGTGCAGCTACCGGCGCTTCCAATGTTGTTACAACAGTACATGACCTCCTGCTGTTTGACAAAGCATTCTTTGCCGGTAAATTATTAAGCACTACATCCATGCAGGAGGCCTTCACTCCTGTGGTGCTTAACAATGGAGATACCACCTGGGAACATATGGATACTATGCAGGGAGAAGGAAGAGGCAGTTATGGACTTGGATGGGAAATCTTTGAACAACCTGCATTTGGCAAAGCCGTAGGACATGGTGGCTTCAATTTCGGTCTGGCTACCTTCTACTACAGGAATCTGGATAAACAGCAAACAATTATCGCATTTGATAATTTCCCCGGGCCTCCGTTTGGTAGCATCGTAACATCTGCACTACATCTGCTGAATAACCAACCGGCTACGCCTGTAACAATAAAAACCTCATTAGCGAGACTCTTCGGTCAGCAGCTGTTACAATATGGTCTTACAACTGCTGCTAATAATATGCATGTCCTGGTGAACGATACAAGTCGCTATTACCTGAGTGAGAAAGAGATGAACAAACTGGGATATGAGTTTCTTTATCTCTCCTCTGTTCCTGGTCATGCGCAACTGGCAGTAGCCACTTTTTTGACTAATATCTCATATTTCCCTGACAGCTTCAATACGTATGACAGCTACGCAGAAGCCTTGTCAGTAACCGGTAGCAAACAGGAAGCCATCCGTATGTACCGTAAGTCCATTGCGTTAAACCCAGACAACAGAGACGGGATCAAAGCCCTGGAACGGTTACTCAGCCAGCCGTAACAGGCAGAACGTATTTGTTGTAAAGTAGTGTGGCTGGTTATGCCGCCACACTACTCTCCGTTTTATCTATTGTTAAGATCTGCGATTAATGTTAGTAGCTGTGCTCCTGTTACCGGCTGCAGATTAAAGCTAACCGGCGTATAGTTAGTACCACTTGCAGGGGGAGCAATTGTTACGTCTTTCAGTTCAGCATAGAACTGTCCGCCTAGGGCAGTAATTGCCAGGAAGCTACCCTGCTGTCCTACCGGTATTACATTCTGATAGCTCAGGAAGCCTTTAAAGCCATTAGGCGCATTCAGAATGATATTGAAGAACTTTACAACAGAGTTGATCGTCTTCGGTTTGAAGAACAGCATACTTGGCTGCTCAGGAGATGAGCTAGGGGTATCATCATTGTAAATGTTGAAGTAACCCAGTACTGTTGTCTTTGGTCCGGTTGTTCCACTGAATACATCACAGTTTCTCCATTGTATTAGCTGAGATAACTGGAAATCCAGTGTACCGGTGCCGGGGTTAAATAAGGCGAAATCAGGCGCTGCGTTCCAATTGATACCAGGATCCTGAGAGGCTGGCTGTATAACGCTGGTTGGCTGATTAAACTGATTATGACCATTCACAGTAAAGTATACTGACGTGTCGCCATCCCACATAGGCACTTTTTCCTGCGGACGTACCTGTGCTCTCACAGGTGCCTGCACTGCAATCGGCGCTGCCAGTGTAAGGTCTGCTCCACCTTCTGTAGCCCTTACAAAGAACTCTCCATATGACAACAGGTATTGTCCATTGGTAGCTGTAGGTCTGTTGGTCAGTACAAAATCCTTCGGACTATATACTTCTCTGATAGCTACACTAACCGGACCGGTAGGTACAGAACCATCTTTTCTGCGTAAAGCACCCGGAGGTATAGTATACCTGGTGCCATTAGGTGTGGACAATGTACCTGGCTGTTTAGCAGATACGGTAAAGAAAGAGGTCTTAGGGGCAGCACTCTTAAACAGATCTGCTAACAAACGGGCATCACGGCTGGGCTCTGCGGTAGCGGCAACTGCATTGCCATCCGGATTCAGTTTTTCCACAGCAGATTGTTTGTTACAGGAAACAACAGCGATAGTTGTTACCAAAGCCAGTGCTCTGACAGAAAGGGATCTCATAATTATCAGTTTTTGGTTAGGAAATTTTGAGGATTATTACGTTCTTACTACATACAGACGTACCTAAAACAAATTTAACTGTTGAGACATGAAATCAAACCGCGCTGTGTAAACGATGTCCCCCGCAAAGTTTGCTTCCTGTACACATACCCCCTTTCCCATCAATACTATCAGGCGTATATACTGAGAAACTGTTGCATCGCTTCTTTCTTATAATCCGTAAAACTACTGCCTGAAAAGTTCTTAAAAAACTTACTGAAATGGGCGATATCATCAAACCCCAGACTATAAGCTATCTCCTTCATACTCGATCCTGAATAGGTAGCCAGCCGTTTCGCCTCCAGTACTACCCGCTGCCGTATGTGATGGCTGGCCGGAAAACCGGATACTTTCTTCACCATCTCATTCAGATGATTAGGGGTCACTGCCAGTTCGCCGGCATATTCGGCCACCAGCTTATATTCCATGTATTTTTGCTCTACTATCGAAAAAAACCTGTTCACAAGCGCCCTGTTGCCCGATTTAACAACTGGCCCTTCTGACGGACGGTATTGCCTGGTCAGATAAATCATGAAGATATTCAGCAGCCCTCTCAATATCTCTGCCCGCAGCAGGAAGTAGTTGTCAAATTCACGCACCATCTTCCCTGCCAGGTCTCTCATTTCTACCTGTACCTCCTCTGTCAGCTGAATAATAGTGGTACGGGACAACGATTGAAAAGAATGTGCGTGAAATATCATAGCGGCATTATCTTCCGGCATTAGCAAAAACTCCGGACTGAAAGTGATTACATACCCGGTGGCGGCAATAGCTGGTTTGAAATGATGCAGCTGCCCGGGGGCGAGACAATAAACCTGGTCAGGCATCACCACATGCTGCTCATTATCGACAAAATAATTACCGCTTCCAGCTATTACCCATATCAGCTCAAAGCTGTTATGGACATGCGGCATGCCGTCCTTTAGCTGGTTGTTTCCTGACAGGTCTTCCAGCCTGTAGATCTCAAATGGCATAGGCGGCCTTCCTTCCTGTATCAGGGTCTGGGCTGCATGACGCTTCGTGGGTTGCTGGCGGATGCAGGCAGGGTGAGTTTTTATCATATGGTCTGATTAATGGTGTGACGTTGGTATAGCACCCTTAGAAAGACAAAACACATACCACTCACCCAAACTACTGATTTATAATACTTTGTTTAAAAACCACCCTCTGATAATTAGCTATATTTAGTCAATTCACTGCTTTTGCTCACTCTATTTAGTGAATATCCGTGACTGCCTGCAAGACCGGTACACGCCCTGACCATCGAATTATGCTATTTCATAAAAAACAGCCGCTTTATTTCCGTGATAAACGGCGATATGGCGAAATATCGTAGTTTCTTGATTGCCCCATAACACATAATTAAATGATTATCAGCAAATAATAGCTCAGGCACACAATTGGCCTACTCTACAAGCATAAAACCACAACCGTATGAAGTTCACAGAATACTGCCCTTTATTGAAAATCGAAGATATAGACGCCAATCTGCCCTTTCAGATACAAACATTTCAACAAATGCGCGATGCAATTGTAGAACACAACGCTACGCCGCATAAACAGAACTACATAGAGATAGTATGGATCACTAAGGGGAGCGGTACCCTCGTGCTTGACCTGGAAATGTTCACGCTACAAAGCAACAGTGTATTTTGTATTACCCCGGGACAGCTCCATCAGCTCAGAGAAGATGAAGACACTGAAGGTTACATCCTTTCATTTACAGAAGCCTTCCTGCATATGGGCGAACAGGAATTTGACCTGATGTATAACTCCGGCCTGTTCCAGGCTTTCTCCCGCTCAGCAGGCATCAGATTAAACAGCGAGGTAGCCCGCGAAATGCAGGAAGTAGCCACCAAGATGCTGAAAGAAAGCAATAACATTTACCTGTTTAAAACAGAAATGCTGCGCCGGTATCTGAAAATCTTCCTCATATATGTTACCCGTCAATTCCAGGGCCCCTTACAAACGGTTGTACAAACCCGCAACCTTGACCTGGTAGAAAAGTTCAAATCACTGGTTGAAGTTCATTTCAAAACGCACAGGAAAGTCGCTGATTATGCAAAACTCCTGGCTGTAACGCCCAACTACCTGAATGAAATCATTAAAAAGATCACTGCGTATCCTGCCAGCTATCATATCCGTCAGCGTATTGTGCTGGAAGCCAAAAGAAGGGTTGCCTATTCTGACGAATGCATGAAAGAAGTAGCGTGGTATCTCGGCTTTACGGACATTGCACACTTCAGCAAATTCTTTAAGAATGCTACAGGCGCTACCTTCTCTGATTTCAGAAAGGAATGCCTGGTTATCAGTCCGGTACACTAAACCCGTAGTCCTGCCTACTAATCATTTTCGCTGATCACATCTCATCATGTGATCATTTTTTTTGTCTGAACAAACCTCTTCCTGTATCTGCTACCACCTTACCAACAAAAAGCTCCTGCCGTTACCTATGCGGGTATGGCAGGAGCTTTATATAAAAAAGGTAAAACGAACTAACGAAGGTATTTCTTCAGTTCTGCACCTGCATGAGCCATTGCAGATTGCGTACCTGGTACTGTTGCCAGTGGATTCAGCAATCCCCAGTCGTGAATCATTCCCTGATAACGTACCAGTGTTACCGGTACTCCGGCCTGGTCCAGCTTACGTGCATATGCCTCGCCTTCATCGCGCAGCACGTCATTCTCTGCTACCAGCACCAGCGCTGGCGGTAGTCCTTTCAGCTGCTCAGTAGTAGCCTGTAAAGGTGAGATATGGATATCGCTGCGTTGTTGCAGAGTAGCATAGTTATCAAAGAACCAGATCATCATGTTCTTTGTCAGGAAACGACCGGTTGCAAACTCGTTGTATGAACCGTTATCGAAATCAGCATTCGTTACGGGCCACAGTAATATCTGTCCTTTGATAGCAGGTCCCTGTTTTTCTTTCGCAAGGATAGACACTACAGCGGTCATATTACCGCCCACACTATTACCTGCCAGCGCCAGGTTTTTACCATCCACGCCTATCTCGTCGCCATGTTCTGCCACCCATTTTGTAGCCGCATATGCCTCATTGATCTGCGTAGGATACTTCGCTTCCGGCGCAGGTGTATAGTTAGGGAAGACCGCTACTGCTCCCGATGCCACCACCAGGTCGCGTACCAGTCTTTTATGTGTAGGGAAATCGCCGAGTACCCAGCCTCCTCCATGAAAGAACATGAATACCGGCAGCTTGCCACTTACGCCGGCAGGACGTACGATATCCAATTTGACAGTCAGCCCCTCCGACGTGATCGTTTTCTCTGAAAACTCAACTCCGGAAATATCAACTGTCACCGATTCCTGTGCACCTGTCAGCACTCCTCGTGCATCTACCGGCGACAAAGTCTCTAACGGCTCGCCGCCGCTGTTGTTCAATGCATGTAAAAAAGCTTTTACCTTACTGTCAATGGATGGATCTGTATCGGGGTCGAGTGGTAACCTGATGTCTGTGCTCATTGTATTGAGTTTTTATTAGTTGAATTAACAATTGTGTCTGATCAATGTTCACAAAGCTATCTGTTATCCTGCGGCGGATCAATTGCCAAATGCCAGTAACTGTTGTCATTTTCATCGAGCGGGCAATTATTCTGAACGCCCATGATTAATACAAGTTTAACCCTGATTCCGGCATTGCACAGCAGGGACTAATTTTTCATCTTTGTACTGTTATCAATAAAAGATATCGGATCATCAGCAAAAATTAAACCTGATATTTCTATCAAGTTGGCATTGGTTATCAAACGGCTGTTTCTTTTCAGGAACAGCTTTTTTATTATCCCCAATAAAAAGAAATAGCGCCACAGAGCTGTGGCGCTATTGGGTAACAAACATTATATCTACCTATTACAACTGTCTTGTTTACTTAATACCCTATTTCCATCCTCCTCCCAGGCTTCTGTATAATTCCACAGACGCGCTCAATTGCTGACGGGTAATATCAGCCTGTGTCAGCGACGCCTGTAGTGACCTGCTTTGTGCTGTGATCACATCCAGGTAGTTAGCCATGCCACTGCGGAACAGCATTCTGGCATGCGAGGTTGCCAGTGATAGTGTATTCACCTGACTAGTGGCTATCTGCTGTTGTACTTTCAGTTTGTCCAGTCTTACGAGGGAGTTAGACACCTCTCCTATTGCATTCAGTGCTACCTGTCTGAAACGGATTACAGCTTCTTCCCGCTCTATCTTTGCCACTGCCAGGTTAGCTTTCAATTGTCCGCGTTGAAACAATGGCTGTGTCAGACTTCCTGCTGCCAATCCAAACAGTGAAGCGGGTAGTGTGAACCAGTCGCTCGCTTTGAAGGCATTGACACCGCCATTCGCAGTAATATTCAGTGCCGGATACATACTGGCCTGTGCTACGCCTACCTGTGCATTCGCTGCTACCAATGCCATCTCCAGCTCCTTTACGTCGGGTCTGTTGCTCAGCAGTGAAGCGGGTACGCCCGTAGGCATGATCTCTCTTAGTGGCGTTGAGATCAGTGTACTGCGGTAGTCAATCGTACCTGGCAGTTCTCCTGCCAGTATGCGCAGGGTATTCTGCTCTATAGCTTTTGCCTGTTCCAGCTGTGGTATCAGCAGGGCGGCTGTCTGCCGTTGTGCCTCTGCCTGTTGTACGGCCAGTTCAGTGGTTTCGCCGGCTGTCTTTTGCAGGCGTATCATCTGCACAATCGTATCGCTAAGCGACACATTGCTTTTTGCAATTTCCAGCTGTGCATCCAGCATCAGCAGGTTATAATAACTATTGGCAATGTTTGATACCAGTCCTGTCTGCACGGCATGTTTACCCTCAAATGAAGCCAGGTAGTTAGCCAGCGCTGCCTCTTTCCTGCGCTTAATCTTTCCCCACACATCTATCTCCCAGGAGAGGGCGGCATTCAGACTATAGTCTTCTATATGTTCGGTACCAAGGAATGTACTCAGACTGGTACCATTCAGACTATTCTTTGAAGGGATGGAAGTAGACGCTGCCGCCTGGAGATTCACAGTTGGCAGCCAACCTAATTTTGCCTGTCTAAGGTATGCCTGTGCCGTTTCTATCCGTTTAATAGCCAGCTGAAGATCATAGTTCCCGCTCAGCGCCCTTCCGATTAATCCCTGCAGTGTTGTATCTGTAAAGAACTGTTTCCATTCCAATGTCGCTATACTGCTATCTGCAGTTGCCGCTACCGTTGTATCGCTATAGGCGGACGGCAGTACCAGGGCAGGACGTTCATAATTACGGCCCACCCGGCACGATGCCAATCCTACAACTATGAGGCAAGAGACGATTGAAAAATGAATATATTTTAGTGTCATCCTGTTATTCTTTAATCTTTAAATATATTGCCGTTATACAGTGGCATCGCCTGCTACGTCGGGATGTGCTGTCTTTAACGGTTTACCGCTTACCTTCTCCTGCAGATACTGGAAGATGATAAACAATACCGGTATCGCAAATACACCCAGTATTACGCCTGTCAGCATACCTCCGGCTGCGCCGGTACTGATTGAACGGTTACCCAATGCAGAAGATCCTGTTGCACGCATCAGTGGTGTCAGACCGGCCACGAATGCAAAGGATGTCATCAGGATCGGACGCAAACGCAGTCTCGATGCTTCCAGCGCTGATGCCAGCAGTCCCATACCATTGCGGCGGCGCTGTACGGCATACTCCACAATCAGGATCGCATTCTTTGCCAGCAACCCTATGAGCATGATCAGACCAACCTGCACATATATATTGTTGTCAATACCAAACAGGTTGATGAAAACAAACACTCCGAATATGCCCAGTGGTATAGACAGTATTACTGATAATGGCAGGATGTAGCTTTCATACTGTGCTGCCAGCAGGAAGTATACAAACACAAGACACAACAGGAAAATAATACCTGCCTGTCCACCTGCTGCTATCTCCTCTTTCGTCATACCTACCCACTCATATGAGTAACCTCTTGGCAGGTATTGCTGTGCTACTTCCTCTACTGCCTTGATAGCGTCGCCGGAGCTGTAACCTGGTTTCGGCTGACCATTAATCGTTACTGCATTAAAGAGGTTGTTACGGGTCACTGTTTCCGGACCATACACTCTTTCCAGGTTTACAACCGCATTGATCGGCACCATTTCTCCGGAACTGTTCTTAACGAAGATGTCGTTAAGCGACGATGCCTCGGCACGTGATGGCGCTTCTGCCTGTACAATCACCCTGTAGTATTTACCAAAACGGTTGAAGTCAGAAGCAAACGTACTACCATAATATACCTGCATCGTCTGCAGGATATCTGATACTGATACGCCCAGCTGCTTCGCCTTTGTTTCGTCAATCTCCAGGTTGTATTGAGGGTTGCCGGCATTGAAGGTGGTGAAGGCAAAAGCTATTTCCTTCCGCTTCATCAGTTCTCCGATAAAACCATAAGCCGTATTCGCCAGCTTATCCAGCTGTCCGCCGGTACGGTCCTGCAATATCACCTCAAAACCATCTACGTTACTGAAACCCGGCACAGTCGGCATGTTAAACATAAAGATGTTGGCTTCCTTGATGTCTGCCAGTTTAGCCTGCATCATACCCATCACCTCCTTCAGGTCTTTCACCTGGCCACGGTCCTGGTGTTTCTTCAGTTTCACAAATCCTACTGCATATGCAGAACTGTTAGAGTTGGTGAGGATATTGAATCCGGATACGCTCAGGAAACTGTTTACTGATTCCAGCGCCTTCATTTCCTTCTCTACTTTGTTCACCACTTCCTGTGTACGTTGCAGGGAAGATCCCGGAGGCATGGTCACTGAATACACCACAAAACCGTTATCTTCTGTAGGGATAAAGCCGGTCGGTGTTCTCTTCACCAGCCATACTGTTATACCTATCACTACTGCCAGGGCTGTCAGCGCAATCCACTTACGTCTTACCAGGAAACGGATACTGTTGATATATTTATTGGTCACTGCTTCAAAACCGGAGTTAAAGGCAGTAAAGAAGCGTTTGCCAAAACCTTTGGTATAAGCTGCGCCATGTGCATCTTTACTATGATTGTTCTTCAGCAGCAAGGCACACAACGCCGGACTTAAAGTCAACGCGTTCAATGCCGATATCAGAATCGCAATGGCCAGTGTAAAGGCAAACTGCCGGTAAAATACGCCCGCAGGCCCCTGCATGAAACCAACAGGAATAAACACTGCGGCCATTACCAGGGTGATGGAGATAATTGCACCGGATATTTCCTGCATGCTGGTTACTGTTGCCGCACGTGGAGACATATTAATACTCTCCATCTTTGAGTGTACGGCTTCGACGACGACAATGGCGTCATCCACCACGATACCAATGGCCAGTACCAGGGCAAAGAGTGTCAGCAGGTTAATGGTAAATCCAAACAGCTGCATAAAGAAGAAGGTACCGATAATGGCAACAGGTACTGCAATAGCAGGGATCAGTGTAGAACGGAAGTCCTGCAGGAAAATGAACACCACAATGAACACAAGTATGAATGCCTCTATCAATGTATGTTTCACCTGATCGATAGATTCATCGAGGTATTCTTTGGTACTGTAGATATTAAAATAGTCAACGCCCTTAGGGAATAATCCTGCCGCTTTCTTCATCAGGTCATTCACCTGTGTCTGTATCTCATTGGCGTTGGAGCCGGCGGTCTGATAGATAGCGATACCGATACCAAACTTACCATTCACATGGGTGTCACTGCTATAGGTAAACGAACCAAATTCTACACGCGCCACGTCTTTCAGTCTTAACAGGGAACCATCTGCGTTTGCTTTCAGCACGATGTCTTCATACTGTGCATTCTGATTACGTTTTCCTTTGTACTTGATCACATACTCAAATGCTTCTTTACTGCTTTCACCGAAACGACCGGGAGCTGCTTCCAGGTTCTGTTCTCTGATCGCGCCCAGTACATCCTGCGGAGACAGGTTATTAGCGGCCAGCCTGTCAGGACGCAGCCATATACGCATGGAGTAGTCCTTTGCACCGAATACCATCGCCTGACCTACACCCGTTACACGTTGTATTTCAGGTATGATGTTAATCTTTGCATAGTTCTGCAGAAACTTCTCATCATATTCTTCCTGGTCGCTGATCAGGTTCACTACCATGATCATACTGTTCTGTTGCTTCTGGGTAGTAATACCGGCGCTCACTACTTCAGTCGGCAGCAGACTGGTAGCTTTCGCTACGCGGTTCTGCACGTTTACTGCTGCCAGATCCGGATCCGTGCCCAGTTTGAAGTATACAGTCAGGGTCATGGAGCCATCGTTGTTGGAGGTGGAGGTCATGTAGGTCATGTTCTCCACACCGTTCACTGCCTCTTCAATAGGCGTAGCTACTGAACGGGCTACCACTTCCGCGTTCGCACCGGGATAGGAAGCTATAACAGCCACACTGGGCGGAGCGATATCGGGGAACTGTGTGACCGGCAAAGTGACGAGTGACAATAGTCCCAGCAGTACCAGGATAATGGACACCACTGTTGCCAGTACGGGTCTTTCTATGAATTTTCTTAACATAATCTTCTTGCGTTAGTTGTTTGTCAGGATGTCTGAAGCGTACTATCCCCCTGCGGTCTTTGCAGACCGTCAAATCGGAAACACAGTACAGGTCAGTAGTCAGTTATAGTGGTCTGGCCTTCAGCAGACTATCCATTGATATGGGTTGTGGTGTTATCACCATGCCATCCCGGAGGCGGTCCAATCCGGTGTATACTACAGACTCGCCTGCAGCTATACCTTTTGCTACGAAATAGTAAGCGCCATTCTTACCAGATACGGTGATTGGTTTGCTGGCTACCTTGTTACTATCACCAACAGTAAATATGAAGACTTTATCCTGTAGCTCAAATGTGGCTTCCTGCGGTACTACGAGTGCAGCGTCAAAGGTTTCAGACAGCTTCACCTTACCGGTATTGCCAGAGCGTAACAAGCCGTCAGGATTAGGAAATACTGCACGGAAACTTACTGCGCCCATCGTCTTATCAAACTGTCCTTCCATTGTTTCGATACGGCCTTTCTGTGTGTAAATGCTATGATCAGGCAATACCAGCTCTACTGGCGGCAGTTGCTTTACTTTCTCAGCAATAGTGTTGCCTTTAAATTTATCTTTGAATTGCAGGAAATCAACTTCACTCATTGAAAAGTAAGCATACACCTCATTAACATCAGAAAGCACTGTCAGCGGCTGCGCCTCACTACGTCCTACCAGGCTACCATGCTTGTAAGGAATGCGGCCTATATAACCACTTACAGGCGCTGTAATTAATGTATAGCCGAGATTGATACGTGCATTGCTGACCATAGACTGTGCCTGGGATACATTTGCTTTAGCTGCCTGATAAGCTGCCTTAGCAGTCTTCAGCTGAATATCAGATACCACATTATTATCTACCAGTGGCGTAAGTCTGGATACTTCCAGTGAAGCTTTTTCTTCATTGGCCTGTGCCGCCAGCAGACTGGCAGATGCATTACTCAACTGCTCCTGGTAAGGACGGTCATTGATGCGGAATAAAGGTTGTCCTGCTTTTACATAAGCACCTTCATCTACAAATATTTTATCGAGATATCCATCTACCTGCGCACGGATCTCTACGTTCACTTTACCTTCGATTGCAGCATTATATTCACGGTGAGTAGAAGCAGGAACTGCAGCTGCCTTAAATACTGGCAATACAGTCGGAGGCGGCGTCCCATCCGGCTTTGCGGAAGATGATGCACAACCTGATAATACTGCCAGCAGTATCAGACTATAGAGAAAGCCTACAGGCTTTTGTTTGTTAATTTGTTGAAATAAGTAATTCATACTGTTTGTGTTTTCTAAATTATTGACAATAGACATCCAGTCTGCAATCCTATGGCGATTTCAGATACGTCGTGGAGCTATGGGCAAATCCTGCCTAGCCCTTTCCGCAGTTAATGGAAAGGAAAAAAATAGTTGTTACGTAGTTGTTAGTTCTACGAGGTAGATTTACGATTAATAGCTAATAAGAGAATCCTGTTTCTGATAACTAACAGGCGAGATCGATATACTTCATGAGCTTTCTGTTTTAGTTGACGGTTGCTAAAACTGTTTCCATCCTATAATACAAAAGTAGCACGTACAACAAAGAAAACCATTTAACTAATTACGGTATTAGTTGTACTTTTCCCGGATGCTTTTCTGAAAAGATGCAGGTGTTGTACCTGTATGCTTCTTAAAGAAGCGATTGAAATAACCATCATCTTCAAAGTTAAGTTGACCCGCTATTTCTTTGATGCTCTGCTCTCCCCAGTACAGTAAACGTTTTGCTTCGATGATACGTTTCTCATCAATGATCTGTTTTGCAGTCTTACCCAATGCAGATTTGATCGTATCATTCAGGTGCCCTGGCGTTACAAACATCATGTCTGCATAATGCGCTACCTGGGTCTTATCCTTATAATGTATATCTGATAATTCGTTGAATTGTCTCACAATACGGTTAGGCAATGTATCTGACTGTATAGATGCAATATCCAGTTGTGGTAACCTGGCTGTTGCAGCCATCAGTGATTTCAGCTGACTACGTATAATCATATCGCTGAGTGGCTGCGGATTGTCTGACTCTCTCAGCATAAGACGTGCGAAGGCCATCAGTTCTTTCAGCTGTACATCTGTCAAAGGCACAATTCCTTTTTCAAACATACATGCCCAGCACACCATGCCGGTACCGGATGCATCCGGCAACAGGAACTCTTGTGAAAAGGATATATTGACTATCTCAGACAGACTATCACCGGTGTAATGATAGATCTGATCAGGCATCAGCATGATCATTGCCGGCGCTGTTACGACGTACTTCTCGAAATCGATATAGTGTACGCTTTCGCCTGATAATAATAAAGTGAGGCTGTAATTAGAACGTCTGTGCGGTTCAGACACATCTCCAGGTTGTACCAGATACGTCGTACGATCTATATGAAATCCTTTCACAGGATTACCAGGCCTGTTGACGTCAGCATAGTCATACACGGGTATCATTACATTATTCCTCATAATACTTACAATTTGGTATTAGTAATGGTCACTACAGTAAATAAGGGGATCAGGCAGATCTGATTATTTGATCCGGACAGAAGCAGGTGGTAACAAGTAGTATTAACGTATAGTTTTCGTTATGGTGGTACAAAAGTATAAATTCCACCCGCATTTCATATTAGTTCTTCCTATTTTATTTTAGAACTTGATAATTTAGTTCTATACGCTGTGCCCTACTTTGCAGCACCATATTTAGTTAGCCGGCTAAATAAATAATCTAAAAAAAAGGCAATGACGCCCTTCTATTTTTCTTCTTCAATGTTGTCAAGCACCTGCATCAGCAATCTTCTGAGCAATATCTTCTCTTCCGTGCTCATATTCTTCACCATTTGTTCTTCCAGTTTATTCCAGGTAGTATCTATAATCTGCGATGCAGCTTCCGTTCCTTTCTCCGTCAGACTTACCCTTACCACGCGCTGGTCGTTGCAGCACTTCACTTTATTAAGGAAGCCGTTCTTTTCCAGGCGCTCGGCCATCCGCGTTACAGTGGCGGGCGTCACTTCCAGGTGTTCTGTCAGCTCATTCATCGTCATCGCTCCTCCACACATCACAGTTGCCAGGAATTGCTCCTGACCAGCGTGAAGGTTATAGGCAGCCAGCAGCTGGTTGCCTTTATTCCGGTGTACCTTGCAGATCTGCGTAATCAGATGACTGATGGTACTGCACATGAGCGGTCTATTCATGAAGGCAAATATAGAAATATTTTATTAGCCGGCTAAATAAATTATCTGAAGGAAAAAATAATGGCGGTACAGTCCGCCCAATGTTCTCCTTATGCCTAATCCCGGTCAGTCTTTTTATCCATCTTAGCACAAAGAGGTCACTAAAAGGTCACTTCAATATCCCCGGGATATTGAAGTGACCTTTTAGTGACCTCTTTGTGAAGGGACAGTGTGAAGTACAGACCCTCATCAAACCGGGAAAATGTGATTATTTCCTATGCATGTAACTTTACCGTGGTGAAGGAAAATGACCGGTCAGCCGACCCTTGTTAAGGGCTGAAGAAACAATACATGTTGTACCAGTTATAGATGTGCGTATCGGAGAAATGTAAATTATGTATTGATTATCAATTACATATATAGCAAGGGAGGGGGCTGGATGCACGTTTATATGGACGCTAATATCTGCGGATAAATAAGGCGTCGGCGAAATAAAAAAGGGCGCTTCCTGCCGGAGCGCCCTTTCTCAATATTACTTTAGAGTAGATGATCATTCACATATTGACCTTTTCAGGCGGTAGATGTCAACGCATCATTTTACCTTATCAGTTCTTGAGTTCTTCTTTTGGTCTTTCCTTGACCAGTACCAGGTCTGACATAGCCACGTTCATCGGGATATTCCCCAACTTCACAATACCGCGCTTATCTCTTATCTCCATCAGCTTACCTACCTGGCCGTTACTTCTGATCTTCACCTGGTCGCCCAGTTTAAGGTCAGAGCCTAGTACTTCCTGGTATTTATCCTGGATCTTCTTCTCAAAGCGCTCATTCACCTGCTTCTGGCGTTTATGGAATAACAGGGCTTCCGCCTGTTTCATCACCTTCTGCTTATCCTCTGTGCGTTTCCACTCAAACACGATCTGCTTCATTTTACGCTCCATATCCTTCAGGTATTGCAGGTCATCTTCCTTGATTTTGTTCTGCAGCTTGAGGGTGGTGAACTGCTGTGTTTTCCTTTCTTTATCAGATAGGATTTCGTATTCACGTTTCAGCCTTTCATTTTCCTTCAGCAATTTCTGTAGTTCTTTCTCTTTGGCTTCTATCTTCTGGAGATCCTGTTCTGCTTTGTTAAGGAGTTTATCCAGCTGGAAGTGGCCTTCATCCACCAGATTCCTGGCTCTGTTGATCAATGCGGGATGCAGACCGATACGCTGGGCAATGGAGAAGGTGTAAGAGCTACCAGGCTTACCTACGATCAGTTTATACATAGGTGCGAGGTTTTCTTCGTCAAAGCCCATAGCACCATTGATGATACCTCTTACTTTATTCGCCATTACCTTCAGGTTAAGATAGTGCGTAGTAACGATACCAAAAGAGTGTTTCTTGGCCAGTTCCTCCATAATTACCTCCGCAAAGGCCCCACCCAGGTTAGGGTCAGAGCCGCTACCCAGTTCATCGATAAAGAACATGGTTTTACCGTTGGCGTTCTCCATGAAATACTTCATGTTCTTCAGGTGAGAGCTATAGGTACTCAGTTCAAATTCCAGTGACTGGGTATCACCGATGTGGATCATCAGCTGACGGAAAATGCCTAGCTGGGAACTTGGGTGTACCGGCACCAGCAGACCTGCCTGCAGCATCAGCTGTATGAGGCCGACCGTTTTCATCGTGACTGTTTTACCACCTGCGTTCGGACCACTGATCACAAGGATGTGATTGTCTTTGTTGAGCGTCAGGTTTACCGGAATAGTCGGCTTCTGGTTACGGCGGTTATACAGTAGCAGCAGCGGGTGATGAGCATCGACCAGGTGTACTTCTGCGTGCGGCGTCAGCATAGGATAGTTTGCATCCATGTCCAGCGCCAGTTTCGCCTTAGCCCTGATAAAGTCATAGAGGCCCAGTATCTCGTGATAGTTATTCAGCAGGTGCCCATGCTGGCTGAGTGCGTGTGTCAGTGTACGCAATATTTTGTACACTTCCTTGCCCTCTTCCCTTTCCAGGGAAGCCACATCATTATTCAGCTCTATCGTTTCTTCCGGTTCTACGAAAGTGGTACGGCGGGTATCAGATTCTCCATGCTGGATACCTTTCACCATACGTTTGTTTTCTGCGTAAATAGCCACTACCCTTCTACCGTTCAGGAAGGCTTCTTCCGTATCGGCCAGGTAGCCCAGTTTACTCAGTTTGCTGAGTACGCGGTCGAAGGCGCGTCTCAGTTCGTTCCTTTTACGGAACAGGTTCATGCGGATTTTTGCCAGTTCGGGAGTCGCATTGTCACGCACTTCTCCATGTTCATCGAGTATTTCATCAATGAGCGCGGTGATCTTTTTCTCATAATGTGTATGAGAAATCACACTGAACAACCCTGAATACGTAACACGCCTGTCGTGATCAAAGAACCGCACAATGCTGTGCATACTTTCAGCCAGCTTGCGCAGCAGCATGATCTGCTCCTCACTTAGTACTGCGCCCTGAATACCGAGCATACGCAGTTCATTTTTCAGATTCAGTACGTAATCGTTGGGAAAGTGTTCCTGCAGCAAAGTCAGCTGCTTGTATTCATGGGCCTGTTGAAGTGCTGTTTTTACATAGTCAATGTGGGTATGCAAACGCAGGTCATCTGCCATCTGCTTGCCCAGCTCCGTTTTACAATGCTCCTTTAACAAAGCCTGTACCTTGTCAAACTCCAGCTGTACTAGTGCTGAATCGGGAAAATATTTCATCTTACTTATCCATACAAAGCCTGTAAACCCCTTGTTTACAGACGGTTAAAATTGGCTTATGCCGTTCCTCCTGGTTGATGGTACGGCAAAAAGAATGTTAAAGTTAATTAACCTGGTGATCTAAACCGTTAATCTTGTCGTAATTTAACCCGTCGGGGCATCTGAACCCAGCTCCTTCATATGCCACTTTACAACGTGTAAAAAATTATGCAAAGATACTCAATATTAAGCTGTTTACTGGCATTAATGATCAGTGCCTGTACGCAGGGTGAAAATTCAAAAGATAAAGTTCCTGAAGATATGGAAGTCAGTAACAGTATAAAAACGGAAAAAGCCACCTTCGGCGGTGGGTGTTTCTGGTGTACAGAAGCGCAGTTCCAGTACCTGGAAGGTGTGACCAGGGTTGAATCCGGCTACGAAGGAGGCACAGTGCCCGATCCTACGTATGATGATGTGAGTACCGGCACTACCGGTCATGCAGAGGTGATACAGGTTACCTATGACCCTGAGAAAATTTCTTACGAAGAGCTGCTACAGGCCTTCTGGCAAAGCCACGACCCCACCCAGCTGAACCGGCAGGGTAATGACGTAGGTACACAATACCGGTCTGTCATCTTCTATCACAATGACAATCAACGTGAACTGGCAGAATTGTATATGAAAAAGCTACAGTCTTCCGGCGCATATGATAAACCGCTGGTAACTGAAATCACCGCTGCCACCGATTTTTACAAGGCAGAAGATTACCACCAGGACTATTATAGCCAGAATGGCTCACAGCCGTACTGTCATTTTGTGATAAAGCCTAAACTGGAAAAGTTCCGGAAAGTATTTAAGGATAAGTTAAAGTCGAATTGACAAGGGGTGGTTGGAAGTAATGACTAACGCAGATGGCTTGTATGCTGTTTGCGTTATTTTTTTGTTGCCAGGGACTGATTGCACCTGAACAGGCAAGGGAAGAGGGAGCTATAAGGGAGAGAAAAGCAGTCCTTTTACCGGGGAAACAGCTATGAGGATGTCACCCCGGTAAAAGGGTCAGCTCAGTATTATTCCATTGTTGACTCATGGATCATGTTGTTAACTTTCTTCTGTGTTTTACGCAGGTGACGGCTGGCATAACGTTGTGCGTCATCTGCAGTTGCGCCGGCACCGTCTAACAGACGTTGCATACCGTTTTTACTACGGGTCAGGTAAACAATTACTCCTGCTGCTGCTGCGCCTACAATAGTAGCGGCTATTAATGCTTTTTTCATGGCTAAAATTTTTTGGTCCGCAATGGATAATACAAGAGTTATACCAATTGATGCCAGATTTTATATTTTTGCCGCCACAATCAACATCACATATGGCTGAAACCACACCTGTCTACAGCATTCCCTTAAAATACCGGAGAATGGAAAATCTGCATATTGTTTTCTGGTTGCTGAAAGATATCGGCTGGTGTCTGATCTGGAAGTCGCTAGGCATTACCATGATCTTCCCTACATTGATTATTGCAATCGTGATTGCTTACCGTACCCGGCAATTTATGGCTGAGTTATGCCACAACCTGGCCATACTGGTATGGATTACGGCCAACTCTTACTGGATGGTTAGTGAGTTCCTGCACTTTGACGCCAATATTGTTACAGGCACGGTTACCTATAAACACCTGGCTTTAATTCCTTTCGTATCGGGTGTGCTGATACTGGCTTATTACTACTGCTGGTACAGGCCGCGCCATCCGGATGAACCTGAAACGATGTAAGGTTACCGGGGTTATCTCGCAATTGACTATGCTGTTATTTATGAGGAGATAGCTGTTGCTGGGGTGAAATGATACTGGTTTGTTGTACCAGTTCGTCCCAGCCGGAGATAATATTAAAAGGTAAAGGCGGTAATGTGCGTGCGGCTTCCCATAGGCGCTGCAGCTCAGTGTACATGGTATGATTCCCTGGTGATTCCAGCAGCCATTGGTGTAAAGCAGCCTGCTTGTCCGCATTGCGGGCATCCGTCAGACAATCTATGACAAATTCCGTTACATCGTTCCTGTTCATTGCTTATACGTATTACGACAATCCAGCGCGGGACTACTTTGATATTACTCCAATCTTTTCCCGTTCAGCAGGTGTGTGCGTAAGTGTTTCAGCGCCACGGCCAGCTGGAAATACACAGTGTTGATGGCAATATCCAGACGGGCGGCTATTTCTGAAGGTTCCAGTCCGTCAAAGCGGCTGAGCAGGAATATTTCCCGGCAACGGGGTGCCAGTTCCTGTGAAAGGCGCAATATCTCTTTCTGTAACAACAGATGGTCGGTTATCTCGTGCAGCGTGCCCGTATCTGCCTGCCATTGCAAGGCCTCCTCACTGACATGGCGGGCCCGCCTTTTTAACTCATTGATACTCCTGTTGGTGACGGCGCGATACAGATAGTGCCGCAGATTGCCAGTGATCTGTATCTCAGGTCCCTTCTCCCACAAATACGTAAATAGCCCCTGCACTATATCCCTGGCCAGGTCCTGTTCTTTGACCCAGCGATACGCCAGCAGGTACAACTCCTCACTGTAGACAGTGTAAATTTCCCGGAAGACATCCGCATCACGGTTACGGAAGGCTTTAGTGGCATCATCAGCAGAAATATCGTGTCTTTCGTGCGGCATCGGTTATCTTGAGTGGCGCACAAAGTATTATTTTTTTTAAATAGTTACCGGGAAAAATAAAGGTGATAACACGTAGCTGTACCTCGGGGATCAGCCTGTCAGTAATGACGGGTCTTTATAGTTGTCTTTCAGTTCTACTCCGGATAAACGCAGGCGTAAAGCTTCCTGCAAGAGGTAACAGATCTTACCGGCGGCAGGAATATACTGCAGCCCGTCCTGCCGGATGTTTGAAATGCAATTCCTTACTTCATCAGTATTGCCCGTACGTGGCTGGAAAGTGATATATGCACCCATACTATCTGCAGCACTTAGTCCGGGTCTCTCCCCTATCAGCATCAATGTTGCTTTGGCCTGTATCAGTTCTCCTATCTCATCCCCAATGGCTACCCTGCCCTGCTCTACCAGGCATACAGGAGCTATCGAGAGGCCCGCTGTTTTGAGTAATGGTAACAGGTGATTCAGCAAAGGAGCGGTATGGAGGTTCATAGCGGTAGCTGACAAACCATCTGCCACAATAATCACAACATCCTTCTGCCGAAAAGCAGCCGGTTGCGCCTGTAGTATTTCTATGCTGCCTGTATCCAGCTTCCGCCCTTTATCCGGCCGTTGCAGGTATTCATGCCGGCCGGCAACGCTACTATGTAGCTGTACTACCGGCAACATGAACGCATGTAGCTCTTCCAGCAGCAGGTTGATATCCAGGCGGGAGTATACGGCATCCCTGGCATGTGCGTGTGCCAGCCGGAAAGACAGTACTTCCTTCAGTGGTATAGCCGTACCCGTTCTGCCCAGCGCTATACGTGCCGTTGTATATGCCTTTAATGCACTCCATGGATCTTCCTGTACAGTATTACGATGTTGTATATTGCTCATCCTGCCTGATAAGTTAATAAGTGATGTGTGTTGCCTACAGGCTGTAATTGTCCGCCGGCATTGGTAATACCCTGTCTTTGCAGCCAGCCTTCAAACTCCGGCGCTGCTTTGAGGCCAAGTACCTTCCGTACATACTGTGCATCATGGAAGGAAGTAGATTGATAGTTAAGCATGATATCATCGGCTCCCGGCACGCCAATGATGAAGTTACATCCGGCTACGCCGAGAAGTGTAAGCAGATTATCCATATCATCCTGGTCAGCTTCTGCATGGTTGGTATAACAGACATCCACACCCATCGGTAACCCTAGTAGTTTGCCACAGCAATGGTCTTCCAGCGCCGCCCGTATGATCTGCTTTCCATCAAACAGGTATTCAGGTCCGATGAAGCCTACTACCGTATTTACCAGCAACGGAGAAAACCTTCTGGCCACAGCATATGCGCGTACTTCACATGTCTGCTGGTCTACGCCCTGGTGGGCATTTGCAGATAAAGCGCTGCCCTGCCCCGTTTCAAAGTACATCACATTATTGCCGATTGTCCCCCTGTTCAGTGACAGCGCCGCGTCATACGCCTCCTGTAATAATCCCAGATGTATGCCGAAGCTGCTATTGGTCCGGGCTGTACCACCGATGGACTGGAAGACAAGATCCACCGGGGCTTTAGTCATTACCTGCAAAGCAGTGGTCACATGACATAAGATGCAGGACTGCGTAGGAATGTCAAACTGTTCACGTAACTGGTCCAGCATGTGTAGCAGCTGTATGACAGCCTGCGGACTGTCAGTAGCCGGGTTGATACCAATAACAGCATCGCCACAACCATATAGCAGTCCGTCGATAATGCTGGCAGCAATACCTTTCGGATCATCGGTATTATGATTGGGCTGAAGACGTACGGACAGCCGTCCTTTTAGTCCGATAGTATTCCGGAAGCGGGTCACTACCTCGCACTTCTGCGCCACACTGATGAGGTCCTGGTTGCGCATCAGTTTAGATACTGCCGCTACCATTTCAGGCGTAAGACCCGGGGCCAGCTGCTGCAAGGTTTGCGTATCTGCATCATCACTCAGTAACCAGTCGCGCAGTTCGCCTACCGTAAAGTGGCTTACAGGTGCAAATGCTGCCTGGTTGTGCGTATCTATAATAAGGCGGGTGATTTCGTCTTCTTCATATGGTATGACTGCTTCCTGGAGGAAAGTCTTCAGTGGCACATCTGCCAGCGCCAGCTGCGCAGCTACCCGTTCTTCATAGGTAGCAGCTGCGAGGCCGGCAAGAGCATCTCCCGAGCGGAAAGGCGTGGCCTTTGCCAGCAATGTGCGCAGGTCGTCGAACTGGTATGTCCTGAATTGTATGGTATGCTGATAAGACACAACAATATTTTTATTTTCTTACGCAATTACATTTTTCGCATCCGTGTTTATTGCCGGCGCTTTATGTCTGCCCATGATGACGAAAATAAGCAGAGCGATCCCCATGCCTGAAAAGAACAGGCCCGCCAGTAATAAGTTATAGTATATGATTGCGATCAGAGATACTATAGATAATACCAGCGCTATACCAGGGAACCAGGGATAGTATGGTGCCCTGAACGGACGGTCTAGCCCTGGCTCTTTTCTCCTGAGTATAAACAGGCTGATCATACTCAGAATATACATAACTACCGCCCCCATGACAGATAGTATCACCAGCTGGTCAGTCCTGCCGAAATATAATGCGATGATGCCCAGTACAGCGCCGGCTATCAGTGCAACATAGGGAACCTGTCTTTTCGGACTAAGCACGGCTAGTACCGGCGGCAGGTATCCTGCTCTTGCCAGTGCAAACAGCTGACGGGAGTAGCTGATAATGATACCGTTAAAGGAAGCAATCAATCCGAAGAGACCAATGCCCGCAAATACCTTCGTGATACCGCTTTGTTTACCTAGTACTACTCCGATCGCCTCAGGTAGCGGGTAGTCAATACCTGACAGTAATTGCCAGTCTGTAATGCCACCCGTTAGTACCATTACTCCGATCGCTAGGGCTGCGAGTGTAAGCATTGCAGAGATATATCCTTTGGGGATATTCCTGGCTGGATCTTTTACCTCCTCCGCCACCATGGCAATACCTTCAATACACACATACAGCCACATGGCGAATGGCAGCGCAGCAAACACCCCCATCCAGCCGGCAGGCATAGCATTGTGCATGAAGTTGGACAACCGGAATGAGGGCGCTACAATGCCCATATAGATCAGCAGTTCGATTACTGCAAGTAAGGTAATGACCAGGGAGAAAAGTGCAGACTCTTTAATACCCAGCAGGTTAACGCCAGTCAGTAGCAGGTAAAACACGATACCACAGCCTAATACGGGCAGTGAGGGATGCAGGAAGTGCAGATAGTTACCCAGTGCAAAGGCGATAGCCGGCGTTGCCAGCAGGAACTCGACAGCAGTGGCATATCCGGCTATAAGTCCGCCGAAAGGCCCCATAGCTCTATGTGTATAGGTAAAAGGGCCACCTGCCTGCGGGATAGCAGTAGTGAGTTCTGTGAAGCTGAATATGAACGTTACATATAGCAGGGTGATGATCAGCGTTGCGACCAGGAAACCGGCGGTACCTGCTATGCCCCATCCATAGTTCCAGCCAAAGTATTCACCGGAAATAACCAATCCGACACCAATAGCCCAGAGATGTATGGGCCTGATAACTTTCTTTAAAACAGTTTCCTGAGCAGACATATAAATACGGGATTAGTGGTAGTGTTGTAGCACTACCTTTGGTTGATATAATCTGTTCCCGTTTCCCTGGTGAAGTCTTGTCAAGATACGTAAAAAGATCACATTTCCACCTGCAGGGAAGTATTGCGGCTTCCGGCAAATTTGACCCTGTATTCGGTGGGTGTTAAACCCACTTCTTTACGGAACACCTTCCGGAAGGCTTTGATGTCATTGTAACCACAATCCAGCATGACAGACAGTATACTGTTACCGGTCTGTTCCAGCATCTTCTTGGCTGCTTCAATCCTTGTTTTCTGCAGGTATTCAATCGGAGTTATACCTGTAGCCTGTTTGAAGCGTCGTACGAAGTTGCGGCGGCTGGCAGGAATGTTTTCCATAAAGGACTCTACGTTGCGTGCTTCCCGGAAACTGGCTTCCATACGTTGCTGTACTTCTGTGATCAATGGATCAGCATGTCTCCTGTCTGGCAGGAACATACCGAAGTAAGATTGCGTATCCCTGTCCATATCGATAGCAAATAGTTTTGCAGCTCTTACGGCCATGTCCTGTCCGCAACATTTCTCTACGAGATGCAGCAGGAGATGGAAAGTGCTGGTTGCACCGCCGCTGGTATAGATACCGGCAGCAGCTGTAAGCACTTTGTCGGGTTGCAGCAGTACTTCCGGGAAGTGACCGGCAAATGCAGAACACGCATTCATGTGCGTGGTAGCAGGCTTACCATTCAGCAGACCGGTAGCAGCCAGGAGGAATGCCCCCGTGCAGAAACTGGCTATTTCTGCGCCGGCATGATGCTGTTGCCGGATCCAGGGAAGGAAAATATGGTTGGCAGTGATGGCAGTGTCCACATCTCCGGAAATAAAAGCCGGGATCAGTACAATATCTGGCTGCACGGCATCTTTCAATGCTACAGTAACGTGACGGCCATAGTGAGGCAACAGGTCTACTCCTTCCTGGTCAGGAAGTACCAGCTGAAGGTTGAAGCAAGGTGGCTGTTGACTGGCGGCATACATGGAGTTGACAGACTCAAAGACATCGAGGATGGCGGCAGTGCTAATAAGCCGGTGATTATAGGTAAGCAACAGTGCCAGGTTCGTCATTATTACAGGTTTTTAAACAAGTACGGTAAGTTACAACATTTGTCTCAAATACCCCCTATGACTGGCGCTTTGTAGTACTCATGAATAGAATAAGCGTCCGTATATTCGGTAGGTAAATAACGTTTATGGAAAAGAAGCAACCAGGAGCCATCCTATGGCACGACCTTACCGTTCCCGATGCAGCAGCGGTCAGCGAATTTTACAAACAGGTAGTTGGCTGGGAGAAGATCGAGCTTAGTATGGGCGACTATGACGATTATCTGATGAAGCACGCTGACAATGGCCCGCAAGGTGCAGAAGCCGGCATCTGCCATGCGCGGGGAGGCAATGCCTATCTTCCTCCGCAATGGCTGGTGTATGTGGTAGTAGATAACCTGGAGCATAGTCTGGCCCAATGTACAGCCCTGGGTGGAAAGGTGCTCGGGGAACAGCGCAAAATGGGTAAAGATGCGATCTATTGCCTGATCCAGGACCCCGCAGGCGCTTATATGATGTTGTACCAGCAATTCTGATATACCCCCGCTCATACCGACTGCCCCAAGTTACTAATGACCGTTCCGGTATGTACCGGACGGTTTTTTTTATAAAAAAAAGAGCTTAGGTACACCAACGTACGTTTTTAATACATACCTTTGGAATATGAGCTTATTCAAGAAAGATATATCTCCGGAAATAGTGCCCACCAAGACAGAGCTGGATGTACTGCAGATACTCTGGCAGTACGGCCCATCGACTGTACGTTTTGTGCATGATAAGCTGAACGAGCAGAAAGAAGCGGTCATTTATACCAGTACCCTGAAACTGATGCAGGTGATGAAAGAAAAAGGCATGCTGAACCGGGATGAAAGCAGTATGAAGCACGTATACAGCGCTGCCGTAGAAGAGAATAAGATAAAAGGAACAATGCTGGGCCGCTTTATGGACACCATGTATAATGGCTCTCCCAGCGATATGATGATGGCATTGCTGGGCAATGACAGGACATCTGCCGACGAGCTGAAAAAGATTAAAGATCTGTTGAAAGATATAGAAGATAAATAGTTAAAAAACATCCTGATGTATCTGTCTGTCAATACATATTCCTTTGGCGAGCGCCTCTTACAGGCCTTCAGCTGGATGCTGGTACACTCCCTCTGGCAGGGTATGTTATTGGCATTAATAGCAGTAGCGCTACTGCAGCTGATGCGCAAAGCAGGTTCGGCACGCAGGTATAATATGGTATTGGCTCATTTCCTGCTGCTTGTGCTGACATGTATTATTACCTTCTTCCGTGAACTTGCCGGCTTTGCATCAGCACAGGAAGTAACTGCTGCGGGTAGTCTACAGGAGAGTGCGGCTACTGTTTTCCGGTTCAACACCGCACTGCTCTCTTCATTGGCTGTCAGCTTCGCTGATCTTGTTTCTGCGAATGCACCCCTGCTGGTTATTATATGGGCAGCGCTCTTTTCTATCCGTTCACTTCGCATGATTCAGGGATTAAGATTCCTTCAACATGCCAGACAGCGGCAGGTGTATAAAGCTCCTGCTATGTGGCAACAAAGGGTACAACAGTTATGCGATACCTTAGGGGTGCTCCGTACAGTACAACTGCTGGAATCTACCTATATCAAGGTACCCATGGTAGCGGGACACCTGAAACCTGTAATACTTATGCCAGCCGGCCTGCTGACAGGTTTGCCGCCTGCACAGATAGAGGCTGTGCTGTTGCACGAACTCGCGCATATAGGTCGTCATGACTACCTTATCAACCTGGTGCAGACCTGTTTGGAAACATTCTTCTTCTTCAATCCCGGCGTGCTGTGGTTATCGTCTATACTGCGTGATGAAAGGGAGCATTGCTGTGACGATGTTGCCCTGCAACAGACAGGTAGTAAGAAAACATTTATACAGGCATTGGTGAGTTTTAAGGAATACACACTTACAGCACAAGTAACCGCGGTTGCTTTCCCCGGTAGTAAGAACCAGCTGCTCCAGCGTGTTAGCCGTATTATCAATAATCAGCATCAAGCGCCGGGTACTGGTGAAAAAGCATGCTTCTTCATTGGCCTCGGAATATTGTGCATAATACTCTCGGCAGCCGCAATGACATACCTGCACCCCGACAGTCGCACCACAGCTGAAGCGCCTGCCCTGCTTACACAGAAAGAGGCTATTATCACCTTAATGGCACCACCGAAGGAGAAGGCCGTTCAGGCTCCTGTATATAAAACTATCGTCAAATCAGCCAGTCAGATCGTAGCTGCGGTACCTGCCAGCACGGTGCTACCTCCGGCGCGTACAAGTGTACCGGTACAGGTACCTATACCCACTGATGAGCAAGATAATATGTATGCACCGGTGACTGAAGAAGCAGCAGACAATACCTTAGCAGACATCGCACGGCAAAGTGAAGAACAGCTCCGGCGTGAAAGGGCACAGCTGGAAAGATACCGGCATCAGGCAGCGCTGGATCGCCTCCAGGCGGAACGTGACAGGAAACAGGCTGACAAAGACAGGGAGCAGGCACGCTTAGACCGCATACAGGCAGATAAAGACAGAATGCAGGCTGACCAGGATCGTAAGCAGGCTTTAATAGACAGGCAACAAGCTATTATGGACCGCAATAATGCTGAAAGAGAAAGAAGAGAACATGCACGTGCGGCCGCTCAGTACGAACTGCAGCGTAAAGCCTTTTATCAGGATAGATACTCCGGCACCACCGAGCATCATAACAACGGTGACCGTAATACTACTAACCAGCATAATAACGAAAATAATATACAGTAAGACCTGGCCTGCCTACCATTCAGGCTGATTATTTACCCATAAAACATCTCGTTTAAAATACTGTGCACTGCACAGATGGCAGCTTATTGCCATACCATTCATATTATCAGTTAGCAACTATCATTTTTTCACCGCCACCGGCTGAAACAGGCTACTATTTGCCTCTATCTCCGGCATATTATTCACAATTATTAAATCCATCAGAACATGAAAAGCATTCACACCATGCGCTACCTGCTGCTTACAGGTCTACTTGTATTCACCGCCAGCGGCTATGCACAAAAAGCCGCCCCTGCGGTTCATGGTACACACATCACCAAAGAGGGCAACACTGACATTGAAGAGATCACCACTGATAAAGACGGTAAGCTATATCACATCATACTTGAAGAAGGTAAAATGACCAGCCTGGCCATTGACGGCAAAGAGATTCCAAAGGAGAACTGGAACGAATATGACTCCTTTGTTAAAGCGTTACAAGAACAATTGAAGAAAGACAGGTTGCAGGCAGAAAAAGACAAGGAACAGGCCAGGAGAGATCGGGAACAGGCCCAAAAAGACCGACTGGAGGCCAATAAACATCGCCAACAGGCTAACCTGGACAGGCAACAGGCAGAAAGAGACAGGCAACAGTTCCTCCGTGACAGGGAACAGTTTGAAAAAGACAGAAAACAGGCAGATATTGACCGTATACAGGCAGATAAGGACCGCGAACAGGCATTACGCGATAGGGCACAGGCAGAGAAAGATCGTACGCAGGCAGAGGGCGACAGACAAGCTGCTGAAAGAGACAGAAAGCAAGCAGATATTGACCGTGCAAGAGCAGACAAAGACCGTGAACGGGCAGAAATAGACCGCGCTGCAGCAGAAGAAGACAAAAAACTGATTGGTAACCTGGTATCTGACGTAGTAACCGACAAACTCGTTGCTACTAAAAGCGACATACGGGAACTGATCATCGACTCAAAAGGAATGACAGTAAATGGCGCGCAACAATCCGCTGATGTACACAGGAGATACCTGGCTAAATACCAGGCCGCCATTAAAAGCGGCATCTCCTACAGCGCACAGAATGGTCATGTACAGATTCAGCGCAAATGGAATGGACAATAGCATATCCTGGAGGATAGAGCCGGTCTCGTTAAGAGACCGTTATAAACAAAGGAGCCTGCCTTGAATCAAGGCAGGCTCTGAAATTTTATACGCAATTTATTATTTGATATCTTTCAGCATTTCAGTCACCGCTGCTTCCAGCTGGTTGTCTTTACCTGTCAGTCCATCTTCATAACGAAGAGGCACCCGGATGTCTGGCTCCAGCTGCAGGTTCTCCAAAGGACGGTCAGTAGTTCTTCCAATCACACCCACCATCGGGATACCGAATACCAGCGACTGATCAATCTGCCGTTCCCACCATACTGCCGTTCCCGTACCTGGTACTGGCATACCGATCAATTTACCCAGGTTATCCTGTTTGTAAATGAAAGGGAAGATGTGTGCGTCACTGTAGTTGCCTTCACCCATCAGCACACAGCTTGGTCTGGTCCAGCGGGTCTGCGGCTCCCATGCTTTTGTACGATAGCCCTGCGGTGCGAAGTTCATATAAGCTTTACCGCTGAGGAAGTTGTACAGGTCATCATGCAGCCAACCACCGCCATTAAAGCGGGTATCAACAATCAGCGCCTGTTTTTCCCTGTTTTTACCCATTACCTCATCATATACAGAGCGGTAGCTTGCATCATTCATACCCTGCACGTGTACATATCCTACTTTACCGCCGCTCAGTTTATCTACCATATTGCGCATATTAGTTACCCAGCGCTTGTACAGCAGATTACCTTCTTCACCGCCGGAAATAGGTTTTACCGACTCATCCCAGCGTCTGCCTGTAGCAGGGTCGAAGAGGCTAACCAATATATTGGAGCCTGACTTACGGTTTAGTAATATTGCCCAGTCTTTCTGTGCAGAGATAGTTTCACCATCAATCCGCTCGATGATGTTACCTTTCTTCAGTTTACTGAATGCTTTGTCAAACGGTCCGCCAGGTATTACTTCATCTACTTTCAGGCCGTTACCGGTAAAGGTCTCGTCATACAATAAGCCTAATGCAGCTGTATTGTCGCCATCAGAGCGTCCACTTGCGAAACGCCCCCCTGTGTGAGATGCATTCAGTTCTCCCAGCAGCTCGCTCAATAATTCCTGGAAGTCGTAGTTGTTACTGATATATGGCAGGAAACGTTCGTAATTCTTCGCATACATTTCCCAGTCAATCTTCTTAAGTGTGCCCGGATCATAGAACTTGTCTACTACCTGCTTCCAGGCATGTTCATAAATATAACGGCGCTCTGCCTCCTGGTCCAGTACAAACTCAGTACTGATGGTCACAGGAGTGATCTTACCTGAAGTGGCATCTACTTTCACTACACTGCCACGATTGCTGACAAACAGTGTATTACCGTCCTTGCTCAGTACGATACTACCCGGAGTACCACCCAGTTTAGCCAGTAGCTTTGTTTCACCGGTTCTGGGTTCTGTTGTCCACAGGTCGTATCCCTTCTCAAATGAAGCGGTGTAGAAGATCTTGCTGGCGTCGTTGTTAATCACATAATCGCTGATAGAGGCACTGTTCAGCGTAAAGCGTACAATACGTGCATCCAGGTTGGTAAAATCAGGAGTATATGGCTTCTTAAGTGTAGCAGTGTCTTTCTTTGCTGCGGAGCTGTCCTTGCCTGCTTTCTTTGCATTATCCTCTTTTTCCTTCAGCAGGTTGAAGTCGTCTTTGGACAGGTTAAATCTGTCAAAAGCTTCCTGGTCAAAGAATACACCAAAGACATCCACCTCTCTGCTTCCCTGGCGTGCCAGCGACCGGCGGCCATACCGATCACTCTCCCATGTCATGATCTTACCGTCAGCACTCCATTTGGAATTACGCTCGCCAAAGCCGCTCAACACAGGGTAGATTGTCTGCCCTTTCCCATCTGCTGGGATGATAGCGGCATTGGATACATTAAAATATCCCTGGTGATCTGCTGTCAGTACCCATTTACTATCAGGGCTCCATACAAATTCCCAGTCTCCGTCAGAGTAGGAGAAGTTACGGCCTGCTGGTAGCAGAGTACGGCTTTTCTTTGATGCGATATTAAATACGCGGAGTACATTACGGTCTTCCACATAGGCAATCTCTTTTCCATCAGGCGAGAATACCGGCTGAAATTCTTCCGCTTCTGTAGCGATAAGCGGTTCTTCCTTCAGCAGCGTGGAAGCAAAGAAATATGGCTCTTCCCCGCGTATAATGGTAGACTGATAAATATCCCAGTTACCATTCCTTTCAGCTGCATATATCAGCTTCTTTCCATCGGGAGACCACGCTACAGAACGTTCCTGTTGTGGGGTATTGGTAATACGTTTGGTCAGGTTGCCCTCTACGCTGGTCACGAAGATCTCCCCGCGCGCTACGAATGCCATTTCCTTTCCGTCAGGCCGCATCGCAAATTCGGTTACGTTACCGCTGACAGGAATAGGTTTCGTTACTGCAGAACGGCCATCGTTGAATATCTGAACCGCCAGTTTCTTTGGCTGCTGGCCTTCTTTTAAAGTATAAATTTCTCCGTTCCAGGTGAAGCAAAGCAGGTTGTCATCTGACTTGGATAGATGACGTACCGGGTGCTTCTCAAAACGGGTCAGTTGCTGCATCTTGTTCTTGTCGGTAGTAGAAGCCCTGAATATGTTCTGCGCAATGCCGCCTTTCTCACTCAGGTAATACACGTCATTGTCGTTGGCGAACAGTGGCTCACGGTCTTCCCCCTCATAGCCTGAGATCTGCTGGTAACGCTTTCCGGCGATATCATATACCCAGATATCGCGGGTAACAGCTGATACGTGATGCTTACGCCACGGATCTTCATAACCCTTACGGTCCTGGAAAATGATCTGGGTACCTTTGGCATTATAACGTGCAGACTCTGCACCGGCAGCAGTGATCAATAGCGGGCGGCCACCGGTTACAGGTACCGTGTACAGGTTGGCAAACAGGCTGGAACTGAACCTTACGCTGGAGGCAGGGGCATTACGGGCACTGCCGAAAAGCACCTGTTTGCTATCAGGCGTGAAGTCGTACGGGTAATCATTAGCGCTGTTGAAGGTGAGGCGTACAGGTGTACCGCCTGTTGCGGGCATGACAAATACATCGAAGTTGCCATAGCGGTCACTGGCAAAAGCCAGGTGCTTTCCGTCGTGACTCCAGACTGGCATCATGTCCTGTGCTTCATGTATGGTAACAGGAACAGCCACACCGCCGTTGGCATCAACGCGGTAGATGTCTCCTTTATAACCGAAGGCGATGGTTTTACCATCCGGAGAGATAGCGGGATATCGTAACCATTGTGCGGCTTCCTGTGCATGGCTCAGGCCATAGGTACAGCACATTGTAAGTGCAAGTAGTAGTTTTCTCATAAATAGGCGGCTGTTATTTCGCTTCTCAATATAGGAAATGCAACCGCTTATTTATAAACGTAATTGATAAAAGGCGCGCTGTCCTGATGACTTACCTATGGTCAGGACTTTCCATGGCGTGCCACGCTGTGCTTGCGCCCATAGCCAAAATAAATGGCAAATCCGATCAGCAGCCATACAATTAATCTTATCCAGGTATCCAGCGGCAGCGAAAACATCATCAGCAGGCAGGTCAGAATACCCAGGATAGGCACCACCGGCACCCATGGTGTCTTAAATGCTCTAGGCAGATCAGGTTGTTCCCTGCGAAGGATAATCACAGCCAGGCATACCATTACAAAGGCCAGCAGCGTACCAATACTGGTCATCTCTCCTACTACATGAATAGGTACCAGTCCGGCAAAAAGGCTGATAAACACGCAAAGCACAATATTGGACTTGTAAGGCGTTGCAAAACGGGGATGCAGTACCGAGAATACAGGCGGCAGCAATCCATCTTTACTCATGGAGTAAAATACGCGGGATTGCCCCAGCAGGTCAACCAGTATCACCGAGGTATAACCAATCAGGATGGCTCCGATAACTGCCAGAAACAACCACTCATATGGCGTATGTGCAATGGCTACCGCTACCGGTGCAGCATTGTCCTTAAATTCTGTATAATGTGCCAGTCCGGTCATCACATAACCAAACAATACAAACAAGATCGTACAAATGATCAGCGAACCAAGTATACCAATCGGCATGTTCCGCTTCGGGTTTTTAGTCTCCTGTGCCATCGTAGCTACAATGTCAAAGCCAATGAAAACAAAAAACACGACCCCGGCCCCACGCAGTATACCACTCAGACCAAAATGACCAAATTCCCCGGTATTCTCCGGGATAAAAGGCTGATAGTTCTGCGGATTAATATAATTCCAGCCCAGTGCAATGAACACCAATACCACGCTGATCTTCAATGCCACAACAATCGCATTGAATAAGGCGGAACCTCTCGTACCGAAAATGATAATAGACGTAATGAAGACGATAATCAGTACAGCAGGCAGATTGATAAACCCATGTATCAATGTACCATCTGCCAGCTTCACAGTCTCAAAGGGTGATGTTACCAGCTGCGCCGGCAGGTGTATGTCAAATTTATTCAGGAAACTAACCAGGTATCTGGACCAGCTGATACCAACAGTTGCAGCGCCGACAGAATACTCCAGCACCAGGTCCCATCCAATGATCCAGGCAAACAACTCTCCCATGGTGGCATATGCATACGTATACGCGCTACCCGCTACCGGCACCATAGAGGCCAGTTCCGCATAACAGAGTGCACTGAAGGCACAACCTACCGCTGCTAATACAAAAGAAAGGATGACTGCCGGACCTGTATTATTAGCCGCTGCAATACCTGTAAGTGAAAACAGGCCTGCGCCTATGATCACCCCAATCCCTATGGCAACGAGATTAATACCGCCCAGATTACGCTTTAATGAATTGGCCCCGCTTTGTGCAGCTTCCTGCTGCAAACTCTCTATCGATTTTCTTATCACAGGTAAAGTTGGTTTGGCTGCAAAGGTAATCGGTTAACAGTACCCTACAAAATTAATAGGATTTATCATGACACTGCGCTGACTAAAATTATTTTGATTCTGTTAACAACTCATTAACCATATCAATCGACCTCTTTTATATCTTAGACCATATATTTCATAGGTATAGGGATATCAGACAGCTGCTCTTTATAGGGCGGCTTATCTTTTTTTAGGCCCTTATGATCCCACCCTCATCAGTTTTATAATTATATAATCTCTTCACCCGCAACACGTTCAGCCCGCATACCACTCTATTTACTGTTTCTGCCACCGCTTTACCATACCCCGCTCCTGCTGTATCCATCACCTTACCGCCCATCCGGTAATGAATGTCCGTACCTCCCATATATATAAATCCCCTTTCAACATTTATGACCATTACCGGAGAATACGCAGTTTTATACTGTGCATATTACGGGTATGACTAACAGCGTTATAACGGCTTTTCCGCTGAAGCTTCTTTTTTTCTAACTTTAGATACATGATACAAGAAGAAGGCCCTCTTACCAATGAAGATATCCGGCTCCTGAAAACGGCAGGAAGAATTACGGGTATACGATGGCTGCTACTACTGCTGTTCTCCGCTATTACGCTCATACTTGCAGCCCTGCTGCTAATGGCAGTATGCGCAAGAAAGTCTGGTATATATATACCGGTATCCGTAGCATCCTGTATCAACCTGATTGTTTGCCTGTTTATGTGGCGTAGTGCCCTGAAGATGAGAAACCGTAGCAGAATCGGTCTGAAAAGCGGCAAAAAGAGGCTGATACGCGCCCGCCTCAAAACAGTCCTTGCCTCCAACAAAGGCGAGCTCCAATACATCACCCATAATCATGAAATCATTGATGCCCGGGCTGCCCTTCCTGACAGAAGCTTTTTCTATGAACAACGCAGTACCTATCACCAGACGGCCATCAGCAATATCTCCGGACTAACTAATTACGAAGTCGTATTACATATCAGCCTCGAAGGCAACATCCTGCTGAAAGCAGAATATCCCCATTCCAACTACCGCGAAACAACCGGCCGCATCACCACCGATGATCTGCAGCTCATGAAAGAGAAGCAATCTACCCTGGTTAAGCTGTTCCTTACCGGGTGTACCGGCCTGGCCCTTATGCTGCTGTTAGGGGGTATTGCCAAAGGCAACTACGTCAATCTTTATGTACTCATCGCTGCAGTATACCTTACCTTCTTCCTGCTGGCTATGCCGGCCTACTATGTATACAACAGCTATACCCGCGCTGAAAGCAAGATCATTATCCGGGGGAAGGTTACTGAGATCATCTCTACTATCCGGCCTAACCTGGGCACCGGTGATGTATATTACCGTATCGGCGAAAAGCTGTTCCTGGTAAGGCCCATCGAAAACCTCGGTACCAGGGTGCTGCCTGGTAATGAAGTAGAACTACACTTCGTCCGGAAAGCGAATGGCCGCCCTGGCAGAATGCTGTATGATATCAAATGCCAACGCTGACCAGACCCGCAGCTAATCTATTCTCAGGCTTTTCACCGGATCGGCTACCGCCGCCCTGACCGCATAAAAGCTGACTGTAATCAAAGCTATTACCACCACCCCTAAGGCGGCTCCCCCAAACATCCACCAGCTTAACGACACTCTGTATGGATAGTTCTCCAGCCACTTGTTTCCTGCCATCCAGGCTACCGGTATAGCCACCACCAGGGATATCAGTACCAGTTTCAGAAAGTCTGCCGACAGGATGGTGACAACCCCGCTCACAGAAGCGCCCAATACTTTCCGGATACCTATTTCCTTTGTTCTCTTTTCTGCGGATAAGACAGAAAGCCCGAAAAGTCCTATACAGGAAATAAAGATCGTCAGCACTGCACTGAACAGGATGATCTGCTTCCATTTCTCCTCCGCTTCATAGTTCCGGCGGTTCTCTTCATTGAGAAACTTATATTCATAAGGGCTCAGTGGGAAATACTTCTTAAATACGCCGGCAATGTGGTGTAAAGCGGCCGTTTCCATACCTGGCTTTATCTTAATAAATGTCTTTCCATATTGATTGCGATGCTTCATGGTGAACAGCTGTGCACCTATCTTCTGGGTCACCGCGTTGAAATGATAGTCTTTCACCACGCCGACCACTGTATATACCTCTCCTTCATTGTACCAGAAATTCACCTGCTGCCCTAATGGCTCTTTCCATCCCGCCTCCTTTACAAATGCTTCATTCACCAATACAGCACGTGTAGAATCTGAAGGAAATGCTTTTGAGAAATTTCTTCCTTTTACAAGGGATACCTTCAGCAATGGCAGATATTTCTCATTAACAGTTTCATATTTGAAGTTCATCTGTTTCTCCCCGTTTACCCGTGCCGTTGTACCCCAGTCTCCCTGATTCTTAAAAGTCACGTCAGCAATAGCCTTTGATTGCATCAGCGCTGCCTCCAAAGGCATTGTACGCTCATATGGTATACGATTGTGTTTTAATACTACCAGGTCACTATCATCATAACCCAGCTGTCTGGTAGTCAGATACCTGAATTGAGAATAGATTGTGATGGTACCTATGATCAGCAGAGAAGCCAGTGTAAACTGTAATACTACCAGTCCTTTCTGCAGATAGTTCTTTCCTGACAATGTAAAACGGTTATACAGCACCTTTACCGGATTATACCCTGACAGTACCAGCGATGGATAAAAGCCGACCAGGAAGCCAGTAAGTACATATAACAGCAGATATCCGCTGACCAACCTCAGGTCAAACAGGTAACTGATGGCCAGCGCTTTGTTGGATAACTCATTAAATACCGGCAACACCAGTTGCACCAGTACCAGCGCTGCCAGGAACGCAGCCGTACTTAACAGGAAAGACTCGCCCATAAACTGCGCTATCAACTGCTGCCGATCACCACCTACGACCTTACGTATACCAATCTCTTTGGCACGCTTCAAAGATCGGGCAATGGTCAGGTTAACAAAATTGATGCAGGCAATCAGTAATATAAATAGTGCTATACCAGACAAGATATAGGAGTAGACAGGATTACTGGCGTCCTTCAGACCGTTATCTGCCCGATAGCGGGTACTAAGATGCATGTCAGCCATGGGCTGTAGCTGATACACTGTCTTACCTAACGCACCATACTGTTTCTCGTGGCTGGCCAGTGCATCGGCGGAATTAGCAGTATAGACTTCCCCCATCCTGCGCTCAACCACCGCCTGGTCTGCGCCAGGTTCAAGCAATACGAAGGTGTTCAGAAAGAAGCTAAACCAGTTATCATTGTTTGCTTCTTCCTGTGCAGATGGCCTGATAGGCAATAATATCTTGAATTTTACCGAAGAATTTTGCGGGGTTTTCTTTGCTACACCGGTAATGGTAAACGGCTTAAACGCCTCATCACGCGCCTTCATCATCATCACCTTACCCAATACATCTGTACTGCCAAACTGCTCCTGCGCTACTTCTTCAGAGATTACTACCGCATCCGGTGCCAGTAACGCTGTTGCCGGATTGCCACTCAGCAATGGAAACGAGAAGACCGAAAAGAATGCCGAATCTACCTGGTGCACCTCCCAGACCTTAATATCAACGCCTTTCTTCACATCCCACATATCACTCTGCACACGCACAAATGCCTTTATTCCCGGTACCTGCGCGGCAAACCGGGGTCCCTGTAAATAGCCGGAATAAGGATTATAATTTTCCTGGCCCCCGTTCGGATCATATTGTATCGAACTGATACGGTAAATATTAGGCAGCTGATCATGAAACCTGTCATAGCTGACCTCATCTTTCACATACAAGATAATCAGCATACCACAGGCCAGTCCTATGCTTAAGCCAAGAATATTAATAACTGAATAAATCTTATTTCTCAGCAGATTCCTGAGCGCTGTCTTGATATAGTTGTTGATCATAAATGGGATAGCTTACAGAACAGATAGTTACAAAAACAATGACAATTTACCCACACAATGGTTATCAATCATTTATAGCAGTACCTATCAGCAGAAATGTCCGCTTTTGATACATGGCTTGTCCGGTTTTAGCTGATCTCCATACATAGCGGCTCGCCACCGGTCCACTCTACTATAGCACTTGTCCACTCCCATCCAGGGATGAACGTATAACGCGGATCAGCAGATCAGCTTATACCCCACTCCCCTGATACTGATAATCTGTATCCCTGGTTCATCCTTCAGTAACTTCCGGATATGGGTCATAAAAACATCCATACTACGGGTATTATAATAGCTATCGTCATTCCAGATCTTTAACAACGCCTCCTGCCTTTCCAGAATGTCGTTCTTACGTATGATCAGCATCTCCAGCAACGCCGACTCCTTAAAAGACAATGTGTTTCTTCCCTTTGATGTCACCAGCACCTGCTGCACCGTATCCAGCGTACAGCTCCCAAACTGGTATCTTGTTTCCTTCTGCTCTGCCGCCCGCTCCCGCCGGCCTGCAAACCGTTGCAGTAGAGCTTCGATACGTACCAGCAGCTCGTCCATACTGAACGGCTTCCTCAGGTAGTCGTTACCCCCTGTCTTAAAACCCTTCACTACGTCTTCTGTCAATGACTTTGCACTCAGAAATATAATAGGTACTTCCTCGTCCATCATCCTGATCTCTTCTGCAATGGTATAACCATCCTTAGAAGGCAACATGATATCCAGCACACAGATATCTGGGCGAAAGCTTTCATAAGCTGACAATGCCTTCTTACCATCGGTGACAAGCATCACCTCATAGCCGCTCGCTTTCAGTCCGTCACTGACTATCCGCGACAAAAAGGGTTCATCTTCTACGTACAATACTTTATAACTCATACTGCTGCCGGTAAATAAATAATAAAATCACTGCCCTTACCTGGTTCACTCTTCAGGGTAACAGTGCCCTGGTGATGCTCAATTATGTTTCTGACATAGTTCAGCCCCAGTCCAGACCCTTTTACATCATGCGTATCTCCGCTGACCGGCACACGGAAAAACCGGTCAAAGATCTTATCGTGGTATAACCTGTCAATACCAGGCCCGTTATCTTTAAAATGCAGCTCTACCTTATCATGTACCAGCGCACAACTAATCTCCAGCTCCAGCGGCTGTACAGCATACTTAATAGCATTTTCCATCAGGTTATAGAAGACGTTGGTAAGATGTACCGGGTCACCATTGACAAAACAAGGCTCCGGCGACAAGGACAGCCTGCATACGGCACCGGCATTGGCCAGCTGCAGTTCCATAGATCGTACCACATCCTGCAGACCGGTCTGCACATCGTACAGCATCGTGTTCATAGGATAGGCTGCATCTTCTTCCCTGCTCAAATTCAGTACTTTTTCTATCATCAGGTTCAGTCGCTGCAACTCATGCCTGCCGATGGCCAGATACTCTTCCAGCTGCTGCGGTTGTTGTACCAGGTTATAACGTGTAATAGATTCCAGCGCCAACGACACCGTCGCAATTGGTGTCTTCAGTTCATGGGTCATATTACTGGTAAAGGCTACCCGCGCATCCGCATACAACCGCTGATTGCGCATCAATTTTATGATAAACAGAAAAGCAGCACAGGTAAGTAATAGCAACAGCACTGCTGATATTACATGGTAGCGCATCTGATACCAGAGATATCCGTTCAGGCTTTCAACAATCAACTGATACTGATGCAGGTAATCCAGGTTGTATGTATACCTGCCGCTGACATACTTACCACCTGCAGGTGCCGGCTTCTCCGGCGTGGTGCCGGTATAGTCATGCAACACGTATCTGAAACCTTTCTCAATACCCATCTTCGCCATCTGCTCAGATACCAGCCGATGCATGTGTACAACAGATATTGAATCAAAACCTGGTACAAGACCGGAAGAATACCGGCGTCTTTTCTGCCTGGCTATTGTACTCTTTGGGTGATAAAACACAAACCTGAACGCAATCAGGGTACTGTCCTCACTATTATCTGCCAGCTCAAATGACTTATACATATTCGGCGCTTTGAGTCCGTCAAAACCTCGCCTTATCAGCCCCCACTCCGGTCCCAGTAAGAAAGGATTCAATGTAGTATCCGTAATACCTACATGTTTTGCACTGTGATACATATTGTCCCGGGCAGCATTGATCACGATCTGCTCTATCTGTTGCTCTGCCTGCGCCCGTTGCGCTGTAAACAACTGCCGCAGCCACGTTACCTGCAGCAGTATGCTGACCAGTACCGAGATGATCACCAGCGGATAAGCGTATTTTGCAGAAAGCCATTTCATATCCCGAAAGTATACATTTTATCAGGTCACACCGCCCATCCCGCGCCGATTTAACTTTATTTAACCGAACTTAACGTTCGTTTACACCCCTTACAGGTACGTTTGCATCATCAAACCAGATATGATGAAAACAATCCTTTACATAATCGCCCTCTCCTTACCGCCATTCTTCACCAACGCACAACAACAACCTCCTGCTGACACCATGAAAGTTAAACAACTGAAAGACGTAGTTGTCACCGCCCGTACTCCGCAGGTAGAACGCAAGGCAGACCGTATTGTATACAATGTACAGAACAGTATCCTCGCCAGCGGCAGCACCGTGTGGGAAACCCTGCGCAGAGCGCCCGGCGTACAGACCAACGACAATGGTCAGGTCACTGCCAATAACAAAAGTATGACCATATACATTGACGGTAAACCTGTACAGATGACTGGCGAAAACCTGTCTGCATACCTCAGCGGATTACCTGCTGATAACATTTCCAGGATTGAAGTAATGCCGGTACCTCCCGCAAGATATGATGCACAAGGTGGTGGTATCATCAACATCATCACGAAAAAGTCAGGGAAGCAAGGCTTCAACGGTACCGCCAGTGCCGCCTATACCCAGGCTACACTGCCTGCCTATATGGCCAGCACCACCTTCAACTACCGGCAGGATAAACTCAACATTTATGGCAACTATGGTTATTCGGATAGGTCAGTCCGCCGCCTCATTGACGGTTATACGATCTATGAAACGCCTGCATCTTATGCAGACTGGAGAAACAACCGGATCATTAATCCACAAACCAATACGCATAGCTACCAGCTTGGCGCTGACTACAACATTAACCATAATCAGGTACTCGGTGTGCGCATGACAGGTTTCAACTCCGGCAGATCTACGTCCGCACGTATCGGCACAACTGTTTACAACGATTATCGCTCCGTAGCTGATTCCCTGCTGCTGACCGGCAACCGCGCCAAAGGCGCTACTGATAACTTTAGCTTCAATCTTAACTATAAGCTTAACCTGGATAGCGCAGGTACTTCCATGAATATCGACGTTGACTACGTACCGTATAAAAACACGGCTGAGCAGTATGTAAATACAACGACACATCTGCCGGATGGCAAGTACAATAATAACTTCGCTATCCTCACCCCCTCTTCGCAGCGCATTAATATCTGGTCTGGAAAGATAGATCTGACTTACAAAGCCTTCAAAAAATGGAATATGGAATCAGGGGTAAAATATAACAGCATCTCTTCCGACAATTCATTTCTCTATTATGATGTATTGTCTAAACCAACCTTCGACGCTGAAAGAAGTAACCAGTTCAGATATACTGAGAATACAGCTGCTGCTTATACCAGCATTAACAGCACGCTAGGCAAATGGTCTTTGCAGGCGGGTCTGAGAACGGAATATACCCGCACCACCGGCAATTCCATAACGTTAGATTCCATCAACAAAAAGAATTACCTCCGCCTCTTTCCTACTTTATTTGTTAACTACAAACTGTCAGACGATCATTCATTCGGCCTGAACTATAGTAGCCGCATAGAGCGTCCCGGATATATGCAGCTTAATCCTGCCCGGGTGTACAACAGTCCCTATAGCTACCAGCAGGGTAATCCTGCACTGCAACCTGCAGTGTTCACCAGCGGAGAACTCAGCTACACTTATAAACAGCAATATACTTTCTCAGCAGGATTCAACCAGATGAAAGGTCTGATGAGTAATGTGACTGTACAGGATAATACATCCAAAACATTTTATGACACGCAGCAGAACCTGGATGTGATCCGCGAATATTCGCTGCAGGTGATGGCCAACGTAAACCCTACCAGCTGGTGGCAGGTGACCGCAACACTCTGGGGTGCCTACCGCAAACAACACTCTATGTTCATCGATGGCTATTTCGCCTCCGGCAATTTTGTAGCCGACTTCAGCACAACACATGCCTTTGATATCAGTAAGAAGTGGGGATTGAAAGCCGAGCTGAATGCCAGGTATCAGTCACCTGTATACCAGGGTGTACTGCATGTAGCGCACACTTCTGATGTAAGTATTGGTATCAGTAAATCAGTGCTCAATAAACAGGGTACTATCAGACTTGCCTTTGCTGACATATTTTATGATAACCCGTATCAGCTGGACATCGCTTATCAGCGGCAACGGAACGGTATGCACATCAAAAACGATACAAGGAATGTTGCACTGTCCTTCTCTTATAAGTTTGGTAAGAACATCACGCCGGTGCGCAAAAGACAAACTGCCAGCGAAGAGGAACGAAGAAGAGCTAACTAACAAATACACTACAGAAGGAAGGCGTCCTGTCACTTACAGGACGCCTTTTGTATGAACACTAACAATTATCAGAAAATATAACGTACCCCCAGTTGCAGCTGCCACCTGGAGATCAGGTCCGGGTTAGTGATGAACGTCTGCTGCTGTGAAGGATCGAACTGGTAGATCGCTTTACCACTACCATCTCTGCCGGCAAAGCCCACTGGCTGATAATACCCGCTATTACTCGCATACTTACGCAGCCCCCATTGACTACTGATCAGATTACCCAGGTTGACTACGTCCAGACTAACCTGTACAGTACTGATTTTTTCTTTGCCCTTGAAGTTAAAGTCCTGTAATACGCGCATATCTATCTGGCTGAACCAGGGCGTTTCACCAGCGTATTTGCCTGTATACTGACCGCGATGACCACTCAGGTATTTATCCTGGTTTATAAAAGCTTCCAGTGCAGCCCCCTGTGCGGCCGCATCCTGTACATTACCTCCTGCGTCGGTCAGGGTTGCAAAGTTCATGTTCCTGATCTCTGCCGTAGTAGGCACATACATCAGGTCATTGGCAAATGAGCCGTCGTTATTTACATCTCCTCCGTATACATAAGAGAAGCGGTTGCCACTTGTCCAGTTGCCAAAGAAGGATATAGTGGTAGCATATTTACCACTACCATACTCAAACTTCTTGATACCTGCCAGGGTGAAACGGTGGGTATTACCATACAAAGAGGTGGATTCTACTGCACGATTTGCATTACCTAGTATCGGGTTACGGTCAAAAGCATCTCCTGAGATCTCTGCCGAGATAGAGCTGGCATCTTTTGCTATAAGGTAGTTATACCCTAACATCAGGAAATACCCCTTACCAAACGTCTGCTGCGCCTGGAATGTACCATTGAAAGAATACCCTGCTTTCACATTGGTGAATACATAAGTACCCGTACTACCTTTATCTGTAGCCTGATACACCTCCCTGGTATCGCCGGTACCCGAATTGAGTGTACCTGTTGGCCTACCTAGTCCGAAGTCGCGTACCATCATGGAGTTAATATCTTTTGAATAAGCAACGTCTGCGCTAAGCACTGTACCTGTAGGCAATTTAACATCCAGCCCAATATTGGAGCGCCATATCTGTGGCCATTTAAAGTTCCTGCCTGTCACATTGTAATAACCGGTAAATGGATTTCCTATAGCGTTCCCCACCCATACAAACGGGAATCTTCCGGTGAAGATACCGGTACCGCCGCGTAACTGTAAAGTCTTGTCGCCTTTGATATCCCAATTGAAACCCAGGCGTGGAGATACCAGTACCTTACCACTTGGCGTGCTGGTATTGTCAATGGTTTTTCCCGGACCATTCTGCACAGGATTACCGTTTTCATCAAACAGCGTCAGGTTATCTGTATTAGGAACAGTTGGAGAACCTGTTACAAAGGTACCCGAGAAAGTACCGTCCTGGTTTACGTTCGGACTATTATAGCTGGCCTTCGACGGGAAATAAAGGGCTTTGTCAAAACGTACGCCATAGGTCAGTTTAAAGTTACCCGCTACGTTAAACTCGTCCTGCAGATAAGCTGATACCTGTCCGACAGTAAGATAGTACCACGTCCACTGGTCAGCGGCTACCCGGTTTTTGGCATAGGTTACGCTGGCATCATATGAGCCTGTACCGACATTGGTCAGGAAAGAGGTAAGATCCACTCCGGAAAATACGTTGAAGCCAAAGCCTGTCAGGTTGAAAGAGTTGCCGAACTTAAACTGTTCATAGGAAGCGCCTATTGTCAGTGTATGTTTAGGCAGGATGATGTTGAAGTTATCCGTCAGCTGTAATGCATCCTGATTCAACCGGTTATTAATTGAAAACGGCTCATAGCCGGCTACGATGTATGGTACATTATATTTTGTGATATTCAATACCGGAAACGGGGAAGAGAAAGGATCGCGTCTGTCCCTGAAGGACGTAAATACAGCGCGGAATTTGTTGGAATAAGTATCGTTGAAATTTGACTTCAGCTCCAGGCCGAATGAGTGCAGTTTGTTGATCATATTATAACCGGAGTTCCTGAATTGCAGGGTGATGGCGTCTGGTCCGCGTCGGTTAATAGCGTTGGGGTGCGCGCCTTTTTCCTGTGATGCATCCAGGCCATTATAGGTAAACGACAGGGAATGTTTACTGTTGATCACCCAATCCAGTTTGGCCAGCCATTTATAATTCTTCCGCTTATACTCATAATCCTGGTAGGGACCTGTAACATATCCGTAGCGGTCCAGCAAAGCATCGCTAACAGCGATGAGGTCAGTTTCCAGTACACGGGAGGTTGTTACATCGCCTACATTGCTGTTATTTCTGGCTACATAGGCACTAGCACCGTCAGTACGTTGTTCCGTCTCGAAGTTGACAAAGTAGAACAGTTTATCCTTTTTGATAGCGCCGCCCAGGGAGAAGCCACCCTGAAAGTGGTCCAGCGTAGGTACTTTGAGTTGCTGACCGTCTATTTTATCTCCGGCAATTGCATCGTTCCTGTAGAATGCATATACCGTTCCGCCAAACTTATTGCTACCGCTTTTGGTCACTGTGTTTACACCTGCACCGGTAAAGCCGGACTGCGTCACGTCGTAAGGAGCGATGTTAATCTGTATCTGATCAATCGCGTCGAGCGATATAGGTTGCGCATTTGATTGCCCGCCGGGCGCAGGTGCATCCAGTCCGAACGGGTTATTGAACACAGCGCCATCGAGTGAAAAGTTATTATACTGTCCGTTTCTGCCGGCAAATGAAATTCCGTTATATGTCGGAGAGGCTGACGGAGTAAGACGCAGGTAATCATCCGCTGAACGCGAGATGGTAGGCAGTTGCCTGATCTGCTGGGAGCTGATATTGGTAGATGCTCCGGTACGCTGATCGTTGAAGATGGTAGAGCGACCGCTGACTACTACTTCATTAAGTTTGCCTGTCGATTCTGAGAGGCGAAGGTCTAACGCAGTGTTTTGTCCGAGAGTGAGGTACACCCCGGTAGCCGTTTCGGTCGCAAAGCCCGTATATGAGGCCGTAACTGTATATGGACCACCGACACGCAGGTTAGGTACTACGAAACTGCCGTCTGACTTGGTGACTAATCCTTTATTGATACCTGCGTCGGCAAAGGTTACCCGGATGGTTGCACCAGGCAGGGGTTGACCTGCTTCGTTCTTTACGATACCGCTTAAGGTGGCGGTGGTCACCTGGGCTTGCGTATTCAGTAGCAACAAACAGGCAATAAAGAGGCTTCCTAATAGCTTAGTTAGATTTGGTTGATACATCTTGTATGAATTGGGTGATTAATGGCTACAAATAATAACGTAAGCACGCGCCGTACAATCACAAACAACGGGTACAAGTTACTCCAATTTTCGCGGATTTATTGCTGTCGTAATGCAAATTACTCAGTGTCGGGCGGGTGTTTAAACACCTATTTCAGGGTATAACATGTGAGGCAGAAAGTCTAGTTCCCGACAGTAAAGAGGAGGCTGTGACGGTATGGGTGCAGGTCGGTTGTTATAATTAACCACCGGGTAGTAGTTAGGCAATGATCTATCATGAGGGACAAGGAACTATTGTCTTATTGAATGATCTCTTAATTAAGAATAGGGATAAGAGGAGTATTGGGTAATGGACGGAGAGCTTCCGGACGAACAAGGGACGAACTAGCGACGAACAAGAGGTGGACTTGAAACACACCCTTGCTGGTGTGTAGTTGGATAACCGGCAGGGGGTACAGCGCGTTGACGCAGTCAGGCGATGTTATAGTGAAGCCGGCAGGTTAATTTTGTACAAAGTACGCCTTAAAATTACCGTAGCAACACTTTTTTTTGTAGACTTGTGTAAAGATTCAGGGACAAACTTTTCAGCACTACCCCAAACGAACATCTGTCAGTCAACTAATATATTTTACTACTTAGACCCCATATTTCTCTGTACTATGCGTGAGGACCTCTTTATGCGCATCATCCCCTCAGCACCGGTTATTTCCGAACCGGGATTCCTGCTTTCATTGCGGGTCGCCTGGCCATGGAATACCTGCCTGACTATCTCGGGTATATTGCCTGTAGCCTGCTGGAGCATTGTTGCCATATGGATCGTTAGCATCATCAAAAGACCGGATGTCTATGGGAAGCGGCAGCATGAGCTATTGTTCAAGCTGAAGCAGCGACAGGTAATGGTACCCGTACAGCAGGTAAATATACAGGAAGCGGAGCGTAAGCGGATAGCAGCTGGCGCTACCATCCGGATGCGGTATTATCCTGACTACCCGGAGATGCTGGTGGAGGATGACGGCGTCAAACTACCACCTACTACCGCCCGGCCCTCAGGCATCGGCTTGTCAGGCGTGCATACCTGCTTGAAATCCATGGGAGGACATTTACACATCGATTCCGGTATTTCCGGCACCACCTTTATCATTCAAATTCCCGTAATTCCGCAACATGCAGCCAACCCTTAACGTCATCCTCGCAGATGATCACACCCTCTTTGCCGACGGCATCCGCGCCCTGCTGGAACAGGTGCCGCACATTACAGTACAGGGCATCGCTTCTAATGGCCAGGTATTGATAGAAATGCTACACCGCCACCAGCCCGATCTTGCCATCCTGGACATCAACATGCCCGTGCTGAATGGCCTGGAAGTAACAAAGGTTATCCGGAGAGACCTCCCCCAGGTCCGTACGATCATCCTTTCCAGCTATAATGATCCCCATCTGATATCGCTGTCCCTCGAATATGGGGCAGACGGTTACCTGATGAAGACTTGTAATCAGTATGAGTTATTACAGGGTATCAGCCTGGTCATGCAGGGAGAGAAGTGTTTTCCGCGCGTCCATAAACAGGCAGAACAGGAGGCAGAGCACCTCCCTTTCAGGGAATTTAACCTTACCAGACGGGAAACGGAGATCTTACACCTTATCAATCAACAGTTTACCAATCAGCAGATTGCTACGCATCTGTATCTGAGCATTTATACCGTCGAAACACACCGGAAAAATATTATGCAGAAACTGCACCTGAAAAGTCCTGCAGCCCTGACCCGTTTTCTCCTGGAGAAAGGGCTGTAACCAGTCGCCACAGCATCTACCATGCCATTCTGTCATTTTCGGATTTTATTACTTAGTTTTGCTTTCTTAAAATTACTTGAAAAGGATGCTGGAACAGGTTACAAAAGTGCATGACGAAAGTCGCCAGGGCGAGGCTTACGCGCCTGTGGCCGGAGAATCACAGACTTATACAAAGAAATTCTATATAGAGAGCTATGGTTGCCAGATGAACTTTAATGATAGTGAGATCGTGGCATCCATTCTAAAAGAGGAAGGCTTTGGTCCTACCCGTAATGTGGAGGAAGCCAGCCTGGTATTGCTGAATACGTGTTCGATCCGTGAGAAGGCGGAGACAACCGTACGCAAGCGATTGACGGAAATACGTAAGATAAAGCAGCGTAACCCGGAACTCCTGGTAGGAGTACTGGGCTGTATGGCGGAGCGCCTGAAGGCCAAACTACTGGAAGAGGAAAAACTGGTAGATATGGTGGTAGGCCCAGATGCCTACAGAACCCTGCCGGCCCTGATCGAAGAAGCAGAAACCGGCCAGAAAGCCGTGAATGTTATCCTGAGCAGGGAAGAAACCTATGGTGATATCAATCCTGTAAGACTGGACAGCAATGGTGTTACGGCCTTCGTTTCTATTATGCGTGGCTGTAATAACATGTGTTCTTTCTGTGTGGTACCATTCACCCGTGGCCGTGAGCGTAGCAGGGATACAGCGTCTGTTATCCAGGAAGCGACAGACCTGTTCAACAGGGGCTACCGCGAGGTAACACTGCTGGGGCAGAATGTGGACTCTTATTACTGGGTGAACCCGGATAATAATGATGATATCACCACCTTTGCCAATCTGCTGGAAGCAGTTGCACAGATCAGCCCATTGCTCAGAGTACGATTCAGTACCTCCCATCCCAAAGATATTACTGACGATGTCCTGCATACTATGGCCAGGTACGAGAATATCTGCAAATACATCCACCTGCCTATGCAGAGCGGAAGTACCCGTATACTGCAGCTGATGAACCGTACCTATACCAGGGAATGGTACATGAAAAAGGTAGACCGCATCCGCGAGATACTACCCGGCTGCGCCTTATCTACCGACGTCATCACCGGTTTCTGTACAGAAACAGAAGAAGACCACCAGGATACGATGACCCTGATGGACTATGCCCGCTATGACCTGGCATATATGTTCTTCTACTCTGAACGTCCGGGTACGCTGGCAGCACGCCGTTACCAGGATGATGTGCCGGAAGAGGTGAAGAAGCGCAGACTGGCAGAAGTGGTGGAACTACACCGTGGACAGTCACTCAGAAGTATGCAGCAGGACGTTGGTAAAACGTTCAAAGTACTGATAGAAGGTACTTCTAAACGTTCCGAAGATCAGCTTTTCGGCAGAACAGATCATAACAAGGTGGTAGTATTCCCGAAAGAGGACTTCCGCAAAGGTGAATATGTTTGGGTGAAGGTAGATGATTGTACTGCCGGCACCTTACTGGGAACTTCGACAGGGCGAGCTTAAAAGACAAATTAATTGGATCACAGCACTATTTACAGTGCCTCATGGCCTGTAAGTGGGTAAATTGAGGATGATATGGATAATAACATACAGTCCATTAAAAACAGGTTTGGCATTATAGGAAACTCTCCTGCATTGAATTATGCATTGCAGGTAGCAGCACAGGTATCCAACACGGATCTGACGGTGCTGATAGTAGGGGAAAGCGGCGTTGGTAAAGAGGCGTTTTCAAATGTTATCCATTCATTGAGTGCCCGTAAACATAATCCGTTTATTGCCGTAAACTGCGGTGCCATCCCTGAAGGGACTATTGACTCAGAACTTTTCGGCCACGAGAAAGGCTCCTTTACAGGAGCAGTAGATAGCCGGAAAGGTTATTTTGAAACCGTAAATGGCGGTACTATCTTCCTGGATGAGATCGGGGAAATGCCGCTGGGTACACAGGCCCGCCTGCTGCGCGTACTGGAAACAGGCGAGTTTATCAGGGTGGGTTCTTCCAAAGTACAGAAGACAGACGTAAGAGTCATTGCAGCAACCAACAGGGACCTGCTGGATCATACGCAACAGGGTAAGTTCAGGGAAGACCTCTATTATCGTCTGAATACAGTGCCGATCCGCGTTCCGGCCCTGAGAGACAGGAAAGAAGACATTCCTATCCTGTTCCGTAAGTTCTGTGTAGATTTCTCTGAGCGCTACAAAACACCGGCTATCCAGCTGGATGAAGAGGCCCGTAACATACTGGTGAACTATCCGTGGAGAGGTAACGTGCGTGAACTGAAGAATATGGCAGAACAGATCTCGGTATTATCGCCAGAGAAACTGATCAATGCCGATCAGCTCAGAACGTTCCTGAAAGATGCTCCCGAGGCTTCCAGACTGCCTATGTTAGCTTCCCCACAGGCCAAAAGCGGTGGCGACTTTGCCAGCGAAAGGGATATCCTGTACAAACTCTTCTTTGATATGAAGAAGGATGTGACAGAGCTGAAAAAGATGTTTTTCGATATCCTGCAGAACCCTGCCATGGCACACAATGGTAACTTCCAGGACAATCACGTACTGCACAGTTTCCATCCGCAGTCAGAGGTATCTGCTACAGCAGTATCAGTACCGCAGGCTATCTCATCCCCCCAACCGATCATACTGCAACAGGATAATAACAAAATAGATCACCACGAAGAGGTGGAAGAGACGTTATCTATTGCCGACAAAGAGAAAGAACTGATCGTCAAGGCCCTGAAAAAGCATAAGGGTAAAAGGAAAGATGCTGCGCTGGACCTCGGTATCTCTGAAAGAACATTATACAGAAAACTGAAAGAATACAACATTAACGAATAAGCTGGTTGTCTGCCGGAATGGATATTCCGGTAGACAGCCTCAATACATGTAAGATGATCAGATTAATTCAGGGATTACTTGCCATCAGCTTAGTGCTTGTACTGGGTGGATGCTCAGTTCATTATTCCGCATCAGGAGCAAGTATAGAACAAGGCGCTAAAACAGTCAATGTCCGTTTCATCGAAAACAGGGCTCCTATCAACAACCCTACACTAAGCCAGAACCTGACTGAGCGGCTGCGTAACAAAGTGCAGGCGCAGACTAAACTGGTACAGATCAATGAGGAAGGGGCCGACTATGAGTTTAAGGGCAATGTGACTGGTTACTCTTTCAGCAATGCCGCAGTAACGAATGTGGACCAGGCAGCTACCTCCAGGCTGACAGTAACAATCAGTATTACTTTTATAAAGCGTATCGGTGACAAGAAAGGGTTTACCCAGTCGTTTACCCGCTCTGCTGACTTCTCCGCATCTGCGCTTCCGAGTACAGTGGAAAATAACCTGCTGGAAACAACTATTCTGCCACAGATCGTAGATGACATTTTCAATAAAGCGTTTGCTAACTGGTAAGTATTACAAAAACTTTCGTATTTAACTTTTTTTCATACTTTAGCAGCCATGACCGCAAACAGGATTGTCCAACACATATTCCAGCAACCTGATATCAAGCTGGTTGACGAGTCCGCCCTTGAGCGACTGGTGTCTTCCTATCCGTACTTTACGGCTGCCCGCCTGCTGCTGGCGCGTAAACAGTATACGATACATAAAAACCTGCTGTCGCCAGCTGTTAAGAAGGCACAGCAGTACAGCAACAATATGCACTACTTCTACCGCTTTGTCACTACAGACGAGAAAAGTCTCGCTGTTGTGGAAGAAGCGCCGGTAGTACCAGCAGCTGTTGCTCCGGAGGAGACGCCTGTATTTTCTGTAGAGGAAAGCGCACCAGTGGCGGAACCAGTACAGACACCTGTAAATGAGCCGGTTGCAGCATTTGAAGCGCCAGCACCTTTACCAGTGCCGGAAGCACCGGCAGCTGTTGCTACAGTAGCAGAAATACCTGAGCCTGAGGCAATAACGACACAGCAGCCGACGCCAGAACCGCCTGCATTTATACCGGAAGCGCCTGTTACAGCCGCTACTATTGCCGCATCACCTGCAGCTCCGCCGGTAGAGGATACGCCGGCTGAAGAAGAGGAAGCCGATATCTCAGCATGGGATGAACCAGTTACCACCCCTGCTGAGGAAGAAGAAAAGGAGGAGGAAGAGGAAGCTATAACGGTGACTGCAAATGAGGTACAAACAGCGCCTGTGGAGGAAACACCGGCTATTGCACCCTTAGCGGAAGCACCGGTTGTACATGTTGAGGCTGTGCCATCAGCACCTGCGCCGGCCACTATAAAGATATTCCCGCTGGATACTTCAGCGCCAGAAGATAACTCACTGACCTTCCAGCCATTATATAGCGATGACTATTTCGCATACAAACGCCTGAAAGATCCGGAGCATGCTGAAACCCTTAACGAGAAGGGAGCAGCAGAAATGAAGAGCTTCACTTCCTGGCTGAGAGAGATGAAAACTACCTTTGCAGAAAAGGCCAGTAAGAAGTGGTACCAGGAGCAGATGAACCGTAGCTATGAAGATGCTAATCCGGAAGTTTCTGAGGCAGTAGAGAAGATGGCAATGGAGTCTATTACGCTGAACAATGACATTGTATCAGAGACACTTGCAGAGATCTGGGCCCGCCAGCAGAAGTACCAGACAGCGATCCATATATATCAAAAATTAAGTTTGCTTAATCCCAACAAAAGCGCTTATTTTGCGCAAAAGATTAAAGAACTTCAGTTACTAACAGAAAAAAGTTAACTTATATACTATGTTATTGATTTTCGGCATTTTAATCATCCTGGCCTGTGTGCTTTTGGGCTTTTTCGTACTGGTACAGAACCCAAAAGGTGGTGGTTTATCCGGTAATTTAGGTGGATTTGGCAACCAGGTGATGGGTGTACGCCAGACTACAGATGTACTCGAAAAAGGTACCTGGGTATTGTCTGCTATCATTGCCGTTCTTTGCCTGACATCTTCCCTGTTCATCAGCAGAGGTACTACTCCTGAAACAAGGAAAGCAATCATGGAACAAAATGCTAACGTGCCAACAGCTCCGGCTCCGGCACCTGCTACTCCGGTAACTCCGGCTCCGTAGCCAGCACCAGGAAAGTAATCAGTGCTGTAAAAGCTATTTCAGAACCTCGCCCTTACAAGCGAGGTTTTTTATTGAATATCATCCTATGGCAAAGAAAAGTAAAGCAAAAAAAAGTCAGCCCGGGAATGTATGGATGAAACGTCTGCTGGTAGCTGCCGCCGCAATCATAGCCGGCCTGCTGGTATACGTAGGTTATCGTGTGTTTGGACCCAATACCAAAACCTTTGGCGACACTAAGTTCTTCTATGTACACACCGGCAGTACCTATAAAGATGTACTCGACGGACTCGAAGAACAGGAAATTATCCGCAGCCGCACCAGCTTTGACTGGGTGGCCCGCGAACTGAGTTACCCAAGTAAGGTAAAAGCAGGTAAGTACAAGATCAGCAAGGGCATGAGCAATTTTGACCTGGTCAAAATGCTGCGCTCCGGAAAGCAGGTTCCTGTCAACCTCACTATCACCAAACTGCGTACAAAGCAGGACCTTACCAGGAAGATCAGTCACAACCTGGAAGCTGATTCAGCTACCTTCAGGGCGTTATTAAGCGACCAGGTATACCTCCGCCAGTTTGGCCTGGATACTAACACGGTCATGAGTGCCTTCATGCCTAATAGTTACCAGTTCTACTGGAACACCAGCGCAGAGAATGTCTTTAAGAAGATCCAGAAGGAAACAGAAGAGTTCTGGACAGATGAACGGAAGGCTTCCGCCCGCCGCCTGGGACTAACGCCGGTACAGGTAGTTATCCTGGCCTCTATCGTTGATGAAGAGACCAATAAAAACGATGAAAAACCGATGATCTCCAGCGTATATCTGAACCGCTTCCGCAAAGGTATGCGCCTGCAGGCCGACCCGACGGTGAAGTTTGCCTTGCAGGACTTCTCCATCAGAAGGATCAGGGAAAAGCATATCAATTACGAGTCGCCTTACAATACCTACCAGGTAGCCGGCCTGCCCCCGGGACCCATCTGTACCCCTTCTATCAAATCGATTGAAGCAGTACTGAATACACCTGATACCGATTACATCTATTTCTGTGCAAAGGCCGACTTCTCCGGATATCACGCCTTCGCCGCTACCTATGCAGAGCACATGAAGAATGCACGTGCATTCCACCAGGCGCTCAACGCAAGAGGTATATAACCACTGATTTACCTGATGCCATTCAGACCCGAACAGATCATTCTTGAATCAAAGCCTTTTCGCCGATTGGTCAATATCAGTAAGACGCTGGTATTACCAGGTTTCGAGGGGGTACCTTTGTATGATGTGGTGAAGTTCTTTCTGAAGGAAATGAATAACAGGAGTCTGGGGGAACGGGCAGCAGCTATTGCATTTAACTTCCTGCTGGCTATTCCCCCATTCTTTATCTTCCTGTTTACACTCGTACCGTATATTCCCATGAAGAATGTGGAAGCTACCTTGTACGAGCTGGCTGAAGACGTTACCCCAAACTATAATACCTACATCATTATACGGGACATGATCCATGACTTCCTGTATACCCACCGTAATGGATTGTTGTCCATAGCGTTCCTGATGGGCTTCTTTGCCTCATCGAATGCTGTAATGGGTATAGCCAGGTCGTTCAATAAGAAACTACCCGGATTCCGCAGAAGGAAATGGTGGCAGAAACGCCTGATGGCCCTCAAACTAACGGCCCTGCTTATCTTCCTGTTACTGCTGACAGTGATCCTGATTATTGCACAGGGTACTATCCTGAGCTTCATTTTCAACTATTTCGGTATTACTAACCACCGTATATTGTCGCTGGCTGACGTGGCACGCTGGGTACTGATTGGTTTATTGTTCTTTTCTATGCTATCAGTGATCTACCGGTTCGTGCCGGCAACTACTAAAAAGTGGAAGTTTATTACAGCAGGTTCTATATTTGCCACCGTTCTGATGATATTGATGACCATTCTATTCTCCTTCTTTGTCAATAACTTCGGTAACTATAACAAAATCTACGGTTCTGTTGGTACCATCCTGATACTTATGTTGTCTGTCTACTTCTATTCCTATATCCTGTTAATTGGCTTTGAACTGAATACGAGTATCCGTATTCTGAAAGAGATTTCTAATATGAAAAAGGAAGATCTGCCACAGGAAGTAGAGTAACAGGCCTACTGATTTCAGTAAAATTTGGCATTTCGGTCGCTCTTCTATGTTAACTTTTTACCATAGCCCCCTCCCCTGCTCCTGAAGAGATTAAAGCATTGATTTACATTTTAATTCAGCCAATTTACCACTGTTTGCCGGTGTCAGGGAGTGAGTGGTTGCTCAAGGTCATCGGGGTGCATCATTGCGTTTACAAGGGACTGTTTTTCAACAGGTATCAGTACCGGAAATGCCTCCGGCAAAGCGGCCGAAACCCTTACCAGCAGAAGGATCATAGGGACTCTTATTTAACGGGAGGGAAGTGCATAAATTAGATAAAAATCTCACATATTCGTATCTTTGTAGAGGAATCTCAGGTCGGTTCCAGGCATTGTTTCATATTGTCGTGATAAAGCGACAAACACCGTTAACCTGAAACCTATATTTATGAAAACACTACACTGTCAACTTTTACTCTGCTGCTGGCTGGTAGCCATGCGCGCACCTGTGTCCATACCTTTGGAACCAGGAGCCCCCTTACCTAAAGCGGACCTTGTATTACAGGACTGTACCGGTAGGGAAATTACATTGAATAAAGCCAGAATGGACAATGGTCTGCTGGTCATGTTCTCGGGCAATACCTGTCCGTATATCGAAAGGAATCAGCTACGCACCCAGGAAATCTGCAAATATGCCCTCAGTAATAATATCGGGGTAGTACTGGTTAATTCCAATACTACAGGTGCGGATGAAAAGGCTATCCTGGAAGCAATGAAAACATATGCTACCGGTCAACAGTATAACTGGTATTATGTTGCTGATAAAAAAGCCGAATTAGCAGACGCTTTTGAGGCGAATCATATGCCGGAGTGTTACTTATTTAACCAGCAGGCAAAGCTGGTCTATAAGGGCGCAATTGATGACAATCCGGGCAATGCAGACGCTGTGAAGATGCGACACCTTAATATTGCCATCAGTGAAATGCTGGCAGGTAAAGCGGTAAAAATAAGTTCGACGCCGGCACTAGGCTGTAACATCAAAAGATTCTGATAACCAGGCATCAACAATCAAGATGCTGGAATATACATATGGAAAGAGCCTGTACCGGTAGTCCGATACAGGCTCTTTCCATATACCATTGATAGCTGATAGTTGCTGAATAAGGCATACGCTAATTCCTGAGTATGTATACTTCATTTCTGCTTCTTGATATCCACTTGCTTACCATACCATGAACAAGGCATTTCCAAATAGCAGCTTACCATTCTCCCAGAAGCTTCTGAACAAAGGATCGTCCGCCATCATTACAATCTTCCCCTCTCCCATTTCCCGTACACCGAATAACAATCCGTCTTTTAACCTTTTACGCGTTTCAGTGCCTACAAAGCCGCTGAGATAGTTGTCCTTTTTGACAATGCCGACGTTCCAGCCACCTTCATCCAGGTAGTCATAGATACGGCTATCCTGTTTAAGGGTATAGTATACCGCAGGAAACCCGAATGCCAGCGGATGAGTAACATCCAGCTGTACTTTGTATATAGCGCCGGGAATCATCTGCTTAACGCCTTCCCTTTCACGGTTAGCATATGGCTTAAGCAAAGCATATTCATCCTTGTTGTCTTCCTTATCTTCATCTGTTTTCTTCAGATGAATGCCCCAGTCCAGCGACGCAATCTGCGCAAGTGCATCCTGCATGGCGATTAGCTTGCCACCACCGGTAATCCAGTCTCTGAGTTTATTGGTATTGTCTTTTTCACTCAGATAGCGGTATTCTCCGTCAGGCAGTATCAATACATCAAGGGCTTTCCAGTTGATGCGGGACAACTGTTTTTCGTCTACTATAGTCAGCGGGTATCCGATCTGCTGTTCAAAGAAATGCCATACTTCCCCGGCAGCCAGGGAAGACACGCCTTCCCCCATCACCACAGCCACGCGGATAGGCTTAATGAAGCGTACTTTTTCAGAGCCGAAATCAACCCCTTTTTCTACGAATCCTGTACTGACAGCGTCCAGGGTTGTCTTGTAGGTATTGGCCAGATTGACAACCTGTTCATCAAACTGTGGCCCGGCTGTTTCATTACCGGAGCGGGTGATAATCAGTGTTCCTGCCGGGAATGATTTACCGCCTGCTATGAAGTCGCCTTCAGCATATCTGACCCTGATCCGCTTCTGCAACAGTGCAGACAGGAAGCGAACATCTTTGACACTGTTCCATCGGGCCAGGTAAGCATATGGGCGTTGGGCAACCAAGGCCGTGTTAACAGTCACCTGCAGACTATCCTTTGCAGGAGTCAGTGGTTGCCGCAAGGCATACGTCTGCAATCCGTAGGCATATGGCAGAGACCATGCTGTGATATCGTAGGTAACTGAGTCAGAAAGGCGAGAGTCAGGTTCAAACAGTACTTTCAGCAGGTTAGACCTAGCCTGGGCTGCACTGATGACCATATCTTCCTTTTCGATGGTTAAATTCTCGGTCTTCCCGCTGAAATAGTTAAAGCCACTTGCTTTAGTTACACCTGCACCATACCCGAAACGGATACCGTTTTTGTTCAGCAGGTTACCCAGAGAAGCCAGTTTCTCACTATTGCCCGCAGCCTTCACTACATAGGACTGGTAAGGGCCGTCGGGAGTATGTAATGCATCATAAAAGTATTTTGTAAACTCCTTCAGCAACTGCGCTGATTCCTGTGAGGCTATTTCTATAGTAGATAAACCGGTAGTACGATGATGGGCAATACGCTGGGATAATGTCAGGGTGTCTCCATCCTGCTTTAATCCTGCCAGTCCGGCCCTTCCTCCTCCCCCTTGCTCATAGGTCATGCCAATAGCACCGTTGTAAGTAGGATAGGTATCTCCGTAACTGGGGTAGAACATATCGAAGAACTCCTTCGTGAAATATAGCCAGCCTTCCTTATCAAAATAACGGGCATTGTTCTTTCCGATCAGCATCTGCATACTACGTTGCCAGGGCTTTATAATATCATGAAAAGGTTCTGCCGCAGGAGCAAAATAGTAAGGCGCATCAATTGACTGCTCGTGAAAGTCAACATGTACCTGTGGCATCCAGCGGCTATACCAGGCAACGCGTTGCTGCGACTCTACCTGTGTTTGCCATGCCCAGTCCCGGTTCAGGTCAAAGTAGTAATGATTGGCCCTTCCTCCGGGCCATGGCTCATTATGTTCTCTGGAGAAAAGTAGCGGGTCCGGATACCGGGTATGTATCTGGTTGTAGTAACTGACATATCTTTCCCTTCCGTCAGGATTCAAACAGGGGTCAATGATGACCACTACATGCTTCAGCCAATCCTGTTGTTCTTTATTGGCCGGATTAGCCAGCATGTACAAAGTAGTCATAGCAGCCTCTGTAGACACCGCTTCGTTACCATGTACATTATAACTGAGCCAGACAATTACCGGATCGCCGGCAGCAGGTGTACCTGTACCATTAGATAGTTCAAGATTATGTGTGCGGATCTGTTCTATTTTGCCGGCGTTCTCCGGAGCTGTGATGACTGCCAGCATCAGGGGTCTGCCTTCATAAGTTGAGCCATATTGCGTCAGCTGCATGTTAGGTGTAACAGCCGCAACGGCCTTAAAATACTCCAGTACGCGATGATGTGGGGTGAATTGTGTCCCGAGCGCATAACCAAGAAACTGGTCAGGCGTAGGCAGGTGCTGAGAAAAGCCTGTCTGCATGATCAGCAGTAGTAGGGATGATAACAGGAATTTGCGCATAGTAGTCCTTCTGTTTATGCACCTAAGGTAAACAATTGCAGACTTATATACATGTCCGGTTGGCGGAGGCGGGGGTTAACGGGCTTCTATACTTTCTCCGATCAGGCCATAATACTGTACACATTCCAGCTGACCATCCTGGCGGTAGTAACGAAATTCACCTACACGACTATCCTGGTGCCAATTACCTGATTCTGACAGAGCACCATTGTCATAATAGACTGTACGAAGTCCTTCGAGGTGCCCCTGATGGCGGTAAAAAACTTCCTTTACTTTACCATTCGTGAAATATACTTCCACCTTCTCTTTATGGGGATCATCTGAAAAACCATATACTTTCCAGCGGATACAACCATTCTCTTCACGCAATATTTGCCGTAGCAGCTGCGTATTATGCTCTTCAGCATCCGCACAGCCCCAGGCAACAGTTGTCAGTGACAGCAATAATAATCCTGAAAGTAATCTGCTGTAGTTAGTCATAGAAATATGTTCACCGGGCATCTCATTCCGGTCTTGTCCTCAAAAAGCCCTACCGAATATAGAGAAATATCTTAATATAAAGAAGAGCAGGTAACAAAAATCGCTTACACATGAGTATAAGCGATTTTCGTGCCTTTTTATTGTGTTGATTACCGAATGATTTTCACAGGGTTATAAGTTTAGTTCCAGTCTTGCAAACAGGAAACGCCCATTATAGCCAAATTGAGTAGCCCTTCTGGAATAGCGGAATTGGTTATTGGTAGTATTTGCTGGATTAGTTACCAGGTCAGGATATACGTCAAAGACATTGTTAGCGCCGGCACTGATCTTCAATGCAGTTGTTAGCTTATAACCAACGGCCACGTCAGTTACAATTTTGGCAGAGAATGTCTGGTAGAAGTTAGGATCATTGGTTGCTTCCTCTACGCTGCCAAATCGTACAGCACGGAAGAATGCGTTGAATCTGCCAACATTATAGGACAAAGTAAGATTGACTTTATCACGCGGAACGCTTCTTTCCAGGTAGATCCTGCTGGCCCTGCTGAAATAGATATTTTCTTTTCCCTGCAGTTTCTCGGACGCCTTAACAGCGCCTACCCTTTGTGTATAGCTGTAAGTGCCGGAAAGGTCTGCCCGCAGGGTACCTCCTCCCAACCGGGTACTGTAAGTCAATACCAGGTCCACGCCCTTGGTTTCTGAGTTGATTGCATTAGCAAAGAATGCTGCCCTGTTAGCATTAGCCAGCGACAGCAGCTGGTAAATCTCCTTGTCAATAGCAGAAGCTGTATCAGCATTGTTGCCTGAGAACTGGTCAGTATATACAATACGGTCATCTATATGGGTGAAGTAACCGTCCAGTGTCAGATTAAACTTACCAAAGCTGCCGGTAAAACCTGCACTGACGCTCTTGGATTTCTCAGGCTTCAGCTCAGGAATACCCAGCAATTGCGCCGGACGACTATCATTGGTAAAAGTACCTACTTCATAAGGGACTCCATCAACAAACAAGGTAGATGTTGAAGAGTAATACCGCTGGTGCAGGGAAGGCGCTCTGAAACCGGTGCTGGCCGACGCCCTGATAGCTGCTTTGTCGCTTAGCTTATACCGGGTGGTCAGTTTACCATTAAGTGTACTACCGAAATCATTATAGTTCTCAAAACGTAGTGCACCTCCCAGCAGGAACGCACTACTGAAGTTAGCTTCCACATCTACATAACCGGATATAGCGCTACGGGTTGCCTTTACAGCATTCTCCGGGCGGAAACCAGGGAACACTTGCGCACCACCAGCTCTTGCTGATCCGTCAGGCCCGAAGATGGTATTTACAGGTCCCTGCGGATCAGGGATCAATATCGGATTACCATTAATATCAGTACCAATATTTCTGGCGCGGCCATAGTCAGTATAAGAATTTTCTGCACCTGCAATCAGCTGATACTGTTCAAAGCGGTGTTCAGCGCCGAAAGCAATATCCAGTCCATCGAGCACATCCAGCCGGCGGGAGAAGTCGAGGTTAGTGGTGTTTTGAGTAAATACAGGTCCGCCGCAGGTAAAGCTGGTAGGAGACGCCTTCTGTAAAGAGGCATTCAGTGAGTTTTCCACCTTAAAACCAAACTCGTTGCGCCCGTAAGTATTGCTGAAATCCACCTTCCACTCACCCAGGTTACCACGTATTCCTCCGGCAAAAGATCGGTCATATATATCACTTTGAATCTGCGGCAGGAATCCCAGCGGATAGATTTCAATAATGTTCCTGCTATCATGCGGCAAACGGTATACACCAGCGGCATTCCCATTCCTATAACCTATACCACCAAAGAAATAGACCTCTGCATTGTTTTCCAGCGGAATATTGGCATTCATAAACAGCTGTGCGCTTCGCAGCCTGGATTGTCCTGCCCGCATACGGATATCATTGCGTGTGATATTATTAGCCACCAGGAAAGAGTCCGTTTTATCCACAGCGCCGGGATAGGTTCTGTAGATAGGACCTTCCCAGGCACCGGAGCGATTGGTGTAATTACGGTAATCATAAGAGCCGCCGAAATTGATATATCCTCCTTTTTGTCCGATAGCAATACCGTAGTTCACACCGGTTTGTACGGTTTGTCCGTCAATATTGTCTACCGACTGTGAAGTGACATTAGCGCCAGTAGTTACATTTACCGACAGGCGGTTAACAGAACTTTTCAGAATGATGTTAATCACGCCGGCGATCGCATCAGATCCGTATTGAGCTGCAGCACCATCACGGAGGATCTCAATACGGTCGATAGCAGCAGTAGGGATGCTGTTCATATCTGTACCGACAGCGCCACGGCCGAAAGTACCATTTACATTAACGAGGGCGGTATTATAACGGCGCTTACCATTTACCAGCACCAATACCTGGTCCGGCCCTAAGCCACGGAGAGAGGCCGGATCTATGTGGTCGGTACCATCTGCCACCGTCTGTGTACCTGAACTGAAGGAAGGAGCCACATAATTAAGTATCTGATTGACAGACACCTGTGGCGCATCTGAAACGATCCTTTTCACATCAATTACATCTACCGGAACGGGAGTTTCGGTCTGTGTGCGGGGCACATTCCGAGAGCCGAGTACTACCAGCTCGTTCATTGTTGTACTGGACGCCAGGGCCACATCAATACTGACAGTTTGCCCGGCAGTGACAGTCACCGTTTTACGCTGGGACACAAAGCCCACATAACTGATCAGCACCGTATGCGCACCAGGGGCTATTTCCAGGGAAAACTTACCCTGTGAATTGGTATAGCCACCTTTATTCGTTTTTTCAATATGTACGGTAGCATTAGCCAACGGGCCTTTGCCATCAGTGACGGTGCCGGTAATAAAGCCTGTCTGGGCATACGAGACGGCTGATAGACACAGGAAAAGAAAGGGAAGCACAATGCTTCGCAGGCGGGTTACCACGTGTAACATAAGGGTTCTGATTTAGATTTTAGGTTTAAAGATGTCGGTTATCCGGGTTTATGGCTTTGAGTTATTTTGCTGGTTATAGTTGCTACATAGGTTACACTAGCCCATCTCTGTGATCTAAAATACTAATTTGAAAGCGCATTTTATAATAACTTGCAAATATTCAGCTCAGGATATTATCAAGGATAAACTCATACATATGCGCAGCATTTCATTAATACTGGCAATAACCCTTACCGGTACGGCTTATGCCCAACAGGGTCCTGTAAAAACCGACGCTTATCACTACAAGATTGAAAAAGCTATCACTGCTTCTAAGGGGGCCGTTGTCTCCGCACATCCACTAGCCAGCCAGGCCGGATTACTGATGCTGCGCCAGGGCGGTAATGCAGTGGATGCAGCAATTGCAACTCAGCTGGCGCTGGCAGTAGTATACCCAGCTGCCGGTAACCTGGGTGGAGGCGGCTTCCTGGTAGCACATCTGAAGAACGGGAAGAACATTGCCATAGATTATAGGGAGAAAGCCCCGGCAGCAGCTTCGCGTGACATGTATCTTGATCAGAACGGACATGCCAATACCGCACTGAGTCAGGACGGACATCTGGCCTGCGGCATACCAGGTACTGTCGCAGGACTGTTCGCTTCGCTACCGTACGCCAAACTTACCATTCAGCAACTAATCGCCCCGGCTATTCTGCTGGCAGAAAAGGGATATGCTATTACAGAAAGAGAAGCTAGCTCCCTCAATAAACGCAGAGATGAATTTAAAAAACTGAATACTCAGGAGAACGCTTTTGTAAAAGCGCCGTTATGGAAGGCAGGCGATACACTTATACAAAAAGACCTGGCAGCTACCCTTAAGCGTATTAGAGATAATGGCCGCGCTGGTTTTTACGAAGGAGAAACAGCGCGCCTCATTACAGCAGAAATGCAACGCGGCCATGGACTGATTACTACAGCCGACCTGAAAGCTTATGAAGCAAAGGAACGAACCGCAGTCACATTCCCCTACAAGGCCTACCAGGTCGTAACTATGCCCCTGCCGTCTAGTGGAGGCATCGCATTACAACAGATGATGGGCATGGTAGAACCATATCCGCTGAATGCCTGGGGATTCCACTCTGTGGCTGCCATACAACTGATGATAGAGGTAGAACGCCGTGCATATGCCGATCGTGCGAAATACCTGGGCGACCCTGATTTTGTGAAAGTGCCTGTAAAAGAACTGACCGCAGCCAGTTATCTGAAGGGCCGCATGGCAGACTATGATCCAAAGAAAGCGGGTATTAGCAAATATGTTCCCGCCGGCAGCATATACGAAAGTACAGAAACAACCCACCTGTCTGTGATGGATGGAGAAGGTAATGCAGTATCTGTTACTACCACGCTAAATGGCAGCTACGGCTCGAAAGTAGTAGTGGGCGGTGCCGGATTTTTCCTGAATAATGAAATGGACGATTTCAGTGTTAAACCGGGTGTACCTAATATGTACGGACTTGTAGGTGCGGAAGCCAACGCTGTAGCTCCGGGCAAACGGATGCTCAGCTCCATGACGCCAACCATCGTATTAAGAAAAGGTAAGCCTTATCTTGTTACAGGTACGCCAGGAGGGGCCACCATCATTACGTCAGTGTTCCAGACGCTCATAAACGTACTGGAGTTTAACCTCTCTGCCCGGCAGGCAGTCGATGCGCCTAAATTCCATCACCAGTGGCTGCCAGACGAAGTTGTAGTAGAAGAAGACTTTGATCAGACGCCGCTCGATCATCTGCAGCGAATGGGGTATAAAATCGAAAGAGGCACTACCATCGGCAGAGTAGAACTGATAAAAATCAATGAAAAAGGTATGCTGGAAGCAGTAGGAGATAAACGCGGTGACGATAGTGCTGCCGGTTATTAATAAAAAACATCACCCATGATAGCAACAATATTTTTAGACAGTGTGCTGAAAAGATTTGCCTACTATAAAGCATTGGGCGATCAGAGTATTGCAGTATTAACTGAAGAGCAATTACACTGGCAGCCGGAAGGCGCTCCTAATAGCATCTACCTGATCATCAAACACATGAGTGGCAATATGCGCTCCCGTTGGACAGACTTCCTGCATAGCGATGGTGAAAAGCCATGGCGTGACAGGGATAGAGAGTTTGAGGATGATGTTGCATCTGCCGCAGCTGTCAAGGCATTATGGGAAGAGGGATGGCAATGTATGCTGGAGGCTATCCGTGCCTTACAGCCTGGTGATCTCGAAAAGACCGTATACATACGCCATGAGCCGCATACCGTATTAGATGCTATTAACAGGCAGCTGGCTCATATACCTTACCATGTAGGCCAAATTGTGTACATTGCTAAAATGATAAAAAAGAACGACTGGGAAAGTTTGTCTATCCCTAAAGGGAAATCGCAGGCATTTAACCAGGACATGTTCAATAAAAAACAGTAATCAGACATGAAAGTCCAATCACGGATGATCCTTTTTGCGGTCCTGCTGACCATTGTATCTACCAGCTGTAATAGTGGCCGTGTTAACAAACTGCTGCTGCACAAGAAGTGGCGTGTATATGATGTAGTAGTACCTCCAGGCAGCGCATACGATAATACACAGATCACACAGTCTATTGATCTGAAAAGAGGCTATTATCAGAATGTATATTACCAGTTCCTTGATAATAATCTATTCATCGCTACTATCGACAACAAACCTGACTCCGGTAAATATTCCTTGCTTAGCGACGGTAAGATCATCTCAGTTACTGCATCTAACGGCCAGCGCTCGTCAGAAAATCTGGTCACTATTACAAAGCTCGATGAAACTCACTTTGATATGAAAGTCAAATCCGGAGAATACTACTTCATCCTGAAAACAAAAGCGGAGTAATATAAGGATGCAGGCACAGTTCACACATACTACGCCTACCGGCACAATCACTATCTCCGGAACAGATTACCTTTTCTTTTCCGGATTTTCTTATCTGGGATTACATAGTCATCCTGCATTTAAGGAGTTGCTGAAGGAAGGGATTGACAGGTACGGAACTGTGTTTATTTCTTCCAGGATCGCCAATACCCGCCTTCAGTTGTATGAGGAACTGGAACAGAGATTGGCGGCGCTGTTGCGTCAACAGACAGCAGCATCTTTCCCATCGGGCTATCTGGCATCTCAGGCAGCAGTTCAATATGCCGCCACACAGGGCATTCTGCTCTATGCGCCTAACACACATCCTGCACTGTGGACTGGCAATCCGGCCATACCGTCAGAGACCTGGGCTGACTGGGCTGTCAAAACTACCGATAAAGTCAATGCTCATCCAGATAATACTTTTGTGATTGTAGCCGATGGTGTGAATGCATTAACGAGCACTATCAATGATTTCAGCTGGCTGACTGCTATACGCCGACAGGTAATAGTCGTTATTGACGATGCACATGGCATAGGAATTGTCTCTGATGATGGCAGCGGAATAATCAGCCGGTTACCGCAACATCCGGCAGTACGTTATCTGTTAGCCGCTTCGATGGCCAAAGCATACAGCATCCAGGGAGGTATCGTGGCCGGACATACAGCTGATATTACAGCCGTTAAAAAAACTGCGCTTTTCACAGGTGCAACACCCATGATGCCGGCAAATGCCTGGGCCTTTTTACAGAGCTTTTCACTGCATGCAGCTCAACGTAATATCTTACGACAACGAATAGCGTACTTTGAGCAGCTAACAGCAGGGAGGGACGAGCTGCATAATCCATTCCATCTCCCCATATTTGTATTGAAAGGAGGTAATGGTGTTGAGCAATATCTATTGAAACATGGTATTATGATCTCTTCATTCGGTTATCCTGATCCGGATAGTCCGCCGGTAAACAGGATCATTATTTCCGCCCAGCATACAGTCAAAGACCTGGAAGAATTAAGTGCATCACTCATAAACACGTAACTATGTTACTCAAAAAACTCGGTACGCTGCTGTTGTGCAGCTTCTCGTTGTTAACCGCCAAAGCGCAACAACCCAAAGAAAAGTCCTCCCTTTTGTGGGAAATCTCAGGTAAGGACCTCCAAACGCCCTCCTGGTTGTATGGTACGATACATATCGCCTGCAAAGAAGACATCCAGTTCTCATCTGCTACACAGGATGCTCTGAAAAAAGCAAAATCGCTCTTTCTGGAAATCAATATGGCTGACCAGCAGGAGATGCAGTCCTTACAGTCTGCCCTGATGATGCCGGAAGGCTATTCATTCAAAAACCTGTTTAATGACGGTGAGTATCAGCAACTAGCGAAGTGGTGCCAGGATTCCCTGCATATGGACATTGCAGCATTAGATCGCTTCAAACCGCTGGTGCTGTTTTCACTCATTACCCGGCAACACTTTAATTCAGCCTGCAGCGATCCTGCCTATTGTGAGGCTGAACTGATGAAACTAGCGCAGGCACAGCAGTTACCAGTTCGCGGACTTGAAAAAGCCACTGACCAGGTAGCTATTTTTGACAGCATCCCTGATAAAGAAGAAGCTAAAATGCTCCTGGAAAGTATTGAACAGCCGGAGAAATCTCAGCAACTCTACCGGCGCATGCTAACAGCGTACCGGGCACAGAATATTACAGACATGACGAAACTGATGGCTGAAACAGAAGACATTGCCCGATTTAAAGACATTCTCCTGGATCAGCGTAACCGTAACTGGATTCCCATTATTACCGGTGAGGCTTCAAAGGCGTCTACCTTCTTTGCCGTAGGCGCAGGACATCTGGGTGGGGATACCGGAGTAATTGAATTATTGCGTAAGCAAGGTTATACGGTAAAACCAATTTAACCAATAAGGAATCAGGAATGGTAAAGAATCCCTAATTCCTGATTCCTCCTGCCTATTTACTACCGACTCTGGAGTAATTCAACTATTTTTGCCGGATTAAATTTCGCAGCCTGAAAAAAGTACGCAAAATATTAGTTGTTATCTTACTGAGTTTACTGGGCCTTGTCATTCTCATAGGTGTCCTGGTAAACATTCCGGTGGTACAGAATTTCCTTGTGCATGAGGCAACAAGCCGTTTATCCCGGCAGCTGAGGACGAAAGTTGAAATAGAGCATGTGAACATCCGGCTCTTCAACAGTTTGCGGCTGGAGGGTACACTTATTGAAGATCGTCACAAAGATACCCTGCTCTATGCCGGAGCATTACAGGTTCGTATAACTGACTGGTTCTTTTTTCAGGACAAACCCGTTTTAAAATTTATCGGACTGGAAGACGCCGATGTAAACCTGATAAGACACCGGAATGATTCTGTCTGGAACTATCAGTTCATCATCGATGAGTTTAGCGCTCCACCGGATACCACTCGTCCCAGGCCGAAAGGCGGTGGAGGTATCGACCTTGATCTGCGCAAAACGGACCTCCGTAATGTTCGTATTAACCAGGTAGATGCCTGGATCGGTGAAGACATGCGTGTAGCTGCTAAACGCATTTATCTGGATGCCAAGAACATAGACCTGAATCAACATAATATTGATATACAGGAGATCTTACTTGACAAGCCGACATTTATCATTACCAGGTATCCTGCCTCTCCCCTCCGTAAGAAGAGGCCTGCCCCACCCGCGCCACAGCTCACGGATACTTCGGCTATTCCGGCCTTACGCTGGAACAGCGATAACTGGAAACTGCTGGTAAAAGAAATTGCTATTAAAGATGGTACACTAGGGGTAGATGACCTCGAAGATTCTGCAAAAGTAGAGAATGGCTACTTCGCACCTAATCATATCCGCTTCAGTAGCATTAATCTATCCTTGACCAATACCAGTATGGTAAAGGACAGCATTCTTGGCGATCTGACAATGAGCACCAAAGAACGCAGTGGTTTCAATGTTAAAAAGTTAACGGCCCGGTTTAAGATGTCGCCTGTGGAAATGGAGTTCTCTCACATGGACCTCATTACTAACAAAAGTCATCTGCGAGATTACTACACTATGCAATATGCAGACATCAGCGATATGAATGCCTACGTAGATGCCGTGTATATGCGTGCACATATCGTCAACAGTAAATTGCACTCGGACGATATTGCCTACTTTGCTCCTATACTGTCTGACTGGAAGAGAGAAATACAGCTGAGCGGAGATGCCAGCGGACCTGTAAGTAATCTGAAAGCTACCAATATTAACCTGCAGGCCGGAAATACTACCCGCCTGTCGGGAGGCCTGGAAATGAGAGGTTTACCCGATATCGGGAATACCTATATCGACTTCCGTGCAGACGAACTGTTGACTACCGGTCCAGATATCCTTGCAATAACGCCTGAACTACGTAATATAGACCCACTTAGACTTGACAGGCTCTCTAACATCCGCTTTGCAGGTAGCTTTACAGGATTTGTCAGTGACTTCGTTGCCTATGGTAAGTTTCAAACCAATCTGGGTAACCTAAATTCCGATATCAACTTCAAAACCAACCGGGACGTGCCGGTATATTCCGGTAGTCTGACGACTGACGCCTTTAATGCCGGTAGCCTGCTTGGAGTACCAGAACTCACCAGCCTCTCTCTGAATGCAAAGCTGAATGGAGAAGGTTTTAACTTCAAAACGCTCAAAGCGGCAGTAGACGCTGATGTACAGCAGATTACGCTGAATGGCTATTCCTATAGCAATATCAAGACTAAGGGAGATATGAACAGGAAGTTCTTTAACGGCTCCCTCACTGCTAATGATCCTAATCTGGATATGGACTTCGCCGGTACTATCGACTTCAACCAGGATGTCCCTGTTTTTGACTTTGATTCTGATATACGTCATAGTAACCTGCAGGCTTTGCAACTAACAAATGATTCTATCGTATTACAGGCTAAACTGGCATTAAACTTTGCCGGTAGTAACATCGATAACTTCAATGGTTCGGCCAGGGTTTACAACGTTTCCGTGTTTAAAGATCAGCGCAGGCTGGAATTTGACTCCCTTAATGTCTCCACCCACCTGGAAAACAATACAAAAGTATTGGCTATACAGGGTAGTGAAATTGGAGGATATGTGAAAGGAAACTATAGTTTTATGCAGCTCCAGGATGCCTTTAAACTATTGTTGAATAAGTATTATCCCAGCTACTTCCCTACTGCGCCTAAAGATAATATCCAACAGGATTTCTCATTTGCCTTCAACCTGGGGCAGGTAGATAAACTGATCCGTGGGTTCTCAAAAGATATTTCTGGCTTCGATAATTCTACTATTGAAGGTACGCTGAACACAATCAAAGGTAATCTCTCCCTGAATATCAACGTACCGCTGGCATCCTATATGAACTTCCATTTTGAAGACCTTCAGCTGAAAAGTTCCGGTTCTTTCAATAAGATAGACATCAGTACCAGCATCGGTAAAGTTTCTTCCGGAGACCAGGTATGGCTGCAACACCCACTCATTCTGGCCAACTCCAGTAGGGATACATCTTATATAAAAGTAGACCTCCAGGCTGGGGATTCATCTTCCCTGGACGGATTCTATGCCCGGGTAGTAACAGTGGCTGAGGGTGTAAAGATCAACTTCCTGAATAGTGCATTTACGGTTAACGAACGACAGTGGAACGTGACACCCGGTAACGAAATATACTGGAGTAAAGACTTCCTTACAATTAATAATCTGCAGGTAACCAGGAATGAACAAAGCATTACGGTGGAAACCAATGAGTTCAATCCTGATGAGTCTAAATTCATCGTTAACCTGAAGAACCTCAATCTGACAGATGTAATACCGTCCCAGCTAACCGCCATGCGTATTGAAGGTTTTGCAAACGGTAATATTCAGATTGCAGACCCTACACATAGCCTCGCAGTGGATGCTAATATTACTGCGAGCGAACTACGTATTGACAATGACTCCATAGGACTTGTAAACTTTGAGGGTGGATACAGGCAGGAAACTGATGATGTTACCTTCGCTGTCAGATCCGAAAACAAAGGCAAGAACCTTTTTGCTGAAGGGCTGATAGGCGTATCAGAGACTAATAACCGACTGCAGGCCAATGTTGAATTGAATGGTACCTCACTCAGCCTGCTGGATCGCTTTGTGAATGAATATGTGATTGATCTGAAAGGAAATGCATCCGGTAAGCTGACCATTTCAGGTACGACTAAGCTGCCTTCAGTGAGGGGCAATATGCGGATTGACAGTGTAGGTATGAAGGTATTATACTTAGGCACCCGTTACACTATTCCAAAGCTGAATGTCAATATTGATGATAACCTGATCGAATTTGGCAACTTCACCATCGTTGATAAAAACAACAGTCGCGCAAGCGCTAGTGGATATATCTCTCATGATCACTTCAACAATCTCAACTTTGATTTCGATGTGAACGCCCGGAACTTCGTATTCCTTAATACCGGCGCGGCAGATAGCGACTTATTCTATGGCGATGTGATCTCGGACGGTAAAGTGTACTTCTCCGGCCCGCTGAATGATCTGCAGTTACGCATACAGGCACGACCAGGTAAAGGCACCCACTTCTACCTTCCCCTGTCCGACAGTAAAGACATAGGTCGTTCAGATTATATCACATTCAAAAGTTACGGAACAGAGCTGAAAGAAGAGAAGAAAAAGAAGAAGGATAACGTTAAGCTGAACGTCAAACTAGATATTACTGCTACCCCTGATGCCCAGATTGACGTGATCATGGATGCAGCTTCCGGCGATATGATCTCTGCCAATGGTACAGGTAATCTGCAGATTATGGTAAACACAGAAGGCGACTTCAACATGTTTGGCAACTATGAAATTAACAGCGGATCTTACAACTTTACCCTCCAAAGACTTACAAGCTGGAAATTTGATATTGACAAGGCAAGTACTATCACCTGGAATGGCGACCCCAGCGAAGCAAAGGTTGACGTCCATGCCAAATACTCCCTTTCAAAAGTAAGCCTGTACAACCTGGTGGGTACCGCATCTACTGCAAGTGACAAACTGGCCACCCGTACAGAAAGGGTAGATATCCTGATTAATCTGCGGAATGATCTGATGAAACCCGACATCACCTACGAGATTAATCTACCGGATGTAGGGTCACTGGCATATGAAAGCGGCGTGGCAGCAAAACTGCGTGAGATCAACCAGGACCAGAACAAGGCCCTGCAGCAAATGGCAGGTTTACTGCTGTTCAATCAATTCCTTCCCGAAGACCCCAACTCTGCCGGCGGCGCTAACGTTGCTACAACTGGTAAAAATAGTGTAGGTCAGGCGTTAAGTGCGCAGGCTTCTGCCATCCTGAATAATATTACAGGCGTCCTGCTGAAAAACAGCGGAATTGGTATTAATGTGAATTATAGAGCTTATAATATAGGTAACCAGGATAACGCGTCCCTGGACCGTAATCAGGTTAGCGCGGGGGTGACCAGTAACCTTTATAATAATAGAATAAGATTATATGTTGGAGGAGATTACGATTGGGGTAAAGCCAATACGTCTGCCAATGCAAACCGTTTCGCCGGTGACTTCCGGGCAGAATACCTGCTGACACCTGAAGGCCGTATCCGAATCAATGCTTTCAGTAAGTCAGACTATGACGTATATAATCTGGTAAACAGAAACAAGGCCGGTTTGGGTATTTCCTATGTACGTGAGTATAATAAGTTCTCTGAATTATTCAATGAGCGTAATCGGCGCCGGATGCTGGATTCTATGCGGAGGGCCGAAGCGGCAAGGTTGGAAGAAAAAGAACGGGAAGACTCTGCCCGAAGAAGAGAAGAAAAAGCTAACTAATATAAAAGAAGAGGGCGTATCGGTTGTGATACGCCCTCTTCTTTTATATGGTTAAGTCTTCAGGCATCAGTTCCTGATGCTCATTTCTGTTGGAAATGGCTTAGCCTTTTAATATTTCATGACCTAGTTTATCTCGTTTTGTTTTGAGATAGAACTCGTTATGCGGATTCGGATGTACTTCGATCGCTACATTCTCCACTATTTCAAGACCATATCCGTTAAGACCTGCTCTTTTTCGTGGGTTGTTAGTAATGAGGCGCATCTTAGAGATGTTCATATGACGAAGGATCTGGGCACCTACTCCATAATCGCGCTCATCCATTTTAAAGCCGAGCTCCAGGTTGGCCTGTACGGTATCACGACCTTCTTCCTGTAACTTATATGCTTTCAACTTATTCAACAGACCGATGCCGCGGCCTTCCTGGTTCATATATAGAATAAGACCTTTACCCTCACGCTCAACCATTTCCATTGCTTTATGGAGCTGTTCTCCACAATCACAGCGGAGTGAATGAAGGATATCACCTGTTACGCAGGAAGAGTGTATACGTACCAGAACAGGTTCTCCTTTCTCCCAGGTACCTTTTTTGAGGGCCATGTGCGTTTCGCCTGAGTTAAGCTGTTTGAAAGCTACCAGTTCAAAGTCGCCATATGCTGTAGGCATATGGACCGTTACCTGCTCCTCAATGAGGGTCTCTTTCTCCAGGCGGTATTCAATCAGGTCTTTTATAGAGATCAGTTTCAGGTCAAACTTAGTAGCTATTTCGCGGAGTTCCGGCAGACGGGCCATGGAGCCATCTTCATTCATAATTTCAACCAGTACGCCGGCAGGCTCAAAACCAGCCAATCTGGCCAGGTCGATGGTGGCCTCAGTGTGTCCGGTACGGCGCAGTACACCACCGCTTTTTGCTTTCAGAGGGAAGATATGTCCAGGTTTACCCAATTCTTCTGGGCGGGTATTGGGATCAATCAGGGCCTGCACAGTTTTAGCGCGGTCATGGGCAGAGATACCGGTGGTACAACCGTGACCCAGCAGGTCAACAGATACAGTAAAGGGGGTTTGATGTAATGCAGTATTGTCACGCACCATCATTTCGAGTTTGAGTTCCTCGCAACGTTCCTCAACAAGAGGCGCGCATATTAAACCACGGCCGTAGCGGCTCATAAAGTTAATGATCTCCGGCGTAACGTTCCTTGCTGCTGTAACAAAATCTCCTTCATTCTCCCTGTCTTCATCATCCACCACTATCACGAGCTTACCATTCCTGATATCTTCTATGGCTGATTCTATTGTATCTAACATAGAGCTATATTATAGATTAATGTGCAAAGTTATGGTAAAATAAGAGATGTTCACCTGGTTTCTGGTTACCTCCAGGTAAGCCTAGATATATATAATATAACACATATCACACTATAACTGCTAAAACGTCAGTTTTCCAAGCGTACCCGGCCCTAATTCAAGTATTTGAAACTTCCTTATTCGATTTTTTAGAAATTCCAGGGCAAATCTTTGAACAAACTCCAGCAAAAGCCTGTTTAAACAAACAACTATCCAAAATTGTAACAGGTAATTCTAATAAGGTCAATCGCTTAACAATTTGTTAATGTAGAGTTAAATTCGATAAAAATTTATTTACCACCTTTGCGTCATAAATCAAACTGCTCTTATATGGGATTTAGAAGACTACTATTTACATTCATTGTCCTGTTCAGCGCAATTACTTCGTTCGCACAGGTAACTACCAGTAGCATGCTGGGTAAGATTACCGGTCCTTCGAAGGAGGCGTTACCCGGGGCTACCGTTGTTGTGATCCATCAGCCCACAGGTACCAAGTACGGAACTACTACCGATGCAGAAGGCTACTATCGTATCCCGAACATGAACGTTGGTGGTCCTTACAAAGTAACTGCTACCTTCATTGGTTACACTGAATTTAACCAGGATGAGATCTTCCTCGCTCTGGGTCAGCCATTCAGATTAAACATCAGCCTTGGCGAAAAAGCCAGGGACATTAAAGAAGTACAGGTTGTAGGACAGAGAAGCACCGTGTTCAACTCGAACCGTAAAGGTGCTCAGACTACCCTGAACCGCACACAGGTTGAAGCATTACCTACTGTAGGTAGAAACCTGACCGACTTTGTACGTTTAACCCCCCAGGCTAAACTGACCAAAGACGGTGGCGGTAACCAGACTATCTCAATCGCAGGTACCAGCAATAAGTACAATGCTACTTTCGTTGACGGTGCTGTACAGAACGATGTATTTGGTCTGGCAGAAAATGGTACAAACGGTGGTCAGATCGGTATCTCTCCATTCTCTATCGATATCATTGACCAGTTCAATATCAACGTATCTCCTTTCGACGTAAAACAAGGCGGCTTCTCTGGTGGTGCGATTAACGCTGTAACCAAGAGCGGTACCAATGATATAGAAGGTTCTGCGTACTACTTCGTACGTAATGAAGCACTGGCTGGTAAAACACCAATCAAAGACGAATCTAAAAGAACCAAACTGGCAGATTTCTCTTCCAAAACTTACGGTGTACGTTTAGGTGGTCCGATTATTAAAAACAAACTGTTCTACTTTGTTAACGCAGAGTTCCAGAAAGATAACCGTCCGCAGCCATTTGCATATGAAACATATGCTGGCCGTCAAAACCCCGCTTCAAGACAACAACTGGACGACCTGGCTGCTAAACTGCGTGCAGATGGATATGATCCGGGAACTTACGAAACTGTAAACAATACCCTGGAAGGCCAGAAATTCTTTGCAAGATTAGACTGGAATATCAACGATCACCACAAGTTTACTATCCGTCATCAGTATACTCATGGTGAAAGCGTTAGCCCTGGAAGATCTAGCGCTAATACTATCACTTTCTCTAATAAAGGTGTATTATTCCCATCTACTACCAATGCTACCACCGCTGAGCTGAAAAGCCAGTTCGGTAACAGAGCTTCCAACTCCCTGCTGGTAGGTGCGAACTTTGTAAGAGATGATCGCAGTGTAATGGGTAGTCCATATACTTCCGTATTCATCTCAAGAGAATCAATCAGCTTTGGCACAGAAGAGTTTTCTGCTGCTAACCTGCTGAAACAGGATGTAATCACCCTGACTGACAACCTGGAACTGTACAGAGGTAAGCACACTATCTCCCTGGGTACCAGCAATGAGTTCTATAACATGACCAACGTATTCATTGGTCAGAACTATGGTTCTTATACTTTCGCAAACCTGGATGATTTCATGAACGACAGGTCTCCGGTTCAGTATAACCGTTCATTCTCTAACGTAGATAAGACTACTGGTGACAATACCGACGCTGCTGCTAAATTTAAAGCATTACAGCTTGGCTTTTACGCACAGGATGACTACCAAGTAAATGACCGTTTACGCCTGTCTCTGGGTGTTCGTGCAGATATCCCAATGCTGTTAACTACCCCTGCTGTAAATTCAGCTTTCAATACAGATGTACTGCCACAGGTACTTGCTGCAGGCAAATGGGATATTGACGGTGCACAGGTGGGTACAAAACCTAAAGCACAGATCCTGATCTCTCCGCGTCTAGCATTTAACTGGGACGTGAAAGGTGATCAGACTACGCAGATCCGTGGTGGTGCAGGTATCTTTACCAGCCGTATCCCTTACGTATGGTTGGGCGGCATCTACAACAATAACGGTATCACATTGGGCGGTATCAGACAATCTTACAACCCTGCTAATGCAACGTCTCCGACCAATCAGCCTATACCTTTTATCACAGATCCTTTTGCTCAGCCTAGCATCACGGCTGCTCCATCTGGTAAGGTTGACCTGTTTGCAAGAGATTTCAAATTCCCTCAGGTATTCAGAACCAGCTTAGCTATCGATCAGAAACTGCCTTGGGGTATGGTAGGTAGCCTGGAAGCCATCTACACTAAAAATATCAACAACGTATTGTACTATAACCTGTCTTACATCCCTTCAGGAAATACAGTAACAGGGAATGGTCCGGACAACCGTCCTATCTGGAAAAACGTTGGCAGAGATATTCTGGGTAACTACACAGATATCATGTATGCAGAGAATACCAGCAAAGGTTACTCTTATAACCTGACCGCTCAGTTACAGAAAACCTTCCAGGGTGGATTCAGCGCAATGGCTGCTTATACCTATGGTCGTTCCAAAGCACTGAATGACGGTCAGTCGTCTCAGAACTCTTCTCAGTGGAGAGTACCGAACGTAAGAGGACGTAACGATATTGATCTGGGTTACTCCATTTTCGATATGGGTTCAAGAATTATTGCTTCTGTAACCTATAAGAAAGAATACCTGAAACACTTCGGTACTACTGTGAGCCTGTACTACACCGGCCAGTCAGGTGAAAGATTCGGTTATGGCTACAGAGATGTGCCTAACACCAATATCGTTGGCGACTACAATGGTTCAAGTGGTGATAAGAGCCTGAACCTGATTTATGTTCCAAGGACAGCTGCAGATATTAATCTGGTAGCCTATACCACAAAAGTGAACAATGTTGATGTGGTTGTAACTCCTGAAGAACAATGGGCTGCTTTGGATGCATTTATCAATAGCGATAAATACTTAAGCAAACAAAGAGGTCAATATGCTGAGAGAAATGGTGTAAGAACGCCTTTTACTCATATTTTTGACCTGCACATTGCACAGGACTTCTACATTACTCAGAGAAACGGTAAGCGTCACACCTTACAGGTTAGCTTCGATGTATTCAACCTGGGTAACATGATCAATAACGACTGGGGCCGCATGTATACTACCCGTTCAGGTATGTTCTACAACAACGCCGCAATCATTGATTTCGTAGGTTTTGCAGCTGATGGTACTACACCTACATACAACTTCAAAACACCTGCTAAATTTGATGGAAAAACTGTAGCTCAGATCGATGATTTCGGTTTACAGTCTGCCCGTTGGCAGGGTCAGCTCGGTCTTCGTTACATCTTCAGATAATCTACGACGATTGAACATATGAAAAAGGCGTCTCTTGTAAGAGACGCCTTTTTTTGTTAATACTTCACGCTTAATTACTTAGCACCCCCACCCCTTCCCCGCCCAAAAAATAGTATCCATCTTTACCCCCGAAGTGATACACGCATCTGAAATAACGTATATATTTGTGCTTGATTTGAACTGAAGAGGTAGCCGATCACCCTATACTTAACCTGTACCTATTAAATCATGAGAAAGCTTCTGCTCAGCACAGCGATCTTTGCGACACTGTTCACGGCCTGTAACAAGGAAGAAACCCTTCCGGGTGACAAAGTTTTTGCCAGTATGAACGCTGAAACCGGATTTTATCAGAAATCCCTTTCCTATTCATACGACAAATACAAAAGGGTCATGACTGTACAAAGAATGGACGTTACCAATAACGTAGAGAAGTTCTATTCAGAAGTGATCAGATTTGACACTACCGGCAAAGCATCTTTCACATACGTTTCCACCGAACAGGAACATGTAGGTATGAAAGCCAAAGAGCTGGAATACGATAGCTACGGAAGGGTTAGCAAATTAAAGTTATTTTCTTCTTACAGCGGCCTGATAGAAGGTTATGACAGCGTTGCCTATGACAACCTCGATAGGGTAACAGCTCTCTATCATTATAAGATTGATGGCGTAATGGCTCCTTACCTTCTGGCAAAGAAGGACATCTACATCCGTGATAGCAGAGGTAATGTAACCGTCTCTTACAGCATTCCGGTTATCAGAAACGTTCAGAGCCAGGACACCACTACTGTTGCTTATACCTACGATGATAAATCCAATTACCAGGGGATGACTATTGCTAACTTCATTGTTAATCAGTCAGAAAGCGCCAGCTGGTCCTCGGCTAACAATGTAGTGACTAAAACGATAACCAACCCTGCGGGCGATTCTATACTGACTGTGACAAATGTCTATACTTACGGTACGGATAATTATCCGACAGCCCTGCACCAGACAGAGAAGTGGACGATCAATGGTAATGGTCGCCCAGCGGTTACTACCAGCTATCAATTGAAATATACCTTTCTGATGGATTAATACCTGAGGATAATAACATATTCCAGCTTTAACCTGTACCAATATATTAATACAATGAAGCGTCTCACACCCCGTGAGGCGCTTTCTGTATTTTACGCCCTGCCGCGACCATAGAAATAAGATGTCCGTCTGTTACAGGAAGGTGCGTTAGCATTTTTTCTTTATATTTATAACAATGCAGCAATATCATTACAAATGGCATTCCCCACACCCGGGCCATGAGTTTGAAATGCTGGTGTATGGAGAAGAGGGATATCATAGACGTTGCCGATAAAGATATTACCCTTGCCCAGAACGAAACAATGTCCGGCATCCTTCATAATAAAGATATTATGCACTGGCTGGACGTAAGGCCCAATAAGACACACGACTGGCCTAACTGGCTGGAGATGCTGCCTTACTACCTTTCCCCGATCAAATAGTGCCTGAGCTGTTGGCGCGAATATTGATTTCCTTCGGCAACTGTTGTAAACGACGGATAACCAAACAGTAAAACTCTTTTACAGATGAAAAAAATAGGACTCCTTTTCGGCCAGGAAAATGGCTTTCCACAGGCTTTTATTGATCGTGTAAATGACAAACAGATAGACGGAATCACAGCAGAGGCAATATCCATCGACAAAGTAATACAGGGCACCCCATCAGGATATGCCGTGATTCTTGACCGTATCTCACAGGACGTTCCCTTTTATCGTACGTGGCTTAAACAGGCCGCGCTGGACGGTTCTGCCGTCATCAACAACCCCTTCTGGTGGAGTGCCGATGATAAGTTTGTAAATAATGAACTGGCTCACCGCACAGGTGTTAAAGTTCCAAAGACTGCCCTCATCCCATCCAGAGACCTTCCACTCAACACAACAGACCAGTCCTTCAGAAACCTGGAGTATCCTTTTGACTGGGAATCTATCTTCGAGCATATCGGTTTCCCGGCCTACATGAAGCCATATAATGGCGGAGGCTGGAAACATGTGTATAAAATACATGACCGTGAGGAGTTCTTTGCCCAACATGCGCGCACCGGACAACTGGTTATGATGCTGCAGGAGGAAATAAAGTACGAATCTTATTACCGTTGCTATTGCATCGGTGGCAGATACGTACGCGTAATACCTTACGATCCTTACCAACCGGAAAATCAACGTTACCTCACCGAAGATAGCGGAGACAGCACCCTCATCAACACAGTAGCAGATCAGGTGGCAACCCTGAACCAATACCTGGGCTATGACTTTAATTCTGTAGAAATTGCCATCCGCGGTGGTGTACCATACGTGATCGACTTCTGGAACCCAGCGCCCGAAACCAATGAAAAGGTAATCGGTACTGAGAATTTCGAGTGGGTAGTAGAAACGGCCGCCACCTATGCTATACAGCGTGCACAGGAACAAACAGCGGGTAGAGACAACCTTACCTGGGGTAACTTCCTGAAACAGGCTACTTCCGGACAGCAAACAGCCATTGTTCCCGGCGCTAAGAGGACGGCTGCCAAAAAACCTGCAGCTGTATCACCCGCCAAGCCGCCGAAAGATACCATGGAACTCAAAGAACCAGGTCAGGAAAAAGAAACTCCGGCAAAAAAGACAGCAGTGAAAAAGACTAAAAAGAAAGAATAACTTTGAGGAAATTAGGAGTGAGGAATCAGGCACTACTGGTCAACTCCAAGGCCCGATTCCTCATCCCTGATACCTAATTGCTTTATTGTCTTCTCATGCTTAACAACTTCACCCTCGGAATTGAAGAGGAATACATGGTAATGGACCCTCAGACCAGAGAACTCCGCTCCCATGAACAAAAGATCGTAGAACAAGCCCATAGGGTGCTCAGAGATAAAGTAAAAGCCGAATTTCACCAGGCTGTGGTGGAAGTAGGTACGCAGATTTGCGCTAACATCGACGAAGCTTGTGAGGACGTATCCATGCTACGGAGGACCATTGCCGGAATAGCCGGTGAACTCGGATATTCCATCGGCGCTTCAGGTACCCACCCTTTCTCTAAATGGCAACTGCAACACATCACCGACAATCCCCGCTACTTTGAGATCGTCAATGAAATGCAGGATGCCGCACGCTCTAACCTCATCTTCGGACTACATGTACATGTCGGTATGGAAAACAGGGAAATGGCCCTGCACATCGCCAACTCTGTAAGATATTTCCTGCCGCACGTATTTGCACTTAGTACCAACTCTCCATTCTGGGAAGGCCGCAATACCGGCTTCAAATCCTACCGCACAAAAGTCTTTGATAAATTCCCCCGTACCGGCATCCCCGATTACTTTGCCAGTATAGAAGAATACGACAGATACATACAGCTACTTGTAAAGACCAACTGTATCGACAACCCTAAAAAGGTCTGGTGGGATCTGCGGGTACACCCCTACTTTAATACGGTAGAGTTTCGCATCTGCGATGTGCCACTTACCGTCATGGAAACCTGCACACTCGCTGCGCTGTTCCAGGCAGTATGCGCCAAGATCTATAAACTGCGCATGCAGAACCTGAACTTCATTATCTATAACAGGGCGCTGGTCAATGAAAACAAATGGCGCGCCTCCCGCTATGGTATCGATGGTAATCTGATAGATTTTGGAAAAGAACAGGAAGTTAATGCCAGGGCACTGATCCATGAATTACTTGACTTTGTAGATGATGTGGTCGATGAACTGGGCAGCCGCCACTATATCAAACGTACGCTGGATATTCTGAATAATGGTACCGGCGCTGATCAGCAGTTGAAAGTATATGAAGATACCCAGGATCTGGTGTCTGTAACAGACTTTGTCATTAACAGGTTTCTCAAAGACTGCTAAACCTGTACCTTTGTGATATGATATCTACTAAGCAGCACTGGAAAATTGCCGTTCTGGATATGTATGAGCATGTACCCAATGAGGGTATGCGCTGTATACGGGAAATACTGAACAGCTATGCAGCACAGCATGGTCTGGATATGGTCTTTCATGAGTATGAAGTCCGCGTGGAACAACAATTACCGGATCTCTCCTACGATATCTATATCTCTACCGGAGGCCCGGGCAGCCCCCTGGACAGCGAAGGCAGCGAGTGGGAAGCCCGCTACTTCAAGCTAATGGAAGATATCAGGCAGTGGAATGATACGGCGGCAGACAAAAAACAGGTCCTGCTCATATGCCACAGCTTTCAATTGATGTGCCGTCATCTCAAATTAGGTAATGTATGCAGACGCAGATCTCCTGCATTCGGAGTATTCCCTGTACATAAAACTGATGCTGGTGAAGGTGAACAGGTATTCGGTGAACTGCCAGATCCATATTTCATTGTAGATAGCCGCAACTGGCAGGTGATAGAACTCGATCAGCAACAGATGGACGCTACCGGCGCAAAAGTATTGGCGCTTGAAAAAGAAAGGCCACATGTACCACTGGAAAGAGCAACCATGGCCATCCGCTTCAGTGACTACTGTATCGGTACCCAGTTCCACCCGGAAGCTGATGCTACCGGCATGCGCATGTACCTGATGCAGCAGGAGAAAAAGAACCAGGTGATCACAAACTATGGCGCAGAAAAATATTACAGCATGCTTGAACAGCTCTCAGATCCTGACAAAATCATGCTGACACACGATGAATTTATCCCGGCATTCCTCGATAACGCAATTTTTAAACAGTCCGTTTCAGGCAATAACATGGAAGTATAAGCAAGTAACTCACTACCCGCCAACAGACTTTAATCTACCATCATGATCCCTTCCATACGTACAGCATATAATCATCAGTTCACCGACAAACAATACCACGACTTTCTCGAAGGTATTGCGCTGGAAGCAGGTGAAGCACCTGTTTTTAAAGTGGCAGAAACCCCGGTGTTTATCCCGGCAACCCTTACTGCCCAACTCATACAAGCGTGTGATGAAATCATTGCCGTGATCATGCGGCCTGACTTTAAAGAACTCACCCGCCATGCGATCCCTCACCAGCTGAAAGCCCCTCATGAAAATGATCATCCTCATTTCATCGTGATTGACTTTGCAGTGTGCCGGGACGAACATGGAGAACTTACGCCCCGGCTAATAGAACTGCAGGGTTTTCCATCGCTGTATGCCTTTCAGGAACTGATGGCCCGGCAATTCCGCACACATTTCAATATCCCGGATACAGTCAACAATTTCTTCGGCGGATTAGACAGTGAAAGCTATTTCCAGCTGCTGAAAGAGGTAATTGTCGGCAACTTCAACCCTGAAGAAGTCGTGCTGCTGGAAGTCAAACCTCATGAACAGAAAACACGGATAGACTTCTACTATACTGAACAACGCCTGGGTATTAAACCGATATGTGTAACTGAACTGATACAGGAAGGTAAAAAACTGTACTACGAAACCGGCGGCGGAAAAGTACAGATCAGGAGAATCTATAACCGGGTAATATTTGACGATCTGCACCGCCAACAGGAACACCTTGGCAAACATGTTAGTCTGTTACAGGATCTTGACGTGGAATGGGTCACCCACCCCAACTGGTTTTACCGCATCAGTAAATACATGCTACCTTTCATACACAGCGAATATGCACCAAAGAGCTGGTTCCTCCATGAACTGCCGGTCATTCCTGCTGATCTGGAAAATTATGTACTGAAGCCTTTATTCTCCTTTGCCGGACAAGGTGTACTGATCGATGTGACGCAGGCAGATATTGACAGGATCACTGATCCTGAGAACTGGATATTGCAGCACAAAGTGCAATATGACCCTGCCATTGTTACTCCGGAAGGCCCTGCTTACTGCGAAATCAGAATGATGTACATATGGCCGGACGATAGTCCGAAGCCATTACTCGTACATAACCTGGCCCGCATCAGTAAAAGTAAGATGATCGGCGTTACGCAAGGTAAGCCTCAACAGTGGACAGGTGGCAGCTGCGCCTTCTTTGAGCAGGAACTATAAGCTCTGCTTGTCTTTCTGCAACTGCGTCTTCAGCTTATCATAACTGATATCCTGAACAGCTTTTTTACTGTCAATCGCCTGGGCAGCGGCAGTAGCAGCGCTTTGTCCCAGGATCATAAATACTGGCTCCATCCTCACTGAACCGTACGCAATATGTGTACAGGACAAACACACCGGCACCAGCAGATTGTTGCACTCCTGCTTTTCAGGAACAATAGCGCCATAGCTGATGCGGTAAGGTACTGGTATTTCAATGCCTATATCGCCTTCATTCTGTACAGTGCCATCTGCCTGCACATATCTTTGGGTATTGTGAGAATCCAGGGTATAAGAGCCCATCCCTACTGATTGAGATACCGGCTTTTTGCCCAGTACCTCATTTTCTGTCATCGTTTCTCTACCTTTCAGGCGTCTGGCTTCACGGATGTACAGCTGGTGCGGCCAGTGATTATTGTCTTTGAACTCATCACGGGCTAATCCCCACTCCTTCATGCGGTTGCGTATCTGTTCAGGCACCCTGGCATCTGTTCCGATGAAATACAATAGTCCCTGCTGATACGTCTGGTGCGCAGCAATAATCTCCTTCCTCTTCTCGTAAGTAGCTTCCGGATAATCGTAATTCATGCCAATGTAATCCATGCTGAACGGACCATGGTTATTGACATCCGTTTTATGGTTAGGGATAGGATCGAACTTGTTAAACGTCTCATTCCAGCCGGTTTCAAATACGCGCAGCAGCAATGCATACTGTGTAGAATCATAACCTGCCGGACGAGGCACAGGCATCCGGTTGGCAGGAAGATCGGTGAGACAGAGGCGGAAGCAGTAAGCTTGTATTTTGTTATCACCACTTCCCTTTTCTCCCGGCGGCAGGGCAGATATCTGCGGCAGCAGGCCACTGGTAGCATCTCCGGGAATCTTATAAGCGCTTACCGGTTTCTTAAAATGGTGGCCATGGTGAAATACGTCTGTCTGCACACCTGCCCACTCTTCTCCAAACTCTTTCACACCTTCCCTTCCTACGCGGTATGACACGCCCGCAGCTGCCATCAGATCGCCTTCATAAGTAGCGTCTATAAACATCTTACCCTCATAGGTGTTACCGCTCAGGGTTTTGATAGCCGTGATGCGGTTGGCTTTTTTAATGACACCTTTCTCTCTATCCAGCCATTCATTCCGGATCACTTTTATACCATATTCTTTGACAAAGTCTTCAAACACTTTCTCAGCCACATGAGGCTCAAATATCCACATGGTACGTTCCGTACCATCTATGGCTGCGGTACCCTGGCCTTTATTACCATAGGCAGATTGCTGCTGCCAGTTCCAGGCTCCTGGTTGCTGGTAGTGCTGGTATATGCGATGGTAAAACTCGCGGGCCAGTCCGCCGATTACTTCTTTATTACCGGTGTCAGTGAAACCAAGGCCGCCGGAAGAGAGACCGCCAAGATGCTTATCAGGTGATACAACAACGACTGACTTATGCATTTTGCTGGCCTGTACAGCAGCGGTAATAGCCGCGGAAGTGCCGCCATAAATAACAATGTCAGTTGCTGTAGTGGTCTGGGCAATGGTATGCGTAAATGACAGGGAGCACGAAAGGCACAGTGCTATCAGGTATTTCATAACGGTGGATTGAGCGGGTTGACATCAGGGATCCGGATGGGTGGCCCGGGGTGGAAATATAGTGGTTATACAAAGTAAGAAGCCTTCCGGGCAGTATCGCGCTGCAGCGTGGTACATGCCGGAAGGCATTGTTATTTTATCAACTGATGGATTATTTACCAAACTGGTCCTGCCATGCAAGCATACCACCAGCCAGGTTCTTAACATTCTGGAAGCCCATTGTTTCCAGGATCATAGCTGCTTGTCCGCTACGACCGCCGCTGCGGCAGTAAACAATCACTTCTTCTCCTTTCAGGTCTTCCAGTTCATCCACCTGCATGGCACGGATGTCGCCTAATGGCACCAGCTTACCGCCGATATTGAAATCCTCATGTTCATGCGGTTCCCTTACATCTACCAGATGCAGGTTTTCGCCGCTGTCAATGCGCTGTTTCACTTCTGCTGCGCTAATATTTTCCATGGCTGTGAATTTTTAAGTTTTTGATTTATACAGCAATATAAGGTATTGTACGATTAATCCTCCTGTTCAACCGGTGGAGCAGGTACTACACCACTATCTTTTTCAGGACGGGTGTTGGATAGCCAGATATCGACAGACTCACCCGCACGCACCATATTCAGTTCATTCAGGCTGTTTCTGCGCATCGGTGTCTGCTTCACTACAAATGCGTTAGCTGTATCTCTTACAGAAGGATCGATGATCACCGTACCAAGTCCGAGGTTGCTGGCGCTCAGTGTTTCTTTTGCTTCCATGAAGGTCATACCTACCAGGTCTGGTGCAGGATTTTCGGTATTACCGGTACCACTGCTGAGTACAAGGGTGATATTACTGCCTTCCGGAATATCACGGCCTGGTTTAACAGGTTTACCATTCAGTAACTGCTGTAACACCGTGTTAGTGGCAAAGTCAGGTTTGTAGATAGTATCACCTACATTCAGCCTGAGACTATGCAAGGTCATTTCTGCACTACGGAAGGTCAGACCGGTAAGATCAGGCATCTGCACCATCGGCGGAATGACCTTATTTACTGTAAGATAAATAGTACGACCTACTTTTACAATAGATCCTCTGGCAGGTGTCTGTTCCCACACAGCAAGGCCCGGGAGGCTGTCTACAAAGATAGAATCTCTTACATCCACTCCGAATCCTGCATTTTCGAGGATCATAGTGGCTTCCTGTATATTTTTCTTGTATACATCAGGGACGGTAAGGGTATCCCCGTGTTTTGTGATAAACCCTAGTAATGAAAAGAAAAGCAGCCCCAGTACGGCAAATATGCCTACTACAACCAGCAGGTTGAAGCCGAAGGAGCGTTTGGTTATTGACTTGAACACAAATTATATTTTAACGTTAAAATGAACTCAGGTGTTACTTCCTCAGGCATTCTTCAATTAATGTGCCGTAAAACTCCTGCAGGGTCATACCGGCGGCCCTTACCTGCTGAGGAACGATACTGTTTTCTGATTGTCCGGGCATAGTGTTAACCTCCAGGAAAAACAGGCGGTTGTTTGCTTCTTCCCAGATGAAATCCATCCTTACAATACCACGACAGTTCAGCTTATCATACAGCTTTTTAGCAGTCTCCTGGATCAGCGTCAATACATCTGCCGGCGCTTCGGCGGGCGTTACTTCCCTGGATACGCCTGGTGTATATTTGGCTTCGTAATCGAAAAATTCTTTACCGCTGATGATCTCTGTAGGAGGAAGTACGGTCAGTTGACCATTGGTTTTATATAAACCACAGGTAATTTCCCTTCCTTTTACAAACTCTTCGATGAGAATCTGTACATCTTCATGGAAGGCTTTCTCTATAGCCGGCGCCAGCTCTTCAGCGGTATTTACTTTAGACATACCGATGCTGCTACCACCTTCGGCGGGTTTTACAAACACCGGCAATCGCAGTTCCTGCAGAATAGCCTGGGTATCAAAAGGCTGATCTTTGAAGATATGTACTGATTTTGATACGTTTACAACATCAAGAGCAGCTACTACTTTGTTGCAGTAGCTCTTATTAAAGGTCAGGGCAGAAGATACCATGCCGCAGCTGGTGAACGGAATACCCAGCATTTCAAAGTATCCCTGCAGACGTCCATCTTCACCCGGCGTACCGTGTATACCGATAAATACAGCATCAAATGTCACCTTGTTTCCATTGATAGTCAATGAGAAATCATTTTTATCTACCGCTACCAGCTGACCGTCTGCACCTGTGTAGTTCCATCCATCGCGGGTGATAGAGATCTTATAGACATCATACTTGCTGCTATCAAGATGTTTTTCTATCACGGCTGCACTCTTCACTGAAATTACATATTCACCGGAGTACCCACCGGCTACCAGGGCGATGTTCTTTTTCATATATAATTTAATAATAAGCGGATAAAGTTAATAGAAATTAGTGGATGTGCACTTTTTTTAGGACAAAAGAAAAGGGAAGAAAGTTTGATCCTTTCTTCCCTTCAGGTTCCGGCATGCGTTCCGATTATTATCGATGACCAGTTACCGGTTAGTTCCTTAAGCTTCCTGTATGATGATATTACATATGTAATTTTTCTTTCTTAGCCAGCAGTTCGTCTACTGTTTCCTGGTACATCTCGTCAGGAACACAGCAGTCTACCGGGCAAACAGCTGCACATTGAGGCTCTTCATGGAAGCCCTGGCATTCTGTACATTTGTTTGGAACGATGTAATAACTATCTACAGCAATTGGCGCATTACGCTGATCAGCAGCAATTGAAGTACCGTCCATCATTACGAACTGGCCTTTAATTGATGTACCATCAGCCATTGCCCACTCAACACCACCCTCATAAATAGCGTTATTTGGACACTCCGGTTCACATGCGCCACAATTAATACATTCATCTGTTATCTTGATTGCCATAGTATAAACTTTTTGTTTAAGTAGTAAGCCATTAATTTTGCAGACAAAAATAGAATATCTAGGTTTAAAAAGTTAATTATTTATACAGATTCAATGAGCAGTATAGAAAAAGTAGCAGCCCTCGTGCGTTTGGGTCAATACCTGTCAGGCAACGATTCTGCGTTACAGACTGTGAAAGACCGAGCATTTCAGGCTAACGGATGGTTCACTCACAACTTCATTGATCTATCCCTGCAAAATATTTGCCGTTATTATCTTGACGAGTCAAAGCTGAACAGCTGGCTCTCAGGTTATCCTGCTCCCACCGCTTCTCCCCGTTCAGTCGGGATCGTGGCAGCCGGCAATATTCCGCTGGTAGGTTTCCATGACTGGTTGTGCGGTTTCCTGAGCGGCCATCAGGTACGCCTGAAGTTATCTTCCAAAGATACAGTGCTCATGCAGCATGTAATAGACAAGATGAGCGAATGGTATCCGCAATATGCACAGCAAACCCTTGTACAGGACATGCTGAAAAACTGCGACGCCTATATTGCTACCGGTAGCAATAACTCTGCCCGTTATTTTGAATATTACTTTGCACAGTATCCGCATATTATCCGTCGCAACCGTACTTCTGTAGCTATCCTTGATGGTACAGAAACAGTTGCTGAACTGGAAGCCCTCGCAGATGATGTGATGTTGTATTTTGGCCTGGGATGCAGGAATGTTACCAAAATATTCGTGCCTGAAGGATATAACTTTGAAGCGCTGATACAAGCCTTCCGCAAGTATGCCCACCTGGCCGATCACCATAAGTACAAGAACAATTACGACTATAACCTGGCCCTCATCCTGCTGAATGGATCGCCTTATATGGCAAATGACAATATCATCCTGGTAGAATCGGGGTCTATTTTTTCGCCAATCAGCGTGCTGCACTATGGCTATTACACCAGCGCTGCTACACTGGCAGAGGAGCTGCAAGCCAGCAATGACCTCCAATGCCTGGTGGGTCACGGATATACCGCTTTCGGTAATGCACAGCAACCCGGCCTTTCAGACTATGCTGACGGCGTGGATACCATGCAATTCCTGACTGGCTTGTAACAGGCCGTACTTCATATATTATTACGGGCAGCACTTTGACAGAGCTGCCCGTTTGCATTTCCAGGATACTGATAAACCGTCATGTGTTATACCCTGTAAGAATGACGGTTCTGTCGGTTAAATAGACATCATCTTGTCATGAAAAGCAACAATCTGTCAGTCTCCGCGTTAAGATCATATTAACTATTCATATAAAAATGTGTTAAAGTAAACGTGGTATACAACGTTCACTGTTACGCCCCCTTAAATTTGTGTCACGAGGCATGTAAATTGATATTCATTCCTTATACTATCATTTAAAATTTTAAACAACGAAACATATGAAATTCCGGCAAATTGCGGCAACTGTTCTTATCAGCGCGGCAACTGCTGTTGCCAGCATCTATGTGTACAGCAGATACCAACCCCGGCAGACAGGCCCCTATCAAAATGGATCACAGGATATCCCGGTTAATTACGCCAGCTACATGCCCGGCGCAAATGCTAAAAACGCCACACCTCCAACTGATTTCAGCCAGGCAGCAAAGATTGCTGTACCAGGTGTAGTGCACATTAAGACCAAGATAAATCCAAGACAGGTTACCAATAATCTGCAGAGAAGAAGAAGTGTGTTGCAGGACCTTTTCGGGGATGATTTCTTCGGAGATGAATTTCAGGGAGAAGGCGGCGGCCGTAAATATTATATTCCAGGTCAGATGGCCTCCGGTTCCGGTGTGCTGATCTCTGACGATGGTTATATCATCACCAACAACCACGTAGTGGATGATGCTGACGAAATAGCAGTGACATTAAATGACTACAAGACTTACAAGGCAAAAGTAATTGGTACTGATCCAAGCACTGACCTGGCAGTGATCAAGGTAGACGCTAAGAATCTTCCTTACCTGCTGTATGGTAACTCTGACGATGTAGAAATCGGACAATGGGTGCTGGCTGTAGGTTATCCGTTAAACCTGGAGACTACTGTAACTGCAGGTATCGTGAGTGCAAAAGCACGTACGATCGGTATTAACAAACAGGTAAGAAGAAATGCGATTGAATCATTTATTCAGACGGATGCTGCCGTAAACCAGGGTAACAGTGGTGGCGCATTGATTAATACTGCCGGAGAACTGATCGGTATCAACTCCGCAATCGCTTCCCCTACGGGCGCTTATGCAGGTTACTCCTACGCTATTCCGGTGAACCTGGTAAAGAAAGTAGTAAATGACCTGATGAAATATGGTAACGTACAACGCGCTTACCTGGGCATCTACTACCAGGATCCTAACAGCATTCCTGAAGATAAATGGGAAGAAGCAGGTATCAGAAGAGATATCAGTGGCGTACCAGTAACCGGTGTTCTGGAAACTGGCTCCGCTGCAGCTGCAGGTATCAGAAAAGGTGATATTATCACAGGCATCAATGGTGTGCAGACGCCTTCCATCCCTCAGATGACAGAACAGATTGCACGTTATAAACCAGGTGATAAGATCAGCATCAGCTATATCCGTGATGGTAAACAATATTCACAGTCAACCGTACTGAAAAATGCCGATGGTACTACAGATATTGTAAAGAGCAGCGTACTGGATGCACTGGGTGCAGACCTGTATACACTCAGTAAATCAGAAGCAGCAAGAGCGGGTGTACGCGGCGGTGTATATGTCAATAACATCAGCAGCGGTATACTGAAGAAACAAACCAATATGAAGAGAACCTTCATTATACTGAAAGCGGGCGGACAACCAGTAAATTCCATCGAGGACCTGAAAAAGGTACTTGATAAAGAAAAGAAGGTCCAGCTTGAAGGGGTATACCCGGAATTAAACGGTGTATATTATTATAATATCGATCTGGCTAACGGACAAGAGTTTTAGGATTTCATATAGGTTTATAGGTTAAGGATGGAGGGTCCCGGGAGTTATCCCGGGACTTTTCTTTTGCGGGCTTTGCAGCCGGTTTAAGTTTTACGCCATCCCGCTACCAAAAGGTCATCTTAAGGGCACTTCGATATCCCCGGGATATTGAAGTGCCCTTAAGATGACCTTTTGATGCCTGATAAATATGAATAATAAAGCGGCATCAGGCGATAACTCGCTGATTATGAATTGTAACAAACACAAAAAGACGCCATTACAGCGTCGTCAGTGAAAACAATGGGTTATTCCTGCTTATAAATTGATGACCCCTTTCAGTTGGGCAAAAAATTCATCTTTCTTGCGGGAAGAGATGGGAATGTTTTTCTGATCACTCATAACTACCGCAGTACCAAGACCTTTTATAATCTTTACGATATGATGAATGTTGATAAGGAAAGATTTGTGTACACGATAGAAGCCTTTGTCAGATAGCATTTCTTCGTACTCTTTCAATGACTTGGAGATCAGGTGTGATACGTTGTTGATCAGCTGTATTTTGGTATAGCTGTCAAATGCCTCGCAGTAAATTATGTCTTTCAGATCAATGACGTTATAACCATCATTTACCGGAATCACTATTTTGGAGAATGCGTTATCGTTATTCTTAACGTAGTCCTTCAGGATGGAAGCCAGTTCATTCAGGCGTCCTTTCTTGCTTTTCTTTACTTTTTCCAATGCATCTTCCACCTCACTCACCTTGATAGGCTTGAGCAGATAATCCAAGGCGGCAAATTTAATTGCCTGTAAAGCATATTCCTGAAAGGCCGTAATGAAAATAACCTCGAAGTTAAGGACAGGGAACATTTCCAGTAACTGGAAACCATTATGGGGCGGCATTTCAATATCAAGAAACAGCACGTCGATCTGGGTATTCTTGATCATTTCCGCCGCGTCATGAATGTTCTGCGCCTCTCCCGCTACCGTAACATCTTTACAGTAATTCTCCAGAATATTTCGCAAAATATGGATGTTGCGGACTTCATCGTCTACGATCGCAGCTTTTATATTACTCATAACATCTTAACAATGGGAATCAGAATTTCAACCAGGGTACCCTCCTTATTGCCGAAACCAGACTTAAATTTATCAATAATTTCTAACTTTCCAACATTTCCATTAAAAGATTTTATAATCTGCAACCGTTCTCTGATCACGCTCAGTGCAGTGGATTCATGCTTCACCAGCCGGCCACTTTTGATCTCATTGGCACGGTCCCAGCCGATGCCGTCATCATCTACGGAGCAGTATAACAGATCTTCCCGGAGCACCAGTTTCACTTCCAGTCTGCCGCTGGCATTCTTGGGCGCTAAACCATGCTTGATAGCATTTTCAACAATTGGCTGTATGATCATGGGTGGTATGTAGATCGTATAATCTTTTAAGTCATCCTGCAGGACAAACTGGTAGGTAAACACGTTGGCAAACCGGATCTTTTCCAGTTCAATATACCTGTTCAGGAAAGCTATCTCTTCTTCCAGGGAAATATGCGATTTCCGCGAGTTATTCAGCATCTGGCGCATCAGGGTGGCAAAGTCTGCCAGGAAGTTCAGTGCCTGCTTCTCTTCTTTTTCCATGATCAGGTGTTGCACTGAGTTCAGGGAGTTAAAGATAAAATGCGGGTTCATCTGATTGGTAAGCGCCTTGGCTTCCAGTTCTGCTATCCGTCTGTTGTACTCTGTTTTACGCATTTCCGCCCGTTGTATCCTCCTGATCACATCCCGCAGGATAAAGGCAACCAGGGTCATACCCAGCAGGATCAAAATTCCCCTTGCCCACCATTGCTGGTACCAGCGGGGTAGTATCGTTACCGTAATCACCATCGGCTGACTCCAGTTACTGCGGTATTTCCTGGCCCTGATCTGTAACTGATAAGTATCTGGTTGCAGGCCGGGGAAAGGTACAATATTGGACATTGTAGTGATCCATCCGCTGGAAGTATCACTGGAAAAGTTGTACTGGTACTCAACAAGGTCCGGCAAATCGTAGGCAATAGCGCCAAATTCCACTTCAAACGAGGCTTTACGCTGAAACATGAGTACAAACTGCTTACCCGGCAGGTAGGTACTGTCGCCATAACGTACATGATTCAGGTAAATAGCCGGAGGCATCGTATCTACAGGCATCTTGTCGTCCAGGAAATAACTCAGTCCGTTAGACGTGGCTATATACAGAACGCCCTGCTGATAATATACACCCCGGGTGTCGTCACTCATCAGTCCATCATTTGAAGTGATATTACGGATCAGTGTCTGGGTCTTTACATCTATAACAGATACGCCTTTGTTGGTAGACAGGTATAAACGGCCTATACCATCATAATATAGTTGCTGACAGATATCACTTACCAGTTTGTCGGCAGTACTCAGGTGTTTAACCACCCTGTTGTTACGCAATACATACAGGCCATGGTCACTGGTACCGATCCAGAGGTGCCCATCGATCCACTTCAGGTCTTTAACACTTCTGTGAAGGGCGGAATCGGTACCTGGTATCCGTAATGTGCGCAGGGCATCATTACCATATAATAATCCGGCGCTGGTACCGACATAATAGGCTGAGTCATTAATGCTGGTCACGGAGGTGATCAGGTCATCCTCTACCCCAACGCTGTAACCGTCAGAGATCACCTGGTCTTTGGTAGCGACCCGTATCTTACCTGCAGGAGTGATATCCACATCCTTCAGTGTCTTGACAGGTTTCAGCAGGGAAGCCTTCTGCCGCGCGATATTGAAAAGGAACAAGCCATTATCTGCCCCGATCAGCATTTCATTCCGCTTATAAGGCAGGATGGTTACAATACTGTTACGGCCACTGGTGGTGTCCAGGTTAAACTGCCTGATCCTGTTATTGCTATCTATTGTATTGAGTACACCGGCATTCTGTCCTACCAGCAGGGTACCCGTCTTTGGATCCCTGGCAATACTGAAGATGGAGTGAGAGTACAATCCATTGGTATTATCCAGGTAGTTAAAGTAGAAGTTCTTGTAAGGGATGTTATAAACGCCATCACCGAAGGTCGTGATCCAGATGTTACCGTCGCGGTCTTTCAGCAGGGAGGTGATATAATGATTTTCCAGTAGCCGGGCAAGGTTCCGTTCTCCACTGAAAAAGCCTTTCATGTAATATAGGGCTCTGGGCGTACCTATCCATAGGTTGTCGTTATCTACGCAGATATTGCTGATCTCATCTTTGATACCCCATTCATTGCCATTGAAGAAGCAGACCACTTCTTCTTTAGAGTAGGCGTACAGATTATTGTTGATGATGACCACCGGATTTTTCCGGATACGCTGGATAACATTCCTGGGTAGGGGGAAAGGACAGCTGCTAAGTATCTTCTGATTAGGGTTATAGATATCCTTGAGCGTATTCAGGTTGAAATACTGCTGCAGCGGTTTGAAGATAGTATCATTGCGCAGGAAGTAGAATACGTCAGTCGGTTTAGCGCCTAGTTTATCATAGGTTGTTTTCCTGCCGCTGTATTGGATGATGCGGTTGTCAGAATTAAGGAACCATATGAAGCCGGCGTAATCCTCGAACATGTATTGCATGTATTGTCCGCGGGAATCGACATGCAGTGAAGAATCATTCTGGCCGGTATGGATGGTGGAGTTCCAGTAAAAGGAAGGGAGACCGTTGAGGGTGGAGAACCAGACCCGCCCTTTGGAGTCGGCGGATAGTTTTACGACATCGTTATCAGTAAGTCCGTCTTTTTTCAGGTAGTTGCGAAAGCGTTTGCCGTCGAATTTACTGACGCCGGTAGGCGTAGCAAACCAGATAAAACCATCTTTATCCTGCACGGCGTCGTAGACGGTAGCGTTAGCCAGGCCGTCCTTTACGTTATAATTACGGATCATCAGCCCCTGAGCAGCGGCATGATAACCTGTGCTCAGGACCAGTAATATCCACCACAAGAATATATAACGGACCTTAGGCATCCAGATGTGTCTGATTTAAATGTAAAACCCGGCAGTACTGCGCGACTGCAGGTACTGCCGGTAAATCTTTAGTAAGCGCGGGCAAAGAGTACACGCTGCGTAGATGGTTTACCTGTAAGGATACAGGTACCTTCTTCCAGTTTATTATTTAATGGAATGCAGCGGATGGTTGCTTTTGTCAGCTCCTTGATCTTACCTTCTGTTTCGGAGGTACCATCCCAGTGAGCAGAGATAAAGCCACCTTTTTCATCCAGCAGGCGTTCAAACTCTTCTATGGTATCAGCTGGCGTAATATGATCGTCTCTAAAGGCAAGTGCTTTATTGTATAACTGCTGCTGAATTTCTTCCAGCAGTGCAACGATACGGTCAGCCAGGCCATCCAGTGGCAGGCTTTCTTTAGTTTTAGTATCGCGGCGGGCTATTTCAGCCACATTATTTTCCAGATCACGTGCACCCAGTGCGATACGCACAGGAACACCTTTCATTTCGTATTCTGCAAACTTCCAACCCGGACGGTTATTATCTGAATCGTCGTATTTCACACGAACACCAGCTTTTCTCAGCTCGGCGGTCAGTTCATTTACCTTGGCATCAATTTTCGCTTTCTGCTCGTCCCCCTTATAGATTGGTACGATCACTACCTGTAGTGGTGCGATGCGCGGAGGCAGAACCAGACCGTCATCATCACTATGCGCCATTACCAGCGCACCGATCAGGCGGGTAGACACACCCCAGGAGGTAGCCCATACATAGTCCAGTTTGTTCTCTTTATTAGAGAATTTCACGTCGAATGCTTTGGCAAAGTTCTGACCCAGGAAATGAGAGGTACCGGCTTGCAGCGCTTTACCATCCTGCATTAATGCCTCGATACAATAAGTGTCGAGCGCGCCTGCAAAACGTTCAGCCGGAGATTTAACACCTCTTACTACTGGCAGCGCCATATAGTTCTCAGCGAAGTCAGCATAGACTTCCAGCATCTGCTGCGTTTCAGCGATGGCTTCTTCCGCAGTAGCGTGGGCAGTATGTCCTTCCTGCCAGAGGAACTCTGCCGTACGCAGGAACAGGCGGGTACGCATTTCCCAGCGTACAACGTTTGCCCATTGGTTGATCAGCAGCGGCAGATCCCGGTAGGACTGAATCCAGTCCTTATATGTATTCCAGATAATTGTCTCAGAAGTAGGACGAACGATCAGTTCTTCCTCCAGTTTAGCGCTGGGATCAACAACCATTTTGCCTTCGGGATCCTTCATCAGACGATGGTGGGTCACAACGGCGCATTCGGTTGCAAATCCATCTACGTGTTCAGCTTCTTTGCTCAGAAAGCTTTTGGGGATGAATAAGGGGAAATAAGCGTTCTGATGTCCAGTCTCTTTGAATTTGGCGTCCAGCACGTCTCTCATGCCTTCCCAAAGCCCAAAACCATATGGCTTAATTACCATGCAACCTCTCACGGCAGAGTAGTCTGCCAATCCTCCTTTCAGAATTAAATCATTATACCATTGTGAATAATCTTCAGAACGGGCTGTGATCTCTTTACTCATATCAAAATTGAAATATTTATAACCTGATATAGCACAATATATAAATATGGCTTAATATTTGTACTAAATATATTACCAAAAGGTAAAATGTCACAAACCTACATGAAAATCAGAAACGTGCAAATAGTTTGCTAAAATATTATGAGTGGTTAGATATTAATGTAGCATTAACCTTTCTTTGAGCTAAAAATAGTGTAAATTTACTATAGAAATCAGGCTAAAAAATTCCGACAATGAAATCAGTTCCATACCTTGCTTTGTTGGCGGCGCTTGTCTTAAGCAGTTGCTCTTCAGCATACAAAACTACGCAGACGCCGGACGACGTTTATTACTCTCCGCGAGTGAAACCCGACTACGGAAATAACAACCGTGATGACGACAATGATGCATATGCTAACTCAAATGATGGTGATACATATGTGACTTATGAGGATGAAGATCCGGGTGATTATTCCCGTCGTATCAGCAGGTTTAACCGTAATCACACGGGCTCTTACTACGATTTTTACTCCCCTAACGTATACTCAGGGTTCTATGGTAGTCCATACTATGGCAGCGCCTGGGGTATGAACAGCTTCTACGGAGGCGGTTGGGGATTTGGTAATCCTTACTACAACTCCTTCTGGGGTCCATCCATCAGCATTGGCGTTGGTTACGGCTGGGGCTGGGGTTCCGGTTGGGGACCAGGCTGGGGTTATAATCCATGGAACAGCTGGGGTTACAGCCCATGGTATGGTGGTGGATTCTATGGTGGCGGATACTATGGTCATCCAGGCTTCTGGGGCGGTCATGGCGGTGGTTACTACGGATCAGCTTTCCCTGGCAGACGTACACGTGGCAGCTTTGGTAGCAGCTATGCGCCATCCAGAGTTGTTGGTGGCAGAACGCCGGTTCCAGGTGGCCGTACGACCAGAACAGATTATACGCCATCAAGAAGAGGTAACGGCGGTACTAACCCGGGAGGCCGTGTTGTAACAGGTTCTAACACTAATCCTGGTGGCCGTGGCAGAGGCGATGGTTCTTACACACCAAGAAGAACATTTACGCCTTCCTCCGGCGAACGTCCTGTAGGTGGTAGTGTTGGCGGCGGCCGTAACAGCGGTGGTTACAATCCTCCGACCAGGTCTTATCAGCCACAACGTTCTTACCAGCCAAGCCCATCTCCTTCTTATACGCCAAGATCTGGCGGTGGTGGTGGTTCCATTGGCGGCGGCGGCGGTGGTGGTCGCGCAGGAAGGACCAGAAACTAATACCGAAAGATGATTTGATCATTGATATTCTAAACTGTACCCTGGTCAAAGGCCAGGGTATTTTTTAACCCATAAGTATCATTAATTCTACTATATGCTAAAAAGACTGGTATTCGCCATTGCATTGACAGGAACGTCCGTTTCCCTGCATGCGCAGACGATAGAAGACGTATTGAGATTCAGCAAAAGTTCACCGTCAGGAACTACAAGAGGACAATCTGTAGGTAGTGCATTAGGAGCACTGGGCGGGGAGCCATCTTCCATCTATATGAACCCGGCCACCATTGGGTTCTTCCGAACAAACGACTTTTCTTTCACCGTAGGTGCACAGAATATTTCCAATACCGGCACCTACCTGAATACAACCGATAGCGATAATAAATTCATTCCGCTGATTTCCAATATCACCATGATATACGGAGGCAGAAGGAAAAAGCCCGGCAGTAAATGGCAGAACTTCAGCTTCGGACTGGGATTAAACCGTACACAGAACTATAACGAGCGGATATACTATACCGGGACAAACAACAGTTCTTCTCTGTCACTCAATTACTACCTGGATGCGGAAGCAGCGGGTATCAGAGATCCGGAAAATCAGTTAGGTGTTAATGGCGACCAGATTGTTGGTTCGCTGGCACACACATCGGCCCTCGCCTATCAGACCGGCCTGATCTCTCCGTTTACAGTGAATAATCAGCCGGATGGCTTCTTCTACTCCGCAGCGCAGGCTACAGATAGAAGTGTGCTGGTAAGGCAGGAGAATATGATCAATGCTAGAGGCGGCGCAAATGAGATCTCCTTTGCTTTTGGCGCTAACTACGATGATAAACTGTACCTGGGTGGTAGTGCAAATATTCCTACCATCACTTACAAACATGACAGGACCTGGAGAGAAACGAATCTGAACACAACTCCGACCGATCTGAATGAGTTTGCAGTAACTGAGTCGCTGAAGTCTGAAGGAACGGGTATCAATCTGAAAATAGGTGGTATCTATCGTCCGGTAAAGTCACTGAACCTGGGCGCTACTTTCCATTCACCTTCCTGGATGACATTCACGGATACTTACAGGAGCACAATGGTGACTTCTACTAAAACATTTGAGGTACTGGAAGCCTCCTCTACTCAGACCAACAATGGTTTTGATGATGAATCCAAGTATACCATCCGTACACCATGGAAAGGCGTGTTAAGTGCTACTTACCTGTTCAGTCCCTCTGCTGATACAAGGAAACCAACAGGGTTCATCTCCTTTGACTACGAATATATGGACTATGCGTCTATGAGAATGCGGTTCCGTAACGACCAGGTATTCGATAAAGAAGATTCACAGCTGCGCAATGACGCTATAAAAGATACTTACAAAGGCGCTTCTAACATCCGTGTGGGCGGCGAGTTAAAATTGCATGTCATCGCATTCCGTCTGGGTTATGCCTTGTATGCAAGTCCATACAAGAATAGTGAGATTGATGGCAAACGTGAGTTCTTCACAGGTGGTATAGGTTACAGGAACCGTGGCTTCTATATGGACCTGGGTCTGGTATACGGTAGTAACAACCGTACAGACCAACCATATGTGTTATCCTCCAATGCAGATCCGCTGGATAACTATACGACTCCTGGTGCAGCTACGATCAGAAGTAAGTCAACAAATGTAAATGCTACTTTCGGATGGAAGTTCTAGGCTGAGCGTAACTAACTGGTATAAAAAAAGGCGTACGATTAGTCATCGTACGCCTTTTTTATATGATCCATGTGATCAGGCTATTTACTGAGTTTCTTTACCACACTATCCAGTAGTCCGTGACCGGCTTCAAACCATTGAAAGCTTGTATCTTTCCGGAACCAGGTCAGTTGTCTTTTGGCATACTGGCGGGTATGAATAATGATCTGTTCTACCGCTTCCTCCCAGGATATCTTACCATCCAGGTAGTCAAAGACCTCTTTATAGCCGACAGTCTGCAGCGCGTTGTGATTACGATAGGGTAATACTGCCCGGACTTCCTCCAACAGGCCTTGTGCAACCATCAGATGTACCCTGCGGGCAATGTTATCGTGCAGTTGTTCTTTAGGCAGGGTTACTGCGGTTTTGACAATCTGGAAATCACGCTTTGTCGTATTGCCGGTACGATAGGTTGTAATGGATTGGCCGGTAGCGTACAATACTTCCAGCGCTCTCATTAGGCGGTGCGGGTTTTGAATTTCCGCATTTGCGTAGAAGGCGGGATCTTTTTCCTGTACTTCCTGCTGTAACCAGGCCATTCCTTCCTTTTCAAAACGCTCCTGGATGGACAGTCTGATCGCCGGCGGAGTCGCGGGGATATTGTCTATTCCTTCACAGAAGGCTTTGATATATAGGCCGGTACCGCCACACATAACCGCTACGTCATTAGTCTTCCAGATCTCCGCAGCATATTCCAGGGCCAGTTTCTCATAGAGGCCGGCGTTGACTTCTTCCTGAATAGCATGCGAATTAATGAAATAATGAGGAACAGTACTCAGTTCCTGAGGACTGGGTTTTGCGGTACCAATACTTATTTCACGATAACATTGACGGGAATCGGCAGAGATAACGGCCGTATTGAAGTGTTGGGCCACTTCGATTGCTTTGGCTGTTTTACCCGCTGCTGTAGGACCAGCGATAATTATAATTGACTTCAACGGCAATAAACTGATTAGAATTAAAAAATCAGGAATTAAGGATTAATACTCACAGGATGTGTTGTGTTAGTAATCCTTAATTCCTGACTGACTAGTACATATCGTCGTTGCCTTGTTCTTCACCGCCATCATCATCCTGGTCGGTATTATCTTCTTCTCCTTCTTCGCCGAAGCCGTCTTCGCTCATGCCCTCTTTATTGAGGTCATATTTCTCTTCCATTTCAACGAGTTTATCGCCAACGAGACCTTTGGTACCGTATTGGCTGGGAGCGAGACCTTCTTTTCTGGTGCAGAAAGGATAGGCAATTTTAGCATTTTCGTCTTTGGATACACCGATGAGTTCTACGAGGAACGTCCAGTTTTTCGCATAGTCATAGAGGTATATGAACTTCTGGTTGGGTGTTTTTACAGCAGCGGCGATAGGCGTTTCTTCCATTATCAGCGGCTCAACTTTGCGGGTAGCGCCATCCTGTTCGAGGATAATCTCTCTGCCCCGTTGCCAGTTATCATTGCTACGGAAAAAGGTCGCTTTATGTTTATTGTCAAATTCGAATGACTGTAAAATAGTTTGATGAAATTGTAAAAATGTCTGGTCTGGCTTAATGGAAATATCCCTGTACACACTTTCATCTTCTTCCCAGTAAACTCTGAATTTCAAAACAGGCATGACAATAAAAGATTTTATGAATAATCTGGTATTTCAGAAAAAGGGATACATGCAAACATCACACCTAATCCTGAAAAGAGCAGTGTTAACATTAATTAACACTACTAAATTAACATTTTTATTTAACTGGCGTCAAATCCATTGCTTTCGCTTTTTCGAGCAGGAAAGCATAGGCGGCATCGTAGGTATTGGGAATAACCCCATCCAGGATGGCTTCGCGGATGGCATTTTTGAGATCGCCTACTACTCTGGAAGGGGGTAAGCCGAAGGTTTCCATGATCATTTCACCGGTAACCGGTGGTTGCCAGTTACGAATACGATCACTTTCTTCTACTTCTTTCAGGCGTTGGCGTACCAGTTCGAAGTTTTCCAGGTAGCGCTTTACTTTTACCCTGTTCTTAGAGGTGATATCTGCTTCACAGAGCATCATGAGTCCTTCTATATCATCACCGGCATCAAACAGCAATCGACGTATAGCAGAGTCGGTTATATTTTCCTTTGTTACGCTGATGGGGCGCAGATGAAGTTCTACCAGTTTCTTTACGAGCCGCATATTTTCATGCAGGGGTAGTTTCATTTTGGTAAAGATGCGCGTTACCATTTTACCACCTACTGCATCATGTCCGTGAAAGGTCCATCCATGTCCGGGTTCAAAGCGTTTAGTGGCTGGTTTACCAATATCATGCAGTAATGCTGACCAGCGAAGCCAGAGATCTTTGGTATTACGGGCGATATTATCTACCACCTGTAAAGTATGATAGAAGTTGTCCTTATGGCCTTTTCCTTCTACCATCTCCACTCCTACAAGGTCTACCATCTGGGGCAGAATGATCTTCATGATACCGGCTTTATATAACAGATCCAGTCCTACGGATGGTACCGGGGAGAGCATGATCTTATTAAATTCGTCGGTAATACGCTCCTGGGTGATAATCTTTATACGTTCTGCATTCTCTTTGATGCCCGTGAAGGCTTCATCAGAGATAGTGAACTGTAGCTGGGAGGCAAAACGGATGGCCCGCATCATACGAAGCGGATCATCGATAAAAGTCTGTGCAGGTTCCAGTGGCGTTCTGATAATCTTTGCTTCGAGATCAGCGATTCCTCCGAAAGGATCTACGAGGCTGCCGTAATCTTCTTCATTCAGACTAATAGCCAGGGCGTTAATCGTAAAGTCCCTGCGCAGCTGATCATCTCTGAGTGTGCCAGGCTGCACATCGGGGTTACGGGAGTCATGGCGGTAGCTTTCTTTACGGGCACCCACAAATTCTATTTCCAGGTCGTTCCATTTCACCTGGGCGGTACCATAGGTTTTAAAGAAGCTCACTTTCGCATTGTCGAAATAGCCGGCTACTTTATGCGCGAGGGCAATACCATCTCCTACGCATACGACATCCATATCTTTGGTACGTCTGTTCAATAATTTGTCCCGCACAAAGCCACCGATCAAATAGCAGGGCGTACCCAGTTCCTGGGCTGCTAAAGCTATCTGTTCCAACACTTTCCGTTCCTGCAGGGTACAGGGAATATCTATAGGCTTTCTGCTGATCATAAACGAATAAAACGGCAAAAATAGGTTTTTTTATCTGATCACTTCAATACTGCCATCTTTCCGCAACCGGATGATCCTGGAAGCCTGCGCGGGGGTGGTGTCATCCTGGCGGTACCCCACCACGTGATCTACACCGTTCCTGATTGCCATACTTACATCAGCGAAGGTAGCAGGTGATGGTTGTCCGCTGATATTAGCAGAAGTAGATACTAACGGTTTACGCAGCCGTTTGATGAGATGGCGGCAGAAGGTGTCTTTTACGATACGGATGGCTACAGTGCCGTCGCTATTGATTACATTGGGAGCGAGGTCAAGTGCACCTTCATAGATGACGGTGGTAGGTCTGTCAAAGCCTGCCAGGACATCTGCGATATCGGGGCTGGGATGGGCCACATATTTCAGCAGATCTTTCACATCTGCCAGCAGAATGACGAGGCTTTTCGCCTCGGGGCGTTGTTTGAGTGCAAATACCTTTTTTACTGCCTCTTCGTCGGTCGCATCACAACCGATCCCCCAGATGGTATCAGTGGGATATAATATCAATCCTCCGGAGCGTAGCACCTGGAGGGAGGCAGTTACATCATTTTCAAAATCAGTCATAATTTATAAACTTTCGTAGACCTTCATTACGCCGGCGGCACATCTTTCACGCGTAAACAACTGTGCGTGTGCCCACCCTTTTGTTTTCATGTCCGCAGCAACATCAGGTTCGCGGAGTACCTTCTTCATGGCATCAGCAATAGTACCAGGCTGCAGCGGGTTGACGTACAGGGCTGCATTACCTCCGGTTTCACCAAAACAGGAACCGGCAGAAGTGATAACCGGGGTACGGCTCCACAACGCTTCCAGGATAGGAATACCAAAACCTTCAAAGATAGAAGGATATATCAATGCTTCCGCGCCCTGGTACAACAACGGCAGGTCTGCATCTGCCAGACGGCCTTTTTCATTGAGCCAGATGATACGGTCTGACATATCATGTTTCTCTATGAATGCCTTCACTTTTTTCTTATAGCTGCTTCCGCCGCCCAGTACTACCAATGGCAAATCTACATCACCTTTCAGCTGCAGCATGGCCTGGATGATACCCAGCAGATTCTTACGTTCAATGATAGAGCCTACATACAGGAAGTAGGAATCAGGCAATCCATATTGCGCTTTCATTTTGCTGATACGGGTAGCATCATGCATCGTGGCAAAGAACTCATCGCAACTCTGGTATACGACTGTGATCTTTTCTGCCGGCGTTTTATAATAATGAATGATATCCTGCTTTGTTTGTTCACTGATAGCGATGATATGATCTGCATACTTACAGGCATATTTTGCTTTCCGCCGGTAGGTTTGAACGTCAATAGGGTTATATTGTCCAGGGTAGCGTTCAAATATGAGGTCATGCATTGTGACAATGCTTTTCACACCACTGGTATGGATACCAAATGGTATTTCATGGCTTAATCCGTGGTAGATATCGATCCCTTTAGCGGCGAGTTCCTTTACTACATATTTACTTCTCCAGGCGCTCCTGAACCAGCGGTGCAGACGTTTCTCCGGCAGCACAGATTGCATATTTGCAAACCCCGCAGTTTGATACATGGTAGTCAGCTTAGGAGCATACAGGAAGTAATTATGCTGCGGATGATAGGTAGCCAGGGAACTGATTAAGGTACGGCTATAGTTCCCCAGTCCGGTATTATTCTGGTAGGCCCGCTTCGCATCGAAGGCAATATTCATAGCAATGTTTAAAGGGTGGTAAAGGTAAGGAATCGCTGCCAGCTTGCAACTACTAACATGTTTTCCTTATGTTTGCAAAAAATTTCAACGATGGAGCTACAAGAATTAATAAAAGCAGCCTGGAACGATCGTAGCTTACTGCAGGAGTCACAGTATAGTGATGCAGTAAAATGTGTGATCGAGGCAGTAGACAAAGGGAAAACAAGAGTGGCAGAACCCGGAGAGAATGGCTGGAAGGTAAATGAGTGGGTTAAACAGGCCATTTTGATGTATTTCAGTATCCAGCCAATGGAGACCATGGAAGTAGGACCGTTCGAGTTCTATGATAAAATGAAACTGAAATCCCGTTACAAAGACCTGGGCGTACGTGTTGTACCTCATGCTGTTGCCCGTTACGGTGCTTTTATTGCTAAAGGAGCGATCCTGATGCCATCATATGTAAACATCGGCGCTTATGTAGACGAGGGTACCATGGTTGATACCTGGGCTACAGTAGGATCCTGCGCGCAGATCGGCAAGCACGTTCACCTGAGTGGCGGTGTAGGCATCGGTGGCGTACTGGAACCATTGCAGGCTAGTCCGGTGATCATCGAAGATGGTTGCTTCATCGGTTCCCGCTGCATCGTGGTAGAAGGTGTTATTGTTGAAAAAGAAGCGGTATTGGGTGCTAACGTAGTACTGACACAGAGTACCAAGATCATTGATGTAAGTGGTCCTGAACCAATTGAATATAAAGGCCGTGTACCGGCACGCAGCGTAGTGATCCCGGGTACATATACCAAGAAGTTCCCAGCAGGTGAATACCAGGTATCCTGTGCACTGATCATCGGTCAGCGTAAAGCGTCTACAGATCTGAAAACCAGTCTGAACGACACCCTGAGAGAATTTAGCGTAGCTGTATAAGCTATCTGAAAATACTTTATGAGCCGCTTCTTTACCAGAAGCGGCTTTTTTTTATATGCTTTGTAAGTAGTTTTCCCCGTCTGCCTGTCCTATAATATACCAGTAAGAAAACCCGGTTTCCACGAAGATTTTTCCACGTTAGCAAGTACCCTTTATTCATAAAAATGAAACACATGAAAATTCCACCGATTGCGGCAGTACTCCTGGCCCTTGTTATGGGCAGCTGCGGAAAAAAGGAGATCAAAGACACCGAAAAACTATCCACGAATGAACTCGGGACTATCAGCGCCGTCCAACCTGTACGCTCAGAAGCACTGCTGGCCATGCAGTGTTACAACAATGCCTTTTACAATCAATACGGCACCTATGGAACATCTTTTAAAGCCTATTATTATTCTGATGTGACACGCACCGGCAGAATGGATTTCTGGCGGCAGGCAGAAGCTATTGAGACATTAATTGACGCCTACAACGTCAATAACAATGCAGACCTTCGCAACAAGATCGTGTACCTGTACAATGGTATGCGCGATGCTCACGGATTGCTATGGACCGCCAACACCTTCAATGATGATGTGATATGGGGAGCCCTGATGTGCGTCCGCGCCTTCCTGATCACCAACGACGGAGGTATGAAGGATATGGCGAAAAATAACTTCGACATGGTCTGGAACCGCGCCTGGGATAACAACCTTGGCGGCGGCCTGTGGTGGACAACCGCCAAAGCCACTAAAAATGCCTGTGTAAATGCCCCCGCCGCCATCTGCGCTATGTACCTGTACCAGGTAACAGGAGATGTTAGCTACCGGGACAAAGCCAAACAGCTGACCGACTGGATGGTAAGCCGCCTCTATAGCTCTAACGGTGAAGTGAAAGGTGCTATCAACGCTGCCGGCACGATTACCGAAGGTGCCCGGACCTACACCCAGGGAACCTTTATCGGCGCATGCAGCATGTTGCACAATGCATACCCGTCCTCTAACTTCAGGAACATGGCTATCAAAGCGATGGACTATACCAGGAGTAATATGTGTAATGCGCAGGGATTGCTACCGGATGAATATGACTGTGATGACTGCCAGGGCTTCAAAGCTATCTTTGCCCGTTGGGCCTGCAGGTTCGTCAAGGATCACAGCCTGCAGAGCAGCTATGCCAGCTGGCTTAACTACAACGCAGCAGAAGCCTGGAACTACCGCAACTCCAATGGTCTGATGTGGGGACAATGGTGGCGCAGAACACCGGATAACTATCTCAACTCTTTCGAGACGACGAATGGTGTGGCGATGATGAATGGCGTATGGTTGTTCTAATATTTTACCCCTTTCGCTGGTCTGAGATCAGCGAAGGGGGTATCTGTTTAAAAAAATATTTGGAGGTTTGAAGGAAATGTTTACCTTTGCACTCCCTGACACGGAAATCAGTTGCCCAGATGGCGAAATTGGTAGACGCACTGTGTTCAGGTCGCAGCGCTCGCAAGGGTGTGCTGGTTCGAATCCAGTTCTGGGCACAAAAGCGGAAAGGTCGGAGATGTCTCCGACCTTTTGCTTTTTAAGGTGGTCAAGATCCTTTCTGGGCTTGGTTATCAGCTCGAGGATGATGTTTGGTTCCGTGGTTCGAAATTTGTTTTCCGAAAAAATCAGCTTTTCTGCGAAGATCGAACCAATGATTTGTTTTTTGCCGATTGGGGAAGCGGAAACATAGCGAGTAGCAATGTTCTTCATGATTTCGCCGCCTTGGGAGAGGTATTCCTGGTAGTTGTCGTTGGTGGATAATAGCTTTGTTTTCTTCTTTTCTAGTTCCTCTATCTTCCTGGTCAGGTCTGTCTTAATCTCTTTAAATTCTTCTGCTGTAAATTCATCATCTAAGCGTAAAGAACGTGCGTTTTGTATTCTTATATATAGTTTGTCTATCTCTGCCTGCGTTTCTTTAAGCTCCTGTTCCTTCCCTTGGTTATCCTTCTTTAATGAATTACTGATAAGCTGGCAATAATAGTCGATGATAGGTGCATTGACTGCTATCTGACCTAATTGTCTAACGAATGCCTCGTTGGCGGTATCTGCCCGGAAACGCTCTTTGCATAGCTTGACGGATTGGCAATGGTAGTAATAATAGACACCGCCGTTTCCTTTTGATCCACTCCCACTTAATAGTCTCCCGCATCTAGGACAGATCAGGAAGCCTCGTAAGGGTAATTGCTGGTCAATTTCTGTGAAGGTATTCACCCTAACATTCCGCTTCTTCCCTTTCAGGACGTCCTGAACATCGTCAAATAGACTTTCAGGGATGATAGGCTCATGAATACCTTTTACACTGTGAGCTGGTTCGTTTTTATAGGCAGCTATGAAAACCTTCCCACAATAGACTGGATTACGGACTAGGCTCCAAAACTGGCTCCTACCTATTTTTAATCCTTGTCTATTAGCCATACGCCGGAGTGTATCAATGTCCCACATACCTCTGGATAGCTCTTCGAACGCCCAACGGACTATTTCCGCCTTTTCATCGGGAATAAGAAATGGCTTGTTCTGAGCGTCACGTCCGTTCTTATAGCCAATCGGGGCAATGCCCAGGTATCTCCCCTCTTTCTTGGCTCTGCGCATACCATGAAGCGTATTTAAAGCTCTCCGGTCATTTTCGACCTCTGGTGTAGTAAGATAAATAGCCAGCATGATCTTGCTTTCTGGTATATCCATATCCAAAGGCTGTTCAATGGACTGAGGTTCTACGGATAGCCTTTTCAGCTTGCCGATCATTTCATAGGCAGCGGCAACATTTCGAGAGAACCGATCCCATTTAGAAAATAGTATCAGGTCAACAATACCTTTGTTCTTGCTGATTACATGCAGCATCTTTTGGAACTCCGGCCTGTCAAACGTCTTTGCAGAATGGTCTTCTCTATAAATGCCGACCACCTGGATGTTCTCTTTCTCACAATAACGTATTAACACCTCTTCCTGATGGGCCAAGCTATAACCGTCAGCTTGCTCGTCTGTGCTTACTCTTGGATATAGGAATGCTTTTCTTTGCGTGATCATTGTTGTAGTCTTTAAGGTGATGGATTTGTGGATTTGATTGTTCATATATATTTAGATCAATAGCGGCCAGACGATGTATAAAGTCTATTATTATGGTAACTTCTTCATCTGTATAAGCGTATTGATCTGCCTGGAGGATTCTTGTTGCTTCCTCAATTGAGGGTTTTTCGAGTAACTGACGTTGGACTTCATGTTTCATATGATTAAATAAGAGACCAATATACAGCCACCCAAAAATCTACTTCCCCGCTTTTCCTCGAAATGTCATGTATGGTAAAAAACTTGCTCGAATTTGCTCAGATTATTTTCCGTCATTCAATCGTAAACCGGATTCAGGGTCATTTAAACTGGTGTAAATCTCTTTCATGACGAGATACATTTCGTCGGCTAACAGTCGACTTCCATTTGACCGCGAGTTGAAATCCATTTGACTTTTAGTTGAAAAAGATTGGAAAAAGTTAAAAAGAGTCGGAAAACGGTAGAAACCTAGACACGCCAATCTGCTATCTCTACGCTTTTGCTTCCCCATAGCGCTGTTTTAAGATTATACTACATGCCTCTACTAATCGAATAACGTCCTCACACAGAATGATATTAAATGAAGCGTTACAATCTTGATCGCTACATGCCATTAATAGAAGCGATCTCAGATACTCCCTAAATTCCGGCAACGGATAAGAATGAAGGAAATCTGAAACAACCGACATCGGTTCAGAAATCTCTTCAACTGTCAGTTCCAATGGCTTCTCGTGCCATTCAGGTAAATTTCTCATATGGATATAGTTATTTTTTATGGTTGGTAATAAAAAACCGGCGGAGGAAGAATCCATTACCGGTGTTCCCTTCAAGATATAACCCTATGTTTATTTCAGCTATGGATATTCACGAAAATTCGCATCGGTATTTTTTCATAACATAGATCTGACTATAATACCTGCTTAGAAGCATTACTGAGTCAGATTGTGTTTATCCCATTTGAACGCTCTATCATGTATCTGGCACATAACAAGGGATTCATAGATTGGAATGATTATGCTAATCCGCTTCTTATTAAAAACAGTATATGTATCATAATCCTTAACTATAGGAGCCAGACGATATGAATCGAATTTAGTAGGTTGCCACTTCAAATTTGAACAAACACATTCACGGAACAAGGCCGGTGCATTCTCCAATGTGGTGAACAAGTCTTTTATCATGGTATTGGCAAATGTGTCTGGAAACTTCAGCATGTTTTGAATAGGCTTTTGTGAAGTGTTCAGTCTTTTCTTCCAGTATAGCGATCGTTTCAAGAGTAGCTGAAAGGCGATAGAATGCTGATATAATCTTAAAACATGCTCAACCTCCCTTGGTGACATTGTATCGACCTTCCCTAGTATCTCAGTGTTTAAATTCGATTTGAACTTTGTTTTACTCCATCTAAGCCCCTTACAGATGGCGCTAGTGAATTCATCTGGTGCATTCTCTAGGCAAGTCATTAAGTCATTTAAAAAATTGTTTGAATAGTGCTTTATTTCAGTCATATTCTTCTACTTTTTTATGTTTTATATAATCGGTTAACATTTCTTTGAGATTCTTTCTATTAACAGGTTTCCCGAGTGTACCAATGATTACCATCTCAGGCGGCGGTTTAACAGATTTTGCCCTATTTGTATCCGTCAAGATAACTATCGGAATTGTAGCCAGTGGACTATCACTAAAAATGACCAGGAAATCAGGATCAGAAAAGTCTTTGTACCATTCCGAGATAATAAAATTGGGCGGCCCTTTTAGTGTGTAACATAAATACTCATCTATTAACTCGTAGATATTGGAACAAACGATTGGTATGTAGGCGTTCATACTGTCCAGGACATTAGCCAAGTCGCACCTAGCTAATCGGTTATCATCAACCAAACAAATTGACAGTTTCTTTCTAGCTCGTACAGGAGTCATAGTGGGATTTTTATTCCTCGGCTGTATCAAAGGATAATGCCAAGGGATTATTAAACAATGGTTCGTTGTTGGCCCGTATTAAGTTCTACTTCACCGGCACATTGATAAATCAAGCGCATAAGGCATAATCACAGCCACGACTATCTCAAAAGGCATGGTAGGTTGGCTTGAATGACAGTTTCGTATTTTTCACTAAGTACTCGTATCACGCCACCTAATACGTCAATGCATTTCTTAGCCATATATAAGTTTGCCCCCCAATTATTGGCTAATGTTATCGAACCATTAAGCGGTTTAAATAGGTTTTCAACCTCGGCGTTGGACATTTGCTTTCCTTCACTTTTGACGCTAAATGAAAGCCGTTCATCTGCCGCTTCGACTAATATGAATACCCTTGTAGATTTTCTACTGTGGGCATATGCAACGTGTATAAGACTGGACATTATTATGTCCAGCATGACCTTATCCGTTAGCAGGTTCTGACTTGATTCAACTGTGTTCCTTATTTCAATCACCCTGCCTGTCGCATCTTCGTATAATTTAAATGAAGCTGTTATCTCGTCAACAAAAATTGCCAGATTGAACTTGGTCATATTGGGATTTAACGTGAAGTCACCTCCACCAAACTTTAGTTTATGATTAATATCCTTTAATAAATGTCTGCTCCGGGCCACAATCAGGCGAAATGTGCTTATGTAACAGGCTACTTCTGGCCTGGTTGCAAATAGATGAAATTCGTGTTCCTCCACCAGCCTGTTCATGGCGACTTCAGCAAGCCCTAATTGAGCATCAATCATATCTACTATTACTAACAATAGCTTGGCATATATGCAGTTCGTACATTCTTCATCTGTCCGATGCTCTTGTGATGAACATGCCAGAATATGCCCAGCCTCAATTATTCTTTGAAGATCAATATTGAATGATGCTGTGAAAACGCCCTTGATACTCTGAAGAATAGACTCCAAGCTATACTTCATGAAAACCTTATTGAATACCTGTAAAGGATATTCGGTTTCGCTTTTAGTAAGCAATGATTGGCTACTCCTACTCTTTTCAGAGTAAGTCATTTGTTTTTTCATTTGTAATGATTTACAGCTTTTAGGTAACAAGATCTCGGACCAAGATGGATATCTCGGCTGCCGTTTTTCAAATTCTGTAAGTTTCGAATGATTTTTGGAAGCGTATAGACGTAAGAGGGCTGTACCTTTTCTAAAAGAAAAAGGCGCAAGCACATCTTGCCGCCGTGGAGCCAGTCGAAGGGCTGTATGCAGACAAGAAGGCCCACGCCAATAACGTGAGCACTCTCCTTATCATCCTAGCATACCTGAGAATTTCGACTTTCCACGGGCTGGATTAAGTAAGAAGCGAGCTTCAATAAAATATTTTTGAGGCTGTAAATGTACAAAACTATCCTGTATCCGTATTAGTTATACGTATATACTGTCTCATATAGTTAATTTGATAATTGTAGCTCTAAGATAAGAAATAAAAATACATGGACAAGTACATGTGCTGAATATTTTTATAATATTTTTATTCGCCAGCAAAAAGATGAATATTAAGTCCCCGCTAGACCAATATGTGATTGAGAAAGTAAAGGAAATGAGAACTGCCAGGAAGGTAAGTCAGATTGATTTGTCACAGGGGGCTGGATTTAATGATGCATTTGTGGGGCATTGTGAGAATCCGAAGAGAAGGGAAAAGTATAATCTCCAACATTTGAATGCAATAGCTAAATTTTTCGGATGTTCAATCAAAGACTTTATTCCGAATGAGCCAATTTAATATTTTCAGATAGTTTCATCTGGAACTGAAATTTGGCTTTAAAAAATACAAAAATATATTTCAATACATATATACTATAGTCAAAAAAAAAATACCTCACGACTATATATTTTAAAGTTCTATAGTCAATAAACATCTAGCAACTATATACACAAGAACAAAGGTTAATGGAAGTATCATTGGCATTATTAGATATACCTCTATTCCAAACTTCAAGAATGTTCATTAATTGTAACATCCCTTATTTTATATCACCCTCATCAAATATAAAACATGTATTTCCGACAGTTATTAAGCCCAGATACCAATGCAATAACCTCTCAACTTCATCTTATAATCATTCTATTTTTACATTTTTACATGGCAATTATGCTGTAAAGAAAGCAGGAAAGCCAATTAAACACAAAACTTCATAATATACTAATAAACCCTCACCATGACGATCTCAGACAAACTTAATGAAATTGAACTAAACTATACGTACTGGGTTGGCACATATGAAAGAAAAGAACTTACCACCAATACGGTAAGGATTGTTGCTGAAGGTATATGTAAGGCTGCAATTTTAAAATTGACAAATGAAAAGACAGGAACCCAAATTATTCTTGGAAAAGATGTAAAAATCCCTTCAAAACGAATAACTAAGGGAGAGCTAAAGTTAGTAGATCTTATTCAGGTTCTTGATGATATAAATGCTCCACAAAAAAAAACGATCAAACTACAACTTGAACTAATTAGAGACCGGGCAAACCCTGGGTCTCACTCAGCAAACAAATCAGCGGATAAAGTTACTGCTCAAGATTTAGACATCTGTAATGCCAATATAAAACCAATTATCCGTTGGTTGTATGAGGCAATATTAGAACAAGAAATTCCTTCTACTATTCAGAATGCTTCTATCGGAAAGCCTACACATTCGCTACTAAAATCTCCTATTGAGAAATGGCAGGAATTTGAGATTGCATGTAAAAACTTCGACAAAAAGACGTTTCAATATATACTTGTTTCTCCTCAAACACTTGATGAAGATGCATATGTAGCAAATGCATTAAGTAAATTGCCATGGAGACTAATTATCGACTTTGATCCTTACACGGATGAACACGAACATGGCCTCTTATATCAGTTTAATAAATTAAAAGGGCAAGGATACAAGAAAACCTTTACAATTAAAGATAAAATAGAGTTCGACCCGTTATTTTCTCATTATTGGTTTTTAGCAAACGGACAGCACAATAATGTACTTCCAACGAATGATTATCCTACATGGCGAACTCAATATAAGAAATTTTTGTCCTCTAAGTTATATCATGCATTTATCAATGGTTCACGACTAAAATCTCGTATTGTTACGATGATTGACATTCCTCCCATATATGCAGATGATATAATAGATGAAATTAGCAGCCTCGATGAAGGGAATGTGCAGTTCGTTCTATGCTCCGAAAGTGAGACATATGAAACCATTAAGTTTAAGTATCCCAACATAGTTACAGTGCTAGGAATTTCGTCTATAGACGTTGCCAACGGTATAAATAACACCCTTAATTTAGATACCGACACCTCAAATGTTGGACTTATAAGTATTCCAATTATTAGAGAAGAAAAAAAATTATACTCTTCGATAACGCAAGATCATTATGACTATCTTTACTCACTAGGTATAGAAATTGTCTTTAAGGGAATTGAAAAAACGATTCCAACTGATGATGATCATCGATTCTTTAAGGGAAGTACAGCCACATGGCGAGATCTTTCTGAACAAAGGCCAATTAATCGCAATGTGTTGGAGCATATTTATTCAAAAATAATATCTTGGCTAAGCGAAAATAAACTTGAAGAAATACAACTTATTCATCAGGCAGGAGCAGGAGGGTCTACCTTAGCGAGATTAATCGCCTATAAAATATCACCTGATTATCCTACCGTCGTAATAAGAAGCTATATACATAAGAGAACTGTCGAAGGGTTAAGAATAATCTATGATCAGTATACCAAGGGTAGCTTACCCTTATTAATATTAATAGAGTCTTTTGAAGTTAGGGACAGCCATTTGTTATATAAAGACCTAGCTACCGCAAAGAAAAACGCAATTATAGTAATTGTGCATCGTGGTGAATTATCTAAGTCATCAAATAAAAAGTTCTTCGTTAAGGCACAATTAGAGGGCACAGAAATGAATGCATTTGAAAGCTCCTATATTCTTTTAGCACCAGACAAGAAAGAAAAAATCAGAAATATTCCCAAGGAGTTTAGATATACTCCAAAATATATTTCTCCTGTACTTTATGCACTCACTGCATTTGGAAAAAATTATAATGGTTTGGCAAATTATGTTAGCAAGTGCTTGAACGGAGTTACATTGGAGCAAAAGAAAATTGCCGGCTTTATATGTCTAATTTACCACTATACTCAGAAATCAGTACCTGCGGAGCTATTTAGTGCATTATTTAATGTTGAACGAAGTAAATGTGATATGAAATTCCTTTTAGGATCAGAAAGTCCATTGTTTGAATTATTGCACGAAGAAGGTCCAGATGATGATTATTACAATATCTGGCGTCCCAGATATGCTATACTTGGTGAGGAAGGAATGAAGATAATACTTTCAGGTGGAGCTGAATATACAAAGAATTGGAAGACTTATCTAGCACAATGGTTAATTGAACTAATCAAATTCGTTAAACTGTCCGAACCATATATCAACCGAGATACTGCTGAAATATTTGACGCACTCTTTATAGAACGCCCATATTATGACAATAATGGTCCAGATTCAGAGTTTACCAGGACAATAAGTGATTTACCCAATCCAGAAGACGGAATTGCTATTTTTGAAGCATTGACGAATGCCTATCCGGATGAAGCTCATTTTCACGGTCATTTTTCAAGATATCTCTACAGCTCGAAAATTGGATTAAAACAATACAACAGAGCGATTGAGGAAGCGGAAGCATCTTTAAAGATATACCCCAATAATCCGAGTCTTTTGCATACTCTAGGTATGTGCTATAGAGAAAAGACAGAAAATTTAATATATACATTTGAACAACAAGGTATATCAGCAGAAGAAGCTGAAGAACAAATTCAAAATTTGACAGAACAAGCGTGTGATGTTTTTGATAATTGTATAAATGAAGATCCTTATGATATTTATGGATACGAATCACAGATGAGAGTTATTTTGAAAACGTTGGACTTCGGATACAAAATATATGGATCGACGGCGTCCAAAGAGGCGTTTATTACTAATCCACAAAATAGTTGGTATGCTGAAAGACTAGATAAAATTTCACGTCTACTAGAAGAGGCTCTATTCGTTATAGAACAAGCCAAAACTTTGGAAAATAAGGAGCGAATTCAACGATCAGCAGCTTATGTCTTTGATTGCGAAGCACTGTTATTCAAAACACTAGGAAAACATCTTACCGCAAAAAGCAAATTTGAAGACTTAATTAAACGTACTCCGAAAGGTTACGAATATATGCGCCCACATTATCGTAGGATGTTTGTTATCTGCTCGCTGGCATCAAAAGCTACTAATCAAAAGGACTTCTTCCAGGCTTGGTCTGAAATATCAGAGTATGAACTTAGTCAATGCGTACAATATTTGGAGGAGAATATTTTCGAAGATCCTACCAATACTCAAAATATTAGATTATGGCTTCAAGCAATCAGGCACGTAAGTAGCCCTCCTAGTATCGTTAATTGTATATCAAAAATTGGCAGATGGGCACAAATCACAGAACAAAACGACACATCACTTCTAGAAGGCTACTATTACTTATATGTGTTAAACTCTATCAACATCTTATGTGACGGCAGCTTCGACCCTAGTAGTGCCCAAGTAGTAACCGATGTATTAAACAAAATGAAGCCATACCTAAGAAATGATAAATTTTGCTACGAATGGTATGGGACAGGAAACGGTATCCAACAAATGGTTAATCATAGAAAACTTGGCGAGTTTTCAAGCGATTTTTTTGTACGAAACACACATTTGCTAAAAGAAGTTACTGGTAGAATACATAAAATAAATAGTACTCAACAAGGAATTATAAAACTTGATACAGGATTAGAAGCGTTTTTCGTACCTAATGTCGGCGGATTTACTGAAAGACATATAAATGAAAGAATAAAATGCTATATAGGATTTCGGTATGATCAAGTTCAAGCCTGGTCTGTCATAGAGCTAAATAAACATCGAGATGAATCGATAAAAAAACATGATTATCATGAATTAAAAGATCTAATTGAGGATTCTGAAGAGATAGAAGAACGAAATATCAACAATTTATCGACAGCTAAGCCTATTGACATTAAAGCACATATTCCCCAAATAAAATCTCCCAGTGTCATAAGACAGGTCGTCTTACCTGACGCAAAGGGAATTGCTACTAAAGAAGCAAAAAATGGACCTTTAAACGCAAGCTCTTATTTTGGTAAAATCAAACTATTATCAGGCAACAATGGATACATTCAATGCGAGGAACTCGATAAAGATATTGCATTTAGAGAAAAACATCTAAGGAAATGTAGAATGAAAGATTTGTCAGTAGATACAGAAGTTATAATAACGGTAGACTTTTTGAATAAGGTAGCGATCACTGATACAAAAGGGCGGAACTATATTGCAGCCACCGTGATGTTAAGGTCAAAAATTTAATCGAAATTAATCACACATCATATGTCCGCAATAGCCGCACTCAGGGGGTATCGAACACAATTTCTTTACTCTTTATATTATATTTTTCCAATATTGATTGTCCTAATAACTATCGGCTTATCCTCCAGGGGGAGTAAGCATCGTTTATTTATTTTCTAAATGCTTGTTATGAAGAACCATGTACTTTTCATAAGAGTCAACACTACGTTTCCTTTGAGAAATAATATGTCTGACAACCAGAATAATTTGGTTTGAGAATTTACCGCTACTGAGCACTAAAGATAGCTAAACCCGCTCTAAGAGCGGGTTTGTTATTTTTATATCAATTGGAGATCTCCAGTAAATCCTTTATAATCAATCTAAAAGCGGTTCGATCAATCTGAAATAACTACAATTTTCAAAAATTCAATTGGAGCATCATTGAAATAAAGCTATAATAGCAGCAATAGTTCCCAAAGTTCCTACCAAAAGTGACAGCCAAGCAATTACGTCACTTTTTTTTGCCGCTCTTTCGGCTTTATCTGCAGATCTAATGTTTATAATATATTGGTCCATTATACCATGTTCATTTCCTTGATCATACTTGCGCTCAATGTCTTCAATAAGGGGTCTCTTTCTCATAAATTTGAACTTTTATTTGATTGAACTTTGTAAGTACCCCGTTTAGCAAACAGTATTCTTCTGGAGAATCGTTTCTTCCAGAACCATGTTTTTCCATTCTTCTGGAGTAAGATTATTTAACGCTTCATGTGGCCTACGCAGATTGTATTCTTCCAGCCACTCCTCCGTTAACTCTCTTACCTGGTTAAGGTCAAAAAATAAGTATGCATCAAGAACAGCCTCACGATATAGACGGTTAAACCTTTCAATATATCCATTTTGCATTGGCTTACCTGGTTGGATGTAATGAACGATGATATTATTCGTTTTGCACCATAGGCAAAACTCTGTAGAAGTGAACTCCGGTCCATTATCAACTCGTATACTATTCGGCTTACCACGCGTTGCCAATATTCGGTCCAGTACCCTCGTAATCCTCTTGGCAGATAGGGATGTATCAATCTCAATAGCCAATGCTTCTCTTGAACAGTCATCCATTACATTAAAAGTCCGGAAGCGTCTGTTACCAGTCATACTATCACTCATAAAATCCATACTCCAACTAACGTTAATCGTTTGTTGCCTGATAAGTGGTTGCTTTATCCGGGCGGGTAATCGTCTTTTTCCCTTCCTACGTTTGTTGAGTTTTAATAGCCTATAAACACGGTAAATCCGTTTATGATTCCATTTATGGCCTGCCCTCCGCAAATAGGAGGATAGCTTCCTAAAGCCGTAGTTAGGATGCTTAAAAGCCAGTTCCTGCAATGCAGTAATAACTGCATTATCATTCTTACGGCTATTGTAATAGAATTGAGATCGTGGAAAGGATACAAGTCTGCAGGCCCTACTCACAGAAATACCTTCTTCACTAACCAGCTCATGCGCTATTTGTCTTTGGGTGGTAGGGCCCAGCCTTTTTTTGTGAAGAGATCTTTAAGAAGCTGATTATCCAGGGATACATCAGCATACATCCTTTTCAGACGCGCATTTTCTTCTTCTAGATCTTTCAAACGCCTTACATCTGAGGCTTCCATACCTCCATAACGACTCTTCCAATTATAGAAAGTCGCTTCTGAAATACCGTGTTCTCGGCAGATCTCTTTGGTCGGTATCCCGGATTCTTGTTGTTTAAGGATAGCAACAATCTGGGATTCTGTAAATCTTGTCTTTTTCATGATGAACAGATTAGTTTAAAATTAACACTTTTATCTAATTTTAAACTGTCTGCCGTTCAGGGGTACTTACAACTTTGTTATAAATGTTTAGAAATTCTACTTAGTAACCGCTGACAGATAATGCCCTCTTTAACTGTGAAGAAAGTCTGTATATATGAAAAAAGTTAGCCATTTTTCTTAGTAAATTCCTTTTTTTAAACAGATAGAAGTTCCAAGTTCCCGAACAGATAAGATCATCTCATAGCCAGCAACTATTTCAATTACTTGTAAAAAGCCGGAGATGTCTCCGGCTTTTCTTGTTGTAGTCTTAATCCTGTGCGATATCCTTAATATAAAGCTCCTGAAATTTGAAATTGAGGATAAAGATGCAGGAGGATCCTTCAGGCAGTTCCTTATAAAAAGAATCTTCCCTATTTTACGTATCTCTTTATAAAAAACTGAAAACTAAATATCCCGATACTGATACGGAATTTCATTCCAAAACTGGTGCGTTTCATACACTAAGTTTGGGTTGCCCGAAAATCATTGCATTTCTTCTTGTGAAAGTCCAATTGAAATGCAATTGAATATCTCGGCAGATATTCGGTATCACGTTGGACTAACGTCGGCACAAAAATACTGCATTAATGCATTTTGCCCGCAGGTCAAAGAAATTAACTATATATAATTTATATAGCTAAGAATCAATGAATCGGAGCTCACATTTCATGTAATTTACTGATAACTAACACCATTTGGTTCGATAACGCTCCGCCACTGGGCACGTAATGGCTCTGTAATCAATTGATTTACAGGGCCATTTTTAATTTATGCTTGTCAATTTTTCACAGGTTTTAACGGATCAAGTTGAAAACTTGGGATCAAGTTGAAAACTTGGGGGATTAGATCAAAAGCTGTTGTTTTGCTGTCTAAATCGACATTTTGGATCAGAACTACCGCCAGTTAATAGAATTAATGCTTCCAGCAGGCATTTTGGAATACTTCGAGTTAACCAATACCACAAAGGATTCTAAAGGAATTAATATCTTCCTGGAAGAGAAAAATATTGTTCCAGAGGAATACAAAGATCAATTACTTCACTCCAAAGGTTTTCTACCAGAAATACAAGTACAGGACTTTCCTATTAGGGGGCATAAGGTTGCCCTATGCATCAAACGCAGACGCTGGGAGGTGCAATCGACAGGAGAAATAGTAACCAGAGACTGGACGCTAGTAAGAGCAGGAGCACGAATGACAACAGAGTTCGGGCTTTTTTTAAAAGGGATATTTGGATAATTATCCCATCAGTCCCGTACAACTAGGCCACTTTTTTCAGGTAGATGGTAAACAATTACAACAACAATACAAGAATCATTTAAGCGACTATCACCAATGGGAGCAGAAGGATCATGCTGAACACTGGATGGTCTTTGAGCAAAATATCGGTCCCTATCTAAGCATTGATGAAACAGCATTTTCCAGTGGAGAACTGTATACGATAGTGACGAATAAGGCTGCAAAAGGCCGCAGGGGCTCTATTGTAGCAATGATTAAAGGCACACAGGCGGACTATCTGATTAATATTTTGAACAAGATCCCTAAACGGCTTCGCAGGACAGTATTGGAAGTAACGATCGATATGTCTGCAAGCCTAAACCTAGCTATTAAGCGGTGCTTCCCTAATGCAGACCGTGTAATTGACCGTTTTCATGTTCAACAACTAGCCTTTGATGCGGTACAGGAAACCCGTATAAAATATAGATGGGAAGCCCTTGAGGAAGAGAATAAGGCCTATGAACAAGCTAGAAAGCAGAAAATTGCCTATCAGCCAGAAGTGCTGCATAATGGAGATACTGTCAAACAGCTTCTAGCCCGAAGCAGATACTTACTGTTCAAACAGCCACGATTATGGACTAGAGAGCAGCAGCAACGGGCGGAACTATTGTTTACCAGGTATCCTGTTATCCAAAAAGCATATCAACTGTCGTTGGGTCTTGGAGATGTGTTCAGAATATGTACTAGCAAAGAACAAGCCTTTAAAAGGCTCGCACTATGGTACAATGATGTAGATACCTCAGGAATAGAATCCTTCAAAACCCTGTCCAGAACTGTTCAAAATCATTATCTAGGTATCCTGAACTTCTTTAACAACCGGGCCACCAATGCCGCAGCAGAATCATTTAATGCGAAGGTAAAATCATTTAGAAACGCCATGAGAGGAGTAAGGGACGTGAACTTCTTCCTTTTTAGGCTCGTTAAACTATATGCCTAATGGCAATCCCCCAACTTTTCAACTTGATCCAACGTCTTCCGGATACGGGCGGTAGGAAGATCCCGCAGATTGTGTCGCTTCGATCTAACCCCGTTAACCTATTACCCACTTCTGTTGTAGGTCAGAATACACGACAACGGCCTTGCGAACACCGGCACGAGTGGAAATTGCTTTTTTTTTAAAAAATAGTGTATAATAGTGGTAACAAACGTTATCTGCTATTTTACAATCCTATAATTATGAGATATTTTTTGAACCTATTTGCTTTTGTAATTTGCATTCTTTCGATGTTGACCTGTTCTGCACAAATTGCCCCCGGTTCTGCTATTGAATTAGGCGCAGGTTTGGGAAGAGGAATTGTAGGGAAAATCAAAGATGGCAAAAAGAAAAAGTCAATTGAAAGTTCCATTTCTGAGCATGAAATCAACGGCTCAATGATTAAAGTGCTACGTGTGCCGGAAAACAAGATAATTAGCGATGCAAAAAGCTACATCGTAAGAATACAAAATCAACTTGACAGCTACTACGAGCTTTACAAGAATAACGAGCATTTAACAATACCTTATTACTATAGCGACATAAACACATTAGAAGCTTTGGACAAAGATTGGGCGACAGAGTACTATGAAAACGAATTGAAAGAATATCGGAATTATGAACAAAGCTCACACAGACAGAAAAGCATATCAAAGACAGCACCGAAACTGCAAAGAGAGCAGAGCAAGAAAGAATTGCTGATAGTTTAGCTTTTGCCAAAAGAGTGCAAGGTTATTTATTTGTAAACAAGGAGTTCACTCTTTTAAAAAACAAACCTTCTGACAAAGGCAAAACCATTGGGAAAGTTTATTTAGGTTCATATCTGAAATTTTTAGGTTACAATGATAACACGCCTTATGTGAAAGTTGCCTTGGAAGATATAGAGGGTTTTGTAAATAAAAATGATTTGTCCGATAGCATAGATAAAATAGAAGCGGCAAACGCTGATATAGCAACCTACAAAAGCAGACGTTATTACAAGTACGAGCCAAACTACGAATACATTCCAGAACAACAAAATGTTACACCGGTAGTAACAAGTCGCGTTACTTCAGAAACAAGAGGTTCCTCGACACAAAAACAAACGTACAAACAATCTATCAGATATATTAGAGGACCAAGAGGTGGATGCTATTACATGTCTGGAGGCTCAAAAATTTATGTAGATAGAAGCTATTGCAACTGACAATCAAATTAAATACTCAAATAAAAAGGGTCGTTAGCTGCTTTAAATAATTGAGTTAGTGTAAAATTCTTTGTGTAAGCATATATTCAACTGTATCGACTAATACCACCAGCAGGTGGAGTGAAGTGAGGCGGAGCGGAGCCGAGCGAAACGACACCTGCTGGGTACGGTGGCTGGATTAGCTCTCGACATTTTTTAACTTTTGATGTTACCATTAGCATCATAACTTAGGTTGATCACAGAAAAGTCCTTGGCTCTCTGTGGCACCGTTTCGCTGGGTAAAATAAGCACTAGCTAACCGGTTTGCCCTGTCGTAACTATAACCATATGCAAAAGCCCTGTCTGCACGTGTCTTCCATTTTGCACCGGCGATGTTACCGTTCAACTGATTAGCCGTAAAGCCATAATCGCAACTCAGGTCCTGACCAAACCAGTTACCAGTCATACGACATAACTATTATGTAATCTGTCAAAGGAAATTATAAAAGCGAAGGTGCCTTCTTCATAGAATACGCCTTCGCTTTATATAAAATGAGATTGTCAATTACTGTGGGATATAACCAAGTATTGATTCAAAGATGAATTGTTTACGTAAGATGCCTGCGCCATAGTAAAAACTCTGTCCGGCATTCTGGGTAGTATACCAGTGCATGCCGTTTGAATTGTATCTATAGATAGGAATTGCTCCAGCTGTTGCTTTGGCGTAAATATATCCCTCAATCCACTCGAACTTTCCGTGGTTACCACCATTACCGATTTCATTGAAATTGTTGGTGTAAAAGTGGGTCCTGTTGTTCTGAAAATATCTATAGATAGGAATAGTACCAGGCATTGAGTTATCAGTAAACATTTTGCCGATAATACCAGTGTTAGTCCAATTTGTCAGGCCAGCTACTTCAGTAGGCGTGGTAGTCAACAGATTATCGATGAGGGATCCGTTATAGAACATATACCGGTATAGCGGCACTTCTCCATATTGCAGGTTGATTGCATTATTAAGGATGTATTGTTCAATGTATGACGCGAGTTCAGCTTTTTTTGCCGGATCATCCACAAGATCAGTGATTGCAATTAAACCTTGTTTAGGAATAGCTACAAGTACTATATTCTGATCATTAACCGAGCGCTGCCAGTCGTTGGGATTAAAGGTGCTACCGGCCACATTTACGGTTACCAGCGGTACATGAACCCCACCGCCTACAGCATGATAGGTAACAGATTCTGCGTAGTTACTGTCCGCAGCTGTTTTATCTACTCCAGCATCAAACTTAATAGCGAATACCTTTCCAATACCAGCTTCGAGACCGCCGGCGGCTGCAGTAGCACGGCGCGCACTCTTGGTAGCAGCTTTATAAATGATCTGCAACTTACCGCCGGTGATAATATTCACATGCACGTGTGTACCATAACGCTCAACCAGACTATGTACTGGAAGGTTTGCGAGATCGTACCTAAACTCAGCTGTCAGATAATTCTTCAAGGTTGCGGCATCTGTATTTAATTGAATCTGTTTGCGTTCCATTAACAGATTATAAATACCGTAAACTTCCTTTGAAGAAATAAAATTGTTGCTGGTGAAATTACCTTTTAATGTGCCGGTGAAAGCCGTATAAGTGGCAGTAGCACTTAGACTTAACGATACTTTTTTTAACATTGAAGAAGCATCAGCGCCTGACTCTGCGAAAAAGCTCTGCCTGTTAGGGTTGGTAACCAGCACGCGGTTGGGAAAGGCAGCCTGGAACGCAGCCAGATCAACCACTGCGTGACGGGAGGACGCGGCATCAGCGAACGGCCCGGTAACATCACAGCCATAACCGATAACGTCATAAGCGCCATCGCCGGCAGCTTCAGTGGTTGGTTTACGAACTTCATCAGGAACAGGGATGTCTTGTTTACTTTCTTTCTGACAGGAGAAACAGAAGGCTGCAAAACTTAGCAGCAAAACTCTTTTCATGATAATGGTTTATTGGTAATTAATAAAATACATAGGAATGTTATGTCGTGTCTGATAGCACGTCAAACAGTATGTTATGAACAGGTGGTGTAATACGTTAATTCGGGTACTCTAAGAAATGGTTGATAATAATAACATGGCAGTTTATATTATATAGTTAATGATGAAGTAAAACATCCGGTTAAACAATGCATACCAATCCTTGTCAAGACCTGCTTTTAAAGCAGTCTTTCATCTCGTAAAAGCTGGTATATTCAGGAAAACAGCATGTTGCTACAATGAATTTGCGTGCAGCACGCAATATTATTGATACAAAAACATAAAAGAAACGCAAGACTTATGGAAGTATATATGTGCTTCAGGCAAGTAGTCAATTGTATTCTAATGGTACCTTCTATAGGAATATCTTTCTACAAAACAGTGTATTTAATGGTACGGGTAACGTTATGGTTATATTTAATTATCGATGCAAAGATAAAGGAATATTCAAATACAAAATAATGTTTTTGTCCCCATAGATAATTATTATGTATGAGGACAGCGTCTACTCGTCAGGAAGCATTAGCCGATGCCGACTTAAAGAAACAGAAGATCATCCTGTATACATCAAGGCTTGAGTTTAATATATCGTCCTAATCCAAATAAAATCTTATCCACATGAACATTGTACTCCTGCTGGGCCATTAATGAAGTATCAAGTTCGTTACTGATCCAATGCTTATATCGCTTTATTAAGTCGCCTTCATTTTTAGTGACTATCGTCATTCTTCTATACCGCTCAACAGCAAGTACATCTGTGCGGTACATGTATACCCCAAATGCCCTGAGCACATGCTGATCTATAATAGGCTCATGAACTCTTCCACTCAGATATCTTCCAAATTGGTTAAATACAACTGCTTCCGCTATATCGTTATCTGCATCGGCGAGAATCCCATTAATGATATGTTTCAACTTTTGGAGATCTCCATTTTTCCAAACTAACGCATATAGTAACTTCTCAGTAGTGGTAAAATGAGTTGTGTCTTTTAGGCTGTTGTCTTCAGACAAAATACCCTTTTCTTTCAAAGTTATTATCTCCTCAGGTAGAATTTTGAAAGTGAGTTTAGGATAGTTTTTCTCAGGAAAATGGAATTTCTTATCTATATTATGACGCTCTAATAATTTATCGACTTCTCCTGTACTTTTACACATAAGCAACTCTTCAAATACGGCGATTAGTTTATTCATTTCGATCTCATTTTTAACAGATTATAAGCAGCATGCGTCGCTACTACCTGACACAAAAATATACTTATTTTCAGTAGATTTTTTGTTCATTTTATGATCAAAATTTAAGGAAATATTCGTATCTTAATAGTAGATTTTATTCCCTCAAATTAAACCTTATCTTATGTTAAAAAACCATGCGCTTATTTTGCGTGTACCCCACTTATTAGCCTTTTTATTGTTAGCAATGTCTTGCTTGTTTTCCTGCAAAAAGGAAGAATCGGAATCGACTTCTCACACCAAGGTAGTTGATTCGCAAATCGCGTATTTAAACAGTAAAGGATTTAAAAAGGAAAATATTGAATTTAAGAATGGCAAATTCATTCTTGATAATGACATTTTGATTAACCAGGACGAGGTTGCCGCTCGAATTAAAAGCGAAGGTACTAGCGATGGCCCGCAGACCGAACATTGGCGACACCGTTATATTGTCAGCAGAACGTACCAATACGACGTGCGGGTATACATTGACCCTGCAGTGCCGGCGGACTGGCAAACCGCTACACAGGGAGCAGTGACAAACTGGAGTACCCTTGGCAGCGGCCTTGGTATGTCTCTGGTGAGCACACTGTTCCAGGCACATACCCGCGTATTCGCTGGTTACGAAAGTGGCGCTAACTGGGTTGCCCGAGCATACCTACCTACATCCAACGGACGTCCCGGTGTAAGTATTGAGATCAATACCTACTATAACTATCTAACTCCAAGTGAAAAGTTATTTGCCATAACGCATGAACTCGGCCATACAGTTGGATTCAATCATACGGATCAGAATGTCGGGTTCTTTATTACCAGCGGAACACCGTGGATTCCCGATCCTCCACAAGTAGATCCATATTCAGTAATGAATTCATTCATTCTCCCATGGAACGGATTTACAACAGGAGATGTGCAGGCAACAAGAATTTTGTTCCCGTTCTAATAGACGACCAGGATGATATCTGGTGTAGATAAGCAAGAATTCCTTTAACTAATTGTGAAGGATTTCTTGCTTCTTCAGGCGCATTACTAGTTAATACAATCATTTATAGTTCAAGGGGTACATCATAAATATCAACATTAATCCTTGATAATAAACAATTTACTCTGCATGCAGTCAGTACTAGTGTTACTAAGGATTATTGATCAGTTATTGGGAAGCAGAGTAAATTCAGTAGCAAAGCTTCGATCTTCTATGATTAACTTGAAATCGTTTAGCCTTTACAGAGTACTTATTGTTTCTGTTTATAAAATGCCACACATATATACATTACATTAAATATTAAACGTATATTTGTGCTCTTTTTTTAATAGATCCCTACTTTTTTAAGTCAGCATTTTATAAACAAACCTTATACTATGAAATCAGTAACATTAACCCGCATTTTTGCCGTGATTGGCTGCGCTGCTATTTTACACGCCTGTAAAAAAGATGAGAACAATGAAATTACAACACCTACACCTGTACCTGATTCAACATATGTGATCAGCAGAGCTTACTATTATGCAGGGGATAGCACTGGTACCCCTTCATATGTGGATACTGTATACTACAATAACGATAAAATCGCAAGAGTTGCAGCTGTAGCATCGTTGAATGATTCCATTAATTATCTATTTACATATAATACGGCGGGTAAAATGACGCAGATGAGTGCTAAGGGAACCGGCGTATTCGCTACGGGCTACAAGCAATTTTATCACTTCTACTACAACACCAATAATCGTCTGGACAGTTTGCGCCAGATAGATAGTACTCAGTGGCAAGGAAATTATTCTTATACAATGGCTTATGATGATAATAATCGCCTGAAAACTGCAACTATATTCGACAGACAAGGGGTTGAGCCAGTAGAGTTTGGGAACTTTTCATATATCAGAAATGCGGCTGGCAAGATTGATACGATCACTCATCTCAGATTTGGAGATATCCTGCCTACTTCTTTAGAAGCTTCTACTGACACGACAATCCGATTCTCTGACGCTTACAACATGGTACTAGCAGTAAGAGCAAGCTTCATCTTGTTTGGCTCTAATTCAGTTCCTAAGCTGAATTTCACCCAGCTCCTGAATCCTTCTGATTATGTATTCCGTAATGGCCTGCAGGGTAACCAACCATTCAGTGTAAATTATACTAAGAATGGCCTTGGTTTACTGAACTCTTATTGGCTTAAGTATTCTTCAGGAGAATCACGTACGCATAGCACTATCAGATTTGAGTATATTAAAGTACCAAAAAACTAAGTGTAGGTAGTCCAATATTAAGACGCAGTTATGCTCTTTAATAATGCTTATGTTGCGATGATTATACGAATAAAATAGTAGCGTCATTGTAACATAAGCATATATCGAAATACCGGGTTGCCAGTAGTTCAGTGTCACAGCTATAGCCCCAACCTACATCATTCCCAGCATTACATTTACTCTAATATCAACTCTTCCTGTATAATACACTTACTGTCCCTCGACTGCGGGTGGAGGAACAGGTTGATCAACATTACCGGGAGGCAACAATTCCTGTATTACCTGCTGTTTATCTTTCTCTGGCGTCGGCACAGATCCATCATGTAACATATCATCTGGCAACCTTTCACTGTCAGCTGCAGGTGATGGAGGAACCTCATGTATATCATTCATTGTAATTAGTTTCATAATTGAACACAAAAAATATACTCCTCCTTTCTACCAGGGCCGACCCGTTGTTGACAACGTCTGATGGTGTCTCTACGGCAACAAATCGTACACATTTGTCTGCATCCAGGGATTCAGGCAACTAATTAGCAAATGAGAACAATGCAATCTGACATTTTTCATTAAGTTTAGATATGAAAAGGTTCCTGTTCTTACTCTTCATACTGTAATTGATGGCGTTGGTAACGTTCTCGCAAAACAGGATACAATTCAATACGCCGCTTACCGACATATAAGAAATTTGTAGCCGCAGATCAATGTATACTTACAGAAACTGCTCATTAAAGCACAAGATCAAACCAGCATCTTTATAACATTTATTAGACTGGGCTTACACATCATTATTCACTACAATGTCAAACGCCGGAACACGTGCTCTCCGGCGTTTGACATTGTACAGGTAAATTCATGACTTCTGTGGGATCTCTCTTTTAACCTCTAAGGGAGGATAAAAGCACCCACTTCTGCCAGTCCTGGCTGACTTTGCGTATCGTGACCCGATACTGGTACCAGCTTAAAGTACCTGAATTGCCTGGTTGCAGGCAGGTTGTAGTATTGACGGTTAGGACTCAGATCGAGTAGTTTAACCACACCAACACTCTCCCAGGTTTGATTATCATCTCCCACAAAAAGCTCCAGTTCCTTGATTTTCCGGTCACCGCTTTTTTGAACAAAGTATAAGCCATTTACGGGTAATACACGTCCCATATCCACTGTAACAAAATGATCCGGGTAGTTAGTTGGCGACGTAGAATAACGTGCAATCCATGATGTTGACTCATTATTGTCTATTAATCTTATCGCCAACCGGTCGTTAACCAGTTCTTCTGAGCTATACCCTGCAATAGACCAACCCTCTGTACGGTATATTTTACGTATGGGCTCACCGGATGGCTTTTCCAAAGGGAAACCGATTTTAGCCGGCGTACCGAAGTTAGGTGTACCATCCATGTTCCAGGTGAAACGCTGTATACGGGCATTCCTGCTTCCACCTCCAGGGGCGCTACGGGCATGATAGATAATCCAGTCTTCCTTGCCATCTGGAGATTCAAAGAATCCGTTATGCCCTGGACCGTAAGCGCCGCTTTCTGCCGACATGGAAAAGACAGGTTGTGGCGTCTTAGTCCAGTCCCCGGGATTCATAGGGTCACCATTTACTTTCAGGCTTAGTAGTCCAAGGCAGTAGGTATCAACCCAGAAGCCACTTGCCGAATAGACCACTAATAGCTGTCCATTTGGATTAATGAGTACTTGTGGTCCTTCATTAATGGCACCACCGTTCTTCTCCCAGGGATAAAGCGGGCTGGCTATCGCCACCTTCTCACCTTCTATCGTCCAGGGATTGCTCATCTTCGCTATATAGATATGCTGAGGGGCAGCGCCTGCATTACCACCAGACCATAACATGTATAGCTGGTTCTGATGCCTGAAGACGGTGCCATCTATTGCCCATTGATCAGAGGGATCACTGACCTTACCCTTTAAGACCCATTCGCCTTTCATAGGGTCTGGCGAACTATTCTCAACTACATACATACGATGATTCGCATTAGAACCGTTATCAGCGGCAAAATACATATACCACTTGTTGTCTATTTCATGCAGCTCGGGTGCCCAGATGTTTTTAGAGTATGGTCCCTCCGGATCAGGGATCCAGGCATCATGTTGAGGCGCTAAAGCAAGTTCGGACAAGGCCGTTGTTTCGTAAAGTACGAGCTTACTTCCTTGAGTATAGGTAAAGTAGTACTTACCATTCTTTTGCGTTACCCAAGGATCTGCTCCCCGGGGTATAAGTGGATTTGTGAATGTGCTTTCAGAAATCATATCCGCAGCCTGGGGCTCAGGCGGGTCACATACCTTTTGACAGGCAGAACAAAGCGCTAGGCATAACCAGCCTAGCAGATAACCGGCATTCGTTTTCATGGATTAAAGGATTAACTATTAATAAAAAGTGTGCTAATAGCGCCCTGAAAAGAGGGCCTTTAAAGGCGCCTGGGAAATGTAAAGGGGATGACTAATTCTGAGCACTTATCGCTTCTTCAAGCGTTTCTATAGGCGGCTGATTAGCCTCGTATCCAGAGTAACCAAAGTTCTGGTTTATTCTTCCGTTTCTGTTTGCATCAATATCACCCTGGGGAACCGGCCATAAAATATGGTAAGGGCTTGCGGTAAATTCAGTTCCATAAACCGTCCTGACACCTTTATTATAAAAATTATTATACCGGCTGATCCTCTCAAACCAATAGCTGCTTCTGGAAAGGTTATCCTCATCATAAGTTTTACCAAATTCATCAGGTATATGGGTACGTGCGAAGATGTAAGAAATACGACTGAGTTCTACATGCCGCATCTCTTCATAATACAGTTCCCTGGCTCTTTCATCAAGAATAGCCCCCATATTCATGTTAGCCGCTGTATACATCATCGTACAATGGGCGCGTCGGCGAATAGCATTTACATCATCGGCAGCAGCGGCAAGATTACCTTTCCAGAAATGAGCCTCTGCCCGCAAAAGGTATGTCTCAGCCAGGCGGTATATATACCAGTCACTCGCACCACCGTCGTAGTTGTCTATTGTTTCACTTCTGGGAGTCTCAATCCACAGTTTATAATGCGGCCAGTCAAACCATGTTCTGATAGTATCATTGACAAGTAGTTTACCCGCACTATTATATTTCTGCAATTGCTGGCCGTAATAGGGATCACCGCTGTTGAGCAAAGACGGATGATTGTAGACCATATCTTCCATCCGCATCCAGTTGCCGGTGCCTGTGCTGTGGCGGAGGTCACTTGTATCATCCCATATAGTGTGGCTACTATACCAGGTAGGCCGTGTTTTGGCAATACCCCTGCCATAAGTCTTTCTTAAATCAATCTTATCCTTAGTGAGTGAATAACTGGTACTCATCCCTTGTTTCCCGGAAGGAGTACTGATCAGCTGATTACCAGCACCTGAGTAGAATGGTAATGCATTTCGCATTGTAACCATACTTTGCCTACTGTTCTCGAATGCCTCCCTGCTGATAATATTAAAGATAGTTTCCCTGTTGGTGGGTATAGATTTATTAGGTGCCCGGTGCAGATCCCATATTACATTCCTGGTGATATTATGTATGGCCGGCATGGGATTTACAAATGTCCCAAAAGGTTCCGTCATCAAAGAATAACCTGAATTACTGATCAGATTATTAGCTACTTCAATTGCTTTGTCAAACTCTCCAGCTGCGAGATAGCATTTTATCAATAGTTGCTGACAAGCCCCTTTCGTTACCATACCATAGTCAGCAATAGCAGGAACATGCTTTACAGCGAACTCCATATCAGCGACTAATTGCTGCAAAATAACCCCTCTTTTGGTAGAGCGGAAGTTGAACTTGGGTTCTGTAATCTCCTTCGTTAGCAATGGTACATCTCCAAAATCGAAGATCAGCCACATATAACGGAATGTGCGATGAAAGTACGCCATGCCCATCATCTGATCCCGTAGGGTACTATCCAGCCCTTCCACACGTGGCAGGTTAGAGATGATGGTATTCGCATACTTTATACCTTTATATCCCTCAAACCAGAACCAATTAATCTTATTTGTATTGATATCATTGTTATTGGATGTAGGCGTTATCATGGCATTTAGATCCTGCGCAGGGCCTGATTTGTCCGTAGTACCGTCTATTGCTACGTCTGAAAACAGCAGGTCAGTCAGCAGGGGTGCCCCCTCTCCTGTCCATACGTAGGTAAGATTCCTATTACAACTGGTAATTGCAGCTTCTAAACCTTCCCTTGATGTAAAGGTAATAGCAGGTTCGTAAAACGAAAGCGGATCAGGTGCAAGGAAATTCTTTGAACAACTCAGTGGTAAGAATATAATAATTGCCAGCAATATCAGGCGGTTGATATTATTTATAAAGCTCTTCATATTGTTTCAGTTTGAAAACATTAAAATGAGGCAGTGATTCCCATTGTATAGTACCTCGGCATCAGTGAGGTGGTTTCCGGATCCCAATACTCCCAGTCTTTGGCCCATACAGCCACATTACGCACACCGGCATATACTCTTAGCTGCGCCATATCCATCCTTCTGGTGATATGGGGAGGGAATGAGTAGGATATTGAAACGTTGTCCAGACGGATATAAGTTTTATCGATTACACGCGGTGGATTGATATTCTGGACATTTGTGGAGTTTAATCTGGCAAATGTATTTGATGGATTTTCAGGTGTCCAGTATTCCCTTACGTAAGAGTTGTTCCTGTCAGTCTGTGAACCCTGATTATTCAGGTAGTCTGTAGATGTCTGCTTATGTCCCCAGTTGGAGTAGATGTTAAAAGAGAAATCAATATTCCTGAAGATGGTGAAATCATTACGCAAAGTGAATCTGAAACGAGGCGTCCTTGAGCCCATAAAACGCTTGTCTTCATTTGTATATTTACCATCGCCATTCACATCTTCCACTTTTACATCTCCAGGGATCTCACCATATTTGGCAGCCTGCTCACGCTCTTTCTCCTGCCAGATACCCTGTACATTGTAAGTCCAGATAGAGGCGATATCCCGGCCGATGAACCAGCCATTGGAGATATCATCGATTTCCCTGGAACCTACAATTTTGCCATCATTATCGAGCACATCTTCGTAAGTATAATACAGGTGTCTGACTTTATTTCTGTTAAAGAAGAATCCTAATGTAGTTGTCCATTCTATATCCTTACCTTTCATCGTCTGTGTAGTGAGCCCTAATTCAAATCCTTTATTCACAACCTCGCCCAGATTGGTAGTTACTGTACTGAAACCAGTAAAATCTGGCAACGACTGATCCATTAGCAGGTCTGTAGTTGGCATATAATAGGCTTCAATGTTACCGGTGATCCTATTATTAAATAAGCCAAAGTCAAGGCCAACATTCCAGGAGGAAGTAGCTTCCCATTTCAGACCATAATTTGCCATACGATCCACGTAAAGCTGAGACAACTCATACACAGTACCATTATTTTGTACATATGCATATCTACCCGAGCCTGTAGTAAGATTAGATAAAGCCTGGTAGATACCAATGGAACGATTACCGTTCATGCCCCATGACAAACGCAGTTTACCCAGATTCATTGGCGACCAATTGAAAAAACGCTCATCTGCAAAGTTCCAGGCAAAAGCTAATGCAGGAAAAGTCGCTCTCGGATTGGATGCTCCGAATGCGGAGTAACCATCTCTTCGTACAGACGCAGTTAACAAATAACGATTATCAAATGAGTAAAATAAGCGGGCCATCAATGCATCACCAGTACTCCGTGTATCATTACTTCTGATAGTCGTCTTTAACGGATTGGCAGCTCCGATATTATGGAAGCCAAGCGCGTCTGTCGGAGAAAAGTCCCTGGCGGTAATAATCTCATTCCATGATGTATGCTCTTCCGCATTCTGTAATAACGTCGCTTTAACCTTATGCTTACGTCCGAAGGTATAATCCCAGGATATAATATTATCTATCTGCCAGTCAAAGTTCTTGGTATTCTCTCTGATCACTTTTCCATTATCCGGCCATAAAAGATTCCTTGAAGATTCATGGTATCTGTTATAGAACCATTGCATCCTAGGTGAAAAGTTCAGCTGATATGTGATATTAAAAGGAAATTTGATAGTCTGGTATATAGTTGTATTCAACACCGTATATCCCTTCTCCAATGTCTTAAACTGATTGTCATATGCAGAGTTGATACCCTGATTTACGCTTGCGCCCATTGGCTGTCCATCCAGTATACCATTGGAATCAAGAGGGGTAGCAAAAGGTGAGTTATTAATGATCTGTGCCTCCCAGTCAACGGCAAGATTTCCGTCAGACCGGTCCTGAAAGTTGATGTTTACACCTGTATGCATCCACTTATTGATCTTGCCGTCAATTTTTATGTTAGAGCGGTAAGCCCGGTATTTGTCCCCTGCAACAATACCCTCATTATTCAGATAGCCCATTGATACATAATAATTGAGCGCATCCTTGTTCCGACCTGAAAAACTGATGTTATAGTTCTGCTGAAGAGCCTGTTGAAATGAGGCATTAAACCAGTCGTGTGTTCTACCTCGGGCATAGTTTGCCCGTTCTTTTTCAAATAAACCGATACGCAGCAACCAGATTTCTTCAGGTGATCCTGTTAATGCATCGTAGGCAAGCCAGTCATTCAGACTGATACCGTTCTTAGAGAGATTTTCTGGTGTAGGATTGATATATTTTGCAGGAGTTGCCCAGCGTGTAGTACTGTTAAAGAGATCAGACCGAAATTGAAGGTATCCGGCAGCATCATAGACCGGACGTTTCGCTCCCAGTGTACCTATACCTGTATTTGCATCAAAGCGGATTGTTGGCTTATCTGACGCCCCCTTTTTGGTGGTGATAATGATTACACCATTAGCTGATTTAGCGCCATAAATGGCGGCTGCAGAAGCATCTTTCAGGACATCAAAGTGCTCAATATCCTGTGGATTGATTTCGGATAGCTCTCCAAAGAAGATCACTCCATCCAGTACTATCAATGGATCATTGGCTGCTTTTAAGGACCGTTGGCCTCTGACTAACATATCCCCGCCTCCTTTGGCAGAACTGCTTTGTCCGACCTGTAAGCCAGGAACGCCGCTGCGCAACATATCCTGTATAGAGCGTGGACTCTCCTTTTCAAGCTTTGCAGTTTTCAGCTGGCTGATAGAGCCTGTCAGGTCCTTTTTCTGCATAGAACCATACCCGACTACAACTACCTCATTTATCCGCTGCTCAGAATTTCGCAGATCTACCCTTAAAGAGAAGTCTGCCCCCGCCTTCAGGTTATATCCTGACAGTACTTGCTGCTCATATCCAATAAATGAAAAGGAGAAGCTGTATCCTGGACCGGCAGGTAACCTACTGAACGTAAAAAGCCCCATACTATCTGTCTGGACGGAGGCTGTGAAATTACTTGCTGCATTTTTAACAGTGACGCTTACTCCCCAAAGCGCCTCTCCCGTTGTCTCGCTTTTGACAATACCCGAGACATCAGAGCGATTTTGACTTTGGGCATTAGTAAATAATGGGATAAAGCTGTAGATGACTGCTACTATGAGCAGAACGCACGTGGAATACCAATTTTTCATTTTGTATCTGCTAGGTTGAGTTAGGCAAATAAGGTCCTATCGTTGACAGGTGCAACGATCTCAATAGTTTTTTCAAGTATCATATTTCTGGCTAATCTTTCTTACCTATAACGTAGTGTTCGTCTTTCTTCTCAATTTTAAGTTGGTTTAATACTGCTATATCACTTAGAATAGTTTCCAGCGCATCTGTTTTACGCATTCTACCGGTAAAGTACTTATTCTGTATATCGGTAGGGAAATAGTAAATATCAACCTGGTAGTAAACGCTTAGCTGATCGAATACTTCTGACAATGGAGACATATCAAATGTATAGTAATCAGGCCTGTTTACGCTCCTGCCCTTATTATCGGCTAATCCTGCTTTCACCAATTTCTCTGCCGGCACATAACGTGTAACACTTGCCAGCATAGTTATCTTATCGTATATAAATTCATCCCCTGGCTTCAGTATTTCCCTACCATTCCATTTCTTGCGGATATTATTGACGGCGGCTACCTGTATTTTCCCTTTGTGCAATGTTACTTTAATAGCTGTACTCTCTTCAAACGATTCAACAGTGAAAGATGTCCCCAGTACAGTGGTTGCCAGCCTGTCTGCATGTACAATAAATGGTCTACTTTTATCTTTACTTACCTCAAACAACGCTTTTCCTGCAAGATACACATCCCTGTCAGGCGCTGCCATAAACGGCTCCTTATAACGGATGCTACTTTTAGGAGATAAGAGCACAACAGATCCATCATCCAGTAATATCTGCATTAATGTATCTGAGATATTGCTCCTTTCCGTCAGTTGCTTTGACTGATCATTAGTGACGCTTCTTTTCGCAACATAAGTCGGCCTACCTGAAAAATACATCCATATTGCACCTGCAAGCAGTACTATACAAGCCGCTGCTGCTATCCGGTAAAATACTATCTTACTGCGTTTCCTGAAGGTTTGCCTACTTACGTTGTCAAATAGCCTCTCAGTCAGATCAGGCGCCAGTTGGTCATTTATGTCAAATTTGTCCCAGTCTTCTTCAGTGGCATACTTATCCCATTCTCCGGGATTATTCCGAAAATATTCCAGTACCTGCCTTCGTTCCTCATCAGAGCATTCATTTCTGAAATATTTGTCGATCAATTCCCTTTGCATCAGTGTCAGTTAAGATAATAGGCGCTTTATAATAGTATCGTTTGAAAGAAGGGGGAACCCCTAATGGCAGGAAAAATATTTTTAATAGCGGTAGAGCAGTAGTAATAACAGGAGCAAAAGGTTCCTTAAATAACTGAGTGCTAAAGACATGTGATTCTCTACAGTTTTCACAGACAGGGAAAGCTGCTCAGCTATCTCTTTATAAGATTTAAATTCATACCGGCTCAGTTCAAAGACCTTCCTCCTCATCGGGGGCATAGCCTGTACCAGCTCCTTGATTCTTAGTAGTAGTTCCTTGGATTGGATTATATCAAAAGTACTGCTGTTATCAGTGCCAGCTGACTGTTCCTGCTCAAGGTACCGGTCCTTAACGGCTTCCTTTCTGAGAAGGTCGATAAATGTAGCCCGGGCTATATGGAAGATTAATCTGCTTACCGGCATAGATTCATCCAGCTGCTGCCGATAGTTCCATAGCTTGATAAAGGTAATCTGTGTGGTTTCTTCAGCGATATAGGAGGAATGAGTTTTAGCCAGCACGTAGAAATAGACCTTCCGGTGATATTCGTGAAATAAGTCACTGAAAACCGAAGAGTCTCCTTCTTTCAACGCGGAAATCTTACTAAACGTGGACATACTATAAATATAATGAGAAATTTCTTTTCCTATAATTTACTATTACCAAAATAAGACGTTACACTGCAATGTATAGTATAGACGTCTGCCAGCTAAAAATAGTTACTATCAATAAACTTTATCTCCATTATTCTCTGCTCAAAATCATTGGCGGGCACCAGCGCGCGGGACTTAATACGTGTCTTATAGGTATAAACGGTACTCACGCTGTAATCCAATATCTTGGCTATAGCTTCGTGCTCTGTTATCCCCAGGCGTATCAAGGCAAATATGCGCAGTGTTGCATTCAGCGTTTCTCCTGATTTAGGCCATATCTGATCTTCTTTCTTTAACAACGCATTAAATGAGGCAATGAAATTAGGGAACATCGTCAGGAAAACACTATCCAGCATCTCGTATAAACGATCCTTTTCCTCTTCGACCTGCACTTCCTTCAGCAACTGACTGACTTCCTTATACTTGCCCAATTTGATACTATGGAGGGTCTTATGCTTGATTTTGTCCAATGTATCAATGTAAGACGAACACGTTTTAAAGAACAGCCCTATCAACTCCTCCTTGATCCTGGATGACTCCCATAGTTTCGCATTCACGTCTTCCAGCTCAGTATTCTTCTCCCTGATCATCTGCTCATTCACTTTGATCCGCTGGAGTTGCCGGCGGTAGATAACCAGCAGGAAGAATAATACAACGGCAACGATCAGGAAGATTAACAGGCCTATCAGCAACTTGTCCTTTTCATGCTGTTTCTCATCTATTATCTTACCTGCGACCAGCGGCAACATCGACTCAATCTGTACTACCTGGTTCCTGGCACCATAGAACTTGGCATTCTTTGCTGCCTCCTGCATAAATTCATAGGCATCATTGGTTTTGCCTAATTTAAATAGCTCCTGCCCCAGCAGGAATATGGCCAGCGTCTCCTTGGTTGAGGAACGAACATCGTTAATTGCTGCCAATGTAAGGAAAAGCACCCGGTCATATCCCGTATAAGCATAACTAACCCTGGTGGCCACCATAGCAACGTTATGTGCTGGCAGGGACTGGCGGATAATTGTATGATAGAAGAAATCAGGCGTCAGGTGCCGGGCAGCCACTGAGTCTTTGTTAAAAGCCAGATTAATGGTCTGCTCGAAATCATTAGAGGGGGTAGCAATCTCTGCACTTTTAAAATCTTCAGCTGACTGCCTATAATACTCCCTGGAGAAATAGGCGTCGTTATCATAATCAGCAATGCCCGCGTTCAGGCGGGCGCGGAGGAACAGGAAATCTGTCTTTAAGGTATTTGGCAACTCGTCGCTTGAGATAGCATCGGTAATGTCAAAAGCCTCCTTATAAAAGCCTGAACTTACCAACGTTGTTCCCATCAGGATTTGACTTTGAATCAGCTCTTGTTTCTTGCCAAACTGCTCAGACAGGTCAGTCATTAGTCTAACATACTGGAAGGCTGAGTCAAACTTATAGGAGCTGTATTCCCTGAAAATATCTGTATACAGATTAAACCTGCTCTTAAAATCTTCCGCTCCAATACCCACCAAGTGCATTTTCAGCTGCTCAATCCGCTTTTCTTTACTTTTATCATATTGCCCATCCTTTGCCAGTTCCGACTTTAAAACTATTATAAGGCTATCTGACCTTTTAGTCTGAGCATGACCCATACTTAATAAGAGTAATAGAAAAACTGAAACAAATAATACTTTCTCCATATAGATCTGTAGTCCCCTGATTGTTAATATATGCCCTGCCCACTGTCAACGGCATACCCTTCACATGATTTCCTTTTCAGATATTAATGCATCATTCTCACTGACAAATGTAGATCACAATAAGACGATGCCTCAGTGACTATCATCTGAGTATCAATCAAAAGCTGAATCCGGTAGGCTATAAACCGGTCTTAAACTCGTTCAAAAGGGCCATTAAGATAGCAAAAACCTTTTTGAAAGGTTTAGATTTTTATAGGCAGGAAGATAAATAACTAATTGACTGTCAATCTATACACTCTGATATCGGTTAGATTTTCGGACATAGCAGGGGTCGTACTGCTTAACACGGCTGATTAGTCATTTATTTTGCCCCCAGCTAACTAAACGTCATGACCGACGTAGGCTTCATCCATCAGGAGCTGCAGCGATGTAAGATGATATTCCGCGTTAATGAACCAATCAAGCAGAACGTTATGCTATCAAAAATTCTACGAGTATTTAGTTTTTTGACCCTGGTACTGGTCAATGTTCACCCTAGTTTTGCACAAGAAAGGGTTATTGAAGGAAAGGTAGTTGACTCAACGACAAATAGCCCATTGCCGGGTGTCACCATCAGACTAGGCCGGACTAATTCCGGAACAGCTACAGATGGTAATGGAGCATTCCGCATTACCATGCCGGCAACTGTCAACCAGCTGATCTTCTCCTCTATCCATTATTTGCCACAAACTATAACCGTAGGTAATCAGACGACCTTACTGGTAAAACTGGCTTCGTCAACCCGCGACCTGAAAGGCGTAGAGGTAGTAAGTGTAGGTTATGGTACCATGGACAAAAGGGAGGTGTCCAGCGCCATCACCCATATCAAGGCGGAAGAGCTAAGATCGGTGGCGGCTAACAATCCCTTAATGTCGCTACAGGGAAAAGTGGCAGGCTTAAACATATCTAACACGTCTACAGCTGACCCAAACTCTTCCCCCAGTGTCCAGCTGCGTGGGGTATCTTCCCGTAGCGCCGGTCTTGGTCCCTTGTATGTAGTAAACGGGGTACCCGGCGGCAACATCGACAATATTAACCAGAATGATATAGAATCCATTGACGTACTGAAGGGTGGTGCTGCATCTGCTATCTACGGTACCCGCGGTAGCAACGGCGTAATCATCATCACTACCAAGAAAGGCACCGGAGACTCCAGGCTGGTATACAACGGATACTTCAGCATGGATAACCTGACCAACAGACCGGATGTATTGACTACTGATGAGTTTATTCAGCATCGTGTAAACGCCAATCCTACCAAGGGCATCAATTATGGCGGTAATACTGACTGGATGAAGGCGGTAACCCGCCCAACAGCTTATGCGCAGAAACACACATTACAGATATCAGGTGGAAATGCCAGGGATAACTATTTTGCCTCTGCCGACTACCGGAATGCGGATGGTATTGACCTAAGAGCCTATAAAAAGGAGTATGGTGCCCGTCTGAATATCAACCATACCTCGAAGGAGGATGTCTATACGGTATCCCTCAACGTTGCTCCAAGGTATATGAAAACCAGCAATGCTGACCAGGCTAACTTTAATAATGCCATCACCCTGAATCCAACAATGCCTGTTTATGATAGTACGGGTTATCGCTATATCAATACAGGTTTCTTCGCCAATAACCCGGTTGAGCGCGCCCGCCTGGTTAAAAGCCAGGCAGAGATCAAACAACTGGATATTAGCGGATCCTTTAAAGTAAATATTAACAGGAACCTGTATTCGACTATCACTCTGTCTAATATCAGGGCTTCCTATAAGAATCTGAACTTTTCTCCGTCAACCCTAACTACCATCGTTCATACTGGTCAGACTACCAGAACGAACTATGCATCGCAGGAGCAGCAGGATAATGATCAGCGGAACCTGGAGTGGACAGTCAACTATGCCCTCAACCTGAAAAGGAATCACTTCAAGGTGCTGGGAGGATATTCCTATAGTTACTTCAACTACCAGGCATTCAGCGCCAATAACTACGACTTCCCGTTTGACAATTTCCTGTGGAATAACCTTGGCTCAGGAATCTGGAATGGCGGCGAAAAGGGTAACGGACAGAACGCAGTATCTTCGACACAGAACGATTCCAGGCTTGCGGCATTCTTTGGCAGGATCAATTATGATTTTGATAATAAGTATATCCTGACTGTCAGCCTGCGGCACGAAGGCTCCTCTAAATTCGGGAGAAATAACAAGTGGGGTAACTTCCCTGCTGTATCTGCGGCATGGCGTATCTCTGATGAAAGCTTCCTGAAAGATAAAATCAGTTGGTTAAGCGACCTGAAACTGAGAGCTGATTATGGCGTAACAGGCAACCAGGACTTCGGCAACTACCTGTCCCTCTTACTATATGGCGGATATGGCTATTTCCCTTTCAATGGAACAATCTACCAGGTATATGGCCCATCGCAGAATATCAACCCGAACCTGGGCTGGGAAAAGGCCATTAACTTCAATGCTGGTATCGACTTTGAATTGTTCAACAGCCGTATAACAGGTTCATTGAACTATTACGTGCGCACTAACAAAGACCTGCTGGGCTACTATAATGTGCCGCTTCCTCCGAATCCGCAATCACAGACCTTCTCTAATGTGGGTACTATGAAGAACTCCGGTATTGAGCTGCAACTCGGAGCAGAAGTAATAAAAGGCGGAGACTTTAATTATAACATCACATTGGCAGGGGCATATAATAACAACAAATTCGTGTCCTTCTCCAACAAAATATACTCAGGTGCACCATTCCAGGATGTAGCAGGGCTGCCTGCACCGGGTAGTCCGGGCAATATTCAACGCCTGCAGGAAGGACACCGCATTGGCGACTTTTATATGTTAAAGTCAGCAGGGGTAGATGAGAATGGTGCGCTGCAGGTATACAAGAAAGATGGTAGTATTGTAACGGCCACCCAGGCTAATGCTGACGACAAACAGTTTGTTGGCAATGGCTTACCGAAATTTACCGGCTCTCTCAGTAATAGCTTCCGGTACAAAAACTGGGATCTGAACGTTTTCTTCAGAGGCAACTTTGGATACAAGTTGTTTAACATGCAGGCATTCTACCTGGGTACACCTGCTACCCAATCTGATGCTAATACGCTGAGATCTGCTTACGAACCAGGCAACAAATACGCAAAGCTGACTAATTCATCTACACTATCTCTGGCTTCTGACTATTTCCTTGAATCAGGCTCTTTTGTCAAGATTGACAACGTAACCCTAGGTTATAGTCGAACGCTTAACTCCAAATACCTGCATGGGTTCAGAATCTATGCGGCGGCAACGAACCTGTATACTTTCACCGGCTTTAACGGAGGCGATCCGGATCTGTACCCGGTAAACGGCTTAACGCCAGGCGTTCAGGGTAATCTGAACTTCTACCCTGCTACTATTCAACTATTAGGCGGTTTACAGGTAACATTCTAAACAATTAACGGTAAAGAGATGAAAAAGAACTATAGCAACTTTATTATAAATACTGCATTAACCACCGCGTTATTATTCGGCAGCTGTACCAAACTGGATGAAACTGTATATGACAGAGTAGACGAATCAGGATTCCTGACCAGACGCGATGATGTGATCAGAGACTTTCTACGTCCGTTTGAACATGCTTATTGGAGTATCCAGGGGAACGATATCTATGCTGTTGGTGAAAACTCAACAGACGAAATCGGGACCTTTAACCGGCAGGGTGACTGGCAGGATGGTAACTACTACCAGCGTATGCACCAGCATACCTGGACTAACCAGGATGGTTTCACCAATGGTGCCTGGACTGCATTCTACCAGGGTATAGTACTTTCCACCAACTCCCTTCAGGATATGGAAAGTATCACTGATCCTGCGAAGCTGAATATTACACCGACTGAGCTGGCTGATTTCAAGGCGGAACTCAGAACACTCCGGGCCTGGTTCTATCTGAGAGCATTTGACTTCTACCGCAATATTGTGATCGTGACCGATGTAAAGAATACCACTACCGGTCAGAAGCAATCTCCTCCTGAAGAGATGTTCAAATACATAGAATCAGAACTCAGAGCAGCCTTGCCTGACCTTCCCAAACGAGAAACCCTGGGAGAGAAAGGCATAGGCCGGTGGACGCAGGCAGGGGCTGCTGCTTTGCTCGTGCGACTGTACCTGAATGCCCAGGTATATATCAACCAGGACAGATTTAATGACTGCGCTACTGTATGTCAGGAGATTATCGATGGCAAATATGGCAACTACCAGTTGGATACGCGTTGGGATGCGCCATTTGATTATACCAATACCTCCCTTAACTCAGAAGTACTCTATGGCTTCCCTTCCAGCCTTTCCCGTACTCACTGGCAATATGATGGCGGTATGTTCTTCTGGGCACTGACATATGATGCTGCTCCACTGTATTGTGGCTTTACAGATTTTGGTCAGTCAAATCCAAGGTTCGCCCTGCAGCCAGGAAGAGATGTAGATAGTGTTGAATACAGCTTCGCTTTAGGTAAACCCTTCGTTAAGTTCCAGCGCTATCCTGATGACTTGCGCCTGAAGCTCTATAAGAATCTGGGCAACAGTAAGCGGGAAGGTATGTTCCTATATGGCTACCTGCCTTTCCAGCGGACGGTGAATGGCGTGACCGTTAATGATACCGTACGTGGCAATAAAGGCCCTTATCCCCTGTTTATCCGTGACCAGGTGGGTTGGTTCCTGGATGCTAAACCAGGACAGCGTATTGCTGATAAAGAATCCAATATGGGGCATGCCGACCATAATTCAGGTGTGTTCATTGTAAAATACCCGCTGTATCCAACGCCGGATCCGAACCGTATTACATCTGCCTACGCTGAGGTACGTCTGTCAGAGATCTACTATTCACTGGCCGAATGTAAATACCGGGCCGGAGATAAGGCAACCGCAGCTACCTTGTTGAATGCAGTACGTAAACGCAACTATCCCGAAGGCTCTACAAGTCTGTATAACCCGGATGGCAGTCAGCTAACCGACCAGGAGATGCTGGATGAGTGGGGACGTGAGTTTCTGGGCGAAAACCGCCGACGCACTGACCTGATCCGCTGGGGAGTATTCAATACTGGTACCTGGTGGGATAAACAACCGGACGGTGATAACCATACAGCCATCTTCCCGATTGGCCGGGATATCATGGGCGCAAACCCACAATTTGTACAAAACCCAGGCTACTAATCAATATATTAACTGCTGCGCCTATCATGCTAAGGCGTAGCAGTTTTATCCGCCCTATTCTTTCCGATTGATGAGGTGCAGTTTCAAACACTGCACCTTTCTTCTTTTACCGCTACCCTATCCTAAAATTTCTCCGGCCTGACAATACATCCACACACACCCATTTTCCATACGCCGGCTCCTACTAATCAAAGAAGTGCATAACCCATATACCTCCGGCCACATATCTGACGGATACTACCCCCTCAATTAAAGACTTTTTTGTCCTTAATTGAAAAACCCCTAGGTTTGCAGTATTAAAAGATAAAAAGGTATTTTAATATTAATATCAAAGTCATGACAAACGAGCAAAAAGAATTAGTGAAAGGAACTGTACCCGTCTTACGGGAACATGGGGTAGCCTTGACAACATATTTCTATAACCGTATGTTGACGAAAAACCCGGAGCTGAAAAACGTTTTTAATAGCGCCAATCAGCACTCTGGCGTGCAGCCAACTGCCCTTGCCATGTCGGTACTGGCATATGCGGAACATATTGATAATCCGGGTGTACTAGCACATGCCATCAACCGGATTGCACATAAACATGTCAGCCTGGATATCAGGCCAGAGCAATATGCCATCGTTGGCCGCCACCTGCTGGCATCCATCAGCGAAGTACTTGGTGAAGCGGCCACCCCGGAACTGATAGACGCGTGGGCCATCGCCTACAATCAGCTGGCAGGTATTATGATTGGTACTGAAGCCAATTTGTATAGCACCACTGCTACAAAAGAAGGCGGATGGAGCAGCTGGCGACCTTTCGTAGTACAAAAGAAAGTAGAAGAATCTGCTGAGATCACTTCCTTCTACCTCTACCCTACCGACGGTGGTAAGGTTGTTGATTTCCTGCCCGGACAATACATCACAGTGCGCTTGTATGTACCTGAACTGAAGGTGCTTCAGCCCCGCCAGTATAGTATATCCTGCGCTCCCAACGGGGCATATTACCGGATTTCTGTGAAGAGAGAACAGGGAACTGCTGCACGTCCTGCCGGTTACGTCAGTAATCTGCTGCATCAGCAGGTAAAAGAAGGTGACGTGATAGAGGTAGCTGCTCCATCCGGAGATTTCACCCTGGATATGAACAAACACACGCCCGCAGTCTTCATAAGTGGCGGCGTAGGTATTACCCCTTTTATGAGCATGCTGGAATACCTGTCGGAAGCACATAAAGACCGCCCTATCACCTGGATACATGGTTGCCGGGGGTATGATGTACATGCCTTCAGAAACAGGGTAACAGCACTAAGCGGTAATCGTACGACGATGTCTGTGCATACCTTTTATGATAAACTGGAACGCGACACGGGTGATCAGTGCTATGAAGGGTTTGTAGACCTTCAGCGTGTGGAGAAGGCGATTGTGCCGGATGCAGATTACTATATCTGTGGACCAGGGATCTTTATTAAAAAACAGGTAGATTATCTGCGGTCACAGGGAATTGCCAGCAGTGCGATTCACTTTGAAGAGTTTGGTCCGGCGATACTAGTGGTTGAATAAATCATAAGCCGGAGTTGAATCATCCCCGGCTGAGCTATGAACACAAAGGGCGGTGATGAACCGCCCTTTGTAATCTGTATATGTATCACTATTATTCTCCTTTACCCAGTCGGTATAAACGGCCCTGATCTGTAACTGCGTAGATCGCACCATCCGTACCCTGTGTTACATCTCTGAAACGTTGGTTCAGACCAGCCAGCAGTCTTTCTTCTCCTACTACCTTGTTGTCCTGGATAACCAGTCGTATGATATGCATACCACTCAGTGAACCAATGAACAGATTGTTTTTCCATTCAGGCACCCGGTCACCGCTATAGAAGGTCATACCACTTGGAGACACAACAGGGTCCCAATAGTATATAGGTTGTTCAAGTCCTTCCTTCTGCTGGATACCTTCGCCGATTGTCTGACCGCTATACTCAATTCCGTAAGTAATAGTAGGCCATCCATAATTCTTGCCTGGCTGTACATGATTGATCTCATCACCGCCTCTTGGGCCGTGTTCTCCCTGCCACAGTTCACCTGTTTCGGGATGAATGGCTAATCCCTGAGGATTACGATGACCGATAGAATACAATTCCGGTAGCGCCTCTCCGCCCTCAAAAGAAGGATTGCCGGCAGCTGGCTGACCGCTTGTAGTTATACGCAGCACTTTACCCAGTGCAGCAGTAGTAGACTGGGCTAATGGTCGTGTAGCGAGATCAGAACGTTCACCGGTGCTTACAAACAGGTTACCCTGTGCATCAAATGCAACACGGCCACCATAGTGCAAGGTACCATTATAAGCAGGCAATGCACGATAAATCACGGTAGCACCTTCTATTGTTTTTTCATCAGCAGATAAGCGACCTTTTGCTACTGAAGAAACGGTACCTCCTGCTATATTTTCAGAGAATACCCAGTATATCATACGGTTGGTGCTGAAGGCCGGGTCAAGTGCCAGACCCAGTAATCCACCCTGACCGCTGGAGTTGACATTAGGCAGGCCGGTAATAGGAGCACTCAACGCACCTGTTTGTGTAACAATGCGTAAGGTGCCACTCTTTTGTGTTACCAGCAATCGTCCATCAGGAAGACTTCTTACGCCCCACGGGCTATTCAGTCCTGAAGTAAGGACGGTTGTATCAAGTTTTGTTGTAGTTCGCACACCGGCTGCTCTGGTCTGACCAGCGAAAGCGGGTTTATAGCTTGTGTTAGGGTCCTGCGTTTCAACAGGCGGGTACTTAGGGTCATTTCCCCCGTTGTCGTCTTCAGAACATGCATGCAGCCCCAAGGTGGCAGTGGCGGTAAGAATCAATAGTAGGTTTTTCATCTTTTAAATTGTGTTATGAGAAAAAGGGTTATTGATAAGTAATGTTCACTAGTATAGCAATCACTTAACAACTTCTATGCCTTTCTTTCGTAAAACAAGCCATTTTAAACAGGACTTATTTACCTTCCTGATCCAGGCTATTGAAAACCCTTATCACCTTTACAAACCTGCCCATATAATAAGTATTCAGTGTGGTTTCTGTAACGCCATACGCCTTTCCCGATGTGGAATGAATGAATACAATCTGCTCACCCGATTGGGTAATAATTCCCATATGCCCAACCTTCCTTATCTTGCTGTCGGTACCCGTAAAGAGAATCAGATCTCCGGGTCTTACGGCCGATAATGGCACCTCCCTGCCCTGATCTGTAAATCCTGCAGAAGTTCTCGGTACATCTATCTTAAAATGATTAAATACATAGGTGATAAATCCTGAGCAGTCAAACCCCTTCTTCGGATCAGCAGAACCATACTTGTAAGCAATACCTTTCAGTGTCTGTGAAAATCTGATTAGTTCCGAAGGCCTGGTATTGCCAGTAACGATACCAGACTGCCTGACTTTCGTCAGTGTAGCTGACGACCCGGTCAACGATGTGTCAACAGTTGTCTGCAGGTATTCATTTTTGCTACCGGCGTATGCGTTCACATACAATACCAGCAGGCATATGTTGAGAATGGTTATTTTGGCCATACTCAAATATAATTAAAATACCACATGTAACAACTTCCTGACTATATTCTTTCACCTAAAGCGGCTGACCTTTTCTTCAGCAACAAAGCGATCAGCCAGGCAGCGGCTGCTGCAACATTCAGTATCCCAAACCAGTCTCCCAGCACATTATACAAGGTTTGATGATGCGCAGGTACTACACTTCCCAATAACCTGACCGGCGCTCCACTTTCACTGCTGGCTTCAAAAGCAATCTTACCATGACAGTCATTGATAGTCAACCGGCCTTCCCGCGCATTCCGCACCAGGCTATAGCCCCCTTCCACGCTTCGCATCATAGCCATACGGGAATGCAGCCAGCCATCGCGTACGAAATCCCAGGCAGGTACGTATAATAGATTACTTGCTGCTTTACCATAACCGGCTATAAACTGAGGAAAGTCCATGTCTTTACAGATAGCCACTCCTTCCCTGGAGCCGGTACGTGTAAATAATGCCAGTCCCTGAGCCGGCTTTACGGAATCTCGTATCTCCCCGGCAAATAAATGGCCTTTCTGATAATCAGCCAGCAGCTCTCCTTCCGGCGATATTACCCAGGCACGGTTTTCATAAAAGCCTGTCCTGTTCTGGTCTACACAGGCAACAATCATCACCCGGTATGTACGGGCAGTATCTTTTACCACCTGAAGCATGTCAGGCCCGATACTATCTGTAAAGCGGAACATCTTCTCCGGGAATACAATTATCTCTGCGCCATCATGCGCCAGCGAAGCTACCTGCTTCAGGTAAAGATGGGAAAGATGCGCCTGTTTATCCACGCGGGTAGCATACTTATCATAATATGCCCGCTCATCAATAGTAACCATACCTATCCGGACAGGTGGCTGCTGTATGGCAGGCGTATCATGTAATCGCCACATTCCAAAAAATAAGGCTATACCAGTCATACTGATCGTCATCCAGGCAATAGGCTTAACGGCTGCCTGTCTTTTATGATTATACAGCATCACAGCCACCGCAGAAGGTACCAGCGTTACCAGGAAGGTAATGCCAGTAAAGCCGGTTACCGATGCAATCTGCACTACCGGTAAAAAATTACTCTGTGTATAGGCAATACTTCCGGCGGTACCATCCTGCGAGAAGAGGCCCATTACATATTCAAAGGTAGTAGTGAGCACAGGAAATGCAAACGCTGCGGACCAATGCCTATACCTACCTACAATAGCACGGGTGCCCAATACAATCAAGGCAAATATTACAGGAAACAATAGTGTAAAGATGACAGCCAGCGGCAACGGCATCAGACTTTGCAAATATGCCCACCAGCTTAACCTGCCAATCAGGTAGGCAGTAAAAGCGATCAGGAAAGCCCATTTCCTTTTGAGCAAAAACGAATAGTATAAAACAGGTATCGGCGCTAACCATAACAGGTACCAGTATGCTCCGGAAAGGCTGAATGTAAGATACCAGCAGACAGCAGAAAAGAGAAGTCCGATGGTCATTAAGGTTTTGTGCATAGGCTGACTAAAAGGCATGTAGTATATTTTATAACAGCTTTAATGGTCTCATATTGTGCGGTAGCTGCGGCGTACCTTTTTACAATTACCTGTTGTATCAAAGCAACCAACAATAGCTATTACCGTCTTTAGATCAATTTTACAGCTTTAATGACGCCCAAACAATATGATAGTTGCATCTCTTTTTCGTTATTTCGTAGCCGCAGGGATGATAAATGCCGCACTATTCGCTGCGCTGCTATTCTCCCGTAAACGCAATGACACTACCAGCCTGCTGCTGATATCCTTTATGCTACTGGTATCTTTCCAGGCACTCCTGAACGCCTTTGATACCCGCGACTTCTTCCTGACCTTTCCTCATCTGAGCCGGATATCGTGGTTGCAGCTGAGCCTTTTTGGACCACTCATTTATTTATTTACACAGAAAGTTACCGACGGAGGGCTACGACTGACGCTGAAGGACGCCCTACATCTGTTGCCCTTTCTCGGCTATCTGACCGTACTCGCTCCCTGGTTCCTGCAATCGGCACAGGAAAAGCGGAAGGCCCTCATGGATTTCGATGGCCTGAGCCGTCTTGACTTCGGCTGGCTGAATCAATGCAGCCTTTTTCTGATCACTGCTTATCTGCTACTGTCTCTGACCCGGATAAGACAATACAGGAAGGCAACAGAAGATACCTTGTCTGACACCAGCAAACACCGGTTGTCCTGGTTACTGCAATTCATATATGTTATACTTGGTATCCTGGTTATATCAGGGTTAGGCTTTTACGGAAGAAAATGGCAAATCCCCCTGATTACCCACTTTTACCACTATAACTATCTGCTTGTGGTAGCCATGGTATACTGGCTGGCCGGCAGATACCTGTTGCAGCCGGAGTTATTTACCATAGACCATACAAAAGAAGCTATTACACCAAAATACCGGAAGTCTGGTTTGCAGATGGCCGAAAAGCAAACACTATACGAACGACTGCTGGAACATATGTCTGTGCGTCGCCCCTTCCTGGAGCCAGACCTGACTATTTTTATGCTGGCAGAACAATTACAGGTATCACGTCACCATCTCTCCCAGGTTATCAATGAACAATCCGGCAGCAGTTTTCATGATTTCATCAACCGTTTCCGGATTGAGGCCGTAAAACAACGGTTAGCGGAGCCGGAAGCCGGGAACTTCAGTATACTGGGCATCGCGATGGATTGTGGATTCAATTCCAAGGCCACCTTTAATACAACCTTCAAAAAGCTGACAGGTATGACTCCGTCGGCATACCAGAAAAGCTGTAAAAAGAGGTCCAATCCTGTCGGCACGGTCGATGCAGGACTAAGTCCGGCCTAGCTTCGCAGAAAAAAAGAACATCGTATGAAAAAAATGGTATTGGGAATATGCCTGCTATTGACAGCCATATCTGCTGCAGCACAAAAGGTATTTACGGCACAGGAACTGCGGGCAGATCTGACAGTTATCCGTCAGGCACTTGAAGAGGCACATCCCGGCTTATACCGCTACCGTTCCAAAGAAGAGGTAGACCGGCACTTTACCCGTATCGGGCAGCAGCTTAAAAAGGGTATGACCGAACATGCGTTTTTCAGGCTGGTGAATCCCCTGATTGCGGCTATAGGTGATGGTCATATCAAGTTTCACCGGCAAGGTAAACCGGATGATCCTTATGCATTTTTCGAGGAGGGTTACTTCCCATTGCAGCTCTACTTCAGAGAAGGACAGGCGTTTGTACTGAGAAGTTACAGCCAGGTATCTACGCTGCCTGCCGGCGTGCGCATACTCAGTATCAATAGAGAGCCAATCAGCCGGCTGACGGAAAGGCTATCCGGACAGCTATATGCTGATGGCAATGTGAGTAGTGCCAGGTATGCCGCTTTGAATAATGCCTTTGCCGGACATTACGGAACCTTTACAGGCGCTTTCCCCAAATTTACCATCAGTTACAAGGAACAAGGGGGCAAACGCGTAAAAACCGTCTTAAAATCCATAAATGCTAAACAGATTACAACTGAGACAAAAGAAGCAGCGCCATATGCGTTAACCTATCCTGCTAAGGGCGTCGCATTATTACGCATTGCGGTATTTATGGAAAAAGAAGGCATGCAAGGGTTCGCAGCATTCCTGGACAGCTCATTCGGGCAGTTCAGCCATCAGAAAATAAGTACCCTTATCATAGATCTGCGTGATAATGAAGGCGGAACCGACAAACTGGGACAAACGCTTTACGCTTTCCTTGCCCGTTCCCCTTTCCGTTATTATGAGAAGCTGACAGTAGCAGGTACAGGGCCATACTCGTTTGCAGCACATGCTACGTTTCCGGCCGAGATAGACTACCTGAAACAGTTTGTCGTAAAAGTTGGAGAGGCCTACCATTTCACTTACAAGGAAGGCCTGGATACGCTGATGCCTGCGACTAATGCCTTTGGCGGTAATGTATATATTCTACAGAACGGGCGTAGCTTTTCGGTGACAGCAGAATTTGCAGCTATCGCAAAAGATAACCGCCGGGCAGTATTTATTGGTGAAGAAAGCGGCGGGGCCATGCAAGGTAATTCCAGCGGTGGCTTCGCTATGGTAACACTCCCACACACGCGGCTCGGACTGGACGTTCCTTTGCTAGGTTACTATATGAAGTTGCAACAGCCATTTGCTACTGACAGGGGGATTCCGGCAGACCATATCATTATTCCCTCGGCTGAAGATATACTACAACGGCGGGATCCTGTGATGGAAAAGGCGCTGCAACTTGCCGGGGCACGGTAAACAACAGCGGCGCAACATCTGTATGCTGCGCCGCTGCCAATATGTTATACATTCATTCGTCAGCGATATTGCTCAGGGCAGTTTTGCCACCAGTCTTTCCGGCATTATTCTCAGAATGTTATAAATGATCTTCCATTTGAATCCCGGTACGATGATGAATCCATTGCCGGCTTCTACAACTGCCTTCGCAATAAAGTCAGGCTCCAGCATCAGCGACTCCGGCAGATTCAATCCTGCGGTCATCTTACTGCGGATGTACCCAGCAACGATCACATTGACCGTTACCCTGCCTTTAAAAAGGTACTGGCGCAGGCCGGCCAGGTATTGTGTGAAAGCTGATTTTGTACTGCCATATATAAAGTTACTTTTCCGGCCACGCACACCTGACAGGGAGGATAAACCGATAATCCTGTCCAGTCTTGCGTTCTCTTTATCCATCGCAATAATATTGAGTATAGACACTGCCCCGATATAATGGACCTGCATCATCTGCAGACTACCCGCAAAATCCTGCAGGGCTTCTTCATTGTGCCTGAGATAACCGGCTGCGTATACTACGATATGTGGCTTCTCGGGCAGCTGCGCATAAAATGCAGCATGGCTGTCCACATCAGCGGCATCAAAGTATAAGACGGTCGCCAATTCCCTGAGTGGAGGATGCTGACTGACAAAAGACGAAAGTACATCTGTATTGCGGGAGGCAGCCATTATGCGAAATCCCTTTGCGGCATACCTCAGCATGGCCGCCTTTGCGACGTCTGAGTTAGCACCGAGCAGGAGAACAGTTTTTCTTTGCATACACGTAAATATAGATAGTCTTGTCCGATTTGGGCGAAAAAGGCTGACACCGCGTCAGTATTATACCTGGAAATAGCCGCTCAGCAAAAAATATCCGGCTGCCACTACGATAAGGTCGGCAGCGATAGCCAGCAGCAAAACAGGCCACCAGAATATACCCCAGTAACTCAACATCTTCACAGCGGGATACTGCCCAGGCAGATATTCAAACACGGCTTTCTGCCCTGGTTTCCACCGCCGCATGGAGGTCCCATATATACCTTCATAGGTAAGCAGTTGATTGTCTGCGGTCCTGATCTCGAAAAAAGGACGGTAGTGTTTCGCATCCGCCCCCTGATCCTCCAACAACCTCACTACTATACCTACCAGCCAGTTACCTTGCCTTAACAACCTGCGGCAACGTTGCAGATCGGCCAGGCCGAGAGCGAGTAATATTATGCCAATGATCAGTACAAATGAATAGAGTAACATCAGTTATTGCCTATTTTTACAGTGAAAGTCATTGAAGGGCTACCTGCAGGATTACCGCTCATTACTGTTTGAGTAATTGACGCTGTGGATTGAGTAAATAATATCCAGCACTGATGATAATCAGCGGTAACGCTACAACTATCAGCAATATAGCCATGCCGAACACCTGGAAGTAACCGATCATAACTACCTGCGAGCCACGGTCCGGGTGGTAAAGGAAAGTCGTTTTCTCCCCTATATACCAGGCGGCCGGGTAACTAGCTTCATTATGCTGATAGGTAATATCGGTACCATCCTTTGTGCTGATGGCAAATACCGGGTAATAAGCTTCTTCAAAGGGCACGAGAGAAGTAACGACGCCGGTAACCCGCTCTGCACCTTTGGCAAATTCAATGGCTGCTTTCAGCCTGACAAGTGAGGCGACCAGCAATAGGAGACCCACTACCAAAAATATCGGGTACCGCATTTGCTAAATTTGAATGTTATTTTGATTGATTGCCAGTACATACAGGCCAGTGAGACGAGTTGGAGCTCAGACTCTCTTCTTGCGGCAACCTCCGCAATATAGATTATTTCCCATATAAGAACTGTCTTCCTCCTGACCGGGTAAAAAATACTAATCAAGTCCATCTTGTCTTCGTCGCTTCTTCGTCGCTTGTTCGTCGCTTGTTCGTCGCTTGGACTACCCTTGGACTACCCTAGTACTACCCTTGTTATACCCTTATACCTTCGGGGGTAACGCAGTCATCCATTACCCCTCACCAGGTACGCTGCCAGACCGTTATGGACAATATGCCGGGTGGTAGCTACCAGAAAATCCCAATATGTAATCCCCATACTGCCAAACGGGATTTTTCATATTGGATTTCTTTTAGCACATCCGCAGGAATGCTGGATTCAATTGACTTTTACGAACGAACGGATGATACGCTGAATGCTGCAGCAAATGTATATCACCTATGATCTGTCCAGCTATGATATTCGTTATTTTATATTGTACTGATAAGGGTTTAACAGGTTATTGGGCCTTGATGGTATTGAAAACCACCTGCCTGTCTGCACATCATACATCCTATTATTTTCGTTGTACCAGTCCAGTCCAGGACCTTGTCTCATTTCATTGTTGTGGAGCTGATTGCCTTTGTAACGATGTTTATTCTCCAGATAGGAAGTGCCTTTCAGTGCTTTTGAGCTGATGCCTTCCATGAGTAGACCCATAGGATAATAATGAGTATCTTCCAGCAACGGACCAGACAGATGGCGCACGGTGAAGTTATCAAAGTACATATCTGCCGCAGACTCATTACTCAGATAGATGTAGAGGAAGCCAGACTTTTCTATCACCATCTGCGGAAGCACTACATTCAGGTGTACATCCGGCGGGCCCTGTACCTGCCGTACACCACTATTGCCCGGCACCATGTTAAACTGATGATCAAACAAAACGAAGGAGAGATATGCTTTGGGCCACAACGGATAATTCTGCGCAGGTTCCTGGTTTACCAGCTGCTGATAGGCATTACCGCTAAAGCTCGTGGCTAATGGAGAATTGGGGCCACCAGAGAAGTGTGCGCCCTGTGAAACACTCACGGTGTTAAAGGCCTGTAATAAAGCAGCGACCATGGTTTCAGCGGTATTACCAGAAGTATTGGCCGCAGCAGTTTTATAAAATGCCCTTGTAACGGCAGCAACTGTATCGCCTTTCATAACACGCAATACCAGGGATGGCCCTATTTTAGCGCCATCTACTCCATTAAGTTTCGACACATAACTATTAGGATCTGTGGTATTATCAACAGGATATCCGCTGGGTAATGCAGCCCTGGTATTGTCTATATTACTGAACAGGGTATTTTCAACACCACTCCTGGCAGATTCCATAGAAGCAAAATAATCAGCCGTATCGCGGTTATGACCCAGCACCACACGTACACTACCCTGGTGATCTTTCACAAAAACATCATACACATACTTTATTGGTTGCGACGGCGTATAGATGGCACGTATGCGACCGTCTGCATGAGCAATATGCCGAAGCGTATCACGCTCATACACGAAGCCATTCACATAGTTAATTACACGGGTACTACCCTGTTGTGCACTGGTATCAATAATGATCTTGTTCAGGAGTTCTCCAACAGAATTATACTGCAAATAGATCATTCCCTTTTTTGTGAAGATCACTGAAGGTTGATTGTTCTGGTCGTAGATAATACTGTCAATATCCTTATTCCTGTCTTTAGACATATTTCCATCGGGATCATAAGTATAATCAGCGCTGGTAGTATTAACAGTTTCCCTGAAGTCGCCCAATATCGTCTGTGGGTTATTAGCGTCATCTGTGATATAGCTAAGGCGGTTGGTATTTTCATGATACCCGTATTTCAAACTATCGATAGTCTGTATTGCCATACCATTCATCCCTTTCTGCCGCAGAGCGCGTATATTTCCGCCAATGTCATAAGATACGCCTGTCATGGAAAAATCAGTTTTATCTGCCGACCATACACTACCTCCACTGTTCTGCTGGTTGAAGTCTGCTGTTGTCAGCCTGTTCATATGATCGTAACTATATCCATAAGCACGCGCTGTACCATCGCTACCACTCTTCCATTTGATACCTGACAAAGATCCATTATATTGGTTATTTGTAAAGCCTGACTCATATGAAAGTGTTTGTCCGAACCAGTTCGCTGTGCTATTGGGAGTATTAACAAACGGCCGGTTAATACCAGTCAGCCTGCCACGCAGGTCATACTCATATACCTGCGATTCCTGTGGCCCGCTATCGGCGCTTACAGAGAGTTTCTTGGTCTTGAGCCGGCCCAACGCATCATAGTCCATAGCAGCTACTGATAACTGTAATGCGGGGTTATCATTTAATCGTTTAGTGATAGTATCGAGCCTTCCGTCCGCATCATAGTGATAGATGGTCAGCAGGGTTGTTTGCTGAGTAACAATACTTTTCGGACTTGCCTGACGGAGGTAGGTGCAAATTAACTTGTCCTCGAAATCGTACATATAACTGGTGACGTCATAACCGGCCATCGCATTATCTGCAACCGACTGTACCAGTCTTCCTTTGTTATCGTAATGATAGCGGGTGAGGAACTGCCGGGTAAGTCCGGGGATAGTTGTAACGCGTCCAGTTACGAGCCTGTGGGGCATATTCACAGCTACAGGCGAGGGCGGATCGGTATACTGATTGCTGCCTGCCTCTACTTTCAGTGCATCTGCGCCTGAGTAGGCCAGGTTACCGCCATAGATATAGTTGTCATACATCACCTGGGAGATGAGTGTATAATTTGAGTCGGTATTGACACCGGGAACAGGTTTGGCAGGATCATAGGGGGCCGCATTGATCCTTTTCACCAGAGAGTCCCGGGAGGCAGTGCTAATAAGGTGTCCGGTGGAGCGGGGTCTGTTACTATCGTCATAGTAGTACAATTCCCAGGTATATCTGCTTTTCAGTACACCGGTCCTGGCGGCGATCAGCCGGTTCCTGATATCAAAGATCTGCTCGAGCGAATCACTCCCGGGTTGTTTAGAGATGATCATCCTGCCGCGTGCATCATAACGATACAGCTGGCATAACTGGTCAGCAATGGCAGGCGTGATAATCCAATCGGACTGAATGGCCTGTACAGCTTTTGGCGGGATAACTACCCGGAGCTTTCCAAGATCATCGTATGTGTAATAGGTGCAAGCCCAGCCGGCGTGGCCAGTGCCCGGTGAATCTTCCGCCTGTAGCTTACGTAGAATAATATGTCCTTCAAAATCAGCGTACTCAATCATTTGATGGCCATCTTCATCTATCGTAACCTTTTTGTATAACATTCCGGGAGCATACAGCTGGTTGGTAACAGGTAGCAGATCGCCATCAGCAAAACCCCAGATTCTGACAGAATCGTGGGTTGTATTTGTAATTCGCCGTAGGAGGCGGGGTTTATTACCGGCGGCTTTTGTGTAAGCATTGCCGGGGAGATAGGTCTTTTGAGTATACCCGAGTGGTGAGGTGTCATATTCCGTCTGGTGAAAGAAATAGCTTTCTCCATTGATGCCGGGATTTAGTGTTGTATTCCTATAGAATACTTCCTGTAGCTGGAATGGATCGGCCTTAAAAGTACCGTCGTTGGTATTGCCAGTTAGAGGTACAAACGGCAGGTGCTGATAATAAGCTTTTCCCTCCACCTGATGTAAAGCAGGCATCACGAGGTCGTTACCGGATGGGCTACCCTGTTTCTCCACTATTTGTAAGGGCCTTCCTAGTCCGTCGAGGTAGGTAGTTGACTGCCTGACCTCAGACCGTCCAGCCGCCGGCGACATAACAGCTGCGGGATCTGCGGTACGCATACGGGGCAGCCATGTGCGGACGTAACTGATCTTTGTACGCTGATCAGGCAGCGGCGCCGGAGTTGTTACAGGAGTATATGGAGGAACGGTTACAGGTATGTGCTGGGCAATAGCGGATTGCTTTATACAAAGCAATAAAAGCCCTATAGCAAGTTGATGTGTGCGCATATGACAATTGCTGATCAGGTTATTGTGTAATAGGTTGCTGATATTGATAATCTATCAGTTTGATGATATTTTTCTCCCCATCCTTCACCATATTTAACCGGCCGGTTTCGTCATAAGAATAGTAAGTGATATTACCCCTGTCATCGCAGACGCTCGTCATACCTGTATGTGGCTGATAGCTGTAAGACGTCATTTGTCCGCTCATAGGGAAAAACCGGAGATCGTCTATAATACCGCTGGAAGGGAATGTGATATGCTGCGTAAAGCCGCCGGATATCCAGTGGAGGAAAAAGGTCCATCCATTGACAGTACGTCCTCTTACCGGAGTGAATGGTATTTCTGATGGAAAGGAAATGGGGGTATTGCCTTTCTTCCAGTAAGTAAGTATACCTGTAGGAAAATTCAGTCCGGCGACAAACAATGTACCGCTGGACAAGTCATAGCACCTTTCTCCGACCGGAGAGGTGGTATCACTAACAGGCGTACCTGAATAGCTCCATCCGCCAGTTTCTTCTGTCTCAAAAGAGGTATAGAGTACCATAGATCTGCGCGCATTCAAAACTTCCGCTATTTTATACTGTTGCTTGTAAGCATACAGGTAAGAGACCGGGATGCCATCTATACCAGTCATTTCAGTAACATTGTTATTTGCATCGTAACTGCTGAATGTTGTGATCAGTTCATATCTGCTGTCTTTGATCAAATTACCGCCAGTAATGGAACTGAGTGTATACTCCGACATAGGTAGCGGTGTATTGAGGCTTAACTGGTAGACCTTATCGGGGAAAGGACGGTCTTGCCGGTAAGTAGTCAGGGTAGCGCCGGTGACGTAATCAATGCCATCAATTGTGCGATACTGTATCTGTTCGATGGGCTTTAATACATTCAGACGTCTCAGATTACGTATGCCGATGGCGTCTGCGGTAGTGATAGCAGCAGTATCATAGTCAAACGAATAGATGGTACGTTCATGTATCTGTTCACCTTTACTATTCGGTTTTGTAACGATAGAGGGTAGTGTATGCCTGTCACTAGTAATGCTGTAATCTGTTTGCCTGGTGAGGGTTTGTCCGGAGAAGTAGTCTGTTTCAGACGACTGTAACAAACTGAAGCGATCCGAGAACAGCACACGTTGAGACACCTGATAGCTGTTATTAGCAGGACCTTCCAGTGGGCAATAGGTGGTGTAACCAGCCTGGATACCGGTGGTAAGGTATTGCCTATTCAGCTCATTATATGTATGACGATGTTCTTTTACGAGTTGGTAAGCACTGTCCATGATAGTATATACTTTCCGGTTGAGCAGTTGCACCATATACCATGATGTAGTTACAGGCGGTATATCAGGAAGTGTGTCGGTATTAGCAGCATTCACCGGCAGGAGATATACATTTTCTGTTTTGCCCTGCATGCCGGCTATGCTGGAGTCATACACCGTGACGCGACTATATACAATAGGAACACCTTCATGTGCCCGGATACTATGATCAAAGACGGTTGCCGAAAGGGCGCACGACACGCAGCTTCCGGCGCTATCCCTATTATGTTGAAGGTTGGAAATATAGTATGGAATATCCGGCAATGCAATATTACGAAGGCTGTCTGCATAACTATATGTTTTATAGCTTGATGGAGTGCCGGTACTGTCGTTTGTGATGATTGTTTTCAGTCTTACTCCTCCGACCAGGTATGGCGCTGGCGTACCTACGGGCGTAGTAAGAAAGGGAGAAAGCAAAGTCAGTTGCGTGTAGTCCTCCACCTTCACCTGATTCGGTTCATATTCATAAGCAACGCTGCCTCCGGTAGGAAACACAATAGATTGCAGCATACCGTAGACAGCAGCACTATCAGAATGACGACGTGCGTAGTTTAGTACAGGATCTGTCCAACCGGGGATTAATGCAGCGTAATTGACGTCTGGTATCAGGCCTGTATTACCGGCGGCATTGTAATATCCCCAGTGGTCCTGGTCGTTAGAGAATAAGGCCGGGAAGGTATCATTTTCGTTATAGTAGCTGAACAGCCATTGTTTATCCAGGGTTGAACCATTCCATTCCTGTATAGCAGATAATTTCAGCCGTTTATTCGTATCAAAGTAGCTTTGCACAAAGCGGTAGTCTTTGATCTTTTTATTATTCCCTGCAAAGATCCTGAGTCCGGAAATATAGGGCACAGCGGCACTATCCTGGAGTGTTTTTATATCTTCCCTTGGCAGGGTGCTGACGATAAACTTTACTATTCCCTGATCGAAGATGATAGAATCTGGCAGCAGGCAGCTGATCTCTCTGGTATGAGAATAAGTATTCATACCGTTATCGGCTCCGCAGATACCAGTAGCCGGGGTGAATTGGATAGCAGACCTTTTTTGTTGTATAGTATAGCTATACTTTTTATACTTGAAGAGAATTGTTCTGTTTTCATTGGTAACAATCCGCGACAGATAATAGGCAGCGATATCATTAAATGCGGGATTATACTGTGCTATAGAGGAGTCTTCCGCCCTTGATGGTTCAACAGCCGCGAAGTAGTAGTTATTGTGCTGGTTGTCGAGTATACTGATCTCGTTGTTAAGTCTGAAGATGCGGAAGTCCCGTTTGGGTGCGGTAACAACGTTCATCATTGTATCAAAGTAAAAGGTCCCCTGTGTACCGGAGAAATTATAATAATACTGGTCGAAGGCAGCATCAGCGTTACCGTTAACAACCTGTTCCAGGTAGATGTTTCGTTGTACGTCGCTCATATGGCCTTTCAGGAAACTTTTCAGGTTAGTCATGGAAAGGGATGTTGTACCACTGTCAAAGAGTCCGCCAGGCTTAAAATCGTGCAGGCCATTCTGCCGGAAGGAGATGACACCTCCATAGTGCAGGGACCAGCCATCTCCGACGGAAGAGGGAATTTCGTCAACCTTTAAGCCACTTCTATGATACCGGAGCCTGATCGGTAATGGGAATGAGCCAATACGCAGATCTGCCAGGGGTATACTAATGTCTGGAATACCGATACTTTCTGACGCTGGGATGCGGACACTATTCTGGATAGCGAGAACATCATGGGACTGTGGAACTAGCTGCGGCAATAGGTGCTGTTGCTGTCGGGCCATTAAAGGCAGCTGCATCGACAACAGCAGGAATACTATAAAAACAGCGCCCGGGAAACGGTGTGCTCCCGTAAGGGATTGATATAACAACATGTCTGTAGAACTTAAGCAGGTGATAGCAATAATATTTAGCGGGAGTAGCCGAAACGGATCTTCAGTGGTTCCGTAAAAGGTGCTTGTTGTCTTGCAAGAAAATCATACAACAGGGTGATATTACCTTTGAGTTTGGGGCTTACTTTGTAAGAATACCGTACGCCCAACAAGGCACTTGTCTGCCAGCCGTTCCAGTTCCTGAGTTGCGCGATGTGTGAGAGGGCCGAATAGTAATTCATTTCCATACCACCATTCAAGGAAAAAGCATTTCTGATCCTGTAGTCAACAAACGATCTCAACCCCGCTCCTTTACTGGAGAGGGCGATTCTATCGAGCGACCCCATGCCTAACTTATAGGCTACACCAATACCGGCACTGCCTTTTCCATTAAATTTATACGCCGCCTGAAGCGCGATATCTCCAATAGCCGGGAACCAGTTATTCGTTCGCTGGAACTGTACATTTCCGCCTAATTCGATCCGTTGCAGCAATCGCTTACCCTTCATCGGGTTCGGCATAAAATCGGGCATTTCTGCGCTATTATTCAGGGTAGGAAACTTCTCTTTCAATCCTTCGATCTGTTCTCTGGCCTGACTGACTTGTCCGGTAACAAGCTGTCGGGCACCGGCATCGGTGCCTATCCGTTGCTGCAACAGTCTTTCTACCTGACTTCGGGTTTGTAGTCCAGCGAGCGCCTGTTCAGCATTCATAGCGCTGCCAGCGCCCATAAGGTTGGCAAGTGCAGAGTGTTTATTAAAAAACGCTTTGAATGCGGTAGACTTTCTCAACAGCGCCATCGCCCTTTCAGTAGCTTTATCTTTATCTTGTAGTATATCAATATACGTATGCACCTGCTCTTTGTAATAGTAAACCTGTTTGCCAAGCTGCAGCAACTCTTTTCCGAACATGGAATACCGGGACAACTGCTCTTTCAGCAACTGCTGTCGTTCCTGCATATAACGGCCTATCTGCGCGGATTGACCAATGGCATCCTGCAACTCACTTACGCGTTCCTGCAGATCTCCAGACGGCGACAGGAACCTGGCAACTACCTGCAATGTATCGAGATGGCTGTTGTAGGATATTTGCACGCTGCTCCCCGTTTTCAAACCAGCCTTTGCTAATTTACGGAGATGCCGGAGGCTGTCGATAGACCGGTCAAAGATCCGGTGGGCGGCAGCTGGATCTGCTTTTATAAGTTTTGTCCGCATGCGTTGTTCCTGTGAGACAAACCAATCCAAAGACTTTTGGGTCTTTTGCTGAATAAGGCTATTAATTTTGGTCGTCTTCTGCCGGACTTTCACATAGTATTGCCTGGGCAAGGAGGTGTCCTGTGCGAAGGAAGCGACTGTTATCAATAGTAACAGTGGGGTTAAAAGTTTTTTCATAAAACGTGGTTCACTGATATAAGGTTATTGGTGTTAAAACGTAAGTGTGCTACAGTAGAATGCTTGATACTGGTGGTTGCTGATTATCTGAGTATTTGGTTAACACGGAAGGCGGGGATAAAGTTCAAATAATAATTGACGGTAGCAAATAGTAGATAACGGAAAAAATTTATACAGATTTAGAAATATATTTCATTGTGATTAGAAAAGTATATACATTTGCGTCCCTGACACGGAACAATAGATGCCCAGATGGCGAAATTGGTAGACGCACTGTGTTCAGGTCGCAGCGCTCGCAAGGGTGTGCTGGTTCGAATCCAGTTCTGGGCACTAAAAACAGAAAAACCGCTCTAGTAGCGGTTTTTCTGTTTTTCAATGTTTATAACATTTTTATAAGTCGTTTATTTTCATGCTAGAATAGGTTCGATTCCGGGTTTTATTTTTTCTTCATCTCATCCAATTTCAAATACTCACACCGTCATATGATCACAGTATGAATATACTGATGTTACAAAATAAGGGTATTAGTTGACATTAATTTATTAGTAATTAGCGTTAATGAGCTGGACATCATACTTCAAACAATTGAATTGAATTGAATACTATAATCGTAGTCGGACGCATGCTAGCAAATACTGCTTCGAACGGACTCCCTTACCAACTATTGAAGAGATAGCGCCCTTAGCAAAAAAAAACCGCCATACTACCTCCCACCAGCTACCCACTGCTCGTATGAACAATAGAGGAACATATTCACCTGTATTGACTCCTTTGAATACAACTGTAACGATGGAAGCACTTATATCCATTTAATAATAAGACCTCACATGTATATGCTTTATTTGGAACTTAAATTTTTCCGGTAAGCCCGTAAAAGCAGTTTCTATATAAAAAATATCTCCAAACGTTTCAGCTATCCGAATTAACAAGACACTCAACCCAAATATGCTGTTAAGCAGAAAAAAATATAGTGACTTATCCTCGTATTAGTGACTCAGATAATAAATGGGAACAACAATCAACACCTCTTATACATGGAGTAATACAATACCGAACTATCCCACGAAATTATCTCTTAAAATAGTTTTTTCATAGAACTTATTCGGGTTGTCAATATCTACAATTGGATTTTTAATAATTAGATTACCATCAACCGCATTAGTCACAGTGTGTCTTTTAATCTTAAAATTAAGACATATTGTATCTTGATCCCCACCATAAAAGTAATGAGGTACTTCACAATTTAAAACATACAAATTGGCACAGCCGGCTTTATGAAGTCCATTAATCTCAGTTCTAATTACTTCCGGACTATCTATATTCACGAGCAAATCTTCATGATTATTATTGTCCATCGGTGACTGATAAGTTAAAATATTCAAACTCGAATAAATCGGTATAATTATTTCATAACCATAGTGAGAACTTAATCGCACAGCTTTCTCCTTTTTTCGATGGGCTGGCACATTTATAAGTTTCAAGGATATAACGGACTCTCGGAAAGCAGGCCATTTCTCAAAAATGCTATTCAAATAAATTTCCTCCCAAACTGTATTACTAAACTTATTTAAATCAAACACGGCATTAGACATAGATGTTTTGAACAAACTAATGTAATCTACTTTCTTGCTCGGGAGTTTATTTATATAATAATCAAAATAATGACTATGGGAATAGTGATTGCTCTTCTCCGAATTAAATCCGCTCTCAAACTTTATCCCGCTTTCATTATACAAAATCAAAACACCGTAACCACTTTTATGAATATTTAGTTGAGATTTAGGTAAGACAGCCTTAGAGTCGAGCTTTTGATTACACTTGAGCCAACCAATATTATTCGACCTAAAATCAAGAGTTTCTGAATCTTTAAAAATCCATTCGCATTCTCCACCAATTTTGTAAAAAACAATTTCTTCTGCTTCTATCTCTGGAATCTCAATTTTTTGTCCTCTATTTTCATCAAAATGCAACATGAAAATCTCGCACTTATATTCGGGTCCAGAATTAGGAGCATCCATTCTATAAATGCTTTTCAGATTATGTAACGGCTTGATAATTTTTGAACCAATGCTTTCTTCTCCACTGCATTTAGCGTCTCTTGGAATTTCAATTGGATTTTCTTCGGCAACCTCTAGTTCTGGTACCTTTTCTTGAATAAATTTGCTAAAGAATTCATTAATGTGTGCATTTTCAATTTTCAACAATGCATCACGTAAGATTCTAATATCAGATCGTTCTGAGTTAACACTTGAAAACTCCTTTAAGGAACGAGCGAATTCAGTACATAGATATATAAATTCCTTTTTTAAAGCCCCATGTACACGGCTTAATTCGACCTGAAAAGCATAGAAATCAGCCAAGTTGATATAATCTGAAATGCTTCTAACGCCCCGTAATTTTTCCTGTTGATCTTCTGGTAGTGACTCCGTCACCGGCAAGTTAGACATCTCATAAAAATCATATAGAGAGTCTTGTATTTTTGCATCTTCAAAATCATTCAAATAGGATAGAATATTGCGCAAATGCTCGGATTTAGGGAATGTTTTTCCCGTCAACCATTGAGAAATAGCAGCCTCGGAAACCATTAAGTATTGGCTCCATTGGGTACGATTCAGGACTTTAGTGTCATCAATTAACTTGATCAACATCTCTCTAAATAGATTTTTCATTTTGTTTGTTTTTCTTCAAACCACATTTTAATTTCACTATTCCCGTTTGTTCTTAGTTGGCTAGTTTGTTCAATTCCTTCACCTAATTTTGCAATCCGTAGCAGCTCTGTAGCTGTATGAAAAGCAAGTGTTGCTTTTCCTGGCCCTGCCATGTAGATATTTTTATAACCGCATTGATCAAAGGTATTGCTGTCATATATCCATGGCAAATAAGCGGCACTTTCGGTTTTGTAACATACACTAAAATTATTGTCATCCTCAAGGAATAATTCCAATTTACTTTTTAAGTCTGGATATCCTCCTGATTGACAAAAATTTTGAAGGAACAACTCTTTATCTTGCGTCGTTACATTCATATCTTTCGGCAACTGGTGAATATTTTCAACAGGAGTATAAATAGAATCACCGAGTAAATGAAGCTTTTTGCCGGATAAATCCTTGACAGTGTTAATATTTGTATTATTAATCTTATTAATGAAAATTGGCACTTTAAGATCTATAAAATTCAGAGACTTCATTAATACACATCGTCTAGCCTTAATTTTTATATTTTCTTCAATGCCTAAAGGTTCGAGGAAGCGTATAGTATTCAAACCAGTCAAAACAAATAAAACACCTGGATCAAATTCTTCATTATCCACTTGAACTGAATAACCATTTTTTGTTAATGCATTCTTTTTTAGAACTGCGTTTCCTTTTATAGATGAGAATTTAAAATTGGCAAAACTTATTGAATCCTCACAGAATCTTAACAACCCACCTTCATCAAATGGCTGATCCGGCGTCCAAATAAATTTAGATCCTTTGCTATAGCTTTCAGAGTTTAAAAAATCATTTCCCAATTTCTCCCTTGCTTCATTTGTATTGAGATAATGATTAGGATATATAAATCCATGGGCACGAAGAAATGATATCTTTTTTTCTGCTTCTTCTTCTGACTTCACCGCCATTATGGCTGCTTGACGTAACATTCTTTCATTTCGCAAGTCCATAAGTTTGCGGCCATGAAATATACAAAGTTCTGCGACTTCGCGCTCCACACTGTCATCGAGGTTATACAAAAGGCCACTCTGCAACCAAGATTGATTTCTAAGTGACGACGTGTGTAATTCGCGAGACGAAATAATTACAGCACTTTTGACCGTATTCAATCGACTGATTCTTTGAGCTAAGACCCAAGCCAAGATACCCCCACCAACTATTAGGACATCGACCTTTTTCATGCAAATGTTTTTGGCAGTATAAAAATACAATTAAGCCGCAATTAAGCAAAATTAAATTTACTTAATAAAATGGCTCTTTAGAAAATATCAATAAATTATACATGTATATATTTCAATATATTACCTAAAGCCTGCTGTCTCTATAACTATCTTTGATGTAAGCCAGCGGCAGATACCGGACTATTATACATTGATAATAGAAGCAATGCTAATTTCATGATTAAAGAATGTCAGCTTCAATTCGGCTGAGTAACACACAAAATATCATTTGAAGTTGCTCAAACTATAGTTGGGTAACATCATTTATTTCGGAGTCATACTTTTAGAAGTTCATTTGTTGTCAGAAAGACAACAAATTTTGTGATTATAAGTATAAATCTAGGTGCAGTCGCATATATATGATCATCGTGTACATATGCAGAATGTGATTGTATTCATTCAGGAGTAATTCAATACCCTAGGCATAGTTGACATGTAAATAAGTTGACTTTATTTATTCGTAATTATCCTTTTTTTGAGGATTAACTGATTCCTATCTCCAGCTTTCCAATAACCGGTATCCTTCTTACTCACAATTCTGACACGACAGTCGATATGTACTTTGACACTGCCAATGATTATAACATAAATGGAAAGGCAGGAGAAATGCCTCCGACCTTTCCATTTATTATTGTTTTACAGCTCTGTTTCGTTCTGCAAGACTAAACTTATCCCTTAGTTACAAAAAGGATAGAGCGGGCAAAGTTTCAGCTTAGCTTTCTTGATAGATTCGTAGCTAACTTCAAACTCCTCAGTATTGTTGGTCTTCGGCGTCTGTGCACCTTTGATTTCTGTCAGCAAGGCGCGGTAACGTTCAATGATTTTAGCCAGATTTTTGCTTGATCCGTCATGCTGGTAGGCCTCTGCAGCTTTCTGTGTTAAAACATCAAATGCTTTATTAGCGTTGTCGTTAATAACGACATCTGCCAATATCTCACGTTTGGCTTCCGCCAGTTTTGCATTCAACGAGTCTTTAGACTGCGCTTTGGTCTGCAGACAAAAAAGCAGCAGGAATCCACATAATAGTTTGTACATCTTCATAAGATTTAGTTAAAAGGAAACCAAATGAGTGCGGTGCAACAGCCAAATAGTAGCGTCTGGTGCCACACTAGCCAGGCATTTAGTCTCCGAAGTTGTAAAAATACCAACTACCTGGTAGTTTTACAAACTCACGGGCAGCCGGGCACTCAAAAAGTCCACCAGCATCTCGAAAGTATACTCACTACAGGGCAGCGAATCCTTTACATTACGCTCTTCCGCTGTCAGATCCCTCAGTAGCACAATCTGTTTCCTTTGATCAATCTCTTTTAACAGCAGACAATTCACCAAGGGAGCATTTCCCCACCAGACATTAATATTATTGTTCTCTCCTATATACTGTCCGGTATAAGTAACCAGCAGCGGGATATTATCGATAGCTAAGCCATTGATAAGCAAATTATTGAAGATACTGGAAGCACAGTGCATTAACCCGGTACACGGACCCAAAACCACCTTTGTGTACTTAGAGCCAATGAGGGTCAGATCTTCCCGGAATCCAAGCTTCTTTGAAATAATGATATTGTTCATTTTTTCCTCCCCAAGCCATTCCAGGTAGAAGGCGCTTTTACCAATATCCTTTTCGTCAAAGATCAGCACTTTAACATTCGGCTGTTCCAGCAACCAGCCAAGTAAGTCAAAATAAACACGGATATCCAGCAGTTTATGTCTTTCAGAGGCAGAATCAAACATAATATATAGATCATCTTCTTCGCCAACTCCTTGTGAGGCTAACCAGGTGTTTGCCCACTCATTTTCTTCTGTGGTTAAGTATAATTCACAGGGAGTGGTCGCACTGGAAGCCAGGGTATAATCCCTGAGGGGTTGATACTCCGGAAATACATAGGTAATATTCTTCAGAGGTACCAGTATTCCTTCTGAAAATGAGCATATTGCCAGTCTGAACTGATCTTTGGTCAGGAGGTCCTGATATGTATCATGCAGAAACTCCAGCAATGCCTGCTCTTTGTAAGTCACACATATCAACAGGTCATATTTGCTGAAATCAATGTCTGCCCAGTCATCATCCCTGATGCTGTCGAAGTTCGGGTTATTGGCGAGCAGGGCATGATAGTACCTCATATTCTTTTTATTGAGGAAATTCAGTTCTACCTTAGCTTTGTGGAAAAATGTCCTGACATATCTCAGGTTATCAAACAGAATGCAGGTATCCCCAATGTAAAAGGTTTTCTCTTCGTATATTATCAGTACATTCCTGATATTCTCCACATGAATATTAGCAGTATTCTTCCGGATTACATCCAGTGTATTCTCTAAAACATTCATAATAGACACTTTTAAAGTTGGTAATCAATGTCAATGAATAGCCGCCAGTATTAACTGTAATGTGCGGTTGGCGCGGTAGCCACCTCTGAGCGTCATTCCCAGCCTAATTACTGCCAGATCTTTTGATGGTATAATGAAGATGTTTTGTCCCTGAAAACCGTCAGCATAAAACATGTCGTCAGGTGCATCCTGAAAAGTTCTGTGGCCATCACCCTTCTGCTTTCCTGTGTTTAGCCAGAAGGTATATCCGTAACGATCAAAGTTGGCTGCCGGACCAGGACTGATTGTTTGTTTCACCCAATTCTCAGACAATATCTGTTCGTTATTAAAACGGCCCTTATTGAGGTATAATAATGCAAACCTCGCCCAATCCCGGGCAGAGGCATAGATGTAGGAAGAACCCACATAAGTACCTGATGCATCCGGTTCCCACAGACTGTGATACATTCCAAGTTTGTAGAACAGTGCCTTATACGGGAAAGCATGATAGTCCTGCTCCCCGACTACATTCCTGATAATCTGCGAAACGATGTTGGTATTTCCACTGGTATATCTAAATCTGGTACCCGGCACAGTGTCCAGTGAATGATCTGCTGCGAAGCATCCCATACAGCTTTTAAGGTAAAGCATGCTGGTTACGTCAGACCGTTTACTGTAGTCTTCGTCGAAGCGTAGCCCACTGCATTGCTGCAAGAGATCTTTTGTAGTAATAGCATGCCGCTTATCAGTTGGCTGCTGCCAGTCGCTAACCGGAACTGGAGCATCCACATCCAGTTGCCCGTTTTGTGCCAGCAAGCCGGCCAATGCACCGGTCACACTCTTCGCCATACTCCAACCGAGTAGCATTGAGTGTTGCGAAAAGCCAGGTGCATATCTTTCGGCAATGATCTGCCCCCGGTAGACAACTACCACGGCACGGGTCAGCTTCCTACGGCTGCTATCCTGTTCGGTAAATAAAAAGTCTATGGCCTCATTAAGCTGTTGGTTATCTACATTAGCGGGAATGGTGTCTGCAACCTTATCTCCCATCGGCCATGCTACCGTTGACATATTTATTGTATCTGGTGGAGGGATGGCAAATGATTGTCTGCGAATAACATCTTCTGCTAACTCACTGATCAATGTAGCTCCTACTCCTTTCCGGTAAAGCGCCTTCCTCCCGGAAAATCCAAATACACTGGCAGTTACGCTGCTATCCTTATAATCAACACTACAGCGGGCCAATGATAACGGAAAAGCGCTCAGGTCCTGCGCTGTTACACGGTCAGGTTGACGCCCGCCTATGAAGACTTCCGAGCACATTATTTTGGCAGCATAACCACTGATAATGGGAAAAGTGCTGTTACCTACGTAAATGATCACTGCCAGCAGAACAACAACTAAGCTAATACCAGTGATGTAAATGATCTTTCTTATCCTCATAGATGTGCATTAAACAAGGCGGCTTCCGGCCATAGGAGTGTAATGAAACGCAAGTGCTGCCAGTTCTGCCATCCTGCCTGTCAGCTGCCTCGTTTCCTCCGGATGATAAATATACTTAGCAAAGGTACTGGTAAGGTTACCGTCATTAGTAATCCAGCCAAGTTCCATTAACTCACTGAAAGCTTTAGCATCATATGCACCGTTGTTTGCGGTAGATGTACTTCCAGACCATAAATCCTTCTTAAAATATCCACGCAGAAACCAGCGGTCCATTCCATTAAAAGTAGGTGTATAACCGGTCCTTGTGTGACAGGTAATATGGTTATTCAGTAGTAAGGCATTACCTGGCGCAATCACCGCGCCTACCGTCTTTGCTTCTATAAAATCTTCCAGCTCAGACAACCAGTTCACCGCATCCATATCTATACAGTCTGTGCCGTTGAAGTTAATATTCAACCTAAAGCTACCTGCTTCCCTGCATAATGGCGGCTCAAATGAATAGCTGGCGGTACCCATCGGTATACCCGCCTGTTCCATCTGTACATACAAATCAGGTGCTTTCAGACGGAACCAGTTGCTGATATCCAGGCTGCTATCCTGCCATTTGCTGTTCTCAAACATTTGTGTGGAGAAAACCAGCGTTCTAGCATCAGGCGCTTCCCTTATACCTTGGAGTATCAGGTAATCAGGCCTCTTCCTGTGCCAGGCGCTTTCACAGTGAAAAGGGAAGTTATTGTCGAAGCCGCCTGCTCCCTTTTGTGCTTTCAGTTTGTAAACAGGTACGATATTGTCAATCAATGGCGCTTTCCCCTGTCCTTCCTGCCTGAAATTAAAGGGTTCTGCGCCTGTAAGCGCGCCCAGTGCCATTAACATGGCTTCTGACACAAATGTTTTCTTATAATCAGGTGACAGTGGCCCACCAATAGAAGGAGTCTCCGGCAAATCTTCATCAATAGGAACGCCTTTCACCTGTACGGCCCCAAATCCCTGTTGAAGATGCTGATCAATAAACTGACGAGCTGCTGGTGAAAAGGCTGCGGCTATTTGCTTCGCTCCGAGAATAAAGTCTTCCTGTTCTTCTGTTTTGTATGGGTTGGCCTTAATCGATAGGGCCATTTGGGTAAACAATTCGGTCTCTTGTGCAGAGAGTTGCAATATGCATGTTTCAGGGAATGCAGCAATATTTTCTCGTGCATAGGTCAACGGCTTTGTACTGCGATAATTTATCCAGTTCATGTTGGCGGTTTTACGGGTTATACTAAACGCGGGTATATCTGTAAGGGTTCTTTATTCAACCCTGTTCTGTTCATCCTGGATACCACTTTTACGCTCTCGCGCATTACCGGATTTACCAAATCTGTAATTAACTCCGAGCGTGATACGATGGGTGTCAAACCTGTTGGAAAGCGATACTACGCCCTCCGGTATAAAAATGTCTCGATTCACTATCCAACTGCGGAAGATGTCCTGGCCTGTCAGGGTAAGTGTTGCTTTATTCTTGAATATTTTCTTCTGCACCGCTGCATTCATACGCCATGCAGGGGCCAATACAGCCTGTCCGATGACCATTTTATTCTTATACAATCCACTCAGCTCTGCACTCCATCCTCCACCTAACTTTACCTGAGTACTGCCATTCACCCGGAACGTCGTACGACTGTTATCAATATATTCATCCGCTCCCACTCTGCCTTTAAAGGTAGCCCTGACCAGTTCAAGATAAAGGTTAGCACTCCACCATTTTGTCAGATCAAAGGAAAGGTTCGTATTGATACCAAAATTCGTCACCAGATCGATATTGACAGGCTTGGCAATCAAGGCGCTGTCTACCTGCTCATAAATCTGCGTAATAGTTCCTCCTACACGACTATAAGCCAGGGTAACCGTATAGTCGCCGGCATTACTGTATGATAACTCAAAGTTGTTGGCATACTCTGGTCGCAGTAATGGATTGCCCGTATAAGAGGTATATTTATCAAAGAAAAATACAGACGGATTCAAATCCTGATAGCCAGGACGGGAGATTCTTCTTCCTGCTGATAAAGTCAGTACATTAACGCCTGCCGTGTCCAGCTTGTAAGAGAGGTAAGCATTCGGGAACAGGTTGGTATAATCAATCTTGAACAATGAATCGGGCATGGTAGCCGTCTCAAAGATATGGCCTTCCGAAATTGTATTCTCCAACCTGAGACCAGCCACCAGTGAAAACCGCTTATAGTCTTTATTAAAGTTAACATACAGGGAATTGATGTTTTCTTTATAACCAAACTTATTGTTCAGATGTGAAGCTGGCTGCAATACATCCCCTACACTGTTAAAGTATATCCCTTCGCTGTTTCTCTCAGATAAGATGGCCTGGGCTCCTGCCTCGAATTTAATGCCTCCGAAGATCTCCTGAGCGTAATCTGCCTTTCCGCTGTAAATTCTCGCACGGAAAGGATTATCTGACGTAAGATTGTAATAGGCAGATATCGTCTGATCAGGAAGATAGGTCGTACTTGCAGACAGCTGATCCTGCTCATATTTGTAATTTAGATGGTCAAGGTCTACCGTAAGTACATTGCCGGCTTTACCAAACTGATGACGGAAGTTTACGTTTGCAGTCAGATTCCTGGATCTCTCCTTCAGTTTACTCAGTATATAAATAGAAGAATCTACACTTCCCCGTGGCTTCAGAAAAGCGATATCATAATTGCCATTCTCTCTGTACGGAGACATATTGTTACCTGCAAACATAACGCCGATACTGCTATTGTCACTGATCTTATAATCTGCGCCCAGCTTATAGTTTACACCCTGCCGCCGGCTCTTCTCCACATAATGCTGTTGCAAGGTGTAGTTTTGAGAAGTATCCTTGTAGTCATACCGGCGGGTACGATCGGAATTTACAAAATTGTACAACAGGGAATAACCTGCATTGCCAAAGAGACTCCATTTATCATTCCTGTAATTGAAGTTAAATGAATTGTTGGTCTGTGGATATACCCCCTGGCTGTAACTGGCATTGACGTTGCCATTAAAACCTTTCGTTTTGGAACGTTTCGTCCGGATGTTGATAATACCACCAGCACCATCTGCATTATATCTTGCAGGAGGATTTGACATAATCTCAATCTTGTCTACCACGCCGGAAGGAAGTGATTTGAGATAACTCACCAGCTCTCTGCCGGTAAGAAAGGTCGGCTTATCGTCGATAAAAACCCTTACCCCTTCCTTCCCTCTCAGATTAACATTACCGCCATCATCGACTGTTACGCCAGGAGAATTGTTCAGGGCTTCAAAGGCAGTCGTACCAGTATTAGCAATCAGCGCATCTACACTTACTACTACCCGGTCTATCTTCTGCTCAACAAATGCTCTACGTGAACTTACCACTACTTCATTCAGTGAAGCTGCATTGCTTTGTTCCAGCAGGATATCTCCAAGCACAATTTCTCTGTTTTGCTTGTCTACCAGGATCTGTTCAACCCTATGCTTTTTAAATCCCAGGTAGCTGATGGTAAGATTGTAACTACCATTAGTGACATTGTCAAAAGAGAAAGCACCATTGTTATTGCTTAATGCTGTCTTTTTATTTAAAGAGTCGGAAATACTTTCCAGCAGCACAGAAGCACCGGGTACATTTTCTTTTGTACGTCCATCCTTAACGGTTCCTTTTATATGAGCCTGCGTGTTTTCCTGGGCATAACAATCATTCAGCAATATCAAAAAGATAGTCAAACAAAACAGGATGTTTCTTTTTACCATAACGACCGGAATAAACTTCTATTGTAAGGTTTTTAGTTTTTCAGTAAAGATCGTTCCCATTTTTCCTGCACTCTTCTGCAACATGTCAGCGTGGTTGCCGGGTACAACAAACACTTCTACACTATCAAAACATTTTTCCCAACCCAGATCATGTGCAAAAGCCGACCAGTCTTCTGCTGCTCCTTTTACAAGCACGAGCGAAGCTTTCAGTTTCATCATATTAATGCTGCGGGACATTAATGCGTTGGTTGTCTGTAATCTGAGTAACTGAAACAGTGCATCTATTGCTACATTCTTTCCTGCGAAGCGGTCTTTGGCAAATTGCATGATCGCCATGATCATGTTATCTGTTGTCTGCAAGCCGGACAGCTGTGCTTTTAGTTCCTCAATCCACCGTGGATAGGGCCGCTCAATTATTCCATAACGCTCAAATATCCTTCCTGCCATCAGCATCAGCAGATCAATCATTTCCTCTTCTGACTCCGGATTTTTCTTAACGGATGCAGCTTCTACATCTATAATCGAAAGTAAGCCGAGTTCCTCTCCCGCTATTTCAAGCTGCCTGGCCATCTCATATGCTACATATCCACCAAAAGAGTGGCCTATAATCCTGTATGGGCCTTTGGGCTGAACTTCTCTTATCCATTCAATATGTTTTGCGGCTAATGTCTCCAGGTCTTTCAATGGGTCTTCTTGAGGAAAAGCACCCTGCATCTGTATGCCGTAAACCTGGTATTCCGTTTTGATTGACGATGCAAGTTCTTCATAGGAATCACTTACACCTGTTGAACCGGGAACAATAAATACAGGGAGATCTTTTTTCCCTGACCGCAATAATAATAAATGATTATTTAAAACACTCCTTTTTTGTATAAATATTTCAGAATGATCTCCACGTTTGGTAATCAGTTCCGCCTGTCGCTTAATTGTCTGGTGCACAAACAGATCCTTCAGTGTTATATGCCAATCTGAAAATCTATGTAACAATTGCACCATCAATACTGAATGCCCCCCCAGCTCAAAGAAATTATCGTCTACGCCTATCTGCTCTACTCCCAGCAGCTCCTGCCAGATGTCTGCTATTCTTTGTTCCAACTCATTGCCCGGAGCCTGATAACCATTGTTGGCGGCAGTACGCAAATCTTCGGTGCTGCTCAGGAACTTCCGGTCCGTTTTGCCGTTTCCTGTAAGTGGCAGCTGCTCCACTGCTATAAATTCTGCTGGTATCATGTATTCAGGCAACCGTTGCTGCAAAGATGCCCGCATTCTTCTTTGTAATAATGCATTGATCTCTGTGAACACAGGATTATTAGTCACTTGTTCACTATCGGACACATTATCGCTCTCCTGCTTAATAAATCCCTCAACAGACGCTAAGCTCATCACTATATGCATTTTCAACGGGTCCTTATCCGGATACAGATGACACGTATATCCTGCCGCTCCTGCGAAACTCAATATACCTGCTGCCGCTGCTACCTCCTCATCTGGTTTTTGCATCTTTTTCACAAGATCATGTATAGTACCGTATGTTTTATCGGTTAATGCCTCACTGATATACCGCTCTTTCCACAATCTTACATTAGGCATATGCCTAAGAGCTAAGACAGGTACCCGCTGTTCTAACTGTGATATTACACCTTGCTGGTCTGATACCCCTGTCCAATCCTGCCACTCAGGGGTAACCTGCGGCTTGTTCCAGTCAACATAGATCACTACATTATAACGATACAAGGTCAGTTCATTTAAGCTGTCTCCCTGTTTCCATCTCAACTCCACATGACTGATACGAGGTAAAATCGTTTTCAGTGCATAGAAATAAGCAGGCGATAAACAAAGCTCCTCTTCCTTCAAGGTCTCCTGCGCTGTCCTCCAGGCAAACTCCCTTATACCGGTTGTACGTTTCAACTTATCGATAGTTAAACGGGCTTTGAACAATGTCAATAAGCGGTTGTCACGCACATCTCCTATAATAATGCGGCCCTTTCCCGCTAGCGAACTAACTGCATTACGTATTACTCCTGTCAGATAATCCTCTCCGGGAAAATATTGTATTACCGAGTTAAGAATAATGGTATCAATCCCTTCTTCCGGCATGGCGCTTACCTCGTGCGCAGGACATACCCGCAAAGTTGTCTCGCAGTACCTGTCTTCCCTTCCGCTGATATGCCGGGTAATACTATTAATAGATCCGGCAGAAAAGTCTGTCCCTGTATATTTAGTAATATGTCCAGCAATACTGTAATAAATAAGCCCTGTACCACATCCTATCTCCAACACATGCTGAGGACGCTCCGACAGAATAACCGACCTGATATCGTCCAGCCACTCCTTCATTTCCGGGGCAGGAATAGCACCGCCAGTAAAACTATCATTCCATCCGACTATATTAAATTCATCGTCTATCTTCTCCTCATTCTCTGCTCGTCCATAGGTCGTTTCATACAGTTCCTTCCAGGTATTGACTCTTCTTTCAAAGAACTCTGCCTTTCTCGAACTGATCGCCTGCGGATGAGGTACATAGTAACAAACCAGTCGTTTCATCAAGCTGGCATCTTCTTTCACTACTATAGCCGAAACTTTAACAGCATCCAGTTTATTCACCACACTTTCCACTTCCCCCGGCTCAACCCGGTAACCACGTATTTTCACCTGTTCGTCAATTCGGCCTATAAATTCCACGTTACCATCTGCCAGCCATCTTGCCTGGTCGCCAGTTCTATACAAACGCTCCCCTTCTCTGAACGGACTATTGATAAATTTCTCGGCGGTCAGCTCCGGATGATTCAAATACCCTCGCGCCACCTGTACCCCACCTATACATAATTCACCGGCGATACCTACGGGCGATGGCTCGAGCAATTCATTCAGTATGTACATGGTAACATTGTCCAGTGGTTTGCCAATTGGTATTACTGCCGGCAATTGCCCTGACGCTGTGTTCAGCACATACACACTACTACCTACTGTAGCTTCTGTAGGACCATACTCATTTACTATCTCCATTTCCATACCCTCCGCTGCCAAGTACTGTAATTGCCCCGCCTGCAATGCTTCCCCTCCTAACACCAGCCTTCGTGTAATTCCCGGATGACCTTTCATAGCATATTCCAGCAGACCCATATGTGCGGGTGTCGCCTTGATAAATTCATATGTCCGGGAATAAAACAATGGATCCAGAAACACTTCTGCCGCTGCTACTTCTGCAGGGGCTATCACTACAGAGCGACCTGTTATAAGCGGCAGAAACAATGCTGTCAGCGAAGCATCAAAGGTGTAGGAAAGATGGAAAAAGCTCCCCTCTCCCGCAGTAGTACCCATATATCGCTTGCGGCAGTTCAGCAGATAGTTCATCAGACTATCATGTTGTATCAGCACTCCTTTCGGTTTACCAGTTGATCCGGAAGTGTAGATTACATAAGCCAGATCTTTAATAGCAGGTGATGATGATACCTGCTTAAATTCTTCATTCTGCAGGGTTTTCATCTCCTGAAGATCTACTATGTGCAGTTGCCCCTTCCTGACCTGATGCCGATATGCTGTTGTGGTTATAACAACCGAAGCGCGGGTGTCATCTAGTATGTAGGCAATACGATCCGCCGGGTATGTGGGATCCAGTGGCACATAAGCAGCGCCTGCCTTTAGTACTCCTAATATACCAATGACCATCTCCACACTTCTCGGGATACATACAGGCACCAGCGCATCTTTGCCAACTCCCTGTTCAATCAGGTAACGGGACAACTCATTAGCCCTCTCATCTACCTCACGATATGTTAGTTGCGCTGTTGCTGTTATTATGGCAATTGCCTGCGGCGTAGCTATAACCTGTTCCCCGAACAGATCAACCACAGTCTTGCCAGCTTCAGGATATGAAACAGCGGATTGGTTGAAGTCAACCAGTAACTGTTGTCTCTCACTGGCAGACAAAAACTGTACTCTACCTACGGGTACTTCACAGTTTCGGATAACAGCCCTCAACAGATTCTCATAGTGACTGATCATACGCCTGATGGTCGTCTCTTCAAAGAGATCAGAACAATATTCAACATGTATCCTGATATGATCAGCTGTCTCCCTTAAGCTAAAAGTCAGATCAAACTTCGATGTTACATGCTGAAACTCGTAGCCTTCCAGCTCCAGACCATTAAAGTCCAGCTTCGCTGTTTCCGGTGTATTCTGTAGTACAAACATCACGGGGTAGATAGGCGTATTACCAATATCACGTCCTCCTGCCACAGCTTCTACAACTTTCTCAAATGGTGCATCCTGATGATCATAGGCCTCAAGCGTGGAGGTCCTGATCTGCTGAAGCAGGGCACTAAAAGAGTCAGCCGGATTTATATGATTGCGCAATGCCAATGCATTGACGAAAAAGCCTATCAGGTGCTCAAGTTCCTGCTGCGTACGATTGGCCAGACTGGTCCCCACACAGATGTCATACTGCCCGGTATAACGGTACATTAATACCTTGAAAGCAGACAACAGGGTCATAAACAGGGTCACCTCCTGCTTCTGTGAAAACAGCTGCAATTGCCTGGTCAGTTCCTTATCAAGTGTATATAACGCAGCCTTTCCATTGACGCTCTGGATCGCTGGACGGGGAAAATCAGTAGGCAGCCTGAAAGGAACCACGTCAGTCAGCCTGCCCTTCCAGTACTGCAACTGCTTCTGCAATACGTCCCCTTCCAGGTAGCGGCGTTGCCATAATGCATAGTCTGCATATTGTACGTTTACAGAAGGTAATACAGCAGGTATTTTTTGCTTATAACTGTTATATATCGAGGCCAGTTCTCTGATCATTACAGACACAGACCAGCCGTCGCCGGCAATATGGTGTAACAGGATCAGTAACAGATGATCCCCCTCATTGCAGCTGATTACGTCCACCTGTAACATCCAGTCACGTGATAAATCGTATGGTTGCGCTATCCTTCTGGTAATATACGCTTCCATCGTATCACCAGCTCCGGCTATTTCCGTCTCCTGCAGGTGGTGTAGTTGCCAGTTTTCCGCGGATAGAATTTCCTGGTATCCTATTCCGTCTGACTCACGGATAACTGTTCTTAATACTTCATGCCGTTCGATTATTGCTCTGAATGAATATTCAAGCGCCTGTATATCGGGATCGCCCTTGACACGTACGACCCATGGCATATGATACTGTACACTGCCCTGTAATTTGTCAATAAACCATAGTCTTTCCTGGGCAAATGAAAGAGGAATCAATCCGCCTCTTTGCTGAGGTGATACAGGTGGCAATACATATTGTTCCTGCTGTGTCTTCAAAAAAGCAGCTAATGCGGCAATCTCCGGATAGCGGAAAACATCACGGATGTTGATCTCCAGTTTCAATTGTGTACGAATGGCTGCGATCATCCTGGTGACCAGTAATGAGTGCCCACCTAGCGAAAAAAAGTTGTCGTATATACCTACCTTGTCTGTGTTCAGTAACTGCTGCCAGATCTTTGCAAGTGCGATTTCTGTATCATCCCCCGGGGCTGTATAGGGTCGTTTAGCTACATGGTCTGCATTGACAGCAGGCAACGCCTTCCTGTTAAGTTTGCCGTTAACGGTCAGTGGAAACGCATCCAGTTTAATCCAGTACACGGGCACCATATATTCAGGAAGCTTCTTCCTGGCATATGCTGCCAGCGTATCTTTATCCAAATCCCCTTCTGTAACCAGATAGGCCACCAGGGACCTGTTATGCTGATCATCTTCCATTACATTAACCGCTGCCATCTTCACATTCTCCACCTCTCTTAATACGCTTTCGATTTCCCCTGGTTCTATCCTGTAACCGCGAATCTTAATCTGGTCGTCAGTTCTACCGAGGTATGCAATATTGCCATCGGGCAGATACCTAACGGTGTCTCCGGTTTTATATAACCTGATCGTCCGGCCTGATATGGTATGGCTGATAAATCTTTCATCCGTCAGTTCCTGCCGTTTCAGATAACCTCTGGCTACAAGAGGGCCACCAATATATAGCTCGCCGGCTACGCCGGTCGGCACCGGTAATAATTGTTTATCCAGTATAAATGCCTGTACGTTTGATAAAGGTGTACCTATCGGCACCAACCGGTTGCGCTCATAAGCCTGCGGATCCGGAAATTCATAGGTTACTACGCCTACAGTCGTTTCTGTTGGGCCATAGTGATTCAGAATGCTGCATCCCTCCGGCAATAATGGCCAGACCCGGTGGATCAACTCCCAGGTAAACGCCTCACCGCCTATCATCAGTTTCTTGCGTGGCATGACTGCATGCACATCTTTGTATTCAAGTAGCGCCTCCAGCATAGTAGGCGTCATCTTATAACATTCAATACCATGCGCTTCCTGATAAGCCTGCATCAGTCGGGGATCGGTAATACATTCCAGACTGAGTACATGCAGGACGCTTCCATGACATAAAGCGGCAAACATGGCTGTTATAACGCCATCTGCCGCAAAACTTGCCAGTATCGCAAAACTATTACACTCCTTTAAACGGAATCTCTCAACTACACTTTCCAGGTAAACAGCCAGCTGACCATGTTCTACCATCACTCCCTTGGGTTTCCCGGTGGAACCTGATGTATAGATCACATAAGCCAGATCTGAAGACACAATATTTCTCTGAGGACGATCGGCTTTGTATTGTGTAAAAGCTGCCAGATTATCATCCAGCGCAATTACCTCAACGGCGGTATGCTCGCCAAGAAAGGCCTTCAGTCGCGGTACCTGCTCTCCTGCACTCAATATCACTGTTGCTGCCAGATCTTCAAGTATATACGATAATCTGTCATCGGGAAATGCGGGATCAACCGGCGCATAAGCTGCGCCTGTTTTTAATATAGCGAGTATACCGATAATCATTTCCAGTGACCTGTCGATACAAATGGGCACTAATATGCCCGAACCAACGCCTTTCGCTACCAGGTACGTTGCCACCTGATTACTTCTTTCATCCAATTCCTTGTAAGTGAGTACAGATGACTCATACACCACCGCACTCCGATCAGGATATGCCGCTGCCTGCTGCTCAAAGAGGTCTGTTACTATCCCGACTTTATCACCGGTATTAACACCAGCTAATATTGCTTCCAGCGCCAGCGCCTCATCGGGTGTCAGCAAAGTAATTGCGCCCACCTTTACCTGTGCATTGGCCGTTACAGCCCTCAGCACCTGCTCAAAATGTTGCAACATGTTGTTGATGGTTTCCTGTCGGAATAAGTCTGTACAATAAGTAATCCTTACCCGGAGGCCGTCCTCAAACTCTGTCGCGTTCATATACAGGTCAAACTTAGCGGTGGTCACTGTATGATCTTCCAGGTACAACTGTATACCATCCATGGTCAAAGGTGTATCGCCGGCTGCCTGCTGCATGGCAAACATCACCTGGAATACTGCATTCCGGTTTAATTCTCTTTTCAAACCTAGCGCTTCCACAATTTTCTCAAAAGGAATCTCCTGGTGATCAAATCCCTGTAAGACCACAGATTTGAGACGCTGCAACAGCGTATGAAACGGCTCATCTGCCGACAACTGACTCCGCAGGGGAATGGTATTGACAAAGAAGCCTATCAGTGTTTCTACTTCCTGGCGCTGACGTCCTGCCACAGGGGTACCCACACATATATCCTCCTGCGCTGTATAGCGGTACAGTAGTACTTTAAATGCTGCCAGCAAGGTCATATACAGTGTAACTCCTTCCTTACGGGACAGCTTTACCAGATCATCCTTCAACGTTTTGCTGAGCGTAATGGATAGCTCATCGCCGCTGATTGATTGTACCGCAGGCCGGGTAAAGTCCGTCGGCAGTTCAAGGGTAGCCAGGTCTTTCAGCTGCGTATTCCAGAAATGTAACTTTTGCTGTAATGCCTCACCCTGCATGGATCTCCGCTGCCAGATGGCATAATCAGCATATTGGATCGGGAGGGCAGGTAAATCTACCGGCTGTCCTTGGCTGTAACTTTGATACAATGCTGTGAGTTCCCGTGCCATCACAGGTACTGATCCGCCGTCAAAGGCAATATGATGCAGCAATGCCAATAGCTGATGTTCAGTGGCCGATTGCCGGATCACATATACCTTCAGTACCGGGTCGTTAGACAAATCATACGGCTGTGCAATCTGGTGATGCAGGTATGCCTGTACACTACCATAAATCTGCACTATCTCATCTGCTTCCACCAGTGTCAACGTCCAGTTATCTGCCGGCATTACCTGTTGATACACCTCTCCCTCTTTCTCCCTGATAACAGTCCGCAATATTTCATGGCGGACTAGAAGAGCTTTAAAAGCCTTCTCCAGGATAGTAATGTCCAGGTGTCCTTCCAACCGGAAGATCCAGGGCAGGTGATACTGAACGCTGCCCTGCATTTTATCTATAAACCATAAGCGCTCCTGCGCAAAGGAAAGTGGCGCTAACCCCGCTGGTCTTTCTCCAATATGCTGCACAGGGCTTGTCTCTAAAAGATGATTATTCCTGGCAGCATAGTTCCTGAAGTAATTTATCAGCAGCGGCTTATTTGCCTTTAATTCATTTAAAATACTGATATCAGCCATCTTCCCCTTCTGCACTTCCACTATAATATTGTCTTCTTTGAAGGAGATCCTGATTCCTGTATCGTTGGCCTTTTCAAGTAGTCTTACAACCCTCGCAAGATTAAATTCAGACATGGTGAACTGTTTGTGTTTATTAACTGTTTCCTCTCAGTGATCAAAGCTGGATCGTTTCATAATCTTCAGCAGTTGTCACTTCATCCTGCCGGTTCATTTTGATGTATCTTGCAACTTCTTCGATTGTCAGCAATTCAAAGAACGCACTGATTGACACTTCCACTCCCAGTTGCTTTCTTATAGCAGATATCATACGTATTGCCAACAGCGAATCGCCCCCTATGTGGAAAAAGTCATCATTGACGCCTACTTCTTTCAGCTCCAGTAATTCTTTCCAGATAGCTATCAATTGCAGCTCTGTTTCGGTATAGGCACGGGTCTGTTCCTGACGGCCCACATTGACAGGCAAGGACAGCAGCGCCTTCCTATCTGTTTTCCCGTTATGCGTTAAAGGTATTTTATCCAGTAGTACAACGTGCGCCGGAATCATATATGCTGGCAGGTGTTGCTGCAATGCTGACTTTATCGTGCCGATGAAATCGTCAGGATGTTGCCACTGTTCAGCTATCTGCATATCAGGTTCGGTATATGCGGGTATATTCGGAGTGATCTCATGCCTGAACGCGAAGATGTTGTACAGAATATTGTCTCCTGATAGCGATGGTTCCTTTTCTGTGTATAGACGGAAACCTTGACGTTCCAGCAAACCTGTTATCCTGTCCAGACGTCCTTCCACATCATGTACTTCGATAATCACACTGTTAATTTTATTCCAGTCTTCTTCCTCAATGCCTGCCAGCACAAACTCTTCCGAGTTTTCCACGTCAATCTTCAAAAGATCAACCATTGTAAGCTGTTCCTCCCTGATCACCTGGGACACTGTCCTCGCCTGACAGGTGATCCGCTTATGTGTTAACTTAGCATCCAGCATCGCATCAATCTCTGTATCGCTCAGGTCTCCTATACCGGCATGTTCCACATATGCTCTTACCAATTCCTTCGCCTCTGCGCTGCTTTCGTTGATACCAGATACAATACTTACCTCCGGATAATAAGTCAACTCTATTGACATATTGCTATCTGAAATAGCACATTGATATGACTTACCTTTTACATTGTATAATGCACGGTTCTGCGCCAGATAATGATACACTTCCGGTATTGGCTCAAAAGAATATATGGTGATGTCCTTGTGTAACAGATGCAGGAATAGCGTTGAGAAGCCCACATTTGCGCCTATGTCTATCACACAGCTGTTATCCCTGAGATACAGTCCCTGCTTGATATAACATTGATCCTGGAAGATCTCTTTATACAGAAATCTTACTTCATTGATATTTGCACTGAGAACTGGCAAGCCATTAGGCAATACATGAAGGTCTGTAGCTGTTACTACTTTATTATGCAACAGTCCCTGGTAATTCGCAAGTAATGGCAAGTGCTGCCTATCCACCTGCGCATAGGCCCTCATACCTGCTCCTTGTCCTTTTTCAGCACTACCTGGCAATACGATTGCCTCTCTCACTCCACGGATATTTCTTAAAGCTGCTTCTATTTCAGCCGGTTCTATCCGGTAACCGTTGATCTTCAACTGCTCATCGATCCTGCCTACAAATTCAATATTCCCATCCGGCAGCAAGCGCGCCAGGTCCCCTGTTCTATATAACCGGTCACCAGGTATAAACGGACTTGCAATGAATTTTTCTGCTGTTAATGCCGGATTATTCAGATAACCCCTGGCCACCTGCACTCCGCCAATCAGCAACTCGCCTGCTACTCCCAGGGCTACCGGTTCATTATTCCTGTCAACGATATACAAGTTTACGTTATCCAACGGCTGACCTATCGGTACCGCTCCATACACTCCCGTCAAATCTCTGTTAGAGAGGTGATATACACAACACCCTACTGTTGCTTCCGTAGGACCATATTCATTGATAATAGTAATCTCCTCATCAGCATTTTCCAGGTACTGTATCTGGTCATAATTCAGCTGCTCGCCTCCAAGCACAATCTTTCCAGGCATATTCATTACTGTGGATGACATAACATCTTCCAGTAACTGCAGGTGGGCAGGCGTCATCTTTACAAAATCAAAATTGCCTGTTGTAAATGCGGCGGATTTGAATACCTCTAATGGCTGAACATCGCTCAGAATGACCGATCGGCCATTTAATAACGGCACAAACATCGCTGTCAGGGATGCATCAAAGGTATAAGACAGATGGGCAAAGCTCCCCATGCCAGCACCCGTATATCTTTTCAGACTATTCAACAGGTAATTAGACAAGCTACGATGTTCTATCATCACGCCCTTGGGCCTGCCCGTAGAGCCGGAGGTATAAATAATATAAGCAAGATCTGTGTCAGCAATAGCAATCTCCGGATTGGCGGCTGAGCCGGCAGACAAGCACTCTTCATCTGCAACAAGATCTACCAGGGTAAGCGCTGATGCATTTTCCGGAACAAGCTTTTTATCTGCAGGTCCGGTAATTACTATTTTTGCGGCCGTGTCATCCAGCAGATAAGCTATGCGTTGCTCCGGATGTGCAGGGTCCAGCGGTACATAAGCTCCTCCTGCCTTCATAATACCAATGATTGCAATGAGCTGTTCCAATGAGCGCTCAGCATATACCGGCACCAGCGTTCCGACACCGACGCCTTTTTCAATCAGGTAATGTGCCAGCTGATTTGCCTGTGCATTCAGTGCTGCGAACGTTAACTCCTGATCACCATAGATAGCTGCCGTATGATCCGGCGTCAGCGTGGCTTGCGCTTCAAACAGTTCGACTACAGTCTTATATGTTGTTGCCGGACTTATGCCAGCTGCATTACTGAACATATTAATCATGTTACTGCGCGCTGCATCGTTCAACAACCTGATATCTCCTAATAACGGATTATCTTCGCGTATGAACTGTAGCAGCACATGCCGGAAATGCGTTTTAATCTGTTCCACATAAGCAGCTTCAAACAATGCAACATTATAGAAGAAATTCACATTAATCTTCCCTGCCACGCCCACTGAAATATAAAAAGGATAATTTGCCTGTTCCAGCATTACCAGATCATCTACTTTCAGTTGCCAGTCTGCCGCTGTCAATACTTCTGAAACAGGGTAATTCTGAAAAACCATGATGTTATCGAAAAGATCGCCCTGTACACCTGACCATTTCTGCAGATCTGTCAATGAAGCATATTGATAAATCCTGGATTGCAACTGGTCCTGCTGTAAGTTTTGCAACCAATCGCCAACAGGCTGATCCTCTTTCAATCTTGACCGTAAAGGCAACGTATTGATATACATCCCCACACGCGTCTCTACTCCGGGAAGATCTTCAGGACGGCCAGACATCACCACTCCATACACAATATCACTGCTGCCGGTGTATTGATGTAACAGGTAGGACCATACCCCCTGCATCAGGGTGTTAACAGTCAACCGGCGGCTTTTTGCAAATGCCACAATCTGTGTGGCCTCTTCTGCATCAAGAGAAAGTGTCTCTTCCTTGTACTGACCGGCACCATGCGCACCCTTTACGTTTGTAGTAATAAAAGGCAAGGTGGTTCCGCCCTCCAGCTCCTCCAAGTATGCCTGCCAGTAAGTTTCCTCAGCATCTTTGTCCCGGCGCTCCAGATAGCGTATATAATCTTCATACTGATCTTGCGGACTGCTTTCCGGCTCTTGTCCTGTAGCATATGCATCATATGCACGTAGAAACTGCTCTATCAATACTGGTATTGACCAGCCATCCATCAGTATATGATGAGAGCTCCAAAGCATACGGTACCGGTCTTCAGTTAGCCTGATTAACACTATACGCATCAGCGGCACGCTACTGAAATCAAATCCCTGCTGACGATCAGCTTCTTCACGCGCCTTTATCAGATCCTCCTGCTGCCTGGATGTCATTTCCCTGTAATCGAGTATTTCGATGGGTATATCAACTTCCCGGTATACACATTGTACAGGTATCTTCAGACTATCATGATGGAAACTACTGCGTAGAATACTATGCTGTTTTAAAAGATACCTCCAGCTTTTAGTAAACGCCTCCTCCTGCAAGCCGTACAGATCGCATTTCAGCTGGTTACGATAAGCCTCCGCTTCTCCATCATACAAATTATGAAATAGCATGCCCGATTGTAACGGACTTAATCGATAACAGCTTTCAATCTGCGATTGCCTGGTTTGTCCGTCAGATAGCGGCTCGTGTAGAAATACGTCCAGTTCGTCATAACCGACTTCGCCAGACAAACCATAATCAGCAGGTGTGAATACAACTACACCTTGTTCTTTCCTCTTCAGGCAATGAGTTATCAGGTCTTCCAGACCTTTTACATAGGCCGCTGACAATTCACTGATTGTTGCTGCATTATAATATCGGGTATTGTAATCCCAACGAATGACTAACTCACCATCTGCCACCACAGCATTGATGCTAATGCCTTCAGCCGCCATATGTTTTTCAGCGCTTCCCTGTCCGGTATTTTCTGACGCCGGGTGAAACCATTGGCTGCCACTTAAAACGTTGTCCGCTCTGCCGAGGTAATTGAACAAAACATCCCAGCTGTCTCCCTGAAGCGCCTCTTCTTTCACCAGATAACGGATTACTCCGTATCCAAGGCCTTTATCTGGAGTCTGGCGCAGGGCTTCCTTCACGCCTTTTATTAACTGGTCAGTACCTGCTGCCGTTTCGTATGGTAGCCGTACCGGATACTTTGCCGTAAACCAGCCTATCGTGCGACTCAAATCAATGTCACCAGGCAGGCCGATTCTACCATGACCTTCCAACCCGATTACCAATGATGACCGACTGCTCCATTCACATAATACTTTCGTCAATCCTGCCAGCAGCATATCATTTATTTCGGTATGATATACCTGAGATACCTCCTGCAATAACTGATTTGTCCATTGCTTGCCTAAACGGCTCACATGACTTTCTGAAGATGCTGTTTCTCTGTCTGCGGCATCTACTGGTAACGGCTCATAAGCATCCTGCAGCTGCTTCCAATATGCAAGCTGCCTTTGAAGACTTTTGCGCTGCCCATATTGTACCAACTGCTCATACCACTGCCGGTAAGAAGCCGTCTTACGGCTCAACTTTAACCGGCTGCCATCCTGGATTGCAGACAACAGCATTTCCATGTCTTCCAGCAGGATACGCCATGAAACGCCGTCTACTGCCAGATGATGTATGGTAATAAACAGGCGGTTATACGTTTCAGCATCGGCTGTCTGCATCAGTACCACCCGGACCAGAATACCCTGCTCAATGTCCAGCTGGCGGTGATAATAATCACAACGTTCTTTAATAGCTGTCCCCAGATCTTCTGATACCAAGGAAGAAAGATCTGCAATAAACACTTCGGTTTGCTGGTTAGTATAAGACTGATGCCATTGGCCATTGTCATCCTGGTAATACCTGAACCGGAGACTGTCATGATGTGATAGGATATGTCCTGTCACTTCGTTGAGCACAGCTGCGGATATCTCTTTACTGATGCTCAGCAGTACAGATTGATTATAGTGAGAGACGTCCTCTTTGGTGCGTTGCAGATAATCCTGTTGCACAGGTAGCAAACCGCACTCTCCTTCAGCGGACTGGCCTTCCTCTTTTACTACGCCGCTCCGCTCCTGCAAAGCTGCGGAAATACGGGCAATTGTGTGATAATTAAACAGATCGCCCACCTGTAATTCATAACCCAGGCGGCGCGCCCTGCTTACCACCTGTATCGTGATGATGGAGTCTCCTCCAAGTTCGAAGAAGTTATCATTGATACCCACTTTTTCCACACTGAGTAACTCCTGCCAGATTGTGGCCAATCCCTGTTCCATTTCATTGCGGGGTGCCTGATAACGGATGGCCAGCAATGAACTGTTATCTAACGCGGCCAGCTTTTTCCTGTCTACCTTTCCGTTAATTGTCAGCGGTATGGCTTCCAATCTTACAACCAGGGATGGTACCATATACTCTACTAACCTGCTCTTCAGATACTTCATCGCTTCTTCCTGGTTGAAGTCATCCGACGTGTTCACGTATGCAATCAATCGCTTATTGTCATTATTGTCTCCTGACACGATGGCTACACATTGATGAACACCTGGGTACTGCTGCAGTACATGCTCAATTTCACCCAACTCAATACGGTATCCCCGAATCTTCACCTGGTCATCTGTACGCCCGATATATTCTATAATACCTCCTGGCAGCCAGCGGGCCAGGTCACCTGTTTTATACAGCCTGTTGTCAGCTCTGAAGGGATCGCTGATAAACTTCTGGGCTGTCAGCGTCTCATTGTTCAGATACCCCCTGGCAACCTGCACACCGCCTATACATAATTCTCCTGTTATGCCTAACGGAACAGGCACACCATTACGGTCCAGGATATAGATCTGTGTGTTGGCCAGCGGCTGACCAATAGGAACGGTATTAATGCCCGTGATGACAGATGCGGAGTTATACTGGTACTGAGCTACAGACACGGCTGCCTCTGTCGGACCATACTTGTTATAAAATTTGCAGAAAGGTGCCCAACGCTCTGCCAGCTCTCTTTTACATACATCGCCGGCAGCGATTACTCTTCTCAGCTCTTTATATCTTTCCGGCGACAAGGTCCGTAAAAACACGGGTGTAGCATGCAGATGTGTGATCTTATTAGTATGCATGAACTGGTCAAACAGCTCCCTGTCCAGCCGCACATAGTCCGGCGCAACAATTAATGTAGCGCCCGTGGTAAGCGCGGAAAATATCTGTTCCACAGACGCGTCAAATGAATAGCCTGTAAACTGGAGTATCCTGTCTGTTTCATTTATACCGAATGCAGCCCGCTGGTTAAGCAGGAAGTTTACAATTCCTGCATGTTCCATCATTACTCCTTTCGGATTACCCGTAGAACCGGAAGTATAAATAATATATGCCAGCTTATCCGGACCTGTTACATTCGCCAGGTCTGTGATAGGTTCATCTGCTATCAGTAGTTTATCTGCGACCAGATCGATTACCCTGCCATCAAACAGTCCTGTTGTAGATAGCTGACCCGCATTTGTAACCATTACAGCGGCCTTGGTATCATTAAGTATATAACGTATCCGCGCTTCGGGATAAGACGGATCAACAGGCACGTATGCACCGCCGGCTTTTAAAATACCCAGTATGCCAGTTAATATTTCCAGTGACCGGTCAGCAAACAACGGTACCAGCGTTTCTGTGCCAACCCCTGCCCTGCGCAGGTAATGCGCTAGCTGATTAGCGCGTATGTTCAATTCATTATAAGTTAATTGCTGATCTTCGTAGAACGCAGCTATCTTATCAGGCGTGCGCTGCACCTGTTGCTCAAATAATGCTACCAGCGTTTTACCTGTTTCCGCTGGCCAACTTACAGCTGTATCATTGAAGTCATATAACAACTGACGCCGCGAGGTATCGTCCAGCAAACTGATATTCTTCAGTATAAGATCTTCCTGTGAAAGGATCTGCAAAAGTACCTGTTCAAAATGTGTTTTTAGCTGGCGGATATATACCGGCGCAATCAGGTCATCCTTGTAAATGAGCTGCAACGTAATATCTCTATCCAGCGAGAACCGCAGCAATAGCGGATAGTTGGACGTCTGTTCCAGTCCAACCAGGTTTTCGACTTTTAATGACCAGTCAGCCGCTGCAATCATATCAGATACGGGATAGTTCTGGAAAACCATGATACTATCGAAAAGATCTCCCTGTACACCAGCCCAGCGCTGCACATCTGAGAGAGATGAATATTGATGCCGCTGAGAACCTGACTGGTCCTGTTGTAAGCGCTGCAACCATTGCGGTATGGCACCGTCCTCGCATAAAACCGATCTCAATGGCAGTGTATTAATATACATGCCAACACGCCTCTCAACACCCGGTAAATCTTCCGGGCGACCAGACATCACTACGCCAAAAGTAACATCGGAACTGCCGGTATATTGATGCAAGAGGTAGGACCAGATGCCCTGCATCAGTGTATTGATTGTGATTCTGTTCTTTCTTGCATAGTCGTTTACACTGGCTGCCAGCGTTGGTCCAAAATGCATCACTTCCTCACGGAACTCTCCTACTCCATGTGTTCTTCGGGAAGAAGATGCAATAAAAGGCAGCATTGTTCCTGCCTCCAACCCGGACAGGTATTGCTTCCAATACGATTCTTCTGCCTCCTTATCGCGACGTTCCAGGTAACGGATATAATCTTCATAGCGGTCTTCTTCACCTTCCGCAGGTTCCTGACCAGCGGCATACGCTTCATAAGCGCGTAGAAATTCTTCTATTAATACAGGCATAGACCAACCATCCATCAGTATGTGATGCGAACTCCATAACATCCTGTAGTGGTCATCTTCCAGCCGGAGGAGTACGACACGCATCAGTGGGGCCGCTTTGAAGTCAAATCCCTGCTGGCGGTCAGCCTCTTCATACGCCAGTGCCTGTTCTATTTTTCTTTCATCCGGCAGATGCCGGTAATCGATAATCTCAACCGGCATACTTACTTCTCTGTGTACACACTGTACGGGGATCTTAAAGGCGTCGTAATAAAAACTGCTGCGCAAAATGCTGTGCCGCCTGAGAAGGTACTGCCAGCTTTGCGTAAAAGCCGCTTCTTTCAATCCATGCAGATCACACTTTAACTGGTTACGATATGCGCCTGTCTCCGCATTATAGAGATTGTGGAACAGCATCCCCGCTTGTAGAGAGCTTAAACGGTAAATAGACGATATATTATTGTCAGGACGTTTTTTTATCTCATTAATGTATTCAATCAGCTTCTCTTTATTGTTGCGTATAAAGTCGATGATCTCCCTGTTATTCTTCACAGCATTGACCTCCGCTTCGGTCAGCTTGTGCTTGTCGGCCTTCAGAATAAGTCTTGTGCCATCTACGGTTAACGAAAAACTATGCTGCTGAAGTTTATTGATAAATTCTTTGATTTCCATACTTAGTTGTTGGCGGGTTAAAAAATCATAATGTCGTCCTGATCGGCCTCTGGTGTCCCGGACTGATCGTTATTTAAAAATCCTTCGAGTTCCTCATGGGTAATCTCTCCGGACAAACCGTAGTCTGCTGGCGTATACTCTGCTACACCCTGCTCCTTCCTATCCTGACAATGCTTGATCAGCTCTTCCAGTATAGCCATGTACGCAACCGAGAGTGCCTGGATGGCTGTGGAAGTGTGATACTGTTCATTAAAATCCCATCGTACCACTAACTCTCCAGCCAATACTTTTACGTCAACACGGATGCGCTCTTTTCCGGGATAATTGGTTGATACAGTCGCATCGATAGGTTCCATTTCCTCTTGTAACCACTGACCACTCCTCAATACATTATCGGCCTGTCCGGTGTAACTGAACAAAAGATCCCACGTATTGCTTTGCAACACCTCCTCTTTCAGCAGGTACCGCAACACCCCATATCCAATTCCATTGTCAGGTACCTGGCGTAATGTCTCTTTTACACCTTTTATCAGTGAAGCGGCTCCCAGTTCGGCTTCATACTTCAATTGCACAGGATATGTTGCGTTAAACCAGCCAATGGTTCGACGTACATCTATATCACCAGGCAATCCCACACGGCCATCTCCATTCATACCGATCACTACTGATAAGCGCCCGCTCCATTCACACAGTGCCTTAGCCAGCGCCGCAAGCAGTATATCAGTAACCTCGGTATGATACACCGGCGATATCTCCTCCAGTAGATGCTGTGTCAGCATTTTGCCTAACCTGGCGATACAGTGTCCTGCTGCTTCCCTACCAGGCTTATCATTCGCAGGCAGGGGCTGATATGCTGTCATCGATTGTTGCCAGTGGGCAAGCTGTGTCTGCAGCCGTCTACTTTGTCCATATCGCACCAGCTGCTGGTACCATTGACGGTAAGAAGCTGTTCTGACAAGTGTGGTCAGGCGTCTGTCTTCCTGGGCTGCAGTGAATAAGGTCTCCAGGTCTTCCAGCAGAATATGCCAGGAGGCATTATCAATAGCCAGGCGATGTATCGTAATGAACAGGCGGTTATACGTTTCATTAACGTTGGTCTGTATCAATACCACTTTCATCAGGACGCCCTTTAATATGTCCAGCTGACGTTGATAGTTATTGCAGCATTCCATCATGGAAGACTCCATAATTCCCGCAGAAAGGAACGACAAATCACAATACATTACTGATGCAGGTTGATCTCCATAAGCCTGTCGCCAGTTACCTGCTTCATCCTGGTGATAGACAAACCGAAGGCTGTCATGGTGTAATAAAAGCCGGTTTACAACTTCATTTACAACTTCAAGCGTAATTTCTTTGCGGATAGACAGTAATACAGATTGATTATCCGGAGATTGCTCACGGCCGGCATTTTCCAGATATGCCTGCTGTATGGGCAACAAACCACATTCTCCACTAAGCGGCTGACCATCTTCAGAGACTGCATTACGTTGCTCCAGCGCAGCTGAAATTCCCGCGATAGTCTGGTAGTTAAACAAATCGCTTACCTGCAATTCATAACCCAGGCGACGAGCCCTGCTTACTACCTGTATGGTGATAATAGAGTTGCCTCCCAGTTCAAAAAAGTTATCGTTAATGCCAGCCTGCGGCACATTCAGTAATTCCTGCCAGATATTTGCCAGTCCCTCTTCCAGCAAATTACGGGGCGGCTCATAGGCAATATGTAAAGTAAGGTTTGAGATGTCCTTCTTTCTCAGTTTGTCTTTATCTGTTTTGCCATTCGGCGTAACCGGAACCTGGTCAATACTTACAAACACGGATGGTACCATGTATGCAGGTAAATATTGCCTGAGGTAGTCTGATAATTGCTGTTTATCCAGTACTGTTTCGGGCACTATGAAACCAACCAGACGCTTATTCCCTAAGCTGTCAGCCTTGTCTACCACGACTGCCTGCCTTACCGCCGGCGACGTATTCAGCACACTTTCTATTTCAGATAACTCAATCCGGTAACCGGATATCTTAACCTGGCTATCTATTCTGCCAATCAGTTCCACCTGACCATCAGCACGCCACCTCGCTCGGTCTCCGGTACGATACATCCTGCTACCGGGGTAAAAAGGATCATCCGTAAACCGGATATTTTCTTTAGCTGCTGCCCCTGCATACCCGCGGCTCACACCTGTGCCTGCAATGAACAGCTCTCCAGGCACGCCTACCGGTACAACTTGCTTTGAGGCATCCAGGATATAATAACGCATGTTGTCCATAGCAGGTCCCACCGGAACGATACCTGCGCCATTCAGCTCACCCTCAAAGTAAGACGTATCAATAGTCGCTTCCGTTACTCCGTAGCTGTTCAATAACCTGGTATGAGCCTTACAGCTACTGCGCAATTCTTCATAATGAGCTGCTGTACACATTTCTGAACCGATCACCAATAAACGGATTTGTTCTATCCCACTGCCTGACTGCTCAAACTGTTTCACCAGGTTCAGGACCAGCCCCGGTGTAGATTCAAGTATGTTCACCTGATTTGCCTGTATCGTCCTTTGCAGGTAACGCATATCCATGTGCTGCTCCTTATCTATCAACACCATCGTTCCACCATTTGTCAATGCCTTGCAAAAATCGCCGGTGAAAACATCAAAAGATATACTGGCCAGTGACAAAAGCACTGGTTTAAACTGATTTAATTCATACTGCCTACGCCAGCTGTATACGATATTTAACAGATTACCGTGTTCTACCATCACACCTTTGGGTTTTCCTGTAGAACCGGATGTATAAATCATATAAGCCAGATGAGCAGGTTCCGATACGGAAACAAGGTTCTCCAATGGCTCCGTGCTGATTACTCCCCAATTAATCACATCTATCACTTCTCCGCCAAACAATTTGCTCAGCGATAACGACCTCTTACGGATTGCACTTAGTATTACGCCAGCACCAGTGTCTTCCAGCATATATCGAATACGATCTTCCGGATAATCAGGATCAATCGGTACATATGCGCCTCCCGATTTTAATACGCCCAGTATACATACCATGAGTTCCAGTGACCTGTCTGCACATACTGGTACTGGCACCTCAGGTCCTATACCACGGGCGCGCAGATAACTACCCAGCTGATTTGCGCGCGCATTCAGTTCGCTATAACTCAACTGCTGATCTTCATATACCAGCGCTATTGCATCCGGATGTAAAGCTGCCTGCTCTTCAAACAATGTCAATACTGTTGTTCCGGATGGTGTATGCCAGGTCTGAGGAGATGGATTAAAGTCCGTCAGTATCTGGGTATTCTCTGCTGCTGATAACATTGGCAGGTTATCTATAGTTGTATCCTGCGACGCTACAATGGCATGCAGTAATTGCTCGTAATGGCCGAGCATGCGTTGGATGCTATCTGCCTTGTAAAGATCTTTGCTGTATACCAGTTGTAACTCTAAGCCAGTTGAGGAAAGAGTCACATTCATTTCCAGGTCAAATCTGGATGGCAGTTCTGTGCTCTCCAGTGCGGACAAGGTTACATTACCAAGATCGAAATCTTCCGTTTCTACTGCGTGCTGCAAAGAGAACATTACCTGGAACACGGCACCACGGCTCATATCTCTTTCCACACCCAGTACCTCCACCACCTTCTCAAATGGTACGTCCTGGTGATCGTAAGCTGACAATGTCGTCGTTTTCACTGATGCCAGTAAGTCAATAAATCGCTGCCCTCCTATTACCTGACTCCGTAATGCCAGCGTATTCACAAAGAAGCCCATCAGCGATTCCACTTCCTGCTGATGACGGCCTGCTACCGGTGTTCCTACACAGATATCCTCCTGGCCACTGTAACGATACAATAGCACCTTGAATGCAGATAACAACGTCATGTAAAGGGTAACACCTGCAGACTGGCTCAGCCCTGTTAATGCGGTAGACAAAGATGCCGGTAACAATAACCGCTCTTCTCCCCCTGCTCCTGACTGTACGGCCGGACGTACATAGTCTGACGGTAATTCCAGCACACTTACGCCTGACAACTGCTGCTTCCAATAGGACAGCTTGCCGGACAGTAATGCACCCGACAGATAATGGCGCTGCCAGGCAGCATAGTCTGCATATTGTACCGGTAGTACAGGTAAGGACGACGGTATGCCTTCTCCGGATTGCAAGCTTCGATATAACAATCCTAGCTCCTTCACCAGTAAGGACACTGACCAGCCATCAAAAGCGATGTGATGCAGCATTACCAGTAATACATGATCATCCGGACCTTCTTCAATCAGGTGTACACGCAGCATCATGTCCCTGGATAAATCATAAGCGCGGTCCAGTTCTGCGGATAGGTATTCCTCCAGATCCTGCCCAGATGCTGACAAATCGGATGCACGCATGTATACCGGCGACCAGTCTGCCGAGGGTAGCAACTGCTGATAACCGATACCCTCTGACTCGTATACTACCGTACGCAGTACTGAATGACGGTCTACTATTGCACGGAATGAATCTGTCAGCGCAGCTACATCCAGTGGCCCATACAGGCGGAATACCCATGGCATGTGGTACTGCCTGCTACCCTGCAACTTATCTATGAACCATAGACGTTCCTGGGAGAACGATAACGGAATAGCTTCATCACTTAAACGAGGCGTAACAGCAGGCAATAATGTCGTTCCTGTTGTACTTTCCAGGTAAGCGGTTAATGCAGATACGGTCGGATACAGGAACAGGTCTTTTACACTTAACTCCCGTTCCAGTTCGCGCCGGATGGCTGCTACCACACGGATCACCAGCAACGAGTGACCGCCCAGCTCAAAGAAGTTGTCAGTGATACCTACACGGTGTACACCCAGTATATTTTGCCAGATACCGCATAGCTGCTGCTCCAGTAACGTCTGCGCTGCCACATAGGAGTCCGGCCGCTGGTCATCGGCAATTGCAGCAGGAAGCGCCTGACGGTTCACCTTACCTGTTGATGTCAGTGGTAGCTTATCAAGCGACAACAACAGCGATGGTACCATGTATTCAGGTAGTTGCTCTGACAGATACCGCTGGATAGCTGTGCGGTCAAACATACCGGATGGTACTACAAAGCCTATTAACCGGCGGCTGCCACTGCCATCTTCACGGGCCACCACTACGCCCTGCTTTACGCCGGGAGCTGCCTGTAATACACTTTCTACTTCACCTAGCTCTACCCGGTAACCGCGGATCTTTACCTGGTCATCTATCCTGCCTAAATATTCTATATTTCCATCAGGTAACCAACGAGCCATATCGCCGGTGCGATATAACCTGTCACCCGTCAGGAATGGACTATCAATAAACTTCTCTGCCGTCAGTGAGGGACGGTTCAAATAGCCCCGTGCTACCTGCACACCGCCTATACACAATTCGCCCGATACACCTACCGGTACAGGAGTGCCACCTGCATCCAATATGTAAATTCTGGTATTGGATACAGGTTTACCTATAGGTACTGTCCTCATTCCTGACAGATCAATATCAGCTGAACAGTGGTACTCTGTAGCAGAAATAGCGCTTTCGGTAGGACCATACTTATTGTAAAAACTACAGATTCCCTTCCAGCGTTCCCAAAGCTCGATGTTACAGATCTCGCCACCTGACACGACACGTTTCAGACCTCCATATTTATCTGCGCTCAGATTGTAATGGAATCCGGGTGTAGCCTGTAAGTGAGTAATCCTGTATTCTCTCATAAACGCCTCAAACCTGGGCAGATCAAGTCTGATAGTGTCTCTGATCAGCACCATGGTGGCCCCGGTAATCAGTGGTAGAAATATCTGCTCTGCAGAAGCATCAAAACAGAAATTATAGAACTGAAGTATCCTGTCCTCTTTACTGATGTTAAACACCTGTGCCTGATGGAAAAGGAAGTTAACCAATGAGCGGTGTTCCAATAACACTCCTTTGGGCTTTCCGGTGGAACCGGACGTGTATATAACGTACAACAGGTTGCCCGGCTGCAAACCACTGTTTACAGGTGACGCAGGCATCATACTGATCATTTCGCTGTCTTCGTCCAACGCAATGATGGTATTTACCTGTCCTCTGGCCTGTAACAGATGTCTGAACTTCCCAAGCGTCACTACAACATGGGCGGCGGTGTCTTCCAGCATAAAAGCAATACGCTCTTCCGGATAGTTAGGGTCAATAGGAACATATGCACCACCGGCTTTTAAAATGCCCAGAATCCCCACCATCATTTCCAGCGACCTGTCTATACAGATAGGGACAAATGTCTCCGGACCAATATTACAGGATTGCAGATAATGACCCAATTTCGCTGCGCGCTCCTCCAGTTCAGCGAAGGTCAATGTCGCACCTTCAAACATAAGTGCAGTATGATCTGGCGTACGTTTGACCTGCTCTTCAAACAACTGTATGATTGTCTTATCAGGGAGAGTAACGTCTGTATTATTGAATGTGGAGAGCAACATACGCTCCTCAGCAACACTCAGTATTTTAATAGCGCCTATCTGCCTGTTCACATCGGATACAACAGAAAGCAACATCTGCTCATAATGTGCCAGCATCCTGTTGATGGTATCCTTACGGAAAAGATCAACACGATAATTAATACTGAGCGTAATACTTCCATCCAGCTCCGTAGCGCTTAGCTTCAGATCAAACCTGGAAGTAACCTCATTTCCGGATTCGCTTGTGATCATCAGATCTCCCATATCAAGTTCTCCTGTTTCCAGCGTATTCTGCATAACAAATACTACCTGGAATACGGAACTGCGACTCATATCACGCTCTACGCCCAGTATTTCCACTACTTTCTCAAATGGTACATCCTGGTGATCATATGCTGATAATGTAGTGGACTTCACGGCTTGCAGCAGACTACGGAAACTCATTTTACCATGCACCTGGCTACGCAATGCGAGGGTATTTACAAAAAAGCCCATCAGTGTTTCCACCTCGTGCTGCTGCCGGTTTGCTACGGGCGTTCCAACACAGATATCTTCCTGCCCGCTGTAACGGTATAGCAACGCCTTAAAGGCGGATAACAAAGTCATATAAAGGGTCACGCCTTCTTGCTGGCTTACCTTTAAAAGTTCAGCATACAGTGATGGGTCCAGTACAAGTCGTTCTTCATCACCTTCCGTACGCTGAATAGCAGGACGCACGTAGTCCAGCGGCAGTTCCAGTACAGCAACTCCTGACAGCTGCCCGCGCCAATAGTCCAGCTTACGCGCCAGTACATCACCGGAAAGGTAGTTGCGTTGCCATATCGCATAATCCGCATACTGTACAGGTAAGACAGGTAATGAAGATGGAATACCTTCACCTGCATGCAGGCTTCGATATAATAAACTCAACTCATTGACCAGCAATGATACTGACCAGCCATCAAAAGCGATATGATGGAGCATCACAAACAGGACATGTTCTTCCGGACCTTTGTTGATTATATGTACACGCAACATCATATCGCGGGACAGGTCATAGGGCCGGTTCAATTCTTCTGACAGATATGTTTCTATATCTGCGCCCATGACAGCCAGATCGGATTGACTTATATAATCAGCAGACCATTGTGATGATGGCAGCAGATGCTGATAACCGACGCCATCGGATTCAGCAATGACAGTACGTAATACCTCATGGCGTTCTACTATTACCCGGAATGCCGCTGTCAGCGCTTCCACATCAAGCGGCCCGTGCAGACGAAATACCCATGGCATATGATATTGCTTACTACCCTGCAGCTTGTCAATAAACCATAAACGTTCCTGTGCAAAAGACAATGGCATTGCCTGATCCCGTGGCTGAGTTGTGATCGCCGGCAAAAGGGCAGCGGTATGATGCTGTTCAAGGTATTGGGATAAACTGGCAATAGTTGTATGCACAAATAAAGTCTGTATATCGACCTCTATCTGTAATTGCTTGCGTATAGCCACCACCATTCTCACTGCCAGCAGTGAATGTCCTCCCAGCTCAAAGAAATCGTCATATACGCTGATGCGGGTAATACCCAGCAATTCCTGCCAGATGGCAGCAAGGTGTTCCTGCAACTCACCGGATGGCGGCTGATGTACTGTAGTAGTATTCTCCTGATGCCCGATGTGTGCAATGAGCAGCTGACGGTTTGTCTTACCATTTTCTGTCAATGGCATTAATGGTATCGCAATCAACTCTGAAGGAACCATGTAGTCAGGCAACACCTCCTGCAAATGGTTGCGCACTTCCTGCTGCATTTGCTGGATAATCGCTCCATATAGCGGCATATTTGTATATGCACCGGCTTCAAATGGAACGTTGGTTTCACTAAAAACCTGTTCAATAGCAGTACTTAATGACTCCCGGGATAATACCAGATTCAGTTTCATGACATCTTCATGCAATAGGTATCTGCAGTAATATCCCTGGTACTGCGCCATCAATATCAGCTTCTCTATTGATTCAATGGCTGATGACGGGCGGGAAATATATTCCCTTAATTCACCGCTCGTTTGGATAGTTGGAACTTCCAGACCAGCCAGCAGCAGACGTTCTTTTTCAAGCCGGTAATTGGGTAGATTACGTATACTGATCATCTCCGCACCTGCGTCGAGCAAGTCACTGACTTTCTCCGCCACACCGGTAGTTTCCCAGTCAAGCCATTTCGGTGACTGAACAGCTGGCTTTTCACCCACATGTAATATGACGGTATAACGATATAATGTCAGTTCATTTTCAGCGACACATTGCTTCCAGCGGATATCGACATAACTGATCTCCGGATATAGTGACTGGAGACCATAAAAATACGCAGGCGATATACACAACTCTTCTTCGTTCAGCAGCTCCTGTTCAATACCGAATCCAAAGACACGCTTAGATAAGCTTTCACTGTTCCTTTCCAGAGCCAGACGGCCTTTAAAGCTTTTCAGCAGCCGCAGATCCCTGACGTCGCCAATCACGATCTGACCATGCCCATTCAGTTTCCCGATACAGGAAGCAATAACTGTTGTCAGGTATGCCTCGCCGGGAAAATATTGAATAATTGAATTAAGTACGATGGTATCAATTTCACCGGTTGCCAGCGCTGCTACTTCGTGGGCAGCACATACATGCAATGAGGTCTGGCAGTAAGGTCGTTCCTTCCGGGATATATGTCGTTCAATTTGCCGAATGGAAGAGGAAGAAAAATCTGTACCTGTATAGTGACTGATATGATCTGACAAACCATAATATATCAAGCCCATACCCGTACCGATTTCCAATACATTTTCCGGCCGGCAGGACAGTATTACCTCGAGTATGTCATTGAGCCATTCCCGCATTTCATGCGAAGGTATCTGCTGACCTGTAAAGCTATCGTTCCAGCCGATGATATTAAATTCCTCGTCTTCAGCTGCAACTGCTTCTGTTTTGCCATATTCTGTTTCATATAGCGCCTGCCAGTTCTCCACCTGTTGCCGGTATAAAGTATCTTCTTTCTGCCGCAGCAGCTGCTTGTCTGCCACATAGTAACCTACCAGCTTATTCATACCGATCGTATCCTGTTTTACCACTACGCATGCGGCAGCTAATCCCGGACTTTCACTTAATACGTTTTCAACCTCGCCTGGTTCGATACGGTAACCCCGGATCTTCACCTGGTCATCCATCCTTCCTAAATATACCATATTGCCATCCGGCAGCCACTTCGCCATATCGCCGGTCTTATATAGCCGTGCACCAGCTTCCTTACTGAACGGATCTTTAATAAAACGGGCGGCAGTAAGCTCAGGGCGATTGAGATACCCACGCGCTACCCCGGCGCCCCCGATATAGATCTCACCTGCCACACCAACAGGCACTGGTAACATATCGGCGCTCAGGATATACATCGTTACATTATCCAGCGGTTTTCCGATAGGTACGTGGTGATCAAAATCTGTTCTTCCATATCTGGTATTAAATGAATATACGCTGCATCCTACTGTTGCTTCAGTAGGCCCATATTCATTAATTACTTCCATGTTCTCGTTGCTGTCAAGCAGAAACTGAATATGTGAACGCTGTAATGCCTCTCCACCGATTACGAGTCTTTTGGTTAACACACCGCCCGCTGTAGCTCCTATAGCGTTTTGCAACAGCGACATATGAGATGGTGTCAGTTTGATAAAGTCATAAGGAGCAGCATCCATGAATAACCGGGATTCAAATACCTTCAATGCCTCATTTGTGCCTATCACTACAGACTTTCCTCCCAATAGCGGAACAAACATACTGGTCAGCGAGGCATCAAAAGTATAAGGCAGATTCAGCAGACTGCCTGCTTCATTGTTATCTTCATCGATATAACGCCTTTTACTGTTCAGGAGGTAATTAAGCAGATTGCCATGTTCCACCATCACGCCTTTGGGACGGCCTGTTGACCCGGAAGTATAGATGGTGTAGGCCAGCTGTCCCGGCTGCGGGCTTTCCGTTATTTTCTCCGCAGAACATGATTCAATCTGATCCCACTGTTCATCTATTTCAATTACAGTGGTCAGATTACCAGCATGCTGTAACAGGTCGCTGTGTTGCTTTACGCTCACTGCCAGCGACGCACCGGTATCTTCCAGCATAAATCTGATCCGTTCCTGCGGGTAAGACGGATCAATTGGTACGTAAGCATATCCTGCTTTGAGTATACCCAGAATACATACCATCATCAATGCCGAACGATCTAGGCACACAGGCACAAGCGCATGCTGCCCCGGATTGTACCTCTGCAGATAATTACTGAAACGGTTAGCGCGCTCGTTCAACTCCTGGTAAGTCAGTATGGCGTCTGCTGCAAATACAGCGGTGTGCTGTGGAGTAATCAGCACCTGTTGTTCAAATAAGCTGATAAATGTTTGCGCAGGTAGTGCGGATTGCGGCTTATTAAACTGAGACAGTAAAGTCTGTTCCTCTTCCAGACTTAACATCCTCAGTTGTCCTACCGGCGTTGATACCTGCTGTACAATTGCCTCCAACAAGTGTACATAATGGCCAAACATTCTTGTGATAGTCTCACCTGTAAACAGCTCATCACAAAACTCCACCCTGAACTCTATCGTATCAGGTTTCTCGCGCAAGTCAAAGGTGAGATCAAATTTGGAAGTCACGTTCTGAAACACTTCCCCTGTAAAAGTTACATCGCCTACTTCCAGCGAAGGAATTTCCGGCGTATTCTGTAAAACAAACATCACCTGTATCAGCGGATTACCAACTACATCACGCTTACCTACCACTGCCTCAATCACTTTCTCAAACGGCACATCCTGGTAAGTATATCCTTCCAGCGTAATAGCTTTTACCTGCTGCAGGAAGTCGCTGAAGACAGTTTTATTATTCAGTTTACTTCGTAATGCCAGAGCATTGACAAAGAAGCCTATTAAAGACTCTGTTTCCTTTTGTGTACGGTTGGCAATAGCCACGCCTGTACATATATCTTCCTGATGGGTATACCGGTAAAGCAACACCTTGAATACCGCCAGCATGGTCATAAATAGCGTAACACCCTGCTCTCTGGATAAGTGCCGTAACTGAGCAGTCAGCGAGCTATCCAGGTAAAAATATTTGGTATCGCCATGGGTACTTTGAATAGCCGTCCGGGGATAATCCGTTGGAAGATATAATGGTTTGATATCCTGCAACCTGTTTTTCCAGTATGCCAGCTGTGTTTCCAGCATTTCTCCGTTCAGGTGTTCATGCTGCCATAACGCGTAATCAGCATATTGTACTGTTAATTCCGGCAATGCAGACTCACGTCCATCACGGTACGACCGGTATAGTGCAATCATCTCCCTCACCATAACAGATACAGACCAGCCATCAAAAGCAATATGGTGGAAAAGTACAAGCAATACGTATTCTTCTGCGGACAGTTTCAGTAGTCTGACCCGCAGCATATAATCATTTGACAGGTCAAACGGCACATGGAACCACTTATGCACGTACTGCTCAAATGCTGTTGGATCTGTCAAAGCAGGTGTTTCATAATACTCCATCCTCCATGCCGTGCCGTCAATAATTTCCTGGTAAGGCGCTTTATTACCCTGCCTGAGTACAGAACGTAGTACTTCATGCCTGCGTACTATCTCACGGAAGGCCTGTTCCAGCGCAGCAATATCCGGATTACCCGTTAAACGGAATATCCATGGCATATGGTAAGCAACGCTTCCCTGCAGTTTGTCAATGAACCAGAGGCGTTCCTGTGCAAAAGACAGGGGGATCATCGTATCGTGCGTACGGGCAGTAACTGGTGGTAACAGCGGGCGTTGAAGACGGCTTTCCAGGTAGACTGACAGCCTGGCTATAGTCGGATACAGGAACATGTCTTTCACCATGATTTCCATACCCAGCTGTTTCCTTATAGCAGATACTGCCCGGGTTGCCAGGAGTGAATGTCCTCCCAGTTCAAAGAAATCATCGTTGATACCAATACGACTGATGCCCAGCAATTCCTGCCAGATAGCAGCCAGCTGTAAAGCAGTTTCTCCGGATGGTAGCTGATGAAGGGCAGCAACGTGTTCCTGTGTACCGCCCTGTAATAACAATAACTGACGGTCTATCTTACCATTATCTGTCAATGGAAGGAAAGGTAAAGACAGCAGTTCTGAAGGCGTCATATAGTCAGGAAGCATGCCCAGCATATAGCTGCGTAGCTCTTTCTGCACTTGCTGGATAATAGTTCCATACAACGGCATGTTGGTATATGTTCCTGCTTTGAAGGAAGAACTTTCCGCCTGGTATACCTGCGCTATCGCCTGCATTACCGGCTGCAAGGATAAAATAATATTCAGCTTTAATGCATCTTCATGTAATAAGTACGTGCAATGATACCCTTGAGCGCGGGCTGCTGATATCAGCTGTTCCGCTTCATCAACTGTCTTTGAACGACGTAATATATATTCTCTCAGCTCCCCACTTGAGCTAACAGTTGGATCGTCGATACCCGCTGATAACAACCGTTCCTTCTCTAAGCGGTAGTTTGGCAAATTACGGATATTGACAGCAGTTGCGCGGGATGATAACAATGTATGTACATTATCTGCCATACCTGGCGTTTCCCAGTCCAGCCATTCCTGCACTAATACCGGCGGCATCGCCTGTATATGGAGTATGACGGTATAACGGTACAACGTCAGCTCATTTTCCGCTGTACAATTTTTCCAGCGGATGTCCACATGGCTGATAGCGGGATACAGCGATTTCAGTGCATAAAAATATTCAGGAGATATACACAGTTCTTCTTCGGTCAGTACCTCTTGTTCCAGTCCGAAGTTAAATACGCGTTTGGGCACACTTTCCATATTGCTGTGAAGCGACAGCCGGCCTTTAAAATGCTTTAACAGCCGTTTGTCCCTTACATCGCCAATAACTATCCTGCCACTTCCCTTTAGCTTTTCGAGACAGGAAGAGATTACAGTAGTGAGATACTGCTCACCCGGAAAATACTGCACAATAGAGTTGAGTATTATTGTGTCTGTCTCCGGGATATCCAAAGCGCCTACTTCGTGTGCAGCACATACATGCAATGCGGTGTCACAGTACACACGTTCGCCCTTTGAAATCCGTTGCTGAATCTGACGTACAGAGGAAGAAGAAAAGTCTGTACCCGTATAATGCCGGATATGATCTGACAGGCCATAATAAATCAGACCTGTTCCACAACCAATTTCCAGCACATTTTCCGGACGACAGGACAATATCACGTTCAGTATATCATCCAGCCACTCACGCATCTGCGCGCCAGGGATTGGCTGACCAGTGAAACTGTCATTCCAGCCAATGATATTAAATTCCTCATCAGCTATTACTGCTGTTTCTGTCTTTCCGTATTCTGTCTCGTATAACTCCTGCCAGCTCTCTACCTGTTGCCTGTACAACTCACCTTCTTTCTCCAGCAATACCTGCCGTTCCGGTACATAATACCCGACCAGCCTGTTACCGCCAAAGCTATCCTGCTTTACAATGACGCAGCCTGCGGATATCCCATCAAATTCATTGAGCACGTTTTCTACTTCACCCGGTTCAATACGATAGCCGCGGATCTTTACCTGGTCGTCTATTCTGCCCAGATAAGCAATATTACCATCAGGTAACCATTTTACCAGGTCGCCGGTCTTATACAGGCGGGCGTTTGCATCTTCGCTGAACGGATCTTTTACAAAACGTTCTGCGGTCAACTCCGGACGATTCAGGTAACCACGCGCCACCCCTGCACCACCAACATATAACTCTCCCGGTACGCCTACAGGACATAATTGCTGCTGAGGATTCAGTACATAGGCTGTACGGTTCTGCAACGGACGACCTATCGGAATAACACCGATTTTGCCACTTTCTTTTATCAGATAGGTCAGTGAGAATGTTGTATTCTCCGTAGGACCATACCCGTTCACAATCTTCAGGTCCGGATATGCGCTTCTTAACCGTTGAATATGATCTTCAGACAATTTTTCTCCTCCAACCAGTATTGTATCCAACTGACTGAAAATGCTGATGTCCCATTCTACCAGCTGATTAAACCAGCTTGCCGTAAACCACATCTTACTGACGTTTCTGCCAGTCATTACTTCCTTCAGCAATTCATTCGTCAGCAGGGTATCCCTGGAACAGATTACCAACTGCCCGCCGTTCAGCAACATACTCCAGTATTCAAAAGTAGAAGCATCGAATGAAGGCGAACCTGTGGAAAGTAATATATCTTCAGCGCTGAATCCGGCATAGTGCTGGTCGGTGGCCAGACTAACGATATTAAGATGTTCTACCAGCACTCCCTTGGGCTTTCCGGTAGAACCTGAGGTGTACATGATATAAGCAAGGTCAGATACCTGGTTGACCGGCGGAAGGTCTTCGCCTGTGTATTGTGCAATAACAGGCCATTGTGCCTGTATATCTATTATTTCCGGGTAACTATCACCAGACTGCCGCAGCTGTGACAGGCAGGCAGTTTCTGTAAGCACTAGTGAAGACCCGGTATCATTCAGCATAAAGAGGATACGTTCAACCGGGTATTCGGGATCCACAGGCATGTAAGCGCCACCAGCTTTCAATATACCGAGGATGCTGACAATCAGATCGGCAGATCGGTACATCAGCACCGGCACAGCAGTATCTCTGCCTACGCCTTTATTTCTTAAGTAACGGGCCAACTGGTTAGCCTGCTCGTTCAACCTCCTATAACTTAGTTGTACATTCTCAAATACCAGGGCAGTAGCGTCAGGGCTTTTCCTTACCTGCTCCTCAAACAGCGCTACCACCGTCTTCTGATAAGCGGAAAGCACGGGGGGCTGATTGAAATGGAACAAAAGTTGTTCGCGCTCCTTAGCAGTTACAAGTGCTATGTCACCTATCTTCCTTTCTGCATTTTCAACCAGGGTGGATAATATCTGCTCATAATGCGCAATGTATCCGTGGATGGTTGCTTCGCTAAATAAAGCCGTCGAATACCGAAGCTTCAGCAATATGCCTTCAGGCGTCTCCCTCAGTTCAAACAGCAAGTCAAATACAGCAGTCTGATCTTCGAGTACCTCATTGGATAAGACCAGGCCGTTCAATTCAAGTGCTGGCAATTCGGGTGTATTTTGTAAGGCGAATACGATATGAAACAGCGGGTTAGCATCCACTTCTCTTTTACCGGCAATTGCTTCGACCACTTTTTCAAAAGGAGTATCCTGGTACTCATAAGCTTCCAATGTAACCGCCTTTATCTGTTCCAGTAATCTGCGCAGCGTATCTTCTTCATTGACTGTACAGCGAAGTGCCAGCGTATTGACAAAGAAACCAATCAGCTCTTCAGTTTCAAGTTGTTTTCTGCCGGCAATAGGACTACCTGTACAAATATCTTTTTCACCCGTATAACGATGTAACAGCGCTTTAAATGCCGTAAGCAGTGTCATAAACAGTGTAACACCCTCTCTCTTTGAGAACTGCTGCAACTGTTCGCTCAGTATGGGATCTAATTTATGATATACAGCACTACCCCTGGTACTTTGTACAAGTGGCCGCGGGTAATCTGTAGGTACTTTTAGCGGAATAACATCTTTCAGCTGCTCTTTCCAGTACTGTAACTGCTGATCCATTACCCGCCCTTCCAGGTAATTGCGTTGCCACAATGCATAATCTGCATACTGTACAGGTAATGCCGGCAAAACCTGTACAGCATTCTGCATGAAGCTGTCGTATATTGCCACCATCTCATGTAACATAATCGGTAGCGACCATCCATCAGAAGCGATGTGGTGCATGACAACAAGCAGTACATATTCTTCATCATCCAGGCGGATCAACTCAGCTCTGAGCATATAATCTGCAGACAGGTTAAAGGGTTCACTGACCTGTTGCTGAATATAATTATGCAGTATGTTGCTGTCTGTTAATCTGCTTTCATCTGTGAAGCGCAACTTCCAGGATTGCTCACTGATCACTTCCTGGTAGGCAATGCCATCTTCTTCATGAATCAGCGTACGTATTACTTCATGCCGGTTGATGATATGCCGGAAAGCATGTTCCATCACTTTCAGATCCGGTATACCGTATATGCGGAATACCCATGGCATATGATACTGTACACTTCCCTGTAAACTATCAATGAACCAGAGGCGTTCCTGCGCAAAGGATAAAGGTATTCTTGCTGGACGTGGCTGCGGTGTAATTGGTGGCAGCAGATCTTTGGGCTGCTGCTGTGTAAGCTGTGCGGATAAAGCAGCTATAGTTGGATAAACGAATATGTCTCTTACGCTCACTTCGATTCCCAGCCTGCTACGCAAGGCAGATACACATCTTGTGACCAGCAGCGAGTGGCCGCCCGATTCAAAAAAGTTATCGTGGATACCAATTCTTTCTATATTAAGAATTGCCTGCCATACCGCTGCAATATCCTCCTGCAAGGGAGTTACCGGTGCTGTATAGTCAGCTGCAGGTATAACTGCTGTATCAATAGGCGGCAGCTTCTTTTTATCAACCTTTCCGTTTGCTGTCAGCGGAATATGGCTGACCGCCACCAGGAATGCAGGAATCATGTATTCAGGAAGCTGTGTACGCAGGTATGCAAATACGGCTGCCTTATCCAGGCTGATATCCGGCACAACATATCCCAGCAATTGTTTATTACCAAAGCTGTCATCACGGGCTATCACCACTGCCTGCCTGATGCCAGGGGCCTGCTGTAGTGCCAGCGATACTTCATTCAGCTCAATCCTGTAACCGCGGATCTTTACCTGGTCATCTATCCTTCCCAGGTATTCCATTTCACCATCAGGCAGGCGGCGTACAAGGTCGCCTGATTTATACAAGCGCTGCCCTTCCACAAATGGATTACTGATGAAACGGGCTGCTGTCAGGTCTGCATTGTTGAAATATCCTCTGGCGACACCCTGTCCACCGATATATAGTTCACCAGGAACGCCTACTGGTACAGGCTGAAGGTTGTTTCCCAGTACATAAGCCTGTAAAGTGGGAATAACATGTCCGATATTACTTGTATGCGTCGCAATACAATCTTCATCTATCTGTTTAAACGTAGCATGTATGGTAATCTCTGTAATACCATACATATTTATCAGGTTACATGCCGGATACTGCACGGCCCATTGCTCCAGCAATGCCGGCGACAGGGCTTCTCCACCAAATATCACATATCTGATATCCAACTGCCGGGACGCTTTCAACAGATGCTCCTGTAGCGCATAAAAGGCAGAAGGTGTCTGGTTTAATACTGTTACCTGATGATGTTCCAGCAAGTTGCCAAAAGCAGAAACATCCATCACTGTATCCTTTGCCGGCATGATAACTTTTGCCCCTGTACAAAGCGGCATAAAGATCTCCCACACAGAAAAATCAAAGCTGAAAGAATGGAAGGCAGTCCAGACGTCATGCTGATTAAAGTCAAATAACACTGTTCCGGCATTCATTACACTCGCCAGGTTACCATGTTCCACCATCACTCCCTTTGGTTTTCCTGTGGAACCGGAGGTATAAATGATGTAAGCCAGGTGTGAGGAACCCAATACCGGAGTAAGATTCTCCGATGGCTCCCTGCTGATTGTTTCCCGGTTATTGATAACATCTATCACTTCTCCGTTAAACAGTTCATGCAGCGATAAAGACTGGTTACGGACTGCACTCAGTAGTATATTTGCCCCGGTGTCTTGCAGCATGTAACGAATACGATCTTCCGGATAGTCTGGGTCGATCGGTACATATGCACCTCCTGACTTTAATATACCTAATATACTTACCACCAGATCCAGCGACCTGTCTGCACATACCGGCACCCGTACATCCGGACCTATACCCCGTGTACGCAGATAGCTGCCCAGCTGATTGGCGTACGCATTCAGTTCGCTATAACTCAACTGCTGATCTTCATATACCAACGCTATTGCATCCGGATGTAAAGCTGCCTGCTCTTCAAACAATGTCAGCACTGTTGTTCCGGATGGTGTATGCCAGGTCTGAGGAGATGGATTAAAGTCCGTCAGTATCTGGGTATATTCTGCTGATGTTAACATCGGCAGATTGTCTATAGTTGTATCCTGCGACGCTACAATGGCATGCAGTAATTGCTCGTAATGGCCCAGCATGCGTTGGATGCTATCTGCCTTGTAAAGATCTTTGCTGTATACTAATTGTAACTCTAAACCAGTGGATGAGAGGGTCACATTCATTTCCAGGTCAAATCTGGATGGCAGTTCTGTACGCTCCACCGGAGCAAGCGTTACGGTTCCCAGATCAGGATAAGCTATATCCTGCTGCATGATAAACATTACCTGGAACACGGCACTGCGGCTCATATCTCTTTCCACACCCAGTACCTCCACCACTTTCTCAAATGGTACGTCCTGGTGATCGTAAGCTGACAATGTCGTCGTTTTCACTGACGCCAGTAAGTCAATAAACCGCTGCCCTCCACTTACCTGACTCCGTAATGCCAGCGTATTCACAAAGAAGCCCATCAGCGATTCCACTTCCTGCTGATGACGGCCTGCTACCGGTGTTCCTACACAGATATCCTCCTGGCCACTGTAACGATACAATAGCACCTTGAATGCAGATAACAACGTCATGTAAAGGGTAACACCTGCAGACTGGCTCAGCCCTGTTAATGCGGTAGACAAAGATGCCGGTAACAATAACCGCTCTTCTCCCCCTGCTCCTGACTGTACGGCCGGACGTACATAGTCTGACGGTAATTCCAGCACACTTACGCCTGACAACTGCTGCTTCCAATAGGACAGCTTGCCGGACAGTAATGCACCCGACAGATAATGGCGCTGCCAGGCAGCATAGTCTGCATATTGTACCGGTAGTAAAGGTAAGGACGACGGTATGCCTTCTCCGGATTGCAAGCTTCGATATAACAATCCTAGCTCCTTCACCAGTAAGGACACTGACCAGCCATCAAAAGCGATGTGATGCAGCATTACCAGTAATACATGATCATCCGGACCTTCTTCAATCAGGTGTACACGCAGCATCATGTCCCTGGATAAATCATAAGCGCGGTCCAGTTCTGCTGATAGGTATTCCTCCAGATCCTGCCCAGATGCTGACAAATCAGATGCACGCATGTATACCGGCGACCAGTCTGCCGAGGGTAGCAACTGCTGATAACCGATACCCTCTGACTCGTATACTACCGTACGCAGTACTGAATGACGGTCTACTATTGCACGGAATGAATCTGTCAGCGCAGCTACATCCAGTGACCCATGCAGGCGGAATACCCATGGCATGTGGTACTGTCTGCTACCCTGCAATTTATCTATGAACCATAGACGTTCCTGGGAGAACGATAACGGAATAGCTTCATCACTTAAACGAGGCGTAACAGCAGGCAATAATGTCGTTCCTGTTGTACTTTCCAGGTAAGCGGTTAATGCAGATACGGTCGGATACAGGAACAGGTCTTTTACACTTAACTCCCGTTCCAGTTCGCGCCGGATGGCTGCTACCACACGGATCACCAGCAACGAGTGACCGCCCAGCTCAAAGAAGTTGTCAGTGATACCTACACGGTGTACACCCAGTATCTTTTGCCAGATACCGCATAACTGCTGCTCCAGTAACGTCTGCGCTGCCACATAGGAGTCCGGCCGCTGGTCATCGGCAATTGCAGCAGGAAGCGCCTGACGGTTCACCTTACCTGTTGATGTCAGTGGTAGCTTATCAAGCGACAACAACAGCGATGGTACCATGTATTCAGGTAGTTGCTCTGACAGATACCGCTGGATAGCTGTGCGGTCAAACATACCGGATGGTACTACAAAGCCTATTAATCTGCGGCTGCCACTGCCATCTTCACGGGCCACCACTACGCCCTGCTTTACGCCGGGAGCTGCCTGTAATACACTTTCTACTTCACCTAGCTCTACCCGGTAACCGCGGATCTTTACCTGGTCATCTATCCTGCCTAAATATTCTATATTTCCATCAGGTAACCAACGGGCCATATCGCCGGTGCGATATAACCTGTCACCCGTCAGAAATGGACTATCAATAAATTTCTCTGCCGTCAGTGAGGAACGGTTCAGGTAACCCCGTGCTACCTGAACGCCGCCTATACACAGTTCACCTGGTACGCCAACAGGTACCAGTTCGGCAACACCGTTTAATATAAATAAACTGGTATTGGCTACAGGCTTTCCAATGGGCACTGTTCTTATCTCTTGTGCCATAGGTACAGCCCAGCATGTTACATCTATTGCAGCTTCCGTAGGACCGTACAAGTTATACAGCGCCACATGGGGTAACTTTTCATGGAAGCGTTTAACATGTGCTGGCTTCAACTGTTCACCACTACATAATACTTTCTTCAGGGTAGGACAGGATGCGGGCCCGGTTTCTTCCAGGAAGAGTTCGAGCATAGAAGGAACAAAATGCGATAAGGTGACATGCTGGTCGTCAATCAGTTTTTTCAGGTAACGCGCATCCTTCTGTCCTTCTGGTTTGGCGAGCACCAGTCTTGCGCCTGAGAAGAGCGGCCATAATATTTCCCAGACGGATACGTCAAAGGTATAAGTCGTTTTCTGCAATACGCAATCATCCTGTGTAAGATTAAAATACTGCTGCGTCCATAACAGGCGGTTTAGCAAGCCGGCATGTTCATTTAGTACGCCTTTAGGTTTTCCGGTGGATCCGGAAGTATAAATTACATAAGCGAGGTCATGGATGTTTATCCGGTTAGCAGGAGGTTTTCCCGGCTGCCTTTCTATTATGCCCAGATCTGTCTGCAAATCGACCACCTGCAAACCATCACAAATTGTACGCAATTTCCCGGTCAATCCGGCAGTTACAATAAGTCTTGCACCAGTATCTTCCAATATATTGGCAATATGGATGGCAGGGAAAGCAGGATCTATAGGTACATATGCTCCACCGGCTTTTAACACACCGAGTATGGCAATGACCATTTCCGGCGACCTGTCCATACAGAGCGGCGTAAGGGGATTTTCTCTGCTTACGCCCTGTTGGATCAGGTAATGCGCCAGCTGGTTACTGATGTGATCCAGTTGCCGGTAAGTCAGTTGCCGGTCATCCTGTACAAGTGCTATATGGTCCGGCGTAAGCGCTACCTGCGCTTCGATAAGGTCAACGATAGTTCCGCTGACGCCATAGTCAATAGCTGTGTCATTGAAATCATACAGCAGCTGTTGCCTTTCCGCTACTGAGAGCATGGAGAGACGTCCGACAGCTTCATGTTTATCGGTAGTAACTATCTGAAGTAGACGTTCATAGTGTTTTATCAACCGCTCTATGCCTGACTGTTCAAAGAGGTCAGTACAATAGTTTACTTTCAGGTGTATGCCATCTTCATCATCTGTCACACTAAATTCGAAATCAAACTTTGAACTGTCAATAACCGCATGCTGATCGGGGGTAAGTTTAATATTGCCAAGGTCTATCTGTTTTACAGGTGGCGTGTTATGGAATACAAACATATGCTGGAACAATGCATTCCGGCTCAGGTCTCTGTCAATCTTCAGCGATTCCACTACCTTTTCAAACGGGATATCCTGTTGGTTATACGCTTCAAGTACTGTAGCCTTCACCTGTTGCAATAAAGTCGTAAACGGCATGCCATGACGCACTTCAGTGCGCATTGCCAATGTGTTTACGAAAAAGCCGATCAGGGATTTCAACTCTGGTTGCTTTCTTCCGGCAACAGCACTGCCCACACAAATGTCAGACTGGCCGGTATACTGGTACAACAGTACTTTGAACGCCGCCAGCATTGTCATATACAGCGTTGCTTCTTCCTGCTGGGCGAGCTGTCGTAATGCTTTACTCAGCTTTGTATCCAGCCTGTAATAGATGGTATTCCCCTTTGTACTCTGGATAGCAGGCCGGGTATAGTCTGTCGGGAATGATAACGGGGTTAAGTCTTTCAGTTGGCGCTTCCAATAGGCCAGCTGCTCGTCCATCAACTGATCGTTCAGGTAGGTACGCTGCCATAAAGCATAATCTGCATACTGCACCGGCAGCTCGTTCAGCACTGAATTGTTTCCGTTAACAGCGCTGCTGTAAAGCTGAGTCAGTTCATTCACCAGTATGGAAACGGACCATCCGTCAAATGCGATGTGATGTACCAGGGTCAAAACAGTATGCTCGTTCTCGCCATTGTTAATGACGTATACTTTCAGCATAAAATCTGCAGCCAGGTCGTAAGGCGTCGTCATCTGCTCTCCTATGTATGAGGCGATATCAGTGCCTGCTGACAACAAATCACCTGCGTTTACAAAGGTCAGCTGCCAGTCTTCCGCAGGAAGCAGGTGTAAGCGACCAGCGCCGGCTTCTTCCCGGATCACGGTCCGCAGTGTCTCATGTCGGCGGACTATTTCCCTGAAAGCATTTTCCAGTGCATTCAGATTAAGTACACCTTCCAACCTGAACACCCACGGCATATGGTAATGGATGGTACCCTGCAATTTGTCAATAAACCACAATCTTTCCTGTGCGTAGGACAAGGGGAGCTGTACCGCCAGATCTTTGTCCCGGGGTTTTATATACCTGATATCGTTAGGCGACGGATGCCTGTTGCTGATGAAAAAATCTTTTATGATCGTTTTCCATTCATCTATCTCTTTCAGTAAATCCGGTTGAATACGTTTGCCTTTCGGAATTTTCATTTTCAGTTTTTCCTCCTCTACGAAAAAACTTACACCACTCTCTCTGGCACGGTCCAGGATACTTTTTACTTTATCAGTGTACATATGAGTTAACACATTTTTTAATTAAAACGCGGAAAGATCCCTGTTGCATCAACTATACAAGCTGATGCAACAGGGTCGGGTTATTGACAACGGTTGCCCGCGGGTTATACGAACAACATCTTAATATGCTTTAAAATACCATTTCACGTTCATAGAGCAGTTCTTTTTCACCGAACAGCCTTTCGGCTACTATGCCTCGTTCTGTGCATAATTTCACCAGTTTATCAGACTGTACGATCGGATTAGACTCAGACGTGTATTTGGTGCTGGTAATAAATTCGATCCATGGTTCCTGTCCCATCGCATAGACATACACTTCCTTTGGATGGAAAATATCTACCAGGAACATGCCTCTTTCGCAATCAGAACCTGAGAGTCTTCTGCTATGGTCCTGATCTCTGGGTACCTGTCTGGTGAGCAAAGGACCATATAACCACGAGAGCGGGGCTCCGTCACATTCCATTCCCAGGAATATGACATCTACATCTCCTGTTTGTTCCTGCACATGTTTATACAGATTAGGCTCAGTAATTCTGGAATCTGCCATGAACAATAACTTAAACTCGCCAATACTTACCAGGTGACATAGTTTACATACAATATTCAGATCACTGTGTTCTCCTGTAAAAGGTATACCTGTGATGGTTGCGTCTGAGAACTGAACTGTTTCCATTTCGCCCAGCTCAATGATATTGTTGAAACCAACCGTATTGAACATCAGCTTCAGATCCGGATCTTCGAGACGACCTTCTTTCGCTCTTGGTACAATGATATTTTTGATTTTGTGTCTCAGAGGCAGCAGTGTTTCAAATAATATATGATCCTGGTGGTTGTGGGTAATGATTACATAATCGATAACATCTGGCAAGTCAGCATCTGAAAAATGCTCCACATCAGAATGATAACCATAGTAACTAATCAGGGGATCGGCAAGGATGCATACATCTTTTGTTTCAATCAAGATGCAGGCATGTCCGAAGTAGCGCATACGGATCTTGTCGCCGGTGTACCTGTCATAGGTAGGATGTGGAGTTTCTGTGAAGAACGTTTCAAACAGCGGGGCTTGTTCTTCTGTTATTCCCAGTTGCGCTTTGATGTAACTTAAAGGCGCTGGTGTTCTTTTCATCCTGGAAAGTTCGTCTATTCCTGGATGATCAAAACTCAGATCTAACTGAAGTACATTGGGTTCATCCAGCCGTGGAGTACTAAGACAGAACGGGCGGTGATCGTTATCTGTTACCCATAGCGCAATGCTCTGGGCGTTTTTATTGTAAAAACGGCTTTTGTATAATAATGATTCAAAGAAGCGGAATGCGGGATTTCCATTACGGTCATAGAACAACTCAACATATCCTTTCAGGGTCTCCGGCACTTTTTTATACAGTGTTTCTATGCCAAATCCTTTGGCTTCTTTCCATAACATCATGTCCAGCTCTTTGATAGCGTTGGACAGTTCCAGCATATCCTTCCTGCGCTGGAGGGTATCTGCTTTAAGGGCAACCACTTCTGCTGCTCTTTCCTTGGGGATATCCATAAAAGGGCCGCCAAGCAACCGGGGGTTCCTCACTGCGTCTTCATGCACTTCAGGAGCGGCAATAAACGAATCCATAATTTTAATGTGTCTGCCCGTAATATTCATCGCAGCTGTGGCGGGAGAAATCAAATGGCTCCATGCATACCATTTATCGATTAATGGTTCGAGCACAACGTTAGGTTTAAGATATACTTTTGGCTCATTCATACGTATTCGTTTTTATGTGGAAATTATTTAATTATCCTTCTTTCAGTTAGCTACTTTATCATTCATTCTTTCGTTCATAATACTGCCTGCCTTGAACTTTATTACCCGGTCGGCGCAGCTGAAATAGTCATCATCGTGTGTGACTATGACAATGGTCTTTCCCATTCGCCTTAACAATTCGAGCCACTCGGTATAAAAAGCATCCTTATTTATTGTATCCTGTTCTGCCGCCCATTCATCCAGCACGATAATTGGCTTTTCTTCCAGTAATGCCAATAGCAATGCAACCCGTTTCTGTTGTCCGCGGGAGAGGTTTGTATCAACCCTGTTTTCATCCGTATGCACTTTCAGCACGCCGGTCAGGTTGAACTGCTGCGTCATTTGGTTCAGTAAGGTGTTATTAGCTGACAGATCGTGCTGGTCATAGTTTTCCCGGAACAGATACTGATTCGTGAATACGACGCTCATATTATTTACAAAGCGGCAGTACGCTTCCCAGGACACTTCCTTTTCGTCAATGAATATCTTTCCCTGTTGGGGTTGGTAAAGACCCATTAATAGATTAATAAACGTTGTTTTGCCGCTGCCATTACCTCCGATCAGAAACAGTATCTCCTGTTTACTGATAGTTAATTCGGACAGGTGGAGGTGGAATGACCTTGGATCGGTTGTGTCGTAGCTATACTTAATGTTCTCAAAGCGAAGCGACTCAAACTGTACAGCAACGGGATCTGCAGGCTTCAGGGGTAAGTTGACCTGCAGCTGACTATCTATCTTATTGATACGGTTCAGCGCTATCTTGAAACTAGCGTAAGATGGGAGAAAGATAATAATCTGCGAAAGTGGGGACATCATGAACAGCACGGCTGTCACGAAACCGACAATCTGCATCGGATCCATTTTCATAAATACCGGCAGGATAAATACAATACTGCCTAACAGGATGTACCAGCTATAAACGCCTGTTAATTCGTTAAAGGCATATTGGCGGGAAGCCTTTGTATTCAGCTTCCTACTTTCCGTGCGATTGGCAAAAAGGTACCTGTCAAAAAGCGTATGGCTTCTATTCAACGACACCCTCACCTGGCGAAATCCCTGTAATAGTTCGCGCAGGTAACCATAATATGTATCCTGCAGATCACGCACCTTTTCCAGATTTTTGGCAATGTGCTTGTCGCGGTACATGTATATGGCCAGTAAGGCAATCATGATACCCAGCAGCACGAGACCACTGAAAAAGGAAGTATAAAACAGATAAGCAAGTGTGCAGACTATGGTGATAAATGAGTTGATCAGATTGATAAAGACAGTTGGCATACGGCTGAGTATCCTGGCGTCACTGATAGCGGCATATATTTTTTCGTATCCCAATTTTTCAAAGGACTCGTAGGAGGCGTGCCTGATCTTTTCCAGTATGGACAGTTCAATGCCGTAAGTAATATCATTGGTCATGTCCACCATATACTTCTGGAAAAAGAAGGAAACGAGGAAAGAACTTCCAATTAACAGGAAGAATGCTACTGCCGACTGTATTTCTACCATTCCCTGGCTGGCCACACTGCGGATAGCGGAGTTAATAAACAGCAATATGCCTACATTCGTCAGACTGCTGATCAGACTTAAACATATCAGGAAAGCATAGAATCCCTTTGACCGGGCCTGAAACAATCTAAAAATATTCATGATGAATTATCTGACTTGTATTTTGATTCATCCGGGTTTACGATGTTAACACAGCTCTACGTACTCGAACTGATTATCCTCCTGTTGGCTGATCAGATCGCCCAGCTGCCGGATAGTAGGCGCAGCAAATATTTCACCGATGCTGATATCTACATCAAATCTGTCATAGATCTCACTCACCAGTGCAGCTGCTTTCAGCGAATGCCCACCAAGGTCAAAGAAGTTATCTGTTACGCTGATCGCTGTGGTGTCTAATATACTTATCCAGATGTCCATCAGCACCTGTTCGGTGTGGTTTGCCGGCATCTTCAGCGGCCGCTCTTTTGTATCCGGCGCAGCCGTTTGCATCAGTTTGAGCAGTGCCGTCTGATCGGGTTTTCCCTGGGCGTTCAATGGAATATCGGCTACAGGTATAATACGACTAGGTAACATATATTCAGGGAGGCGTGACCGCAGCAACGCCCGTAATGCAGGCAATTGTATATCCGCAGTACCGGTATTGTCAAAGATGACAAAAGCCACTGGTATGGTACCATATCCCGGGTCTTGTGCAGCTATCACTACAGCCGAACGTATGCCGGGGCATTCCATGATGGACCGCTCGATTTCCCGGGGCTCAATCCGGATACCTCTTACTTTCAATTGTATATCGTGCCGGCCGGTGTAATGCAGTAGGCCGTCGGCACTGTATTTACCTATATCACCAGTGCGGTATAATTTTCCTTGGGGCGCAAGTTTATGATCAATAAACTTTTCCAGGGAAAGGTTTTTATCATTCTTATATCCAATGGCTACTCCCGATCCGCCTACGCATATTTCACCTTCTACACCCACAGGCTGGAGTTCACCATCTTTATCCAGGACGTAGACATTACAGTTGGCGATGGGTTTGCCAATGGCTATTGAGGCTTCATTCCTCTCGGCCTTGTGATAGGTGGCACAGATGGTGCATTCAGTGGGGCCATAAGTATTATATACAGGAATATCTTTAGACAGGAAGCGGTCAATATATGCTGGTCTGAGTATATCGCCCCCGCTGATAACAAGCCGCAAGGATGTATCTGCCAGTTGATCATTCAGTTCCTTTAACACCAGCGGAGTAGAACTGATAACACTGACCCTCTCCTGTTCAATTGTTTCGATGATCTTTCTGATGTTCTTCCTGTCGTCAAGGATACATAACCGGCCACCTACTCCCAGTATCGGGAATATTTCTTCCATAGCAATGTCAAAACTGACAGCAGCGTGTTGCAGCACCACATCCTCCGACGTCAATCCGAAGTATTGCTGAAAATGGCAGACATAATTCATAAAAGAATGATGAGAGACTGCTACGGCTTTGGGTACGCCGGTGGACCCGGAGGTGTGTATCACATAACAGGGACTTTCCGGTAGGATGTCTACTGTAGCAGGCAAAACAACATTATCATTATTGACATCTATCTGTTCCAGCCTGATCACTTCAATGTCACCGGACTGAAAGTCTTTTGCCAGATCCCCTGAAACTATCAACTTTGTGCAAGCGCCATTCTTCAGGAAGGTATGTATCCTGTCGGCAGGTTCTTCCGGATCAATGGGCATATATACCGCACCCGCCGTCATGCATCCCAGCATACCGGTTACCATGTCGGCAGATCTGGGTAACAAAAGGCCAATGGTATCACCGCACTTAAAGGAGTGACTATTTAATAAAACATTTGCAATTGCACGTACCTGCAGGTCAATATCCCTGTAAGTGAACTGGTCTTTACCCGCAGTTACAGCGATGTTGCCGGGCAGGCTATCTGCCACCTGACGCCACATGCTGACAAATGTATCCTGAGGCCAGCTGCGGGTTTCTCCTTTTGCAAAAGACAATATCCTTGCTTTTTCTTCCTCGCTGATAACAGGCCACTCCTTCACGGGCGTGCCGGCCAGGTGGGGCACAGCTGATATCAGCTCCATGAGTGCGGCGGACATAGCGTTAATCATCTCTTCATTGAAGTACGCTTTATTATAGATAAACCGTACATCAAACCCCTGGTCGTTATAATCTCTTATATAAATGGATAGCGGCTCTACCTCATAGTGATTAGACAAGGCAGTTGTACTGGCTGTAAGTCCGCCGAATGCGGTATTAAAATCAAAGTCCTCGTATGATACCCTGAGCTGATAAACGGGTTTCCCTGCATGCGATGTCTGAAGATCTTTTACCAGATTACCATACTGATACCTTTGATGCTTCAGGCAGGCATACATCTTTGTTCTGATTTCATTCAACAGCTCGGGCAGTCTGCCCTGGACATCAATATCAAACACAGGGCATATCAGGTTCATGAATACACCTGCGGTCTGTTTGTACACTTTTTTAGACCGGTTCAGCACAGGAAGAGCTACGGCGATGTGGGTTTGCTGCCTGGTACGTGCCAGGTAAGCCAGCAAAAGGCCCATAATGACCTGGAAAACAGAAGATTTATGGTTTTCTGCGATAGTTTGCAACTGTTTCTTCAGATCAGCGAGCACGAATAGCGTAGCAGTACCGGCAGGGGCACTATCCTGGGTATTCGGCACGTTTGCCTTAAATAATTCGCCGGGCTGTGTAGCATATTCGTCCAACCAGAATTGTTTATCATCCGCAGCAGCTTCCGATTGCTGATAAGCTGCATCATCTGCTACATAGTCGCTGTAACGGTATTGCCGGACAGCAGGCATTTTTCCTGCGGATAGTTCATCATAAGCAGTACCCAGTTGATTAAGCAACAGCTTAAAAGACCAGCCATCTGCAATTATATGGTGTATTTTGGCATAGCAATAATGTGTATCTGCGGTAATTTTTAACAATGTTATCCTGAACAGGTGGTCGTTATTACCGGTGATCTGAAACGGTATACTAAAATCTTCCTCCATCCACTCGCGGGCAAGCGCAGGAGCATTTTCTGTTTCAGAGAAATCAACTACCTGTAGCTTGAAACCTGTAGCAGCATCAGAGGTATGCCAGGATAACTCTTTACCTTTGGCAGTAAATATAGCGGAATAGATTTCCTGCATGCCAAGCACCGTTTTCAGCGCCTGTTCAAACAGTTCCTGAGATAAACTTCCTCGCAGTATAACATAACCACCAATATTGTATTTTGACGGGTTATTAGAAATTAACTGGTCAAGCCAGATTAATTCCTGGGTTAAAGAGGGTTGGCACATCTTCATAGCAGTGTATATGGATCTGATATAGACAGATCCTTGTAAGAATCGTCTATAGTCAGCAGGCTAAAAACATCCCGGATATACTTAATACGGTAAAATCTTCATCAATAAAAAAGCATCCTGAACAGATTAATACACCTCAGATAGAAGATGATTATCTCTGCACTTGTTCTTCATTAATCGGGAATGGACTATCTTCTAAAGTTTTGTTAATTAAATACTTCAGTTGGTAAACTTGGCCTCATGAGCGTGATTTTAAATTATCTCTACGGGTTAATAATTGGATGACAAACATATAGTACTATACTCGGGTTAATAGTGGAACTACCTATTAACAATGTCTTCTTGTGATTTAGCTATCACTGTTTTTCCAGTAGTTTTAAAAGTAAGAAAGAACTATTTAAAAAAAAAACATTTTTTGAAATTTACGATTCACAACACCTGTCATTGCAGTCAAATAGTGTAGGAACGATAGGGTTAGAGAACTACTTAAAAATACAAACTACTTGGTATTTTCTATAAAACTCAATTATCCGAACTTTCGGTCAGTATTAGCATGAGCTACGATTTATTTTTACACCACCCCAAATATAGGTTATGAAGAAAATAGTTTCAGCCTTACTGGTAGGCTGCTATTTCTCTACAAGTTCATTTGCCCAGAATGTAACTTGCGGACAAGCAGTCAGCCAACTCCAACAGTATGCAGGACAAGTAAACCAGATTTATCAGAATGAGTACTGGCAGAATATACCAAACGTTCGGTGCCCGGCCTATGTAACGAACCAATGGGGACAGGCTGTTCCGGTCAATCCTCAGGTAGTACAGAATTGCCGCTGGCAGATGTTAAGTTCCCTTAATCAATGGTATGGCCTACAATGCCAGTATGTCAACAATTGGTATGCACAGATAGTAAGAGGATGTGCGGTAGAACAGTCTACGGAGATCGTTCGTCCGGCACCTGATAAGAGGTCTGGCAACGAAGAAAATTCTGAGATTGACACAGATGAAATAGAGGAATTAACTGCTGGAATTGATGAGGACAAAGCATTGAAAATATCAATACCTAAAACGGCGTCTGGCTATAAACCAAAATTCTGACACATGAATAGAATTATTGCTTGCACGCTTAGCCTTGTCACCTTCTTCTGCATGCCCGCCAGTGCGCAAAAAACTGTGAAAATTACGGCGCTTGGCGGAAAGTCCTTTTGCGGATTCAGTTTGAAAAGCGGATTTTATAATATCGGTGGAACGAGAGAATATATTACCAGAGAAGCCGTAAAAGGTGATAATTCTGGTATTCCTGACGTGATACAGGAAATAAAAAACACTTTAAATTTTAGTGTCCCGATAAAAGTATTTATTGCGGCGGAAGAGGACAATTGTTTTGCCTCCATTGGCGAAAATGGTGTACGAATGATTATCGCGGATCAGCTGTTCCTGAACAAAGTAAACAAATCAACAGGAACACAATGGGCGGCTATTTCGATAATAGCACATGAAGTTGGTCATCATATCGCAGGATTCAACAGATACACCTCTCAGCTAAAGAGTGAACTTGATGCGGACTACTGGAGTGGATACATACTAAAAAAATTAGGCGCAAATCAGGAGGCTGCAGTTAAATGCATCTTGTATTACGGAACTGACTATGATACAAGTTCGCATCCAAATAAACGAGCACGGGCTGCCACCATCAGACAAGGCTGGAATGACGCTGTCAAAGGGTCTTATGATCCGTCCAGATGCGAGAGCTGTAGCGATAATTAATATCAATCGATTACCCCAACCTGCACTTTAAGATTTAAGAAGTCAGTATCAAAAATAACATCCTGACAAGACTGCCTGGATATAATTTACCCAATATGTCAAAGAACAAACTTGCTGATAATAAACCATTATTAAACACCTGTACCACTGCAACCAGTGTGCTTTAAACTGCTATTCTAACAGCTTACATCACCATTCCACGATAGCTTTCGCCATTGCTGATACAATGTTAGCAATATTGCTTTTTCGATTTCAGACGATGTCCATAGGACGCCAAAACGTGTCCATAGGACGCCGATACGTGGTGTAAGGGACGTAAAAATTCAATGATTAATACGGAGAAAGGTGTTGATTTGCGGAGGCAAAAAAAAGGGCGGGATGTGTCGGTTTTAACAAGGGTATCTTACGTTCTTCTTACGTTTATGAACGTAGGATGAACGTAAGATGATCGGGATAAAAAGGTTATTTTAGGCAACACCGTCATTAGCCATTAGTTCCTTTACGAGCAAATGAACCATTGTGCAGGGGTTTCGCTCATGAAAGGGAATATCATTCTGATAATAAGCGGCTAACTTTTCGGCTCTTTCTATAGCAACCGGAGTCAAAGGTTTCATTTTAGACAGAACATGATCTGCAAAATATTTAAGTCTTTTGAAACCGTATTTATAGTAAAATTGGGGATTTCCGGTGAGTTCATCCAATTCAGGACTTCTCGGTTGGATTATTTTAAAAATTTCTGTCAAACGCTGATATATATAGTCTCTGTGGACAGGCTTACCTGGTTCTATATCCTCAAAATGAAGTAAAATCCATAGCTCAAATGCATCATTGCTCCAGGCGATGTTTAAGCCTGTTTCGGTCGCCGTTTGTATCGAAACACTCCAGGGGATTTTCTTTTCTTCTGTTACTAAGTCAAGGTCTTTATTATTGGCGTCACGATCATAAACACACCAGATATTATCTGTAACACCTTCTTTGATCCTGTATGCGTCAGCTTTAAATTCCATTAGGCCATCGGCAAGACACTGCTTAATTGTTTCGTATAGATTTAGCTTACCCCATCGCGCATTCCCAATAGGGTTTACTTTTAGCTTATCGGTCTGAAATGACCTGAAATATTCAGGTTCACTAACGGCATCCTCACAAAAAATTATAAATACATTAATTGTTTCTGATGGTCTTTCATCGTTGGTTTTAATATCCCACGGATTTTGTGCCATTAGCTAATATCATTTTTCGGTTTCCTCCAAATAATTTCCCAGTATAGGTAGCGCTCCATATGCGCCGCTCAGATACTGTCGTGCGAAGTCTGCATTGTTTCTTATACCTTTTAAATCAGACAAAGAATACAGTCTGGTATCCTCCAGTAAAGTCTTCTCTGCGAAATAAAATTGATCTCTCCGCATGTAATCCGGACTCATAAGATTTGTATCATGGCTGGTAAACAGTAATTGAGCATTAGCTTTATTGATTTCTTTATTTTGAAATAAAGAAATCAGCTTCTTCAATAATGACGGATGGAAATTGTTATCAATTTCATCAGAAACAAAGAGCCCCCCATTTTCAAATTTTGAAATCAATCTCCCAATATATCTATAATATTTTCTACTTCCCTGAGACTCATCTCTGACAAGATTCAATTTTCGTTGTCCGACAACCTTACCTTCATTGTCATAAACATGTTTGTATAAATTTATTCGAGGTCTTCTTCTTTCATCATCTGTCTTTTCTACCGCAATGTCAGAATAATTCATACCTGCCTCACGTAACCAGGTCAATACCAAATCCTTTTTGCCATCAATCACCAATTCATCTGTGGAAGACTCGTCATATCTTGTATTTGATCTGTCAAAAATATATTCCGGATATCTTGAGTAGCCCTCAAAACTAACTTGCGACTTAAAGTAATCCCGGATAGCACGTGATATTTTACCATCATAAGCTGCACAAAATGTCAGAAACAGGGAATCTTCGCGTAATTTGTCTTTGGGTAATTCTATTCCTTCAGGAAACCATTCCGGGTTAACTTCAATTCCTAAGGTGCTTCGTTTAAAGTAATAAGTTTCGTTATGTGACGCCGGACCAAATAACCATTCTGTTTGAATTTCTCCTCTTTTTCCAATGGTGAAGCCATATCGATATTTACTATTTCCTAATATCAGGATGATCTGGAAATATCCGAAGTTTTCTGTCTCTTCAGATGAAAAAAGGAATGGTTGAATTGTCATTTTAGGGAGATCGTCAACTTCGATGGAACTGACAATCATCGCGCTAAAAAACTGGAGTCCCTCAATAATATTGGATTTGCCGCTTCCATTAGCCCCATAAATAGCGACAATTTTCAGATAATCAGCTCCGTGGCCATCGATTAAATTCATCCTATCGACTGATTCATCAACGGATGTCAAACCGGTCGCTTTAAAGCTAAGGGTTTGCATGCCATTAAAAGATCTATAGTTGGATAAGCTAAAATCCACAATCATAAGCTATATTTTCATGATGATACACCCCTTCAAAAATACCTAACTTTTTAGCTATTTGCAATTTTTATGCAATTTTTAAAAAAACAGGGCAATTTGGGGCTATTAATCTGCTGTGGGGAATCTTATCACCTTAGCAGGCAATTGAGGTATATCGTGAAGATTGCTTTACCACACATATGACAAAACATAATCCCCATCCAACTTCGCGGCTGCCATAAAACTTTTCAGGTCTGCAAATTCTCCGGCCAGGTGACTTCTGGTAAATGCCCGATCGGGCGCACCTTCTTCCGTCCAGACCTTGCTAGGATAAATATTGTTCTTATTCAATTCCTGCGGATCGTAGCGTTTGTGGAATTGTTCAACGGAGATGGTTTGCAGAAAAGCATCCATATCTGCTACATCATCTACGTGATTATAGTAAATGGCAGTATCGTCCAGGTCAAGGTCATCAGACAGCATTTCCATGCCCGCTATATCTACTTTCCTTTCTATATAAGCTTCGGGATAAAAGATTTGCTTTATTAAAGATTCGGTCTCCTCATCTTGCTCTTTTGATAAAATAAATCTGATCGCCTCAAAAGTTTGTGGAAATACGATATGCTCTTTTGAGATGTTGAGTATGCCCGTTCCTTCCGGATCTGCCTTTAACATCTCAAAATGCTGCGGGGATATACGGTATAGCGTTATACTTTGACTCATACGACAAAATTTGGGGAGCAAAACTACGGAAAAAAATATTTCCGGCATATTACGACCGCCTGGTTTTATCTGGATCTCCCCTTACCTGTCTTCTTTACCTGACCAGTTGCTCTTCCCTTGCGGGCAGGCGCAGATTTCTGCGTAGCATGTTCTTTCTTACCTGGTTTATCAGTGCTTTGTCCCTTTTTAGGAGTGTGATCCTTTGCAGTTGGTTTTGCTGATGCATGCTTCTGATGAAATTCAGCTGTTCTGTTCTTTCCCCCAACAGCAGGTTGCGGCTCTTTAGTACCTGGCTTCGCAGCTTTATGTTTCTGGCGATGGTCAGCAGGTCTGTTCCTGGGTGCGGGAGCGGCTTGCTGCGTTTTATCAGCGGTTGCAGGAGCTGCAACGTTCCTACGTTTGGCTGCTGGTTTTACCTTATCACTTTCTCCACTGGAATCGGCAATACTTTCTTTCAGGGAGGCCATTTCTGCATCGGTCAGATAACGCCATTTTCCCAGCGGAAGTTTATCAAGCTTGACGTTCATAATACGCACACGTTGCAAGCCTACTACGGCATAACCAAGGTATTCACACATACGCCTGATCTGGCGATTGAGTCCCTGGGTCAGAATGATGCGGAAAGTCTGGCGCCCAACCATCTGTACCTTACATGGCAAGGTAACAGTATCAAGGATGGGCACTCCCTGAGACATCTGTTGCAGGAAGGTGGTATTGATGGGTTTATTTACCCTTACAACATATTCCTTCTCGTGGTTATTGGCAGCCCGTAATATCTTATTGATGATATCTCCGTCATTGGTCAGGAAGATCAGCCCTTCAGAATCTTTGTCAAGACGGCCAATAGGAAATATCCGCTGAGGATAACCTACAAAACTGATGATATTATCTTTGACATGTAATTCAGTGGTCGTAGTGATTCCCGGCGGCTTGTTGAGTGCCAGATATACACGCTTTTCCTTTTTGGCAGCTGTGATCAGGCTACCATCTACTTCAACCGTATCTCCGGGTTTATACCGGTTTCCCAGTACAGCCTTCCGGTCATTTAGTAGTACCCGCCCCTGCGTAATGAGATTATCTGCCTCCCGACGGGAGCAATAGCCGGTATCACTAATGAACTTATTTAAACTGATAGATTGGTCCAATGACGTATTTATTTTAGACGGTATGCAAGTGCATTCCAGGTGCAAAGGTCGGTAATTGAATGGAAAAAACCGTCGGGAGATACCGGTTTTAAGGTGCGGAGAACCGTCCCCGGCTTACAAAACCCCCACTGTTAATGATAATATTTTCCCATCGTTTCTTTCTGATGCCGCCATAGCTCCTGGAATACAGGACTATTTTCCCTTAGTTCCTCAAATGTACCCTCAGCTACGATATGTCCCTGTTGCAGAACATAGACATAGTCAAACTGTGATAACAAATGCAGCCGGTGAATAGAGGATATGACTGCTTTATCTGCAAAGGCTTTGAATAATTTGCTATATATCATCACCTCTGTTTTCGGATCTACACTGCTTGTAGGCTCGTCCAGTAATACTACATCGCTTTCCCTGGCAGCAAGGATACCACGTGCCAGTGCAAGCCGCTGTTTTTGTCCGCCGGAAAGGTTTACGCCTTTCTCGCGGATATCAGACTCCAGCCCTCCCGGCAGTTGTTTGATCACGTCAGTAAAATGAGCGCTTTCACATACCGAGTTGATGTCTTCTTCGCTGAACGGCAGGCCTAAAGTCACGTTGTAAGCGATGGTATTCTCGAAGATCTCAGGTTCCTGCGGAAAAAGCGTTACGGTTTCATTCAGCGTATCCATATCATACGACTTCCCATCTACATCGAGGGTCATACCTGGCTGTGGATCATATAAACCTCTCAGTAATGACAACAGCGTACTTTTACCGCTGCCGCTCTCTCCTATTAATGCGATACGCTTACCACGCGGTATGCTGATATTGAGCTGGTGAAGGCTTTGCGGTGCATGGGTTGCATCATATTGCTCCCGGTGCGAAAAGTTCAGGTTTCTGATATCTATCACCTGCCAGTCAGCCGGCAGGTCTGTAGGCGCGTCAGGACGATGGTGCTGCCTGAAGGCAGCATCGATATTGGCGGCAGTCTGCACAGATGTATTGTATTGGGTAATATCCGTATACTGCCAGGCAAAGTCATAAAATACGCTTGTAAACTGGTTCACATACCCGAGTAACGTCACTAGTCCAGCTACGTAAAACACTTTACCCGGTTCCCAGTTCTGTAAGATGTAACCAACAGCGACCACACAGTAGATCACAGTGATCAGTATGTCTGCTACAAACCATTTCCATTCATTCACGCGAATATTTTTTCTGAACGGCGGAAGGATCTGATGCACTTTTCCCAACAGACCGGTTTCCATGCTTTTTTCCAGCCGGAGCGTAATAACCGTCATAATATTGGATAGACTGTCGAATAAGGTCGATGATACTACGTGTTCCTTTTCGTTTACTTCATCCAGTGTACGGATAAAGGGCTTATCAAACCTGAAAATAACCCAGATAGTGATGATACCGAGCCCTACACCAATAGCTCCGAATAGTGGTGAGAAGTAAATGATAGCAACTACGGAAAAAATGAGCTTACCTACTGCCCGTAAATACATAAACCCGTGGTCAAAGAATGTCTTTAGTGCCTCGTAGGCTTTGCGGATACGATTAATAGTAGCTCCGCTGTGATGGTCCTGGTGCCATTTCACTGGTAGATGCAATACCTGGTGATATCTTTCCTGCAGAAAGTTGCGGCTCAGGTTAAATGCAAGTTCCCGCTCCATAATGCGGGCGGGGCCATGAAAACACCATTCTACAACTTTCAGACAAAAATAGCTGACTGCATACAAAAGTGCATAATGCAATACCTGCTGCGTTTCCTGCTGGATTTTACTGATAAACCATCCCAGCAGCACAGGGTATAGGGCATAAATAATAGCAGAAACGACAAACATGGCATACACCACTACATACTTCTTCCGCTCCTTCCGCGCGTAACGCCATGCGGTACGCAACAGAGATACATATGGGTTTGCCATAGTAATATTTGTTAAATAAAGTGCAAAGATATAAAAGCGGGAATGATGATCAATATGATATAAGCAACAGCCTGCCAAGTATGGCATAATGGCCTTGGTATTATGGTAATTATTTGTATTTTCCCGGCATTATGAGCATTTTGAATCCCCGGCAGCCCGAAATGCCAGGCTTTTTAGGTCGCAGTGAAGGCAGCAAATATATTCTGAAGAAAGATTGGACCGACCACCCGTTAAGTGCTCCCCCTAACTGGCCGCAGAGTTTATGCACAGCGCTGTCAATGTGCCTGCATGCACCACAGCCTCAATTACTTCTTTGGGGCTCAGCACTTTTTCAGTTTTGTAATGATGCCTATTTACGTCATACAGGCGGCCATTCCCCTGTTGCGGGCGAAACATTTGCTCCAGCATGGGCAGAGGCTCCTAGTCTGTCAATAATCAGGCAGGTACTTGAACAAGGAGTGTCCGCTACCAGTAATGATTATTATTACACCCCAATATATATCGAAAATGGCGTTACCGGCGGTGTGTTATGCACTGTTCTTAAAACAACGGAACAACTGGCGCCGCGTCAACAGACGGAAATTGCACGTACCATTATTGAACAATCTGCAGAACCTGTTTTCATCCTTCAAGGTGAAGATATGATCCTGACTGTCGCCAATGAAACTCTTTTCCAGGCATGGGGTATTGACAGAAACGCGCTGAGCAGACCGCTTGCAGAAGTTCTGCCACCAGCGCAGCAACAGCCTATTGCAGCCATGTTCAGAGAGGCGTATGTTAATAATAAGATCGTCAATGGAGATGAAACCCCATTTATCGTAAAAAATGTAAACGGAACACAAAATACGCATTACTACAACTTTATCTGTCTGCCGTTTATAGAAGGCAATGGACAGATTAATAGTGTGTTAATTATCGCCAATGATATCACCGCACAGATAGCTTCCAAACAGCAGCTTACCGAAAGTGAAAAGCTGTATAGTGCCCTGGTAAGAACCTCCTCTAATGTCATCTACCGTATGAGCGCTGATTGGGTTACTATGCATCAGCTGGATGGCAGAGGTTTTCTGGCCGATACCGGCGAGCCTATTCAGAACTGGATTGAACACTATATTCCCCTGCAGGAACAAGAAAAAGTCTGGGCGACTATCAGGGAAGCCATCCGGAAAAAAGCAGTATTTGAATTGGAACACCAGGTAATACAGGCCGATGGCGCTGTAGGATGGGTGTTTTCCAGGGCCATTCCTATTATGAATGAGCAGGGCGAAATCATAGAATGGTTTGGCGCAGCTGCTGATATTACATTCCGGATAGATGCCCAACATGAGCTGCGTATTGCAAAAAATGAATCTGATCAGGCAAAACGCTTGCTCGAAGCAGTGTCCAGCAGTACGCCCGACCTGGTATATGTATTCAATCTGAATTACGAATTTATCTATGCTAACAAGGCCCTGCTGGATATGTGGGGACTTACCTGGGAGCAGTCCATCGGAAAAAGGCTGCTGGAAAATGGGTATGAGCCCTGGCATGCTGAGATGCATGAACGTGAAATAGACCAGGTGGTGGCCACCCGGAAGCTAATCAGAGGTGACGTGTCATTCCCGCATGCTACATTAGGTAAACGCATATACGATTATATTTTTGCACCAGTATTTGGTGTGAATGGAGAAGTGATTGCCATAGCTGGTACTACCAGGGATATTTCTGAGCTCAAAGCGGCAGAAGAAGCCCTGAAACAAAATGAAGAACTATTTCGCTCACTCACTCAGTCGTTACCGCAACTTATCTGGACAGCCAACACAGACGGTCAGTTTGACTTCTTTACCGACACCTGGTATAAATATACAGGTAGCACCCCTGAGCTTTCCAATGGCGACGGCTGGACTACATATGTTCATCCGGAACATCGTACCGCCACGATCGCAACGTGGCAGCAAAGCCTTTTGCATGGCACTGCGTTCAGTGCCGAAATACAGCTTCGCGCTGAAGATGACAGTTACCAATGGTTCAGCGTATCCGGTAGTCCGATACTTAGTCAGCAGCAGAAAATTAACCGTTGGGTAGGCACATTCACCAATATCGATGACCTTAAGGCCAGTCAGGACAGGCTGGAAAATCTGGTCAGGGAGAGAACGGGGGAACTGCAGCGATCTAATGAAGACCTGCAGCAATTTGCCCATGTAGCGTCACACGATCTGAAAGAACCTGTAAGAAAAGTAAAACTGTTCACAAACAGGCTGGAATTTGACAAGGAAAGCGACATATCAGCCAACGGCCGCATATATATCGATAAAATTTCTGCAGCAACCAACAGGATGCTCAGTATGATTGAAGGCGTACTGAAATATTCCTCCATTGCCGGCAGTGAGATACCATTCGAATTAGTATCATTGACTGATGTGGTACACCAGGTAGAAACAGACCTGGAAGTACTAATACAACAGAAACATGCCAGTATTGTATTCGATGATCTTCCAACAGTGAATGGCGCAGGTATTTTGCTGTATCAGTTGTTCTATAACCTGATCTTTAACTCACTGAAATTTTCTTATCCGGAAAGAGCTCCTGTCATTACAATTACCTCATCGTTTACCAGAAAGGATGGGAAAAAGCAACTGGTAATTGTCTTAAAGGATAATGGGATTGGCTTCTCTCCAAAGTATGCCGCACGTATCTTCCAGACATTTACACGCCTGCACTCAAAAGATCAATATGAGGGCACTGGGCTGGGGCTGGCATTATGTAAAAAGATCGTGGAAAGGCATCAAGGTACGATCGCGGCAACCGGACAGTTAAATGAAGGAGCAGGTTTTACAATCACGTTGCCGGTTGAGTAATGCCAGTAGAAATCCTGCCGGTTTCTTTGCAGGATGTACAGTATCTTTGTCCTGCAAAGAATAGCAAATGGACACAGGACATACATCGAAAGACCCACTACATGGCATCACACTTGAAAAAATCATTACTCAGCTGGTAGAAAGCTATGGATGGGATGAGTTAGGATATCAGATCCGGATCAACTGTTTTATCAGCAATCCGTCCGTGCAATCCAGTCTGAAGTTCCTGCGTAAGACGCCCTGGGCAAGAACTAAGGTAGAAGATTTCTATAAAAATGCTTTACTTGAAGGGAAGTTGAAACAACAGCCATAAGTGCTGAGCGGGCAACAAATACTGCTATTACTCCCGCAACCACTTTTCCATATGAGGATAAGAAAGATTGTCTGCTGATTGTTTTGCCTCTGCAGCCATGCCAACACTTTGCAGCATCAGCATACCCATATATTCATTTTTGTTGCAGCTGTCAATTATACTGATGCTGCCGCCTCTATAACCATCTTGGTGAAAAACATAGGAAGGATCTATTTTCAAATAGATGCAGGCTGCGTAGGACCATGCAATAGCCATCACTTCTTCTGCTTCACGGTTTCTTCTTTTGATGATTGCACCTTCTGTAAGATGTTTGCGCTCTTTGGAAGGTACTACTGCAATATGGCCGGCTTCATGCAGAATATCTCCCGGATATTGCAGCACCTCTTTGTCAATTACAATGGACCCGTTCTCTATGAGTAATCCCGGCAGGAAACTTTCATGATCAATAGTACGATACGATGTCTGAATACCGATATCATTTAGAAAGGTAATACATCTCTCGAATGTGTGAATTTCTTCTTGTTCGGTTAGCTTCATAGCTATCTAAGGTACGAAGACAAAGTCAGAATGAGGTACTTAAACGCGAAAACAAGCGTTATAACACCTATTGTAAGTCTTATTCTTACACATTTATTAACAGGATAAATGTTAAATAATTGCCTCAGCAATAATAAATTAGGTTGCCAAGATAAATAGGTATACCTTTAAGCAAAGATGTTTGAGTCCATTGGCACTAGTAAGCAAGTTTTCTTTATTTAGCCTTCTTTTTACCGCCCACATCATCTCAATCATTATTTGGAAACAGTTGATCAACAGACACAATAATTTCTTGTCTACCCTAAGTGCTTATTGTAATTGAGGATGTGATACTTATTTTCCCAGGCAACCTTATCACCCAAATATAAAATATGACTGTAAACGAGATATACACAATACTTTATAGCAAATCTTATTACGAAAAATCGGGGCAACATAAATTCAGATTTCTGAATAGCTCTCTTTTTGTAGATAGGCGCGCTAATGTTCCTTTTGTTATTCATATGTTGGATGGCATTTTCTATCTGCAAGCTTTGCAGGAGATAGCCAATGAAAGTCTGTTCCGCATTGAGATGAATGGTGATGAGATCATGCTGCACAGGCTTCATGATGAGACCGTTCATTTTACGCTGGTGTAGTAGTTATACCACACCAGCATACTTATGCGCTGCCAGCAACTTAGATAAATGCTGCCCAGTTACTATCTTCCCTATAATCATCTACCGGCGTAGCTACATTCTCTATATATAAATTAGAGATGAGATGAGCAATATCTACTTTCATATTCCCGATACAGCTCTGTACTAGATCTGAGCGATAACCTACGTCTTCAAGTTCCAATGTGTATCCCGTACAAATCAGTCTGCTGATAATCTTACCCAGATCTACCAGTTTCCTTTGCGTAAGCGTTTCTGTAACGTTAAAATCCAGCTGTTCTTTAAAATGAGGAGAAGCGCGTTTAGTGGTCTGGTATGCCGACAGGAAGGTATATAGATTCCTGATCTGCATACGCTTCATTTCCTTGATCACTGCTTCTGCAATCTGTGTGTATAACATTTCATTAGACCCTTCAAAGATCTGGAATGGCCGGCTATCAACAATTCCACGCCCCGCAATATGACTGATCTTATATCCGTTTGCGCCTGACAGCTGCAAACATAACTGCGCTGATTCATGCATCAGATCTGTCACCAGCGCCTTCATACTATTTGCTTCCAGGCCTTCTGCAGCTAGATTATTTGCAATACTGCTGATATTACTGCTTTTATAACACATGGCTGAGCAGATAGTAAAAGCTGTTTGTATACGGGACAACTGGAACTTGATGGAATCCATGGAAAAGAGGTTACTGGCCCCTACCATCCTGTTTTTACAATGCTCCAGTGCCTCGTCCAGCATACGCCTGATAAAGCCCATGCCCATACCGGGAAACTGCATCCTGCTGCGGTGCAGTATATCGAGCATCATCTTGATACCCGTCGTCTTCTTGATCAGCTGGTGTGACTTAGGTACGGATATGTCTATGCGGTTAAGTCCATACGGAATCATATACAGACCTAAATTGCTGAAGTAGGATTCCACAACAATATTCTGTTCCGGACGACTGTTGTCAGCCAGGAAAAAGTCTATATCTCGTGATAGATTCCCTTTTCCAATGTCCTGCCTGGCGGCGATGAGCCAAAAATTAGCCTGGCCTGTTAGCCCCTGCCAGTGCTTCATACCCTTTATGGCAAATGAGTCATCATATTCCTGGTAGGCGGTGGTCATATTGAGGGCGTCACTACCGAAATCAGGCTCTGTGATCATTAATCCGCCCATACTTTGCTGATGAAGGAAGCTATCAAATACCTGTTTCTTTACTGCTTCATTTCCGTATTTGGCCAGCGGTTCAAGAAACAGTGCGATATTAATACCGAAAGTCAGAGATAGCGGCAATGATTCGTATGAGGCAGCCGATAGCAAGGAAAGACATTCTTTAACAATACAACCTCGTCCACCATACTCAGCCGGTATACCTACAGATAATGGCACCATGTCCATAATATCTTTCCAGATATTATCGGGCAGTCCACGTTGCAGACTCAGTTGATTGATATCGTTTGACTCATAAAATATCTTCCTGAGTTTCTGCTCAAAATCTGCTATGAAACTATGTAGACTTGTATCCCCCATAAAAATTCCCTGCTTTAAATTAACGCCGTATTGCGTCAAAGTTACCATTTTAAAAACAAAGCAAGCCGGGGCGATAGCTATCGTGTATGGATATTTGAAGTTTTCATGATCAATTTTTCAATAATACTGGCTAGTGCATTAATCGAAAAGGGTTTATTTAAAATGGCGTCCGCACCGCTTTCTTCAACAGACTCAGGCGTATAAGTCTGTGCAGTAAACAGCACAATGGGTAATTGCTTAAATAATGGATTGTTCTTTAGTTTGCGACATACTCCCCGTCCATCATACCGGCCGAGGAAAATATCCATCAACAGCAGGCCCGGCTTTTCACTCTGCAAATGCTGTTCAATATGTGCAGCATCTTTCAACGCAAGCACTTCCATAGATCTCCGCTTTAATACTAAAGATACAGCCTCCAGTATGCTGTCATCATCATCAAGTACGATTATCTTCTGCATAGTGAGTTTAACAGTTATTCTCTTAATGGTAATAAATTGCTACAGGCATTCACATTCTGCCTACCGAATGAGGTAGTCGGCATTGAGTTATCAATTTAAAATTAGATAATCCTACTCATATTTCTAGTAATTAACACAATAAATTTATAGCAGTGTTCGATGAAAATACAAATGCCGGAGAAGTAACTCCCCGGCATTTGTATTTTCATCGAACACTGCAATTGGAAAAAGGAAATGATTCGTTGCAACTATTCAGACGTTGCCATAGCTGTTAGACTGGCCACCGTCAATAGCGATAGTCTGCCCGTTTACATATGAACAATCTTCACTGAGCAGGAAAACAACCAGCTTACCTACTTCCTCTGGTAAACCAAGTCGTTTGGTTGGATTGGCAGCTGCATACTCCGCTTCTGCTGCTTTCGGATCTGACGGATTCACCTGTCGGAAAGCTTCAGCTACCATCGGGGTAAGTATTGCACCCGGAGCGATAGCATTGGTCTGAATACCAAAACGACCATATTCCAATGCAGCATTTTTAGTAATTCCTGATACCGCATGTTTCGTTGCCACATAGGGTGTCTGATTCATTACGCCTCTGATACCTCCCACGGAAGCTACATTCACAATTCTACCATAAGACTGCTGCTGCATGATGGGAATGATATATCTCATACCATAATAGACGCCCATCAGGTTAATATCTACTACCTTTTTAAATACATCCAGGTCATACTCTACCATCGATGCCTGCCTTCCTTCGATACCTGCATTATTGTAAAAACCATGAATGGTACCAAATTCCCTTACAGTTTCATCTACATACTTCTTCACTGCTACTTCATCAGAAACATCCGCTACTACTGTCAGTATCCTGGTATCCGGATATTGCTGCAAGATGTCGCTTTTTGCCTTTTCCAGAGATTCACCATTATAGTCTACGAGGGATAATATTGCGCCGTTCTTCGCTGATTCCAATGCTGCTGCATAACCAAGACCCATTGCTGCTCCTGTGATTACAATTACTCTATCTTTTAAACGTCCCATCTATATAAGTTTTTAATGTGTGAAATAATACCTGACCTGTGCAGAGGATGCGCCACGTGATTTCATCCCCCTAGCGATCGACCGATCCACATTGTCTGATTCGGAAAATTGTAGTACCAGATAATCTGCCCGGTGATAGTCTAAGTTCCCTAAAAAAGCACCGGAAACACAGCACAATCTGCACGACCATTAGCACAATCTGAACATCTGAGCGTATTACAGTGTCTGTAAACGCGGACTTTCTTTTTCTCTGAACTGTTCCGGAGTGATACCAGTATGTTTTTTAAAGAACCTGGCAAAATAGGACTGATCGGCGAAGCCCAGCTGATACGCAATTTCTTTTACAGACATTTCTCCATGAAACAATGCACGTTTGGCTTCAATCAGTAAAAGCTGGTATAACAACTGACTGATGGTCATCCCTGTTTTCCCGCGCAGAATTTCATTGATGCGTTTTGTCGTAAGTCCCAGTTGCTGCGCATAAAATCCGGCAGAACGTTCTTCTGTAAAATGCGTCTGCAGCAGCGCATACAACTTGCTGATGCGGCTGTCTTCTCCGGCTGTGTAAGAAAGTTGATGGCTAGCAAACCGGTATAGATGCCACAGGAAAGCCGTAGTATATTTCAGCAGCAAAGTAAGATCTGACACACCGTTATTTTCAAGTACGATAAGATTGAAAAGATGGGTCAGGGGTACACACATATCAGGCGGCACGATAATACCCCTATTGTCAAAAGGAAGAAATAATTGCCGGAGGAACGGTTCTTCTATGCGATGAAAGAAGGCAGCAGAAAAGACAATGATATTCGCTTTAGGACGGACTTCGGCAGGAATAGCATGTACCTGATGCTGACCTAGCAGATAAATAGTATGTTTCCTGACCGGGTAAGGTTCAAAATCTATAAAATGAACATCCGCATCTTCAGTGAACCAGATAACCGCATAAAAATCGATCCGGTGACTGGACCAATGCTCACCGAATGCGGTACGCTGGTCTGAAGCCAGAAACGGCAGTTCCGGCAATGTATGCAAAGGAATATCGCTGGAATTTTTCATTGACTGCTGGTTGGGAAGCCGAAGGTAAATAATTACACGGAAATTGGTGACTGCCGCACAGACATTACCGGATCAACATCTCCTGTTAATACAGATTATGGAAACTTGCTGATGTTATTGCCTACCAGGTCATACAGACGTTCTATCAGGAGCACTCTTTGAGACAGAAACGTACTTTCACATTCCTGAAAGCTAACATCTTTAGCTAATGCATTTGCTGCTGTAATGTAGTTCTCAATCGCAATCTCCGCATCATAGTCATTAAAAATAGAAGTCCGTATATCTGCCGCACGTTCAAGCACCTGAGCCAGTGCTGGAAGTGCTAACACTTCTTCTACATGTGTAGTAATGGTCGTCAGCTCAAAAGTTAACCCTATATCGAAGCCCTCGTAGTCCGTATAACATAACCAATCCATTACCACAAGCAGGCAGCATACTTCACGCGGCACGTTATGCACATCCTTTAATTCCAAATGTTTATTAAGATCTATATGATATGCTTTTCTAACAGTATCAACGATGCGCTCTAAAGCAAATTCTTTATTACCGTGACGCCTATAAATACGTTCTGTCAATGAGAAGCGCTCCTCATTGATTGCCTGCAAGGCAGCATCCACATGATAGCGCTGCTGATGCAAGTGCATTAATGCAATATCCGGCTCGATGCCGGTCTTATTTACCACCATTTTGAGCATTTCTTCCTTGAATATTTGCTCAGCAAGATCAATATCATTATCTGTCTGTTTCAGCAACCGCAAACCGTCCGAAAGTCCTATAGGGACTCGCTGCCTTAAGAGGGTTACCTGCTGTTGACTCACTTTGTTCATTTTTTATCTCTTATTCCGGATATCTGATTTATTCAAACATAAACTAATATTTGCCAATGTAGGCATTTTACCAAACTAATACTTCAAACTGCCTTTTGAAGTCTGAAAGGACGGAATACTCCGTCTGCACAAAGGCTGCTTTTTACGCCCAACTATGTACCTTTGCTATTTATTTCGGTGAATTGATCATGGTAGCCAACGACGACAACACGTCAATGGTGTATCATTAAGTGTTGTATTATAACTAAACAGACTAAGCAAATGGCATACGCATTCAGAAAAGCAGTAGCGGCAGATGAGGCCCGTATATGGGAAATTCTGCAACAGGCAATCTCACGCAGAAAAGCAGATGGCAGCAAACAATGGCAGGACGGATATCCGAATCCTGAAGTGGTCAGGAATGATGTAGAAACAGGAGTCGGTTTTGTGTTAACAGACGGTGATACGATTGTTGGCTATGCCGCAGTTTTGATAAACGACGAACCAACTTATGCAGATATTGAAGGAAAATGGCTGACGAATGGAGATTTCGTAGTTGTTCACCGGGTAGCAGTGTCAGAGCAGCATGTGGGCAAAGGTTTATCCGGAAAAATGATGGAGGCAGTGGAAGCATATGCTATAGAAAATAATGTGTTTAGCGTAAAGGTTGATACCAACTTTGATAATCCGGCAATGATGCGCATCTTTGAGAAGTTGGGTTATCAGTATTGCGGAGAAGTGTACTTCAGAGGTTCAGCGAGAAGAGCATATGAGAAGGTACTGTCAAAGCCATCCTAAAAAGGCAATTGCAGCACAAAAAGCCGGAGGGATAACTCCTGCGGCTTTCTTTAATCTTTCACTTGAGAAGTTTGTAAAAAATAAAAATAATTTTCCCGGCATTGATCATTTTATGTTAAAACTTTACTAAGTTCGCATTCGTTAACCATTAACTACTTTAGATGTAGCCCTTTACCTGAAATCGTGATTGTTTGGCCCGGTTTACCAATTCATTATCAGTTTAATCAGCTTTAATATGAAGACATGATTCTTTATCCATGACAGTGCATACTAATGCCCTGGTCTTATCTGTAGCTATTTCTATCAACATATAACATAACTATTCCCGGCAGTGATAAACGCTGCTCCTATACTTTATTGCCTGTAAAAACACAGCGCAGGCAATCCATCATGTTTATTAAATCTCTTTCACCTCAAAAACAAATGCATCCATGAGAAAGTTGCTATTGGCAGTCGCAGTACTGTCCGTATCCCTGTTCGCCTGTAAAAAAGACACAGTGCCATCTGCGCCTAATCCACCCGCTAACAGTGGTGAGAAATTTCCGGTGAACTTCAGCGTTACCGGCTTCCTACACAAGCTGGAACAACTGCCCGATCCCGGAGGCCGAAACGGCGGTACTACCAATGGTCTCAGAGACACTGCACTGGCTGGAAAAGTTTCTCACCTCTACTTCCTGCTTTATACAGATATGGGGCAGTATGTAAAGATGGTCTATCAGAACGCAGCGGATACCGCTACTGATTTTGGTACACTGGTGGATACACTTCCAGCTAACCGCTACATGATCTCCCTTATTGCATCTACAGGACCAGTGCAGATACTGGATACGACCTATTTTTACGGTCTGAGATTGCGTATTCCTGAGTCATCTTCGCCTGATGAGCAGGCATCAGATCCAGACATATTTGTTGGAAATAACAGCTTTACTGTGACCGGCTATGGTCAGACGCAGACTATTCCATTGTGGCCTAACCGTATCATGGGTAAGGTTGAAGTGAATATACTGGATGCGCCTGCGCCAGGCTGGCCCGGCGATACCAGTGTGCAAGTATATGCTTCTCCTGCATTCCGTAGCACGAGTGTGTATTACAATTCATTTGACGAGCCGTTCCTGGATCCTGGAAAGCTGCTGAAACGGAATAGCCGCACTAATTTTTCTACACACTTGTTGAATCCTTACAGCGAAGTGACTGTAACAATCATTTACTCTGATAAAGTTACCGGTGAGCGCAAAAGAAAAGATATGCGTTATGTACCATATTCCCGTGGTTACAGAACGCTGATGTCCGGAAACATATATGCACCATTAGGCGGCGGTACCGGCTTCGCCATTTCGCTGGACACGACATGGAATCAGTTTCCTGAAATACCATTTTAAGCAGGTATTATCCCATGCAAATAAACAGAAAAGACAGGACGATGGCCTGTCTTTTCTGTTTATTTGGCAGTAAGCCGTTTGCATAAGTAGTCATCATTATTCCTACCGGAAAATTAACACAGTTCAATCTTACTTCAATCCCGGTTCAAAATCCAATGAAACGGAGTTCATACAAAAGCGCTTATAAGTTGGTGCTGGTCCGTCGTCAAAGATGTGTCCCAGATGAGAATTACACCTGGCACATTCTACTTCAACACGGTGCATACCGTAGGAATTATCATCTTTATAAATAACACTGTTTTCCCTTTCCGGCTCAAAGAAACTTGGCCATCCGCAGCTGCTGGCAAACTTTGCATCCGAGCGAAACAGTTTATTGCCACAAACAGCGCAATAATATGTACCCTTAACATCAGCATCCCAGTATTTACCTGTGAAGGCTCGTTCTGTACCCTGTTCCCTGGCTACATTATAAAGGTCAGATGGCAGTATCTTCTTCCATTCAGCGTTACTGACGTTTATATGAGTTGTGTCTGTACGTGAGTAGTATGGATTGTTTTCCCTGTTCATATCTTTCTTCTTTTGTGCATTTCCCTGACATGCTGTAAGCAACAGGGCAAAAAATGCTATAACAAAACCTGCTTTCATTTTCGTATGATTTAAACAAACATCATTCCTGTTTCAGTTTACCTTTAAATACCTCCCGGAATTTGTCGCGTTTGGGCTTTACCACAAACTGACAATAAGGCACGGACGCATTATTTTCATAGTAGTTCTGGTGATAATCCTCAGCATTGTAGAACTTGCCGTAAGGCGCAACTTCTGTAACGATCGGATCGCTGTAAGCCTTTTCCTGATCCAGCCTCTTAATATAGTAGTCAGCCAGCTTATGCTGTGTTTCGTTGTGGTAGTATATAGCAGACCGGTACTGAGTGCCTTCATCATTCCCCTGCCTGTTCAGCGTGGTAGGATTATGGGCTATAAAAAAGGCTGCTAACAACTCATCATAGGAAATTTTAGAAGGATCATAAATAATATTACAGGCCTCTGCATGACCTGTCGTACCAGTACATACAAGTTTATATGTCGGATACGGAACAGTACCGCCGGTATAGCCTGACGTGACGCTAATAACGCCCTGCAGCTGTTTAAACTGTTCTTCTACACACCAGAAACAGCCCGCGGCAAATGTAGCAGTATCCTGCTTTTTGCCAGTCTCTGCCTTAGCGGCAGCTTTCTCCATTTCTTTAAATGTGTTACTCTTACTAATATCCGGATGTGATTGCGCACATGCCCAGAATGGTAAGATAAATAGTAGGATCAGGTATACGCCTGACCATTTTATCATGTTTCGCCTCATATTTATTTCATCTTTTATTGTGAAACCCCTAATACTATATACGTAAAACGACGCCGGATCGTCAGTGGGGATGTGTCGAAAACCGGATTTTAACACGCTTATAACTTTAACTAAAACATAATAATTATCTGCAAAAATCATTCAAACTGAGAAATAGCCTGGCTTAAGCTGCTATTCCTGACAGAATTGCCTTCCTTGCTGACAGTATATCCAGTCTCATATGGTTTATCATGAGGTTTATGGTGCAGGAATTTTACCTATCCGTCAGGGCCGGATTACCAGATCAAGGTAAACCAGAACTGGGCTGCGGATTCAACATTGATCAACTTCTAATTGTCCGCCGGAAATAACAATACTGACAACAATCAAAGAGGCACTTCCCATCAGGTGAAGTGCCTCTTTTTCATGATAATGCAGATGAACTTACTTCAGGTCATCTATTCCTGCACCAAAGTTGATGTGCAACACATTACCATTTGCAAGTACCAGCGCCGGTACTGACTTCACACCTGCTGCATCTGCATCTTTCACCTTTTCCTTATCAGTTCCAAGATGAATAACTTCTACCTGGTCAGCCGGAATAAATTGTAAAATATCCTGTTCTGCACTTACACATACCGGACAACCAGCGTGATAAAAAATTGCTTTTCCCATTTTATTGATTTTTGATTGTTGAAAGAATATCCTGTAATACTTTGCGCTCATTGGCTGTAAGCGGCTTCAGAGGGCTTCTAAGTTCTCCGGCTTCCTGCCCCAATAATTCAAGACCTGCTTTAATAGCCCGGGGAAGACCGGTAGCCACGATGAACTTCAAGAGATCCACCTGCTGATAGAACAGGCTTCTGGCATTGCTGTAATTACCATCCGTGACCGCCTCAAACAGGGCAGTGTTCAATGTGGGGATCAGGTTGGGAGCTGCAGTACACCAGCCAGTAGCGCCTGCGGCAAAAGCAGCCAGTGCTAACGGATTAGAACCATTGTAGAAGGCTACTTCCTCTCCCAGCTCCCGACGGAGGTAATGCATCCGCTGTACATCACCTGTGCTCTCTTTAATCATCGTGACGTTAGGTATTTCAAGCAGGCGCTTTAGCAGACTGGCTGACATATCCACACCACCTGTTGCCGGATTATTATATGCCATGATCGGTATATTGATACGGCTGGCAACCGCATCGTAGTGGGCCACTATCTCATCATCCGTCAGCTTCCAGTAACTCATTGGGATGATCATCACTGCAGATGCGCCAGCTTTCTCCGCAAACTTCGCATGATAGATAGTCCGCTCTGTAGTCAGGTTAGATACACCTACCAGGGTTGGTACTCTTCCTGCTACCTGTTGCAGAGTGGCTTCTGTAACAGCTTCCTTTTCTTCGTCAGTCAGATAAGGTAATACCCCAGTACTGCCAAGTGGCGCAATGGCATGAGCGCCGGAGGTTACCAGCCGCTCAACCAGCTTCCTGAATAAAGGAACGTCTAGCTGCTCATTACGGTCAAACGGTGTAATAGCATAGGCGATCACGCCTTTTAATATTGTAGTTGTCATGCTGTTCAGCTAATCTTTAAGCAGTTATTATAAATCTCTTCCTTCTTCTTCACGTAGTGCTACGCCAAGGTTCTGCAGTTGTGGTGCATTTTCGCAGGCAATGTATTTTGCTGGCAGCGTATCACTTACATTCTGATGCCGGTGCCATGCCCAGGAAGGGATATAAACAGCATCCCCAGCCTGCCATTCCACACGCTCTCCTTCTATCTCTGTCCAGCCTTTGCCTTCAATAACATAGAGTACTGTTTCATAAGTATGCCGGTGGCGGTTTGTGAGCTGGCCTGGTAGTAGTCCGCCGATTGTCATACTAACATTCTTACTGGGCAGATCTACGAAAAATACAGGGTGTTTACGCTCTGTAGAAAACTGATTGTGCTCGCCTGCACGTTCTACATTCTTATGTATCAGGTGTGAAGGTTTGACGAATTTCGGCCTGGCAAATGTTTCATGAAAGTCTTTGGAACTGAATTGTTTCTGCTGGTCCTTCTCAGATGGGGTGGTTGACACCGTTGTTGTTGTATCAGACATATTTTTTAGTTTTTTTGGTGATCGTATCAGGATTGCATGACAAAAGTAGTTTACCTTTGGACCAGTAAACTGATACAGTTTTTACAAAAACAGATAGTCCAGATGTTAAGACCTTGGAAACTGGAAATCCAGCTAGACAATCAGTCAGATAAAGCGATATACCTTCAGATAGCAGATGCTATTATCAAAGACATTCATTCCGGCAGACTAAAAGCCGGGGATGCGTTGCCGGGCAGCAGAAATCTGGCCGCGTTACTGAATGTGAACAGGAATACGGTGATAGAGGCACTCCAGGTGTTGATCAACGAAGAGTGGGTAGTATCGCGCGAGCGGAAGGGTATTTTTGTTTCAGCAACCTTACCTGCTTTTTCCGGCAAGCAACCAGCTGTACCGGTAGCAATCACAGTTGCTGAGGCTACAGGCAACCGTTATCATATACAGTTTGATGACGGGCATCCCGACAGCAAGATTGCGCCAGTTACAGAACTCGCAAGGGCATACCGGCAGATATTCAACCGCAAAGCCAGGTGGCAGATGATGGGCTATGGAGATGAATATGGAGATGCCGCATTCAGGAAAGCCATCATGCACATGCTGAATCACCAACGCGGCATTAGTATTACAGAAGACGGCATTTGTATTACCAGGGGCAGTCAGATGGCTATGTACCTGGCATTTCAGTGCCTGATAGAGAAAGGGGATTATGTGCTGGTGGAGAATCCGGGATACAAACCTGCCTGGAAAGCAGCAGAAAGCGCTGGCGCGCGGCTATTACCAGTATCAGTCGATAGCGATGGTATGATCATAGAAGAAGTCATCCGTCACCTCAGATCCCGCAGGAAAATCAAAGCCATCTATACGACTCCGCACCGCCAATATCCCACAACAGTTACACTAAGTCTGCAACGCCGCCTGGCGCTGATCAAACTTGCGAATGAATATGGCTTCACGATTATAGAAGACGATTATGATAACGAGTTCTGTTTTGGTTACCGGCCCGTTATGCCATTATCCAGCTTCAGCGAATTAAACCAGTATGTCTATATCGGAACGATGAGTAAAGTGGTGGCTCCCGCCCTCCGCATAGGATATCTTGTCAGTAATAATGTGGATCTGATCAGACAGGTAGGCGCGTTGCGCAGGATCATTGATGTACAGGGCGACGCTATCATGGAACAAGCGGTATTGCAGCTTATTAAAGATGGTACTATCAAAAGGCACATCAGAAAAGCGACCAGCCTTTACAAAGCCAAAAGAGATTTTACAGCAACATTACTGGACAAACACCTGGCTGGCAAGGTAACATATCATCTGCCTGAAGGTGGACTGGCGTTCTGGATTACCCCTCTTTCACCGGTTAATTGGCAGGTGATACAGGAAAAGCTATCCGCCAAAGGTATCCGCATTATTACACCTGATAACTACAGCATAGATACACCGGTAAATGGCATGCGGTTAAGTTATGGCGCACTGAGTGAAGTACAGCTGGAAGAAGGTATTGCAGCGCTGGCAGCATATATCTGATAAAAATGACACATTCATTCAACAAGAATCAGCGATGAAATGCAGGAATGATTTACCTTGCAGATAGAAAATCAGCTTATCCATTTGTGCTAACCTCCAGTAAGCTAACTATGAAAAAAACATTAATAGCCATTTTATTACTGGCCACTCACTTTATCAATGCCCGGGGACAGGCAACTACTGATAACAATCAGCAGGTGATTGCCGATTTCATCAACAATGTAAAAAAGCAGAATAAGACAGCGCTTGCTGAGAAGGTGGTATTCCCACTCAGGCGGGATGCTCCGATTCCGCCGGTAAAAACCAAACAGGAATTTCTGGAACGGTATAATGATATATTCGATGCAGCATTGACAAAGTTGATCATTGAGTCGCAACCCGACAAAGACTGGAAGGATATGGGATGGCGCGGCATGATGCTTGATCAGGGAAAAGTATGGTTAAACGGAGATGGTAAACTTGTTGCAGTAAATTATGAGTCTACCATTGAAAAAAGAAAGAGAGAAGCATTGATTGCTGAGGATAGAAAAGAGCTGAACAAGGCAGTCAGGAATTATCAACGACCGGTGTACGTACTGGAGACAGCTAAGTTCAGGATCAGGATTGATGATATGGGAAAGGACAATTACCGGTATAGCTCCTGGAAGATACAAAGCAGTAAAGGCGATGTACCAGACCTGGTAATTGAAAACGGGAAAGTATTGCATGAAGGAACAGGGGGTAATCATCGCTATCAATTCAAAAATGATGGTTACCTTTATGAGTGTGATTTCACTTTACTGGGTGTGGATAACCAAACACCTGCCGTATTAAAAATTTATAAAGATGGTAAAACGTTGTTGTCACAACCAGCTACTATTATAGAATAAGACTTACTAACCCACTATTATACAACATCAGGGCATTTCATTATATGGAATGCCCTGGTTATTTTAACCCCCTTGAGAAAGTCACCCCCTTTTTAGTCTGTTTTACTGCAAGCTACCGCACTGTTGCAGCACCGGCGCTTCTGATGAAGTTGGGTGTTACATAAATTTGACGTAAGTTCGTTCCTGCAATTGGTTACCTGTGCTGTAAGCCGGGTATTAAAAGGGAATCCGGTGTAAATCCGGAACTATCCCCGTAGCTGTAACCTGAGCGAAGTTTCGGTTCTCTCCAAGCCACTGTCCGACAGGATGGGAAGGCCACCGAAAAATCAGGGAGTCAGAAGACCTGCCTGCTGCAATTTCATTCAAGCGCTTTCGGGTGAAAGGCGAAGAGTGTGTCCTACATGCTTCCATAAGCTTGTTGTACGTATGATGTGATCGTTGTAATGTCTCATTGCTGTGCTATTGTTCGCAAGAGGCAGGCGTGCCTGTATATGCATTACTCACTTCATCAGCTGCTTGAATGAAAGGTTTGAAAGTGCTTAACCACTCAACCTTTTATATGAAAATCAAACATTACTTCCCTGTGCTCGTAGCAGCACTGACCTTCTTGCATGCATGTAAAAAGGACGACAACGAATCGCTGACGCCTACTACTATAGGTGCTAACCCAGCTGCTATTACCGGCAAATATGCCAATGGCTTCTTTATTGCCAATGAAGGCTGGTACGGACATGGATCCGGTGATCTGCACTTCTATGATTACAGCGCAGACACCCTGCGGCTGAATGTCTATGCAGCAGAGAACCCGGGCAAGACATTAGGCGGATCTACCAATACACTGCAATTTGCCACAGTATTCAGGAACAAGCTCTATATCGTAGTAAAAGCTGGCGGTCCGCTGGTAGTAACAGACGCCGGCACGCTGGTAGAAACAGCCAGACTTACCACGACGCCCGACAACGACGGCCATGCCTTCCTCGGACTGGACAGTACGAAAGGTTTATTGACTACCGGTGGAGGCGTATATCCTATTACATTGCCAGGATTGGTAGCCGGTACAAAATTGCCAGGTATCAACAGCTACTCCGGCGATATGATCAAAGTTGGCAATTACATATTTGTACACGCTCAAACAGAAGGAATCGTAGCTTATAATGCAGCAACGCTGACAGTGGCGCGAAACTTCGGCGTGGCTAATCTCTGCTTCGCACAGGGGAAAGACGGCGCAGTATACGCAGCTAAATCAGACTCCCTGCTGCGTATCAATCCAACAACACTGGCACGTAGTGCTGTAAAGCTGCCATTCACTATATCATCTCCCTGGGGTGCATGGCGTCATAGCGCTATCACTTCTTCCACAACAGATAGCACCATCTTTATTGTGCGCAATAACGGATTTATGGGCGGCACAACTTTGTACCGTTACGTAATTGGTAATACGGCTTCACTGGCAACGCCTTTTATTACACTGCCTACCGGTCAATACTTCTACGGAGCGGGCGCTGCCTATGATAAGCATAACAATACATTGGTCGTAACAACGATCAACGGTCCGTATTCCGGCAGCGTAAATACAGTACTGCGTTACAACGCTACTACCGGTGCTTTGATCAATTCAAAAGTATTCAACGGCTGGTATTTCCCGGCAATGCCAGTATTCCAACCATAAAACAGCTCAATAGTATTCACTCCTTCCGTCAACAGTCAGGTGACGGAAGGAGTGAATTTAATATACCATTACAACCAAAATGAAAACCATGCGAAAAGTTTTACCGGCTGCACTAGCGATTATAATTGGCATCAGCAGTTGTTCAAAAGACGAGGAAAACCAACAGCCATCAGCGCCTCAGATCACCATTACGTTTCCTGATGGGGGCTTTAAAGTCGATAGCCGCCAATGGCTAAGAGTACAGCCTGTGGTTACCGGCGACTCTGCAACTACGCGCTTCCTGTGGACGCTTAACAATGATACCGTCAGTGTTGACAAAAATCTGCTCTATGTATTTGCCGAAGGAGGCACCTACAACCTTGAATTTTCAGCAAGTAATAATGCAGGTACCACAAAGCAGCAAGTAGTTGTTACCGTGGCAGAAAAAAGCTATGAGAACAGCATACTTACCGTGTTTGACTACTCCCCCGCTCCCGGACAGTTCATCAACAGTATGCCTGCATGGGAACAAGGTAATACGGCCGCCCAGGTAATTGCGAAAGCGCAGGAATCCCTGAATAACAGGGGGATGATCTCGCTGGGAGGCTTCGGTGGATACGTTGTACTGGGACTCGGTCATACGATCATTAATAAGCCGGATGATTACAGCTTCCTGGTAAAGGGTAATGCCTTTGATAACTGGTCAGAACCAGGTATAGTAATGGTATCTGCAGATGTTAACGGCAATGGTCTGCCTGATGACGAATGGTATGAAATAGCAGGCGCGGAATACAATAGTCCTGAAACGATACATGATTATCAAATCACCTACTATAAGCCTGACGAAGGTAAAACGCCTATGCCCGACGGTATGTACCTGAGCGATACTACCTACCTCCGATGGAAAGATAACCAGGGTAAATCCGGGTATGTATCGAAAAATGTGTTCCATGCGGGGTCGTATTATCCACAATGGAAAGGTGACAGTATTTCGTTTGCCGGTACCTGTCTGACCAACAAACATGTGGGAGATATATCCGGAGAAGGCAGCATGTTTGTGAGTCTGCCGTTTGCCTGGGGCTATACCGACAATGTAAAAGACGATGCTGAAAATGCAGCGATCAGGATTAGTTGGGCGGTGGACAAATCAGGTAAGACAGTACATCTGCCGGGAATAGACTTTATCCGCGTACATACGGGAATGCGCGCAGAAGCCGGCTGGCTGGGAGAAGTATCTACTGAGGTAACAGGCCTGGTAGATCTCAACCTGAAATAACCCATTCCCAGCAACTTATTACAGATAGCAACAGCCGTTCCCCGAAGGAACAGCTATTGCTATCTGTTGTTGTAACATATAGTCTGCCGGTCTCCGGATATCCGGATCTATGATGCATTTCGCGTATGCGTTAATTTGCCAACATTTAAAAGAAGTTATTACATTTGTCTACCAGTATCCAATGATTCAACCAAATCAGACCAATTCAGAGAAGCATTGTCCTCCAGATGCTGAAGTTGTAATTATTAACCTTTAAGCTTTAATCGTTAATGGCAAATCGAGCAAATCCCACTTATTAAGTTCATTGTTCCAGAATCTTTAATCAATCTCCAATAGTTTCCGATGAAAAACACTTACAGCTTAACTCCTGCCAGCAGGCTCTTCACCTTATTTATGACAGCCGTATGCTGGCTCAGCGCCGTACAGGTCTGCGCTGCACAAGAGATAGATCCATCACAAAGCATGAAAAGGCATAAGCCTTATACACTGAAGATCAACAAAGGCTCCTGGTGGATAGGCGGCGGACTTGGTATAAGCGGCTCCGTAGCGCCTATGGGCCAATATATAGGTACAGCAGCTACACTTTCCGGCAAGGGTGGTTATCATGTGATTGATAAACTGTCTGTTGGCCTGAGTATTACCGCAGGACTGAACATAGCGGATAAGAAAAGCGCCGGTGTGTACAACAGGGGATTTAGTATGCTGGTTGGTCCGATCGTGCAGTACATCATTCCACTATCAAAATCATTCTTTCTACAGCCCATTGTAGGAGCAACATGGGGACCTATGAATATTAAATCCATGGTTTCTCCTGCCGGCGCTGAAGAACAGTATGCCAGGATCAAAGGACATGCCTTCTGCGAACTGGCAGGCATAGGCCCCTTTTTTGAAGTAATACCTGGTAAAGCTAGTTTTGGTGCACAATTCCTGGTATCATCCATACAGCAGACTACCAACGTATATACTGATAGTGGGGAAAAAGTACCTGATACACAGATCAAGGACAGAAAAACAGGCCCTGCAATGGTTATGGAATTTAGATTACATCTTTAACTCTCTCAGCAAAAAAGGCTCAGATACAGTTTATGTCACTCAACAATGATCAGTTTTATTCCAGGTTACCGGTAAATCGTATTCCGCTGAGTGAGCTGTTAACGGAAGCCCATTTGTTTTACCATGTACCTGAAGACTGGCATGTGATCATTACTGATATCAGAGGATCGACAGCCGTTGTACAAAGCGGACTGCACGAAACCGTTAACCTGGTGGCTACTGGCAGCATTGTAGCGGTACTTAATATCAGTTTCAGGGCCAATATTACTGTTCCATTTTTCTTCGGAGGTGACGGAGCGACCTTTATCGTACCGGCTTCCATCAAGGATACCGCTATCAAAGCGCTCCTGTTGTATAAAAAGAATACACAGGAGAGCTTTGATATAGATCTCCGGATAGGAACAGTTGCAGTCAGGGATATCTATGCCGCCGGACACACCCTGCGGATTACAAAGTTTAATAGCAGCGGTAACTTCCATATCCCGGTTATATTAGGCAATGGTCTTAACTATGCCGAAAAACAGATCAAAGGAGAAGACTACCTGCTGCCCGGAGATTTCCTGCCGGATAATGAAGTGGATCTTACTGGGATGCAATGCCGGTGGGACAAAATCAAACCACCGGAAAGCCATTATGAGGTAGTGTCGCTGATCGTGGTATCAACCGCAGAAGAAACACAATCCGCCGTATTCAGGGAGGTCATCACACATATAGACACCATCTACGGACTACCTGAGAAAAGGCAGCCGATCTCCATCCCACAACTCCGGTTGAAAAGCACCTTTACAAAACTGGGGCTGGAACTTAGAGCAAGGTTTGGCAGAAAGAAATTCGTAGAGCAGATGAAGACCTGGCTGACTAACCTGCTAGGGCGTTTGTATTTCCGCACTAAATCCGGGCGAACTTACCTGAGCCGGTTGGTTGAAATGTCGGATACGCTGGTTATAGATGGTAAGATTAATACGGTCATTGCCGGCACAGAAGCCCAGCGGCAGGAACTGGTGACGCAACTCAATATACTTGAAAATGCCGGGCGTATACTCTATGCTTTCTATGCCAGCAAAGAATCGGTGATGTCCTGCTATGTTAGAGACTACAAGGATGAACACATCCATTTTGTAGATGGCGCAGAAGGAGGATATACCAAGGCCGCCGGTGTGTTGAAGCTCAAATTTGTCCACCTCTCGGCTTAATCTGACCGGTTGCCCTTTTGCGATTATCCCCGGGAAAGAAGAAGCTATATCTTTGAAGGAGCACAACGGTATTGTTTCAGCCAATTATTTACAGTGACTAATCAACGTTCATTTAAAGTATCGCCGCTTATCATCTGGCTCAGTTCCATATTTCTGGGAGTACTGGCCTCCGTACCCAAGATAGCGGAGCATCACTTCAATACGAGGGAAGCAGTGGTTAACTCTGCCATCACTGCTATATTTTCCCTGCTCGTATGGTATTACAACATCTATACGCTGCCCAGGTATTCCAAAAGAGATATCTATAAAGGCATCTCCGTTACCCGGTTATTTAGCAGCCTTGTATTCGGGATGGGAGTTATGTTATTACTGGCTTTCGGTCAGCAGTTACTGATCTCAACACTCAGTTTCGGTCCGGTGATGCTGATGGTAGAAGTCAGGGGTATACTTATCAACCTGATGTTCTACATGTTCCTGCATTTGTTATATCAGAACTACCACAATCAGCAGGTGCGTATAGAACTGGAACGTTCAAAATCTGATACTCTGGGTGCACAGTATGAACTATTAAAGCAGCAGATCAATCCACACTTCCTTTTCAACAGTCTGAATACTTTGAAAACAATGATAGAAGTGAATGATAAGCAGTCGGTGGAATTTGTACTGAAGCTGTCTGAGTTTTACCGGTTCACACTTGAGAGCCGCAAGCTGGATCTGATCCAACTGTCGGAAGAACTGGACATTGTAACGGCCTATATGTTCCTGCTGAAGGCCAGGTTTGAAGATGGTATTGATATGCATAACGAGATACCATCCGGTTATCATCAATCGATGATTCCACCTTTCACTTTACAGTTGCTGATTGAAAACTGTATCAAGCATAATGTAGTGTCACTGGAGTATCCTTTGCAGATCCGGCTGTATGCAGAGCAGGAGTTTATTGTGGTGGAGAATGACCTGCAACCCAAAATGGAGGCTGAAGCCTCTATGCATGTTGGCTTGAACAATATTAATGAAAGGTATCATCACCTGTTGGATAAAGCAATTGTGATTGAAGAAACTGCCACTACCTTTAAAGTAAAATTACCAGTGATCCATGAATATTCTGATAATTGAAGACGAACTTAAAGCGGCTGCTTCGCTGGCTGCACTGATAAGTAAGATCAGACCAGAGGCCCGTATTGTATCGCAGCTACAAAGCATAAAGAGCAGTGTTGCCTATTTATCAGAACAGCCGCCTCCGGACCTCATATTTATGGACATACAGCTATCTGACGGGTTATGCTTCAATATCTTTAAAGCAGTGAAAATAGCCTGTCCGGTAGTTTTCTGTACAGCCTTTGACGAATACACACTGGAGGCCTTCAAAGCGAATGGGGTGGATTATGTACTGAAACCTTTTTCAAAGGAAGATATTATAGCCGCCTTTAATAAAGTGGATGAGTTAAAGAATTTCTTCCAGCAGAATGCCTTGCCGCAGTTGAGCGATCTGCTCGCGAGGGTAGCTGCGCCGACAGGCAAAAAGAACTTCCTGGTATTCAAGAATAACAAGTATCTGAACATTGCCACAGACACGATCGCTTATTTCTATATCAGGAATGAAGCGACGCTGATCAGAAGTTTTGACCAGCAGGAATACAGTATCAATCAATCCCTTGATCAGATCTATAACCTGCTGTCGCCGGAGCAGTTTTTCCGGGTGAACAGGCAGTACCTGGTCAACTTTGCGGCCATCAAAGAGGTGGAACACTATTTTGCGCGGAAGTTACTGGTCAATCTGACTATTCCGACACCAGATAAGCTGTTAATCAATAAGGAGAAGGTGCAGATCTTCCTGACCTGGTTAGAGAACAGGTAGCAGGATACTGGCTGTTCCCGACGTTCAGGAATCCTGGTTAAATGATATCATGAGAAAGAGAATAGGCAAATGTATAGGGAGCATGCGTGATTAGATGTCAGCCAGGAGAATGCTGAGCAGAATGGTGATGATTACTGCCGGCTGAATAATCCAGAGCATCTTTCCTTTGTTAGCGGCTTCACTGAAGGCGACTTTCAACAGGATATCCACTACTACAGCCGTCATCAGTATGGGCAGGCATAATGCGAGTAACAGTAACTCTGTGATACCCTGCTGTTCACCAAAGGCATGTATAATAAAAGTGATGCTGGTTACAATGATCAGAATCATACAGGGAGAGAAGATATATGCCCAGTTGATTCCTTTATTGGGGATGGTTGCTGATTCCATAGGCGAGATTTACATACAATATAACGAATCCTGGCCATATTATGACATACCAGCCCAACTTTTATAAGAATAAGAGCAGCCTGACTGTGCAGGCTGCTCTTATCAGTTATTTGAGATCTACTTTCTTACCTGTTTTGACTGCCAGGTAGATAGCATCCATAATTTTAAGGTCGCGTAAGCCTTCTTCCCCGCTGACATCGACTACCGGCTTTTTACCTTTCAGAATAATATCAGACATTTCCTCCATTTGCAGGGTCTGATGTACCACAATGGGCTGATTCAGTTCACCTTTGTGCGTACGGCCTTTAATGGGTCCATAGCCAGTCGATGGCTGCATTTCAGCAAATCCTTTATCCCCGTTGAGGAAGAACTTGTCCAGGTTATTCATACTATAGGTAGACAGGCAGGAGGCTACAGCGCCGCTAGGGAAACCTAACTGGAACTGGATGGTCTCATCAACGCCTGGCTTGAATTTCTGGGTATCGGTCTTGGTTTCCTGAGCAGTTACCCATATAGGTTCCTCCCCTACCATATATCTTGCGCCATTAAGGGCATATATACCGATATCCATAAGGGAACCGCCACCGGCCAGTTCTTTGCTTAAACGCCATTGTGTAGGATCTCCTATTTTGAAGCCGCAGAGCCCCTGGAAGAAGAGTACTTTTCCAAATTCGCCGGCGTTACGCATCCTGATCACTTCCAGCGTGTGTGGCTCAAAGTGCATGCGGTAGCCTACCAGCAGCTTTACATTCGCCTTCCGGCAGGCATCGATCATCTCCTGACCTTCCTTTGCATTCAGGGCCATCGGCTTTTCACAGATGACATGTTTACCCGCTTTGGCGACCCTGATCACCTGATCATGGTGTAAGGCATTAGGTGTGATAACGTATACAGCGTCTATGTCCGGATTGTCTTTGATCTTATCAAAGTTGTCATAGTTGTAGCAGTTCTTCTCCGGAATACCATACTTTTCCTGCCAGGTCTTGATTTTGGACGGCGTACCGCTGATCACACCTGTCAGTTTTGCCTTTTTACAGGCCAGCATAGATTCTGCCACCCGGGAGCCATATCCCCCCAATCCCATAATTGCTACCCGCAATACCGGCCCATCATAGGGCACTTCAGTCAGATCAGGTACGCCGGCCACTCCGAGGCGGGGAATAACAGTCAATGCAATGGCGGAAGCTGTAAGCTTATGTAAAAAATGTCTTCTTGTATTCTTCATAACAAGGGCTGGGTTTTATAAGAGATGTGTCCAAGTAAGATATTGAGAAATTCAGGGTTCTGCAACCCTTTCATACAAAACTCTCTTCTCACAATTTTTATACCTGAACTAACTGCTAAAAACGGACAGTCACTATATCAAAACCGGACACTACACCTGCAACCAGCTCTACTAACCTATTCATTATCATATATATCAGCATTTGGTATACTGTTGGGGATCATCAGATCGTATATTAGTCGGGGGATTCCTAAATATAAACATATGTTCAGGTACTATTATAAGATCGCCACACGCAATCTCTGGAGGAACAAAGGATTTTCAGTGATCACTATTCTGGGGCTGGCTATAGGGCTGGCCACCTGTCTGCTGATAGCTTTATTTGTCATAGACGAATTGACCTATGACTCCTACAATAAACATGCAGACCGCACTTATCGCATCAATGCAGATTTCCTGGTAAATGGAAACACATTCAGAGAGAGGTTTTCCCCTGCGCAGTTCGGGGCCGTTTTAACACAGGACTATCCTCAGATTGAGACATACACCCGCCTGTTGCAGCAGGATAATATACTGGTCAAAAAAGGAGAGCAGACCCTTATGGAGCAGAACGTATGCTATGCCGATTCAACAGTATTTGATGTACTTGACCTGGAAATGATTGCCGGAAATGCTGTTACTGCGCTACGTAACCCGAACAATATGGTGATATCAGCGCGTATGGCCAAAAAGTACTTCAACAGCATTGACGTAGTCGGCAAAACCTTACAGACGGATAATATCGCCACATATACCATTAGCGGCGTAATCAAAGATATGCCTTCGCAGGCGCATGTACACTTTGATTTCCTGAGAGCGATGGCAAGCGAACCTGAAAGCAGGGAAGCCAGCTGGATGTCGGACAACTTTGTAACCTACGTACGCGTACGTCCGGAAGTGACACAACAACAGCTGGAAGGCTGGCTGCAAAAGGCAACTGCCAAGTATATGGAGAATGACCTGCGGAAGCTGACCGGCAGTAGTCTTGCAGATCTGGAAAAGAAAGGCGGGCATTTCAGGTATGACGCTATTCCTATCAGAAAGATCCACCTGGAATCTGACCTGGTGAATGAAGCAGAGCCCTCCGGTAATATCCAGTATGTCTATATTTTCATCATCACTGCCGTTATCATCCTGCTGATTGCCTGTGTAAACTTTATGAACCTGTCTACTGCACGTTCTGCCGGCCGGGCAAAAGAAGTTGGCCTCAGAAAGGTAATGGGCTCTGAACGCAGTACCCTGATTATACAATTCCTGGCAGAATCTATGATCACCAGTTGCTGCGCCATGCTGATTGCCCTGGTGATCGCCTCGTTCATGATCCCTTACCTGAACGAGCTCTCCGGCAAATCACTACAGATATCCCTATCCTCATTAACATGGATACTGCCTTCGTTGCTGGTGATTGTTATTATCGTCGGACTACTTGCAGGCAGTTACCCTGCGTTCTTCCTTTCTTCCTTTGAACCGGTAAGCGTGCTGAAAGGTAAACTGTCCAATGGCTTTAAAAGCAGCTGGCTCAGAAACAGCCTGGTTGTTTTCCAGTTTGCAGCAGCGATCCTGCTGATTGTCGGCACACTGGTTATTTACAACCAGCTAAGCTTTATCCGTAATAAAAAGCTGGGTTATAACCGGCAGCAGGTACTGATATTGAACAATACCCAGTCCCTCTGGATACATGCCAAAGGATTCAAGGAAGAAGTACTGAAGATACCTGGAGTAACCGCCGGAACGATGACCCGCAGTCTGCCGACAGAAATGAACCTGAACACCAGCATTTATTCAAAAGATGCAGCCAGAACTGCTGGTCAAGTTATAGGCATTAATGAGTGGTACATTGATACAGATTACTTCAATACGCTGGGGATGGAGATGGCTGGCGGCAGGAACTTCTCTCCGGAGATGCCTACAGATACCAATGCGCTTATCCTCAATGAGACAGCTGCAAAACTGCTGGGCTTTACGGACATTACCGGCAAATACCTGTATAGCGGAAACAGGAAAATGGAGATCATAGGTATTGTAAAGGACTTCAATTCCGGCTCTCTCCGCAACAAGATTCCACCGGCAGTATTCACCCTGGGGGAATATACCGCGAAGATGGCATTCCGTATCAACACCACTGATGTGCAACGTACCATCCGGGAAATAGCTAAGGCATATCATGCAAGACCTGGTATGCAGGGACAACCGTTCAGCTATACCTTTATGGATGACGACTTCAATAAGCTATATATCTCTGAGGCTCGCACCGGAAAGATCTTTATTTCCTTTGCGGTACTTGCAATCCTGATTGCCTCACTGGGCGTATTTGGTCTTATTACCTACGCGGCAGAACAGCGCAGGAAGGAAATTGGTATCCGTAAGGTGTTGGGTGCTTCAGTAACAAGTATTGTGACGATGCTTTCGTCTGACTTCATCAAACTGATCGGACTTGCGGCTGTTATTACCATTCCGCTGTCCTGGTTATTGATGAATAAATGGCTGCAGAACTTCGCTTACCGGATTGATATCAGCTGGCAGGTGTTTGTGATCTCGATTGCACTGATGGTCATTGTTACCCTGGTAACGATTAGTATTAAGGCAATCAAGGCTGCGATGGTGAACCCTGTCAGCAGCCTCAAAGCTGATTAAACCATCAGCGGTAACTACGCAGGGATCAGGAGCCGGATATCAGCAGTTCGCTTTATCAAAGTCCGGTTCCTGAGCCCTGATATAGTGTTATTAATTGACTAATGTCCAGTGCGCGCTCTCGAAGTTAGCCGGTACACTGGTGCATTCTGCCAACCCGCTCTGGTTTTCCAGATTCAGGTAAGTATTCTGCCATTCGTTTCTGATACGGGTATAGCCGTTATAGCTTTCCAGGGCCCAGTAACTGCTGTAGAAGGTGGCAGGCACATTTGAACTTTCCACATAGTTATACAGGTGTTCAATATGCAGGTAGTTGCCAGTAGCTGCATTCTTAAACCGGATATGTCCGTTCACGCTTTCCTGTATCCAGCGATACTGGTTACCGGTATTGCCGCTACTGTATCTGACCTGTCCATTCTGTTCATACAGATAGGTATTCAGCCACCGGTTTTTGATCAATACACCCCCTGCTGGAGGATTACCAGGGTCAGTACCACCGCCGATACTGTTTAAAAGGCTCTCCGCGTTGGCTACCTGCAGATTTGCCAGATAGGTAAATACCTGGTTTAGCTGTTGCTGGATACTTGTATTACCTGCATGTTGCTTTCGGTACTGGTATAACTTATAGATCAGGTCCAGTTCACGCTGGCCGTAAGGTACACCCAGTTTCTGCTGCATGATAGTAAGAAAAGAGAACCCAAATTCCTCCGTAGGTTCAATGATAGTACCTTCTCCGTAGTCGTTCCAGGTGGCGAACTGAATGATCTGTACACTTGATGCCAGTGCTTTATCCAGCATGGTTGAGAAGGTAGAGGTGCCATTATGTGCAATCTCCCAGGTTGGTCCGTCGGCACCGCCGGCCTGATAGAATGATTTAAATCCGGGATATACAACACCAATAGACAAAGGGAAAGTGGCCGCCTGGGTGTAGTACCGGTCTACCACACCCGGATGTTCCTGGTAGATCCAGGGAAATTCACCACCTGCATTGTTGCTGCCTACTTCATTGGTAAACCCAAACAACGGTATGATCTTGGGCCGGGGATTGATACCATTCAGTATAGTATTCCATTCAGCAGTCTGATGAAAAGTGATAGGACCGAAATTGAGTACGACAGGAGCATTGGAGCTGTTACGGAGATAGTTGGCCTGATTAAAGTAGTTGTTCTGCATGTAGACAAAGTCTGCATGCGCGTTAGCAGCCATACCAGGATCCCAGTTCCTGTCCTCATGAACAATAGAGAACTGAAGACCAACAGCGTTCAGTTTGTTGATCAGTGCATTAGAGTTAGCCAGGTTGTCGGGGTAATCGTATCGCTGCCTGGTCCCGGGCCAATCAATGAATACCCCGTCAGCACCGGCATATTTCATCAGCAATAGCTGATACTCTATGATGTCAGGATCGGCCGATGCGTAAGGGCCGGTTTTGGGATAGTAGTAGGCGGCGATCTGTCTTTTTCCGTTAACGATGATGTCAGGGTTCTGCGTGTTCATCTTCCAGTGATACCCCCAGGTACCGCGGGAAGCAGGCGTTTCAAACCAGGGCATCCAGTGGATAAAGATCTTCTTGCTGGTAGACTTGGTAACCGGTACAGCGGCCTGTACTTCCGGTCTAAGCGATGGCTTTTGTAGTTCGGGTAACGACTTGTTACAGGCGAACAGGAACAGGGCACATAATGCCCATAGCAGCGTTTTCATTTGAGGGAAGTTTGATGAAGAAATAGATGGTCATTTTGAGAATAAGAATAACGTGGCTTATCCGGACTGAAAATAACTACCTACGGGCAACCTGCATAAAAGTATGTGGAAAATATAGAAGAAATAGCGGGGATGGAAGCGCAATATATTTATAGCCAATTGTTTACAAACCAACTGCTATAGTGTAAATATGGACGGCCTGAGCCGGGGACATACGGGGTACCCAGGGGATCTTAGGGCGACTATACAAGGTTTACAAACGAAATAACAAAGCCTTCAGGCGGTACCTGAAGGCTTTGTTTTAAACTGATTTACAGACCATAGATGCCGCCTGATACAGTTACTTTTTCTCCTGTGATCCATGCTGATTCATCAGAGGCCATAAACACAGCAACTTTTGCAATATCATCCGGCTGACCTGTCCGACCCAGCGGAGTAGTTGCTACCAGTTTCGCTTCAAAGTCGCTACCTATGAACCCACCGCTGGTTGAACCTTCTGTTGCAACGATACCTGGCAGAATAGAGTTGATACGGATATTCCTTCCGCTGAACTCCTTGGACAAAGCAATCGTAATAGCATCTAGCGCGGCTTTAGTAGCAGAATAAACCGCTCCTGTCGGTAAAGGTGTAGTACTGGCACCAGAACTGATGTTAATGATGTTGCCCCCCTTGTCACCAAACAGTTTCAATGCTCCCTGGATGGCCAGTACAGATCCCAGCACATTGACGTTGAACTGGCGTTGGAAGGTCTCTTCTGATACCTGCTCAATCGCATCGTATTGGTAAATACCGGCGTTATTCACCAGTATGTCAAGTCCGCCGAAGGCGGTATTCGTCTCTTCAAAAAGCCTGGCTATATCCGCTGCTTTTGATACATCGCCCTGTACGGCAATTGCTGTACCTCCATTATCAGTTATTGCTTTAACAACAACGTCTGCTCCTTCCCTGCTGGAGGCATAGTTCACAACCACCTTTGCACCTGCTGCGGCAAAATGTTTTGCTATAGCTGCGCCGATTCCCTTTGAAGCCCCTGTAACCACGGCTACCTTATTCTTAAGTTTACTCATTGTATCTTATTTTTTCTTGTTGAGAATTCAAAGTTAGAGAGGGGAAATATATTTTGGTAACTTTGTTTCCAAAAGTAACAGTAACCCAGAGGTAACAAAGTAACAAATCATGGAGTGTCGGATTAAGGATTTCCAGAAGGAACACAAGAAAGAAATGAGAGCCGTCCAGGATTCAATGGACGTACTGAGCGGTAAATGGAAGATATCTATTCTTTCCTCCATCTGCTATTATAACAAGCGCAGGTTTTCAGACATCCTGGAGGACATTGAAGGTATTTCTAACAAGATGCTGAGCAAAGAATTGAAGGAGCTGGAGCTGAATAAGCTGGTGAAGAGAAGCGTGCTGGATACACAGCCTGTCACCGTACAGTATGAGCTTACCAAACATGGTCTGACGTTAAAAACCATTATTGAACACCTGACGGAGTGGGGTATTCAGCACCGTAAGGAGATTATTGGTAAGGCAGCTGGCGAACAGTAACGCAATTTCCGGCAGCGCATAACCATCATATGGGCAAATATATGGGGCTGTCTCATAAATAACTTTTACCCAAATTTATTCGGGTATCTGATGGAGAGACTTTCCGTATAAGAAATTCTCAGCGCCATCGAGTTAATTATGACACAGCCCCACCTGTCCGCAAATTAATACCTGAGTGACAACACTCGTAAGGCCACGGCCTTACCTGTCTCTGCACCTACTTCGCTATCAAAGTCATAGTGAATACCACCATACACCCTTGATATGGATGCTTCGTCAATCATCTGCTGAAAGCTGTTGAATGAGCGGGGCGCAAATCCTTCCGGCACCTTTTGGTTGTCGGTGAATGTATAGCTGCTACCAAAGTTGCCGGCCAGTACATTACCTGCCGCTCCTGTGAAGCTGGCATGTCCGGAGGTATACGAAGGAAATGGCGGCGTCGCTATCAGCGAACTCCATCCGGCATCAATATACTGCCTGATGTAGGTAACAGGGCGTAGCAGGTTATACCTGTACTTATACTTCCAGCAAACAATACCCGCGTCATTTACGCTGATTCCGACCTGTGCAAAGAGTTTTGCAGCCCCGATGAGGTCTAACCCTTCCTCAGTGATTAACTGCGCTGTAATAGCCAGTAAATGGCCAGGAGGCGTAAATGTACCACCACCATCTGCCCAGTATAGGGCAATTGTGTTTTCTTCCGGTGTCAGGGTGTTCACCGCTTCATAAACTTTATAGGCTGCCTTGTAGAACGAGGAAGCTGTATCCGTCGCAAATGGCGGATGCGGGATAGCGGCTGTCTCCGGGTAACGCGGTCTTACCATCAACCGGTTGTTACCCCAGTAAGGCAATAATGCCCGCTGAAATGCGGGAGGTGTGGGCACCCAGAATGCCGGTCCTACCGGAGGCACATAATCGGTAGGGAAGCTGTTCAGATAACCGTCTTTACCACCGTCAGTGGCTGACCAGTTATAGATGGCTGCAGCCACCTGCCTGCCAAATTGGATTGAGCGGCTGATCTCTGCGGCATCACAACCATTGCCTGCTGCTGAAAGGTTGGTACTGTCAAGTGCCCTGATCAATGATAGATTGGCGGGACTGGCATTGGGATACAGCCTGATAGTAATGTCAGACAGGGCGCTGTTGGCTGCAATAGCCCAGTTATACCGTCTGCCGCGCTCCGGGCGAGGCACATTGTATAAGGCATTGAGCTGTCCGCTGAGGGTATGACCGTTACGGTCTCCCCATACCACGGCTTCATGCAAGGCAATACCGGTGTAGGCCAATGCTCTTGCAGCTACCGGCGGTGTGAAGCCAGGCGTTTCTTTAATAAGTCTGAACTGTAACTGGTACCAGGATACAGGAATAGTCGCATCTGCATTACTACTGATTGAGGGGTCTGCAACTGCCAGTGCATTTTCAGGTCTGAGTGCCTGATCTTCCTTGTTACACGCAGCAATAACAAGCAACATACAAATGTAAATGCACCATGAACGTACATAGTGAATGGTCATATTTTTGGGGTTTTAAACAGATCAAATTTACAGAGGAATGGAGGTAACGGGACGGCAGTGAGTGCATATTAATATCAACAATTTCATTGCTGTACTATTGCTCCGGCAAACTAAATTCAGTATCTTGGGTTATTGTTTTTAACTGAGCGTATCAAGACGCTCCGATAGTCGAATGTTTAAGCAACTCCATCAACCACAACCCCTTTCTATCACCAAATACCCCATTCCGACATTATGGAATCACTCAAACTTATCAGGATTAACAGCCAGGGCCCATTGGTTACCTGCTGGCAATATTTTCTGATCGGACAACGACTTTTCGACGGACAAGCTGACGGCACTTTTTGTCCCGAGGTACAACAAGCTACTATGGTATTCCAACGCAAACATCTGCTGCAGCCCGACGGCGTAGTGGGCAACAAAACATATGGCGTTGCCATGCAGCTGGGTTTTGACGGCATCCTGGATGACAGGCAGGATAAATCAGGACCGGATTATCCTAAAAGGCCTGCGTTTAAACCCTTGGTCTCCAATGACGAAAGAGCTGCTGTATTTGGCAAGTTTGCGTATAAGTCACATCCTTTGCCAGACAACCCGGAGAACATCATGATTACAGATAACTGGGCAAGTTCAAATATAGCACTGGTGTCCATTCCGCAACTGGTTACCATTACAGGCTCTGACAGGGTAGCGTTCCATAAGAAAGCTGCCGGTCAGCTGATCAGACTATGGAAGGATTGGGAGGATGCCGGCCTGCTGCCACTCGTATTGACATGGGGAGGATCATTCGTACCAAGGTTTATCAGAGGCAGCAGATCAACGCTTAGCAATCATTCTTTCGGATCAGCCTTCGACATTAATGTAGCCTGGAACCCTTTGGGTGCACAACCTGCGTTAGTAGGTCAGAAAGGATCTGTCAGGGAGCTTGTGACGCTTGCCAATGAAAACGGCTTCTATTGGGGAGGCCACTTCTCCAGGAAAGACGGCATGCACTTCGAGGTAGCGCAAATAAAATAGTATGTCCCGCAAAGCGGCTGTCCAACAAACAAGGGCAGCCGTTTTACTATCTGCAACTTCCTATACCATATACCTGTATTGTTTGATTACCACCTACTTAAATTTGTCCCTAAATGAGGGTAAAGATGTCCGTAAATGATGCGGCAGTGTTCTTACTGCTGACGAACTTACATATGAAAACTAACTAACACCCCACGAACCCTCAACTCCGAAAGATGAACATGTTTTTAAAAAAGACACTCATTTAATCATTAAGCGCTATGCATATGGAATATAAGAGACTTGCCGACATCAAGCGTTTACAATTCATCATACATACACTTAAACAACATTTGCCTGAAGGTGCTACTGTACTGGACGTAGGCTGCGGTAACGGCATTATTGCCCGCGGACTGGGAAAAGAAGGATTTAATGTGTATGGTATAGATGTAAGTCAGAAAGCAATTGAGAAAGCGCGTGCGCTAACTCATATACCCAATGTCAGCTTTGACGTAGTGAGTGCAGAACAACTTGTTGCTGACGGCAAACGTTATCACGCGGTGATATGCAGTGAAGTACTGGAACATCTCAATCATCCGGAAAAGCTGCTTGAAGTATTATACAAGTCATTAACAGATAAAGGTGTATTGATCGTTACTGTACCTAACGGTATGGGACCCAGGGAAGTATTGGTGACTAAACCCATCATTGCGCTGCAGCGGAAAGATAACTGGGTATGGAAATGCATCCTGCAAACAAAACAGCTGCTCGGCTATAAAGGTACTACTGTTCAATCAGATGCAGATGATTTAACACATGTACAGTTTTTCAGCAAGCATTCACTTGAGACGCTTGCCGTAAGAACACGCTTCAGAATCGTGCGTTTCGGCAAAACAAACTTTATTGATGATGTTTTCCCATTTTCTTTTTTCACAAAAAAAATAAGCGTCTTACAAAAATGGGACGCTGCAATTGCGGAAGTACTTCCATATCAACTGACTGGAAGTTTTGTAACAGTGTGGGAGAAAAAACTGCATGTATGATTGCATGATGAAATAGCAGAAAAATGAGGTCAGACAAGGTCAGTTGACGCACATTGTCATGGTTTTTATGTAAGTTTGTATTACCTATAGCCGTAATATAATCTATGAAAACCTTCAGTGTACAAGTCAACATACTGAAAACCATCCTCGTATCTTTATTGATCATGCTATCAAAAACAGCCGGGTCACAATCGATGCCGATCTATCTTCAGAATCCCTCATTTGAAGGCCAACCTACAATGAATGGGATACCCGCGCCGTGGTATCAACGGTCTGTCAATCTGATAGCTTATACGCTGCCACTTGGCTCGTCTAACGAGATTGCTCCATCGGATGGAAAGACATATGCTGCACTGCTGGCTGCGTCTGAAAACAACACATCTGCAGGTCATGCTGTATGGACATCGATCGGACAACAGTTATCCAAACCAATAGAGGCAGGCAAAGCTTATCTTATTCATTTTGACATGGCCTTAATGCCTGAAGATGATAAGAGCGACAAGACAGCCGCTACTACAACGGCCCTGGCTATACGCGGTGCAGATACAGAGAATGATCTTGGTGAACGTATCTGGTATTCCGGTGTGCTTTATGAGCGTAACTGGAAGCGTTTTACTGCTGTATTAAAGCCTAAAAAGACGTACGCACATCTGCGGTTTGAACCCTATGTAACAGACTATGACGATACCTGTTATGTAGTAACATTCCTCGATAATATATCTATGATTGAAGAGACGCTCAACTTTGATGTGAGCGCAGAGCATACCTGCTTCGGACAAAATGCCGGAAAGGTTGCCGTGACCATGAACACGCTGGACAAAGACAATTATACCTTCCGCTGGGAACCGGGTGGTTACACCACACAACAGGTGTCTCAGTTACCCGCCGGCACCTATACTGTTACTGTTACCAATACCACCAAAGGCAATTCCAGGGCAGAGAGTATAGAAGTCAGGCAATGGGAGTTAAAAATGGCCCCTATTGTAACAGGTATCAGTTGTAATGGCGAATCTGATGCGGCTATAGATATCAATGCAAGCGGCGGCAGGTTGCCATATACTTATTCGATAGTCAATTATTCTCCTGAACAGGACTCAGCGATATTCAGTAACCTGCGTGCAAACTACTATACTTTACGTGTCACGGATAGTATGGGGTGCTATAAGATGGAAGGTATCAACATCGGTAATCCGCTGGTGTTGCATGCAAAAGATGTGGAGACAAAACCACTCTCCTGCAGCAGTGTAAAAGATGGCCAAATTATTATCACACCTGCCGGTGGTACCGCTCCTTATCAATACAGTATATCAGATACTGCTTCTCAGTCAGAGAATCGTTTCAGACGTCTTGACGCGGGCACTTATCATTACAAAATTGTTGATGATCATAAATGTTCTGTAGAAGGGAATGTAACGGTGGAACGCGGTATGAATGACTGTGCTATATATATGCCTTCTGCATTCAGTCCGAACGGAGATGGTATGAATGATCTGTTCAAGGCGCGTGTGCAGGATGATGTAACAGATTTCCGCATGATGATCTTTGGCAGATGGGGACAGCTGGTATATGAAACGACTGATCCTGAAGCCGGATGGAATGGCCGGACGAAAGGAACGGAGCTACCATCGGGTACTTATGTATGGAAGATAACGTATACTGACAGTAAGAAACAACTCATGCAACAGCAGGGTACGGTCACGATGTTCAGATAAAATATTTTCGACACATATTCTTAATAGGCCTTCACTTCAACGAAGGCCTTTTTATATTTAATTATCCCCAATTCATCAGGATTGCAGTTAAATGATGTAACTTAATCAGCGTTAATCATTTAACCTGTATGCAACTGGTAGTATTCGCGGCGCTCCACTTTGAGCTGGAAGCCTGTCAACTTGAGGAGAACACACAATCCACGGCCCCTTTACAATTATTACTTGAGCTTATAAGGAATAAACAGGTGGCTGTAGTACCTGCAACTAGATATGAGAAAACAGAGGTAGATACTTCACCTGTTACTATCAGCCCGTCCATGATGCGGTATCTTGACCATGTAACGGAACCACTGCAAGGCGGGCTGGTACCCGGTTATGCATTGCAGCGTGTAAGCGTTGAATTACTAACGGAATACCAGGAAAAGCAGGTGTCTGCTTTAAGCGCAGAGACAGCCCTGGATACGACCATGATGCTGATCAGGAATGAAGTGATGTTATACCCCAATATACATGTGCATAGCCTCCGCTCACTTGCCAGGAAACACTTCATCAATGAGAAGTCTCTCAGCAGGGCATTCTTAAAAACATTCGGCGTCAAGATCAGTGACTTTGTACTGGAACAGGTGATGGAACGCGCCAGATACCTGCTGGAGAATACAGATATGCTGGTAGCAGATATTGCCGAGGAACTGGGATATAGTAACGACTACAATTTCTCCCGTACATTTAAGAACATGTATGGTGAGTATCCTGCTTCCTTTCGCAGGAAAACAGTGACCCCTCAGCAGGATGTAGACGGACAGTAAGTCCGGCAGATATTTATAAACTGAACTCTTTGTAAAACGCTTCTCCGGTAACAGGGTTATACCACAGATATTGCCAGAAGCCATCTTCATCACCGGCCTGGTAAGGAACCAGCCTTTCCATAGCGCCGGACTTCCACCATGCCGGTCCGCCATTCATCAGTATACGGGCAGCGCCGGTATCTGCACTTAACTTCATACCATTCCTGCGTACAATATTGCTGATCGTCTGCTTATCGCACGTAAAAGCAATGAGCACTTCATAATCTGCACCCATAAAGTCTGTATAGGTATACAGCCCCCTGACATCTGGTGTGGCATCTACTTCCAGGTGTTCCCTGAAACGCTTTTTGTTATCATCTGTATCCGGCGTTGTGCTATGGTACGTAGGAAATACTTCCTCCATGTGCGCCATTGCTACCTGTTGTGTGTGGCTGATCTCTGTTGCGGTAATGGTTGCAGTCCGCTCTGACCAAACCTGCTGTCTATCTTTCATCCTTCCGCAGGAAAGGACATTTACCGATAAGGAAAGCAGTGTAAGCGTCAATATTAAATGGCCTGTATGCGTTTTCATATATAGTTATAAAAGGGATATACAAAATTCATTGTTACCAACGCAGCCTATCTGCGTGATTAAGACCGGTTCCTGGTTTCCCGATAATGGATACAGGTAATCACTTCCTGTTCAAATATACATATGAAAATCTGAAATATCTCAGGTAATCCAGGGAATGTTTCCACTTGCAAAGGATGTGTATTAACACGAAGATTATCAGTCCATTAAGCATTAAATATCCACACTTGGCCTTATATTTGCCTTTTGTTACCAATAGGAAGCTTAAATCACAATTGTCATGCGAACTAAAAAAACATCTCTCCTGTTGCCACTACTTGTTGGCACATGGCTCGCTTTTACAGTGAGCGCCTGTACTTACCGCGCTACGCCGCATGGTCATCCTCATGGTTTACCTCCAGGCCAGGCAAAGAAACTTACCGGGTCCAAATCAGCAAAACCATTTGCCCCGGGACAGCAGAAAAAACACCGTCATTAACAAAATAAGGTCGTACCGGATGTACCGATACGACCTTTGTTTTTTATTCAGGTTTTTCAATTGCATTAGTCACAGGTCCCGCTATGATAGCATAGACTGCGTAATGCAATACGTCTATCCCGATAGTCTGGGGCACTTTTGCTTTAGAAAATATCGCAGTCTTCCCCGGTATCTATTACTACACCTTTTACCTCGCTATGCAGATGCAATGACTGCTTCGGGCAACATTGCCTACTATCTGACTGCTGCTGCCATCTTCAACTACATCTCTCTACACCCTGGCAGTTACTTTCTTAAAAGGACTAAAAACATGCCGGGCCATACTTCCATTACTTCATCGCTACTCTTCTCCTAAAAATGCGCCATAGCATCAACAGAATGTCCAATTCTCCCGCCACCAGGCCCTGGCGTTGACCAGGCGAGCATCCAGACATGGCCAACCGCACGAATAGCTGAAGATGAATTTCGACAATTATCAATCACGCTTCTCCCACATTTTAAGATCTTCAAATCACAGCTGGTCTACTAATGAAAAGGCCCTAATAGCTGACGGATATCGCTTGCATAAACATCAATCTATCAACATATCCACCCCTTTAGATTATAGTATATTTATACCTCACTGAATGCGACACAAAATGGCTAAACAAACCTCATTAATCACTTTTACCGGCAAACTGGGAAACCTTATAGGTTACCAGCGGAACAGGAAATACTGTCTCCGCAGCGCGCCTGCCGCTGTACGTCAAACGACCGCTACCCGCCTGGCTGCGCAGCGCTTCGGACTGGCCAGCAAAACCGGGGCACTTATACGGCATGCCCTGTATCCTGAACTGGACGTACGCTGTGACAGTACACATATCAACCGGCTGAACAAACGACTGATACAAGGCGGCAAACAATACGCTGCTGCCCTGACCGGCTTCCGCTTTAATGAACATAGCGGTATAGAAAAGTTCTTCAGTCTGCCACCGGTATTCACTGATCAGCATACGCTGCACATTCCTGCACAGGTCTTACCACAAATCAAAAGCATACAGGCATTGGAAGTTAAACTGATCACCGTTCGGATACGCTTCGCCACCATGCAGGTAACAGGTACCGATAGCGCGACCGTTTTACTTACACCGGGCCAGCCTGTGGTGAATACAATGCTTACGACAAACACGCCAGGGGAAGGTACGTTACTGGTATTAGTGCAGGTGCGGGGTGTACAGGCCGGCAGTTTACCAAACAATCATAAGTGGATGGCTGCAGATATCATTGCGGTAGTGCCTCCACCACCTACTGAATCTATCACCAGCACTGCACCGGATAACAATGACAAGCACAGGCAACATGATCCTGCGCAATTATCTTCCTGCACGGCACCTGCCATGACGTATATACCTGTTCAAAGGGAATGAGGCTACATGGCCTGCGGGTGGCATATCAGTGAGCATATATACCATTTAAAAAACGTACTAAGCCGGGGGGTGCTATCACCTCCACTCCTATTTTCTGCTGACAGCGCCCTGCTGTTATAAACCCGCTGTTGCCATCAGGCACGATCGCTATCATTATTGCAGCTTATCCCGATAACTAATGATGTAGACAACATCTCCGTATCAAGTCCACGTTTTCTTATATCCTTCTATAATCATAGCAGGGAGCGGATACCTATTATTCTCAATCCTTTCAGATCCTGACTATCTATCCAGCCACTGCTTAAACAATGGCACCTTCTCCCGGCTGATCAGTACTTCTCTTTCCCGATCGCGTTTTAATACTACGCGCAATTTACTGGTAGAATAAGTTTGTATCTTCTCAATACTATCTGCATGAATAATATGTTGCCTGTTAACCCGGAAAAACACCTGCGGGTCAAGTTGCTCTTCCAGCTCTTCCAACGTCAGGCTGACAGGTACATGTGATCCATCTTTCAGCACCAGGTGAGTGCCGGTAACACTATAAAAAACGAAATCAATATCTGCGACAGAGATTGTTCTGTATTCGTCGCGGAAGGGGATCATAAAGCGGGTACGGTATGTCACCTCTTTTTTGCTCAGCAGCTCAAGCAGGTGTTTCATCAGGTCTTCTGTATCGGGCTGAGGTTTCATAGACCTTACTTTTTCAAGCGCCTGTGTCAGGTCTTCTTTTTCAACAGGCTTCAGCAGATAATCAAGGCTGTTCACTTTAAATGCGCGAACTGCATATTCATCATAGGCGGTGACAAATATCACCGGACAATCAAATTTCACTTTCGGAAAAATATCAAAGCTAAGTCCGTCGGCAATACGGATATCCATCAATACCACATCCGGGTGCGGATGCTGGTGGAACCAGGTAACGCTTTCTGTAATAGTGTCGAGCACCGCGATCACCTCTGTATCAGGATCGACTTCTGTCAACATCTTCTTCAACCGCGTAACGTTGGGTTTCTCATCTTCTATTATTACGACCTGCATAGATAAGCTTTTAAAAATCAACTAATGGTAAGCGTACCTTAAATTCACCATCGTGGTTATCGATATCTACTGCTTCATCGAAGAGCAGCTCATATCGTTTACGGATATTTTTCAATCCCAGACCGGTGGAGGGTAAGGTATGCGGTATTAGTTGGATATTGTTTTTAACGATTAAAGTGTCTCCTTCATCGTAGATGGTAATATAAAGTGGTTGCTGCGTAGATGCAATGTTATGTTTGATGGCGTTCTCAATCAGCAACTGTAGTGTTATAGGAGGAATACCTTTATTTCTATTGGCAGCAGAGACACTAATGCTAATATTCACGTTTTCACCATGCCTGATATCTATCAGAAAGGCGTATGCGTCAATAAAATTCAGTTCCTGACTCAGGCTGATCACATCGCTGTTAAGGTTAGCGATCATATAGCGGTATACCCTGGACAGTTTTTCCAGGAAAGACATAGCGAGTTTAGGTTCTTCTTCTATGAGGGCGGAGAGTGTACTAAAGTTATTGAAGAGGAAGTGCGGATCCAGTTGCAGCTTAAGTGACTGTAACTGTGCCTGCATCGCTGTCTCTTTCAAGTGTGCTGCATCCAGTTGCAATTGAGCTGCTTCCAGCATGGAGGTCTTCCAGCGTTTTAAAAAATAGTTTCCTGTATGCACGGCGGTAATTAATATGGATACCAGGCTACAGACAACAAAGAACTGCCATTCATCCGTTTTGTCAAAGGTTGCAGCCAATTCCGGCGGAGGGGGCGGCAATATCAGAAACAGCGTATAGTCCAGTACGTTCAATAATAAGAAAACTGCTATCAGCACCAGAACTGTCTGAATAATACTACGTTTTAGTGGCTGTGTATCCCACGACAGCCATTTATCCATCCAGCGGGCAACTGCCAGGCTTACCTCTGCAATCATCCAGGAGACAATCAGTGAAATAAAGAGTTCAAACAGTGTTTTGCTGACTGACAGATGAGACACATACTCCCAGTACCTGCTGAACGGATTAATGATGTAAGAGATGAAGACGTACAATATAAATACCAGGGGGATAACGAAGACCCGGTAATATTTGTTGAAGAGTTTATCTGTTCTGGTATTTACCATTGATACATTTGAAAACAGTGAGGAATCAGGTATCAGGAATTGCTGTTAATGTCTTTGTACCCGTTAATGATACGATCATATCATCCTCTATCATTCCTGACTCCTGATTCCTGATTGTTCTAAGTTACATATTTATTTCCATCCCCCTCCCAGTGCACGGTACAGGTCAACGGCAGCGTTCAGCTGATCGCGTTTGACGGCGGCCAGATCCAGTTCGCTTTGCAGGGCGTTACTCTGTGCGGTGATCACTTCGAGGTAGTTGGCCATACCGTTTTGAAACAGCAGGCTGGCGTCGTGTGTGGCAATTTCGAGTCTGTCCACACGTTGCTGCGTAAATGTATATTGCTGTTGCAGCTTATCCATTTTTGCCAATGCATCACTTACTTCCTGTACAGCGCCAACTACGGAGCGTTTAAACTCAATAGCGCTCTTTTCCCATTCTATCTTAGCTGTTTCCCATTCTGTTTTTAACTGCCTGCGTCTGAAGATAGGTTGTGTGATGCTGCCGCCTACTGTTTCAAAAAGGCTGCCCGGAATATTTAACCAGTTATTAATTTTAAATGAATTGACCCCTACGCCCGCGGTGATATTCAATGCAGGATACATGGCGGCTTGTGCTACGCCTGCTCTTGCATTTGCTACCTTTACGGCCATTTCAGCTGCACGTACATCGGGTCTGCGCGATAACAGGCTGGCGGGTACGCCGGCAGATAGGGCAGTATCAGCGGTCATTGACTGCAGACTGTTTCTGACAATGCTGCCTGGCATTTCTCCTACCAGTACTTTCAGGGCATTCTCCTGCAACGTGATCTGTTGTTCTATCTGGGGTATCAATGCCATGGATACCCTTAGCTGTGCTTCCGTTTGTTCTACAGCCAGGTTGGTGGCCATACCTGAAGCGTATTGCAGTTTAACTATACGCAGTGTACTATCAGACAGCTGTTTGTTCTTATAGGCCACATCCTTTTGCGTATCCAGCATCAGCAGGTTGTAGTAGGCCTGTGCCACATCACTGATCACTCTTGTCTGCACTGCTTTGGAGGCCTCTGCCGACTGCAGGTAGGTAGCCAGCGCAGCTTCTTTCAGTCTGCTGATCTTTCCCCAGGCTATCACTTCCCATGTTAATGCAACGTTGGCGCTATAGTCGTCCATGTACCTGGTACCGATAAACTGTTCAGAGAGGGAGCCGTTCAAACTGTTTTTTGAGGGCCAGTTACGGGTGCCTTGTATCTGAAGATCTACAGCTGGCAGCCTTCCCATGCGGGCCGTTCTTAGCGACTGACTGGCTGCGTCTATATTCTTCAGTGCGATCTGTACGTCAAAGTTCCTGGTAAGCGCACTGTCTATCAGTGCAAGCAGGGCAGTGTCCCTGATGAATGAATGAATAGGCAGCGCAGCTATGCTGTTGGTATCAGCAGTTGGCTGACCGCGGAATGCCTTGGGCATATCTACTGAAGGTCTGGAATATTCCTTCCCTACTTTACAGGATGCTGCTGTCATCATTACGGCAGCAACACCCATGATATATAAATACTTGTTCATTGTTAATGATTAGTGCTGCATGTGAGCGTGGTGCAATAATTGACCGTTTTCTGCTGGTTTCTCTACCGGAGGCTTGCGTGATACCTTTTCCTGGAGATATTGAAATACTACGAACAGTACCGGTATTATGAATATACCCAGTATCACGCCTGTCAGCATACCTCCGGCCGTACCGATACTGATGGAGTGGTTACCTTCAGCGGAAGGGCCTTTCACTGTCATCAGCGGTAATAAGCCAGCCACGAATGCGAGCGAAGTCATGATGATTGGTCTCAATCTCAGTTTGGCAGCTTCTATGGCGGCGGATACCAGCGTTTTACCTGCTTTGCGGCGTTGTACAGCGAACTCCACGATCAGGATAGCATTTTTTGCCAGCAATCCTATCAGCATTACAAGCCCGACCTGTACATAGATGTTGTTGTCAATACCAGCCGCACGGATACCGAGGAACACGCCCAGGATACCTGTAGGGATAGAGCATATTACCGCCAATGGCAACAGATAGCTTTCATACTGCGCCGCCAGGAGGAAGTATACGAATATCAGTGCCAGGGCAAAGATGACTATCATCTGGCTGCCAGCCATCTTTTCTTCACGGCTGAGACCAGTCCACTCGAAGCTATAGCCTGCAGGCAGTTTGGAAGCCGCCAGTCTTTCTACAGCATTGATTGCATCACCTGTACTGTATCCTGGTTTAGGAACAGCATTCAGCGCAATAGAGTTGTACAGGTTGTAACGGTTCATGGTTTCCGGACCGTACACTCTTTTCAATTTTATGATATTATTTACCGGCACCATTTCGCCTTTATCATTCCTGACAAACATGCCATCCAGGCTTTCCGGTTTGCTGCGGCTGTCAGGACTTGCCTGCACCATTACCCGGTAATATTTACCAAATAGGTTGAAGTCAGAAGCCTGGCTGCTACCCAGATTTGTCTGCAGGTTGCTTAACAGGTTACTGACACTTACACCTAATTGTTTCGCTTTCACAGCATCTACTTCCAGCTGGTATTGTGGGAAGTCAGCACGGAACATGGTAAAGGCTACCGCTATTTCCGGCTGCTGCATCATTTCTCCGATGAAGGCGTTGGCTGTCTGGCTGAATTTATCGATAGATCCGCCGGTACGGTCCTGCAACACCAGTTCCAGACCGTTAAAGCTACCAAAGCCTGGTACGGTAGGGAATGTGAAGATGTTGAATGTACCTTCTTTGATTGTGGCCAGTTTTTCGTTGATCACGCCTACCACCGCATTGATCTCCTGCACATCGCCACGTTCTTCGATAGGCTTCAGTTTCATAAAACCTAATGCATAAGCAGGGCCGGCACTATTACTGAGCAGGTTAAATCCGGAAATAGTTGTAGCCGATTCCACTGCCGGGATGGTACGCAGGATGCTGTCTGCACGTTTCAGCACCTCGGTAGTACGCTCCATGCCCGATCCTGCCGGAAGAGACAGGGATAGCGCTACGAAGCTGCCATCTTCATTCGGAATGAACCCTTTTGGCGTACTATTCATCAGCCATACAGAAACACCGGTGATAGCTGCCAATCCGCCTAATGCAATCCATTTAAAGCGTACCAGTGACTTAACCCCACGTGCATATTTGTTTGTGACAGCATTAAAGCCCGTATTGAAGGCAGCAAAGAAGCGACGGCTGAAACCTTTTTTACTGTGATTGTCATGACCGCCGGTATGATTATTCTTCAGAATAAGTGCACACAGAGCAGGACTCAATGTTAACGCGTTAAAGGCAGATATCAGAATGGCTATAGCCAGGGTGAAGGCAAACTGGCGGTAGAATACGCCGGTAGGACCTTCCATGAAACCAACCGGCAGGAACACCGCCGTCATTACCAGTGTAATGGATATAATAGCGCCCGAGATCTCGCTCAATGCAGAAACAGTAGCCGCCCGTGGGTTCAGGTGAGAACGCTCCATTTTGCCATGTACCGCCTCCACGACCACGATCGCATCATCCACCACGATACCGATAGCCAGTACCAGTGCAAACAGTGTAAGCATATTGATAGAGAAGCCCAGCATCTGCAGGAAGAAGAACGTACCTACCAGGGATACCGGCACTGCGATAGCGGGTATCAGGGTAGAACGGAAATCCTGCAGGAAGATGAATACAATTACGAATACCAGGATGAATGCTTCGATGAGGGTATGTTTTACCTGTTCGATCGATACATCCAGCTGTTCTTTGGTACTCATCGTTATATGATATTTCACACCCTTCGGGAAACCGGCTGAAGCTTTCTCCATCGACTCTTCTACTGCCAGCTGAATAGCGTTGGCGTTGGACCCGTTGGTCTGGAATACGGCCATTGTTACCGCATCATTTCCATTCAGTCTGTTATCGGTAGTATAGTTGGCAGCACCCAACTCTACGCGGGCAAGGTCTTTCAAGTACAATACAGACCCGTCGGCATCTGCACGCACCACGATATGCTCATATTGTTCGGGATTGTTGAACTTACCCGTATAGTTAATTACATAGGAAAGCGGCTCATTGCTGCCTTCTCCGAACTTACCCGGCGCAGCTTCCAGGCTCTGGTCCTGGATGGCGCTAATAACATCTGTTGAGGTAACGTTGTGGGCTGACAGCTTTTCAGGGTCCAGCCATACACGCATTGAGTAATCCTTTGCGCCAAAGATCTGTACCTGTCCCACACCCGGAATACGTTTCAGTTCGGGAACTACGTTGATCTTTGCATAGTTCTGGAGGAACGTTTCGTCATATTTGGCCCTGTCTTCACTATACAGGTCCAGTACCATGATCATACCGTTCTGCTGTTTGGTGGTGGTCACCCCCGCCTGTATCACTTCGGCAGGCAGCTGGCTGGTAACCTGCGAGACGCGGTTCTGTACATTCACGGCCGCCTGATCTGGGTCGGTACCCAGTTTAAAGAAGACAGTAATAGAGGCAGTACCGTCGTTACTGGCGGTTGACTGGATATATGTCATATTCTCCACACCGTTTACCGCTTCTTCAATCGGCGTTACGACAGAGCGGAGTACGGTGGCCGCGTTACCTCCCGGGAAGGTAGCAGCTACTACTACGCTGGGAGGGGCGATGTCAGGGAACTGGGTGACCGGCAGGCGGCTCAGCCCCACTATTCCAAGTATCACAAGGATGACCGATAGTACTGTAGCCAGTACCGGTCTCTGAATAATTTTATTAAGCATAGATTCTTAGGCTTATGGCTGGTTATTTCTTTGCAACTGGTTTGATCACGGTCCCTTCGGTAATAGTTTCCATACCTGCAGTCACGATCCTGTCTCCGGACTTCACACCGTCTACTACGATGAAGTTATCTTCAGTAGTGCCGGCAGTGATGATGGGCTGTCTTCTTACTTTGTTGCTGTCAACGAGCTGGTAGACGAATATTTTATCCTGCAGTTCCATAGTAGCAGACTGCGGTATCAGCACGACGCCAGGCATCAGCTGCTCTATCCGCACCTTACCGGTATTACCCGATCTGAGTACACCCGCAGGGTTGGGGAAGGTAGCGCGTACACTGATTGCCGCCGTTGTTCTGTTGAACTGACCATCTACCATCTCAATACGGCCTTTTTCAGAGAAATCTTCCCCGTTGGACAGCACCAGTGATACCGGGCGCATATGTTGCAGCTGCTGTTGCAAGGTGGTACCCGCAGCGCCTTTGCTGAAGCGGATAAAGTCATTTTCGCTCATGGAAAAGTAAGCGTATATCTTACTGATATCGGATAAGGTAGTCAGCGGAGTAGCGTCGGTGGCGCTTACCAGGTTGCCAGTTCTTTTAGGAATACGGCCGATGTAGCCGCTTACAGGCGCTTTGATAACAGTGAAGCCCACATTGACCTGAGCTGCGGCAATTGCAGCCTTGGCCTGTTCTACATTGGCTTTGGCAGTCTGGAGACTGGTCTGTGCGGTTTTGAGCTGTATAGCAGACACTACCTTGTTTTCAGCCAGCGGCTTCATTTTCTCTACTTCCAGTGCAGCATTAGCTTCTGCAGACTGCATAGCATGCAGGGAGGCGACATCCTTTTCCAGCTGCGCCTGGTAAGGCCTGTCGTTGATTTTAAACAGTGGCTGCCCTTGTCTTACGAAACTTCCTTCTTCGACATATACTTTTTCGAGATATCCATTGACCTGTGCCCGTATGTCTACATTCTCCTTGCCTTCCAGGATGGCAGCATACTCCCGTGCCGTTAAAGCAGTAGCAGTATCGAGGGTCAATACAGGCAGTTCCGGAGTCGGCATTGCCTGCGCAGCGCTTTCGTTGGCCTTTCCTGACTGACACCCGTTTATAATGACCCATGCAAGGAATGATGTTATCAGTACCGGCATTCTATTGTTACTCATACGTTATTTGACGGCAGATTTTTCGTATTGCCGGAGCAAAGGTCCATTGATTCAAAAAAGTATGGGGTGATGATCTGGATGAACCGGAAAAAACGGAAGGTGAACCGGAGAGAGGGTATTATGAACCGGGCGGGATTGGGGGGATAAAAACAATGAAAAAAGGCGGCTTCATGAACGAAGCCGCCTTTCCTTGTATCGGAACAATTTAGTATCCTATGGTAAAACGCACCTGGTGATGCTGCGGAGTTTCAAGTTCATTGACCATGGCAAGCGCATAGTCTTCAACAGAGATGTTGCTTTCGCCTTTCTCATTGACAATCAGATCGTCTTTACCAAGTCTGAATGAGCCGGTACGCTCGCCGGGAGCAATATTGCCTGCCGGTGAGAAGAATGCCCAATCCAGGGTAGTTTCCGGTTTCAGGTATGTGTAGTATACATCTGCCAGCCCTTTCACACCTGGCAGGATAGCTTCCGGTAATACGCCCGTATCCATCACTCTCACATCAGGTTTGACAAACAGGGAACCAGCACCGCCTACAACCAGCAGTCTGTTTACGTCAGCACCTTTTACAGCATCCAATATTGCCTTATAACCAGTCAGGGTATCATTATAAATGTTCGGGTTAGTCCATCCCGGGTTATAGGAACTGATCACCGCATCTGCGCCTTTCAATATAGGAGTCAGCGCTGTTACATCCTGTACATCAGCGGCAACCACTTCGAGTTTGTCGTCTTTCACAGTTATCTTCTCAGGGTTGCGTACAACTGCTTTCACCTGGTGACCTCTGTTCAGTGCTTCTTTCAATATAGCTGAGCCTACAAATCCGCTGGCTCCGATTAAGATGATATTTGCCATTTGTGATTATTTTTTGTTTTGACAAAGTTCCGTATTGATAAGCATCATGAAAAGGTAAATTTGAGCCTTTCCATGATACTTTTCTGACGTAGCAATCTACGTACCGGTTTTGGAAGTGGTCAGCTTTTCCCGGAACTCCACAGGTGTATACTGACTGTGTTTGCGGAAGTATTTGATAAAGTTGGTGGGTTCCATAAATCCCAGCTGATAGGCGATTTCCTTAATTGTATCTGCAGAATGCACGAGCAGTCTTTTTGCTTCCAGCATAATCCGTTCGTCGATCATCTGCTTGGAGGTTTTACCTAGTATCTTTGATGTTGCCTGATTGAGCCGCTTTTCTGTTACACTCAGTTCAGTAGCGTAATAGCTTACCTGCTTATGTGTGCGGTATTGCGTCTCCAGCAAGTCACGGAATAGTAGTACATAGTCCAGATCAGGCCCCTTTCTGATTTCTTTGAAGTCCTGGGTACGCCGTTCTCTTTCCGCTAGCAACAGGAAGTTATGCAGGAGGTTTCTCAGGATGCGGGCCTGATACTGATCAGGCGTATTTCCTGCCTCCTTTTCCATCAGTTCGAAGATGGCATCGAAGGCAGTAGCGCCTTTTGGTATATGTACAGTAGAAATGCCGAAGAGGTCATTGAAGAGGATCGTTTCTTTGAGCATTCGTACATCTGTTTCAGAAGATCCGAAAAATGTATCTGTGAATAGGATGCCTTTTCCGTGTATCGCGGCATTGTCTGTATAAGCATGAACGATGTCCTGGCTCAGGAAGAGCAGCATGTTATCTTCAATGCGTACAGGCTGAAAATCGACCATATGATCAAAGCCGCCCTTTTTATACCACAACACGTGATAAAACGATGCGCGGTGTGGAGAAGTTAACACTGTTTTATTTTGCTGATAGAGATCTGCCAGGGAAATCAATTCGAATTCTACCGGCAATCCTTCTTTAAACTGGTACCTGGTAATAGCTGATTGTACAGGACGGCTCATAATGTAAGATGTGCAGTTTATGTCAGCAATCTCGGTTGTTTGCAGGAGATAACAAAATAGCGCAGTTGATTGATGCAGGTGGCATTACATACGATCCAGCTGCAGAGTGAGACAGGCGTAGTGCGTGGAGGTGGTATTAAAGAAAAAGCGTAGCACCTAAATACTGGCGCTACGCTTATTAAACTACTATGACGGTGTAAAACTACGATAGTTTTTTGAATATAGACTTCCAATAGTTGCTTAAACCTGGTTGGAAGGTAAGTTGGAGGTTCACTTCTTCTCCTTTCAGAGTAGTTACCTCTAGCCGTGCAAACCGCGCTTTAAAAAAACCCTCCATGCGCGGAAATATAGTGATACTTCCTTTCGGCATTGGAGTAAGATACAATGACATGTTTGCTCCTTTAAACTCATCCAGCGTGGACTGATATCGTATCAAGGTATATTTTGTACCGCCGATTGTTGTATCTACAGAGGTGTAAGGCTCTTTATTATAAAAAGTAGTATTAAATTCCATTCCCAGCTTTTTTGGCGAACTAAATGGCTTATTAATACTGATTGCCTTACTAATATTCTGTAAATCTTTTACTTCGGCAAAGTATTGCTTTTCAAAATCGATAAGAAAATATGTATCTGGTTCATCCTGACTGCTCGCTAGCTTATCTTCAATTATCACCTGGTTAGTCTTTGTCACTTTCTCTATTCCTGATGAACCAGAACAAAATACCGAATCGTCGGGAAAATATGGAACCATCTTGCCAGTCACGGGATGTCTAAATGAGCTGGAAATAATAAAGACTCCTTCATTTGTATCAGTACTTAGTTCCGTTTCACTTAATTTACAAGATAAAAGACAACCCAATAGTATAAGTCGAAAGACCATCTTAAACATTTTGAAATCTTTACAATTTTGCACGTTGTCCACCTGAATGGATGACAGCTCCTGCGTTGAATATCCTCGATGCTTGCACGCTTCGGTGCATGGACATACCTGATAACACCCCATCTACAGAGGAATGAGCTGTGTAAATACCATGATAAAGTATGTTGCCAATCTCAGCCCAGGAAGCAAATGGCGCGATACCTACGATCGCAGAACCTGAATGGGAGAGCGTTTGTATTGCATATCTACTTTCAACGTTACTATGATTAACTTCGTCAGCTAATTCCACTTTTTCGGTAGATTGCACGATGAAGGGGAATATAGGGCTATAAAGTATTGTCCATTTATAAAATAACACTAATCCCCAATGCCCACCTCTCATTGTTTCAGCGACACCATCAGCGTCCCAGAAGTTACCGTTTTGAACCGGTTGCATAGATGCTAAAATTTGTTCGGGTGTATATTCATTCATATTAGCATTTGCAGTACTATTAACAGTTCTTGCTACCATCTGTTCAGGTAATGGCGCTGGACCGAACAATCTTTCATATAAATGCTTCTTTTCTGCTGGAGATGCATTGTCAAGGTAAGAGAGTATTGACATCACCTCGGCCTTGGATGCATTATTAATGTCAAAATTCTTAGATAGTACAGGGACTGTATGGCTTTCTTGCTTACTATCCGTAACAATTGATGCGTCTTTTTTACATGCAAATGCACTTAATAAAAAAGCAGCCACGTAAAACTTTTTCATAGCGAAAAGTGGGTTATGGGTTAAGAGATAAATTACTTTTTGGTTGGTATGTTATCTTGCAATATTATATTTTATAATTAGAAATAGCAAGCTTTACAAATAAAATATCCTAATATAATATAACAGTAACAGTTGGATAAAACACAATAGTATAAAGAAACATGTCATTATGACAATAAAACACCCATAGTTATCTTCTATGGGTTCCGCAAAATAAAAAATCCGGTGTGTCCATCTATAGAACAACACCGGACCTCCAACATATGAATATATTGATGATTAAGTAGTCAATACCATTTCTTTCTGTCTTCTGATAAGCAGGTAAGCAAAGAATACGCCGCCCAGGGCCATTGCAGTGCCTACCAGTACAGGAGAGTTATATCCGTAGCCGGCAGTCAGCGGTAAGCCTCCCAGGAAAGCGCCCAGCGAGTTACCGATGTTAAACGCAGCCTGTGTTACAGCAGCTCCCAGCATTTCTGCTCCTTTCGCAGTATCTATCATCAGTATCTGTATTGGTGCTGCCAGCGCAATGGACAGTGCTCCGGCAACAAACGTTAATATAAGAGAGACTGTTTGATTTGCAGAGAAGAAATAAATACATAGTAGCGTAACTGCCATTGCGATCAGGAGCATTGCACAGGTTTTGGCAGGATTGAACTTATCAGCCATACGACCACCGATGAAGTTACCTACTACCATACCGAAACCAGCCAATACCATAATACCGGATACACTGTCAGGTGCAAAGTGCGAGATATTGGTCATCAGCGGAGCGATATAACTGATCCATGCGAATAAGCCGCCTGTACCGATAGCTGTGATCAGTACAATGAGCCAGGTTTGCGGACTTCTGAATATCTGTAATTGAGAGCGGTTATCCCCGGCGCTGTCCACCTCCAGCGCAGGCAACCACAGTTTCAGGAATATCAGTGTGATGATACCTATTACTGCTACGATGCCGAATGTATAGCGCCATTCGTAGTGATGACCTACCCAGGTACCTAATGGCACTACCAGCAGGTTAGCGATGGTAAGACCCGCAAACATCATGGATATGGCCTGCGCCTGTTTACCTTTATCGGCCAGCCGGCTGGCTACTACTGAACCTACACCGAAAAAGGCCCCATGTGGTAATCCGGAAAAGAAACGAGCCATTAACAGTGTAAACGGAGTAGGTGCAAAGGCTGATAGTCCGTTAAATGCAGTGAATATGACCATCAGTGCGATAAGTATCTTTTTGGGCGGATAGTTACCGCCAAGCATTACCAGTAAGGGCGCTCCTATTACGACGCCCATTGCATATGCAGATATCATATGACCTGCCTCGGGTATTGAAATATGCATTCCTGCGGAGATATCAGGTAACAGGCCCATCATGACAAATTCTGTAGTACCAATTCCCAGTCCACCGAGCATCAGGGGAAATAAGCTCTTCTTCATGCCTCTTGTAATGTTGTTTTTAAGTGTGCTGCCGACAATTTTTATAATAAGAGGCCGCAAGTTAGTGATATTCGGGCAGGTCTGCCAGCTATTAAACAAATGAGTGCTTACAGGCGAGGAACAGCGGGGCTATAGTATGTGTATAAATGATCAGGGCCTGCTACTGATACCAGTAGCAGGCCCTTTTATAGAGAAAGATATGTGGAGTGATCTTATTTGCTTTCGAGCAAGACCCACGGGCTGCTATCTTCTGATAAGAGATCGCAATGGCCACCATAGAGTTCGTCAAGTTGCTCTATATCGCCACTCCACATAGCAAAGCCGATGAGGTAGTTTTCGCCCAGGTTGGCCCAGCTGGTATAATTGTGCAGCAGCTCTCTGCCAAACCTGCGTATGTTGTGCATAGCTTCATCTCTGGACAGGAAGCCTGCGTCATAGCCCCAGCGAGATAGATTAATAGCGCGTCCCAGATCCCAGGTGAGAGCATCCAGTTTACATTTCTTACCCTCGAAGCAATCAGAGACTTCACGCAGGTGTTTATAGCATTCGGAGATATTAGCGGCGTATTGTTCGACAGGAGCATCATCACCTTTAGCAGCAAATGACTGCTGGAGTTTATCGAGTGCTTCCGGGCGTTCTCTTACTGGCAGGGTCGTAAGTATCTGCCAAATGGGTTTAAAGTAAATGCGGTGCCCCTGTGTAGCCAGCCAGTCAATCTTAGCCAGGAGTTTCTCCCTGGAATTGATATGCCACTCATGCCTGAGCAGGTGCCTGATATCATCCTGTTCGGAATCTGTTTCAAGGGTATCCAGCCGCTCACCCCGCAGGTAAGCCTGGTTAGCCCCGCAGGCGATATACTGTCTGTCATGCAGGGACAGGGTACCGTCTTCGTTGAGTAAGGGTTCTCTATCTGCCGCCTTTTGTTGCTCGCGTTCTTTCATTGCTTTGGCAGCAATCTCTTTAGCACGGCTGTTTAACTTCATTAATTTGATAATAACGAATATGATGTATAATGCACCAACTGCTGCGATGATAATGATTGTTTTCATGTGGAATTTATTGAACAGGTATTTCGGCAAGCTGCGTGGAAACCCCGTTATTTACTTAAAGCTGTTTTCGTCTTCCTGACTCCTGAAAAAATGATAAGCGGATCTATACCATTTGGCTGCCCACTGGGTCAGCGATGTTCTTCATACCCTATGCAATATCGCATTTTTAAGTCAGATTTCCCTACATTCTCCTGGCAAGACGTAGACAGGGGTTGCCTGTTACCCCAAGCAACTTAACACTGTTACTAAGGACAAATAACAGGAAGCAAGAGCCTGCTCAGGTATATCTACCAGTTGTACGCTGGAGAGATAGAAAAGACTACTATCTTTGCTGAACCAACATTTAAGATGTAATACAATCTATTATGAAAAAAGGCTTTTTTGCATGTATTGCTGCCGCACTTATTTTTACCAGTACTGGCTGCGAGACCTCACAGCAGATACTGAACAATCTCCCAACCTATGGACAACTGAACACCACCCAGATTGCAGCAGGTCTGAAAGAGGCGCTGACTATCGGTACTCAGAACAGCACTAACAGGCTTTCAACGGCGAACGGCTTCTTTGCCAATGCAGCCCTTAAAATACTAATGCCGCCGGAAGCTCAGAAGGTGGAAAGCACATTACGTAGCATGGGGCTGGGCAGTGTAGTAGACAAGGCTATCCTGTCTATGAACAAAGGTGCAGAAGAAGCTGCAAAATCCGCCGCGCCTATCTTTGTAAGTGCTATCAAACAGATGACCATTACCGATGCACTGGGTATCCTTAAAGGCGGTAACAATGCAGCAACCAACTACTTCAAAGAAAAGACTACCGCATCCCTGACAGCTGCATTCCGTCCGGTAATTGGCGAGGCGCTGAAGAAGGTAGATGCCACCAAATACTGGTCCGATCTTTTCACTGTATATAATAAGTTTTCGACTACCAAGATCAACACTGATCTGACAGCCTATGTAACAGAAAAGGCCATTGCCGGCATCTTTACAGAAGTAGCACTAGAGGAACAGAAGATCAGACAGGACCCTGCCGCCCGTGTAACAGACCTGCTGAAAACAGTGTTTGGCAGTGCCCAGGCACAGCAACGATAATTTATAAATATTCAGATATGGAGATAGTCCCGTCTACACAAGGCGGGACTATCTCTTTTATACAGTATAACCATTGTATGTACGTTCTTCGTATCTTAGGATATAGTTTTGAATATCACACACATACAAACATTGATGGCATGAAATACAGGAAACTGGCAAACACCGACATTTTTCTATCTGCAATCGGATTGGGCTGTATGGGCATGAACCATGCTTATGGTGAGGCAAATGATACTGAATCTATTGCCACTCTGGAGCGCGCTATTGAGCTCGGTATCACCTTCTGGGATACGGCGGACATATATGCAAATGGCAGGAATGAAGAACTGGTAGCAAAAGTATTGAAGCCTAACAGGTCAAAGATATTTCTGGCAACCAAATTCGGGTTCACTTTCCAAGATGATAAAGCAGGCGCGTTTGATGGCTCGCCCGCATATATGAAAAAGGCGGTTACGGATAGTCTGCGCAGGTTACAGACAGACGTCATTGACTTGTATTATGTACACCGGGTAGATCCGAAGGTGCCTATTGAAGAGACAGTTGGCGCAATGGCAGATCTGGTAAAAGAAGGTAAGGTGCGGTACCTGGGTTTGTCAGAAGCAGGGGTAAACTCTGTTCGCAAGGCGCATGCAGTACATCCGATAGCAGCATTACAGAGTGAATACTCCTTACTTACCCGGGATGTGGAAAAAGAGATCATTCCCTTATGTAATGAACTACAGATAACATTTGTACCATTTAGTCCGCTGGCCAGAGGCCTGGTAACGAATACCCTGGATCTGGCAGCGCTCGGAGATACAGACTTCCGGAAATCATTACCCAGGTATCAGTCAGAACATGCAGCCAATAACCATCAACTGGCAGCAGAATTTGCAGAGCTGGCGGCTGATAAAGGCTGTACAGCTGCGCAACTGGCACTGGCCTGGGTACTAAACCAGGATGAGAACCTGGTACCTATCCCAGGCACTAAACGTAGAAAGTATCTGGAGGAGAATGCGGCCGCAGTAAATATCCCACTTACGGAAGCAGAGAAGAACACCATTGATGAACTACTGGCGAAATACCCGGATACAGGTGAAAGATATGGCGCTGCACAGCAACAGCTTGTTGACAGATCCTGATCCTAATCATATTATAGCAATGGTCATTTGCTATAGCAGGTGACCATTGCTGATATCATCCGGCTGTTATAAATTATCAAACACATACTCGAGCTGCGCTTCTTCCAGCACCCGCCTGCTGACATTTTTTCCTTCCAGCTCCCATTTGATCAGGCGGATATATCCTTCAGAGATTTCTATCCCGCTGATATCTCCATCGCTGAAACAACAGCAGCCTGTGTTATAATAACTGGGACTGACCATTGTCTTGACAAACTCTTTCCCGACATACTCCGCTTTCCTTTTGTCAAGTGAGGCCTTCAATGTCTCAATGCGCGTCTCATCTTTCAGCTGAACAGCCTTCTGTAATTCTTTGGTTAGCCGGTCTATATGATCCATCGAAGCGAAGACCGGTTTATGGGTATGGCCGGAGATAAGCATTGTTTTCTTATACTGCTGACTCCATTCATACATGATGATATTGTGTTTATCCACAAGATCGAAGCTATCAGATATCGTATCTAACCGTATATTCAGCCAGCGCTGAACAGGTGTCCAGATGGCAGCAACAAACCATTTGCTGAAGGCATTACCGTCACTATGCTTGTCTCCCTGGTGACCATGGGCCAGGAAGATACTATGAATGCTATTTTTGTAGTTCATATTCAGCACCAGCCCTTCGTATACCTTCAATTCCTTACCAAACAACGGTTTAAGATACTGGTCGCGCGGCACCTGATAATTCCATTCAAGGTCATGATTGCCGAATATGCGGTAGTAACGTTGCTGTTGGAGGAAAAGCGCTTCTTCCAGTAAGGATGCTCTGTTCTTTTCAATTACTACAGATGGTGTATTCTCCCATAACTCTTCACAGTCGCCAAGATTGATCAGTGTAAATCCATTATCATAGTAATGCCGCAAGGCAGCCAGATAGGTAGTCTCTGCCAGCATAAAATCGTCTGAGCCGTCGCGGCCCCCTTTGTGCTGATCGGAGAATATGATGATGGATGCCTTTTCATAATCGTAATTAAGGACAAGCCCTTTCTCCTTTTTGCCGTTCTGAATCTGACGAAGAAGCTGAGAGAGTGAGTCGAATATAAGTTGCCGATCAGGCCTGGATGAAAAGTGATTCGCCAGCCGTATTACCAGGTTACGCAGGAATGTCATCATATTTAATGCTAAGGTTGCCGATGTTCTGGCATAATATTTCAGGAAGATAAATAAAATAAAAATTTATGAACCCTCAAACTATCTATATAAAATACCACGGTGAAGATACCCGGGTGGATGTAGACAACACCAATGGAAAACGTTCATTCCTTGTTTACGTAACAGGAGAAGACGGACACCTTAATATTACCGTTAAAACAGATGAAAATGGTACTGAGAACTGGTATGAAGGTGAACAGGCAACTCCACGTGCGAAAGAGATCGGCCAACTGATTGAACTGGAAACCATGTAATCATATACGTTGGAAATCCGCCGGACCAACCAGGAACCATTCTCCGTCCAGTTCAAGTACATCACCCGGGGCCACAGAGCGGGTACCATTGACCACAATAGCATTGGGCGTAACCTCTGGCCGGCCCGTCCAGGGAATATCCATATTCTGACAGATCTCAAATGCTTCCCTCAAATCTGTCGCCTCTACATCCGCAATATGTTGCAGATTCTCAATTTTCACCTCCTCTCCTGTTAACGGAAAGCCTAAAGTATAATCAGGATTAAAATATACTCTTACCATAAAAGTAGTTTACTGCTATAATCCCCCGCAAAAAAAATTCCAGTTCTTTTAACATTTCATATAGGGTTACCTTTTTTGCATTACCGGTATAAAATGTAAACAACACAATATGCGCGTTTCCCTATCTTACCTGGCACCAATGGCGCTGCTGGCTGTTGCATGCTCCGCCGGATCAGGTCACCGGGCTACCTCAGATGATGTAGTAACTGAGGCAACAGATTCCACCACCTTTTCCAATGATATCACAGCATTGAACTCTCCCTCACGAAAGAGAGTGAAGACTGCTGATGTATGATGCCGTGTAGGTAATGTATTTAATACAGTATCTACTTTAGAAAGAGTAGTTACAGGTGTAAATGGCATTGTTTCAGAAAGTGTTATGCAGAACGAATCTATGGGCATAAAAGATATTCCATATTCTGCAGACTCACTGAAGCGAATACAGCTGTATATTCCTACCGCTACTGTTACAGTACGTGTACCGGCAGCAAAGCTTGATTCTGTAGTAAGTATGCTAACGTCTATGTCTACGTTTATAGAGTCCCGTATTATGAAAGATGAGGATAAAACACTTTCTTATCTTTCCAATGCCCTGAAAAACGATGGTCCGCCACCAGTTGCAATTCAACCTTCAAAACAGGCTACAACCGTTAGTGTTGCAACTTATCAGGATAAAAAATATGATGCTGAAACAAACCGCAGGATTGCCAATATGGCTATTCTTGATGATGTACATTATGCTACATTTACCGTTCAGCTGTACCAGCCGCAAATGGCAGATCAGCAGATCATTGTAAATCCGGAAAAGGTTATTCTTGCAGGCTTTGGTACTGAGGTATTACAATCGCTGCGCACTGGACTGGAGAGTTTCAGCAAGCTGGTAATAATTCTAGTTGCCTGCTGGCCTTATCTGCTATTATTAACAATTGGTATGCTGATATACCGGAAAGTATGGCGTAAAAAAGTGCCGACGCCTATAAATCAACTATAACATCTCTTAACTGCACAAAGCCCCAACATCAGTCACTGCCTTTTATGGTTAAATATATTATAAGCTGTAACTATTACTGCATGATATACCTATGCCGGTAAGAATACGTTGCTGACTGATATCCCTATACTCACACGCCCGGACAGGTTCATCGCCTGCGCCGGGCTTTGTACTTATATAAAATCATAATAATCAACAAATTGAAAAAAACCTTAAAAGTTTTATGGAATCGGTAAAATGCCTGCATCATAGGCGTGGAAGATCGACCGAAAGATAATCTATATTTAAGTACCTAAAACTGATACCTTGAAGTACATTTTACTCCTTCTGCTTTTACCCACCCTGGTGTCTGCACAGGTTTACAGCAGCGTAGATCCGGTCCTGTCGAAGGATTATGCAGAGCAGCTGAGGAAATTAAGAAGTACCATTGACCCGGTAGATTCATTAGCATACAAACGCAATACAATATTGAAGCTAAAAGGACAGTTTACCCCGGGTATACCAATAAGCCGAATGAAGGTGACTGCCGATAACTTACAGATATCCCCTTCTTTGACCCGCTACATCACCATCGGTACAATCTATAGCGGCACAATCGAACTAAAAACGCATAACCGGCTGCCAAAGCTTCAGGATACCTATGTGCAGGGAAGTCCGGTAAACGGTGCGCCCGCTTGGAGAGGAGCAGAAACAGGAGAATTATTCAGTTACGGGCCAGCATTGTCTTCGCTTGAATATGATGGCAGTTCTTATCCATTCGATCAGCATGGAAAGCTGGTACCTTCAGGAACAGGAAATGGAAGGGCAGCAGATAATTACCCAAATGATATTTTAAGAGCAGCAGTAGTGCATAGTCATAATCTTTCTGTACGCTCAGAATTATTTCGGTATGGGAAACGTAATTGGAACTTTGATTTTACCCTTGGACGGAAAGATGAGAAATCTATTATCAGGGAAAACAAAAGTGTCATGAATAATTTGCGTGGTGAAATAGGTACTCATTGGAAGTGGCTGACTATCACCGGCAATTATATCTATAAAGATGATACCCGCACCCATGGTAACAGAAACGGCCTGCTGAACAGGACATATCAGTATGCGATGCTCACCCCCGTTTCTTTTGACAATGAACAGGGATCTACTTACCAGAATATGCAGAGAAGCTTTAGCGACAAGGCAGATAATCCTTTCTTTCTATTACATGCAGATAATAGTTACAAATGGTCTGAACAAAATGGAAGCCTGACGTTAAACGCTAAAAAAGGGGCTTACAGCGCCAGCGTATCTCAGGCATTGCAGAACATATCAGAGCGTAATAGGGAAAGTTATACACGGGGCACTGCTGGGTGGCCGGAAGGCATGTATACCGACAGACGCCAGAAAGATCTGAACTACTTATTGCAAGCAGACGTAACCAGGGATATTCAGTATGCCGGCAATCATTTCAGCTCAGAGATCAAATACAAGTATTCATACGGTAATAGCAATACACGTATCAATTATCAATCAGACAATACAAATTACCGGTATAACCGGTCCAGTCACGACATGTCGTTGGTCATGCATAATAAGTATTGGAAGAATAATTTTACAGCCTCACTAAATGCAGGTAACAATGCATATATGTCAAACACCATCACCCGTAGCAGCTTTTTCCTACCTGCTTTGGAAGCTGGAGTCATATTCGACAGGTTGCTTAACATGCCCGTACTATTAAAAGTCACATCTAACTATCACACGGTCAATAGTGAATTACCAATTAACAGGTCACTAGCATATACTAACCTGCTCCAATATACTACTGATCAAAGCCAACATTACCGGCCTACGCGAGAAATCGCATCTTATGATGAGCTAAAACCTATACGCAACAGAGAATGGAGTAATCACCTGACATTGATTTACAGAAGTGCATTCTCCTTAGACGTTGATGGATATATAAAAAGCATTAACGACGACATCTTTCCGCAATACCAAGATGGTAAATTGCTGTTAAAAAACATGGCGAATGTCAGAACAAGTGGTATTGAAGTGACTATTCAGGAAGGTTGGATGAGAGGAACGAAAGCTTTCAACACTAGTACTATCCTAAGTTTCCATACTTATAGAACAGCTGTTATCAAGGTGCATGATGGATACAACTATACCCCTATAGCAGGCTTCCGTAATGTACACAAAACGCTCATAGAAGGACAACCATTGGGAGTGATCACTGGCAGCAGTTACCAGCGGGATAATGCCGGGAATATCATTATCGGCCCGGACGGATTTCCGCTGGTAGATAATAGCCAGCGGGTTATCGGAAATCCTATACCTGACTTCGTCTTGAAACTAGGCGAAAGCTTTCATTGGAAAAATCTATCACTACAAACAGATCTGGAGTGGAAAAAAGGCGGACAGACTTGGAACGGCACACAGGCAGTGCTGGATTATTATGGTAGGTCAGCCGTAAGTGGAGAACAAAGAAATGTCAGTAGTTATGTATTTGAAGGAATAACAGCAGATGGCCATCGCAATGAGACGCCTGTTACCTTCTATGATCCGTCAAAGCCTGTTACATCTAACAGATGGACGAGATATGGTTTAACAGGCGTAACAGAAGCTTATGTGCAAAAGGCGGACTATCTCAGGTTTAATACTATCCATCTCAGCTATAGACAGGATTTAAATAAAGGTAAGCAACGGCTGACATTTGCCACATATGTAAATAATATCCTTTTATGGTCCCCGTATAAAGGCGCAGACACAGAGCAGCTATTGTTTGATCAGGCTAATACGTCAGGCCTGGACTTCTTTAATCTTCTGGCAATGAAAACATATGGATTCAATGTTACCTATCAATTCTAATACGATGATCCGATATATACAATACTGTTCACTACTGATTCTTACATTCCTGATATTTGGCGGCAGGACTATGGCGCAACTGGCAGACTATAACAACAATAAAGAGAAGATCTATATACAGACGAATCATATATTCCTGAAACCAGGAGAAGATCTTTTCTACAAGATATACCTCGTCAATGCAAGGACGCAATACATATCTGTACTAAGCAACGTAGTATATGTGGAGATTGTAAGTCCGTCGGGAGCCATAGTTGAAAAACAGCATTACCACATTGAAGATGGCGCAGCAGAGGGATCCTATCATTTCAGCAATGATGCAAATGGCGGTATTTACAAGATCCGTGCTTATACTGCATGGATGATGAATGAAAAAGATGCTACCTGGTTCAGCAAAGATATTACGCTGCAAAAGGTGATTGCTCCGAGAGTCTTGATGAAGCTGGACTTTCCCCGTAAAGGATATGGACCGGGAGATGAAGTTACCGCCATGTACTCAATGCGTTCCTCTCTTAACGACCTACCTGTTGGCAATTATGAATGTAAGTTTACTGTATCAGTTGGAGGTCAGCTGATAGAAAGCAATAAATTTAAAACTGATATCCACGGAAAAGCAAACGTTAGATTCCGGTTACCAGCAGGGTTGGCCACCAATGATGGACTGTTAAATATCAATGTCGTTTTCGGCGGTTATACTGAAGCGATATCCAGAAGCATTCCTATCACACTTAACAAGATTGACTTACAGTTTATGCCGGAAGGCGGAACGCTAGTGAACGGTCTGCCCACTAATATTGCCTTTAAAGCTCTTAACGAATTTGGTAAGCCGGTAGATGTAAAGGGGCAGATACTTGACCAACGAAACAACGTAATTACAACATTCAACAGCTATCATGATGGAATGGGACAGTTTAATTTAACACCTGAAGCCGGCAAGCTTTATAAGGCTAAATTGTCATTACCAACTGGGATCACACAGGCATATGATCTGCCAACCGCAGCTGCGCAAGGTGTAGTGATGAACATCCGCAAAAAAGGACAGCTATTAGAGCTGGACATTTCAACAACGAGAGATGCGAAAGTAAGGCTGATCGGTAGCAGCAGACATCAAACCTATTTTCGCAAGGAGCTTACGCTGCGGAAAGGCCGGCAACTGGTAACCATTGACCCAACAGATTTTCCGGCTGGTATTGCTAAATTTACACTTACCACAGAACAGCGCTTGCCACTGGCGGAGAGACTTGTCTTCCTGCACACAGACAGGGTGCTTAATGTGAAGATCACAGCAGACAAAACTTATTATCAGCCAAGGGAGAAAGTAAAACTACGGATAAAAACACAAGATGAGAATGGCCAACCGCTTGCATCTAACTTATCGCTTACAGTAGTAGACGATAAACTCTGGTCTTTGGCAGACGATAAGCAGGATCATATTTTATCCTGGCTGTTAATGAGTTCAGAGCTGCATGGAAAGATAGAAGAACCCCAGTTCTATTTTAAACACGATGAGAAAACGGCACTTCCTGCACTTGACCTGGTGATGCTGACCCATGGATACCGTTATTTCGATTATATTGATCATATTGAAAAAACGGGTAAGCCTAAATATCACCCTGATCTCAATAATGTTGTTACAGGTATAGTGTTAAATGAGGATAATCAACCAGTAAAGGCGAAGGTCTACCTGCTAAGTAGCATGCAAGCCGGTCAGTTCAGTAATGGAAAGGTAATTGAGCATAGCACAGGAGAAGATGGCGTATTCTTCTTCGGTGATATCAATCCAGCTTTGAATTATCATCTCATTGCCCGCTCAGAACATCGTAAACAAAAAATAAAGCTGAAATTGGCGAAGCAGGGAACAGAATATGTACCCAGACCGGTAAGAAATATAAGAGATCCGTTTGACAATGAAGATGCATTGCCACGACCAATGCTAGCATTGAAGGAAACAATAGATAAACCTGCGAATGTCAGTAAAGAAAAAGCTGAAAATGCTATTATCAAGGACTTCAACCTGAGTAATTTCGATCCAAATGGCCTTCAGGAAGTTGTGGTGACTGGATACTATAGCGAGTCGAAAAAAAAACTATTATCTTCTGTTGCAATAATTGAGGCTAACCAGATGATTCCAGCCAATGATCCTCTGGTCGCATTGCAAGGATCCGTTGCAGGAATAGGGATTACCAAAAATACAGGAAATGGCCAAGCCACAGTAAAAATCAGGGGAATGAATAGTATTTCAGGAGATCAACCACTGATTATATTGGATGGCATCCCTATTGAGCGATTGGAGAATATTAATTCTGCTGATATCCATTCAATAGAGGTACTCAAAGACGCATCTGCAACAGCCCTATTCGGCAGTCGGGGTACTCATGGCGTAATATTGATTACGTCAGTCCGCAACAGCTATATCAAGTCAATCATTAATCTTGAACCAACTTATTACTATGCATCAGAAGCTGTTCAGCAACAAAACAGCACCTTTACAGTCGCAGCACGTTTCTATGCTCCTAAGTATCTTTCGCCAGAGACGAAAGAGCGGACTGATTTCCGGGAGACTATCTACTGGAATCCTATCATACATACGAATAACCAAGGAGAGGCCACCATTGAATTTTATAACTCAGATGCGACTACAACGTTTCGTGCTATTTCGGAAGGTATCAGTTATAACGGAAAACCAGGCAGAGCAGAGCTGACATACTCCGTGCGCTCCCCTTGGAATATTGATGTAAAAATTCCACCGTACCTGACCACCGGCGACCTGGTAAGCATGCCGCTCGTGATTAGAAATAATACTCAGCAGCCAATGCAGGCGAAAATAAAGATCGCTATGATCGAAGGCATGTTACTGGAAAAGTATCCTGACTCTATAACTGTCCCCGCTGATAGCACAGTTCAGATACTAATAACGGCGAAAGCTTTCAAACCGGCAGAAGGTAAATTTACTTTCTCGGTTACCAATGGTAAACATACGGAGCAGCTGTCTTTACCAGTTAAAATTACCGCTAATGGCTTCCCCGTTATTACTACCATTGCAGGTAACCGGTCCCTGGAAAAAACCTTTACTATCAGTAATATGATGGAGGGAACATTAGTAACAGATCTGAAGGTATTCAGGTCTCTCGAAGGACAGCTACTGAACGATATAGCATCTATGTTAAGAGAGCCGCACGGTTGCTTTGAACAGACTTCGTCCAGTACATATCCCAATATCTTCATTCTAAAATATCTTCGTGCAAAAGGCGTACAAAATATTGCTGTTGAACAGCGTGCACTGGAATATATTAACGCCGGTTATAAGCGGCTAATCGGATACGAGACAACAGAGCACGGATTTGAGTGGTTTGGCAATACACCTCCGCACGAAGCTTTGACTGCTTATGGGCTGATGGAATTTACAGATATGATGGAATTTGTAGCTGTGGATAAAGCAATGCTTGAACGCACCAGAAAATTCCTGCTTAGCCGCAGAGATGGCAAAGGGACATTTAGAATCCGTCAGCGGGGATATGATGCATTTGCCTCTGTACCTGATAAACTGGCCAATATCTATATTGTATATGCTTTGACGCAAGCAGGTATCAAGGAAGAGATACAATTTGAATATAAGACAGCAGTCGCCAAAGTGCTGGAAAGCAATGACACGTATGAATTGTCGATGATGGCACTTGCAGCACATAACATGGGCGCGACAGAAGATTTCCGAAAGCTCCTGCAGGCAGCAAAGAATGCGAAACTACAGTCATCTACAACAGTGGTTAACTCCAGAGCCAACTCTCTGCGTATTGAAACAATGGCATTATATGCAATGGCGCTTATGAGACAATCATCACCGGATATTGCTGAGATTTCGGGTATTATATCACGCATACTTGCAGAAAAAAGCTATTACGGCTATGGTTCGACACAAGCAACAGTGCTGGCGTTACAGGCACTTGTAGCTTATGAGAAACTGGTAGGAACATCAATAGATGCTTCTCAATTGAATATCCTGATCAATAATAAGGCAATTTACGAAGGTCAGGCCCTGATAGGAAGTATCAGCAATATCAGAGAAGGTGACAACAAGTTCTCCATCAGCTACAAAGACGAAAAGTCCAATGTTCCCTATCAGCTTGAACTGTCTTATTATACTTCGTTGCCACCTAGCGATCCAAAAGCGGAAATGAAACTGGCTACCAAATTATCAGAAATTAGCGTAACCGTGGGCGAAACAGTCAGGATGCAGATACAAGTTACTAACTCACAGGATATCCTTCAACCGATGACTATTGCTAAGATAGGGATACCCGCCGGGCTAACCGTACAGCCCTGGCAATTAAAGGAAATTATGGAGAAGGGTCAGATTGCGTTCTACGAGATCTTCGACAATTATCTGGTTTTGTATTGGATGGGATTTGCACCACAGGAAGCGAAACAGGTACACCTTGACCTAAAGGCTGAAATAGCAGGGAAATACAAAGGTAAAGCCAGTACAACCTACCTCTATTATACTCCTGAATTTAAACACTGGAATGCAGGAACCGAAATAACTATAGAAAAATAATACTGTTGTAATGTAATAATGATATGCGGCTACCCGTTTCAACGGGTGGCCGCTTCCGTTTCACTCATACTTTAACGTAATCGTATATACCGGCAATATTTATATCTTTACACCGAGTAAAATAATTATTGATTACTATGCTGACACCACAGAAAAAAAGAGATAACCTATACCATTTATGCTTCTAATTATATATGAGGACAGATTATATAAGTTGCTGTAACGCTTGTTGTGTCGAATTATTTTTTTTCAAATGAGCAGGAATACCGCCCACATATACCACTTAAAATGTTTTAGCATTTCTTTAACTAATACTATTTTCTTAAAAATCAATATTGAAATAACCGTCTATTGAAGACTGTATATCTAAACCGAACTAATAAATCCTAAATTATATGAGAGCCCTCAATTTGAGGCTACACTGTATCGTAGCCCTTTCTCTTTTAATTTTTACTACATCTTGTAAGAAAGACAAGGCAACAAAGACTCCTACATCACCGGCGAAGGGTATAGAGAAAAATGTGACTGCTAAGACGGTAGCGTTTCCCGAAGGTTTTGAAACAGGAACCAAGTCTGCCTATGCATCAGGGAATGTGACACTTGGTACAGGCAGCTGGCATTTCGACGATGCACTCATTGGTAATTTGTCTAATGACATAAAGGTCGGCGCAGCTTCGGCACGCATCAGGAATACTGGTAGCATCACTATGAACTTCAACACTACGGGAGTTAATACAGTAAATATTTCACATGCCGCCTATGGTACCGATGGCGGAAGTACCTGGCAGTTATGGATTTCTACTGATAATGGTAGTAGTTATAAGCAGACAGGCGCAACACTGACGAGTACGTCCGGTTCAATGAAGACAGCTAGCTTCACTGTAAATGCAGCAGGCAATATTCGACTTTCTATACGCAAAATATCTGGCGCAAGTAACCGTCTGAATATCGATAATATTAGTATCTACAATTCAGATAATGGAGCAACGGAAGAAAGTAAACATTTATTGTTGGGAAATCCGAGCGGTGCCGTAGCTAATGTTACCTCTCCTACCAACTATCTGATTGATCAGACATACTATGCAGTGTCCTATAGCAGAACCAGGGGGATTCCCAACTGGATCAGCTGGCACGTAGGCAGCAACGATATTGGCAATGCTCGACGTCAGGATGATTTTAGACCTAATACGGCACTTCCTGCAGGTTGGTACCAGGTAACTTCAGCGAGTTATCAAGGTAGCGGTTTTGATAGAGGGCATAACTGTCCCTCGGGCGACAGGTCTGCTTCTGTAGCAGCTAATTCATCTACATTCCTGATGACAAATATGATTCCACAAGCACCAAACAACAATCAGAAGACATGGAACAATCTGGAAATGTATACTCGTTCACTGATTAACGCCGGGAATGAAGTGTATATTATAATGGGAAGTTACGGTACAGGCGGCACTGGTAGCAATGGTAGTACAACAAGGAGTATTGATAATGGTCGAGTAACAGTCCCTTCAAACATATGGAAGGTCATTGTGGTACTGCCTGAAGATGATAATGACCTGAGCCGCATTACAAAATCAACGCGGGTAATCGCAGTAAATACGCCTAATATTAACAGTATTAATAGTGATTGGAAGAAATATCTGACAACTGTGGATGCTATTGAGGAAGCAACAGGATACGATCTATTATCAGCACTACCTCTTGACGTACAGAAGGTAATCGAAGCGAAAATAGATAATGAGTAAGCCGATTAGAGGTTAGGTAAGTCAGGAAGCACGCGGCGGACGCAATGCAAAGGCGAACGATATACAAAGAAGCGGTCCGTATCATGAGATACGGACCGCTTCTTTGTTGAATAAGATACTAGTAGACTAATTCCTGATTCATGATTGTTAGTCGATGTTGATTATGGCTTTACGAAACCTACTCTCAGTCCACTGGTGAGCTGCGTGTTAACGATTTGGTAAAGATTGCTAGAAGACGTTCCGGAAGATGATACTGTCGCAAATTTGAAATTTGCCAGTGATCCTGTGCCTTCGGTTGCTACAGCGCCATTTTCAAGATAGACATAGTATTTTGGATAAATGGTACCTGTGCCTTTCAACGGAGCAATGAACACATTATTGTTGATGATGTTTCTGCCGGTTTGTCCGCCGTAACCATTGATACGCAGGGTGTTACCTTTTACGTTTGCAATGGTGTTATTGGTAAACTGTACGCTTGCACCACTAGCACCTCTCATACTAACACCATCACTTTCGTTGTCAGCAAACAGGTTATTATGAACGATGTGGCCAGTGCCGGAGCCATAAAACTGTAACATCTCGCCCCAGCCATTACGTACTACGTTTCCAAATGTATTAGTGTTAGTAGTACGGCCGCCGATAAGAATACCGCCATTGTGGCCTGAGTTACGTTGAGTTGCCCAATTAGTAACAGTGTTCCAGTAAACTTCAAGTTTGTCGATAGCGGCGGTCTGGATACCATCAAGACCACTGTTTGACACGACGTTACTGAAGATTTTAACATTGTACCATTTGAGTGGCTGTACGTACTGGTGGCCAGCAGTCATTCCAGCAGTGTTACCATAATAAGGGATGCCTGATGTCAAATCCCAGTAAGTAGCAGTATGACCGATGTACATAGCCTCGTTCCTGGTATTGTTAATTGTAAGACCATGGATAGTGAGATTGTACATTGTAGAGTTTGGATATACGGTTGACGCATCTCCCTTTACTGGTTCTGTTTTAGCTACGATACCGGTACCCCCATTGTTCATGGTAATGTTGAACACCTCGAAGTTATCGGTATGCTTACCGAGGTGGATGTTAAAATAAGCTTCTCTGGCAGCTGTAGTAGAACCGTTAATTACAAAATAGTTCTTGCCGTTTGGACTACCCAGCTTGATGAAATGACAATTGGAAAAAGAAAGAGCGCTTGGATACGAACCGCCATTCCAGGATGGATCTCCGAAGGTAGCGACAGTACCTGCGGCGTTTTGGATCCTGATAGGCGCGGTACGTGCTCCGCTCATGTTTGAAATTTGTACTGCTTTAAAGTTACCTTTCAGATAGATAATGTCCCCAGGTTTGTAAGTACCGTTCTTGTTGTCTATAATTAATCGTCCGTTAGCGTCTGGTCCTAAGGTAAATGTCCTGCCTGTTGTTACGGCACTTGCTTCTGCATTCTCGATGGTCTTATCAATACTCTCGTCTGCTTCTTTTTTACATCCCACAATAAAAGATAGGATTGTAGCTGCGGCAATTACTGCATGCCGGCGGTAGTCATGTCTAAATTTCATGGTTCTTCGATAATGTTATGGTCAGGCAAGCCGCCATTCTTGCATAGTTTTGTTTGCAAGCGGCTAGTGATATGGTTTTAAATATTAAAATTCCCTTAATGTTGCTAGGCTCAAAAGTTTTTCTCTAAATTTTGGCATATATTCTTCGCTATGCCCATTTAATTATAATGATACCCCCTTTTTTTTAAAAGTTATCTAATAAATACAAATATTACTTTCTCCAAAACGGGAGCGAAGTTAAAATATTATGTGTGGAATAAAAGTTTTTTTTCGCTCCAACGATCAGAAAATCAGTATCTAATATACAAATTAAATATACATAAAATTATATAATGTGTTAATTATTCTTAAAATAATCCTGAGCTGACAAAATGAAATAACGTCGTTTCATAACGGAAAGAACATATATGAAAAAGCTATTTAGAAGAATGATTGGGAGTATAAATTTTAAACGATGATGCTAACGTAAAAGGTTATATAGTTAAATAATTAATGCATAACTGATAAGCTTATATAACCAGCCCGGGTAAAATTGGTAGCATTATCTGCAAAGTCAACGCGTCATCATTTAACATTTCTACTACCTTTTAAAAAGGAAAAATTAACAACTGTGGTATCTAAACGAGGAACACCAATTGAAATTTATGTATAGAAATAAGCACAAACAAATCACAATCAATTTGTAATACATATGGAACCGTTTTTGCAAGCACTACAATATAACTGTGGGTATTAAGCCGTGAGTGCTTAGTACCTTTTTATTCAGCAAAACAACTTAATATGACGACGAAAGCACAATATGTTGTTGCAGTTTGGCTGGCAAATTTTAACCATGATAAAGACCTGGAAGATTATCTTATGATCAGGTATGATGAAGATGGCCGCAGACAATCTAACTTTGGCAACGCCGTAGGCCTGGCACACTTTGATATTGACTTTCTTGAACATACATCCTTTAATCATGAAATGAATCCCGAGGAGATCGTGGATGGTGTGTCATTTAGTGACTATTTTAAAGACGATCTTACAACAATGATTAATCACGATACACTATACGATAATAATACTATCATCTTCTTATATGGAAAGCAAGATGTGTATGGAACTATCAATGAACATATCTTCTCGCTGGCTAACACGCCACATAAACAAGTACCCTTCAGTTTTATCGGGACAATTAAATTTGAGATTGGCGATCAATAATCAGTGTCCTAACGCAGTATAGCAGATACAAAGAAAGACGGGCTTATATGATGTAAGCCCGTCTTTCTTTATAAAATCCTGTATTCAATTAGTGTTCCCAATGCCCCTTATCTTTCTGAAAACTATAAATCAGGTAGAATAGAGCCGGAAGAATAAGTATGCTTCCCAGCAATAACGCCATTGCCAAAGAATAGATTGTCTTCTCCTGCCCGGCATGCTCCATCAGGGAGAGGTATTTACCTCCTTTCAGAATCACAATATTGGGATAATGTCTTAATGTTATAGCCAGGAGAATCATTGTGACCTGAAAGCCAGCCAATACGCGTATAATATATACCTTACCTTTACTCAATAACAGGTACCACAATACCATTAGTGAAAGCAAAGCTGCAACCAATGCGACAACACCCACCACATTATCAAACAACCATTTGTCCAGCGGAATACCCTCTGCATTAGCCGCAACAAATACCAATCCACCGAAAATCACAGCTGCCACATTCATCTGTTTAGCCTTACGTATAAAACGTATCCGACTGGTGTCATCCTTTGTTTCCCCGATAATAAATATCGCAGCCAGATAACCACAGATAGCCACTGTAAAAAACCCAACTGTTACTGAAAACCAGTTCAACCAGCTAAATACGTATGCTGATAGGAAATCCGGGGCTCCTGTATCAATCCTGCCCGATACTGCACTTGCAGCAATCACTCCCAGAAAGAAGGGTGTTACAAAGCTAGAATACACAAATATCCGGTTGTAGACCTTTTGCATACTGTCTACCACAGCATCATAATTCCTGAAGGTAAATGCGGTCCCTCTTGCGATAATACCAAACAGCATAATAACAAGTGGTATATGCAGATGAGTGGATACTGTTGTATATATCTGTGGAAAACCTACAAATAGTACCACAATCGCGATAATAAGCCACATATGGTTAGCTTCCCATACAGGGCCTATGGCCTGATACATCGTTGTACGTGTATATTGCTTGTTTTTCGCAGAAGTGAACAACTCAATAATACCTGCCCCAAAATCAGCACCGCCCAATAAAATATAAAGCAGAATTGCTGCCCATAAATATGCAATCACTACATAGATCATGATACTCGATTTTAAACTGAGGGTGATACATCATATAGTTTACCTACCATTTTGATCTGCCTATATAGCAGGAAGGTTACTATCAATGATAAAGAGATGTATACTGCTGTGAAGATGTAAAAAGAATAAGCAATACCAGGCATAGGCGTTACAGCATCGGCAGTGCGCATGATACCGTTGATAATCCATGGCTGCCTGCCTACCTCTGTGACCGTCCACCCTGCTTCTACCGCTATAAAGCCCATCGGCGTAGCCAGTACAAACGCACGCAGGAACCATTTCTGCTGCATCCACTCGCGCTTCTTCCAGATGGCGATAAAGTAAAAGAATGAAATCAACAGCATTAGCATTCCCAGTCCTACCATCACCTGGAAAGCATAATGTGTGATAGCTATTGGTGGCTGGTCCTGTTCAGGTATCTTATCCAATCCGTTAACAGGGGTCTGGAAATTGCTATGTACCATAAAACTCAGCATTCCTGGTAATTTCACTGCATACTTTACCTCTTTGGCGTCAGTATCTGGGATTCCTCCCAGTATTAACGGAGCAGCAGCTTCAGTATGGAAATGGGCCTCCATAGCAGCCAGCTTTGCCGGCTGTCTCTTAGCAACATCTTTGGCAGAGATATCTCCGCTTAACGGTTGCAGCAATGCAGCAACACAGGCAAATACAGCTGCAATTCTAAACGACTGCGTATGAAAACGTACATTCTTTTTCTTCAATATCATGAGCGCATGTATGCCGGCAACTGCAAAGCCGGTAGCTACAAATGCAGCTATACACATATGCAACGCCTGTGAGAACCACGCATCATTAAACATCGCCTTGATTGGATCTATGTTGAGATATTGCCCGTTTACATAATCAAAGCCCGCCGGACTATTCATCCAGGCATTCGCCGCTACTACCAGTATTCCCGACACCAACCCGCTGACACCCACTACTACGCCGGTAAACCAATGAAACCAGCGATTAAATCTACCCCACCCGTACAAGAAGAAACCCAACGCAATCGCCTCTATGAAAAAGGCAGTCCCTTCCAACGAGAACGGCATCCCAAAGATAGGACCAGCGTGCTTCATAAACTCCGGCCACAGCAATCCCAGTTCAAATGACAAAACTGTTCCCGATACGGCCCCTGTAGCAAAGAAAATAGCTACTCCCTTACTCCAGGCTTTAGTGATATTCCTGTATACTACGTCATTCGTTCTCAGCCAGTAGAAATGCGCAACTGCCATAAAAAAGGGCATTACCATACCAATACATGAGAATACGATATGAAAGCCCAAAGACAATGCCATCTGCGATCTGGCGGCTATGAAATCATTCATGCAATCCAATTTACGCCTCAAAGCTACTAAATACCCCACAGGTGACTATGACAAATATCATTTCAGTCATATAAATATAAAATCGGGCCATAGCTCTTATAATGCTTCCCATATGCAAAAGCATGACCTCCATACTGACCTCTTTCCGGCATTATCTCCCTGACTATCCTTTCTCCCGGACCAATATTTGCTCTATCTGGTACCATCCGTCCTTATCGATCACTAAAACCAAACACATGAAAGTTAAACAGTTTGAAGATAAGCCGCTTTCCCAATATTCATACTCAATACTACATGAAGAAGCTGCCACTATTATACTGATTGACCCGGCCCGCGATCCACAACCCTACCTGGACTATGCAGCCGCGAATAATGCCACAATCACAGGTATCATTGAAACCCATCCACATGCTGATTTCATCAGCAGCCATGTGGAATTACATGAGCTGACGGGGGCTCCCATCTATTGTTCGGCGCTTAGTAAGGCCTCTTATACACATCAGGCATTTGACGACGGACAAACCATTGACCTTTCTGGTATTATCCTGACAGCCATCAATACTCCCGGCCACTCGCCTGATAGCATCTCAATCCTGTTGAACAACGAAGGAAAAGATTATGCTGTATTTACCGGCGATACACTATTCATAGGTGACTGTGGAAGACCTGACCTTAGGGAGAATGGCGCACAAGAACAAGGGTTAAAGGAAACACTTGCCGCACAAATGTACCATTCCCTACGCGACAAACTCCTGCTAATGGAAGATCATGTCATTGTCTATCCTGCACATGGCGCAGGTACTCTTTGTGGCAAAGACCTGCGGGATGCCAGTCAATCCACAATCGGTGAAGAAAAACAGTCCAACTGGTCACTACAGCCAATGGAAAAAACAGCCTTCATAGACAAATTGCTGAAAGATCAGCCGTTTGTTCCTCAATACTTCCCCTATGATGTGGCAGTAAACTTAAAAGGCGCTCCGGCACTGAAAGCATCTTTATCTGCCATTGGTGTAATTACGCCTCCGGCAGACTTCATTCCTGATGAAATAGTCATCGATACCAGGGACGCTGCTAGTTTCAGGGAAGGACACTTACCTGGCTCCTTCAACATTATGCTACAAGGCAAGTTTGAGACGTGGCTTGGGGCTATCCTTCCTCCGGAGGAACCCTTCTACCTACTGGCCGGTACAAGTGACAAACTCCACGAAGCAATGGAGCGTGCCGCCAGTATCGGGTATGAAGCATTTATTAAAGCAGGCCTGGTTACACAAACTGGCAGCGAACAACAAACACCATTCGACCCCCTGTATTTCCGTGACCATCTAAATGAATTTACAATTATTGATGTACGGAATACCCCCGAGGTAGATAAACACCGCATATTTGACCATGCTATCAATATACCCCTGCATGAGCTGCGCTTCCGGCTGAAAGAGATTCCTTTGGACAAGCCCATTGCGGTCCATTGTGCCGGCGGCTACCGTAGTGCGGCTGCCAGCAGCATCCTGGAGGCTGCATTACCAGATAATCTGGCCATAATGGACATCGGCGAGCATATCAGGCAATTCTGAACCTGATGTTACCTTACTCATTGTAGTGCAACCACGAGGTATGGATGATACCGGCAATTAAACCCTCCACTGCTGCAGCATTACCGGACGGACGTTTATATTGCCGGACTTAAACCACCTGCACTTTACAATGAAACATTCTGCAAAAACCCTCCTGCTATCGGCCCTATGCTCCGCTATGGCTGCTGAAGCCTATAGCCAGTCCGACTGGCAGATGCAGCCTGTGGCCATACAAACCCGCTGGGCGAAAGACGTCTCCCCTGATAACGTACTACCTGAATACCCCCGCCCTCAAATGGTACGTCAGCAATGGAGCAACCTTAACGGACGCTGGCAGTATGCCATTACACCGAAAGAGGCCACAGCTCCCGCCACCTTTGATGGTACCATATTGGTACCTTTTGCTGTAGAATCGGCTTTATCCGGAGTTAAAAAGCCAGTCTTACCCACACAACGGCTATGGTACAAACGCAGCTTTCCCAAACCGGCAGTCAGCGAAGGCGAAAAGGTACTGCTTCACTTCGGAGCGGTAGACTGGCAGACCAAGATCTATGTAAACGGCAAGAAAGCAGGCGAACATACTGGCGGCTATCAGCACTTCACCTTTGACATCACTACGCTACTACAGGACGGCGACAACGAACTGCTGGTAGATGTATATGACCCTACAGATCAGGGGCCTAATCCACATGGCAAACAAGTATTGGCCCCTAAAGGTATCCGTTATACTGCCACAACAGGTATCTGGCAAACGGTATGGCTGGAAACGGTACCTCCTGTTCATATTACAGACCTCATACTTACGCCCGATACCGATGGCGGATATCTTTCGCTGACCGTGCATACTTCTGGTGCCGGCAATTACACCATTGAAGCAGCGGCAAGTGCAGATGGCAAGATGAACGGCGCTGTAAAAGGACCCGCAAACCAGGCACTGAAGATCCCAATACGGGATGCGCACTTATGGAATCCAGAAGATCCATTCCTGTACGACCTTTCTGTAAAATTAATAAAAGACGGTGCAGTGAGAGATGAAGTAACATCTTACTTCGGCATGCGGAAGGTCGAAATAAAAAAAGACGAAAAAGGCCAGGAACGGATTTTCCTGAATAATCGCTATACCTATAACCTGGGTGTACTGGACCAGGGATTCTGGCCGGATGGCATCTATACTGCCCCTACTGATGAAGCACTTAAATTCGATATCGCAGCCATAAAAAGTATGGGTTTTAATACTATTCGTAAGCATATCAAGATAGAGCCTGCGCGTTGGTATTACCATGCAGATAAACTGGGCATGCTGGTCTGGCAGGATATGGTCACCTGTGCCAGTCTTGAATCCGCCGCAAAGGCAGCTTTCGAGAAAGAGAATGCTGTCAACGTACAGCAGCTGTATAACTATCCCTCTATCATCTGCTGGGTATTGTTCAACGAAGGATGGTATAGCTATGACCAGTCCCGGCTAACGGACTGGTTCAGAAAAAAAGATCCCTCCAGACTTATTAACGGGCACACCGGAGAGAACTATGATAAGGAAGGTGCGCAGGCTGTTACCAGCAAATGGCCGGGCAGCCATCTGGCCGATGTGCATGATTATCCGGGACCAGGCATAGCTCCGGCGGTACCGGGTAAAGCGCGCGTATTAGGTGAATGGGGAGGCGTTGGCGTACCTGTAAAAGGACACCAGTGGAACGCAGCGGCAGGATGGGGATATGTAAAGATCACCCCATCTGAAATGACCGACAAATACTCCTCCATGGTGAAAAAGCTGAAACAATATGAAACTGACGGGCAATCCGGCTCTATCTATACAGAGCCTTTTGATGTAGAGATCGAAGAAAACGGCCTGATCACCTATGACCGTGAGGTGATCAAAGTACCCCTGGAGACTTTAAGGCAGATACATGCCCCCTTTGCACCGCAGGAATACAGCAAAAGCCTGTTATCCAGCCTGACTTTCAAAAATGCAGATACCAGTACCATTCCTGACCCGCATCGCCGGCAATTCCTCGCATTGCTGGAGATGGATGCAGATGTGAAGAAAACCCGTAACTACAAATTGCTGGCTGATACCTTAACCGCCTATCTGGATAATGGCGGTAGCAGCTTCTCTCCTGCGAAAATAGCCGGTATATCCAAAAAGATATTTGAGGGAACCAATGACAAGGACCTGCTTAATCAGGCGTTAAAGTGGATGGAAAAAGCGGTGGATATGGAGAGAAACTCATTTACTATGAGTACATATGCCAACCTGCTTTATAAACTGGGTAACAAAGAAGAGGCCTTAAAATGGATGGATAAAGCGGTGGTCTTATCTCCGGTGGAAGAGCAACCCGGATACCAGGCTATCATGCGTAAAATGCAACAGGGCCTGCATACATGGCCTATTTTATAATGAAACAGGGTGTATCCTGCTAAAGATACACCCTGTTACTAATTATCTCTTTCTCTTTGGTTTAGCGCCCCTGGTCTTAGGTTTGCCGTACTTCTTCTTCATTTTGTCTGCGTGAGAGATCTTCACATTGACCTTCCTGTTCTTAGCCAGCTTCTCATGAAACGCGGGTCCGACATCTTCCCGGCTTGGCAGTTTAATCAGGAAGTTCTTCATCTTCACCTGTGGCTTTTCATCTTCTGTAAGCACCTCAGAGATCTCCAGTTCTTCCGGTAATGGTAACAGCGATATTGTATAATTCATCAGGGCTTCGATCCTGTCCTTATTCTCTGTTTCCCAAGGCTTGGTGAACAGAATAGACTGTCCTTCCTTATCCGCACGACCAGTTCTACCTATGCGGTGCATATAGCTCTCGGGTACTTCCGGGGTATCAAAACTGATTACATGCGATACTTCTGCGATATCCAGACCTCTGGCAATGATGTCTGTGGCTATAATGAAGCGGTAGGTACCGTCTTTGAACTTATTAACCGTATTGAAACGGTGGTTCTGTGCTTTATTTGAGTGAATAACACCGGCTTGTTCAGGGAATTTAGACTCCAGCTGTTCATACAGGTCATTGGCCATCTCCTTGGTTGCAACAAACACCAGTACTTTGTTCATTGAGGCGTCTTTTGCCAGCAATAGCTGCAGGAGATTCACCTTAGTATGGAAGTTAGGCACATCATAGGCATGCTGGCTGATGTTTTTCAACGGTGTACCAGCCGGAGCCGCTTCTACGGTAACTGGTGCGTTGAAATGCGTTTCAATCAGCTTTTCTACGTCGTCTGTGATAGTCGCTGAAAACAGCAGGTTTTGTCTTCTGACAGGTAAAAGATCGAGGATGCGTTCTACCTGCGGACGAAAGCCCAGGTTCAGCATCTCATCCATTTCATCAATAACAATCCTTTTAATAGCTTTCAGCTTCAGCGTACCGCTCAGCACTATATCCACCAGACGGCCTGGTGTTGCTACTACAAAGTCCAGTTTACCGGAGGCGGTTTCCATCTGAGGATTCATATTCACTCCTCCATAAAACCCGGCCACTTCAACGCTCATATAGGGCGTCAGCTGTTTTATGGCATCTACCACCTGTACTACCAGTTCACGGGTAGGCACAATGATAAGTACCTGGGGAAAGCGTTCCTTAGAGAATTTAAACTGTCGCAGACAAGGCAACAGATAGGCGAAAGTCTTTCCCGTACCGGTCTGGGCAATGCCGCATACGTCCTGCCCGGACATCACTACTGAGAACACCTTTTGCTGTATGATCGTCGGCGTTGTATAGCCCAGATCACCCAATGCATTCAGTAAAGGTCTGCTCAGGTTTAAGTCTTCAAAAGTCATAATACTGATAAAAATGAACGGCAAAGGTACTGCTAATCCTGCACATTCATTGCCCCAGGTGCATTAACTGTCAAACCGGAGCCAGGAGGGGAAGTATTCCTGAACAAATGCCGCATCTGTCCGGGCGCGAAGACGACGGCTTACAAGCTGCAACAATAACAGCAGCCCTGCCGTCATTGCCAGTGTAACACAACAGAACATGCCTGCCGGAATATCACGGGCATACAGGTACATATTATATTCCTGGGTGTTCATCACCAGGAATACTACTGCACCGGCAGCATAAGTGAATATAATTGTCATCAGAGACTTGGTCATCCTCAACCAGTATCGATCCTCCCTGGACGATACCATCTCGGCCAGATTCAGTACCAGCAAGGTAAGGCTAAGGCCATAGGTGAATATACGTTCCTGGTAAATAGTCTTCCTTTCCGCTTCCAGCAGCGTACTCTTGAAACCCAGATAAAGAATATTATTCGGGATCATCATTGTTAACCAATATATTATACCAAAGCCCACAACAATGCCGATATAAGGAAGAAACCCGCGGAATGCCATTAAGGAAATATTTGACACAAATATATAAACTTAAGTATATATATCTTAGTCCAAAGTATCCTCAAGTTATGCAGAACTTATCCCGATTCTGGAGACTACGAGGGTATCTCCGATGAAGAAAAAATTATTTGGAAATGATAATCAGCTGGTTAAGAACACGGCACGTCAGAACAAATGCCGGCCGGGGCTGCCGTACTTCCGGCTTCCAAATAACGACCAGCACCTCGCCTATTACGCCAATCAGTAGTATTATTCTACCACACATGCACGCTTTAAGGCATGCAGCAATTGAACCTTTTTGAGTTATCAGTATGAAACAGACCGCTCAGTCCATCATCTTTGCAAGGCTGAACGGGGTATAATCCTGACCAGTTGTTATTGATAACTGCCGGTGATTTTGATTAATCTGTCAGGATAATCAGTGATGATGCCATCAACATCCATAGATAGTATCTTCTGCATATCTGCCGGTTCATTCACTGTCCAGGGTAATATCTTTATCTTTTTTGCGTGCGCTTCTTTTACTAATGCCGGAGACATCATCAGGTAATGCGGACTGTAGATCGCGGGTGTAAAACCAAGCTTTTTCAGATTATCAGCCAGACTTTCCTTGTTCATTACCAGTAAGGCCAGTACCTGGTTGGGATCGGTTTTATGAATTACCTGCAGCGTACGTACATCAAAAGACTGGATGGTTACCCTGTCTGCTATGTGTTTCTTTTTAATCACCTCCATCACCATGGCAGCAAATACGTCCGGCTTAGGATGAAATTTGTCATCGCCCTCCGCACTGCACTTTGTCTCTATATTGTACTTAACCGGCTTCAGACGATGTAGTTTCACATATGCTTCCACACTATCAATCAGGTCGGCCAGCAAAGGCTTATATGTCTTCATTTTCACCTGTTCCGGAAATTTCGCATGATACTTTGTACCCACATCAAACTTTCGGATGCTATCATAGGTCATCGTGTACAATGCATACTGCTTTTCTTCCTGTCTGGTGATATCTGTTCCATCCGGTCTACGGATAAAGTCGGCCGACATAAATACGTCATGCGACACAACTACCTTCTTATCAGCCGATATGACACAATCCAGTTCCAGTGTGCTAACACCCAGATCAATGGCATGCAGCATAGCAGGGATGGTATTTTCCGGCATCAATCCACGGCCTCCACGGTGTGCCTGTATGTCTACCTGTTTTTGGGCACAAACATTTGCTGCATACAGCACAATTAATAATGGTAAAAGAAAAGAACGTTTCATGCTATATCTGGTTATAAGAGCAAGTTGATACTTTAATGAAGAAAATTAAAATTATCTTAATGTTAAGAGAATAAGGTTATTTTTTTTGCCAGTTTCATTTTCATATGTACATTTAGTTGATACTGCTAAGGCGGTATTTCCCTCCCAAATTTAAATCCTCAGGCGTTAAACATTGATAGTTTGTTAATCTAAAATTCTTCTATATGGGGAACAAATCTTTCTATGATCTTGATTATATCATAGAACTGAATGAGCAACGGCTGGAACAATATACCAACGCGTTGCAAAAGAATACGGAGAAGTTCACCACGTTACTGGTGATCTATTCTACGCTGTGCATATTTCTTGTGCCGGTTAGCCAGCAATTACTGATTGAACAAAAGACGACTGATTGGAGAATTTACTGGGCTTACTATGTTTACACAGGGGCATTTATCCTGTCTGTAACATTTGCTGTGTTACAAATACTGCCAGGAAAACAAAATCTGTTACCAGAGCCATATACTTACTACAGAGCAGTGAAATATATGTATGAAGAACAAGGATTCAATCAGCATGAAACTGATCTTCTTACTAAATCAGCCTACATCGAACAACTGGAAGTAAGAACTGAAATACAAAGCATCAAATTGCAACGGAAAACATCATTTTACAACATTGCCTTTTATCTTGCAATTATCGCCTGCATTGCTTACCTATATTGCATTTGGAATCATCTAAATATCGAAAAAAACAATAAAAAACAGCTCAAATCAACAGCAGTTTCTGTAGTTTTACAAAAAGCAAATATATGTGGAGAAGAAAACAAAAATTCAAACCAATTGATGATTTTGCAGTCAAAAAACTAACTTATAAATTACCGGGTGTGGACAACAGCAAAATAGTTCCGGTAGATTTTGTTCGGGGTACAGAATATTTTTGGGGATTCATTCCTGACAAATATCAGCCCAAGCCGATTACAGAAATTATACTTGAGCAGATTGCAGAGAAGAGGAAACAAGAAAGAGAAGCTGCCAACAAACAGCAATAACCGCCTGAAAACGGTTATTGCTGAAGCTATAGACCTGTATACACGATCATCACTTTGCTCCATCCAACGTGCTTTGCTTGTACGCATTGATCACTGGTCTGTATTTCACATGTTCTATCTTAATCACCACAGGATTCGGCCACTTCCTATCCGTATAGAAGCGTTGTCCGTTAACGGCGCTGATTAACAGGCCAACAGGTGTAGACTGCATGTAAATACCTGCGTCAAACCCCTCCTTATATTCAACCAGCTCACTGGCATATCCTAATATTGACACCTTAGTTTGGGGCGTTCCTTCCAGTGTACGCAGCACCAGTTCCTTACGCTCTCCATACTTCCAGTCTTTACCACCTGGTACAAATGCATACACTGTACTGGTGTCTTTACCTCGTGTAAACCACACATTTCCTTCCTTCGCAATGTTCCAGGGCCTTACACCATGTACGGCTTCACCGTTGGCGAGGTTCCACAGCGCCAGCTCCCGTAGCAGTGCCTCTTGTTCTATCTGGATCTCACCATCAGGCTTAGGCCCCACATTCAGCAAGAGGTTCCCTCCTTTCGCACGGGTTTCGATCAACATATTGATCATTTCAGTACCTGATTTCTGCGGGTCATTTGTTGGCTTATATTGCCAGTCTGTTCCCATCGTAAAGCAGGCTTCCCAGGGACCAGGCATAATACCTTCCGGCAATTCCTGCTCAGGAGTGTTCATCTGTCCGCGGGTTACTACTATCTCAGGTTGCAATTCCCAGGCATATTCTTTCAATCCTTCTGCCGGTCCGTCGAAGAAGATGAAATCTATCTTACCGTAATTACTCAGCAATTCCTTTAGCTGAGCCTTGTCATATGCCATTAACCCTGGATTCTTTTCCGGGAAATGTTGTGGCAACTGCATTCTGCCGATCGGTACTTTCTGCTTGTAGAGGTAATAAAAATCTTCGGGCGAGAAGTAGAGACCGATGGCAATACCCTGTTTACGGAATGCATCCAGGATGGCGCGGGTGGCATCCTTCTTAAACGGTGTATTCATGATGTTGAATGGCGTTGTCTTGGTATCCCACATACAGAAACCAGCGTGATGCTTGGCAGTGAAAACGACGTACTTCATACCCGCCAGTTTTGCCAGCACAGCCCAATCATCCGGGTTAAATTTGTGTGGATTGAATGTTTTGGGCAATTCGGTAGTAAAACGCTGCAGGTAGTCATCTGAAGCGCCTGCCATGGAGTGGCTGATCACAGCACCTACCTGTACGTCCAAGCTCCAGTGAATAAACATCCCTAAACCAAGGTCCATAAACCACTTCTCTTTTGCCGGATCATTGGCTGTTTTTTGCGCATCTGCATGCATTGACATGACAAGGCAGGAGACTGCCAGGAAAACTTTCTTAAACATAGCTTGTTGACATTTGGCTGAAGAATAATAATACGGAAATAAGAATTAAGTATCAGCATTTTGTCAACCGAAATGCCAACCATATTCCAGGTGCCGAAGCGCCCGGTGGCATTACCGCACAGCCGGTTTCCGGGCCATATAGGGGTACCGGGTACTATCAGCCGTTATGACTAAAAAGGCGCTTGCAAAAACGAAATAAAATGTTAAAAAATGGCAGGAAATTAGCCAAGCAGGAAGCTGCTTATGTAAAAGGAATGTTAATTAGGCATAAACAGGCTATAAACCGCTCAGATTCCAACCTGCAGGCCAGGGGGGCCACTTAAGCTTCAAATGCCCTATATCAGGGCATTACAGGGCAATAAACTCATAGCACATTAAATGGTAATTTCAGGGGTCTATCCCACTAAAATACATTGCTTTATATTTATAATTAATTGTAATTTTGACCTGATGCTGACTTATTATATCCTACTTCCGTTCATCTACCTGATCTCCCTATTGCCGTTTCCGTTATTTTACGGCATTTGTGATATCATGTTTGTGCTGTTGTACTATGTGATTGGATATCGCAAAAAGGTAGTATTACAAAATCTGCAAAACGCTTTCCCCGAGAAATCTCCCGGGGAGATAGAGCGAATCCGCCGGCAATTTTACCGCTATTTCTGTGATTTGCTGCTGGAAACATTCAAAACGCTGACCATTTCCAGAGAAGCTGCTATCAGACGCTGCAAACTGACACCTGAAGCCCAGGCGTTGTTTGACCGCTATGCTGCAGAGAACAGAAGCATCATAATAGTCATGGGCCACTACGGCAACTGGGAATGGGCCGGCAATACCTTCAGCCTGCAAGGGAAACATCACCTGTATGTAGTGTACCATCCACTTACCAACAAATACTTCAACGGACTGATGTACCGTATGCGTACGCGCTTTGGTACTGGTCTGATTGCTATGAAAGATACTTTCCGGGATATGGTGGCGCATAAAAGCGAACTGGATGCAACTGCCTTTATCGCCGATCAGACGCCCGCTCCTAACAGCGCTTACTGGACCACTTTCCTGAATCAGGATACGCCTGTCTTCCAGGGTACAGAGAAGATTGCCCGCAAAATGAACTACCCTGTCGTATATGTCAGGGTACAGCGCGTTAAACGCGGGTACTACGAAATATCAGCACGCACTCTTTTCGATCAGCCAGCTGCCACGAAAGACGGGGAAATCACCACCGCTCATACGCAGGCACTGGAACAGGATATCTGTGCACAACCTGCCTATTGGCTGTGGAGTCACAGAAGATGGAAACACCAACGACCGACGCCGGCAAAAGAAGTCACCGCTGCGGCGTCCGCTATTTAAACCGGCGACATATAGCACCTGCAACATCCAATTTTTAACTATCCATTCCTATATACACACAACAATCAATGCTAACTGGTAAACAATTAATTCTGGCAACAAAACCGTACGCGAAAGAAACCAAGTGGAAAAGCTGGTACTATACCCTTTCTACTGTTGCCATCCTGGCTGGACTCTTAGCCGGAACTGCCCTTCTTCCTTTCCTGCCATTACGCATTCTATGCAGTATTATGGCCGGATTAGTGATCGTACGAATGTTTGTGATCTATCACGATTTTCAACATCATACCATCCTCTATCAATCCAAAGCTGCCAATATACTATTCAGTGCATTCGGTATCTTTATACTAGCGCCTGCCAGTATCTGGAAACGTTCACATGACTATCATCACGCGCACAACTCCAAACTGTTCACTGCCAGTATCGGTTCTTTCCCGATCATGACAGAACAGAAATACCTGGAGTCTACTCCCGCTGAGAAAAGAGCGTACCTGGCGGCTCGCCACCCATTAACCATCCTGATGGGCTACTTCAGCATGTTTATGGTTGGAATGAGCGTAAAGTCTTTTATGAGCAGCCCATCCCGTCACATGGACTCACTGCTTGCATTAGTACTACACTTCACAATGGGTACCCTGTTGTATATATACATGGGCTGGTTAAGCCTGCTGCTGGTGCTGATCGTTCCGTTCTTTATCGCCTGCGCGATCGGGGCCTACCTCTTCTACGCTCAGCACAACTTCCCTGGCGTTACCTTCCGTGATAAAGAAGGTTGGTGCCATGACAACGCGGCAATGGCTTCTTCCAGCTATATGGAAATGAATGCATTCTGGAGATGGGTAACAGGTAACATTGGCTACCATCACATCCATCACCTTAACTCCCGCATTCCGTTCTACCGCCTGCCGGAAGCAATGGATGCTATTCCTGAGCTACAACGTGCTAAGAAGACTTCTCTTTCCCCTAAAGCTATTATAGCCTGCCTGAAACTCCAGGTATGGAACACGGAAATCAATAAAATGATTAGTCTGCGGGAAGGAAGAAAATTAACATACGCAGTTCAGCCAACCAACAGACGTCGAGCGCGGGTTGCCTAAATGGCAGCTGAAATACCGAAGAAAAGCTTCCAACCTCCTCATTTATCAGGTTGCTTGTTCGTCGCTTGGCCGTCGCTAGTTCGTCGCTTGTTCGTCCGAACTTAGAAAAAGACATAAAAGGGGGCATCTGAGACAAATATTAGCTCAGATGCCCCCTTTTCTTGTCTTTATACTGCCAATTTGGCTTTGTTCACCTGCGCCCCTGCCCCCGGAAAGCGAATAATCAACTTCTTCGACTATTAAACATACATGCTGATAATCAGGTATTAATACGCAGTATTTTCAGGTAATTGTTACCGCCCTTCTTCCATACCGGCAGATTAACTTTGCCTCTATCAATTAACCCCATAAACACCCCAAAAGATGTCAAAAGAAAAGAACGGCCGCGCTACGGCCAGTGAGAAACAGTCCCTTACCAGTGTACAACACATCCGCACACAGGTAGTAAAAGACAGGACATTATTCAACCTGGAAGCAGTAGGCCGCAATTATAAACTGGGACAGGCATATAGAAGCGTACGCAACCTCAGACTGACCGATAGGACTAACATTCAGCTCAAGACGTATAGCGAATACCTGCAATTGCACCGGAAATTCCTGGACCTTTCTCCAGTAATTGAGGAAAAGCCACGTCCCTCCTTTCCATCCGGAGAAAGCTACCTCAATACCTACAGCCTGTTTCGCTTCCCCCGTGGAAAAGTACTGGTAATGGTACACGCCGATATCTTTACCCAACTGCAGGACCGGATACACAGGTACGTACTGGACCTGGGCCGTGATGGATTCTGGGCTACCATTCACGTGGTAAATGGTGGTAAACCTTCCACCGTCAGAAATTACATCCGCTCAAAGTCGCCTGCTGGCGTTGTGATGGTGGGAGCCATACCGGTAGCCTGGTTTGAAATGAACGATGACTTTGACGGCGCACACACCGAGTTTCCCTGCGATCTTTTTTATATGGATACCAACGGCACCTGGACGGATGCCGATGCGGACGGAAAATATAACGCGGTTACCGGCGACGTCATCCCGGAAGTATGGGTTGGCCGCCTCTGGACGCCTACCTCAAATGGTAATGATGTAGCGCTGCTGCGCAATTACTTTGACCGTAACCACCTGTTCCGCACGGGCGGACTAGGACATTCCCGCTCTGCCCTGGCGTATGTGGAAGATGACTGGACAGGCTTTGATGACTGTGAAATGGACCTGATGACCCCTTCCGCCTATATTACCAAATACACTAACCCTGATATCACAGATGCTGATCTGTACAAAACAGAGATTAACCGCACCCGCTCGTTCGTACAGCTTTGTTCACATTCCTCACCATATGTACACTCTTTCCATATACCGGCAGCGGGTACTACAGAATGGATAGACCGTTCTTACTTCAGAGATGAACGTTGTCCGAATGCCAATTTCTTCAATCTTTTCTGTTGCAGTACTGCGCGCTTCACAGAGAATGACTATCTGGGTGGGTGGTACATATTTGACAAAAGCGGCGGCGAGACGAATATGGGACTGACCGTTGTGGGTAGCACCAAAACGGGATCAATGTTATTCTTTGCGGATTTCTACGAACCGATTGGCAAGGGAAGCTGTATCGGGCAGGCAATGATACAGTGGTGGCAGGCCCGTGGCGCTGACCATGATCTGGGCGAAAGGCAATGGTTTTATGGGATGAGCATTCTTGGCGATCCGACACTGACTTGGTGGAAAGGTGCTGTTCCCCGCCTGATGGAGCCAGCCGAAGGCGCTGTCTTCAATCATTACCCGCGCACCATGACCTTCCGCTGGGCCCCGGTTAATATACCTGGCGTAACCTATTCCCTGGAAATAGATGCCTTTGGCGCTATTAATGCCGGACAGTGGGCCGCCCAATCTTTTCGCAGCTTTGGCGTATACCACAACATCACCGGCACCACCTTCAATCACAGTTTCGTTGGCGCACAGCCAGGACGCTGGCGCGTAAGAGCAAAGGTAGGTGACCGCTACTGTTCATGGTCTGAATGGTCCTATTTCCGATTCACGGTCTGATCATATATATTAATGCCCACAAGTACAGGGTGACTTTTCTGAAAGGGAAATAGTCACCCTTTTTTAGTATTCTCCGGAAGCGCCACCACCGCCCCCGGTACCACCTCCGAAATTGTATTGATCCTGTGTAGGTCCGGATGTCTGGCTCATGGTCTGTGCAATGATCAGCGATTCAATCTGTACTGCTTCCATCATATGACGCTCATCAGCAGAATCGGCTGTGAACCCGTGACGGGGCGTTTTTAAATAACGGATCAAGCCATAGGCAACTGCTATCATGGCTAGCCCCCCCAATGTCATAGCTATTTCCAGGGGAGCAATACTATGGTAATAACGGATGGTGTACACCATTGCAGCAACAAGCAGCAGTCCAACTACAATCAGTATCCTGTTCTTTTTACGAATACCCTGAATGATATACACCAGTGGCAGCAGCACCGTCAGTATCCAGAAAATCCAGCCGCCTGCTATGTCTTGTCCTGGTTGCAGGTCGAGATCAAACATCTCTATACTCAATTCTCTGACAACAAAGTAGTTCCCGCCCATATACAAGGTCAGTAAAGCAACACCCTGCAACATGTCCAGGCAGGGAGTATAATGACGATAGGTATGTATACGGGATAATCGCAGCGATACGAGGTATACCGCCAGTGAAACGATCATTACCGCGAAAGGAACGATAATCTTCCCGGCAGTACCAGCATAGGAAAGTATCGAAAACAACATTCCCAGCAAGGAGATATGCGCAACGATGCTCATACTTACATCCGCGAAGCGAATTACAAACCAGGTAGCTAACAGTAAGGCAATAAAGAAGTATATCCATGGATTACCCTCACTACGGCCGAAAATTAGTATACCACCAAGTATAAATCCGCCGGACGCCCATATTAATGCAGCATCAGCGCCTGACTTATAGTGCTTCTTGTCTCTTACCATATACTCGGCCCCCACATATGTGCCGATACCAAAGAGGCAGCACAACACGCCGAAACCGTCTTCACTTCCGCCTGTTGACATGATCAGGGTGAATAAACCGAAAGAGAAGGTCAACATGATATAGGTAAGAATGAAGATCCCGATACGCATGTAGATATTAGGCGAATAGAGATCAACCGGGTAAGCAGCTTTGATGGCCGCCAGCTCTTCGGGTGTAATACAGGACTTCTTACTGGCCTTCTCTGCCTGCTCTTGTATATGACGATTATCCAGTGAGGTCGTATTATAGGAGATCATGCTTTTTTCAGTTTTTTGTTCAACTTCACCAATAAAATAACAAATGCGATAGCCGATGCAATGAAATACATGAAGCCGAAATAAACTGCGCCGATATCATTTATTTCCAACAGCACCCTGATCACCATAAAACTTAATCCAACGTAAGCGTATAGTGTAATAATCAGTGCGAAATAGAACGAACGGTGCTTCAGGGCTTGCGGCATCATGACGATTACGGCTACTGCCATTAACAGAAACCAAAGGCCATAGGCCCCGTCATAAGCAGCAAACATACCTGCCAGTGTAGCGATGAGCAGGATGTGCGTACCAAAATTACTATAGGTAAAAGCGAAATGCGGTTTGAACGTTTTCCGTTGACTGAGATAAGCAGCGGCCAGTAGTATGCCACCTAGCACCAAGCCGCTATAGATAAGTGAAAAGCTACTGAAATCGTTGGCGCTCAGCAACTGTAAAGGAGTGACTGTAACGCCCATCCAGGCAGCCAGGTTGGTCACGGCCATACTTAGTACACCCAGGTGATCGAAGTAATAAGCGGAAAAGAACAATACTACCATCGGGATAAAGGTAGCGGCCCCATACCGGTAACCGAACACGCTATATTGGACCTGAAGATATGTGATAAAGGTGATCAACAACAGGCAGCCCAGCAACAGGATGTAGTCAAACAACACATTAGGCGCAGGCACCTTTTCCCGCGAGAAAGGGAGTTTATGCCGGAAGCTGTAGTAAAAGCAACCTGCGCAGCCGAGAGCTATTGCCGCCAGAATAACCTGATGGCCAATTGTATCTATATTCTTGTATATCAGGATGCCTAACCCACCACTTAGTAATAGTACGCCGAGATATAGGATGGTTTTAAGTTCCCAGTGTATGGAGAAGAGCTTGTCTGCGGAGATCGTCCGGATCTTTTGCGCAGAGGTATCTGAGATAATGCCTTCTTTTTGAAGTCGTTCAAACAATTGATTGTCCATAACATTCTAAATGACTCCGGAAAGTATAACAATTAATTCATATCAACAAGCATTCTCCCGGGGATCACAGGAAATGGCGGGTATAAAAAAACGGCTGTCAGTGATATTATATATCTACTTACAGCCGTTTCTGCAATGACGGGTAATAGGTTATTTCCCCCAGCTTACATTAATATCATGTGCTTTGGCGTATGCTTTTCCTAAGTTAGTCAGTTTTACAAACAGCTCTTCAAATTGTGCGGCGTATTTGTTGTCGATTTCCAGGGCGAGTGCAGCAATATCATCTTTAGCAGCGCCACTGTCACACAGCTTAGCAAGAGCGGTATATTCGTTTTTGTATACAGGCAGCACATATTCGTGCAAAGCGATGGAAGTTTCCAGCATTTCTTTTGTTTCGTCTGTCTTTTTCAGTGCCTTGATATCTTTGAGCGCCTTTTCAATATATTGCGCTTTATTATCCACTATCATCTGTGCCTGATTCGGCGCTTCATTGCCCTGTACACCTTCATGTTTCACGGTAGTCGCAATCAGGTCGCGCGTGAAATTTTCACTCGCAAAGTCATTAAAGATATTGGTGTTCAGGACTGCACGATCGAAATAGTTTTCGGGAGTAGGGTTGGTACATGCAGCGAGAGCAAGCATAAAACCAAGGGCAAACAAGTACGTAATGTTTCTAATTTTCATGTTGGCGTTTTTTAGACCGCGAAGTGTAGCAATTATCATTCCACTGTATTATATGCTATGAACGATATTGTAAAGATAAGCACCATTCGTAAAAATATCCTTCAGCTGACAGCTGGCCCGAAGATTGCCGGCTGATAGCAGGTACTGTATCCATATTTGTGTTAAAACCAATTGTCATGGAAAGTGAAGTTAAAGCCATTAAAGCAGGGACATCTTTATCAATATTACTTCCCGGACTAGCAACTGCAGGCTTCCGGTGGTTTGTGCAGATCAGTGGGACAGACTGCGTAGAGGTGCAGCCCAGTGACGATGCGATAGACTCTCCCCTTCAGAAAGCAGGAATGGGCAATGAGGAATCTTTTATGATTAATGGCAAAATGCCTGGACATGCCACTGTCATCTTTGAACAGCGACGTGCCTGGGAAAAAGAAGGGCCTGCCATCAACTCAAGAAAACTCGAAATTACTGTTATCTGACCTGTTTTTTCGGACGACCAACTACAAAACTGTTGCAATGTAAATACCGGTAGCTGTAAAAACAGTCTATCCTATACCTGTTTTAGCTATTGAAATAAAAAATATATATCCTGTCACCCACCCTTTTTATCTGTCGATAAGTATTTATTGGTGAAAGTTAACTGTTGCCGGCGGATGCTTCCTTCAGGGGCTTCCGTTATTGTGCATGGCTATATGCCTATACCCTGCCAATTTATTGACCGAAATCTAACGACCGTTCATGAAGCGCATCTTTACAATCGCCCTATTATTATTCATCCATACCGGCACCCAGTTAGTGTATGCACAGACCTTCATACCCATACCTGTTACAGGTTATAATGCCGATGTTGTAGCCGAAGCCGGATTAAATGCTGTGGCAGTTACATCAACTGTTATTGACGGCAGTAATCATATTTTGTATACTGAGTCTTTCGCAGCCGGCAATGGCGTTGACGGTGGTATTGTTAACTCAGGGATGTTTGTAAGTGGTACCCGCACCTACCAGATGAATCCTTATACAGCCTCCAACGCCCTGTATCTATCAGTAAACGGGAATGTGGCCAATACGCTACCGGCGGGTACGCTGACGCTGTCTACTCCTGCGATGTACAGTAAACTGAGCATACTGGCTTTTGGTACGGAGAATAACAGCACAGTAACCGTTACGCTCAACTTTACAGATGGCACTTCCGCCAGCGCAGGTACACTGGCAATCAAAGACTGGTTTTACGGAACACCTTATATATTCAGTGGTATGGGCCGGCTAACGCGCACTACAACCGCGCATACTGTGGATGGGTTACCCTCTGAACCGCGTATGTATGCGTTTGACTTCAACATACCCTGTGCGGAGCAGTCCAAGCTGGTGAGGTCTGTATCCTTCGTGTACGTGCAGGGGCCTAATACCAGTTCCAGGGCCCTGATTGTTGCATTATCGGGCGTGGCTTATACTCCGCTGACAATTACCAGTACCAAAACAGACGCTACCTGTGGAGGCAGCAGTGGTAGTATTGCGGTAACAGCCATCGGCGGCACACCTCCATTGGCCTACACCTGGAATACGACACCGGCACAAACCACGCCGGTGGCAGCAGGATTAGGCGGAGGGATCTACACCTTATCCATCCGGGATGGTAACAACTGTACAACAACGGTCACAGATACTATAGAAATGCAGTCAATGGCCAGTCTGACGGCAACTGCCCTACCTGCACAGATTTGTGCAGGGGATACCTCTTCCCTCTCCGTAACAGCCAATGGTGGCACGGTAAGTAACTACTCCTGGTCACCGGGAACCTATGGCGGAGATCGTGTGATGGTTACTCCGACAGATACAACTGCCTACATTGTTTCAGCTACAGATGCCTTTGGTTGTATTTTAACAGATACTGTAATGGTGGCAGTAAAACCTACTCCGCAGCCGGCATTTACAGCGCTTCCCGAAGTGGTTTGCCTGGGTAGCGACCATACGCTTACTTTCACAGGCACTGCCGGAGCAGCGGCGACCTATAACTGGTTTGATTTTTCAGGAGCCACTATTCATAGCGGAACAGCGGCAGGCCCTTATGATATACGTTTTGACAACGCAGGACAGTATACTATACAGTTACAAATAACCGAAGATGGTTGTGTATCGACAATAGCTACTGAGGAGCTGACGGTATCGCAGCCGCCGGAAGCAGTATTTACAGTCAGCAAGACGCCCGTTTGCGCAGGCGAGGCAACCACGGTAACCTTCTCAGGCACACATAGTCCATATGCAATACCTACCTGGAACTTCGGAGGCGGAAATATACAAGATGGTGATGGGTTTGGCCCCTATACGGTGGTATATCCGCGTAGCGGCATCATTACCCTGCGTATACAGGATGGCGTGTGTGCAGACACCGCTACCGCCCTGGAGGTGGTAGCTATACCTTTGCCGGTGGCAGATTTCACCACGGATTTAACCACAGGATGTGCGCCGGCAACGATCAATTTTACCAATAACTCACAACTGGCAGATAGTTACCAATGGACGCTGGGCGATGGTACCCAAACAAATGAAAAAGCACCCTTACACGATTATACAGTGCCAGGGGTCTATACGGTCACCATGACCGCCATAGCGCAGGGGCAGTGTACAAGCACTATTACTAAACCTGCATTGATCAGTATCCTGACACCGCCGGTGGCTTCCTTCACGGCCGCACCAGGCGAGAACGTTCCGGTAGAGTTCAAAAATGGCACATTTACATTCAACAACACCTCACAGTTTGCCAGGAACTACCTCTGGGATTTCGGTGATGGTCAGTCCGCCGATACAGAAGATGCCCAACACAAATACGAGCTGCCTGGCAGTTACCGCGTCACCCTTTATGCAGGGAATGAAATCGGCTGTACAGATAGTATCAGTCATGCGTGGTATATCGTAACGCCTGACCTGGTATTAGAAATTCCGAATGCTTTCAGCCCTAACGGCGACGGAATGAATGACAGCTGGAATATTGATGGATTAAAAGCAAGACCACAGGCTACCACGGAGATCTATAACCGCTGGGGTCAGATAGTCTTTACCGGAATCGGATATACACCGTGGGATGGAACGAGACGCGGTCAACCCCTTCCGCAGGGTACCTATTATTATGTGATTAAAACATCGGCAGACGAAAAGCCCTATACAGGATGGGTAGCGCTGCTACGGTAATATATTTAGTATCAACCAAAAATACAATTGAATGAAACGTGTTCTTCTTGTTGCCTCCATGCTGGTAATATGTGCCTGCAGGCTATACGCACAAACCTATACCCCTATACCCGTAACGGGTTACAACAACGATGGTGTAGCAGAAGCCGGGCTGAATGCAGAAGCCGTGACTACCACAGGACTGGATATCCAGGCTAAGATACTCTATAGCCTGGATTTTGCAGCATTGAACGGCTTACAGGCAGGCATACCCAATGATGGTATTTTTACTACAGGGCTTCGTACTTACCAGATGGCAGACTATACCGGCAATAACGTATTGTACCTGTCAAAAAACGGTGTCGTAGCCAATACCACCGGTTTTGATACCCTGACGTTTGTTACACCCGGCGCTTACAGTAAACTCAGTTTTCTTTGTTATTCCACGGAGCAAAGCAGTACTATATCCATCACCTTCAATTATACAGATGGTACATCCTCCATTCCGGATACTTCTACAATCCTTGACTGGTTTGGCGGTATCAATCCCGTTTTTGACAGTCATGGCCGTATAAAGAGACAGGCAGCCGGCCCATATGCCGTAGAGGGCCTCAGTTCTAATGACCCGCGTATTTACTGTGTTGATATTGCACCCGTTTGTGAAAACCAGGCCAAAGAAATTGCTTCCGTGATTGTTAATTACGTACAGAGTGGTGATCCGGGTGGGCAGTCCAGAGCTGTATTCCTGGCAGTATCAGGTCTGGCATATGTACCTATCGGAGTAACCTCCGATGTAGTAAAGGCTTCCTGTGGCAATAGCGATGGCAGCATCAATATTACCGCAACAGGCGGCGCATTCCCCCTAACTTATTCCTGGAATACCACGCCCGCGCAAACAACTGAGCATGCCGTAGACCTGGCAGCGGGTACATATACCGTTACCGTGACAGACGCTAATGGATGTCCTGCAGATTTCAGTACGGAAGTGAGTGAGGAATCAATGATACTGCTGAAAGCACTGGCCAAACCAGGCGACCTTTGTACCGGCACAACAACTAAACTGTGGGCTATCCCTACCGGTGGACGTATGCAGTCATATACCTGGGAGCCAGGAACAGTGACAGATTCCAGCTTTACCATATCACCGGATACTACAACGACCTTTAAACTGACCGGCATTGATGAAAATGGATGTAAGGTGATAGACAGTATTAAAATTACCGTTACTGAGAAACCGGAAGCGCCCCTGGTAAGTGCACAGACGATCTGTCCGGATAGTACCGCCACACTGAAGATCACAAATGCCACTACCCCTTTTACCTATAACTGGTACACCTTCCCGTCAGGAGGAAACGTAACAGGCAATGGTGATACCTATACAACACCGGCAATAGGCACCGCCACTACCTGGTATGTGGAGGCAGTAAACGGACCTTGCGCCAGCGACCGGACGCCGGTAACCGTAACCCCGTTTGATAGAGCAGCGACACCGGTAGTAAAGACAGGAACGATCAGTAGCACCGGAGTGACATTTACCTGGGAACCTGTACCCGGAGCAACCGGTTATATTGTTTCAGTAGATGGCAGTACCTATGCAGCGCCGAGCAGCGGTAACCAGGGTACTACGCATGTGGTGACTGGCATTACCAACCAGGAATCTATCAATATCAAGGTGATTGCACTCGGGCCACAAGTATGTCAGAACAGCTTACCCGGACTCGCCAGCGCTAAACCGAAACCAGGAGAAATATTTATACCGAATGCCTTTACACCAAATGGCGACGGTAAAAATGACTATTTCAAACCAGAAGGCACCAGTATTACCGCTATTGATATGAAGATATTCAACCAGTGGGGAGAACTGATTTACCAGACTAATCAGCTGACCGGCTGGAATGGTACTTATAATGGAACGCTACAACCATCCGGCGTTTATACATATACAGTACGGATTACGATGACTGACAAGACACAAGTAATAAAAAAAGGAGCCATTAATCTGTTAAGATAAATCCGCAACAAACGCGTTTTATTCCGGGGATGACTGTATGGTCATCCCCTTTTTTTATACCTGCAATATTGTAGCTGATACAGCAGCTAGTTTGGCAATGACAACTATGGAATAATATAGTGCTTACACCAAAGTGTGATATAGACACGTATAAACACACTACATAATTGGATATCAACTATTTAAACTGAAACATTTAGCATTATAAGGAGCAACAAACAGGCTTTCCTAAAAAACTTTGAATTTTACAACTATTCATTTGAATGGAACAATAATAACCCAGGGATTCTTACCATTTTTACAGCAGGATTTAAAGGTACTCAACGAATAAACAGGCGAAAGGAAGAACCACGTGTAACAGGTGGTTCTTTTTTTATAATCGGATAAGGTAATAGCTTCAAGATTCCTTCAAATTTTTAACCGAATTATGCAGTTGATATGAAAGTTCTGCTCGTTGAAGATAATAAAGAGCTGGCCGGCAGCATCCGTAGTTTCCTGGAAAAGGAAGGCTACTTATGCGAAGTAAGTTATACCAGCAATGAAGCCTATGATAAACTGACGGCCTTCGAGTATGACTGCATACTATTGGATATTACGCTGCCAGACGGTAATGGACTGGAGCTACTGCAATTTATCCGCCTGGAAAAGATTGATAGCTGTGTACTAATCATTTCAGCCAAGAACTCGCTGGATGATAAGATCACCGGGCTGGAGGGAGGAGCGGATGACTATCTGACCAAGCCCTTTCACCTGCCGGAGTTACATGCACGGGTAAGGGCTATTTTCAGAAGGAAGAAGCTACAGGGCAGCAATATTGTTACTTTCAACGAGATTACGCTGAACACAGATACACTGGAAGCACTAGTAAATAATACTGTACTGGACGTAACGCCGAAGGAATTTGATCTCTTGTTATACTTTATCGTCAATAAGAACCGGGTATTGTCTCGTCAGTCGATCGCTGCCCATCTCTGGGGCGACTATACCGACAACCTGTCCAACTTTGACTTCGTATACCAGCATGTGAAGAATCTGCGAAAAAAGATGAATGCTGCGGCAGGTGGAGATTACATCAATACAGTGTATGGATTAGGTTATAAATTTAATACTGCCGCATCATGAAACTGATCAATAAATTCACGCTATGGTATATCTGCATCACACTGACAGCGATGCTGGTAGGATTTGTGATTGCGTATCATAAGGTAAAGTCAGGTATAGACCAGGGAGAGATCAACCGCCTGAAAGCAAAGAACGATCAGATGGCATTACAGATGCGCAAAGGGGTTTCTCCGGATACCTACATGCGCGGCAGACCTGTGGAGATTAAGTTACTGGAGAATGAGGTACCACTGACTAAGTATGATGTATATGAGCATACCTTCTTTAATACCATGCTGCAGCAAAAGGAATGCAGGCTGACTGTAAAGTCCTTTTATAATATCAATGGTCGTCATTACAGTATTTCATCCTATAACTATGTTACCAAGGCTAATGAGATATTCAAAGGCCTGTTCAGCTCTTTCATCTGGATCTTCGCCATACTGTTAACACTAACAGTACTCTCTGCAAGGTTTGTATCCAGGCTGATACTGGCCCCATTTCACCATACTATGAAAAAGGTGCGGGCTTTTAACCTGAAGGACAGGAAGCCGCTGCTGCTGCCAACAGCCAGTGCGTCAGAACTGAAAACGCTGAACTCTTTTCTGAACAGTATGACAGACAAAGCGCTGGATGACTACCGTTCGCTGAAAGAGTTCACCGAAAATGCTTCTCATGAGTTACAGACGCCGCTGGCAGTATTACGCAACAAGCTGGAGCTACTGACGGAGTCCTATCTGCAGGGAAAAGAGCCGGATAGTATAGTACCACTGATAGCCGACATGCAGAATGAGATTGACAAGTTGTCCAGGATAAACAGTTCATTGACACTACTTGCCAGGCTGGAAAACAACGAATTTGAAAATCGTCAGTCAATATCTATGTCACAGCTGATTACTGATGCGCTGCAGAGCTTTTCGGAATTGCTGGATATGAAATCCATTGCACTACAGACACACATATCAGCAGGAGTGACCGTGCAACTGCATCCGGCGCTGACAGACATTTTACTAGGGAACCTGTTGAGTAATGCGATCAGGCACAATGTTGAGGGTGGTCAGATTAATATCCTGCTCAGCAAATCCAGGCTAGTGATCAGTAATACCGGGCTACCACCAGAAGTACCTACCAACCAGCTGTTCAGGCGCTTCAAAAAGGGAAGCCGGAACAGTAACTCGATAGGCATAGGTCTGGCAATTGTGAAACAGATCTGCGACATCAACCATTTCGACATTCAATATGACTACGCCGAAGGCTGGCATATCATGCAAATTATTTTCGAGGAATCAACAGAGAACCTATCACTGCTAAGGGAAGAGATCAGCACACTTCTTCCTGAGAAACAGTATTAGTGTTCAAGGTCTTAATGTTTAAGTATTATCATGCAAACAAAAAGAATCGTCGTAGTCCTTTTCCTGCTGTTATGGCATGGATCAATGGAGGCACTACACGCACAGCAGGTACTGACGTTGAAAGACGCAGTACAAACCGCGCTGGCCAATTACGGGACCATCAGGGCTAAAGCCAACTACCTGAATGCGTCGAAAGCCACAGCAACACAGGCGAAGCGGGAGTATCTTCCAAACCTGAACCTATCCGGCCAACAGGATTACGGTACCGTTAACGGACAATTCGGACCTTCTTTCGGCCTGAACGGAGGTATTGCATCCGCCGGTCCGACGCTGCCTACGCAGAACTGGAATGCCGCTTTCGGCGGACTATACCTTGCCAATCTTAACTGGGACTTCTTCGCATTTGGCCGTGCAAAGGAAAGGATTAAAACAGCCCAGGCAACCGTTAACAGAGACCAGGCAGACTGGGAGCAGGAACAGTTCCAGCATTCGGTAAGAGTGGCAGGCGCATATTTGAACCTGCTGGCAGCACAGCGGCTTACGCGGTCCTGGCGGAATAACCTGGAACGCGCCGATACTTTCCGTGCGGTAGTAGTCACCAGAGCGTTGAACGGGCTGATACCCGGAGTGGATTCTACACTGGCCAACGCCGAGGTGTCTAATGCCAAAATCTCTTATACGAAAGCGAGAGATGCAGAACAGACCTATGCAAATCAGTTGGCGCAACTCATGGGTATTGCTCCTGCTAACTTTACACTGGATACCTTATTCATTACCAGGATACCTTCCGCACTGACAGATAGTATCGCAGGCAATGTGCAGGGGCACCCATTACTGAAGTTTTATGAGAACCGGATTAAGCTGAGTGACGAACAGGCCAGATATATACATACGCTGAACTACCCAGCCTTTTCACTATTCACTGGCGTACAAACGCGAGGTTCGGGCTTTGCGGATAACTATATTGTTGATCAGACAGCCTATAACAAAGGTTACTGGGATGGTATAAAACCAAACCGTACCAACTACCTTGTAGGCGTAGGTGTATCCTGGAATCTGACATCTCCATTGAGAGTAAAGCACCAGACAGCTTCTCAGAAGTTTATATCCAAGGGTTTGCAGGATGAATACGAGCTGACCCGCCAGCAGCTGACAGCCCAGCTGACCCTGTCAGACACCAGGATCAAAAATGCGCTTGACAACTATGCAGAAGCGCCGATCCAGGTGAATGCCGCCAGCGAGGCTTACATGCAGCGCACAGTATTGTACAGGAACGGCCTGAATACCATAGTTGACGTAACGCAGGTATTCTATACACTGAACCGGGCAGAGACAGACCGTGATATTGCCTTTACGAATGTATGGCAGGCACTATTGCTCAAAGCAGCAGCAAGTGGCAATTTTTCTCTATTCATCAATGAATTTTAACTAAATGAACCTGATAAGATCAGCATTACGCAAACCAATATCCATACTGGTAATAGTGGCTGCCCTTTTCTTCTTCGGTATAGGAGCTGTAAGAACGATTAAGGTAGACATCTTCCCGAAACTGGACCTCCCGGTGATGTACATCGCGCACCCGTTTGGAGGATACACTCCAACACAGATGGAGGCCTATTTCGGCAAACAGTATATCAATATATTACTCTACGTAAATGGTATCAAAGCCATTGAGACAAAAAATATACAGGGTCTCACCCTTATTAAGGTGAGCTTTTATCCGGGTACTAACATGGCACAGGCACAGGCAGAGCTAAGTGCTTTCTGTAACCGTATCCAGGCCATATTTCCGCCCGGTTCACAGCCGCCATTCATTATCCGTTTTGACGCCTCTACCCTGCCTGTAGGTCAGCTGGTACTGAGCAGTGAAAAGCGGAGTAATAATGAACTGCTGGACCTGGCCAACACTTATGTACGTGCTTCCTTTACACAGATCCCCGGTCTGGTATCCGCCCCTCCTTTCGGTGGTAACTTACGTACAGTAGTAATCAAGGCAGATCCGGAACTGTTACGTTCTCACAATATGACACCAGATCAGTTGGTAGAAGCATTACGTATCAATAACCAGACATCGCCTTCAGGCAACGTACGTATCGGTGATGTGAACTATATCACCCCTGCGAATACAGCTATCCGGACGGTAAAAGATTTTGAGAACATTCCGCTTTTTAAAGGAGGCGTACAGAACCTGTATCTGCGTGATGTAGCAACAGTAGAAGATGGGGCAGACGTAACGGCCGGTTATGCGTTGGTCAACGGACGACGCTCTGTATACCTGAGCGTAGCGAAATCAGGCGACGCTTCTACCTGGGAAGTAGTGCAGAAACTGAAAGCAGCATTACCTAAATTTCAGTCACTGCTACCCGAAGATGTCAAACTCACCTACGAATTTGACCAGTCTGTATATGTGATCAACGCTGTAAAGAGCCTGATCAGCGAAGGTGCCATTGGTGCAATACTCACAGGCCTGATGGTATTATTGTTCCTGGGCGATGCCAGAGGAGCGCTGATTGTAATACTGACCATTCCGGCCTCGATTATAGCAGCAGTACTATGTCTTAAACTGGCCGGACAGACCATCAATATCATGACACTGAGCGGCCTGGCACTAGCCATCGGGATATTAGTGGATGAGAGTACCGTAACAATAGAGAACATACACCAGCATCTGGATATGGGTAAACCGAAAGGCCTGGCTATATGGGATGCGTGTAAAGAGATCGCCTTCCCTAAATTGCTGATCCTGTTCTGTATTCTGGCAGTATTTGCGCCCGCATTCACTATGGGAGGCATTCCGGGTTCCCTGTTCCTGCCGTTGGCGCTGGCTATAGGCTTTGCGATGATCATTTCCTACTTCCTGGCACAGACATTTGTGCCTATCATGGCTAACTGGCTGATGAAAGATCACCAGCATAAACACAAGGCAGCACAAACAGGAGCAGCGCACGACAAGCAAGGTTTGGCGAACAGGGAGGACTTGAATAACGATGGAAAGATATCCTTCTTTGAAAAAGTGCGTAACCGGTTTATGCGCTTTATGAACAGGATGATGCCGGCACGCAAACTGATTGTGACTATATACCTGGTGGCTGGCATCGGGCTGGTATATGTACTGATCAACAGCATCGGCAGAGATGTGTTGCCCCGGGGTAATGGTAGTCAGTTCCAGCTGCGGTTACGTGCGCCGGAAGGTACCCGGGCGGAAAAAACAGAGGAGATCACCATCAAAACAATCAATACGATCAAACGTATTGTAGGAGCCGAAAACGTGTCTATTTCTTCTGCTTATGTAGGGCAGCACCCGGGTCAGTTCTCTATCAGCCCTATTTATCTGTTCATGCCGGGTCCACAGGAAGCGGTGATTCAGGTAGCATTGGAAGAGCATCATAAGGTAAATATGGATGCACTGAAAGACGAGATCAGGGCTGCCATGAAAAAAGAACTGCCTGACGTAAAGCCATCCTTCGAGCCGATAGAGCTGACAGATAAGATCCTGAGTCAGGGATCACCCACGCCGATAGAAGTAAGGTTTACCGGCAGGAATAAACAGCTGAATGAGCAGTTTGCAGGCAAACTGATTACAAAGCTGAAGAATATAGATTACCTGAGAGACGTACAGCTGGGTCAATCGACGAAATACCCGTCACTACGTGTAAACATTGACAGGGTAAGAGCAGCACAGCTGGGTGTGGATGTAAGTGATATTTCCCGTTCGCTGACCACCTCAACTTCCTCTTCCAGGTATACAGAAAAAAACATCTGGATTGACGAGAAGTCTAACCTGAGTTACAGCGTGCAGGTGCAGGTACCAGAGAATAAAATGACGGATATACAGTCCATTGCAGAGATCCCGCTGCTGCGCAATTCAAGCAGGCCGGTACTGGGGGATGTGGCGACCATCGTGCCGGATACGACATATGGAGAGGCAGATAACCTGGGCGCTATTCCCAGCTTGTCTGTTACCGCGAATACGAACAATATTGATCTGGGAACAGCCGCCGCGGATGTACAGGCTGCCATCAATTCACTGGGTGAGTTGCCACGTGGTCTGAATGTTGAGCTGATAGGTCTTAGTTCTACGCTCACAGATACACTGGACAGTCTGCAATCTGGTCTGGTAGTAGCGATAGTAGTAATCTTCCTGATGCTGGCAGCAAATTTCCAGTCATTCAAGGTATCAGCGGTAGTACTGGCATCGGTACCGGCGGTACTGATCGGGTCACTGACCTTGCTGTTACTGACAGGATCTACCCTGAATCTGCAGTCTTACATGGGCATTATCATGTCTGTGGGTGTGTCTATATCGAATGCAGTGTTATTGATCACAAACGCAGAGCAGCTACGACTGGGCAACGGCAATGCGCTACTTTCAGCAAAAGAAGCAGTAGGTTTGCGTCTTCGCCCGATACTGATGACAAGTCTGGCGATGGTTGCCGGTATGATACCTATGGCAAGCGGCCTTGGCGAGTCCGGAGATCAGACATCACCGCTTGGGCGTGCAGTAATTGGCGGTCTGGTAGCCTCGACCTTCAGTACGTTATTCATTCTGCCATTGGTATTTGCCTGGGCACAGGGTAAAGCTACCACCCAATCGGTATCCCTTGATCCGGAAGATAAAGAAAGTAAAAACTATGTACCATCCTTACACGAATAATATGAACAATATCAAAGCATTTGCTATCACCATAGGTATACCGGCCGCATTGTTTTTTAGTAGTTGTAGTCATACGGCAGGTAAATCAGAAAAGAAAATCGAAAATGCGCAGGAAGAAGCAGCCTTTGCTGCAGTAGCGCTACAAAAAGGCAAGATCAGTTCATCCCTTCAGATACCTGGTGAACTGATCGCTTACCAGCAGGTGGACATTTATGCGAAGGTGAGCAGCTTTGTGAAAAAGCTGCATGTGGATGTCGGCACGGAAGTCAGCCAGGGGCAGTTGCTGGCAACCATGGAAGCGCCGGAGATCAGCTCTCAGCTGGCAGGCGCTGAGTCCAGGGTAAAATCGCAGGAAGCGGTATACCTGGCCAGCAAGGCAAACTATGACCGCCTGTACAATACAAGCCTTACACCTGGTACAGTATCTAAAAACGACCTTGATATAGCCCAGGCAAGAATGAAATCAGATCAGGCACAGTGGGAAGCAGGAAAGGCAGCTTATAGGGAGATTTCAGACAACAGGAACTACCTGGAGATTAGGGCACCGTTTTCAGGCGTTATCAGCGCGAGAAACGTAAGTGCCGGCGCTTATGTTGGTCCGACGGGAAAAGGCTCTGAATTTCCCTTATTTACGCTACAGGAACAGAAGAAACTCCGTCTTGTGATCTCTGTTCCGGAAGCTTATACGGGCTACCTGAATGGCAACAGCGAAGTAAATTTCAACGTAAAGGCATTTACCGGCAGGAAGTTCACTGCCAGGGTAAACCGTCTTTCCGGGGCGCTGGATGCCCGACTGCGCGCACAGCGTATTGAAATGGATGTAATCAATACCGACAAGAAGCTGTTACCAGGTATGATTGCTGAAGTGAATATTCCTATGAATGGATCAGACAGCACATTCCTGGTACCTAAAGCCGCAATAGTCAATTCGACCGTGAATGTATTCGTAGTGAGAGTGACAGATGGTAAGGCAGAAAGAGTACAGGTGCAGACTGGTCGTGAAGCAAACGGTAAAGTAGAGATTTACGGTAATCTGAATGAAGGCGATACAATCCTTGCATCCGCTAATGAAGAAATAAGAGAGGGCGCAGCACTGAAGCAAGTTAAAATTGGCCAGTAAGAAAGGAGGAGATCAAATGAAAAGGGCTGTCTTACAGGACAGCCCTTTTGCATATTTATAGGGAGCCGTGTCGGACCGTTGGTTACCCTATATTTCCAACGGTTATGATGAGGGAAAAGAAGACAAAATCACTGTATCAGCACCTTGCTGGTGTAGGTATGGTTAGCATTGGTGACCGTCAATATATAGAAGCCACCAGGCATATTACCGGTAGGAATCGTTATAACAGCCGCATTGGCCTTCCTGTAGGCTATCACTCGCTTATTGATATCTACTACAGCTACCTGCAGCGGAGACGACGCATTATAATCTTTCACATGGACGGTCAGCGTGCTGCCGGCAATTACCGGATTAGGATACACCAACAGCCTGCCTTCCGCTGTGACGTGCATATCTGCTTTTTCAGGCTGGATATCAGCTATCGTCACCTGGGCAGCAGCATTCCCAACCACATTATAACCAAACGCCTCCCAGCCACTGGCAGCGGGCCGGGTACAGGTCATAGCAGCTGTGCCGTTCTCTGAGGATATAAAGGAGCCGTTGTTACCTCTGAGGGTGACCTTACCGTCGGCAGTAGGTATCCAGTCAAAAACTTCCCATCCCTGGATAGTAGGCCGGTTACAGGTAATGGGCTGTTCGCCATTTTCGGAAGAAACGTACATACCATTATTTCCTCTTAGAGCGATTTTCCCATTACCAGCATCTATCACTGCGAATATTTCCCAGGCCTGGGGCGTATCAGCGTCGCACCACATAGCGCCCTGGCCGTTCTTTGAGTTAACATATTTGTTGTTGAAACCCTGTAACCAGATAGTTTTGCCTACAGGAGCAGTAGCGGTACTTCTGCCAGGAGCTACGGCAGCAATGGTGTTAGTGTTTTTCACGTTGTTGACGAATTTTATGTTATTCAGAACAGCGCTCATATTCGCAGCTCCATCCATTAGATAGGGAGGATTTATACGAAGTAACGCGGCATTTTCATTTAAATCAAAACGTTTATAGGTCCAATGAAACCAGCCTACTCCGGCACTATTCATGGCGGCGATATTAGCGCGTAGCCAGTTATTGTTATTCTCTCCCGTCTCTCCTACCACAACAGGCACATTGTGAGTATTCCGGAAGTTGCTGATATTACCTAGTTCATTGATCTGATTAGCGTCGCCATTAGTAGTAGTGGTAGACGTTGTTGTACCATAACGGTGCGCATTGTATACCAGATTGCTCCTGTTGGTGAAAGTGAACGGCTCCAGGTAATTATACTGATTACCCCATCCATTTCCTTCAATCATCAGCAGGTGGGTGTCACCCTGACCACGGATAACGTTGATCAGTCTTTCAAACAATGCGTGGATGCTCTGGTTGGCAGGGACATTATTCGGTTCATTGATCAGGTCATAGAAGGCAATACGGTCATCATTGATATATCTGGCAGAGATACGCTGCCAGAGACGTACGGTAATATCCTGATAGATAGGCTTATTCCACAGGTCATTCCCCACCAGGGCATCGGAGATATTGGCATCAGTGCCGGCAGCGCCGGGGGCAGCATGCAAATCAAGGACGACATACAAATTATTAGCCCCACACCATTTCAGGAGGCTATCCGTAAGCCGGAAGCCCTCCAGGCCAGGGTCATTAAACAGCTGATTGTTGCTGTACCAGGAGGTTAGCGAAGTTACATAGTTGTTGTAAGTTGACGAATTGCGTGCAACACCATTTCTTACAGCCCTTTGCGCGGGCGTCAGGAACAGATCATAGTGTATAGGCAGGCGTATACTATTGAAGCCCAGTGATGCCAGGTAGTCTATATCTGCCTTTGTGATAAAGTTATCGCGCCAGGTCTGGTAAAAGGCTTCTACAGCAGCATCACTTTGTCCCTGGTCATATAAGCGCTTTTTAATAGACCATTGCGTTCCGCCACCGGAAAAGGAGGGTTTCATCATATAGCCTTCCTGTAATAGCCAGCCACCAACATTGATCCCTTTCAGGATCACTTCCTGATTACTGGCATTGACGATACGTTTTCCATCTGCCCGCAGGCGGGTCAGCTGGGAATAAGCCTGTGCTGAGGCCATACATAGGGCAATCAGCAGCAGAGAACAACATAGCATAAGTTGACGCAGACGACGTGGAATGCACAACCGGTTTGTGTAATGGAGTTTCATCTGAGGGTGTTGTTTAAGGTTGTCATAGCAAAAAAGGTACGGCCTGCCCGGCTCCGCAGTGCCAGATGCAATATTTGTCGTGCCAGTACGAGCGTGGTACCACAGAGATAGGGACTTTTTTCTGTGGATATGGGGGATAGCCGGCGCTAATAGCTGAAATATAAGGAGTTGTGGATTGAATAAGCTATAGCATAAATAAAGGGCGGTAGGGGGTTAGTAAAAGAAAGGTATCATATACTGGTATGATAAGAAGCTAATGCTGATCCTATAAGGACTGACCGGGAGTATCGGTCAGTCCTTATAGGACAGAAAGTTCCTATTCTTCTTCAATTAACTTGATACCTGTCTGGGTAAAGATAATCTTCCGTTGTTTATACAGGGCACCGGTCGTCATTTTGAATGTCTTCTTGCTCATGCTGAAAAATTCATAGATCTCTTCCGGGTCAGATTTATCATGGTAAGGCAGGTAGCCATCGTTTTCTTTCAGCAGGCGGAGGATCTTATCTGCTTCGCTTTCCACCCTGTCGTATCCAGGCTTACCAATAACGACATCGATTTTTTCTCTTTTGATTGACTTTATGAAGCCTTTCAGCTTATCACCGATATCCACAGTGCCAAACACCTCGCTATAGTGTAGTACGCCGGTGTGCAGATTATTGATAATAACGATGAAACCAATTTCTGAGCGGCGATAGATGATCAGGTCTACAACATCCAGTTCTTTAACAGTCAGGTTTTCGTTGCTCAGGTAAGGGTCTATTTTTTCGGTAGCGGCTACCCGGTTTGTCAGTTCATCCAGGTATATTTTCACAAGGTAATCCTGTCCGGGATGCATCTTACTGATTTGTTTGGATGCCGGAACGAACAGGTCTTTCATAAGTCCCCAGTCCAGGAAAGCGCCCTGTTCGGTAGCGCCTGTGGCTTTCAGGTTAACAATATCCCCTACGATGCCGTATGGCTCCTGATTGGTAGCTGTAAGCCTGTTTTCGGAATCATGATAGATGAATACCTTGAGTTCATCTCCCTTTTGGGCGCCGGCAGGTACGAAACGTTTGGGCATCAGGATTTCCTGGTCTCCCCCGTCGAGAAACAGACCAAATTCGCTTTCCTTCTTTACCCGTAAAAGGTTGTATTCACCTACTTTATACATATTGTAATCGCTATAATTTGCTGCGAAGGTACTACTTTCCTTTGTTCGATCTGATCATTGTGCCGTAATCCTGCCCCCGGGCAAGTCCGGTAATGGACTGAGCAATACGCTTTGCTTTGGTAGCTTCGGTCTTTGCACTTTCGATCCATTTAAGGAAGTAGTTCTGATGTCCTTTGGTAAGCGTATTGAAAAAGCTATTTGCTTCAGGATCATCTGCCAGGCATTCGATAAATTCAGGCGAAGTGACCGGATTAGGGTTATTGTCCTCCTGTAATTGCACGGTGATGCTAGCCCCTGCCTTTCTGGCGATGCCTTTACGTATTTCAGCATTCAGGGGAAGAATAAAGGAACCGTCTCCCATAGGCAACAGCGCAACCGCCTCAATAGTATAATCATTCAACTTTCCCTTTACCCGGAACGTTTTGTGGTTACCAGGTTTAAGTTCCTGAGCAAGATCAGCAGGTATGGGAATATAAGTCCAGCCGGTTTTTTCTCCTTGTTTGTCAAACTTCAGTATAGTGGTGGTATAGTTTACCATCTTGCTATTTTTTTCGCTAACTTACTTAATAGCGCTCAATTTTAAGAACTAATAGAAACAGTATATGCTTATCTGCGAAACAGCACGTCTGCACATCCGTCAGTTTACCATTGATGACGCAGCCTTTATATACCGTTTGCTAAATTCACCAACCTGGTTGATTTATATCGGGGACAGAAACATCAGGGGACTACATGATGCGCGCAACTATCTGATCAACGGACCAATTGCGAGTTACGAGCGACATGGTTTTGGGTTATATCTTATAGCCCTGAAAGGCGAAGGTACGCCTGTTGGAATGACTGGCCTTATCAGGAGGGACGGTCTTGAGGAAGTAGATATAGGGTTTGCCTTTCTCCCTGATTATACAGGAAAGGGGTATGCCTACGAGGCAGTCAATGCTATAAAGGACTATGCCCTTACCACATTAAAACTGCCTCGTGTAGCGGCAATAACCACTCAAAAGAATATATCTGCTATTGCTTTGCTGAATAAGATCGGACTGCGCCATGAGAAGATGATACAATTACCGGGCAACAGCACTGCCTTTATGTACTTTATTAACTAAATGATCAGTGTCTCAATTTATGACGCAGTACCATTACAGATCTTGCATCCACATTAATGATCTCCTCTGCTTTATGAACATTTTCTCCCTCGGTAACCAGCTGATCGCGCGTGTCCAGTAATTTGGTCCAGGTGTGACCATATTTCTCAACCGGTAATCTGAAATCAATTGGTTCATAGTGGGCATTGAAGATGATATAGAAGCTATCGTCAACAATTTGTTCTCCCAGTGCGCCACTGGCATGCAGTCCTTTTCCGTTGAAAAATACCGCCATTGATTTAGCGAAGTCGTGGCTCCAGTGTTCATCAGACATTTCTGAACCGTCCGGCAGGAACCAGGCGATATCTTCAAGGCCGATACCTTTAATGGGCTGTCCCTGGAACCATCTTCTGCGGCAAAATGCCGGATGAGCTTTTCTCAGGGCAATCAGCTGGCGCGTAAACTGTAAAAGATCATTGTCTGTCTTTTCCCAGTTCACCCATGACAGTTCATTATCCTGGCAATAGCAGTTATTGTTACCTTGCTGGGTGCGGCCTAACTCATCCCCGGAGACGATCATAGGCACCCCCTGGGACAATAGCAGGGTAGCAAAGAAATTACGCTGTTGCCGGCGTCTGAGGTTAAGCACTTCTTCATCATCAGTCGGACCTTCTACTCCGCAGTTCCAGGAACGGTTATGATCTTCACCATCCCTGTTATCATCCAGGTTTGCTTCGTTGTGTTTATGATTGTAGGACACCAGGTCATGTAATGTAAAACCGTCATGTGCCGTAACAAAGTTGATACTGGCAGTCGGACTACGATAATCATTCTTGTAGAGGTCAGAACTGCCGGTAAAGCGTTCGGCAAATTCTCCTAACATACTATCGGCACCTCTCCAGTAGTCACGTATACAATCGCGATACTTTCCGTTCCATTCAGCCCATCCCGGCGGAAACTTACCTACCTGGTATCCGCCTTCCCCGATATCCCAGGGCTCAGCGATTAACTTCACCTGTGATATGACAGGGTCCTGGTAGATGATATCAAAGAACGCACTCAGGGTGTTCACCTCATGCAGTTCTCGGGCTAGCGTTGACGCCAGGTCAAAGCGGAAGCCGTCTACATGCATATGCTGGATCCAATAACGGAGGCTATCCATCATCAACCTCAATACGTTCGGCAGGTAGGCATTGAGGGTATTACCGGTACCCGTATAGTCCATGTAATAGCGTTTATCTTCCGTAAGGCGATAATACGACGCATTGTCGATGCCGCGGAAGGACAAAGTCGGACCAAGATGATTACCTTCTCCGGTATGATTATAGACCACGTCAAGGATGACTTCAATGCCTGCTTTATGCAGCGTCTTAACGAGATGCTTAAATTCGTTTACCTGCTCACCCAGTACCCCATTTGCTGCATAGCGTGCATCAGGTGCAAAGAAGCCGATTGTGTTATATCCCCAGAAGTTAGTCAGTCCGCGGTCAACCAGGTGCCTGTCAGCCACAAAATGATGCACAGGCATTAGCTCAACAGCGGTAACACCCAGCTCCTTCAGGTAATTGATAGCAACAGGATGGGCCATTCCGGCATACGTACCTCTGATCTCTTCAGGAATATCAGGATGGAGTTTGGTGAAACCTTTTACATGGGCTTCATAAATAATCGTCTCGTTATAGGCAATTTTAGGCGCACGGTCACCTTCCCAGTCAAAAGACTCATCTATAACTACACTCTTAGGAATGAAAGGTACACTGTCAACATCGCTAAAACTCAGGTCTTCTTCGGGATCACCCAATTTATAGCTGAACAGGGCATCGCTCCAGTTGATAGTACCGGCGATTGCTTTGGCGTATGGATCTATAAGTAGTTTTTTAGCATTAAAGCGATGGCCATTCTGAGGTTCGTAAGGACCGTGAACCCGGTATCCGTAGAGCTGTCCGGGCTTCACATCTGGTACATAGCAGTGCCAGACCTGATGAGAGCGTTCCTTAATCTTTATCTTTACTGCTTCTACTTCATCTGCAGTGGTATTAAAAAGACAGAGTTCAACGCCGGTAGCGTTATCTGCATATACGGCAAAATTAACGCCTTTCCCGTCCCAGGTTGCTCCTAATGGATAAGGACTTCCAGGATATACTACAGTCTGGTTCATAGCACATGATTGGCCTCCCACTATCCCTTCCCTCGATGAGGAAGGGATAGCATGGAGTATTGTTTATTTAATAAAGTTTCTCAGATAGCAAGTTCATTAGATTCCAGGCTGGAATTTTCTTCTTTTATTTTTTCAATAGGAAGCACTTCAGAGAAAGCCTGCTCTTCGTCCTGTAATGGCGGCAGGTCTACCGGCAGTGGTCCGAAAATTAATGCCTGGTATGGAGCAAGTGTTACAGTGTCGTCTTCAATTTGAAAGGAGAGCATGTTATTAACCAGCGGTTCCGTACCAACATCCAGCACGAATGGTAGTTTATACAACACTTCCTCTTTTGAAAAGTTAAGTACTACAAGTAGTTTCTCTTCGTCCAGCGTACGGGTATATGTATAGACCTGTGGATGATCTGCGTCCAGCAAATCGTATCTTCCGTAGACCAATACCGGCTTATGCTTACGCAGTAATACCAGTTGGCGGAAATACTGCAGAATGGACCTTTCGTCTCTATCCTGCTGGGCAGCATTAATCAACTTATAGTTCTCATTGATCTTCAACCACGGTTTACCGGAAGTAAAGCCGGCATTTGCTGACTCATCCCATTGGAAAGGCGTACGACCATTGTCTCTCCCTGTGATAGCGGCATCTTTCAGGAAATGATCGGTATCACCACCCTGGCTTTGGATATATTTAAACATGTTAATGGTCTCGATATCCCGGTAGTCTTCAATTTTTTCAAACTTGATATTTGTCATACCCAGCTCGTCACCATAATAGAAGATAGGAGTAGCCCTCATCGTCAACAGGAATGTGATCAGCATCTTTGCTGACACTTCGCGGTACTTCTCATCATCATTTCCCCAGCGGGTGACCATACGAGGCTGATCGTGATTGCCGAGATATACCGTGCCCCACCCGTCTTTTTCAAAAACAGTATCCCAGTCGGTATACAGTGCTTTCAATTGGGTCAGGTCCAGTCCCTTTGGATCGAGGCGCTTATAACCTTCTTTGGCAAAGCCAAGTTGAACGCCCTCAAAATGGTAGAGCATGTGCAACTCTTTCCGGTCTTCCTTCACGAAGTCCAGTGCTTCCTCTTTAGTAATACCTGAAGCTTCCGCAAGTGTAACAACGTCAGATCTCCCTTCCAGCGTTTCACGGTGCATTTCCTGCAGGTATTCATGCAGATGAGGGCCATGTGCATAGTAACCTGCCCAATCTGAATGGTATTGTTCTTTTACCAGCTGTTCCACATCCGGCCAGCTGGTATCTTTGGAGATATAGCAGATGGCGTCCATTCTGAAGCCATCCACGCCTTTGTCAAACCAGAAGTTCATGATATCATATATCGCTTTTCTGGTCTCCGGATTCTCCCAGTTGAGGTCCGGCATTTTTTCAGAGAAGTAATGCAGGTAATATGAATCTGTTGCCTTGTTATAGGTCCAGGCGCTACCTGATGCGTCAAAATGGCTATATCTGTGAGGTGGCTTACCTTTCTCAGCAGGCCACCAATGATAATAATTATAGTATTTACTGTCTCTGGATTGTTTTGCGTCCTGGAACCATGGGTGTTCATCACTTGTATGATTAACCACGATATCCATCATCAGACGGATTTTTCTGTCATGCAGCCCTTTCAGCAAGGTATCAAAATCCACCATTGAGCCAACCTCCGTCATGATATCATAATAATCGCTGATATCATACCCATTGTCGTCATTAGGCGACTTATACACGGGATTTAACCACACCATATCTACACCCAGGCTTTGTATATAGTCAAGTTTAGATATGATACCCTGCAGATCTCCAATACCATCACCATTGCTATCTTTAAAACTCCATGGATATATCTGGTAGATAACTGCTTCCTTCCACCAGTTTGTGTCCCTGACTACTTTATTTGACATAGATAGATCTTGCTTTCGGGTTAATGTCTTCTTACTTATCAAAAACCCTGCACACATCAAACTGGTAAGTCCGAAGCGGGTATAAGCATTCTAATTGCGGTCATACTGTAGAAATAGTGCCGCATAGGCTCCACATTATCAGGCAAGTAGATAGCCCCCATGCCGCCCGGATCACTGGCATATTATTTTCACTGCTCACGCTTAAAAATAGCTTTGGCACAAATATATCCTTTTGCAGGGGCTGCTTTACAGCCTGATAATTCTTGTAAGTTTAGTGTATGGGCACCGTTTCGTAAGCAGGTCTGCCTTTCTCTATTGCAGCCACAGCAGCAGCTGTATCCGATGCAACGGGATGATAAGGGCTTCTGGCATACTATAGTCGAAGACGTACCTGCCGGCGCACGCTACAAATATCTGTTGGACGAAGAGATGGAATTACCCGATCCAGCTTCCCGTTACCAACCAGAAGGCGTTCACGGTCCGTCAGCGATTATTGATACGAATTATGAATGGACGGACAGCAATTGGACAGGACTTAATCTCGGAGAATTAGTAATTTATGAATTACATACGGGTACATTCTCTTCCAAGCATAATTTCCAGGGCATTATTGAAAAATTGGACTACCTGCGTTCACTTGGCATTAATGCCATTGAGATTATGCCGGTAGCTCAATTCCCGGGTGACAGAAACTGGGGATATGATGGCGTATATCCCTTTGCCGTTCAGGACTCTTATGGCGGAGTGGAGGGATTAAAATCTCTGGTGAATGCTGCGCATCAGCATGGTATAGCAGTCATACTGGATGTAGTGTATAATCACCTAGGGCCAGAAGGTAACTACTTTTCGCAATATGGCCCGTGGTTTACAGACAAGTACAAAACACCATGGGGACCAGCATTGAACTTTGACGATGCCTGGTGTGACGCAGTAAGAGCATACTATATCCAAAACGCGCTGATGTGGCTGGACGAATTTCATATTGACGGTCTGCGGATGGATGCTGTACACGCCATATGGGATTGTGGAGCAACACATTTTACCGCAGAACTATCCGAATTAGTAGATGCCTTACAGGCCTCTTCCGGCAGAAAGAAGCTACTTATAGCAGAAATTGATCTGAATAGTCCACGCTACATTACGCCTCGCGAAAAAGGTGGATATGGCATGCATGGTCAATGGGTAGATGAATTTCACCATGCCTTACATAGCCTCCTGACAGGAGAGGTAAATGGTTATTATGCAGATTTCGGCGGACTGACAGCACTAGCCAAATCCTTCCAGGATACTTATGTTTTTACAGGGGAATACTCAGATGTACGTAAAAGGCATTTCGGTGCATCCGCCAAAGAGAATAGCTACGATCAGTTTGTTGTTTTCGCGCAGAACCATGACCAGATCGGGAACAGGATGCTTGGCGACAGGCTGACTACCCAGTTGTCTTTTGAGGCACAAAAACTGGCCGCAGCAACAACGCTGTTGTCACCCCATGTACCAATGCTGTTTATGGGAGAGGAATATGGAGAAACGAAGCCATTTCAGTTCTTTACAAGCCATAGCGATAAAGAACTGATTGCAGCAGTCAGCAATGGTCGTAAGGAGGAATTTGCCTCTTTTGCCTGGGAAGGTGAAGTACCTGAACCACAGGAGATATCGACGTTCAGCAACTCAACACTAAGTTGGGATATAAAAACGGCTGCTGCGACAGCACTGACTGAACTATACAAGTTCCTCATAGCGTTCCGCACTGCCTATCCTGCAATGCGTAATACATTGAGAGAAAGCGTAAAGGTGCAAATACCGCAAGCGGAGGAACAACTTCTATTGGTAGAACGATCAGGAGATAATAATCATTTACTGCTATTGTTCAATTATAGCAATCATGTAGTATCCTATCAGTACACAGGCTCCGGAGAACTGCATAAGAAATTTGACTCAGCTGCTGCTATATGGAATGGTCCAGGCGCGCTGGCTCCAGATATAGCAACAGCATCCGAAGTAATATCATTACAACCACATTCAGCAATCGTTTATGAAATCGCATAATATACCATCAGCTACATATCGTCTGCAATTACACGGAGATTATACGTTCAATGATTTAAAAGACATCCTGGACTATCTGCATAAATTAGGTATTTCAACCATTTATGCTTCCCCTATATTCAGTGCATCGCCAGGCAGCATGCACGGGTACGATGTAACAGACCCTCATCAGATCAATCCAACTATAGGGACACTGGACCAGTTGCGCGACATCAAGAAAGTACTACAAGAGAAGGGTATGAATTGGTTGCAGGATATTGTTCCTAATCATATGGCCTTTCACATGAGTAATTACCGCTTGTATGACGTGATGGAACGAGGGCCATTATCTCCATATTATGAATATTTTGATATAGACTGGCAACATCCCTCCCGGGAATTATCAGGCAAACTCATAACCCCTGTGCTGGGAAAGACATTGGAGCAATGTGTACAAGACGGTGAAATAAAGATTGTAAATACAGAGGAAGGCTTAGCAGTCAGCTACTTTGAACAGAAATTCCCTTTGTCAATATCTGCGTATGATGTTTTACAGACAACCCTGACAGACAGCGACGCTTTACCAGCAAAAAGTCTTTTTGACTCCTTGTACCAGAAGGCTACAAGAGGTATTGCAGCAAAAGAGTGGGAACAAGTGAAGAAGGAACTGTATGCAACTGCCAATAAGCCGGTATTAGATGGTATTGCTGCAAAGATCAGCAATGACAGCGATCTATTGCTACAGCTCTTACAACAGCAATATTACCATTTATGCAGCTGGCAGGAAGCAGATAAGCAGATCAACTATCGCAGATTCTTTACTGTGAATGAGCTGATCACATTAAGTATGGAATCACAGCAGGTATTTGATGAATATCATACCTTCCTTCATAGCCTATACAGGGAGGAATTGATACAGGGTCTACGGATTGACCATATAGACGGCCTCCGGGATCCTGCTACTTATATACAGCGATTACGCGTGCTGTTTGGCAGCAAATGCTACATTATAGCTGAGAAGATCCTGGAAAGCGAAGAGTCTATTCCTTCCGACTGGGCATTACAAGGTACCAGCGGATATGAATTTCTCTCATTTACCAATCACCTGCTGACAAATAAAACCGGAGAACATCAACTGGAGGAATGGTATAAGAACCAACTACCGGAACAGCCAGCTTATAAGGATATAGTCAATGAAAAGAAGCGACTGATTCTGGAGCGGTATATGGCTGGCGAATGGGAAAACCTGGTAAGGTACTGTTATACGCTTAAACTGGCGGATGCACGGACTAACCGCGATCAGTTAAAAGAAGCACTTGCTTTGTTTATTGTATGTCTGCCAATATATCGTCTCTACCCTGACCGTTTTCCACTGGATGATTATGCGCAGGAAATCATTCATACAACTTTCGCGCGTATTCGGGCTATGAACAGACAAGCCGAATCTGAAATCGGCTTGCTTGAAGCATTGTGGGAAGAGATTCCAGACCAGGAAAGAGCACGTAACCGCTTATTGTTCCTGCAACGCCTGATGCAATTCACTGGTCCGGTTACCGCTAAAGGTGTTGAAGACACTACCTTCTACGTATACAATGCATTGCTATCTCATAATGAGGTTGGGGACAGTCCGGCGATAGAAGACTTTACTGTCAATACCTTCCATCAAAGGCTTACAGCGCGGCAGCAGCATACGCCGGCTTCATTAAACACTACTGCTACGCATGATACCAAACGCGGAGAAGACGGGCGTCTGCGTCTGAATATGCTATCTCTGATGCCCGATGCATGGAAAGACCTGGTACAGCAGTGGCGTCAACGGCATCAGCCTTATACTAACGGCCTTACTTTCAATGACGAATACTTCATCTATCAATCTGTCATTTCTGGCTTTCCATCAGATAGCGAAGTAACAGACGAATATATTGAACGCCTGCAACAGTATGTAATAAAAGCATTACGCGAGGCAAAAGTGAATACGACCTGGGCTTCCCCAGAAGAAGCTTATGAAAATAGCGCTACCGGATTCATTAAATACCTGCTGACAGACAAGGCGCAATTCCTGACCGAAGTGCGCAGCCTGATTGAATCTATCAATAAACATGCTTTCTTTGCTACGCTTTCTCAGACATTAATCAAGATTACAGCTCCTGGCATTCCAGACATCTACCAAGGATGTGAATTATGGGATCTCAGCTATGTAGACCCTGATAACCGTCGTCCGGTAGACTATGCCACCCGTAAGCAATATCTTGATACAATTATTGCAAAAGAGCAACAGAACGGCTTCTTTGAATACCTTGCTGAACACAGGCACCTGGGTATTGAAAAACTGTTCGTTACATGGAAAGCGCTAAACTTCCGTCGTCAGAATGCTGATCTATTCCTGGATGGTGATTACCTTCCATTACAGACCAGTAGCAGTGATGTTGTTGCTTACGCACGTGTACACCGCCAAGAATGGGTAGTCGTTATAGTCCCTCTTCCGGGTTCCGCAACTGCCAGTACAACGGTGCTGTTACCTGCCGGAGCGCCTGCCTCCTGGGAACATATATTCACGGGCGAGAAGCTAAATGGTGAAGGACAGTTAAAGGCTGCAGAAGTGCTTAAAACTTTCCCCTTAGGACTATTGAAAAGTAGCGTCTGAAAAAAAATTTGTCAGTTATAAAAAAGTTTCTACATTTGCACTCCCTGACACGGATATCAGTTGCCCAGATGGCGAAATTGGTAGACGCACTGTGTTCAGGTCGCAGCGCTCGCAAGGGTGTGCTGGTTCGAATCCAGTTCTGGGCACTACAAGGGTTGATAGTCGATTGATTATCAACCCTTTTTGTTTTTGGTCAAATTGTTTTTAGTCGCTTTTTCACGGTTCCTACCACCATCCTTGACTAAAATTTGACTAAAGCCATGACTAAAGTTTTTTACAGCACGGCAATCCCCTTTTCTCAGCACACAACCGGAACATCAATGCTGAATAACATGTTCCGCGTTGTGCTGCTTATGACAAAAAATCAGGACGGTGCACCACTATTCCCTGGTGGCAGACCATCCCAAAAATTCTTCTCCATTTTCTTTTGTTCACATTTGTACGCTTCTGTTCAGTGCCCGTTTTTAATGCCTGAAACGGACTGCCAGCCTCACTTACAGGCATATTCCTTGTGCCCACTATTCGTCACCGTTAAAAACAGTGTAGCATGAAAATAGTGAAGCAGAAAAGTCCCAACGGCAAAAAGTTCTACCTCTATTATGATTATGGTCGTGGTCCTGGTGGACGTGTAAAAACAGGAATGTTTCTATGGACGAAACCTAAGAACGCAATTGAGAAAGAACATAACGAAGAAACCAAAAAGCTAATGATCGTTAAGGAAGGCCATGACATCATAGACAACCAGGCTATCGGCACCGGTTATGTTCCAAAACATAAGTTCAAAGAAAACTTTTATGACTATTATGCGCAGTTCGTGGCAGATAACAAAAGGGAGGGCAACCGCCACCTCGAAGGCAGTCTGAATCACTTCAAGATCTTTATGAAAAAGCCGGTGGTCTCCCCCCTTCAGATTACTTATGATGTGTGTTTTCGTTTTAGGGCCTACCTGTTGGACAAGTTCAATGGAGAGACGCCCATGAACTACTATTCCTATTTCAAGCGGATGATGAAAGCGGCTACACGTGACGGCTACTTTAGAATTAATCCCGCCGCTGAAATACCTGCGAAGAAGAATCCGAGCACAGATTTACCGGAGTTCCTGGAACCTGACGAGTTCCTGAAATTTATCTCAGTACAGCCACCACCGCACATGGTGGAAGTAATCGAAGCCTTTATCTGGTGCCTGTACACAGGTGTTAGGTGGTGTGATGTGATGGCGCTCAAATGGAGATCCGTTATCGCTGACCAGTATACCACGCGATTCAAACAGGCTAAAACTAAGCAGCCGGTAATTGTAACACTTCATGAAATCTGTATGATCCTGCTGCGCAAGCGTAGGCGAAATCTGCCTAATCCTATCCCATTGGACAGGCCGGTATTTAACCTCCCCTCCCGGACCACCTGTATTAAGTATATTAAACAGTGGGCAAAGGAACGGGGCATCGAGAAGGATATCAGCCCTAAATCAGGGAGGCTCACCAAATCGATCCTGCTTCAGGACCAGAAGGTTGACACTGCTACCGTTGCAGCTATCTTAGGGCATACCACTACTAAGTATGTGTCAGAAGTCTATAAGCGCCACCGTCCGAAGGATCATGCAGCCACCGTAGACCTGATGCCTACGCCCGACCAGTTGCCGGATTATTTGAATTTGAAGGAACCAGGGCGGGTGATCTCGATGGGTACGAATTGTAAACCCTGCTCCTTTGGAATCACTAATGCAAGACAATAAATGATAAGGGCTGTGTCTCCCCAAAGACACAGCCCTTATTTTCTAAATTGGCAAAGGTTTGTTGAAACAAAAGTAATTTATTTGTGATTTGAATCAAAACAGCGGGCTCATACTATATGAGCGAAACTGCCCATACCGGTAAATGGTAAGTATTACCAAACGCCCGGTATCGCAACAATCTCTAAAACTTAACTATATACTACATTGAAAAAGATTCCCCCCGATATGGTCAAGGCATTAATTGACCAAGGAATCGAGCTACATGCTACCCAGAACGGCGTAAGCATACCAGTCATTAACAGAATTTACCTAAAAATGAAAGGTGGAATGAGGTTCTCTGATATTCTTGTTACGAACGGCTACATCTGTAACGGGCATCACCGCTACATTGCCTCTTTGCTGGCTGAGGTGCCCATTGGTCGAAGCCAGGGCATAACCGCATTACCCGATATAGTACATTGGGAATCAGTTAAGTTAGACCCCAATAATTGGGATACTAAAGACAAGATTAAAATGCTGAATGAGCAAGATGCCAAATTTAACAATACCGAATACGAAAACATAGCTCATTTATTAATTTAGTTGTACCTTTGCGCAAATGTTAGTATTCCTGGACATAGACGGAGTGATGGTTCCTTGTAAAAGCCATAAACTTCCCGACTTTTTAGCGGACGGATTCGCAGCGTTTAGTACCGCAGCGACCCGTACACTAAATCGTCTATTATCCGAATACAATGCTACCATTATGTTGACAACGTCTCATAAGGAAAAATATTCCCTTGCCAAGTGGGAAGACATATTTTCAAAAAGAGGCATCGATGTTACCGGTAAAATCCAGTCTTTACCAGCAAATGTTGATCATCAATCACGCAAAAGCGAACTGATTAATTGGTTTAACCTTCATTCACCGGCGAAGGATTTTGTTATCCTCGACGATGACAAAGGATTAAACGACCTTCCAAGATTTTTGAAGGAGCACCTGATACTAACAAGTCCTTACATTGGACTTACTGAAAACCATCTGTCAGAAATAGATAGCATGGTGGACACAAACGGCCAGGTTTCTTATTGATTACTCAATAAATTTATTCACTCCCATCTTCAATGAAGGTGGGATTTTTTTGCCTTACGCCGAACTGCCTGTCCCATCCTTAAACCCCTTTATAAGTTTCGAACATTTTCATTGGAACTGTAACACCATAAGCCCTGCCATATCTAACCCTGAATTCATACCACGTCGTACATTGCTTCATAAGTGCAATCGCTTCATCTCTATATAGTTCTAATAATACTACCCCCTCTGGTGTCAAGTACTGGAAAAACTTATCTATTCGAACGCCACCCGGTACTGCTAATGCCTGTAACGCTGGACGAACATCCGGTTTAAAACGTGAGTAAATCACCTGGTTAAATTCATCCCCAACCTCGTAAGGCTTTATGAAAGCATAAGGGTCTTTGTCTGTCCAACCTTTTAGCCGGTACATCTCCGGGAAGAAATCTATGCCGCGCCCAAACTTCGGTTCGTAGGGTTGACGTGCAGCTGTAACCATGTCTTTGATTTGCTGCAGGCTGATTATCTTACCACCAATCAGTTCAATCTCCCTTAAATCCTTCTCCCGTTTTAGCTCGTCGGCCTTCGCTTTATCAGCAGGCGCCTGAATGAGCATCCTAGTTAATAGTGCCCGTTGCTGCTCAAGCTCTTCCTTCGTCATGTCGGCAGCTTTACGAGGCAGCGGCTGTTTGTCTTGGTTTAGCTCCGGCTGCTTGGAGCTGTCTGTTTCATGTTCTTTCATGCTTGTGTTTTAGATATAAACTTCTTGTTTTAGTTTTCTAACCATATCCTCCCGTGATTCTTTAGATTCCCACGGAAACTTAAGGTTACCAACTGCAACATCTGCGGTTGGATCTAAGAGCTTCGCTCGTCCCCATGCTCTTCTGTCTCCCGTTCCACTATCGAAGGCATCGAAGACATAAATTAGGCTTGGATGCACATGATTTGTACGGGCTACTTCATTTATGTACTTATGATCGTTTATGTGCCTTTTAAGAGCGGACGTTTTCTCTTTTGGAAAAAGATACTCACGCGCAAAGTCGTTAGCTAATTCCTCCCGGTGCTGAACACTTAATTCATTGCTATCTTCATCTGTTAAATGGTAACAGTTAATTCGGATATCATCCCAATCAAACAACACATGGTAAAGTTCATGAATAAGGGCAAACCAAAGTGTTGCATAATATCCGCGATAATTAGTCAGTACTATACATGGCTTATCATCAACAGCAAAGGTCGCTCCTCTCAAATGAAGAGTCGGTAAAGGAGGCATATAAATTACCGTTATACCTATCCTGTATAGGTTACGAATGACATCAGTTAACCCACGTTCGAGGTTAGTTGAGTACCAGCGAATTTGAGGAAAGTACTCAATCAAGTGTTGCCGATTATAAGGGTATGGATTAGCTAAATCATCAAAAATAGCGGTCGCTGCTGTAATCCAGGTGGACCTAATCATTTGGTTTTTGGGCTGTATGAGGCCCGCACTGAAGGCAACATCACCTCTTTGAGGACGATACTCAAATATGGATTTTAGCCCTAAACGATCTAGCAAGCGTTTCTCTATCTGCTGAAAATCAGTCACACTGTCAATAAATCCGGCCTTACGAAGTGCAGCTAAGTCAAAGTTGTTTTTGATAAACTGGACCTTTTCAGGTGAAACTGTTGTAGTCGGAAAGTTCGATTCCAGCGCCAGCATGTATAATTCCACCACCTTCTCTCTGGGTAGCTGTAAGAAACTTGCTAGCTTAATAAAATATGTGTAATCAACTGTTTTTTGGGTCCCATCTAGTATGCCAGTTAAAGCCCGATGCTGCATATCCAGTAAACCTGCCACAGCTGTTGCTGACATGTCAAGATCCTTGAGCTTTCTTTCAAATAGCTCCCGGAGGCTTTGCGGTTGAAATAACCCTTTCAGTAATGTATCTATTTCGTGATTGCTCATCCCTGCTTTCTTGGTCCGTTTTAAGTTCTGGAACGAAGATAAGGCCATTTTGGCCTTTTTCAAAGACATGCGCAAAAAAAAATGCAGAATTACCGGACTATTTTAAGATAAATATAAATGGTGGGAGCCAGACCTAAAAATCGATAAACATTTCATATAAGCTTGATAAACAGCACATTAATACAGAATTTGTAATTAATTTTATAACTTATCAACAATTTGATAATTATTTATGCACCAGGAATCAAAACATAATGAACAGTTATGAATATGTATTAAGAACATGCGGAGTCTTCATTAATTGGACAGATTTTTCTCATATAAACATGTTATTTATGGTAATAATATCCTTGCCACTTTAAGATTACCTTACTTATTAGACTTATTTAGCTCGTCTAGAAATGTTTGTAAAAATTCTTTTGGATAAGTTTCTTTATATAGGTCCTTTACTAATATGAAAATATAATCAAGCGCAACTGTACCAAGAAAACATTTGTTCCAGTCATCAAAGGAAATAGATGAAATATCCCAATCACTATTCACATTTCTAAAAGTATCCAGGATAATTAGTTTATTATGTAAGTTAAGATCATAATCAGAATGAGCAAATGCATTACGAAGTGATGGGTAAAATATTGAATTTATGAACGTCCCAAGTTCACAACCACCAGCTTCAAACTTCATTACTATTTCAGAAATTAACTTCCTCCTGTCTTGTTCCAAAGGTGAGCCAAGGTCACCGTCACCTGAGATGATAATAGATGCATTTCTCAAAAGACGCAAAAATGGTTTAGACTCCCATATCCAGCTGTATATAAGCAACTCAATTTGTATCCGGATTTCGATTGGCAACTCAACCTTTTTTTCTATGTATATTTCATGAATTACAGAAGCTGTTGTCTGCAGTCTTGTATCATCTTTAAGAGCTAATGATATAAATTCATTACGTTCAATATCATGCTCTATGTCAAACAACCAATATTCAAAGTATCCTTCAATTGCCTTGTCACTCATTTTTGAGATTAGACTACGTATCAGCTCCCTTATTTGCACGTCTATTAAAACAAAATCTGACTGGCCAATTTCAGGTTCAACATTTTCCGATGTCTCACGTTGCTCTGTTTGTTGTTCATGATGCGTTTGAATGTCAGAAGAACTTACCCTTTGAAAATCAAAATCTCCTCTAATATGATCAAAATAGATCGTCAAAGTGCGACTCTGATCACTTCCAGTTGGCCATTGCACCTGAAAATCGTCACGGCCCCAATCATTTACTATATTTTTTCTTCTCTTGACTTTTTCGTTCATAAATGTATAGTCAAACATCACGGAATATATAAACCGCTCTGTCCAACTAGCAAAATCAATTTGGTCAATATCGTGACTTTCTTTTGGACCAACCCTGTATGTATGTAGCTCAATTAACTTGTTTAAATCGTTGATCTCAAATTCGGTATGTAAGAATGACTTCCTAATTGAGTTATGAAAGCCCTTATCTATAATGTCACCTATTTTAAGACCACCGTTTTTCAATCGCTTCTTCAGCTTTCGAATAAATTTGTTCTTATGGCTTGTAGGCATTGACACTTTCCAACGAAATCCATGTCCACTAGCTATTTTATCAAGCCGAAATAATTGTTTCAAAAATCTATTGGACTCCCAAATATGGCAATAAATCATCATTTCAAATTGTATTCCCAATGGGTGATCAATAGTTTGATCTACGTGTTTTCCCATATTGTACACTTTATTAAGGTAAAACTGAGAAAATTCCATTCTGCCATACTCTTTATAATAATCTTGCTTATTTGATAGCACGTACGGGTTATGTAGTGGTGGGTCCCAATCTTCGAGGTAGTCAGCATCTGCTAACCAAAGAATATAATTTTCTTGGTCTTTAGCAGCACGATCAAACAATTCAGCAACGGCAGTTCGAACTTCTTTTTCGATTTCATTGAAACGGATGCTTGTAATCATATCATACCATTTATCTTTTGTTGCTAATTTACAAAGCACATGCGCAACCTTTTTGCGCACTGCCTAATTATGGCAACCTTTTAATTCGCCTATCTAAATTTTTACTGTCAACCTGCTTCTTAATAGCCAATTCTTCTCCACCCATAAAATTGTCCAGCTGCTCCCGCTCATAATAACCAGCGGTATTTTTAAATATCCCAAATTCCTTGCATTTTTGAGCGAATTGGGTTCGACCTAAATTGCAATATATAAGAGCTTCTTCTGATTTCAGATATGGCTTAAAGCAAATGGCTACTGCCCGCATTACTATCTGTTCTTCCTTTTTCACCATTTTTACGATTTTATTGTTAGCGGCAATATGTAAAGAAATAGGATCAAGAAAGTTTCCATGATTACTAGAAACCGGGGCTCGGGATATTATTACCAGTAACATCAAAAACATTTGCTGAGGTTATAACAACGTCATTTGGTACTCAAATTACTCAAACATGTCAATTTTTGAGAAGTTCAGATTTGATACATCACATCCGCTTTTCCAAAAATACCTCTACCGCAACTTTATCAGTTTGGGAGCCGTTCAACATATCATACCTGATGTGGTTAAAAATTACGTCCTATCACCTGGCGATAAAAGGCTCCTGTTACAAAACGGTTACTTAGATTTAGAACCGAATATCACCCTGATACTTGATACCCGGTATGGGTTCCTAGAGATATTAGACAAAAGAGATCCCGATAATTGGCTTTGGAATGGACATATAAATACCGATGAATTCCTTTACATCGGGAAAAGTCCTTTGATGATAAATACAGAAGACCGGACGTATCAAATTTATAAGTCACAGAAAGTATTAACCAACAATTCTGACCTATTTCCATATGAGACCATGAAAAAGTTACTTCCGACTTCAATTATGGGTCAACCGCTTGAAAGCAGGGATGGTAGCTTGTTATTTCGTTTACTGGAAGTCCAAATGCCGAACAACGTCTGGATAAAGGTCAATGAGAAATCAGGAGAGGTTCTATGCAGCGCTAATCGCAGCACCTGGTTCCCTGTGTGGCGGGAAGAATGTACTTTTATGGATATTGATTTGCCTATTCATCTGCACCGAGAATACAAACACGACCTGCCAAAAATACTTCGTCAACAACTCGAAAAAGACAAGTTCTTCTTTCCTTTATTCTTCAGGCCGGGAATAGATGGCAATAATAAATTAAACGTAGAAATCCCACATAAAGTAAATGCATCTAATCAGATAACTGAACATAAAAGTCAGATCAAGACAAAACGTCCAGGGCTTGACCTAGGGCTATAAAGGATTTTATCGGCTTAGAACCGACACAGTGATTTAATTATTGCTCCTTGACTAATAAAGATAAGAAGACCTATTTATTACTAGAAATTTAGGAAACTTTTCACGCCTAGATTCTTATTTCATTTGAGGCTAAATAAGAATCTAATGAATCCAGAAATCAAAACCGGCATTCTTGCAATGGATACCAATGATCCCGTCTACATGCGTTTTTTTTCTGAGACGATTGCAAGTCCTACTACATTATTTCACCAATTGCCAGATATGGTCCACGGCTTATTTATGTCCCAAATGGCAAAAGTCGAATTATTGACAACGGGCCGTACGCAGCTGGCGCCTAAAAACTACCTTTTTTTAGAAGAGGAATCCGGCAAGATCCTTCATTCAATGGTAAGGTATCCAAATGAAAATCATAAACTCCTCATTTCAAATCGGCAATGCCAATTTGCAAATCGCGCTGAATTTTATATCGACATTCTTAATCCAGGATTAAACGCCTATCTGGAAAATTATGTTGATAAAATGAAACCAAATGAGATAACACCAATTAGTAATTTAACGGCATTGGTACCTGACAGGTTATTTATTAATCGACTGAGTAATAATCAAAAAGAAAAATTCATCCGAACGGGGCTGCTTGAATTGAAGGATAACTCCGTGTTATCAGTTGACAGAGACACTGGCAACCTTTTGTTTACCCCAGCAGATAGGTTAAAGACACATCTATTATACCACGGTGAAGTGGCCTTCAAATACGATGACGAGAAAATCCTCAGACAAAAATCACTCGACATCGTAAAGCAACTTACGAGAGGTAATAATAAGGGCAATGAAATCTCTCTTTAATTCAGTCTTCAAATCCATTTTCTTATAAAATTATTTGACTGACCAAAGATAAGTTCAACTAGGGATATATTAATTGATCAGTTTTCGCTGTCCAATTTACTGCCCAATTGTTTCCTGTTTTACCAGCAATAAGTAGAACAAATCGGGAACTTCCAAAGCCGTCCTTTGGACCTCAAAACGCAGATCCTTTAAAATTTTAAAAACCAGACATATGAGTAATAAGCAAATTTTTGAGCAGGAAGATCAACCATATACCGTAAATATTCATCATCCAAGTTACGAGGCTTACGTGAATCAGTATATGCGCTATGGATATGGTGAATCAGTTGACATGGATATAAGAACCATTTTACACCTAATTCCGGATACCATCAAAGGGTATGAAATTTCTGAGGCAAGTAAAATTGACTTACTTTCAGATTTATTCATCTACCTGGACGAGTTTCTTGTGTTACAATTTGACCCCGAAAAAGGTCATCTTATTATTGAAAAAGCCGCCATGCTGGAGTCTGATTTTCGAAAACGACTCGTTCCGGTAAAGAATTACGAGTGTGTCTTTATGACGCCCTGTCCACATACATTGTATATAAACACCTATCATCCCGACTTCGTTGAATATTCAAAAGCGTATTTACACTCAAATGCGCATCCTCAGTTAAACTTACAAAACGTGCCAGGTACGATACTAGAATTATTACCTGATAATGTTTTTGGCAACCGGCTTGATGACGTTTCAAAAAGGAAACTTTTTGCAGGATTCACCATTAGTTTAAATGATCAGAAGCAACTTCAATTTGATACCGCGTCCTATTTATTGCTATGGGCAAATCGAAACCCCGAAAAATCAAATACGGAAAAGCAATGGAACGTGGTAAAAAGGATGAACTGCCAATACGACTACGAAAAATTGATGGCTCAAGGCGTTGGTTTAAAGAACGACGTTATTACGCAAGTTTCTGTATTCAAGATTGAAAATAGCAATAACACCTTGCACTTATAATTTCATGGATATGAAAGAAGTCCAGCAATCATTTGTTGTTTCGTCCGATGATCCACTGTACAAGGAGTATGTTTCAAGGTTTATAGCGAATGGTTACGGCTTGGTTAACGGTATTGACTTAAAATCGATAATGTACATTCTTCCTGATGAAGTTTTGCGCATTGTAATATCGGACGAACAAAAGCTGATTTTACTTCAAACAGGAACGACATTACTTAATAAAAATGATAGGCTCCACTTTCGGCCAGATGACGGGAAGTTGCATGTCATCTATCAAAACCTGAACAAGTATGATAATCGAGGAACAGAAATCCTTACCTCAGAGTGTCAATTTTATAATCCGAGCCGAAGTATTCTGTACCTAAATACCGGAAGAAACGATTACCAGGATTGTATAAGACAATGTAGGTCAAAGCAGATGGATTTATCTGTTCCTGAAATAGAATTTAGCATCTCTACATTTCTGCCGGACGTGATCATTTCAAATAATATCTCATTGGATGCAAAACTAAAATTGGTACGAACTGGTATCTTAAAATTGCCAGACGAACGAATTCTGATTGCAAACTTCGATACCGGAAAGCTATATATCTCTAAAGACTTTGTAAAAGACAGGCCAAATAAATCGTCCAACAGATTTCGACTGGTCAAAAGATCGGAAGTGAAATTTACCTGGGAATTAAAATCTGAACAAAAGAAAATATTCCAGTTAACTGTAGCGCGAAAGGTATCAAATGATAAGGAAAATCAGCTAATCCCATAAATAAAATCGCTTAACTATTCCATCAAAAAAAAGGGAGGACACGCCCTAAAAGAATGGGCCTATCGGCCCATTTAATCCTGACTACCTGTAAGTGTAGTCAGCAAGATGTACCGATGTATCACATCGGAGGTGACTGCCATAGTTGTCACAGGGGAAAAACCTCCAAAGTCGGTTTTTCTAGGATTTATAGCTGGATGGAAAATTCCGGAATCGAGGCTATTTGCCATCGGTCAGAAGGTGGTTTGATAATGACTTTCTGATAGTAATATTTCTTATTTACCTAAAAAATGATGCTAAGTAATGAATAGTGAAAAAAGAAATAAGTGGATACATGTGCGTCTTTCTCCTTCAGAATTGGAAAAACTCCAAGCAAGGCTAAAAAAAACGAATTGCCTTTTTCTTTGTGATTTTGTCCGTCGCGTTTTACTGGAAGACAAAATCACAGCCTTTACAAGAAGCCAATCTCTTGACGAGTTAATCCAGGAGCTAGTGATCTTGCGCAAAGAACTCAACTATCTTGGCAAAAACCTTAACCTCGTAACCAGGAAATTACAGACAGATTTACCCAAAGCTGAAATGCGGGTTTGGCTGGAAGAAAACCAAAAGGGCCACCTGGCACTTCACAAAAAGATGAACGATATTATATCAAGGATGGACTTTTTCTCACAAAAATGGTTGCAAGAATAAATCAAGGGGAAGTTATTAGGGGCGCTGTAGAATATAACGAACGGAAAGTGTCGGAAGGAAAAGCTACCCTTATACATGCAGAGAATTTCCTAAAAGACACGAAGGGTCTAAGCTTTTCTGAGAAATTAGGAATGCTGGAAAAGCTGGCATCCCTAAATGATAAAAGAGATATTAAATGCGTACATATCTCCTTAAACTTCGACCCATCAGAAAAGCCGGACATCAATGATGAAGCAGCCGTAGCACATTGGCACCACAAGGTGACAAGGATCGCCACTGAATATATGGAGCAAATTGGATTTAAGGGTCAACCATTTCTAATCTATGAACATAATGACGCAGCCCATCCCCACATCCATATAGTAACCACCAACATTAAACCTGACAGGACATCTGTTGACCTAAGATGGATAGGAAAGCTTAAATCAGAGCCGGCAAGGAAGGCATTGGAGGTTAAATATAACCTGGTTAAAGCAACTAAAAAGGACTTTGCTCAGCACAATGAATTGCCAGCCGTAAATATTGCCAAGGTTGTTTACGGAGAAGTTCCTACTAAAAAAGCTATAGGAAATGTTGTTGGAGAAGTTGTTAGAGCTTATAATTTCACTTCACTTGCCGAATACAATGAGATATTGAAGCAATATAATATTGTTGCTTATACTGGTCCGGAGGGAAGTAAAATGCAGGAAAAGAAGGGGTTGGTGTATTATGTTACCGATTCATTAGGTAACCGAATCGGTAAAGGAATTAAGGCAAGCAGCCTTTACAAGAAACCCACTATAAGTAATCTTGAGAAAACTTTTGCTAACAATAAAAAGAATCGAGCAAACAAAGTTGATAGAACAAAGGCTATTATAAATAGAGTTTTGGTTTCCCCAAAAACCACATCCCGTAAATCATTCGTTGAGCAATTACGAAATGTTGGTATAAAGGCTGTGTTTAAAGACACAAAAGACGGACGTGCTTATGGGTTAACCTTCATTGATAATAAAAATCGCATTGCGATCAAAGGAAGTGACCTGGGAAATGAGTATTCTGTTAATGCTGTTACTGCCTACCTTATTAACAAAGCTCCTGCTGGTAATTCAACTCAAAATATAACAGGTTCCGGAACGACCAATCAACATGGTAACGCTGGAAGTATGAATAACATAAAAACCTATAGTCTTCCAGACCTTCAGGCAGACAGCCAGGAACGCTCTGCTGCGCTAGAAATATTTTCCGATCTCTTGCGAAACGATAACCAGAATTATCAACCTGACCCTTACAAGAAGAAAAAACGAAAAAAGAAAAAAGGACTTCATTTATAAACTTTAAAAACCTTGTGTGTATGAGTACCGGTGAAAATGAACAAGCATTAAGGAAGATAATAGATTTTACAAGGATGGGTAGTATTCTCATCTTGGCAATCCTGTTTTACATTTCGTGTTATGGCGCTTTTGAGTATTGGACATTAACGTCTTCTATTTCGGACCGCATTATGATCAGCATAAGCCATTTAGCGGTTTTCAAAAGTGGTTTTACTACAAAAACCCTCATATTATTTCTTTTGGCCATCTCCTTAATCGGGTCCAAAGGTAAAAAGGACGAAAAGCTTAATAAGAAGGTAATTATAATATACATCGTTATTGGTGTATTAGTATTTTATCTGTCTGAACTTATTTTGTTTGCATCAACTGACCTATTAGTGATCGCAATCAGCTATATGTTATTTTCTTCGCTGGGGTATATTTTAGCCTTAACTGGTGGAACCTGGCTTTCAAGGCTAATCAAATTGAATATGCAAGATGATGTCTTTAATAACCTGGCGGAGACATTTAAACAAGAGGAACGGCTACTGGAGAATGAATACAGCTTCAATTTCAAAGCGAAATACAATCTCAAAGGAAAAATAGTCAATAGCTGGATTAATATTATCAATCCATTCAGGGCAATCCTGATTTATGGCACAGCTGGATCCGTATGGCGCCCTTGTTAAGTTATCGCAAGGGCGCCATACGGAAATATGATCCGGCAAAAGTGCCTTCGTCGTAAGGCATATCATTACTCAGAGCATTCAGAAGGGCTATTGCATGTTGTTGTATGATTACAAAATACCTGACCTTTCACTGATAGCCTACAATTGCTTTCTGAAAAACAAACATGCTTACAAACATGAGCCTAGTTTTCACTGTCTTGATTTTGACAATTTAAACAAAAGCAACCAATCCAATCCACTTATTCCCGAGGCAATGACAGATATAACAGATGCATCTGAGTCTTCCCGGACGATAATGATCGGGTTAAACAGAGACTGGGCCAAAAAAAGTGGAGATTTCTTTGTTGAATCACCAATCAACTTCCTAACAGCGATTATTTGGTTTCTAAGGAAATACAAAGGCGGGAAATATTGTACAGTGCCTCACGCCATAGAATTTTCTCAGGCAAATTATGAGGAACTTTTTAGTGTACTACGTAGCGAACCTACGATAGAGGCATTAATAAACCCCTTCGTAAATGCCTTTTTAAATGGTGCCATGGCTCAATTGGAAGGTCAAATAGCATCTGCAAAGATTGGCCTGGCAAGGATTGCCAGCCCCCAGCTTTATTGGGTATTAAATGGTAACGATTTCTCATTAGAATTAAATGACCCGTTACATCCTAAAATACTGTGTATTGGCAACAATCCCCAAAAACAACAGGTGTACGGAGCTGTTTTAGGATTATACCTAAATAGAATCAATAAAATTATTAACCAAAAAAACAAATTGAAGATCAGCTATATTATTGATGAACTGCCAACAATTCCTATTTTAGGACTTGATAACCTGATGGCGACCGCCAGAAGTAACAAAGTTTCCGTAACTCTTGCCCTCCAGACTTATGAGATGCTAAAGCGGGATTATTCTACAGAACAGGCAGAGGTAATAATGAATCTTCCAGGGAATGTCATTTCTGGCCAAGTTATGGGTGACACTGCCAAACAGTTAAGTGAGCGATTTGGTAAAATTATGCAGGAGCGCCAGAGCAAATCTATCAATAGTAACGACATATCAGTCAGCCATTCGAACCAGCTGGAATCAGCAATTCCGGCATCCAAAATATCAAATTTAAGTTCCGGTCAGTTCGTCGGGCTTGTTGCCGATAATCCTGAACAGCGGGTACCTCAAAAAATCTTTAACAGTGAATTCATCAATGATTGGGACGCAATAAAAACTGAAGAAGATAACTATCTTCCCTTGCCTGATATTAAAGAAGTAACAGAATCAATGGTTCAGCATAACTATTTTCAAATAAAAAAGGAAGCTGCCGAGATCATTAACGATGTGCTTTCGGAGATCCGGAATGATCCTGGCAGAGCGCATTTGCTGATCATAAAGGAATAAATGCAACTGTGAAATAGTATAAATTGATAGATTGATAATTTTGTGAAGTTGATTTATGTAAATTTTCTGTATCATTCCGTTATCTAATGTAGAAAGGGGAAAATTCCTGTCACAGAAAGGATTTTCCCCCTAATTTTTGTTCGTATATATATAAGAAGTAGAAAAATTAAAACAGATAAACCTGCAATTTTGTTAAAACCTAACAAAATTGATTCGATAATTATAGATGCTGAGATCAATTTTAATGTTAAGCTGTCAGAGAACAGTTTAAAGAGAAATAGCCATCCAGCCATTGCAATTATCACGTAAAAAATTGAAGACCTAATGTCACAGGAAAACTCAGAAGAAGGAGCCTGTGAATGTTGAATGGGGAATCTGACAAAATCTCCATTACCAGGAAACTGACTAAGTAACCGTTCAAATATTCCGTTTGCGCACAGAGAATTAGAAACAAAAAAACGGCATATTAGTTAAATATACCGTTGTACTACACTTGTGTCAAATCTTACTATTCTGTCCGCCTTTGGGTCTTCTCCTACCTGACTTATGGACATAGGTTTCATATGCCTGCCAGGGAGTCGTAGTTTTCAATGGATCTATAGGTATCCGCTTTAAAATAGACTGTTGATTTATTACCCTATGTCGGATTTTAACAACCTCTTCTTTGGGACCGAAATCAAATCTGTTCCAATATTTGGTAAGAAGGATTTCATATTGAACCCTGCCGTTTTTCCTTTCAAGCTGTCCTAATGCGTTTAATTTGTCCTGGATAAACTGTGTTTTATTTACGAAGGCGGTGGAATAGGGATCAATCGCATAGTCGAGTTCAGCGATTTGCGCCTCAAGCTCCTTTAGGTTTATACCACCTATTTCCAGGTCTGCAATTTCCAGCCGGCGGTTGAAAAGTAAATTATAAGCCACAATATTCATCATGTACGGATCAACATCAGCATCCAGGCGGATGAAAAATTTGAGCATGCCTGAGGGAAGCAAGATATCCACATATATCGTGTCTTTATCCATTCCTGGAATAACCGGAACGCCAAAATGTTCTGTAAAAAGCTCAAACCCGGCTTTTTGAAACCGGGTTGAAAGCTGTTCTATTTGAATTGTTTCCATCTTTTACTCCTAATTTACATTCCCATACCATTTTCCTGTTGCTTTGCTGGTGGCAATCCTTTTACAGTTGCCTCCTGGTAAACTGCAGGAATACTTTCTTTGCCAAAATGCTTTTCAATAATTCCGGCTGGCGCCAAAACACTAGCAAGATCCATTTCTTTCCGTCTGGGCAACATATCATGTCTAACATACTCACCAGTATCTTTTCTAAGTGAGAAGGACTTTTTATCTGCTACCGCAGAAATTCTACCTGTTTCTGGCTTACCATCAGCATTCGTCCAGCTAACGGCAGGATCATTGCCTTGTTCCATGCTCCAGACCAATTGCCGCCGTGCAGTGGTATCTACCGTTTGGTTAAAGGCGAAAGGCGCCAGTTTTGCATCCAGGTCAAATGACAAACCAACAGATTTGATTTCTTCTTCCGTCTGGCCATGCCGATATACCCGCATGAAATTGCCCTTTTTTTCAGTTCGCTTCGTCATATCCAGTTTTACCCAGACCTTTTCCCGAACCACCTTTTTCTTTTCTTCGGGAGTTGGTTTACCAACTTCCTGATGAACTGCCTTTTTACCATTTTTACCTTTGCCTTCATCCTTCCCAGTTGCCAAGTCTTTATTTGCCTCTCCATCTTTGCCAACATTTTCCGATTGATCATTTCGTACCCTGTCAATTTTCACCCATCTGTCTGGTTTAAACAGATTCACCGCCTGGCGAAGCGTATAACTCTCAGTAAAATCAAGCGGGAACTGATTCTGAATCTGGTAATTTTTCTTAATTGTTTCAAAATCAGGAATTTGTTCCGCAAATATGGTCCCACGAAAATATTTAACCGCGAGTTTTGCCATAATTTCGTTGCCTTGGGGATCACTGGCTATTTTGTTGAGATCCTGCATAATATTGGTTTGGGCAACAATCCTTTTTTTATCCTCATTTGACAATTGCTCAGTTGGCTTGTTTTCGTCGAAATATTTACTGAAATCAGTTGTAGCCATCCTTCTTTCCAGCGCGAGCGTATCAACACCGTTCACGTTCGCATGCTCCACCCGTTGATTCGGAAATGATGCGAGATCAAAGGAATTGAAATACACATAACCCGCCTTTACCCGGCTATTGATTTCAACTTCCACTGCGACGTTATTGACTCTTCCTGTATAGGGAAGTTTGTAATCGCCATCTGGTCTTTTTGACAATTCATCATATTTAGCATCCCAGCCAGGACCGAAACCAGCATATTCTAGCTTTTTTACTTGAATTTCCCGGTTCTTCACTGCTTTGTCTTTTCCCTGTTGCATAGATGAAATTTTATTGTTACTTGGTTACGAGATAGATAAGTTGTTGTTATGATTTCTGCTCGTTTCTTGTTCTTTATTTAGTGATTGTGTAGTATTTGTATGCATGGAGATAATTCTCGCTTCTCCAGTTTTCTTTAAAGAGGATATGTCTAAGATGATGCCCGTGCTATCAGCAACCTTTAGAGCCTTTTCCCGAAAAGGGTCTGCACTCAAGTTCACTGTTTGGCCATTAGTGAGAAGTACTTGTACCGTTTTCCCGGAATTCAGTTGCGCTTCAACCTTTTTAACATTAACACTACAGGCTATCGGTAAATCAAGCAGTTCACTTTTCATTTTATCGTCTGCCTCCATAAACTTTACCATTCCTTCTCCATGTTCATAGACTACCTGTAGCCAAAGCGCTTTACTACCTATAAATAAGGACTCTTTCTTTAATATCGCATTGCCAGTTAATAGTACCTGCAGATCTGCCATATTCAATTGTCCAGTTTCTTTAAAATCAATATTTACAGACGCCTTTGATTGGGAATCATTTCTCTCAAACAATTTTGCCTGGACACCCACTACCTCAAGTTTCCCATAGTCATCACGTTGAATTTTATATTCCAAGCGCATTTTATAATCACCACCAATCCACTTATTTATTTCCATCTGAGCCTCTGTACCACCAAAGGTTGAATATTGTGACAAGCGTTCTTCATCTAAAGGCACATTCATCTTGCCAAGCTGTGACCTTAAACTGCACCTATTTTCCTCCTGGAGCCGTTTGAAGGAGGCGCTCATTAGTGGACGCCGGATCATTGCGACGACGAAGCGAATCCAACGGTTAGGCCGATTAAAAAGAATTTTGTTCAGCTCATTGTATTTTGATTTGACCATCAGGAGGCTGTCGCGCTCCTGACGATTCGTTGTATTGCCATACACCATCAAAATTTTTTGGAGCTGCCGACGCTTCTCTTTATTCCAATCTACTAGTGCGGCGTCCGGCGTCCATTCGTCAATCAACGCCTTTTCCCTGGCAATAAGTGAATGATAGGCCTGTTTAACCCTATTTTGCACATACATAAAATGAATTATTCAGATATCACTTAAGCTGGCGCACTTTAAATAGTCGTCTTGCCTTGACTTTTATACTTAAATGCCGAGCGCCATTTTTCTCGAATACCTCCAGGTGAAAGTTTTGGTGATGCGCCAGACCGAATCGGGGATACACAAGAACTAAACCATTACTTCCTCCAGGTAATATTTCATTGCTTTCATTTGAGGTAACAAATGGTTTTAACTCTATGGTCTGAACGGCAGTTCGTTTGACCTCATTGTTATCTATTAATGACGACCTGGTGAAATCGATAGCGTAAGGTAATTTGCTATTGTTATCTAATCTAACGACAACATGAAGCATTCCATGAGCCTGATATAGACCGGTAAGAGTGAGCTTGATTTTATCGGAACTGCTTACCGGACGACTGAGAAACGATTTTTTTGCCAAAACGCTATCCAAATCGGCTTTGACCAGCTTTTCATTATGCTGTCCGGAAAAATAGGCGGTTTCATTAGCATTGCCTCTATGATGACGCAGGTCAACCACTAACCTTGCTGTAGACTCATCGTAAATAAGGTTGAAAGAATACGTTGCCCCGTCACTTGTAATTACTGTTAAATTGGTAGGTATAAAGTCTTTATACGCTGCTTTTACCTTTAAAATGTTTTTGGCACCCTCAACCTTTTCGGCCAGAACTCCATCACTTCCCACATCTACAGGCAACACTGAAAAGGGAAAGATAATCACCGTCGTTTTATTATAGGCAATTCTTAAGTCTTTTGTAATTACTCCTGCCGTTTCCTGATTATCATCAGCATCTAGCGATTGCGACTGAGCGCGACCTGAGAATAGTCCAAGAAATAAACACAACACTACGCACATTGTTACTTTTTTCATATCTCACTTGTATTTATAATTTTACTCTTATATACTTAGGCCTTGTCCGATAGATTTAACTTTGAATGGCTGCGTCCTTAATTGCATTTCACCCTCTTTTGATATGCTCAATTCGCATTTAACAAGTTTGCCATTAATGGTCATTGACTTAACAGTGCTTCCATTTAACAAAACAGATTTTGCTTCGCTTATTGAAACTCCATAAGAAATGGGTACTGTACAGCTTTTTTCAATTTTGTCACGAAGGTGATCCAGGTAATTGGGGAAATTTGAGCGGAAAGAAGTTTCTAGCCAATGTTTTGCCATCAGTCGCTCTGCAATTTGCTGTGCTTCTACATCTTTTTCAGTCAGTTTAAATACATCTTTGATGACCGTTCTAATTTCTTCCTGACCTATTTCTGGATTTACTGACAGGAAATATTGCTCTAAAGCTATGTCTGCTTTGGATGTATTCCAGTCAATGAGCTGCATCCGGTAGTCCAACTCCTTTACATTGATTCCATGCATGATACTGTTAGGAATATCGGATATACTTTTCAACTTTATGCTATATTCCAGAGCTTCATACTCGCGAAAATGAAAGAGAAGCTGAAGGATATCACCATTATTATAGAAGAGATTTTGGACGGTGCAATTGCCATTTGCTAGGTTTACATCCTCACTAATATTATTTACCTGCTGTTCGGACAATCCCAACTTAAGCAACACTTCTTTATACATAGCCTTTTCCATAGTACCTATCTTTTTTCAGTATCATCTAATAAGAATATTTTTCTACCCGCCTTAATGGAAGCGTACACCATCTTCGTTTTTTTACCGGCAAGTGATTTTGCTGTTGCGATACCCGCATTCGCTGCCTGGGCGCCTAATGAAGGATCATACGAATTAATATCAAGAGACTGCAATACACTGGACGCACCGGCTTTCACTTCATTCCTGGTTATCGCCCCCGGTGCAGATATACCTTCCTGTGCATCATTATCATAAACCGATAGGCTAACCTTGAATATGGATTCACCAATTCCAATACTTTCGATCCGCACTTTTAACCTTTCGTCCTGTACTTCACAAAATCCAAATACAAAGCTTCCCTTGGGTACTTCTGTACCATTTAGATATACGTTCTCCTGCAACAACATCTTGATCTTCGAGCCGGAGGTAAATTTGCCGCCTTCATATATAATTGCCCTAATCGCATTATGCTGAACAGTATCCTGGTTTATTTGACTACCGGCAGCGTAAAACCGGTTAACCGTCCGATTCTTATATACGCTATCATCGTTTGTACGCCTAATTACAAGGTCTGGTGCCGACGGTTCATGAGAAAACGTAAAAACTTTACCTTTTTGGGACTTTGATTGCTCCTTGATAGCCAATTGTGTACGTTCCGGATGTTGTATATCCAGGATTTTATCTAACATTCCATTGAGTGTCTTAATTTCCGGATCAACAGTCGATGGCAACGGCTGATTCGCATTCGACAACAGCTGCTCCATTTTTTTTAAATTTTCATCACCCTCGGAATGTTCCTTACTTATGGGGACGTCCCTATGGACAGGACTTGAGGCTTTATCAAGGGACTTTTGTAATTCAGCCAGGCGTTCATTTACTTTAGCTTCTGTTGCGTCAACTCTACTTGACCTATGTTCTGCTGATACCATATCGGCTTGCTGGCCCCGTAGAGAATCAACATCTGGATTATTTAGCCAATGCTTTGATTCAATCTCCCGCAATTCTTTCAATTTTGCAGAGTCACGTGCAGCCTTGTCGTACAGGCTTAACATATCTGTCTTGCGATCCTGAATTTGCGCTCCGGGGACACTTTTGTTCAACCCATCCTGCGCCAAAGGAATATTGACATGAGCTGAAACCTGACCTCCACCCAAGCCCCAGAATATGAGACAAAGAAATGGATATATTAAAACCGGGAAAATCGTTAAAAACCGCCTTTTTCGTAGAAATGTTTCTGTCTGTTTCATACCGTTAATTTTGTTGTTTTAATAATTCACCTGCCATCTCGATCGTGTCGAGCAATCCCGGACGCTCTCTACGCATTTGGTAATAGATCTTTACACCGAACGAATCGGATTTGAGGCTATCCAAATACTTGTTATAGCGTATTATCCACTGTAATTCCTTATTATCATTTGAATAGGCTGGCAGTGGTGTAATCACTGTCTTGTTACCTAATTTGTACAATCCAGGACGCCCTTTTAATCCGTTTCTAAGTAGGCTTCCAAAGAATACAGCGACCAATATTCCAATGATAGATAAGAACCACGCTTTTTGCCTGTTCGAGTACTTTCCTTCAAAAGACTGCAATTTGTCTGCAATCTGTCTAGTCCAATTTGAGGGAGATGGTGTACTGGCATTCTTTGATGAAAAAAGAGCATTTATAAATTTCATATGCTACCTGTTTTCTGATGATATATCCCGGTTTTCTATAACATTCCACTTCTCAATTAAAAAACCGTGGCTGTTGTTGTCGGACCTGATAGTGTTGCGAACTACGCCTTCAGTAATAAGACTTCGGTTAACAATAACAGTTGGTCGGGTGATTTTTACTTTTCCATAGAATTTGAAATAGTAAGGCTCCTTTTCCAGGTCAAGTGAGATGCTATCCATTTCCACTTCCTGCGATACACTTCCCGTTATAATTCCTGCATAAAAACCGGATTCGCGTAGGTCGTTATATTGGTTTCGGGCCGTTTGGTCGGCGAGTGCGAGAGCTCTGTTTATGTTCGATTCAATGGCCTTCAAATCTGGATGCAGTGTAAAAAAGTAGCGATGAAACATGTTAATATGATCCCGTAACTCAACAGGGACATTATCCAGGCGATCAGCTGCTATTGCTTCCAATGCTTTACCTGCATAAAGAATGTGTACCTTGTTATTCGCATTATTTACAGCGTTCACGGCCCAATAAGCAACGAAGCCATTCAATACCAGACCAGCCACGTTCATAATGATCGCAAACTGTCTCACATACCGGAAGGACGCCTCCAAATTTTTGAGCGATTTAAACATGTTGGAAAATTTATATTGTTAACTTTCTTTGATTCCACGAATTTTGTCTGCCTTACTGGTAATGTCATTATTTCCAGTACCCGAACCGTTCTGCCCTGCCGCCATGCCAGCAAGCGCTCTACCGGCCATAGTCCCTAAAGCGGAGGAAGCACTATCCGTCCTTTCATGACCTTTAAGTATTTGTAGAGGCGCTCCGGCTACACCGGAAATAATCCCCCCGGCACTTCCTCCAGCCATACCTGCGACCTGAGTAGCGGCGGAGCTGGACATGTTGGTCACTTTTCTTAAAACCGAACTGGCGCCGGAAGCCTGTACAATGTAATTTGCCACTGAAGGCACAGTTGTATATCCAACTATAGCGATTACCATAAATATCAGGTAACCTGCATCTGTAGTAGAAAAAAAACTATCACCGTATTGCTTAACCTGGCTGATATCGATCTTCAACATGTTCACCTGGATTTCGTTAATAATGGAGCCAAAAATGTTGGCAACCGGCAGCCATAAAAAAACATTGATATAACGTCCTAACCAATTTACCAGGCCATTGAAAAAGCCGTCAAACGTGGCAAAGGCTAGAACAAGTGGCCCTAACATGACTAGTACAATCATGTAAAACGTCCGGATGGTATTTATACATAAGGCTGCGGCGGCATACAAAATGCTCAATATCTCTGACAACCAGACTTTGATGGTATTTTTGAAGTTATAAAGCGTCTTTTCCCAGGCAAAGCGCATACTATTACCTATCTTCTCATACCATTTCTCACCGGTACCCGTAGGATCTTCAGGATGTGTATACTTGTACCATTCTTCTCTGTCACCTGTACCTTCATCTCCAACATAGGCTTTCCAAACAGTGCTTTCCTCCATCGCTTTTTCCTTTTCCTTGATTAAGATCTCGATTGCCTTATTTGTGCCTTCAAGCATATTATTGGTGCCGTCAACGGTTGGTTGCAAGACCCCATTGAGTATGGCAATAAAGGCCGGATAGGCAGCTATGACCATGCCTATGGCAAAAGGTCTAAGTAGCGGATACACGTCGATAGGTTCGGCATTTGCAATATGTCGCCAAACCCTGCTTGCGATGTATAATAAAGCTCCTAATCCTGCAATTGCCCTGGCAACGTTGATCAGGCTTGATGCCCTCGGAATCATGGAATCATAAATGCCCTTCAAAACCTCATTAAGGCTTTGTACCTCATCCCCAAAACCATCAGCATATGAAAATTGTGGCAATAGTATGGCTACTATTACCGTAGTAACGGTAATTATGATTTTATTTTTCATCGTTAAATTTGATTGTAATTCTTACTCTGGAAACCCTTCAAGCCTTTTTTGTAGTTCTAAATCAGAGTGTTGCTTTATGCGCTGGAATAATAGCGTTTGATTGGATGCATTAAACCGGCGGACAAATGACAGCTTACTTTCCATGTCAACCGATATGGCATCAATGGCGTTTAATCTATCTTCATCATTCATTCGCATTTGTCGAGCGGTTATGATCATTAAGAGTTCGTCCAGGTTTTCTACGCTTTCATCAGTAACCCTTTTAAAGACCCGTTCAAGATAATCTAGTTCATTAGCCGAAAACTGACCCGATTTTAGGCACTGTTGGAAGCCGCTTTTGTACTCTTTAATAATCCTGATTTCTGTTTGGATGATCTCAGAAACCTTTTTGTAGTTTTTTACTGTGGGACTTACCTGCCATAAGTTCCCCAGAAAGGCATCATGCAAATTAAAGTTGCCTTCGCTGATATCTTTGACTGCCTTATATCCTTTAGTCAGGACTTCATATCCCTTTTTAAGGGTTTTTAAGTTTTCCTGGAGAGCTTCCCATTTGGCAACATTCAAGAGCAATTGTGCTATCTCAGTTGATTGCGAGTAGCCTTTAGGCATATGGATAGTCAGGCAGATTCCTACCAGGATCAACATCATTTTCACTTTCATGACTTTGTTCATTATTCCAGGTTATGTAATCGTCTTTCCAGGAAATAGTCGGTCCTTTCCTTCTCAACCTGGATCATGTATTCATCGTTTCCTTTTGAGAAATGCTGGCAGAATGCATACATATCAGATATGCTTTCGTAAATCTTCTCAATTTTCTCAATTCTTGCATCTTCACTTAGTTCAAGTGTGCCATCTGTTAAGACATCTACCAGGAGGGAAATTTGGTCGCCCGATTCCGCAAGAAGATTATTATAGACGTTCGAGACATAACTATACTGGTACGAAGTAGTATGTAAAGATTGCTTTACCCTGTATAGGTTCTGGTTACTCTGTTGAACTATCCTACGGAAATAAAGATTGATTTGAGCAACCTTGGTATACTGTTTCACTTTGGGGCTGACCGATTTAAGACTATTAAAATAGTCATCATGAAGTTTAAAATCTCCATTTTTGATATCCCCAACGAGTTGAAGTCCGTCTTTTGCTATATCGTACCCTTTAGCCAATAGGTTGCCGTAAACTTTATATAAGGCAATCTGTTGCGCTAAATATTTCTTTTGCGTCTTTTTTTGCCGAAACCACTCATTGAATGTTTGGGCATCCACATTTAAGGATGCAAGAGAAATTATCAATAACATCATCACTCTGCACATTTCAATCACATTTAGTTATATAATAGTATTATCAACTCAAGCCTATTTTAGGCCATACAACATTTTTACCACATCCATTTCAGCTTTTGTCTTCGAGCGTTGTATAGAAATCAGTATATTTTGACTGGTAAACTTTCTGGCGGCTGCTATATTTGATTCAATTCTTTCAGCAGCAGCATTGATCATTTCAAGGCGGCTTGCATCAGACATTTGCGTTGTGAACGATTCTATGACTAGCGTGATCTGGTTAATATTCTCAATACTTTCTTTCATTATTCCTTCGTAAACTTCCAGTATATAGGCAAGTTCCTGAGTGGAAAAATTTTTATCGCGCTTTAAAGAGTTATACGCGCGCTTATATTCATTTACCAGTTGCACCTGGTTTTCCATGACCTGGCGAACACGCTTATAATAGGCAAGGATATTTTTTACTCGCCATAACTCATCAAAGTAATCCTGATAAATTGTTTTCGTTTTATTTGCCCAATCAGCAATTTGATCGAGTTTGAGCTTGGATAACTCATTCTCTAAAATTCGCTGTGCATTTTGCAACTTGATTGTCTCGTTTTGAAATCGCTGTATTTGCAGGTCAATGGCTTTAATGACCTTTTTAACAGCAGCTTGAATTATTTTGGCAATTTCAATAACAATTGCATGGCTTTTCTTTGTTGGAGCAATTGTTATTGATATTGTCAACAATACGGTTATGACTATTACCCATCGCTTCATCTCGCTTGCACTTTAAGTTTGCACAATAGTATCCCATTAGGCTGTTTGCCTTTAGCTCTAACGAGTATGTAATGATTAATTACTTTCTTTCGTAGATAACGTCCTTAAACTTGAGTTTTGCGCCATCGTCAATTAATACAAAGGGATCTTCATAACCAGAAACTGTAAGCGCTAGGTTATCTGCATCAAATTTACCTGATAAGAATTCAGTTGGTTTTGTTTCCTGTTTACCCAAACTGTCCTTCCCTTCACCGGTTTTCCCTTTCTTTCTGGCATAAACGACATCCTTTTTCACTGTGTAAAGGTCTTTGGCGTCTTTAGATGCCTTATCAATGGTTAAAGTCGTTGTAGCAACAGAATAGCTACTTTCCGACGTGTTGACGTAGACACCAGAAACATTTTTACTTTTAGTACTGCAAGCTGCCAGCAGTACAATGATGCCCAGGCTAACAAGTTTTCTCATTTTACTGTATTTGTGGATTTTACAATAAGGTTACTTCAATTTACTATTTTCTTTCAGGTCTATCAATAGTGCCTTAATCCCCTGCCGAATGTCACCACCATGTAGCTCTGCATATTTACGGACCATGACTTTTTCTCTTTCTTCGGTTGTAAAACAGTAATATTCCTCTGGAGATGGTTCATACCGGTACACTTTCATAATTTGGCCGCCAAGGTCTATAAATAGTTCCCTGTATCGGCGCCCGGTTTCATTGGCCTTATTTACCGATAAAAGCAAAGTTTTCCCCTTGGATGACAAGCCCAGCACCTCCTGGATTTGATCAAACTTGTTCATGAACTTTCGCATGTCGAGTAAGATCTTACAGTCGGCGTTGTTGATGATCGCATTTTTCACAATAGGCGAACTAATGAGGTCGTCAATTTCCTGGGTTACGGTAATAGCCTCTCCAAAGTATTTCCTGACTGTTTTATACAGGTACTTTAAAAATTCAGCCATACTGCCCTTAGCGATGGCTTTCCAGGCTTCTTCAATGACGATGACTTTTCTTATTCCTTTCAACTTTCGCATCTTAGATATGAATATTTCCATACATATGAGCGTAACAATACTGAACAATATAGGGTGATCTTTTATATTATCTAACTCAAATATTACCAGCCTGTTATGTAATATATCGAGATTTTCTGTTGCATTGAGCAAATAATCAAATTCGCCTCCACGGTAATACGGGCGTAGTACGTACAAGAAATTATTGACGTCGAAATGCTTCTCCTGTACTTTTTCAGCTTTAAGCACAGGTATATAATCCTCCTGTAAAAACTCGTAAAAGGAGTTAAAACAGGGAAATATGGATGGATTTTCCTCCAACTTCTGATAGTACAAGGTAATAGCATTGGACAATGCAACATATTCGCTCCTTGTAAACAGTTCATCTTCCTTTTTCCATAAAGCCAGCAGTAATGTTTTGATACTTTCCCGTTTCTCAGTATCCATGGAATCTCCATCCGTCAAATAGAAGGGATTGAAGCTGATGGGCGAATTTTCATCATAGGTGAAATAATAGCCTCCAACGAGATCACATAATCCTCTGTAAGAATGACCGACATCAATGATCACAATATGCGCTTGTTGGATATAGTAGTGATATAGAATTCCATTCATTGCTACCGATTTCCCAGATCCTGAGCCGCCCACTACCAGCTTATTGCGGTTGGTAGTGACCCCCTGGGTCATAACGATATCTGATATGTCCACATGTAGTGGCTGGCCTGTCAACCGATCACCCAGTCGGATCCCGAAGGGACTAGGTGAAGACCGGTAAGCTGTATCAAGTTGTAGTAGACAACTCGCTTGTTCAGAAAAGGTGTCAAAAAGCTCATTAGTGGGAAGTTCTGCTGCATTTCCAGGGATTCCGGCCCAAAATAATTGCGCGACGCCTTTGTTTTCCAGTTTGGGAGTTGCCTCCATTTGAGATAATGCCGCACTGACCTGGTTGCGAAACTCTTTTAATTCCTCCAGATTATCTGTCCAGCTAAGTACATTGTAATGAACCTTAACAGGCAAACGCTGTTCGCTTATCGCTTCGTTTAAAAAGTCATTTACAGCGTCCCTGGCTATCAAATTCTGACGGCTATAGCCACTAAGGGATTGTAACCGCAAACGCTTTGCTTCCAGCTTTTTGATGGTTTTCTGGGCATCATCAACGACTATATATTGATTATAGATATGGTTATGGGGCAATAGCAAGCCTAACGGGGAAGCAAAGGAGACAGAAAACTTTGTCTTGTCTGTAGAATACTTGTCGTAGGTAATTCTAGGCCCGACTAAAGCTGGCATGGATTCTAATTCAGACAAAGTGTACATCTGGCAATAATTTGCACCTACCTTTAGCTGCGGCTTTAATTCGATGTCCACAACATTTTCCATTGTGTTATCCGTTTGCAGGTAGGAATATTTTTCCAATAGTCCGGCAGTCCCCTCTGTACCGGCTATTTCATCTGATGTTAAACGCCTGAGGGATAATTGACCTGTACTTGACAATACTTTCTCAAATTGACCAGCCGCATCCATCAATATGTCCCACAATTCCTGGCTAACGATATCCGGGTGTATTAACCTGCGTTTTAGCAGGTTATGAAAAGCCGAAGTTGCCGGCTTTCGATCAACCGCTTTCTTAGTGATGAAAAGGTAACTGGTATGTTTCATAAATGGACGTTCATGGAAAAAGCGCTCGCTGCCCAACATCAGGAAATTATCAGCATGTTTCTGGAAATCAGCCTGGTACTTGTCTTTTACATACCAGTCCTGTTTGTGGAGTACGGTATGATTTGGCAATAACTTAATCGCCTTAGCAAAGAGTTGCTGCTGCATTTCGTAATCGTCACTCGACATAGTAAAAATCTCCGGGTGCTCAACTTCATATCCGATTGTAATGTCTCCAGCCTTGCTGATTATACAGTCGTTTTCCACCTTCCAAATGGGCAAATGCTCTTCCATATCCCGAATATTCTCACTTGAAACCTTTTGTCTTAAAACAGCAGCCGCAATCGCGACTGCTGTTATCACCAGCACTATAATCAACATCACAAATTCAATTTTTTGTATCCAATGATTTCTTATCCTCATTTAGCGACCAGAATTGATTTCTGTGTCGACTTTTAATAACTATGGGCAGTTGCTTATATCCTCCGGCCTTCATCAGTCCATGCTCACCGTATTTATTCGATAGCCGCATAACGTAAATATAAAGTCCGGTCCCAATCAGAATCATCAATGGGATAAGGATGTAATACGGTATCTGGCACATGTAACCAATAACAAAGAGAACCAGTAATGCCAACGCACCAGCAGCCAGGTATACAATGTATTGCGCCTTTAAGCCCTTAAATTCTACGGATGCGTTTATTCCCTTATTGATCGCATATACACTCGCCATGTTTGCTTTTTTAGGTCAGAAAGAATGCCCGAAGAACCGCCGTAACGATCACAAGGAAAACACAACTTCCAAACCAACTTGCCGCGACTTTGTTGGTATCCTGTTCACCCGCATTCCATTTTTGATATACTTTAATGGCTCCGATAATTCCGATTACGGCGCCAATTACCAACATTAACTTACTACCCACGTCAAAATAACCTTGAACCTGCGTAGTTGCCGATGTTATACCGGCAGTTCCATCAGCAAAGGCGCTGATACTTACTACTAAAAAAGCGGAGGTTATTACAACTGCATGTTTGATTCTGTTTTTGACAACTATCACTTGTCTTTTTACTCTCTTCATATACCACTCTTCACAAAAGATTTAAAATAAAGGCCTGTTCCCGTATCACACGATGCCTCTATCACTGAACAGGCCTTTGATACACTCTCACTATACCCTTCTCACTATTTTGTGCTCTTTTGTTGGTCCTCTGCAGTTTGGGTTTACACAGTTCATCAGTTATACTTTGTTTTCTTCGTTATCACCCTGCAACACTTAAATGTGTCTTTCGGTAATAAAGCGTTATCTGTAGTCGGAGTCCTATCAGAATTGAAAATTGCGGATATCTACCACAATTGCTTTATCTCATCATGAGTAAAAAGCATCTCGCAATCTTCCTGTGCTTTGTCAACGATATAACTGATAAAAGAGGGTGCAAAACTGGAGTTAGCAAAATGAGGATATTGGCGCAACTTTTTCTGAATCAATGGAACCAATTCAACTTTAGTCCATTCTTCGCATTTGCAGGCATAAAATAGATCTGCTAATTCATCATTGAGGCTATCCGCGTCGTTAAATAATTGCCGTTCACGATCATCAAGATCACCTGCTGAAAACTCAAGCTCCTCATCATCCATGTAATTGGAATTCCCTACAACTGCCAAAGAAGGTGCTGGCATCGGCCTGCTAATGCTATCTACCTTTTTGCTACCCTTGACAATTGCTAACAACTCTAACCGATAGTATAACAAGCCTATGGCGATATAATAGGAAGCCAGTAAGGCACTGGAGATATAAAAAAACTGACCCCAACTAACATGATGTAACATTTGATGACTTTTTTTACATTTTCACAATTGCTTTTTTTCACGAAAAGTACATGTCTGATTAACTGTCGTGTATCGTTCGTTTGCAAAACAAAAATGCGTTTCAAAAAGCCGGAAAAAGTTTCCTGTGTTTACAAGTCGTTTCTGGAAACAAATTATATTATATTGATAAACAATGATTTATAAATTTAATGTTCGTTACGCCTAAAAGATAATTAGTACAGGAACAATGAAAAGTTATCGAAATATCTGCCTCGCTGTTGAAGCCAGGCGACTACATATATCAATAACTGCGCGGCCGGTATTCGCATCTATGTTGTAAAATTTGGTACGAATACTATCGAATTTGAGAGTCTCTTTATTCGATGTACTGAATATATCAGAAGCCGCCCTTAATGGCTCCAAAACAACTTCATTGACCAATACTTCAGATTCAATCATAACCTTGATAAAGCCCGCCAACTCCGACAAATTCATACTGGTTATGAATTTGCTTGTTGTTGGACTATTACCCGATGGCTCATTGGCACCGGTTGACGTGGGTACAGTGGTTGATTCTGCAATTAATTGTTGTGATTTAATGTAGAACGCTTCCTCTTCCTGGAAGAATTTTGTCAAAAATGCATGGACAGACAATTCCGACGAATCATAGTTCGCTCCCGGTTTAAGTATAACTAGATTTGTTTGCTTTTTCCAAAGTGCAAGCAAATCGATTTTTTCCTGAATTGTTTCAGCTTCAGTAAGTAAACTTTCATAGAATGATCTTAAAAACAACAATGCGTCCTCACTATTTACATTCCATCTGATTAACAGTTCCCGAAGTTGCTGTTTAATTCCTGAATTGTTCCTTAAGCTTTCAAGATCATTAACTAGCCCGGTAAAGTAATTTAAGCGCTTATAAGAAACAGGATCATTTTCTTCCAAAAAATCATCAACGGGAATGAGAATGGTCCTTAAAAGACGTACATTGTCTTTCTCAGTTAATAGTTTACGCACTGCATGAACCTTTTCCCGGATTTCAGCCTTACAATCCTGCATTGTATTAAGCGGAACCTCAAGGTCCATTTTGATCAGCGCATGTTGTACTTCACTAAAAGCTAAAAGCTGCTGAAGAGTAGAGGTTACCTGTTGATAAAATGCCTTTATAACAACAGGTAAATTAAGATCTGCTGAAACTGACTGGTTAGTTACAGCATTAATAATCGACAGTACAATAGAATGATACTGCTTAATAAATAACTCAACCTTGGAGGAGCTATCGAGATTAGATAATTCAAATTTCACATCCCGTAATACATGTTCTTTTGTTATTTCCATGTATCCAATCCACTTGAGAATGTCATCAGCTGGAATTTGGATTGATACGGAGAGGAGTTGCAGTTTCTCTTTTACAAAGAAAAATAGGTTTTTCAACTGTTTGTTCATCACGCCCTGTTTTAAAAGTAAGCTAATTGGGATAGACAGGTTCAGGAGAAAAATGGTTCAACGCGTTACCAGATACAAAATAAGGGGATGGATAGTGCATAAAATACAATGGTGGGTACATGTACCCACCATAACCGATTGATTTTTAAGGAATTAATATTTTAAAAAAAATCAGAACTTCCCGGTTCTTAGCAGATTGTAACTTTCAAAAAATATATTCATAACATTTTCTACTGCCTTTGGCCGTACATTATTGGCCTTACTGCGTAATCCTTCCGGGCTAAGTTGATCAGTTCCCTTCGTTATCAAGGCATTTGATAATACACGGTAGATTTTGCTCGCATTTTCATCTACAAAAACTGCCACCTTTGGATTTTTAAACACTTTCGTGATAACTGCCCATTCGCTTGAAGATAACCCAGTGTAGATTTTTTCACTGAGCAATTCTGAAATTTTTATAGGACCCGAATCATCATTTATCCCCAGGGACAACTGTTTAATTTCAGCGGCAAGCCAGGTTTTAATTTGTTCAACGGCAGAACTTTCATGAGAGAGGAATTTGGAATCAGGTTTGATATGCAGCTGGTCCATTAATTTTTCATATAGGTTAAGTATGGCTAGCTTCTCTTTAATCGATTTGCCTCTCATTTTATAATATAATGCAGAAGTGCATAAATCCACATATTCGCGGCTATTGAAGTTGAGGTATAACAGTGTCATATGCAATTTGATCGTCAAATCTGATTCAGGCACACCTACTTCCGAAAGCTGCTCACTAATTACCCCGAAAAAGCGGTTAAAAGTATTTAATCCATCAGCTGTCAGAAGTACACTTACATGGCTGATAAGTTCATTGGCAAATTTCAGTTGACGATAAGAGATCGTTGGATCGGCATCATCCAACAACTCAATGCTACTGATAAGCAGTTCAATGACAGTATGGTCGATTGACACTTCAGCGGTGGTTTTCCTTAATTGTTCAGTAGCCATATGCAATTCATTGCAGGCCAGGATGCGATAGGTATCCGTCGCAGGTTGATCACAGTCAAAATACTGCGTAAACCGAATCAATATAAAATCCATAACGCTCTCAAAATCTAAGATTGAAGTCACATAAAAACTACTAAGCACTTGTTGTTTATCGACTTCTACCGATTTGTGGTAGGTGATTAATTTTTGCAGAAGACCATTTATTTCCTTTTGCTGTAACTGCACATATGCCTCAGCTAATTGTGTGTTTGAGAATGAAAAAATGTTGTCTATCAATAGTTTTTTAATAGACTGAACTTCCCGCTTTACATCCATTAATAAGCTAGCCCAGTCATCAGGAGACTGTTTCATCATCGCCTCCGGATGAAATTTTTCTGCCACGAGCGACTCAATAAACGTGTAATCGTACAACATAAACGTACTTTTAGGTTAACATGAAGCTTATGCTATCTAAATAAAAGACAGGTCTTTTAGTAATACATATCGTTTTGGTAATAAAGATCTAATCCCAGTTTTGGTCTGAAAAAAACATAATAAAAAGTGACGGGGTAACCGTTGTGACAAAAAGTTTGTCGCGGGAATACTTTTTCCGTTAGCATTGGTTTACATATATTGGATAGACCGTACATATCGCCGGTATTAAATTACATTTTCAGAATTCCTAAAAAATGGCGGTGTATAATCGACTTAAGACAAATATAATACAAAATTACATGTTACAACATGTAATTTGCAAATACCGGTTTTTAAGTAGTTAATTGTAACCATATTAGAGCATTTTGTTATTATAATATAGTCAGGGTGAAATAGACAAAGACATATTTTTTCGATTCCAACTGTATTTCAAATTATAACCAATCCATTATCCGTTTGAGCTACATTGAGAAGGTTAATGATAATGACTGCCAAAGTCAATTTTTCATCTTACGAAAAGGACGCGGTTTCGTTCTTATTCCTTTATATATCCTGCATTTACAATTCTTCTCCGAATAGAATTTGAAATTGGGATGAAAAAGCCGAACCTCTGGTCAACATATGGAAATGCTAATGATGGCAACTTTTGACAGAGAAGAGGCTGCTCCACCTTAATTTTTTTCACTTTTGTGATTACGCAAACAAACTTCCGAAGGTTACAGCAAAAAAAAAATACGCTATCTATCGGTTTTAAGCGAAAACTTGTACGGCTTTGGACGGATTTTTAAATTTTTGGGCCTACGTCATAATACGTATCCAGGTAAAATTGCTAATCAGGAAGGGTAAGATTGGTTTTTTTGAGGAGTTCCAGCTTATTGCGAACACCAACCTTTTTGTAAATATTACTTGCATGGGTGGTAACTGTCCTTTCGGACAAATAAAGGCGCTCTGCTATTTGGCTGAATTTTAAACCACTGGAAATCATCAAAATAATTTCCTTTTCTCTTTCCGTTAAATTGAATCGATCTGCCGCGTCTTCTATCCGCTGACTTTTGGTTAGCCCTTGATGTTGTAATTCCAGATAGTCAGCCCGTAGAGTTTTAATTGTTCGGGTAATATACAATACGGTGATTACCAGAAACCCACCATTAGTTAAGGATGCCTCGACAGCTTGAGGAGCATCGAGGTAGGAAACGACGGCCAAAGATGTCCAGGGAAACACCGCCAGGTAAACACCGATAATTTCCGGCATACTCCTGATATCTTTATTGTCTTTATATGTAGGAAAAATTGCTCTGGAAATAGCTACAATTAATGTGAGAGAGTAAAAAAACGGAATCACCAAACCATACTCCCTTGCCCAAACGAGGTTTTTGTTAATGGAGTAGGAAATAACAAAAAACACTAAATACGGAACCAATAGGAATATAACCACCCCATAGGTAGCGTGAAATTTAAGTTTTTTCAGGTTAAAGGCTTTGTAAAAGTAAAACGGGAAAAAGGAAGCCATACAGAAACCACTCCCATAGGCTACCATATTCTGAATGTGAATTGGAACGGAGAAATTTTTATCAGGAAGCAATCCGCTGGCAATATTGTATGAAAGAAGCAGAACTAATAATATTAAATACCATAATCTCTGTTTATCTTCCGGCCGAATTAAAAAGAAAACGAGTTGAAAGATAAACATGATCGTTTCGAGACAAACAAATATGAATGTCACAATATGCATCTCAGTTCCGAGCACTAACATACTTCCATTCTCTTTTTAGCAGGAACAACAGGTACCCGAAGTCGAGCTCATGGTATTTAGTAAAACCAAACTTTTCGTACCATGATACATTTTCTCTCAGAGAAGTTTCAAGATAAACATCTCTGTCTTTAGACTTGGCGTATTGAAGAATTTCAGTTAGCAGCTTTGTCCCAGTTCCCGCCCCTTGAAATTCTGGAATAACGCCAATAAACCATAAGTAGAAAAAAGGATAGTTGGGGTGGTGTTTTTTAATTGCAAATTCTCTTTTTTGCGTCTTAAAAATATTCCCAAGTCCTAATGAAAAAAGAACCAACCGCAAATCCCAAAATATTGACTTGATACTGGTTCTTCGCTTGTCTGAGTAGAGCAATAACGCACACCCTGCTTTATTATCTGAAAGAAATACTTCCCCAAATTGGAGACATAAATGAAATGAGTATTCCATCAGGCAACGGATTCGGTCAATTCTACTCCGATCTTGCTTAATGATGAAGTTGACACTTGGGTTATTTTCAAAAGATTTCGTCAGGATATCCAAAACTGTTGTTTTGTCTTCCAGGGTTGCCTTTAACATGGTACAGACTAAAATGGGTTAAATTACAATAGAACAACTTGTATCTGAATAATTAGTTAGATGGCGTGCAATACTAATTTACAAACTAGAATTTGTAATTATATTTCATATTTATCGGAAAAATGGCTACGTCAATATCGGTGAAATTGATATTACCGCCAACTTCAGTACAGGTTGGATAATTGCCGGCCCGCAATAAATACAATTATTTCAATTGATTTTCGCTTATTCCTCATCCCACTCCTCCAAAAGCTTTGGTAAATCTACTCCCTTACCAAGCACGGGTTTAAACAGGTCGCCCTCCGATTGAATACGTGATAAAGCATTGTCAATAGTAAAATCTTTCATTTTCAACCCTTTTTTTACTTCTTCCCAATGAAGTGGCATCGAGACGGTTGCTCCAGGCTTGGGACGTAACGAATACGGTGCAGCTAGCGTTGCCTTCGGGCGATTTTGCAAGTAATCAACGTATAACTTGCCTTTACGATTTCTGGTCATTCGCTCAATGCTGGTAAATTTTGGTAAGCGGTGATGAACATTGGTGGCGATTAACTTGGCAAATAACTGGCATGCATCATATGAATATAATCCTCCTAAAGGTATGTAAATATGAATGCCAGTTGAGCCCGAAGTCTTTGGATAACCAGGAACTTTCAATTCATCCAATACCTGTTTTACAGTTTGGGCAGTTTCGATTACCTGTTCAAAAGTATTGCCTGTATCTGGATCAAGGTCTATGAGGCACCAATCAGGCTGATCCGGATTGTCAATTGTACTATTCCAGGGATTCATTTCTATGGCGCCCAGATTCGCCATATAGAGCAAACTGGCCTCATCTTCAGCTACAAGAAAATTTTTATCTTCCCCATCGCTTGTATGGTATGGAAACTGCTTTATCCAGTCAGGTGCTTTGCCTGTAACATCCTTTTGATAAAAACTATGGCCCGTTATACCATTTGGATAACGATTCATGGATTGGGGTCTACCTTTCAGGTATGGAAGGATATAAGGTGCTACCTGGTAATAGTAGTTTAGCATGTCTCTTTTAGTAAATCCTTCACCAGGCCAATAAACTTTGCTCAAATTGGAAAAGTTTAAGTCATGGCCATTTACTTTTTTCACTTGTGTTTCTTCCGTAGGATTTAACAAACTTTTCCGGCTGCCTTTGCCGGGAGGCTGCAACAATTTCTCTGTTTTCCTCGCTTCCTTCTCATTTAGAACCTTCTCAGCTTGGACAGCTGTTTCTGCTACCACGGTATCCGCTGCTTTATCAGTACGCATACCTTCGAAGCTTGGATGCCGCATGACACCATCATCTGTGATTTCTGCATAACTGACCTCGCATAGAAGCATCGGTTTTAACCAGGTGACAGTCGCGTGCGGCGGATTCCGGCGAAAACGCGACGGCTTGTTTACGTCTATCTCCTCAGAAAATGGATTGGTTTTAGTAATAAGCGGCTTGAATTGCCCCATCATTTCCTTTTGCAACTTATCATTGAATCCTGTACCGATCTTGCCAGTATACATCAGCCTGTCACTCTCATAAACGCCGACAAGTAGGGAACTGAAAGCTTTGGGAGAATCCTCATTGTTTGTAAAACCACCAATAACTACTTCATGGCGCTTGTTTGCTTTTATTTTTAGCCAACTTTTGGAACGATCGCCAGGGCTATATGTGCTATCAGCTTGTTTGGCCATGATACCCTCCATGCCCATTTGGGCGGCAGCAGCCAGAAATTCAGTAGCTGATGTTTCAAACGTCTCACTATAACGGATCAAATCACTCTTTGGCATAGTGGACTTCAGTAGTTCCCGGCGCTGCCTAAGCGGCACTTCCATTAGATTCTTTCCTTCAAGCCATAGCAAGTCAAAAACGTAATACACCAGGCTCCCATCCGCTTCACTTCGCCAGTTCTGTAAGGAACCAAAATGCGCAACACCATGTTCATTCAATACACAGATTTCGCCATCAACAACTGCGTTTATTGCCCAATCTGATATTGCCTGATACACCGGATAATGTTTTTCATTGAAGCTTTTATTGTTCCTGCTTACTAATTCAACATTTCCTTTGTTACTTAATGTTAGCGCCCGGTAACCATCCCATTTCACCTCATATAGCAAGCCCTCCTGATCAAATGGGTGATCAATTAATGTAGCCAGCATCGGCTCAACCCTCTTTGGAAAGGCTGCTTTAGTGCCAATCTTAGGGGTCTGAGCATTAGATGATACAGAATTTGTTTTGGAAGAGGCGGATCTTTTGGAAGTTGGTTTTGTTTGGGGGACTACGGTGTTCTTCGTTGAGGTATGGGTAGCTTTTGATTTTACGGGATTTTTCTCCGGTTGACCATAGATAGTGGTAGAAGTTTTGGCTACCTGTTCTAATGTCTTTTTACTAATGACAGACTTAGTTTTTAGCGTAATATCGACTTGTTTTGCGTATTTGTCCTTGTGTTTAATTAAAAACCAGGCATTGTCTCCACGACCCTTTGTTTTTACAAGGGCAAATTCACCCTTTAGCTTTGATCCTTTAACCGGAACTTTATTGAGCCACTATGCCAACCTCCAAAAGGGCCTTTTCATCCTTTTTCTTATCCCCTGTAGGCTCCAATGGCTCGTAAGTCCCCTCATCCCAAACGATCACCGTACCGGCGCCGAAATTACCTTTAGGGATAATACCCTCGAAATTGCGGTAATCATATGGGTGATCTTCTACTTCCATAGCCAACCGCTTATCAGCTGGATTTACAGATGGGCCTTTAGGCACCGCCCAACTTTTCAGCACTCCCCGCATCTCCAGGCGGAAATCATAATGCAAGTGCGAAGCTGCATGCTTTTGCACCACAAATCGTAACTCGTTCCCATCAGCATTGCCGCCGGTCGGCTCCGGTGTTTTGTCGAACGAACGTTTTTCCTTGTATTTAGTCAGTCCCATACCATATTGGTATAATACTCATGCCAATTTGTTACTTTCATCTAGAAAAGGAGTTGAGAACGGGTAAGCGAACTCAACCTTTTTTAGCACCTGGGACTTTGTAAATATGAATTATTATGGATCTGTTCTTAAAAGTAAGCTTCAAATTACACCGGGGTTGATGACGACCCATTTGTTGCTATTTCTTTTTCATAAGCCAGACTTGTATAGCCCATTACTTTAAGGTCAAAACAATTCTCAATTCCCTTTACAAATCATGCTCTCAAATTCAGCGTTTGTGGAATTGAAATTAATGTCCGGCAGGCGCTTTAGGTGGCGGGCCTTCTAAGTAACTGATATAATCTTGGCTTAAATTATGATCTAACAAGAACCTTTCTTCCCATAATAAGTAATCGTCCGTCGGTGGATTAGACCATCCATCTGCAGCCGGATCTTCAAGTGTTTTTAAAAGGTGCCATGTAACGTCTAAAGGAGTTTGATTATCTAATAGCGCCATGGAATTGTAGTCCTTAGGCAGAAAATATTCACTATTTAATTGCTCTGCGGAATGGATTACTGCCTGGGCTTCTGCCGGTGTTTTGCAGAAATAATACTCCAGACAACCGGCCACTAACATAAGGAAAGTCCTGTGATTAAATTTAATAGTGTCCAATCCGTCAGCGGTATAATATAGGTAATCCGGCATTTACTCAAAGTTAGATAAAATACTTCCTGCTGCGCACAAATACGGAAATGTTTGCTGATTGGAAAATGTAGTTAGCATTTTGCTGATATTAGATCATATTGAGCTTTAAAGTATTACCAATTTTCTAAAGGTATCAAATCACATGCTAACAAAAATCATTGAGAGTATTACCGCCGCTCCACTCCTGCCCTTGAGCCAGGGCGAAATTCTTTTCGGCGCCGTTTCGCTCAAAATAACTTCCCACACTGCTATGAACAAATAAATCATTTTCATAGGTAACCTTGCCAAGTAACCAGGGTTTTATTGCGTTCGGGGTAACGTCTTCACCTAAAACCCACAGAGTTGTATTATCAATAGAGGTGGCAATGGAAACAACCTGTACTTCATTATAAATATTTCGGCAGAAAATATTACCAGTTTCCAGATTTTTCGCATAGGAACCTATCGGATCAGCCAGGACCGTTTGAGGGCAACACGGGAATTCACTGGCTGTTATCCAATGTCGCTGCACCGCGTTTGGAGTTTTAGAAGCCACTAAGTCTGGTTCCGGTTCCACTTCTTCATCAGGTATATAATACCTATCTCTAAATATCCAATCGTCTATTGGCCTACCTGAGGATGGATAATTGTCCTTTTCAGCCCAGGCCAGGAAACGTGCTTTGCTGTTCTGCGCTTCGCTCTCTGTTACCGTCTTCATCCAACGAAAATCGGCATCTGGAAAATCGAAGGCACCGGGGTTTGACAGAAAGGCTTCTACACTACCACATATATGGGCGATCTTCTTAGCAGTGAATGGATTAAGAATGATGTTTTCTAATCTTGTTACCCAACGTAGATTGCCAGGCCTATTGTTCTTTCTATTTGTATCAATGTGATCGGCTACCATACCTTTAGCTGGTTCTCCATGAAAAGCAGTAGCGACAATACGTTGAATGCCAATCGAGGAAATTACCAGGTAACCATCTTGATTAGGTTCTCCAAAAGTCCATCGATTATCATCTTTACGAAGGCGTTTGCCATCACGGGCATGCCGAAACACAGCTCCATTATCACGAACGGTAAAGAGCTCACCTTTATAGACACATTGTTTTTCACTCGCAAAATCATCAAAATGTACAGGCATAGGGGTCAAATTTTATAGACTGTATTAATAAACAATTGGAAACGAAAGTTCGCCGTTTAACTTTTCCTCGATAGCATCCATTTTTGTATGCGCTCTAAATTTAGTTTGCATTTCCAATATAGATGGAGCTTCGTAATCTTCAGCAAACCTGTCAAATAACTTAATGTAAATAGTACCGGGAGCAACAACCAACGTATTTATTGCGCCTGCAAACGACATCACGTCTCTCTCTTCAAAGTATCCCCACGCCCCTGGCCCAAACCACATATCAGGGGCCGCCATAAGCAACATATTGTAGGTTTGAATGTGGCGACCGGGATTGCTGCTAATGTCTACCGTTAAGCCGACTTTATCAGTCCAGTAAGGGTGAGCAATTAGTTTTCTGCCTTCCAGGCTTTTTCCGAATAACTCAAAATTTGAGACAAATTGTTCCCTTTGCCAGCAGGCCTTTGAGCTATCAAAAAGCATTGCAAAATTGAATTTTCGCTGCGATGCTGCGAATATAAATCCTTCTAAATTGAAGAAGTCGTCGTCTAAAAGGATCACGCGGATTATCTCAGTTGCATAAGTTTCGTCCCGCCAGTATGCAACTGAATTCATATCCGGGTATTCGGTAATTTCAGATAGTTCACCAGCATGCAGCGAAAACCAATCTTCTTTGTCGGAACTAAGACTTTTCAGGATATCTCCGGCTTGCACGAGACTTTTTCCCTCATGAAATGCAAAAGCTGACTTAATCACTTTAACAGGGCCTTTTACGTGGGGTTTTACCAGTTGATAGGCATCGGCGGCAGTTTGAAATGTGCCGATTGTAAAGGAAATCTCAAATCTCATAACAAATATGTATAAAGAACCACCGGTGGTTAAAAATAGCTATAGTAACTAAAAGGTAATTGCATTTCTACAATCACCTTTTACTTACCTTTTTAGAATAGAAAATTAAACTAATAATAGCGTTTGAAAGGCAGCTTATTATTCAATAACTCCTCAACCTCGTCCATCTTACTACATTTCCTGAATTCCCGTTGAAGTTTAAGAATGGATAAATGCTCGTAGTCTTCCGTGTCAACATCAAACAATTTGACATATAATAAATTGTCAGTTATTCTACGGCTTTCTTCCACTATAGTACATGCCAATAGATTGTTTAAATCAAAGTATTGCCATGCTCCGGCGCCAAACCACATTTCCGGTGCTGCAAACAAACGCATCCCAAAGGTCAAAATATCACGCCCAGGATTATTCGATATATCGATCGTCAGTCCTGAACTCTTTCCCCATACTGGATGTACTACCTTCTGTCGATGTTCATGTGTTTTTTGGAACACTTCAAAATTAGAAACAATTTGTTCGCTTTGCCACCTCGCTTTCTCATAATCAAAACGTTGTGCTGTCGTGAAACCTAGTTTGTTAGCCGCTAATAGCAATTTTTCGAGATCAAGGAAGGACTCGTCTTCTATATCAAATGTTAAAATCTCGATCTGGTAATTCTGCTCTCTTAAAAATGTTACCATACTCACATTTTCGTCGTACAAAGTAGCATCCGGTTCCGAGCCATTATGGATAGTAAATGAATTGTCATTAGTGTTTACTAATTCCCGTACAATTTCGTCAGTATCCGTTATCCAATCATTGGATGAATATGCCTTGTTCGAAAATATTGACGTCATATTACAATTTAAATGGTCCAGAATGAATTGGAAAGCCGAACCTGTATTTTCAAATGCTCCTATAGTAAATGATATTTGTAATCGCATATAATTTAGTAATGTGAAAGCTCAACCATAATGTTTCTCGAGCTTGCTAATTTAAGAATTTCTGCATAGTTAGCAGGAATATGTCCTGGAGGAGTAACAATATGTAGCTTTTTAAAAGGAGTTGAGATTTCTGACAGCTCCAAAATATTCTTACGAATATTTAGCGTCTCAGACATAGTTGTCTTTAGGCTAATAGACGTCATTCCATCCGAGAAGTCTACAGTTTTAGCGTAGGGTGTATTTTGATAACCGGCATATACCGTTCTGGAATATACTTCTTCAATTGCCTTCCCGCGTGGGCCAGGAGCCTGCTGCCATATCGGATCAATATCCGTCCTTGCCAGGTTTTCATCATATTTATATGTTTTTAACGCTGGCGTTGGTGTAGTTGGTATTGGTTGTATATTTTGCAATTTTAGTTCGCCAGTCCAAAAGTTTCTTCCCTCGATTTTCGCAAGAATACCGTTGGTAGTTCCTCCGAATGCAAAACCAAATACCATACCCTTAAGGCCTTCTTTTGCTCCTTCCGTACCAGCAGTTGACGCATCGCCAAAGGCTACTGCATTGCCATATCCTTGAATATATCCACCTACACCACCGCTAAAGGCACCGGCACCAGCACCCGCAAGGAAGCCACCTCCACCAAGCGCCACCCCTGTACCCGCTAAACCTGCGCTGGCTCCAACACCAGTGATGGCACCTAACATGGCGCCGCCCGTAGCAGCCGTAGCAGCTCCAGCAATAAACCCAATTCCAAACGCCTTTAAACCATTACCCCAGCCGACATGACCTTTCATATGCATAGCGAAAACGTTCACAGCTCCGCCTATAATCCCGCCTATGATGATATGCCAAAGGCGGCCGTCCGGATCAATGACCATAGTTGGGCGATTGCCCATAGCCATATATGGGCTGTAGTCCTGGTTTGCGGGATCGACAGCAAACCATCTTCCGAGCTGCGGATCATAGTACCGGGCATCGAAATTGTACCATTCAAGGCCGGTTCCATCAGCAAACTCTCCCCTTTGAAGTTCTTTACCCTGGAAAAGTTGCCTGTTTTCCAGGCTTAATGGAGTACGGGTACTTATACCGTCCATTACCAGTCCCCAGGGATAATAATGCGTTTCTTCCAACACGGGGCCGGTTATGTCCGTTACAACAATGTCGTCATAATAAATATCCTGCTCTGTTTCATTGGTCGGAAATACAAACAGGAAACCGCTTTTCTCTATAACCATTTGATCTACGGACAACTCCTGGATTTCGTCAGGCGAATTTTGAACCTGCCTCACACCACTATTGCCATCTACGATCTGGAGTTGGTCGTCAAAAAGCGTAAAGTTCATGAAGGATTTAAGCTTATTATTGGATAGACCGTTTGGCTCTTTTTCCTTCATGCGCTGGTAGCCATTATTGTAAAAATTACCGGTAAAGGTTTCCTGTTGTAAAGCCTGTATGTAACCATGTACTTGAGATTGGGCATTTTCGTCTCCAAAGACCTGAGCTAAGGACATAATCATATCTTCAGCCGGTACAGAATGGCTATTGTTTGTAGGTCCCTGGGACTTAAAGAAAGCCTTTGCCTTAATTTGGATAGTATCTCCTGCGTTTACACGCAGTACCAGCGACGGGCCGATTTTCTTACCGTCTGATTTTGCGCTTAATTTAGCCATAAACGAACCATCTGCCGTATCGGTTTCAGGATAGCCTATAGGTTTCGAGGAGCGGGTTTCTTCAACATTACTGAAGGTTGCTACTTCCTGTGGGGCATTTTCAGGCTCCATAGTAGCTGCATACATGGTAAAGTTCGTCTGTTCTGTTAAAACCGACCGCGTAGCGCCGACATGATCTTTGAGGAAGTAGTCATAAGCACGTGTCGGCGTTTGCCCAGCTTTATATACCATTCTGATGCGGCCTTCCTCATGATTGAAATAATACAATGAATCGTTTTGATATACGAACCCATTGATATAATCCGTCGTTATAGTCCTCACTGGACTAACAGTGCTGTCTACCACCGTCTTTTTAAGACGTCTGCCCATCGCGTCATACAGGTAAGAAACTGTTCCCTTACCTAATACTTTGATCATTTCAGGCAGGTTCAGGTGGTTATAACTGATACTGGTTATAACCTTATTGCCGTCAGTTATCATATTGCCTGCCGGGTCATAAGTATAATCACTATCTCCGGTGCCATTGATTTCTTTAAAGTCTCCAAGTGTTGAAGATGGATTATTAGCCAGGTCTCTTACACCAGCCAAGCGGTTACTATTCGACTCATATTTATAGCGTAGATTGTCAATAGTAACGCTACCACCTGGTTTATAACCTTTTTGGTTCATTGACAAGATGTTGCCGTTCATATCATAAGCGGAATCCGGGTTGATACCGTCACCCACTTTCATACTAAAATCTATTCCTGCAGACGTGTTCCAGGAACCGGAGGTATTCTGAGTAAAATCGGCTTTTAACAGGCGGTTGGCAATGTCATAAGCAAAGCCGTAGGAACGGTATGCATTATCGTTGTATCCGCGCCATCTTGTCCCTGCCAGGTTGCCGGTGTATTGCGCTGTATAAACACTGTCATAGTATAGTTGGAGGCCGAAATGGTGATTTTTGCCTTCCGTTGCTCCATTAACAGCATAGCCTTTATTGATGTTTTTGAGCCATCCCCTAATGTTATAGTCATACTCCAAACTGTCAATAAATGAGCCTAGTACCTTAGTTTTCAGTTCACCTAATTCATTGTATCTATGCTGTGACACTGTTTTAAGTACTCCATCATCATTGATTTCCTTGCTTAGCTTGATCAATTTACCAGTATGATCGTAAGTCATCGCATTATAAATGGTAGTAGTCGGTGTCAGTCCGCTACGCTTATTGTTTTGGCGTATATAGCTCCCCAGCAGGTTTCCCCTGTAATTGAACAAGTTTGTAATTACGTCCGTACCGCCTGTTCCATTATCCATCATAGTTTGAATAATGCGGCCTTTGTCATCGTAAAATGTCGTGGAGGTCAGCCATTGATTGGTACCAATTATTCTCACCTTCCTGCCTGTCATTACACCTTCTGTCAACATACTAATAGTTGTAGGCCGCTCAGGGTATGGATCACTGCCAGCTTTAGGCTTTGCAAAATCAGCTGTATTCGCCGTATGTGCGCCTGGAAACGAATAATCGTCGTAAAACGTATAAGTTAAAGGAGTAAGTTGGTTACTGGGAATGGATGGAAGCGGGTTGTCGGCAGTAATACTTACAACTTGGCCTGGAACAGTAGCGATTTCTGCTGTCATTTCCTGGGTAGCACCTGTTTCAAAGCCCGGCAATAAGGTTATACTACTGTTAGCCTGGTAAAGATCTTTGTCATTAACAGCGGTACTAAGATCATCCACACCAGGAATAGTATAGCTTAATGTCATGCTCGAGGACGCAGCGTTCAGACTGCTCTGTAGCTGTGCTCTTGTACTGGATGAATTATATAATGCCTCCATAACCGGGCGATCCCTGCGATCGTAGAAAGTAACCATCCATTTATTCTGGTTGCGCATGTTTCCATCCCTGGAAAACACCTCACGATTTTTGCGATCATATACTGTCTCCACGGAATCTGTGTCCGGAGTCTCTTTTACAATCATTCTTCCCCGCTGATCGTATCTATATTGGGTGCAATAATTCAGCAAAGAACTTACGCTCCAGCTTGCAGTAATAGCTTTGGCGACTGCAAGCGGCGGAATTACTACCCTTATATTTCCTAAATCATCGTAGACATTATAGGTACATAGCCAGCCCATATGGCCTGTTCCCGGACTAGCCACAACCTGCACTTTGGTTAGCACTTTTTGACCCAATCTGTTCGTATAGGTAACCACCTTTTGGTTATTCTCGTCTGTTCTCACATCTTCCACCAATTCCCCGGCAGAATACCTGCCACTTGAAACGGGTGTATTACCGTTCAGAGACCATATTCTAACGCTATCGGCCACAGTATTGGTTTGGTATTGACTAGTAACACCTCGACTAGAACCGCCCCAGCTTCTTCCTTGAGCCATTACTTTTTGAACGACTCCATTCGGCGAACGCTCATATACGCTTTGACTGTATGGTATGATCTCTCCGGAATAGTAGCTGTTGTAAAACGTTCCCTGGTCAGCTAACGGGTTTGCCTGAGCATCCCCCGTTGCGGTAGATGACACATAAGGTAAATATTGGTTCCGCATCCTTCCAACTGAATCATATACATTAAGTGATATGACATCTTTGGCTGAAGGTGACTGTCTTTTATCTATGGTTTGAACCGTTCTACCAAGACCGTCTGACAATACGGTGCTTTGTTTAACTTCACTGGCTGTTCTTGCCAAGCTGATCGTTAGGGATCCCGTTTTTAGTGGGATCATTGGTCTCCATGACCGCATGAAATTCAGATCGAAGTTCAGTGTATCGTTTGCCTGTTGGGCCTTAGATGAAAGCCCACACAGTAAGGATAACAATGAGACCGCGATACTGAAATATTTATATTTCTTTTTCACGATAATTCATTTTTAACGTGTGTAATTAATTGTAGGGCGGTTTATTTGATGATATACCCTCCCGGCTTCAAAACGTAGTCAATATGACATTGGAATGTCCAACAAGGATAACCAGGTGGATCGCATTCTGTCTTTTCATAATCGCGGATTAACCCGTATTTTATGACAGTCTGGTAGCCATTAGCGATTGAGTATTCATCTGGCACCGTTTCACAGGTGTTATTAATACCAACTACTAAATTCAGGTTTGTAACCTTCTTAGGTTTGGTCAACGCGGCATCGGAATAAAATTTAACCACTACATCCTCTGTTCGGTCAAGATCCACATCCTCATAGTAAATTTTAGCATATATCACTCCGCAGGTACCGTTTGTATTCGCGTAATTTTGGCCGTTAACGATCACTGTTGCCATTGCCAAACTATCCGCTTTGTACTGGCTGATCCCGGAGGAATAGGTACCGGCTGCAACGGTGTAAACAACTGTGTCAGGAATAGCGGACCCACCAGTACAGTTCGTTTGAACGAATGATCTGGAAATCGCATTATTCTTATAGAGAATATTGCAATTCACCTTTTCACCTGCCAGACCGTAACAATTCATTTCCAGGATATTACCCTCCACATCTTTTTTAAGGCGTGGACGGCCCATATCATCGTACTCATTATATAGGATCTTGTTGTTTAGCGAACTACTGGAAATTACATTACCAAAGAAGTCGAAATTGCTGGTAACCATTTGACCATCACTAGGATAAGCCCGCAACTCGTCGATTACGAGGTTTGAAGCTGTCAGAGAAATTGTGGAAGTAGTCGCAGGCAGCTTGTTCCTGTAAAGATTCCAGGCTCTTTCAGTACCAATTTTTTCTGCCGCCACCCCTGCGATCGTAATTCCTGCGCCCATTGTCCAGTATGTGACGGTATACTCCCTGCCAGCGGTCACGGTAGCTGAAATGGTACCGTTCAGTCGATATGCTCTGGTACCGGTCATGGCGTCGGAATAGTAATATTGACCGGCAGGCACCGTCCAGTTGCCATTATTTGATCCCTCGAAACTGGTATAAGCGACCTCCGAATAGGCAGCATCATCTATGGTCGCTACTGGCTGTTGAATGGCATCATCCCAAATAATGGACTGGCGAATTCCCGTTTGGTTATTCACCGTCTGTAGAGGTACCAGTTTACCATCATAACGCTCTATTGTGCTTAGTAAAGGCATTAGCGTTGAGTTGCGGACTAATAATGCCGGATTAAAGGCGCCAATGGTTGCCAATGGAACAGGGGAGTCAGATTGAAGTTCATATATATACTTTGGTTTAACCTTCGTTCCTGTTACATTTTCATAACCAACGATGGAAGCGGAAACCATTTGTTCACTGGTGGGTGTTTTGATCCAGGTCTCTTCAGCCACTTTTACGATAGTCCCACTATCTCTTAATTGTTTAAGTGGGCCGGTTAACGTGTAGTTGTAAGGATAGTACACCCTTGTTTCCCTGAACTTTTGCAAATCCTTGCTTTCCCTTTGCCGGGTATTTACCAGGTTATTAAGTGAGTCGTAGGTATAGCTGGTACTTTGGATCAATGTGTCCGTTCCGGAAATCAATTTTTGTATTGAGGAATCAAGCAGCGCGTGCCCTGTGATGGCGTAATACGTATCTTCCTCATACCCGGTACCGATAAATGTGTTTTGGCTCGAATAGCTATGTACATCCGCCATCAGCTTCACCGATTTGAATGCAGTGTCTGTTAGCGGTGTTACATTAAAATCATATTTATTTTCTGCTATTTCCTTTACCTGGTTATACAGGTCTATCTTAGTAATCTTTTTGGGTAGGCCCAGTTCCCAGGATGGATACATTTCTTCCGCAAAGGGGAACTGCGGCGGTGAAGGGAAATAGTTCAGATCCTTGTAGGTACTAAATTCATGAACCACTTTACCATTACCAGGAACACTTTCCTCTACCCGGCTATAACCAACAGAAGCGCCCCATATATAATCCATATTATTAAGCGGGTGAGACACTCTTACGAAGTAATCATATGGTGCAATTCTCTTATTGATCGTAAAAGTGTAATCATACTTCGGAATGAAGAAGGCAAAACCGGAACTGGTACCGTTTTCCTGCACGTATTTGAAGTTCCTGATTTGTGGAGGTGCACCATTCAGGTTTTCCTGTGACACGATTTGTTTTACCCTGACGCCGCCCATAACCATATAGGTGCTGTCCTGAGAATCATTAAGCCAGCTGAGCGAACAGGCAGGAATTTCCGTTGTTCCGCAGCTATTGATCGGCACAATACTCAATGTATAGGTTCCACCGGGAAGATCAAACGTTTTCCCTAGTCCTAAGGCACCGCCATCCGTGGAAAAGGTGTCAATCGTTTGATTTGCTGAATTCTTAAGAGTGATCTTTGATGGACAGTGATTTTGCCGGGCGACCAGCACGTATAACTGGGAAGTGGACGCCGAATATTTAGTTACCGTGAAAGAGCCTGATGCACTTGTGGTGGAATTACCACCTATAGTGCTCGATGCTTTTGTCTGTGAGAAATAATATTTCCTGTCATTTGCTTCATAAAAAATGGAATATTGAGAGCCGTTCGGGTATTTAATGCCAGTTAGCATACCGGAACGTGCATAGGTACTATCCGGGTCCCTGTTGGCGCCAGAGTAACTGCCCATTGCCGGTATCAGACCAAAATTGAATTTATTATTAAAGTAGCCCCAATGATCCTGGGCAAAACTCCCGATCTTGGGTACCACAAGGCTGCTATAGCTAAATTCCGTCGGCAGGTAAGTCCGGAACTGCGTGTAAACAGTCATTTTATCTAACCTTAGCTTGGAAATCGCTGCGTTCGTACTGCCGTACGGATACACCGTTCCGATGTTGGAGAAGTAAGAGTAATCGAACTTATAGCCCATTCTCAACACAGAATCTCGTAGCTCAATATTCTTCAGCGCATATTCACCCTTTGCATCTGCACGCTCAGCGGTGTCGTAGTTGAAATTAAGTGTAACACCGTAAGGGTACTGGATTTTCTCAAGGTACTTTTCATCCACACGCACATACAAGCTGTCGTTATAATTCACAGTTGTTTGACCGGATGCTTCAAACCGGCTCGCGCCAGTTTTTATATATTTAGCATTAAGGACACTCTTATAGGCGAATCGAATGGTATCTTCTCCATAGGTAGATGTCGCGGAGGTCAGGTGCCAGGCCGACACAAATGGCAGCCAACTGTCGTAGGAAGAAAAATGCCGGGTTGTAACTTCTGTGTTCGAGAAAAGGTAGCGGCTACCATCTTCCAGGATTAAGGTAAATTCCGTAATGATCCCATTGGCGCCGGTGATATTGCCTAGTTTATACCGGACCTTTATATTCTGGCGGGGTATCATTACGATCTTACCGTTTTTGCCTATAACGAATGATCCGGACCTGCCACCGACGTTGAATTGGTAGATATCCTGTTCACTGTCAATCTCGTCTTTACCATATTTATCCCAGCTATAGCGGGTCGCATTACGTCCCGATGCGGGGCCAGGATCCACTTCCGGAGTATACATAAACCCTTTACCTGGATAATCATCCGGTAAGCTGCGGATATTGCGGGTGATCATGCCACCGGCACTGATTTGCCAGCCTACGCCGACGCTAGTTGCCGGTTCATCAACCTTAATACCGCCACCGATATAGTTGAGCGAGACATCGGAAGCGATGCCACTTCTGGAATAGCTGTGGATCGGAAAATTGATCTCTGGAATGCCGGTGAAATGGTTTACAGGGATGTTCACCTGCTTGCCCGATGCGACCGAGGCGGAGCTGCCGGTCACATTATTGTTCATATTGGGAGCTTCCTGCGCCTGCAACCGGAACGTCACAAGTAGCAGTAAGACCAAAAAATATAGGTATTTCATGCTATTTCGTCTTTAAATGCTTATTCTGATTGTCTCTTACCTTTAATCACTTCCAGCTCTTTTCTCATTTCTATGAGATAGAGGGTTAACTCTTCCACCTTTTTAAGCAGGAGCTTATTCATTTCGCCTACATCCTGGCCGTCTGAAATGACTTCCGCTTCGCTGGGGATTTCCGGCAGGTGGCGATTTTTTTTGATAAATTGTTCTACAGAGTCCAGAGATGGTAGTATGTATTCATCGTTAAATACATAATCTGCCCAACCAGCCTGCGTTACTTTGACTTTTTTAGCACCGATAGTACCATTAACTGCCAGTTTATAAGTGCCGAGAGTGGTAGTGCCAATACCTACATTGCCGTCACTTTTCCAAATGCCGTTACCTGCAAACTGCACATCGCCTGGATATGAGTTTTTATAGGGAATAAGAGTCGCCGCCTGAGCGGTGGGTATTAATGTGGAGTCTACTACTGTCCAGCCAGTGAAATTTGCGGCGGCTTCCCCGGAAAGGCCTTTCGCAAAGACACGGACATGGAATCGCTGAAAATACTGCCTGTCATCAATGAAAAGGACAATTTTGCCATTTTCACCCGCCACATAAACATCAGGGTTGTAGTTACCCGAAGTGCTGATATTCGTTTTGATAAACGCGTTGTTAAAATAATAGTAATTCAAAGACAGCATCATGTTGGAGCCGGTGAAGTAGTTAAAACCTTCAATAATGATGGTTGGCATATGTGAGGAAGTGGTAAACGGCAGGTTTGTTTTGATCTTAACGCCGTTTACAGGGGTACCCTGGATGTTATAATCCAATACGTCATACATCTGTGCTTTGACCGTAGTGATGGATAAGAAAAGGAATGCTACGAGATAAAGGATCGATTTCATGAGGTTATTTTTCAATTGTAAATGAATAATTAGATTGATTAAGGCAACAGTTATCTGCAGGTCGATTTAGACCTGGCTGTTATTGTCCCTCTTTATTTGATTTTTGATTGCAATAGCCAGTATCGCGGCTACGTTTAGGGGGTAAGGGTGGTTTGCATTACATCATAACATGATTTTTGATTAGCACTAGTTTTTAGGGAGATTGGAATATGGAGAAGACTATATTTACTGTAAGGAATAACCAATGCGCACTTTAAGACCGCTAGTTTTAGGCACCTGAAATGGAGCAAGGAAATCGTACAGGATGGCAATATTACCTTTTATGTTTCCACTGACCTTGTATTTTTTGGTAACACCCAGGAGCGCTGATGTCTGCCATCCGTGCCATCTGACATAATTGGAGTCAGTTTTTTCAGCACTAAGTCTGTTTAGTTCAGCACCACCGTTCAGGAAGAAGCTGTTTTTGATTCGCCAGTCAACAAAAGAGCGTATTCCTATGCCGGAATGTGAAAGCCGGATGTCCTTCCAGCCAGTGCCTAAGCCTAACTTATAAGCGATCCCAATGCCTGCTGACCCGTTTTCATGGTATCGGTAGGCAACCTGACCTGCTATATCGCTGGTAGTCGGGAAATAGTCAGTTTTCTTCTGGAACTGGATGTTACCTCCGAATTCGAGCCTTTGCCAGAGGCGCTTTGCTTTTAATGGGGAAGGTTTGAAGTCGGGCATTTCTGCTGCATTGTCTTCTCCCGAGCTACCTTCCCGTATCTGGTTCATCCGGTTACGCGCAGAACTCATTTGCTGGTTAACAGTCTGGCGGATATTGCCAATTCCAGGTGTTCTTTGTTGTATTAACTCACTTTCCGCTCTTTGCAGCTGATCGTCAAGGGCACTGATACCGGTAGCGCCGGTTCCTAAACGCTGCTGGAGCATGGCTGCCACCATAGAGCGGGTTTGAAGGCCTTCCAGGCTCGCAATTGATCCGGAACCGGGTAAGGTATTCAGAAGCGACGCGATGCGGGAATTACGCCTTAGAAAGTCGTTATAGGCTGGTAGCTTCTTTAACAGCGCTATGGCTTTTGTTTCCAGCTGCTTTCTGTCACCTAACAGCGTTTTGTATTCCCTTAGCCGCGCACCATAGTAGTAGACCTCCTTACTGTACTTGCCTAGGTACTTACTGGCTCCGGTGTAGCCGGATAGCTTCTGTGCGAGCAATGCCTTTCGTTTTTTAATAAAATCCTTCACATCCTGAGCGTGTTTCATCTGGTCCTGCAAGCTGTTTACGCTTTTAATGGCCTTTTGGATATCTCCTGACTTGGCTAAGAGTTGCTTTTGGCCATTTAGGAACTGTAAGGTGCCGGAAAGGCTGTCCACGTAGGAAGACGATGATCCCAGGCGGTTCGTAAGAAATGATTTCGCTGAAGTAAAGGCGCTTGAATCAGCCAGGAAGGATAAATCTTCAGAAGATTTACCTGACAGCTTCTTTTTCATTTTCCTTTCTAGTCGGTATAGACGCGATAGTGCCTTTTCCGATTGCCTGGAATAGATCGATTCGAACTTCTTAGACTTCTTTTCGATCCGTGAAAGGTATTTAGATGGTAATTGACTACTCGTACTATCCCCACTAGAGGCATAGGAACATAACGACAAAGCCAACAGTACTAGAACTAGGGATAACAGTTTCATAGTAAGGGTGGTTGATGTTTTTCTTAGTTTTCTCAAGAACGAAGTACGGTGAAAGATTCAATAAAATAGTTAATGCGGTGTTAAGGGAGATGTTATTTTTTGAAAGGGATTACATCGTTAAAAGTATAAATATTTTCTAACGATCATAAGTTGTTTGAATAGGTATTGATAGCTAATGAGATCAAGTAGGACATAGTTATGGCGTGTGCCTGGCGGCACCGCGCTTTCTGTTGCAAGTCCTCTTACCTGCGGGCTTTCCACTGCAATCGCTCACGCGACAAAAGCTAATGTAAAAGTAAAATATACTTTACCTCCAAAATAAGGACTGTCTCTCCGATGTTGCCCAATATATCTAAAGCGTAATTTACAATCAAATACCGTGAAATAATTGCGCCACGCTACTGCAATCAAGCAATGCTGCAAACGACTTAGCTTTTTTCATCCCAAACGGTCTTGTCTATTGGCAAGACTGTTTAGGTTTATACAAAATATAACATATGATGTTTTTGGCAGGTCTATATTGGGTAATTAAAAAGGAAATGTTTAGTAATGACAGATTCATATTGTTTACGGATCTTTATTTCATGTTATATACGGGTATGCAAACACTAAATAAGAGCACCTGGGGAAATCCGAAAAACAATAGAAAAGAGTAGGCAAATGTTTAAATAGAACTTTAGTCTTTTAAAATAAAAACCGACATTATGATAAAAGCCAAATTGATACTCTTAAGTATCCTAATTTTTACAGCTTTAGGAGCATTACTCGCTTTTAAAACAAACCGTGGCACAGGCAATTTATTTAAGCCAGGTACAAGCACAATTGTAATTAATGGAGTAATATATTATGTTAGCACGACTTGTTCACCTAACTACTTGCTAAATCCATCTGGACTAACTGGATTATATTACAGATCGGCATTTGCATACCAAAATAGATGTGTTTTATATAATCCTACGACAACGGCAGCTGTAGAAGTTGCGCCATAAGAAAACCGTGCCAAGAAAAGATTTATATAATAATATGAAAAATGATTAAAGCGAAAACTTTAATATTCTTTATCGGAGCATTTAGTGTATGTTGTATTACCCTTGGTTATAAACTCACTAAACGTAGTGAATATTATTTCAAGCCTGGTACGACAACACTTATAAATGGTTCAATTTATTATTTAAGTACTACATGTATTCCTGACTATTATGAGACAACTATTGGAACACCAAAACTATTTTACAGATCTAATACAATTATTTTTGGCAGGTGTGTGTTAATTTATCCAACAACAACTTTTGCTACAATGGGAGATACGGCAAGTAAGCGAAGATAATATCTTAAATTAATCAAACTGTATGTCCAAAGAATTAATGCCAACTCCTAATTCGTTCAAATTTACATACCATAACTTTGGTAAAACATAATCAATCTTAAAGTGCCGATAACACATTGTTTAACCTAAACATCCCCATACAAAAAAATGGGTATGTAAATCTTTGAACCACACTCAGTTTTCCAAATAGCAACATAAGTTTAGTTGACTTGACAAAACTATGTCGCTACAAGCCAAAGTATCATCAAATTTAGGAACGATAAGCCACTGATCATAAATATATTATGATTTAAAGATCTTTATGCTGCGCAGATTTAAAGATCGAATGGGGAAGCCGAAAACCATTAGAAAAGAGTAGGTACACATACTTATCAAGCTAAGTTTAGCCTTTTGATTTACAAAGGCGTAAATCTTATGAAAAAAGCAAAACTGATCCTGTCAGGTATAGCTTTATTCGCCATCGTTGGCGGAGCCTTCGCATTCAAAGCTAACAGAGGTGCAGGCAATCTGTTCAAGCCAGGTGCTACCACTGTAATTAATGGATCTACTTACTACATGACAAGTACTTTAGGTGCTAATTTCTCTGAAAGTACTTCAGGTCCAGCAACATTGTACTATCGTACCGCGACAATTCTCGGCGGCACTTACGTACTTTCCATTCCAACTACAACTGCAGCAATAACTGTTGCACCGTAAATTGATATGGAACGTAAAAAAAGCAGGTGTAGATGCACCTGCTTTTTTGTATAAATAATTTTGGGATATAAAGTTAATTAATTAATTAGCCAAGCTGGCTGTGGAGTCTGTTTAAGAAAATACGAAAAGTAATCTTGCTGCTTAATGGTAAAGTCAAGCTGATTTATATTTGAAATTAACGAATGTCCTTCATCTTCATAAATTAATAGCCAAGTAGGCTTTTTTAGTCTTCTCAATGCAGTGAACATATTCATTCCGTGGCTGACTGGTACTACGTCATCTTTGCGTGGGTGCATGATAAAAACTGGAATATTTATTGAATCCACATTGTATAATGGGGAATTATTTGTGAAAGTTTTCTTGCTCTCCCAAGGTGTATAACCAATGTTAGTCTGACCGTACTGAACAAAGGTTTGACGAGTGCCTTCCATAAATATGTAAGAGTAAAATGTAGCCAAATCAGAAAATCCAGCTGATACTTGCGCAGCCTTAAACCGACTACTTGTGGACGCCAAATAAGTTTCAAAACCACCGTGACTGTGCCCTTGTAAACCAACTTTCGAAGTGTCAATCCACGAAATCTTTGACAATGAATCAAGAGAACATAATAAGGTTTTCCTTATTGCGTCCTTAACTTCACCAGTTCCATATGAAATATTTGGCACAAAAACTACAAAGCCATGACTAGTATACCATGGTATACTTAAATCACCGTAACTCAATTTGGGCGTTTTATAGACAAATAACTCGTCACTACGTTTTTCGTAATAGGTAAATATTACCGGATACTTTAATGATGAATCTAAGTTTTCAGGATAATATAATATTCCCTGTTCTTTTTTTCCTGAACTTATTTCCCATTGAATTAGCTTCGAGCGGTACCAATTGAATCTTTTTTCAGGAGCAATATTAGTAAGCTGTAAATACGTTATAAAATCAGATGTCAAAAAAAGATTAGGTGATTGTGTGGAGGATTCTCTTCTAACAAGATATTTATTGGCCAATAATGCTTTTAATGGTTTATATCTTAAATATTCATATCCCAATGCAGAAAAACTATTATTATCCCGATAACAAAAAGGACCCAAGCATTGCTGATTAATTGTGAACTTAATCTTTGGCCTATAGAAAAGAAAACCATTCTCCTTGCTCACCACATTGAATGCAGAAAGTATAATATTTTCTGAAGATTCAATTTTGTTATTCCTTTTGACAAAACGAAGCTTTGTTTTCTTTAAATTCCCCTCATAATTTGTAATACAAACACTTCGTTCAACATTATTTAGCGGTACTTTGTAAATATCATAGGTACTATATAAATACACGAATTCATCTTCTGGATCCCAACCTGCTATGCCAAAGGGAACACGCCGTTGAGGTATATCGTTGTCTATATCGTATAAACTATCAGCACTGTTTATATGAAACTGCTTCGTTTTTCTACTTTTCACATCGTAACATGTGTATTGACGAGTATCGCAGTTCCACCAAACTACATAATTACCTTTACTAGATATTGAAATGGTTGGTAAACTTATTGACTTGGCTAATTCACATATTCTGAATTTATTTCCTGTTTTAAGATCTATACTTGTTAGATATAATTTCTGATCATTCCAGAAATATTCATCTTGGTTTATCTTACTACATGTGACTATTACTCCATTTTCCGCCATTGAAATAAGATTATCAACAGGATATTGTGATTGATTAAAGATTTCCATCACTGTATCCTTATCTGGCATGTAAAATAATGTTCGAGAGAACTGATACTCATTTACGTCCTCAAAGCTTTTCATTTTGTAATTCCATAAGGAAAACTTTGCCTCAAAATTCGTATTTGCTATTTCAGAACTCTTTTTACTTTCCATTCTAAATATAAACCCACCGCTACTTGGAATAACATACAAATCAAAAGGGTTTACATTCAATGATTCTGAAAAGTCAAGATGATTTAATAATATGTCTTTACATGTTTTTTTACGATTGTTATAGTAAATTAGAGGTGATGATTCGTTTTGATCGTCATAGATGTAAACATCCTTATTTATTTTATTGACGCAAATTTGACCAATATTCTTTCCATCATATATTACGTATTCCTGATAGGGCTGAATCTGAACTTTAACTACTTTGTCAACTGAACTAATTATGATTGAATTGTCGTTCTCAAGAATATCACAATAATTGATTCCATTAAAGGTTTTGACAAGTTCAGAGTTGTCTCGATATATTGAGATCAAGCTATCCTTAATACTTTTAAGTATTACAAATTTTGAACCGTTAAATTCAATGAAGCGAAACCAATCAACATTTGACATCAACATAGTATTAATCTTTTTCTTAGCATCATATAATGCAAAGCTGTCTTTTTTGTATATGTACCCAATGTAATCCTCGTCTAGGGTAAATTGAACTCTGTCAACTTTAAAGAAGTCTGTAACCGTATTTCTAATTATGACATTTTTATCACTTCTAGAAATGATGAGGCTATCTTGGCTATCGTTTGCAGTAAACGCATAAGCATAATAGTTGCCTTTTGGGCTGATATATCCTGGTGTCTCCGGATTTATATCTTTAAGAGACGTCCAATTATCTATTGAATTGTTATCAACTGTTAATTTCTGACCACTTGATATTAATGAAAAATATATTAGCAGAAAAAGTAAAGATAAGGTGAAACGCATTTTTGACTATTTGAAGCAAAATAAAGTCAGCGACTGAAATCTAAATTCAGTCGCTAAATTGATTTTATATTTACTGCCATGTAGGCAGGCCCTGTTTCATTTTAGATAAACTTGATTTAATCGAACTTTGTGATCCATTTCCAGGCGGAAGCTCCGTTGCTATTTCCTGAAATTTTATAGCCTCATTAGTTCTCCCTAATTTATATAATAGATTGGCATATGTATCATAATAATTACCGGTTTTTTCTGAAGAAATTACATTTTTACTCCAGTTGAGAGCTGATTCAAGTTCATTTTTGTTATTTGATCTTTCGAAAACAAGCCACGCATCGTTGTTCATATCGAAAATGCTAACTTCTCCAGGATATTTTTTATGAATTGAATCCTTCACTCGAACAAAGTTGCTGATATCATACCTTGTATAATAAAACAGAGCAAGTTGTTTAAGCATTGGTAATTCCGATATTATACCATACTCATTTAATATCTGATTTAATCGGCGCTTATCAAAAGCGTAATTTGTATCATTTTGAATATTTCTGTATATATCATATTCAATGATTCCTCTTACCTTACTGATTGCACGCTTTCCTTCAAACAATTTGTTAAGATTCGAATAATTTTTGCAAATGAAATCAAATGAATAATCATTTGGCCGTTTAGCGGTAGCCTCAAGGTATTTGATATTAACCGTCATGAAAGGTGACACAATCATTTCTATGTACTTTTTAGAGACTTTGTTATATTCAATTGAATCCGATATTGACAGCAACTTAGATGTATATTTCCTTAAAAAAGATGAGTCGTTTCTTCCCGATGAGAATCGTTTCCTCATTTCGTCCATTGATTTGAAATCATCCTTTTCATCATATACATCAAATTGTAAAATTTGATCTGATTTACCATTAAGTGATAGATTTAACTTACTATTCAAATCTCTAATTCTTCCAATGGGGATTTTGAGTATTTCTCTGTCATACGTCATTAAGCCGTTTAATTCAGTTTCTACATCGAAAGGCTGTGTATATATTGATCCAGATAAACCTTGCTTTTCTAACTTAACTAATGTATCGATACAGTCACTATATTCCTTAGTAAGTTTTGATTGGCTGTTTAACCCGTTATATCCCCATCCACCCTTCATGTCGTCCCAAATATGATCATCAACCGACATCGCAAATCCCCCAAATTCACCTACTACTTTTACCGATTGTCCAACAATAGGCGGATCTTTCGGATAAGGGTATGAATGGACGTCGACAATGTCGGAATTCACATATGCATTTGGTGACGGGCTACGTAACACATTATTTACATAAAGAAGTTCTCCTGAATGGCCATTTACAAGACGATAAGGGTCCGCATCCCTTACCATATTTGTCAATCTTTCTTGATCGTACTGGCCCCACTTTTCATTAAAAATCACCCAAGTTATAATGCTTGGCGAATTCCATAATTGACTAATTGTCTCTTTAATTTGTTTCTCAAAAGCTACTTTCGATCCTTCCGGAAGTGCCTGATTTGGATTTACGAAATCTTGCCAGACTAACAGACCAAGTTTATCAGCATGGTAATACCATCTTGCTGGCTCGACCTTAATATGCTTTCTTACGGTATTAAAACCAAGAGCCTTTTCAACCTGAAGATCAAATTTTAAAGCTTCATCAGTTGGAGCAGTATATAAACCATCAGGCCAATACCCCTGATCAAGAACTCCTAAATTATAAATATACTTATCATTTAAAAAAATACGACTATACCCTAATTGATCTTTTTGCAATGATACTTTTCTCATACCTGCGTAACTCTGAACACTGTCATCAACATGCCCATCTGTGATCAATTTGATCTCTACGTCATACAAAAATGGGTCGTTAGGGCTCCAGAGGCGAGGTTTTTTTATGTAAACATTGCATTCATGATTCGATCTACCTATCTTATTAGCTATTAATCTTCCTTCTTCAAATATCGATATTTGAATATCATTTGTCTTTGCAGACCTTGCAGTTATAGATACTGTTTGTGAATCAATGTTTGTGCGAAGTTTAACATCACTTATGTAATTTATAGGGACGTATTCTAACCATACGGTTTGCCAAATACCAGAAACGCTCGTATAATATATATTATCAGGATTTGTAGATTGTTTACCATGAGGACCATATCCAAGATCGGTGGGATCTTCCACTTTAACCGTGATACTGTTATTGCCCTCTTTTACATCTTTAGTTATATCGAAGGTAAATGACGTGTATCCACCTATATGCTCACCGATCTCTTTATTGTTTACATACACCGTCGCTTTCCAGTCAACAGCTCCAAAATGTAATAATATTCGGCCATTTCTATCACGTTTGCTGAAAGATATGATTTTATTATACCATAAAGCTTTACCAGTTGTCAAATTCTCCTTTACACCTGATAGTGAGGACTCTAAAGGAAAAGGAACTAAAATTTTCCGTTCAAAGTTGGTTGGCATTTTTTCGTTCACAGGTGTGATAGAAAAATCCCATGTACCATTTAAACATCTCCAATTGCCCCTTGTCATTTGCGGTCTAGGATACTCACTCAACGGTTGTTCAGATCTGATCACGTCTTTAGTCCATCTCGTTATTAATTCCGGATCTTTAACCTTATTTAATTGAACCTGTGCTATTCCATAATTACTCACTAATAACCACAGAAATAATAAGCTAAGAAAATTTAATTTGTTGTTCATATTGATACATTAAATTTATCACCTACAATTTAAAATGCGGGGTAACCTGGATTTTGATCTTGTTGAAAACTTGGGTTGTTTTTTATGTCGGAAATTGGTATAGGATAAAGTGCCTTAAATGACGCCCACTGACCGCCTTTACTAGCGGTTATAGGTGGCATAATGATGTCAACTAAATTTGTGCGTTTTAAATCAAACCATCTATGCCCCCACTCAGTAAACAATTCTCGCTGCCTTTCGTCCATTATTAGAGTGAAAATCTCAGTATCCGTATTAGTGTTAACTGATGAAAGTCCAGCACGAGCTCTTATGGTGTTTAAATCACTGATAGATGATTCTAAACCAGTGTTTTTATTTTGTCTTAGTCGAGCTTCGGCACGAATAAGGTACTGTTCAGCTAGCCTAAGTACCATTATGTATTCATTTAGAGGTTGATTTGTCTCAAATACTTTGTATTTAAATGCAAAGGGGTAAGTAATTCCATTCACAATTACTGAATCTGTCCAAATATCCTTTCTCTTATCATCTGCGGAGAATTTGGTATACAAATTATTATTTAAATACACTGGCCTTGCTTCTCCATCTGGACCTGGTTGGGAAAATATGGAACTGGGTTTCAAATAAAATAGCATTGCGTCTTTAGTATTGGTAGTCAAGTCTACCGGCTGTAATTGCCATATTGCCTCAAGGCTATTTTTTAGAAAAACTGAATCTAATGCAACTAATCTATAATCTTCAGTTTTGTTTATGACTTCGGTGGCTTCTTGTTCCGCATTTTGCCACATTGATCTATAAAGATAAATTCTTGCCAACAAAGCACTTGCCACTGATTTGTTAGGGCGGAGCCGTTCAGCAGTTGTGGTTGTAATATTCGCTGATAAATATTCATCAGAAAGACTAAATTTTGCGTCTTTTAAGTCGGAAATGACCAATTCATAAATTGCGTCAATATCGTCCCTATTCTTTGTCGCATTAATCTTGGCATCCGTGGTAGTAATAAGAGGTGCCCGCCCATACAGGTTAACTATATGAAAGTAGATAAATGCTCGCAAAAACTTTGCTTCTCCGAGTAAGCGTTGTTTTACTAAGGAGGATAAACCTTTCGACGATGTAATTCCTTCAATTGCTGAATTTATCCTAAATATATATTCATATAAGGAAGTCCAGAATAACTGATTCCCTTCTTTTGAAATGCTATTTGTATAAATCAAGCTCAAAATGGAATTGGGTGGTGCGTTGGTTTCCAACTCATCTGAAGCTAAACCTAATCGCATGGACATGTCATCGAAATTAAATGAGCTAATTCTTGTATATAGTCCAGTTAAAACTGAAGCAGCATTAATATCGGAATCAAATATGCTTTGACCAATTTGTTGATCTATAGGCGGGTCTACTTCAATGAGTTTCTCGCAACTTTGGGTGATAAATATAAAGCCTATTATGGCAATTATACGAATGGTAGTTTTAAGCATCATCGCAATATTGAGCGTTAAAAATTATTAGAACGACATTTTTACTCCAGCGATCAAAGTTCGCAAAGGTGGCAATGACATTATAGATTGCGTTTCTGGATCAAGGCCGTTATACTTTGTGAAAGTCAGAAGATTTTGCCCCTGCACAAACAGGCTACAGTCAGATATACGCGCCCTGGCAAGTAACAACGCCGGAAGGTTATATGATAATGATATATTTTTAAGTCTTAGGAAGGATGCATCTGTCAAGGAAATATTGGATCCGCCATAGTTGTAGTGAGAAATTATATATTCAAAAGGGCTGTTATTTGAATACACCTTTTGGTATGTAGCTACATCTCCAACTTTTTTCCATCTGTCATTAAACACCTGAGGAACATTCTTCTTTTGGCCAACTATATTAACAAAAGTTGAAATTGGATTTACTCCAGTCTGTTTGGTAAATTGAAAAAGGAAGTCTAATGTTAGTCTCTTGTATGTTATTGTATTTGAGATTCCACCGTAAAATTTTGGAGCTACAAAAGTCGCATAATACTGCCCGCCTCGTGGATCATTAGGGTCGTAAGGATCATCAACCACCTTTCCCGATTTGTCAATAAATTGATACTTTCCTGTTTGGGGATCAACTTTTTTGGCACTTAGATATGTAAATTGTTCGCCATAAAATGGTCTACCAACAGCGCTTGCATAATAAGGCGAACTTTCAGAGTCAGGATGTTTTAAAAGTTTATTTCTGTTCCTTGTAAAATTGATTGAAGTCGTCCAGCTAAACTTGCTTGTGGACATATTCCGGCTAGTAAAAACGATTTCAATTCCAGTATTTTGAATTAATGCTGGTAGGTTGGCAACAGCTCCTCCCGGGCCTACAATCGATGGATAGGGATAAAAAATTAACTGGTTGTTTGATCTATTTCTGTACAAAGAGATAGAAGTACTTAATCGATCATTTAAAAAATTTAAATCTAATCCACCTTCCAATTTTCGTGTTGTTTCCCATGCATAGTATCGATTGAAAATGCCTTGGCTCTCAAACCCTCTTGTTTCTTGATATGGCCTTGAAGCTCCAACAATTGCAAAACGCTCAAAGTAATTATAATCACCTATCCCATCGTTTCCGCTTGTGCCGTATGTAATTCGCAATTTTGCATAGCTTAGAATTGGTTTTACGTGAGTTATAAAGGTCTCGTCGCTAATTATCCATCCGGCACCTATGGACCCAAAATTCCCAAAGCGTCTTCCAGGCCCAAATCTACTACTCCCATCCCTTCGGGCTGAAATGTTAAGAAGATATTTTCGATATAGATTGTAACTAATTCTACCAAATATTGCTGCGTATTTATAGTTAGACGAAGCATTTCTAGTATAGGTAACATTGAATGCCGAAAGGTTTTTAAGTAATGCATCACTAGTTACACCTTGTCCATCTATAGTTTCAGAATTTTGATCTGTAATTTGATAAGAGGCTCCTATAAGCAGTGAAATGTTTTGTGCGCCAAATTGTCTTTCATAGGAAATTTGCGGTTCAATAGAAAAGTTATTCATTCCATTGCGATTAAAAGATGCATTAGCATTAGCCCCTAATAATTCCGGCTGACGACCGGCAAAAGGAAAGGTTTTTCTAAATGAATTTCCAGTCAATTTGTTATAACCGGCTTGAATCTTAAAAACCAGGTATTGAATGGGTTTGTAGCTTAAATCTAAATTTGCTAGTAAATTGTTTATATTTGACTCATATTTTTTCGATAGCTCACTATAGGGATTGTCCCAAGTTCTAGCACCGTTGGGCATTTGCTCCCAGTTTAGTTTTCCATCTTTATCATATAACGATGGGGCGTTTGGCGGTAGGTATAATGATTGTTCTGTAAAATCAATTCCAGGCAAAGTCGATTGGTTCACCTGATACGAACTAGTAAATGTTGCCTGAATTTTTCTGTTATTTGTGCACCCCGTTAAACTGAAATGAACGCCACCTCTTTTATCTGAATTATTGCCCGCAAATACAGTTGTCTCACGATGAAAATTTCCGCTTATTGTATATTGTATTGTGGGAACTCCCCCCGAAAGGGAAGCCTGTAGATCTGTATATCTAGCAGTACCTCCTAATAATTCTTCCTGCCAGTCAGTATACCGAGTTGAGTCCCAAATATTAACATCACCAAAGTGATTTAAGATATAATAATCAGAATTAAAAGGTGGCATACTTACATCAATATTTGAGTTTTTAATTGCTTCCTTTCTTAACTTCAAATAATCAGCGGTGTTCATCATCTTCATCCTTCGGTTCATGTCTGAAATTCCATATTGGACCCTTACATTAATTTTTGCATCTCCAGTCTTGCCTTTTTTAGTAGTTATTGAAATAACACCATTAGCACCACGACTTCCATATATTGATGTTGCATCTGCATCACGGAAAACTGATATTGATTCAATATCCGAGGGATTTAGGTAACTTAGGGACGATAACTCCTGTAAATTTGCACCTTTAAAACCCAGGCCTGAAATGTTTGCAGGAATAGGAACGCCATCGACCAATATTAATGGTCGACTTAGACTGTTTAAAGAGTTTTTACCTCTTATTTGTAGGGTTACTGCACCGCCAGAAAGACCTGTTGTAGGCATTATTTCCAAACCTGGGACACGGCCTTGAAGAGCATACAGTGAGTTAGTGACAGGTTGCTGCTCAATTTTTTCTGAAGAGATGCTCGTTACTGTTCCTATCGTTAGCTTTTTAGAAGCAACACCATACGGAATAACAACTACTTCATCTAAAATGCCTATTGAATCCTTTAGGATTATGACACCGATATTTGTCTTTTTTCGAATTACTATATCCTGTTGAATGTATGATACGCTGGAAATTCGCAAAACACTGTTTTCCGAAACATTCCGTAATATAAAAAAACCATTTTCACCGCTTGTTGTACCATTCCTTTTGTTTAAGTCAGTTATAGTTACTCCAACGAGTGGTTCACCTTTTGCAGAGACAATTTTTCCGGTGACGGTATGTGTTGAATCGATTGCCTTTTCCGCTATTTGAATGTTTGACTTTGAATCGTTTGCCTCCCTAATTGCAATTGTCACTGTATTGTTAGATAACGTCCAAGACATTTTATCTAAAGGAAATAGTTGATTTAGGACATTATTTAAGTTGGCATTTTTTACCGAGATTGAAGTTAGCTTATACAAGTTTATATCATTTCCACTCCCCATAAAATGTATACCTGTTTGCTTTGTTATATCTTCCAAGATGTCTTTTAAAGGTGTTCTACTTTTATTTATTGTAATTCGTTCATTAACTTGTGAAGTTTGTGCATAAAGTTTTGACGTTATAAAAATTGTTGTAGCAAAGTGAAATAAGATTATACTCCTCATGAGGATTGTCCAATGTGTAGAGTAAGACATAAGCGAATTCCTTTTGGTTGGTTGGTTCGATAATAGAGATACGATGTACTATCAATATGACAATCCGGAGATCAGATGTTAGACTAATTTGGACAAAAAATATTTTATTGTTATCCGTGTTACCTTTCTAAGTTCAGCGCAACGTCATGGAAGCTTTGACCAGCCTGCTTAAAATTGTAGATAACAATTATTTAATTCCGCAAAAAAATATACTTTTATGTGGGCGGGAATTTTACTAGCATTTCCGACAACTCTCCAACGATGCTTAATTTACCCCTATGAAATCACCGGAAATGAGTAATGTAATTAGAGTCAATGATAGGAAGGTTAGATGATATTGAGTTAATTTATTATATCAAGACTGGTCACGAACAGGCCTTTGTCGAGCTGTACAACCGTCATTGGGAGACGGTTCACGCTTCTGCGTATATACTTCTGCGAAACGAAGCAGAGGCAATGGACGTGTTGCAGGACGTATTTAAAGATGTGTGGGAAAAAAGGAATACCTTATCGGATATTAGAGCCGTTAGGGCATATTTAAGTGTAGCTGCGAAAAATAAAGCACGCAATATATTGAAGCGCAAAAACCTACATAATACCATAGTTACCGGGCTTGGAAGTTCAGAAAACCACGTAAAAACCCCTGAAGAAATCCTTGAACTCCGCGATCAGCTCCATCAAATTCAATTAGCTATCAACAAAATTCCACAAGCTTCCACACGGGAAGCGCTTTACCTCTTCCACGTAAAGGGACTAGATAACGATCAAATCGCCCAGCGCTTGGGCATTGATGTCCATTCATGCCGGCGTTACATCTGCCGAGGCCGGGACTTTCTTTGCAGCATTTTAAAAAAAAGTCACTAGACCGTGTCTAATTTCTCCTTTCTTATTTGTCTAACTCACTACATGAAGTATGAATTTTAATTACGATTACATAGAATCCCTCATTATAGCTGATTTATTGAATCGCACCACTGCAGATGAAAAAGATCTGTTGAAGCAACTTATGGTTGAGCATCCTGAATTAGAGGTGGTTTACCGTGAGTGTAAAGAGGCCCTTTCAACGCCTGACGCACAAACAGCCCGTCAAAACGCGGCTAAATTTGATGCGTATACATTAGTTACACCTCAAATACGCCCAGGTCGAGGCTCCAATTTTAGGATGTACCTGGCTGCGGCAGTGTTGATTGCGGTATTGTGCTGTGTCTTTACGATTTTCAGAGAACGTAAGCAAAATGTGATTGTGCCCTCTGATCGTATGGTTCTCGTCACCAATGGAACTACGATTGACCTGGAAGGCGACACCGCTATTAAGTTAAACAATCTTTCCCTACATAACCATCAAAAGACACTATCCTATAACCCAGCGGGAATGAAAACTGGTGAGTCAGGCACGTTGAACGTGCCTGCTGGCAAATTTCAGAGTATCGTATTGTCAGACGGAACGAAGGTGATGTTGAATTCTGAAACCCGATTAGACTTTCCATTGATATTTGATGGTCCGAAAAGGGAGATTACGATTAAGGGGGAAGCCTATCTGGAAATAGCTAAAGATGCTACTAAACCCTTTGTAGTTCACCTGCCAAAGTCTACCGTCCAAGTACTAGGGACAGAATTTAATGTCAATACTTACGATGACGACGAGAAAATCTCCCTGATTTCCGGCAGTGTTCAGGCAAATACGAATGGTGAAAGTGTTATTTTGAAACCAGGTCAGCAAGCAATGGTTTCAGACTCGAGGAAAGTGAAAGTGGCACCATTCGACGTTGACAAAAGCGTCAGTTGGACAAAGGGCATTTACGCCTTTGAAAATGTTACATTACCGGAAGTAGCAAAAGTTATTAGTCGGTGGTACGGACTTCAAGTCGAAGTTTCTGCCAAGTACAAAGATGTTGTCTTCTTCGGCATTGTGGACAGAAGCCAACCAGTGGAAGAGTTTTTGAAGCGGGTTCAATTCATTAGGAAAATTGAATTTATACAAAAGGGCAACAAAATAATAATCCAATAATACCGGATTCAAACTTTAGTTTTCTCATGTACCCTTAACATGAACTAACACACGCCAATGTTTTTACATTGCCATTGCCGATGGCTGTAGACAACTTCCATCTATTCGTCCATTACTGTGTCTCCATAAGGGAGGACCGATACAGGTTTGTTAACTCTATTTGTTTTCTGACCATCTGCAATTTCTTTACAAATGGTGGCTGCGAATTGCAACCACCATTGGATTATTTAACCAAATGAGACTAATTCTAACAGTTAATAGTCGTAGCCGGGATTTTGGGTCAGATTGCGATTAAGCATAAGATCCTTATAAGGGATTGGCCACAGCAGGTCTTTTTCTTCCCAACGGAACTTGTTTTTTAGAACCTGGCTAGCGATCCCCCACCTCTTCAAATCGTACCACCGGTGCCCCCACTCTGCAAAGAATTCTATCCGCTTTTCATGACGTAATATGCCTCTTAGGGAGTTTTGGGAAATGTTTGTATATTTTTCTTTTATACGTGGTAAACCTGCCCGAAGCCTGATAGCATCTATATCTTGAATGGCTCCCTCTAAATTTCCCAGTTCAATCCTGGCTTCAGCACGGATAAAATATTGTTCTGCTAATCGTAATAACATATAAGACTCACGACGGCGAACACCGCTATTACCAGGCAGTTTATATTTGTATGGATAAAACATAATGTCACCATTATAATCCGAGGAATCCAGCCAGGCTGTTCTTCTCTTGTCCCCAAATTCAAAGTCATTCAACAAGCTATCTGTCAGTATAAAATTTGGAATTTTTGTATTAGGTGCGAAAACTGCCCCTTCAATTGTGTTTATAAAGTCATTATCAGAAATGAAATGAAGCAGTGACTCATCGTTATTGTTTGCTAAAAATACGTCCCTAATGTCCCTTTCTAATTCGGTACCTGACGTTTCAATTACCCGAGAGGCGTAAGATTCGGCCTGAGACCACTTTTTCTGGTATAGATAGCACTTGGCTAACATGGCTTCAGCCGCTCCCTGAGTGGCCCGGTATCTGCCTTCCGGGTAATTGGGAGGCAGCAATGTGTCTGCTTCAATGAAATCAGATATCATTTGCTTATAAATCTCTGAAACAGGTGTACGAGGCAAAACTTCCGACACATGTGGGTTCGTCACGAGCACCAGTGGCACATCGCTAAAAAGCTGAACCATGTTAAAATACTGAAATGCCCGGAAGAAAAGACATTCACCAAGAAACTGATTTCTGCGGGTGTCGGTTAGCTTGTTATTGTTTCTCAGATTTTCGATACAATTGTTTGCTAGGTAAATGGTGTGATACGGCTTGGCCCAAAAATACTCCCTCATCATATCGTTACCTGCGGTAATTTTACCAATGTTAAAATCCAATAGATCAGCTTCATTACGTGTATAGCGCAATTCATCCGACCAGATACCCGTAAAAACAGTGGTGGCACCTGAACTCATGTTCAAATCATTTGCCATAGAACCATACATGCCGATGACAGCCATATTAGCTAGGCTGTCATTGGAAAAGACTCTCTTCGTTGTCAATTCCGCGTTCTCTATAAAATGACAGGCTGGTAAAGCCATACAAAGGGTTATTGGATAGAGCAAGGTGCTCTTCCAGCAATTTAGTTTTCTCATGTCCTTAACATTAAATAATACGGCTATGCCTATTGATGTGTTTAGGCACAGCAGTGTACGCTATAAAAAATAGTTGATTGTCTTGACCGCTTTGGGGGAGTGATTGTGATACATGCGGCGGAAAGAGCAATTGTCCGATCATTCAGTTGCCTTTAGTTTGGAATGGTAACACTTACTATAAAAACTTTTTTTCCTTTTTAGAATCTCATGTCTTCCAAACATTTATTGGTTACGGTTCTTGGCCATTAGATCCTGGCAGAATTACTGATAATCAAATGCAGATAACCTTTGGACTTTCTCAATCGTCTATATACAAATACAGGAAAGAACATCATAAGTCTTCTGTAGCTGCATATTTTGACTCACCAGACAGGGCATGTTTCCTGGTCTAATCAGTTCACAAATATGCAACTGGTAGATTTATGTGTTCATATACCTTCATTAACTAAAAAAACAAGCCAGAAAGAAAAAAATGGTCATGTTCTGGAAATGATAAAGGCATGAAGATGATCAATAGGAATTAATATTAATTGCACAACAGTATGAAAATTGACTACTAACACCTTTGTGTTAGTTTATAGGCATTTTGCATCTTATTGGGAAATATATTTAAATTACGAGGGTCTACAGCCCAATTATTTTGATATATGACCCACGATGAACACCAGGTAATTAAAGAATTCCTTGGCATTCCTTCAAAGAGGGAAATGGCATTTTCGCTACTTTATCGCCTTCTTAAACCGCGATTATTTGCCCTTGCGTACCGGAAACTCAACGAGGACTTTCAAAGTGCAGAAGATGTCGTTCAGGATACCTTCTTTAAGTTCTGTTCAATGCAGGATTACCAGTCAATCGAAAAACTCGATAGCTGGCTTTTCAAAACGATGTTGAATTTGATCGAAAACAAGAGAGATAAACATAGACGTCGTAGCAAAGAACTGGACCTGATCATAAGGAATATGCAACATTCATATACTTACCAGGGTGATCTGGAACATAAGATTGATTTGTCCAAAGCTACTGCTAACCTGACTGCAACAGAAATGGCTTGCTTTGAGGTAATGTTTGTAGCCGGCCATAATTCCACCAGCGCTGCCGACATCTTACAGGTACATCGCACCACCTGCACCAGGAACCTAAACCAAGCTCTTGCGAAAATCCGGTGTTGGCTCTTTTAAGTTGTTGATTTATACTTTCTGAACTCAATATTAATCCCTATTTTACTAGCGCTTTTATCATTAACCATTAGAATTACAAATTGACCTTTTTATCTCGCTGCAATATGCATGGGAGATCTGGTTAATATTTGATTTTATGTTAGACAAACGTCGCTTTGCACAACTGGTTCAGAAACAGTGCTTCCACGAAACCTCACCGGCGGAAGACCTTGAAATTAAAACACTTCGTATAGGAAACCCCGAAGCTGAGGCTATTTTTAAGGCAGTCCACGACTATTATTTTCCTAATCTTAGCTACGCCTCCACTGACCCGCAAGTATCTGAGCAGGAAATTCAGACCATTCTTTCCAGAGTTACCCACGCAAAAAAAAGGCGACGAAACATCATATTGTTTCTGGTGATAACGGCAGTCTCTTTGGTTACTCTGGCTACTCTTTCCATACTTAAACTTATCTAGTTAAAGAAAACTTCTAAATTCTTTCGTTGACTTGCACGTTTTTTATGACTCACCGGTTCTCTACTAATAAGGGGGGAGTGATACCCTTTAACTAAACACTTTAAATAAACATTAAATAGTAATTATGAACTATTAGATAGTATGTACGTCACACTGTGGCTTGTATGCTATATATTAATTTTTTAATTTAGCGCCTACAAAAATATTAAAGGCTACACTTATAACCTGTCCGGACCCGGTCAAAAGATGGACACAGGATTATCAAGTGGAAGCCCGCGTTATGCGCGGGCTCTTCTTGTCCTGTCCGTCCTTGACCGGGTCCGGGGGCGAGTTGAGTACCGCGCCTTTTTTATGCTGTAGGGTTATAAAATCTATAACCATGAACAGAAATAAACGCGACATTCCAAGCGCCACCTCACAATTAACATCAGCTGATATTTCCGATTGTATTGTCGATATGCCGGGACAGCATATCACATAGCGCATAGGCCCCAAATAGGGCCTTCCCCAAATTGACCACAACAAGCTTTTGCAATCCCAACAACTCACGAAATGAAGACACCCAAACTCACAAGGACTGGATGGCTATTGCCACTCCTCATGTCCTGTAATACCCATAAGGATACGACACCGGCAGTAAACGCGCCTAAATGGACAAAAGACTACCTCAAAATTCCTGAAACGGCAGTGAATTACACTAAGTTTTCCGGCAGAGTAATCCCTGCACAATCAGTACAACTTAGCTTTCTGGTGCCGGGAAGAATCCACCGGCTTACTGTGAAAGAAGGCAGCAAGGTAAAAAAAGGCCAGCTGCTCATGACCCTGGAAATGTCTCCTTATAAGCTCCAATTAGATAAAGCCCGCTTACAGGTGACTAAACTGACTGAGGATTATCAACGGTCTACGCAGTTGCATAACCAGGGACATGAAACCGACGTTGCACATAAAACCGCAGAATTTGCCCTCCAGGTCGCAAATACAGATGCCGCCATGGCCGCCAAAAACCTTTCTGAAACTAATCTATATGCACCTATGGATGGGGTTATCAGTTCAATCCATCTTCAACCGGGAACCGTAATCGGCGCAGGTACGCCATGCCTTTCCATCGTTTCTAAGAATCTGGTAATTGAATTTACCATACCACAATCTCAGGTTCATGAAGTACGTACCGATATGGCCTGTTACTTCCTTATACCACAGGTTCATGAAATGGAACTTACACGCATTGAAACGGTAGCCCCTGTGCCAGATCCATCGACAGGTTGCTACACGGGCAAAATACCAATCCGGTATCGCAATAATATTTCCGTTGGTATGATGGCTGAAGTTGGCATCCATGGCCCTGCAACCGCAAAGGTCTTCAAAATACCAACCGCCGCTATCTCCTACAACGAAGGCGCGGAAACAGGAATTAAGATCGTGGAGAACGGCACCATTCAATTTTTACCTGTTTCAGTCCGGGAAACCGTCGGAGATTCTGCGATAGTAACGCTCAGTGAAGACAAGCCGAAAGGCCAACCCTACATCAATCAAGGACAGTTTAACCTTAGCGTAGGACAAAAAGTATTCTAACCTCATAAATGATCAATGTCTCTTCTTCATTACATAGTAACGCGCAAAAAAATAGTCGCCATATTTTCAATATTGCTGATGCTCTGCGGTATGGTCGCATTTTACCAGTTGCCAAGGGCTGCTGATCCGCCTTTGGTCATTCGGCAAGCACTATTAATGACTCCCTACCCTGGTGCAAATGCATACCAGGTTGAAAAAGAGGTCACCGCGCCGATAGAAAAGCTATTGTCACAATTTGAAGAGGTCAAAATGAAAAAGACCACTTCAATATCTCAACCAGGGATGAGTTTCATAACCATTACCCTGCATGATAAGATTAAAGAACCGGATGTATTTTGGAATAAACTCCGTTTACAATTAGCCACCTTTAAAAATCAACTTCCGCTGAATGCCAGGGAGTCCATGCTCAATACTGATTTTTCAACCGTTGTCAGCACACTCATTAGTATATCATCTGAAACCAAAACAATTGATGAACTTCAGTCGGTTGCTGATAAACTGGAAAATCAATTGAGGAAAATTCCCCAGGCATGGCAAATCAAGCAATATGGTCGTCAGCAAAAGGAGCTATTGATTCACCTGGACCCGGAAAAACTTCGTCAATATCGCCTGTCGCTTTCCCATGTAGCGGCTATCATCCAGTCACAAAACATACTTCTCCATTCCGGTACATTTACAACAAACCAATTGAATATTCCATTTTCGGCTGATGGCAGATTTGTTGGCAAGAGCTTCGTGGAGGAAATATTAATTTTTAACGGGAATGATCATGCCGTCCGTCTACGTGATATCGCAGATATCAATTTTCAGTATGTAGAACATCAACCTACCATTGAATCAAAAGGAAAATCTTGTATTGTTTTGGCAGTTGCCATGCAGCATGGGTATAATACACTAAATTTTGGAAGACAAATAGACCGTTCCTTAAGTGATATCAAGGCAATTGTTTCAGAAGATATATCCATAGAAAAGGTAATTGATGAACCTGCATTTGTTGCAGATACAGTTAATCAGTTCTCTGTGGAACTCACCATTGCAATGATTACTGTATTTGCAATACTGGCTTTCCTGCTTCCTTTTCGCATTGCCGTATTAGCGGCATTATCCGCCCCGTTTTCCATATTACTCTCTCTGGCAGCTATGCGGTGCATCGGCATAACTATCAACCAGGTATCCCTGGCTGCCATAATGATTGTGTTTGGTGCCTTGACGGATGATGCAATTGTAATTGCAGACGCGTATACAGAAAGGCTTTCAAAAGGAAATACACCATACCAGGCAGTGATCCACGCCACGCGAAAATTCTTCATATCCATCGCTATTGCAACTGCTTGTATCATTGTCACTTTCCTTCCGATGCACTTTATCTTAGATGGATTGGCTGGGCAGCTATTACAACCTTTGGCACCGACCATTGCTATAGCATTAACAAGTTCATTGATTGTGTCAATAACGGTAATGCCGCTTCTTTTGCAGTTGGTAATGCCAGTATTACCCACCTATAAAAGGCAAACAAGACGAACAGCACTGGTGGAATCTTTGCACAGGAATTATCAGGAAACGCTGGGCAAATTAAACCGCCATTGGGTAATGGCACTTGCAGGAGCCTACAGTTTGGTGGCTCTCGCCTTATATTTTCTGGCGACAGGGCCTCTTGAAATGTTCCCTGATGCTGATACCAAACAGTTCACAATAGAGGTTGATTTGCGGCCAGGGACGGCTTCGGAAAAGGTTTCAAAAACTACTAGGGATATCGACAGTATACTTCACAAACAAAATGGCATCATTCGGACACTCGTTTTTAACGGAACGGTCGCTCCAAGGTTTCACGCAACGTATGCGCCCCCAATGCCTGCGAGTCACCGTGCGCAAATTCTTGTAATGACTACTGGCAAATCCGCTACCAAGAAGCTTATAGTCTCTCTTCAGCATCAACTAGATAAGGTCGACATTAATGCCAGGATTCGTATCAGGCCATTAAGCTATAATCAAACGGCAGCGCCCATTGAAGTACGTGTACTAGGAGAAGACTTAGCAAGCATGACAAAACAAGCCTCAGAGGTTGAAAGATTTATGTCTAGTACTAGCGGAATTAGAAGTACGTCTATTTTAGGTAGCGATAAAGTTTTGCAGGCTACCGTTCTTGTGGATAAGCCAACGGCATCACTCAAAGGAATCTCAAATGCGACACTATCACAATACTTAGTGGCTAATATCGAAGGAATACCAGTTTCTGATATAACATTCAACGACAACCATTACCCCTTGATCTTAAAAACAAGTATAAATCCTAACCTTTACCAGTCCATGATGGAAATGTATATTCCGGCAGTCAGTGGAAGTTTCATTCCGTTGACCGACTTTGCCAGCATAAAAATGAGTTGGCTACCATTCAATATTCCACATATTGCGGGAAATCGAACCTTTACGGTAAGCGGGGATCTTACCAAAGAAAGAACGGCCCTTGATATAACTTATGAGTTATACAAAAAGCTGAGCTTATCGAACGCGGCAATGAGCAATTATGAGGTTGCCGGAGCCTGGCAGGATGTCAATGAGAACCTGCCCGGTTTGTTAACATCCTTTGCTATTACTGCATTACTTATATTCCTGATCGTATTTCCGTTGTTTGGAAGTATTCGTAAAACCGCCGCCGTTGCATGTAGTTTCCCGTTTATACTGGTGGGTGTTGCCATAGGTCTGAGAATCACCAGCGCCCCCCTTGGATTTATGGCTATAATGGGAACAATCGCGGTGTTAGGTATTGCGATAAGAAATGCGATTATCCTTTTGGAAGAAATTGGCAACCTTGAGTCCTTCAACTATCAATTGCCAGAGGCGACGCTCAAAGCAACCATTCACAGAGCACGACCTATTATCTTAACATGCCTTTCAGCTGCATTGGCATTGCTGCCGATGGCATTTAGCGGAATGGCATTATGGGGACCGTTCGCAGCGTCCCTTTGCTTTGGCCTGTTGGCTTACACGATGTTCACCTTGACTGTGTTTCCCGTGTTGTTGATCCGCGTTTCAGCCCTTCGTCTTAAGAAACGAAAATTACTACTGTCGACTGTAACAATGTTGATCTTATGTTTGAGCGCGAATGGTCAAAAGATCTTAACGTTAGAAGATTGTCGTAGCCGAGCCTTGCTATACAGCTATAAACATGTCGCAGCCGTAAATTCTCTGCGGATGTCCCAAGCAAACACCAGTCTTCTACGCCATAATTATCGACCAGTTGTCGAGGCAAATCTTACCGGTTATGGAATTGATAACCATATTGGTAAAATCTTGCCATCTCAGGGGCTATTTACCAGTGTGCAACTGGTACAACCACTTCTTTTGCCAACGCAACAAAACATAATGAGGGAGGCAAGGCTAAAGCAAGAGCTTTCACAAACAGCCGTTAACCTGACAGCATCCACAGTTCTTCAGACTGCGGAGCAACTTTATTTTGAATTAATTGCATTGTCTGAAAAGAAACAGGCGATAAAGCAAACACAAAAATATATGCACGAACTCGTTACCCAGGCGCTTCACTTCCGCGACTTGGGTATGATCAGCGCCAATGCCGTTAAAGAACTCGAGATTCAAGTAGCCAGGATACAACTCGACAGCTTGCATACTGCGGGTACGTGTTCCCATTTGCGCCAATCCCTGTCTAGGATGCTTGATGATAATGACTGGGAGATCGCAGATTCCTCCTTTGACAAATTACTAAGAGACCAGCCCATGCCACAGGAAACCAACCCTGTGAAGTTTCCAGCAATAAAGCCTTTTGATTTACAGGTGGAAATTGAGAAAAATAACTACCGTTTACTCCGAAAATATCATAGTCCAACAGTTGCCTTTGTAGCGAACGGGTATGTAAGTCAAATAGCAGGGCAAAACGCACTATTTACCGATCAACGTTGGCTTGGATATTTGGCGGGTATACGGCTTAGTATTCCGGTTTCAGACTTTGGCCGAATCACTTACCGCAAATATTTGCAAAGCTTAAGACTACGTGGAGCGGCAATAGAAAGAAAAATCCAGGCTGACAACTTGCAGGAACAATATAATCAATTGCAAATTCAGATCAGGGAGGCCCAGGCGCAACTTCATCTCAATGAGCAATTGGCGAATCTATCATTTGAGCAGTTATGTTCAGCGAAGGATATGCAAAAGGCAGGTGTTTTTAACGAGCAAACTGTCCTTTTCGCGGTGCAAAACCTCATACAAGCAAAATCCAATATTGCAGATAGTAAAAGGGATCTCTGTATTCTTCAATCACAATTGCGTTACCTGACTGAATGACTCATGCAATGATATACCGCGAGGAAAGACACCCAGTAATCCTCAATAAAAGGTCTTCTGACCAGTGCTTTTGGTTTGAAGAAAACTGGTAAAGGTCGCAGTCTGACTACCGAAAAAGGGCTTATAATCCTGATTGTCTTACCACGAAAACTCAATTACGATAATGGTAAAACTACTGAACCTGCTGAGTGGCTTACGCCATAAGCTGACAAGGTTATTCAAAGATCCACGGGCTACTGATGCGCACACGAAAAGCAGTGCTCTAACTGACCTGGCGAAATTTGATGATGCAATGATAGAATCAGTTTGCAGGAATTTTAAGCATATTGGACGCGGTGTGAAGATATCGACACACGATGAAGCACGGATCAATGATTTTTTCTCCGATGCTTACCTGCGCACCTTTAAAAAAGCTGTGAAAACAGTCTCTGAGGTACCAAACCCGGAATACGGCATTGGACCTGAAGAGCAGGCACGAAAAAAAGGCGCAGCTTTGCTGGAATCTGTGATAGCATCAACAGAAATGACAATGCACGAAGCGAAAAGACGTTTTTTGTCCAATATTGCATCGGCCTATGAGCATGTTTTATTTAATCGAGCCTGGCTACAAGAACATGCCGGCGGCGATTCCAAACCGGAAAAGCAAATCATCACGCTTCCCACTCATTTTGCTACTCCCGACGCCATGCTTCAAACTTATGAATCACTGAATATCCAGGTACTTCAATTTTGGCAGGAAGGAATGAATACAAAAATCATAGGCAATAATCCAATTTTTCAACATCTCAACGCCTGCATTCATCTTTTACTGATTGCCTATGCTAGTCTAAATAGCACTTACGCATTCCACGCAATGGAGTTCGCAGACGAAATTCAATTTGAGTATTCCTTTAAAACGGCGGCCGGAAAAGATCTATCTCTGTATATCAGCAGTGCCGAACAAATGGATGACGAGGATTTCGTGCGTGATGCCTTCGACATCATAGGAAGGTATGCTTCCTTATGTTCAGGCGGATTGAAAATCAAATTGGCGGACAGCCATGCCGTCATCACCATAAACCTTGCAAAAGAGAAATTCTTTGCGGACGTTAAAATCAGCACCATAAAACTTTAGAAGACTTCATACATCGGCGTTTTTTGATTGCATTCATAAATACCCACGCATTTTGACGGAAATACTCCTTTAATGCGTGAAAAATTCTTGATTTTTTGATGACGTGAATAACAAATCGCGGGTTTCTATTCGCGATTTTCTTATGAGTATACAGTTGATTTTCAGCATTTTCCTAATTGCGGATATCTAGTTTTAGTAAAATGCTAAAAATATTAGTAACGTTGTAGTGAGAAAACAACGATATCCGTACCCATGATATTTATGCGCATAAGGCATCACGGGTCTTTTTAGATCACGATGTAAAAGGGAAGGTTATGGAAACGTGCATTGTTCACTTTGACATGGACACATTTTTTGTGTCCGTGGAGCAAAGAGCTGATACAAGCCTGAAGGGCAAACCTGTATTGATTGGCGGTTATTCTGACCGCGCCGTCGTAGCGTCTTGTTCATATGAAGCGAGACAATACGGCATCCGCAGTGGTATGTCTATGAAGATGGCATTGGCGCTCTGTAAGGATGCCATAGTTCGAAGGGGGGACATGGACTTATATTCAAAAGTTTCGGACGAGATTACTGATATCCTGAGGGAATCAGCGCCGGTAACAGAAAAATCCTCGATAGACGAATTCTATCTGGACATATCTGGCATGGACCGTTTTTTAGGTGCTCAAAAATGGGCACAGGAACTAAGGAAACGTATTATTAAACACACACATTTACCGATGTCCAGCGGACTATCGGTGAATAAAACTGTGTCCAAGATCGCCACCGGCAAGGCCAAGCCCAATAATGAAATTATGGTTTCATCAGGCACGGAAAGAAATTTCCTGGCGCCGCTTCCTGTTCGTAAAATTCCTGGAGTTGGTGAGCAGACTTCCGAACAGTTGGGCCTTTTGGGTGTCAAAACGATCAAGCAAGTCCAGGACCTGAGCGTCAACCAAATGGAAGCCGTCCTGCAAAAGAATGGAAGGACCATCTGGGAGAAAGCGAATGGAATAGATGATTCTCCGGTTGTACCTTATAGTGAGCAAAAATCCATGAGCCGCGAAGAAACCTTTGAACAAGATACCATGGACCTGGTCTTACTACGGAAAACTATACTAAAGATGGTGGGAGAATTAGCCTTTGACTTACGACAATTGAACCGGTTGGCGTCCACGGTTACCGTCAAGATCAGGTATTCAAACTGGGACACGGAATCCAAACAAGGCAAAATCGTTTACAGCTCAATTGATGATGTAATTGGGACAAAAGCACTGGAATTATTTCATAAGCTTTATGAACGGCGAATGATGATCAGGCTGATCGGCGTAAAATTAAACGGGTTCGTCAATGGCAATTACCAGATAGATCTTTTTGGAGATACACAGACCAATCTTAAGCTCTACCAGGCGCTGGATGGCATCAAAAAGCGCTATGGTGCGGATGCCATTACAAAGGCGATTATTCGCTAAAAACATACTGACACTAACTACCTATGCATGTACCTGAATGAACAATGATTGAAACGAGATTGATGACATGCTAATTAACGTACACTCTGCCTTTTCATTGCAATACGGGACAATTCCCGTCGAGCATCTAATCAATACGCTGATCCAAAATGGTCACGATACGGCCGTCCTGACTGACATAAACAATAGTACCGGCGTGCTTGAATTTATAAGAGAGGCAAAAGCCAAAAAATTCAACGGCCTTGGTGGCGTTGAATTCAGGAACGGCAACGAACTAAAGTTTATCGGAATTGCCAAAAACACAAAAGGATTCCAGGAACTCAATGAATTTCTGACGCTGCACAGCGAACAAAACCGACCCTTTCAGTCAGTGGCACCTGAGTGGAATCATGTTTTTGTCATTTATCCATTTTCTAAAGACATTCCTGTAACGCTAAGAGATTTCGAATATATTGGCATAAAAGCATCTCAGCTCACGCAGCTTTACGGCAAAGACCGCAGCTTCCTGGAAAGGCTGGTTATGTGGCATCCGGTCACTATCGCCTCAAGAAATGATTACGAGTTCCACCAGCAGTTGCGGGCCATCTGTTTCAATACCCTACTGTCACACCTGGAACCGAACCAGATAGCTGCGCCGGATGAAACGCCGCTACCGCCGGAGGTATTAATCAGCCAGTTTCGCCACCATAGCCGCATCATTACCAATACGACCCAATTGCTGGAAAAATGTTCGTTTGACTTTGATTTCGATAGCTGTAAAAATAAAAAGACCTACACCGGCTCTGTTTACGAGGACAGGTTACTCCTGGAGAAATTGGCTCACGAAGGTTGCCGACAACGCTACGGCAATAACCCGGAAGCGTTACGCCGGGTGAAACATGAACTGGAGATAATCGACAGGTTAGGATTCTCTGCTTACTTTCTCATTACATGGGATACCATCGTTTATGCGACCTGGCGGGGTATGTACCATGTTGGTCGTGGTAGTGGCGCCAATAGCATCGTCGCGTATTGCCTTCGCATTACCAATGTCTGTCCTATGCAGCTGGATCTTTACTTTGAACGCTTTTTAAATCCTAAGAGAAAAGCACCACCTGACTTTGATATTGATTTTTCGTGGAAAGACCGCGATGAAGTAACCAATTACCTCTTTGGCAAATGGAGAAAAGAACACACGGCAATGATCGGTACAACGATCACCTTCCAGCATAAGTCCATTGTCAGAGAGCTAGGCAAGGTATACGGCCTTCCGGAGCAAGAAATTAAGATGATTTCTCACTATCCGGATCGCATCCCCAAAGACAACCGGATTGCACAAAAGATTTTAGCTGCCAGGAACCGCTATAAGGAATTTCCTAACTCCCGTAGTATCCATGCAGGCGGCATTCTGATTTCAGAAGAACCGATCACTGCCTATTGTGCCTTGGACATGCCTCCCAAAGGATTAAGGACGACACAGTTTGACATGTACACAGCCGAAAATATAGGTTTTGAGAAATTGGATATCCTTTCTCAAAGAGGTATAGGGCATATAAACGAAGCGGTTCAGATCATTCAATCCAACCATGGTGTGACCTTGGATGTACATGACATAGAGTCGCTAAAGCGTGATCCAAAGGTCAACGCGCAATTGAAAACCGCCGATACTATTGGTTGCTTTTATATTGAAAGTCCAGCAATGCGTGGCGTTTTAAGTAAGCTTGAATGTGATAACTACCTAACCCTTGTAGCGGCAAGTTCCATTATCCGACCCGGCGTTGGATCAAGCGGCATGATGGATGAATATATCAAAAGGCATAGAACACCTGATAGCACCCAATATCTACATCCGGTAATGAAGGATCATCTTTCTGAAACTTATGGGGTCATGATCTACCAGGAAGATGTGCTCAAAATCGGGCACCACTATGGTGGCCTTGATCTGGCGGAAGCGGATGTACTTAGAAGACTGATGTCCGGTAAGAACCGTGGCGCGCACCACTTGCCGGAAATAAAAGGCAAGTTTTTTGACTACGCAAGGCAGAAATGGGGTGATATGCATGTGACCCAGGAAATCTGGAGGCAAATTGAATCCTTTGCCGGGTATTCATTTTCCAAGGCTCATTCCGCAGCCTTTGCTGTTGAATCCTATCAGAGCCTTGTTTTAAAAACATATTATCCCAGGGAGTTCATGGTGGCTGTGATTAACAACAAAGGTGGCTTTTATAGCACCTGGGTATACATTACAGAAGCACAAAAGACGGGCGCCTGTGTTCATCTACCCTGTGTAAACAACGGCCGCTATGAAACTTCGATTCGTGATAATGACATTTATCTGGGCCTCGACCTGATAGACAGTCTAAAGGAAGAAACTGTAGAGGTAATTTTAAGAAGCCGTCATCATCAGGGAGCTTTTACCGGCTTGGAAGATTTTCTAAACAGAACTCAAATTAGCATTGAACAGGCCACCTTGCTCGTCCGTGCCGGCGCGTTAAGATTTACCAACCTGGATAAGAAAGCATTGCTTTGGCATTTGAATATATTATTGGCTGGCAAACGAACGGGCAAGAAAAAGCCTTCGGACAACCAGCCACTGTTCAGAGCGGCTGTAGAACAATCTATTACCTTACCCAACTTTGAAATAATGCCCGAGGAGCATTTTTACGACGAAAAGGAGATTTTTGGCTTCTCATTTTCTGTTTCTCCGTTTGATATGCTGGTGGCTAAAACCAGGTGCCCGATCGTAGCCAAAACACTTTCTCAGTATATCGGGCAGACGATTCGCATTATGGGAAAGTTGGTTACTACGAAAGGTTCGGAAACAGTAAGAGAGGAATTAATGGCATTTGGCACATTCTACGACATGAATGAAGACTTTTTTGATACCGTTCATTTCCCGCAGGCTTTTAGACAAAACCCATTCCGCGGCGAGGGGGTATATTTGATCTTAGGTAAGGTCACCCTTTCTTTCGGATTCCCAAGTATTATCGTTGATAGAATGGAACTGTTACCTATCCGGCCAGATCCAAGGTTTTCTTAGATTGATTACTTAATGATGACAGAATCCTGCATTTTCTGGTATTCAATCTTAGCAGTCAGCTTTAATCGATTTAGAAAGTTGTCGATAGGTTCATTTCTGTCAATAATGCCGTAGAATCGCTGTTTTTTTACCCGGTCACTGACAATCATTTTGATGCCATACCACCGGTAAACAGCTGCTGCAATGGTGCCAAGATCTGTATCGTAATGAAATATGCCTTGCGTCCAGCTGAATTCCGTTTCTTCATCGAAACGCTCAACTGAAATTTTTCCATCTTCAGACGGGACGAATGATTGAAATCCGGGAGATAAATAAACGCTATCTAAGCCAGTACGTACTTTTACCTTTCCACTGGCTAGGGATACCTTCTCAACGGTATCATAAGTGCTGACATTAAACCTGGTACCTAGAACTTCAATTTTACTCTTCGCTAAATGCACGATAAAGGGTGAGGCACTATTGGAGGCAACATCTAAATAGGCTTCACCTTCCATCCATATTTCCCTGGAAGGACCTGAAAAAGAAATAGGAAACCTGACCTTCGAATCAGAATTTATAATGAGCTTAGTTCCGTCAGATAACTGCAGGTGGTAAAACCTGCCCGGAGCAACGCTAATGGTAGCTTTAGCTGTCGATCCATTACCAGATGCATAGGCTAAGGTTTGATTGGAATTATGAAAAGCCATGCCGTTATGAGCAATCGTTGACTTTTCCTGATCAAGATCGATTGTTTGCCCATCACCTAAATCCAGGGTAACACCGTTGGCCTTCACGTCCTTTGTAGCCAGTACCTTTTCAGGTGCTTGCTTACTCAATACCAGGAAAATACCCAACACGATTATTAACGAAGCAGCAGCTGTCCAGGCAGCGATTTGTACCCGACGTGCTTTTTTATGCCGGTTAATGATACTGTTTGCAGTTATATGTGCCAATGCCTCTTCCCGCTCTTGTCGCGAGGCGACATTATTAAACCGATGAACCAATTCGTTAAACCTTGAATTAATAGAGGGATCACTAGCAATGAGCTCTTGCAGAACGGAATGCTCCTTTTCTGAAATATCACCGTCAATAAAGGATATTATGAGGGCGTCGATCTCGTCAGGCGTATGTTTCATATACTAATCTATAGACGATGGAAAACTCAAAACGTTATCGGTTTCCTTCTTTTTCTTGGAAATACTTTCTGATCTGCCGAATCGCTTTAAAGACATAGCTTTTCGATGATAAACCAGATATACCTAGTTGCTGACCAGTTTGCTGGTGAGAAAGTTCTTCCAGATAATACAAACTGATTGCTTCCCTGCCAGTGTTAGAAGTAACCTGGGAAAGCGCAAGATTTACTTTTCTTTTGGTCTCTTCTGCGTCGAAGCGGCTCACCGGTGCATATGCCTCAGATTGATGGGCAATCTGGTCTGTATATTTTTTGTGATGCCCCCTTCTTTTGATTAGATCTAACGACTTATTTTTTGCCGCTGTGATTAAATAGCTCTTAAGCGAAGCCGATATATCAAGGTCACGACGCTTATTCCATAACATTAGAAATACGTCCTGCACAATATCCTGGGCATCATTTGAATCATGTAAGGTTGCCAGCGCCATCAGATACACCTTTTGCTTATGCCGCTGGAAAATAGCATCAAAAGCAGCAGTACTGTCACTTTTTAACAGCCCCAAAAGCTCTTTTTCAGAATCATTAAAATCCATACTTGTCTATAATTGCATGACAATCAACAGTGTTCAATCATTGTAGGTAAAAGATTTGGTTGGTGTATGATCATAAATTCAAGGCACATAAGCCTAAAAAATTGATTGGCCTATTTTCATGCTGTTTACACGAATTTACTAAGTGACTGGCAAATCTACAAATGTGAACGATACTCTCCCCTACTGCGCTAAACATTTCAACGGCAAGATTACACGTATATATGCGGAGTCATTATTGTATTTAAAAAAGCGCTCATTTATTCGAAGATTTTAATATTTCCGAAAAACTTGTCCAAATTAGCAACGTTTGGTAATTATGATCGTCCAGTTATTAAGGGGAATAATATTTATACAAACCAACCAAACACTTATGCTTAATTGTCGTGTGTGTCAATTACGCCTTAGGGCGGCCTTATTGCTATTTGCTTTAACGATCATTTCTCAGGTTAGTTTGGCACAGGGACGGCCGGCAGATCGAAAAGTCACATTACATCTGAAAAACGTAACACTGAAAGAAATTTTTCAGAAGATTACGCAGCAGACCGGCCTTTATTTCAATGGATCAGATGACGACCTGGACCGCAATAGTAAGCAAACTATCGATGTTGACAATGAACCGGTAAATACTGTATTGGCAAAGATCCTGGGGGGAAAAGGCGTGAGCTGGCTTATTGAAGACAAATCAATAGTTATCTCCCGTTCAAAAGATTCGTCTGACAAAAAATCAACTCAGACGTCTTCGCCTTCAACACCAGCCATAACTGGAATTGTAAAGGCGCGCAATGGATCACCGCTTCCGGGTGCATCGATTGCCATCAAAAATGGGAAAAAAAGCGCGATTGCGGACACGGATGGGAAATTCATTTTAGAAGGCGTTAGTACGCCAACCGTTTTGGTAATTACAAATGTTGGCTTCGACAGAGTCGAAATGCCAGTGTTAGACAATAGAACGATAGAGATCTCATTAAATGAGCAGGTTAACGAACTGACTGCGGCGGAAGTGGTTAGCACCGGCTACCAATTTGTTCCCAAGGAACGTTCTACCGGTAGTTTTGCCCAGGTAAATAACGAATTATTTAATAAAAGGGTTAGTCCAGACGTGCTAAGCCGATTGGAAGGTAATGTTCCGGGTTTGCTATTTAACAAGACAACCGCTGGTTCAACGACCGGTTCCGATATCAGCATTCGCGGGCACAGTACACTTTTTGCAAATGACCAGCCTTTGATCGTTCTGGACAACTTTCCTTACGATGGCAATATCAACAACATAAACCCGAACGATATTCAATCCATTACAGTATTAAAAGACGCAGCTGCATCTTCCATTTGGGGCGTTCGATCTGGTAATGGCGTGATAGTAATAACGACAAAAAAAGGAAGGCAAAACCTGCCGCTATCAGTTGAAGTGAATGCCAATGTAACCACAGGGAATAAGCCCAATCTTTATTACGATCCCAGATTTTTAGCCTCCACAGAATTTATACCGGTGGAGAAACAACTATTTAATCTAGGCTACTATGATAGCCAAATTGGCGATCCGGTCCAGGTCCTTTCCCCAGTGGTCTCCCTATTAAACCAGGCCCGCAATGGCGAGATTACCATGACTCAAGCAGATGCGCAGATTAATGCGCTTACCGGCATTGATTTAAGGGGCGATATATCTAAATATCTTTATAGGAAAAGCACGACTCAACAATATGCTATCAACTTACGGGGCGGAAGTCAAAATGCGGATTATTACCTATCCCTAGGTTATGATAGGGACTTACTTAACAAGGTGGGCAATGATAGAAACCGCATTACTATCAATTCTACGCTTAATTTTTATCCCGTTAAAAACCTGCAGTTTTCGCTGGGAGTGATTTCCACCTTCGCCAAAGAGAATATCAATAATACGGCTGCAGAATTAAATGCTGGTGTTGGCAAACCGCTTTATCCTTATGCTCAACTTTCTGGAGCCGATGGAGCACATTTGGCTGTCGCCAGGGATTACGCATCCTCTTTTACCGACAATCCTGGCCCCGGTCTTTTAGATTGGAAATACCGGCCATTGGATGAATTAAATTTTGCCGATAATAGTGTGAATGTAACGGATACGCGTGTAAGCGCCGCCTTTAAATACACGTTCTTTCCTTGCTTAAACCTGGAAGCTAAGTACCAGTTCCAAAAATCAAGTTCGATTACTGAAAACTATTATAGCAAACAAACATACTACGCCCGTGATTTATATAACCAGTATACAGATGCTGCGAATGATATTCACCCCGTTCCATTAGGCGGTATTTTGCAGTCCAACAATCAATATATTAATTCTCACCGGGGAAGAATTCAACTGAATTACAATCAAACGGTCGGCAAAGGCGTTTTTGCGGCCCTTGCCGGTGCTGAAATAAATGCGGCTACCACGAAGTCCAATGCTAATACCTCCTATGGTTATGACAAGGAAAGTGAGACTTTTAGCAACGTTGATTTCGTAAACTTTTATTTGCGTACACCTTACGGATATGCGTCTCAAATACCGAATAACATTTCCTTTGGCCGCTTAAATGATCGTTACCTGTCTTATTTCGCTAATGGATCGTATACTTATGACAGCAAATACACTATATCAGGAAGCGCCAGAATCGACAAATCAAATATATTCGGAGTACGCACTAATGAAAAGTCGGTGCCTCTATATTCGGGTGGATTAAGCTGGCAGTTTTCAAATGAAAGCTTCTATCACTTCTCAGCTATTCCCTATGGAAAGTTACGGATGACCTATGGATACAGTGGCAATGTTGACCGCTCAGTTGCCGCAGTGACCACTATTCAACAGCTGACAAACTCATATTATACGAATATAACCTATGCTCAAATTGCCAATGCTGGCAATCCCAGGCTGAGATGGGAAAGAGTAAGAATGATCAATTTCGGCTTAGACCTGGGAACGCGAAACAACATCCTGAACGCCAACATTGATTTTTATATCAAAAAAGGGATTGACCTTATCAGCAATTCTCCTTTGGCTCCCTCAACAGGAATACCATCGTTCAGGGGTAATACAGCCAGTACAAGCGGCAAGGGATGGGATATTAATCTGACAATTAAACCAGTAACGATAACTAATTTTAACTGGACATCTAATTTCCTGTTCAGTTATGCCCTGGACAAAGTCACCCAATACAACGAGACTTTTACAGCAAATACATTTTTACAATACGGCGCAGGCGATGGCGGAACCATTTATCCATTAATTGGTAAACCCTTATTCGCTATCTATAGTTACCAGAGCGCAGGGCTTAACCCGCAAAACGGTAATCCAAGGGGTTATGTAAAAGGATCACCCAGCGAAGATTATAATGCAATTCTGACTTCTACAAACATCGATAGCGTACAATTTCACGGTTCAGCCCGGCCAACGACCTTTGGCTCATTCCGAAATACGTTCGCTTACAAGTCTTGGTCATTATCCATCAACATTATCTATAAGCTAAATTACTACTTTAGAAGAAGTTCAGTCAGTTATACGGATTTACTAAACTGGAAAGGACATAAAGATTTTGTTAACCGGTGGCAGAAACCTGGTGACGAAAATTTCACCGATGTACCTTCTCTGGTTTTGCCTCCGGATTTGGATCCCAATAGGGACAACTTCTACCTGTTAACAGACAAACTTGTTGAAAAAGGAGATCATATCCGGCTACAGGATATTAATCTAACCTACACTTTCACAAAGTCGCAATTACCTAAACTTCCATTTAAATCATTGCAGCTTTACGCGTGTGCAAATAATGTGGGTATCATTTGGAAAGCAAATAAGCAAGGGCTTGATCCGGACACTTATGCCGGGGGCTTGCCTTTACCCCGAACCTACTCTTTTGGTGTGAGAGCAAACTTCTAAAAAGTAATTTATGAACAACAAGTACATTCAAGCCGCCACAGTTGTTATAACCATTGCTCTAGGTCTATCTTTTTCAGGCTGCAGCAAGCAAGATGAATTTTTAGACGCTAAGTCTGATCAAAAACTAATCGTCCCAGAGACCTTGGATGATTACCAGTTACTGCTAAACAACGAAAGTGTCTTTAACAGCCAGGCCGATCCGGGATTGCCATTAGTATCTTCCGAAAGTTATTATGTGTTGCCAACCACCTGGTCTTCACTTTTTGATGTGGTAGAAAAGAATGCCTATATATGGGCGAAGGACTTATATGAAGGCTCACTAGTAACTACGCGGGACTGGAGCAACCCCTACTCTCAGGTCTACTATGCCAATACGATTTTAGATGGTCTGTCTGACCTTACACCTTCCACTTCAGAAATCAAAAGATGGAACGAAATCAAAGGGGCTGCGCTGTTTTACAGGAGTTATGCATTTTATTCATTGGTTCAGGCGTTTTCTGTGCCATTTGATTCAGCAACATTTGCTACTGATCCGGGTATACCTATCAGGTTATCGTCTGACTTAAATATAAAATCCACCAGGTCTTCAGTGAAACACTGCTATGATCAAATTCTCTCAGACCTGGAGGTTGCTATTTCGTTATTACCTACCAATGCGTCTTTAAAGACACAGCCATCCAAACTAACAGCTAACGCGCTACTGGCGAGGATTTATTTATCTATCGGTAATTACGAAAAGGCCTATCAATACGCCAATGAAAGTCTACAAATAAATAGTACGCTCACAGATTACAATACACTCACACCTACCAACTTCACTATTACGACAGCGTTTTTGGAAGAAGATATCTTCCATAGAACGGTCGTGCCGTACCTTGTTATGCTTAGATCAAGGGGCATTATAGATTCTACATTATATAAGTCGTATGCCACAAATGACCTGCGCCGATCCCATTTTTTCATCAATTTCAATGGGCAAATCAGGTTTCGTGGCAGCTATGATTTCCGGAATCAAACATTCTCCGGCCTTGCAAATGATGAAATTTACCTGATTAGAGCGGAGTCTTCAGCCAGGCTCGGACGGGTGGCACCAGCGTTAGAGGATTTAAACACCCTGCTGAAAACAAGGTTTAATAATTCAGTGCCTTACGTACCTATAACAGCCGCAAATAAAGAAGAGGCATTAGCAGTCATTCTGAAGGAACGGGAAAAAGAACTTTTATATCGAGGGCTTCAATGGACAGACCTGCGAAGACTCAATAAAAAAGGAAACTATAATAGAACTATTACGAGGGTTATCGATAACAACACCTATAAGCTGGTACCTAATGATGCCAGGTATGCGCTCCCTATTCCAGTGCAAGAAATCCAATTAAGTAACCTTGAACAAAATCCAAGATAGATTTTAGGAGGTTCAGGCAATTAAAAAGATCTTATGCTCAGATTTATAGTTTGTTCGATTATCACATTTTCAGCGGCATTTAGCCAAGCACATGCGCAGAACGTAAATGCTACCATTCAAGTGATAACAAAACAATCCTGGAACAATAAGCCACCATATGTTGTATTATTGAAGTATGGAACCTTCGATTATCATCCGCTCCTAAGGGATACAATTAAGCCTAGGCGAGTTGGGCATTTTTATCACTTTGACATTCCTCTATCGGACTCTCTTCAATATTTTGATTTGGTGAGTCCAGACCCTAATGAAGTTCCTATTGTGTCAAAGGGTTTGATAGAACCTGGAGACCAGATAACTGTCGGCATTGATTCTGCTGCTTATAGTTTTACAGGAAAGGGCGCAGAAAAAATACTTGTCCAACGTAAAGTTGATCAGATAAAGGCTGTCGGCGATAGCGGTTGGCCCCAAGACACGTCAGCATTAACCAACTTCTTCGAAGTCCGCAATCAATTGACCTGCGATCAATTAGCGTATTTAAAGACGATGCGTAGCAATCTTTCAAGGACGGCTTTCCAGGTTCTTCAGGCAAATACTTTTTATGCAAATATTAGCCTTCAGCTTACTCAAATCTGGAGGTTTCATGCCTATGGTAAACTGAGTGAATTGCCTTCAGAAGACAAGCTTCAACAACAATGTGGCATTTCAGTTGACACAACATCCCTTTTTTATAGTGACGTTTATCCAGGCTTTGTCTATGCAAAATCCCGCGTTAATAACGCCTATTGGGTGGGGGATACATTCGACTGGGGGCAATGCCTTACCGATATCAATAACCGGTATCAAGGTGAACTAAAGGAGAAAATACTGGCATTTATTATCTACAGGGATAGGCAAAATGCTTCCATCGTCAATGGAATCCCAGTTGGCCTTGCGTCGGGCTTTTCAAACATCGATTTTAAAGGCATAGTGACGCGAGCAGGACAAAAGAAGAAAGGGGCCCTGGTTCAGGACTTTACTTTGAAAAATGGTGATAATCTGCCGGTCTCACTTTCAAAATTTTCTGGTAAAGTAGTAGTCCTGGATTTCTGGTTTACCGGATGTTCTGCATGTAAGGGACTAAAGCCCAAAATGGATAGTATTCAACAGGAATTAAAAAATCTGCCGGTCGAGTTTCTAAGTATATCAATCGACAAAAGCCTCAATCAATGGAGAACTAGCGTCAAATCTGGAAAGTACTCATCGGCTGAGCAAGTCAACCTTTATACGGCTGGTCAGGGTGATAAACATCCCATCGTATCATTTTTTGAAGTAACGGCCTATCCGACATTGATAGTTATTGACAAAAGTCGTAAATTATTAGATTTCCCGGTAGATCCTAGAAATGATAACGGTAAAAGTATTATAAACATCATCCGTGAAGCGGCTGCACTATAATTACAGTTCTCTATTGATCCAGTTGGTACTAGGCTGACCAGACGGAAGTTGATTTGACACAGGCATGGTTGTCCAGTTAGCAGAGCACCGGGCAGGTCCTGGAACACAGATATAGCCTTTTTTTAATGCTGTTACCCAATGGTAGCTACTCGACCCTGGTGCATCTTCCACTGCATAGTAAATAGTCACAGGTTTAGCGGCCAATGCCATTAAAATGCTGAAAATTGCAGCAAGTGATAAAAAGATCCTCTGTTTGTGGTTACCATTATCCATAAGAGTAATTCTCTGGGAATTTACACTGTTGAATAAATAGGAATGGCTACCGGTATTAAACCGGTAGCCATATACATTTACTGCATTCTGTAGATCAGGTTCTGAGAAGGCTGACCAGCAGGAAGCTGATTAGATATTGGAGTAGATGTCCAGTTTGCAGAACATCTTGCAGGACCTGCTACACATGCATAACCACGGCTCTCTGGGTTAGTAGTTTCCCAGTGGTAAGAGTTTGATCCTGGCGCATCTTCAACCGCGAAATAAGTAACTGTAGGTCGGGTTGCGAAAGCGCCACCAATTCCTAATACCAGTGCAGATGCCATTGCGATAATTTTTGTACGTTTCATTTTGTTGAATTTTTTAGTTAACAATTAATGTTTTTCACTATTGCGGCTAGTGAAGAGCCCATTTATATAGCGCTATACTAAGAATGCTGGAACTTGTTGGGAGCATAGAATGCAGCTCCTTGCCGTAACCTGTTTGTGTTAAGGAGCGCAGCAATGCCCATTACTACATAAAAAAGGTTCAATAACAAGTGCTGCCCCCACGATAGCTCAGAAATAACACCACCACAACTGCATGGAACATGAGCATACACATGCAACATGACAGTAGAAATATATCCTGTAAATAGGATCATCAATCCAACACCAATGAGCAATGCTACCTTGCGTGTTTTGCTAAACAGCAAACCAATCGCTACTACCAATTCAATAATAGAGATAGACCATAAAATCAATGCTGATAGTTGGTTGGGAAACGGTTGCATATCCATTTGCTGAATAGACTGATCATAAAATCGAAGCTTTGTTATGGATGCATATAAAAACAGCATGATATAGAGTGCAGAAACGATCTCCACAAAGACTGACTTTGAGCTTTTCATATTACAAGGAACTTTAAGAAATTATTGTTAAGCCAAAACTGGCAGGCTACGTACAGCAGTTAAATGGTAACTATACTATTGGCAAAGGTTATAATGAGGCTTGTAAGTATATAAGCATCTTTTTATAAATTACAGGTAACGTTAATGGTACTAATTTTTCATAGATTTTCACCTGAGTTAACGAAAGGTTTATCATATCTCTTTAGCAGGCATCATTATATTTTCGTTGTTGTTAATACTAAGTTACTATGCTGAAATATTGGAATACTTAGGAGATCCGGAATTTTCTGACTCGTCATATTTCTGGTGCTGCTGTCTGCCATTTGTCCGTTGCCCGTGTATGGATTTATCACAACCGGCACAATATCTGTACACATGTACTCATATTGTTAACTTTAAAACGCTTTTGTTATGTCAGATAGTAAACAAAATGTTGGTCAGCAAGACAGAGTAAGAGTAGATGCGAATGATCCAAGCGAAGTGGAATTTGTCCATAGGCAGTTTCCTGAATTGTCACATGGGCAGGTACTCGCGGCAATCAAAGAGAATGGACCGCTTAGAGAAGACATCTATAAAAAATTGGAATCCCTGAAAGGCAATTCCTGATTTTGAAGCCAACCACTTGGTTGGCTTTCCGTTTACTTGTTGAGCATTTTTGATAGTAGCCTGGAATTTGCCACTCGTATACGTTCGTCCAGCACTGACTTAAAGAGATCTCCGCTTGCTTTCAATCTCTTCTCTATGGTATGCATGGTAAATTTCCAGCGGTCAAGCTTTGCATTGATCTCGCTCCAGTCAAGCGGAGTGCTTACCAGTGGTTCATGATACGGCCGGACACAATACGGTGCCGCCAGCGTGTCCGCATGGTCGTTTTGGCTGGTATCTATATAAACTTTATCTCCCCGATCTTTTTTCTCACGCTCTATGGTACCGATAACCGGTACCAGCTTCAATACTTCTGCAGCGAGTTTTTCAGCTAACTGCCGTGCCTGCATGGTCGTAAAACCTTTACAAGGAATGTATACATGAATACCCGTTTTTCACGAAGTTTTGGGAAATCCCTGTATACCATACTTATCCATTACCTTTTTAACGGCTTTTGCCACCTGAATTGCTTTCTTAAATCCTTGATTGTCGATTTCTATTCCGACTGCCCCATGTTCCAGATGGTCGGGTATTGTGGGATCGAGTTCAATAATCACAAAATCTGGCTCGTCGGGCTGTTGCCACCTGGCGTTCCAGGGATTGACATCAATACAGCCAACATCGATCATGAATAGCAAGGTTTCCAGGTTGTTGGTCACCAGGTATTGAATGATATCCCGTTTGTCATCCTTATGATGCTTTCGCTTTTCAGTGTAGAGGGTAGCACAGTCCGGCTGGCGGTTTTCCATATCTTTTAAGAAAGTGGCCTTTCCTGTAACGCCACTCAAACGAAGGTTCAGGCTTTGGGGCCGGTCTTGAATATAGGGTAACAGGTAGGGTGCAATTCTTTGGTAATACATTACCAGGTGCGCTTTGGTTACATCTTTCCAAAGTACCCGATCCACATTATGTAATTCGATAGAGCAGTTTTCCAGTTCAAATGTCATTTTTTCCTTGCCTGCCCAGGACTTATCCACCTCCTTCCAGGCGGAGGATGCATTCAGATAAGCTGGCTTTCGCTTCGTGTAGGACGAAGTAGTCTCTCTAACAGGCTTCTCCTTCTTGGACTTTGGTTCGGAGTTTTTTTTAGCCTGACCGGCGCTAACTGGTGCCCGAACCGGCATTTCAAGCAGCACTTGTGAGGCATTTTTGTCAAAGCGGAAGCCCTTGAAAGTTGCTGGTTTACGGATTCTTCCGGTACTTGTCCAGTCTGCAAATTCAAAGAAAGCTACCAGCTGCGGCTTGATATAATGAATTTTCGCATCCCCTACGTCCAGAACTTTGTTTACAAACGGTGTCTTTGTAATCTCCAGGGGTTTTAAACGCTCGAGAATGCCGGGCATTTCCTTTTGCTTATAGCCGCTACCACTTCTACCCACCCATCTGAACTCACCGTCCTTATACGCCCCAAATAAGAGGGATTTGAATGACCGGCCGGTAGAGGAAGATTCAACCCATCCGCCGATGACGAACTCCTGCTGTTTGCGCGTAGGTATTTTAAGCCAACTGTCGACACGTTTTCCAGGTAGGTAGGTGCTGTCTTTGCGTTTAGCGACAATGCCCTCCCACCCTCTTTTTTGCATTTCTGCAAACAGACCGGGGCCATCTTCAAATGACTCGCTTAACATGAGCCATTCATTTCCGCTTACCAGGTCAGATAGTCGTTTCTTACGTTCTTCGAGCGGTATATCAAAAAGGGTATTACCGTTTAAGTATAACAGATCAAATACACAATAGTAAATCGGATCCGAATCTGAACCGTTATATAACTGTACTGCATGGAAATCCGGCTTTTGCTCATTGTCGAAGACGACCATCTCGCCATCAAGCACAGCTACAATATTCAATTGCCGAAGCGCACGAACAATAATCGGGTAACGGCTGGTATAATCCTTACCACCCCTGGTCATCAGACGTACACTCTTTTTATTAACATATGCGATAAGCCGATAGCCGTCCCACTTTATTTCATAAAGATATGCTGTGCTCTGAACAGGTTTGTCCGTAAGCAAACACAGCATCGGTTCAATAAATTCAGGATACGGCGTTTTCCTGGACTTGACTGCCTTTGCACGGGTTACCATACGTCATTTTTGCTTGTCTTAAGCATATCAATAACCTCAAGAGCAAAGTTGTCCTCCTCTGATGGGTGCGCTATGCGGCTTAAAAGATGGTTTCTCCAGTCTTCTATGGCCCCCTCTTTCGTACATGAGCATCCAAAAACGCCCTCTTGTGGATCAGGACCAAGAATTACACAATAGGCGTCTCCGTCTAAATAGACAGCCGGACGAAGTTCCTTCACCTCTTTGGGAAGTGGCTCGTTCTCGTAGTCCATGGGAACGAGTTCCAAACCCGCCATATTCATTTGTTCCATAACTAGTCATTTAACTTGTTACTTCAATAAGTATTCCACGGCAGTTCTGCAACGAGCTGATCATAAGGTTAGCCAGGGTGAACAGTAGAAGAAAACATTAGTTTATGGATTCCGACTCATCGTTAAAGTATACGCGGTTACCGGTATATTTTTCTGCCAGGGCAAGCGTTTCCCGCATCACATGCCCATCTTCAATAGTGCTGATAAAGTACAGAATTTCACCCCTACCCTTTCCGTAGTCAATTCTACCTCAACATCCGGTATGTCAGTATTTTTAGTTATCAGGATTTTATCACCTGAAAGTAAGATCGCAAGCTCCTTCACATCGGAAAGGCATTCGGCACGAAATCGGTATTTGGCCATGTTTATTTGGTTACGAACAATTTGCATCGCCTGGATACAAACATGAGAAACCTGTTACCCACTTAAATAACAAAATTACCTTTTTGTTCCGCCATTTCTAAATGATTACAGTTTGTTGTCTGGCTGGGGCATGCCCTCCGGGCCGCGCTTTCCGCTTGTATCTCCCGAAACGGGAGGATACCGCTTCAATCGCTCATGCATTAGCGGAGATCGGATATACATATGCATTTAACCATCCGAAATGCACTTTTAACTCCTAAGCGGCACTAGTACGAAGGTCTACGATTGTTGCTACCAGCACTTTAAATCAACTAAATCTGCCACTCCCACAAAAGGAATGGGAGACAATAAATAAGAAGATGAGACTATGGTTATTGCGGTTGAGCTTCAGGCTACTAATTAGTTCAAATTGACTTTGATGTTGGCAACATTAACGGCTCCAACTCTCTTATGCAAAGATACTTGCATTCTGAGGTTAGCCTCAACGGACCGCAAGCTATTTTCAAAGAAAATCTCCACACTCCATAGCGCTACGCGCAGTATGGTGCCCTGCGGGCGGCATATGGATGTAGTATTTTCTTTGAAAATTCCGTTGCTGCTAACCTCAGAATAAGTGCTGGTCGCATAACAGTGTATGAAGCGCGCGATATAGAGCAGAGCGCGAAAAGACATTGTTAAACGACTAAAAAAAAGCACGATGAAACAGTCTATTAAACAGCGTGAACCGCAGAGCGAACAGAAAACCGTTTATCAGCAGATTACAGATCAGGTAATCGCCCAGCTTGAAAAAGGCGTCATTCTCTGGAAAAAGCCGTGGGCAGCGGATGAAATGCCTCATAACGTCAGCAGCAGGCATTATTACAAAGGATGGAATGCTTTCTATCTGAATATGATTTGTTTGCTGAAAGAATTTGAATATCCCCATTTTCTCACCTTTAAACAGGCCGAAGCTATGGACGGCAATATCCGTAAAGGGGAACACGGTTTTAAAGTAATCTACTTTGAAATGAAACAACAGCACGATAAGGCAACAATGGTCACGGATAAAAAAACAGGTGAAACCAAATTACATATACCTACTATTCCCATTTTAAAACAATTCACTGTCTTTAACATTGCGCAGACTGAAGGTATTGAATTTGAAAAACCGGAAAGCCATGTACGCACGTCAGTAGAAAAGATTGAAACCTGCGAAAAAATCATTGCAGGCATGAAAAACCCGCCACCAATCAAATACAGAGGTAACCAAGCCTGCTATATTCCGTCTCTCGACGTGGTTCATATGCCACAGCAAAAGAAATTCTACACAGACGAAAGCTATTACAGTACGCTTTTTCATGAGCTGGTACACTCCACAGGACACGCCAGCAGGTTAAACCGCGAAGAAGTAACCAACCCAAACACATTTGGTTCTCAGCCATACAGTAAAGAAGAATTAGTGGCGGAATTGGGCAACGCCTATCTGTCAGGAGTTACGGGCATACTTCCGAACACACTAGAAAATTCAGCCGCATATATTGAAGGATGGCTTAACAGGCTGCGCCATAATGACAAATTCTTCCTTCAGGCTTGCAGTCAGGCGCAGCAGGCTGCTGATTATATCATTGGCGAAACATTAGAGCCATTGCCGGTACAAACAGACATCGTGGCCGCCTAAAAAGCTCACTTATCAATGGCCGTACTTCCTAAGTACGGCCCATCTCCCCCACTTAAAATGTTACCGAAATGACAAAGAAAATACCATACGAACAAATTGAAAAAGCACTTTCCGCCAGTGACGTAACGGCCTGTGAAAAGTTGTATAGTAATTATTTCTCTTGGTTCACTTTAGTTGCAGATTTACATGAGGCGGCATGCCAATATAAAAACAAAATAGATGCATTAAAACCAGCGTCTTTTACTATCCAATACTACTATGCTGAATCGGCCATCAGTGGTTCGGAAGGAAAATTAAGGATTGGCAAAGAGGAGTTAAACAAGTCTTTTTCCGAAGCAGTTATTCTTCATTTTACAAACACCTATCATTTTGATGTAAAGGAATATCCTAAGTCCGCAATTTCAGATGAATTAATAGATAGTTGCCGACCGATGGTTGAACATATCATCCATGAACTAGGTGATAACTTTTTAGCAGTTGGAAAAGATCAGGTATACAGGAAATTTAGAAATAATTTTTGGCGCATCCGTACTCAGCCAGTTTTAAAAGGCAACTTGGTAAAACTACCAACCTATGGAACCAGCGTTGCCCGGCTTTCAACCCTTTTACATGCTTTATCCCTTTACATAACTGGTTCCGTAGTGCTGACGGATGAATGCAAAGAACTGAAAGAGGAATGGAAAATACGCGTTGACACTGGTCATTGCTATACATTGGATCAATTGATGACAATTAAATTTTATGCCAACTCAAGAGTCGATTTAAACTTTCAAACACCGGAAAGAGCGTGGGAATTTTTTGATTGCTTCGACCTTGAAAATCCACCAGCAGCGTACATCAGTTAACCACTATTCCAATCCAAAAAAAAAACAATCATGTTTCCAGAAATCTATATAAGCAAAGAAGCAGCACTTCCCAGCAACAGCCAATGGGAAAACCGCTTTCACATCAAAAGTGCATCATCCAACAGGCTATACACCATTGCACAACACATCAAAGGCCGCTATTGGGGGTGCGATTGTCCCGGCTGGAAAAGACACCGGAAATGTAAGCACCTCTCAGAAATTGGCTTGCCTTCCTTGTTGGTACCACATGAAGTAAACATCATAACCAGATAAGATTATGAAGAAGAAAAAAGGATTTACAGAAGGTTACAAAACCTATGACACGTCAGGTGGTTATGGCAGTGCGGAGGATTGGCGACAAGCACTAAAGGATAGGTTACAACAGGAAGCTGATATTCAAAATGAAGATTTTGAAATATTGGAGGTGCCTGTTAATGTTTCAGAAAAAGATCTGAAATCAGCCTACAGGAAATTGTTACAAAAATGGCATCCGGATAAAAACCCCGATGATCCAGAAAACGCAAAGATCATGACGCAATGCATCATTGAAGCCTACGAACGTATAAAAGCAATCAGGCGTTTTAAATAATCACCCAATTAACATTTAAACTATTACTGTATGACAATAGAAAAAATGAATTGCACAATAAAACATTTTGAAAGCCTCATTACGACTCAGGATGTAGAGTTTTGCAGACAGGCAAATGGTTCCTACGCCTCATTACGGTTCCTGATGGAGGATGCCGTCAATAACTTCAAATACAATCAAGACGAAACGCATAGGTATCTGAAGTTTGACACTACAGGCTTAATCACGCAAATGATTTTTGAAGTAGATAAAACCATGTCTCACCTAGAAAGCGACATTACCAAATTGACTACAAAGTTTATCCGGCATATAGAAAGCTACTTTGAAAAGACTTACAATATTCAATTCCAGCCGCACAGGATAACCGGCAAAGACCCATTGACCATTGATAGTTATTGTTATGTTCTTCAAAATATCATCCAGCAGCTAGGTAGTGACTTAAATGTAGTCAGTAAAACTCGAACGATTGGTCAGTTCAGACGCTTGTTTATGTTTCAGCGTTGTAAACCGCACTTAACTAATAATAAAATCGTTATGCCTGATCTGCAAAAACAGGATTCAAGACTTGAAACGCTATGTTATGCCATTAGCTTGTTTTTGTACGGCAATACCAGAATGACCAGAGAATTGGAAGCATTTAAACAGCAATTGACTGGAAACTATTGTTTTGAAGCAAAGCAAATAACAGAGGTTGTCAGCATTAAGGGGTACAAGAACGGACGCGCTGATCTCCAATTCACTACTGCGGAACTAGCTGCCGGATTTTACCAGTTTTATGATCTGGCCAATCCACTGGTCGAAAGATAATTGTCAGTTAGCCAGGTGGCAAGCCACTTGGCTAACTGACACCATCAAAATATACTATCATGAATATTATTCAACAGTACCACGCTGAACACAGGCAGGCATATGCAGAAATACTTGAGCAACGAAGCCGGTATCTGGCAACGGTACCTGAGTATCAAAATGCCAAGAAATATGCAACAGCCGATTTGTACGAAAAAGATTGCTTTGCCTACTTGGCTATCAGGGAGAATATGGCCGGTATTGAAAATGAAATTGATGATAAGCTGGACAGGCTCCGCGCACTGATGTTACTCAGCGTAACTGCGGATTCGTTACTGACCGAGTTTAGATCATTTTTAGACTTAAATAGCGCCGATCTGCCTAACCTGCAATACCAATATAACGCTTATACATTAAGCTACGGGCACGCTGACGAGCGGTTATACAAACGACTTGTTCATACAGCACTACAAATCCGGTTTGATAAGACAAGAATTTTAAACCTCCAACAGCTATGAAATATACACAGGCCGTATATGTACAACACCATTTTTATGATTATATGCCGATTGACCGTTATGCCAGCTATAAGAAGGTACATCTGGATTTTGTGATCCAAGAAATTGCCGCCAGAAATATAGACGTTATCGCCGTAGGCACTGAAGCCACCTTAATGGTCAATTTTGCCCGATACAAAGATTTTAGATTTCAATGGTGGAAACGAGGTGCAGCAGGAACAGCCTTACTACTGGTTAAGCAATCGTTAGGCATAGCAAACGAAAGCATTTCCGTCATTTGGCAGGATATGCCATTCAACAACAATTTGTAACCAATTAAACAATTAGAATATGCAAACAAACTTTTTTTCATTGATGGCCCGGTTAAGTGCTACAGGTAATATCATTATTACTATCAATCTTGACAATCCGGAAAAATTAAAAGTATTGGTCTTCCACGGAGACGATGAAGCGGGAAGTAATAAGCAACAGGCAATTGAACCACTGATATTTTCAGCTTCGCCCGCTGACTTAGATGATCTATTCTTTTCTGACATTGAAGCGCCAGTCACAGCAACGGAGTCCCTACGTCTACTTAATAAGGAATCACATCTTAAAAGTGTGGAAGCTGCGAAAGCGAAGATTGCGAACAATTCTGTCAGTAAAACATCCATTGCAAAAGCGGAAGTTAAAAAAGAGGAATCTCATGCCGAGAAAAAGTTTAATCAGGCCATGACCCAGATTCAAGAACTCAAAGGGAAAGAACGGTTCCGGGAAGCTCTTGGAAAGTTGCCGCAACTTTTAAAGGACCATCCTGACAAAGAAGAATCGCTTAAATCCACCAAAACGGACCTGATGGAATTAATGGAGGAACAGGAATTTAACGCTACCATGCAGGAAGTGGAAGAATTGGAGTTAAAGGGACTTTTCAGTGATGCTGTCCGTAAACTGCCGTCCCTTTTGGATTATCCTAGCAAAGAGCAAATCATTAGGAATACCCACGCCGCCCTGATGGCAAAATTGAACGAAAACACATTATTCGCAGCTTAAATCACAGTATATGCAGTTAGCAACAGTATTAGAAAGAGAATTTACCGTGACTGTTAATGGTAAGCCAGTCACTTTAAAAGACCCGGACAACTCATGGACACCAAAGCAAGTACGCTCATTTTATGGCGCTGCGACCTATCCACAGGTTTTAAATGCCAACATTGAGGGGCCGGTAATAGAAAACGATAAACGGGTGTACAAGTTTGTTACAACATTGGGAACAAAAGGATAAGCTATGGAAAACAACACAGATAATACAATCCGGATTATTCACATTAATTGTTATTCAGACTTATGGACACTACACAACCAAGTAATAAACGCCATAGTGCCGTTAACGCAAAAAAAGGACGCAGAAGAAGTCAGGAGCGACAAGCAATGCGCCGCCCTGCTGCCAATGTTAGAAATGATTTTCTGAAAAACAAGATTTGGCCTATCTCAACATCCTTTTCTAGCGTATTTCAAAACAAGGATAAGGTAGAGAAAGAGTTCTTTAACTCTTTCTCTTACATCTGTCAGCTTTACAATCTAAAATTGAAAGACGTAAGCCAATACCCGTATCCCTATAATATGTCGCTATCATTCAAACACCTGCAAAGCCGGCTTGCTGAAATGAATATAGGTTTACAGGTAGTACTTGAAAACTGCATGGTGTGTTTGGCCACCTACAAAGAAGTGGAGCAGTCGGACAAGCAACGATTCTTTCCATTTGCGCCTATTCTAAAGTATATGAAAGAACCGGGTCGCAAACATGCTTCTGAATTGTTACTATCGGTATGTACATACCTGCGCCACATCGTCGAAGTACCGGTATTTGGCACCGGAGAGCATACATCTGTTGATGCAGCTATTGATTTTATTGAAGAAGACATGAATAATGGTTGCTATGATGATCTGGACGGAGGAATGACTTACTATCAGGAACTTGAAAATTACCTGCAAAGTGCATATTATCATCTTCGGGTAATGGAAAAGAAATTAAACCGAAGTATCCATTTACGCGATTTTGAAATGCGATTAAACCGGCTAAGACCGAGAGACAAAGAAGAAAAGCTGCTTTATCAGCTGGCGTCAAAAGCGTATTACCTCTATAAGTTCAAGCCGGAGATAACCTTTGAAGAAAATTATCCTAAGTGCCTCAAAGACCCACACATAGAACACCGGATAGACAGGAGTTATAAATTATGTTTTTATTACTCGCGTCATGATCATATAGATTCAGAATTGGAAAACCATATTGACATTTTTTTTTCTGAAGATGAAGAACGGGTTCATGATGTTCCGATTGTCTATCAGGTTTTTGATAAATACTATGACAAAGAGGAACTGAATCCTGAATATGTTAAGTCACTGTTAGAGGTACTGTATGATTTATATGACCTTTTAAAACTACTCGATGACAAATATCACAAAGCTGTTTAATCAGGAAATTCTCCCTGAAACCGTAATAGTTCTTTACGGGAAACCCGATCGCGACCGAACAGATAAGTACGTGGAATTGATGCAAGTAAATGAAGATGCAGAACTCGTAAATGCCCACCCGCTTACTTTATCTGAAAGCGTAGAACTGGCAAAGTGTTTTTCCAGCTTGAAACCGCTGGCAAACAATTTCGGCAATTGTAATGGTGTCTTTCCTGCGACTGTGTTGAAAATTGACACGCGTCCGGCTGGCAACGTCACATGGTACACAAAGCCGAAGTCCGTTTTTATGCATTTTCAGCAAAGCAGCGATATTCCGTCCGGTAAGGCCAAAATACCAGCTTTAGTCTGGAAAGCAAATCAGCGTAAGCTATCGGTATTCGCGCTTAAAGACGGCAAACGGCCTAAAGAAAATACTGAGTTATATCATGCACCTTTTTTCAACGTGTACTCGTCCGGAGAGGTTTGCATGGGCACAACCTCCTTAAAGACACTCGCTAAAAAGACCCTTTTACCATTTATGCAGGAATGGGAAAGACTATTTTTTGACAGTGTATTTAGCCATGCCCTAAATAACTACACAGACGATAAATCAGGACAATGTGTATGGAAAAGCCTTGTTAATTCAAAAGAAAAATTCCCGGTCGATATGCTGAAAAAGAATCACCTCACCATCAAAAACATTCTTTAGTATGGAAAAAGTTCATTTTGTCTCCAATTATTTGCTCAATCCAACCAATCCGGTAACGGTTAATCTGATTGGTGCCGGAGGCACGGGTAGCGTCATGATCACGGTATTGGGACGTATCAATAATGCCTTGTTAGCACTTGATCACCCCGGTTTAGATGTACGATTATTTGACGGCGATACCATTAGCAAGAACAACACGAAAAGGCAGCTATTTAGTGAATCAGAAGTCGGTCTGCCGAAATCAACTTGCCTGATTAACCGGGTCAACCGGTTTTGGGGCACAGGCTGGAAAGCATTCGCTTATCATTATACCACAGAAAACAAATACCTAATGCGTAATTGTAAATCGGCTAATATCACCATAAGTTGTGTAGATAAGGTGCAGGCAAGGTTTGAAATTGCTGAAATCCTGCGAAAGATCAAACTAACAGAAAATCATCCGGACAGGTGCATTTACTGGCTTGACTTAGGAAATAGCCGGTATACAGGCCAATCTTTGATCGGTACTGTTCACCCTGTAAGACAGCCAACTTCTAAACTATATGAACCTACAGAGCGCCTGCCATTTGTTACTGAGGAATACAGGAATTTATTGCTTCAAACGGAGGAAACAGATAAATCACCGTCTTGCTCCGCAGCCGAAGCGCTTGCTGAACAAGACTTGTTCATTAATCCGGCCATCGCAACAATGGCGGGAAGGTTATTGATGAATATGTTTACCGAAGGGGTTATTAATGTCAGAGGGTTCTTTATGAACATAGAGGATTACCAGATGCAACCAATAACAGTCAATAGCATTCCGCTTGAGTTCTTAAATCCACTTTCTGTTGCTGCATAATTCTACCGACACCTGACCTGTTTTGTAAAAGGATACCTGGCTGTACCAACTAGCCGGGTGCCCACCCGCACCACCCGTTTTACTTGTCATATTTAGTCCCTTTACTTTCCAACTGGAAATACGCCACTGAATCATACTATTTAACGCCAGTATTTATTCAACGATTCTCTGCTTTCGGGCGACAATCCCTCACTCAATAACGTAACGGAATTTTTCGCTTCTGTTTTCATTCGATCAAAGGTGTCTTCATGGATAATCCCTGCCAGAGACTTATAAAAGTCATATAGCACATAATACACTTCTCGAATCACGCGCCTGCTATCCCTTGAAATTGACAAAGTGGAGGCCGCTGCCAGCTTGCTTAAAATTTCAATAAGGAAAATCCGGAACGAAAGGCTGTCTTGATCCTCAAACGAAAAGCTATTAATTTTGAACTGTAGTTTCTGTAAATCATGCTGAAAGGCGTTCATAGTTCCCGAATTTAATGTATTTGTAGATCATTACAGGTCAATTTCTGGCTGGTTAATCTGCTTTAATCCCTTCTGCCTAAGTTTTAAATACTGCTGTTTTTCTTTTTCCCTATCGTAGGTAAACTGACATACCTGTCGGCTAAGTATGCTCCCTTTCTTCATTAATTGACCGTAATCCTCTTTAAGGTGAATATTGCCGGTAATTACATTTAGATCCACTGAGAGCTTATTACTCAGCGAAAGAGTCCCATTAGACAACAAAGCAATTTTATTATCCGTTGTCAATTCATGAGCAAATATGCTGTCCGGCACTAGCTCGATCACATTGGCAGAAGGCAAATATGGAAGGTGAAGTTTTTGTTTATTATAATGGTCTCGTACCCGGATGAATGCAGATAGTTCCGGGTTTAAAATATCCATGTAGAACAGATTTCGATTTAAAAACCGGCAGGATTCTAACGGAATATGGTTCAGTTTGTAGTTTTTTACACCTTCCAGGCGACCAAAGACCACTTTACCATTACCAGGTATCAAATGGAGATTCTTAAGGTGATCAAAGGGTATCTTGAGGTTCACAAGCAGATCGATTTTTTGATGATCAGTCAACTCTTGCCCGTTTATATGGGAAGGGAGCGCGTGGATTAACGTATTAGGACTGGCAATATCCCCTGCAAAAAAGCGCTTATATACAGGGTCGCACGTATCTAATTGTAGTATCGACTTCGGGCTAACTGCTTTCATAACCGAACATTTGGTTCAGTCAAAAGAACCAAAATGACGGGCGCCGAAAGTTTCCTGAACGGTTGGAAAGTTTCCGGAAAATCACCAGGCCCCGCTGTACTACAGTACGTCGTGCTCAATGGTCCGACATTTGATCTCAGGAAATCATGTTACACACAAAGAAAGTCGATGATCTCATCAGCATCCATAAAATATACCATGAGCCTCGCATTTGGGAGTATGCCCGGGCAGTGGAAATCCGAAATAAATACCCGGACGCTGAATTAATAGAAGTACCTGCCCATAACCAGATTCCGGAACTTTTTGGATTTGAAGGCTCCGTGGAGGATTGGATTTGGAACAAGCGGAACGTTTTGATTCTGGGTGTGAAGAAGGCCCTGAGCGCAAGAGCTAACACCAGAAGTTCTCACTGGATCGCCCCATCTCAATCAAATGGCTGTACCATGTCCTGCTCTTATTGTTATGTACCCCGCAGGAAGGGATATGCCAATCCAATAACCATTTTTGTAAATATTGAGAAAATCATGGGGTATCTTAGTCGGCATGCCGTGCGACAAGGGGTAAAAACTGAACCGGATTTGATTGATCCAGAATACTGGGTTTATGAAATTGGAGAGAATAGCGATTGCAGCGTAGATGCCGCTATCTGTGATAACGTTAAAAACCTGATTGATCTGTTCGCCACCACTCCTAATGCTAAGCTTACATTTGCGACTAAGTTTGTAAATCACCAGTTACTTAATTTTGATGCAAGAAGAAAAACCCGTATCAGGTTTAGTCTTATGCCCCATAATATTTCTAGGCTGGTTGACGTCAGAACCTCCCCAGTTAGCGATAGACTTGCCGTAATGAATGATTTTAGGAAGGCTGGATATGAAGTGAACGTGAGTTTTGCACCTGTGATCTATTACCAGGGCTGGCTGGAGGACTGGAGAAAGCTGCTTAACGAAATGAATGATATCTTAGACCAACAGACGAAGCAACAACTGGCTGCAGAAATTATTTTTCTGACGCATAACGAGCCACTTCATAAAGTTAACATGCGATGGCACCCTAAAGCAGAAGAGGTTTTATGGACACCAGCGGTCCAACAGGTTAAGTACAGCGAAACTGGTCAAAGAAATGTTCGTTACAAGAACAATCTGAAGAGGGAAATTGTATTTGATTTGGTTAGCTTATGCAAAGAATTGATACCTTATTGCAAAATTAGGTATGCTTTTTAATGAGTTATAAAGAGATAGGTAACATAATTGAGCGGATTTTAGGATCACTTAAGTATTTTAGCTTGTTAGCATTACAATAATGGACAATAATAACATCCCTAAAAGATTTGACATTAGTATGGATGGGCAACACATTGAAGTTGTTGTCACCTCCGATCATCAACAGGTCATTTTCATGGTTCAATTCCCTGATGAAAGGGACCGGGTAGCCATCACCTTTGAGGTTGATCTTGACGGAACTGAAAATTGGCTTGAAAACGGAGGTCTGTTCGACCGTGCCGAAGAAATTGGTAGGATATTAGAATCTAAATTCTCCTAATATCTGCCCGTGCTAAAATAAGGTTAACCCTGGCAGTGCCTCATCCTCGCAGGCGATTCCCTCAGGAGGCTCATCATAAATAACACCGTCAATTATAACTTCCGGAACCCTGGGTTGCTTGACATACTTTAAAGGATCTGCCGAGGTCTTAAAATTTTTATCCAACGTATAGATACGCATTTGTTCGTACGGGAACTGGAAGGTAGCAATTTGTGTTATCCGTTCTTCCGATAATTCGCCAAACAACCACTCCCAGGCTAATTCTTCCGTGAGTATAGTAGGCATGCGCTCCTTCTTATTATGAATTATCTTCATAAGCGGATTAGCGGCCGTAGTGATAAGCGAATATGTGTCGATCATTTCGCCGGTTTCCCTATCCGTCCAGGTATTATATATGGCCGCTACTAAGATGTAAGGCTTGTCTTTGATATAAACACAGTATGGGTAGCTTTCGGTGGTAGTCAGTGCCTGGCCTTTTGCCCCGATCTTAGGTAAATGTCTCCATTCCTCATAAACTGAAATTAGCAGTAGGCAGCGGTTTGTCAGGGCAGCCTCCCGGTACATCTTGCCTTTGTAGAGAAGCTCCTCCCCCTTCGCATTTTGAGTGTCGTATTTAATAAATTTGCCTTCTGCGTTTTTATACCCCTTACGGAAACGATCTGCTTCGGCCCTATTTTTCACGTGCTTTGGCAAGAAACCCCATTCCATTCCCACAAGGTCAAAATCCGTTTTGGTTGAGTTTGCTTTGAGGATTATTGATTCCTGAAAGGCAAATGCATCCTGAACGGGCCGCAAGAGGTGCTCAAGATGAGCCAAGGACTTTTCGAGGTTCAATAAACGGATATATTCATCCTTTGTAACCCTTATTCCATTGAAATAGCACATATCAGCTAAGGTTTACTTAGATGATCATCAATTAACTTGCCGATTTCCTTCGCTGTTTTGGCATCCTTCGGAGGCAAAAACGTCCAGAAATTCTGTCCATTTGCCCCCACACCTGTGGTTAATACCAAAATTTGCTCCTGCATTATGCATTTATATACCATACTTCCTTGATGTGACAAAGGTTGGATTGTTATTTGCCTTCCATTCCAGTCTACCTTAAATTGTTGGCTAGCCATGAATAAGAATTTCTGATAAGGTACAGAAAAGAAATGAGATACTGATAATCAATATCTTATTAAGAAGAAGGGATTAAAACAATTTAAAGACAAGGGAATACAAATGAATAACGCATAAACGATTATACCAATATAATATATTTACCTGCTAAAGATCGCTTTTGAATATTCCGATTATTTGTATCTTCACAATACTGATTCAAGTAGATTAAAGTTCTAGTGAGTTTAATATGTGCCTAAGCGCAATCCCTAAATGCGCCTATTGAAGAATGATAAAGATTTGAACAGGTCATTGTTAATCAATTTCACCATTGAATTATTTTATTGTTTGCTTTAAAATATGCCCTGCAATATCACCTTACAATTATCCCAATCGCCTGAACACCTGTTTAAAAAAGCGCAGGTTGAAGCAATAAAACTTAACGTCACTTTTTCTGGCAATTGTTCTCAAGGACGATTTTCTCTCAATGCTCTTGGAGGAATCTTTGAAGGTTCTTATACGACTAATGGCCAAACATTAGTTGTTAAGATAGACCGAAAGCCGTTTTTAATTCCTTGTAGCCTAATTGAAAATTTTTTAATAAAGCAGGTGTAATATAGACAAACACCTGAAACTTGCTACTATTATTATCAACTCATAAGCCTTTTCTTAATTCTTCTTCCATGGAGACAAAAACCACCAGAGTATTTATAAGTTATGCTCACGATAACAAGATTCATGAGCAAAGAGCATTGGAGCTCGCAGATCTTCTTTGTAGTAATTACTTAGATTGCAATATTGATCAGTATGTTGAAAACGATAATCCTGAGAAGGGATGGCCACATTGGATGTCCATGAATCTTCAAAAGTCTGATTTTGTATTAGTAATAGCATCAGAGAAATTCTTTGAACGTTATTCAGATTTAGAAAAAGATGGTTCAGGCCTAGGTGCCAAATGGGAATCAATTCTCACTGAGGCTATGATATACAACAACGATGGTAAAAACATGACAGTAATACCAGTCTTCTTTAGTAGAGATGACAAAAAATTTATCCCACCGTTTCTGAATCTTTACACACATTATGACTTAAGTGACAAAGAAAGTTTTGGAACTTTACTAAAGCGAATGAAAGGTGAACTAAAACCCAAAAAGCCAAAATTGGGTCAAATTCCAAATATTAGTGCTGATAGCCCTCTTGCAAAACATTTACCCGTAGCTGCCGAAGAAATTATATCGGAATCACCAACATTGCCAGACATACCAGAATTCACTAGTAACATGAAACCAGGAAGGAAGATTATGCAGGCATTTTACTCCTTAACACTAACAAGGCGATTTGCTATTGCAAAACAATTAGGATTAATTGAAGAAAACGAAAGTATAAATTCACCTGATGCAGATGAACTGTGCGCAAAATTCCTGATTAGAGCCAAGGAAAAAGATTTACTCGCAAGCCTTTGGTCAATTTTATTCACCGATGAATCTACAGATCCAAACCCTTTTAAATAATTGACATTATGAGTTTTACCGCAAAACAACTTTTTCCCGATTGGTATAAAGAGGCTGTTAAAAAAGAAGTTCAGAGGGAAGAATTAGATAATAGACGAAAAGGAATAGACGCTATTACATCAAGAGGCGAACGTGATTTCTGGAATATGCTTTTAAAGGTATATTTAGGATTTAAAGAAATTAACGAAGATTCAGTCGCTGAATTAGTCAATTTTTTTAAAGCGGAAGACGAATATTTTTCCACAAAAAATGACCACCTACTACGAACATTGTTAGGATGTGCAATAGCTGAAAAAATAGAATTAAACGACACATGTGTGTCCGATTACTGTTCAGTTGCCATATTAATACACATTGAATCGAGTGATCAACAATTGGCTGACCTCTCTAAAATAGCATTAAAGTCTTGGGTACAGGAGTGCGAGCGGACACGAAAAGTTGAAATCACTACCCCCCACCTTGACTACAATCCAACATTTGTTAAACATGGCGTGCCTACATGGGCACCAGAAACTGTAGTTGATGCCGCTTCATTGAAAAAGTTTGCCGATAAAATCATTGAATCATTTAATAATGTAATTAAAGAGTTTAATACTGTAAGTGCTAGATTCGACAATTTAAAAAAAGAGCGAGATCAATTGGTTAACGGGATGACTGCTTTGTCTGAAGAGTGTGATATATTATGGTGGTTATTTGGTGGGAATAGTATCGTACTTAACAAACCACTTAAAGAAGTACCTGCTGAAATCTACGGAGTAGTGTTAGCAATAGAATTGAACAGGATGACTAAAAATATACCAGGGATAGGAAAAATTGAAAACTTATTAAGAAAAGCTACCGAGATAAAGCCTGAATTAGAATCAAAAACCTATTCGTTAACTGATATTTGTGCAGGTTTAAGTAAATGTAGAGCAGAGTTCCCTAAGTCGACTCAAAACTCACTTATAGGCGCATTTTTAGAGATATCGCCATTGCTAAACGTCTTAAAAGCCGGCCTCGAAAATAATCAAGATGACGCATTAAACATACTTAAAACGAAGTCGATATTATCTTTAGAAAAAGCATACAGCGCTGCCGACTTTGCGTCCCAATTGTACAAGGAGTTAATTCTTTCAAGATTATATAATGAAATCGGCCAATGACACTAGAAACTAAGCCAAAAAAGTGCATTCAACCAGGCTGTTCTTTCAATTCCACGGGTATATGCATGGATGGAAACATGGAAGAATGTCAATTTCTTAGATTGGTAGAATTGCCTGAAGATGAAAGCGAACCAGAAGTCGCAATTCCCGAGTCAACAACTCACATAATTCCTTCGGGTGATGATTTGCAAGAAAATGAATTATCAACGATTACATATCAATTTAAGTCAAATTTAGTTGTATTAATTGGAGAACCCGAATGTGGAAAATCGACGCTTTATGCCGCACTTCTCGACAGATTTCACAAAGGTCCAATTGGTGACTTCAATTTTGCTGGATGCTTAACCCCAATTGCCTTTGAAAAAAGAGCACATTATGCAAGGCTGAAATCAAAAAGTAAATCTTCAGATAACGAAAGAACAAAATCGTTTGAATTTTCATACTTACATCTCGAAGTCCGTCACAGATCCCTTTTATTCAAAAGCCAACACTTACTCTTCGCAGACATAAACGGCGAAAAGTTTCAAAGGGCAAACGACGCGGATGACGAAATGTCCACCTTAGGAATTTTACGCTATGCAAGTCACATCTTTGTTTTGGCTAATGGCAGCACATTATTGCACAACTCCAATCGCCATGCTCTTAAGGCAAATATTATTTCAACAATAGAACGTGCATTGCAAAATCAATTATTAGTTGGCAAAGAAAGACTAAACTTGGTGATCACAAAATGGGATAAGATTGACGCAGCGAATGAAATTGAAAAAATAAACAGCTTTTTTATACAACCATTAAAGGAAAGATTTCCAACTTTGTTTGGTGAAATACTATTTATTGCGTCCCGTTCACTTAATCCAAATGTAAAATGGGGAGAGGGATTAGATGTATTCCTTGACAAATGCTTATCGCAGGGAAATCCGAAACAAGTTACTACGAAGGTAATTGAGGAACATGAGATCGTCCGGGAATTTCAACGATTTAAATACCACGACTAATGGGAGATTACAAAAGACATTTTCTGCTTTTAGGTCTGCCAGCTACAGGAAAAACATCCTTCTTGGCAGCATTGTATTACTATTTAACCTCTAATTTACCAGACAGGAAATTTATTGAGTACAAAAAGTCGGCAAATACGGCATATCTAAATAAGATTATGAACTTATGGAGTAAATGTGAAGAGATTGATAGAACTGTAACACAAATTGACTCATCAAATAAAGAAGTTCTTTTACATCTTGAAGACGTGGATACAAAAACAAGATTTGAGCTTCAGGTTCCCGACATTGCCGGTGAGCACTTTGTTGCACAATTTACTAACCGACTTTGGGAAAAGGAATATAAACATGAAGTCGAAAAAGCATCTGGCATCGCTTTATTCCTAAATCCCTCGAAAATTCGCAATCACGTCTTACTTGATGATACTCAAATAGATGATGATGATTTCGAAGAAGTCGAAGAACTTGAGCCTTTCAAAATAGAAGAAGTTCCAACGCAAATAATGCTGGTTGATATATTGAACTACCATTATGTTCATCAAAATAAAAGTCCAATTCCACTTTCTTTAGTAATATCTGCATGGGATGAGGTAGAAAGTGAAAATATTGCTCCATTGGATTGGTTGCAATATAATTTACCTTTGTTGTACCAGTATCTAATTTCGAATCCAGAAAAATTTACCCTAAGAGTATTTGGAGTTAGTGCGCAAGGTGGAAAAATTAAAGATGACGATCTGGAAAAAGAAAGACTTGCATCCATGGATGAACCTGGCGAAAGATTTATCGTCAGAGACGGAAATAATATTAATAAAAACATTTGTGCGCCACTTCAATGGCTTATAGCTCAATGACAGATCGGGATAACATATCAATTCATCAAACCTTACACGGTTATAAAGAGGGACATAATCTCCTCGCTTCTTCAAGTGAATTAAACGGAATGGAAAGGCGTACGCTGAGTGTAATGTCGGATTATACTGGTACCGGTGTGGAAAAGGGATTTACGGAGTATATAACTGGATACCCACTAGCAGGAAGCAAATTTTATGCATTTTCAAAAACTTGGTATGCAGATGAAATGCCCAGGCCGGGTTGTGTCTGGACACATACTTTGTTAATTGATTTATCAGTTCTGTGGATGATAAATAATTTGTCTCTTCTTAGCTCATTATTTAGAAGACCAAGTGAGTCAATGTATAATTCATATAACAATAGTATTCAACTTAATTTAGCACAAGTTTCTGAGAATAATCCTGATGATTCTGTGTTTTTTCCTTTTGTATCTTGCCAACTTTACAATGGTGACCGACCATTAATAATCTATAGTGACTCTGCAAAACAACTTGAATCCGCAATATTGCAGACATGGTTATTCCAATGGCCACGACTAAGAAGGCATTTTAGTTTTTGCACAGGATCTATTTCACCAAGAAGGTTGGAATCGAAATTTTTGGATTTACAAGTAATGCCTAACTCCAGAAAATGGACCATTTCAAAGACTGACCGTTTAAGTCTTCAACATGTTGAAATGGAGGATGGCAAGTGTACTTCGGATTGGTATCAAAGATATTTGAATGAGAACAAGGATGAAGTATTAGATTATATGAGAAAGATGGGGGCTGACGTTTCGCCATTGATCCCGAACTTTAAGCACTTGTTTAACTCCTATTTATTTTCCAAGCAATTTCCAACCGCATCTAATATAATTGACTTCCAAAATATTTTATCACAATTTGAATCACCCGAAGAAGGTAAAATTTTGAAAGCAGATTTGCTGCAGAAAATTTGGCCTTCTCCAGTTAATAAATTTGATATAATAAAAACAATCGCTAATTCTTCAGGTTTTTCTGGTTTAAAGGTTAACTATGACGTATTAGTATTAGATGGATATTCCAAAAATGCATTTAATGAAAATGAAATAAAAATCACGCTTGAGATAGTGCGAAGCAAAATCGACAAATCAATATATGCAGATTTACTTGCAAATTTGCCATTTGATCGTTGGTTGCCCCATCTATCATTGTATCAGGATGTAATAGAACAACTTATTTCCAGATTAGGAACCAATGTCTATAAGATAAAGACAATTTGGATGTCCGACAATGAAACAAAGGATTTTTGGTTTAATTACTTTTTGGAAGACCACCGTACTGAATGGAATATTCTAATATTTTCTCTCATTGAAACACATACTACAAGATTTTGCACCCAACTATATGAAAAACTAGGTAACTCTATTTATCATATACTGTTCGATTGGATGATGGAACATGATGAAGCATTGAGTCATGAATGGCTGTACTTTATCAAAGGTAACCTAGCGTCTTCATTTGAGGCTTTTGTTAACTATGAACACTATAACACAACTTTACTTCAATTATTTCCGGCAATATTATCACCGACAGATTCGCAATGGTCAAAGATCTCATTTCAATTGATCGAGCGATGCCTTAACTCGATCTCAACAAAGCAATATTTATTAGAAAAGACTGCTCTTCAAACCTTTTTCCTTACAGGAGCATTTATGGGCACCTTGAATGACAAACTTAGGGCAACAGTATTTTTATTTCAACCTCTACACGATACTTTAGAACAAAACATTTTTGACCCAGTAACTTGGCAAAGATTTCAAGCACAAATGGCAAAGGAACTTTATGAATTAGTTGAGGTTGACTTTTTTTCAATTTGGTTTCCGGATAGATTTAAAATACCTGATTGGGATAGATGTGAGTTTTTGAGACGTTCGCTTATTTGTGCATTTTTAAAGTTTGACTGGAATTTAATTGAATATGTAACAATTGTAACTGATAAACGTACATTTGAATATATAGTTAGGTTCTGCTCAGAGGTAAAGCCTCTAAAAAAGCAAATGAAAATTCTTGAGAACCATCTTCTCAAAAAAGGCTCAAATAAAAATTTTCATCTACGTGTTTTAGATAAATTCTTATAATTTCTCGTAACAATACCGTGTCTACAATATTCAGAAATGCGTTTTACATAAACAAAACAGTTGTTCAGTGATTCATGAGTATTTTTTTTCTTAATGTCAAATATTTGTTAATCTAAAAATACCTAATTAAATACTTTATCATGTTTACAAGCGCACTAGGTGCGTTCTTAAGAAGAAAAAAAGCGGCCGAGAGAACTAGAAAACGGTAAAACCATGAAAGCATAAGATCTATTAAAATCAGCAATTTTGCTCCAGTATGCTCAAGAACGCTTATGCCGATGCACGGACAGCCCCCACTGCGTCAAGCTGATCTCGAGTTGCTATTGTCACATACGTTTCTTTTATGTTCTAAGACTTTTTAGCCGGCTCGCCATGAAAAGCGGTAGCTACAATACGTTGTATCCCTATCGTAGAAATTACCAGGTAACCATCCTAATTTAGTTCACCAAAAGTCCATCGATTATCATCCTTCCGTAAGCGTTTACCATCACGAGCATGTCTATATACAGCTCCATTATCGCGGACAGTAAATAGTTCCTCTTTATATACACATTGTTTTTCCATCAGGAAATCATCAAATTGTACAGGCATAGAGACAAATTTATATTGGGTCAATTTATAAACACTTGGAAAGACAAGTTCGCTGCAGTCCAAAATAAATAATGTGAAGATTTACCTCAACTATTTTGTACCGATTAATACTGAATATTTTCGTAATCAATAACGTTAGATTTTCATGTATCTACTTGTGACCACCAACACCTTTTTCGCAATAAATTCCAGTACAGAAATATCGTAAATCAAATGCTTCAACTCAGGTGAGGAGGGAACTAGTAAATCAAAGCCTTTTTCAGAAGATTTGGTATGAACGACTCTACATCTTATGTCATAGATTCGTTCACAAATATCATTAACCAAGTCATAAGACTTATGCTCTAAATTAATTGTTTTAGCTGAGAGTTTTTTAGCACTTCCATTTTTATAGAACACGGTTATTCCTTCATCGGACTCAATAAAATGACGTAGATCGTCAACCAAGATGCATTCTTGAATTGTCGACTTAAGTTGATCTAATTCGGACCCAAAGCCAAATTGATTCTTGTTAGTTTTCAGTGTTAACATAATTTTTGCGATATCTGAATCACGATTAGCATTAAACGTTGGCTCCTTGATAATATTCCGGATTGTATTTAACGATTTCTTTTCTGAAAACGCCGGAAAATAAAACTCCAGAATTTGATACAAAGCAAGGAATTGTAGCAAAGGCATGTCAATTGCGGATTTTGCATACCAGTAAAGAGACATTGGACCTGCATCGTATTCATAATCAGGGAATTGTTTATCAAATTCGATATTATCAATATTGCCCCTTATAAAGGCACGTCTACCGTCTCTTTCTTCAGCTAATTTGAAGCCTAAATTCAAAGAAAGGTCAAGTTTAAATAGAACTGAATTTCCAATCTTTTCTATGATCTCTACGACTTTATCGTGTTTGCTTACATCAATATTTTCAATTCGCATTGTCAATCGACGCCTCACTATTTCGAAAGGCTTTTTACCAGAAAGCAGGATAGAAAACTCATCACTTGCTGTACCGATTGAAACAGATATGTCATCCTGAGATTTATCAAGTTCAAATCTAAACTGTCCTAACTCTTCATCAAAATCAACCTCAAAAAGTCGAGCAAGTCTTTTTGAAGTAAAACTTAATGGCCCACCGTATCGAGCTGCAGGCTGAATTTCTACCTCAATCGTTCGAAATTTTGGGGAGTAAATTGCCTGGAAAACTTTGGTATACTTAAAATGCTCAACTTTGCTATCTAACAAGACCGATTGGTCGACGCTGTTGCGAAAACCAATTTCAAGGAATTCCCTTCCACACGGAATTTTTACTAAATGATAGACACGAATGGTATCATCAAATTGCGATTGTCTTTGTTTTTCAACTACCTCAATCCCAGCAGAGGTGAATTTCTCCAATAGTTTACCCTCAATTTTTATCATAGCGCCGAATTTAAGTATTTTGAAATAATAACCTAGGACAAAATAATATGAAAGCTTTTTTATAAGTAGAAACACTTAGATTAAATAAAGATCATTTTGAGGTTTTATCGAGATTGACAAAATCAATGATAAAATTTACCGAAACATCTATTTAAATTTCAGGGTTCTTCAGGATAAGATAAACATCTTCCGTATAAAAAGAGAGTATATTATGGCTTAATCAACTTTTCCTCGATAATCTTTTGACGTGACAAGGGATATTATACTTATATGGTGATACAATTTTTAGCAACTGTAACTTTAAGGCACTATTCAATCGTTTGAACGAGCAAACGACATCATTTACATGTACATACTCACCCCTATAGACGTACTGCCTTTAGAGTGACAAATCCTCCCGGTTTTCTCGCTTCTAAATGATCGACACATTATACTATTTAATATATTTACAAATTTTTGTCTGTATACCTATTCCTCGTAAATTCAATTTTTATAAACTGCCTTATGATGCAGTCGCCGAGCCCCAAATTATAATTCGGGTCGCTGCCTTATTTTGGTATTATTATACACTGTATAAACCCAATAATCTGGTGACTTCCACTTCGACAAACGCAGGAGTTCATGCAATAACTGGCTTCGAGTTTCAGTCCCATTGTGCTATTTGTATTATCTTGGACGATTATGACAAATTTAAACAGGCAGACTACTTTCTGTCAATGGAACACTGGGAAGACTATCTTTTTTGCTTCATGAACTCTAACGGACATGTCATTGAAATAAAGACTTATCAGGCAAAAAAATCATCAACAAAGTGGTCTCTCAATGAAGTTATGTATGAAATTGTTGAGAAGATAGTTGATGCGGGACTTAGCGTACGAGTTGATCCAATCACAAAATCCGCTGGCTTCATCATGAACCTCCATTTCATTTCAAACAACGAAATGTCATTTACTGCTACAGCAGGTGATGGAAAAACCAAGATTACAAAAATAGTGAATGAGACTAATACCAACGTCTCATTTAGTCAGCTACATACAGAAATACAAAACTTATTCAAAATACACGAACGATTTAATAATAAACAGGAGAAGTTAGATGAGTTAGCTAATGTTTCGTTTTGCTATATTGACCTAAGTAGAACGGTAAAGGCGCAACAACAAACGATAAAGGGAAAACTTTCAGAACTTTTCAATAACAAAATCTATGACACACAGGCTGCATTAGATACCTTGCTTCTTTTGTTTAGTAAAATTAAAGCTGTTTTTAATCAAGGAAGTATACCAAGACTATTGGATCCAGCCAAGCGCATTAGTGGTCAGGAGATCGCAGATGTTTTAAAAGTCGTAACTTCTCAAAAAAGGGCGTATAGCCTATGGAGAGATCAGAAGTATGAGATAGCAAAAAAGCTAGCGATTTGCTTGGCTGACCAGGAAGAGTTCGAGCAACAATTCATTTACAGCATCGATCTATTTAAAGACAAGTCTCAAACTCAACACGCCCAAATACTGACTTTTGTTGAGAACAATAAACATATATTATCTACGTCTACTAGTGAAGCAGAATGTTTAGAAGCTCTAAATGCCAAGTTTAAGGCTGAATGTACGTGTAGATTGACTCCAGTTCAATTAAAAGCAACACTATTCGCTGCCCTTATCCAAATACTTTGAAAGATGAATTTGACCTTTAACAGACTTTTCGTTTTCACAAAAGATGGCAGAAAAACATTTGATTCATCTTTTGTACAAGGTGTAAATATAATCCATGGACCAAATACCTCAGGAAAAAGCACCATTTTCCAACTTATACTTTATGCATTCGGAATAAATGAGTACAAGGAACAACTAAAAGATATTCTTGAAGAAGACATAATTGTAAGGATTGATTGCATGATCAAAGTAGTGGGTGGTGAAATTAATTTAATACTTATTCGAGATGACGAATATTTAACAATAAAGGTTAATGAGGAACCAGCCTCTAAATTTTTAGGAGTTGGCGGGAATAGCTCTCGTGAACACATTAGGCTTAAAGAATATCTAGGTAATTTATTCGGCTTCACGATGCACTTGGAAGGTAAAGATGAGTACAAACAAGCACCAATTGAGGCAATGTTTCTACCATATTATGTATCCCAATCTTTGGGCTGGGTGTACTTGAGAAAATCATTTTCCGCCTTAGATTGGTTTAAGAACTTTAAAAACGATTTTTTTGATTACTATCTAGGTATTGAGAAATCTGAAGATCGTCTTGCTAAGCAACGGCTGCAAAGCGAATTGTATGAACTAAGACAAAAACATAATTTTTACGCCAATTTTGAGTCTACAAACCAAGACTTGACTATTGCACAAATAGCAGACGAGAGATTTATTCAATTCTCTATTCAATTTGTGAAAGATCATTCTGCAGAAAAAAGTGAATTAAAAAAAACAGAAAGGCTGTTTGTTCTCAAATGTAATGAATTAGCTAAGGCAGAGCAACGCAGGCTTTTGTTACTGGAAGTAAATAGAAATCACAGCTTACAAATGCCTGGAATTAACAAATGTCCAACATGTGAACAACCACTTTCAGCAGAGCCTGAATCCATTTATCACTATTTTGTTGAGCATAATGATTCCGACAATGAACTAAAAATATTAAATAATAATATAAAAGAATTGGCGGGTGAGATCAATGGATTAGAATCGAAAATTAAGAAGCTTAGAACGACCATAAAATTGTCGTACGATGTATTGGCATCATATGACGATCAGAATGTCAATTATGATAACTGGTTGAATAATAAAAGTAATGTAAAGTTGTCAGAAAATGTAACATCAAGTTTAGGTAGTATCTCGAAAGAAATTAGTGAGAAGGAAGGCAAATTGGAAGACTTCAAAACGCCGGAGCAAGTTGAATACGATCGCAAAGCTAAGTCAATTTCATTTCAAAAAATGTTTACCAGCTATTTACCTCAATTAGATGTTAAAGCATTGACCGACGATCGTTATACTGACTTGTATAAAATCTCTGCATTTCCATATCAAGGAGTTGAATTGCATAACACGGTTTTAGCATACCATTTTGCTTTCAACAACACAATCCGTAATACAAAAGATATTCATCGATTTCCGTTTCTCCTTGATGGGATTTTTAAGGAGGACATGACACCAGCGACCAGAAAATTGATTCTTGATTTTATCGAAAGGCAAAGGCCACTAGATTCACAAATTATTCTTTCCATAGCTAATGATAATGCTAGCGACATGATTGGACAATACGCTGAGGCGTTTACAGGCAGAAAACATCTAATACTAATTGGTGATGGAATGAAAAAACGTTCAATGTTAGTAGATTCTTCGCCTTTACAAAAAGCGTTTATGACTGAAACACAACAAATTCTTTATGGAACACTTAAAAGTGATGAAGATTTTTAAGATGACATGCCATTCTGATTAAAGTTAAGGGATAAAATTTCGCTCAAACATTGCATGAACCACCAATTATGAAATAAGCTTCAAATACACATCAACTTTAGAAATGATACTACCACCTGCTGCGGAAGAACTATTGCCGGAATATGATGATTTTTTTAGTTCATATAGCGTGGACCTATTTTTTCATCCACTTAAAAGGGCCAAACTAAGTGCCCCAACCAAGAGAAGTTGCCGATTTTGCAACAAATCCTATCCTGAGGTAACTTTTAAAAAAATTGCTCATATGCTTCCCGAGCTTATGGGGAACAAAAATTTCATCTCTGAATTTGAATGTGATTCCTGTAACTCTTATTTCAGCAAATATGAAACTGATCTGGCTAGCTTTTTAGGTATAACTAGGACTCTGAATTTGATGAAGGGAAAGAATAGTATTCCCAAGTTTAAGAATCCAGATAAAAAGCTTGAGATATCATTTTCCGAAGATCGTAAAAATCTTCAGGTAATTTCCGATGGGCTTGAAAACAAGCATTGGGTAATAGATGAAAAGAAAAAAACAATAACTTTTTTAGCAACAAAATCATCATATATTCCATTGAATATTTTTAAGATATTATTAAAAATTGGCTTTAGTTTTCTTAGAGAACAGGAAGATATAGCGAATCTTCAATCTTTGAATAATTTTTTACTAAACGAAGAACTGAACCACAATTTTAGTAACAATCCGCAATTAAGAGTATTTATTCATTTCCTAGCAGGCAAAGGGGTTAAAGAACCATTAGTAATTCAATTTAAAAAAAGAAATGATGCAATGATTCAAAATTGTCCTACACTAGGTTTTATAATATATTTTTCAAATTATGTTTTTCAATTTTTTATGCCCGGACATATTGATGACCACAAAGTGTTTTCAATGTTTGGAAACTTTCAAATGCCACCCTGCCCGATATTGCTAGGAAAAAAGTACACTGATCGCTTTGGTATACCAGTAAGACAAATAGTTGATTTCAGTAGCGCTGAAAAGAAAATTGGGGAATCGCAAAAGATAGTATGCACGTATGAATCAATACACTATCACGAACAGGCCAATTTTGCAATTTATAAAAAGAGGGCTAGCATGTTAAATAGGCTACGACATAAAATTTACAATCGAAGTTTTAATAAATCCTTCTAACAATTGGTGTCGTATCGCAGGATTTTTATTGCTGAATATATACAAATCCTTTCTTAAAGATTGAATTATCGAAAGCATTGACATTGACACTCAGACGAGCTCTAGTGAATTCTAAACATAAAGATTGAACTTACAAGGGCATTTGAGTTTAATATTTAAATTTCCTCATAACTCTAACCAGCCAATGCGTTGCGTCAAATATGCCAATTTACTCACAATAAATGCCATTAAATAAAAGTGTTTAAAACTCAAAGAACTTGCTTTAGCAAGCAAGCGAAACAATTCTCCGATCAAGACGGTGTCATATTAAAAACATGCCTAAATCTATGTCCAATCAGACTAAAACATTATATTTGCATTGACAGGTTATAACTGTTTAAAACCGAATAAAAACATTTAAACCGGAACAACGCGGATTTGTTGCCGGAAAAATGACTAAAACCTTTTATAAAATATTGAGTCTCAAACTGGTCATGTGCCAGTTCTGGGCACTTAACAGCCTTACAAGTCATTGATTTGTAAGGCTTTTTTATTTTCGCGAGTGTCGGTTTTTCATGCTTTTTAGCCCTTTTTCCCACTATTTACGACACTCAAATGACACTCGCAATGACACGCAGAATTGCAGGCACTCCACCGGAACACAACCGGAATCGAACCTTTAATTTTTTGCATCAAAAATGGGTTAAAAAGGCTTATTTGACACCCGGTTTGACACTCGCCATGACACTCACTTCTGGCAGTGAAACGCAAGCCTACATGGCAGTTCTGCCATTTTGTACAGGGTTGTTTTTAAAATTATTTTCAAGATTGTTGTTCCCGCTTTCTTTCACAAACTTTCACCGGATGGTGGCTGGCATTAGTTACCCTGTTTTTATTGTTGGCATGGCATACTCATTGGGCTTCTCTCCTGTAACCTTAAAAAATGAAAACCTATGAACATTGGAGAAAAGCTCAATAAGAAGGGAGATAAGATCTATTTCTTTTATGATTTAGGTCGCGACCCCGGACAGCGACCTTCTACCGGCGTATTTATATATGCCAATCCACAAAACCAGATCCAAAAGAACTTCAATAAAGAAGCGCTGAAGATACTGGAGACTAAAAAGAGCCAGTTAACTATAGAGCAGCAAGCGGTTGGTACACCGGTTATCCCCGCTCATAAGTTCAAGGCAAACTTTGTTGAGTATTTTGAGGAATACATCAAATTAAATAAACGAGAGGGCAACCGGCATCTGGCCTGCTGTCTTACCAAGTTTAAGGCTTATATCAAAAGTGATTTTATCTCACCGGTAGATATTACGGAGAACTTCTGTAAACGGTTCCGGCGGCATTTGCTGGATACACTAACCGGCGAAACCCCGGCTAACTATTATGCACGCTTCAAATGGGTGGTGAAAGCTGCTACTAAGGATGGATATTTCAGGAGTAACCCGACAGAGGATATTCCGGCGGTGCGTAATCCAAGCGCTGCGTTGAAGGAACACCTGGAATCAGAGGAATACGTTGCCTTACTTAACACGCCCTGTTTTAACCAGCAGGTGAAGCTGGCATTTTTGTTTAGCTGTTATACCGGGCTTAGATGGGTGGATGTAAAAAGGCTGGAATGGCAGGATTTACAAGGTGGCACATTAATTACAAGGATCATCCAGCAGAAAACAGGCAAGCCTGTGGTGCTTACCCTGCACCCTATAGCCCTTGCTATTCTGGAAGAGATAAAACAACTATCCCTGGGTAAAACTACTTCGACCAATAAAGTATTTAGCCTGCCTACGGCAAATGGAGCTAATAAGGTATTAGGAGAATGGATTAAACGGGCTGGTGTCAATAAATATGTAACATGGTCTTGTGCCCGGTTAAGTTTCTCTATTCTCTTAAAGGATAAGAATGTGGATGACGTTACTATTGCTTATCTGATGGGCCATACAACTACCAGACAGGTGCAGCAGACTTACAAAAGGCATAAACCCAAAGATCAGTCAGAGGCAATCAGTCACTTGCCTTCTTTTAATATTGCAAGTTTCCTTTAGGCTAAAACAACAGGGCTATTCGATTTTGAATAGCCCTGCTTTACTATGCAACTCTTAATTTGACCTGCGGGGTTGCAGCCTGCACTGCCGCCGTTTCACCAGACAACATCTTGTCTATATCTTCTTTCCTGTAATAACCACTATTGGTTTTGTAAACCCTATATTCTTCGCAGTTCTTTGCAAATTGCGTTCGGCCAAGGTTACAATAAATCAGCGCTTCTTCTGGTTTTAGGAAGGGTTTAAAACAGAGTGCAACTGCTCGCATGATTAGTAGATCGTCACGTTTTATCATACCGTATAGTTTAGTGTTGAAATTTTACCTTTCTATAAGAGTAAGGCTTAAGTTATTGGGTAAAGAGAACCACCACTACAGGTAATCCTGTGGTGGTAAGACAGGTTTTAGTGTTAGTCTTCATCCTCTTCGTCATCATCCTCGTCTTCCTCATTCTCATGGTAGTCGGAGATAATATCTTCGGCTTCATGGATGGCATCCCGCTGTTCTTTTTCGTATTCCACTTCAATAGTGATGTAACCATCCTCTTCATCAGTGCCAGTAATACTATTGGTGATATCGTTTTCCAGTAATACATCGGCTACCCGGATCAGCACATCTACAGGTACCTGTAATTCGCGTTTTGTAATAACTGTTTGCATAAAATAAATGGATTTAGAGGTTATGAAATGATTATTCTGAAAAGTTGAGTTCACGGAACTTTACCAGCGGCACCATAGCTGCCAGCGTAAAACGGCAGGCAATGAGGGCCGCTTTCCGTTTAAGCGTTAAACGAAAGCGGGTTTTGCCTTTCGGCTTAACGTTATAAACAATGCGGTCAAGGTTATGTATGATGTCTTTTACCAGCGCGGTGTAGGGATAATCAGCAGGTAGTTGCCGGTAAGGATGTGCCGCCGCCATATCAGCAAACGAATCCCGCAAAAGAACTAATGCCTCGTTAGGTATGGAAGGGATATTGCTTAAACGAAGCATGTTTTCCAGCAGGCAGCGCAACCGAAGGCTTACCCATTTTACTGGCTGTATGCCATAGGTTCCCCAATATTGGTCTGGGTTTTCAAATATAAATGTGTAGTTATTACTATCCAGGCATTCCTGCACCGCTTCAAGCAGCCGGGAATATACCTGCTGATAGGGCTGGTCTTGTTGCCTTACCAAATAATCTGGTTTATTTGCATCAGTTTTTGCTTCTTCCAGCAAAACTGCTGGCTCATTACCGGTTGAGGTGTTGGTGTCTGCATCAGCTAATGCCAATCCATTTCGTTTGTAAAATGCTAACTGCTTGCAGGTATCACTACAATATTTACGGGTGCTCCGTAAGGCTTGCATGGGTGTGCCACAGTATTGACAGGTAGTTGTCATTGATGTCAGTTTAACGGTAAACGGTCTTGTTAATAGTCGATGGCTTCATCCTGTGGAGCGCCTTTAACGTAATAATTGTAATCATCCAATATGCCGATGATGTTTTTTAAAGCTTTCTGGTATTTAGGGTTACCCTGTTGGTGGGTAATTTGCACCAGCAGGGTGCTTTCCTGCTCATTGATGCCTTCTACCTGCCAGTGTAGACGGTTATTGAACAGGATGCGAATGATGTCCAGTAAAACATCAATGGGAATAGTGTGTGAACTGGTTGTAGCGGGCTTATTAGCACTTTGCATGGTGATGCGTTTTTTAAGTTCTTAATCCATCAGCGAGATACCGGTTGCAGTATGATGGTTATCGCTAACAGCTTTGTGTTGGTCTTGTTGGTTCCGCTTCTTCCACTTCTTTACTTGTTTTTTCAGTCTTGCTTTTTCAGGGTCCTGGGCTTGCGGTGACGGGTGCTTTTGTGTATATAACCAATAAGCCAGCAGGCAGAGGCCCGCTATAACGATCAGCGGATGAGTCAATAACTTATGCCATGGTTGTAACGCCCCCTTTTCTGTGGGTAATATACCAGATAGGCGGTTTAACAGGTCCTGCGGAGCTATAGGCGTTTTGGGGGCTTTCTCCCTTGCCGCTGCTGGATCAGGTGGTACTTGTTTTGAGTCAGGTGTTGTTGTTGACATACAGGTTGGGTTTACCGGTAAACGGAGTTGATTTTTTACGTTTACCGTTCTGTATGCAAAGATGAGAATAGAAAGAAGGCTGGTATCCCCCTATAGGGATACCTATGTTTTAAAAATAGTTAGTAGGCTTCAAGTGAGGATACCGTTTAACGGTAATCTGTTTGTATTAACGGTAAGCAATAGCTGTTATTTCCTGATCCGTTTTTCATGCTGCCGGATATCTTCATCAATAAGGGCAACAGCACTGTCCAGGTGAAGATCTGTGAAGTAAGGGCGAATATATTGAAGGTCTGCCAACAACTGTGTGCCTGCTTTGTGATCGGGTATTTTAGCGTATTTCTTATAGATGTCTGAATTTTGCAGGCTGGTAAACTTTACTCCTGTCAGCAGGTGCGCCAGTCTTACTACATCACTGATATTGCCATTATCCCGGTGTTCTGTCTGGAACCCTGCTTTGAGCAGGTAATATAAGGTGAGCAATTGCCGGTAGCGGGTTGCCTCTTTATCCGGTTCTTCTGTAGCAGGTGCAGTTACAGTTTCTACGTCAAGCCCCTCCGGCTCCTTTTGCAGGTAAAGGAAATTAATGGCCCATTCCAGCATGTTTTGACAGAGTTGGAGAAATTGACTGATTTCATCTGCTGATAAAAATTGCTCCGCACCTGTTAAGCTGTTGAAGATCTCACTGGAATAAATCTCTTTCTGCGCCAGCACGGTATCGTAGTAAAAATAGGCATAAAAGCACTTGCTCACATAAGGCCTAAGGGTTTTGCCATAGCGTTTGAGTAATGCTAAATCTTTTGCTTTGTACTGATACCAGAATTGATCGCTATGAACACCCTCCTGCCGGGCCAATTGTACAAGACTTAACAGGTGTTCGGAAATTTCCAGTTGTTGCAATACGGTGTAGTGTTCCATTATTGCCTCGTAGTCATGCTGGAATTTTTGTGCCAGTGGGGCGGCAACATGGTTGCGGGGTGGGTTTAAGGGAGTTTCTTTCGTAGGCATACTACTAATATAATAAAAACCGGTAATAATTCTGCCTCCCTTATTTGCCGGGTAGCTTATCCCGGCTTGTTCTTCTCTTCCTCCTTTGTGAAGGACAAGAACACCTTTGTGGCTTTTACGATTGCAGGATCATTGGTATGCAGAAAATCGTTTACCGATACGTGGTTAACGTAAAACTGTACCAGTGCCTGCAAGGTACATTGGGTAATTTCCGTAAGAATATAGCTGTCGTGCGTGTGGTGCAGGGTAAGTCGCTTTTTCATATGGTTAATATTTATTGCCGGTTATTGTGTTTGTCCAGTTGCTGATACCATTCCTTGATCAGGGCTGTATAGCTTCTTGTATGATCTGCCTCGCTTATCAGCGCGATTGTCTGTTGGGTATAGTATATACATATCTCTCTTTTAACCTTATCCGGGATCGCCGTAATGTGAATTGTATGCGTATAGGCAGCAAACACCGATGTAGCTAAAGAATAAATATCTTCTTCCTCGTTTAATAAATATGAGACTATCAGGATATGATCTATCCAGAACTGGATAGCTTCCTGCTCATCCACTCCCATTTGTTTGCAAGCTATTTGGAATTTTACTGGCAGGAAAACCTCCATTGTTATGCTTGGCCCTGATCTATCGGGATTTCCAGAGGGGCGATTAGGCTGTTGTCTCATGTGTAGTTGTTATAGGGAATACAATTGGTTGGCCCTTATCCAGTTCTTGCAGCTTAGTCTGGTAAAGGGATTCGGCTACGGACATTAATTCCTTTATCCTGTCTATGAGGATAGCAACCTTTTCAGCAGGTACAGTATAATCTTCTTTATAACGGGCATCTGAATAAGCTTTGTTTAACAGGTTGAAAATTTCCGTTTCTTCCCTTGTCAATCGAGGGAAAATAACAGACGGCTCCATGCTGAAGTTGTCAATCAGGGCCAGTAAGCGGGAAAGATTATGGGTGGTAGACCGGTAGCCGGTGGTTCCTCTTAATATTGCCATACAGGTATGTTGTGCTGCCTGATGCAGGTTAAATACTGCCTGCTCCGGCCAGTTCTCCTGCTGGCAATCAGTGGCTGTCTTAAAAAACCGTTGGGCAGTAGTGAAACACCGGTTCCATTGAGTGGTAATCCGGTTTTTAATTTCTTCTTTCGTCGGTTCAACGGGCAGGTCCGCTGTCAATGGCTTTCCGCTACTGTAAACAGGTACGGCTTTACGGTAAACGGTAGTGTCAAAACAATAACCGGCAGGCAGCCCTTCCATAAATGCTACATACTTCTGCACCATACAGGTGATTTCACAGGGTAATGATGCCGCTTGCTGATCTATTAACTGGATAAGCTCGTATTCCGGTCGTTTTTCTGTCTCTGTGGTTAGGATTAGCAAGTCGAACGTTGTCGGGTATATCGTTTCCCGGTAACCTTCCCCCGGCCAGAAGCAACTCCAATCCTGCATAATGGTAGTACGGGTGCCCAAGCACCAGATCAGTTCCGGTTGCAGAACAAGCAGAATTTTCTCTATCAGCTTTGCCAGTTGTATGACCTGCTGCTTGGAAAGATGGGGTAAATGTGTGCGCATAGGTACTTTTTTAGGTTGTTCAGAGGGCGGTTTAACGATAAACGGGAAGGGTTAACGTAAAAACGGTATTTCCCCACTCGCTTTGCACAGCAAGAACACCGCCCAAAGCCTGTGCATATTGCACACTTAGAAACAGCCCTAGCCCAGTGCCTGCCAGGCCATTGTCTAACCTCTCGTATGGCATAAATAAACGGGAGGCTTTTTCCGGTGGGATTTCCATGCCCTGATTGATAACCTGTAGATAGATCACGTCACTTTCCAGGCAGCATTTCACGGTAATAACAGTGCCGGGATAGCTGTACTTAAGAGCATTGGAGAGCAGGTTTTGCAGTATCTGCCCCAGCTTTACAGGGTCTGTAGTAACCTGTGCATTTTCCAGCGGGGGATGCAGTATCAGGCAAATATCCTTTTGTTGCAGGGCCGCAGTCCTTTCTTGTTGGCGAATGATCGGTGTTATCCATGACCTGAAATCAATCTGGCAGTAGGCAGGTGTAATATCCAGTTTACCGTTATGAAATTTTACGGTAGCAAGCATATTGTCCAATATATGTAAGGTATCAAGGGTTGTGGTTTCCAACGCCTGAAAGAATGCTTCCGACTTGCTGCCTTCGCGAATATACCGGCAGACCTGGACAGTACCGGCTACTTGTGTGCGTAGTTCATGGGCAAACATACCGAGGAACAGCTCTATTGTCTGTAGGGCGCTTTCTTGAGCTAAAGCAGCCGGTGGCAATGGGATAATAGTATTATCTTCAAATGAGATTGGCATAACTGGCTAGTTTAATGGTGTTAAGGGAGATAGTTGTCCATAACAGCTCCGGTAGCGTATTGCACCACTGGCGGCTGTTTGATACCTGATTCGTGTGGTAAATTACCATCCCCGGCAACCGTACCCCACTAAGCAAGCCTGTGCGTTAACAAAAATTAGTTGTATTTTACCGGATAGTTAACCGGGAATAACCCTTGGTATCTCACCAGCCCGGATGAAGTAGGATACCAAATTATTAGTTTTCAATATCTTTGTGACTATGACAATTACCAGTATGCCTGAAAAAGTACACCAAGGACGCGCGGTAAAACGCCTTAGAGAAATCCTGCATGTTAAACAGGATGTATTGGCTGATGCCCTCAATATCAGCCAGCAGAGTGTTTCTTTATTGGAAACCAAAGAAACCATTGAACCGGAGCAGTTGGAGTTGATTGCTAAGACATTGAATGTGCCTGTAGATGCAATTAAAAACTTTAACGAAGAGGCTCAGATTTATAACATTCAGCATAACTATGAGGGCGCCAATCCTCATGCAACAAGTGTAGCAGTTAGCAATCATTATTGCGTTTTCAACCCACTTGATAAGTGGCTTGAAACTTTGGAGGAGAATAAAAAACTTACCGCCGCCCTTCTGAAAGAAAAGGATGAAAAGATTGCCTTGTTGGAGAAGCTATTGGGAGAAAAGAAGAAATAACGCAGAAATTTAATATTTTTATTTAAGCCATCTCACTTTGTAGATGGCTTTTTGTATTATATATATACATTATGATGCAGTAAGTAATCAAATAATACCCAAGCGAAAGTTTGATCCATTATAATAAATGAGTGCCACCATAACATTAGCAAAACAGCAAGCAACCGCTATTATCCAGCATGTAAACGATGCTGAAAAGGGCAAGGGCTTCTTATATCGCTGCGTTGGTTGTGATAAAGAAATGATTGTTGTGAAAGGTGCTACAAGAAAAAGAGAATGGCATTTCAGACATGCAGTAGACTCCAATTGTACAGGTGGCCGAGACACGGCTTTGCATGATTATGCGGTACAGGTAATAATGAGTAACGATGATGAGGTAACTATCTCAAATAAACTCAAAATTGGATATTCAAATCCTCGTAAGGAAGTTTCATTTCATGGAAAGCGATCAGATGTCACAGTATTACATGAAAATAATGATGTACACTTTGAGATTTTTGTTACTCATGACTTAGATCGGAAGAAGATTGATATATACAAAACAAATAAGATCAAGTGTGTGCGTATTGACTTATCAGACCCATATTTATTGACTGCTTCACCAGAGTTAATTAAAGATCTTCTACTAAATCAGTATGAAAATAAAACTGTCGTTTATTGGCTTGATGAAGCGACATTGGAACCAAAGAGCGAAGAAGCGAATATTATTAATACCGTTCTTTGGCTATTGACAATAGTAGGAGTAGGCTATTTGTTAAGGAATTTTTTCAGAAAAAAGCAAAGGTAAAATTAATACAATTCAAAAGATGCAATTTGTAAAGCGTTCCGTTTTTGGCTTTTTTGATGGCACCAAAAAATCGTTCATTATTCCAGTATATCAGCGGGCTTATGCTTGGAAAGAAAAAGAATGGTCGACATTCTTGAATGATCTAAAAGAGCAGATACAGGGAGATAGCAACTATTTCTTTGGCAATATCTTATTGGAAACAATTGAGCAGGATAGAGTATTTGATGTAATTGATGGCCAGCAAAGATTGACGACACTGACAATATTTGTTCGCTCTCTTATTAATATATTGAAAGAAAGAATTGCAGTTGGTGAAACTATAGATATATCTATTGCTGAAAAAGAAGCGACTTTTTTAAAGAATGGCGGCACAATTAAACTCAGGCCAGTAGATTATGATAGGTCGTGTTATGATGCTTTAATAATTGAAAACAAAGAAAAATTTGAAATAGCATCTCCTTCTCAGGAAAATATAAGGGACGCTCGAGCATGGTTCATCAAAGAATTACGAAAGATGCCGACAGAGGATATTTTGAAAATTCTTGATAAAATTGAAAAAACTGCAATAACAAGTATCGAATTTGAGGGTAAAAAGGACGCTGCTTTGATGTTTGAATTGCAGAATAATAGGGGTAAAGATTTAACAAATATGGAGAGGTTAAAATCCTACTTCATGTATCAGCTTTATGTTTACAGCAAACAGGAAGAAGCAGATATGAATATTGAGTATGTTGCAAACCTTTTCAAGGCAATTTATGGACTTATTAATGATATAAAGGGTTTGGATGAAGATAGTATTCTACTCTACCACTGTCATACTTATGTTAAAGGTTTTGATTATAGAAACATTGAAGATATAAAGGCGGAATTCAAAAAATCTTCCAATAGGGTAACATGGATAAATACGTTTGTTGAAGAGCTTCATACTACATTTTCAAATATGAAAAAATTAGAAAACAGCAAGGATATTTATTACTCTCTTTTAAAACGATTAAAGGCACCCGCATTTGTCTATCCCTTTCTGATAAAAGGATATAAATATTTTGGAGATGACACAAGTAAACTGAGTGATTTGTTTAAAGTTCTAGAAATTCTTGTTTTTAGATATGCAGTTATCAGAAGTGGAGCCACGATTGAGAGCAGATTAAACCAAATATTACATCAATATACCGGTTCAAATACTGAATTGCGTAATAATTTGAAAACAAAGCTAAATCAAGAACATCACTGGAGCGATGAAAGATTTAAAAGCACATTGGATGGATACATGTATTCAACACCGATAGTGAATTACTTGCTTTGGCGTTATGAAGCCAGTATACAAAGTAAAGGATATGTATTAGGCTCAATTATATTAGATGATGAACAGATTGAGCATATCTCACCCCAAAAACCACCGATCGATCAGACATTGGCGAGTGGCTATAAAGTGAACTCGATCAATGAGTATTCAGAAGATTTTTTAAAAGACTACCTTAATTCTTTGGGTAACTTAATGCTTATCTCAGGCAATCATAACAGATCAATCGGGAACATCCCATTTAAAGAAAAACTTTCTTCCTACAATAAGAACCCACTTCTAAACCAGCAAGGTGAAATTAAGAATTTTGTGAGTGGAGATACTGATACTCCTTTATGGGATATGAAAGCAATTGATAAAAGACATTCAGTTATATTGAGTTTTGCCATATTTAATTGGAGCTTTTAGGATATATAAATATAATTCAAACATTTTTAATGCTATACATTATGAAGATTTCAACCCCGGACATTAACGATTATAATGATATTTAGATTGCGAAGTGAATGTTTGATAACATCTCAGCATTTGAATGGTATGATTATGTAAGCTATGCTTTTGATAAAGCTCTTTTCCTATGATGAAAAGAGTTTTCTCAGTCAAATAAAATTTAAAGCCCGTTTAAGATAAAAATGTTAATCTGTTATAGACGATAGCAATATAAGCAGAACGTGTAAGTAATAAATAGACTTTATTGCTCTTAACCATTCATTATTTTATATAATAGAAATCTGTGAATATCCATAAATTTTGATTACATGATTGTTGGTCTTGTAAAATGGTTTGATAAAGAAAAGGGATTTGGCATAGTTCAATCCGTATCAGGCGAGCAGGCTTTTATACATAAAAGCGAATTTGTGATAATGCCTGAAAAAATATTGGTGGCTACAGCATTAGTATATGAAATCAAGCATGGCCGCCAGGGAAGATTGGAGGCCGCAAAAGCCCAACCACCATCCTCATTTGAAGACTGGAGACTTATAATGGAATTATTAGGGAAAGAAGATACAGTTAAAATAGAGGTTGATATAACCGTTAGGAAGAGATATGGCGGCACTTTCCGAAAAAAGGAACTAAAATCTTACGGAATAAAAACATTTGCCGCACATCAGCTTCTACGAACAAAATCAAAAGAAGATATAATTAGCATTATCACTAAGTATTTCAAGAAGTTTATTTTTGAAAAAGCTCCTCATTTATTTTATGAATATGCAATATTGGTTCATAATAAAATAAAGGGGCTGGCATTACCTGATGAAAAAATCATACTAAAGGAAATATTTTCATTTTTCAATGAGAATAAAAATAGTTTAATGCTATTCCAGGCATGGTCAAATAACAATCCGGCTATTTTGTATTTTGAGCCGGAGAACGAATTTTATCTTGATCACATATTCGGATTGGAGAAAAAAGAAGTTGAATTTCCTGTTAAAGAACTAACTGTTTCTTTTTTTAGAGAAATATCTCCTCTGATTAAACAGGAACATATACAAAGAGTTAAAGCATTAGAGATTGGCGACGTCGCGTTATTTGAAATTTTTTCTATTAGGTCTGAACTTTTTATAGATAATCAGCAATTAGACGAGTATTTGTTTCTTACTAAAATTATTGATAGCATTTCTAACGAAGAATTAAAGACGAAATGCAATTTGATATTAGCAACCTATCGAAATCTGATACCACATATCACAGAGGATAAATTGCTGTTTGAAATATGTAATAGATTCCCAGCTAATGAAACTTGTAAATCTGTGATCATGTCGTGGCATCATCAAAGCAGTTCACTGACTATAATACTATTTAAGAAATTTAAAGAAGTGGGATATCCATTCGACAATATTGAAGAGAGTTTCTATTCTAAATTTATTGATACAGCGCCATTAGTTGAATTGAAAACGCTCCTTAATATTTATAGTTCAAAGTATCTTATTTCCCGTTTGATTGAGAAAATAGACTTTTCTAAGGATGAGCCTCTTCATCAGCTAAAGGACTTAGAGAATTTAACAGATCATTCTTCTTTGCTGGAAGATAAAATTAGGCACCTGTTGACAGATATAATGGCTGATTTCAGTTATTTCAAACTGAAAAAAACTGCTTCATTAATACACCATATAGGGAAAGATTTTTTTTCTCATGAATTACTAAATGCAATTGAACAGGTATCTGTTGAGCAGTTGCCTGCAGCATTAGCGGGTTATTCGAACAATGAAAAGATTTCAAGCTTCTACGTCTTTTCCAATATGCTGGATGCATTTCGGCATTCAAAAGAATGTTTATTTACTGTTACAGCCATAGATAAACAAGAAGGCATATTTGAAGAATTTGTATTGAAAAATGCAATGCCTGCTGTAATCATTAGGGCGTGGGAACAAGATTATATCCCATCTTTCATTCCGTATCTAAGATCTCAATTAAATGAATTTACCGATGAGCATTTATCGAACATTTTTGAAAAGGATAAATTGGAAAAGGAGTTGGTAAATGAAATATTAGAGATACGATTAAAAAGTGGAACAAAAGTAGAGTGGATATTGCAGATGGCACATCTTCATCTTGATTCAGGGCTCTTCCATAAATTTGATAAAGCTGTATTTCAGAAAATAGGCAAAGAAGAATATTTCGATCTTTGGAAAAAAGGTATAGGGAAAATATTTCCTAAAGATTCAATTGTAAAACTAATTACAGAGAATAGTCAAGAAATATACAACATCCATAACTGGATTAGAGATAATATTTGTAGTGCAACGGATATAGGGAATGTTTTGCTCGAGATTACAAATAGCATTATTGAGGTTTTGGATAGAAAGGATTTTTATATAAAGATGAGATGTATAAAATGCTTGGTTGATTTAGATATAAATTACAAAAAGAAAATAGGCGAAAATAATCGGCAGTTTGACAATCTTATTTTGTGGTTTTTAGAATTGAATGAGGAATTTGATCTCGCCTTATTGCAGAGGAAATTTATTTACTTTAGCCCAGCCGACCAGATTAAGATTATCAAGAGACTATTTTATTTAAAGCATCAAAGGAAGATTAGTTTTTCTATAATTGAATTGGATGCTATTGTAAGAGCAGATTTAGACCTTTTTCTTGCCAATCAAAAGTTTAACGAGGATTTTGTGCTCGACGTATCTACAAGTCTTGTTATTGAACTAATCAAGAACTATCAGTCGCAAGGTCGCTTTCTTGCTGATAGTGAACTGTTGAAGATAGTATTACATGATATTGGTAGAGAACGAAGAAAAAAGTTTAAAATCGAAAAGTATTTTGAAGAATGTCTTGGCAGGATGAATGCTGAGTGGGATTGGAAGACCAATGGAACAATCTTTAAACAGCAAAATGGAAACAATACATTTTTTGTTATAGAATTTGATTATGATTCCAATTTGGTAAATGAGGTTAAAAATATTCCGGGCAGGCGGTATGATAGTAACACAAAGAAATGGATTATACCATCTTCGTCAGAAGGCCAGGTGCTTTCTTTTGGTAAAAAAAATCGTTTCTTCTTCAATTATGGTGCAAATAATTATTCAAACAATCCACACCTTGCAAATTTTAAAAGAGATGAAGTTCCCAATGGGATAAAATTTTGTGAAGGAAGAATTGCAAATAGCCAAGATGCCATGTTACTCCGTGGCTTCTGGTGGTGTGCAAATCAAAAATGCTTTCAGAATTGCGAAACTGAGCATTTAAGTCCTGAGAGTGATTACAACAGCCTTACCCTATTAGACCTTCTAAAGATATTTGAGATCAATGTTGATGAGAATAGTAATTATGGTTTTTTCCCTCATGGGAAATATTATCAGTTAATAAGTCAAATAAATAGGTTTAACCGCTTACTTGAAAAATTATATTGTCATGAATGTGATGAAATATTATTTCCGGTTCAATCATCAAATTTTGCAGCATATACTGTAGTAAGATTTTCTTGCAACAACAACAATTGCAAACAACATGGTCAAGAGGTATATTTAAATCATTGTCTGGACGGCAAATGCAATAGTATAATTGATAGTCGAATTTCTAAGAAGTGTGAAAATGGTCTTTATATATGTAATTGCTGTGGTGGTTGCTGTTCACATGACATGTTAAACCGGAGGCTGAACAATTTAAGAACAACCGGAGGTTCCATTCACCCCAATCTAGTTGATTGTGTTAATGGGCAGAAAGGACATAAAGAAAAGAACGAATACTTTTGTTACAACTGTTCTGAACTAATGACGGAGGTAATTGACGATATTACTGGTGGCACCCATTTTTTTATGTGTCTTAATTGCAATGTTGAATATCACCCCTCATCTGCTATTAAACGACCACATTTGCACCTTCGACGTGCCAATTACCCCAAAATACGCTTAAGTCAAATAAGAGGCAATAGAAACAATCAGAATCCTCAAAGTGATTATCCTGATTTTGACCTCTAAGACCAAAATCAGGATAAAAAATAAGCAGTACACTTTCCAATCATATGTTCGGATTAAAATCATATTGATTGGATTCAAATAGCAGCGAATTAATTACAATATCCCTTTTTCTATTAAAATTTTCAACATTTTCCCGGAGTCCGATTTGCTGAATTTTTCGGCTTTGGTTTTGTAAATTGGTTGATTGATCTTCCAATTTTTCATTCCCTGATAAATCACGTTAATGTCAGTAGTCCTTTTATCTGTTGCAACCTTTAAAACCGTATTGTACAGCTCTATCTTGTCTGTTTCTTTATTGATAAAAGGGTGCTCATAAATGCTGAGCATGTTATTTACTGCCTGTACAAACTCCTTGTTTTCTGGTGCCGATAGTTTGTTCAATACTTGTTTACTGTATTTTGGATTGACAATATACACCTCCTTGTTATTGGTAAGCTTTTTTGAAATAAGATAGGGATTACTCTTTAAGGCATCCTTTAGCTCGTAACTGTATGTTCCAAAATTGGAATTAATAAAATCATACTGTTTTGAAAAAATAGGCTGTAGATAATTGGTATTGAACACATTTTTCTGCAAACCTACATCTCCGTAGGTAACACCAAGCTTGTTTTTCATGCAAGCGACCATTATTGCTATTTCCCAATCAATATTCTGAATGTTATTAACAGCTTGGGCGGCACGTCTTTCAAAGGGTTCTACCTCCAGATTATCCCAGTCTAAAGAGCTGGATTTCAACTCGATTGTTTTTTCATTAGGTTTTTCAGTCGTATATTCCGTCAGCTTGCGCTCAAACATTTGAAGCAACAATGATTCGAAAAGCTGCTCGATAGCTTGTTGGCTAGCAATGATGTTTTCTTTTAATTGCTGGATTTTGGCAAATTGCCTTTCTACTTCCGCTACAATGCGTTTTTGCTCAGAAAGTGGAGGAAGAGGAAAAACAAAATTCGAAAGGTTATTTACACCTAATTCATGCTGTTTTGTACTTTTTGCTCCTTTTGAATTTTCCACTTGCTTCTGTCCATATTTTGAGTTGATAAAATAACAAATGAATAATTGGTTAATTGAACTAGTCACTTTCAATATATGCGAATCAAAAATGTATCCGCTAACTTCTTGCCCAGCTAACGCACTTCTGCCAATTGTTCCATCACCTGTCGAATTTACTAGAACATCGTTTTGCCTGACTTTAAATTCATCGGATATTTCTTTAAACCAATCATTATCAATTGCTTTACAATATTGCAAATCAACGTCATACCACCTAACACACTTTTGATTAAGCATTTTTTTTATACCAAAATCTGAATATTTGGGTCCTTTCCCTCTTTTAATATCACTAATTTCCCCCAATCTGCACCATACCCAATTTTTTGGAATTTCAAAAGGGACATCCTCTCGTTTAATAAAAGGCATTGCTCTCTCTTTCTTCCCAAATTCGGCTTTCTCAATCTGTAGGCGTTGGAGTAATTTGCAGGCGGGTTCATCTTTCAAATCTTGCTTTACCAATTTGCCTTGCATCGCCTCTTCCAAAATAGCCTGGCTTAGTTGGTCAAGGAGGGAGCGCTGTTTTTGGTATTGAATTTTGAGTAATCCAATTTTATTACTTTGTTTTTTCAACTCCTCTACCGCACCGTGCTGATCTTCGATTTCAGGAACTTTAAGCTCCTGACTGTAAAATCTATCAGCTTGCAAACGAATTCTGTTGGTAGTTCCATCACTTGCCTTTTTGCATATATCATCAAAAAAAGGAGTATTTGTAAGCCAAAGGAAATACTCCTTGGAAACAATACTTTCGTCTATGTCAAAATGCCAAAAGTCATTTGTAACTACTGCACCATCCAGATCATCAGGGATTATTCCAAATGCACCGTTTCTCGCGTCGATTCCTGAAAGGATAAATTGCCCAGCTTTCACTCTCGACATTTTATTAGCTAAAATTCTTGAACCACTTTCCTTTCTCCTTAATTGAACACCTTTATGATACAATTTTATAGTAATAAGATTATACTCCTTATTCTTTTCAATTGGAATTAAATCTTTAACGCGGATCAAAAAATCACCAACTCTTATTTTCTTCCATTTCATATTGATGCTGTTTTGAGTTCTTCAACAATTGAAATAGACTTTTGAAATGAGCTTTTAAGCTCGTTCAATATTTCATTTCTGTCAAGTTTTACTTCTTTAATCTTTGTATTGGGATTTTTAATATCTAGATCGTAATTGCGATCAATGATAGCTTGAATCGGTACTTTCCAAGCCACATCGTTTTCAATCCTCATCTTCCACCAAGCTTTTAATGGTTCAAATTCTTCTATGCGTATCGGCTTGGTTTTGCTATAAGCTTTTGCCCCTTCGGGCAAAGTGTGTTCGTAATACCAAACTTCTTTGGTTGGCTTACCCTTTTCAAAGAAAATTAGGTTGGTATTTACAGTTGCATAGGGCGCAAAAACCGATTGGGGCAACCGCACAATAGTATGCACATTGCAATCTTCCAATAGCTTTTGCCTTACCCGTTGTTTTACTCCATCACCGGTTAAACTGCCATCAGGCAATACAATACCTGCGCGTCCACCCTCTTTTAGCAACTGGATAAATAACATCAAAAACAGGTCAGCACTTTCTTTAGTGCGAAAACTCAGTGGAAAATTGGTTTCCATTCCATCACCTACCACACCACCGAAAGGGGGATTGGCCAAAATAATATCCATCCGATCCTTTTGCCTAATGGAGTTATATTCCCGGCTCAGCGAATCTCCGTTTTCGATCTGAGGTACTTCAATGTCGTGAGTAATCAGATTTATCACACTTAGCATAAAAGCCAAAGGCTTCAATTCCGTTCCCGTAACGGTGTTTTGTAAAGTTTGTTTATCCTCCACATTCCTTACCTGTTTCTTCAAGTGTTCAATGGCACAAACTAAAAAGCCAGCAGTACCACATGCCGGATCTGCAATTTTTTCACCTAGTTTAGGGTTCACCATGTCCACAATAAATTGTGTTACAGCTCTCGGGGTATAAAATTCGCCAGTGTCTTTCTTGGCGGCCAATCCCTGAAGTATTTCCTCATAAATTAGATTAAAGACGTGATGCTCCTTACTGCTATTGAAGTCTATTTCGTTTAGTTTATTAATCGCCTGGCGGAACGTAGTTCCGCTTTTCATATAGTTGTTGGTCCCTTCAAATATTTGCCTGATAATGATGCCCAACTTATCATCCGTGCCTACCTTGAGATTCTTGAGCGCAGGAAATAAATGATTGTTGACAAAATTGATGAGCTCATCTCCTGTCATACCTTCATCGTTCTCTGCCCAGTTACGGTATTGGAAAGCAGCTGGGATCGGCGATTTATATTTTCTATCTAGGATTTCTTTTTCCTTGTCTTTATCGTCAAAAAGTTTCAAAAATATCATCCAGCCCAATTGTTCAATGCGTTGTGCATCTCCACTCAAGCCCGGGTCTTTACGGAAAACATCCCTGATTGATTTTATTATACCTCCAATATTGCTCATTTATTATGCTATTTTATACAATTCGTTTTCTAATTCTTTAATGGCATTTTCATATTCCTCGCGGCTTCCAAATGCTTTTATTATCTCGGTAACAGAACCATATTCACTGATGGGCGGAACGGTCAGAATCTGAATATCCTCAATGTTTTCAATACCCTGGTCTGCATACTTATCGAGTAATGCTTCCAGTACTTTTCTTACCTGATCGCCATACTTAGTAAAGTAGTTCCTCTTTTTTACGCTGTTGGCCCGTTCTTTTCTAGTCAAAGGCGGGTGGTCATAAGCAACGTGGCAGATTAAATCAAACAAATCCACTTGCTTGTCAACAGCTTCGTAAAGTGCTTCCACCATTACGCCCTGTTCCACTAACTCTGCAATGATGGCTTCTTTGCGGTCTGAACGTTGCCATTTATTGAGAAAATCATCTATCGAAGCAAACTGCCCTTTAATGATTTCTTTAGTGTGGTCTTTTAGACTTGTTGTAATGGGTTTACCATGCTGATCAAAATACAATTCACGACTAATCAGTACAGAAACATCCACACCATTCACATAAAATTTTTGCCTAGGTTCATTTACTGTCATTGGTGGAAAATCAACTTCTGGATAGCGAAACTCAGGAAGCACCATTTCAATCTCTTCACCTGTTTCTATGTCTATGATGGGATCTTTGTTGTCCTCCTCTTCGTCAATAATGCTATCTAAGTCAGTATCTGGAGCAACAGGTTTTATCCGGATTGGATCTCCATCAAATTGAGGGTCGGCAAAAAGATCAGTGGCGTTTCTGAAATCTAAAATCGTGAAATACAATTTGCCGTATTCTTCATTGATGCGTGTGCCTCTCCCAATGATTTGCTTGAACTTCGTCATTGAGGTGATGTTGGAATCCAATACGATGACCTTACAAGTCTGGGCATCCACTCCCGTCGTCATTAGCTCGGAAGTGGTTGCAATAACAGGATACCTTTCTTCTGGATTGATGAAATTATCCAGTTCCCTTTTCCCTGCATCATTATCGCCAGTAATTTGCATGATGTACTTATAATTCCCGGCAACCAGATCAGAGTTGTGCCTGGCTAACGCAGTTCTCATTCTTTCTGCATGGTCAATATCTACACAAAACACGATGGTCTTGGCAAAACGGTCATATCCATTTAAAAACTCGGTTAGCTTTCTAGCAACTAAATCCGTTCTTTCTTCTATCACTAAATTTTTATCAAAGTCCTTTCTATTGTAAATGCGATCTTCAATCTCGTTTCCGTCCTTGTCTGTTTTTCCTTGTTCCGGTCGCCACCCCTCAGTATCAATATTCAAGGCAACCCTAATAACGCGATAGGGAGCTAAAAAACCATCATTAATCCCCTGACGCAAAGAATAAGTGTAAACAGGGTCACCAAAGTATTCAGTATTGCTTGTTTCTGTTGTTTCTTTAGGCGTAGCAGTTAAACCTATGTGCGTTGCATTTTGAAAGTAAGTCAAAATTTCCCTCCAATTGCTGTCGTCTTTGGCACTTCCTCTATGGCACTCATCGACTACAATCAAGTCAAAAAAATCCCTTGAAAACTGTTTGTAAGCATTGGCAGCTTCGTTCGTTCCTGAAAGTCCCTGATAAAGGGCTAAGTAAATTTCAAAACTCTTGTCAATCTGCCTGTGTTTGACCACTGTCATCTTATCCTTGAAATGCTTAAAATCGCCTCTGCGTGTTTGGTCAATTAAGGCGTTTCGGTCGGCCAAAAACAGGATACGCTTTTTGGCTCCACTTTTCCAAAGCCTGTGAATGATTTGAAAAGCGGTATAGGTCTTGCCAGTGCCAGTAGCCATGACGAGCAAAATTCTATTTTGCCCATTAGCAATTGCCTCAATAGTCCTGTTTACAGCAATTTGTTGGTAATATCTTGGTTTACGGCTTGTTCCGTCAAAATAATAATCTTGCGAAACGATTTTCTCCGCTTCGGGTGTTTTAATCCCTTTATACTTTTTATATTTCTGCCAAAGTTGCTCCGGAGTGGGGAAGTTGTCTAAACCGATTTCTGTTTCAACATTTCCATCTATCGCCGTGCGGTCATGAAACAAAAAACCGTCCCCATTGCTGCTGAAAACACAAGGAATGTCCAGTATTTTTGCATAATCTAAGGCTTGTTGTATGCCTGCTCTTACTGAATGATTGTTATCCTTGGCTTCAATAATGGCAATCGGAATATTAGGCTTATAATATAGAATATAGTCGGCTCGCTTTCTAGCTCCCCTTGCTGTGATTTTACCTCTAACATAAATCCTTCCATCAGTAAATGAGACTTCTTCCAATACCTGTAAATGTGTATCCCATCCAGCATTTTCCAAGGCAGGGGTGATAAACTTAGTGCAGATGTCTCTTTCTGATAAAGTCTTTCTGTTCATGATATTGTCACAGCTTTATTTGTTTTAGTTGTCTAAAGGTCTCACGTTCTACTTTGTCAAAACTGGGTAGATCCTTTATCTGTTCACTCATTGAGCTTTTCCACCTGCCTTTGTACTGGGGTAGTCTTTCAGCCAGTTTCTTGTGAAAGTCGTTGGGGTTTAATCCTTTGCTAGCGCATTTTCTACTAAATTCTTCCAGGTAAAATGCCGCATCCATTCCATGTTCCACTAATAAATACCAGATGTCATAAAAATCCCTAGCAGCCATACGCTGCATTACAGAACGTAACTTTTCAATCAAAACTTCTTCTAAGGGATAGCATAGAAGTTCGTAATCTTCTAAATCACTATAATCAATGAAAACAGGCTTTAAGATGGGTTCAAATTCTAGTTTCTCAGTTCTCGATATGTCCACTTTCACCCTTTTATTATTGCCTTGCCCGCCCAATGGCCCTATATAGCTGATGTAAAAGTTTATTCCGCCATCCTCGTGTTCATTATTGTCGACTATATCAAGGGGAATATTTGTTTCATCTCTAATGTATTCAAAAGCTTCTTTAAACCATTCAAATATCTGTGCATTGGAAATGTTGTTGTCCAGCAATGTAAAATCAAGATCTTCCGAAAACCGGTAATCTGCAAAATAAGTTTTCTTTAATACGGTGCCTCCCTTGAACACGATGCTTTTTGAAAGTAAATCATGTTGTGATACACCCTTTAGTATCCAGGAAAGGACATAATCTTTCTCTATTTGCTGATCTCGGACTCCGACTTCTCTTGCTTTTTGCTGAATTTCTCCGGGCTTAATCATGTGTAGATAGCTGATTTAATTGTTTCTGTTTCCAGATTTTGATGAATGCTCCATCTGCTTATCATTTTCCCAGATTTAGGTAATTCTGTATCCAATAATATATAAGAGGCCGTTTTTTCTTTTAATAATTTCTCAATGATGGGGTTGTCAATGTTTAATAGTTCTAAAAGAAATCCAAGCCGCTTAATCACTGCCTGTGACTTAAACTTCGTTACATATTCTAATAACTTCTCAAATTTAATTCGATTGGCAGAGATGCTGATTGCCCTTGCAATCTCAACAATTCCCCCTGCATAGTCCGGCTTGAAAAGACAATCAATAATTGTCTTTTCAAGATCAGAGCATTGTACTTTATGGAAATTGTCGATCCAAATCTTTTTCATGCCGAAAAAGTGATCCGGATTGTGATATATAAACTGGAAGGGAATGTTTTTAATTGTGATTACAGAAGGTCTGAGTTGCTTAGAAACAACAATTTGTTCTTTCAACGATGGTTGTGTAATAAGATTATGAATTTGCAGCGCTGAATAGTAACCGATATAATGTTGGGCATCTTTTACTATGAATTCCGGTATTAGGTGCCAGTCGGGCATAAATGATTCGGCATCCTGTTCATAAGGTATTATATAATAAACTCCCTCTTTTAGGCGCATTAAAAGCCCCCTCTTGGTCATATCGCTTAGTAATTCCTTTACCGCACTTTCACTGGATTCTGGCAAAGCCTTAAACGCCTCTCCGTAACCAAAGCAAAACCGGTCCTTTTCATTAAAATAGGACAAGAGCTCGTTTGATTGAGTAGAGATGTACTTATGCTTCATAGTCAACTGGTCAGGTTAAACCTGACTGCAATGATATGAAAAATAATACAATTTTATAGAGTATAGGTGTAAGACATTGTGCTTTCGTAGTTGATTAGTCAGGTCAAGCCTGACTAATCAACTACGAAACGTAATCTTGATATTTAATGATTTAAGGAAACGAATCAACCCTAGTGAAATGGTCGGGAATGCCACTAACATTAACACAGGCTCTTATTTATATTGTCAGAGTAAACATTGGAAGGTTAAGGATGCACTTTAAAGTGTAATATTCGCCCCCTTATACAAAGCTTTTATTTGGCAAATTCACCCTAAATATTTTATCTTCACTTTGACAGGTGAAAAAGGGCAAAAAAGTGTGAACAACAGGCACACTTTTCAACTGCCTAAAAAACAGTGTCACCAATTTGACATTCCGCGACTGTAAGATATTAATAACCAGACAGATAGTATTCCAGTTCTGGGCACAAAGGCGGAAAGGTCGGAGATATCTCCGACCTTTTGCTTTTTATAGTCGTCTGAGCCTGCTCTGGGCCTGCTTATCAACTCGAGGATGACGTTGGGTTCCGTGGTTCGAAATTTATTATCTGAAAAAATCAGCTTTTCTGCGAAGATCGAACCAATGATTTGTTTTTTGCCGATTGGGGAAGCGGAGATGTAGCGATTGGCAATGTTCTTCATGATTTCGCCGCCTTGGGAAAGGTATTCTTGGTAGTTGTCGCTGGTGGATAATAGCTTCGTTTTCTTCTTTTCTAGTTCCTCTATCTTCTTGGTCAGGTCTGACTTAATCTCTTTAAACTCTTCTGCGGTAAATTCATCATCCAGGCGTAAAGAACGGGCGTTTTGTATTCTTATATATAGCTTATCGATCTCCGCCTGTATTTATTTCAGCTCCTGCTCCTTGCCCTGGTTATCTTTCTTTAATGAATTACTGATTAGCTGGCAGTAGTAGTCAATAATAGGCGCGTTGACTGCTATCTGACCTAATTGCCTTACAAATGCCTCATTGGCTGTATCTGCCCGGAAACGTTCCTTACATAGCTTTACGGATTGGCAATGGTAGTAATAATAAATGCCACCGTTGCCTTTTGATCCACTTCCGCTTAATAGCCTTCCGCAGCGAGGGCATATTAGGAAACCTCTTAGAGGGAGTTGCTGGTCTATTTCTGTGAAAGTATTAACCCTGACGTTTCGCTTCTTCCCTTTCAAGATGTCCTGAACATCGTCAAATAGACTTTCGGGGATGATAGGCTCATGGATACCTTTTACGGAATGGGCTGGTTCGTTCTTATAAGCGGCGATGAAAACCTTCCCACAATAGACCGGGTTACGGACAAGGCTCCAAAACTGGCTACGGCCAATTTTTAGACCTTTCCTATTAGCCATACGCCGGAGAGTATCAATATCCCATACCCCTCTGGATAGCTCTTCGAATGCCCAGCGGACTATTTCTGCTTTTTCATTAGGAATAAGGAAAGGCTTGTTATGAGCATCCCGCCCGTTCTTATAGCCAATCGGGGCAATGCCGAGGTATCTTCCCTCTTTCTTGGCCCGCCGCATACCATGAAGCGTATTTAAGGCTCTCCGGTCATTTTCCACTTCTGGCGTAGTAAGGTAGATAGCCAGCATGATCTTGCTTTCTGGTATATCCATGTCCAAAGGCTGTTCAATGGACTGGGGTTCGACAGATAGCTTTTTCAGCTTACCAATCATTTCGTAGGCAGCAGCAACATTTCGGGAGAAACGATCCCATTTAGAGAATAGTATTAAATCAACGATACCCTTGTTCTTACTGATGGCATATAGCATCTTTTGGAACTCTGGTCGGTCAAAAGTCTTTGCGGAATGATCTTCCCTATAAATGCCGACCACCTGGATGTTCTCCTTCTCACAATAACGTATTAATACGTCTTCCTGATGGGCTAAACTATAGCCATCAACCTGTTCGTCTGTACTTACCCTTGGATACAGAAATGCTTTTCTTTGAGTGATCATTGTTGTAGTCTTTAAGGTGATGTATTTGTGGATTTGATTGTTCATAGATATTTAGATCAGTAGCAGCCAGACGATGTATGAAGTCTATTATTGTTGTAACTTCCTCGTCTGTATAAGCATATTGATCTGCCTGGAAGATTTGTTTGGCTTCCTCAATTGAGGGCTTTGCGGGTAACTGGCGTTGGAATTCATACTTCATATGATTAAATAAGAAGCCAATATACAGCCACGCAAAAATCTACTTTCCGACTTTTAGCCGGAATGCTATTCATTGTAAAAAACTTGTTCGATTTTCCTCAAATTATTTTCCATCATTCAGTCGTAAACCAAATTCAGGATCATTTAAACTAGCGTAAATCTCTTTCAGGACGAGATACATTTTGTCAGCTAATAGTCGACTTCCATTTGACCGCGATTTGAAATCCATTTGACTTTTAGTTGAAAAAGATCGGAAAAAGTTAAAAAGAGTCGGAAAATAGTAGAACCTAGACACGCAAATCGGTTATCTCTACGTTTTCGCTTCCCCATAGCGCCGTTTTAGGATTATGCTACATGCCTCTACTAATCGAATAAAGTCCTCACACAGAATGATATTAAATGACGCGTTACAATCCTGATCGCTACATGCCATTAATAGAAGTGACCTCAGGTACTCCCTAAATTCCGGCAACGGATAGGAATGAAGGAAATCTGAAACAACCGACATCGGCTCAGAAATCTCCTCAACTGTTAGTTCCAATGGCTTCTCGTGCCATTCAGGTAAATTTCTCATATGGATATAGATATTTTTTATGGTTGGTAATAAGAACCGGCGGAGGAAGAATCCATTACCGGTGTTCCCTTCAAAATAAAACCCTACGATTTTTCAGTGATGGATTATTCACAAACATTCGCATCGGTATTTTTTCATAACATAGATCTGACTGTAATACCTGCTTGGAAGCGTTACTGAGTCAGATTATGTTTATCCCATTTGAACGCTCTATCATGTATCTGGCACATAACAAGGGATTCATAGATTGGAATGATTATGCTAATCCGCTTTTTATTAAAAACAGTATATGTATCATAATCCTTAGCTATAGGAGCCAGACGATATGAGTCGAATTTAGCAGGCTGCCACTTCAAATTTGAACAAACACATTCACGGAACAATGCCGGTGCATTCTCCAACGTGGTGAGCAAGTCTTTTATCATGGTATTGGCACATGTATCTGAGAACTTTAGTATGTTCTGAATAGGCCTTTGTGAAGTGTTCAGTCTTTTCTTCCAATGGAGCGATCGTTTCAAGAGTAACTGAAAGGCGATAGAATGCTGATATAATCTTAAAACATGCTCAACCTCTCTAGAGGACATTGTATCAGCCTTGCCTAGTATCTCAGTGTTTAAATTCGATTTGAACTTTGTTTTACTCCATCTAAGACCCTTACAGATGGCGCTTGTGAATTCATCAGGCGCATTCTCTAGGCAAGTCATTAGGTCATTTAAAAAATTGTTGGAATAGTGCTTTATTTCAGTCATATTCTTCTACTTTTTTATGTTTTATATAATCGGTTAACATTTCTTTGAGATTTTTTCTATTAACAGGTTTCCCGAGTGTACCAATGATTACCATCTCAGGCGGCGGTTTAACAGATTTTGCCCTACTTGTATCCGTCAGTATAATTATCGGAATTGTAGCTAGTGGACTATCACTAAAAATGATCAGGAAATCAGGATCAGAAAAGTCTTTGTACCATTCCGAGATAATGAAATTGGGTGGCCCTTTTAACGTATAACACAAATATTCAGCTATCAGCTCATGAAAATTGGAACATACGATTGGTATATAGATGTCCATATTGTCAAGCACATGTGCCAAGCCAGACCTAGTTAGCCGATCTTTGTCAACCAAACAAATTGATAGCTTCTTTTTAGCTCGTACAGGAATCATAGAGGGATTTTTTATTCCTTGGCTCTACTGAGGAATAACGCCTAGGAATTATTAAACAATGGTTTGTATGTTAGCAAGTATTAAGTTCTATTTCAGCGGCACATTTAATCTATCCGGTGCACAGATCGTACATTACAGCTGCAATTATCTCAAAAGGCATGGCAAACTGGCCTGAACGACTGTTTCGTATTTCTCACTAAGTACTCGTATCACGCCGCCTAAGACGTCAATACATTTCTTAGCCATATATAAATTCGCTCCCCAGTTATTGGCTAATGTTATCGAACCATTAAGAGGTTTAAACAGGTTTTCAACTTCGGAATTAGACATTTGCTTGCCTTCACTTTTGACGCTAAATGAAAGCCGTTCCTCTGCCGCTTCGACTAATATGAATATCCTTGCCGATTTTCTACTGTGGGCATATGCAACGTGTATAAGACTTGACATAATTATGTCCAGCATGACCTTATCCATTAGTAGGTTCTGACTTGATTTAACTGTGTTCCTTATTTCAATCACCCTGCCTGTCGCATCTTCGTATAATTTAAATGGAGCTGTAATCTCGTCAACAAAGATTGCCAGATTGAACTTGGTCATATTGGGACTTAGGACGAAATCACCGCCACTAAACTTTACCTTGTGATTAATATTCTGTAATAGATGCCTAGTCCTGGCTACAATCAGGCGAAATGTGCTTATTTGACAGGCTACTTCTGGCCTAAGTGCAAAAAAACGGAATTCGTGTTCTTCCATCAGCCTGTTCATTGCTACTTCAGCAATACCTAATTGAGCATCAATCATATCTATTATCACTAATAACAGCTTGGCGTATGTGCAGTTGATACATTCTTTATCTATTCGAGGCGCCGTTGAAGAACTTACCAGAATATGGCCAGCTTCAATTATCCTTTGAAGATCGACGTTGAAAGATGTCGTAAAAACGCCCTTGATACTCTGAAGAATAGACTCCAAGCTATACTTCATGAAAAGTTTACTGAATACCTGTAAAGGATATTCTGCTTCGCTTTTAGTAAGCAATGACTGGCTAGTCCCACTCTCCTCAGAGTAAGTCATTTGTTTCTTCATTTGTAAGATTTACAGCTTTAGGTAATAAAATCTAGGGCCAAGATGAAAATCTTAGCTACCGTTCATATAGAATGATTAACCCCTAAAAATTTTAGTTATTTTTGGAAGATATGGGAATAGAGAAGTGTTGCCTTTTTCAAATAAAAAAGGCGCAGGCACAACTTGTCGCACGGGGAGCCAGTCGAAGGGCTAGTATGCAGACAAGAAGGCCCACGCCAATAACGTGAGCACTCTCCTTATCATCTGGCATACTGTTGAATTTTCGACTTTCCCTGTGCCGGATAATGTTAGAGCGAGCTTCAATTAATAAGTTTGAGATCGCAAAAGTACAAAACTATCCCGTATCCGAATTGGATAAGTGCAGATTGTGCTTCATATGTTCATTTTGATATTTTCTAAATCGAAGATAGGGATTTACTAGGATACATCCTAGTAAATCTAATTTTTTTAAACCCTTTTGAATAGACAGTGTATGAGTAAGACTCCCATCGACCAGTTTATAATTGACAAAGTCAAGGAGATAAGAGAAAAACAAGATGTTAGCCAGGAAAAATTATCTGTGGGGGCTGGATATTATAAAACATTAGTAGCGAATGCCGAAAGGCTTGAGAGACCGGAGAAATACAATATATATCATCTAAACAGTTTTGCGAAGATCTTGAAATGTTCTATTAAGGAATTTTTTCCTGATGAACCGATGTAATTAAGTTAGGGTCGATCAGTTATTGGTAACAGGCAGTTTCTGGTGCAATTTTGGATGATCGATATCTTAGTGCATACTATGGCGTTTAATCAAACCATTTTCTCTCTGATAAACAATCCCTTAAGTAAATTACCCATCAAAAATGTAACTGTTATAACTTATTAATCTTATCAATTGAATGAAAGAGAAAACAGTTTATACAGATATAGCCAACAAAAGTATTTTTTAGAAAAAAATCGAAAGCCAGCCAGGATTTGCCCGCCACCTTAGAAATCTCATGAATAACGATACGGCATGTTCAAGCTGCATTTCACATTCGGTATCAATTGGAATATCTTGCTAAGGCTTTAGCCAGTAAGAAACCCTAGTCCTCCGGTATTGATGGAAAAGTAATACTTACCAATATAGTAGGTTACGCCTGCATCCTCTGCCATATTTCACAGCAGTTCCCCGTCTCAAAGATTGTTCATAAACTAAGCGTTGGTATTCCGGAGAGAATTTACTGACAATTTCTATTATCGGTTTTTAAAAAATACTATTCGCAATAACGGACTGATTGAATCCTGTATTCAAATTCGGTTTTCGTGTCATGTAGCGTAATAAGATTCACATCATGAAGGACATGCGCCTCCTCATTAATGATCGCTCGTTCATCTGAAACAAAAACCACATCATACATATCTCTGATCTTAGATCTATTCATCCTATCCTGCTGCATTAAACCAGGTTCATTACCTGCAACTATTACCTTGTGTACATCAATTCTTTCAAAATACTGGATCAGATTTCCAATATCTCCAGTATCAAGAAAGCCCACAACTAGATTCATATGTCCATTGACGTCTCTGATATCGTAACAAAAACAGTTCTTTTCACGGAATAAAACGATTGACAGTGGGGCCGCAATTCCGTCAAATGGATTTATAAACAGTAGCGCGGTCGAATCAGCATTGCGGCCGAAGTGATAGCGAACTCTTACTCCTAGAATATCTATTCCAAGCCATTTCAGGTGACGCAAGTTAACATCTTGGATAAACGGGAATAAGACATCAGGTCGTAGCTCATTATCCTTATTTCCGCTAAAATACGCCTCGTAATCGGCCTTCGCTTCAGGGATATTGAAAATCACTTGCCACAATCCTTCAAGGCTAATCCTTGGTTGATATTCTCCTAAATTGTTCATTTCAAATATGCAGTACCCCTTTTGCCCAGTATATACCGGAACTTCACAATAGATTTTTGAGGGCTGTTGCAGGCGAACATAATTGCGAAAACGCCCTTTAGCAAGGCTATACTTCTTCACAGAATCAAAGTTTACTATGACAACTCTTTGTTCATTTGTAAAAACCTCTACAACCACATTTGTACCCTCTTCCAGAATGTTGACACCGAGAATCGATTCGTTAGGATCGACAGTAAAAAAATCTGTGGAAATAAGGTCTTCCAGTGGATTCCATTTGAAACAATGATCGGAATTATATCCCACCGCGATCTTCTGCCTTCTGAAATGGACCAGTTGAGCATCTACAAATTCCAGATTTTTATCCCAGGGAAGTTCTGCGAGAACCTTGTAGGGAGGTGCATCATTACAGATAGTTAACAATTTAGGATATACCACTAGCAACTGCCGTAATGGCAACTCATGCACAAGTTTAGCCGTTGTTTTCTCTCCGTAAATTTCCTCGCAACTGATAGTAAGCACATCCACTAAGGATTGCATAATACGTTTGAGATTTTCAAAGAAATAACGGTCCTCTCCATAGATTCTTGGATCGCGGTTTCCCTCCGTCCACCTTTTGGCCTCCCAATAATAGCTTTCAAGACTCCCCTTAAAGTATCTATAATTGATTAAATAATAGTGTCGTTTATTAATATCTTCAAGCATCTCCTTTGGAAAACTTTTTAACATCTCATAGGCAACGACTGCAGTGTTAATGTACTCAACGTTATTAAGACGTGTCATGTCACCTCCACTATTATTCCACAAATCAATCTTCTCCTGTAGCTCTTCCAAGCCGATTTCAGTCCTCACTAGGACTTGATAATTGGCAAACTGCTTTTGCTTACTGACTTGTCCGGTATTATACTTTCGTAAAGCCTGTTCAAAGACTTTAACCCGGTTAGTAGCTACCCAAGGATATACTATACCTAGACTCTCGCGAATGAATTCACTTACTGTAGCAGACAGCATGTAGGAAGGCTGAGCACTAAGTATTGAAACAACGCTATCATGAACAGCGGAACGTTGATCAGCAAAACGCCTCATCATCTCCTCAATGTTCGGATTTATAGAATTGAGAAAATTAGGAAGCTCATCATAACTATCGCCAAAAGAAACAAGATGTACATTACAGCTATGTAACAACTCGCGATGCTCTGTAGTGCCTATCTTCTTCTTAGGCATCAAAATATAATGTTCCCGTTGATCGCCGGGAAACCATGCTTGCATTAACTTCAAGACAGTTATAAAATCCTCGTCCATCACGCCATCACGGCTGCACCCAATGAACAAAAAATGTCTGCTCATCCACAAATTAGTTAGCACCGTTTTATATCCTGTCTGCCGCCTCAACATTTTATAATCGTCACTACCAAAGATGGGGGTTTTCGGTCTTGAGTAAATGCCATGCATATGCAAAATAAAGGGCTCACCCTTGTTGATACATGATTGAATTTCCTCATGTTGCTTCCAATCCAAGGTCCGATCGGTGTAGCCCATACCAACAGAACTCAACAAAGTATCATAATTTGTAGTAGCAATAATTGGCTGACACAAATTATGTATGCTCTGTATCAGTGCTGGATTTTTTACAGTCGGTCGTCCAAACACATCGTTCAGCCAATTTGAGTAAGGGTGCTTAGGAGCCTTAAGTGCTTTCTTAAGTATTGTAGCTGCGTCTGTCAATTTATTAGCGTCAGACAGTTCCTGTGCTTTATCCAATGCCTGCGCATCGTCAGAAACAGTCCTTGCGTATTGAATCCCCTTATCTACAAGCTCTTTCCATCCCGGTACACCAGCTGTAGCTGCCGACACACCTGCTCCGGCCACTGGAACAATCATTCCCGCAGCCAGAAGTTTCCTAATTTGTACTATATGATCCACGAAATAAATAAGATTTATAAGTTTATTGTATAAAATGTAGCATCTGAAATATGCCATCATCTTACAAACCCGATGGATTCCAATATTGATGTCATTTATCGCAGAAAAATTAGCAATTGTAGATTTTCAGGGAGATTGTTCCCTTTTTTCATATCGATATGATCCACCACCAAGTTATCACCATATGTATCTGCATGGAAAGCCATTGACACGATACAATGTACCCACTCGGCACCATGTCCTTATAACCAATTTTATCATTGGGCGTGCCTAAAGTCTAAATGATCATCATATCTTCGAAAACGCTTGTCGACCTGTCCGTATCATAAAATCGCTATACCGGACAGTATACAGTTCCTCTTTATAAAAACACGTCCTTACTAATTCATATTCATCGATATTAAATACTACAGATTCTATTCTAATTAGCAGAATAAAGCACTCATAATCTTAATAAAATGATACTAGAAAACGATATCGATGTGATAGTATTACTTTTCAAATTGATCCGTCATTTTACGACGGACTCAAATGCTGCCTGCGCAGCCGCAGGCCAGTCAAAGCCCTGCCCGGATTGGAGCATCTCTTCCGTTTTATGCTGCATTAATATCCCGGCGTCTCTCAATGAAATTCTTTTCTTTTCAGCTACCAGCTTCACCATATTCATCAGGTATTCTTTATGCCCATAGTCAACCATCACATAGTTGGCAGCGTCCCATGCCTCCTTTGCCATATCAATCACGCGAACTGATTTCTGTCCACCATCATTAGCATACGTCCGGCTTACGAGAACAGCTGGTATTCCCGTAATTTTATTGGTGCCAGGTCCTGCTTCATAGTAGATCAGCCCAATAAACGGCCCCATATAAAACACGTATGGATTCGAATTGTATATGCTTGGATTAATAAATGTGGCTCCTTCAATATCCCGCGCGGTGCTGGTCAATAGAACAACCTCAAAAGGGAAGAAAACATTCGCCTTCGCGAACTCTTCAGGACTGTTGTTAATCCATATGCTCAGGAACCGCCGTATCGTTTCGTCAAAGCCAATGGAGACAAGTACACTGCCGCTTTCCAAGCGTTGCTGCAGAGAAATTCGCCAGATTACTGAATAGAAAAACAATAGAAACGTCTTCCTGTCAAAACTATCTGTTTCCATCAAAATACCTTCTGGGCTGATAACGTGTTGCCTAAATTCCTGTTTGGGACTCGCTACCAGGATCTTTTTATCTAAAAACGGGATAACTTTACTTTCAATCCTCGCCAAGTCGTTCTCACATTGTTGGCAAAATATATGATCTGCCACATGTAGATCAGCAGTGGGTGTAGGATCAGTGTTTTTTAGATTACTCCGACCAAAGTGGCTATCAATATTGGGGTTTGCTAAGTCTATAGCGTACGCCTCTTCATAGTTTCGCTTACCTATTGTATGCTTGATCAATCCTGCCGGAGCAAAGTGTGATCCTCTAGCGTCTGCCTTCCTGCTCATACAAAGCAGACAAACCTGCTCCTTATTTCTCTCTACCATCTTGTAATTTTTCATTATTTGACAATAATCCAGTTCCACCTAAGTACTGTTTTCACATGGCCATCCATTCGCTACTCTTACGTTGTTACCCACATGTTAGCATAGGGTACATGATTCCCAGTCCAGATGATACCGCAACCGCCCCTCTACGTATGTTCTCGATAGCTCATCTAGACTAAAGCAGCGTTCAAAGAACGTACTCTGCAGCACACTACCAAAATCACCCTGATCGACAGGCAATGCATCTCCACTCCAGTGAACATTTGTAGCAAATAGTGCAGGATTTAACTCCATCACTACTTGACTGCCTTCCCAATAATGATAACCAAGTAGATAATGAGGTAATAACCCTCCTTTTAAAGCCACCTCAGCCTGATTATTGAAAATCAGCTCTTTGTATAATGGAAGTTTACTATTCGCAATAGCGTTAATCAGCAGTAGACTTGCATAATCTGGTGCCCTAAGAATCCCCTCGAAAGCCATAGGTACCCAACCAGACAGAATAATTGCGTTTTCATATCCTCTTCCGTTCCTTATCCCTGCAAAACCTTCTGCTACCTTCAACCTGGTAGAGGTACTGAGAAGGAAGGACCGAGAGTAAAACCTACTACGGTCTATGTTATGTAACAGTCCTAAATAATAATCGCGCACATACATCTTTTCTTCTGGCGTCAACTTATCTACCTCTTCCAAGAAGAGATTAAGGTTATCTAAGTTTAGAAAAAAACTGTAGACTTCCAGCTCACGATCCTTAAACTTTTTCAGAGAAGATGCTTTAGTCCCGTAAAGCTGTTCTCCATTAAATGGTGTAGCATACGAAACAACATTTCAAACTGGCTATAACAATGACTGGCTAGTTTAATAGCAGGCTGGTCATACTCCGATCGCTCCTGAAAGTACCTACTTTTCTGACCAATAATAAATATCCGCCGGCCAAATTCAGCATTGTCACGTCTATGAAAGCTAACCCCGTACTGGTTGTAAATGCGCCTTCGATTTTCCCCCCGGAAAACAAAAGATGCTCCTTTTTCTGATATCAGCTCAATACAACGCTTAAAATGTACCCGCTGGGCAGATGTAACCGGCAATCCATTCAGAAGTAACTCAAAATTATCATAAGGTGGTATCACCTGCCTTCTTCTCCTGTTTTCCATAAGTTTTCATAACTATCGATCATCAATAAAATGCAAATATAACTATTTGCGTCATTTTAACACAAACAATTTTATTATTATATACCATTGATACATAATGGAGAGATTTTTCAGGCAGAAAAAGGAATACTTTGTGCCGCCATCACATCCTGAACTAACTTCTAGTTATATGTTATCTGACCAATTCGGCATTGCGTAGGGCGTGATTAGAGGAATGCTATGCTCCATTACGACATCTTAAGTATTACTTCAAGTCTATGGCAATACTGATACTATTATAAGGTCGACTAATTGTCCCAAGTTGCCAATGTTAGATTTGTTAAAGTGCTGTCATTAGTGCCTATTTCTGCAATAATTTTTGAGGCTATGACATGTATTACCATCGAAACCATTTTTTCAGTTTCCAGTGCGCCATCATTTCTGGCGTAACTAACAAACGCAGAGCTATAGCCAACCATAATTCTAATCATCTTCCCTCGATACACTAACCAGACAATACCATTACCATAGTTACACATATTATCCCACCTCAGATACCACGCTCGTTATTAAGACTGCGCAGCTCACCGCAATCATCATCCAGCCTTGGGATAGAATAGAATGAACAACTTGATACATAGTTTAAGTGCTGAAGCAAGACGCCAATCAATCGTGTAATAGCAGGCTTGATTACAAGACTACTTCCAATTGCACGCGTATCCAGTAATCCAATTTAGGAGCCACATTCCTAAGCACAGGGAGTATATCCGATTCAATGTCAAGTTCAGAAGATGACACCGAGGAAAAATAATTGGTAGCCAGAAAAATCGCTGTCTCACGCGGTATGCTGCGTTCTATCAGTTTTCTTGTCACCGGGCGAAAAGCACCTGTCTCCAGAAAACGTAAAAAAGAGCTATCTGGATGCTTGATATCATAAATCGGCTGTAGCAACATCGGTAATCCGTAAGAAATTTTTCCCTGCAGACGCTCAATAGCGTCCGATATCCGCGAAGGATCTTGATTATAGTAGTCTGTATTAAGTATTCGAGCCAATGATTTCTCTTTCAACCAACTTTCCGCTAAAATACTAGCCTGGGTCAAGAGTTGCGGCCCCCTTCCGCGAGCATTCTGAACATCGAAATATCGTGAGGCATACTCCGGCGCCAATTCTCTCATTCTGTCTACCGCACGTACAAGTGAATAGGCTATTCCTCCTTCATTGGCTGCAGTAGGTAGCGAGAACCTTGTACGCTGTTTGTAAAGCTGATCCAAGACTATTGGATCCCAATATCTATTTTTGATACACACAGCTGCAGGAACAGAAAGCGCAGCTAGGCCACCTTTCAAAATATCAACCTCCTCTGGTGAAATTTCAATATTCACATCCTTCAGACGAGCTACAAAGGATTCCGGATAGCGTATTGCCATTTGCCGGAGATAAGTAAGCAGAAAACCATATTCTTTGTTACCATACTCAACCGGTCGAACTTGCGCTAGGTCAGACATGATATCGTTCTGGTACGTTTGATAGACAGCTCCATATCCAGACTGTATCTCTTTCGAGGCATCAGCAAAAAGAGCCCCCCCAGTATTTTCCTCAGCAAAGCTTTCTTCATTCAAAACGAAGGTACGTCCTATAAAGTCCTTCATCAAGCGTCCAGCCCGTCCTCTTAGGTTAGCCATCTCATAATGCGAAAGCATCGGAGAATAATCAGGCTTTTTCTTAATAAATAGATTAGGATTACGGACAATAACGTTTTGAGCCGGCAGATTAACCCCCTGCATCAACGTAGTGGTGCATACCACATTATCAATGAGTTTATCATTGATTGCTCGTTCGATAACTCTTCTGACATGATGCGGCAGTCTTCCATGATGATATACCACTCGGTTCTGCACCAGCCTTGTCAGGTCATATGCCTTATGAACGGTATCTTGTAAATATTTGGATAAAGTGCCCAACTCAATCTCAGTTCCCACTCCTTCATTGTTTTCGTACAGATACTCTGCCGTTTTCTCGGCTTGGTCAGGAGTAGGTGAGAATATAATATTCTTAGCACCATCGCCAAGGCTCTGAACGAACAATAATAACGCCCGATGGAAATCCTCGTCATATATGGCACCTGTTTTGGGAACAGTTACTGACGCACTGATCTCAATACTGGCTGGCTCCTTTTGGATAACGGTATATTGCTTAAAAAATATCTTTTTTTGCTTCTTAAGTAGTGAATATGTAATGTTGCCTACCGGAGAATTGTTAACCTCCTCCTGATTACATTTAAAACCAATCAGATCCGAGCCTAATTTTCCGATGTTGTTGATGCGTGGCCCAGCAAAAACAATGTGATCCGCAGTTGCATTCTGCTTAAACTCAATGATCATATCGTATAATGTTTTGGATCGTTGATCATCCTCGCTGGCTACCCGCTCCACATTCTGAATCTCATCCACAACAATAATTCTTAGATTCTCGAAGGGACTTTCGGCATGAGAAAAAGCTGCGATGGCCTTTTCTTGAGTAAGGATATAGATGGCATTTTTATTATTGACACGTCCGGAATATGTATTTAAGATATCGTAACCAGACATTTGATGTCGCCTTAATAATTTGCGAAAATCTAGGGAAACCTGACTGACCAGGCTCAGGGTCGGAACCACATAGACCAGATCACCATTTTTTCGCTTTAACAGTTCAACTGCTTTCAACGCAATCACAAATGACTTTCCGGCCGATGTTGGAGCTGAAATACCCACCACGCGGCTGCTCTCCATCTTTTCCCACACGCTAAATTGAAAATCGGTCAAAATATAACTATCGTTGTCCACCACCACTGTGTTCTTGGCTTGGTTGGCTACTACCGACAGTTGGTTAAAAAAGCTACTCAATCCAGAATAGCGGCTACTTGACAGATCAAAGTCTCCATCAAACATGGCTGTTGTAGGAGCGAATCCTATTCTGGAAAAAAGTACCATGAGAAACTCCCTAACTCCTGACCAGTGCGGCTGCCTGTACGACCAAAGTATTGCCGACAACGTTACTATAGTTGTGTTCCATTGCCTATCCTTGCTGAGAGACAGCTCGTTTAAAAGGGACACAGTTTTGTATAATAGTGTATCCGAAATCATTAATGGTGCCTGGTCAACAAGCTTTAATTGGATAGCGACATTTCGATGTTCAATAGAAAGCAGTTCTTTTATAATTTCGTTTTGTTCCATAGATTTAGGTTGTGCCTAACATTTTTGAAAACTTATCTAGCAGCTCAGATAAAGCCCAAGAGGGGAAAACAATGTAGTTAAGCCGGGGCAATAAATGCGTTACAGAAGCAAAGTCTGCAGACTGAATACCACCGCAACGTGAGGTTACGATTTTTAATATATCACTTTTTATTTGGTTTTCAGACTGGAATGTGAAATTTTTATGTTCTTGATAAACAATGATGCAAACCAGCTCGAAATGAATATTCTGTAAGGTATTTGCCTTATATGCCTTGGCAATCCCTAATAATTGTGGATCTACAAATTCATCTGGCAGGTACAAATCTAGTTCACGATCAATAGAGTCGAATGTCGTCTTGATGCTATCTAAAGAGGCTTTAAACGCATCTCGAAATTTATATTTCGACTCATAACATTTGGATTCACCCAGGTACAGTTTATTAGCACCATTTTCATGCATATAGTGAATAGCGTCGGCACCATTGCGTTCCAACGCAGGATTGGTGGTCAAAGACATTTTTCTCAGCAAAGGCACCGCACCAAAAAAATGTTGCAAGAAGTTGAACAGTAACAATTCCCCAAACTGCCCCTGAGGTTCACCCCTACGAAATTTTTTTGCTACATCTTGCATCAGAGATGCACCGGCCATCGCAGGGTTCTGGTATTGTATATTACGTTCCGCCAATATGCGGTCCTGGTTCGCACGGCTAAATACCCAATTACAGGTCGTTACTATTAAGGAACTAATAAAATCATCCGTCCGCTCCCGAATGTCCGAAAAATTAACACAAGTTAGGTGATGCCCCTTTGTTGGTTGAAAGGCAAAGTCGTGCTTTACGAAGTGCACGAAATTCATAAACGATTGGGTATGAGACCGCAAAGCGGCAACATCCACAGGCATCTGGTTGATATTTGACATCTATGCAGCTATTGGGTACAATTAAAGAATTCACACGCGACAGGCATTCTAAATGAACACTACAAACAGCATCGGCAGATAAAAGATATGATTTTTTATAAAAATACTAATTCAAGTATAAATATTATAAAAAATTTATAATCAAGTGCCGTGAATTAATAATATTTACAATATAATATGAGCTACGTATTGCAGAAAATTTACAATTTCCCTGCAGTGTTATCCATCAGCGACCTTTATTACTTACCGACTTGCTCACACAAACAATTTAGCTATCTCAGCCTCTATGTAATTTGTAATATAAACTTATATTAGGTTATAGATTGTAGTTGTGGTCTATCTATTCTGCATTCCAAAGCTAAAGCATCATAGCAAATTTAAGTAGTCTACTACACGAAAACAGGAAAAATCCCCTTCGGTTGACCAATAAATAACTTTAGATATTCTAAAAACAAACTTCATTATTCAATAGCAGCCTCCTAACAATATAACTTATTGACAATCTGAATAATATAATTCGTAGACGTTCCACTACCGGGCATTTGGCTAACGCCAGCGATATAATCTCTGGCGTTTGGGGTTTTTATATAATTCTATACCCAGTATCAGAAAACATCATTATCAAAGATTACTTTTCGACAGTAACTGCAACTTAATATGTTGGTAATAATGAGTTGGATGTTTCAACTCTCTCCATCTAACAAGCATCAAATCCATTATGACACCGTATCAAAATTTTGGAGGAGATTCAGGGGTATCTGCGCATGAAATAGCAAGCACCTCGATAAAAGTTAAATTCAAAACCGGTGCTGTATATCTTTACGATTGTAGCAAGCCAAGACTTTCACATGTCGAACAAATGAAATTCCGGAAAAGGTTTAAATAGCTATATCGGTAGAAATGTTGGGGCTAATTATGCTGCGAAATTAAACTAAAAGCTTCTGTTAATCGCAGCTTACTTATTATCCTTGTTGTTGAGTTCGAGTTTATTCCACTGCTGGGCATAATAAATGGACAATCCGCTCTAGTAGAGGATTTCCTATTTATATAAATTTCACATTTCTGATAAGTTATAGATACTGGTGACATATGAAGTTTTTAAAATTATAGTAAATATGTACGTTTACCATTCAACATCTGTATTATCGATCTGTCTCTTAAATTCAAAAAAACCATACAACGGATCATCCGGTGGTAACTGCCAATAATTGCCGGTAATATAATTGGCATTCACTACTGAGCCCTCAGCGTAACCCTTAATATGACGATCAGTTTTAGTTATTTCATATCTGTAGGCAATTTTATTATCTGAAATAAAATCTCCCCAGGTAGTTTCCCATTGAAAAGGGATATCAAGCTTGTCTAAAAGAATAACTTTTCCTGAGGAATCTTTAATCTCCTCCCATCGTCTCTCACCAGTTAGTTTCCATTGCAACCCATTATCTGTCGATATAATTTCTATACGACATAGGCCACCGTGATTTTTCGGAATTGATTTACATCTATATTTGTAGCTCCCTACTATTTGTGAATATTTATTTAATTGCGTAGCTGTAACCGTATTAGGCGTACCTTCAGGTACAACTCTTACGTATTGATCAATAAAAGGTAGTGTTACTTTTTGGCCATTTAGACGTAAACCAAAAATTATTGTAGTACACAGGAAAAATAATAGTATTATCAAGAAAGCGAAGTCTTTGGGACGTCTTTTGACAAAAGCCCATATATTACTGATAGTCTGCATGGAAATATTTAAATTTATTTAAATAAACATTACTGTTAATCTACTTCAGGTCGCAGCAAAAATTGGAAATAGCGATTTTGGTTATTCTTTAATTTTATAGGAAATGATTCTGTGCAAATCTGCAGATAAAAACACTCCTTTAAGATGAAGGTGCTGAAAATATTATTAAATAACAATACCAACTAGTTTGTATTTTTCGTCTGCGTATATTCCTGTAGCAAATCCATTCCGTTATAAGAAATATCAAATAATACTAATTATGAGTTCCGCTTCTGACAGACTAATAGATTTTCAGACTAGAGACTTAGTCACTAAATTCATTAAAAAAAGGCATAACCGAAACGCTTCCGCTAGATCTGTCCGAGAAATAACTTCTTCTTTTATTCAAGGACGCGAATATTTCAACAGTGCTGAAAAGGCTGATTTAACTGTAAAACCTCTTCTGCTTTATTATGGCGTATTAGCATATAGCCGCGGCCTTATCCTCGCTAACAATGTACTTCTATCTGAAGCGAGTCTCAAACCATCTCATGGCCTAGAGATAAAGAACTGGTCATATGCTTTTAAGGATATGAATTTTTACGATCTTGAGATTACTACTACTGAAGGTACTTTAAAAGAATTACTCGACTCAACTGATAATACTAGTTATTTAAAATCTCGAAGTTTGCGGAAAAACATGGCAATACAGTATAAACTGCCAAGTTCAGGTGTAAAACTAAAATTAGGAGATCTATTACGTACATTTCCAGATATAGGGAAAGAATTTGAAGGGTGGACAGAAAAGAAACTAATCTATTATCAAATTGATCATTTTGAGACTATTGGAGACCAACAAAAAATTGTCTCTAACTCACCAATCTCCCAAGAAGAATTAGAACTATTAGTGCCACAAAGCGCATCTGTCGAAATTAGACCAAACAAGGGACACGGCTTCACAATACTAACAGCCAATGATTCATTTCCAAGCGTTGTACAAAAATGGGAGGAATATAACAATATTAGAGAGATGGTAATTGTTCAACCAGCAAACAAAGACATTCACTTCAATACGATCTCATCGTTTTACATGGTTGCTTATGCATTTGGAATGATGGCAAGATATTTTCCATCAACATGGATTTCGCTTAGTCGTTCCGAAAAAGGCGATGCAATTTATCCTCTGGTACTGAAAACTTTACGGCTAATCCAAGAGCTATATCCTCAGTTAGTATTGGACCATTTGAATGTGGATGACTTCTGGGTAACTCCGTAGTACTTTAACTTAGTAAGAATAAGACCGATCTTGTTATTTCAGTACATTATCAAATTAATACTAGCTACCACTATTATTGGGACTCAGCTTGACAACTAGAAATCACCTAACTCCCCTTGCTGTTCTTTCAAGGGTAACCAACAATAAATTGAACAACAACCTCAATATACATAACAAACCAGATTTATCGTATATTTTCAATGAAAGAAATCTCTATGTATATACAAACAACAATGGAAAATTGTAGTTATGAGGTTGCATTTCTGTCTGACATTGAAGAAAGTAAAATTCAATTGAGATTAGAAATAGAAACCGTAGCAAGCATACAATCCAGAAAATCGACAATAGATGAAACTAAAAATGAAATACAAAAGGAGCTATTGAAATTTAAATGGATAATTACAGGAGCTATTTTAGTTCAATTTGCGTGGTACTTGGATGGAGTCGCAAGGCAGGAAACTTCCAAAATCGGAGATATGGACAATATATCGAAGCCTATACAGGATGCGCTTACAGGAGCGAATGGCATTATCATAGATGATTGCCAGATTAAAAATCTTGAAACGCTTTGGCTGACTAAAAATCAGTCAGTACAAAAACATATTCTTGGAATCGAAATTAGATTTACAAATAGTGAAACACAATTAAAATCAAACTTACATTTTATTCAATTTGACGGCCCCATGTGCTTACCAATCAATTTTGATCCTACAAAGATTGATGAGTTAATAAATGCAAAGCTATACTTATCAGGATTCAAACGGCTACGAAGGATTGCTTCTAGGTTTAAAAATATGAATGTAAATGCAGATCAATATTTAGTTGTCAACTCATATGTTTTTCATAAAACGAGGTTAAATGGATTTGATACCAATCAAATTCTTAAAACAGATGAATTGAATAAACTTTGCTTTAATACTGGTTTGACGTTATCAAGTTTTATTAAAAAGATCAAGAAAGGCAAGCTAAATTTAAGTTGAAAGATAAGTTTATAAGATATTTTTCTTTGCTAACGATATAATAATCAATAGAAATTGGTTCCGGGCAGAGCGGTTCGTTACCTCCCCGCTCCCCCACAGATCCATGCGAGCCGCTTTCCGGCACACGGTTCCTATGTTTACGGTTTCGCTAATCGATAGCTGTGATAGACCTTCGGTCTTACAAGGGCTATTTAACCTTTACTTACAATTCAAATCATTCAACTTACCAACAATCAACCACATTTGGTTCGAATACGCTCCGCTACTGGGCACTTAATGGCTCTGTAATCAATTGATTTACAGGGCCATTTTTATTTTATGCTTGTCAATTTTTCATAGGTTTTAACCCTTTCTACGGATCAAGTTGAAAACTTGGGGGATTAGATCAAAAGCTGTTGTTTTGCTGTATAAATCGACATTTTGGATCAGAATTACCGCCAGTTAATAGAATTAATGCTTCCTGCAGGCATTTTGGAATACTTCGAGTTAACCAATACCACAAAGGATTCTAAAGGAATTAATATCTTCCTGGAAGAGAAAAATATTGTTCCAGAGGAATACAAAGATCAATTACTTCACTCCAAAGGTTTTCTACCAGAAGTACAAGTACAGGACTTTCCTATTAGGGGACATAAGGTTGCCCTATGCATCAAACGCAGACGCTGGGAGGTGCAATCGACCGGAGAAATAGTAACCAGAGACTGGACGCTTGTAAGAGCAGGAGCACGAATGACAACAGAGTTCGGGCTTTTTTTAAAAGGGATATTTGGATAATTATCCCATCAGTCCAGTACAATTAGGCCACTTTTTTCAGGTAGATGGTAAACAATTACAACAACAATACAAGAATCATTTAAGCGACTATCACCAATGGGAGCAGAAGGATCATGCTGAACACTGGATGGTTTTTGAGCAAAATATTGGCCCCTATCTAAGCATTGATGAAACAGCATTTTCCAGTGGAGAACTGTATACGATAGTTACAAATAAGGCTGCGAAAGGGCGCAGGGGCTCTATTGTAGCAATGATCAAAGGAACACAGGCAGACTATCTGATCAATATTTTGAACAAGATACCCAAACGGCTTCGCAGGAAGGTATTGGAAGTAACAATCGATATGTCTGCAAGCCTCAACCTGGCTATTAAGCGGTGCTTTCCTAATGCTGACCGTGTAATTGACCGTTTTCATGTTCAACAACTAGCCTTTGATGCAGTACAGGAAACCCGTATAAAATATAGATGGGAAGCCCTTGAGGAAGAAACTAATGCCTATGAACAGGCTAGAAAGCAGAAGATTGCCTATCAGCCAGAAGTATTGCATAATGGGGATACTATCAAGCAGCTCCTGGCTCGTAGCAGATACTTATTGTTCAAACAGCCACGATTATGGACTAGAGAGCAGCAGCAACGGGCGGAACTATTATTTACCAGATATCCTGTTATCCAAAAAGCCTATCAACTATCGTTGGGCTTAGGAGATGTGTTCAGAATATGCACTAGCAAAGAACAAGCCTTTAAAAGACTCGCACTATGGTACAATGATGTAGACACTTCCGGAATACAATCGTTCAAAACCCTGTCCAGGACTGTGCAAAATCATTACCTGGGTATCCTGAACTTCTTTAACAACCGGGCCACCAATGCAGCAGCAGAATCATTTAATGCGAAGGTAAAATCATTTAGAAACGCTATGAGAGGAGTCAGGGACGTAAACTTCTTCCTTTTTACGCTCGTTAAACTATATGCTTAATAACCATCCCCCAAGTTTTCAACTTGATCCCTTTATCTTTTTAAATTCTTCTGCTGTAGATCCATCATCCAGTTATAAAGGGCCACAATAGATAACAATAATGCTAATATTTCTTAATTGCATTCTTCCATCCTCGCTGTTCAAGTTCTCTTAATATTAGATATTTATGTCCTGAAAATCCACCTTCAAGACCACGTAATTTAATGCCATTCTGTTCAATAACGGTGATGAGTAAATATCTAGAGGTTGTTATTCCATATTTCTCTGAAGTCGCTGCTTCATCAACCCAATAGAGGCATTTCTCTATTAAGTCATTTTCTACTCTAAACCGATTACCTACTTCCCATACCCCACGTCGCGCTCCAAAAGCAAGACAACTATCATCACCATTGTTCCATAAAACAAATGATTGATGAGTCGAGACCTCGCCCTCAAAATATGCTTCGATGATAATGATTGGATGACGAGGATCAAAACAGATATCTTTAAAATAAGGTGCTACAAAACCTACAAAAGATGTTCTATCAAGCGAGTCAACTCCATACTCACTAAAATCCAGTGCACTTTTAGTAACAGCACTCCAATTTATTAATTGTTTATTCAAATTGCATAGTGGTGGCTGACTATCAATACAGGATACAATAAATACAGCAAATAAAATGTATGGTATAAAATAAATTCGATTAAGTTTATTCACAATAAAATGTTTTATAAAATTCTCGCTGGTACTTTTTGTTCATTGCGAAGCTTGTTTTCGAATATTCGTACATTAACTTCTTCAACGGAAAGTATTTTGGACGTATTGGTGATTTCTTTGTCCTTTTTTCCAGACGATCTATCGTCTGCTCTTCCCTTTATCATATTTAATGCATGTTTCAGCTCATGGCCTAAGCCGATGAATGGCGGTCTCGTTGTACTACCGTTTACATCAACTCCACCTTCTTTCTCCCATGGACTATAGTATACAGTTGTGTTACTGCCATTACTTTTTGTACCATCTGATTTGAGATAAGCATCACCTTCATTGTCTGGGGTTGTTTTGTTTCCATATATGGCTTCGGTAATAGATACTATTTTTTCCGAGTTAATTGCTTCTTTTAGGAGATTTGTTCCTTCAGTCTTATTTCCACTGGCAACGACTGAATTGCCTCTTTCAGGCGTGCCCATCGCTAAGGCGGTCAAGGAATTCGACATATTATAGATCTCTACCTTCCCTGAAGGCAACAATATCAATTTATCACTTGTTAGTTGCTGCAAATCCCGAAATGTCAAATCTACAAACTTAGGATCTCCTTTTAAAATTATATCAGACGGTGCCATCCCATCAGAATCAGTAAATCTCACCGGATTATCAAACGCATAATTATAAGGCGAATGTCTTCTCATTTTCTCGGCAAGTGGATCCAAGACATTCCACCTACCTATCTGCGAGTCATACATCCTGGCACCATAATCATACCACTCCAATCCATCTCCATTACCGAATTCTCCACCCTGCAACTCCTTCCCATTATACTTAATCCGGTTCCCCGCATAATTCATACCTTTCAAAGCATTCGTTGATATCCCCACCATCGTCAACCCATACGGATAATAATGCGTTTCCTCCAGCAACGGTCCACTACTCAAACCCATCACCACATTATCAAAATACACATCTTGTTGACTCTCGTTACTCGTATACACATACAAATAACCACTCTTCGCTACCGGCATTCTTTCCACTCCCAGTTGTTGTAACTCATCCGGACTAGATTTCACCTGCCTTACCCCACTATTCTCCTCTACTAATTTAAAATCATCATCGAACATTACAAAATTCAAGTATGCTTTCGGACGATCTGACTGTCCATTATTCCCTTCGTTTTCCTTTAAACGCTGATAAGTATTCCCATAAAAATCGGCATTAAATAGTGTATTGTTAGAAAGCGCTCCATCATGTACTCCTTTCTCTTTAGCACCGCCTCCAAAAGCCTGTATTAAACCCGCTACCATATCTTCTACTGGTGCCCCCCGACCATTATCCTTTGGTCCGTTAGACTTATAAAAAGCACGTGCACTGATCTGCACAGTATCACCTGCCATTACCCTTAACACAAGTGAAGGACCTATCTTCTTTCCCTCAGTTTTACCGTTTAACCTGGCTACTGATTTATTCTCCGGAGTAGCTTCATCCAAGGGATAACCTGATGGCTTTTCCACCCGCGTCTCCTCGATATTGCTGAACAAGGCGGACTCCGTTGCCGCAGCACCGGTTTCCATTGTCGCTGCATACATGGTAAAGTCAGTCTGATCTGTCAACACAGTTCGCACATTACCCAAATGGTCCTTCTCAAAATAATCGTATACGTATACTACAGGATCACCTGTTTTGTATACTGGCCTTATACGCCCCTCTTCATGACCAATTAATTCGAGGCTGTCCTGCTTATAAACGAATACCCCATCGTAATCTGTCACTGTTGTCTTTGCCATACTTCCGCTATTATCCACGACAGTCTTACACAACTTATTACCCATAGCATCATATAAATAGGTAATCGTACCTTTTCCCACTATCGTAATTACTGAAGGTAAATTCAGATCATTATAAGTAATTGATGATATACGCTTATTCAAATCTGTAATCATATTACCATTGGCATCATAAGCATAATCTTTCACGGAAGTGTTACCATCTATAAAATCGCCAAGCTGCGCTGACTTCGTAATAGATGAGTCGATATCCCGAACACCCAATAATCTGTTGCTGTTTGACGGATAAGTATAAATCAAACTATCGATTGTCTTACTCGCTGTACCGATCATCCCTTTCTGTAACATTGTTTTGATGTTGCCATTGGCATCATAACTAAGGTTACTTACAGAAAAGTCCTTTACTCCCTGTGCCCAGCTGGCTCCGTTCCGTTGGGTAAAATAAGCGCCCGTCAACCGATTCGCCCTGTCGTAATTATAACCGTATGCAAAAGCGCTGTCTGCACGTGTCTTCCACTTTACACCTGCTATATTACCATTGAGCTGAGCAGCCGTAAAGCCATAATCATAACTCAGTTCCTGACCAAACCAGTTAGTGGTCACGTTACCACTATTGACAAAGTTCTTATTGATGCCCTGCAACCAACCACGGATATTATAAGTATAGTTTAATGTATCCAACATTGCCCCAGAGGTGGTTACTCCCAAGCGTTTAAGACGCAGCTGACCTAGCTCATTATAGCTGTTAGCTGCTACTGTCCGTTCCTGGGTGACATCATCATTTAAACGCTTCTTAACCGTTAATAACCGCCCACCATGATCATATGTCATACTTGTCCTTAGCGTAGTCTGAGGTATTGTACTTTTGGGATTCTGATGACGCAGGTAAGTTGCTAAAACAAGGCCCTTGTAACTGTACAACTTTGACATGACATCTTTTCCTCCGAGATTGTTCTCAGCTACTACTTGCACAGCACGTCCTTTATCATTGTAATAAGTAGTAGTTGTAAGCCATTTATCCGTTCCTAACACCCTTACCTTTGTGCCTGTTACCAGGCCGGTTGTCATACCTGTAACTGGCCTTCTATCTGGATAAAGCGTATCTGCTGCCTGTAGTTTAGTAGTATCACCGCCTACAAATGCAAGCTTACCTGCATAATCATAGTTATCATAAAACGTGTAGGTCAACGGCATTAGCGATGATGCTGGGATATCTGGCAACGGATTACTGGCTGTAATCGAAATAGTCTCCCCGGCTGACGGATTAATCTCCGCCACTAGCTCTGTGCCTGTGCCACTATCAAAGCCATCCAGCAGTGATATGCTCTTCGTAGCTGTATATAAGTCATTGCCCTCATGCGCATAAACATATAAATCCTCCTTCCCGGGAGCTGTATAGGCCACCGACTTTGAACCAGCGACTGCATTCATTCGTTTCTGTAAAGAGTCTGCCGAAATAGTTTGCTTATATATGCCCGTCATAGTGGGGCGATTCAATTCATCATAAAAGTTCACCAGCCACTCCATGGGTGACTTTGAACGTTGAACTGAATCCTGGATAAATACTAACCGGTCACGGTTATCATAAACCATAAAAACACGACCAGAACCCGATATCCGCTTCATAATCATTCGTTGGCGTCCATCATATTGATACTGATAACATAAACCAGTATCTACTGCTGTGGTAATGGCCCAGTTACTTTTGATCGACTCAACACCTTGGGGAGGAATAACGTATCGCAGATTGCCCAGGTCATCATAGACATAATAGGTACATAACCAGCCATACGCTCCGGCAGCTGGAGCATCTGCTATCTGAACCTTTTTTAAGACAACATGCCCATCCTTGTCTTTATACTCGACTACCTGGTTCTGTTGTTCATCAATACTTACGGTCTTGTATAACTGACCTGCACTATAATACCCGGTACTAGTAGGTAATCCGGACCCTACATTCCATAATCTTACAGAATCAGTTGCCACATTCACCAGGTAACGGGTCTCAACCGGCTTGCCTGACCAGCTATTCCCTGGCGCGTATGTTTTTAAAACCCGGTTTAAAGGCGAGGTCTCGAAGTCAGTTTTACTGTAAAAGATACTTTCTCCGATGACTCCCGGGTTCAGCACACCGTTCTTATAGAAATTACTTTGTGTCGTGAATGGATCAGTTTTAAACCTTCCATCGGCAGACGACTGATCTGCATAGGGCAAGTATTGATACTGCCGTCGCCCAAATTCATCATATACCTCGGTTTGTACCAGGTCCTTACCATTGGCGGTAATTCCTTTAGCCACTGTTTGTATAGGTCTGCCTAAAGCATCCAGGTACTGGGTCGTTTGCTTTACCTCTCTAACCTTTCTGGTAGTCGATGTCACCGCTCCAGTATCACTCAACGGCATATCCGGTTCCCAGGTCCTGACATAGTTAATATGTATTGGTATAAGATGATGGTAGCGGAACTGGAGTAGCGGTGCTACGTACTCCTCCTGGCTTTTGTGCAAAAAGGACAGAGGATAACAATAGGATTGCAACTAAGATAATTCCACGCAGTACACTAAATTTCATAGAGGGACTTACTTACTTTATAATTGGCGGCTAATACTTGCAGACAGTTTTACTTAGCTATTCTACTATAACAGGTATATTGAAACAAACACTATGGCACTGTTAATAAAAGCTCCACAAATATACAAAACCGATTTACCTCTCCAAAGCGTAATATAAAATTCGCAATTGGACTCTTAGTACTAGCCCTCACACAGCAGAATGTACATTAACTTACTAATTATCAAAATCATTTGGTTCGAAAGAGCTCCGCTACTGGGCACTACAGCGAATAGGTCGGAGATATCTCCGACCTATTGCTTTTTAAGGCCGTCCAGGGCTCCTCCGGTCGCCGAGCGGATCTCCTCCCAGTAACCACTCCTAGATATTCAGCACACCATTTTCAAGGAATGGATGCTCGTGAAGGCTAAAGACATAATCAGCGGCATCATGATGCGGATGTGTCTGAACCACGCCGGTATCCCAACAGGTCAACAGCGGCTATGCTTGTGGATTGACGGCATTAAGCCTGTTGATAGAATAAATAGTAGTATCACGTTTGGTAACGGCATCATTCATCGCATGAAATGCCCATAGGGGAAGCTTAGCGGCAGACACATAGTTAGCCCCTGTATTGCGTAATGCTGTATTCCAGGCAGCCATAGGTACCACAGCTGCCAACTTCCTGACATTGGCACTGGAACTGTTCAAATAATTAAACACCCCTGCTCCACCGTAACTATGACCCGTAAGATAGATCCTGTTGGTATCCGCTTTCAGTGAGTCTCTGCCATAATTAATCATCGCGTCAATATACTCAGTAGGCCATGTATCAGTTCCTGCCCTTGACAACGGACATAAAACAATAAACGCATCAGTTCTGTTATTCCATGGAAAATTCAATTGATGCCAACCAAGTTCACGCAGCGGACCGTAAGCCCTTAACTGCCACACAGGTGCATATCCCGAATCAGGGAAAACAGGTGTTAACGAGATCTTGTTACTGCGCTCTCCTCCCCCGTGAAGGAAGATAATCAGCGGATATTTCCTCGAAGGACTTGATACGTCATGGCGGGAAGGCTTGTACTGAAGAAAAGGTACCAGATGCCCCGTAATGGCAGCAACCCTCTTGGCCACTATCTGACCATTGAGATCACCTGATAAGCTTATAATGATAAAGAATGTGGCCAGGCATAACCCAACCAAGCGGGTAAAATTTGACATGTAATATTCTGTTTTGGGGTTATAAAATTGACTACAAATCTGACGTTAAATGAAACGCAAGATTACAATCATTGACAAGCGTAAAAAGATATAAACTAACTAATGAAATAAGGGCTAAACTAACTGAGCTAACAACAAAAAGCTATAGGTCTAAGGATATCTTTTGCGAATCTAAAGTTAGCGATTTTTAAGGTGACATCCAAAAATATTCCGGCAGAAATCTACCACCGCGTCAAATCATATTTATAAAATTTCTATCTTATAAATATACTACTAAGCAAATTTTTATATACCAATTCAGTTACTGCTTGTGAACTATTCCGTCGTCCCATACCTACCCAATACCAGCAATTTACAAACGGATATGGGTCAGGAAAAAATGACTAATCAGCGGACAATTTTCTCGCAAGTAGAAATAAGTTTTTAAATAAAACCAGCTAACAAGTTCTATCAAGTAACACTCCATCCGCCAAACAAGCCCTTATCCGAATTAGCAATAGCCAACCCACAACTACGTACAACATATTTAAACCTCAAACCATCTCTTTACCTATAACCGGATATGTTCACGAAAAATAAACAGCCCGTTTTCTACTAGTAGAAATAATGAAAGCAGAACGTGAATCAACCATATACCTACCTAATAAGACAACTGACAAACTCGAACATTTGTAACAACGGTCACACAACCGCTATGACAAACACTCTTCAATCCAGAACAACCAGCCTGTAATGGAGCTGTTACCGCTGCTGCTCAACCCAATGGCGTTGACACTAACATTAAAACACATTCACAAACTTCGGATCATTCTTCAACCCCTGTTCCAGCTCCTCCCTGTGCGCTTCTCCCCACTTCTCCATGACAATAATAAGCGGTACCAGATCATTTCCTAACGGCGTCAACATATACTCCACCTTCGGTACTTTCGTATTATATACCCGCTTCTCCAAAAAGCCATGCTGCACCAATTCCGCCAGCTGCTTATCTAAAACCCGGCGGTCGCCATTATGAATCTTCTTCTGCAACTCTCCCGGCCGTTGAAAGCCCTGAGAAATGTAATATATCAGCATCAGCTTCCACTTACCATTCAATAACTCTTTAAAAAAATGTAAGCCGCAATTCGTTTGTATCGATATCTTTTTTCTGTACATGGCGCAAAAAATAATTAAAACAGGCATCACTGAAAATACCCGCACAAATTTATCCGGTGTTGACTGGTGAACACGTGTAAAATAGCTTTGCATACAAAACAAAGCATATGTTGAAATTCACATTTTTAATTCGCCGGATCGATGGAATGAGTCATGAACAATTTGTAGACTATCACCGTCAGCATCATGCACCACTATTTACCTCTATCCCTGAACATCAAAGGTATGTCAAAAAATATGTGGTCTCTCACCCTGTCTCCATACCCAACTTCCCAGCACCCCCATACGATGCAATAACAGATATTTACTTCGCCTCTATGGAGGACTATACCGCCTTTTTTAAAAGTGAAAACTATCAACTAAAAGTTCATCCTGACGAAAGCAATTTCTTTAAGCTTGATGAAGTGATAAGTATAGTCAGCGATGAAAAAGTCGTAACTGATACGCGCATGTCATAATTTGAGAAATTGATGAAACACAGCGAACTGTATCCTAAACGCGATACAGTTCCTGTTTAGTTGAATACCTGGCAAATAACACCTTCGCTATAATATCATTATCTTATACCTTCCCCCTTTCACCCGCGGCTAACATCCGCTTTCATAATACACATGAAATGTTTCAACGGGATCAGCAAGTATCCTCCCTCCGCTCAAAACAAAACTCAGGTAAGATAATCGAGATTTCTTCCTTCTCATGTTGCCCCTTCCAGAATAATATCAAATTCACACTGGCTGTCTTTAACCTGTAATCGCCGAAATTATTCCTTATGTTTTTGATAAATCTACCCGACGGCTCTAACATCAATACCCCCTGCTTATTCAGACATTCCATTCCCTCCACACATAATTCATCCCCACTCATCATCTCCATAATCGCCTGCTGATTCTCCTTGAAATGCCCTAAGTTGACTTCTTTATAGACAAGGTGGATAGATATCTCCCCTGGTGCTGCATATTCCCTTACATCTTCTTCTATAGAACCATATTCCATAATAACCCTATCGAAGAGTGCCCTTGATAAAAGGTACAAAATCATTCACCGATCCTCTATGGAAAATGTCTCCTGCCCCTCACTTTGTTAGTATAGCCCTTACCAGATGCCGGCCAACAGCAGCGGGCGAGTACACTCATAGCAGACACAGCATTAATAGTATCTGAATGCTGGCTGGCCAAATTGATGCCTTTCGGGGAAATTAGCCTGAGAAGGGCTTAAACGTCATTTCAACGTATTGTTAATACGTCACTAAAAGGGCACCTCAATATCGGGGGGATATTGAAGTGCCCTTTTAGTGACCTTCAGGTGAGGTTATAATATGAAGACTTAGTCAAAAACAGACCGATCTATAAACAATGCTTATACCGGGATCCGGCTTACTCTGCCTTCAATGACTTTACAGGATTCATCAGTGCAGCCCTGACGCTCTGGAAGCTGACTGTAAGCAAGGCAATCAGCAGTGTGATCGCACCCACTATCAGGAATACCATCCAGTTGATCTCTATACGGTAAGGATACTTATCCAGCCATTGCTGCATGGCAAACCAGGCAATAGGTATGGCTATGAACAGGGCAATCAGTACCATCTTCACAAACTCCCGCGTGATAATCAGTAATATATTCATTACGCTGGCTCCTAATAGCTTACGGATACCAATTTCTTTGGTCCGTTGTTCGATGATCATGATCGCAATTGCAAACAGCCCCATACAGGATAACAGGATGGCAATACCGGACGCAATACTGAAGATCTGCGAAAACGACTGTTCATCCCGGTACCAGGCGTCTACATTCTCATCCAGGAATGAACCCAGGAAAGGTGACTGAGGGGCTACTGCTGTCCAGACACGTTCTAATTTATCCATCGCGCCTGTTAAATGATCAGGGGCAACTCTTACAAAAATGTAAGCGATAGGTTCGCTATGACTGATATGCATCGTAATAGGCTTTGCCGAACCAGCCGCAGAATACAGGTTGAAGTCCGGTATGAGTCCGATAATTTCAAAGCCGGGCTCATGCTGTTCAGGTTGGAAAACTTTCCCTACTGGATCCTTCTCCCCCAGCATCCTTGCCATGCTCTCCGTGATGATAACCCGACGCACTGAATCGCCGGGATATGCAGGATCAAATTCACGACCGGCAAGCAATTTTATATCTAATGTTTTCAGATAATCATAATCAATCAACAGCCAGTCGCTGGACACTTCCCTGTCCTTATAAGTAAACCCAAGGATGGATCTGCTGCTTATCCTATCTTTACCCTGGCCAAGATTAACACCTGTGCCGGTAACGGATAACACATCCGGATCGCGTAACAATACATTACGCATACGCTCCAGTGCCATTCGTCCATTCACATGACGCCCCACCGGTATACTGATTACTTCTTCTTTGTTAAATCCGACTGGTCTCTGGCGCAGGTAACTTACCTGCTGCACAGCAATCACGGTACAGCAGATCAGCAATGCTGACATGGCAAACTGACCTACAATCATGGAATTACGTAGCACGCCAGGACGTTTCATAGATACCTTTCCTTTCAATACCTCTACTGTATTAAACCTGGCCATTCTCAAAGCAGGATAACCGCCCGCTATTAAGGTAACCAGTACAAACACAGCACCGATCATACCCAGTACGCCTGGTTGCAGAAGAGCGCCCGGATGCAGCCTGGCCTGGAACATTCCGTTAAAAGAAGGCATCAGCAGGTATGCCAGTATTGCTCCGGCAATTACTCCAGTCAGGCATATAACAGTTGCCTCGCCCCATATTTGTAGAAAAAGCTGTGAACGCAGCGCTCCTAGTGATTTGCGGATTCCAACTTCCTTGGCCCTGGTAAAAGACCTGGCGATACTTAGGTTGATGAAGTTGATACAGGCAATCAACAGGATAAATAAAGCAATCCCCAACAAGGCAAAAACCAGTGCTATAGGTGCTCCTTTCCCTCCGGATAAGCTGGTATCAAAATGCACTTTCTCCAGCTGAATCAGCCTTAAAGCAAACAAGTCGCCCCGTTCATCCCGCCTGGCACCTTTCTTTTTCAGACGTTCCTGTTCTCCTGGAAAATACTTTACTGCAAATGGTTTCAGACGTGTTTCCAAAGCAGACGCATCTACGCCAGCGCCCAGCTTTACGAAAGATGTCAGCATGTAAGCATCCCACTTATCTTTCGCTGTAGGATAAGCGGCCAGGTTCTCTATCCGGGCAAGCGCGTCATATTGAACGGAAGAATTATCCAGACAATCTTCCAGCACACCCGTCACCTGGTATGTTTTCTTATTTTCTTCACTGCCTACCTGTATTTGTTTCCCAATTGGATCTTCTTCTCCAAACACTGTCTCGGCCATATCCCGGCTGATAACCATACTGCTCATTTCATTCAACACTGTAGCCCGGTTGCCTTTCAGCAAGGGAAATGAAAATACCTGCAGGAAGTCAGGATCTGTAAGTGTGATCAGCTTATCGAAATATTTCCCTTTATATTCTACCAGATTTTTTCCACTTACTACTCTGGCAGCAGCCTCCACCTCCGGATACTCAGCTTTCACTGCCGGAACAAGGGGCAATGGCATACCTGTGTTACGCTCTGCCTTTTCCGGTTCGTTAGCAAACAGGTAAGTTTGGAAAATACGATCGCCATCCTTATGAAAGCCGTCATAAGTTAGCTGACGATATACGATCAGGAATATAAAAATGCATATACAAAATCCTATGGAAAGACCGGTAACATTAATAAAGGTATAACCCTTGCTTCTCCAGATATTACGGAAAGCGATCCTGAAATAGTTTTTAAGCATGTGGCAATGTTTGAGATGGAAAGCGGTTGATCTTTCATTTACAATAAAGCAGCCAAACCGTCAAATCCAGTACCAGCAAGCATTGAGCAGATATACACCAGATAATTTTGTCCGGATATGGATGACAAATGTCCGCTTCCGGACATATTTCCTACTATTCCTGCCTGCCGATCAGACCGGGAAATTACTTACGAAATACGGAATAATTCATTCAATGAGTGTAACCGACGAGTTTTTTTATGGCATTTTACCGGTGATGACCAATGAGAAGACATTCACCTATTGAGAATATGCTGATAAAGGTAACAGGAAAACTTATTGAAAAGTATCACAATGGCGCATGTACGATAGTAGCTATGAACCGTATTAGTTATTACCTGGTGTCTGAATGCAGGAGACTATGGTAATGGGAAACATGGTCTCCTGCATTTTACACTATCACCTCGCAAGCAATTGTACTAATTCCCGGACGGGCATTGTAAAGGGCAAGATATGAGAGCCGATAGTCACTGTACGCTGCTTTTTATGGATACCGGTAATGCAGCTGACATTTACAAGGAATGACTGACTGATTCGGATAAAGCCATTATCTTCCACTTCTCTTTCTACTTTAGACAGAGACTTAATAAGCACAAACGTATTACCATTCATCAGATGGATATGACTGTAGCAATTGTCTGATTTGAAGAACAGAATAGAAGAATAATCAACAACGTGAATAACGTCGCGGTGCGGGATCAAGAACTTATTTACTGGCATAATAAGGTTGTCGGGCTAAGGGTTTCTGATTACAGGTATGCTATTCCTGATATCTCTTCATCAGGATCGTGTATTACTAAAATATAGTATTTAGCAATAAACATCTGTATTATTTCTTAGCCATTTTAGCTTTTAACTTCCAGCTGGCTGCTTATTTATATAACCTGACCATTTAGTACTACAATCCTCATTGGCACTTTGGAAGAAATGGTGTGTACATATATCTCCCGTGAAAACCGTCCCAGCTGTTCCGCATGAAGAATCCCTCTGATATATCCGGTTTCTCCTGGCTTTACCGGCTGATCCGGCCATTTAAGTTCTATACAGGGACAGGAATGTTCCGCTTTGGTGATGACAACATCCTTCTTACCTGTATTCAGAAACTTAAAAGCGAAAGTATAATTAGCACCTTGATTAATGATGCCGCATTCATGTTTAGTCTCAACAAATGTGTAACTAACACTATCACTCCCGGTTTCTGGTAGCTCGTTCTGATTTTCGGAGAATGCGATATTATCAATAAGGTTATCATAAATAACTTCATCAGAGGGCGTGAATTGCGGTTTCTGGAGCTGCCTGATCCAGGCATTACTTTCTTTAGTCCCTACAGCTGATAGTTGATTGGCTAGATAGATATTGTAGGGGTAAACAGCTATTTCTGAAGATGCCTTTACCAGTTGGTACGCTGAGTCATGATGCCCTTCTTTCATCATCAGATATGCTTTCATATTTAATGATACAAGCTTTTTATAATCCAGGGTAGTAATAGGCAGGCGGAACATCTCACGGAAAGTATATTCACTGATGCCTATTTTGCTTAAGTCATCTATAAGAAAATTTTTATTATTGGGAAACCCGAATGCCAGCAGATTCGCATCCTTATCAAAGAAGTAAGGAAAGGGAAAGGATGGGCATTTAACAATCTGCGCAATGTCAGTCATAGCAGTATCTGTAATATTAGCCTTATAGCAGATGTAATCCTGATTCAGTATTTTCTTAGTCTCATTTATGGAATCTAACTTTTTTGCAAAGGCGTTACAGATACCGCATGATGTATCTGTAATCAGCACAAACACCTTTTTATTTTCTTTACGTGCCTGTTCAAAAACATCCTCGATCCGGCCGGATGCATACTGTATAGGTTGTTGCCGGCAAGAAAAAATAATCGTGAAGATCAGGCAGATCAATATGTATCTCATTATTGGAAATCTTTTAGAATGAAAGAAAGGCAGCCATGATAGATGACTGCCTTATACGGTTACTTTTTCAATCGTGCAACCGGCTGACACTGCCAGTAAACATCATGTATTTTTACACATCTGTAGCCGGATGTACAAATAGTACCACCAGTCCAGTTGATACCACCACATTGCTGCCAGGGTGCAACGGGGTTCTGTGCAGTAACGCTGAGTAAAAAGAAAAAGGAACACGTTGCGGAAATGAGTAATGCTTTCATAGTGTTTTGTTAGGATTAAGATTAACGAACTATCATTTAAATCTACACAAAGAAATCAAAGCTGGTAGTAGCTGGTACTGAGTATTAAGAATATGGCGGAAAAGCTCCTGAATATTGCTACTTTTCCGTTGAATTGGGATGTATATGTTTGTTCAAGCAGTTACATTTAATTCCCGTCCGGTACTCAATACAGCTATTTTATAAATACAGAAGCCTGCATGTATATATGCAGGCTTCTGTATTTATAAAATATACGGATATCATTCTCAAATACTGTATCATCCATGATACCATTCTTCATACTACACTTTGCGATATCCGGCAACACCCATCAGCGAACCGGTTAAAGGATAGTAGTAGTTAGCAATATCAGCGCCGGCAGCAGTGCTGGTAGCAAACTTCTTATTCTCGTATGCACCAGTACCCTCAGTTACCTTGGCATTATTCTCAAGGTAGATATAGTGCTTAGGATATATAGTACCTTTACCGTTTAATGGTGCGATGAGCGCATTTCCATTTATAAGGTTAAGACCTGTCTGACCGGTATGACCGTTAATACGAAGACAGTTACCAGTGGTATAGGCAATTGTGTTGTTAGTGAAGGTAACAATTGCATTATCACTACCTCTCATGCTAACACCATCCAGCTGACCATTACGAAACAGGTTGTTTGTAAAGATATGCTTAGAACCATTAGCACCGGAGCCGTAGAACTGGCACAATTCACCCCATCCATCATGAACATAGTTGTCATGCGTATTAGTGTTTGTGGTTCTGCCACCGATAAGGATACCACCATTATGTGCATAGTTCTTCTGCATCGCCCAGTTAGTAACTTCGTTATTATATACTTCCAGCTGATCTATGGCAGAGGTCTGAATACCATCAAGGCCTATATTCTCGATGAAGTTATTGTAGATCTTCACATTCTGCCAGATGATAGGCTGTACGTACTGGCGTCCTGCAACGAATCCTGAAGGGGCACCGTAGTATGGTACATTGGATGTCAGATCCCAGTATGTTGCAGTATGTCCGATATACATTGCCTCATTGGTTGTATTTTTAATTACCAGGTCATGTATAGACAGATTCTGCATAGTAGTATTAGGATATGCAGTAGTTGCATCGTTCTTAACAGGATCTGTTTTAGCTACGATTCCATTACCGCCGTCCTGGATGGTAAGATTGGAAATTTCTATGTTGTCAGATTTATTTCCGATCTGCAGGTCATAATAGGCAGCTTTTGCAGCTTGTTTGGAACCGTTAATTACGATAGAGGATGTACCTGATTGTCCACCGAATTTGATGTAGTGGCAGTTCCACAGTACGAATCCAACAGAATAAGCACCACCATTCCAGGCAGGATTACCAATGTTCACGGTAGTTCCGGCTGAATTACGGATAATAATAGGAGCTGATGCACTGCCGCTGGTATTGGTTACCTGAATAGATTTGAAAGTACCTTTCAGATTGATAATATCGCCAGGCTGATACACTTTATTGGCATTATCGATCACTAATCTGCCATTTACGTCAGGCGTTAGGGTAAATTCTCTTCCAGTAGTTGCGGTGACTGCGACTGTTTTGTCTGCGTTAAGTTTCTCGTCAAAAATTGCTTCTTTTTTACAGCTTATAGCAAACAATAAAGTTGTGGCTGCAATCAGTGATTGCGCGTAGAAAGTTAAGTTCTTCATCTTTAAATTAGGATATGCGTTTAAAATTCCGGCTTTAATTAGTCCGGGTAGGTTTCTGTTGTGGTTCGATTCGCTTATGGTGTCATTACTAGCCGGTACAGCTGATCCCGGCATCATCTCAGATTCTGTATATCTACATTACTGGCATTCTTCGTAGGTGATTCGTGTATTCGTCTATATGGTTTGGTATGATATAAGCGAACGAAGTACCAAAAAGCGAAAACCCTACAAATAAGTTGTAAATCAATTGTTTATGAAATATGCCAAAGTAAGTATTTGTCCAAAATATGGAAATCTGGACCATGAATCGGAATTGCTGAGCGGAAAAAGCAGGTTATGCTGCTTTGCAGGCACTATTCTGGCATATATGACATTCCGAACGCGACATTTTTTGGAAAAATGGAATGGCAGAGGCTATTATTGTCTATAAAGCAGGGTATCTTTGTACGTCCATAAACACCCATCATTAATGATAAATATTAATACAGCACACTCATATGCATTGGCAGACGTTCTGTTCACCTTTGCATTAGATTCTGAAGCAGCCGATGTATTTGAAGGAAACAATACAGTTATTACTGGTATAGGTAAGGTAAATGCAGCCTATGAACTGACAAAAGCTATCCAGGACAAAAGGCCCTCATTGATTGTGAATCTGGGTTCTGCCGGAAGCAGCTTCTTCAAAAAGGGGGATGTGATTTGTTGTACGAAGTTTGTACAACGTGATATGGATGTAAGAGGCCTGGGATATGCGCAATATGAAACGCCACTATCAGGTCTGCCTACTATACTGGAGTATGGCCTGGAGATGGATGGCCTGCAAACAGGCATCTGTGGAACAGGAGACAGCTTTGAGATGGGATATGCGTCCAGTATTTACAATGTAGTAGACATGGAAGCTTATGCCCTTGCCATGATAGCCATGAAAGAAAACATACCATTCCTGTGTCTAAAGTACATCTCAGATGGCGCAGATGATAATGCAGCTGAAGACTGGACCGTCCAGGTACATAAAGCTGCCGTAGCATATGGCAATTTGTTGAAACTGAATAAAAATATGCTGGCTTAGTCCCCCTAACCGGGCAATAAACTTTGTAGGTTTAATAACCTTTATCATACATCCACCAGTTGTAAATAGGCAGAAACGCTGTATTTTAATTGGTGGATGTATCCTTGTCACCCCCCGACCTCCCTGAACATTTAAGTATCTGCGCAGATTTATAGCAGCACTGTGTTTTACTACACTCATACTGCTGATTTTCTAACACATCACTCATGGTGATATGGTATTAAGCACACCTCTAGTCGCTGAAATACTACTATCCTTAATCCGGCATAGTTTTCGGCCTTATCTGATGGTTGTCCGTATATGTGGGCGGACGTGTTTAGAATCCTGACTATTAAAAGACGCTTATGCTTGCAATGAATTACAGAGGACCGTTCAGGGTCCGCGCAGAACAGAAACCTGCTCCGGAGATATTACATCCGGAAGATGCAATAGTGCGTGTATTGCGCTCTTGCATATGTGGTTCCGACCTCCACCTCTATCATGGACTAGTTCCGGATACACGAGTTGGAACAACGTTCGGACATGAATTTATTGGAATAGTTGAAGACATTGGCCCGGGAGTAAAGAATCTGAAAGTCGGCGATAAAGTACTGGTGCCTTTTAATATTGCATGTGGGAAGTGTGCGTTTTGCAAGCAGGAATTGTTTGGAAACTGCCATGAGTCAAATCCGGAAGCTACTGCCGTGGGCGGTATCTACGGATACTCTCATACTGCTGGTGGCTTTGATGGCGGACAAGCAGAATACGTGCGCGTACCATATGCGGATGTTGGTCCTGTGATCATTCCGGAAGACATGGATCCGGACGATGCTGTATTATTGACTGATGTGGTTCCAACAGGCTACCAGGCTGCGGAAATGGGAGGTATTAAAAAGGGAGACACAGTTGTTGTTTTCGGAGCAGGTCCGGTAGGTATTATGGCAGCTAAGTGCGCATGGCTTTTTGGAGCTGGCAGAGTAATAGTGATTGATCATATTGAATACAGATTGGACTTCGTACGGAAATATGCACAATGTGAAGCTTATAATTTCAGATCAATGGAAGACCCTGTTGTGTTCCTTAAGAAAACGACAGATTGGTTTGGAGCAGATGTATGTATAGATGCAGTTGGTGGAGATGCTGCTGGTAATGCTATGCAGACAATCACAGGACGAAAATTAATGTTACAGGCCGGCTCTGCCACAGCACTGCACTGGGCTATCAATTCAGTAAAGAAAGGTGGCATTGTATCTATTGTGGGGGTATATGGTCCTACAGATAACCTGATTCCTATTGGGAATGTGGTAAATAAAGGGATCACAATCCGCGCAAATCAGGCTTCAGTCAAGAGATTATTACCTCGGCTGATAGAACATATCCGGTCAGGGTATATTGATCCGAAGGCTATCATTTCACATCGTGTTCCTTTGGAGGAAGTAGCAGATGCTTATCATATCTTTTCCGCCAAACTTGACAATTGTATAAAACCCATTCTTATTCCACCGTCAGCAAGACAATAAACTTATGATTATGGACTTAGAAAAGAAATTCGCACACATCAAAGGCTGGGGCGTTGATGCAGATCCGAAGAATGAACCAACTTACCCCATGAAGAAATATACCGGCGATGATCATCAGCGCCTGAACTGGGAAAGGCCGGAAGAGCAACCGGTAACAGTAGAAATACTTCATTCCAATGAGCGACCTGGTTTGCCAGCAGTATTTGGCACATCTACTCCCCCATCAGGTTTAAGTGGTAACATCAGGAGGTTTGCATTTAAATATAGCGAATCAAGCTATGGCCACTGGTTACCGCTACTTTTGGCAGACAGGGTGAATGTGGTGGAAGGCATCATTGATGATCTCAGAAAAGGACATGTACCAAACATATTCGCAGAGAAGGGTTACAAAGCAGCATGGACACATAACCGTGCGGGAGTGATAAAGAAAGTCGCAATTACCGCATTGGCAACTACTGCACTTATCCTGTTATGGAAAAGCGGGAAAGCAAAAAAACGATAAAGAAGCAGATGTGGTCAGCTATAAGCCGATAAATGCCGGAGACAAATTATCTCCGGCATTTTATTGTTGAACGGTATTAGAAGTATTATTGCCCAGTGATGAAGTCTTTTGCCTGTTCCAGGAAGGACTTGTCATCCGCAGCATCTGTCATCTGTTGCTGCTGCGCATGCGTAGTAGGATCAGTCGCTTTTAAGGCAGGCTCCTGCCCCATCGGAGCACCTTCTCTTATATTGAACTGACCTTTACCGTCAATAGATGGTCCGCTGGCCCATCTGCCGGTTGTAGACAGCGAATCTTGCTTATTGATACTTGTAGTAACAAAAGAGTAAGCGAAATCCTCAACCTGACTGGCACCAGGGAAGCTATTGGGGATTGGCAGATTAACAGCCGGGCCACCCAGTTCTTCCAGAACAGCCAGCCATTGATTCTGGTGCATAGCATCTCTTGCGATCAGGAATGCCAGCATATCTTTCATACCAGGATCGTCGGTTAATTCATACAGTCTTGTAGCCAATACTCGTCCTGAGGCTTCCGCATGTACATTCGCATACATATCGGAAGCAATGTTGCCAGTACCGATTATCCATGAGCCGTTAAAAGGTACGCCATTGCTATCAGACGCTAAAGCGCCTAGTCCTGCTGACAGGATATGACGAGGATCACGACCTCCCATTACAGCCTCTACCATAGGATTGGCAGCAGCCATTTCCTCTTTCAGCGCCATAGATGATCCTTCAAGATTTAACGCGACGGCAGTTGCCAGCATTTCAATATGTGCAATTTCCTCTGTGCCGGTTTCCAGCAGCATATCACGATATTTCTTTGGCCCTCGGGAGTTCCATGCCTGGAAGAGGTATTGCAGGCATACTCTAATCTCTCCTTCAACGCCTCCTATTGCTTGCTGCAAAAGCTTTGCGAATTGTGGGTTGGGTTTATCCACGCGCACTGGATACTGAAGTTTTCCATCATGATAAAACATAAAGAAAGGTTTTTATTAAAGAAAAGTTGTGTCGATTCCCAACATAGATGCATAGGCCGACTGATTCATGCTATTGCAATGGCAAAATCGTGCCTGCATCGTAATGCCAGGCATGCTGATAGAATAAGATAACTAACGCTATATATAGGATAGAAAATAATTATGCACCGATCACATCAACATACTTAAGTAATTTAATAACGTAGATCATGCGAAGAAATGAGTAAGTCTGTAAACACTTAAGTAGAATGATATACACATGAATTGCGTTATAGAAGCAGGCCCTGGAATATATCTGTAGTTGAGTGGGTTTATAAAGGAGTGGCATAATAATAGCCGCTACACTAATAAACCCAAGATATGGATACTCCAAAAAAAGATGTGCTTGCAGAGCACAAAACGGAACAATTTCCGCAACCTGAATTTATTGATGTGACAGCCGCCTATCCCGGAGATGATGGAGGGGAACATACTGCTCCGGAAACTAACGATGAGCAGAATAATAATAATGAAAACTCCGGACCAAATCATCAGGAGCAGGATACAAATCCGGATACCAAAACTAATACGGACTTACCCGATGAATATATACAAGGTGGAGCATAGGGCAACGCGCACCATCATTGTGATAACACCTAAAGCATGTCACTACTGCCAGTAGCTTTATTCACATATTGGATAAGACTACTGGCTTATCATGTCTACTGGCATAAGCAGCTATTATTCACAATTATTAACTGTGAAGGCAACCTGAATAGCTAAATTGATCAATCAATGATGCGTCTGGGGATGTAACAGTTTAAAAAGCTCCTGTTGGAAATCTTCGTTCTTATGCTTATTCAGTTGTTCTGTATCTACCTCATACCAACCTTTCTTTGTTCCTAATGTTCCGATAACGAAGGTATGTCCTGCCTGCGCAGGCTCGCCGGTTTGGGGGTGCTTTTTGGAGAACGTTACAACAACGTCTTTGGATTTTGACATGCTATGAATATAACTCAAAATATCCAATAGTTACCTTAAAATATCAATTATACTGGCGTTCACCCAATAAATGTCTTTATTGCTGGTATAGAATAAGTACTTACCGTCAGCAGTTACAAAAGGACATAGTTCATGGCCTGAGGTATTAATAACAGATCCCATATTTTTTGCTTTTGTCCATGTCCCGTCTTTCTTCTTAAAACTGATATACAGGTCACCTGCTCCATATCCTTCAGCGCGTACTGCACAGAATATCACATAGGACTCGTCTCCCGCTACATACACGTCAGCTTCGTACTCCTCAGTATTGATCATGCCTGGTAAACTGACTGGTTGTTTAGATCCTTTACCTGTTACAGGGAGGCTATATATGTCGAAGTTATTGGTTCGTTCTTTTGTGGCCATGCGATTTGAAGAGAAATACATGCTCCCCTTCTTCGTGAAAGAGATGTAATATTCGTGTTTTACGGAATTGACTTTCGCACCTGCATTTACAGGCAATGACCAACCAGATCGGGTTCTCTCTACATACCAGATGTCATAGTCTTTTTCTTTACCGGTGTTTGTAAGCGGCCGGTTACTGATAAAATATAGTCTATTGCCGTCAGGAGACAACATTGGATCGTTGTAGCTAAAGACAGCATCAGACAGTATAGTAAAAGGTTCAGACCATTTACCGTTCACGAATTTCACACATTTGGTCTGTGTTTTACCGTCCTTGTCCACTGCATAAAAAAATTCATCTCCGTTGTTAGAAAAGACAGAACCAAACTCATGCTGATTATCAAGTGAAATGATTCCAGGCGCGAATTTAACCGGTTTACTACCAGGGGGATTCTCACCTAAATACTTCTGGGACTGCGTAATTGGACTTTGGGCAAACAGGTAGCTGCAGAAAAGAAGAAGTGGCAATACAGGGGTAAATGTCATGGTGTCTTTAATTTAAGATAAGATAATAAATTCTTCGATACTAAAATAGCATTGATTGTTATAAGGCTTTATTAGGATTCATTGTCCGAACTAGTCATTATCAACAAGATAACATCCGAGGATTTTGCGCTGTAAAAATTAACTTTGAAGCGTATCTTAGTAGGAAGGAGAAAGGCAAGACGGAATACTCACTATTGATCTTAAAACACCATTTATGGACAAGACCGACATACACAACCAGCGTATGGCGCAACTGACTTTCGCATCAGTTTATCCGATGTACGTAGCCAAAGTGGAAAAAAAGGGCAGAACAAAGGAAGAGCTGCAGCAGGTGATTGAATGGCTAACTGGCTTTGATAAGCATAAGTTAGCAGAGTTGATAAAAGAAAAGGTGAATTTTGATGTATTTTTCCAACAGGCCACATTACATCCTAACGCTCATTTGATTACAGGTATGATCTGCGGATATCGTATTGAAGAAATTGAAAACCCCTTGACAAAAAAAGTCAGATACCTGGATAAGCTGGTTAGATGAACTAGCCAAAGGCAGGAAGATGGATAAGATACTACGGGAGGCGTAGACCTCAGTTCTTAATCAGCAAAGCCGGAAATGATAGTTCCGGCTTTGCTGATTGATTACATTTTTTAGTCAGATTCTCATATTGACTATTTTCCACCTCGAGGTTTGGCATCCTTGCGGGATGATAATGTAGTTGACCTGGTAAAAGCACCGGGCGTATATTTTCCCTCATATTTAAATGGAAACTCCTCTCTTGCTTGCAATAGTTGCATTTCATAGAAGTCATTCCAACCAAAAGCTTTAATTGCGAGCTCTTTCAGATCAGTACGGGCAGCTCCGCTCCAGAAGTGTATAAACTCACCCATATTCAGGTCGCGCGCATAACCGCCATTACGCTTAGGGTAATAGTCTGCCAATAGATCATAGAAGCGGTTTAGCGTCGCACTCGAATCTGAATTGTTATATAGCGGGTAGAACCAGTTTTTAAACCACCGTGTTCCTGCGCGCGGATAGTCATCTGAATTATTAATTAGATCATCATAAAAACGATTGACATCGGATATCCACCCGAGGCGTTTTACCATATCATAACCGGATATTTCACACCATTTACTGTCACCCCACAATGGGAACGCTGGTGAACGATCAACGTCTTTAGAAGCGCCTTCTACGATATGACCTATCTCATGAATTGTTGCTCCTACATTCCAGCTACTGCGTTCTTTCCAGTCACCGCTAAGATCTATCACGTTACGAAAATCATGATGTGCATTGAAGACAGCCGCAGGATGGCCTCCGGAAAGTTCTGGTTTTTTTACACTATGAAATACGATATATAATCTTGGATCGCTGAATGTGCCATAGTTCTGTTTGGTGTACCGCCATGCTTGTGAGAAGTCAGCAAACATCCAGTTAATAGCTGTATCCACCGCCTCATCATAATAAACCGCTATGTCATCATCATAGTAGGCGCGAGTCAGTTTTTCTTCGTGTCCAAACCAATGTTCCTGCCAGACTAGCGGCGGTTCTCCATCAGGAGTAGTGCCTTGCGCAGTTACATAGGCAGAGCGGCCAAATTTATTCTCTGTTTGCAAGCGGTAGTGGTAGGTTGTGTTTGGTTGCAGATTACGTGCGTAGAACATTGTATCGCCGGCTTGTATAAATTGATCACCCTCCCATTTTACCCCATCGGTTGAGCGCTGAAGTCGATAACCCGATTCATTATATGGCAGGTCGCTCCAAACAAGTATCTGCTGATAAGCGCCTCCTTCCGTTACAGCAAACTGCCGGGGAGTTAATGGCTTTGTACTTAGCTGCTGCCCCTTCCCATTACCATATAACTGCCATTCGGAAAGCTGGGTATAACGCTCACCGCTGTTGGCATTAATCTTCAGCCGGTGATAGACGAACTTCTTATCATTCGAGATGATGTAATGCCTGCGTTGGTTTCGCCCGGTAAACGTCTGATTCTCCTGTTTATCCAGTACTATCCAGATATGACCATCATTTGAACCCAGAAGTTCCCAATCTTTGGGATCACGACCAGGATAGTCATTTCCAGATGTAATCGCATATTGTTTTGTTACAGCTCCGCCAGGAAGATAATACTGCATCCAGCCAGTTGTTGATGGTATAAAATACTTACTGTATAAATTATGATCAGTTAGTTTATCTACCCCTTCTCCGGAGGTGGCTCTGCCGTTAAAAGAACCGGTAGTCTGTCCATCCAGCATAGCAGTGATGTCCGGCAGCAAGACTGCCTTAGCAGACCTGATTATCAGAGGCTTGGTAGGGACAGAAGCGCCGGATTTATTGACAGCTGCAAGCCTGTAAGCGTAATAGGAGCTGGCACAGGCAGATTTGTCTGTATATTGGATATCCTTTGCAGATAGCATCGCAAGCGGCTGATATTGCACACCGTCGCTACTACGTTCGAGCTGATATCCTGTGATATCAGGTTCACCAGACTTCCAGCGTAATGTAATACCTGCGGATGTAGCAACAGCTTTCATTTGTGCTGGAGTAGCAGGCGCTTCAGATCGCAGGTCCCATTCCGCAAGATGCATACTATCCCCACCATTGGCTGCAGTAAAATGAATACGGTATAATCTGAAAATGCCAGGCTTTCCAACTGTGTAGATTTTGGGTTGAGAGCGGCCATCAAATGTCTGTGTCTGCCTGCTATCGATCATTTCCCAATGGGTGCCATCATTACCTCCTTCCAGTACCCAGCTTGACGGATCAAATTGGGGCCGGTCTATAGCTGAAGTAAGCACATAGCTATTTACTATAACAGCTTCCGGTGCTACATAAACGATCCAGTTATCCGTCCATTCGCCTCCAAAAAAGGAAGTGCTGGGATCTTTATCAAATAACTTATTGAAATCAAATTGTGGATTGCTGTTAGCATGTTGTCCATAAATGATACTTCCACTTTGTGTGATAATGCTTGTTTGCGCTGATAAAGGAACGCTGGTGCATAGGAAGGTTGCTCCAAGTAATATCCACCTTCTTAGATTCATGGTTGTGTTTTTTTAGTCGTTAATACTACTGGGTTGGTCTATCCGTAGTTTAATCTTTGATGTCCTCCGATTTGCTGAAATAGAGCGCTGCATACCTCTTAATAGTGAAGATATGCAGGAAGAGCTCCAGGTATTAAAGCACTAACTGTATAAAATCTTAGCGCCAAAATGATTTTTTCTTAAAAATGCGGGCGTAATGCCTCAGATAGAAAGAAATACAACATCTTTGATAAAATCTAAATTAGACATGAAGTATTATCGACTGCTTTTGCTGGTGCTCATGCTTGGCATCACTCAATTCACAATTGCCCAAAAGAAGGTTTTGCTTAAAATGATAATGGCCCCCAACAAAACCTATAAAACCCTGATGACTAATGTTATGGATATGGAGATGACAGTAAAAGGAGACTCGGCCATGATTGCCCAGATAACCAGTTCAGGCATGCAGCTGCCAATAGTGATGCATATGACCCAGGACATGGTGGTGTCAACCAAAACAGGTGCACAGGGAACAGACAAAAAGATGCCAATCACAATGACCTATGACAAAGTCAGTCTCAAACAGTCAGTAGCTGGACAGGAAACTATTCAGGACACAAACCCTTTTGCTGATGCTGTAATTGAAGGCTCTGCAACTGCAGATGGAAAAATTTCCGTTGACACAATTAAAGGAAGCATTGACGAGGCATTGAAAACATCTCTACGTCAACTCGTGAACACTGTGCAGGGAAATGTTAAGTTTCCTGGTAGTGAAATGAAAGTAGGTGATTCGTTTGAACAGGAAGTTCCTATGAATCTTCCGATTCCACAGGCAGACATGAAGATGAAAATCAATACGAAGTATATATTAAAGGAGATCAAGGATAACAAGGCAATATTCGATCTGAAACATGACATCGTCATGGATTTGAGTATGGATCAGAATGACAATAAAGGCAATGGTGTTGGAACTGGTATGGGCATAATGGTTTTTGACATGAGCAAAAATACATTACAGCAGTCGGACTCAGATATCCGGTTTACCTTTGATTTTGCTGTATCTGGAATGACGATGAGTGCAACCTGTAAAGGCAAGACAAGCGTGAAGGTTAACATGCAGTAATTGCATTTAAATACGGTATGATCCCGGTCTATAGTAAGGACCGGGATTCTTTTTAAAAAAGCTCGCTACCGAACCGATCCTGATCAGATATAAAGAGATCTTCCTGGCTGAACAAGAAAAATTTAGTTGATGTTACTTAAAACTAAAAATAATTTACTTACTACATATCTGACAATAAGATAGCATATAAAATTGCGCTCATCTTTTTGAAGCGCAATATCAACATTATACTCCCCAGAGCTTGCTCACTAATTCCCCAACTAGCTACGACTAAGATACAACTCATTCATAATGTAACACTTGCGTGCTATAATTCAGCATTGGGAATTTGCATAATTTCATATTCGAACCATATGCTATGTCCCTAAAAACCAAGACAACTTTAGGCATTGCAACCTCCTGCGCTATACTCTGGAATATATTAATGTTGAATGTTTCTGCTTATGCACAACTAAAGGCAGATTTTACTCCGGGTAAGACGAGTGATTGCGAAAGTCTGATCACAAAATTCGTTGACAATTCCTCCGGCAATCCTGTTTCATGGAAATGGGATTTCGGTAATGGCTTTACCTCTACAGACCAAAGTCCCAGCGCGGCTTACACTTCGCCGGGAGTGTACAAGGTAACGCTTACAGTAAAAAATGCTACAGGTAATACCAGCGCTGCAACTAAAACAGTCACTGTCTGGGAGAAACCCAAGCCCGATTTTACTGCTGGTCCTGCTACCGGCTGTATGCCACTTAATGTCTCATTTACCGATAAGTCAGATCCGGTAGACGGCAAAATCACTACTTATACCTGGGACTTTGGCGATGGTACTGTTGGTACAGGCAAGAGTCCCGTACATACCTATAATAACGTATTGTCTCCTACAGTGACGCTAACGGTTACGAATAGTAACGGATGTACCGCATCCAAAAGGATCAGTAACCTGGTTAATGTCTCTGCTGCACTTCTTCCCGATTTCAGCCTGTCAGATCAGTTTCTGTGCACGGTGCCAGGTACATTGACAATAAAAAACACGACCACTGGTCCTGGCAATCTTAGCTATAAATGGGACTTGGGCGATGGAACTATAGTCACAGAAAAAAATCCTTCCGCACATAATTACACCAAGAAAGGTACTTATCAGGTTAAACTGACCGTTACAAGTGATAAAGGATGCATTGCAGACAAGACATCGGAGGCGGTCAATGTAGCTAATTTCACATCTGATTTCCAATTGCCTGCCAAAGTATGCGAGAACAACTTTGCTACTATCACTGTAAAGAATACGCCACAGGCCGATAAGGTAAGCTGGAGTGTAGACAAAGGAACCATTACAGGGGATGGTGTGAACGCTTACTTCTTTCCCGCCGGCATCGGAATAGCTAAAATAACAATGACAGCGGATTATGGAAAATGTCAGGAAAAAATAACCAAAGACATCAACATAATAGCAGCGCCGAAGGCGGCATTTGTGAGTGAAATAAAGCCTATCTGTGATGCCCCGGTAACAGTTAAACTGACCAACAAATCAGAAGGTGCTAACAGCTGGAACTGGGATTTTGGCGACGGACAAACATCAACACAACAAAATCCGACTGTTACCTACAAAAGTTTAGGTTCGTTCAATATTAAACTTACTGCAAACAGCTCATCTGGCTGTGCTATCACTACAGAGAATACTGTTACGCTTGCAAAACCAGAGGTATACGCTTTTGCCAGCGTACCGGAAGGTTGTATCGGATTGACTACGACATTTAGCAGCTATGTTAGTAATGGAGACAGTATTATCAGTTATGAATGGGATCTGGGTGATGGCAGCCCAAAATCTGCAGCAGCCAATCCAACTCATACTTACAGTAATGAAGGTACCTATCCGGTATCACTCACCTATGTAACAAAAAATGGCTGTAAAGGGACAGTGAGTCTGCATTCTTACAATGCCATCCGGGTATATAAAAGACCTAAACCTGACTTCTCCTCTCCAGAGGCTCCAGAGATTTGTGGCAATAATATGGTGCATTTTAAAGGCACAACCGATGTAGGCGACTCATGGACATGGGATTTTGGGGATAACACAGGCGCTGGGTACTCACAGAATACACAGCATAGCTATAGAAAGCCCGGCACTTTTACAGTGTCTTTAACAGTGTCAAATTTCAGTTGCAGTGAGAAGGTGACGAAGACTGCCTATATTACTGCAATAACTCCATTTGCACGGTTTAGTTTGCAGAGCATTGATTGCAATAACAGAACGGAGCTAAGGTTTGATGAAAAATCTTTGGGGAATATCACGTCCTGGAAATGGAGCTGGGGAGATGGAAAAGAAGAATCTTACACCACTAAATCCAAATTAGTAAAACATATCTACGCTAAAACGGGTACTTACAAAGTGAAACTGACTGTTTCAGATGGAAACTGCACCAGTACCGATTCTATGAACGTAAAAGTGTATGCGCCATCATCAATAACCATAGCTGCAGATAAAACAACACTATGTGGCAGCGATACACTCACACCTGAAATTACAGCTATTAGCAAAGAAATCTATGGATTAAACGTCTGGAATTACTCCTGGACATCTTCAGACGGAACACCGGCAAACTGGTATGGCAATAACTACCGGAACATTACCTTTACCAACCTGCAACCTGGCGTTGATACGATCCGCTTTATAGCATATAACCTTCAGGGATGTCCTGATACCAGCAATAGGGTCATTGTTAAAGTGCATGGTCCGGTGGCGAAATTTGCACTTCCTACTGTTCCCGAATGCCGGGGTAGTGAACTGACCTTTACAGATAAGACGGATGTTACAAAAGGTAAGCCTATCAAGACATGGTTATGGGAGTTTGGAGATGGTACGCCAGCCAGAGAATACACCGCTCCTCCTTTTCGATATACCTACGAGAGGTCAGGAGTGTTTTATCCTAAATTAACAGTAACTGATCAGGATGGCTGTATGAGTACAGCTTCTGGCCCACACTTGCAGGTGAATGGTCCGAATGCCGACTTCGTGCCTAACCTGTCTCTTATACCTCCGGGAGGAGATATACAATTCTTCAACTATACAACAGTAACAGGTGGTACGCCATCATATCATTGGGATTTTGGAAATCAGGCCACATCAACTGAATATAGTCCCAAACAGAATTTTCCGAATAAAGGTCTTTATACAATAAAGCTGCTTGTAAAAGACAATAACGGATGCTCAGACAGTGCGAAGAAACAGATTAAAGTATCTACAGTCAGCGCTGACTTCACAGTTACTACTGCTTTTGTCAATAACAGTGGATGCCCACCAGTGATTGCGCGGTTTACTAATAAGTCTATTAATTACGCAAGTGCCTATTGGGATTTTGGCGACGGCAGTTTCTCTACGATAAGTAATCCTTCACATACCTACACTTATGCAGGAATTTACAAAGTGAAACTTAAAGTGACAGGCGAAGCCGGTAACGAGGATATCTTTGAACAGAATGTCGAAGTCAAAGGCCCTTACGGTACTATTACTACTTCATCCAATGGAGGATGTATGACGAAGGAGATTGAATTTAAAGTGTCCGCAGTAGCTGCTGTTAATTTTGCCTGGGACTTTACAGATGGCATTGTTACTGAAACGACCGACTCTACGATTAAACATACTTTCCGAAACCCCGGTATATACAAACCGAGGTTAATACTTTCAGACGAAGCAGGGTGTAAAGGCAGCGCCTTCCTGGACGATCCTATTGTTATAGACAAACTGGATGTGTCTATGACTCCATCTACCCAATTGGTATGTGATGAAGGATGGGTATCCTTTCAGCCGAAATTGAACAGCTTTTCTGTCGATGAACTGAAAAAAGAAGCAAAATATGAATGGACATATGATAAAGGCGTGAAAGCGGAAAATGAACGTACTCCTAATGCTCGTTTTTACGTTGACAAAACCCAGACATACCAATTTACATTTACTACAACTACTGCTTATGGTTGTACACAGACCGTAAGCGATAGCGTATTTGTTCGTCCAAAACCTGCAGCAACAATCATTGGCCCGTCACAGGCATGTCTGAATGTACCTGTCAGCTTTGAAGGTCAAATTAATCAGTCAGAAGTGGTCACATGGAACTGGAGCTTTAGCAATAATAATACGGCAAACTTACAGCAACCAGCTGAGCAGGTTTATAATCAGACGGGGACCTCTGAAACTCGTCTGATAGTTAAAAGCGAAAACGGCTGCATTGATACGGCGTATCACAACATTCAAATTCTGCCTATACCAGTAATAAACGCAAGTGCAGGATCCAATATGTTATGTCTTGGCGCTGGTACGACATTAAATGCAAGCGGTGGTGTTACTTACAGATGGTCTTCTTCAGATAAACTAAGTGATACAACGTCTGCCACACTACAAGTAAAACCGTCCAGGAATACAACATATAATGTTATCGTTACAGACGCCAATGGTTGTGTGAACACAGATGAAGTAAGCATCCGGGTCGTACAACCTTTTAATATGACAGCGTCAAAGGACACCGCCATCTGCCTGGGAGAACAATTGCAGTTGTGGGTATCTGGCGCAGATAAATACGTCTGGAATGGCCAGGGGTTGGATAATTACAGTAGCGCTATGCCTTATGCGACCATTACTGCTGCAGGTAAATACATCTATAATGTGTCCGGACAGGATGCAGATGGTTGCTTTACTGTAGACACATCACTTACAGTGACAGTCCATGCTCCACCTGTTGTTGATGCGGGATCTGATCAGGTGGTGATGGCAGGCAAACCAGTTATACTTGGAGGCAACAGCAGTACGGATATTGTAAAATGGAACTGGTCACCATCACAATATCTGAATTGTGCTACTTGTCCGTCGCCGGAGGCATTGCCTAACCTGTCTACGACATTCACAGTTGAAGCAGAGAATATTTACGGCTGTAAAGCAACTGATGAAGTATTTGTCAAAATTACCTGCGATCAAGGTGCTATATTTCTGCCAACAGCCTTTTCACCGAACAGAGATGGGAAGAATGAATGGTTTTATCCCAAAGGCCGTGGTGTAAAAGAAGTCGTGAGTATGCGAATATTTGACAGATGGGGAAGTCTGGTATTTGAGCGGGCACATTTCCAGATCAATACGGCTACAGCCGGATGGGATGGTACATGGAAAAATGAGATAGCGCCAATAGGAAGTTATGTATATGCTGTTGAGACGATGTGCGAGGATGGCGGTAAGTTTATGTTCACCGGCGCTGTAACTATTATAAGATAAAAAATAATGTCCTGTATCCCCATACCGGATACAGGACATTATGAGTTTTAGTTGCCGACAGCGGTTGCACTTAGAGGGGATATTTGTAATGCCCTGTCAGCATCATCTACAGCTTAATTACAAGCAGCCTTCTCGAACATGCTCAATAATGTTCTGTTAGACTTGTAAGTATAGAAGTTGTAGAAAGTATAGTATCTGAACTGATTTGGACCGGATGGGTTATCAAACATCATCAGCATCATATCATTCCGCTGTGTGCCACCGTCGAGGTTACCAACTGCAACACCCGCACCTTGCGCCTGATCACCGACACCTTCTACATCCATATAATTACCATTACTTGGGTTACCAGCAACATCCAGATCGTAGATGTATGTTCTGAAGTGTTCTGCACCATTATTGAGATGATAAACGCCCGCAACGAGGTTAAGTTTACCATTGTTTCTGATAGGCGCGATATCCATACCGCCACCACCTAAGTAAGTGAGTGCTCCCAGGTCAGCCAGGTTGATTTGCTTCATGGTAGACCAGCTTGAGGCTACACCTTGTGCGTTCAGGTCAAAACCGATTCTGTAGCGTACAGAATAGTTATTTGGACCTCTGCCATCAATACCCATCAGGATGATATCAGGTATAGAGTTGCCGTTAATGTCTGCTAAAGCAACGCTACCATCTGTGTTATCATTACCAATACCCTGAATCTCGATTGTGTTAGACCAGGTAGTCGGCTCACCTGTAGCAGGATTTACATCAAATCCCACCTGGTAGCGGAAATTGTTTGCACCAGCAGGTGCATCGATAGACATCATTACGATATCTGTAGCTGAGTTACCGTTGATATTTCCGATAGCTACGCCTGCACCTTCAGCATCATTTCCTGCGCTGTTACGACGCTTGAAAGAATATGTCGTTGCTGGCTGTCCTGTTGCAGGATTGATGTTCATTAACCAGGTATACTCGAAGTAGTTAGCACCTGGAGGATCATCATTACCCATTAACAATACATCTGGTCTCGGGTCGCTATCAATATTACCAATTTTGATATCTGCACCGTCAGCTTCGCTGATTCCAGCCTGAGTAGCATAGAACTTATAGGGGAATACATTTTCGTCGGGAGCATTTAACCAGCTTACTTCTGGGTGGGCTTCACCACCAGCCGTGAGTGGGTTTGCACTCTTCGTATCTGCCTGGACACCGTAAATATAACCACAAGCCATTGTGATCTGCCTGTCTACAGTGATAATACTTCCAGGGCTTGTTGGAACGCTTACAGTACCAAGACTTTGAACTGTTGCACGGCCAGGCATGCTGGTGGTATATAACGTTACAGCTTCGTAGCAATTACTTACTACAATTCGCGCGTTATACAATGTCGAAAAATTGGGCACTTTGCTCAAGATAGAGATATAAGCATTACCTACTATCGCTTCTCTGGCACCAGCCTCTCCTCCGACAATACGTCCGCCTGCATTAACATTTTTAGGTGCGGGCACTAGCGTTGTGTCATCCAGAAATACGTAGGAACCTTTTCCGGTTACGCTATCTTCAACGTATTTGTAATGTAGTGATCTTACCATTCCTTCGGGAACAGCTGCATCTTGTGTGGTGGGTGTTGTGGGTACACCGTTCTTTTCTTCTTTTGCGCAAGAAACAAACAATGCAAGGCCAAGTGCAGACACAGCTACACCAGCTCCCCATAGGGATTTTTTTAACATGGTCTAATTGGTTTTAGATGAATATAATATAAGCTGACTACGTGCGGCATGGACACGCGACTGCTATATATTCGTGTGAATATGTGGTGTGATTCCGTTTAAATGAAAAATATAATTGTCAGTAGCAGCTCTAAAAAACTCAGAACAACATGTACTGATAAATAATTAAAGCAACTTTAAAAAGGGTATATTTTTTTGTGTTTTGAAGTGGGTAATATCAACGGGTATAGAGGATATTTCACATGATTATTACAATTCTATTTTCAGGTCAACGATATATTTTTTCTACTTAAGTATTCGATTACAAATGTAAGGCAATTATACAATCAAAGTACACCAAAAAGTAATTTGTGGATATCTATTTTTTTATCCCGATTCATACTTTAAAATAATAGCGTTTGAGATTAAACGTTATCATTTTTACTGGAATATCTTCTGGAAAATCTAAGTCTCAGCTAATCAATTATGAAGTTAATTCCGACCCAAAATATATTATTTTCATTGACCTCCGCTGTTAAAATATGCAGAGGTGTTAAACTTATGAGTTAACAGTTCATTTCCAAAAAAGCTACTGGCAATTCTGCCCTAAAACTGATAATTTTTTATCTGATTGACAATCTCTCCGTTAGCACTATTCACAACGTATTACTACCCCATTTATTCGCTTCAGCAGATGTTGTATACACACATAGTAACCTGCCATCTTCACTGCTAAAATATCTGATGAATTGATTCTGCCTCCCTGCTTTCCAAGATAGTTAAAATCTTCCCATATGACCTTTTATATCTAAGCTCGCCCATTTACAGAGAATTTAATTCTATTAATCAATGCTTTCGCATTCAACTTCGACACCGCTGTTTTCTCCGTATCGAATACCATAAAAAAAGTCTGCAGGATCTGAATAACATCTAAAATCAGATACTATTCAAACCCTGCAGACATTATCATCTCGCTTCCTTACAAGGAAGCTGTATGTTCCGCTATTACTTTCCCACAGGTCAGCATATTTTTTGGATAATAAGGATTTTTAATCTCTTCTTTATCACTAACCCAGGTTACTCCGGTCATCGGACATTGCTGGTAATACAAGGTATTTTTGGACATTGGGATGATACCAGTAAGTTGCCAGAAAGTCTGCGAGAAAGTCGTAAAGTACTTCCTTTGTTTATTCACATTCTGTGTACCGGCCATATTGGTCACATCTGCCAGCAATTTTGCTTTTGTTGCCGTAAATACCTGCTGTGAATCTACAGACATGCCAGCTGGCTTAAAATTTTCAAGAACCGCTGTCATAGAAGCAGCTGCTTTTTTTACCGAAACAGAGTCGTTTGCCACCAGTGCATCTTTAATTGCCAGATAGGAAACTGAAACAGATTGATTGTGTTTAACTGCACGTTTGTTTTGAGCAGAAAGTGTAGCAAAAGGTGCCAGTGCAAGCAGCAGCAGTAATTTCTTCATTGTTCGTTTGTTTTAATGTTGTCGTAATGCCTGATTAGCACAAAGATACTTTTTTGAAATATAGCAACTAAATCAGATCATGATTATTATTGTTGCATATTCCCTAACACTGGCGTATTGAATGGAGAATAAAAAGGAGAATATCCATTATAACTGCTTCTGCTTACACCAATACTTCCGGAAATAGAAAATGTTCTTTCATTATTGGTATACATTAGCCCTATTCTGGCAGTCGAGAATGCACCGAAGTTAGTTGTTTGCTGTTGCATAAACCCGCCATTCTTGCCGGCTCCAGACTGTAAAAAGCCACCATTATTCCTGGAAACATAGGGTTCCAATGTAAGGTTACCAAAGGCGTATATGTTATTCGTCAATTGCCGGTTCACCTGTAATGCCAGCGGTGCCGACAGATAGGTACTACTACCTCCCCGGAAACCCACAAAGCCGGTCGAAAGACCAGCATATTTGGAAAAAGACCACTTACTTACATTTTTACCTGTATCAGCAGACTGATGAGAAGGCCATAATCCTGACTGGAGGCCGCTCATAGTACCAAAAGTTCCGGGCAGCTGAGCCTTTACTGCCATAGCTGACATTAACACTGTTATTATAAGGATTGTCCGTTTCATCAGCATAAAGATAAAAATCCTTTTTAATTAATGATGCTAACAAAATCCTAATATATGCTATATCAAATGGACCGGCATTTATGCGATCCTTAAGGGACTTTCCCAATGTACTAAATTAAGAAAAAACCGGTCCTTCGATCTGATTTATCTCTCAAAGACAAACGCCAGAGATGTTTACATATCCGGCGTTTGTCTTTGGCATTTTTCTTCCCTAAAGAACGGTATATCAATTCCGTAATTACTGTTACAAATTATCACTGGCATACCATTCAGCGAAAGAATTACTTGTCTCATACAACTTCAGGCTATGCAACAACACCCCTTCCGGAAGCTTCCCACTGATACGTTGCGCAAAGTCCACCACCATATTTTCACAAGTGGGCTGCCATGACGTCCAGACGATGCGGCCAAACAGTTCGCTATTTGCAGCCGTAGCCGGTATTGTATCACCTCCACTCCTCAACATTAACGCATGATCTAGTGGTGCAATCACTTCCTGCTGCACAATGGATTTTAGTTCTGAGAAATCAAGCACCATTCCGTCATTATTATGTCCGGGCATATCTATGGGCTGCCCGCTTACTGTCACCTCAAGTTGGTAGGAATGGCCATGTATATGCCTGCAAAGTCCACTATACCCGGTAAGGGCATGCGCCATCTCAAATTTGAATATCCTGGTAATACGTATGATCTTTTTCATGAGTGGCGCAAAGCTAATATACCAGGCAATCGCCAGCACTGATCCGAATCAAAAGGAATAATGACAAACATCATTGACTACTACCCCTATTCACTTCTTAAGCTCTTGACAGGATCGCCTAATGCAACCTTCACTGCCTGATAGCTGACTGTAACTGCGGCAATCAGCAATACTGCCCCTCCTGCATAGCCAAAAATGGTCCAACCGGGAGTGATTCTATAAGGATAATTTTCAAGCCATTTACCAATTGCGAGCCATGCCAATGGCATAGCAACGACTAAGGCAATTAGTACCAACCGAATGAAATCAAAGGATAACAAAGCCGCAATACTCTGCACTGATGCACCAAGTACCTTTCTGATTCCTATTTCCTTATTACGCTTCTCTGCGGAAAGCACAGACAATCCAAATAACCCTATGCAGGAGATGAAGATAGTCAGCACTGCTCCAAACAGGATAATCCTTTTCCACCTGGCTTCCGATTCATAACTCTTCAAATTGGCCTCATTCTTAAAGACATATTGGTATGGCGTCAAAGGGAAGAACTTTTTAAATTGCTGCTCGATATACGCCAGGCTACGGGTAGCAGTGTTTGGTCTGATCTTGATATAAAATACGCCATAAGGATTGGCATTACTCATTGTAAATAACTGTGGCTGTATCTTAGTGTCGAGTGACGCATAATGATGATCTTTTATTACACCAATCACCTCATACCGCTTGTTATTCTGAAAGTTAAACACCACCGGCTGCCCAATTGGATCTTTCCAGCCAGCTTGTTTCACGAATGTCTCATTCACCAATACAGAATGCACGGAATCTCCCGGATGATCAGCAGAGAAATTTCTGCCCTGAACCAATGCTATCTGTAAGGTTTCCAAGTAGGACTCATCTATTGTCTCCCATGCAAATCTTATAGAAGAATCATTGGCCATATTTGCCATGGTACTCCATGCGCCCCCGTTCTTAGGCGCAACATACTGGATATCGGGCAATCTAAGCAACTGCTCCTTAAAAAGGGCGGCTTCCTGGTGCGTAATATTGTTTCTGCTCACCATCACAATATCCTGATCATTATATCCCAGATCTGCCTTCACCATGTAATTGAACTGAGAATAAATTGTGAAGGTTGCAATGATCAGAAAAGACGCCAGCGTGAACTGTAAGATTACCAAAGACTTTTGCAGAATACCTTTGCCTTTCAATGTAAACCTGCCGTACAACGTGTCTACTGGTCGGTAACCAGATAAAATTAACGCCGGATAACATCCGGCCATCAATCCTGTTAACAGAAACAATAAGATATAAGCTGAAATGAGCTTTCCACCAATCAGATATCCTATAGCTAACTTTTTGTTCGCCAATTCATTAAACACAGGCAGCAGTAACTGCACCAGTAATATTGCAAATAAAAACGCTATTGCACACAGAACAAAAGACTCTCCCAGGAACTGGACAATTAACTGTCTACGGTCGCTCCCTACTGCCTTACGGATACCTATCTCCTTTGCCCTTCTCACAGACCGGGCTACAGTCAGGTTAACAAAATTGATGCTTGCAATCAACAGCACAAATAGCGCAATACCAGATAGTATGTAGGCATATATAGGATTACTTGCTCTGTCCAGACCATTTTGCGCTGCAAAAGTGGTACTCATGTGTATATCAAGCAATGGCTGTAATAAATAGTTACCTATCCGGACATCCTTTGAGGTATTACCGAATTTGGCATTTAACGCATAAAAGGTTGCTGTGGCATCCTGTTCATAAAAGCGCTGCATCTGGCTACGCACAACCGTGGGATCAGCATGTTCCTCTAGTTCAATAAATGTACTGAGGTAGTATGAAAACCAATTCTCATCGTTTTTCTGATCGTCAGGTTTCTCACGGATAGGCATTAATATATTATACTGTATAGATGAATTTTGCGGACAATTCTCCGTTACCGCGGTAACCTGATACGGAGCAAAGTCTTCACCCTCGCGGACCATTAACACTTTACCAACTGCATCTGCTGTTCCAAAACGTTTAATTGCCTCATTTCTGGTAATTACGACTGAATGCCGGTCCTTCAGGCAACTGGCAACATTACCATCTATTATAGGGAAGTGAAAGAATGATAGGAAATTACTGTCTACAAATAACAGACTTCTACCATCTATGGTTGAACCTGTTTTGAAGTCTGCATAGCCATCCTGTACGCGTACAAATGACTTGATGCCTGGCACATGCTGACGGAACCTGGGGCCCTGTAATAACCCGCTACTTGCAAGATTCTGCTCCTCACCATGATTGAATGACTGATAAACAACCCTGTATATGTTATTACTATTAGGGTGAAACCGGTCAAAACTTGCTTCATCCTGCACATACAACAATATCAGCATGGCACAGGTAAGTCCTATGGTCAGGCCAGCGATATTAATAACAGAATATACCTTATTGTGTGCGAGATTACGCAGGGCGATTTTGATGTAATTCTTTATCATAGCTTCATTAAAACACCTAAGTGCGTCAACGCGTATGCCAAATCACAACCAGATGATTATTAATAAATTAAAAGGAGATATTGCTATTCAAACGTCCGATTTAGGACAATTGTGTGCGCCCGCGGGCAGTTATACAGGCTGAATCAGCTACAGGCAATGCCCCATCTGACCCAGCCTGCTATATTATTCATTCACTTTAGCTACATTCTTTTTATCTATGGCAATAGCAGCCGCCAGGTCTTTCCCATGACATTTACTATAAGGCTTCCCGCTTCCACAATAACAGGGGCTACCTAGTTTACCTCCTTCCTGTATAAACAGCTGCACGTTTTCCAGCAGTGCATTATAGTGGTTGAACATGTTCCCTGTATAGGTATTGAAATTGATCCGCTCATCGTCTAGTCGGGTAGCATATTTTAATATATAGTCTTTCATATCCGAGAGTAAGATCAGATGATCTGCTAACGGATTTGCCCCTGTGCTCATCCTGATACCAGCAATATGTTTGCCCTCATAAGGATATCTATCGTCGGGAATGAAGATCAGCTGGTCAACAGCAGGATGATGAGGCGTAATGTCCGTCAGATTACCGTCCCGATCTTCCCATACCGCATAATGCTCGGCTCCACAGGTGAACTCGTCTGACGAGATTGCCCATCCATATACGATGCTGCCGCCATCGCTCGCTATCTTCTTCTGTACATTATCATAGCTGTTTCCTGGCTTAGCCGCCGGCTCAGGCGCTACTTTTATTATCTCATGCGCATATTCTGATCCTATCCTGTTGATCAATTGCTGAATAGGTGCCGTTATCTCAATTGAATTTGTCATACTGGTAAATAAACACTACAAATTTAACCCTGCAAAGGTAAGCTGAAGACAGGTATATAGTTCAATCTGCTCATCTTACAGGAATGTTCATCTAAAATACCTGAGATATAAATTGGCGGCGGAGATAGTTAGGAGCCAGACACTGCTATTATTTATACGAGGTTATCTTAAAATGGCCGCATTCAAGCTAAATGACTCATAATCAAGCATCATATTTAAAATAGCTGCGATACAACACTACCCCAGGATACATTTCTATGTGTATAAAAGGATCTCAATAAGCCTGCTCCAGACCATGTTATTCAATATACAACAGATTGATTATCTTATATTTAATTGTAAAATTGTACGTTATTCTTGGAACTATACTGTAAGAGTTAGTATATTTATGCCCATGAACTATACTATGAGTAATCTGGATGGAATGACAAGGCTGCCCTCAGCAGCCATATATGTCAGGCATACATCACTCTTAAATGATTTACCATCACAGGAAAGTCAGCCACAGACTTCTGCCGCTTACAGCGCAAATGACGTGGTTTGTACAAAACCAGATCTTAATTATTAATTATCTGAACAACAGGAAGCAGGAAAAGCCTTTACGTCTATCGTAATACTGTTTTAGCAAAGGCATTTCACACAGCTGTATCCTAATATACAAGCTACATTCTTATCACAGCATATATCTGGTGTAAAACCTAAACAATCAATTTCGTTAATTAAAGTTCAAATGGCTGAAGACGCAAAGCAGGAGAAAGAAATACTCGCTGAATTGAAGAAAGATTTCCCTCTGACCAAGGAATCAATAAAAGAAGTAGACTTTAAGCATTTTCCTTCATTTCATAGAAGTAACAACTTCAGAATTACTTATGCCTGGAGATTTACCGACTTTTCTCCACGTGCATATTTCGCTAAATATCGTAATAGCTACAAAGTAAATACTGCTGCTCAGCAAACAGATCAACATGAACTTCCGGCTACCGCTACGCATAAGTTCGCCGGTATTTATATAAAGTTTGATTACGTAATGCCTGATTTTATTATCAGAGCCAACACTCAGGGGGATAAATTCCTCAATCTTTATTTTCCGAATGTTGTAAAAGTAAAGTCAATTCCTGCCTTCAATCATAAATACATTCTTGAATCGCTGGATGCAGCTACCATCGAACAAGTAATCGGGCAGGATATATTTGCCATGTTGATGAATGAACAAGACCTGAATATAGAGGTAAAGGATAACAAATGCCTGATATTCGGACTTACTCCCTTCAGCTATGAATACTGCAAAACTCTCATCCTCCTTGCCCAGGAGCTTATCAAAAGAAATCTTGAAAGTAATATTCCGGTAGAAGAGCCTACTAATACCAGCAATCTGCTATTTTAATAGGTTAACCAAGCCCGGTTTTATATCTGTATGTAGAACGGACTTCCTGTGCCATATGCAGGAAGCCGGTTCTATCTCACAAGGTTCATCATATCTCTACTAACTAAGTATCTGACTTATCCAGTCCCTCGTCACTGCTGTCAATACTGGCAGCATATCTTTTTTCTTACCTGCTTTAAATGAGTGATCTGCTCCTTCCAGTTTAACCAGCGTCGCCTGCTTTAAAGAAGCACACACCCCCTCTATTAACTCCCATGTGGCCAGGGTATCTTTAGTACCCTGCAAAAACAACATAGGCGTCTTCACTTCCTTCAGATGATCCGCACGCTCTACTGATGGTTTACCGGCAGCATGCAAGGGGAAACCGTAGAAAATCAATCCCTTTACATCCTCCCGCTGAATAACAGACAGATACTGTGAACTCATACGCCCCCCAAACGATTTCCCTGCTACAAAAAGCGGTAACGCAGGATACAATTCACGTGCCTTATCAATGGCGGTCGCAATAGTCTTATGTGCAACGGCAGGTGTATCTGGCCGGCCTTTCTTGTTCTCGGTAAACGGGAAATTGAAACGCAGCGTACATACTCCCGATTCCGCCAGGGCTGTAGCCAGACTTGTCATAAAAGCATGCTCCATACCCGCTCCTGCTCCATGCGCAAGCGTCATTATACATACAGGCTTCTCCGGCATCATACTTATTGCTGATACGCTATCAAGGGGAGAAGGTAATTCTAATGATAAAGAGCTAATTTCCATAAACATACTTTTAACAGACATTCAAAGATAAAGCATGGTCAGGAATATATACACTGTTCTACAACATGGTAATTTACCCGAAATAAGGTACCTTTTTCACTGCAAATGTGATCATTACCGGCTTATTCCAGAATGTTTCCGGTTTCTGGTTCGTTCTTTGCCCTTTAGCCTTTTTTGACTATATAGTTACCATAAACAATAAAGCGGCTGGAATCATGAATATTCTACTGATAGAAGACGAAACTGATCTGCAGGAAGTTGTAAAAGAATCTTTATCCAAAGAAGGTTTTCTTGTTGAAACAGCAGGTAGCTTTCAGGAAGGACTTAAAAAGATCAGCTTCTATGACTACGACTGTGTATTGCTGGATATCATGTTACCAGGTGGCGACGGTCTCCGTATCCTCGAAAAACTCAAAGAAATGGATAAGTCTGAGAATGTAATCATCATCTCTGCAAAAGATTCTGTTGATGATAAAATCAAAGGTCTGAACCTGGGCGCTGACGATTACCTTACTAAACCTTTCCATATCGCAGAGTTGAATGCAAGAGTCAAATCTGTACTACGTAGAAAACAGTTCGATGGGAAGAATACACTTGAATGTGCCAATGTAAAAGTTGATATTAACGAATTTACTGTGCATGTTAACGACCAACTACTATCCCTTAATAGAAAAGAGTTTGACATCCTCGTCTACCTGATGTCAAACAGGAACCGCCTTATCAGCAAATCGTCCCTGGCAGAGAGAGTCTGGGGCGACTATATGGATGATGCCGACGACTTTGAATTTATCTATTCCCAGATGAAAAATCTCAGAAAAAAGTTAAAAGACAGCGGCGCAGAGATTAAAATCACTGCCATGTATGGAATGGGATACAAACTGGAAGCATGAAATTACATAACTACACCTTAAAATACCTCGCAGTTGCTTTACTCTCCGTCATCATGTTGTGGGGAGTATTATTTTACATCCATATAAAAGAACAAATTGGGGAAAGCCTTGACAGGAATCTGAATAACTATAAACTGGATTTTATACAAGCGGCCCAGAAAGATTCTGCCGTGCTAACACAGTTATTTGTATCAGGCGATGTTTACCATATAACGGAAATACCAGAAGAAGAAGCCCTGACCATCAGGGATACTTACCATGACAGCACCATTTCTATGGATGGTGAAGACGTATCAGCCCGTAAACTTACATCCGCCTTTTCCCTCAACAATAAATACTACAAACTTGAACTTACTACCTCCACACTGGAAGAAGAATCACTCATCAAAAATATACTATATGGCATTATTGGGTTGTACCTCGCATTACTATTAAGTATACTATTCATCAACAACCTTTTACTCAGAAAGCTGTGGCGGCCATTCTATTCCATCATTGGTCAGATGGAGAAGTTCCATCTTGGCAGGAATACACAAGTAACTACCGCTGATACCTCTATATCTGAATTTGCTTCACTTAACGAAACCATTACCTCTCTCGTAGCAAGAGCCGAGGACACTTTTTCCAGTCAACGCCAGTTTGTGGAGAACGCCTCTCATGAACTACAAACACCACTGGCTATAAGTCTGAACAGACTGGAACTACTACTGGAAAATGAAAGCTTGTCTGATGACGCAGCAATGTCTGTTACACAGGTCATGAAAGGACTGGAAAGACTCTCCAGGCTAAATAAGACATTGCTACTACTTACAAGGATAGAAAACAACCAGTTTCCTGCTACTACGACTGTAAATTTCAATGACCTGGTACAAACGCTCATATCCGAATTTGAGGACTTGTATCAACACCGCAATATCACCGTTCAGATTGAAAAAGCTAAACAGCCATTGCTTTTCTCAATGAACGAAGACCTCGCTGCCACATTGTTAGTAAATCTGCTTAAAAACGCTATCATTCACAATATTGATAACGGAAAGATTACTATCAATATACAGCCCTATAAATTTGAGATTACCAATACCGGCGCAGCTGAACCCCTGGATACAACAAGGGTGTTCAATCGCTTTTACAAGAACTCGGCTAATAAACAATCGACAGGCCTCGGACTTGCTATCGTGAAAGCCATCGCCAATCTGTATGGTCTGTCTGCTGATTACACCTACCGGCATGAACAACATACCATTGCTATCCTATTTCCCCGTAAATAACCACCCTGTTCCCGGTTCTTTCCGGTTTCTGCACTTAATCTTGCCGTATACCAATTGTTGCGGCTATGAAAAGAAGCTTACTAACCCTGCTGCTGTTTACCTATTGGCTGAGTGCTTGCAGTCAAGCCTACAATGGAAAAAAAATCGGCCATGTTGAACCACTCCAGTTAGATCTTATTCAAGACCTGGATGCCCGTAATGGAGACAAAGAGTTTGAAGTAGATATGGAAACCGATATGCAACGGCAATACAATGAACTTAACTTCTCACTTGAATATGAGCAGGCTATTGCAGAAAGGCTGGGATTTGAGGTACAACTGCCTTTTAGTTTCTATCAACCTAAAAGCAATCCAGTACCGGGTGAAGAGCTTCCCAAAAACAGAATGGAAGGGCTAAAATTAGGACTACAGTATACAGTAGCAGTGTTACCCGCTGTGCAGACATCCGTAGCGGTAGCCATTACCCACGAAACATATTTCCATTCATTCAGGACAATGAAGCAAAAAGGCGGTATAATGAAAGGATCATCAGAAAACATTGCGCTGATAGCAGCAAAACGATGGGGCAGGCACTTCCATACTATGATACACACTAACTACGAATGGATGAACCTGACAGGCAATAAAGGCAACTCTTATATCAATCATGACATTAGTATACATTATCAGTTTGAGCGCCGGTACGTTCTTGGATTAGAATACATTTGCAGGAACAATATAAAGGAAGAAGCTACCATATACCCTCAGGCCAGACTAGCATTAAATAAGCTGGCGGAATGTACCTTAGCCGCACAGATCCCGGTAGATAAGACAAAAGAAGGCATCCATTTCCTGGTCGGGCTTGAAATAAAACTATAATCAATTCCAGATTCTTTCCGGTTTCATGTTGCAGCTTTGTATTATCAACAAATTATTAATCACTCAATCAGTAAAAAATGGAAAAGAGAACAATATTACTCAGCGTCCTTACTTTCTTTATTTTCGGAACTGCATTTGCACAGAAAATCCCGTCTAAAGACGTTCCTTCCGTTGTGCTTAACAACTTCCAGACAAAATTCCGTAATGCGGAAGATGTAGAGTGGAAACACAAGAACAACTACTATGAAGTTGAATTTGAAATAAACCACCGCGACTATGAAATCAAGTACAATCCCAAAGGTGGAGTGATCTCCTATGAAGAAGAACTGGATGTGAACACAGTACCTTCAAATATACAATCCGCAATAAAGACCAAGTACCCTAACAGTACTGTCCGCGAGGCCGAAAAGAAAGAGAAAAATGGTCTGACTTATAAGGTTGGCATTAAAGACGCTGCCGGCGAAAAATGGGATATTGTCCTGGATCAGGCAGGAAAGATCATCTCAGAGAAAAGAGACTGATTATAATAATACAACAACATGCGATTGCTGATTTGCGGAGGAGAAGGGCTCGAACCTCCATCTGCAGATTGGCAATCCTCATTTTTCCAGTTAAACTATCCTCCGTTGCAACATTATAACGACAGGAATCGAACCTATATATCCTGGAATTAGCGTCCCGGTGTTTTTCCAGTTAAACTACATTTAGAAGCTGCGGCACCAATATACATACTTTTATTCATATATAGGATATCCAATATAAGCAGAGGTGATGTTTATGCTCCTTCCAAACGCATTACAGTATAGACAAGGATAATTAAATCCGGTCACCCCTATAAATTTTCTCTATACCCTATGATATAAATCTATGACCTGCCATTATTGACCTTCATTCCCTAATATTGCTTCAAATCGATATACACCATGGATATATTTGAAGCGGCAAGAACTAATGATATTCCTGCACTGGAAGGTTTTCTTACCAGTCATCAGCTCAATGCCAGAGATGCACGCGGCTCAACAGCCCTTATTATAGCTACCTACCATAATCATGCGGCAGCTGTCACCACCTTGCTGCAAGCAGGCGCTGATACTGAAATTCAGGATAATATGGGTAATACTGCCCTCATGGGGGTATGCTTTAAAGGGTACATAGAAATGGCCGATCTGCTACTGAAACATGGCGCTAAGGTGGATGCTGAAAACTATAATGGCGCTACTGCCCTTACCTTTGCTGCTACTTTCGGGCGCACTGGCATTATCCGGTTGTTACTTAGCCATGGCGCATCCCCTCTCAAAAGGGACAAATCTGGCAGAAGTCCGATCGATTATGCACGTTTACAACAAAACCGGACCTCCTATGAGGCATTATTTGCTGCTGCTACCAGGTAAGACATGCAATAAATGCTAAATAGTGCCAGGGTATGCCTATATCCTGTGGTAAGATTTTTGTTTAACATACGGTAAACAATCCTCACCCTGAAAAGACACCTTACAATGAGTGATATATTTGACGCAGCCAGAATCAATAATATACCCCTCCTGCAGCAACAAGTAGCTGCCGGACAGATCAACGCCAGAGATGGCAGAGGATCTACCCCATTGATCATCGCCGCTTATTATAACCACAGCGAAGCTGTCAGCTACCTGCTGAAGGCTGGTGCAGCAATGGAGCTAAAAGATAACCTAGGACATACGGCGCTGATGGGTGCATGTTTTAAAGGACATGAAGCTATCGTCAGGCTGCTGCTCAACAAAGGTGCTGCTATTAGTACTGAAACTGACAATGGCGCTACCGCACTTACATATGCCGCTACGTTCGGACACCAGCATATCGTGTCGCTGTTAATGAACCACGGTGCTAATCCTTTAAAGAAGAAATTTAGCATGAAGATAAAAATGGTGATAGGATTGTTCACAAGAATGCTGTCCCCTAAAAAAGCTGCTGTAGCTAATTCATGACATGTCACCCTTACCCGTTTCGTAAGATATGGCGCATAAAATAGCCGCACTAAAAGTAGTGCGGCCTTGTTGTGAAACATTCATGCTATTTAGAAGAACTTCACAGCATTAATATCCGTCGTTCTGCTTCAGATTCGGATTATTAGCAATCTGTGTACTCGGTATAGGATAAATCTCTTTTTCCGGATTATTGGTAGCAGCATGATCCCACCATGCGCCGTTAATGAATCTGCCAAAGCGGATAATATCAGTACGGCGTCTTCCTTCAAACACAAACTCACGTCCTTTCTCTGCCAGCAATTCATCCATGGTAAGCGTGGCTACCGTATATGCTGCCGCTGACCAGTCTTCTGTACTGAAAGCGCGCCTGCGGCTTTCGTTGATCAGATCAACTGCTGCCTGTGTAGCCACCTTGTTATTTTTACGCATCAACGCTTCCGCCTTATTGAAGTATATCTCGGTCAGGCGATAGATCATGTAATGGTTCTCACGATAGTTAGGATCACTCAGCCGGCCTGTTTTATACTTGTTAAAACGTGCGCCGCTATTCTCCTCACCTGTTGCCATTGTACTCTCTGTCTTATTCTCACTCGCTCTTCTGATGTAATTTACATACACAAGCGGTTTACCATTATATTCTTCAGTTCCCAGGATTGGATCTGTAGTTCCGTATTTGTACTGCGGACCAAACAGGAACCACTCTTTCTTACGCAGGTCATTTTCAGCATAAGAATCGAAGAATGACGGTATTACGACATAGCCGTTATTACCTGCATATCCTACGTCCAGTGCAGCGCTCATATTACTGAAACCCATTAAAGGTATCCAGTCCCATACAAACCCGCCCTTGTTGCTGTAGGCATACTGAAACAGTGCTTCCGGCGCTGTTCTGTTAGTATTGGCAAATGTTTCTTTAAGATCAGGGGCCAATCTTGGTTTACCGCCAATTCCTCCTGCATCTCCATTCAGTATCTTATCACATGCTGCGATACATTCATCCCACATCGGGGTACCTGCCCATTTCTCAGCATTCAGATATAGCTCTGCAAGCATTGCATATCCACCGGTCTGACCTATTCTACCTACCAGGTCCTGGCTATAAGGCAGCAGCTGCGGTACATATGTCTCCAACTCGGTCTTAATGAAGTTAAACACCTCTTTTCTAGGCTGTGTAGCAGGATTTGCAGGACGGCCTACCTGTGTAACGACAGGAATATTCCCCCACAGATCCATCAGCTTGATATAGTGAAAAGCCCTCAGTACATGCAGCTCTGCCAGTATTGCTTTCATCTCTGATTCCTTCATCCCCAGTTTTGCATAATCAAGTACCTCCAGATCTTCAATTACGGCATTGCAGTATCCTACACCGGTCCACATACCTACCCACGCATTACGCATCCTCCCTTCGTTGGTAGTCCAGGTATGATAATGCTGCCGCATATGGTCGCCATTGTCATACGCATGACGACCTTTCTGAGGCCACGCAACCTGGTCAGCACTCATCTCTGCATGATAGTAGTAACCATCGCCACGGATAGGCGCAATCCACGACTGCATATGTGTCATCGGACGTAATGCTGCCTGCAATACTTCCGTTTTGCTTTTGTAAAAATTCTCTTTATAAACTTCGCTGTAGATGGTTTCATCCAGCTTTGTACAACCAAAATCCTGCACTAACAATAAACCCATCCCACAGCAGTATATCAACTTTTTCAGATATTTCATTTCTCAGACTTTTTAGTGAATGCCTATTTAAACTTAGAATCCAATGTTCAGACCGATGGTCCAGGAACGTGTTCTCGGGTAGAAACCTCTTGAATCCACACCTGTGGTAAAGCCGGTATCTTCCAGCTCCGGATCCAGACCATCATAACCGGTAAAGGTCAGCAGGTTGCGGCCGGAAACAAATACTCTTGCATTACGCACATAAGGTGACTTCACCCGCAGGTTGTAACCCACTGTGAGGTTATCCAGTTTAACGAAATCGCCTTTCTCTATATAGTAGTCAGAGTACTGCGGATCGTCGTTCAACTGCGCATGTCTGTTGAAGGCACTATTGAAAATATTGTTTGGCAGATATTTTTTATTACCAAAGAAGATCTCCTGCAGATTCAGGATATCAAATCCGAACTTACCTCTGAACAGCATAGTCAGATCGAAGTTCTTATAGCGGAAAGTCTGATTCAGACCAACATTGTATTTAGGCACACCATTACCAATGATCGTCCTGTCATTTTCATTGATCTCTGAAGCGCGCGCTTTCGTACCATCTGCTTTGTAGAACAGCCATTTACCATCTTCAGTGAACCCTGCAAAACGTTTACCATAGAAGTTACCTACAGCACCACCTTCTTCCAGGCGAATAGCTGGACCCATAGCTCCCGGGTTAGGAATATCGGCAAACGTCAGGAACGTTGCCTTAAACTGCTCATTAGATAACCTGGTCAGCTTATTAAACTGAGAGTTGGCAGTCAGGTCTATATTCCACTGGAAGTCTTTTCCTTTCACTGCTGTACCACTGATCAGTATTTCCACACCATGGTTTCTGATAGTACCTACGTTGGTATATAACCCGTCACGGACGAAGGCAGGCTGTTGCGCTGCATAGTTATAGAGCAGATCACGCGTTTCGCGGGAGTATACATCAATGGAACCTCTGATACGATTATCCAGTACCGCATAGTCCAGACCAAAGTTCCATTCCAGCTTTTTCTCCCAGCGAAGATTAGGATTGGGGTTGCGGGATGCACCATACGTTTGCAGATAAGTACCCAGCTGCGGATATACGCCGCCTGTACCCAGTGTGATCAGCGAACGGTAGTTAGGTATACCCTGGTTACCCGTTACACCGTAACCTACACGCAGTTTCAGGTTATTAACAAACTTCACTTCTTCCATGAAAGATTCTTCGGTAATGGTCCAGCCAACAGATGCTGCCGGGAAGTTCCCCCATTTGTTATTGGCTCCGAAGCGGGAAGAACCTTCCCTGCGCAGAATAACCTGTGCATAGTATTTATTCTTGTAGGAATAGTTCGCACGACCAAAGAACGCAATCAGTGTATTGTCTTCCTTGAAGCTACCCAGACCCGGCCTTGGCAAAGCGGTATTATTAATGGCGCTACCTGCTCCCAGGTTCCAGTCCATGAAGGCGTCTGTAGTATAACCATTGTTATTGGCATTGAAAGTTTCCCTGGTACTATACTGATAGCTGTAACCAGCAATAGCGGAAATGGAATGCGCACCCCAGCTGTGTTCATAATTTACGGTAGGATCGAGGGTTTTGGTCCAGTTGATCTCATTCAGCTTACTGGCATATCCCATTCCCTGCCAGGAGGTACCCTGACGTTGTTCAAAGTCATACATGGAACGGAAATAGCGGTCATTGAAGTTGTCGCGCTGGTAGGAACCAAATACTGATGCAGACAGGTCTTTGGTGATCGCCAGTGTAAAACGTGCGTCTCCGGCAAAGGTCTGCTGGTCTCGCTGACTCAGACGATTCTTCAGACGGCCTGCAGGATTGAAATATTCCTGTATCTCATAAAAGGTGCCATCCGGTTTATAGAGTGGTGCAGTCGGATTCCAGGCTACTGCCTGTTCAAAATAACCGCCTTCACCACCCAGCATGTTGGCTTTATTGAAATTAGCCACCATGTTAGCCTGCATAGTCAGCTTATTATTGAACCCTTTCTGATTGATGTTCAACCTGCCCCCTGTCTGTTTTCTGCCGTTCTCTCTGGCAATACCCTGGAAATCATTATAGTACAACGATGCCCGGTAATTTGACTTCTCACTGCCTCCTGATGCTGATAAGTTATGGTACTGACTCAGGTTCTGCTTATGTATCAGTTCATTATACATGTTGGTAGAACCACCCAGGTCAGAACCTGAGGATATCACACCTTCTGCTATCTTCTGGCGGAACTGATCTGCGGACAAGAAATCAGGCTTCTTATCAGTATAATCGCGCTGGAAGTAATTGTTATACTCGTAACGAGGCTCTCCGGCTGTACCTTTCCTTGTAGTAATGAGAATAACGCCCGCATTACCCCTCGTACCATAAATAGCGGCAGCTGATCCATCTTTCAGTACACTGAAAGACTCAATATCATCCTGCTGCAACAGATCAAGGTTACCACCTGGAATACCATCAATCACGATCAGGGGAGCCGTTGTACCTGTCAGCGAGGTAACTCCTCTCAACTGGATAGAAGCGCCCGCATTTGGGTTATTTCCCTGTGTTTTGGTGATATTCAGACCAGGCACCTTACCCTGGATCAATTCCATGGTAGAACGGATACCTCCCCTGTTAAAATCGTCAGCTTTTACGGTAGATACGGCGGAAGTTACTTCACTGCGTTTCTGTGTACCGTAACCTACTACCACTACCTCATTCAGTGAGCCCATATCTGCTTCCAGTTTGAAACCCACTGATACATCGCCCTTACCATCTACCTTCACGTTTGCAACGCGCTTGGTCTTAAAAGAAATGAAGCTTGCTTCAAGTGTATACACACCTGGTTCTACATGGATACTAAAATCACCGTTCGCATCACTGATAGCATGCTGTGTACCGTCTACTACTCTGATAGTAGCGCCTGGTAACGGAGCCCCCTGTTCATCGGTTACTTTACCTTGTATTCTTACCTTCTGCTGTTGTACAACAGGTGGTTTTGTGACATGGTTAATAACAATGACCCCGTTTACTTCCCTGAAGGAAAGGTCTTTGTTATCGAATAATAATGTAAGCACTCCATCCAGGCGCTGATCCCGGAAGTCGTGTTCATCAGTCTGATAACGCTGAAGCATTTGCTGATCATAAGCAAAGTTCAGGTTCAGCTGTAATTCCATCTGCTTTAATGCTTTTTCCAGTGTTCCTTTATGGATATTCACCGATATTCTTTTACTCAACTCCTGACCTATTCCGGTGTTAGCAGAAAGCATCAGGGATGTTGTAAGCACAATAGTTATGGAAAGAAATGTTAGTCTCATAGCTTTTATGATAAAATCTCTTTTCTTGTTACTGGACTGTCCCTTTTTTTTCATACATTGTATGGCTTTTTGATTTGAAAAAATGATAAGCTAAGCCGTTGCAGCGGCTATTTATGAAGGCTTTGTTGCAGCAAAGCCTTCTTTGTTTTCAGATATGTTAGCGATATAATTCGATAGCCTTTTCCCCCCGCTTTATTTTTAGTTGAAAAATAGAGGCAATGATTTCAGTTGCTTCCGGGGCAGACAGCGAAGAAGGAAGACTTGCAGTGAACTTCTTCTTACGCACTTCTGCACTGGATGTTGAAATAGATATGCCGTAATTCTTTTCCATCAGCAGGGCCATATCATCAAATGAGGCATTTTTGATGATCAGTTTTCCACTTTTCCAGCCTGCTACGTCCTCGTTAAACGGCTGGATCCTGTAAGTAGCCTGTTGCTGATTAAATATCAGTTGCTGCTGTTGCTCTAGTGTACCTAATGCCTGGACGGTATCTGAGACCTGTACTTTACCGGCAGTAACCGCAATAGAAATTTCCTTCAGTTCCCTGTATGCCCTGATATTAAATGCTGTACCCAGCACACGTGTAATCACTTTCCCTGAACGAATAATGAAGGGATGTGCAGGATCATGGTGTACATCAAAATAAGCTTCTCCGTCTGTCAGGTCTACACGTCTGCTTTCACTGAAATCAAGATATACACGCACATGTGAAGCACTGTTCATCGCTATGACCGTTCCATCCGGTAACCGTAACTGCTTTCTTTCTCCTGTGCGGGTATAATAGTCCTGGAAAAGCTCACTCACATCTGCCACCTTTGATTCCACTGTCTTATACCGCTTCTGGTAAATGACGCCTGCAAACGCAATAATGGCAACACTAGCTGCTACACTTATATAGGTATACAGCCTGCGCATACTGCGTTTCGGCGCTGACAGCATAGGTTCCAGCCGGTTCCACATCTCCTCTTCCAGCTGCTTTTCTTCATCAGCTGTCAACTGCACAGATGCCCGGTGCCCAAGCTTGTCATACCATTGTTCAATTAATCTCCGCTCATCATGATCTGCCTTATCAGCCAGATATTTCCTGAACAAGCGTTTTATTTTCAGGTATTTCATATCACTCTTATACTACTACATCCGGGAAATGCGATTTCATACCGGGTCCGGTATGTTAACTGTATATTAACAAAATGAGTAAGCTAGGCAGAAGGCAGGTATAACAGGAAATGTAGTCACACCATTGCCGGTATGACTACTAATAATAACATCTTATAAACTATTACAGGGAGATATACACATCAATCATCAGCATCCCACAGATTACAAGGTCACTCTGATGATGGTTACGTAACAATTCGCGCAATCTTTTCATAGCAAGGGATAACTGGTTGCGAACTGTCTGTTCAGAAAGATTGAGTTGCGTGGCAATATCAGTTACGGAAAGGTCTTCTTCCCGGCTTAGCTGATAGATCTGCTGCATACGATCGGGCATACGGTCTACCTCTCCGTCTATCAGGTCTTTTAATTGTCTGAGATCAAAGGAAGATTCAAAAGAAGATTGTACCGGCTGGTCATACCATTCGGGTATCTGTACAGTGGTGTTACTAAAGGCATACCACGAGATCACGCGGTATCTTAAAGCAGAATGAAGATAACGGCTAAGGTCTTCTTCACTATCAACGGTAATCTCACTCTTTCTCCTCCACAGTGTCAGCATCACTTCCTGCACTATATCTTTCGCACTGTCTGCATCCACACGTTTACAGGCACTGACATACAGTTTCTTCCAGTAACGCTGGTAGAGTACCTTAAATGCAGCCGTATCCCCTTCCCTGGCAGCAGCGAACAATGACAAGTTATCTTCGTTATCTCGTAACATCATGCGGCCGCAAAATTAGCCATCCGGCCGCTCGGTGTACATTAATAAATTATTAACTGACTGACCATGTACCCCTATCCCACTCCCACCTACGCTATTTAACACTGTTTCCCCTACTCCGCCATGTACCGCTACCCGGTACCGTTAATGCCGGCCGCTATGTCAAGCAATCGTAAATATTGATACTCTTCAATAAATATGAAGGCACAAGCGTACAAAATATCTATTTTTACTATACAAATGAAGCAGCCAGAACTATCGAGACGCATCAGCCTACTACAGGCAACAGCTATAAACATGACAGACATGGTGGGCATAGGTCCATTCATTGTACTAAGCCTGGTCGCCACCACTATGAACGGACCTGGCTTCCTCTACGCCTGGATAGCGGGCGCTGTATTATCCTTCATTGATGCTATGGTATGGAGTGAACTGGGGGCTACCTTCCCTATGGCGGGTGGAAGTTATAACTTCCTCAAGGAAGGCTTCGGCCCACGTACAGGTAAGTTAATGAGCTTCCTCTTCGTATGGCAGACCATGATACAGGCCCCGCTGGTAATAGCATCTGCGGCCATCGGGTTTTCACATTATGCAGGTTATATATTTCCATTAGGCTTCTGGGGTACCAAGGCTGTCAGCGGTGGTATGGTACTGCTGATTGTTTTTCTATTATACCGTAATATCGAAACCATAGGCCGCATCAGCGTACTATTATGGATGGGCGTATTGGTTACCATGGCATGGATTATTGGTGGTGGTATTGCACATGGACACTTCCTTGAACCGGTTGCACGTATTAATGACGGCCTGGAACTTAACCAGGCGTTTGCCGCCGCACTGGGCATCGCCAGCGTAAAAACCGTATATAGTTACCTGGGATATTATAATGTATGCCATCTCGGTGGTGAAATCACCCGTCCTGAAAAGAACATCCCGCGTAGCATGCTGATCTCCATTGCAGGCATCACTATCCTGTATCTCTGCATGAATATCAGCGTCGCTTCTGTACTTCCACAAGACAGAATAGAACAAAGTAACTTTGTAGTCAGTGAATTTATAGAAGTGCTGGCAGGCAGTATGGCCGCCAAGGTTGCAACGATGCTGATACTCTGGGTAGCTTTTGCTTCGGTATTCTCGGCGACGCTGGGCTATAGCCGTATTCCCTATGCGGCTGCCAGAGACGGTGCGTTCTTCAAAGTATTCGCACGGCTGCATCCTACCAAAAACTTTCCACACATCTCCCTGCTGTTCTTAGGAGGTGTCGCATTCCTATTCAGTCTGCTGTTTAAGATACAGGAGGTCATCAATGCTATCCTGGCGATGCGTATCATGATACAGTTCATAGCACAGGCTATCGGACTCATATTATTAAGCAGACGTAATGGTCGTAACTTCTTCAAATGGCGTATGCCCCTGTATCCGCTACCAGTGATTCTGGCTGTCATTATCTGGGGATGCATCTTTGTTTCCACCGGTGTACATATGATGCTGGCCGGCATCACAGTAACCACTGCTGGTGTTATTGTCTATTTTCTCAAATCCAGGATACAGGGAGACACGCTCTGATCATTGGAATAACGCTATACCGTCTTCCAGACAGCCATCCAATGGCTGAACTGTGAAGGCCTGACCTTATACCTTGCGAAGTTCCCTTCATGTAAAGAAAGAAGGTCCGTATCGACCATTTCTATAAATCTGGCCTGCTCCGCAGCAGGCAGCTTCCTGCTCCTATCTGCAATTAATCTTACTGCTTCGGCAGGTGACAGGCCATTGGTTACTATTTCTGTAATCAGGCCGCTGATTTCCTGCCGGTATTTTACACGGAAAGGATCCGGCTCTCTCACTGTTTGCCTTAAAGCTGCATAACGGAGTGAAGAACGCTCATATGCCCATATAAAGACATCTTTTAATAACTCAACCCTGTTTAGTTCATACACACCCAATATCCCCTGGATATACAAATCGTGAGGAACGTCTACGAAGGACAAAGGTGCCAGATTATACTTGTTCAATGGAATATTTGCAGCAAGACGTGATACACGTTTATTTACATCATCAAACGGCTGCAGGTATGGTAGCTGAACCATGAGGAAAAATGCCTGCTCATAAGGATCATCAATGGCGCCTGCTTTTTCCAGCATCAGTGTAAACATTTCTTCAATCTGTTGTGGAATAGCCAGAGGTTTGAAAACGGAACTACTTATACCTACTGCTGATATACGCAACCTGCCGGATGCTGAAAGTTCTGGTAAAAGGTCATAAGATAGGGAAGCATGCAGATTCGTGATAGTATAACGGTTCAACCCTATCTCCTCTGCCTCCTGGGCAAGAAATTCAATGGCTTCTTTGTGGTTAAGAATCATCTGTGCTTCTTCCATCGTTTTATGATCAGCCATTTTTCCCATGGCTATCAGCTGCTGTGTATCCAGCAAACTATAGGAATTACCCTCCAGACGACTGGAGTTCCAGGACAAGTCTATCAGCAGCCGCTCCAGAATTTCCCTTACATAAGTACCGGCAGGCAGGTTCCTTCTTGCCGTCCTGCCCATCTCAGCCAGCCTGGCTTTTTCCTCCGGGGTGAGATAGCTGTTAATATTGGGTTGATAACCAGATAGAAATTCAGCGTTGTATCCAACAGGTTGACGGGCTGATAAAGGCTGAGTAATAATATCCTGAATCTCAACTCCTTCTTTAGATAATAAAATGGTCTGACCATATTTTACCACATCCTCATTAACCATATCAACAACACCTTCATTCAAATGGTAAATGGTGGCTCTTGCCTGGCCGGAAGAAGTGACAAGATTTTCCTTTTTTAATTCGTTTAAACGCCTCTGAAGGGTGCGGACTGAGATGTCCATCCCTAGTACTGCCATCAGTTTTTCCAGCGTTACTCCATGATGAAACGGAGCGAGCGCTGCTCTGATACATGTCTTTTCCCTATTAATGGTGGCGCGATTATTTTTCATATCCGTGTTATACGACATAAAACTACAACCTTCCACCCTTTCTTGTCGAAATACTAGACAAATCTGCCGAATAAATCGACATTCCTGAGTATTGCGACAAATAACACCTTACTAAGCCTAACCTACTCTTATAATCTCCCAGAACACAATCGCTCTCCTCTCCCGGAACCCTAACAGGTCATAGATCTTTCCCGCCCGTTCATTTGTATGCACGAAGTGCAGGTAAGGTATAAGGCCCTGAGACATATTCTCATTTACAATCTTTGACACCAACTGCTGCGCATATCCCCTTCCCGTATAGGATGGGTGCGTGCAAACGCCACTCACTTCTGTCAATCCGGTCATACAGATACGCTCGCCAGCCATCGCTACCAGCTGGCCTTCCTGCCGGATACCATAGTAGGTCCCAAGTAAGGGAGTATTTTTATAGAAAAATCCGGGTTGTACTAAACTGGTCAATGACAACATATCCGGCACATCAGCTGATGTCAGCCTGGTAATTGCTGCCGTAACAGGCACTGTCTCCGGCTGATGGCAGACCATCTGTATACAATCCAGCTGGCGTACCAGCGACCATTCAGGCGGCAGCTGCGGTAAGTCTCCTATCAGTATTAATCGTTCGTTTTTAACTGTCCAGGGTAATATCTGGTTAAGATCAGTAGTAAGCGGATCTGCACATCCGGTGAACTGCAGGGTTCCTGCCGGATAGCGCTGAATCCGGGCATTGCCCTGCGCAAAAGCCTGGTGGGTAGTTTGTAAAGCATGCCAGACGGGATTGTCCAGCATATCGAAAACTTCATTCATGACGTGGTTATTGGCTGGTGGCCTGCTGCTTATATACTACATACAATTCAGCCTGCAAAAGCGGACAGGTATTCAATATATGCTGCGAATGCCTCCTTATTAAGCCTGTATTTCGCGTTCCGGCCTTCCTTCTCTGCAATGAGCAGATCTGCATCAACCAGCTGCTTTACATGATGGGAAACAGTGGACTGTGCGAGATCGAGCATCTCCAGTAGTACATTACACTGCGTCCACTCGCCGTCCTGCCGGATGGCCTCCACGATCCTGATGCGGTAAGGATCGCCCAGGGCCTTGGAAATGCGCTCAATTCGTTTGGTGTCTGCGTTCTTATTCATTATTGCAAATTTATCGATTCCTGTCTGACGGTATACAAAATTCTCATTACCCGCTGAGTAATAACGCAGATGAACAGGCAGGCAACCAGCAGCAGCCAGGGATAGCAGCTGCAGTTAACTTATTTGCAATAAAAAGGGGAATGAATACTATCTGGCCGACAGATCAGGTAGAAGTATCTGTCGCATCCCAGTCATGTTTGTTCATAAAGCGGCGTAACCAGTTCAGTGCAAAGTGACGCTCGAATGAAGCCGGTATGTGTATATCTGCCGTACTCTTTCCGCCTCTGAAAAGTGCATCACGATAGTGGGCAGTAGTCAGTTCGTAAAATATATTCTCGTCATATATCTCTTCCATACTACGGAAATGCAACTTACTCAGGAACTCTTCCAGGTGGTCACCCAGTGCCGGCGTATGGGTGATGAGATCCCTGATCTGTTCTTCCGTTACTTCATGCCCTGGCATAGGACTTTCCTGTACCAATCCCAATGTCCAGGCCAGCATATAGGCAGATTCAATACGCCAGGATAACTCCATAAACGCATCATCATTAACCATCATATTACCTAACAGGTAATCACCCTCCTTTCTGCTGACATGCCCCCATATATTTTCGTTTTTCAGCCAGTTGACAATACCGTATTTCTTGGAACTGTCCTGTATAGTGTAGGCGATCGCAAGCAGGATCATAACTCTGCACCCTACTTCCCTGGGAGTCGCAAATTGCAGGTGATCAAATCTCAGGTATTCGGGATAAGCGATCTGATAATTATTGATTCCATGTTGTGCGAGTCTTTCCTCGATTCTTGTAATTCGTGTTGCTACCATTTATGTGTTCAGGCTTCTACTATATAATTTATTCACAGGATATTACGCCATAAATATACAATTTATGCGGATATCTGGACTTTTATAAAATACAGCGTTCTCCGCAGTAAGCGGAGGAATGTTACATTTTTAACAAGTCCTTAATAGCATTTTATCAGACTGGACGCTATATTGCGTCCCTGAAAGGCATGCTGTAGCATGTCTCTTCATAACGTGAGATATGACGGCTGGGTACTCCTATCCAGCTATTTCTTAAAGTATCTCCGTGTAACAGTCTCCATCACATCTCCATTTACAGACATTATTACAGGCAATAAACCGGGTGGTACAACCATCCGGTTTACCTGCTTTTCCCGAAAATACCCTTTCTCCCCCAATTTTTCAGACTGGTTATTACAATTTTATCGGTTCAGTTTCGGTCTGGGCTTCATATCATCCCTATACCAACAGGTCACCAGAAGGGCACCTCAATATCCCGGGGATATTGAGGTGCCCTTCTGGTGACCTGTTAATGACCCATTGAAGCCTGGATGGTATAAAAGACAAACCCAGCATCAACCGGGAAAAATAACCAGACTATCACCGGCCGGTTGGCATACCCGGCATGCCCAACACATCATTTGTAAAGGGCTGCTACTCAATGTTCAAACTGCGAACCGGGTCAGCCAGCGCAGTCTTCACGGCCTGATAGCTGACTATTACCACCGTAAATGAAAATCCCAGCTATTTTCCTGTCCTTCCCCAACATCTTCACCACCTTTCCTACCGGATCTGTTAGCCCCATGCTTTTAATCGCTGCCTCATTGAAGATGATCTCAGCACTACCTGCACGCTTGCTGCTGTTGGAACTTCTGCCCGCTTTCATCTCGATACCGAGGGTCTCTATCATACCAAAGCCTACAATATTGGCAAAGTCGGTCTTATCTCCCTTGCTGCCGGAATTGACAGTTCATAATACAGCGTTGGTAATGAATACGTTTGGGAAATACACGGGGGGGATAGCGGTATGTTCTTTGATAGCTTTTGTACGGATTATCGTTCTTCATGGCAGAATCACTGTCAGCGCGGCAAGGCCGATGAATGCACGGATAATACACTGTAAATTTAACTACTAAAACCTTGTTTATGCCCAAGACGATTGCTGCACAAATAGTAGAACAACTGGTAGCCGCCGGTGTAAGAAGAATACACGGCGTGGTAGGCGATTCACTCAACAGCATCACTGATGAGATACGCCAGCACAAAGACATAGAATGGATTCATTACAGGCATGAAGAGGCCGCTGCATTTGCTGCAGGCGCAGAAGCACAGCTGACAGGTAAACTGGCCGTATGCGCAGGTAGCTGTGGCCCTGGTAATATGCACCTGATCAACGGGTTATATGATGCTCACCGTAGCATGGCACCCGTATTGGCTATTGCTGCGCAGATTCCAAGTACGGAAATCGGCACCGGGTATTTCCAGGAAACAAGACCAGAAGCCTTGTTCCGCGAATGCAGTCATTACTGTGAGACGATTGCTTCTGCCAGACAAATGCCCCGGGTACTGCAAATTGCCATGCAGCATGCAGTAGGTTTAGGTGGCGTAGCCGTGATCGCATTATCAGGAGATGTGGCCACACAAACAGTAGAAAGCAACGGACTTGAACACTCCCTACTGATAAGCCGTCCTACCATCCGCCCGTCAGACGCAGAGTTGCATAAACTGGCAGACATGGTGAACAGTGCAGACAAAGTTACACTCCTGTGTGGTAAAGGATGTGCAGATGCGCATGATGAACTGATTGCTTTGGGAGAAAAGATCTTCTCTCCTATGGTACATGCCCTGCGCGGAAAAGAATATGTTGAATACGATAACCCATTTGATGTTGGTATGACAGGGTTAATCGGCTTTTCTTCCGGTTATCATGCTATGGAAAGAAGTGACCTGGTGATTATGCTCGGCACTGACTTTCCCTACAAAGACTGGCTGCCTTCAAAAGCTAAGATAGTACAGGTAGATATCCGTGCCGGACACCTGGGGAAACGGTGTAGTATTGCCCTCGGACTGGTAGGAGATGTGAAAGAAACATTGCATTGCCTCCTGCCCTTACTTCGCCAGCGTACTGACCGGTCATTCCTGGATAAATGTACTGCTCATTACCAGGACAGCAGGAAGTCGCTGGAAAGTCATGCACTTGGTAAGGCGGATGCTGCTCCGATACATCCGGAATATCTCTCGCATATGATCAATGAACTGGCGGATAAAGATGCTATTTATACTGCGGATGTAGGCGAGCCCACCGTATGGGCAGCGCGTTACCTGAAGATGAAGAAAGGTCAACGCCTGCTGGGTTCTTTCAATCATGGCTCTATGGCCAGTGCAATGCCGCAGGCCATCGGGGCACAACTGGCATATCCCGGAAGGCAGGTCATCTCGCTGTCAGGAGATGGAGGATTTTCTATGCTGATGGGGGATATTCTGACCATTGTACAATACAATCTGCCCGTAAAAATTGTCATCTTCAATAACAGTTCACTGGGCTTTGTAGCAATGGAAATGAAAGTAGCCGGTATGCCGCCTTATGGTACAGATCTGAAAAACCCCGACTTTGCCCGGATGGCCGAAGCTATCGGGATGAAAGGTATCAGGGTGGAAGACCCGTCAAATGTAGGTATTGCTTTACAGAAAGCTTTTGAGCATGATGGTCCGGTATTGATTGATGCTGTTGTGAATCCATCAGTACTGGTAATGCCTCCGAAGATTGAATTTTCGCAGGCCAAAGGCTTTGGCGTATATTCCCTGAAACAGGTATTTAATGGTAATGGTAAAGAAGTGTGGGATACCCTGAGCTCCAACTTCCTGGATTAGATCAGGCTACAACGGCTTCTTTGTTATACTTGTTCCTGTAGTCAATAGGTGACAATCCTGTAATCTTCCTGAACACTGTCCTGAAAGATTTGGTGTCATTATATCCTACTTCGTACATGACTTCGTTCACATTCTTATGGCTGTTTTCCAGCCACTTCTTTGCGGCCTCAATCTTCACCCGTTGAATATATTCAGCGGGTGTATTGTTGGTCGCCTTCTTAAAGCGCCGGTCAAAGTGCCTTCTTCCGATAGCAAACCTGGATGCCAGATCATCTACTGAGATCCTTTCAGTCAGATTACATTCAATGAACTCCTGCGCCTTTTTGATAGGTTCATCTTCATGTTTCTTTTGTCCGTTAAACATCACAAAAGGCGACTGGGTCTTTCTGTCTATCTCCAGCGCAAACAGTTTCGCTATTCTGATAGCCAGTTCCCGGTCTGTCAGTTTCTCTACCAGGTGCAGCAGCAGGTTCCAGTAAGAGGTAGCGCCACCGCTTGAGTACAGGCCCTGTTCTTCTGTAATAATTCTGCCGTCAATAAGCTCTACTTCCGGAAACATCTCTCTGAACTCGGCAGCAGAGGCCCAATGGCTGGAGCATTCACGGCCGTTGAGTAGTCCGGTTGCTGCCAGCATGAAGGAACCGATACACAGGCTGGCTACTTCTGCTCCATCCTGGTAATGATCTATGATCCACGGAATAAAGTCCTTGTTACGCTCAAGGGTTGCTTTCAGGTTTCCGCTAAGCGGAGGTATGATAATCAGGTCCGTCTTCTTTACATCTGTGATGCGTACATCCGGATGTATAGAAAAGAGGCCCTGGTGAAACTTTACTTCTTCACCTAGTCCCACCAGCTGTACTTTGAACATGGGAGACTTTCCATCTGACTCCAGGAACTCATTGAGCGTGGTAAACATGTAGCGTGTATCAGAGATAGTACCTAATACAGCCTCATCCGGCACGAGAATAGAAATGTGTTTCATCTGGGATGTGATTTAAACAGGTTGCCCGACAAAAGTAAGTAAAAATGTATGTCAGAAACAACCCTGTCACAAGTCCGGAATACGCCCGCTCAGAGCTGTAGGCCGGCAGTACCTTTGGGCAGAGCAATGTTTACTGCATGAGAAAGATAATCGTATCCATGAATGTTACGCTGGACGGGTTCATGGCAGGTCTTAACGGAGAACTGGACTGGCATTTCCCTTTATGGACTGAGGAAATGTCAATATATATCTGTCACCAGCTGGGCAAGATGGATACGATACTATTGGGCAGGCGCAGCTACGAACATATGGCTGGCTACTGGCCTGTTAAAACCTTTACAGGAGTCGCGCAAGAGTATGCAGAGATGATGAATAGTCATACCAAGATTGTATTTTCAGAAACATTGAACAATACTACCTGGCAGAACAGTCGCCTCTTAAAAGGGAATATCAGTGAGCAGGTAGCTGATATGAAACAGCTGCCGGGAAAAGACATGATCATTTATGGCAGTGGTAGTATTGTACAATCTTTTGTACGCCAGGGGCTGATAGATGAGTTACAGATATGGGTACACCCCGTATTTATTCAGCAGGGTGTACCCATGTTCCGGAAGATGGAAGAACATATAGCGTTGCAGTTTGTAAGAACACGCACTTTCAGGAGTGGTGTTGTACTGCTTTATTATAAGATCATGAACGATGAAGGAACCGTTTGAGACGGTGAACACTAAATCGGTCCCAGCATCATAGACACATATTGTACACAGTAGAGGCAGGTTATGTGCAGATGCGCAGATAACAGCTCGCCAGTCATCCATCAGTATGTGCAGGCACCTATTAGTATAGCATCTTCACCTAGCTGAGATACTACAAACCTGGTATCAGGCAGGTGCTGCTGCAAGGTATGCTGGAATAACCCATAAGACTGACTGATATTTCCCCCCAGCACTACCAGCTTTGGCAGGTCAGCCTGCTGACTTAAGAACGTGGAGAGATGCCCGCCAAATTCTTCAAAGACACTGCGGGCATCGGCAGATGTAGGCACAAGAGCAGCTAGTGTTTTCACAGAAGCGATCTTTTGTCCGGTAAGCGCCTCATACCTGCGGAGGAACCAGCGCGTAGAAATGTATTCTTCTGCTATAGTATCGAGGAATGGTGCTTTCCAGAAGTCGCCTTCCTGCACTACTCCATCTCTGGCTATTGCAGAGCCAAAGCCTGTACCTAGCGTAAGTCCAAGTGCATGCTGCTCTCCTCTGGCCACACCTGCAAACAGTTCTCCTTGCAGGAAGCAGGCAGCATCATTGGCAAAAGTGATAGCTGATGGCGGCAGGTGTAGTCTGTCAGCCAGTAGCTCTTTTACATTCAGGCCGTACAAAGATTCATATTTATGCAGGCCTCTGATCAGGCTGATGCCACTTTCGTAGTCAAACGGCCCTGGCATAGCAATACCGATGTGCTGTATGTTACCGGCATTACCCACCGTTTGCTGCATAACAGCCGTCCAGCTATCAAGAATATCAGCAGCATCAGCTTGCGCATCTACATGTATACGTTGCAATGAGCCGGGCACCAATGCCCTTTGCTGTACATCTACCAGGGCAGTTGTAATGTGCGAACCACCAATATCGACACCTAATATTATATCTCCCATTATACTGCTTGTTTAGTTGTATGCTTCCAGTATTGTTGTATCTGTTCAAATGATTGGCCTTTGGTTTCTGGCAGCAACCTGTATACTGCAATAAATGCGCCCAGGCAAAATGCAGCAAAGAACCAGAACGTTTGCGCAGTACCAAGGTGCCTTAAAAGGACAGGCGTAAGTTGTCCGACAATCGTATCAGATACCCACATCACCATAATACTCAGGGATAATGCCCTGGCACGGATATTATCAGGAAATATTTCTGCTGCAATAACGAATTTCAACGGTCCTATAGAGAAAGCGAAAAACGCCAGAAATGCCAGTACGGACAACAGTAGTGGAATACCCGTTGTAACCTGGTAGTAAAAGCATGCGCCGGTAAGAATAAGGCTTATTGTAGCACCGGCCGTACCCCATAAATATAAGGGCCTTCTGCCAAGGCTGTCTACTTTCCAGATAGCGAAGATGGTGAAGAAGACATTCGCAGCGCCAAAGATGATCTGACTGATAAGCGAGTTGCTTAATGTAATACCTGCATTATTGAGGATAGAAGGACCGTAGTAAATAATTGCATTAATACCGCTGAATTGCGAGAAGAAAGGTAGCAGTATACCAATGAGCAGCGGCCGGCGCATTGCCGGTACAAAAAGCGCACTGTACCCTTCCCTTTGCAAGGGCTGGTCTTTCTGTTTCAACCACCGTGGACTTTCAGGTACCCATACCAGGCCTGTCAGGAATAATGCAGCAGGCAACATACCAATACCAAACATCCCCCGCCATACTTCGTCTACAAACAGGAAACGCAGGATGCCACTACCCGGCAGGGATCGGTGCGCTTCTGCATAAGCCAGCAGTTTTGCATTGCTGCAATAGGCAACCAGAATACCAATAGTTACTGCCAGTTGATAATAGGTAACCAATCTCCCACGCTTATCATCGGGTGCAATCTCAGAAAGGTATAACGGAACGATACTGGAGGCAATACCCACTGCGATGCCCCCTCCTATACGGGCAGCAATAATGAGGGTAAGACCTGAGAAGAAAGCACAGCCTAGCGCAGCAAGCAGGAAGAGCAATGCAGCAAGGTACAGCAGTTTCTTTCTTCCTAAGCGGTCGCTGAGATGGCCGGAAAACAGTACACCGACAATACAACCGGCAAGTGCGGAAGATACGAACCAGCCTTCCCCGAAAGCCGATAGGGCAAACTGGTCGCGTACAAAAGGTAGTATGCCCGAAACAACGGCCATATCAAATCCGAAGAGAAACCCTCCCAGGGAAGCCACAATAGTGGTCATTAAAAGTAACGTGGATTGTTTTTTCATAAACTGATGGTGCTGAATACCGGATGATCGTGTTTCAGGAATGACTGGACTACCTTTGCCTTTCCCGGACCTTTGTTAATAAGTGTATATTGTGAGGCGGCAGCAGGAATGACAAATGTCTCTGCATATTGATATACTGTCTCCTCGCCATTGTCTGTTTTTACAGCTATAGCAGTACCCTGTACCAGCATGAGTATAATACAGCGTTCATGGGTATCAAAAGATACAAGCGTTTCTATTTCTATACGCTGTATTTCATAAAAGTGCTGCTCGTGAACAGGCAGCTGCCACAACTGCCAGTCATGGCCTTGTTGTATCTGTACAGGAGAAGATATCAGTGTGTCTTTGACCAGTTCCCCTTTTCTGGTGAAGTCGAGATTACGGAAAGCATGGTCAATATTTATCGGCCTTGGCTTACCATCCAGACCCGGTCTTACCCAGTCATACATCTTGAAGGTAAAGATATAAGGAGTGGCGCTGATCTCCAGTACCAGGTTATCTGCTCCGGCGCTGTGTACAGTACCATTAGGTATCAGGAACAGGTCATGCTTCTTAGCAGGATGATATTGTACATAGTCCGTGATATTCACCGGCTGACCGGACTGCTGACTATCCTCCAGTACCTGTCTGAATGCAGCAGGATCTATATCTTCCGTAAACCCGAGATAGACGCCGGCCCCCTCCTTGCAATCGAGGATATAATAAGTTTCATCCTGCGTAAAGGTCTCGCCAAACTGCTGCCTGATATATTGTAACGAAGGATGACATTGGATAGAGAGATTACCACCGTCGAAAGTATCCAGGAAGTCAAAACGGATAGGAAACTCATACCGGAAGATATCTGCATGTTTTCCCAGTATATACTGATGCCGGAAGTACATCATCCACTCAAAGGGAATCTCGAACAGGTAAGTATCGCTTTCAAATATTACACCATTTTCAGGTACAATCATTTCAAAGGACCAGGCCAGATTGACTTCTTCCTGTGGCAATGCAGGAATATGATTTTTCATCCATTGACCACCCCATGCACCAGGTTCAAACCAGGGACGTACACGGAAAGTGTCCCGGGAAAGCTGAGTAATACCAGCAATGAGATTGCCGGCAGATATCCAGGTAAGCGTATCGCCCCATTGCGTATCTGCAAATACAGCAATACGTGGTGCGATAGCCTGCTTATAGTCATTCAATACCACCCAGTCTACAAAGTAGGCCCGCTTGTACATTTCTGTCTGCTTCTCTGACTGCCGGCTACCCAGATTCAGCGCTGTACCCGCACGCATACGGTACTGCAATTCATTCTTGGGAATATCCATGTATATCACCGGACTACCAGTAGCGGTAAGAGCAGCGCCGGTACCGATGATGATATTCAGGTCATATGCAGGATCAGGCTGTATAGCAGACAGTTTCTTAAAATCGAAGAAGTCAGTTAATACCAGGGAGGTACGGGTACCCCATACCCCGTCAGCATCGCCTATAAAGGGTGCAACCAGTTGCTGAATGTCAGCTTCTTCTTTCATAGCAGACGCAGTAGTATGCCACTTTACGCGCAGCCCCTTTTCAGCAAGTATGGTGTCCAGGGATGATTGAATGTTATCCCAGAAGATACCGGTATAGCCATCAATGAGTACCACTTGCTGCGTAGCGATCCAGGCAGCAAGTGAGTCATATCCTTTAAAGATCTTATTACTACCCAGTGCATGTGCGGGATAGATATTATACCCTTCATGGGCAGGCTGTTGCAATATGGGCAGCAAAGGTTGGCCTGATTTACGCCAGTTGGCATTTGTCTGTTTATCGATATCGGCAGCAGGCATGTTTTTCTCTGAGTTCAGCATATCCAATCTGATTGTTTTTATTTGTTTTCCACCCGCAACATGCGTATACCTTTTCCAGGAAGGACGACGGTGTTACTGAGCGTCTCTCCTGCATCTTCCAGTATATTAGTTCCGGTGATATAAAGTTTTTGTGTAGTATTTTTTGACTTAAGAGTAATGGCAGCATCTTCCGTAGAGGTATTCACCACCCATACTATTACACCATTACCATTTGCAGCAGGTTTAATGCTCTCTACATATACCGCGTCAGACTGTATAGAGAAAGGCAGCGCTTCCTTAACGGGGCCGGTGGCCGCAGCTGTTATTAAGGGCCGGTGATTGGCAAGACCTGTCTGGTTAGCAGTAAATGCATCATATCCATGATGCACAGTAAGGTAGTAACGGAAAGTAGTTACGCCTTCCTGTGCATGGCGGAAGTTGGTATGCCATAGGTTGTTCATTACCCAGGAGAAGATAGCAGGGCGTTGTTCAGTAAAACTGATCCACTGCGCAGGATTGTGCAGACCGCCTACCATACCGGCAGATGTTTGCGTACCTATTTCAAATAAGGGCGCGTCAGGCGTTGACCAGGTAACACCATAGTGTTGATTAGATACATCCACCCAACGTTGTGCAGCATACCAGTTTCTATTAGCATATTGCAGCTGATCCGCTTCTGCATTTACACTACCCCAGGGTATGCTGTATCTTATCTGAGCGCCTGCTATATTAAACGGGAAGGCGAAGTGTACGCCTTCCTTGGCAGTAACCAGTTTTTTATCAAGCGTATTGATAATCTCGACGCGGTCAACACCAGCAGTCAGCCTGACCTCACTGGTCAGGGAGTGAGCGCCGGGAGCAGTTGCATCAACAACAGCACTTACTACAAGCGGCCCGTTTTCCTTGATACGGATCTTAACTGGTGAGGCGTATTGTACCTTCTCCAACGAATCTCCGGGCAGGTAGGAATAGCGGTTAAGTCCTGCGGAATCTGCCAGGTTATAAGCAACACCGGAACGTTCCAGTAGAGAGATATTACCAGTTCGTTCATCCAGTGAAACTTTATACAGATCATTCTGCAGGGTATAGCCTGCTACCCTGGATTTCACAGGAGCATAGGCTTTTCCCGCGTGTATAGTATAGCGCTGTTTGGAGTAAGGAGCAATGTGCTGCACAAGCACGGCTAGTTCGCCGGTACTGAGTCGCTGTGAAGGTATCTTACGTCCCTGGCTGTCTCTTACAAGGTCGCCTGCCTTACTTTGATCAGCCGGTATAATAGCAAGGGCGGTACGCATATCAGCAATTGTGTTATATATATCTACTGCGTCAGCAACTGATTGTCCGCCGGTAGCAGCCGTAAGCAGTGCAGCAGACTGTTCACGGCCTTTGCGTGCGAAAGACTGTTTATAGTTCCATTGTGAGATAGCCTTCGGATCGTCAGGATGGGAGATGCTGTTATGCGCGCCCCAGGTATGCTCGTTAAACAGCAGGATGTTATTCCAGGCGGTGTCTATTGTAGTAGCCGGGTACGCGGGTTTATTGCGAAGCGCCCATATAGCGTCAGCCTGTTGTAAAGTCTCAGAAGCAATACGGTTATAGCCGGTTTCCCTGGCAGCAGAAGCAATACCATCTGTCCAGTATTCGGTATAATCTCCGGCTACCACAGGTATTTTATCAGCGTATGCCGCTTCAAAGTCTGTAAAGAATTGTTTTACAGAAGTGATAATAAGGCGTGGCGAAGTATATCTTTCATTCCAGGCCTTAACGGCGTCAGGCAGTTCAGGATCAATAGGCGCATTATCACTCATGGCCCATGTCATGATAGTCATATTATATGGAAATTTCTTCCTGTCGAGGGCAGCCAGGTAGTCAAACAGGTAAGGGTTGAGGAAGTTATCAGAGGGGTGCCCGGTATAATAGGGCGTAGGGTCTTCTACAGTAAAGAAGTTAGGTATTTTGCTGCCTTTAAGTCTGTAACCGATGGAATAGGGTTCACTTTGCCAGTACAGCAGCTGCTGCTTACCAGGAGACTGCCAGTAGAAGGGGCGGTCTCTCCAGGCAGGAGATAAACCGATACGGTCGTCTGCATTGGGCGCACCCCAGAAGTAGCGGATACCAGTGATATCAGCCTGACTGGCTAGTCCCCAGGAAGCACCAGGTACATCACCCTGGAACATAGTAGTAATGTTTATACCTTGTTGACGGGCAGTTTTAACAGCAGTATGAAACATTTGCATCAACTGACGTGAGTCAGTAATACTGGTATTGATATTAGCGTAAGCGCCGTCTATATTGATCCATCCTTTCTTTACCGCTTCCCAGAAAGCCTTCTTTTTGTCTTCGTCAGCAGCAGCGAGATAATGGTCTACCACCCAGAAAGCTTCGGTATTCCATTTATAACGGGCATCCGGCGGATAGTCTTTCGTACGTTGTGCAATTTTGATGGCTTCATCTATATTGTTCATATGCAGGCGCATGACCTTTTCCTGCACATTGGTATATCCTATATCGACATGCGAATGCGGCAACAGGTATACCTTCCATTCGGGAGCAGGGGCGACCATACAGCGGGCAGTATATGCTTTTCCACCAGTTGTGAGCCTGACAGACAACTGCGTTTCGCGTTGTACCGCCGGACCAGGGAGTGGTAGTTCAAATACCTGGATACCCTGATCCGTCGCACTAAGAGGGATACTGTCGTACAGTCCGTTGAACTGCATATACACCATTGCCTGGGCATAGCTTTTCCCACCATGGAAGACAAGCCTTACCATCCGGGCAGACTGGCCGTTATACCGGAGATATGCGACGGTAGGCGTAAGTTCAATTGAGGTAAATGCAGTAGGCTGAGACTGGGCGAAAGCAGCATGGAAGGCAAGACAGGTTAATAGCAACAGGTAGTATTTGCCTGCGGCTGACAGTCTTAACCTATTGATTATATGTATATACATATACTATTAATATTAGTTCTTAACGATGGAATCAGGCGCTGTATACCTGTAAATAAGCCGTTTACAAACCCTATACTATGTACAAACATATAAAACATTGTTCATAGAAAGCAAATTTATTTTGCCATTTTTATGCGCATGTTCTCTTACTTTTGATATTTTAGGCCAGTATGATGCATCTTTCTATCGACCATAACAGCAGCGTGCCGCTCCATATACAGGCGGAAGAATTATTGAGGAAAATGATTGAAGACCCGCTGTTTCGCAGCGGGAAGTTCCTGCCGAATGAGGTTGAGTTGTCCAAACAGCTGCAGATATCCCGTACTACCTTGCGCCAGGCGTTGAATAAACTGGTGTATGAGGGATTACTAGTTCGTAAGAAAGGAATAGGCACCAAGGTCTCTGAGAAAACAGTCAGTTCCAAATCGATGAACTGGAAAAGCTTCTCTCAGGAAATGGCAGCACGAGGTATTCCCATCCGGAACTTTGAACTGCACATTAGCTGGGTAAAGCCACATGAAGAACTGATACATTTCTTTGATATCAAACCGGAACAGAAGATACTGAAGCTCGAAAGACTAAGGGGGCAGCCGGAAGGTCCGTTTGTGTACTTTGTTTCTTACTTCCATCCAAACATCGGGCTGAATGGAGAGGAGGACTTTAAGCGGCCTTTGTATGAGATACTGGAGAAGGACTATCATGTCATTGCCTCCTTATCCAAAGAGGAGATCAGTGCCAGGGCGGCAGACAGCTTTATAGCCGGTAAACTGGAAATAGATGCGGGTAGTCCTGTATTGTTCAGGAAGCGCTTTGTATATAACCAGGAAGATCATCCGATTGAATTGAATCTTGGGTATTATAAATCGGACAGCTTTATTTATACAGTTGAGAGCAGAAGATAGTCAGATACTAAAAGGGCATCTCTGGTGAGACGCCCTTTCATTTTATCTTTCGTTCAGCAGGAATTTGTTTGAAATTACCTTGAAGGAAATCTTTCTGTCAGTAGAACGGATAACAAGTCCTTCCCTTTCCACCGACTTGCCTTGCGGGCTTAATACCGACGCACCATCTGCGATAGTCAGTAGTTCATCCAGTGAGGCCGGTAATGTATAATTCAGGTCCAGGATCGGTACGGTCTGTAAGCCTAGAGAGGCAATCATCGCTTTAAATTCATTGAGACCAAAGTACATACGTTCATCAATATCATATGCGTTGAAGAACTTAACCGTTTGTCCGCGTAAACCGTAAGGATTCCCTTGCACACCTTCTCCGATCAATTCGCCCTGTATAGCTAAATTCTTACCTGTAGCAGCCAGCTTCTCAGCAATCTGCTCTTTTATTGCTACTTTCCAGAAGCTGTTTTCGGCAGATTCTTCCAGATCCAGGTTACGGGAGCATACCCCGAAATTCCCTTCATTAAAGTAGAAAGTGACAGAAGATCCGTCCAGCTTTTCTGTTACGTAAAAGGTATGATGTCTGAATTGCTCGTAGTCAGCACTCAGGTTCTGTATCCTTTCTTCATCCGTTTTTGGCATAAATGAAGGGAACAGTCCTTTGGCAATACCACCCAAAGCTGCAGGTATTGGTGGTTCATATTTAATCACTCCCAGACGTGCGGAGACATCTTCCCCCAGCTGGTAGGTGTAACCATCCAACAGGCCTATGGGCAATAGCAATCCTTGTGAGATCTGCCCTCTCATTTTCATGGTCTTCAGTCTGAAGCCTTCCTGCTCTCCCATCTTGCGGTAAGAGCTTTTTCTGAGAAACTCAAATTCCTCTTTAACAGGCAGAAATGAGTCAATCTCGCAGTATACCGCGTGATCGCCTGTCTTAAATTCTCCTTTTTTAGTAACGAGCTTCCATCCTTTTACGGTAGCAACCTCAATAAGATCTGCCCCCTCAATAGGTTGTACATCATCTATTACAACAGGAGACACTAATTTCCTTTCCATTGTAGTACTTCTGAAATTGTGAAGTGTTTAGGGTTACAAAATACTGTTTAATTCATCCTTTGCCAGGTATAGAGATGAGGGCGCAAATATACAAACTTTCCTACAATTGTGGAATATTCACTATTTATTTACCGGATATATAGTACTAATCGGCCCGCTTATTGATTCTGCTTTCTAAAAAACAATACATTATGTTCAGGCATACAAAAGCATTTAGCAGTTTTTCAGTTAATGACATTGCAAAGGCAAAGACTTTTTACGCAGAGACATTGGGATTGGATGTGGAAGAAATGGACGGTATGTTACAGTTGAACATCAATGGTGGCGGACATATTCTGATATATCCGAAGGATAATCACACGCCTGCTACTTACACTATATTAAACTTTCCTGTGAAAAATATTGACGAAGCAGTAGACGGGCTTTCCGCACGGGGCGTTCATTTTCTACAGTATGAGGCTCCTATTAAAACAGATGAAAAAGGCATATGCCGCACCGGAGAACCATTCATCGCATGGTTTAAAGATCCATCCGGCAATATCATCTCCATTCTGCAAAGGGAAAAAGCATAACAGATACCTATCTTTGCGGCAATTTTACAGTTATGTTGTGGTATCCATATACACAGATGAAGCAATTGGAAGAGTTGCCAAAGATGATAGCAGGAGAAGGTGTGATGATGCACCTTGAGGATGGACGTTCCCTGATAGACGGAATATCTTCCTGGTGGGCAGTGATTCATGGATATAATCATCCTGTATTAAACGCCGCACTGATAACACAGGTCAACAAATTTGCGCATGTGATGCTGGGAGGTATGACGCACGGTCCGGCCCTCGACCTGGCAGCGAAGTTGGTACAGATTACACCTCCCGGATTAGCGCATGTGTTCTTTTCTGACAGTGGCTCAATAGGTGTGGAAGTAGCATTGAAAATGAGTATCCAATACTGGAAGAATCTGGGCTATCAGGGTAAGAATAAGATCATCTCATTACGCAATGGCTACCATGGAGATACCTTCAAAGCTATGGAGGTAAGTGATGATTCAGACTTCACCCGTGCGTTTGCGGACGTATTGTCGAGAGGCTTTGTTCTGGATATACCTGCAGGGGGCTTCGATGCGGATACAGCCACCGTACAGGCAGCGGCAGATGAACTGGAACAGCTGTTACACGCCGAGCATCGGCATATTGCAGCATTCATTGTGGAGCCTGTGGTGCAGTGTGCAGGTGGGTTTAACATTTATTCACCGCGATACCTGCAGATTGCAAGGGAATTATGCACAAAGTATAACGTACTGTTTGTGTTTGATGAAGTAGCTACAGGCTTTGGCCGCACAGGGAAGATGTTTGCAGCAGAGCATGCAGGCGTTACACCTGACATAATGATAATTGGTAAAGCATTGACAGCAGGCTATATGGGACATGCCGCTACATTGGCAACAACCAGCGTTTTCAATAGCTTCCTGGGAGAGAATTATGAAAAAGCATTGATGCACGGTCCAACCTTTATGGCCAACCCCTTGGCTTGTACTGTTGCATTACAGAGCATATCTCTGATTGAATCATCGGATTACCTGCAGCGCATAGCTCATATCCAAAGCATCATCCGCGAAGCTTTAGACAATATCAGCTCTCCTGCTATAGTACAAAAAAGGACCATTGGAGCAATAGGCGCTATAGAATTGCGGGATGCAGCATGTCTCAACGGGTTCAAAGCATTCTCTCAACAACGAGGCGTATGGCTGCGACCTATAGGAAATGTGCTCTATCTCATGCCTCCTTACGTTATCAGTGAGCAGGATTTACTGACTATTATCAACGTAATGAAAGAATGGATCGGACAGATAAAGTAACAGGCTGATAAGATACTACAAAAAGGCTGATCATGCGATCAGCCTTTTTGTATCTGGCATTATTGTTGTCATGAAACAGCCCAATTGTCATTCATTTAACCCCCGTTCCAGATTCTAAATTGTGACCATATAATAAACCTGAAACTTACTTAAACAACAAGACAAGACCATGAAAAAAGTTCTCTTCGGTGCAGCTATCGCTATTGGATTATTTTCCGCCTGTAGTAAAAACGAGAAAAATGGAGTGAGCGATGTAGCTCCTGAAAATACCTTTAGTCTTAACAGCGGAAATCCTGTAGAAACCCCGTTTGGTTTCAGGGCACAATGGAGCGCAACAGGTGGAGGCAGACTGCTGATATCAAATGTAAATGTGAATGACCCTTCTTTTGCCGGAAAGATCACAGGTATAGAGATAACAATTGATACACTTATAGAAGGACAGACCTATATGTTTATGCCCGCTGACTCACTTCCTTTCGATAAGAAAAAGAACTTTGGCATTGCTACAACAGGTCTGGATGTTGATTTCCAGAACGGCGCTATTGTGAATGGTACAGGTACTTCACTTACTGAGTTACGTTCCGGTAGCGTACGTATTGAGAAAGAATCTGACCAGGTATTCCGTATCAGCTATATACTGGATTATACTGATGCGGTCATTCAAGGTAATTACAAAGGGCAGATGCCTGAAGTAACCGAATAAGCATATTTACAGCCTTCAGGCATAAAGCGCTTATGTCTGTTAAGTTCGATTTAGATTTAGATACTGTACGTATTTACGGGGCGCAAATATCCGCAGAAAGAACCTGCGCTCCTATCCCCAAAATCGGGGATAAGTTGGCGAACTGACAGCTTTATATAATATACAGGCGGCAGTTATCACCTGAATGTGATAACTGCTGCCTGTTGCTTTATTAAGTGTAGACTTATCTGAAATTATGTACCAGGGCAAAACCCACCGCGCCATTCTGATATACGGGCGTTACAAGCGTCTCCCCATTATCCTTCTTACCGGTAAATATCTTTTTCACTTTAGGATAGAGAAAATAAGCAAGGTCCGTAGATAGTATACCCACCCCTGCGCCTGCTACCACATCCCCAAACCAGTGCCTGTTATTATACATACGCATATACCCAGTCGTTGCAGCCATAGCGTAACCTGCAATACCATACCATACAGATACATCCTGGTATTCTCTTCTCAGGAACTCGGCCGCGGCGAAAGCTGTAGCAGTATGGCCCGAGGGAAAAGACATCTGATTGGAGCCATCGGGTCTCCATTCCCGGGTCAGCTTTTTGGTGGTCATGACAGTAGCACCAAGTATCGCATTAGATATACCATAGATCATTGTACGGTCAATGAAATTATTCTTACCCTTTACCCCTACGAGGTTCAGGCCGTATACCATCGCAGCAGGTGCATACTGCAGGTAGTTATCAAAGTGAAGTGGCTTATGACGTCCTTCCAGGAACAGCTCCCTATTCATGTGTGTGTTTACCTTTTTGAGGTCGCCCAGTTTAAGAGAAGCAGCACCATAAGCGATAAAGGTAACCGGTATTGCCAGTAACCGGCCATCCAGGTGTTTAGAAGGAGGCTGGACGTAGCCATAGATGGAATCTGATGCTGGTGCTAGTGTGGAAACAGTCCGATCTTGTGCGGTAGAAAACTGCGCGTATAGTACAATAGCGGGCAGCAAAAAGCAGTACACTTTTTTAAGCATAATCTTAACAGTTGTAGGTGCGTAATAAATAATGTTGTCGGTGTTATCAGCTGGTATAGGACATTCTCATAACAATCCGGTTAGTCATAGGTAAATTTATCAGGCAAATCTGAAGAGATTCAAAAGAAAGCATCTTCTGGCAGATTATTGTCCCAATTCCCTACCAATATATATAAATTTATTATATTCCGTATATCCTATTTTTTTCATTACCCCGGCTTCTTAAATTTTGTAATACCCAGGCACCCTTACCCAAATCGCAGTATCAGAAAAAGGGATGAAAAGGACTGCCTTTATACGATTGTTAGGCATTGTGCGTTTATTATTGCTGTCAGCAACTGCTTCATAACATATTCCCGATTATTACTTCTGATAGACCCAATACTTACTGGTAATCCGGTATGCCCTGCTATGTATCTATTACTGACCCTTATTTATTATCTATCACCTTTTAAATGAACTAGTTACACGTATGAAACCCACATTTCACCTGGTATGCAGGTATCTCCTCCTGATGGCCTGTACCAGCTCACTGCTGATACTGGCTGATTCCTGTAAAAAAGATAATGGACATACACCGTCAGTGCCTGGTCCTGATACCACTCAACAGGAACATACTTCTCCTTTTTATGGCATTCCGCTAACTAAACGCCCGGTAATGGTAACTTACTGGGGAGGATGCTGTTATGACCGCTCCACCGTCGGCCCCCTGGATGCCATACCCGAAGGTGTAGACGTGGTAAATATCTTTACCCTGGGCATAGGCCGTACGCCGGAAGGCGGATGGGAATTTGAACACAGGGGCGTATCCGGACAAAACAACTGGAATGACGTATTGACCAAAGCGCATGCTTTACAGCAACGTGGTATCCGGATAGTGGCCACTTCCTTTGCCGGCTCGCTGATAAAGCTATCAGCAGCGGCAGCAGATTCCATGGCTAAAGTAGTCAGAGATTCTCTTGACAAATGGCAGTTTGATGGGGTGGACCTCGACCTGGAATATAGTTCCGGCAGGACAGCCAATATTGATAGTGGCGTCATCGCGCTTGGAAAGTACATAGGACCAGCCTCCGGCACCGGCAGAATATTATCTGTGGTAGATTACAATAACCATAATGCAGCACAGATCCGGCGCACCAGGCAATACACTGACTACGTACAAACCATGTCTTACTGGAACAAGGCTACCCAGATCAGAAATATCATCAGGTCATATGCAGACGCTATTGGCAGTACGCAAAATGTACTGATTGGCGTTGGGGCAGGTTGCGCAATTTATGCCGGACAACAAACACCTGCTGGCGAAGAACTAAAGATAGCAGATACTATACGTTCCACTGGCTTAGGCGGTGGTATGATGGAATTTGTCTTTGGCTGTAGCTACAATAACAAAGATCAGAACGGAAATATTACGAAAGATGTAAGTTATACCAGGAATATCATTGGGAGACTAAAACAATAGTACAATACGCGAAGCCGGATAACTATTATCCGGCTTCGTTAAAAGTTAAATAACAGTATAGAGTCGCATCGAACAATAGCTGCGCAGCGCGACATAATACATATCGCCTTTCAGGCTTCATGCCCCCCGACCCGATTATTGCCTTACCTTTGCGGCATGGATTATTTCAAAAAGCTGCTTGAGCTACTGAAAACAGAGCGGGAAGACGATAGAAAGGCATACCAGGAAATGACAGCATCTACTTCAGTGGCCGAGCGGAGGGCCAATGGACTCAGCTGGTACCCAATTGCCATCAGAGGGTCCGAAATGAGCCGGGGAGACTATCTCACAGTAGAAGTAGAGCGTACCACCCACCAGGATATTGTGCACCAGTTACGTTTTGGCGTCTCAGCAGTACTTTTCTCCAATCATGATCCTAAAACCGACCGCATAGAAGGCACCATCTCTTACCAGGGAGGTAACCGGTTAAAAATAACCTTACGCACCGATGAACTACCGGAATGGGCTAATAACGGTAAACTAGGTATTGACCTGCTGTTCGATGACAACAGCTATGACGAGATGCAGAATGCTGTGAAACAGGCAGATGCCATCGTCAGCAAAGGAGAAAATGACCATCTTATTAGAATACTGACAGGAGAAAAAGCGCCTACTTTTCAGGACAACCTTCCCCCTATTACTGTTCCCCGATTAAATGACTCCCAACAGGCTGCGGTAAACCGCATCCTCGCAGCCAATGATCTTGCCATTGTACATGGCCCTCCGGGTACAGGTAAAACCACTACCCTGGTGCAGGCTATTAAGGCATTGATTAAACAGGACAACAAACAGATACTGGTTGTAGCACCCAGTAATACTGCCGTGGACCTGCTCAGTGAAAAGCTGTCAGAAGAAGGGCTGAATGTACTCAGAGTCGGCAACCCTGCCCGTGTCTCTGAAAGACTATCCTCCCTGACACTGGACAGCCGGATGGCTGAACATAACAGCATGAAAGATATCAAACGCCTGAAAAAACAGGCGAATGAGTTCAGGGATATGGCCCACAAATACAAGCGGAACTTTGGCAAAGCTGAACGTGAACAACGTAAAGCCCTCTTCGACGAAGCCCGCAATATTATGAAAGCTGTCGAAAATACAGAACAGTATATCATGGACGACCTGCTGTCAAAAGCACAGGTAATTACAGCCACACTGGTGGGCGCTAACCATTATACCGTACGTCAGCTGAAATACCATACCATCGTAATAGACGAAGCTGGCCAGGCACTGGAACCAGCCTGCTGGATTCCTATACTGAAAGCCCAAAAAGTCGTCCTGGCAGGCGACCATTGCCAGCTATCCCCTACTGTTAAATCTGAAGAAGCAGCCAGAAAAGGGTTAAGTACTACCCTCCTGGAAAAATGCATCGCACATCATCCCCAGGCTGTTGTACTATTGGAAGAGCAGTACCGTATGCACGAGATGATTATGGGGTACTCATCTGCAGTGTTTTATGCAGACAGACTGAAAGCGCATGCTTCTGTTGCGGCACATACCCTGTTCCCTGACGACATGCCTTTGTCTTTTGTAGATACTGCAGGCTGCGGCTTTGACGAACAAACAGAAGGTACCAGCACTACGAATCCGGAAGAAGCGACCTTTCTGTTTAAACACCTCCGGCAGTTGGTCTCCGGACTACACACGCATTATACGCCACAACAGTTTCCTAGTATTGCTATCATTTCCCCTTATAAACAACAGATCCATATCCTGAAGGAACAGTTGCTTTCCGTACCTGAACTGCAGCCATATGGAGATAAAATTGCGGTAAATACAATTGACAGCTTCCAGGGGCAGGAAAGAGACATTGTATATATCAGCATGACAAGAAGTAATAATGAAAATAAAATCGGCTTCCTGTCTGACGTGCGCCGCATGAACGTGGCCATGACCAGAGCGCGCAAAAAGCTGGTAATCATAGGAGACAGTGCTACATTATCCCAACTGCCCTTCTACGCCGGCTTTATAACCTATGCAGAACAGCAAAACGCCTACCAGAGCGCCTGGGAATTTATAGATAATTAAACAATCATATTTAATACCTTAGAGTAACAATATCCTAACAACTGAAAACCTATGAAAAGAACCGCCCTGTTCTGCCTGTTTACACTATTTCAGGCAATTGCCTTCGCGCAGTTTAAAACTGTTGCGGAAACGCCCTTATTTAAGGAGCCTGAATCCGGCTTTGCCAAACTCCTCCAGCTGAAGAACGGTAATACTGTCGTTGTTCATCTTACTAACAGGAACGGTATCAACCTGACATTCTATGATCCGCAGCATAAACTGGCAGCCAATAAGCATCATAGTCCCAAATATGAGAAGCTGAAAGGCGCACGCGTCAACGCCATCTTTGAAACGGAAGGTACTATAGTTGTGATGGTCAGTGAAATAGAAGAAAGAACTCCGATATTATATAGGCTTGTATTTGACGGCACTACCGGCAATCTTGAACGTGAAGAGAAAATTGCAGAAGCAGATAAATTCCATTTCATGGATGTACGCTGGATACCTGAGTTTGACCCGGTGAACTCTTTTGCTGTGAGTAAAGACCCCTCCGGTGATAACTATGCAGTATTCGTTCGCCGCGACAAAAATGAATACGCCGATAAGAACCAGATGGAAGTGATTGTATATAACGGCCGCCACCAGGAAACTGGCAGGGCATTCTATCAACCGCCTTTTAAATATGCCTCTCTGAACTACCTGGATATGGCAGTAGTTGGTGAAGCAAATGTATACATCCTGGGCTTTGCTTATAACCAGATCGCTGCCAGTGACCGTGAAGGGCAACTGGTACTGCTTACTCTGGCAAACGGGGCCAGAAAGTTAAAAGCCGACCTGCTGGAGCTCCCTGATAACCGTATCGCGGATAGCGGCGTTGTAAGGTATAACCCGGTGACAAAAAAACTGCTGCTGCTAGGTACTACTCACATCGAAGATGTTGACCCTCAGCCATATGGTGGTTTTCTGGCTATTATAGACCCCTTAAAAGCCCAGACTGAACAATTCCTTGATATCTATCCAACCGAAGCCGATGTGCAGAAAAAGAAGCTATATGGAGACAAAAACGGCTATACAGGCATTCCCCAGGATCTGATTGTACAGAAAGATGGTGGATTTACCATTATTTACGAGGAACTGATTACCGATAAACACGTTCCGCTAAATGCACAGGCATATACCGACTATTTGCTGGAAAATCTGGCTGTCAGCTCTTACGATGCAAGCGCTAAACTGCTGTATACCAGCTTCATTCCCAAAAAGCAATTGCTGAAAAACACTTCCTACACGCCATTTTATACGGCACATCGCCGCCTGTCTGCACAGCAGCTGATCCTGGGTGAACAATACCGCTCATTCTCCTACCTGCATACCAATAACAAGACTTTCATCTTCCTGAATGACGCAATGCAGAATGAAGCGCCAAAGAATAATACGATTGCACAAATGCGTACACTCAACAGCGGACAAGCATATGCACTGGAAACAGGAACTCCGCTGCCGGCACGGAAACAGTTCTTTGGTCCGCTGAAAAAGAATGAGACCAATACCCTGTCCGTCTTCAATATAGCAGATTATAACAGCGAACAAAACATCTTCGTTACATTAAAACTGGAAATCAACGGTAAGAGCCGGAATACCAGGATTGTCTGGCTAACGCCTGAAAAATAAAAAAGCTGAAGCAGGAATACTTCAGCTATACCTAAACCTACAACTGTTTACACTGTTCATGTAACATATGTTTACTATCGCTGTTTCCAGGACTATGAATATCGTGAGTATGTTTTTTCAGTGACACAAAGCTACACAGTGTTAGCTGCCTGAAATTGTACATAACAAAGTATTAATGATAAAATTCAAACAATTTGCCTCCCGCTGAGGCATAAAAAAGGCTCACCCGGCAGAAGGGTGAGCCTTTTAAGTATTTTATACGCATATCAGCTGTAACGATCATTTCTCCAGGGATAAGCAGTATCTGAATACCCCCGCTCTTCCCAGAAACCAGGCTTGTTCTCCGTCAGAAACTCTATCCTGCTGATCCATTTTGCCCCTTTCCACGCATATAACTGAGGAGTGATCATCCTGACAGGACCACCATGTTCTATCGGCAGCGGACCGCCATCTACGGTATGTGCCAGCAGTACATCCGGTTTAAGCGCCTCTTCCAGCGATACATTGGTAGTATAATCATCATATCCGTAGCAGAGAATATGTGTGGCAGTATCCAGGGGCTGTACCAGGGCAGCCAGATCCAGCAGTCGCACACCCTTCCAGGCCATATCAAGCCGGGACCAGGTAGTAACGCAATGAAAATCAGAGGTATCTTCTGTTTGCGGAAGTGCCATAAATGCATCCCAGGTCAGTTCCACCGGATGCTCCACCGCCCCGTCTATCTTAAGTCGCCATTCATCCAGCGGGATGTCTGGTTCTATACCCAGATCCAGCACAGGCCATTTCCGCGTAAGCACCTGCCCTACCGGTACTACCGGCATGCCATGACGATTAGGACGGCCGCTGCCCATAGGTTTATCATCAGACATAGACGGCGTCTGGCGCATCTTGTCCTCAAAGCGGGCTTTAAGTTTCATGCGGGCTTCCACCACCCTTCTGAGTTTTTCTGATTCTTCCATATGATGAAGGTAGTTATTCTATGATTGATATGAATTTCCCGTTGAAAAATGAGGAAAAAATCCCCGTCGTTGATACCTCCCTTTCCGGCACGACCAGTAGCTGCAAATATACCCTGTCAGATAACCCTTTCAGTTACAATTCAATTGCAGTGAAAACAGGTAAACTTGTCTGACGGTGGAGCAGTTTTTGTGATATCCAAACCGGTAAACCCATGGGCTGTCCCAGCCAGTGCATTGAATTACGGGAGTTCCGCAGCTGGTATATACCCATAAATAACATAAATTTGATACTGTACTCAACAATTGCTGATGCTATTAACGTCCTCCTATGAACTAAAGACAGCATTTGCCTATGCCAGGAGTTTTAGCCTGGACAGGAAGCTTTATTACATAGATAGCCAGATGATATTACTGGGTATCCTGGATTCATACGCTAATGATATAGCGATTGAAGCCGGCGACAGAGATAAGATGGTCCAGTGGTTACATGCGCTTGACTGGGAAAAGCGTCCCGGCGCTCCTATTCCAACAGGCAGTAAACCCAAAGTACCAATCATGACAGAGGCAGAAAGAATGCTGGAAAACGCTACGTACTACCAGAAAAAACTAGGCGATGAACAGCTCCACCCCCAACACATCATTCTGTCGCTACTTAGTATTGAAAACCGCTGTCAGTACAAATTCCAATCCCTTGGTATCATCTTCGACACCTATCTGGAACAAATTCTCGAACTGAGAAAACGACAGATAGATGTTCCCCTCCGCAGCCCGAGGATCAAGACTTCCTATATCAGTTTCTTTCATCCGCTCATACAACTGTTTTATAGTCAACGGCAGAAAAAGGTCGCGGTAGAAAGATACTTCCGCGAGGCCCAGGCATTACTCCAGTATAATGATATTCACAAATGCCGCCTGCTTTGTCAGCTGGTATTACAGATGCAGCCTGACCACGTGAATGCCCTGTGGCTTTCAGGTGTAACTTGGAGAGTAGAACGAAACTTCCAGAAAGCCTTGCCTTTTTATGAAAAGGTACACAAGAAACATCCGCACCATACGGGTGTACTGGCGGAACTGGCGCACTGTTATAGCGAGATGGGTAATCATGAATGGGCGCATAAGTTATACGACCACGCCCTGTCACTGAACCCTGGTTCCTCTGAGTTATTAAACAGCCTCGGATTTGAATGTATAAAGCTGGAATTGTATATAGAAGCGATCTCGTATTTCGACCAGGCCATAGCTTATGATGAAACATGCGCCTATGCCTATAACAACAAAGGATATGTACTGATGCACCTCGGATTTCCAGCGGCAGCAAAAGAACTGATACTTAAATCATTACAATTTAATAAGGGCAATGCCTATGCTTACCGTAACCTGGCTTTATTAGCCTTAAAGGAACAGGACGAAGAAACAGCCAGGGAGATGCTCCAGAAGGCGCAACGCTTTCACTTCAAACGTAACTATGGGAATGAAGTGGACGACTTATTACGCCGTCTGGATAATCAGAAAGCTACTTCATAATAACGGTATGGAATCTGCTGATTCTTTCATTATAAGCTACACTTCTCATCAGCACCAGCCTGTATAATGCAATGCCTACTGCCGCGCAGGTAATACCGGCTACTACATCCAGCACATAGTGGTGACTGGTGTAAACTGCTGCAAACCAGATACCCAAGGCTATAATACCGAATACGGATGTGAAGAACAGGTTGGTCGTCTTTCTGGCATAGTAGAATACGATCAAAGGGTATGCAGAATGCAAAGACGGCATTGCGGCAAATACATTGGATCCCTTCGCATATAATGAACCAAAGATGTTCACGTGCAGCGCCTCATCAAATCTGAGCAATCCGGCCGCATTACTCGCCGTATTGGCAATAAAATCAAAGCCATGTACCTGCACATACCAGGGTGGTGCAGCGGGATAAGTATAATAGACAATATACCCTACCCAGTTTACCAGGATGAATGTGAGTGCAAAATGAATAAACTGCAGCCTGTCTTTATAAAAGAGGTAAGCAGCGAATGCCAATGGTACAGGTACCCAGCAGAGATAAAAAGCACCGGTCATCACATCTATCCATACGCGGGTATTGTGTAACCAGTATTCGTTGGGAGTGACCCTGACCCCGTCCAGCATAACCCCAAACCAGGCCTTTTCTGTCTCATAAATATCCTGTATATGAACAGGCCCCGTCAGATAGTTCGGGAACGCTTTCATATAATCAAACACGATCCAGTAAAATATAAAGATCGAGAACCCTAAAATAAACCGGCGGGTGGGCCGTGAAGCATAATAACAGCCGTTGAAAATAGCCATCAGCCAAAGCTGATCAGTCTTAAAGCCAACCAGCCAAGCGGACAACAACAAATAAGCAATGCTGATACAGCTAGTAATCAGCAGGTGGCGCTTATCAAAAAGTGTAGTTGCTGATCCGGCAGGAACAGGTGCATCCATCTTATCTCACTTTTGAAAATCTGACCTGAAGATCTTATCCCAGAAGGATGAGCTTACGCCATATCCCCTGGTTGCATCGGCATAGTGATGCATCATGTGGTGTTTCTTCAATTTCTTCCAGAACCGGCCTTTAAAATTGAAATGGTGCAGTGCATAGTGAGAGATATCATAGAAAAGATATCCGCCTATAAAGCCTGCGAAAAAACCATAGAAATATAGATCAGGTATAAAACTCTTATACAGCAAATAAAAACCTGTTGCCAACGGAATGCTCACCGAAGGAGGTAATACCAGGCGCATCGCATCATTAGGATAATCATGATGCACTCCATGGAAGATAAAATGCAGCCTTCTACCCCACTTGGAAGATGGCTCGAAGTGAAATACAAAACGGTGCATCACATACTCAACAAATGACCAGACAAATATACCGGCCAATACCGTCAATGCCCAGGTAATTATACCAGATTGTACCTGGAATAATGCCATCCAGCAACACCAGGCTATAACAGGAATGTATAAAAACAGCGGAATGCTGAAGTGAACTTTGGACAATTTTTCCAGTAATCCATTCCGGAACATAGGAATGGACTCGTGGGAGTTGGAAATGTAATTTTTATTACTCATTCGTTGTGAATTTAACAATCAACTATCAGGGCTTGAACTGCTCCTTAATCTCTTTGCCTGTAGTAGGATCTATTCCCTTCATTTCGATGTAAACAACATTCGGAAACCAGAAGGTACCTCCTTCTATCTGAAGATATATTCTGTTCAGCTGGGCCATTACGGTTCCAATCTGCGTATAGATGTGGTACTGCCCTTCAGCTGACTTCATCAGGTATAATTTCTTCTTATCATAGGCTACAGAACGCAATTCATATTTGTCTTTGGCAACTTGTTTTACCTTGAGACCATATGCAAATTTACGTTGTATATAGCTTAATCCCTTCTTTTCGTTATTCTCGGTATACCTGATCCAATAAATATTTACCGGCTCAGATTCATTCAATGTACCATCCTTTTGCAGATTCAGATCATATATAACCGTATTTGCATTGGGTGTACGCTGCATATAGAACAGCATGGTTGGTATACCACTTGGCGTCGGAAATACCGGCTCTTTGCCACCCTGAGGCGCTGCCATTGCCATGGCCGGCATTACCATCAGCAGTATAGCAATCACAGGTGTAGTCGTTGCACTTCTGATTACACGGGTAACCTGGTCCTGCTTATCAATCGCTTTCTTCGCATCCAGGATACGGCCTACAGCTGTAATATTAGTCATAATCGCCATGATGAACAGCGGGAAGGTAAAGATCGAAATAGTCTCAAATACCTGGAAAGGAATACCTGGTATATATAGCTTATAATCACCGCCGATGAAATGCGAAGTAACCCCGCATGCAATAGCTGACAATGAAATAATGACAATACGCTCCGGCCGTTGCATTAAACCACCTTTACACTCAATACCCAGCCCTTCTGCACGCGCCCTGGTATAACTTACCATCATCGATCCGATCAGGGCAATAAAGGCAAATATCGAACTTAGAAAGTAATGATGCCCGATCAGGTAATAACAGATACCCAGAAAGAGTACCATCTCACTATAACGGTCTAATACTGAATCAAATAAGGCTCCGAAGCGCGAACCCATGTTTCCCAGACGCGCTACCTGGCCATCCAGCATATCAAATAACCCTGCAAACAGGATCAAACCGCCGGCCCATCCAACATAAGACAGGTCTCCTCTGTTACCTTCCTCTACACCTGTTACGAAGATCACTACAACACCTATATTCAGCAGGAAACCTATGAGTGTGACAGCATTAGGTGTCAGCCCGAGTTTGATCAGCCCTTTCACGAAAGGATTGATTACCACGTAAATTGCCTGCTGTAGCTTATCTCTGAATCGTTTTTTCATGTCTTACGATTAAAAACATCTGTTAAAAATCAAATCTGACACGTCCCCTGATACCCCAATTGGAAATGAGAGGGTTGTCCAGATAAGTAAACCTCTTTACCAGGTCAAGCCTGAGTAATTTGAATATGTTGGCAATACCTACGCTACCTTCAATATATGGCTGTTTGCCTAATGTATAGGTAATTGGTGTGCCATCTGTATACTTCGAGAACTGTATCATAGAAGGATCCAGTCTCGGATCATTGTCTCTGCTTAATCCACCGTATAACACCTTCACCGCAGCGACCTCACGTAATTTCAATTTTCTCAGCAAAGGTATTTTATTGAAGATAAAACCGTTGAAGTTATGGTCAATATTTATGCCTGCATAACGGTCACTTACAAATTCCAGGAAGTTCATCAGGTTATATGACTGCAACTGGTAAGCATATGTCTGGTTCGCTCTGTGGATAGTCAGCAATGGATATGGCACTTTGCCGAAGATGTAACCGCCCTCCACTACCACTTCACTGTAGCCCAGCTGCGACATATACACCATTTTATAGATATTCAGGGAGATGTTCTGATAGTTGTATCCGCTGTTGAACAATCCTTTTACCCCCGCAATTGCTCTGAATGTAAAAATAGGATATTTGTTGGGGATGGGTATTCTGAAGTTCTTACCCTGATAGAACTCTTCATGCGGTGCCCATCTTACTTCCAGTGACAGTTCTGCCGTAGCAATCCGCTTTACGCTATCTGCCATACCAGTCCCTTTATAATACGACAGCGTGCCCGCCGGAGACTGCCTCCAATGTTTGAAACCCAGCTGGAATGCCGAATGATTATCAAACTCATGGAGATAGTTCAGTCTAAAGATGTCATTATAGAGCCACTTGTCGTTGTTACCACGCTTAAATGACAGCAGGAAGTTATCTTCCTGTACAAACTGCAGTTCCTGACCCGGAATCTTGGTATCGTGCTGATAGCTGGCTTTAATAGCGCGTACCGGCCACTGGTATACCGACTTGTGGTTGAAGGCATAAGAACCGCCGAAGTAATACTTCCACCGCTGGTCTTTGAAACCGTAAGCGGTATAACCTTCCAGATAGATGCTCTTACTGAATTTTGGCGTGGTTCTGCCCCCCAGTCTCAGACGGAAGCCTTCTACCGGGTTGAAATTATAGAAGGTATTTACCGGTCCTACCTCAAATTTTGTCCCTACACTCTTCCATCCTGCCAGCAGGAAAGTGATTATATCCATCGTACGCTTGAAGGACTTCATATTCTGCAGGCTGTCAATATTCTGGTACACCTTGGTTTCTGCCGTTGTAAGGGTATCATGCCTGTGGGCCATCCAGAAGCTGTCCGGCTTGGCCGTCTCATTCTCATTTTCCACTACTGGGCTGCCTGCGTAAAAGGCTTCCGGCATAGGTTTATTAATAACCATGTCCTTGATAGATACAGTACGTTCACCGTATAAACCACTGCTACCCTTAAACAGGCCGAAATCGGCCATCAGTGTATTCTTATTCATGAAATACCGCCCGTCAGGAGTCTTTTCAAAATCCATATACAGATGAAAATCACGGATAAAGTTCAGGTTGATCTCCTTATTGGCAGTCATATCTGCTTTCTGAATGGCATAATTACCGTCCAGCGTAATGTACAGTTTACCTTCCAGGAGGCGGTCCATCTTGTTACGCGGATAGAACTCCAGCACTATCAGCTTTGAACTGTCGGCCGTAGTGATGGTATCTGCTATGTAGTACCTGTAGAAGGTCGGACCTGCGTTGGCAATCGGACTGAGGAACTGATTAGTAAACAACATCATGTTGTTGTCATAGATATCCACACTCTGGTAGATATGGTTCAGATAGGCGCTCAGGCCACGGTTGTCGATATAGTTTTCAAAGCTGACTTTCTTATCTGCTTTGATGATTGTTTTCTTCTTTTCAGGATCCCGGCGGAAGTATACATCTGCCAGTTTCTCTTCCAGGTACATAGGCAGGAGCGAACGTCCTTCCAGTTTGGTTGTATCCTGGTTCTCAAAAACGAACTGATATTTGCGGGTAAAACGGCTGTTACGGATCTTATCAGAGAGGTTACTCAATGCAAACTCCAGTTTCTCGTACTGGTTATAGTTGGCATAGTCGTAATGTTCCATCCTGTTCTTTGACTTATTGTCAATAACCAGTCGGATCAGCTCTACAGCCGGATTGTCTTTATTACGGTACCGTTCTTTCTTACGCTTTACGACAAACTCGCTCAAAGTTTTTGCGCTGCTCTCTAGTACAGCGTTCCTAACCTGCTCCTGGCCGGGTTTGATACGTATGGTAACTGCTTTATATCCCATGAGGGAAAAGCGTAAACTATCTTTTGGGCTGTCAAACTGTAATTCGTATCTTCCTGCAGCATCTGTGACCATACCGAACGCTGTTCCCGGCACAAACACGCTTACAAATGGTAACGGGGCACCTGACTTATCCGTAACAAGCCCCTTTACTCTCGTTGTTTGTGCAAATACTGAACTAAAGCCAAGCGTAAGCAATAACAAAAGACCTAAACCGATATTTTTACTACCATTCATCTAACTAACATCATTTAAAAACGAATCGCTTCTGCATTATATAACTGTAAGTAAAACCAACCAGCAGCGAAACTGACATTTTAACGGCGGACAGTCTGAACAGATCTTCCTTACTGGAAATGCTGTGCCATCCTGTAAAATGCAGTATCAGCCACACTCCTGCTGTATTTAACAGCATATTTCCCACCCAGGTGATACCATAGCGCAATGCCTGCCCTCCTATTGCTCCTTTTTCCCGGTTAAAAACCCATTGCCTGTTAATCATAAAATTAGCAATACCTCCAGCCAGGGCGCCGACGACATTTACATCGGCTGACCATGAATGAGCCAGTGCTGAAAGCAGGATTACTACTGTATAATCCACGCCCGTTGCTATCAATGACGAGGCCTGAGCCTTTAAAAATTTTATCATCCTCCAAATAAGTTACTGTGATACGCAATCTGCAGTAACAAGTTTGTATAAAGTCCCGCTATCACATCATCCATCATTACCCCCCAGCCACCTGGCAGTTGCTCGGTGCGGCGTATTAATAATGGCTTACGGATATCAAAGAACCTGAATAATACCAGTCCGGCCAGTATATAACCATATGTAACAGGTATGAACAGCAAGCTGAAACACATACCAGCCACTTCGTCTATCACCACCTTCTTGTCATCCTTGCCCCAGTAAGGTTCTACCGCTGTACCAGACCATACGCCAAGCAGGGTTACTGCGATTGTAAACACCAGCGGCCAAATATCAGATATTGCACTACCAGCCAGTGCAAGATACCAGCAAACTGCGGTGACAGCCGCTGCGACTGTTCCCCCGCCTTTACCAATGTAACCTATACCCAGGCTGGTAGCCATTAATTTATGAATCCGGATCATCCTTCGTTTAAAATTCCATCATAATAATCCAGACCCAGGTGTGTGATCAGATCTTCTCCCATCAGGTAACGCAGTGTATTCTGCAGTTTAATCAGCTGTTTGAAGATATCATGCTCTGGACGCAGTCCCGGAGCCGTCTGCGGAGACTTCAGGTAAAAAGACAGCCACTCCTGGATGCCGCTCATACCCGCACGCTTAGCAAAGTCAATAAACAATGCCAGATCCAGTACTATCGGTGCTGCCAATATGGAGTCACGGCACAGGAAGTTGATCTTGATCTGCATCTTATAACCCATCCAGCCTACGATATCAATGTTATCCCAGCTTTCCTTGTTATCCTTGCGCGGCGGATAATAATTGATCCTGATCTTATGGTACATATCACCATACAGCTCAGGATTTTCATCCGGCAACAGAATATCTTCCAGTACGCCCAGTTTAGAAACTTCTTTAGTTTTGAAGTTATCCGGATCGTCCAGTACCCATCCATCACGGTTACCCAGGATGTTGGTAGAGAACCAGCCTTCCATGCCCAGTGCGCGGGCAGAAAGACCAGGAGCCAGAATTGTCTTCATCAGCGTCTGTCCTGTTTTAAAGTCTTTACCTGCAATCGGTGTTTTTGTCTTTTTGGACAGTTCCACCAGTGCCGGAATGTCACAGGTCAGGTTTGGAGCGCCGTTTGCGAAAGGCACACCCAAAGTAAGCGCCGCATAAGCATAGATCATACTTGGCGCAATACGAGGATCGTTATCTTTCAGCCCTTGCTCAAAAGCAGCGAGGGACATATGCACATCTGCTGCTTCATGATAGATCTCGGTAGAACCGCACCATACCATTACTACGCGGTCACATCCTTTCTCCTGCTGGAAATTCTTTATATCATCTATTACGGCCTGTGCGAGGTCATAACGGGTCTTATAATCCTTAACGTGTGTACCGTCAAGGTTTTTAACAAAGTTTTTATCGAAAGCCGCCTTCATTGGAATAATAGATTCCAGTGCTGGTCTGATGGCTTCCAGCTGAAATTTATCCAGTACTTCTGCTTTAACAGCTGCGGTGTATACGTTATCTTCGTACACATCCCAACCACCGAATACCAGATCATCCAGATTTGCTAACGGAACAAATTCTTTTATGAGTGGATTTCTGTTTTCAGTTCTTTTACCCAGACGGATATGTCCCATCTGAGCTACCGAACCAATAGGCTTTGAAAGCCCTTTCTTAATAGACTCAACCCCGGCGATGAATGTTGTGGCCACCGCGCCAAGGCCAGGCATTAAAACACCCAGTTTCCCTTTTGCTTCTTTAATTTGTTGTTTCATAACAATTGTTAGACTTTATGTTTCTGTGTTAATCTTCTACAACCATTTGTTCGCCGCATACCAGTCCAACGTTTCCTGCATACCTTTTTCAAGGTTATAACGGGGACGATAGCCCAGATCATTTTTGAGTCTTTCTATATTGCAATTCCAGTTAGCCGCTGTCAGTTCGTTGAGTTTATCCTTATTCAGTAAGGGAGCGCCACGACTCACCTTTTCCGATATAACGGCAACGAGTTTTATGACAGGTAAAGGCAGATGGATACGAATTGTGCGCAGCTTCAGATGGCTTTTGATGATTGCCGCAAGGGCATAACGATCATAAGCGTTTCCGTCAGAGATATTGTATGCTACTCCTGACACCTGAGATTCCAGGGCCAGTATAGCAGCCGTCGCGAGATCTTTCACATACACAAAACTCAGCCACTGGGCGCCTCTGCCCATATAAGGTTCCAAACCCCGCCTGAATGTTTTGAACAATACGAAAAGGTCTCTCTCTCTTGGCCCATATACTGCAGTGGGCCTTAATATTACCCAGGGTACGCTTGAAACAGCACCCAGGAATTGTTCCGCCAGCAGTTTGCTTCTTCCATAATTGGTAACTGGTCGGGGGGTTACCACATCGGGCAATGGCCAGTTGGCGTCATATGCGATGGGGCCAACAGCCGCCAGACTGCTGATAAATAAAAACTTCTTAAGAGGTATGCCTGATTCACTGACTGCCATCGCCAGGTTTTGGGTATACCCTGCATTAACCTTATTATATTCGTCTAAAGACCTTGCTTTTGTTATTCCTGCACCGTGAATGATATAATCAAACCGGTATTCTTTCATCATTGCTATCAGCGCTTCTTTGCTGCTGAAATCGGGATATACATAATTCACCTGTAAGTCAGACAGATGAGCAACATTGCTGGATGCACGAACAGCAGCGTAAACCTCCATTCCTGCCTGCAGCGCCGCCTCAACCAGATGATATCCCACAAAACCGCTGGCGCCAGTTATCAGTACGCGAGGTGTCATATATCTTTTTCGTAAATCCTGTATCTCCGGTAAGGCTCCGCATCAATACCTTTCATCGCCGCATTCATCAACTCATTATTTTCAAGTATCCACGAGCCTTCACCATACTCAATTCCTTTCTCTCTGCCTGTCTTCATTAATTCGCCATACAGACAGGCATCTATACCAAGTTTGCGGTATTCCTCCAGTACGCCCAAAGTAAGTACCCTTACACCATTGATCTTCTTCTTCCCTAATAACAGTTTAAAGATTCCCGTAGGCAATAACCGGCCTCTTTTTATCTTGATCAGGATCTGATTAATATCAGGCAAGGCAAGTGCAAAACCTACCGGTCTGCCTTCCTCTTCTGCCAGAAAACAGAAATCAGGATCCAGAATGAGCTTAAGATCTTTTGCCAGATATTCAAATTCCTTATCCGTCATCGGTACAAAACCAAGGTTTTTATCCCACGCACTGTTATAGATAAATTGAATCTTTTTTACTTCTTCGTTAAAGTTCTTCACATTCACCTTACGAATAGTAATGTTACGTCTGGACAATCTTTCCTTTAGTACATTCATTATTTTGAACGGACGATCGTTCATGTACTTGGGAATGATTTTATAAGCAAGCAGGGACACATGTTCCTGCAACCCTGCCTGCTCAATTAATTTACCATAGTATGGAGGATTATAGGGCATCATGATTACCGGCGGACCATCAAATCCTTCTATCAGCAGACCGCAGGTCTCGTTGGTAGAAAAGTTAACAGGGCCTATCATGGTGCTCAGCTTACGCTCTTTCAGCCATTGTGTAGCCGTCTGGAACAAAGCCTGACTTACTTTCTCATCATTGATTGTCTCAAAGAATCCGAAAAAGCCGTCGTTCTTTTTATTGAAAGTATTGTGATTCTTATTATCTATGGCTGCAATCCTCCCTACAATCTTATTCCCCCTCAAGGCAAGAAATGCCTGTAACTGAGAATGTTCATGAAAGGGATGCTTCCCCGGACTAAGCAGATCGCGCTGAGCGATGAACAGCTCCGGCACATAATTCTTATCGTGCTTATAAAGATCATGTGGAAAATCAATAAACTGTGCCAGCTGCTTTTTGGTAGTAACCGGTATTACTGTTACCGCCGCGCCGCCAGACACCGAAGCATGTACCGTCTGCTGAGAGGTTTGCAAAGTTTCCATTTAAATTTTTTGCTTTAACGGTATACCCGCAGTTGTAAATACATCCGTTAATTTATCGATAGCAGTTTCAATCTGTGCAAACGTATGTGTTGACATCAGGGAGAAACGGATCAAAGTTGCATCTGGTTGTACTGCCGGTGGAACTACAGGGTTCACAAACACACCCTGATCCTGCAGCATACGCGTAATACGGAATACCTGCTCTTCGTTTCTGATATAGATCGGAATAACTGGTGTTTCTGAAACGTGGCCAGTATCAAACCCGGCTTCTTTCAGTAAGTTGCGTGCATAGTTGGTGTTATCCCACAGACGCTGAATGTGCTCAGGCTCTGACTGAATAATATCCAGAGTGGCCAGCACGCTCGCAGCTGCTGCCGGCGTCATACTTGCACTGAAGATCAGCGAGCGGGCTGCATGCTTCAGATATTCAATCACTTCGCCATCACCAGCAATGAATCCACCCAGGGAAGCAAATGATTTACTGAAAGTACCCATGATCACATCTACCTTGTCAGTCAGATTGAAATGAGCAGCTGTACCAGCGCCATTCAGACCTACTACACCCAGTCCATGTGCATCATCTACCATGATGTTAGCACCATACGTATCTGCCAAGGCTACGATCTCAGGCAACTTGGCAATGTCGCCTTCCATACTGAATACACCATCCACAACAATCAGGCGTACTGACGACTGTGGCAGTGAAGACAACTTGGCTTCCAGGTCCTCCATATTATTATGGCGGTACTTAATCACCTTTGAAAAGGACAAGCGGCTTCCATCAATAATAGAAGCATGGTCCAGTTCATCAAGCAGAATGTAATCATTACGGCCGGTAAGGCTTGATAATGCTCCCTGGTTTGCCAGAAATCCGGTGCTGAATACCAAGGCGGCTTCTTTACCTACATACTCCGCCAGGCGACGTTCTAACTCTATATGGAGATCAAGCGTACCATTCAGGAATCTGGACCCGGCACATCCGGTACCATACTTATCTATGGCGCTCTTAGCCGCCTCTTTCACCTTCGGATGATTGGTTAATCCCAGATAGGAATTAGATCCGAACATCAACACCTTCTTACCCTCAATATCCACCTCAGTATCCTGAGAAGAAGAGATTGGTCTAAAATAAGGGTAAATGCCCTTTTCTCTGGTGGTGTAAACTCTGGCCAAGGAGGCTTCCTTTGCACGTAACAATTTGCTCATCTGATATATCTCTTAAGCTGTTGTATAATCTTATACTATTTTACGCGAAAGTATAAGATTATTGTTCTGAAAACGTTTTCAGATTCAAATTTATATATTGAACACTAAAAATTTGCAGTGATTTGACGACGGTAAGTTGATAATCCCCCCGCAAACATGCAGTGTCTAATAATTATGTCAATCAAGCACGAAAACTACCCAACGGAAGTCTCCTAACTTTCTAACAGTATGCAAGTTGCGGTTTAAACTAATTAGCTTTTGTAGCTACGGGTTCGAACGAAACAATAGGTGATAGTGGTGGTCTAACAGCGTATCTGGTTGTGGTTTAAGGCAGATTCATAAGCCGATTTTACACAAGTTAAACCGGAATGACGGCACCAAATTAGGAAAAATTTTCAAATAAGCACCAAAAATACTGGGTGCTACCACGAAAATATTACATATATACAACAAATGGATAATTCCCACATCTTTTAGATAACCGGCTCATCTATTTAACTAATTGATTAATAATCAAAGCTCCCTGCTTCTGCATAAAAAATAATTTGTCGGTCTTTTGTCCGCTTCCGCTCGGAGGTTTAAACTTTTGTCTGCCTCCTATTGTCTATTATATGCGATCAGATAAAGCGTTAGTTATAATAGGTACCACTTATTACCATAGCCAGGCATGATTTAGCCTAAGTACGAAGCCGATTCGAACAAAGGACGAACTAGCGACGGCCAAGACGTGGACTTGATTATACCAGGCGACGGCTAAGCGACGAACTAACGACGGCCAACACGTGGACTTGATTATACCAGGCGACGGCCAAGCGACGAACTAGCGACGGCTAAGACGTGGACTTGATTATACCAGGCGACGGCCAAGCGACGAACTAGCGACGGCCAAGACGTGGACTTGATTATACCAAGCGACGGCCAAGAGACGAACTAGCGACGGCCAAGACGTGGACTTGATTATACCAGGCGACGGCCAAGCGACGAACTAGCGACGGCCAGGCAATATAAAGTAGGAGTATACCAGTGAATGAATCAGGCGCAGCCCGGCCAGGCCTCATTCTTCACCCGCTGCTAGCCGGCCAGTAACCGTACACTTACAACCAATATCGTCCCTGTCAGCAGAAAATAACGTAAATATTATTATATCTCACTACCTGATAAATAGAATCCGGCACTAAAAATGCAGGAGGTAAGCAAATTCTCCGATCACTGAACCAGATCTAATATTTTAAACTGTCAAACCACATGACGCCAGGCATTACTGAACAACAATTCAACAAAATCTTAGACTTTCTTAAAGCTAATGCAGTTACCAACCCCGGATTACTACAGCAAATGGCTGAAAATCTGACTATTGAAATAGAATTGCGTACCAAAAAAGGCGCTGATTTTGACACCGCCTTCCGCGACGCATGCCATGAATGGGAACAACAGAAATCATTGACTATCAACCGTAAAAAAGAGCGCCAATACCCGTACCCTTCATTTATGTCCGCTTCATTCCTGAACAAATTCCTCCTTTTTGCAGTTGCCATCTTACTGGCCGGCATCTACATGCAAATGGATCACCTGCTTATCCGGAAGATAGTTATTCTATCAGGCGCAGGACTCATTGGCTATATATACCTGCCCCTCCTGCTGCTCCATAGTCTCGATGAAGTAGCCGATAAAGCCAGACAAATAACCGGCTTTCTTGTACAGTTTGTATTGCTGCACGCAGGCATCGCCTACATACTAGACTGGCGCATGCATGCTTTCCTCGCCGTACTCGCCTTCCTGACCGGTATAGTATGGCTAATGGTATATGTAATTATACCCTCCCTGAAAACGAAAGAACATTAGTCCTGACACTTGAAAAATTCCAGCATATGAATCCTGCATCAGGCGTTCGTTCTGATAAGGGTACTGAAATCTTTGCCCGATTCTTACACATTCACTACTAACCACTTACCTGTATCCTACATCACTTTTTTCCGGCGGCTACGTCTCCGGCATATATATTGTATTACAATATTTGTATATTCATTTAAGCTAACTGATAGCTATACCAACAACATTACTGTCATGAAACTCTGCCGTTCCCTACCTGTACTGCTTATATGCCTGTCGGCAATTGCTGCCCGTGCACAGGATAACTACTTCAGACCACAACAATTACAGGAACAACCTGACGAATGGGATGAAGCCCGCTGGACTCCCCCTGATCAGGATTCTACCGGACTTCCCGGAGACAATTTCAGTCTGCAGGGTGCATTGACCCTTTTTAAACAGGCTGGCTCTCCTGAAGAATTTGAAAGGCTGCTCAATACCGAAAGCAATAAGGTGAATAACCTGGATCTTAATGGAGATGGTAACATCGACTACCTCCGTGTTATCAATAAAAAACAGCAACAGGTACAACTATTTATCATACAGGCGCTGATATCCAATCAGGAAAGCCAGGATATCGCTGTCATTGAACTGGAAAAGACCGGCGACAATACCGCTGTTATCCAGATTGCCGGTGATGAAGATATCTACGGAGAAACCACCCTGGCAGAACCTGTTGAAGTGGCCGAAAATGTCTATCCTGACGATACTGAAAGGAACTCTTATTTTGCTGAACCTTCATCCCGCATGCACGGCCCCGCTGCCGATATGAATGCGTCAGTCCTGGCTCCGTCACGGGTCATCGTAAATGTGTGGTTCTGGCCTTGTGTGCGCCGGGTATATGCCCCCGCTTATGTTATATGGACCTCTCCCTGGTCATGGGTGAATCCTCCTGTTTGGTGGAGACCTTGGCGTCCGATGCCAGTATATGCCTACAGGCCCGTTTGTCATCAGTACAGATATGGTTATGCCTACGCGCCTGTACGCAGAATCCCGCCAGCACGTAATATGTACTACCCGGTAAGAACTTACTCAGGTTTTGTATATAACCGCAACCGCGTAATTGTTACAGACTATCGTTCTTCAAGAGCTGACCGTGGCCAGTTCCCCGGCAGGTACGATGGTGGCAGATACAACGGCGGCAGATACAGTGACAACAGGTATAATGGCGGCAGATACAACGATGGATTCCGGAATAATAACGGCCGTCCCGGCGATAACCGCCCTGGCAATTACCGGGATAACTCACCGCGTAATAACTGGTCTGGTAATAGAAACAACCCTGCACCACGTCCTGGCAGCCGCGATCCATATTCCGGAGGTGGATATGCGCCTTCCAGAGGAAATGGCAGCTACTCCGGCGGCCCGGTTACAAACTATCCCCGCGGTGGTAGAAACAACAATGGTGCGTTAACGCCTTCCAGAGGTAATAATGTACCGCAAAATGCACCAGGTGGAAGAACCGGTGGCAATAGTAATACTGAGCAGCGTGGCGGAAGAGCAGGCAGGACCAGAAGCCTGTAATGCATTACCGATAAACGAATTTATCCATACAAAAAAAGCCGTCTCATCATCATGAGACGGCTTTACTATTTAGCATGAATAATTACTTATGTCTTCTTAGCCTTACCTAAGCCCACTTTGAAATTGTCCGGCGTACCAGTAACCTTGATATTCATAAAACGTACCTTCCTGTCCTTATCACGATATTCTATCTCATCTACCTGATCCACATCCACGTCTTCCCTCTTCCTGCCAAAGAGTGACTGAAAGCCTACAGAAGTTACCATTTTCATGGGTATACGCATGTAATATTCCATGGACAGATCCAGAGATTGCTTACCGGATATCTCCATAAAGCCCAGCGAAGAGTTGATATTCATGTTAGGTATATTCAGTACACCATTTTTGAGCGTCAGTTTGTTACTCAGTGTATCAAAACGTACCATATTCAGATTCTTATCTTTAAAGTAACCCGCCATTGCCTGCATAGGTGCAAAATTCACCAGACTACCGTCATGGATCTTCACATCAAGTTCTGCTTCACAATTATCAAGAATAGGCGTCAGGTCAGGGTGCATCTGAATGTGACTTCTGATCTGGCCATTGAGGCGTCCTTTCAGGTTTTTGTTGATAACATAATCCTGGCCGAAATGATCAAGTTTCAGCATCAGTTTTTCCAGATCTACTTCAAAGGCCCGGATTCTGCTGCGGAAGAATATCTTTTTCGGATCAGTACCATTAAAATATCCCCGCATACCAATCTGCCCGTCAGCAATTCCCATTCCTAAGGTATCCAGGTACAGATGCTGATTAGTCTGCATACGTACATTAGAAACTACATTCCTCAACCAGAGACGGTGGTATTTGATTCTGCCGATATTCACGGTGGCCCTGAAGTCGATGAAAGGAATTTTGAAGATATTAAAGGATGCTGCGTGAGCGGTATCTTTCACAACGGTACGTGTGGCTGCGGGTGCGGCAACAACCGTTTCTTCATCTTCATTGGCGGTCAGCTTATAATTAGTGAGCTGGTCAAGGTCAAGATTGCGGGAGGTAAACTGCAGGAAGTTCTCCTTTTTACGTTTCACAGTATCCTTGCCCATGTACAGTCGCATACTCACGTCAAAGTCGGTCTTACCGATACGGCCTGTAAGGGTATCGAGTCGCAGGAAGTTGTCAGCGCCCACCTTTACAGTACCTTTTACACTATCTATTTTGATCTTGTGCTCTTTCAGTTCGCCGGAAACGTTAGCTAATTTGATCTTTGCAAATTTGAAAACGGAGTCATACCGCAGGTCGGCTTTGGCGCGTAGCCACAGGCCGGAAGCGACTTCTTTATGATAATCTTTGGATACATAGTTACGGCTGATCGGTCCGAGTACATCTCTCATGGCCAGTCGCTGTGACTTCAGGTCAAATGCGATCTGTGTTTTACCCTTCATGATCTTATCAAACCATAACTGATAATTCAGCACACGACCACTGAAACGGAAATCGCTGCTATCAATCATGCCCCCAAAGTTTCTGAGTAACAGGGCCGTATCGTTAACGTGCAGCTCAGCTCCGAAGTCATGAAAGGCATGGGGATACTCCTTAAAACTGGCAAACAACTTTTCTACCTTAAACTTGCCTTTAGGCAGTGGGTTAGGATGCTGCAATTCTTTAACAGATGTTTCCAAGGCCAGACCTATGTTGAAGTTGTAGATCTCTTCTTTTGCTTTTCTGGCTTTGGCAGTATCATATGATAGCAGCTCCTTCAGGATCATACGTTTGCTGCGCGCGTTAAAGGTAACCTGTACGGGTTTTTCCTGCTTATGAAAGAGTGCAGGCAGGTCACTCAGCGAGCCATTCATCGCAAAGTCTGAGTTACCAAAGTAGAAGGAAAGCGTATCCAGTTTCACATAACCATTCTTCATGTCAGCATGCAGGTTAAGGTTATGGATAATATGCGGATAGTTGGGAATACGGAAGGTCAGGTCGCTGACTCTCAGTTCACTCTGAATACCTTCTTTGAGTTTCCCCATAGAAGCTTCCGGAAGTGTCATATCCACCAGTTCATTAAAATTCATCTTCAAGCTAATATGTCCTGTCAGGCGTTGCAGGTCGGGTATACCAAGGAAAGCTCCTATAAATTCCAGCTGCAGGTCTGAGTCTATCTGCATGACCATCTTAGGATCAGTAAAATCCTTCATGACGAAGTTAGCCTTAAAGACACCTTTCTCCGGGATAGCGCTCATGTTCATCAGGTGCAGTTCTGAGGTTTTCAGGGAATGTTCTGCACCGTTGGTATAGTATCCTTTAAAGCCGAGGGAGTCAATGCGTTTCTTGGCCTGAGGGTTCATTAGCCAGCCGTTTTCGCATCCAAAATTTAGTTTGATTAGTGGCAGTTGCCCGCCAGATACCTTTCCTTTCAGGATACCATCAAAGTAGAGCCTGCCATCATATTTATATTGTTTTACCTGCTCCGCTACAGAAGCGGGTGCGAAAGAGAGCAGTTGTCCGATATCCGGTTTGTCTCCTTTAATCTTAAGATCGATATTATTACCGTTTTTCAGGTCTGCGGTACCCGCCAGGCTGATGCTGAAATCTTCCAGTTTCAGGTTCCCTTTTGAGAGAGTTACAAACTCCCGGGCCTGATCGTAGGTGACAGTAAAATCGGCTTTAAAGTGCTTATTCCGGAAGAGGGTGGTATCGGTCGGAGTAGTATAATCGGCAACCATAGCACCTGTAAAATCAGCAAAGATCTGTTTTCCATCTGCCTTGAATGCTGTCCTGATCTTATCAATATTAGCGTATATATGTTGTCCGCTAGGCTTGTCTGTGAAGTCTATCTCCAGATCTCTGAGGACAATCTTTTTAATATCCAGGTCCAGTGCTGCAGATTCTGCCTCAGCAGTAGCAACGGTATCTTGTTTAATTCTGTTGGCTTCGACGATATTAAGTGTTCCGTTATTATACCTTACCAGATCGAGGTGCCCCTTTTTCAGGAAGATGACCTTAACATGATACTTCTGACTGAGGATGTCGGGCAGGCTGAACCCTACATATAGTCTTTCAACCTGGTACATAGGACGGCCGGTTTTTTGTTTAGTTGCAAAAAAGCGAACGTCTTTAAGGCCGATAGAAATGTAAGGGAAGTTCTGGAAAGGAGAAATATTGCTCCCTCCGATTACCAGTTCACCCGGTAATTGTTTATTTAACTCTTTAATAGCCAGGTTAATTAATCGTTGCTGTTGGGAGTAGAGTACTCCTGCCGCGATGCCAGCTAATATGAGCAGGATAGCAATAGGTATTAATAAGATACGGAGGATCTTCTTTCGCGTCTTGCCAGTCATGGTGTTGAGTCTTATCTTAAGTGATAATGACGACAAAAATAGACAGCACCCCTATAAAATAAAAATAATTTATATGTAGGGTGCTTTTTATCCGACGAATCGGTAAAAAGTACCATAATACAGGGGAATGGTACCATGGATGAGGAAGCAGTTTAGGGTAACTTTGACATAATAAATCACTTTTTTATGTGTGCAGTGAAAACCGAAAAAAAGCCCAATTTACTGGGCAGCATACTAACGAACAGGTGTCCTGCCTGTCGCAGAGGTAAACTTTTTAAATCAGATTCCGCATATAACCTGAAGCACTTTACAGAGATGAATGATCACTGTCAGGTGTGTGGGGAAGACTTTGAAAGGGAAATAGGGTTTTACTATGGTACCGGTTATGTCAGCTATGCCCTGACAGTAGCGTTCAGTGTGGCTACTTTTATAGCCTGGTGGGTGATTATAGGCTTTTCCCTTTATGACAACCGGATGTTCTGGTGGTTAGGCATTAATGCTGTATTACTGTTGATACTTCAGCCGCCTATCATGCGTGTGTCCAGGACAATCTGGCTGGCCTTCTTTGTAAGGTACAGGTCTGACTTCAAGGATACGCATCCATCAGGCGTCTGACACCTACAGTGTTAAGATATTCCGAAGGGCGTAAGGTAAGATTCCGGCAATGGTATCTCCTTACGCCCTTTGCTATTGTTAAGTCTATACATACTGTGTAATAATTACTACGGGGTATACCATCGTCCGTTAGTTGATAAAACCACTATGGCGCTGTGTACAGGGCTTTTCCATTAATTGTATTACGGTATGGTGTTAGTTAGACAGTAGGAAAATTTAACCTTATGTCAAAGACATCATCTACTACCGCAAGAACAACTGTAATAAAGGGTTCCGGTACAGCCCGTAAGGGTGCCGAATCAGCAGCGCAGGATACAGCAGGCGCTTCTGCGCTGACGACAGATACCTCTTTGAAGGATTTTTTCTGTGAAGAGCTGAAAGACATTTATTGGGCAGAAAATCATATTACGATTGCATTGCCGAAGATGATCAAGGCAGCAGGATCTCCAGAATTGCAGACAGCTTTTCAGGATCACCTGGCAGCAACCGCCACTCATATCAGCCGTCTGGAGCAGATTTTCACTATCCTGGGTAAACCGGTGAGAGGTAAAAAATGCGATGCAATAGAAGGTATAGTACTGGAAGGAGAATCTATCATTGCAGATACATTGCCAGGTACTGCTACCAGAGATGTAGGATTAGTGTTCGCTGCACAGAAGGTAGAACATTATGAGATCGCTTCTTACGGCGGACTGGCACAGCTGGCTAAGACATTAGGCCTTCAGGAAGTAGCCTCATTACTTGAAGAAACGCTGGCTGAAGAGAAGGAAACAGACGCCCTGCTGACACAAATAGCAGAGAGCAGCATTAATGGTGAGGCAGCGGCTGAATAGTCGGATACATAGCACTCCATAGCCCTCACACTTATCAGAAACCCAAAAACAAGCTATCATGCCTGGTAAAAAAACGACCTCCAAGTTAACAGAAGAGAATAAAAAGATTGCAGAACTGTCCCCCAATAAAGAAGATAGTAACGGTGAATATATCAACACCAATACCGGCGTCCGGATTAACGATGACCATAACTCATTGAAAGCCGGCGACCGGGGCCCCACGCTGATGGAAGACTTCATCTTCCGCGAAAAGATGACCCACTTTGATCATGAACGTATTCCTGAGCGCGTCGTGCATGCACGCGGCTCCGGAGCACATGGTGTATTCAAAGTTTATGAATCCATGGAGAAATATACAAAAGCAGGTTTCCTGACAGATACCACCAGAGAAACGCCTGTTTTTGTAAGGTTTTCAACTGTGGCTGGCTCCAGAGGATCTACGGATCTTGCACGTGATGTTAGAGGATTTGCCGTGAAATTCTATACTGAAGAGGGCATTTTTGACCTGGTAGGTAATAATATGCCAGTATTCTTCATACAGGATGCTGTCAAATTCCCCGACCTGGTACACGCTGTAAAGCCTGAACCGCACAATGAAATACCACAGGCAGCGTCAGCGCATGACACTTTCTGGGACTTTATTTCACTGATGCCAGAGTCCACCCATATGATTATGTGGCTGATGAGCGACCGCGCGATCCCAAGAAGCTACCGTATGATGGAAGGATTTGGCGTGCATACCTTCCGGTTTGTGAATGCCAGCAATGAATCCTTCTTCGTTAAGTTTCACTGGAAGCCACTGCTCGGTGTTCATGCCGTAGCCTGGGACGAAGCTCAGAAAATATCCGGCAAGGACCCTGATTTCCACCGCCGCGACCTGTGGGAAGCAATTGAATCGGGCAATTTTCCTGAGTGGGAATTAGGGGTACAGATAGTGCCGGAGGCAGATGAGTTCAAGTTTGATTTCGATCTGCTCGATTCAACGAAGATCATTCCTGAAGAGCTGGTTCCCGTTCAACGTATAGGGAAACTTACTTTAAACAGGAACCCCGATAACTTCTTCGCTGAAACTGAGCAGGTAGCATTCCATATAGGCCATGTTGTGCCAGGTATTGATTTTACAAACGATCCGCTGTTGCAGGGCCGCCTTTTCTCTTATACAGATACGCAGCTTATACGTCTCGGCGGACCGAATTTCCAGGAAATACCAATCAATCGTCCTATCATTCCGGTTCATAACAACCAGCGGGACGGTTATATGAGGCAAACCATCAATAGAGGAAGGACCAGTTACAGCCCTAACTCACTGGGTGGAGGATATCCGATACAGAGCAAGGCAGCAGAAGGTGGTTTTACCTCCTACACCGAGAAAATTGATGCAAAGAAGGTAAGAGAAAGAAGCCGCAGTTTCTTCGACCATTATACACAGGCCAAACTGTTCTTTAATAGTCAGTCAACACCTGAGAAACAGCACATGATTGATGCCTTCAGGTTCGAGCTGGGTAAAGTAGAAACAGTAGCAATCAGAGAAAGGATGCTGGGTATTCTGACACAGGTTGACAGGGACCTTACTGCGCAGGTAGCATATGGACTGGGACTGGAAGCACCAGCAGGTCCGGAACAACCAGTAAACCATGGTGTACCGGCTGATGCTGATCAGGCACATTACGAGCCTTTCCCGCCCAAAGACCCGGTACCGGATATTTCACTGGCATTGAGTATGGCTAATACGGTAAAAGATAGTATCAGTACCCGGAAAATTGCTATCCTTGCCGCCGATGGAGCTGATGCAGCATCTATAAATGGTGCAAAGAGTGCATTGGAGGCAGCAGGCGCTGTAGTTGAAATTGTAGCACCTCACCTGGGAGAGATTGTTACCAATGATAAGTCATTAGTTCCAGTGGATAAAAGCTTTTTAACGGCAGCCTCCGTATTCTATGACGCTTTGTATGTAGCCGGCGGAGTTACCAGTGCAGCTACACTGGAAGCTGATGCTGACGCGGTACATTTCCTGAATGAAGCATACAGGCATTGTAAGGCTATTGCGGCACATGCAGAAGGAAAGCAGGTACTGGAAGCCACTTATTTTGCCAACAAACTGCCGGAAGACGATTCAGAGGAATCTGCACTGATGGAAGGCGTTGTCGTTCAGAATGATATTGACAGGTTATCGCAGATATTTATAACAGCAATTGCTCAACACCGGTTCTGGGAGCGTGAGAAACCACGTAGGGTACCGGCTTAATATTCTTTTTGGTTGGATGGCAGCGGGTCCACACACCCGCTGCCTCTCATCTCAGGCTTTTCAACAAAGAAATAGTTAGGTTCTTCAATAAAAATACAATCTGGGGTGTCACAAAAATGGTTACGATACTATGTTGATACTATAAGATTTCTGTTTTAATCAGGCGCAAGGGCGGTTTCCAACTCACCGGCTATACCATGACAGCCATTCCTGCTTTCCCCTTGCCAAATCAGCGAAGCCTACTTATATTTACCGGACAGTAGCGCTTTTCTCTCAATCATCGATTTCTGACTTCTCTTTACTATTACTTCAAAGCGACTGTACCTACAACGATCATTTCCTCTCTAAGGGCTTTCAGCATGATGGTGCAAAATTAATCACCAGTTCAGGTAAAATAAATCCCGGAAAACAGGGGTTTTGTCAGGGAGGGCGACTTCCCTCGCTCCCATTTATAAAAAATATCAAGAATATGTATCTCAAATAATTCTATATTTCGGCTCAGATTTATGCCATGAGAATACCTATACTTATCGTCCTATGTTGTATAACGGTAGCGTTATATGCTCAAAACCAGTCTAAAGACAATCAGAAAAGCACCTCTGCCGATGCCGTTTCTGCTGATCTGTATATCAGGCTGGCAAGGAAATCTCCTATCCGGGACAGTGTGCAGGCACTGAAGTATTTCCAGCAGGCATTACAAATGGAGGAGAAAAATGAGAACCGGCTCGGTATTGCAAAAACGTATCTGGCTATAGGTGCATGGTTTAATGCTATCAGCAACTACAATGAAGCCGAGAAGCACCTGCTAATAGCCAGGGAAAATCTGCTCAGAGATTCCAGCCGTGAGGCCCGTATGCTGTTAGCCAATACCAAAATGACGCTTGCAGTTGTATTAGGGAATAAAGGACAGACCCAGTTACAAACGGAAGAATACCTGCAGACCATTCCTATACTGGAGAAAATGAATGCTATTCCGGAACTTAACGATACCTATCAAAGCCTGGGGGATATCTTTTTTAATAAATCGCAGTTCAAAACGGCTATTACCTATTACTATAAAAGCCTGGGCAACTATACTGACCCTGCTCCTTACTGTCACCTGATTGCCAGCAGGCATCTGAGGCTGGCTAATTCTATGTATCATGTTGACAGTCTGCAGAAAATGGAAACACAGCTGGCCAGCGCCAAAGAAAAACTGGAAAGAACAGGTGTGGACTCTATTAACATTTGGGCAGACTATTATCATCTCCAGGGACGAATGGAGGTTAAACACCAGATGTATAACCGGGCAGCGACCATGTTCTATAGTGGGCTGTCTATCGCCCGCCGTACCAGTTATAATAGCGCAATATGTAATAACCTGTATTCACTGGCAAGGCTGTTTGAGAAGCAGGGGCAATACGACCATGCAATGGTGCTGATGGACGAATATGGGAAATTATCCTATACACTGAAAGACTTCCCTTTTCGTTTAAGAGCGCTGGACCTGATGGCAGAATTGTCGTTTAAACAGCATTATCCCGATGAGGCATACAAGTATCTGCGCCAGTATATTATACTTGCTGACAGCCTGAAAGAACGGCAGGTTACCGAGAAGATACATGAGCTGGAAGCTGAGTATCAATCTTCTGAAAAAGAGAACCGCATCATGCAGTTGCAGCATGAAAATGAGCGTCAGGAGTTTGCGTTGCAGAAGAACCGGCTATTGATCTCACTGATGGTAGTCATCATGTTGTCCTTACTGGTAGTTGCCGCGCTGAGCTATCTTTTCTATAGAAATGGCCGTAAGCTGCTGGAACAACAGCGGCAGCTGCATGAGTTTGAGGTAGAACGTATCCGTCAGGAACACAAGATCTCCCTGCTCTCTGCCATGCTGGAAGGACAGGAGAAAGAGCGTACCAGGCTTGCACGCGACCTGCATGATGGTCTTGGAGGTTTATTATCGGGCATTAAGCTGGAACTATCAACCGTTACCCCTTCTCAGACAACCGTACATAGGCAGGCATTGATACAGAACACCTTGCAGCGACTAGACGGGGCAATGGATGAATTAAGGCGCATTGCGCGTAGTATGATGCCTGAAATTCTAATTAAGTATGGATTGGGAGAGGCAACAGTGGAGTATTGCCGGGGACTGAAGAAAACAGGAACTGACAATATTATCTGTCAGGTATTCAACTTCCAGGTAGCCGATATGGAGCATACACGCCAGGTGGTACTATACCGTATTATGCAGGAATTGGTAAACAATGCTATCAAACATGCAGAGGCCTCACAGATACTGGTATTACTACAGCAAACCGACAATACGCTGTTCCTGACAGTAGAAGATGACGGAAAAGGATTTGATGCCGCAGCAGGTAATAAGCTGAAAGGCGCAGGACTAGCCAATATTGAAGCGAGGGTGGAATTTCTGGGCGGAAAAATAGACGTACAGTCTGAGCCAGGCACAGGAACTGCCATTACTATTGAATGCACAACATCTCTGAACTAGTTAAATAATTGAAAGTATGATTAAAGTAGCTGTGGTAGAAGATCACCCCATTATGGTGGAAGGATTAAAGAATATCCTGCGCAGTGATGCAGGAATACAGGTGTGCGGCGATTATGGAGATGGTAAAAGTGTATTGCAGGCATTGGAAAAAAGCCAGCCAGACGTAATACTCATGGACGTGAACCTGCCGGATACCAGTGGCGTCAACCTTTGCGGAGAGGTAAAAAAGAAATACGAAGATATTAAGGTCATTGCGCTGAGCATACATGACGAGCAACCAGTCATACATAGTATGTTACAGAATGGAGCGAGTGGCTATGTACTTAAAAATGCCTTGGGCAATGAGATTATTCGTGCAATCTATGCCATCATGGATGGAGAGGAATACCTTTGCAGCAGCACCAAAGAAGCATTAAAGAATGCAGACATGGAGCTCCTGAAGGCTATACCCCGTATTACCAGGAGAGAAAAGGAAATATTACAACTGATTGGCAAGGGGCTTACTACCATGCAAATTGCAGATCAGTTATTTATTAGTACACATACAGTGGAAAGTCACCGTAAAAATCTCATGGAGAAATTCGGTGTGAATAATACCACATCTGTAGTAAAGCTGGCGTCTGAGTATAAGTTACTTTAACCGGCCTCCTTTTCTACCAGTGCAAGCCTTGCAGGATCTTTTACCGCAATGCTTTTACCGGATATAGCAATAATGTTATCCTGTATCAGGTCACTCATGATACGGAAGGCCGTTTCATAGGTAGTTCCTGTATAAGATGCAAGGTCTTGCCGGCTCAATGTCATATTAATATAACCTTCTTCATTAGCGCCAAACTTCTTCATCAGGGATAGCAGGGCATGTGCAATGCGTCCTTTAACAGGCATATGCACCAGGTTGCGCATATTCTTCTCGGATTCCTGCAACTCGCTGGCATAGAACATCATGAGTGCCTGCAGGAAGTCATGGTTGACCTTAAGTGTTGCCTGGAAAAAAGCCAGGTCTATAAAACAAACGTTGACTGTCTCGAGGGCAGTTGCAGAGACAGGATAGACCATCTCACTACCTACTCCCCTATGACCGACTATATCGCCTTCTCTGGCAAAACGGACAATGAGTTCCTTCCCTTCGCCCCAGTGCTTGTGTACTTTTACCTTGCCGGTATTGACAAAATAGATACCATTCACCGGATCGCCTTCGCTGAAAAGCAGCTGTCCTTTTTTAATGGTAAAGTTCTGGCGGTGTGCCGCTATTGCTGGTTTCCACGCAGGTATACATAAATTACATAACATACAGGATTGCAAATCGCAACCTTGCTTATCTTTCTTCATTCCTGTCAATTAGTTGCTGCACTGTGCCAGCCATATCCTTCAGGTCCACCACTTTCCCTACCACTATTACTGCCGGATTGGACATGCCGGCGTGTTGTGCTTTAAATACGATGTCTTTAACGGTTCCGATAACGGCTTTTTCCTTGTCAGTAGTACTATTCTGAATAATTGCTACAGGCAGACTGCCTTTACCGTATCCTGCAAATATATCCATAATTGCTTCCAGCTTACTCATTGCCATTAATATTATAACGGTGGCAGTTGACTGTGCGGCCAGGTTAATGTCTGCGGATATTTCTCCCGTCAATGTTGTACCTGTTGTTACCCAGAAGCTTTCGGTTGTCCCTCTGGAAGTAAGAGGTATCATTTGTCCTGCCGGCGCTGCCAGTGCAGAGGAAATACCGGGAATTACCTGTACAGGGATGCCAGCGCCCTTAGCTGCTGCAATTTCTTCGGTAGCCCTGCCGAATACAAAAGAGTCTCCTCCTTTCAGTCTGACCACGTGGCCATGAGATTGTGCATATTCTACTATCAGATAATTGATTTCCTGCTGAGAGAGGGAATGGCAACCATATCGTTTGCCTACGAACCGGACTATAGCCCCGGGTTTTGCATATGACAGCAATGACTCGTTTACCAATGCATCATAAAGAATTACATCTGCCTGACGAATCACGTTGATGGCTTTAAGGGTAATTAGCTCGGGATCTCCGGGACCGGCACCTACTAAGGATAAATATGCCATAAGAAATATATTACGATTAAAATAATATAAGATAAATCATACGAATCACTATAAAATTAAAACCTTTATTGTTAATTTCATGATGCAAATCATAAAAAACGGCATTTTTTATCAACCAAACAGGAAGCTATATATCATATTAGAATATTTATAATATCAAGCCGTTTCATTTTTATTAACTCAATCTTTGCCAATGAAAATTGTAATTATAGGCAATGGCATGGTCAGCTACAAGTTTTGCGAGAAAATAATCGCTAAAATACCAGCCAATACCGCCGAAATCGTAGTTTTCGGAGAAGAACCTCGCCCGGCCTATGACCGTGTGCATTTAAGCGAATTTTTTGCCGGCAAATCGGCTGACGACCTATTATTAGCCTCAGCAGCCTGGTATGCTGCCAACAACATTACCCTCCATTTAGGAGATCCTGTTCAGCAAATAGACCGTTCCAACAAAACGGTTCATTCCTACAGAGGTATTACCGAAGCATATGATTATCTGGTTATTGCAACCGGATCATCTGCTTTCGTGCCTCCTATACCAGGTGTGGACAAAAAGGGCGTCTTTATATACCGGACTATCGAAGATCTTGAATTAATGCAAGATTATGCACCTCGCGCTAAAAGAGGTGTTGTAATAGGCGGTGGATTGCTTGGACTCGAAGCAGCAAAAGCATTATTAGACCTTGGCATCAGCGACACGCATGTAATTGAATTTGCGCCCCGGCTTATGCCCCGTCAGATAGATGAAAATGGCTCCCGCATCCTGGAACAACAGTTGAAACAGTTAGGATTACAGATACATACCAATAAAAACACAAGTGAAGTAACTGGCGATGATACTATGACCGGCCTTCGGTTCGCTGACGAAACCCATCTGGAAGCTGACATGCTGGTAATTTCTGCAGGTATTAAGCCCCGGGATGAACTGGCCAAGCTCAGTGGGCTTGAAACAGGTCACAGGGGTGGCATCATTGTTAACGAACACCTGCAGACCACCGATCCTGAGATATATGCGATAGGCGAATGCGCCTTGCATAATGGCATGATATACGGTCTCGTTGCGCCGGGATATGAAATGGCGGAAGTAGTTGCAACACATATTGCCAATCAGGTCTCCTCCTCTCCCGCTGCCAAAAAAACATTCACCGGCTTTGACATGAGTACCAAGCTGAAACTTATTGGTGTGGATGTAGCAAGCTTTGGAGATCCGTTCGCGCCAGTAGAAACCAGTCGTAGTATTGTTTTTGAAGATACAATGAAAGGTGTCTATAAACGTATCAGTATAACCAATGACGGAAAGCACCTGCTGGGTGGTATCCTTATCGGGGATGCAGATGCATATAATATGCTGCTTCAGACAGCAAAAAACAAAGTAATACTCCCTCCTAATCCGGAAGATGTTTTACTTGGAGCTAGAGGCGGAAGCCAGGACGCGGGTCCTGGCGTATTAGGCCTTCCTGATGACGCTATTATCTGTAGCTGTGAAAGCATCAGCAAAGGCGACATCTGCTCGGCAGTAGAAGCAGGCAATGAAACTTTTGATGCAATCAAAAAATGTACTAAAGCAGCTACCTGCTGCGGAGGTTGCACTCCTATGGTGAAAGATCTGATCACCGGTACAATGAAAGCACAGGGTAAATACATCCGCAATGTGCTTTGTGAACACTTTGCCTATTCACGTCAGGAATTATATGATCTGATCCGTATAAAGAATGTACGCTCTTTTGATGAAGCGCTTGACCACTATGGTGCAGGGGATGGATGTGAAGTCTGCAAGCCTGTTATCGCCTCAATCATGGCTAGCCTCTGGAATGACATGATTCTGGAAAAAGGCAATGATACAGTACAGGACTCAAATGACCGCTTCCTGGCTAATATACAAAAAGGCGGTACTTATTCCGTGGTTCCCCGTATTCCAGGTGGAGAAATCACTCCGGCAAAATTGCTAGTAATAGCCCAGGTGGCCCTCAAGTATAATTTGTATACCAAAATCACGGGCGGCCAACGTATTGACTTGTTTGGTGCCCACCTTGATGACCTTCCGAATATTTGGGAGGAATTAATAGAAGCAGGCTTTGAAAGTGGTCATGCGTACGGTAAGGCATTACGTACTGTGAAAAGTTGCGTAGGCTCTACATGGTGCCGTTTCGGCTTGCATGATAGTGTAAGCTTTGCTATACAAATAGAAGAACGCTACCGTGGCCTGCGTGCACCACATAAACTCAAATCTGCCGTATCAGGTTGTATCCGCGAATGTGCGGAAGCCCAATCAAAAGATTTTGGCATCATTGCTACAGAAAAAGGGTGGAACCTGTATGTGTGTGGCAATGGAGGATCAAAACCGCAACATGCGATCCTGCTGGCTTCAGATCTGGATAGCGAGACATGTATTCGTTATATAGACCGCTTTCTCATGTTCTACATTAAAACTGCTGACCCATTAACCCGTACTGCTACCTGGCTGAACAAACTGGAAGGGGGTATCACTTACCTGAAAAATGTAGTAATAAACGATAGCCTGGGTATTGCAGTAGAACTGGAAAAAGAGATGCAACAGCTTGTTGATAGATATAAATGCGAATGGAAAGAAGTTGTTGAAAACCCTGAATTACGCAAGCGCTTCAGTCACTTCATCAATGCACCCGGTACAAAAGATCCTACTGTCAGATTTGATAGTTTGAGAGATCAGAAGAAAGCCGCTGAATGGAAATAATTACTTCAACCAAAATTATAACTTATGTCCATCGCCATTAGTCAAGATACAACAACCGTATGGTTTTATGCCTGTAACGTAAATGATGTTCCGCAAAACGGCGGCGTATGTGTTAAATACGACGAAGTACAAATAGCCCTGTTTCGTTTTGCACGGCGTGAAGCCTGGTATGCTACACAGAATCTATGCCCTCACCGCCAGCAAATGGCGCTTAGCCGTGGGATGACAGGTACACACAACGGCGAACCCAAAATAGCATGTCCCTTTCACAAAAAAACATTCTCCTTAGAAGACGGCCGTTGTATTTCTGATGATACAGAATGTTCCCTGACTACCTATCCTGTTAAAGTTGAAGGAGACAAGGTATATATAGGGATTGCACAGGAAGCATAATAACAGCAGAGAGAGCGGGAATACTCTATTGCTCACATTATCAACCTGAATGCATGATACGACTATTCTCAGCAGGCACTTGCTGCTTGCTATGCATGCTTATTTTTTGTCCTTCTCTTAAGGCGCAATTTACACTGGGAGCTCAGCTCCGAACGCGTACTGAGCTGAGGGACGGACAGGCAGCTCCGCTACCCAAAGGCGCTTCCCCGGCTTTTTTCACATCACAGCGTACCCGTTTGTCTGCTGGCTTTAGCGGTTATCGCTTTAAATTAGGTGCCACATTACAGGACGTCAGAGTATGGGGACAGGACGCATCGACCATTAACAAAACTACCACACAAGACAATAACAGCCTGCTATTGCATGAAGCCTGGGCAGAAATCATGCTGCTGGACACCACCATAAAGAGTAGAACGCTTAATCTGAAGATTGGCCGACAGGAATTGATATACGATGATAGCCGGCTGCTAGGAAACCTGGAATGGTTGCAGCAAGGCAGAAGACATGATGCCCTTCTCCTCAAATATGAAAGCGGATCTTACTCCCTACATGTTGGCGCTGCATTTAATCAGAACAGGGAAAACTCAGCTGGTACAGTATACAATCCGACACCCCCAGGTAACTATGCTGCTAACACTAATGGAAGTGCAATGTATAAAAGTATGGAATACTTCTATGCCGGCAGGAAACTGGGATATGGTCATATGTCTTTCTTATTCCTGTCAGACCAGTTCTCCCGGTTTCACCCCGATAGCACAGGGGGCAAAATTTGGGATAAGGGCGTTCATACTCGCCTGACAACAGGACTCTATTATGCTAATACATTTGATAAACTCACGCTGACCGCTGCAGGGTACTACCAATTCGGCAAAAATGCCAATGCACAGCAACTAAGTGCAGCGCTACTCTCCGGAGCGTTCCAATACCAACTTTGTCACTCGTTCAGTGCCGGTCTTGGTGCAGACTATACCACAGGTGGACTTGCCAGTGATGGTACAAGCCACGCATTTGACCCCTTGTACGGTACGCCGCATAAATTCTGGGGCTATATGGACTACTTCTATGTAGCAAGCAGCTTCGGAAACAGAGGGCTACAGGATTATTACCTGAAGACTAGATATAAACCCGGGAAAAAGTTCCAGCTGACTGCCGACCTGCATCAATTCTATAGCGCCAGCAGCATCCCAGATAACCTGAGTAGCAAATTTGGTACTGAAGCGGATCTGGTCGCCTCTTATCCACTAACCAAAGTAATAAGCTTTGAAGCGGGTTACAGTCACTTCTGGAGCACTGCTTCGCTTTCATCAGCAGGAGTAAAAAATGTAGCAAACGCGCAAAGCAACAATAACTGGGCATATGTAATGATTAATATCAGACCGGAAATGGTATTTAAGAACTAAGGCTAATTGTCATTCACTCAACATCAACTAAGTCTAAAAATGAACACTCAACCTCTTAATAAATTACCGCTTTTCTCTATCGATTCTGTGCATATGCGCACTTTCCATACTACATGGCTGATGTTTTTCGTCTGTTTCTTTGGATGGTTTGGCCTTGCACCACTGATGCCAACCATCAGAGAAGACCTTGATCTGACCAAAGCACAGGTAGGTAATATCATTATTGCATCTGTATCTAGCACTATTATCGCGAGACTGATCATTGGCAAGTTATGCGATACCTGGGGACCAAGAAAAACAGCGGTGCGATTGCTAATTGCAGGCTCAATACCTGTATTCCTGGTGGGACTTTCTAAAGATTATACTTCCTTTCTAATGTTCAGGCTTGCAATTGGTGTGATAGGAGCTTCCTTCGTAGTCACACAGTTTCATACCTCTATGATGTTTGCCGCTAATATCAAAGGCACTGCAAACGCTATTACCGGCGGATGGGGTAACCTGGGCGGTGGAGTTACTAACATGTTGATGCCGCTTATCTTTGCAGCAATTGTCGGCTTCGGATATACAAAACAGGAAGCATGGCGCTTTGCCATGATCGTACCAGGTATCATGATGCTTATAGTAGCATGGATGTATGCCAGATTTACAAAAGACACCCCTGCCGGAAACTTTGATGAAATTAACCGTGTAACCGATAAAGCTAAAAGTAAAACCGACTGGACAATATTAACGGACTGGCGCATATGGGCGCTTACTTTGGCCTACGGTATGTGTTTCGGTATGGAGATTACGTTTGACAATGTTGCCTCATTACATTTTGTTGATACATTTCACCTCTCACAAAGCAGTGCAGGTTTCTGGGCTGGCATCTTTGGCTTTATGAACATTTTTGCCAGAGCATTAGGTGGTATTGTGTCAGATAAAGTAGGCGCTAAATCAGGTATGCGCGGAAAAGGTATTTTACTTGCCTGCGTATTGTTATTAGAAGGTATTGGCCTACTGCTGTTCGCGCAAGCAGGCTCCCTTGCACTCGCGATTATCTCAATGCTCACCTTCGCATTATTCCTGAAAATGGCGAATGGAGCCACCTACGGCATTGTGCCATTCATTAATGAAAAAAATGTCGGACTGGTAAGTGGCATTGTAGGAGCTGGTGGCAACCTGGGGGGCATGCTGTTTGGCTTCCTCTTCAAATCTGAATCAATTACCTATGTAGACGCTTTTAGCTATATAGGCTACATCGTAATTGCTGTATCAGTTATCGTCTTGCTGACAAGATTCATCAAAAAACCAGCTACTGAAACCGCTACTACTACCGCGGGCGCAGTAGCATTTGCAGATTAATCATGACAGGTAATCATCAACACAATAAACTTCCTGCGGGTAGCTACCGTAGTACCTGTTGCTATTGCGGCGTGGGTTGCGGTATCATTGTAAACAGGGACAGACAGGGCAAAATAAGTGTAGAGGGGGACAAAGATCACCCGGTAAATAAAGGCATGCTTTGTTCTAAAGGCATGAATCTTCACTATACCGTAATGGATACATCAGACAGGTTATATTACCCTGAAATGCGCTATAACAAGCATTTACCTAGACATCGTGTCTCCTGGGACCAGGCACTTGACCGAACAGCTGCAGTGTTCAAACAAATGATCGCCCAGTACGGTCCAGACTCTGTTGCTTTCTATGCATCCGGCCAATGCCTCACGGAAGAGTATTATGTGGTGAACAAACTGATCAAAGGCTTCATTGGTAGCAACAACATAGACACCAACTCACGTTTGTGTATGAGCAGTGCAGTAGCTGCCTATAAAATGTCTTTGGGTGAGGATAGTGTTCCAGGCAACTATGATGACATTGAACAAACGGATTGCATATTTGTGGCTGGAGCAAATCCTGCATGGTGCCATCCCATATTATGGCGCAGGATTGAAGCTGCAAAAGCGAAGAATCCCGCCCTAAAAATTATTGTCAGCGATCCCCGTGTTACGCAAAGCTGCGCTATTGCTGACGTCCATCTACAACTAATGCCTGGTACAGACATCGTACTGCACCATGCAATTGGCAGAATACTTATTGAAACGGGACGTACTGATCAGCACTTCCTCCAAGAGCATACCGAAGGCTTTGCTAAATACCGTGATACTGTCATGCAACGCAGTATATCCAGCGCAGCTGCTATATGTGGTATTGAAGAAGAAAAGATATACTCGGCCGCAACGATGTTGGGCAATGCCGGCACATTTATGACCATGTGGACGATGGGATTAAATCAAAGCTCAGTAGGTGTCAATAAGAATCTAAGTCTGATTAACCTTAATCTCATCACCGGTAAAATCGGCAAACCAGGTTGCGGACCATTCTCGCTCACCGGTCAGCCAAATGCAATGGGAGGAAGAGAGGTAGGTGGATTATCAAATATGCTTCCTGCACACCGTGTACTGGATAATCCTGCGCATCGCAAGGAAGTTGAAAATTTCTGGGGAGGAACTGCCCTTTCTGACAAACCAGGACTGACTGCCACTGAGATGTTTGAGGCACTAAATGATGGTAGACTGAAAGCGATCTGGATCATGTGCACTAATCCATTAGTAAGTTTACCAGACGCTCGCATGGCTGAAGCTGCATTGCAAAAGGCCAAGTTTGTAGTTGTGCAGGAAATATCATCCAGACCAGAAACACTGCGTTATGCAGATGTTGTTTTACCTGCTGCGGCATGGACCGAGAAAGAAGGCACTATGACCAATGCAGAGAGGCGTATTACCTATCTGCAAAAGGTAAATGATGCGCCAGGCGAAGCATTGCCGGATGCCGAGATAATCTGCCGGTTTGCACGAAAGATGGGGTTCCATGGCTTTGATTTTGAACAGCCAGCAGACATTTACGCTGAGCATACCCAACTCACCGCAGGTACTAATATCGATATCACCGGTGTGAACTATAAGATACTCAAAGAAAGACGATCCTTACAATGGCCTTACCCTGTCGGTACAACTGGACCGGGTACTCCCAGGCTATTTACTGATCATAAGTTCTATACATCATCCACCAAAGCAATTATACACACATTCTCAGATGATAACCGATCCGTACGGCCTGATCCTGCATTTTCACTAATACTTACCACAGGTAGAATACGCGACCAATGGCATACAATGACCAAAACAGGCAAGGTCAGTAAACTAAAGCAACACATTCCAGCGCCATTACTTGAAATACATCCAGAGGACGCAGAACAACGACAAATCAGAGACAGCGATATTGTTGAAGTATCCAGTGCTAATGGTGTCGTGAGGGTAAAGGCGCGACTAACCACCTCCATTAAAAAGGGTGTAGTTTTTCTTCCCATGCATTGGGGCAGGATATTGGACAATGACCTAAGCAGAGCAAATAACCTGACAAACAGGCTTGTTGATAAAATATCAAAGCAGCCCGACCTGAAATATACTACGGTGCAAGTACAATCTTATAAGAAAGGTTTACAACGCATTATCATAATTGGAGCCGGTGCTGGCGCATGTGGCTTTGTAAAATCGTACCGGGCAATAAATCAAACTGATCCAATTACTGTCTTTAGCAAGGAAGACCTCCCCTTTTACAACAGGGTTATGTTACCTGACTATATCAGTGGTACCCAGCAGTGGGAACAACTGGTAAAAATGACCGACGATGAAGAGTCGTCGTTTGACATCACCTTACACAGGGGAACCAGTATCGATAAAATAGATAGAGAACAAAAAACTGTGACGGACTGTAAGGGTCGTACACATGCCTATGACATATTAATATTGGGTATGGGCAGTCGTGCAGCAACGCTCAAAGATACTCCTCCGCTGGAAGGGCTCTTTACCATGCGTAATCGTAGGGATGCTGATGCATTCATCCGGCATATTGACCCGGCAGCTGGAAAAGTGATTATTGTGGGAGGTGGACTGCTGGGTATTGAATTAGCTGCTTCACTAAGAGAAATGGATATAGAAGTAGGGGTTTTACAACGCACTTCTAAACTGATGGACCGACAGCTGGATGCCCTCGGCAGCCAGCTGTTATTTGAAGAGCTCACTGATCGCGGCATTGAAATTATGTACAACGATGAAATAGAACGGTTTACGGGCCTTACTAAAATCGATGGTGTACGCCTCAAAAGCGGCCGCCATGTAAAGTGTCAGGCCGTGGTAATGTCAATCGGTACAGTTCCTAATATAGAATTGGCTAAAGCAGCGTCTTTAGTGTGCAAACGCGGAGTGATCGTTAATGAGTATCTGCAAACCAGCGACTCATCTATTTATGCTATTGGCGAAATTGCCGAATTTAACAGCATTTTATATGGTATTACAGCAGCTGCCGAACAACAGGCTGCGATCGTCGCCCGCCATCTTTCAGGAGATCTGAGTGGTTATTATCAGGGATCATTGTTTATGAATATATTAAAAATGCATGGTACAGAGCTTTGCTCGTTGGGAATGATTGAGACGCCTGAAGACCCTTCGTATGAGGAAGTTGTCTTCATCGACAAATCTAAACGCTATTACAAAAAGTGTGTTATCCACAATGACCGGCTCGTTGGTGCAATATTGATAGGCGACAAGTCGGAGTTCCTTGAATTTAAGGACCTTATCGCCAACAAAATTGAATTATCAGAAAAAAGACTGGAACTATTACGGTCCGGAAAGAAAGCAGCACCTGTGCTTGGTAAACTGGTATGCAGTTGTGGCAGTGTCGGGGAAGGAAATATCTGCGAGAAGATAAAAGAAGGTTTCCAGACTTTAGAAAACCTTTGCCAGGCTTCAGGTGCAGGCCTCGGTTGTGGCAGCTGCAGACCGGAAATCAAAGCGTTACTAGAAAAAGAAACGCTAATCGAAAGGAAGGAGGAATCAATATTTATCATGCAAGCAGTTTAATCATGAGCAGATATACACAGACTGTCAGTATTAATTTTACAGGAGGTATTATCTCACCCGGCCATTTGCTGACTATACTTGATATTACAGTAGCAGCACGGGTAAGTAAAGTTCAGTTTGGACTTCGGCAGCAATTGCTCATTGAGGTACCTGGCAAATACTATGATCAGTTTGAAGCAGCCTGTAGACGTGAACAAATCCCCTTTTACGCACACGGCATTGCACCAAACATCACCAGCTCCTACCCTGCGGCTGGTATATTTATTAATGACGGTTGGCTGACAGAAGGTATTTATAAAGACATCTTCGCCTTATTTGATTACATCCCTGGAATGAAAGTTAATATCTGCGACAACAGACAGACATTCACCCCCTTCTTTTCAGGACATATTAACTGGATAGCAGCAGGCCCTGCACACTACTGGTATTTATTCATACGATTTCCCAAAAGTAGCCGCCTGTTTGCATGGCCGGATCTTATCTATACAAATCATATTGCACAAGTCAGCCAATGTGTAGAAGCCTTATTAGCCGCAACGCCCGACATCGATAATGAAAGGCTTTATGCAGCAGTAATAGCGCAACTGGAATACACCAGCAAGCCCGTAACAACAGAACTGGAGCTTCCTATGTTCCATCTCCCTTATTATGAAGGATTTAACCGGCATGAGAATCACTATTGGCTTGGTATCTATAGACGTGATCAGGAATTTTCTGTGGCCTTCCTGCGTAATCTCTGTAATATTTGCCTGGAAACAAAAACCGGACAGATATATGCAACTTCCTGGAAGTCGCTGATCATTAAGAACATCGCGCCTGAACACAGGCGTTTGTGGGACTATGTACTGGGTAAATATGGGATAAACGTTCGTCATGCAGCAAATGAACTGAACTGGTATGTGGAAGATAACAGTGAGGATGCATTGATTATCAAGCGACATATTATCAGACACTTTGATAATGCGGATGTTAGAACCTATGGGCTATGTTTCAGTATCCGCATCAATCCTGGTAATAATTGCTTTGGTTCTATTATTATAAGCAAACAGGAGGACAAGTTCAAGAGCAGGCTAAAAGGACATCATCGTTACGATATTAGCTATACCCAGGATTTCAACCCCAATTCCGGTACACTGCTAGTCTACCGGGCAGGTGTCGCAAAAGAGCACCTTGGCCCATACATTACCTCCCTATGCAGGGAATTTTACGAGAATAGCGCCTTAACCGATCCACTAATAACCTATGTTGCTGGCCAGCAAACTGTTACTGCAGCCAAGCCTGTTGAGAAAATTGTACATCAATGTGTGCGGTGTCTTACGATTTACGACGAAACTGTTGGGGATCCAGATCAGGCAATTGCGCCAGGGACAACATTCGAGCAGCTCCCTGACACCTATCTTTGCTCATTATGCGATGCACCGCTCTACAATTTCGCTATGGTTCCTGCAACATCACTGGGATGGCTGGGCGGCGGGCAGGATTAACATTATATTTGCATTTTTCGCATATGCACTACAGCAGGTAATTACAGTGAAAATTGAGGAGATATTATCATAAAAAGACGTTATGCAACTACTAAAACCTTACACAACTTATCTTTTTAGTATTATTTTTGCGGTGCAAATCGCGTAAATAAAGTTAATATGTCTCCTAAATCGGCGCCCGACATCGTTTTAATCGGTGCAGGCATAATGAGTGCAACGCTTGGCGTACTGTTGAAAGAATTACAGCCCGAACTGACCATTGAGATATTCGAAAGATTGGATATCATAGCAGGAGAAAGTTCAGACGCATGGAATAATGCAGGAACAGGGCATTCCGCCTTCTGCGAACTGAATTATACGCCCGAAAAGGCGGATGGTTCCATCGAAATAGGTAAAGCAATCAAGATTGCTGAATCTTTTGAGGTGTCTAAGCAATTCTGGTCCTTTCTGGTACAACAAGGTTGTGTGAAATCGCCGGAGACATTTATACAAAGCGTCCCACACATGAGCTTTGTATGGGGAGAAAAGAACGTAGCCTACCTAAAAAAACGCCAGCAATTGCTGGAAAGCAATAACTTGTTCAAAGGTATGGAGTACACCGAAGATAAGGCCGTGCTCCAACAATGGATCCCACTTGTAATGGAGGGACGCGATTCTGCTGATAAAGTGGCTGCTACCCGTATGGATGCAGGTACCGATATCAATTTCGGAGCATTGACCCGCGCACTTATCTCCTATTTGCAACAACAGGATGGCGTTCATGTACACTTAAAACATGAAGTACGTGATATCGAGAAAGAAGATGATGGAAGCTGGTATCTGAAAGTGAAGAATTTGGAGACAGGCAAGAAAAGAAAGTTACATACCAAATTTGTATTCATAGGTGCTGGTGGTGGCTCCCTCCCATTGCTTGAAAAATCAGGCATTCCGGAAGGTAAAGGCTTTGGTGGTTTCCCTGTAAGCGGCCAATGGTTAATTTGTAAGAACCAGGCTATTGTTGAACGACACGCGGCTAAAGTATATGGCAAGGCTTCTGTAGGCGCGCCTCCCATGTCCGTACCTCACCTAGATACCCGTATGATTGATGGTAAGAAAGCCTTGTTGTTCGGTCCTTATGCGGGTTTTTCTACCAAATTCCTGAAGAACGGCTCATGGCTAGACCTGCCAAGATCAATCAAGTTCAATAATATCCGCCCAATGCTGGCTGCCGGTATGGATAACCTGCCGCTCACAAAGTACCTGATCGATCAGGTACGCCAATCTCCGGAAGAAAGATTAGAAGCATTGCGCGATTTCCTTCCTGAAGCCAAATTAGAAGACTGGGAACTGGAGGTAGCAGGACAACGTGTTCAGGTAATTAAGAAAGATCCTGAACATGGGGGTATACTTGAATTTGGAACCGAGGTGGTAAGCGCTGCCGATGGCTCTATTGCTGCGTTACTCGGCGCTTCTCCAGGCGCATCTACTGCCGTATCTATTATGCTGGAACTGCTTGAACGCTGCTTCCCTCAGCAACTCGCTACGCATGAATGGAAAAACAAGCTAAGTGAAATGATCCCTTCATACGGTCAAAAACTTGCGGAAAATCCAACGCTGCTCGAACAGGTGAGAGACTGGTCTAATGCGGTACTGGAATTGAAAAAATAATTACAACATTATATACTGGTAATAAAAAAAATAGGGGATATGGAAATATCCCCTTTTGTTTTAACCTTATCTTATTGTTTCTAAGAGACATGTTTTGGCCTGCATTTCTTACGTCCTGCAGGGTATTTTCACCAGCACTTCCACATTCTTCTCCGGCTCAGTCACTATTTCAAACGTACCTTCATGTAAGGCCGTCAAATAGGACATCATTTGACATATAGGCTGGTGTATTATGGCTGTATCCCCCTTCTCCGATGATCTGAAAGGAGAGGAAAAGATATAGTTAGCGTAAAAAGATCCTTTGATCTGAAAATATCCAGGTTCAAAACTAAACACCATCTTTGGGAGCTGATGTGTTGTTGAATGCCTGTTCATCCAAAAAAAAAGGTTCAGAATCAATTGCCGCATTACTGACTCGTCAATGCTGGCTTCTACTGGCGCTTTATGCTGTTGCAATTCAACTGCAGATGACAACAGATTATTATATGGTTCTTCTCTTACCAGCTGGCCTAAAAAGAATAACAGATTGGTCATTTTTCGCTTCAGCTGAAAAGTCTTCCCAAGCATATGCTGTATAATCCTGATGTTCTGCAACTGAAAATCCAGCTCTATTACTTGTGATTTTATCGACTCTGCTTGACGGGTAATCTTACTTCCCATAGCCTTCCCGTCATATAATACTATCAATTCAACGCTTGAAAGAATGCTTGCTACAATAGACTTCAATTCGTGAAAGATATCTTCAATCAACCGGTTGTCATCAAGGAAATTGTGTGCTGACACAGAACTTTTCATGTAAAGTTGTTTACAGGCATCCCTGGTTGACTCCGGCGTATCCTGACTACTACCGGAGTGTAAAAATAACACTTAACGCGATTTCTTTTCCATTAACATTCTTACTAATACGAGTAAAATATGCTATAGGAAATGTTAAAAAGCGTTTTTATCGCCCTTGATGGTATTGAATACTGTTAAGAAGATGATACGAATATCCAGCCATACAGACCAGTTTTCCATATACCAGATATCATGCTCAATACGTTTGCGCAAATGCAGCTCATCCGTAATTTCACCACGGTATCCATTTACTTGTGCCCATCCTGTAATACCCGGCTTCAGGAAGTGACGGATCATATACTTTTGAATGATAGCAGAATACTCTTCTGTATGCTTAAGCATGTGCGGACGTGGCCCTACGATCGACATGTCACCGAGGAATACATTCAGGAACTGCGGCATCTCATCAAGATTCGTCTTACGAAGTATACGCCCGATCCTTGTAAAACGACGGTCGTTTCTCGTTGCCTGTTTTGAGTTTGCTTCGTTATTCACATACATACTTCTGAATTTCAGACAACGGAACGTTTGATTATTACGTCCTGTACGATGTTGTACAAAGAATATCGGACCTCTTGATTCCAGCATCACTAATAGTGACAACAGTGGAATAAGCCAGCTTAATATAAATAACATCACCGCGCCGCTGAACATAATATCAAAAATACGCTTCCTCAATCTGTTTGCTACATCATCCAATGGCTCTGCCCGCAGCGAAATAATCGGAATGTTATCCAGATAGTCTACATAGATCTGACGGTTCACAAACATCCTGAAGTCCGGTACAAAGCGGAACCTTATAAAATGACGTTCGGCTTCATGCGCCAACGTATAAAGATAGGGGAACTGCTCGGGAGACAATGTCGAATAGATCTCTTTAATACCATTTGATTGCGCGTAAGGAATACAGTCTCGTAAATTTCCAATTACGGGGTGGACAGATAACTCATGCACGTTCTTATAGTCCTCAAAGTAACCCTCGAAACGCAGATTACTTTTGCGGCCCATCAGGTTATCCACTAATTGCTTAGAAAGGTCATTGTAACCAACTATCACCACCTTACGCTCGATCTCTTTACGATGGATGATATAATTGGTTAGCATGTAAAAGAAAAGCCTGTCCAGTAATACCAGCAGAATAAACAGCGTGCAATAGGACAGAATAAATATTCTGTTGAACGCTTCTTTGGTAAGGAAAACAAATACCAGCATCAGTAACAGGTACAGCATGATGCTCTGTAATAACTTCTTGGTGATACGTTCCACAGACATTTGTTGACTCATGAAATAAATACCAGTGGTATACAGTGCCACGATCCAGGAAATATTGGTCGCCAGCAGGAATGTATCCTTGCTAACACTTACAGGTATGCCATACTGTTGCATCCAGTACAGTGTAAAGAAAAAGAAGGCATTGAGGCATATGAAATCCAGCACAAGTATCTGGATGCTACATATTTTGAGATAACGGTCTAACATAATAAAGTACGGTTCAGTAGTGTTAGTTAATAACTACGGCTTCTTCAAATCTTGACATGATCTTACCGACAGACAGATTGTCCTCCGCGTATACACGTCCATTCCTTGCTATTTCTGCAGCGTTGTCCTGCATCGCTCTGATTACACCATCAGTAAGCGCCTGCTGATCTTCTGCTTTCACCAGTATACCCATGTTGTATTTCTTCACCAGGTCGTGCAGGCTAGTACCGTCATTTGCAGTGATCAGCGCGAGCCCGCCAACTGCAAGAATGGTGGTCAGTTTCGATGGCATTACCAGATCGCTTGCATTGCCTTTCTGTATTACCAGATGCACATCTGCCATATTTAGGAAGTGGTTAAACTTCTCAAATGGTTGTAAAGGGAAGAAAATTACATTGCTCAATCCCATTGCTTCTGCATCGCCTTTCAGTTTCTCTTTGTAAGGTCCTGAACCACAGATAAGGAACTTCAGGTTTTTATCCGCTTTCAGTGTCTCTGCTGTCTTCAGGATTGCTTCCAATCCCTGTTTCTCACCAATGGCACCTGAATACAGTACAATCTTATCATTAACATCAAATCCGTATTCCGTTTTCAGTTGAACACGATTCTCAATAGGATGGAACAGATTTACATCTACCCAGTTAGGGAAGAAGAAAATGTCCTTTCCTGCCTTCTCCTGAATCTTACGCATCATCCCATCTGAAATACTGCTAACCATGTCAGCATTTTTAAAGATGTATCGCTCCAGGCCAAACAGCATTTTAATCAATTTCGGAGACTTGATCATATTCAGATCACGCGCTGCCTCTATCTGCATATCCTGTATGTGATAGAAGAACTTCGCTCCTTTAAACTTCTTGTACAATACTGCCAGTAAGCCCAAGTGGAACGGTGGTACCACCGTAATCACTACATCAAACTTCTTCTTAGGAAGCAGCTGCAGTATTTTCAGGAATGCAGATACTGCAAATGAAAAGTCCAGCATGATACGTGTCTTACCCGTAGGCTTCGCAGGCACCAACTGCGGACAACGGTATATGGTGATCTTACCTCCCTGTCCATTACTCTCAATTACTTCCTTCTTATACCAGTTTTTGTTCTTGTCATATGGAGGCTGCACCTTCCATTCAGGGTAATAGGGATAACTTGTAATAACGGTGCAATCATATCCTCCGGCTGCCAGCCATTTGATCATTTCACCATTGTATTTACCTATTCCAGTTGGTTCGGGTGAGAAATTACCTCCAATCAGTAATAATCGCTTGGACATACCGCTATATAAATTTCTAGTTTTGCTTTCTGATTATTTCCATCTTTCTGATACAAAGGTCAATGGATTGCCTTTAAAGATGCCATTCTGTGATACGGACGCTGTTACTACCGAACCTGCTGTAATTACCGTATCAGTACCTATAGTTACCCCGGGACCTATGAACACACAAGCGCCTACCCAGCATCCGTCTTTCAGAATAATAGGTGCATTGCGATAAGGCATCGCCGGATGACGGTAATTGTGATTACCTCCGCATAGAAAGGCACGTTGTGAAATACACACGTTGTTTCCTATCACCATCGGTTCAAAATTCAACAAATATGCTTCTTCTCCCAGCCATACATCATCCCCGATTTCCAACTTCCACGGGAAGTGAATATTAACTCTTGGTTTGATCACCAAGCCGCTACCCACCTTAGCACCGAAAAGGCGCAATAGCTTTGCCTTAATGCCGGAAGGAACAGGAAAGGCTGTAAGGAAAAACAGCATTTTCACAAAATACCAGCAGGCTTCCTTGAACTTGCCTGCGCCGCGGTCCAGACCTTCTGAGGCGTCAAAATCCTTCAGACGGACTTGTGACAGATAAAAGTTATTCATTACTAATTAAGTATTACTATAAACAAGAACCATCCTTTTTCTTTCTAGCCTTCGATATAACACCAGACCCAGATATGCACCCAATGTGTTCAGTACTACATCATCAGCGTCATATACTCCAATCATCAGTACCAATTGCAGCAGTTCTATGCTGAGGCTAAAAAAGAATGCGATAGCTATTACTTTAATTTTGTTGGCTGCGCCTTCAGATAAAGCATCAACCAGAAAGCCTAAAGGCATAAACATGATGATGTTACCAAGAAGGTTAAGCAGAAAGAAAGCCCAGTAACGATAATACGTCACTGCCTGTCCTGCCTCAATAATAAAATCATAAGTACTCTTCAACGGCATCCATCTTGGTGGAGCATAATGCTCGCCTGCACCCCTTGTCGGCTCGAGGAACACGATATATAATACAGCCAGCAAATAGCTGATCAATAAGATAATAACAGTCCCTCTTTTTAATCTGATTGTCATCCTTTCTAAAATCCCTTGTTACGTTTTAATTCATACATCTTCGCATCGACCAGAAAGCGATACCAGAAGCCTTGCAATACGTGCCAGATCAACCCCTCTTTCCCATCCAGAAACCCGAGCAGTACAAAGTACCGGTAGAAGAAATACAGTATTGAACGCATCAACAACGGGCTCCTGTTATATAAATTTTCCTTCCACCACCTTTTGCGGGACGTATTTTCACCAGTGGGTTGCTCTATTTCCAACTTTCCTTCCTGGATAACCCGTTTCCTTTCCAGCAGATCGTTTACCTCTCTTGAAGCATAACCATTCTGCTTTGTGGTCCACCAGGTCAGATTGTTAAGGTTATGATCGGCCATGTCATGTTGGAGGGTTTCGTATGTTCCTGTATTCAACACTACATGTTCATCCATTTCTTTCTTTTCCAGTCTGCCATTACCGGTTCGCCAGATTCGCAGTAAACAATGCGGGTAAAATCCTCCCCACCTGATCCATTTACCCATAAATATCACTCTGCGCCTGATAATAAAACCTCCGGTTTCCGGCTTAGCCTGTGGCAGTTTTGAATTGATCTCTGCAATCAGTTCATCCAGCAGATACTCGTCACTGTCCATCCGCATTGTCCAGGGGGTTGTAATCATACAATTATCCAGCGCCCAGTTAAATTGGTCTGCCTGGTTCCCCGGCCATGCTCTCTGTATAACCACCGCTCCCAAAGATGTTGCTATTTCAACTGTGCGGTCGGTTGACAAACTATCTATAACGATAATGCGATTGGTTATCCTGCTAAGATTCGCAATACAGCGTTCGATATGTTTCTCTTCGTTATAACTTAAAATGATGACGGTAATTAAATCTGTCACACTTTGTTTATTTTGACTTGTACAAATCCAGGTACTTATTTACCAGTCTTTTCCTGTCAAAATCCCTTTTCATTAATATCGGTGCAAGCTTCGACAATTCAGGCAAACGATCTCTTTCTGCGTAAGCCTTCTCAAGCGTCTCTTTAATATTTACAGGATCGATCGTGGAGATCCACCCCAGTTTGTTTTCAGCAATATAGGCGCTTAGTCCGACCATGTTACTGATCAGTACAGGCGTACCCATAGCAAGGGATTCTATGACGATATTGGCAAAATTCTCATTATAAGAGGTCAGCACCATCACATCATGTTCATGCAGCAATTTAAACTTCGCTTCTCCGTATACTGGTCCCACCCATTTAACATGCGCCTCTATTCCATATTCACGTGTCAGTGCTTTTAACTGATTTACGTAGTCTTCTTTAAATGGTCCTGCTATTGTCAGTTCGTATGGAAACTGTACCATACTCAGTCCTTTAAACAGCAGTTCCAATCCTTTTTTCGGATCTATCCTGCTCATAAACAGGAATTTGATCTTGTCTCCTATCGGTGCTTTTTCAGGTGCAGGTTGCTCAGGTACTGATACGAAGTTGAAGATCTCTTCTACCTGTGACTTGGGATATAATCCTTTGATTTCGTGTACTTCCATTGTGGATGTAGCGTGAAACTTTACCTTTGGTAACAACCTGTTGCCGATTACCGCCTGTATGATTTTCTTCTGAAACGGATGATTTGTTTCAAGAATATACTGGCAGAGCATACCCCTCGGAGAAAATACTGGCCTTACTCTTTTGATATAACATACCAATACAGTAAAGATAGCTACCAGGTTCCACCACGAGTGGATATGCACAGCATCGTAATTTTTGATATTCTTATAAAGATACTTTACAAGATCAGGAGAGAAATTTGTATTATCTTTTGTTACACGTTTGAAGTATAGTGTCTGTACACCATCAACATTCTGTGCCACACCTGGAGGCACATCCAGTTCAACTTCTCCATTAGCTGTTGTAGTCAGTACGGTCACCTTATGCCCATCGGCCACGAGTTGTTCGCACAATGCTGAGCTGGAATAAATAGGGCCTCCGTAAATATAAGCCGGCTTATAAGTAGGGATGACATGAAGAATATTCATCAGTGCTTTCTTTTCTATTGATTAGTTTACTATTGTTCAGTTACTTTTATACTGCCACCGGCCTGTTATGCCCTTGTACCCCGGCGTTACCTGTGTTAGCGCCAATACCCAGCATAGACAGGTATGCGTTAATCATGATATCCGGTGTAAAGCGTGTTACATTCAGTTTTCCCTTCCTGATCAACTCTGCTCTGAGCGAACTATCAGATAGCTGAAGCAATGCATTAGCAAATTCCTCAGGTTTTGTAGGATCTGCATGCAACGCTGCGCCACCACTTACTTCGGGCATAGGTTCAGTGCTGCTTGCAACTACCGCTGTACCACAAGCCTGCGCTTCTATTACCGGCCAGCCAAACCCTTCTGATAATGAAGGAAATATAAAAGCATAACAGGAGCTGTACAATGCCTTCAACACTTTATGCGGTGGTTTGGTTACAGAGATCAACCTGTCTTTCAAACCTAGTTTGTCAGCATAGCTATAAAGAGACGGCTCAATATCAAAACCTGCATATACAATCTTTCCTGTGTATTTATCTCCCAATTCATGCACCATTTCAATCAACATCTGACGGTTCTTACGCAGCTGACGCGAACCAACATGCAGTATAAAAGGCTCGTCGATATTCACTCCTGTACCGCGCAACAGTTCACGACACTCTTCCTTCCCGAGAGGACTGAAATCAGCGTTAAACCCATTATGTATTACCTGCCATGCTGCAGGCTTTTTACCTTTTGCCGCTGCCAGGTCGTTAAGCTGATTAAGTGTCAACTGAGATACACAGGCAATCTTTTTTGCGGTCAGAAGATTGGATAATATCCAACGCTGCATATACTTCCCGAATCCTGAAGCTGGTGCATAAGCATCAGCATAACCCAATCCGCCACGGATAGCCAGTACATCATGACAGGTGATACTGGTGCGTGCATCAGGAAGATGTCTTACATAAAAAGAATTAGAGTGATCGCACACATGATACAATGTATCCGCTGATCCGAATAACCGCTTCATACGAAGTACCAGCGGAAACAAAATCCATTTATCCAGATATCCGATCCATTTCGGAATACCTCCGGTTGTTGCTTTAAAAAAGCTCCCGAAGAATACTGTTGGTCTCCAGATGTCCACTGTATACCCGGCATTTTTGAATCCGGTTTCCATCATCAGGGCAAATCGCTCCATACTTTCCTGTTTGTCCTTGCGATAATTCCCCACTAAAACAATGCGCATACTTATCAGTAATTTTTCCTTTTCGTTTAAACCGTTGGCTAGTTCTTTAACCCTGGATATATGCTGAGACCAGTAACTGGTCTCATAAAACCTGTTCCTTACTGCGCTAAGCAGTTGAACAGCGAATGTTGGCTACGTTCATTCAATAGTGTGATCGGATATCCTACTATGAACAAACCGGAACATCCTTTAACAAAAGGAATACCATAAATGATAAGTTCAGGGTGTTCATAGTAATTTGATGATAAAGTCACAATCGACGCATACACTACGCATTGTTCTTTAAAGCACCAATTGGATACATTTATTCAAACCAGGTAAAATATTGCAGTTTACAACACACGCTGCGGATATGTCAGGGTGTTGGAGGAGAGAGTTTGTCAGCCTCTTATGAACATAAGACCAGGCAGACAGGCAAGCTCTCTTAAACAATAAGTACGGTTAAAGACGATTTCAATGATCAAAACACAGGTTCGTTTGCAGGCACTCTTTGTGTACTGCTCACAATAGTTGGCACAGGTTTATTAACATCTTGTCAGGAAGATACTTCCTGATATGTTCCTGTAGTTATTTCCTCTTCATCTTCCCGCAGTGAGGCGAGTACCAGTCCGGCCACAAACACTGAGAATCCCAATGCAGTAGGCTGTCCCCATTGTCCTTGTGCCAGCAGCAAAAAGCAATCGCTGACTAACATCCAGGCCAACATATCTCCCTCACGGCGTAATCTATTGAAAGAAAGAAAAGCAAGATTAAATGACATGGCAATCCTGATAAACACAACGCCAAGTCCAAGAATAGGTCCCAATTCACCAATCGTTCTGCCCCACTCCCCTTCTGCAATCAGAAAGGTAACACCTCCTGTCAGCAGCATAGAACCTACGTTTGTTCCCATTCCGATGCCATAGCCCCATAACGGCAGCGCAGATGTTGTTGTAAAGGCTCCCAGCAATCCTCCCAGAAATCGGTCAACAAACACCCCTTCCATACCTCCCTCACTTTCATTGGCCGAATCAAAACGCGCCAGGAAGACCTCAATCGCACCCCCTACAATAGACGTCTGACTCAATATCAACACCAGCACAACCAGTCCGCCCAGCGCCCCGAACAGCTTCCCTGCGTACTTTGGATTACTGGAACCCGCAAACATGCAGAACATCACTGCAATCAAAGTCTGGAACAGTAACGCACGACTGATTGAAAGTGGTATCGCCACCAGCAACGCCATTGTCGCCCCTATCAACACCCACTTTTTAATATTTTCCGGATTAAGCCAGAAGTATAATACATAAGGCCCTACCAGACTGAAAAACAACGTTGTTCCATTTGTGAAAGAGAACGTTCCCGGCGGACGGAAATAGCCCATCGCACCACTGAAACCAGCGCCCGCTTCATCACCGCCGACACCCCGGTTTACCCATGCTGACTGCGGACTATAAAACTGCAACGAGATTAATACCATCATTGGTATGGCTACCATCAGCAGAAACTTCCCTATCTTGATTACATCTTTACGTGTAAAGAGGGCCTCCACCACAAATATCATCGGGAAGTGAATCAGTAATATACGTGCGCCAAATATGGCTACAAATGGATTACCATGGCCAATAGTCACTGCAAATATCAGCCCCAGCACCCCAATGATGGTCATCAATGGCAGGGAATAAGAAGGCTGAAACAGCTTCTTTTGCCAGCACATCGCAATCAACCATATCGCAACAGGGTCACGGATAATCAATAATGGCGTTGCCAGCGGTGTCAGAAACCACTTACGTAAAGCGCCCTCAAATAATAGCAGCAAAAGGTATAACCACACACCCTGTTGCAGCCGCAGCATCAACTTCTGTGAGTTTCTTGCTGTGATCTGTTCAAACCGGGCGGCCGCTAATTCCGCCATACGATTTGCTGATAAGTTACCCGGATACTGATTCATCATTTTCACACTCTTGCAGAATCCTGCTATTAAACTTTTGATATTGCTGCTGCAAGCTCCTGGCCGTAAGCTGACCAAGGTCTGCTACGCGCTTTTTCCATTGCAGCAATGCCTGCTTCAGGCACACTGTCAGGATTGTTCAGCAATGCTGCTATTGCGTTATATAATGCCTCGGTTGAACCGGCCTCTGTCAGCCAACCGTTCTTACCGTGCGTAATCAAATCAGGACCTGCTGTACGGTCTGTAGTAATTACCGGCGTACCTTGCGACATCGCCTCTGTTATTACCAGCCCGAATCCTTCAAACAGTGAAGGGAAGATGAACACATCATGCTCCCGCATTACTCTCAGGATGTCTGCATGCGCCAGACTCGGAATATATTTATGCTTTGCCAGTTCCTTATCCAGTATCGGACAGTTGTCTGACATCTTCTTACCTACTATTGTCAGTTGTACTGCATTACCCAGCTTATCTGCGGCTGCAAACAGGTCAGCAATACCTTTACGTTGAGACAATCCGCCAACAAACAATATTTTCAGCGGACGGCCAGAAATTTTATTATAGTCCCTGGAACCTGTTACAGTTGGGAATCCATAAGGGATTACGTCAATCTGTGAGAGCTTGCCAGGATAATCTTTCAGCGTTGTTGCAGTGAAGCTGCTGGCTACAAATATTCTGTCAGCCAGTTGCAGCTCTTCATCTTTCCTGTCCAGTTTCTTCTGGGAAGCAGTCAGACTCACTATTGAATTTTTCCATGCGGGCCAGCGTTCCAGCTCATGTCCGAGCAGGCGCTGTGAAGTACGCCAGTAACCTATAGGCAGGTCGTACAGGCGTTTTAATCCGAGACGGCCGGCTTCTCTGAATGAGAGCATAGCACCATCCTCGTAACCATACACCGCATTTACTTTACGTGACACATCTCTCAAACGATTGGTCACTCGTCTGTCCATCGCGTGATAAACAGCATCTACTGAAAACATGCCTTTCTCATACCTTGTCAGACTTTTGAAGCCTGCTTTAGTAGCGGCCAGGCGGCCCAGTTCATACCAGGGGTATAACCTGGTATAAGGTTGCAAACGGGGTTCATAACCACGACGTTTGATTTCCGATAAAGGGCCAAAACCTGAAAGGCGGCCAAACGTGGAACCGGGGAAACTTGCAATAGCTGTGTGAAATTCAGCCAGTATGCCTGCATCTGCAAGGCCCGCTACTGCGGCCCTGACATTGGCATTGCCTGTAGGATGGGATATAATCACCATGGTTTTAGTTGTGCTTTTGTAGTCCGAGAATATTACTCCAGGCTGTTCTTAATGCCACGGCTGAGAACCTGTTCGCATATAGGTCCTTCTGAGTCGTCTTTGTAACTAAGCCGCTTCTGATATCTTTTGCAAACGCTTTGACAGCGCTTTTAGCCTCTTCATAAGTAGACGCCGCCGGAATCACTCTCGTTGACAGAGGATCACAGGCTATATCCGGAATACCGCCCCTGTCTGTAGCCAGCCAGGGTAAACCAGCACTCATCGCCTCCAGTAAACTGATAGGCAATCCTTCCGGATGAATTGATAAAAGCAAATAAGCATCCAGCTGCGCAATAGCGCTCTTTAAACCGGCTTCACCGGCAAAAGTACCATGATATTGTACGTTGGGGTATTTATCGAAATAACTGGCAGGATAATTCTTTCCTTCGCCCCACAGGTGAAACTCCACATCGCTCAGATCAGCATCTTCACTCATCCTGCAGATCAGGTCAACACCTTTCTCTGCAATCAGACGGCCATAATAACCAAAGCGTAGTTTACCCGACGGGCTCTGTGTAAAAGCAACTTCTACATTTCTTGAAAAACAAGGTACTACGTCTATCTGACGGTTCAGTACACTCTTCATATCACCCGCATTCCTGTGAGAACACGCAATGATTGTATTTGCCGTTTGCAACGTACGCTTATATTTCTCTCCCCAGGTAGCCTGGTCTTTCGCATCCCCGGAGGTATGATGATGGTGCACCCATTTGTCATAACCAGGCAGCATACGTGACAGCATCCAGATACTTTCTCCCTGTCCGTTGGTATATACCGCGTCGTATTTGCGGGAACTGCGTAATCTTACGCCTGTCTGCAACATCCACAGCATACGTTTGTAAGAACGGCCATGTTTACCAAACAGTACTCTTCTGCAAATACTTTTATAATACTGCTCCGTTTCAGGGGTTGTATTGGCGTTCAATACTACCAGGTCAATTTCAGTACCATTGGCAGCCATCTGCCGGCAAAACTCCAGCAGATGACTTTCAATGCCCCCGGTTTCCATTAACTGGGTAGAATATACCAGAATACGTTGCTTATCAGAAACCTGCGCCATATACTCTCTGAATCTTTTCTTTCGCAAATCCCGTACGGTAAGACAGTACCACACTGGCGCGGTACAGTTTTGCCAACAGGGCAGCCTTCATTCTGATAAGGCGGTAGCGCGATTTACCTGATACCTGTACTGCATTGGCACCTTCCGCAATGGAATCAGCTACCAGCTGCAACAGGAATTGTTTTCTCTTTGCCAGCGCCTCTTTATTGACAGGAGAATCGTTGAGACCTGCATCTGCTTTGTCAAGGATATCCTTGTAAGAGATGATATCGATAAACTCTGCTACTGTCGCCAGGCGAGGGTCAGCAGGGTTAGGATGGATCAGTTTCACATTGGCGCCCATACCCAGGCATGGCAGCGCGCAGTGGATCTTTGTAGTCAGGATCAGGGAAGCATTACAATAGCGTTTCAGCAAACTGTTCATGTGCTGCTCAGACACTTTTGCATATGCCTCAATATCGCCGCTTGTATCTGGTGGATCGTGCGATACTCTTACCATCTTCCTGCCCAGTACTTTCTCCAGTTTAGCTACTACAGCATCCGGCACCGGATGGTCTACGTTGTCTACCAGCAATACTTCACCTTTAGGATCGGTATTGATAGGACCACGCGGCTTTGCAGTGATGGTCAGACAGCTGGAATAATAAGCCGGTATACCCCAGCCCAGTAGCAGACGTAATGTTTTAGTATCACGACAGCCGATAGGCGCGTGCTTCTTGAAATGTTCCCTTACATGCTCGCTGGACAGTAACGCCGAATTGGCTACGTGTACGGCTGCATATACAGGCGTAATATTATCTGGTGCGGGAAACTTCGCAAAAGAGTGCATGTACCAGCCGTTAGCGATCAGTACACCGCTATCTCTGCCAGCCAGGTCCGAGATTGCTTCCCTGTCGGCTACCCTTGCGCCTTCCGGTAACAGGTCTTTAGCGACCATTCCCTGAAGTACATCTCCGATATTGTTTCGAAGTAATCCTTCTACCTGATAGTAATATGTCATATAGTTTCTTTGTTATTTTCAGTGGGTAATGTGTTGTTTGTTCTGCTGATCTTGATAAGGCTGTATGAAACGTTCATCGTTACCTGAATCAGTTGTATCATAATATTCAGGAAGAGTACACCGCGCAGTGATGAAACATCAATAAACGTAACGCCCAGCGCAATCGATGCAATACTTACCGGAATTGATATGAACGGGTGAATGGCCCAGCTTCTGCTGGTAAAGAGGGAAAAAGTAGAGGTGGCAATGATACCCAGACAACTGATAGTAATCTTCAGCACCACTTCATTTGTCAGATTCGAGTAGTTCGGTCCCAGTACTTTCAGGATCTGCGCTGAAAATAACCAGGCAGTGAAGATAATACAGGCGCTCAGCGCTAACATGCCACCCTGTATCTGCAGGAAACGGCGCATCAGCAGTTTTGCGTTATTAGGCAACCTGGAAAATCTTGGTAAGATCACTGTACCGAATACAATCGTAATAAAACTAAGCACCATCGACAGCCTGTCCAGCGCGCCCAGTTGCGCCACTCCTTTAGTCGTACCAAAGATGGAGATCAGCCAGATGGTAATCTGTCCTGACAGGCAGGTGTAGATCCCCATTGGCAGCAACCGCCTTACCATTTTCATAATATCCTGCCTGATCTGCGGGTCTGGGGGTTTATTCCAGTCTGCATACCCGGCTGATATCTTTCGCAGGTTCAGGTTACCCCATATCTGTGGTAAACCTGCCGCCAGAACAGCAACGAATGCAAAAGGGAAAACGAAAATGGTTAATGACAGTAATACCAGCCTGCCGATATTCATGTACACCTGATTCTTCTGCAAAGGTGCTATGTCCTGTCTCAGCTTTGGCGCAATCTGCAACAAGGTGCCAGACAATGCCATGAAGAAAGAAGGAATAAGCGACAGCACAATCAGCACAGACATCAGCCAGCTTGCATCATGGTGCCGCATCAGGTATATAAGTACCGGAATAGAGACCAACAAACTGCCTACAGCAAACTTGCGGCGCAGATCCATCCCTGTAGCAAGTACCGTACCGAGCTTATCGCGATCCTGCCAAACCTTTCCACCCTGAGACATCACCCCTGTGGATATTCCACCGTCTGCCAATACCGTCATTGTACCTAACATCGTATTAGCCAATGTATACAACGCGTATTCTTCCGGTTCCAGCATACGGATCACCAGGATACCGCTTACAAGACTAACGATTTGTACAAAAACCTGGGCGAAACCGGTCACAGTGACCAGTTTTACCCATTCTAATGTTTTACTGTACTTAGGATTATTAGATAACTGATTAAATACTTTCACGCGCATAACAGATTCCGGCGAAGCAAGCGCTTATCCTGCCAATTGTTCCCACTGAGTTTTACTGTCTTTTCTGAATAACTCCACATCGCATGTCACCATCTCGCTCACCAGTTCCTGCAGGTCGTATTTAGGCTCCCAACCCAATTTAGTTTTTGACTTGGTAGGATCACCTATCAGCAATTCCACCTCTGTAGGACGGAAATATGCAGGGTCTACCGCCAGTACCTGTTTGCCAATAGGCAGGATATATTCCTTGTTACGGCAAGCACTAACATAAGCTACTTCTTCTACACCTGTACCTTCAAACTTCAGTTCGATACCCAGTTCGTCAAATGCCATACGTACAAACTCACGTACCGGGGTAGTAATACCAGTTGCAATTACATAGTCATCTGGTGTATCCTGCTGCAGGATTCTCCACATAGCTTCTACATAATCTTTTGCATGACCCCAGTCACGACGCGCATCCAGGTTACCCAGGAACAGTTTATCCTGCAGGCCCAGAGCAATAGCTGCAACTGCACGGGTGATCTTACGGGTTACGAAAGTTTCGCCACGCAGCGGACTTTCGTGGTTGAACAGGATACCGTTGCAGGCAAACATACCATATGCTTCCCTGTAGTTAACAGTGATCCAGTATGCATATAGTTTAGCAACAGCATACGGACTGCGTGGGTAGAAAGGAGTAGTCTCTCTCTGAGGTACTTCCTGTACCAGACCATACAGCTCTGATGTACTTGCCTGATATACTTTTGTTTTCTTTTCCAGCTTTAAGATACGCAGCGCTTCCAGGATGCGGAGTGTACCGATACCGTCAGCATTTGCAGTATATTCCGGTGTATCAAAACTTACTTTCACATGGCTCATAGCAGCGAGATTGTAAATCTCGTCAGGTTGAGTTTCCTGAATAATGCGGATCAGGTTAGTACTGTCGGTCATATCACCGTAGTGTAATCTGAAACGAACATTTTCACTATGAGGGTCCTGATACAAATGGTCGATCCTATCTGTGTTCAGCAATGACGCACGACGTTTAACGCCATGCACCATATAACCCTTTTCAAGCAGCAGCTCGGCCAGGTATGCGCCGTCTTGTCCATTTACACCGGTGATTAAAGCAACTTTCATACTATGTTTTTTAATTAAGATAAGTGGGGGGAATGATGTGTTTAACTTCTGGAGAGTACGCTAACTGCCGGCTGGGATATACCAATGCTGTAACAGATAAAACCGTTTTTCTCAAGATATGTATTTTCATAAATGTTCCTGCCGTCAAATACAACAGGGTTTTTAACTAATTGCTTGATGCGGTTCCAGTCAGGAAGACGAAACTCGTTCCACTCTGTTACCAGCAACACCGCGTCTGCACCTTCAGCAGCATCATACAGGTCTGTAGCCCAGGTCACGCTGTCATTCAGTGTTTTCTTTGCTTCATGCATTGCAACCGGATCAAACACTCTTACTTTAGCGCCTGCTTCCAGCAGTGCTTCAATCAGCACAATGCTTGATGCTTCACGCATATCGTCAGTACCTGGCTTAAAGGAAAGGCCCCATACTGCAAATGTTTTATCTTTCAGCAAACCATCGAAGTGTTTGTTGATTTTGTTGAACAATACTTTCTTCTGATCGTTGTTCACCGCTTCTACTGCCTCCAGGATACGCAAACCGTGGCCATAATCCATACCGGTACGCACCAGCGCCTTCACGTCTTTAGGGAAGCAGGAACCGCCATAACCAATACCAGGATAGATGAAGCTATTACCGATCCTGGCATCGCTACCGATACCTTTACGTACTTTATTCACATCAGCGCCTACCAGTTCGCACAGGTTAGCGATATCGTTGATGAAGGAAATTTTAGTAGCCAGCATTGCATTCGCTGCGTATTTGGTCATTTCCGCAGAAGCTATATCCATAAAGATAATCGGACGGCCATTCAGCAGGAACGGATGATACAGACGTTCCAGCACTTCTTTTGCTCTGTCAGTATTCACACCAACCACGATACGGTCAGGTTTCAGGAAGTCCTGTACTGCAGCGCCTTCTTTCAGGAACTCAGGATTTGAAGCTACATCGTAATCGAGCAGGGCGCCTCTGTCCAGCATTGCCTGTTTGATCTCTCTGTTCACTTTCACAGCAGTACCTACTGGTACAGTGCTCTTTGTTACCACAACGAGATAATCAGTCATGTGTGTACCGATTTCTTTTGCTACCTGTAATACATATTGCAGGTCTGCGCTGCCATCTTCACCCGGAGGCGTACCTACCGCAATGAAAGCGATATCAGCACCCGGCAGCACTTCAGCCAGGCTGGTGCTGAATGACAGGCGACCGTCGTTATAGTTACGGGTAACAATCTCTTCGAGACCCGGTTCATAAATAGGTAAAATGCCGTTCTTGAGGTTATTGATCTTTTCAGCATTAACATCGACACACACTACCTGCGTACCTACTTCTGCGAGGCAGGCACCGGTCACCAGTCCAACATATCCAGTTCCAATTACGATTGCTTTCATTTTATAAATATTGAGACGCGGTTAAACAATTTTATTACAATGTGACCATCTGATTTTTCTGAAGGAAGTCGGCATAAGCCTGTTCAAGTCCTTCTTTCAGCTCTACGCTGTGTTTCCAGCCGAGCTTATGTAATTTTGATACATCCATGAGTTTACGTGGAGTACCATCAGGTTTGGAGCTATCAAAAACAAGTTCACCTGTAAAACCTACTACCTCTTTCACCGTCTCCGCCAGTTCACGAATAGTCAGGTCTTCGCCGGTACCGATGTTAACCAGTTCCTTTTCATCATAATGCAGCATCAGGTAAACGCAGGCTGCGGCCAGATCATCTGCAAACAGAAACTCACGTTTAGGTGTACCGCTGCCCCATACAGTTACGTTGGATGCGCCCGACTCCTTCGCTTCATGAAAACGACGGATCAATGCCGGCAGTACATGTGAATTTTCAGGATGGTAATTATCACCAATACCATACAGGTTGGTTGGCATTACGCTGATAAAGTTAGCGCCATACTGATCACGGTATGCTTCGCATAATTTAATACCGGCAATCTTGGCAATCGCATAAGGTTCGTTGGTTGGTTCCAGTGGACCTGTCAGCAGACTGTCTTCTCTCAATGGCTGTGGCGCCAATTTAGGATAGATGCAGGAACTGCCCAGGAACATCAGTTTCTTAACACCATTCTGCCATGCAGCATGAATGATATTAGCCTCCATAATGAGGTTATCGTACAGAAACTCTGCACGGTAAGTATTGTTGGCATGAATACCGCCAACTTTTGCTGCTGCCAGGAATACATATTCCGGCTTCTCTGTAGCAAAAAATTCGTTTACAGCTGCCTGTGAACGGAGGTCCAGTTCAGCTGAACTCCTCGTTACCAGGTTTGTGTATCCCAGCGTCTGTAATCTTCTGCTGATAGCGCCGCCCACCATACCACGGTGACCGGCTATATATATCTTATCGTTCAGTTGCATACGGCTAATAATTGTTTACAGCAGTTCAGGTCTGTTTTCCTTCACCCACTGATGCAGTTGTTTTACTTCCTGTCCTTTACCTTTCTGTAAGATCAGCAGGGCTTCCGGCGTGTTTACTACAACAACGTTTTCCACTCCTACCAATGCTACCAGTTTATCTTTTCCGATGACCATACTGTTAACCGGATCACTCTCGATGAATACCGCCTGATTGTTACTATAGCGGTAATGGCTGGCCAATGCTTCCGCCAGTGCTTCATAACCTCCTACATCACTCCATTGCATAGCGCTAGGCACTACCTTCACAATGTCGCTCTTCTCCAACACGGCATAGTCAATACTGTCAGATGGAATAGCTTCCATAGCCGCCAGCGGAATAACGCCGGTTTCTTTCCAGATCACAGCGGCTTCTGCTGCCGCTGCATAGATTTCCGGAGCGTATTCCAGTAACTGTTGCAACAGTACGCCTGCCTGACCGCAGAATATACCGCTGTTCCAGAGATAGTCTCCGCTTTGAAGCATAGCTTCTGCAGTAACTGCATTTGGCTTTTCAGTGAAGCGGATTACATCATAACCGGAATGTTGGATATAACCATAACCTGTCTCAGGGTAATTAGGCTTCAGACCAATGGTAACCAGGTGTCCTTCTGCCGCCAGCGACGCTGCTTTCTGAATAGTTTCAGCATACAGGTCTGGTGTACCTATCAGGTGATCAGCAGGCGTGATAAGCAGGATGGTCTCAGGCGATGCGGTAAACGCAGCCAGTGCAATTGCAGCAGCTGTATTACGGCCTACAGGCTCCGCCATCATCTGAATTTCACTAGCACCTGCTTCCTGCAGTTGCTTATTCACCATGTCGGCTTGTTGTTCATTCACCACAGCCATCACACTATCACAGAAGCAATTATTGCGTACCCAGGTAAGTTGCAATAAGCTCTGGCCGTCAAATAACGGCAGCAGTTGCTTGGGCGTCTGTTTATTTGATAGTGGCCAGAGACGGGTTCCTGACCCTCCACATAATAATACGTGTAGCATAGATGTCCAGGGTTGATATTTTAGATCACATTACCTACGCCTACTTTCGCAGCGCCGGTGTATTCTTTTGTGTTATTAGTATTGTTGAGCAGCATAAGATCGCTTGTCTTTACAGTCGCAATCAGAGAGAAACCCATGCTGTATAATACAGCTTTCACTGTATTCTTGCCGGCTTCCACAACTCTGCCATGCTGATGCATCAGCGGACCAGCGGTGATACGTACCAGATCGTCTTCCTGGATCGGGAAACGCTCAACTTCCACATCCTGGTACTCACGCAGGAAACGTTTGATGAGGTCAATCTCATGTTCAGGAATGCTGGCAGGTTTTCCCAGCCAATAAACGAAATTCACAATACCACTTGTTTCACGCACGAGTGTTTTTTTGTCCTCAGGAATACGGACAAAGACATACGACTTGAAAAGTGGTTCTTCTACCACCTTCTTTCTGTCGCTCCACTGATGTGTTACTCTGTTTAGCGGACAATATGTTTCGATTTGCTTCCGAACCAGTGCATCCGCCACTTTTTTCTCCCATCTGGGTTTAGTATACACTGCATACCAGGTGTGTGGCTTTTGTTCCATTTCAGTGGGTTTAAAAGTTTAATAAAGCATGAATAGATTAATAGATAATAAAGTGGAAATCATAAAGGCGGGAAAAGAAGAGGAAGAGAATTGGCATAGCTTCGCCTCCTCAGTCACATGAGTAGTTATCAAGTGCATTATTTTCAAGGCATTCCGGTGAACGAATCACCGGAATACCAACTGTTAATCTTGTTTAAAAATCTTGTTGAACCGACCTTTTTTCACGGAGCCATTCTTGGTGTCATCCGTATAACCATACCCATATCCCTGGCCGTTGCCGTAGCCATAGCCACCGCCATAACCATACGCATAACCAGGTACACCGCGCATTTTCAGGCCATTGAATACAATATTCAACTTGCCGAGATCTCCTTGTTCGTACAGGTCTTCAATCATCTTCAGATTGAACTTAGGCGTTCTTTCGTGACGTACTACATATAGCGTCGCATCAGCAAATGGTGCAAGCAAACGTGCGTCAGTTACAGGGCCTACAGGCGCAGAGTCAATAATCACATAATCAAATGATGCTCTCAGGGTCGCAAGTAATTGCTCCAATCTACCGTTCAAAATCAACTCAGTCGGATTTGGCGGTATTACACCTGCAGAAAGCAGGTACATATATTCATTGTTCTCTATTGGCTGCTTCAGAATATCATTCAGTGATGAATGACCCACCAGGTAATTACTGATACCCGGATGATGCGGTACATTGAGGATCTTACTCACCTTCGGCTTGCGAAGGTCAAACTCCAGCAATACCACCTTCTTTTTAGTCAGGGAAAGACTCAGTGCAAGATTTACTGCAATAAAGCTCTTTCCTTCACCAGATATGGAAGATGTGACAAGTATCGTTTTGTTGTCACCATTGATACCAATATAAGATAAACTGGTACGTAAAGCCCTGAACTGCTCGGCAACAGGCGTACGCTTACCTTCAGTGATAGCAATAGCGCCATTCTTGTCAAACATAATCTCAGCGATGATCGGAGCAGATGTGCCTTTCTCAATATCTGAACGGAACATCACCTTGTTATTCATCAGGTCTTTCACTGCAATGAATGCTGCTACCACAGCCAGACCAGCGATGATTGCCAGCGCCATCACCATTGATTTCTTCGGACTGAACGGAAAGCTCTCTGCTTCCGCCAAGTCTACTATGCGGCTGTCAGAAATAGCAGCTGCATACTGCAGTTGCGTTTCTTCACGTTTCTCCAGCAGGAAAGTGTAGATGTTATTTTTAATCTGTTGCTGCCTGCTCACTTCCAGCAAAGTTTTCTCCTTGCTTGGTACGCCTCTCAGCATACTCATAAAGCGGTTATTCTGTGCAGTCAGTTTAGACCTTGCCGCTTCCAGGTTAGCACGTAAGCTGGTGATGTTATCCATGATAGCAGGTCTCAATCTTTCTGCCTGCGCATTCAGACTAGCCAGCAGCGGACTGTTTTCACCTGTTGTCTTTTTCAGTCTCTCAATCTGCAGCTCTGATTCCTGCAGTTTGCTAAGCAGACCCAATAATGTTGCATCAGCAATACCTAAAGTAGCCGGTACAATGTTATCTTCTGACTTTCTACCTTTCACATATTCTTCAACGGCTGACAATGTAGATAACTGCATGTCTGCTTCGCTCATCCTCACATCGTTATCCTGCACGGCATTGAGGAACAGTTTGCTCTGCTCACTGATATCCACGATACCTGCATTTGTCTTATACTCCTGTATCTCGCCTTCTACCTGGCTCAGTTCTGCAGTAATAATACGCAGCCTGTCTTCCACGAAAGCCATTGTTTTAGATGCAGTCTTATTCTTATCATCAATAGATGCCGCATCATATTCTTTCATCAGCGCATCCAGCAAGTCCATACCTCTTTTAGGTACAGCATCTACATACTCAAGTCTGAGTACATTTGAATTTTTGGTGGCGGCAGTGATCTTAAGATTGCTCAGGAACTGGCCAGCAAGCGCTTTATCGCCAGCAACACGCAGGTAATAACCTTCACCATGCTCACCGGAAGGATTGAAACCAGGCATTGGTTTAATGACCATGCGTCCCCATTTGGTATGCACTGTGTCATTTACCGGGTATGTCTTTCCATCCAGGGAAACTTTACCACCTTTATAATCATAAGTTACATCCACTACTGTATTTTCCATCGGATCAATAAGATCAGCATCGATGAAGTTGAACTGAAGTGGTCCTTTCTTATAAAGAGAAATATCTCTGATTCTACCTCTTTCAAATAGTTCTCCGTAGAGATTAAGATTCTTTACAACTGCTTTCGCAATTGTTCTTGATTTCAGTATTTCGATCTCGTTATCAACTTTTTTACCTCTGCCCAGCGGGTCCATCATTTCAATAATAGAACTTTCACCAGGGCGGGTATCTTCTTTGATTAACAGAGAAGAAGTGATTTTGTAAAGCGGGGTTGCATATCTCAGATAAACATATGCAATTGAGACAGAAATTATGGACGCAATCACAAATAAAGGCCAGTAAGGCTGATATTTATGCCTGATCATTTCCAGGAGACCTGTATGTTCCTCTCGCTTTGTGCGCGTATTAATTACTTTCTGTTGCATGGCACTCAACACAAATTTGTAGGATGAATTATTGGAATAACATCAGTTCAGCTAGTTAACGATCAACCTGTCAAGCGTAAGCACTATCAATGATAATGTACTGATGATGATTGGTATTGTAGTTCGGCTGCCGGTTGCTACAGCGACTTTCGATTTATTTGGCTCGACATACACAACATCGTTTGACTGCAAATAATAATATGGAGATGTAAGTATTTCTGAACTATTGAGGTTAAGTCTTTTAATCGTCTTTTCGCCATTTACCTCGCGGATCAGGAGTACATTCTCTTTTTTCCCGTAAACAGTAATATCTCCAGCCATTCCCAAGGCTTCGAGTACTGTAATTTTTTCACTTGGAACAGTCACCACTGTAGGGCGGGCTACTTCGCCTATTACTGTTACCCTGTAATTGAGAAAGCGAATGGTCACTACCGGATCTTTCATCAGCTTGCGACTATCCAGTTCGTTTCTCAGATACGCTGTAAGTTGCGCTTTGGTAAGTCCTTCTGCTTTGACCTGTCCGAGCACGGGGTATTCTATATTCCCTTGCTCATTTACCATGTAACCCGTTGTTTGGGTGCCAACTCCTGCGATTCCTGTGGATGCAACACTTGGGGTGTTAAATACAATAGCATCCTCGGGGTTCATACTACTAACAACAATTTGTAATACGTCATTTTTATGTATTACCGGCTCGAAATTTCCTTTTACGGGAGCAATAACAGTATCAGAAAGATTGTTAAAATACACTGACTTCTGTGTACTGACACAAGATGTAAAAAAGAAACAGCAGATAAGGACCGGAACAACAAAGATATAACGTAAATAATCCTTCTTTAGAATCATCTTACCGTTTTGAATATTTAAAGGTTTTTCTTCCGCGCTTTCCGTGATACAATATTAGTTTATAGCCTTAGTCGGCACTACTACTATTTAGAGTAAAAAACGCAGTGATAACACAAACGTGCCTACTTACTCTAGTAGTGTGTTTTACAAAAGCGAGATCACATTCTCAAATGAAAGCATCTGAAAAAAAATCCAAGAATTCGTAATTAAAAAGAAAGAATACAAACTATTTGACCAGATTTTTGAAATTAGTTCTGATTTTGTAGCGACATTAAGTTTTTGATAAATCTTCTTTAAATGTTGATTTACCGTAAAAACTGTCACAAAAAGCTTCTCAGCCATCTCCTTATATGAGTAGCCTTCCTTGAGTAGCGCGAGTAATTCATACTCTCTTTTAGTGAGCTTGTGCTTAATATCTTCCAGGGGGTCCTTGGCGATATAATTAATCAGTAAATGAGCAGCCTTGGGGGAAAGTGTACCACCTTCACTAACTGCATCCATAATTGAATGGTAAATCTCCATCAGGCGGCTGGTCTTTATTATATAACCACTCGCGCCCTGGCGGATAGACTCAATAACGTAATGTTTCCCATCGTGACCCGACAGAACGATCAATTTCGCTTCAGGATAAATGCGTTTCAGCTCCTGCATACCTTGTATGCCTGATTCCCCTGGCAGCGAAATATCCAGCAATATTACATTAACCTCCGTCTCTTTAAATGGAAGCGCTCTGAACTCCTCCATTGACTTACAAGCAAATACAACCTTACACTCCTGAAAATCTTCTAAAAACTCTTTGTAATTGTTCAACTGGAAATAATTGTCTTCTATAATTCCAATATTGATCATAGGGGTAAAAAGTTAGCAAGGTTCATAATTGATTCAATAAAAAAATATGGCATATAATTACGGCTTGGTTGTGCAAAAATAATTCCAAAAACGTGATTTTATAAGACAATTTTGTAAATGATTGATGGTGAGAACAATAAAGATTAAGGTATTTACGCTACTACATCTAATGGCCTATGACTAATCTATTAATTTTTCTCATATATGATCTTTTGGTTAACTTTTCTCGAAATTCACGACATGTGCTACTACTCAGGTAAAAATACGTCTTTAAAACTAATACGCACTAGATAATTACTCCTATATTGAGTATTTTGCCTTTCAATTGTTGAAAAACTGTGTATGCAACACCTGTGGTGATTCTCTACATATTGTTGAGTCAGTTATCCTGTCATATTGCTGCACGACCATCATTAAAAGTATCGAACAATGGACTCCGCTAATCATGTTGAAAACAACGCATTACTCAGCAATGCAAGTAATGTTATTGCCATCACTGCACATGAATTTAAAACGCCGCTAACCACCATCACATCTGTGGTTGACCTACTATCAGCCAAGCTGAAAGCAGATCAACATATGAACGCATTCTATGAAAAACAACTGGCGAGAATTACTACAGAAGTCTTTTCTTTGAACAGTATGGTTGATGAGATGCTGACAATCAACAATATAGTCTCGGGGCACATTGAGGCGGTCAAAGAACTTATTGACCTCAGCAATTATGTACTTCCCTTAAAAGAGCAGTATCATGCCTATATTGAAGACAATCGACAGCCCGAAATTGTTTTGACTGGCACACCAAAAAAAATTTACGCCAGCCCGGCCCAAATCACCCGAATACTTACTAACCTCGTCAGCAACGCCTGTAAGTACTCCAGAGACAAAGCCCCGGTTATACACCTGGACTACCAGGAACATGCAGCTGTCATTACCGTGTCTAACGACGGTATAGGTATCCCCGAACAAGATCTGCCTTACCTCTTTGACCCCTACTTCCGGGGCAGCAACACCGCAGGCATAGCCGGTACCGGACTCGGTCTTAGCATCGTTAAATCATTCACCGCCGCTAACAACGGCAATATCACCGTTACCAGCTCTCCTGATAAAGGCACGGTTTTTACACTTGCTTTCAAGTATCCTGATACCTGTAAGTAAATTATTCGCATGAACGCCAACATTCTCCTGATAGAAGATAAAGCCGGACTTCTGGACACATTAAAAAGTCTGCTGGAATTGCATGATTATACCGTTTTTACAGCCAGCCACGGAGCGGAAGGCCTGACCGTCGCCACCAGATACCTTCCTGACCTTGTTATAAGCGATATCTATATGCCAGTGCTGGACGGGTATGAACTACTCGACCGTTTTAAACAGGATCCGCAACTCTGTAAAATCCCCGTACTTATAACCAGCGCCAAGAACGATCCGCAGGAAATTGAAGACGTCCTGCAGAAAGGTGCGGCGGGTTACCTTACCAAACCTTTCGTATTTGCACATCTGCACGAAGAAATAAAAAGATTATTGGTCAGGACTGCCTGACACATACGTTCGCCACTATCCCGTCACTAAAGACTGCCTGTTAGCCAGGCAGCAATACCTGCTACAAACGAAGTAGCGACCTTATAAACGTGGACTTGATCCGGAGAGTTCTTCCCCTGGTGTTGGAAGTGTAAAATGCTGGCTGATGATGCCAGAACTGCTAAAATGCTGTAAAACCTACCGGCAACTTAGGTTGATATTGCCCGTATACATATAATATAGATGTTTATCATAGGGTTTTCGGTGAAGGCTGCCCCTCCTACCGGCTATATATATAACAGATTGCTAAGCTGATTGCCACATTCGTCAATCAGCCATTGTCTTACTACGGATAAAATAACTTATAAATACTACGCATTGTTCACTCACCAGTATACCTGGTTACCTTTCTCTGGCGCTATTCCCGCCGGCACAATACAGGACCAGGTACATACTGTATAACCACCTGAGCAGGTACACCATTTACGCTATATGCGGGTACTACCGCTGTTTGATCAGTACCAGGCTTAGTGCCTGTATCAGGCGTATATACTGCCAGGATATCGGCAGCTACCTGCTTGCTGTTACATACAGGCCGCCCTTCACACATCAACCTTACCTGCACTGCAATAATCAGTGTGCCTTTGCCTTCAATATCAACAGGCAATACAGCGCCATCGAAATGTACGCCTGCCTGTAATATCGTCTTTGTTGCCCTTACAGCCTTAATCTGCTGATAAGCAAAACTGATACGTGTAACTATTACCGTTATCTCCACTGCATCACATCCTTTTACTGCCGGCAACGTCTGTGCAGGAATATACAACCTGCCGTCTGTGCCCATGTAAGGCGCTACGCCAATTAACTGTGTAATGCCCGTACATTCATTGAAACGATAGCCGGTTAGATTGCATACCCGGTTGGAACGTCCCTTCATCAACAACTGGTTCATCCGGTTTACATGATGGCCATCGCACGGTATATCTAATGCGGGAATCAAAGCTTTGCGTACCAGGCATGCATGTTTACTGGCTATACCGAAACGTTGCGCCGCACGACGTGTAGCTGTTGTCTGCCTCACAATTGCGGGCATGCTGCGTAAATAGAATTTCCGGTTACGCCGGTAACCGATCATATTACCCAATCTGCCGGTGAACGTGATCAGCGATGTTTGTTTTGCCATATTACTGGATACTGGTGAATATACAAGATACTACAGCCCTGTGAAGTGTTCAGCGGAACAGGTTTAATAATATCTAAGGCTTGGAGGAGAGTGATTAACATTCATACAAAACAAACACGAACAGCATTGAGCAATCATCAATGCTATTCGTGTTGTCTTTAGGTTTTTTCAATAATTTCCGGTCCTGCCATCTATGACGGCTGATGAATACAAGTAGTTATAGTCAATAATACATATGGTCTCAAATATCTTCTTATAGTATCGTTTTGTTAGTGATCAATTATTTCACGAGCACAACAGATCCGGTATAAGACTTCGGCTCGCTCTTGCTGGTAGTGAAAGTACATACATAGATAAATGCCTGCGGCGTTTGCGGCACACCATGTGAGTAACCATCCCACCCTGTCTTCGGATCGTTTGTCTGGAATACCAGGCTGCCCCACCTGTTATATACACTCAGCCTGTAATCAGTTATTGCATCATAGACCCTGGGACGAAACAGGTCATTATTTCCATCTCCATTAGGACTAAAAGCAGAAGGCATCATTACAAAGCAGTACTGATTGGGGGAAGTGATACTGGTATGGCCACCATCAACGCAACCATTTGCATCTGCCACCTCGTACTGGTAATTACCTGCTTTCAGATTTGCCTGTATACTATCCGGCTGCCAGGCATATTCATTGACACGGTATTTATACGGACGGGTACCGCCATCTACCTCCCACCGGATGCTGCCATCGGTAACTTCACTACAGCTGCAGGGCGTAGTTGCTACTTGCCGTATCTGCAAAGGTTTGGGTTCTTTTATGAAGATGTTAAAGGTATCAGCGCATACCTGTTTGTCTTTCAATACAAACACGTAATTACCTGGTGTCAGCTGACGGAAGTCCCGCTCTTCTGTCTCCTTTCCGTTTAATGATAAGTCATAAGGGGGCAGTCCTCCGGTGATGTTTAAAGAGATGGCATTTTTGTTATCACCGGCACAGTCAGATATGGTGACCTGCTGCGCTGCGTGAAGATCTGATTCTTCTACAGTCACCGCTCCTTTCGCCGTTACGCCATTGGCTGCTGTTACTGTTACAGCATACGTGCCCGCCGTTAGTCCTGATACCTCTGGCGTTGTATAATTACCAGGCGTCCACAGGTAAGTATAAGGCTCAGCACCTCCATTTACTTTTACCTGTACAGTACCTGTACCTGTTGTCTTACAGGAGGATGTGGCAGTCAGCTGTGTCCGTAGTATTTGTTTGATGGTAGACAGGTTATCTATGAATACCAGTACTCCATAGCTGCTGACAGGGCAATTCTCAGACGGATAAGCGTAAAACGAGATGTAAGTATGCGTTTTTTTCGGTGTAAATATCGCGTTCCACCGGTGCCAGGAAGTATCGGTAAAACTACCGGAAGTCCATAACAGCTCAGCGGTATCTTTTGGAGAACTACCACCGAAGATCGCCAGGTTACCATAGCAATGTTTATGACCGTACATTTCATTGTAAGCAAGGTCAAAGGACATTGTGTAAGTCCTGTCAGCGATAAGTGGAGCAGGCAGTTCCTGCTCGATTCCTTCCCGGTATACCGGTCCGCCTTGTAGTCCGACGAAAGTATTACCTGCGTTAGCTATTTTGTAGATACCCATTACGCCGGGCAGTACGTCCGGTGTATTGGCAGCTACAGTCCATCCGCCGGGAGCCACCTTTACACCAGGCGTTCCCTCCAGGGATGAATTTCGCAATGTAAGATGCTGTGCATACGCTACATTCAACAAACAGCTCAACAGCAAGATCAGAATTAGTACACATAACCTCATAGCAGGATATGTGAGATAACAACATGGTTTTCCCATTAGCCGGGTGTGGCCGGCTTGGTTAGTTACAATCATAGGAATATTAGTTAGAACACAATCAAAAAAGCATCGTCTTGTCTTGTGATTAGCAATTCCAATGGACTTGGATGCAGCCCAGCTAGTAGTCTGATTTAATTCACAGGTATGGTGAGGAGGATATAGAGCGTCCTCCGCTAATTAAATTAATGGCTTGCTTTGAGTTTACATTCCCAGTACAATAAAGATACAATATGTTTTAATATAATATATGATTTTACTAAAAAATTTATTCTATTTATTCATTTAATACTCAACGTAGTACCGCACTCTACCACAAAAATTAAGGCATAGGAAAACCTATGCCTTAAATAAGTACAGATGACTCTTTTTATGATGTTTTTACTATCTTATAAATGGACAAGCAGGATAGTAATTTCATCTACATCAGGTATCCTGATTATTATTTTCTTCAGGATCGTTGTTGTCTTTATTTTTTTCAGACTTGTCTTTCTTGTCTTTTGGAATGACTACTTTCAACGTATCGTCTGCAGTCTTTTCACGGGTAATATCCCGGCTATAATCATTCCCCAGATTAGGACCTCCCTGTTCAAGGCCAGTACTACCGATTGATCTGTCTCTTATCGCCATAACTTTAGCTTTTTATGGTTAAAAAATAAAGTATACTCTATGTGATGCAGACCCAAAACCATGCCAGCAGCAGCAGCCACGTCTATAGTACTCGGTGCATTTCGTATGTAAAAAATCTCTTAAAATTCGGGACCGGATTGATCATTTTCACCCATTTAGCAGTTTTTCCGGGATTTTAGTGGTAACTTTCGGGTACATATTCATATGCTCCCTATGCCTACTAACTATGACCTGAAGCAGCATATAGCGCTATTGTCAAGACTGAAAGATAAAACCTGTAAGTATGAAGGATAAGCTGCCTTATATCACCTCGACCTATTTTATATCCCTGATCAAAGCATACCTTCAGGGCCATAAAACCAAGCCTGAAATACTCGCGGAAACAGCAGATTTACTCCCCGCTAATGCACATAAAGAAGTAAGTCAGTTACTGACAGCTGCCGCCCATGAAATGAACGATGCATTTTATGCAGACATCGTAGACAGCCTTCAACACACCTCTGGTACAGTACCTACCCGCCAGGGACTTATTCACCACCTGGAAGCGTTGCTGCGTCATGATATTACCGTCCAGGAGTTACTTGACTGGGCAACCTGGTATACAATATCCGAGGATCAGCTGAGTGCCGGTATTATGGATGATTTTGCAGTAGAATACTTCTGTTTTGATTTTCTACCTGTGCATTTTGAAGATCTGACTGAAAAACAGTACAGGCAGGTATTACAACTATTCAGATCGGAGGCGGCCAACCCTTTGAAAGAGAAGATAGCGCTGGCCCTGACTATTGAGAAAGAGAGACAACATTTCCTCTACTTCCTGCGTAGCTTCCTCGAGCAGCCGCAGCATACATCTGCACTGGATGCCTATCTGCTGGCGAAGTTTGGCATGGACCACCGCAGTTTTCCTTATATGCAGGAGCTGGTGGCCCTGAAAGCACACCCGGAACGCCTGGAGCAACTACTGGAAACAGCCCGTTTGCAGGCAGCTTAGCTGACCATCAGGCTACAGCCTCTCAGCGCAGAATTATCCAGCCGGCCTAATACTTCAAAGGCCCCATCAGCCTTTATTTTACCTATATCTTCCGTGGCGATGAACGCACAGGAATAGACATTGGCCAGGTCAATGACATTAATAACACCAGAAGCATTGGCAACGGATAGCTGAAAAGGATCGCTTTCATCACGTACAAGTACCTTCATCCAGGGCGGAGTAGTAAATATACCGTCTCCGAAGGAGTATGCCTGCGACAGCAGTTCTGTCATCCCATATTCCGCATGGATATGCGTACATCCTAATCTGTCCTTGAGGTACTGATGTACCTGCTGGCGGGTCCATTCTTCCCGGCGGCCTTTCATCCCACCGGTTTCCATGACAATTGTATTTTTCAGCTCCAGATTATAGTGTTCGGCAAAGTCAAGAAGTCCGAAGGTAACACCGATCAGCAGCGTTTTTTGCTGCCGGGCTTCGAGCTCCTGCAGATGAGCGGCCAGTTTATCATGTTCATACAGGTAAAAGCCACTGGCTGCATGCCCGCTCCGCTTTACCATATCCTGCACCATATAAACGAGGGACGAATGCTTCCGTTCCAGATAGGAAGGCAATAAACCCAGTACTACAAAATCAGAAACAGGGCCATAGAACTGCTCAAAAGCAGTCAGGAAACTCTGTTCATATACCGCAGCTTCCTTTACCAGGTGCCGGCTATTAATGGTCTGGGTAGTACCACTGCTTTCAAAAATGAGTTCCGGTGTGAACTGGCCACAGGTAACTGCATGTGTTTTAAAGAATTGTATAGGCAGGAAAGGGATCTGCAGCAGGGAGCGGACGTCAGCGGGTTTGCGGCGGAGGGCATCCGTATACGCCCGGTAAAGATCATTCTCCCTGTATTGGTAATGAAAGAGTTCCAGGGCTGCCGCCTCGATATCCTGCTGCTGTAATGTAAATAGTGCTGCCGTATTTATGCCACTCATGTCGCTTGCTTTGAACGCACAAATTTAGGGCATACGTAACAATCAAACGACATTTTACGTTATAACACAGTAGCCCCTGCTTGCCGGCGGCTATTAGCTAGACTAAAAAAAATAATGTACGTTTGTTATATGAAGAAAACACTCGTTTTATCCCTGTTTGCACTGGCGACTATATTGGGCAGTTGCGGGAAGGATACGATAGGAACCAAGCCAATTATCACGTTCCTTTCCTATTCCTCATCCCCTATTGATGCATCATTCGGAACCGATGTTAACTTCCAGGTGAAGGACGGGGACGGAGACATTGAAACCTCTTTTAATTTTGCAACTATCTACGATAGCCAGCCTGCTTTAGTGGATACCCCATACGAATCCCGGCCTATGCCAAAGCTGGAAGCTCATAAGGGTACCAACCTGAATGCAGAAGTGATCCTGCATCTTACAGCTACAGACTTCCCGCAGCAGGGCGACTTCCCGATACCAAAAGACAGTGTACACTTCCTGGTGTTCATCACTGACAATGCTGGAAATATAAGTGATACTATAGTAACTCCTAAAGTGGAAATACTTTATGAGTAGGAATCGTTTATATTTGTTTTATGGACAAATTCCACGAACTCCAGCAAAAGATCGCTACAGCCATCATTGGTGGCGGCGAAGCCCGCATCTCTTCTCAGCATAAGAAAGGTAAACTGACCGCAAGGGAACGGTTACAACTACTACTTGACGAAGGTTCCTTCGAGGAACTGGACATGTTCGTACATAACCGTAACCGTGGTATGACTACCGACCAGGAACAGTTTCCTGGTGATGGCGTTGTTACAGGTTACGGCACTGTTAACGGCAGACTGGTATATGTCTTTTCACAGGACTTTACCGTCTATGGCGGTAGTTTATCAGAACCGCATGCCCGCAAGATCTGTAAGATCATGGACCTTGCTATGCAGAACGGCGCACCGGTTATCGGCCTCAATGACAGCGGTGGTGCACGTATCCAGGAAGGCGTTGTCAGCCTGGGCGGATATGCCGACATCTTTTACCGTAATACCCGCGCCTCAGGCGTTATTCCGCAGATATCAGCCATTATGGGGCCTTGTGCAGGCGGAGCAGTGTATTCCCCTGCTATCACAGACTTTATCCTGATGGTAGAAGAAACCTCTTATATGTTTGTGACCGGTCCGAACGTAGTAAAGACAGTTACACATGAAGAAGTAACTTCAGAAGAGCTGGGTGGGGCGCATACCCATGCTACCAAAAGCGGTGTTACACATTTCTCCTGCGGCAACGAGGTGGAATGTATCCGCAATATCCGGCAGCTGCTTAGCTATATGCCGCAGAACTGTGAGGAGGACGCCCCTATCTACCCATACGAAGGTACTGACGAGATCCGGCCTGCGCTGAATACCATCATCCCCCCAAGCTCCAGTCACCCGTATGACATGAAAGACGTGATCAGCGAACTGACTGATACTGACAGCTTCCTGGAGGTACATAAAGACTTTGCAGAAAACATTATAGTAGGCTTTGCCCGCATCGCTGGCAGAAGTATTGGTATTGTGGCTAACCAGCCTGCCCACCTTGCCGGCGTACTGGATATCCATGCCTCTGTCAAAGGGGCCCGTTTCACCCGCTTCTGCGACGCTTTTAATATACCCCTGCTGGTACTGGTTGATGTACCCGGCTTCCTCCCCGGTACTGATCAGGAGTGGAATGGTATTATTACCAACGGTGCTAAATTGCTGTTTGCCCTAAGTGAAGCGACTGTTCCCAAGATCACCGTCACTACCCGTAAGGCGTATGGCGGCGCTTACTGTGTCATGAACTCCAAACATATCGGAGCAGATCTGAACTTTGCCTTCCCACAGGCAGAAATTGCCGTAATGGGGCCAAAAGGTGCGGTAGAGATCATCTACAAAAGAGAGATTGATGCAGCTCCCGATCGGGAAGCCCGCATGAATGAACTGGTAGCAGAATATACAGAGCGTTTTGCCAATCCATACCTGGCAGCAGAGAAAGGGTATATAGACGAGGTAATTGTGCCTGACCAGACTAGAATCAAACTCATTAAAGGATATGCAATGCTGGAAAATAAAGTGGTAAGTATGCCGCGGAAGAAACACGGCAATATACCCCTGTAAAGATCAGCATAAAGCCTCCGGCATCAGAAATCAGGAATCAAGCTGTATAATGCAGTTTGATTCCTGATTTTTTTTAGGTGTTGATATTCTCTCTCCAACACCGATCTTCGCAATCTGATTCATAATTTTTAATTACTAATTGTTATCTGCTGATGTCTGCCGTACGTGGTCTGTTTAATTTCCTGCTTTTCTCATCTCTTTACGTAGCATGTATTGCCATCGTTATGATATGGCAGACCAATACACTGCTGCATGTGCAGGAAGTGAACCACGTATATTATTTCTTCGTATTCTGTGCAACCATGTGCAGCTATAATTTCCATTGGTATCTGACGCCGGCAGACTACTCCACGTCCGAACGTATCCAATGGGGAGCAAGACATAAAGGGCTGCAGCTGGCATTGTGTGCCATCAGCGGAGCAGGGGCACTGTATGGATTCTGGCTGTTGAAAGAGCATTGGCTGCCGCTGGGTGGAGCAGCTGTACTAACGTTCCTGTATTCGGCCCCCAAGCTGCCGCAACGTGCATTTGTATGGCTGCGGAAGATAGCAGTAGGCAAGACCATTTTCCTTACAACCGTCTGGATCTATGTAACAACTGTACTTCCTTTGTTTATAGAAAGACAGCCCTATTCTCATGATATGCTGCTGTTTGCCCTACACCGGTTTTTCCTGGTATATGCACTTTGCATATTATTTGACTATCGTGACCTGGAGTCTGACAGAAGGGAAGGCATCCGGTCACTGATTACGTGGCTGAGTCCGCGGAACCTCCGGAAGCTGTATGCTACGTCGCTGGTACTGGCAGCAGTATTTGCACTAGCATTATACCCGGTGGATAACTGGCTGCTTACAGGCATTTTGCTGGCTCCGGTAGTAATAACAACCGGGCTTACACGATACATTATGCAAAACCGCTCTGATCACTTCTATTACTTTGTGGTAGACGGGATGGTGATGCTGTCTTCCCTGCTGCATTTTATTCTGGTCCGATCAGGATTGCTGTAAGCTGTCAAACACTTACTTTTGCAGCACATTAACAAGTACAGCAATGTCTAAAAAGCAAAAATCCATACTCAGTAAAGAAGCGCTTACTTTTCTGCGGAATTACCTGAACAACCCATCTCCCACCGGGTTTGAGAAAGAAGGACAAAGAATGTGGCTGGAATATCTGAAGCCATATATTGATGAGCATTATGTGGATGCTTACGGATCGGCAGTCGGTATCATTAATCCGAAAGCACCGTTTAAAGTGGTGATTGAAGCACATGCTGATGAAATATCCTGGTTTGTCAATTACATCTCTCCGGAAGGTTTGATATATGTGATCCGTAATGGTGGTTCCGATCAGCAGATCGCTCCCTCCAAGCGAGTGAACATCCATACAGAAAAAGGCATTGTAAAAGCCGTATTTGGCTGGCCTGCTATACACACCCGCTTACGTAGCACCGAAGGAAAAGACCCACAGCCGAAAGTGGAAAACATCTTCCTGGATTGCGGTGCCCGTAACCGTAAAGAAGTAGAAGATCTGGGCATCCATGTAGGTTGCGTAGTCACCTTCGAGGATGGCTTTGAAGAGCTGAATTACGACTACTTCATCTGCCGCGCACTTGATAACCGCATTGGTGGTTTTATGATTGCGGAAGTAGCACGCATGCTGAAAGAAAAGAAACAATCATTACCATTCGGACTCTACATCGTGAATGCCGTACAGGAAGAAGTAGGCCTGCGCGGAGCAGAAATGATCGCTAAGCGCATCAAGCCCGACGTGGCTATTATCACTGATGTGACCCACGACACCACTACCCCGATGATCAACAAGAACATCGAAGGAGAGATCCGCTGTGGTAATGGTCCAAGCATCACTTATGGTCCGGCAGTACACAACATCCTGCGTGATCTGATCATCAAGACAGCTAAAAAGAACGAGATTCCTCACCAGCTGCATGCAGTAAGCCGCAGCACCGGTACTGACACAGATGCTTTCGCCTATTCTAATGATGGTACCCCATCTGCCCTGATCAGCATTCCGCTGCGTTATATGCATACTACTGTAGAAATGATCAAAAGAGATGATGTTGAGAACACCATACATCTGATCTACCAGACATTGCTCAATATTACGCCAAAGACGAATTTCAAATACCTGTAAATCAATTTCATCAGACGCCACTGTGGAAAAATCATACTAATGTATCATTCCCAGCGGGTGAGATTTTAATTGAATATTAATTTGTAGGTTTGTTTTCAAATTAGATTATTATGCAAGATGTGCAGATCCGTCACAACTGGTCTATTGAAGAAATAAAAGAGATCTACAATACCCCCTTGCTGGAACTGGTATTCCGTGCTGCATCTATTCACAGACAAACGCAGGATACCGCAGAAGTACAGGTTTGTACACTGCTTTCTATCAAGACCGGCGGTTGTTCAGAAGACTGCTCTTACTGCCCGCAGGCAGCCCGTTATAATACCGATATCAAAGTGCATGGCCTCATGAAAAAAGAGGAAGTACTTGCTTACGCGCAGAAAGCGAAAGAAGCAGGTTCTACCCGTTTCTGTATGGGCGCTGCCTGGAGAGAAGTTAGGGATAACCGTGACTTTGACCGCGTACTTGATATGGTAAAGGGTGTAAACGACCTGGGTATGGAAGTTTGTACTACACTCGGTATGCTCACAGAAGAACAGGCACAGAAACTTGCAGATGCAGGTTTATATGCCTATAACCATAACCTGGACACTTCTAATGAGTATTACGAGTCTATCATTACTACCCGTACCTATGATGACCGTCTGCGCACACTGGACAACGTCCGCAAAGCAGGCGTAAGCGTTTGTTGCGGTGGTATCATTGGGCTGGGTGAGTCTCACGAAGACCGTATCAAGATGCTACATACCCTGAGCAATATGGAGAAGCATCCAGACTCAGTACCTATCAATGCACTGACCCGCGTAAAAGGTACTCCGCTGGAAAACATGCCCAAAGTTGCTTTCTGGGATATGGTGCGTATGATCGCTACTACCCGTATTGTAATACCTAAAGCAATGGTACGTCTGAGTGCCGGTCGCGCAGAAATGAGCATTTCCGAGCAGGCACTCTGCTTCATGGCAGGCGCTAACTCCATCTTCACAGGTGAGAAGCTGTTAACTACAGATAATCCATCTTTTGAAGAAGACCACATGATGTTCCAGCTGCTGGGTCTTAAGCCAAGAGAGGCTTTCAAAGATCAGCCGATTGAGACTGAAATATTCAGCTAGTTAATACTTATTATAGTAACGAGGGTGTATCAAAATTTGATACACCCTCGTTTTATGGATACACCTGCCGTAGACAGGTGGTAAATCAAAGAAAGTAAGCTATACCCAGCGCATAACCTTTCATTCCGAGTCCGCAGATACTACCCACACACACCGGTGCAATCATGCTTTTATGGCGAAATTCTTCCCTTGCATGAATATTACTGATATGTATTTCCAGTACAGGCGTCTTGATAGCTGCAATGGCATCCCGCAGGGCTACAGAGGTATGTGTATAACCACCGGCATTAAGTAGTATGCCATCATAAGAGAAGCCTATTTCATGGAGGTGATTGATCATTTCCCCTTCTACATTGCTCTGGAAATAGGTCAGCGCTATATCGGGATACTGGGCTTTGAGCTTATCAAAGTAAGATTCAAAGGACTCATTACCATATATACCGGGCTCGCGTTTACCCAGGAGGTTCAGATTAGGTCCGTTGATGATGGCGATCTTCATATAAATTGACAATTCTTGTAAACAATGAGTACTATACTGCCGGTAGCAGGTGAAGGGTCAATGATTGCTTCCCCAACGGAAGGTATCCTGTTCTATACCAGCCAGGTCCAGTACGCGGTCTACCACAGTTGCTGCCACTTCTTCCAGTGTTTTAGGCACGCTATAGAATGAGGGGGTGGCCGGACATATAATACCGCCGGCTTCCGTTACTGCAAGCATATTTCTGATATGCAGCAGGTTATAGGGGGTTTCTCTTACAACGCAGATCAGTTTTCTCCTTTCCTTCAGTACAACATCTGCAGCACGGGTGATCAGGTCATTGGAGATACCTGTCGCAATTCGGCCCAATGTGCCCATGGAACAAGGGCAGATAATCATAGTATCAAATCTGCCTGAGCCGGAGGCAAAGGGTGCATGAAAGTCCTGCTGTGAATATGTTTTGAAAGGTAACTGCTTATAATCGTCAGTGCCCAGCTCTGTTTCCCAAACGGTACGGGCGTTATTGGTCATCACCAGTGCAATCTGGTCTGTCTGTGCGGATGCCGCCTGCAGTTTATTCAGCAACTGCCTGGCGTAGATAGATCCGCTGGCTCCCGTAACCGCTACAACTATACGATGTTTCATACTCTCAGCTTAATAGAGTACAAAGCTAGGTCAAAAAAAATACCGGCCATCGGCCGGTACTAAATTCTTTGGATAAATAGTGAAAATGCCTGCTTAGTTAGACTTAGTCACGAGGTCATCCATAGTGATACCGCTGTGACTTTCATCGTAAACACATTCCCCGTTCCGGATCAGCAACACCTGAGGTGATTCATGCGGAATGTTATAGTCCGCAGCGATCCTGTTTGAAATGTCTCGGAATTTGATAAGATCAAGATAATAAAAGGAGATCGTATCCGGAGCGGCAGCTCTTTCGAGTCTCGATTTCGCAACAGCGCTGATGGAGCAACGCGTACTGTGTTTAAAGATAACTACCGGTCTGGTTACTGAAGTTTCTTTTATCTCTGTTAACTGAGTTTCTGTAGTAAGTGGTATCCAGTTCATTAACAATCTTTCACGTTTGCCCCGTGCGTCACTTTACTGATTTTCATCGGACAACCTAACTTGTTCTGTGATGCACAAGAAGTTAAGAAAGCCGCTAAGATAAAGAAAAGACAGGCGCCGCCCAAAACTTTCAGATAAGATACTTGCATAAAGGGATGTTTAGTTGAATAATGAAATTTCATAGGGAATGGTGATATCACTTTTTTAATCGCCAATTTTTGACGTTACTTTGCAAATATAAAATTTATATTAAAGAATTTAGATATAATATCATTCCTTTTTCCCTTAGACACATAAATATAACGATAAAACGCAGGTATCTGGTTTAAATTATATGGCAAAAGTACATTTTATTGCTGTGGGTGGCAGTGTGATGCACCAGTTGGCTATCGCCTTGAAAATCAAGGGCTACCAGGTTACCGGTAGTGATGATGAGATATATGAGCCTGCTAAAGGCAACCTCGCTCAGGCTGGTATTCTGCCAGCGACAATGGGCTGGGATGAAAGTCGTATCACCGCTGATCTGGACGCTGTTATCCTGGGTATGCATGCCCGTGGAGATAACCCTGAATTGCTGAAAGCAAAAGAACTGGGGCTGAAGATCTATTCATTCCCTGAATACATTTATCAGGAAAGCCAGGATAAAAAGCGTGTTGTAATAGGCGGCAGCCATGGTAAAACAACTACTACGGCAATGATCATGCACGTATTGCAGCAATCAGGTCAGGCATTTGACTACCTGGTAGGTGCAAGACTGGCGGGATTTGCTCAGTCAGTCAATATTACCGATGCACCAGTTATTGTATGTGAAGGAGACGAATACCCCGCTTCTGTAATAGAGAAGCGTCCTAAATTCCACTTCCTGCATCCGCACATAGCTGTGCTGACGGGCATTGCCTGGGATCATATCAATGTGTTCCCTACCTTCGAGAACTACCTCGAGCAGTTCGCCATTTTCCTCCGTACGATGAAAGCCGGCAGCGTGCTCATTTACAACAATACAGACCCGGAACTGGTTAAGCTGGTGAAAGCAGAAGGCCTTCACCTCAAACTGGTACCTTATGATATTCCGCAGCATCAGATCAGCAATGGGGTGACCACCGTTACCTTCGGCAGTCAGGAGACCGCCCTCGAGGTATTCGGAGACCACAACCTGCTGAACATGCATGCCGCCCGCCTTGTTTGTAATGAACTGGGCCTCAGCGATGAAATATTCCTGAAAGCAATCGCCACCTTTAAAGGTGCTGCCAAAAGACTGGAACTGGTTGGCAAAAACGAGCATTGTGCTATCTATCGCGACTTTGCCCATGCTCCTTCCAAAGTAAAAGCAACCATCAATGCGCTGCGCGACCAGTATCCGGAACGTAAGCTGATTGGGGTACTGGAACTACATACTTACAGTAGCCTGAACGCCGAGTTTATGGTACAGTACCTCGGCTGTATGGACAAGGCAGATGTGCCGGTAGTGTTCTACAGCAAACATGCGCTGGAAATAAAACGTATGCCCGAACTGATGCCCGAAGTAGTAGCACAGGGTTTTGGCCGTGTAGACCTGGAAATCTTTACCAGCAGAGAGCATCTTACCGCATTCCTGGACAAACAGGAATACCGGAATGCTAACCTCCTGATGATGAGTTCGGGTGATTATGAAGGATTGGACGTAAATTCGCTGAAAAAGTATCTATAAAAATTAGTCATGCCCTCTTTGCAACTTAAAAGGCCGCTGGCCGTAATTGATCTGGAGACGACCGGTACCAACGTGGCCACGGACCGTATTATTGAAATTGCTATCATTAAGGTGTTCCCTGATAAGACTGTACAGTCGAAGGTGAAAAGGATACACCCCGGCATGCCTATCCCTGCAGCCTCCACTGCCATTCATGGCATTACTGACGAGGATGTAAAGGACTGTCCGACATTTAAACAATGTGCAAATGAACTCCGCCAGTACATGGATAACTGTGATCTGGCCGGTTATAATTCAAACCGTTTCGATATTCCCCTGCTGGTAGAAGAGTTTCTGCGCACAGGACTAGATTTTGACGTAAAAGACCGTAAATTCATCGACGTACAAAAGATCTTCCACCTGATGGAGAAACGTACGCTCAGTGCTGCCTACAAATTCTATTGCGATAAAGACCTCGAGAATGCACACAGCGCTGAAGCAGATGCACTGGCTACCTACGAGATACTGGAAGCACAGCTGAACCGTTACGAACAGCTGCAGGCAGAAGTAGCTCCGCTGGCTGACTTTACCAAAGAAGACGAGTATGTTGACTTCGCTCGTAGAATGGTGATGCAGAATGGTGTTGAAATGTTCAACTTCGGCAAATATAAAGGCCGCGCGGTAAGAGAAGTGCTCAAGATTGAGCCGCAATATTATGACTGGATGATGAAAGCAGACTTTCCGCTGAATACCAAGCAGAAACTGACAGAAATCTATCACAGTATGATGTTAAAAAAGATTTAATATTTATAAAAACCATACTTTATCTGGCGTTTGCACTAATTTCGCATTCCTAAAACAACATTTGCTAGATTGGAAAAGCTCGTGATAATTCCCACGTACAATGAGAAGGATAACATCCGTAATATCATTGACGCGGTTTTTGCCCTGCGACAAAACTTTCATATACTGATCGTGGACGATGGTTCGCCCGACGGTACAGGTAATATTGTAAGGAATTTGCAGCAGTCCCACTCCGGCGAGTTATTCCTGGCAGAGAGATCCGGTAAGCAGGGTTTAGGCACTGCCTATATCCACGGCTTTAAATGGGCACTCGACAAAGGATATCAGTACATTTTTGAAATGGATGCTGACTTCTCCCATAGTCCTGCCGACCTGACCAGGTTATATGATGCCTGCGCCACGCAGGGTGCTGACGTGTCAGTAGGTTCCCGCTATGTAACAGGCGGTAGAACAGAAAACTGGCCATGGGACAGAGCAGTGCTCTCCTATGGTGCATCTGTATACGTACGGTTTGTAACCTGGATGCGGGTAAAAGATGCAACTGCAGGCTTTGTCTGCTACAAACGCCAGGTATTGGAAGCCATTAACCTCGACGCCATCCGCTTTGTGGGTTATGCCTTCCAGATAGAAATGAAATTCACGGCCTGGAAACTGGGCTTCAAACTTAAAGAAGTACCTATCACCTTCAAGGACCGTAAAGAAGGATATTCCAAAATGAGTAAGGGTATTGTGAAAGAAGGCATTCTGGGCGTACTCAAAATTCAATGGGAAAGCCTGTTCCGCAAGTATGAAAGACGCGTAAGAAACAGTGAATAAGCGGGCTAATGAAAAAAGCATTGATACAATTACACCTGTCAGTATTCCTGGCAGGTTTTACCGGTATATTAGGTAAACTGATTACTCTTAACGAAGGCATGCTTGTATGGTACAGGTTGCTTTTTACCATCATCACACTGTATATACTCTTCCGGTGGAAGGGTATGCTTACCAGACTTACGTTTAAACAAATCGTTCCCATCGGACTTACCGGTATGATCGTGGTACTGCACTGGCTCTTCTTCTACGCCAGTATCAAGTATTCCAACGTGTCTATAGCGGTAGTATGCTTTGCGCTGACCAGCCTGTTCACCGCCCTCTTTGATCCACTTATCAACAGAGGACGGCTGGATAAAACAGAACTGCTGCTGAGTGCGATCACCCTGTTTGGTATTTTCCTGATCTTCCACTTTGATACACAATACCGCACGGCTATTATCCTGGGCATCATATCTGCCATGTTTGCCGCGCTGTTCACTATCTACAACAAGCGGCTGATTGCCAAATATGATACGCCAACTATTACGTTCTACGAACTGGGAGCAGGCTTTGTTGGCCTGACTGTACTACTCCCAGGCTATCTGTACTTCTTTCCGCAGCCACTGGCCCTGCCGTCCCTCAGCGACGTTAGTTACCTGCTGATACTGGCCTGGGCATGTACTGTGTGCATGTACATGTTACTGATGAACGCGCTGACAAAGATCTCTCCCTTCACTGTTAATCTATCTTTCAACCTGGAACCGGTGTATAGTATCATTATCGCCTTCATCCTGTTCCATGAAAATAAGCAGCTGACGTACGCATTCTACATCGGTCTGGCCTGTATCATCCTGTCGGTAGTACTACAAATGACCAGGGTTGCCAGGACCATCAAACATGCTCATGCCTGATTTTTGACCGTCCATCGCAAATCTTACTTCAAAAATTTGCGTTTTTTTTATTTTGGGCCACATGAAGAAACTCATGTGCGTGGCCGCTTTATCAGGCCTTTCCCTGCTGACCTATGCCCAGCAGCCAGCGAAGAAACCACTGGATCATTCAGTGTACGATGGATGGCAAAGCATTGGCAGTAAATCAATCAGTAATAACGGACAATGGATCGTCTATACCGTCACTCCACAGGAAGGTGACGCTACTCTCTTTATTTACAATAACAAAACCAAACAACACCTGGAAGCACCACGTGGCGCTAATCCGGTGATCACAGAAGACAGCCGCTATGTGATATTTGCCATCAAAACGCCTTACGCAGTAACCAGGCAGGCAAAGATCAAAAAGAAAAAAACTTCCGAGATGCCCAAAGACTCTCTGGGTATCGTCACTCTGGCAACCGGAAATTTCTTTAAAGTTCCTTCCGTAAGGTCCTTCAAAACACCTGAAAAAGGAACCGGCGTAATGGCATATCTGAAAGAGAAGCCGCAGGCAGACACAACCAGTGGTCACCTGGTGATTCAATACCTGGACAAGCAATCGGCTGATACTATCCGTAATGTGCAGGACTATCAGTTCAGCAAAACAGGTAACCGCCTGGTAGCTGAAACTGTTGCTGATAAAAAAGATTCACTTTCGCGCGCAGCTGTCCTGCTATGGGATGTTGCCGCTCATAAAGCTGATACCATCAGCCGCGGCACTGCTTTACGTAAACAGTTTGCTTTTGATGATGCAGGTAAACAACTGGCCTGGTGCAGTTCACGTGACAGCGTAAAGGCACTCCAGCACTTCTATGCACTCTATTATTACCGCCAAGGTCAGGACAGTGGTATCATCACTGCTGATAAAGGTAACGCTGCCTTCCCGGCCAACTGGTCTGTTAGTCCGGATGGTAAGGTATGGTTCAGCGAAAATGGCCAGCGCCTTTTCTTTGGCACCGCGCCGGTAGCACCTCCAAAGGATACCAATATTGTTGATTTCGAGGTAGCAAAAGTAGATATCTGGAACTATAAGGATGATTACCTGCAACCAATGCAGCTGAAAAATCTTGATAAAGAATTAAAAAGAAGCTACCAGGCTGTATACTATCCTGGCAGTAAAAAGGTAATACAGCTGGCAGATAAAGACATGGAAAACCTGGCCACTGCCGACAAAGGTAATAGCCCATATGCCCTGGGTTATACAGATAAAGGCCAGCGTGTATCCATGCAATGGACCGGACATTCGCTCAAGACTTCCTACCTGGTCAATCTGCAGGATGGTAACCGTAAACTGCTGCAGCAAAACCTTGATAGCGTCAGCCGCATCTCACCGGCAGGCCGTTACATCACCTGGTATAATCTGCAACAGAAACAATGGTATGCCTATGAAACTGCTACCGGTACTACACGCAATATCACCGAGAAAATACCTGTATCATTATCGGAAGAAGATGATGACCATCCTGATATGCCAGCGCCATATGGTATAGCTGCATGGCTGGAAGATGATAAAGCTGTATATATCTATGACCGTTATGACATCTGGCAGGTAGATCCTTCCGGTAAATCAGCACCGCAGTTACTGACTGCAGGTTATGGCCGTGAACAGAAACTGCGCTTCCGTTATGTGAAACTGGATAAGGAAGCACGTTTCATCAATGCAGGTGAGCAGATGTTACTGGAAACGTTCAACGAAACCACCAAAGAAAACGGCTTCTATACTACCAACAGTACGTTCAAAAAATCACCTGTTAAACCTTCACTCGTCGTAATGGGCCCCTACAGCTACAGCGACCCTGTGAAGGCAGAGAATGCAGATAACTACATTTTCACCCGGGCAAACTATGTCTCCTCTCCTGACCTGTATACAGCCACTTCCCTGGATAAGGCGGAGCAGATCAGTCATATCAATCCACAGCAGAAGGAATATAACTGGGGCACAGCAGAACTGTTTAAATGGACTGCCTACAATGGTAAACCGGCAGAAGGCATTCTCTATAAACCAGAAGACTTTGACAGCACCAAGAAATATCCGGTGTTATTGTACTTCTATGAGAAGCTGTCAGAAGGATTATACAATTATATGCCACCCGCGCCTACGCCGTCAAGATTGAACATCTCATTCTTTGTAAGTCGTGGCTACCTGGTACTGGCACCTGATATCAGTTACGAGAATGGTTATCCGGGTCAGGGTGCATACGACTACATTGTAAGTGGCGCAAGAGCATTAGCGGCAAATCCATGGGCTGACAGTCTGCACATGGGTATCCAGGGTCAGAGCTGGGGTGGTTACCAGGTAGCACACCTGATCACCCGTACTTCCCTGTTCAAAGCAGCATGGGCTGGTGCACCGGTAGCTAATATGACCAGCGCATACGGTGGCATCCGCTGGGAAAGCGGTATGAACCGTCAGTTCCAGTACGAGCGTTCTCAAAGTCGTATAGGCGCTACCCTCTGGGAAAAGCCTGAGTTATATATAGAAAACTCACCGCTGTTCCATCTGCCCAAAGTGACTACGCCACTGGCAATCATGAGTAATGACGCTGATGGTGCAGTTCCCTGGTATCAGGGTATTGAACTGTTTACTGGTTTGCGCAGACTAGGTAAACCAGTATGGATGCTCAATTATAACAATGAAGCACACAACCTGATTCATCGTCAGAACAGAAAAGATATCCAGCGCCGTGAGCAGCAGTTCTTTGACCACTTCCTGAAAAACGCCCCTGCACCTGAGTGGATGGAGGTTGGCGTACCTGCAACAGAGAAAGGCAGGAACTGGGGCTGGGAAACAGAATAACTTATACCCCTTTTATAAAGAGGAATGAGGGATTAGCAATGCTGATTCCTCATTCCTTTTTTTCTAACCTGCTGTTAGTCAGGCTCATCAAATTATTTTTTTTTATATACTGTCAAACAGCTAAGTTTGTATCGAAATTGAAGACCTAGGCCGACATTGTGGATGTTCTGAATATCTGATAACCTTATACATATTCCTATGAATTTCCGTATCTATCAACCGGCAACTTCGCTGGCTCCTTATGTTAAGCAGTATTATCATTTACAAAGCAGTAATCCCGGACTTATCAATCTGCCGCAGAATCTTTTTTCTCTCGGAGACCTGTACATGGTATTCCTGCAGGAAGGAGAAGTGATATTCCAGCCATCGCAGCACGCATCTTTCAGACTTCCGGAAGCAGCTGTTGTAGGGCATTTCACCTGCCATCATCAGATCATGGTGAAAGGACCTGTAAAGATGACTGTTGTACAGTTGAATGCGTATGGCTGTTATAAAATGGCCGGACTGGACATGTCTGCATTCAACAATTATTTCCGTGATCTGCTGAAGCAGGACCGGGAGTGCTGGCAGCAACTGTCCGATAGGATTGGCGCTCATAACGACATCACTACCCTTGATGCAGTACTGGACAAATCCTTTACCAACATGATGTGCACACAAACGCACAACCTGAAACAGGTAGATGAGATTGCAGATTATATCATCAGTACACAGGGCTATACGAATATTGACCGCCTGACGAAGAAATTCCAGATTTCCCGTCATACCATGGAGCGCAAGTTCATGGAGGTGATCGGTCTGACGCCTCAATTGTATGCACGCATGTTACGTTTCAGAGAAGCGATGCGTCATATGCAGAAGATGAATGTGGAAGAGTGGCAGACGTTTATCACCAACAACGATTATTACAGCCAGGCTTTATTCATACAGGATTACCTCTTCTTCAAAGGCGAGGTGCCGGTACTGACAGAAGGAACTGCTATCGCACAGATGCCGGTAGGACGTCCTGTTGCTGTGGCGTAACATCTAAGCTGACTAATAAAATGAAAAATAAGAGAGCCGCCTCGTTCACGGGACGGCTTTTTCATTTTGAGCAATTTTCCTTTCTTTTGTGATATGTACAACCCAAGACATCAAGCCGCCTACTGGCGCGAACACCTTCAATTACAATCACATGTTGAAGGCGGTGCCTTCAGAGAAACCTATCGTTCTTCCTGGCAGTTTGAAAAAGCCGTATTACCACCAGCTATGAATGGCGACAGGAACGCTTCTACCGGTATTTACTTTCTCCTGGAAGAAGGCGAGTTTTCTGCCTTCCATCGTATTGCCGCTGATGAGATGTGGCACTTTTACGATGGACATTCCCTCGCTATTTATGACATCAATCCATCAGGAGAACTTACGGTACATAAGCTCGGGCTTAATATCGAAGACGGAGAACAACCGCAGCTTGTAATAAAAGCAGGACATTGGTTTGCCTCCCGCGTTGAAGTACCCGGAGGATTTGCACTTGTTGGATGCACAGTAGCGCCAGGGTTCGATTTCGCTGATTTTGAGCTGGCCACAAAAGAAAATCTGCGGGCTGTATATCCTCAGCATGCGGAGCTGATTGCCTCACTGGTACACGGTTGATATAATGCAACTGACACATATCATTCTGTGACTATCCACTATAAAGACTATATTCGCCGTGACGCCGGGATGATTCCCGCAGGAGTTATAACTTATATTCAGAAAGCACAACATGCCGGCTGATCACATCTATCCGGTGGCCTGTCGTTTGCAGGATATGATATTATTACTAACTAAAAACATTGTCAAAACAGGACTTTCGTCCGGCATGGCCGATCGTCTGCAGCAACTATCGCCTTCGTTATGAAAAGATTTTTTCGTTTCGTTTTTTTCATTGCCATAGCTATCCTCCTATTCTGGCTGGGTAAACAGTTCGGCAGTAAAAGTGTGAATCAAAGCATCCTTTCCAATAGCCAGATTGTACGGGAGATTGCAGAATTAGCCAGCCTTGAAGTACAGGGCAATGCCAGCATCAAACGCAGTAACGTTACTGATGACGGGGAATGGACCACCAACCTCAAAAAAGCGTTCATGGAAAATACTATCTGGGTATCTATTCCTTACCTGGCCAAATATGGTATTAATGCCGATGAGAAGAATTTCAAGGTAACAGTATCTGATAATAAGATCACTGTTAATATACCCCAGCCGAAGCTACTGAGTTATGAACTCAAAGTAGATAAAATGGAAACTTCCAACCGGAAAGGCTGGCTGCTGTTCCAGAATGACGAGACATACACCGATGTGCAGAAAAAGCTGTACCAGACCTCACGCGAGCAACTGGAGAACAACCAGTTGTATATCAATCAGTCCAAAGAAAAATTAACAAAGATTATAAGACAGTATTACCAGCCCTTCCTTCATGACCATGAAGTAGAGGTAGTTTTTGGTAGTAGCAGTCCTATCAAACTGAACTAGCAGCCAATAATCGGCACTTAGCAAGTGTTAATTGCTGGTTGCAATGTACTTCACCAAAGACCGTTTGGCAATCGGTAACAATGTTTCAGTTACCGGGAAGACCAGGTTCGTATCAATACGGTATACCGCCGGATTGGGCAGTTTTTTATACTGACGTATCAGGGTCGTTTTGATATGCTCACAGGTATGCACCAGGTCTTTTGTAAAAGTTTCCAGATACTGAGTATGGATGCCCCGGTACTTTTCATCATGTCTTTCAAAAATGCTCAGCCGGTATTCATACACAATAATCTCTGTAAACCTGCCATCACAAAGGAACAGGTAGCCCTCCTGGGTATCCAGCGGGATCAGTCCGACGGGAGAAATATTCAGGCTTCCTTCCACAAATTCATAGATCTCAGTACCCTCCCGTATAGCGCTATTCATTTTCTGAATAGCATATTGAATGATATTTTCCAGCTCCTGCATCAGTTCATCGTCCGAGATCATCTGTTCATACAGCAGTTGCAGGCGTTCCATGTTGACAGCCGTCAGCCGTTTAGGGAACTGTTGTTGCAGAAATTGCTTGTTTTCCTTGAAGGCTACCAGGTTATTGTAATGGAAGATTACATCAGATAGCTGGGGATACAGCTTATTTTGATTGAAATAGCGGGTTATTTGCTGCAGATAGGCCAATAATGTATACTTTTTCTGCTCAAAGTCGATATAACCGTCCGCAAACCACGTCTCGCTCAGGCTACTCATACTAAAATAGTTTAATGGATTATCCTTATTAATTTACAAAAAAACAGGGAACAATCCATAAAACGGAAGTGGTAAATATGGTATGTGTTACCGGTATATTTTGTTTATGAAATTATTTCCGGATGCGATGGTTTTATTGAAACTATTTCTTTATCTTCAATATTATTTTTCATTTTTTTAATTTTTTAGTCATGAACATTTACGTAGCCAACCTGCACTACAGGTTGAACGATGCAGACCTTCACCAGATATTCAGCGAATTTGGCGAGGTTACTTCTGCTAAAATTATCAAGGACCACGAGACTGGCCGTTCACGCGGTTTCGGATTCGTGGAAATGCCCAACCAGGAAGAAGGTAGCAAGGCTATGGATAGTTTGAACGGTACTGAAATCGAAGGCAAACAACTGATGGTTAACGAAGCAAGACCTAAACAACCGAATAATAACTCAAGAGGTGGTGGATTCAATCGCGGCGGTGGCGGCGGATACGGCGGCGGCGGCGGTCGTGGTCGTTATTAATTCTGTTGGCCCGAGCGGTCAAGACATTACAAAAAAGGCTTCCACTGTGGAGGCCTTTTTTGTTTTTAAACCAATACCCTGATTCCGTTTTCCAGGCGATACGCCACTTTCCTCCAACCTGTCAACATCGCTATTCCCAACAATAATCAATAAAAGAGGGCTGACCAGTATGCTGATCAGCCCTCTTTTTATACATCGGAAAAACTCTTTCCGTAACTTATTCTTTTAACTCCGACTAGTATTCTCTTTCAGGATTGAAGTGCTCCAACTCCTGTGCTACCGCACTCAGGAAAGTGGAACCCAACGCTCCGTCTACAATGCGGTGATCGTATGACAGGGAGAGATACATCATATGACGGATCGCAATCGTATCGCCGTGTGGTGTTTCAATTACCACCGGACGCTTCTTGATAGCGCCTACTGCCAGAATCGCTACCTGCGGCTGGTTGATAATCGGCGTACCTGCCAGGCTACCAAATGACCCCACATTAGTCAATGTAATTGTACCATTCTGCGTATCATCTGGTTTCAGGCGGTTATTGCGCGCAGCCGTAGCCAGGTGGTTTACCTGACGGGTGAGCCCTACCAGGTTCAGCATGTCCGCGTTGCGGATTACCGGAACTATCAGGTTACCTGTCGGTAATGCTGTAGCCATACCAACATTGATATCTCTTTTCAGAATGATCTTATCCCCATCCAGAGAGCTGTTCAGCAGCGGGAACTTTTTGATACATCTTACAAGCGCTTCTATGAAAAGTGGTGTAAAAGTAATCTTCTCCCCTTCTCTTTTCTCGAACTCTTTTTTGATCTGATCGCGCCATTTCACCATGTTTGTCACATCTGCTTCGGCGAAACTGGTTACATGCGGACTGGTATGTTTACTGCGAACCATATGGTCTGCAATCAGTTTACGCATGCGGTCCATCTCAATAATTTCCACATTACCACTGTAACTACCCATGCTTACAGGCGGATTAGCCGGTTGTGCAGGAGTAGCATTCACACCATTACTACTCACTGGAGCTACTGGTGTAGCAGCAGGCGCTGCTGGCTGAGTTGGTTCTGGCGTAGTAGCAGCAGGACGGCTTACTGGTTGTTCAGCTGGCGTTGCAACTGGCTCAACAGGAGCGGCCTGTGGCACATGGCCCTTGCTTTTTGCTTCTACAAAGTTTAAAATATCTTTCTTGGTTACACGGCCTTCTGTACCGGTACCAGGTATTTTTTCCAATTCGGCAAAGCTGATGCCTTCCTGTTGTGCGATAGTTAACACCAGTGGTGAATAAAAACGTGCGCCGCCGGTTACAAACTGTGCTTCGTAAGGCGCAGCTGGTGCATCCTGTGTCGCAACAGGTACTTCTTCCTTTACAGCTGCTGGTGCAGTTGCCGCAGGCGGAGCAGCAACAGGTGCCGGACTTGCAGCGCTGGCATCAGCACTGGTATTGATACGAGCGATAACTGTACCTACAGGTACAACGTCATTCTCTGCGTAGAGTATCTCGGTAATCTGCCCATCGGCAATAGAAGGTACTTCACTGTCCACCTTATCCGTTGCAATTTCAAGCACGGTCTCGTCAGATTTAACCTGATCTCCCGGCTTCTTATGCCAGCGCAATATGGTGGCTTCCATAATACTTTCCCCCATTTTGGGCATTACCAGTTCTACAATGGCCATAAAATTGTGTTTAGCTTTTAGGTACGGAAACAAAAGTAAGGTTTATACGATCAACTTCCTCAATTCATTCATCGCGTAAGTTGCTGTCATTTGTATGTTACTGAGCCGGTCATAGCGTAACTGGAACTTCATTGTTACCAGCTCTTTTGTACTGCCTACGGCTATCCAGACGGTCCCCACCGGCTTATCCGGCGTACCTCCGTCAGGCCCCATAATTCCCGATACGGCAATAATATAATCTGATTTAAGCTGCTCAAGCGCGCCCCTTGCCATCTCCCGCACAACTGCTTCACTCACAGCGCCATTTGCCTGCAATGTTTCAGGTTTTACACCCAACAGTCCACTTTTGATCTCATTGGCATAACTCACGATACTACCCTTAAACCAGGCCGAACTTCCAGGTATAAGTGTGATACTGTGCGATATAAAACCGCCAGTACAACTTTCAGCGGTACCTACTGTTTTTCCTTTCTCCTTGAGCAGTTGTCCTATCACCTGTCCCATCGGCACATCCTGATCATACACGGTAATATCTGCCAGAATATCTTTCATCTGGTGAAAATAGATGGACAAAGCCGCTGCAGTAGACAATTTATCTTTGCCGGTACCTGTCAGTCTGAGTTTAAGCAAACCGTAAGATGGCAGATAAGCCAGTTTAATATGTGGTGGAAGAGTAGATTCAAAATGTACAAGTCTCTCTGCTACAAATGATTCTCCCATTCCAGAGGTCAGCAACGTCTGATGTACAACGGCAGGTGTATGAAAGTATTCCTGCAACCGCGGCAACACATGATCTGTCATCAGTCCTTTCATCTCATGCGGTACACCGGGCATAGAAACATACACGCTACCCTCTCTTTCAAACCACATTCCCGGCGCGGTACCTCTTGAATTGTGCAATACAGTAGCGACATCGGGCACCAGCGCCTGATCTTCATTCCGCTTCAATGCCGGTAATCCCCTGCTTTCAAAAAACTCCATGACCTGGCGGTAGGTAATCTCATCTCTTACCAGTGTACCGCCAAAATATTCACATAGTACGGGTTTAGTAATGTCATCTGCCGTAGGACCTAACCCTCCGGTTATCAATACAATGTCAGACACGGCCCCCTCCTTCTCCAGCGCTTCCAGGATAGCTTCCCTTACATCACCGATGGCTACACGGCGGTGTACCCATATGCCCATCGCATTCAGCTGCTGCGCTATCCAGGCAGAATTGGTGTCTATTGTCTGCCCTATCAGTAATTCATCGCCTATGGTGATGATACTGGCTACTACCTTACCCGGTTGTATTGTCATGATTTATTCGCTTTTTTCAAAAAAAGGAACCAGGCGTTCCATCAATATAGGTGGCATTCCATAACGCTGTTTGGTATCTGCATGCAGGAAAACCAGGGTGGTAACACCTATATTCAGTAAATCGCCCTTTTCATTATATAATTCTGAATGGAACCTGATCTTATGATCGACCGGCAGCTCCTTCAATATAGTCTTTACGGTTATCAGGTCATCGTAATAGGCCGGACGAAGGTACTTTGAATTAAGTTCTGCCACCGGCATTATAATACCTTGCTTTTCCAGTTCCGCATAGGTAAAGCCCAGTGTACGGATAGCCTCTGCACGTCCTACTTCGTAATACAGCGCATAATTGCCGTAATAAAGGTATCCCATCTGGTCTGTTTCTCCGTAGCGTACGCGTATCTGTGTCGTCTGTGTAAACATTATATCGTTCTTTATTGATAAGACCTGATGCCGGGAGCTACTGCAAAATGTATTCCGCGTTACTTCCCGGCGTCAGGTATGTGTGTTATTTTCCTTTTCCGATCATATGATCCAGGCTATACTTACCCGGACCGGCAAATAAAATAGCTAAAAACGCTGCCAGGAACAGGATAGCCATTTCAATTTCGTTCAGCGGCGCACCTTTCTTTACCATAAATATTATCACTCCCATACAGATTACCAGTGGAATGGCAGCCAGACGTGTAAGCAAACCTATCACTATCAAGGCCGCACAAAGCGCTTCCGCAAAGACTGTCATAGACAGCGATACCGCGTGTCCTACATGCAAAGGATCTGGAAAACTGTCCTTCTTGGCCGAAAAGGTGTTCAGTTTTGCCCATCCATGTGTGAACATCATTGCGCCGGAAGCCACGCGCAATACCAGCATAGCCGCACTTACCGCACCCGCATTAACACGGGAAGTAAAGAGTTTACTCATAAAGAATTGGTTTAGCCCCTGCTCCTCCTGATGTACCATCCTCTTTTAGGGATGGCGATCTGGCAGGAACGTTAGAAAATCCGTTTTCTGGTTTATGTTTTAGAATGCGCCAAAAATATGATTAATAATAAACAATTAAAAGGCTATCAGCGTCAGGAGTCCATGCACCACCCTCTCTTTCCACTGTTGCCCCTGCATCTTTGACGGCGGCAATTATCCCGCTCAGGACTGATCTACTGCACAAGTTGGTTTAATTATTGCGAGTCAAGACCTTAATTTAAGATCAGGGCCAATAGTGTCAAAGACAGGTTCCGCGTACCAGGGACCGGGCATCCGGTTCCACCATCCAGGACAGACGGCTTGTAGCTTAATTAAATCCAATAGCTATCTTTGTTGCTGTTTTTGTCTCCCTCAAACAATATATTTATTGATTCTGAACAGAAATAATTTCTGTGACGGATCCGTTTTAAACGCATAATTTAAGTTATAACAGGTTAAAAGCATGCAATTCATAAGAAAGTTTCTTGTTTCCGGACATTGGTACTTATTCCTGGCATCCCTCTGTATACTGGCTGCGCCGCCGGTGAAAGCCCAGCAGACGCGCGTCTATACAGAGCCAGATAAAGTTTTCAAGGATGCCCAGCAACTTTTCCAGCAGGAAAAATATGCCGTGGCCATGCAATTGTTCCGGCAAACGATCGATAATATCGGCTACTTCCAGGAGACAAGCCGTAGCCTCGTCCGCACAGACGCTCAATACTATTATACCGTCTGTGCCCTCAAGCTAGGACAAGCCAATGCAGAAAAACTGGCCCTGGAGTTTCTCGCCACTTATAATAATAATGCCAGGGAACAGCTTGTCAGCTACCAGTTGGCCAAATACTATTTCCACCAGAACAAACTGAAAGAGGCTATTCCCCTGTATGAAAAAGCCAATATAGAGAACCTTTCCAACAGCGAAATTGCAGAAGCAAAGTTTGAACTGGCCTATTGCTATTTCAACGTAAAAGACTTCCAGAAAGCACAACCTCTTTTCGGCTCTATCAGGGAAGTACAGGGCAAATATTACATGCCGGCCAACTACTATTATGGATTTATTGCCTATTACAACCGCCAGTATAATGATGCGCTGACCAGCTTTCAGCGTGTTGTGAACGATCCTAAATACAGCAACATCGTACCTTATTATATCGCTGAAATCTATTACTTCCAGAATAAGAAAGACCAGTTGATCAGTTATGCAGAACCGCTGGTAAAAAAAGGCGGACTTTATTACGAAGCTGAACTGAAACAACTACTGGGGCAGGCTTATTTTGAAAGAAAAGAATATCAGAAAGCATTGCCTTATCTCCAGGAGTTCCAGGATAACTCAGACGAAGTAAGGAAAGAAGATATCTATCAACTGTCTTACAGCTATTATCAGACAGGTAATTTCAGTAAAGCAATCAACGGGTTTAAACAGTTAAGCAGCGAAAAAGATTCCCTCGGACAAAACTCTATGTACCTCCTCGGTGATTGTTACCTGCGTACCAACCAGAAAGCCAATGCGCGTAATGCGTTTGCGTTCTGCGCCCGTAACAGTGCCAATCCGCAGCAACAGGAGGTTTCACGCTTTAACTATGGTAAACTGTCTTATGAGCTGGGCTACCAGGATGCCGCTATCACTGAGCTGACCAGCTTTGTCAACAGCTACCCGCGTTCTGCCTATAACAAGGAAGCCCGCGAGATCCTCGTAAACCTCTTCACTAATACCAACAACTTTAATGATGCGCTGACCATTATTGAAGCAATGCCGGAAAAGACGCCTGCCGTACTGAAGGCCTATCAGAAGGTAGCCTTCGGACGCGCCACAGAGCAGATCAATGACCAGCAACTTGCCGAAGCAGACCGCTTACTGGATATCGCTATTAAAAATCCTTACGATAAAAACCTGGTTCAGCTGTCACACTTCTGGAAAGCAGAAATTGCCATGCGACAGAACAGGACAGACAATGCCATTAGTCACCTGAATGTATACCTGACCGGCGTAGCACCATCGTCCGGTGAAGCAAATGCCCAAACTGCCAGTTACAATATGGGTTACAGTCTGCTGAAGAAAGAAGACTATACCCGCGCATTACAGCATTTTGAAGCGGCACAGCGTACTACCGGACCAAATGCAGCACGTATCACTACTGATGCGGCTCTCCGCAGCGCTGACTGTTATTACATGCTGAAAGACTATTCCAAAGCGCTGGCCTTGTACGACAGGATCATCGCCAACAATCAGCCAGGTTCTGACTACGCTACCTATCAGAAAAGTATCATCCTGGGTATACAGGGTAAAACGAATGAAAAAGTGGCACTGTTGAAAACCCTTGGTAACAAATTCCCTACCTCCGGTTTCGGTAATGATGCCGACCTGGAAATTGCGAATACCTATCTTGCTGAAGAAAAATACAACGAAGCAATTCCTTACCTGGAAAACGTGTTGCAGAAACAGCCTAATGGTCCGAATGTACCACGCGCACTGCTGAAACTGGGTCTGTGTTATTTCAATAAAGACAATGATGAAAAAGCGATTTCCTATTACCGTCAGGTAATACAGAAATACCCAAATTCTCCTGAAGCGAATGAAGCACTGGTTGCAGTGAAAGACATTTACGTAGGACAAGGTAAAACTGATGCCTATATTGCGCTGCTGAAAGCGTCCGGTCAGCATGTGAGTGCTTCTGCTGAAGACTCACTGAGTTATGCTGCCGCTGAATCCAAATTCAGCAGTGGTGACTGCTCTGGTGCAATTGTTGGATTTAACAGCTACCTTCAGCGCTTCCCTACTGGCGCGTTTGTATTACCGGCTAATTTCTACAAATCTGAATGCGCTTATAATGCAAAAGACTATACAGCTGCATTGCCAGGTTATGAATTTGTGCTAACCAAAAACAACAGCCTGTATGCAGAACGTTCTGCCCTGCAGGCCGCCAATATCAACTTCTACCAGGTAAAAGACTACGAGAAAGCACGCACTTATTATCTGCAACTGCAGGATCTTTCTACTACCAAAGAGAACACGTTTGCTGCTACCCGCGGGTTGCTACGCAGCAACTATCTGCTGAAACACTGGGATGAAGTGAACAGTTATGCGGAAATCCTGCTGTCAAGCAGCAATATCAGTACAGATGATCAGATCATTGGTCATGCATACCTGGGCCGCGCAGAACAGGAAGGCGGCAACTACGATGAAGCGATCAAAGAATATAAAATAGCAGCAGGCCTGACGAAATCAGAAATCGGTGCAGAAGCCCGCTATAACATCGCCTACTGCCTGTTACAGAAAAGCGACCTGACCGGCGCTGAAAAAGCAGGTTTTGAAGTAATAAAGAATACACCAGGTTACGAATACTGGGTGGCAAAAGCTTACATCCTGCTGGGCGATGTATATCACCGTCAGAAAGATTACTTCAACTCAAAAGCGACTTTCCAGAGTATTGCCGAAAACTGTCAGATCGCTGAGCTGAAACAGGAAGCAAAAGATAAACTGGCGAAAGTAGAAGCAGACGAAAAAGCTGCCTCTAAAATTAAATCCAAGTAAATTAATTCTGAATTACGTTAGCATGAACGCTTATATCAAATATATTCACCGGTTTCTGGCAGTTGCAGGATGCAGTGCAGGCATGTTGTCACAACAACAGGCATTCGCACAGAAAGAGAATCTGAAGGAAGAAACTATTGACATCATTTCCAATTACCGGCCCAAGTTGCGCGATGCAGCCAAACTTAACCTGACTGCCTCCATGCCGGCTTTCGATACAACCCGTCCGGTACTTCAATACCAGGTGCCGGGGCTGAACCTGTACTTCATGTATCAGCCTATTCCACTGAAGCCGCTGGCACTGGGTAAAGACTCACTGAACCGCTTACAAAATAACTTCATCAAAGCAGGTTACGGTAACCTCAGTACTCCCCTGCTTCAGGCAGGTTTCGGCAGCGGACGGCAAGAAAAGTACAACGTAGGACTGTACCTTAACTATACTTCCTCTAAAGGAGATATTAAAAACCAGGATTACAGTGCGCTGAATATACTGGGTTCAGGCTCCTATTTCACTCCGCTGTGGGAACTGAGCGGTAGTATCGGGTATGACCGTAACCAGGTGCACTATTATGGTTATGACCATGCGCAACTGGAATTTGACAAGAGTGATATCAGACAAGCCTATAGCCAGTTTTCAGCACAGGTAGGCGCAAAAAACAGAACGCTCAATGACTGGGCTTTCAAATTTGAACCTACTGCAAGATTTATCTTCTTCAGCGATTCTTACAAACGCAAGGAACCTACCGCTATATTTAAAATTCCGGTGTCCAAGCAGCTGTTTGAAGACATCCACCTGAAGGCGGAAGGTATCTTTGACCTCTCCTCCTTTAAGGAAGATGATAACAAGCAGATCAACAACAACGTCGTAGCAGTACATCCGGCGCTGGAAATTGTGAAACCACGCTTTATGCTGCATGCCGGTGTAAATCCTACCTGGACCAATGGTAAGTTTTACCTGCTGCCGGATATCGTGAACGAGTCGCACATCATTTACAAGAAAGTTATTCTGAGCAGTGGATGGATCTCTTATATCAACAAGAACAGCTACCGTAACCTGGCTAACCAGAATCCGTTTATCGGCAGTTACGGAGAGGGCATCCTGAATACAAGAGTGGAAGAAAAGTATACTGGTATCAAAGGTTCCATTGGCAGCCATTTTAACTATAACACCAAATTCTCTGCAATGACATGGCGCAACATGCCGCTGTTTGTCAATGATAGTATAGACGGTAAGACTTTCTATACTAAAAATGAAGAAGAGCTGAGAGCATTCAACCTGCATGCAGAAGTGGGATATATTCAGGAAGAAAAGTTCCAGTTAAGACTCACCTTTGACTGGTTCAATTACAATAAGCAGAAAAGCGAGATCAAGCCATGGGGCCTGATTCCTTTCCAGGCAGACGCTTATGCACAGTATACGATTGCCAAAAAACTGCACCTGAACGCTAATCTGTACTACCTGGGTGGTACTTATTACCAGGTATTTGCCACACAGGACTTTGATAAAACCAAAGGCCGCTGGGACCTGAGTGCGGGTGCAAACTACGATATCAGTAAAAATTTCAACCTTTGGGTAAATGCTAATAACCTGTTCAATTCAAGATATCAGCGCTGGTATGGATATCCTACATATGGGCTGAACATTTTGGGTGGAGTAATGGTTAAATTTTAATATCGTAAAATTGCAGTAAGGAGTGGTAAATGCTAATTTCCGTTCCTCTCATTGATCACAGCCGAACTTTTAAACTTGGTACTACAGCAATACATACAGGAAATTTTGTTCAGACAGCATATCTGCTGTCTGCCCCAACTAGGCGTATTCAAGCTAACGCACACCCCAGCTCGTTATGATGTTACCAGCAAAACAATCTTACCTCCGGGGGAGATCATCACTTTTGAGGAGACCTTAACGAATGATGGCGGTCTGCTGGAGTGGATATCGCAGAAGGAACATCTTGTTCCTGCCATTGCACAGCTGAAGATGGAAAAATACCTGGAAGATCTCAAGAGAGCCCTTAAAAACGGCGAAAAGATTGAGATTGCAGGCGTCGGCACGCTGCATGCAAATGCAGTAGGCAGGGTTAGTTTTGACCAGGAACCTCCGGCGCTGACCAGGGACGTGCTGCATGTAAGTCCTGTAATCAGGCAGGACGTGAGCCATAAGGTGACGGTAGGAAACAGGGAAATGGTGAATAACCAGGTGGTAGACCATCTTACGGCTTCGCCTTCCTCAAAGTCCTCCTCCTCTTCACCAGCGGCGACACCAGCGCCCACCCCTGCGGCAGCGGAGCCTAAAGTTTCGACGCCATCAACGCCAGTTACTACCGGCAATGACTACGAATATGAAGGGTATGCTGAGGAAATACCGTCTAAACTGCGCTGGCTGTGGATAGCAATACCTGTTGCCTCGGTATTGGCTGCTGCCGGTGTCTGGTATTCTGTTAACAAAAACCGTCCGGAAATTACAAGAGCTGAAAGTGCTGTCAATCCTGCACCTGTAGAGGCGGTACCTGCAGTTGAGAACCAGGCAGCCGCTGACAGTGCCAATGAAGAAGCAGCGGCGGCAGCGGCGGCTACTGAATCCCAGATATTAGAGTACGATGTGGTTTTCAGCGTTTACAAAACCCGGAAAGCGGCCGAGAGCATGTTTAAAAAACAAAAAGGCTGGGGAAGACCAGTAGTATTAATTAATGGTCCTGATTCCAGCACATTCTATCTGGGTGAACACTTCCGTACGGCTCCAGCTGATACGACAGCCATGAAGGATTCTATCGGTAACAAGTATGGAGCTAAAGGCAAGACTTTCATCGATCTGCGCAAACCATAAATATATTACCACTTTTATAAAAGGCCGGCAGCATAAACTGCCGGCTTTTTTTATTCATTAAAAGGCTACAATATGTCAAAGAACTGTATCAGCACCAGCTGCTGACCTGCAGATCAGCATTGTGCAATACAATATTAGCGCATTTGTCAGCTCATTTCCGGCCCATGTCCATAGGACGCCAAATCGTGTCCACAGGACGCCACCAAATATCACAATTTATTGAATTTCATTAACTTACATAGAATACAGGCAACGGTTAGCTGAAGGATTTTTATCTTATACCTTCATGATCCTACGTTATTCTTACGTTCTGGAACGTAGAAATAACGTAGGATCATGGAGATACAATAAGCGTCCTACCGGCTATAGGGTAGCCGGAAAAGGGAAGAAGGCATCAGAAGGATAGTTTATATGTTGATTGTTAGTCTTTTAGGCACACACCAATGCTGAGTACAGGATAAGGCTGTGCTCTTTTGTGTGGCAACATTCACTTTAGAATTGGAAAACGGGAGTTACAAATACACTAGATCTCTTTTGCTACGATCTCCAGTCCTTCTTCAAAACTGTGTGGGGCATAACCCAACTCGTTTACGGCCTTGTCTATAACAAAACCTGTTTTAGCGGGGCGTTTGGCAGGTTGTGTGAAGCTTTTGGCATCTACTTTTTCGAGCAACTGTGTGTTCAGTTTAAAATAATCGGCAGTCTGTACTGCCATCTGATAAGGGGTCAGCGTTTCGTTACCTGAGATGTGGAATATGCCGGTTGCATTTTTGTCGGCTACCAGTTTGCAACCTGCTGCGAGGTCCTGAACAAGGGTTGGGGTACGCCATTGGTCGTCTACGACTTTCAGCTTTTTGCCCTGTTCCAGGTTGTTTTTAACCCAGGTAATGATGTTACTGCGTTTGGAGTCGGCGGCGATACCATATACCAGTACTGTACGTACAATAGCCCATGGCAGGCTGCTGCCTCGCACCATGTTCTCTGCTGCCACCTTGCTGGAACCATAATAGCTGATAGGGTTAACTGCCGCATCTTCTGCATAGGGGCCTTGTAAACCGTCAAAAACAAAATCAGTGGACAGAAAAATGATGAAGGCATTATGCTTTTCAGCAGCCTTCAGCAGATAACGTGTAGCAGCGACATTGGTGTCCCAGCAGAGATCTTTGTTACGTTCGCAGTCATCGACCTGGGTCATGGCAGCAGCATGAATGATGATATCCGGCTGATGTTTGTCCAGGAGATGTTTAACACTGGTGGCATCCCGCAGGTTGGTCGCTTCGTAGGTATATCCCGCCTGTCGGGGCAGACGGTTTGGCCCTCTTCCGCTGGCTATTACCTGATACCGGCTATCTTCCAAAAAAACGGGAATAAGGTGCTGGCCCAATAATCCGTTGCTTCCTGTGATTAATACCTTCATGATCTATGCCTTTTACTAAAATTACGAATTGTTTCATATACTAATTGTCATTTCCGGTGTAATAAGAGGATTAAATTGGTTATCCGTGTCTGGTCGCCTGTACGGACACACGTACTATGCAAAAGGGCCGGCCAATGGCCAGCCCTTTCCCTTTAGTTTACAGTCTTATATCTATTTAAAGCTCATTCCCAGGTTATACATGGTAAAAGACCATACGTCGGCAGCTTCTTCTATCAGCTTGGACGTAGGTTTACCTGCACCGTGGCCGGCCTGGGTTTCAATACGTATAAGCGTAGGGTTAGTGCCCGCATTAGCTGCCTGCAGGGTAGCTGCAAATTTGAAGGAGTGTGCTGGTACTACGCGGTCATCGTGATCGGCAGTAGTAACCAGGGTAGCCGGATACTGCGTACCCGCTTTCAGGTTATGCAGGGGAGAATACTTTACCAGGTAGTTGAACTGCTCAGGTTTAACACTGGAGCCATATTCTGTTACCCACGCCCATCCGATGGTGAAATTCTGGAACCGCAGCATGTCCATTACACCCACGGCCGGCAGTGCCACTTTAAACAGATCGGGACGCTGTGTCATACAGGCACCTACCAGCAGACCGCCATTGGATCCACCACGGATAGCCAGTTTGGAAGGACTGGTATATTTATCTTTCACCAGGAACTCGGCAGCGCCGATGAAATCGTCAAATACGTTCTGCTTCCTGTCCATCATACCTGCTTTGTGCCAGGCCTCGCCGTATTCGCTACCACCTCTGAGACATACAACTGCATAAATGCCTCCCTGCTCCATAAAAAACAGATTGGATACGCTGAAAGCTGGCGTCATAGGGATATTGAATCCTCCATAACCATACAGCAATACCGGGTTAGTACCATCCTTCTTAATACCTTTTTTGTAAGACAGGAAGATCGGCACACGGGTACCATCTTTACTGTTGAAGAATACCTGTTTGGTTTCATAGTCCTCCTGACGGAACTTTACTTCTGTTCTTGCAAACAGGGTAGATTTTCCGCTGGCAATGTCATATTTGTAGATGGTAGCAGGACTTACGAATGATGTGTAGGTGTAGAAAAACTCCTTATCCGTGTCCTCTCCACCGAAACCACCGGCAGTACCAATACCAGGCAGATCTATCTGACGGTCCAGTTTGCCATCATAGGTATATTGCGCCACACGTGAAGCGGCGTCTTTCAGGTAGCTGGCAAAGAGGCGCTTGCCGGCAGTACCAACGCTTTGCAGCACTTCTTTCTGCTCAGGGATGATCACTTTTCGGCTGGATGGGTTTTTCGGATCTACCAGTTCTACTTTATAGTTTGGTGCGCCTTCATTGGTTTTGAGCAGCAGTTTGTCTCCGTTGTTATCAATTACATCCGGTTCGTACTCAAATCCTTTTACGAGCAGATTAAATGCTTTCTGGGAAGGATCTTCCAGGTCCCAGTAGAATAGTTGTCTGCCGGAAGTACCTTCTGTCTGATGTAATATCAGGAAACGTTCATCTTCTGTTACCTGTACCCCGGCATTGCGGAGCGGATGGTCTTTGTCTTCAAATATCAGTACGTCCTGGTCCTGGGTAGTACCGAGCTTATGGTAATACACCTTGTGAAATTCATTCTTTTTGGACAGTCTGCCTTCTTCAGTTGGCTTATCATAGCGGCTGTAATAGAAGCCATCTTTACGCCAGGAGATACCGCTGAACTTGATCCAGTCAATCGAATCTTTGAGCAGCGCTTTGGTGGCCACATCCATCACAAACGCCTGTTGCCAATCAGAACCTGCTTTAGCGATCTGATAGGTAAGATATTTAGCATCTTTTGAGAAAGAGATGTTACCCAGCGCTACAGTACCAGCAGCTGAGAATTTGTTCGGATCTATGAATACTTCAGGCGTACCGTTCAGAGTGCGCTGGCGGTAAAGCACAGCCTGATTCTGCAGACCATCATTTTTAAAGAAGTAATAGTATTCACCTTTTTTAAAGGGAGCGCCTATCTTGGGATAGTTCCAGAGCTCTTCAAGGCGTTTCCTGACAGCGCCATGGAAAGGAATCTTGTCAAGATATGCAGATGTGACAGCGTTCTGAGCTTTAACCCATTCTTTGGTTTCAGGGCTGTTATCATCTTCAAGCCAGCGGTACGGATCGGCAACGGATGTGCCGTGGTAATTGTCTGTAACGTCTGTTTTTTTAGTTGCCGGATAATTAATTCCTGACTGTTGCGCCATTGCGGGTCCTGTTATCATGAGTAAATACAATAAGGTAAAGATAGGGCGGGATGATTGACTTGTTTTCATTTGCATCATTTACTGGGTTTGTATTTAAATTATATCTATGTAAATTTTTTGAAAATTTTGTGTCGTTAGTTAATTAAAAATGAAAATTTCGTGTAATTCATCAGAATACTATTAGAAAGAATACGCAAAATGTTATTTTTGTGCGCCACTTAGATATTTCCCTGGCAATTTATGCATAAGCAGCGTGATTTTCAGGGAAAAAACGTAAAAAGAGGAAGAATGGAAACGGAGAGTGCAATATCACACGTTTGGGGTATATAAGGGTATAGGAAGCTAAAAAATCTCAGGGTTCCCGGAATCCAACATAAAAACGTAGAGAGGGAAATAAACATAACTATGAAAAAAGTTTCTAACATCGCAGTCCTTACATCTGGCGGAGATGCGCCGGGCATGAATGCGGCTGTTCGCGCAGTCGTAAGAACCGGAATTTACCACCAGTTAAATGTGTATGGTGTTATGTATGGCTATAGGGGAATGCTGAAGAACGAGATATTTCCTTTGGAGTCCAAATCTGTGGCAAACATTATTCAGCGTGGAGGTACTATCTTAAAGACTGCCCGTTGTAAAGAATTTTACGAAGCTGAGGGCCGTGCAAAAGCCTACGAGAATCTCAAAAAACACAACATTGACGGTATTGTAGTAATCGGTGGAGACGGTTCATTCAATGGCGCTTACAAAATGAGCCAGGAGTTTGACATTCCGTGCATAGGTTTACCTGGCACCATTGATAAAGATATTGCAGGTTCAGATTTTACTATTGGTTTTGATACAGCAGTGAACACAGCGGTAGATGCGATTGACAAAATACGCGATACAGCTGATGCGCACGACCGTTTATTTGTTATTGAAGTAATGGGACGTGATGCTGGTTATATAGCTTTGCACAGTGGTATTTCTACGGGTGCAGAGCACATCATGACTCCGGAGCATCTGATTGATGTGAAAGATATTATCGAAGATCTTCAGACTAACGAACGCCGCAAAAAACTGGTGAACATCATCGTGGTTGCGGAAGGTTCAATAGCGGGCGGTGCAGAAGAGGTAGCCCGTATGGTAAAAACCAGCTGTCCTCAGCTGGATACACGCGTAACCATCCTGGGGCACATCCAGCGTGGTGGTTCCCCTACCTGTCAGGACCGTATCCTGGCCAGCCGTATGGGTTACGCAGCAGTAGACGCACTGTTAAACGGTACTTCTAATGTAATGGTAGGAATTGTAAACAACAAAATCCAATATACTCCTCTGGAACAGGCTATCAAGGCCAAAGAGCATCTCGATCCGGAGTGGTTAAAGATGGTTAAAATACTTGCGAGTTAAAAAATAGAGCTATGAGTACAAAAGATTTATCAAAATACGTACACAAACAGATGGATCATGAAGCTTCCCGTGCACATTCCCTGCACAAAACAAAGATTGTAGCAACCGTTGGCCCAGCCTGCGATACCTATGAAGGATTATTAGCACTCGTACGTGCCGGAGTTAACGTTTTCCGTCTGAACTTCTCGCATGGCTCTCATGAAGATAAACTGCGAATCATCCAGTATATCCGCCAGATCAACACCACTGAGCCTTACAATGTAGCCATCCTGGCTGACCTGCAAGGTCCAAAACTGCGTGTGGGTGAAATCGAGAACAACGCATTACCACTGGTACCAGGTCAGATCCTGACCTTCGTTAATGAGAAAGTGGTAGGTAATGCCAAGAAAATCTATGTTTCCTACGCAGACCTGCACAAAGACGTTAGACCAGGCCAGAAGATCCTGCTGGATGACGGTAAAATCGAAACTGTAGTAAGGGAAATCACTGCTGAAGGAGAAATCAAAGCAGAAGTAACCCTGCCAGGCGTACTGTCTTCCAAAAAAGGCTTCAACCTGCCAGATACTAAAGTATCTCTGCCGGCACTGACCGAAAAAGATACCATCGACCTGGAATTTATCATCGACAACGAATGTGACTGGGTTGCCCTGTCCTTCGTAAGACACGTTGATGACCTCCACCTGATCCGTAAACGCCTGACAGAGCGCAATTCCAAAATGAAGGTGATCTCTAAGATCGAGAAACCTGAGGCAATTGCTAACCTGAAGGAAATCATCTGGGAAAGCGACGGCGTTATGATTGCCCGTGGTGACCTGGGTGTGGAACTGCCTGTTGAGCAGATCCCGATGATCCAGAAAGATATTATCCGCAAATGTATCCACCGTGCTAAGCCTGTAATCGTGGCTACACAGATGATGGAAAGCATGATCGACCGTACCCGTCCTAACCGTAGCGAAATCACTGACGTAGCTAACGCTGTACTGGAAGGTGCTGATGCGGTAATGCTGAGCGGTGAAACTGCTACTGGCCAGTTCCCGGAACTGGTTATCCAGACCATGAGAAAGATCATCGATGAAGTTGAAAAAGAAGACATCATCTATAACCGTAACCTGATCCCTCACCGTCACTCTCCTACCTTCCTGAGCGATGCACTGTGCTATAACGCTTGTAAGATGGCAGAAGACCTGGATGCAGATGCACTGATCGGTATGACACAGAGCGGCTACACCGGCTTTATGCTGAGCAGCTACCGCCCACGTTCTCCACTGTTCATCTACACTAAAGAAAGAACCCTGGTGAATCAGCTGAGCCTCAGCTGGGGTGTACGCGCCTTCTTCTATGATGGTGAAGAGAGCCTGGACGAGATCATCGCTGACCAGATCAATATCCTGAAAGAAAGAGGTTTCGTGAAAGCTGGCGACGTAGTTGTAAACACTGGTAGCACACCGGTGAAAGAACACCTGCCAACGAATACTATCAAGATTTCTACTGTTGCTGAATAAGCATGCAGCAGTAATCTGTTTTTAAAATTATACAATGGAATCCAGCACGGATTTGTGAAGAAGATAAAGTGGATGCTGTGTTGCAGAAGATATAAAAAGGCGCTCTTACAAAGGCGCCTTTTTGTTTTTGTCTGAGTTGTTTTTGATGGTTTGGGAAAGGTCTGCTTTAATAATATATCTGATAGCTAATTAGTCATGTATGTCTCACTGACAGCCGGTTTTATTACAGGGTCAGTACAAATCTTGTAAACAGACGAACGCCGTTGAAGCCCATCTGTACTGCATCCCAGGCACCACCACTTTCACTGTCGTAAGCAGATTGTCTGGCACCTTCCACAACACCCAGGGAAGGATGTACATTAAAGATATTATCAGCGCCAATAAACCAATTTAACTGATGAGTGAACTTGTAGTTAAACGCCAGATCAGTAACTGCCTTACCTTTGTATTTAAATAACTCAGGGACCAGTTTATCAGGATTATTATCCAAGCCAACTACAGGATTAATACCGGTTCCGGAAAGATCTCCGCTCCATCCGTAGCCAAACAGTTCCACCTTACCAAAGTAGGTAACATGTGCGCTTATGCCTAATTTATTGATACCATAATCCAGGTTCAGCCCCAGTTTAACAGGAGGTGCAGAAGCCAGGACGAAACGTTCTTCGCGGTCGCTGAAGAAAGATTTTCTATGCAGATAAGTATCATTCAGCCTTTCCGGCACATTGATTTTATCAATTGTCATATCCTGCAAGTTGGCAGCCAGCAGTGTACGGAAACGCTGATTGTCCCAACGTTTATTATAATCAATTACGATATCGATGCCCTTATTGGTAGTGTTCACCGCATTTGCAAAAAACTGTGCGTTGTCAATACGCAGTTCGTTCAGCGTGTTATAAAGCTCCGGAGACAAGGTGTTGTCAGACGCGCTGAACTGACCAGATAATACAATTCTGTCTTTTACTTTTACGAGGTATCCGTCTACAGTTACAGACAGCGCACTGACTGGTTTCCAGGTGAAACCCAGACTCGCATTTACTGACTTTTCCTGTTTCAGATCAGGGATGCCTGCCGCACGTGTGATACTATTCTGATTAGGGGCAATCTTCACTTCCGTGATCGTACCACCCTGTACATTGGTGTATTGAGAACTGAAATTGATCTGTTGCAGCGAAGGTGCACGGAAACCTGTACTTACAGAACCACGCAGATTGAAGTTGGAAGTTACTTTGTAGCGCGTAGCAAACTTGTAGTTACTGGTAAATCCGAAGTCACTATAGTTTTCTGCACGGATGGCCGCACCGATCAGCCATTTATCAGTAACATCCAGTTCAGCATCTATGAAGCCGCCTATATTTGAACGATCCGCATTTACTTCATCACTGGGACGGTAGCCAGGGAAACCCTGTGCACCGGTAGCTTTGTTGAAAGTAGGATCAAAGTTGCGGTAAGATGCCTCCTCGCCTGCATAGATCTGATAGTTTTCATACCTGTACTCTGCTCCCAATGCCAGGTGAAGGCCTTTGGCCACTCCGGCAAAGTCCTTACCTATGGTCAGGTTACTGGTATTTTGCAGGAAGGAAAAGCCGCCATCATCAAAGTGGGTAGGTGTATTAGCTCCCATAGATGCATTGAATGTTTTGTCTCCATAAAAATGGAAGTCATTCCGGCCGATGGTGTTGCTAAGATCCCAGGTCCAGCCAGCGCCAAACTCACCTTTGATACCGACAGCCGCAGACCAGTCCTGTATCCTGTTCTGAATGTGCGGATCGAACACTGTATCATTGGCAGCCCCACCAGGAGATGACACGGGATACATGATATCCGGGTAGTAGATCAGGTTACCGTTATCATCCGTAGGGAAACGATCAGGGTGGCCGCTGGAACTAGGGTTATTACCGTTAAAATGGCGGGTGTAGGCATATGCATCGGAGAACTTGTAGTTATATCCGCCAAAGGCATAAACAGTCGTTTTACCGTCAGCAAAAGGCAGTTCCAGGTTTACGATGCCACCGCCGGTAGTTTTGGATGCGTCGCCATAAGATCTTCTTACCACATTGATCGGTAAAGCATCTTTGTTAGCGAGGTTGGTATCCAGCACCTGACGGAAGGTTTTGCCCTGCTTGAGGAAATTGCCCGAGAAGTTCAGGAAACCACCATTCTTACCCAGTGGCACGCCATAACTAAGACCAACAGTTACTGCATTTCCGTCGATGGGACCATTGTCTTTGTACTGTTTCAGGTCACGTCCGAAATAAGTATTGTGCTTATGGTCATAGTAGCCGGCATATCCGGCATTGACATACAGGTGGTTCACCTCTTTTTTAAGGATGATGTTGATAACACCTGCAATAGCGTCAGAGCCGTATTGAGCAGAAGCGCCATCGCGCAGGATCTCAACACGGTCAATGGCAGCTTCGGGTATTGCGTTCAGGTCAGTACCTGAATTGCCACGTCCGCGGGTACCATATACCGCAACAAAGGCAGTCTGGTGACGCCGCTTACCATTCACCAATACAAGTGTCTGATCTGGGCCTAAACCACGCAGGGTAGCAAGGTCAATCTGGTCAGCACCATCGCTACCACTTTGTTTGTTGTAGTTAAAGGAAGGCGCTGACACGTTCAGCAGGGCAGTAAGGTCCATTTTAGCTGTCGGATAGGCCGTCTGACTCATAGAGATAACATCCACTGGCACGGGTGTTTCTATTCTGGCGCGGCCCCCGGAGCGGCTACCCACCAATACTACCTGCGACAGCTCTGAGACAGTGGATGCCAGCTGGACATCTACGACAGTGCGGCCATTGACAGGAACTGATTGCAGTCTGAAGCCGATGGCGCTAAATTCAAGTACATCGTCTGATGTAGCCTCAATGGCAAAAGCGCCGTCTTTGGTGGTTAAGGTACCAGTGGCAGCTTGTTTTACACGTACAGTAATACCTTCCAGCGGTACGCCGGTTGTAGCGTCAGTAACTTTACCGGTAATCCTTTGTTTCTGTGCAAATGCAGCAGCAAATGGTACAAAAAGGCATAACAATAAAAGAATGGTTCGATTTAGACTCCTGGTTGACATCATATTATATGGAAATTTGGGTTATTGATAAATATAACCTATTTCAGGCATATACCTAAAAGCCGCTTCTTCTACTCAAGTAGTACATACATACGTGTTATAACAACATATTTAACCCATTCTACATAGATCATACATTCTCTTAATAAACACTTATTCATTAACACTTGTTTAACCGAATGGCACTATAAATCAATAATTTACTGGGAAGGTGACAATAACACATTTCAGCCTAAGCTGAATGCAATCGAAAACCATTAACTAGTTATTAACTATTACATAAAAACAAAAAGATAACTTTATGCTGCGCAGTAAACGGTACCCACCGGCAGAGAATCACCTTTTTTTGTTTTATGTCATAGTGAGAGTTAATTGATACATCTATGGATTCCACGTCCATTTAACTGTTGACATGCGCATCCGGATAACCATTGTCCGGAATCAACCGAAAATTCCATATAACACATCCGACCGGCGAATAGCCGGGATACGATAAAAGCGTTTTTTATCACCTAATAAAAACCAATCGAGACAATGTATTTGTTTTCAGCCGCCTCCATCGAGTTTTTCCGGGAGTTGCGCACACCCTCAGATGTTCCCGTACGATTTGCCAGTAAGATCATGCACCATTCCTGCAAGGTGTTACATGGTGACCAGCACAAGACAATTTTCCTGCAACGATTGCCGGCAGGCCCGTATGAAGTATTTGAACATCATGTCATCTGTGTAGCGCCCGAGAAAGAAATTCTGCCAACTCCGCTTACGCCTTCTTTACATCTGCACATCTCCATGGATGACAATGAAGTGGATGCTTATGTCAACGGCCGTGAAGGCGTAGCGCTCAGGCCTTGCGAAGTGAACCTGTTCTACCTCGAAGAGATTAACATTGCTGTTCTTCCACAAGGTAAACACTGGTTTTTCCATTTTGCTTTCACTAATGATACCTTGTTTGGTATACTGCAGAAGAAGGCTTTCAGAGGCCTGCTCAAGAAGCTGCAAAAAAAAGTAAAGCAGGTAGAAGAGCTGATGGGCGGTATGATCAATGAGCCTGCCCAGGTTTCTATGGATGCTTACTTTATGATGCTGATCCATGAGATAAGACATTGCAGTTTCAACGAATTGGCAACGATCTTTTACAGGGAAAAGAAATGCCAGCTAATGCTTGAACATTTTCTGCGACAGCTGTTATATGCCAATGAACTGAAAATGGAGCTAACCGATCAGCAGATCATCACCCTGGATTGTGTCAAAGAATATATCAAGTTGAACAGTCACAGGTCTGTAAACAGCAGGCAGCTCAGCGAGCAGTTCAACATGAGTCCTAATTTTCTTGAGAAGGCTTTCCGTCAGCTGAATGGTATCAGCATACGTAGTTTTATACACATGTACCGGATGGAATATGCCACCAAACTGTTGTCTATTAAAGATATGCCGGTAGAGAGTATTGCCAGGCTCACAGGCTTCCGGAACTATGCTGCACTGAATCTTGCGTTCTATAAATATTTTGGTTGCGATACTACTGTATTCCGTTAGCGCCGGTGCATCAACGATATAGCCCCTATTAGTATGCAGAGAAAAGAATGGGTGCCTTACCGTTTATCCTCCGGCTCAGGGAGAGTATCCTAGAAACCTTACATTTACAGTATTACAGACGGCATGTATGTTGTCTGGGATAGTGTAAATTGTATTATATGAGCACCTTTCAGAGTATCAACCCCTACAATCAGGAAACAATAGCTGAATATGCCACTCATACGCAGGCAGCAATAGAAACAAGACTGGCAGCAGGCCACAAGGCATATCGCCATCTGGCGCAAACCTCTCTTGAAGAGCGATGTGAATGGATGCTGAAAGCTGCGGAACTGCTGAAGACGAATGTGGACCACCATGCGGAGATCATTACCCGGGAGATGGGTAAAACACTGAAAGAAGCAAAAGCAGAGGTACTGAAATGCGCAACATCGGCGGTATATTATGCAGAGAACATCGCCGCCATGTTACGTCCTAAACTGATCAGCACCGATGCAAGGGAAAGCTATGTCACTTACGAGCCAAAAGGTATTATCCTCGCTATTATGCCATGGAATTTTCCTTACTGGCAGGTATTCCGTTTTGCTATTCCCAACCTGCTTGCTGGTAACAGCGGTTTGCTGAAGCATGCCAGCAATGTCAGTGGCTGTGCGCTGGCTATTGAAGAGGTATTTGCAGCAGCCGGATTTCCCGAAGGATCTTTTCAGGCATTACTCATCAACTCGAAAGATATTGAACCTGTAATAGCCGATAGCAGAGTACAGGGTGTAACGCTTACCGGCAGCACTGCTGCAGGTATGAGTGTAGGCGCACTTGCCGGTAAATACATTAAAAAGTCGGTGCTGGAACTGGGTGGCAGTGATCCGTTTATTGTATTGAAAGATGCGGATCTGGAAGATGCTGCCCGCACAGCGGTGAAAGCCCGTATGCAGAATGCCGGCCAGTCATGTATTGCGGCTAAAAGATGGATTGTAGAAGAAGCAATTGCAGATGCATTTACTGATAAAGTGAGTCATCTGCTGCACGCTATGAAACAAGGAGACCCGTTTGCTGCGGATACTGATATGGGCCCTATGGCGCGTCCGGATCTGGCAGACGAACTGGCCCAGCAACTGCAGCAGACCATCCGTCAGGGAGCCAGACTGGCAGTAGGCGGACAACAGCAGTCTGCTAATTTTGCCCCTACCCTGCTGACTGGCGTGGAGAAAGGCATGACGGCTTTTGAAGAAGAGACTTTTGGTCCGCTGGCGGTGATCATTAAAGCAAAACAGGAAGACCACGCCATAGAACTGGCTAATCAGACGCCGTTCGGACTAGGTGCTTCCCTCTGGACCACAGATCTCGATAAGGCGAAACAACTGGCCCCCCGGATAGACAGTGGCAATGTTTTTATCAATGCCCTGGTGCATTCTGATGCCCGGCTGCCATTTGGCGGGGTAAAATTATCCGGCTATGGCAGGGAGCTATCCACCGAAGGCACACATGAATTTTTGAATGTTAAAACGGTTTATATAGCTTAGCAGCCTGAAACTTACAGGTACAACAAGTAAACAGGCAACAAAATCTGCATGACGAGGAATAATTATGCTCCCTATATTACTATCAGCAGGGAAGAATGGGCTAAGAGGAGTGACGATCCCATGTTACACCTATTAAACGATCTGGATACCTTACAAGGGTTGAACGAACCGTTGACCATGGAGGAAATCACCCAGATATATGTACCGCTCTCCCGGCTGCTAAATCTGTATGTTAGCGGAGCCCAGCGGTTACACGCAGCTACCAATAGCTTTCTGGGCAGCCAGTTCCTGAAAGTCCCCTTTATCATAGGCATAGCGGGTAGCGTTGCTGTGGGTAAAAGTACTACTGCCCGTGTATTGCAGCGCCTGTTGTCTGCCTGGCCGAACCACCCGAAAGTAGACCTGGTCACCACAGATGGCTTTCTGTATCCTAACAAAGTACTGGAACAGAAGGGTATTATGAACCGTAAAGGATTTCCTGAGAGCTATGACATCCGGAGACTGATACAATTCCTGGCTAATGTAAAATCAGCCAAGGAAAGAGTCTCTGCGCCGGTGTACAGTCACCTGGAATATGATATACTGCCCAATGAACTGAAGTGGATAGAATCACCTGATATTGTTATCGTCGAAGGTGTGAACGTATTACAGGTGCGCCCCCGTCAGCAGCAAAAGGAGCCTACTATCTTCGTATCTGACTTTTTCGACTTCTCTATCTTTGTGGATGCGGAACTGGATGACCTGCAGCAGTGGTATATTGACAGGTTCAAATCCCTGCGTCAGACTGCTTTCCAGAGTCCTGATTCCTACTTCCACCGGTACGCGCATCTGTCTGATGAAGCGTCAGAGGAGATTGCCACGAATATCTGGAACGAGATCAACAGGCCGAATCTTGAAAACAATATCCTGCCTACACGCTTCCGGGCCAGTCTGATACTTGAAAAAGGCAGCCATCATTTTGTGCAGTCATTGAAACTCAGAAGGATCTGATAAAAATATCGACCAATGCCAGATACACTCCAGGTCAGACAAGCGCTTTTACAGCTTGATAAAAATGCAGGAGAAAACTGGCATTTGTTTGAGCCGTTACTGCAACCCGTCAGTTTCAGTAACGGCTCTTTTCTTACCCATGCAGGCAGGGTCTCGTCTGCTATCTATTTTATCAGTTCAGGTATTGTCAGAGTCTTCACTCCTCATCAGGACAAGGAGGTATGCCTTGATTTCGCATTTCCAGGCCAGTTTTCTACCGCTTATGCTTCTTTTATTACCCAGTTACCCTCTACAGTGTCTTTACAGGCTATAACGCCTGTAATGGGCTTTGCTTTTTATTATAAAGATTTGCAGGAGCTGTATAATGTCAGTCATGCTGCAGAAAGAACCGGCCGGCTGCTAGCTGAATACCAGTATCTGCGTAAATACCGGCGTGAGCTGGCTTTTTTACAATATACCGCCAAAGAACGCTACCAGCAGCTGATGGACGAACATCCCCACGTGATTCAGCAAATACCGGTTAAGTACATCGCTTCCTACCTGGGTATTGAACCCGAAAGCCTCAGCAGAATCAGAAAAGGACTTACCTGATACACCACCATACCCATAAGATATATACTGGCTGGAATGCCAGCCGGCTCCAGGTGTACCAGGGTTTAGCCGGCAATCCGCCTGGCGCAGGTAACTCGTGTACCGCTACATAGATATTGGCCGGGAACATGGCCATCAACAAGATAATAAGTCCCCAGGCAGCGTAGACCCGAACAGCAGGTATCAACAGGCCTGCTCCCAGGATAATTTCAAGCACCCCGCTGATCAGCACCAGCTGCAGTGCATATGGCAACCATCCTTCAATCATGTAGGTCAGCTTACGGGGCGTGGCCAGGTGCATAATCCCTATCAGGATAAACATTACGGCTGCTGCAATCAGAGCATCATGCTGTAAGTGCTTTAACCAGGGAATATTGAACAGGTAACCCGTAAGCAGGGATAAAAGTCCTATTGTTAAAAGTCCGGATAAGAAGGCCATATGCTTGATTTTGATACAAAGTTCCAGGATAAGCGGTTGCGGCGGACTAACATATGTTAGCTTTTCCAGGGACTTATTAACAATTATTTATAGCAATCCCTTTTGCAGCAGATGAATTATCAGATTACATTTGATCCACTCATTTATATCCAATGAACATTACAATGAAAAAAGCACTCTATCCGTTCGCATTTGCGATTGTATTACTGGCTTCTGCCTTTACGTTCGTATCCTCTCAGAACTGGAAAATTGCGGAAGGTTATTCCGTTAAATTCTCAGGGTCCGGGGCGAATGGCATATTCAAAGATCTGAAAGGTCAGGTAGTATTTGATGAGAAAAACCCTGCCGCTTCAAAATTTGACGTAACTATCGCCGTTAATTCTATTAATACCGGGAACGGTTTAAAAAACACACATGCGAAAGGCAGTAAATGGTTTGATGCTTCCAAATATCCTGTTATACACTTCGTCTCATCTAAAGTAACAAAAACGGCTACGGGGTATGATGCACAGGGAGAGCTGGAAATGCATGGTGTAAAAAAACCTTTCACCATACCTTTTACATTTGCAAAGAATGGTAGCGGCGGTACCTTTACCGGCAACTTTGACGTAAACCGTGTTGACTTCGGCATCGGAGATGCAGGCGGCCGCGTAGATGATGTGTTCAAATTACAGGTAACAGTCCCTGTTACGCAATAATTACCAACCTTACATGTTTAGACAATATTTTCTTACCGGACTGGCAGCAGGCATCCTTTCAGGGCTTGCTGCTTTTTTTTATAGCAGAATATATACAGCATCGATAGCTGTTAATTTTACACAGCAGGTATCACCGCCTGCTATATTCAGCGCATGTCTTTTTGCCGGTATGCTAATCACGTTATTGTACTATACCATGTATGTATGTTATAAGAAAGCGCAGGATATACCGGCAGGTATATTACTTGTGTTATTTACATTCGCAGGTATGACGATTCCCTTCATGACAGATCTTCCGTTGGATGCAGCGCAGCCTGAGTTATTTCCAGGGCTTGTTGTACCCATGCAACTATTTCCCACATTAGCATGGTTTGCGGTAAAACCCTTTTTCAACAACTGATAGTTGCAGCGACGTTGTAAGAACAGGTGCTTTAAACTGATTACTTCTTGTAGATCTTTATGATAACTATTACATAGGATTTATTCATAGAAATTAAAGTAGTCCGCTTGTATATCATCTGTCTGCGTTGATCCGATATCCTGTTAGACAATATCTCCTCACAGGAACTCCAGCTGCTTACGTTAATATGTCCTGAATGCACCCTAAAGCACTGTTTTAGAAGTTTGGACGAACTAGCGTAGAACTAGCGACGAACAAGCAGTTGTGAAGCGACTACCTTTTAGCTGCTTCCCACCCGATCATGGCCATCTTTCGGGTGGCTCCCCAGTGGTATTCACCAAATTCTCCATTTGAACGGATGACGCGGTGGCAAGGTATCAGAAATGCTACCGGATTGCTGCCAATAGCAGTACCCACTGCCTGGTAAGCACGATCAGCCTTTGCAGCGCCCGCTACCTGCCCATAGGTAGACAATGCCCCCATCGGTATATGTAACAATGCCTCCCAAACCTTCAATTGGAAAGGCGTGCCTTTGAGATGTAATCTGACTTTCTCCAGCGTTGTCCAATCCTGTGTAAAAAAGTATAATGCGTTCTGCTGTATCATGTCCAGCACCTGTTGATAACGGGCATTCGGAAACTGTTCCTGCAACTGCCGGAAGGCCAGATCCCGGTTTTCTTCAAATGCCAGGTAACAGAGTCCCTTAGGCGTAGCCGCCAGTATTAACGGTCCGAACGGACTTTCTGCAAAACTATAGTTTATGGATAGCGCCTCGCCCCCGTTTTTGTACTCGCCAGGTGTCATTCCCTCAATATTCATAAACAGATCATGTAACCTGCCGGTACCGGATAAGCCGGTTTCGATAGCTGCGTCAAAAAGGGAAGTCTGGCGTTCCTTTAGTAAAGATTTGGCGTATCCGACACTCAGATACTGGGTAAACTTCTTCGGACTAACCCCTGCCCATGCTGTAAACATGCGCTGAAAATGGTAGGGACTGAGGTATACATTTCCGGCAATTTCCTCCAGAGAAGGTTGTCTTTTAAAATGTTCTTTCAGGTAGTCAATTGCCCTGGCAATACGCTCATAATCTGTCAGTTCCTGTGAAATCATATCTAATTCATTTACAATACAAAAGTAGACATTCTACTGAATCTGATAAACCCGGTTCTTGCGGAGTTCATTCCGTTAATTTTAACGTAATTTTGCCACCTGATTATGAACACGAACCTGCCAATATTCGATATTCCGTCCACCATACGCTACTATCTGTCGCTGGATAAAAAGGTGACACAGAGTTTTGGGATGGATAAATACGATGAGCTGCTTCACCCGAATAATTTTGCAGTACTGAGCAATGAGGGGAGCATAAAAAGCGGTCCACCTATCAGGACGGATCACTATGCCATTATCCTTTGTATACGGGGCACCTGCCAGAAGACGATCGGTGCATTTACTTTTGAGGTAGGCCCAAGATCGCTGCACATCGTATCGCCTAAACATACTACTTCTTTTGATCATGCTTCGGATGATCTGTTGCTGTACATGGTGATGTTCAAGAAAGAGTTTATCACCGATACATTTATCAAGCAAAGTGCGCTGGATCCGCTGATAGATCTGAATCCATCATGTGCACCGGTATACACTTTATCGGAGCCACATTTTGTAAAGACCAAGCAACTGTTTGAGAGGATTGAGAAAGAATATAGAGAAGCGAATCCTTTCTTTCTGCAGATTGTACGGTTGCAGGTAGTGGAGTTGTTGTATGAGGTGAACCGTGCATTTGAAAAGTGCCAGGAAACACGCCCTAATCATCAGCTGACAAGACAATATGCTACGTTTGTCAACTTCCGGGACCTGGTAGAAGAGCATTTTCTGGATAAGAGAACAGTGCAGGAATATGCAGATATGTTACATATTTCCGCAAAACATCTGAGTGAGATTGTTAAACAGGAAACCGGTAAGAATGCATTGCAGATTATTCATAGCCGGTTATATCTTGAGGCGAAGCTGTTGCTGTCTACATCTTCATTGAGTGTAAAAGAAATTTCCGATCAGCTGAACTTTGATACGAGTTCTCATTTCAGCCGTTTCTTCAAAAAGTTTGCAGATGAGAATCCGTCTGATTTCAAGAAGTTATCAGTAGCCTGACCTTTGCATTTTTTTCCGTCGTACACAATACAAATAGGGCCTTTCATCTGAAAGGCCCTATTACATTTGATTATAAACCCCTTAAACAATTATGTCCTATGCAAATTGTACTTATTACAAGCTGAAGGTGTAAGCTACTCTCAGTCCGATAAGATTAGCCGGTTCTCCACCATCAACAAACTTGGAATTACCATCGAATTTAACACCTGCATCCAGGTAACTTCCTTTAGCCAGCGGGATCAGGTAACCGATCTGAGGGCTGTAAGTGAATGCAGCTGTTTTATTGCCAACCGGCCCATTCGTGATAAAGTTAACACCGGCTTGTCCCTGTACATACAGATTATTGCTGTGGAAAGGATAATACCTTAAACCAGCTTTCACGGGAATCCATTGCAAATCATCCAGACCAGGTACATCATCTGCAAATACATTTGCAAATCCTGCATTCAGGTTTACATATAATGTCTTACCAATGATGGCATAATCTGCCTGTACGGAACCGCCTAAAGACCATTTATAGTAGTCACTGAAACTTCCAACCGGTATTCCTGCTTCCGGACCAACACTCAGTGAGAATGATGGTCGCTGTGATTCACTGTTACCTTTCGTTTGAGCCTTAACGCCTACTGCCACTGCTAATAATAATGCTAATGTGGTAATGCCTGCCTTCATTGTCTTTTTCATCGTCTTTCGTTTTAATCTATTCTTTAGTTAATCTATTGTCTCTTCTGTTATATCGCAGCTGCTGTATAAATCTGATGACACAAAAGTAAGCCGGAATCTGGTGCAGGTCAATGCCAATTTCACGGAAAAAATAGCCAATTTCTCCGATCGCAAGATTTTCTTTAGGCGAGCCGAAAAATTGGTTTATTAAACCGAGATATTGGTTTTTCATATACCCTTAAGGGGTGCTACATTTGTGACACGAAAAAAGAAAACATTATTACAGTAATAAACAGTTGTAGGTTTAGGTAGAAACGGGTGTAATCATACACCCGTTTGTTTTTATACTAAAGGCATATGTGATAGTCTGGCGGCAGAAGGGTTTCCGTCTCTTTATCGCAAACAAATGCGATTACCGGAAGCTGTTAGCAGAGGCAGGGAAGCAGCTTTTCATACAGCGATAGACTATGTGAAAGCCGCTGCAGGACTCGTTGTACCGGTTATCTTTTGAGGCGGGAAGCGGCCAGTAATATTACGGCCATTACCAGCAGAGATAGTAATACTTCGCTATACGCTTTGTTTTGTGCAATAATTTGTCTGATTCGGGTCATGTTGAAGGAATCTGTTGTGAGGTGATTAGGGGAAATTACGGGTTCTGTCAATCGGAAAATATCCGTAGTTCTACGCAGTATGTTCCGCAGTATTACGCTTACTTAACTGACTATGTTATAGTAATTTGCATACTCATCGGACAGGAATTTCACTTTCGCAGGTTTCGTTCCGTATATACGGGGCGGAACTTGTAAAGTGGAACAAGTGGGTAGAAATGGCAACTCTACCAATATAACACAAATATTAATTGATTCAAACTTATCATATCAACACAGGTGTAATCGTTTCACTTCTTAAAGGCTATGCGCCACAACCCCATCCTTAGCAAAAAAATAGCTCCCGCCAATGACGGGAGCTATTTACTTTTATGTGTTTGTGGGTCGTTATCAGGTATATCTTTTTTTCACCTCACTTGCCAGCAGTGCACCTATACCTATTACAGCCAGTACTGCGACTGCTTTCAGGAGGGGTTTTCTGATTTTAGCCGGCGGTACATATTCCACACCACTGATACCTGCAACGGCAGGATCTTCGGTATAACGTCCGTTCACCGGTACCGCTTTCTCTCTGAAATTATCAGCCAGTTCCTGTAAGGCAGCGAGAGATTCCCCTTCCAGGGGATGGCCGTGACCAGTAGCTACAATAGCAGGCTGCAGAGATGCCAGGGTCTGTACAGATTTCTCTGCTGCTTTCCAGTCGTAGGTAAAGTACCTTGGAGGGCCGGAAATGGTACGCTGCTGTTTCAGCACTGCCAGTACTGACTCTTGTTTAGTGGTTACGAAAGCATCTCCGGCGATAAGTACACCATCCTGCTCCCGGTAGAGGCTGATATGGCCGGGGGCATGACCGGGAGTATGAATATATTTCCATTCTTTCAGTCCGGGAACATTGCCCTGTTCGGGTAACATCAGCAGTCTGCCGCCCAGATCAACGGGGCCTTTAGGAAACAAAAAGGAGAACCATGTAAACAGTCCGCCGCCCGCTGTCGGATCAGGTGGTGGATAAGCAGAACGTCCGGTGAGGTAAGGCGCTTCGAGGTAATGAGCATATACGGGCACGTCCCATTCATCCGCGAGTTCCATTACAGCCCCCACGTGATCGAAATGACCATGTGTGAGTACAATAGCTGCAGGAGTAGCCTGTGGCCAGAATAACTCTCTTGCTACTCTTCTGATCCTTGCAGCCGCACCAGCCATACCGGCATCCACCAGTATCCAGTGATTGGTAGACGGATCATGTATAAAATATACGTTGACAATCCTGTCGCGCAGTCCCCAGACTCCGGGCGCCACATAAAACCATTCATGTTCTGCGCATGCTTTGATTTTAACCAGTGCTTGTTGCTTTTTCATACTTTAAGGAATTACATGAACACTGTCTTGTCTCTAACAAAACTCATGCTCAGTCCATCAGCCACAGCCGTTACTAGTCTTCTTTGCTTCCGTCGTCAGCCATTCTTACCATCTTCGGAGAAAACTTTGCGACAACGTCTACCAGTTCACGTTGCGCATTCATAACGATGTTGATATCCTTGTATGCCATCGGCGCTTCATCCAGGCCTGCGCCTATCAGGGTCACATCATTAGCTTTCAGGATGGCTTTCATCTCCTGCTGACTGATGGTTTTTACTGCCTGTGTACGGCTCATCTGACGGCCTGCGCCATGAGAAGCAGAATTGATAGCTGTATCTTCACCTTTTCCTCTTACCAAGTATCCGGGGGCAGTCATAGAACCCGGGATAATACCCATGATACCTTTTCCGGCAGGCGTTGCACCTTTACGGTGTACAATTACCTCTTCACCGTTCCAGGTTTCTTTCCAGGCAAAGTTGTGATGGTTTTCAACTCTTGCCAGCAATTTACCACCGATAGCTTTTGTCAGTTTGTTATGTATGACCTCGTGACAGGCAGAGGCATAGTCACCCGCCAGGTTCATGGCCAGCCAGTATTCCTGTCCTTCAGCGCTGTTCATATCCAGGTAAGCGAGATTAGCTGCTTCCTTCGGCAGTTTACAGATCTCTTTTGCCAACCGGGTATAATAGCCTGCAATGGTTGCACCAAGGCCTCTGGAGCCGGAGTGCGACAACAATGCAAGGTATCTTCCTGCGGCGATATTTAGCGGCTTGTCATCTTCAGTAAACTCGATAACACCCCATTCCACAAAGTGGTTGCCACCACCGGAAGTACCCAGTTGAGACCATGCCTTCTCTTTCAATGTTTTTATAAACTGGGTCATATTAAATTCCTCTCTTTCCAATATGGCATGGTCGGTACGTTGGTGTCTTAGAAAACCTTGTCCTGCACCGAAACGGGTATGATCGATCAGTTCCCTTTTATAAATATCCGGATGGGCTGTATAGTGGCTTTCAGGTATATCGAAGATCGACAGTGCCATACGGCAACCAATGTCTACACCTACACCATATGGGATGACCGCATTCTTTGCCGCCAGCACCCCTCCTATTGGCAGGCCATAGCCCTGGTGAGCATCGGGCATCAGTGCACCAGCAACGGTTACTGGCAGCCGCATGGCAGTGTTCATTTGTTTCACAGCACCCTCATCGATGTGTTCCTGGCCATAGATAGCAAATTGCTTTGCAGCAGCGTTTAACTCGATGGTTGTATCTTTAGGTTCGTTAGCTTCTTCTATCATGCTGGTAGCAAGATCTTCAAGGATCTCATCATCAAGGAATGCTTCCGGTTTTTCCAGCAGTAGTTTCATAGTTGTCAGCACTGTTTCACGATCTGCCTCCTGATAGTGCTTTTCCAGTACTTCCAGTGCGAGGCCCAGTATTTTACCCTGTTTGAAACCGAGCGTCAACAGATCTTTACCGTTAATCCTGTTCATATGCATTTGTTATTTGTTATAATTATACTGCAATAATCAGGACCATGTGCGCACTTTTCTTGCGCAGTTTGAGAATAGTAGAATAAAAGTGCCTCTGAACGTATGCTATATGCTCAATATCAGCAAGTTAATGTCAGGTTAATGTTTTGCATAAAGTTGGTGATAAATTGAGCAAGCGCTAGTTTTACGCTGTTAACTTTCAACTTTTATTTATGTCAGAAAACCATTTCCAGACACTTTTAATGGAAATTACTTCTCTGAAAACAGAGATGAACAACAAATTTGATGCTGTAGACGCCAGGTTAAACGCCATGGATCTCAGATTCGATGCTGTCGATGCCAGGTTAAACACCATGGATCTCAGATTCGATGGACTAGACGCCAGATTCGATGCCGTTGATGCCAGGTTAAACGCTATGGATCTTAGATTCGATGGACTAGACACCAGATTCGATGCCGTTGATGTCAGGTTAAACGCCATGGATCTTAGATTCGATGGACTAGACGCCAGATTCGATGCCGTTGATGCCAGATTAAACGCTATGGATCTTAGATTCGATGCTGTAGATGCCAGATTTAATGCAGTAGATCTTCGATTCGATGGAGTTGAATGTCGATTAGAAAGGATTGAAAAAGACCTGGATCAAATTGACAAATGGACTAATTACAGGGCTGATCCAGATTTACCAGCACTAAAACCGGTTAACAAAGCACTTGCTTAATAGTCCCTTTATTTATCTGCTATAACCCCTAAATAATTAAAAAAACCTTACCAGCAAACTGGTAAGGTTTTTACTTTTTGGTCAGCGTTTTATAGCAACAATATTCTGAAAGGCAAAGATTTCAAAAGCCGCTACATTGTATGCGCCCAGGGCCTGGAGGCCATCAGGTAACAAACGGTAGAAATCATAACCTGGCAGAATGTCTATAATGTCCTTAAAAAAGGTACGTGAGATCACGTTCATTTCATTAAATTCAATCTGAACAACATTAATGATACCTTCTTCAATTGCTTTACGCGCACCCTTTAATACGTTCAGTTCGTGACCTTCTGTATCGATTTTAAGCAAGGCTATTTTTGATAGTCTGTTATCCACTATAAACTCATCAATTGTAATCAGGTCAATCGGTATTTCTTCCACTTCGCTCTTGCGGAAATCAGCAATCACCTCCTTATACATACTGGCATGTTCAGAACCTTTGTTTTCCACATAGTCATATATGTAGGTAGTAGCCATTACATCACCCGCTCCTTTCTGTACCGGAATAAAGTGATGAAGCGACGCCGCCTGTTCCAGTTTATTATAAGCCACCGGATGAGGCTCAAAAGCATAAATGGGCAGAGACACTTTCTTATTGCGCAGCATGATGGAGTATCCACCTACATTAGCCCCTACGTCCAGGATAACGCCTGCATTAAACCTCCCGGTGTTCAGCATGTATTTAACAAACGCGTTTTCCCCACTGATATCGTCATTCTCATGATTCATGATCCCTAATCCGCGCATACTCAATTTATATAGTAAGAGGTTAAAGGAGTATAGCGCTTTACGTGCAAAGACGAATACATAGACTTTTCTTAGGGTGTCTGTGAGCAGGTTCATTGGTTGATTATTTGGGTGGAATGAATTATAGTTGTTCCTGTATACCAGTCGCTACATTATGGACGGGCATACCTTTGATACATTCATATCTATCATGACCAGACAGGTAATTGAGGTTTCCTTTTTTATCACGGCTTTCCCTAAAACGGGAATATATATAACCTTCTTCAGGCGTAAGCGCTTTCAGCGGTCCCAGACGACTCTTTTTTACAAAATAAGCATTATTACCTACAGAATTAGCGCCAACGAATGCATAACCTTTTTCTTCGGCAAGCATACATAAAGCTTTCAATGAGGCCCCAAAATACAGATGGCTATAGTGGGCCCGTTCCCTGATAAAGTCAGGTTGATAAGGTACCGTAATAGCTCTATCAATACCAAATACACTATTGTATTCCGCAACAACAATAACGGGGTCAACTATATTAATTGCCTTCCATACCCAATAGTCGTTGCCATCAATATCTACAGATAATAGACCTATTTCTCCCTGAAGCCCCTGAGAAGCGATCAGATCATTGATATTATCTCTGTTGATAAATGCCTTCACAGCCTTAAGGTCATGTTGATAGTAGATATCATCTGACCGTATATAGCTGATACTTTTCTCAGAGCCATCAATAACAACGCCCGACCAGTTATTGTATTTCAGCAGGAAGCGGGTGTTAGATTCAACGTAGTTCTCCACGCCAAATTCAACAAAGGTCGTTGAAGGTACATGCACTTTATTAATGAGATACTGAATAATACCATCATCTCCATTCTGTGAGAAAACTTTAAATTCAGCAGCGGCAAGATTGTCGAGTACTGGCAGGTCTTTATTCTGTCGGGCCAGGATGGTTCCTAATAGTAAAAGATCTGTTTGCTGGGCTTTCCTGGTAGTATACAAAAAATGGTGTAGGACATTAACCAATTTCTTCATTCGTTTCATCAAAAACATGGTATGAGTTAAGTGAATGGAGCGGTCTCCGAAAATATGTCAACTGATAAATACAGTAATAATATAAATATTGTTCATTTCGTAATTATTTCTAACATATCCTGTTTAGCAAACATTCTCCGTATACACAGTATGACAGGGCCTGACTCCTGCAAAATATCTTTTTTTTCCAATTTTGTGCATATGACATTTTTGATTTAACTTGCTTCAGTCTGCGAATGCATAATCAATAAAATCTGCAAAAATCTCACTTGCATATAGTGGTGCCCCAACCGCTGTACGGTATTTTATTGTTCGATCTGATAGCCATTCCATGACTCCTAATAACAAACCATCACCCAAATATTTCTTTAGCCTGGATGCTATAAGGGGCTTTGCTGCGCTCATAGTAGTTTTATGTCACTGGCAGTTCTACTTTTATGAGGATCAGACGCTCCAGACCAAACCGCTTGAAGAGCTGGGAGTACCTTTGTATCCATACCTTTCAATTTTTTACCATCACGCCTTCTTCGCGGTGGATCTGTTCTTTCTATTATCAGGATTCATTTTCTTCTGGTTTTATGCAGATAAAATAGCTGACAGGAAAACTCCGTTCGGCAATTTTATGTGCTATAGGATTACCAGGCTATACCCGGTACATCTCATTACCCTGATATCACTGGTATTCATACAATATGTGATGCGGAGTATGAACGGCCACACGTTTATTATTCAGAATAATGACACCTATCATTTTATTCTTAACCTGCTGGCAATACATAGCTGGGGGTTTGAGAAGACCCCGGCACTGAATGGATTTAACGGGCCGTCCTGGTCTATGTCAGTCGAACTGTTACTATACCTGCTGTTCTTCCTGCTCGCATGGAAAAACCTGCACCGGCACAAACTGCTGATCATTGGTATAGTAGTAGCAGGAGCAGTAATACAATATGTCTATTCAATGATAGGTCAGGGCATTTATTCCTTCTTCCTCGGCGGCCTAAGCTACCATCTCTACGCATGGATGGTGGAACAGAAAAATGTAAGACGTATTGCTAATATTGTAACAGTGGCTGCGGTGCTGCTTTGGGCAGTTGTTGTGACGGAATATGCGTTTTCCTATATCCGGGATATCTCTATGATAGTAATGAAGAAAGTACTGTCAGGGAAAGATGAAGCCTTTCATACTGCATTGTTCAATCTTTCACGTAATACCTTCTTCCGTACTATCATCTCTCCTGTTACCATACTTACTCTCGCACTGACGGAGACTACAAGGGGAAGCCTGAAGATCAAATGGGCACTGGTATTGGGCAATGCCAGCTATGCATTGTACCTGATACACTTTCCGCTAATGGTTGTATTCTTTATCATGGTAGATATCCTCGGACTCAGCAGAGACGTATTCCACTCTCCGCTCACGCTGCTTACATTCTATGCTGTATTGATTCCACTAAGTATACTTACTCATTATTATTTCGAGTTACCTATCCAGGACCTTTTCAGAAAGCGGCTGCTCAGAAAGCCGTCACCTGGACTCGTTACCGCCGTCAACAAACAAATTACCACGTAATACATATTGCCAATGAAACAAGACCACTGTCGTCACCTTTGTTTTTATTAATCAACATTGAATATGATAGCTAAAATCCATTTACTGTTATTTATTGCCTCGGTCCTGCTTACAGGCTGTGTCAACACCAAGAAGATTACCTATTTCAATGATCTCGAGAAAATTAACGGAACAGAAACAACAAACAGATTACAGTCATTTAAAGTACAGCCAGGAGATATCTTACAAATTACAATTACGACGATTGACAAGGACATTTCGCTTATTCTGAACCCGGCAGCTGTTAACACATCTCCCACTAATCCAACCGGTATGGATGCGGGTTATATTGTCGATAGTGCCGGCTTCGTTAGTCTGCCGCTCATAGGAAAGGTGTTTGTCAAAGAAAAAACTACTTCTGAGATCAATGATATTATTACACAGGAACTGAACAAGACGATCAGAAATCCGTATGTCTCGACGCGTATCGCCAATTTCCGGGTCTCGGTATTGGGCGATGTAGCCCGTCCCGGATCTTACAGAGTACCTGGTGAAAGAGCATCGATACTGGATGCACTTAGTATGGCGGGTGATTTGAACACCACCGCCGTGCGTAACGACATTATGCTAATTAGAGAGGTAAACGGCGAAAAGCAATATGTTTCTCTCAATCTGAATGATGGAAAAACACTGGCTTCGCCTTACTACTACCTCAATAATAATGACGTTATCTATGTCAAGCCTGGTTCCAATAAACTGTTTGGCACTTCAAAGCTCGTACAGTTACTGCCAGCGGCTATCGGTATTCTTTCATTAATCACCACCATCGTCATTGTTTCTGTTAAATGATACATCAAATGAATCGAAATAAGGAACTGAACAATAAAAGTGCACTGATAGACCTTGGAGATCTGTTCAGGAAACTGCTGTTTCACTGGCCGTTGTATTTAATTGTACTACTGGTCGCAACGGCAGGCGCATTGATATATCTCAAATATGCACGTCCACGATATATGTCTACCGCTAAACTCTATCTGAAGGATGAAAAGAAAAACGGGGAAGAGACGGATCTGCTTAAATCGTTGTCACTTTTCAATAGCGGTAAGAATATCGAGAATGAAATGGAAGTATTGAAATCGCCCATACTAATCGAAAAGGTGATACGAGACAATCGCTTTAACGTACGCTATTTTACAAAAGGGGCGTTCCGGAATGAGGAAATCTACGATCAGAATCCATTAAGGTTAAACTTTCTGAGTGATAGCGCAAAGGTGGGAAATTACAAATTTGACATTACTCCTGAGAAGGATCTACTGAATGTTAAATGGGTTAATAATCCAAAAGATGAAGAGATTGTCTTCCATGTGCATTCCGATGATCCTTTCTTTGTAAACAAGGACAGGTTCAGCATCAGCTATCATCCATCCGGCAATGAACCTCTAAATGAGACGTTCAGGGTGCAGGTAGACTCAGTGGAGGAACTGGCATATAAAAAGATTGAAGATATTGGAACTGCACTTGTGAACAGAGATGCCACTGTTGTAATGGTTACCTACGAAGACCGTATTGCTGCCCGCACGGCAAACTTTCTGAATGCACTGTTGGATACTTACAATGAATATACCCTGGATGATAAAAATCGTGTTGCACTTAAGACCATCCGCTTCCTTACCGTACGTATAGATTCATTAAAAGATGAATTAGGATTTCTGGAAAAGCAGGAAGAGCGATTCAAAGTACAGCGGGGGATTACAGACATTGAGGGTAGTTCAAAACTCGCACTTGAGCAGGTAAAGGAAGCTGACATCAAGCTGAACGACGCCAATATGCAACTCTCTGTATTCGATCAGGTAGAGTCTTATATTAATGACCCCGGCACGGACTATCCCTTTGCCCCGGTACTTGGGAATGTTGATCAGGCATTGACAGGTATGATCAACCGGTATGAAGAGCTGTTAAAGGAGAAAAAACGATTGTCGTTATCCCTGCAACCCGGTAGTATGATACTACAGAATACAGAAGCACAGATTGCCGATGCAAGGAATACCATCAAAAACTACATTTCCGGCTACAAGCGTAATGCAGGTGTAGCGCAAAATCAGATGCAGGCGAAGGTCAACCAGATACAGGCAAAGATAGCCAGTATACCAGCTTATGAAAGGGAATACATTAATCTGAAGAGACAGCAAAGCGTAAAGGAAAACCTGTACCTGCACCTTCTGAAAAAGAAGGAAGAAGCCGCTGTTTCATACGCCAGCAATGTAACAGACAATAAGGTACTTGCACCTGCTTTTATTCCGGCTAAACCGGAATCTCCAAAAAAGACGCTGGTATTTGTGAGCTTCCTGGCAGTTGCGCTGGTACTATGTACTGTCTATGTGTATATAAAATATTTCCTGAATAATAAAGTACTGGACAAATCAGAAATTGAACAGGCATTCGGCCGCCCGGTAATGGCAGAGATCTACCAGGACGAAACAGGACAAAAAGACCTGTCCCTGCATAACCGTTCAGTATTACTTGAACAGATCTTCAACCTGCGTACTAACCTCCGTTTCCTGCTGAATGAGCACCATGGTCAGTCTACAATCATGATTACATCCAGCATCTCTGGAGAGGGTAAAACCTTTATGACTGCCCATCTGGGAAATTCATTGACAGTGAACAATAAAAAAGTAATACTGCTGGAGCTGGACTTACGCAAACCTAAGCTCTCCCGCTCCCTTGGGCTGGACAACCAGACAGGAATCACCAGCTATCTGGTGGAAAGTAAAACCCTGGATGAAATTATCAAGAATGTGCCGGGTACAGACGGGCTTTATATGATATCCTCTGGCCCAATTCCTCCTAACCCTGTTGAGTTGATAGAAAGTGCCAGGATGCGTACGCTGATAGAAACGCTAAAACAACGGTTTGACTACATCCTTATTGATACCGCACCAATTGGTATTGTATCTGATGCCAAGAGCCTGGCACCATTCGTTGACTGTACACTGTTTATGGTACGCTACAACTTCACTTTGAAGTCCAAAATGGCAGCTGTAGCAGAGAGCGTCAGAGACAGCTTCTTCCGCAAGTCGGGCGTCATATTTAATGGTATTGAGCAGGATTCTTTCTATCCATATTACTACTATGATCATTATTCTTATTCCGATAATGGCCATAAAGAGAAAGTATGGTCATCATTAGCTAAAAAAATGAGACAACGCATTGCATAAAGTATTTACAAATAGCGGTTGGTTATTGGCAGACAAGTTTGCCCGTTTGTTCATAGGACTTGTTACTATGGCAGTAATAGCAAGGCATATCGGTCCGGAGGCGTTCGGTATCTGGAATTATGCCCTCGCTCTGACGGCCATACTAGGTAGTCTTGCTACACTTGGACTTGACAAAATAGTAGTAAAAGAGGTAGTATCGTTTCCTGAGAAAGCTGACCGGATCATTGCATCATCACTGGCAGTTCGTTTGGTGGCTGCGCTACTCGCATTTCTAGGCATTAATGCGATTGTATTTGCAATTAAAGGGTATTCAGACGTATATCTGTATACAACAGCGATCACCGGACTGATTGTGATACTGCAGGCATTTGATGTGTTTGACTCTTACTATCAGGCAAACAATGAAGTTCAGCGGGTAATTATTCCTAAGGTAACAGTATTTATTTTCTTCTGTTTAATTAAACTGCTACTGGTTTATATGGATGGCACTTTCATTCAGTTGCTCTGGGTATCATTTATTGAATTGCTTGTAACATACCTTATTATATTCTTTAACTATATACGAAGCGGCAACAGACGCCTACTGAAAGCCATAAGTTTTCAGGAAATCAAACACTTACTTACGGAGAGCTGGCCGGTAATGTTTACTGGCCTTTTAGTATTGCTATACCTGAAAGCAGATCAGCTATTGCTGGATACACTTGGCACATCTGCGCAATTAGGCGAGTATGCAGCGGCGGCCAGAATATCAGAAATATGGTACGCCCTACCAACGGTCTTATCTACAGCATTGTTACCCGGGCTTATCAAGAAAAAGGGAAGAGATGTGTCAGCTTATGTACAGGCAATGGAGCGATGGCTACGTCTATCGTTCTGGGCAAGTACGCTGGTTGCCATTTTAGTTACATTCTCAGCAATGCCGGTGACGCAGCTATTATATGGCGTACAATATCCCAGATCAGGTATCATACTGTCTATTCACATATGGGCGAATATACCTGTCTTCCTTTGTACTGCGCTCATGCAATATCAACTAATAGAAGGAGCGTACAAAACTAACCTGTGTGCCAGTCTTTCCGGGATTTTGGTAAATATTGTCATTAACATACTATTAATCCCCTCCATGGCAGGCGTTGGAGCAGCCACTGCTACTGTACTTTCCTACATAGCAGTTTGCACAACGTTGGTAGCCCTGGACAAAACTGGCAGGCTTGCAGGAATGATGCAGAAAATGGTATATCCGGCGGAAGCGATTGCTGATGCCAGATATATGTTTGATGCGTTTAAAACATTTTCAGACAATTTCTTATCAGTAATACGCGAAAAGTATTTGACGAAATGACGAGTGTAAAAAAAATCATAGCGACAATTGCTTCTAAAGTTGTTCCACAGATACGTTATCTGGCACCAGCTTATAGTTCAGAAGGAGAAGACCTTATTCTGAAAAGGATTTTTGACAACAAGACAAACGGCGTCTATGTGGATGTAGGCGCACATCATCCCTTCCGTGTATCCAATACCTACCTGTTCTACAAAATGAAATGGACTGGTATTAATATCGATCCTATGCCGGGTTCTAAGGCATTGTTTGATAGGTACCGTCCGCAGGATGTAAATCTCGAAATGGGTGTTTCTGCTACCAGACAACATCTTACCTATCATATTTTCAATGAGCCGGCACTCAATACTTTCTCAACTGATAAGGTTGAAGAGTATACACAGGATCCTAAATACCAGGTAATCAGAGAGAAAAAAATTGAAACCTGGCCACTTGCCGACATCCTTGATCATTACCTCCCGGCAGGCAGTTCTATTGACTTTTTAACCATTGATGCTGAAGGTCTTGATATGGACGTATTGCGCTCTAACAACTGGAAAAAATACCGGCCAGCTTATATCCTGGTAGAATCGAACCCTTTCCTGCTGTCAGAAATGGATAACTGTGAGCTGGGACAGTTCATGCAACATGCCGGTTATGCCATTTTCGCCAAAACATATTATACCTACTTCTTTAAAAATATGACCCATGAGTAAGTTATATGTCCAATATGGTTGTGGACCTTTTTCCGCTCCTAAAGGCTGGAAAAACTTTGATGCTTCTCCCACCCTACGTATACAGCAACTTCCGCTAATTGGCGGATTGTTGAAGCATAGAATGCATGTGACGTTCCCCCAGGATGTATTACTTGGAGACATCTTAAAAGAGCTACCCGGTATCGCTCCTGACTCCTGTGATGGCGTATACTGTTCTCATGTACTTGAACATCTCGCTTATGAAGATTGTGTACTGGCAGTACGCAACACTTATAGTATACTTAAGCCCGGCGGTTACTTCCGCTGCGTAGTGCCAGATCTGGAAAGTGCAGCGCGGGAATATGTGGAGGACTTGTCCAATCAGGATCGGGAGGCCAATACTAAATTTCTGGAAAAGACGATGCTTGGCAAAAGACAACGGTTACGTGGAATAAGAGGATTATTACAGACTACACTCGGCAACAGAGAACATCTGTACATGTGGGATACTCCATCGCTTACCAGCATATTAGAAGAAACAGGTTTTAGACAGGTAAGAACATGCAGGTTCAATGACTGTCCCGATGATATGTTCAGACTTGTTGAGGAAGCATCGCGATTTGAAAGTGCAGTTGCATTAGAAGCTATAAAATAAAGTGCATTGAATACGCCCGTTCTATTATTAATATTTAAGCGGCCTGTCCAGACCATGCAGATACTGGAATGTGTCCGGCAGCAACGACCTACCCATTTATTTGTAGCAGCCGATGGCCCACGCCGGTTCATTGCAGGAGAAGAAGAATTGTGCATGGAAACAAGAGCAGCAGTAATGAATGCCATAGACTGGCCATGTGAGGTACGTACACTTTTCAGGGATCAAAATCTAGGATGCGCCCGATCAGTAAGCAGCGCAATTACTTGGTTTTTCTCACAGGTGGAAGAAGGAATTATACTGGAAGATGACTGCTTACCCGACCCCAGCTTTTTCGGCTTTTGTGCAACATTGCTGGAACGGTACCGACATAATGAGCAGATAATGCATATAGGAGGTAGCAATTACCAGGCAGGTAACAGCAGAGGTGAGGGGTCTTACTATTTCTCACGATATGCTCATATATGGGGATGGGCAAGCTGGAGGAGAGCATGGCAGTATTACGACATCTCGTTGCAACGGTACCGGCATGCCTCAAAAGAAGACGTGCCACCACAGCTTGTAAGAGAACTGGATATTTTTTTTGAAGAGAAAGCGGATACGTGGGATACCCAATGGTTTCTGACAGTGCTGTTCAATAAAGGAATAGCTATTACACCTAACACTAATCTAGTCAGGAATATCGGGTTTGGAAAGGAAGCAACGCATACCAGAACGGAACCTGTATGGTTTAAAAAGATGGTATACGGCGGTATCCCTGAAATCATACATCCAGCGGCAATTAAAGTTGATATCGTCGCAGATACTTATACGCTGGATACGGTGTTCAAATGTAGCTACCTGTTTTACATGATGAAAAAGATAGTAAAAGGTAATAGCATGTTGTACAATTTGTACAAACGCATATCATAAATCGTGAGGTGATGGATAACAGTATTTATAATTTACTCGTCAGTAGCAATCCATATGTGGAGGTGTTCAAAGAGACAATGCCACTGGTAATTGCCGGCATGTTATTACATCTGCATTACAAAGGCCGCATAACTGCATTGGAGACATTGCTGTATGCATTTGCGACAGAAGCTTATACTATGCTAAGGATCGGGCCTACTTTTACAGCGACGTTTTTTGTAAGCGTGGCGTTTACTGTTGAGCAGCTTCATTACCTTATAAAAGGACAGATTTATATTCACCGTAAATATTTGCTGTTACTTGTATTACCGGCTTTATCAAGCTTTATTATTTTTCTCATTGTTCAACTATATAAAGATCCGTTCTATTATCCGCCAGGGAAGCAGAATGACTTTTATTTACGACCGATATATTTTTATATCAAGACTTACCTTCCATTGTTTGCTATAGGTGCAAAAATATTACAAGATAATGAGCAACTGTCTTTTGACTATTATGCAGCTGTTCTGAAACGTATTGCAAAGTTTTCTTTTGTAGTTGCCACCTTACAGATATTTTGCCAGTTTGTATTACACAATAATACCTTGGGGGAAATTCTTGGGCTTCAGCAGCGCTATATGCTGGAGTCGTCAACGTCTATATTCAGCATGCGTGTACAGGCGCTATTTGGTGAACCAAAGGTATTCAGCGCATTTTTATCAGTGTCAATCCCCCTGTTTGTACGTAACAAAGAATATCGTCTGGCTGGCATCAGTATATTGATGGGGCTCCTCACCGTATCCCAGACTTTCTGGATCAATATGCTATCTGCTATACTTACCTTCTTTGTAGTAAACCGCATATCCTCTACAAGATTAAAAATCGCTTGCACGCTTGGTATTATTGTCAGTCTCTTTCTGATCGTCAACGAATCAAAAGACTATTTTATCAAGTTATATGCAAAGAACCAGAACAGTGCCATGTATCAGCTGGTATTCAAAAGATCGGTATATAGGTATGACAATGAAATTTGGCAGAAGAACAATGTAGTGATGGGCATGCCCTTACAGCGGGATATGGAATTGCCGGTAGTAGATTTCTTCAAAGATCAGCCCTATTTACTATTATCAGGATACGGTGCAGGCAATAGCACTTTTATACCTGCACAGTATTTTTTCGGGCAGATGAACTATGAAAGCCGGTTAAATGGTATTGGTGGACATAATCTTAACATGCGATGGTTCTATATACTGGCAGAATTTGGTTTCTTTTCATTAATCATCTTTTTCTTCATACTAACGCACACTAGAAAGAACATATCTCCATTTCAGAGCAGTTATTTTGCCTTTATATGGGTTTGTTTTTTCTTTAGTCAGATAGATCTTTTTCTAATCATTACAGCGCTGATATGCGCATATGAGGAGGAAGTCGTTTTTGATCCAGTAGTATATCAACTGAAACATTCTTATTAGACATATGCAGATCTTCCTGGACAATATTGTGTTTACCATACAGAAAGCAGGTGGAGTATCAGTATACTGGTATGAGCTGCTTCAGGGTATATGTAATGCAGGTCTGTCAGTGAGCTTTCTAAACGCAGGTTTGAATCCTGCAAATATATTTGAGCGACAGCTGAATTATCAACAACACCCCTGTATTAGAGAAAGCTGGATACCACCAAGATACCTGCGGTATCTTCCCTTACAACGTACTTTACCTCACAGTGCGGTGTTTCATGCAGGATATCTCCGAGTGTCTCCGCAGAAGAATGTGCTGAATATATTAACCATTCATGACTTTGCGCATGAGCGGAGGATTGCAACACCATTTCCTCGCGGACTAGCTAATATAAAGCAGAAGGCTTACGGTATCAAACGTGCGGATGGAATTATTTGTATTTCCGACAGTACAAAAAGGGAGTTATTGCACTTTTTCCCAGATACCGATCCTGCGAAATTGCGTGTTGTATATCATGGCATTGCTGATACCTTTCACCCGTTTGACAAGGCAGAGTCATCCGCGCCATTGTTACCTGCAGATATTCGTAACCCATATATACTGTATGTAGGCGGACGTGATAATTATAAAAATTTCAGAACTGCGATTGAGACAATTATGCTATTACCACCTAAGTATACACTTGTGATAGCAGGTGGCGGTGCCTGGCATAAAACAGAAAGGCAGCTTTTGGAAGAAAAACTGCCAGGACGCTACTTCATTGTTGAAAATGTAAAACCCGCTGATTTGAATACGCTTTACAATTATGCCTGGTGCCTGCTCTATCCTTCTTGTTATGAGGGATTTGGATTTCCTCCTGGTGAAGCGATGAAAGCAGGTTGTCCTGTGGTTACAACAAACTGCACCTCCATGCCCGAGGTAGTTGGCAATGCCGGCCTTCTGGCTGGTGAAATTACCGCAAAATCATTTGCAGATCAGATTCTGCAACTGGAAAACAATCAGTTTCGTCAGGAAACCGTAAGCGCTGGAATTGCACAGGCTAGCCTGTTCACCTGGGAAAAAAGTGTCAGGGAAACTATAAGTTTTTATAAAGATTGCTGGAATAACAAATTTGTGTCATGAACCTTATCTTCAAACTAGCAGATGCTGCTAAAGTCTTTTTACAATCCGGCCGAGGATTAACATCAATGCTGAAAAAAGGTGTATCAATTGCATCAACGCAATTATTGCATAATTGCAAGCATTACATTCCCGAAGTGAATACTATCCTGGACGTTGGAGCAAACAGAGGCCAGTTTGCATTATCAGCTAAGTACTTTTATCCTAAAGCCGGTATCCATTCCTTTGAACCAATACCAGAAGTGTACTCTACCTTGGAACAGAATACGCGTAACATCCCACGTATTCATACGTACAATTTTGCGTTGGGTAGCACAAATGGTACACTTGAATTTTATGCGAATCATTATTCACATGCTAGTTCGGCGCTGCATGTGTCATCTTTACAGCAACAATTATTACCGCAAACAGCAGAAGCCGACCAGATTAAGGTACCTGTTAAGTGTATGGATGATCTGTTACCAGGGTTACCTGTAGAGCCGCCTATTCTGCTGAAATTAGATGTACAGGGCTTTGAAAAAGAGGTATTAAAAGGAGCAGTACATAGTCTGGAACACATAGATTATCTGCTTTTTGAAACATCGTTTGTACAGATGTATGATGGTGAGCCACTGTTTGATGAAATGCATAATTATGTCAAAGAACTTGGATTTGAGTTCATTGCGCCAGTCGGCTTTCTGCAGACAGATGACTTACAAATATTGCAGATGGACCTATTGTATAAGAAAAGAAAATAATCATGATCGATGTAACATCTAGCTCGTATATGAATGGATGTTTATCACCAATAATACTATTAGCTAATCCCTGAGTTTAACCTTAAGAGCACGTTATTTCATAGCAATACCCCATATTCTAATCATGCAATCTGTATAAATACATCCATATGAAACGACGTATTCATGCTATCCAGTTTCTAAGACAAAGTATTGATTATATGGTGCTGACTGCCGCATTTCTGTTGACCAGGAAGTATATCGCTGGGAAAGGCGATGTATTTCTTTCCAATTTTAATATTCTTCTTTTAATGACGAGCCTTTTCATATGGACAATTACCGGCACATCGCTACGCTTATATGATGATTATCGAAAGACTTCGTCTTACTCTTTTGAGTTTGTAGCTATACTAAAAAACGTACTACTGCATGTTTGTGTGTTTTCCTTTCTATTTTTTTACTTTTTCAGATCATACCCCTATCCCCGTACTTTTACCTTATTGTATGGAGTGTACATATTTGCGGGCGTTATTATTACCAAGTACGTTGTAAAAAAACTCACGCTGCATTGGCGATCTCATCACAGTAATCCCAAAAACGTATTAATAGTGGGTACTGGTCAGACGGGCATTAACTTTTACCAGACCATCACAGCCAATAATCACTTCGGGTATAATTGTGTCGGATTTGTGGATGATCATACAAATGCTCAAATAAACGGACATTATCTTGGTAAGATATCTGAGTTAACTAATATACTTGAATCAAATGAGATAGACGATGTAATTGTTGCATTGCCTGAATCAGCAAGAGAGCAGACAGCGCAGATTATTGTCACTAGTGAAAGAGCAGCCAAAAGGGTCAAACTTATCTCTGATGTACATCAATATTGTACACCTACAACCAGCATGAATCTGCTGGGAACTATTCCGCTGGTCAATCTTCGCTCCTTTGCATTAGACGATCCGGGACATCAGCGTTTAAAAAGGGCCTTTGACATTTTCTTTACGCTTGCCATCATGATTGCATTCAGTTGGCTATTTGCCTTAATTGCCATACTTATTAAGCTATCGTCCAAAGGTCCAGTACTCTTCAAGCAAGAAAGATGGGGATTAAAAAACAAGAAGATCACCTGTTATAAATTTCGCTCCATGAAAGTACAATCTGCAGAGGTAGATAGTAATGGTAAGTTTATGCAGGCTACCAGAGATGATGAGCGTGTTACAACTATAGGGAGATTTTTGCGTAAAACAAATCTGGATGAACTGCCACAATGCATCAATGTACTGATGGGTAACATGTCTTTCGTTGGACCGCGCCCTCATGCCACACCTTTACATATCGAATCAAGGGAAACCGTACAGCATTATATGTTGCGACAGATGGTAAAACCCGGTATTACCGGTTGGGCCCAGGTAAACGGTTGCAGAGGTGAGACTCGTTTTTCAGGTCAGATGCAAAAACGTGTTGACCTGGACATATGGTATATTGAAAATTACAGCTTTTGGCTCGACTGCCAGATCATTTTTCAAACTCTCATGAATATGATTAAAGGCGACAAAAACGCCTATTAATTATTAATAGACAATTTAACTCGATTCAGACCAATATATGTAAACGCTATTAAGGAGACTAAAAACTTGAACAATAGCACATACTTCTGATCTTGTTAGGCATTATATAAGGCAATTCTGTGTTACAGGTCTTAGCAGAGAAAAGTCTATGATTATCATGGTGCCGTGAAAAAGCTATTAATGTTGTAGATGCCTCGCTTAATGAAGACTGTTGATCCAGTATATCCGCCGATGCTATTAACAATGAAAAAGCGCATATTGCCGGACACTACCGATAATATGCGCTTGAATATTCTACTAATCTAAATGTAGGATCAATAATTCTATCAGGGCGTCCACATGATATTAGCCCCACCAGTAGTACTGGAAATAGGGTTGCTGGACGTAAATGTTACACCGCAGAAGCTGATCATTGTTGTAGTTCCGTTCAGTGTGACCAACACCTCTCCTCCGGTTGCATTATATGGGAACGATAATGCAGAGATATCTACCAGTACTCTAACTCGACCAGCAGGTACGGTGCCAGTACCAGTTACTACGGGATACCGGCCCTCAGCTGGAGGTTGATTGCCTGAAAATTCAAAATCACATGTTGCTAGTTCTCCATTGCTTAGATGCACAACGAAATTGGAACCATTAGGACGCCCTTCTATCTTATTAAAAGACATTAAAGATACCCTTTGGATTCTTAATACGTTGCTATCCAGATCACACGGATCCCATGGACCAGTAACAGTTAATTCTCCAGAGCTGGCAGTGTAGGTGCAACCGCCATTTGTAACAACACTCAATGTATATACATGCGGACCCTTATCAGGACGCACGATTACCGGAGATTTTTCATGAGAGACGTACCCGTTCGGGCCTTCCCAGGTATATTTCTTCGGCTCATCGATTCCAAAAACAGACAATCTCAGGGTATCATTATTACCCAAAGGAGCGTTCGAGGATATCTTAGGCTTCAGTCCGAGGTCGCAAACGGTTTCTTTACCGCCAGCGCCACCGCCGCCACAGGCAGCTAGCAAACCGGAAATACCAATAAATAATGCTATTAATAGATGTCTATGCCGCATTGCTGAATATTCATCAAACCCCTTAAGACTTTTAATATGATCTTTAAGACAATATTTAGAAATCAGATTTCGTTTAATTGATATCATAAGGTTACAGGATATTGGATATGTATTCGCTGACTCTTGTTTTCCTGTTATTCACAATTAGTATTGCTGCACTGCTATTAGTCCACCTGACACTGACCGGGCTGTATCTGATATTCCCTATAAGGAACAGTTGAAAAAATCAGATAGAAACGACAATCTTTTCGTTAGCATAATACTTGAAATGGTGTAAAACCGAGTAATAAATATAGGAAATAGTTTATTTATTAATATTTTTTTATATTAATAATAGCGCAATTGTGTCAACCTGAAACATAGATAAAAACATAATACCATCTCATTTTCAGCAATTTACGAACCAACTAAATACCTAGAATTTTTTTTCACTTTTCCTAAGTCAAGGGCAACTTTTTTGCCGTAAAAGTGAAAAATCGCCATTTTCAGGGATAAATGAAAAAGGGCCGGAATGAGATTCCGACCCTAAAAGATTCTAAAAAATCGTCATTTTTATCTACTTGATGTTGATGATTTGTTCAGGCACATTCCAACCTTTTACAGTTACGACTATGTTACCGGATTGGCCTATAGCTTCTCCGCTAATAGTCACCAGTTTCTCTTCTCCAGGCAGTACGGAAATATAATTATCATTATAAAATACAGGCAGAACACGTTTTTTTGTTTTGCTGTTAACTAGAGAAACGCGGTTGAAGAACGCAATCGGACCGTTGACAGGATTGCTTATTTTTACAGTAATGCTATCATTCCCAGCCTTTTGGGCAAGTATCTGCACTTTAGCTGTTTCCATTTTTTGCAGACCTGAGTAGTTTCCTGTGCTGTCCGGGAACCAGTAAAGGTTGTCATCAATAAGCTGCTTGTCTTTGTCTAACAATCGCGCCGACAGAAAAACGCCATCTTTTGCACCCATTTTATCGAGGCCACTTTTCACTGAAAGGTATTTCTGCACAGTTTTAGGACTGATTTCGGTGAACACCTGGGTAAGTTGCGTGCCCTTACCTGCCATATCAAAGGCCGTCAGCTGCAGCATAATATCTGTATGATATTTAAAGGTATTATTGACTGTGAAGATGTTACCATCAGTTGGATTGCACATTACATGCAATGGTGCACCTCCGGTACGGTTACCATATAAACATGCATTTGGATCCAGATAGTAATCATACATCTGACCACGTAAAGCAGTCCACGGATTTTGTGTTTTCCAAATAATAACTCCTGTATACCAATCCCACATATGAGCGCTAAAGCCTTCCATCAGGGCACGGTACTGATCATAATTTACGAGCTGAGCCTTGGCAGCAAAGTCTTTTACATCTTTAGGCTTGCCGTATGGGTCAAGATGATTAAAATAAGGAATATATTTATGATAGTCCCATACAGAATCGACTCCACCTTTCTTATTTTCAGGAGCTTTCATGTTGGCAGTAGGTATAAATCTCTCCAGAGACTCATAATCTCCAACCCCTACAGATCCAACCTCCGAATTGAAAGGAAATGTTTTCTCGTTCCAGAAAACAGACATCGGTTGTATATTATAGGGTCCATCTCCATTACCGCCGATCGCATTGTAAGACATACTGTCTGAGTTGGAGTAATGGAAGAAGAAACGGGTATTGTCTAACACAGCTAAAGAATCCTTTATAGCGTTCAAAATATCAACCGGAGGTGTAATTTCATTACCACCACACCAGAAAGCCAGAGAAGCATGGTTGCGCAACATTTTAATCTGGTCAGCCGCTGACTCAATGAAAAGGCTATGATTGTCAGGATAACGACGGCGAATCCATTGGTCCTCTTTCTTCAGTGGATCAACCCATCTTCCATTACAATCTCCAGACATCCAAAAATCCTGGAATACAAGCATTCCATATTTGTCACAGGCTTCGTAAAACTCTGGTCTTTCAGTTAAACTTCCACCCCAGATACGTATGAGGTTCAAATTCATATCCCTATGGAAACGCACTTCTGCGTCGTAACGCTCTTTACTGAACCGGAACATTGCATCGGAAGTTATCCAGTTACCACCTTTGATAAAAATCTTCTGACCGTTTACAGCTACCTCCCGGCTATTAGTATGCCCGTTCCAATAGGTCTGGATTTCACGTACGCCAAAGCTGATATCTTCAGTATCATCAATGCCATTATCATCTACAAATTCCAGTTGAAGATTATATAGCTGTTGTGGACCATAGCCACTAGGCCACCACAGCTTTGGGTCTTTAAGCTCCAGATCTGGTAAATCTATTGTAGTCATCGAAGTTGCCGCTAGCGTTACTTTCTTTGAAATGGTATTACCTGAGAGTTTGTACCGCAATGCACCTTCAACAACCTTAGCAGTAGCATTTTGAAGAGTAGCTTTGACAATAAGCGTAGCAGGTGCTTGCGGTCCTTCCGGTAAACGAATACCAGGCACTCTAGTGATGACCTGTGGATCTTTAATACGGACAGCCCCTGTCTTCTCAATAGTTACCTTATCCCAAATACCGGTATTACGATCACGCATTGGCTGGATCCAGTCCCAACCCGCAGTATACTGTGGTCCAACATTTTTTGCAATAGTGCCATCACCACCCTGACCACCATTCGGGTCACCAACAACAGCAGGCGGATAGACAATAACAGCGAGTCTATTCTTCCCATCTTTTGCCAACCATTGGGTGATGTTGTATGAGTGTCTGAGATAAGTGCCAAAGTGAGTAGCGTTATTAATTCGATGCCCATTCACATAGATGTCGCAACCATCGTTTACTCCTCTAAAGTGCAGCCATACCTGTCCGTCAGCGGCCGGTTTCTGCTCAGTAAAATCTTTTACAAACCAATAAGTATAATGATCTTTTCCGGTGGTATAAATGTCCGGAATACGCTCATTGTTCATCCCATAAAAGGGATCTGGCACCAGCTGATTATTAAGCAGAGTAGTCAAAACTGTACCTGGTACCGTTGCCGGCATCCATCCTGATAGTTTGTAAGAAGGCGTAGAAAGCGCTTCTCCCTTGACAGTAACCTTTGCAATGTTATTACACTGCCAGCCGCTGTTTAATTCATACTGGCTTTGCGCAGCCAATGGTAAAAAAGGTGCTAATAAGAGACCTGTAACATTCAATAATTTCCGAACCATAATGTGCATGAAAAGATTTTTTTAGGCAGAAAGTGCCAACATTCACTGATAAAACAAAAATATAGGTTGAAAGCTCAAAATCAAAATGCGAACAGGCTAATATTGGATAGGCGGTAACTTAGCTGAACAAATATTAATTATTTAACATAATTAGAAGTTAGCTATCATTTGTAATTTTCAACTATTTAGATACGGCCAATAATTTAGTCTCGACTAGTAAAAATACTTACCGAAAGGTGAACTGCTTTAAATAAAAAAGGTGAAAAGTGATAAAATCACCTTCCACCCTTATATGGCAATTGATAAATTTATTATATAGGGTCAGATTCCACTATTACCACCTTAGTATATATTGTTGAAGTAGGAGGATCGATCGTTGCGCCATCTGCTCTCTGAACTTCCAGGTAGATCGTTCCTGGTTTGTAAGTGTATACAAAAGTTGAACCATTAAATACATCAGGAATAGCTTCCCAGGTTACTTTATCTGAAGAGATGTAAACAAGTATACCGCTATTGCGATTTGCATAATCATCTATTTCAGGTACAGGAATCGGTGCATACCAGGTTTTGGAATCAGAATCAAATTGCCATGCTGATGCCTGCACATCAAACTGAATAGTTCTATTAGGTATGACAGCTTCCTGGGTAATATATTCTTTAGTGCAGCTGGAGAATACAAGACCCAACAACAGCATGGGCAGAAGCAACAGTGATTTCATAAAAGAGAAATATTGATAGTGATATAATATAGATTGATATAATAAACGATCATAAGATATCCGATAAATAACAAATACGATGCCACAAAAGCGGTCACTCCCTGATAGCCTTAAGTGCTGCCCTGGCAGCCGATATGACGGTAGCATCTTCACTTGCCAGTAGTCTGCTGATAAATTGCTCTTTGTCTACCGCCTTTTTACTGACCAATACATCGAGCAATATAAGCTGAGCAGCAGGCGGCACGTGTAACATAGCTACAGCTACAGATCCGGACACATCCCGGCTTCTGATATGTAGTAAGGCATTACCTATCGCTTTTAATTCAGCAGTATCGGCTGTTTTTATAGCTACAAGCAATGGGCTGAGCATTTCCATACTCTGCACTTGTGCAGCAGCATTTATCGCCGCTAATCTTACCAGCTGACTACTGTCTTTTAACGCTTTGGTAAACAATGATATTGCGATACGCTGCTTGCTTTCTGCCAACATGGTTATTATAGTAGCCTTGAGCTCTCCTTCAGTAGTTGCTGCTTTGTCCGTCCACATAGATGCGCTAACTGCGTTTATGTTCCTTGCAGCCATAGCAAGCGCAGCACCTCGATACTCTCGGTTCTTATCATCAGCAGCCGTGATAAGTGTTCGTGTTGCATTCTCTCCCATCACATCAACAATTATTTTCAATGCAGCAATCCGGATATGAGCGACACTATCTTCCTTACACTTTCTTAGTACATTATTAGCCGCCGTCACTGCAGGTGCTGTCGGCCAGTTATTGGCAAGGTTTGACGCAAATAACAGATAAGCGGCTGTTGCACCTGTTATATCGTTACCAAAGTTAACTTTCTCTGCGGCTGCCGCCAGCAATGGTTCACTATCTTCACTTGCTATATTTGCGAGTGCGAAAAGCGCAGCTCTTTTTAACACAGGATCGTCAGACTTTGCACGCAACATTATACCAGGTTCTGCACCTAGGTGACGCAGCTGGCCCAATGCCTTTACTAAACTTATTTCACTTGCACCCTTAGCCTTATCGAGAGCTATTTCCATAGCTGTTACTGCGGCCGGACTTTTTATCTGCACCAAAGCGCGTATAGCGGGGTCGGAAAAACGCGAATTTAACAGATATGGCTTTAATAAGGGAACAGCCTTGTTATCCCCAAATATTTGCAGTAGTTCTATGAGAAAGATTTTGTTGTTAGCATCAGTTGTCATGGGGAGCGCTTTACTCCAGGCTTTTATAGCCCTGCCTCGCAAGGTGTCACGCAATGCAGCAGATACAAATTTTGCATACCCTGCCAGAGCAAATTGTAATGATGTATTGTCTCCTTTACCAGCAGGCTGGAGCATGGTAGCCATTTCAGTCAAACCGTTTATTCCCAGTTTAGATATTGCTAACATGCAACTATCCTGTTGCTGCTGATCCTTGGCCGGCAACAACTTCAATATACGATTAATACTAGCAGCATATGGATGCGGTATCTGTTGGGCGAATAACCTTGGGCTGTTGCACAAGAAAATAGCTAATAGTATAATTTTTTTCATGAAGATTTTCTATCTATTACGCCCAATATGCACGGGCAGGTGGGTCTATCAAGTTGTTTGCACCATCATCATAAAGAAATCGTTGTTTTTCCGGATCAAACTCCAGGGAGCGGCCTAACTGCAAGGCTATCTTGCCCATGTTTACCAACATACAGGAACGATAACCATTCTCTTCATTCAATGCGAAAAGTTTTCTTTCTTTCACAGACACAAGGAAATCCGTTATCTGAGGTGGTGGATCTGGATAGGCGGCCAGCTTCTTATGTAGATCAGGAATGTCTGATCGGAAACCTGGAAAGAGTTTTCCTGACGGACCCTCGATAAAGGCGGCCTGCTCATCCCGGCCGTTTGCATCAAGAACGATTCTGCAACCATCCTTGTACGTATATGTGATTCTCCTCCATGTACCAACGGCATCTGGATGTTGTTGCGGTGCATCAACCTCTACGGCTACCGGACTAGTGTCATCTTTGCCGAGTATGTACTGTACCGGGTCAAGATAATGTTGCCCCATATCTCCAAGCCCCCCACCATCATAATCCCAATATCCCCGGAAATGCTGATGTACGCGGTGCGGATGATATGGTTTGTAAGGCGCTGGTCCTAACCATCGATCATAATCAAGTTCTACCGGAATTGATACGGGCGGCAAATTGGTCTTGCCTACCCAGTGTTGTTTCCAATCAAATCCTGTGTGCGGACTAAGTGTTATTGTCAGTGGCCATCCCAGTAAGCCTGCACTTACCAATTTTTTTATTGGTTTAACAGGAGTATTCATCCCGTAGAAATTATCTTCAAACCTAAACCAGGTGTTCAGGCGAAACATACGACCGTATTGCTGTACAGCTTCTTTCACTCGCTTACCTTCTCCTATAGTATGTGTCATTGGTTTCTCACACCAGATATCCTTTCCCGAACGGGCAGCATCTATCGCAATAGTACCATGCCAATGAGGTGGTGTTGCAATATGTACAATATCAACCTCCGGAAGCTGGAGTAATTCCCGGTAATCACTAAAAGCCTTTACGCCGCCACCTAATATGTCCTGGGCCTGCTGAAGGTGTCCTTTGTCCACATCACAAATAGCAACAACCCTTGTCCCTGCATAGTTGAAATGCACTCTACCCATCGCACCAGTACCGATCACACCTTTCGTGAGCTGATCACTAGGAGCCAAATACCCACGCCCTAACACATGACGCGGCACTATCGTAAATGTTGCTACTGCTCCTATCCCATTCCGCAGGAATGTTCTTCTTGACTGATTCTTATTCTGCCCCATGTTGTGATTAAATTGAATACCTGACACCAAGATATGAAAATGATTTTGCAAGTGTACATTAATATGATCTCCTGATGATCATTTTGAACAAAATTCTCTATATTCGGCCATGCTGAATGGCCTACATTGTTAGCCAAACTCAGAGTTTATTAATCCGTGAAAGACATCGTCCCTGATAACCCATTATGCTAGCTAAAACGTTCCATGTTGTTAACAACAGTTCGCACTCTGCAAAAAAGAGGAAGTTATAAGTATACCAACAAACAAACTTTACCCGATGTGCTGATATCGGTCCTGCATAAGGCAGCTTGATTATATATAAATCTTTTTCCAGAATAACCAGTTATCCATATGACACGCAAACTTATAGTTGATTTACCCGCTGTACTCCTAGTAATGCTATTCACCTATGCAGCACTCAGTAAATTGCTGCAATACAGTATGTTTCAACATCAACTCGGACAGTCTCCTTTTGTTGCAGATTATGCAAGTACTGTTGTCTGGCTCGTTCCCTTATCTGAACTATTAATTGCCGCACTGCTAATAGTTCCTCAAACCAGACTGACAGGACTTTATCTCTCATACGCAATGATGCTATCCTTTACAATTTACATCTATGCTATGTTACACTACAGTCCATTTATACCCTGTGCCTGCGGCGGGGTACTTTCACAAATGAACTGGAATCAGCATCTCATCTTCAACATCATATTTACCCTTATCTCGCTTACCGGCATTTTCCTAATACCCGTAAAAAAATAGGGGCCCCTTCAATATAAAACTATGAACCAAAGACTTTATACCATAGTGTTAATAACTATCCTGACTGGTAGCACAATATTTATACTTGTATACATTTCCAGACGGCCTATTGAAAATAAACACGGCTTCACCCGCATTTTTAGCAAGAATGGAGTCAAGTTAATACGTTCAATTAACGTTCCGCATTCGTTATTTATCGCCAGTGGAGATAAGGACACCCTTTATTTCCATAGTGAGGACCCAACCTATGTTCTATACACAGACACCGGACTTAATAGTCTAAAGGCGATTCACATTCCAGTTGACAGTCTAAAAAGACAATTAGTCAGCGGCTTTCGCATACACGTTAATCACCCTGACCTTTATCTATATGCCTACAATGTAGCAAACATAATATGTTATAACATTCATGAAAAAAAGCTATCCTTTATAAACACACAACACAACTATACAAATGCTGTTCAAATAAATGATACAACGTTTATACTGAAGTACTTCACAGGACATCTCACAGACCAAACCTTTTGCAGATTGAATACTAACACGGGCGCGATTAAAGCGGCGAACCTGCTAACAGAATCAAATTTATCAGGTAGCGGCACATTACTATATGACCTCAGGCATTTAACACTTGCTTTTGTTCATCATTTCAGCAATAGTATCACAATATTTGACACGGCATTCTGTTTGTTGCCAACTGTACATACAATTGACACATTTACACGTTATCGCGCTAATTACCTAGCTCATAATCAGTCAGCTGGCAATAGCATTTTATATAAGCCTGGCGGAAATTGGATGATGATTAATTACCTCAGCCAGGTTTATGAAGGAAAGATATACGTTAATAGTCTTGTGAAAGCGGATAATGAGACACTAATAAAGAATAAACACAATACAGTTATTGATGTGTATGATCTATTAAGCGGGAATTATATTGAAAGCTTCTACATACCCTTAAGAAATGGCGAAGCATTAAATTCTTTTAACGTTTCGGGGAAAAGGCTTATTGTAACCGATCTTACCAGTGTTTCCATATATCAAATGCCCTAACTACACTGCTTACTTAAGCAACAATCAGTACTTTATTTTATCCATACTAGTCATCCAAAGCAATCCACAAAATGAACTTCAATTAAATGCTAATACGGACAAACATTCCCACGCGAATCTTACATACCAAAGCAAATTCATTTAGTATATTTAACGCGGAGAATACGCAATTAGACTAGCTAAATATTACAAATCGATATCCTAAGCCAACATCGGTAAAAATGTATGGATATATTGGCCTATGTCCAAACGAATCAGCCGATTGAGCAAATTTTTCTAAAAACCAAATGCGTTCCACGCGTTGTTAAAATCCTGTCCAACAAATGAAAACGGTTAAGCTGAATCCAATTTTATTGGTATTCTTACTTAGCGCTTTGAGCGCATATGCTACGAGCGAACACGCCAATTTTGTTTCCGAGTGCAGTACTACTGCAATTAGCACTGGAGCCAATATTGACAACGAATGCCCTTACAACGCTAATATACATTGTTGTTACCTAGCCCAGGGTAGCTCTAGCTTATATGTCATACAAAAGCGAGGCGCTGGGTATGTCACCATTCGTAAGAGTACAAGTTCGATAGTAACAATATTTGGTACAAAACTATAATTCTAAGTTGTAATTAATCTCTAATAATCAATACATCTACCCAGCGTTGCTCTTCACATAACTCAAGTCCGTATGAGTGTATAGCCTTTTTTAAGGATTGTAGATCATTCATACGGACAGATAAGTCTATGTCAATGCAACCTTGAAATCCAGTTTCATCTATCAGGATAGCTGACTCTATGCCTCTATAAAATACAGTTTTGCTATCTTCATTATATGCACGAATATGCTCCACCAACCGTGATAATGGCGAATTTCTCAACTTCAAATAGTACATATTCCCTTCCTGCAACATAGCACCACCGACCGTTTTAATTAAACAACTATCTCTCATATTTAAGGTATAACATACTAAATTTTTCCGTTCGACCGCTCCATATACGCCGAAATATCTGGTAAGATCTTCTTTCATTCTTTCCTGCAAAAGACGCATTCCCTTACCAGGAATAATTAAGTCATAGCAATATAAATCAGAAGCTGTATCCGGGGGATGCTCATAATTTTTTGTCAGCTTCTCAAGTGTTTCTTTATTCCGGATATCAAAAAACAGTTTGGGTACTGGGATGAGTCGTTGTTGACTTGGATCTGGACTTAAAATTCCGAAGGCTAGCCTGAACATTGTGCTGAGGGGAAGATTCCAAACACGTATTCTCCGTTGATTATAGATTCCGGAATTATCAATTGCGGAACTCGGTGGATATTGTTTCTTATACCCAGTCAGGATGGAATATGCAAGTAATCCATTAATCGAATCATTTAACATAATTTGATCGGCAATATCTGCTTCCTGGTAAGTATATAAAGCGGGATGAAAATTCTGTGGTTGCTCCGCTATCGAAATATTAGCTGCGTTTATTGGATTACCTTGAACTAGAGACCGAATATTTTCCCGGGTAACCGCTTCATATCCGGTTATAGCGTTGACCACGCCATTAGGTGCAATCCATATGTAATGAGGTACGTACCTGTGTGGGAAATAGAAAAATAGACTATCATTGACTTCAGGACCATCATTAGTAGCTGTAATAAGGCGTATATTCTCATAACTCATTTCAGCAAATAGCGCCTTTACTTTTTGTATATCGTCGCCTGTAACCGTAATAATCTGCAATTCCGATTTAAATTCTTCCTGGAATTGCATCAGCTTCGGAAACTGAGCCAGGCATGGCTGACAAAAGGCTGCCCAGAAATCAATGAGTATTGCCTTTCCTTTAAACTGGGAAATAGATACTTCTTCACTGTAATAATTGACCACATTACGGAAAACAATGTTTGGCACCGTTGTTCCAATGGCTACAGGTTTTAAAGGAAGTGGTTGCCTTTTCATTAGCTCTCTATCCTGCCCTACAGCAACCAAAACCATTAAAATCATTGACATAACAAATAGATACAGCACAGCTATTTTCATCGCTCGTTCTGTTGTATGCCACTTACTATAATTTCATCCTCCGGAATAGGAAGCACATATCTTGGATCATTGGGTGGTAACTGATAAAGTACTCCATTTACGCTGCGGATGACAGTTGTTGAAAATCTTGGATCTTTATTTAGACGTCTCAAATCAGGAAAACGTCTACCCCTGAACATCAGCTGCTTACGTCTTTCAGCCAATACTGTCCTCAGTGCTATCTCCGGATCCTTTATCGTCAGCTCAACATATTTACCAGACTTCCAACGCATTCTTAATAGCTTGTTCAGATCAGCAGTTGCCCTGTCTACATCTCCCTCTCTCGCATAGCATTCAGCCCGTGTCAGATAAATTTCATCGGTTGCGATACCACCAAACAAGTGACGCGGGTTTTCAGAATACGACCCTTTGAATGAAAAGAATCCTGGTACCGTACCAGGCCTGAAGAATAAGATCTTTCTCAAATCATCTTCTGCAAACTGATTAAGCAATGCTGTATCAGTACCACTAGTTCCAGGCAGAATGAGCGGAGTGCCAGTCATCGTTGCATAGAAGATCACTTCAGGATTAAATTTATCAAAGGGAGATGCGCCTACGTCCTCAACTGTATTGTAATCCAGCAACTTGTCATGTATTACGAGTGAGCTATCAGCATACCTTTTAGCGTCGCTATAGTTGCCCAGTATCAGATTCATTCTTGATAGTAGAGCGTAAGCTGCCGCCCTCGATGGCCGTGTCTTTACAGTACCAATATCGGGCAATAGCGGGATTGATGCATACAGATCATTAAAAATCTGATCATAAGTCTCCTTCAGGCTTGCTCTGGGAAATATCTGCTTGACATCATCTGTGGTTCGCAGCGGTAAGCCTAGATCATTGGTCGCTGTGGTACTATCATACGCTTTACAAAACACCTCTGCCAGTACATAAAAAGAGAACGCACGAAAAAACAGTGCTGACCCCTTTACATTATTATAAGCAGCAGTTCCGGCTTCACCGGATACTCCCTTTAATCCAGCCAGGACCGTATTGCAGTAATTAACACGAATGTATTGCGTAGACCAGTCAAGAACTCTTCCAACAACGGCCGGGAACATTTTGTCACGCCACAGGTAAGCTTCGCGATCAGCTAAAACTAGTACGCTGAAACGTGTGTCAGTTACATAATAATTATCAGCACTGGCTTCTCCATAAACCGGCACATCCGCATTCATGTTAGCGGAAAAATCTAGCAACGACTGGTAATGATCTACGGTTTCGGGTATTGTCATAGACTGGTCTGGCTTAACCTCAAGCTTTTCTGTACAACCGGCCAGTAATATGAACAGCGTTATTGTAATGATGTGGATATACATTTTCTTACAATTAAGTACTATAATACAATCTTGCAACCTATAGCGAGAGAAGGAGGAACAGGACCTCCGGCAACATAATCAGGATCAATTTTCAACTTATTTGCCCTCCAGACAATCCCAATGTTGTTTGCATACAGATATAATTGCAGGTATTTTCCTTGGGAACCTGATAAAAATGCTGGACGCAAATTATAGCTAAACCTAATATCCTGTAGACGTATATGACCTGCCTTTTCCACCAGAACCTCGGAATACTGGTAGAAATAATCTCTGTTACCGTCCAGCGGGTATATCATTGAAGGTACATGTGTCCACTGTTCATCACCCTTTTTTTGCCAGCGCGATAAATAGTCCGCATGCCCATGCCACTTTGCGAACAAGGATTCATAGGACAAACCGGATCTTCGAAAGTAATATCTGAGTTTGAATCCGAAATTCACTGACAATGACAAACCTTTATAAGAAACTGTATTACGAAACGCTCCAAACATAGTCGGACGAGCAGCACCGTGATACCTGATGTCAGCCGATCCTCCTACGCCAGCTAATTTATCATACTCTTTTGAGGGCTGCCCACCCATAAATCCGATAGGATCTCCATTTTGAGGGTCAAGACCACCCCATTCGTAGCTATATATACCGTACAACGGCTTACCAATTATGGGAACTAGCGCTTCCGTTGAACCATCTGCTGAAGTAATGGCAGTCGTTAAAGGTGATCGAAAATTATACTTCACGATCTCGTCCCAATTGTAGCTGAAAATGAAATCTGACGTCCAGCTTATCTTTCTGTTAACATTAATGGAGGATAGTGAAAAGTCTATTCCACCACCTTTCATAGTGGCCGAATTGGTTCTGATCATATCTGTACCAACCTGCAAAGCAGGAACTACAAGACCAATTAATCCCTTTCCGTTTTTCCGATAATATTCAATACTTCCTCTAAGAATGTTATTACCAATTTCAAAGTCTGCACCGATATTTAACATGGCTGACTTTTCCCATGTCAGATCTGCATTGGGATAATTAGCAATTGCAGAACTAGGAAGCCCTGCAACATTACGTATCGGATTAGTAACAATTACCAGTCGTCCCGAAACTGTCGGATCGAGGTTACCATTAACACCATATGTCGCACGCAATTGCAATGTAGGCACGATACGAGATTTGTAAAACTTTTCCCTGCTAATATCCCAGAGCAACCCGGCTGACCATAATGGTACGCCTTTTTGATTTGCATTGATCCCCCAAATATTGCTTTGATCAAATCGCATACTACCTGATATTTTATACTTATCATCAAGTATGTAAGTCATATTGCCGTAGTAGGAGATAAATTCATTATTGAATTGTTTTAAAGTGCCTCCACCCGGCAGATATCCGCCTGGGCCAAGGTAGCGATAAGCATCAAAGTAGGTGGAATGATCCAGATTGGTAGCATATGTACTATTTTCCTTGTTATAACCAGCGTAAATATTTGTCTCATCTTCAGTTACAATGCCCCGCTGTTCAAATCCTCCAATAGCAGCTAATGAATGCCTCCCTGCGAATTTTCTGTTATAGTTTAGTTGTACTCTGTAGTTATTGCTCGTCAATTCACCATCACTCTCGGCCATAATACCTCCGATGGGCAGCGGTCGAGTAAGCACTCCATCAACTACCTGGGTAAACAGATTAATAACATTCCGGGTTTCGTAGGTCTTCTCACTTTGATAGTTTTTCACTCTGGACCACTGCTTTTCAAACTGGTACCTTAGCTCCATATTCAGTCCGTTTGTGATCGGAATCTTTAATCCAGGATTCAGACGGATATGGTATCTCCGTTCTATATTATCTGCAAATCTGATTTCATCCAATGGCCGATAGGTCCAATCTAATAAGCCCTCATCGGGTGGATTACTTACAAAACTGTACCGATAATCTCTTGGTATTGCTAATGCATTTCCTTTCTCATCTGCAAGCTCTAAGTACGAATACGCAAGTTTCCCTCCTCTTGGAATAATAGAGTGGATAATCCCTATTTCATTTTCTTGCATCACCAGTGACACACCTGTGGATAACTCTGCCTTACCCCAAAAATTGAATATACTATGATTATTAAGCGTAAATCTATCGTTTGCGTCACCCACCGTGTTATGTAGATTTCTGTCATACCCTACTGAGAATAAATATGAGCTATGCTCACCTCCTGCGCTCATATTAATAGCATACTGCTGATTCAAACTGTGTCTGTACAGATATTTTTCGAACTGTTTTCTTCTGTCAACACCTTTTAATCTATTAATCTCTGCATCAACTACTGCAGCTGGCATTATACCACTTCTCTTTTTATCAAGCAACTCAACTACCGGAGAAATAAGCGGATAACTGTAGTCATTCAGAAGATCATCATCATAATATCCTTTGTCAAAAAGATATTGTTCGACTGGTATATACTCACTTGATGGAAGAAAATTCCGGCTATAATATAAATCTGGCTTTGCTCCCATCGTCAGGTTAACATTTGCCTCTACTTTAAGCGCCTGGTTTAGCTTACCTTTCCTTGTCGTAATAACGATTACCCCATTTCCGGAAAAGGCACCCCAGATAGACGCCGCCGCTGCATCTTTCAAAATGGTGATATTCTCGACGTCGTTCGGATTGAGCAGATTAATATTACCAGTGTATGGGAAATTGTCTACAACTATCAATGGCTGGGCATTCGCCAATATCGTGCTTCGCCCGCGTACAGAAATATAGGCTTCTGTTGAATATGGCGGAATGTTTTTATTCGGAAACATTAAACCACTGGCTATATTTTCAAGCCGCTCCAGTATTGTAGGTCCAATCCGTCGATTCAGCAACTGATTATCTATCTGTACAAAAGAACCTGTTGCCCTTTCCTGGGGAATCTTCTGATAGCCGTTACTCCTAACTGCAACTGCCGACAACTCTGTAATCAACGGTTGCATGGTTATTTTGGATGATACGCCAGATGTTATCATAATCTCCTTACGTTGAAAGCCAGTATAACTTACACCGATCAGCATACTATCTCCTGAACCTTCCAGAAAAAAAAGTCCTTTCTCATCTGTACTTGCCACAGCAACGCCGGTACCGGCTATTGTAATACTTGCGCCTTCAAGAGGCGTACCGTCTGACAAGGTTACAATTCCTCTGAAAAGATTCTTTACCTCTCTTGTCATCATTTTTTCAGTAGTTTCTGTACCCTCCTTCCTGAATACACCAATTCTGCCAGAACGCAATTCCCAGGCATATCCCCGGGGTGACAATACCTTATTAAGTATGTCTTCAATGTTTACATTATTCTGATGAATTGTAATTCTGGCCTGATCATTTACAGATTGATTATTGTAGAAAAATGTATAACCTGTCTGTTTTGAAATGATATTGAAAAGATCAACAAGCTTAATATTGTCGTATTGCAGGGATACTCTCTGCTGGCTGTTTTTGTCCTGGGCATAGACGGAACGGATGGGGAGAATACATACAACAATGACCCCGAGGCTGTATAAAATACAGTCCCAATAACGGTGAAACATAAATCTCAGAAATTAGAATGGTCAATAAATCGTTTACTTCACAATTGCACTGGCCTGATCTGATGGTTAAATTTGCATAGTAACAGTTAGTCAAAAAGTAGAGTGACAATTTTTCCAAAAAAGCTTTAGCAATATTCTTTTCTTTTTTTTGAGAACTTGAAATCCGCCCTCCTTGTTTTAACGTACATGTACTCAGTGCCATAACAATCTCAAAAAAAGACATCCACGATTACTAGCTTTACCCAAAGAATTAAAAGACAAGCATTTATACTATCGTAGCATTGTTAACGTACTTACTTCATCAGGACATTTACAATTTTTCACATGAGTACCCATAAGTTAATTTCAAAATAACATATATGTGTTTAGTACTTTCGCCCCACTTTTTAAACGATATAAATTGCATCTGTTCAAGGGGGCTTAGCATAATATTCGTAAATAGTAAAGGGGTTATATAATGCGTCATGCGAATACTAACGATCTGCATAGGGCAGACGATAATGTCACATACGAGACTATATTCCAGAACCATGCAAAGGCGCTCTGGGCAGAGGCTTACAGACTATTAAAAGATAGTCAGGAAGCAAAAGATCTAGTGCAGGATCTGATCATAGAGATCTGGGAAAAACGTTCTCTCTCTAACGTGCAGACGAACGTACGCTCCTACCTGTTTCAGTCTCTCAGGTACAAATGTTACCGGCATATCAAAACAAAAGACACGGAAGAAACCAGGAAAAATGCATGGTCCTTCTTCCAGGATTTTGTCACAAAATCTGAAAGTGGACTCGAAAGAGAGGAACTAAAGCGTTCCATTTCCGCCGCTATTCAGACGCTTCCGCTACAATCTTCCAATATATTTACTCAGGTATTTATAGAAGGGAAAAAAAGAAAGGAAGTAGCACTTGATATGGGCCTGTCCATTAACACCGTTAATGTACATATTCATACTGCCTGCAAAAAATTACAGGAAAAACTGAAAAAAGTACTGTAAGCACTAAAGCATTTTTACTGGTATTGTCACTTTGAGAAGTACATGCGCGAAAGAACTGACATATACGAGTTGTTACTGCTCAAGTTTACCAAGGAACTCGATAAAGAAAAGGAAGCCCAATTGGATGCCCTTATCGAAAAAGATCCTGAAGTAGCCGAAGTATGGAAAAATCTACAGGATTTCTTCCAGAAAGATGAGCAGCGCAGAAAAGATTTTGAGAACATGTCAGCCGCTGAAATCATGCAGGGGGTGATAGAAAGGAGGGAATACATTAAGCCCAGACCTTTCCCGTTTAAAAAACTACTCATAGCTGCCATCCTCCTCGGAGCAGGGGCCTTTGGTATATATTTAGTCTCAAAAACCAACCATAACTCTAAAGTCCTGACTGACAGTCATAAGCAAATTCCGCCAAAAAGTGTTTACCTTCAGCTGGAGAATGGCGAGATCTTCGATCTCTCAGGTAAGGAAACGCACTACAGCACTGAAAATGGAGAGGTAACACTCAATAACAGCCGGAATAAACTAACTTTCTCTGCAGACAGGAATAACATTGGACTAAATAAACTGGTAGTACCTCCCGGCAAAGAGTACTCCATCAGATTAGCAGATGGTACTGAAATCCGGATGAATGCAGGCAGTACGCTGCAGTTCCCTTTCGGATTCAATCGTAACAGCCGCGAAATCACTTTTACCGGAGAAGCTTATATCCAGGTAGCTTCTGTGGCTAAACAGCCCTTTACTGTACATACGCCGGCAGCTACCATACAGGTACTCGGCACTGAATTTAATATAAACACCTATACAGCGGATAATGCAGCTGTATCACTTGTAGACGGCGCCGTAAAGGTACTGGCAGGGAAACAGGAAGTTTTACTAAAACCAGGCCTGCAGGCAGAATATACTACTCAAAAAGGCATCAATACACGTCCATTTGATAAAAACGACGTACTTTCATGGCTTGAAGGGAAATATACGTTTAATAAAACGCCTCTTAGAGATATCATCCCCATTCTGGAAAGATGGTATGATGTCACCATTATCCCTGATAATCCAGATGTAGCAGATAAGACTTTCAATGGACAAATCACCAAGTCAGAAGGGATAGGTTCATTCCTCGAGATGCTGAAGGTTATCCGTGTTGCAGATTATTACTACACAAATGATACTATACATATTAAGTAGTAGCTCCCGGCTCTGATGCCGTCAGATACTATAAACTCCGTTTACGAACAATGCAAAATGAAATACCGGTACTTTATTCCTTTAGTGCCGGTTTTTTTTATGCCTTGCCGTAAACGAAAATCGCGATTACCTAATACGCCGGACGCTTTTTCCTGTTGATCGTCTCCTGATTCTCCAGACGCTCGTCCAGTTGCTCGTCAGTCATTTCCCACTCAGCCTCATCAGCGGCGGATTCAGTTTCATCAAATGCACCTCCTGATCCGGTATGTACAATTTCTTCTTCTTTACCGGTTGCAGATGTCTGCTCATTGTCCCTGTCTGAATATAAATAAAACTCTATCATACACATATTGAATGGGCTATTCCTTTCATTCAACATTTAATTTATGATTTTTTTTCCTTACTTGAGCGCTTTTTATCTCCTCCATTGAAAATAGAAACTACTACCCTCTCCCAGTTTTGAATCAACCCATACCTTGCCTCCCTGCGTCTCAACCAGTAATTTTAATATGTTCAGGCCTATTCCTGTGCCTTTTTCGTCATCATTGTCTACCTTTTCAAATAATCTGAATATGCGCTCATTATCTTTTTCCTCTATTCCAGGCCCGTTATCCTTAACATAAAATTCATAGAAATCTCCGTCTGGTCTACTCCCGATTTCAATTTTTGTCCGATCCTTATCATTATATTTGATAGCATTACTCAAGAGATTCTGAAATACCTGTTGCAACTTCTGCCTGCTGGTATGGATTATCGGCAGCTCGCCCTCTATGGTTATTTCCACCTTGGGAGGTGGAAACAATAGTTTTATCAGCTGCTGCAATAACTCATTCACGTCTACGTCCTCCTCCTTATGCCTGAACTGATGATCTCTGCTATAGTCCAGGATAGATGTTATCATGTCAGATAATTGAGAAGTAGCGTTAATAGCCATGTCAGTATACTCAGACAAAAACGCTGACTGGATAATTTCCTCTTCCTCTTTCATCAGCAATAATAAACCTGTAATTCCTGACAAAGGAGATTTCAGGTCATGGGCTACCACATGCATAAACCGCTCCAGCTGACCATTGATCAGCTCTTTGTCTCTAAGTGCCTGCTTAAGTTCATGCTGATAAAAATAGAGTCGCTCAAATACATCTACCTTAGCACGGGTCACATTGATATCCAATGGTTTAGACAGGTAGTCAACTGCGCCTTTTTCAAATCCCTTTAAAACATAGTACTCCTCTTTGTTTATGGCTGTCACAAAGATGATAGAAATATCCCTTGTCTTCGGATTGGCTTTTAATAACCGCGCCACTTCAAATCCATCCATATCCGGCATCTGCACATCCAGCATGATCAACCCAATATCTTCATTCTTCAGTACCTGCTTCAGTGCATCATTCCCTGAGGTGGCCTGTAGAAACACCCTGTTATCCGCAAGCAGCATTTGCTCGAGAGACAGCAGGTTTTCCATCCGGTCATCCACCAGTAGAATAGTAAATTTCGTCATCATCCTTCTAAATTCTTTTAACGGCTATTTTGACGTATATACGTAGGGCTGCGTATTTACGTTTCACCAATTATAAATTTTTTAATATCTTCTATGGATAATGGTTTCACAGCAGCACACATCTCCAATGCCGATTGTGGCATCGCTTCAAAGGCTGCTGTACGCGGGTCCTGTACAAGTCCGGTACCTCCGGCGGCTATAATCTGACAAAGCCCTTCGGCTCCGTCTTTATTAGCGCCACTCAGCAATATACCCAATGCCCGCTCACCGTATACATCGGCAATACTGCTAAATGTCATATCAATGGACGGACGACTATAATTCACCAGCTCAGAATAATCAAGCATGAACGTTCTTTCCGTTTCTATCAGTAAATGATAATTCTGAGGTGCAAGATATATACAATGCTCCTTTACCGGCTCTTTATCTTCCGGCTCTACAATTTTTCTCTTCGTAGACAACAGCCTTCCCATTTCACTCTGCACATTTCTAAGTCTATGTAATACAATCACAACAGGCGGTCTAAGCTGATGGGGTAACGAATCAAGGATGTCTGTCAGCACTGCCAGGCTGCCTGCAGATCCACCTATCGCTATTGCGTCAAATCTGTTATTCATAAACGGTGATAATCATATAATCTGCTACTCCTTACGCCGGTATATTTTATGCTGCGCATGCACAACCTCGAACCTCGTGTGGATATCGGCAAATCGCATGGTCTCCTTTATTCCCATTCCCAGATATCCTCGGGGCGATAAACTGTCATAAAACAATTGCAGCACCGTATTCTGCAGATCCCTGTTAAAATAAATGAACACATTCCTGCAGCAGATCAGCTGAAACTCATTAAAAACCTTATCAGTTACCAGATTATGCTGAAAGAACACAATCTGCTGTCGTAGTTCCTTTTTGATAAGGACATTATCATACCTGGCGGTATAATAATTAGAAAAGTCTGCCAACCCACCGGACTGAATATAGTTCTGTGTAAAGTCCTTCATGTTATCCAATGCCAGAATACCTGTCATCGCCTTATCCAGGTTTGACGGATTCAAATCAGTTGCATAGATCTTCGTCCTGCTTAACAGGCCTGCCTCATGCAAAAGAATAGCCATGGAAAACACTTCCTCTCCGGTAGAACAACCGGCATGCCATATTTTAATATTGGGGTATGCCGCCAGTTTAGGTAATACCTGCTCCCGCAAAGTCTTATAGAACAACGGATCCCGGAACATTTCCGTCACATTCACGGTAATATACTGCACTAAACGTGCAAAGAAATCCTGGTCATTGACCAACCTGTGCTTCAGCTCAAAAACGGAAGTCAACCGCATATGTCCCATAAAACGGAGTAAACGCCGTTTGATAGAAGCCTGTGCATAACCGGTGAAATCATATCCGTACTGTAACCTGACAATGTTGATGATGTCCAGGAAATCTACATTTGAGAGTTCCTCTTTCATAACAAACAATAAGATTTACACCATCCACACTCGCATTAGTGATAATAATTTGCTGCTTTCAATAGGTTTAGCGATATAGTCGGAAGCGCCGGCCGCAATACATTTTTCCCTATCGCCGGCCATAGCCTTTGCGGTAAGCGCGATCACCGGTAGCGATTTATAACGTGCAATTGCCCTGATTCTTCGCATGGCTTCATAACCATCCATCTCGGGCATCATAATATCCATCAGTACCAGCCGGATGTCAGCATGCTCTTCCAGCTTCTCCAATGCTTCCTTGCCATCTGCTGCGGTAATGACATCTATTCCCTGTTCCCCCAAAAGGGCGCTTAGAGAAAATACATTCCGCATGTCGTCATCTGCGAGCAATATCTTCTGTCCTGAAAGTGTATTTTCTGATGCCACTACTTCTCCATGCTGCTCCGGAGGCGTCTCCTGTAACTTATAAAGAAATAACTCCAGTTCATCCATCAGCCTATCTGTTGAAAACGTAGAATTTCTGACTATAGCTGCGGCATCTTTCTTAAGCTGTAATTCGTCTGCCTCGGAAATATCGTGATCGAGATATACAATAATAGGCATCCCTTTATTTGCTGCCAGCTGCCTGAGCATATGCATCTTCCGGATACTGTCCTGCATATCAATGCTGGCATCCAGTATCACTGCGTCATAGCTCTTCTGCTGTAACTCCCTGCCTGCTTCTTCCATACTTCTTACCGGATGGTACTGCGTCTGTAAATGCCTTTCATCACTCATCGACTGCAACGACGGGTGATTCAGCAATACACCGTCCGATATCACCAGCACCTTCTTAAACCGTGCCTGCAGCTGCTCGCTGATATCACTGAAGACAGACTCTATATCGGTTAGTTGCAACGGCTTCTGCGTATACCCCTCTGCGCTATCCCTGACCTGTAAAGAAAGCTCGCCAGCTGATATTACGTGAACAAGTATATGCTTCAGATCGTCATTACTCTTCAATATCTTCAGTATGCTATTACCATCGATAAGCGGCAAGCTCATGTCTAGCAGTATAGCTGCGGGCAGATACTTTCTCGCAAAGAATAGCCCGTCATTACCATTCTGAGCAACTATCGTTTTGTACCCTTTCTCCCTGGCAAAGTCACGCAGGATAGCTGCAAAGTTGTGATCATCTTCTATTATCAGTACAAGCTTATCCTGCCTGCCCAACTGGTTCCTGTCATCCTCTACAGCCAACCGTGTCTCCGCTTGTGGAGAAGGTCTAATTACCGGCTCCTGGACTGGCACGTCTTCTATAAGTTTAACCGGCTGTGCTTCTACTTCCGGTACACCCACATATCCTTCACCCCATATAACTACCGTAAATGTACTACCGACTCCTTCCTGGCTCTCCAGTCGTATCTCTCCTCCCAACCGCTTCATGAGCTCCTTGCTGATAGAAAGTCCAAGGCCGGTACCTCCATACTTCCGACTGGTAGAACCGTCTGCCTGCCTGAACGCCTCAAAAATAAGCTGCTGCTTGTCTGCCGGAATACCTGTGCCCGTATCTTTCACGGCAATGTGTATACCGTCAGACTTAACCATCCAGCGCAGACTCACGCTTCCATCTTTCGGCGTAAACTTAAACGCATTCGATAACAGGTTTTTAATTACCTGCTCCAGCCGCTGATGGTCTGTCTGGATCGTCTCCGGTACTCCGGGCTGAATCTCGGTAGAAAAACGTATACCTCTTTCTTCTGCTACCACCTGGAATAATTGTTCCAGGTCACTCACGATCTGCTTTACCGGTACCGCCTCTATCTGCATTTCCACTTTCCCTGCCTCTATCTTCGATAAGTCAAGGATGTCATTAATCAGCTTCAACAAGTCTGAACCTGACCGATGTATAATTCCGGCATATTCTACTTGCTTATGGCTCAGATTACGCTCCTTATTTTCTTCCAGTAACCGTGCCAGTATCAAAACACTGTTAAGCGGAGTCCGCAATTCATGAGACATATTTGCCAGAAACTCTGACTTATAACGGCTACTCTGCTCCAATTCCTCCGCCTTCTGTGACAACTGCTGGCGCGCAATCTCCAGGGCCTTATTCTGCACATTCATCTCGTCATTCACCTGGCGTAACTCTTCTTCCTGTACCCTAAGCTCCTCTTCTGAGGCCTGTAAGGTTTCTGACTGACGGGTCAGCTCCTCATTAGACTGTCGTAGTTCTTCCTGTTGGGTCTCAAGTACCTCATTTTGTTCCTGTACCTTTTCCAGTAATTGCAGCACCCTTGTTTTGGCCTCAGCTGCATTTACAGCTACGGCTATTGCCTTGGCCGTAGTGTTCAGTAACTCAATTGTTCCCGGGTATATGTCCCCGAAGGTTACCAGTTCGATAAGGCCCATCAGATCTTCATTATGCCACAGCGGTACGCATATGATAGATCCCGGCTGGGCGTTTCCGCCTATTGTTTCAATATTCCAGTAAGTAGCCGGAATACGCTCTATTATCGTAATTTCTTTCTTGCTAGCGGCATGCCCAGTTATACCTTCATGTAAGGCATACTCGGTTTTTACCTTCGATGGCAAGGCAATGCCTGCACATAACCGCAACACATTCTCCCGGTTGTCATACGCGTAAAACGCGGCCGCGGGTACTTTCAGATATGATACCATCACGTCCAGGCAGCGGTTGGCTAACACACGTGTTTCCAGGTCGCCGCTCAGGCTATTATTGATCTGCGAGACGCCTGTCAGCTGCCAGTTCCTTTCCGATGTCTGCTGATTCAACTCTTCCAGCTCCTTCAGCCGCCTCCTCAGTTCCTGCTGGATCTTCATCCTGCTGTTTAGCTCCCGGTATGAGACAATCATCAGCGTAACAGCGATCAATAGTATAAAGACAGTATTACTTATCAGCATAGTGATAGCCCTGCCAACTGACTCCTTATTTGAGGCTGTCCTGGTGATCAGTAACGCCCGCTCTTCTCCGATAATCTCGGTGATCTGGTTATGCACTGTATCGATAAACCGCCTCTCCTCCTGGATCACATTCAGCGGATTGCTAAACATGGCCGACGTATCGCTATGTAAAGCCTGCCAGTAATTCAATAAGGCAATCACCTGGTTCTCCAGCCTTCCCGCACGCCTGTATTGTGACGCATTATCTGCCACCTGCTTACGAAGATCCTGGGCTAAGGGAAGTATCTTCGGAGAGTTCTGATAATATGGCTGTAAGAACCTGCGCACACGCGTACTCCTGTAGGCAGCCCCCGCCGACTCAATCTCATAAACATAGCGGTTCAGCCGCTGTGCGGAGGTAATGACTTCATACGAATGCTCTACCCATTTACCCTCTGTACGCTGATGCGTAAAAGTGATATATGAAAAGATACCCCCCGCAGTTACACAAATAAGGGCAAGGGCAAAACCTATATACAGCCGAAGTTTCAAGGTATTTCTCATATAAAATAAAGTACAGTAGGATAATAACAATACGACCTAACAAATATAGGAAATAGTCCTGTAGTCCCTATGCACCCGCAAACATAACAGCCGCCTGAGCCCCCGTCATATATTTCTGACGATAATATGGCCGTCTTAATGGCAGTCAACGTACCTTTGCTATAGCAGGAATCGCAACTGATACATTTAACAGGAACAATAAGTTATGATTATTCACAATGTATGATAAGTTGACATTTTTCTCAATCCATTAAATCCCGGAACTGCAAATTTCAGTATATATAGGGATACCATTGAGACTATGAAAGAATACACTACTGTAAATGACAGATTACAGCCGCATCCTTTCACCTGAATACTGAAGTGAACTACCTTGAACTATGATACTGAAGGACACCATTCCTCAGTTCATCTATATACTAAAAGCCAATTTATGAGTAACAGAATACTGCTCGTAGAAGACGATGAAGTAATGCCTAAAATCATGGAAAGGATACTTCATAAAGAAGAATATAAGATTGAGCATGTAACAAACGGAAAAGAAGCATTTCAACGTCTCGAAGACACCAACTACGATTATGACCTGATCATTACCGATATCATGATGCCGTATGCCAATGGCTTTGAAATCCTTAGCAAAGTAAAAACCAGGAAAGACGGTAAACCAATCCCGGTTATTATTGTTTCAAATGCAGGCAACGAAGAAATGATCCTTGAAGGATTTAAACTCGGCGCAGATGATTTTCTGAAAAAACCTGTCATTCCAGGCGAACTGCTCATTCGTGTGAAAAGACTGATTATGCAATACGCTAAATAACTGAACTTACTATATACCAGCTCACTGTTACTTCCTTTGTTGAACCTTTGATTAACTTGACCAGTCCTATATGGAATACAGTCTATATGATTTCAGAGGCGCCTCTCTGAATATTCAGATCGCTATTATCTTTATTTTCATTGCGGTATCCTGCACTGTAATTGCCTACCTGTCTATCCTTACCGGCAGATACAAAGCGTACAAAAGGGAAAAGAAACTCGCCAACCTCAACCCGGTCATCGATAACCTGCTGATGGAGCATATCCTGCTCAACGACGAGCTGGCCAGCAATGTGCCAGCCGAACAGGTAGCCCTTCCTATAGAAGTATTTCAACTGCCGGTATTTGAAAAAAAGTGGGCCCGTCAGGCACTGATAGACCGCCTGATTGAATATCGTAATAATGTCAGAGGCTCTATGGGTGAACAACTCAGAAACCTGTATATCCAACTCGAACTCGACAAGGACTCTCTCAGAAAAATGAAATCCCGTAAATGGGATAAAAAGGTACAGGCGCTGGCAGAACTCAGCAATATGAATATGTCTATTGCTGACGTAACCATCCTCCCGCTTACCAACAGCCGCAACCGTGAATTGCGCGCTGCTGCCCGCCATGCCTATATCAAACTCAGTAAGAACGAGCCATTTAAATTCTTCGACGTGGTAACTGAACCATTGCTGATGTGGGATCAGGTTGAACTGTTCAAGATCATTTCAACTACCGAACACATCGCTATACCCAACTTCGCACAATGGATCACCTACTCCTCCAATAAAAGCATCGTATCCTTCTGCCTCAAACTGGTCGTTCACTATAACCAGGTCAGCGCTGTACCTGCTGTCGTAAGGTTACTGGATACCAAAGACCACTATCTGCGCGCCGACGCCATCAATTGTCTCGGCAAACTTAAGATAGAAGATGTAGAAGAGAAATTACTACACATGTATAATAGTCAGCCGCTGAACTGCCGCCTGGAAATCCTGAAAGCCATCGGCCGGATCAACAGCGGCCGTAATGTTGACTTCCTCCGCCAGGAATTTCTGCATGCCACCGACTTCGATGTGCGTAAACACGCTGCTAAGTCACTGATCAAAAATGAATGGGCGGCAAAAGGTCTTATCCAGGAACTGATAGATACTGCTACGGCTGAAAACAAGCTGATCCTGAAACATAGCATGAACCCGTTAATCAAATTCTGATCGAGGAGATGGAAAATAGTATCTGGGAAACGATAGGAAGATTTTATGAAAGCACTGTTTTTATCTACGGTACAATACTGTTGATCACCTATGCTTTGCTGGCCGTGTTTTCAATGATCACAGTGCGTGCCTATGCGCGGAAAGATAAGTTCAACCAGGAAAATATCCTGCTCAGCTCTCCGCTGGCTCCGGGCATCACAGTATTGGCTCCGGCGTTCAACGAAGGACTGACCATCATCTTTAACGTTCGCTCCCTGCTTACCTTAAACTACCCCCGGTATGAGATCATTATTATTAATGATGGCAGTACTGATAATAGCCTCGAGCAGATGATAGATGAGTTTGAACTGGTACCTGTTGACTTTGCCTATAATGCCAAAATACAAACTAAACCTGTCAGAAAGGTCTTCAAATCTACCAATCCGGCCTATGCCAAACTAATGGTTATTGATAAAGTGAATGGTAAAAGTAAAGCGGATGCCGTAAATGCCGGTATCAATGCTGCCCTTTACGATCACTTTGTATGTACCGACGTGGATTGCATCCTTGACAAAAACACCCTGCTCGAACTGATTAAGCCGGTGATGCAGGAAGAAAAAAAGCGGGTAATAGCTACCGGTGCTACGCTGCGTATCGCCAACTCCTGCGAATTTGACCAGGGTGTCATGACTCGTATGCGTCCTCCGCGGCAGTTACTACCCCGCTTTCAGGAAGTAGAGTATATCCGTGCATTCGTACTGGGTAAAATGGGCTGGAGCCTGCTGAACTGTGTTCCTAATGTATCCGGTGGTCTTGGCCTCTTTGACAAAGAAATAGCCATTCGTTCCGGCGGCTATGACCATAGCTCCTTCGGTGAAGATATGGAGCTAATGACCCGTATGTGCCGCTACGCACATGATAACAAGATTGACTATGCTATCCGCTATATACCTAAAACCTTATGCTGGACAGAAGCGCCTGCTTCTGTAAGGATCTTCAACCGGCAGCGTACCCGCTGGGCCAGAGGACTTGCACAGCTGATGTATGCACACTTCGGGATGTTCCTCAACCCCCGGTATGGCAGAATGGGACTGATCGTATTTCCCTATAACTTCTTCTTTGAACTGCTCGCGCCTATTGTGGAAATATCTGGTATCATTTACTATATAGTCATGGCTTGCCTGGGTCTCATCAACTGGCCGACGGCAATTCTGCTGCTCGTGTTTGTATACACCTACTCTGTCATGATTACAACCATCGCCATACTCTGGGATCAGCTGACTTTCAGGTACTATAAAACCTGGAAGGAAGTAGCTTTCCTCTGTACGACGCCTTTTATGGAGTTTTTCCTTTATCACCCGCTGATTGTAATATTCGCCCTCCGCGGCTATTATTACTTCCTTACGGGTAAAAAGAGCGCATGGGGTAATATGCAGCGACGAGGTTTCCAGACTACACAAAAGGCAGCTGCAACTGTTACTGCCAAGTAATCATAATATAAAACCAAGCACGATACTGTGGATTTGTTCAGAAACTTTTACGAGGGCTTTGTATTTGTATATGGCTGCACCATGCTGTTCATGTACGCGTTACTGGCCATCCTCTCACTCCGGGGCATTATCAGGTTCCAGCGTAAGAACAGTTATGTAGACTACAATAAAATGCTGCAGTCTCCGCTTGCGCCCGGCATCTCTATTATAGCGCCCGCATTCAACGAAGGCGTCACTATTATCCAGAACGTGCGTTCTCTCCTGACGCTGAACTATCCGCGTTTTGAAGTGATCATTGTCAATGACGGTAGTACAGACGACACGCTAACGAAACTGATCAATGAGTTTCAGTTACAGGAAGTGGACTTTGCCTATAACGAGCGTATCAAATCCCAACCTGTAAAGCGACTCTTCAAGTCTGTTAATACTGCTTACGATAAACTGGTAGTGATAGATAAAGTCAATGGTAAAAGTAAGGCGGATGCCTCCAACGCGGGTATTAATGCGGCTGCCTATGATTACTTCCTGTGTACCGACGTTGATTGTATCATTGAAAAAGATACGTTGTTACGCATGATCAAGCCATTTATGGATGAGGAACATAACAAGATTACGGAGGTTGGCGAGCCCTGTCCTGAATGTGGATATGTGCATGTAAAGGAAGACAGCGTACGTGTCATTGCCACCGGTGCTACCCTGCGTATTGCTAACTCCTGTGAAATTGATGAAGGTGTGATCACCCGTGTGCGCCCTCCTGAAAAATGGCTGCCTCGTTTCCAGGAGATGGAATATCTCCGTGCATATGTACTTGGTAAAATGGGATGGAGTGTGATCAACTGCGTACCCAACGTATCCGGTGGCCTCGGACTCTTTGATAAAGAGATTGCCATTAAAGCCGGCGGCTACGACAGTAAATCTTTTGCGGAAGACATGGACATTGTAACCCGCATGTGTACCTATATGATCGATAACAAACTGAAATATGCGATCAGGTACATTCCTACTACACAGTGCTGGACGGAAGGACCTCCCAATATGAAGGTGTTCAGCCGTCAGCGTACCCGCTGGGGCCGTGGTCTGGCAGAGATCATTACTATTCACCGTAAAGTGATCTTTAATCCGCGTTACCGCAAGCTTGGTTTAGTGGTACTTCCATACAACCTCTTCTTCGAGTTCCTGGCCCCTATCATCGAATTTACCGGTATCATCTATTATATCTACCAGATCATTACCGGCAATATCAACTGGCAGAATGCACTGATTCTATTGTTATTCGTATATCTGTATTCTGTGATGATCACTACACTGGCTGTATTATGGGATCAGATCACGTATAAATATTACAAAACCTGGAGAGAAGTGGTCGGACTTGCTTTAATGGCCTTCATAGAACCATTCATTTACCATCCATTGATCGTCTTCTTCGCGTTGCGCGGCTACTTCAATTTCATAACGGGCAAAAAACATACCTGGGGGAATATGCAGCGCCAGGGATTCGGACAGAAGAAACCAGCAAACACTTAATCATGATGTCTCTTTTAAAATATATTCTATCAGGCACGGTACTCTGCTTATCTCTACAGGTACAGGCGCAGCTCTTCAGCAAAGGAAAAGATGCGGATGAACTGTATAACGAGGCTGTAAAGGAAACAAAACTGCAACACTATCAGAAGGCAATACAACTGTCAAAAGAGGCGCTGCAGAAAAGGCCTGACTTCATCGATCAGCAACTGCTGCTCGGCCGGTTGTACATGCTGACGGGTAATACCACCCTGGCCAGGAGATATGTGAAAGACGTACTTACTAAAGATCCGAAGTATAAAGATGCTTACCTCTATGCCATCAACATTGAGCTAAGCGCTAAAAGATATGAAGAGGCGGAATGTTTTGCTGACGAAGCCTTATATCAATACCCATACGATAAGGAGCTGATGCTGAAAAAACTGGGTATCCTGGATGCTTCCGAACGCTTCTTCCAGGGCGGCGCTTATGCTACCAGCCTCCTTGACAAATATGCCGGCGATACCACCGTACAACGTGCTTATACCGGACACTTCCTGCTGGCCGGCAATTACTACCAGCGCAGGAATAATCAACTGCTGGCGCATGAGAATTATCAGCGCGCACTGATGCTGGACCCTAACAATGAAGAAGCGCGGTCTGCCATCAACAATATGAACATCAGAAGTGGTAGCTATACAAGGGCAATTGAACAGGTGAATGAAGAACTGGCTGACAGTCCCGGTTCTTATCAGCTTATGATGCGTAAACTCGGACTGTTACAGGATGCACATGACTATGCCGGCGCTATCAATCAGCTGCAACAGATACTGAAACGCTGGCCTACTGATGCCAAAGCAAGAAGTATGGAAACTGAACTACGTATGGAAGCCGGCGCCTGGTATGCCAATACCGACCCTTACCTGTTATACGCCGGTGTACTCGAGAAAAACCCTGGCAACCGGGAAGCACTGGATAAAGTAATCGGTCTGAGTATATCCCGTGGCGCTTATCGCGAAGCACTGGCATGGATCAACCGCGGATTGAAAACCAGTCCTAACGATCAGCGATTGCTGTCGCTCAAACTGGATGTGCTGGAAAGCGATCGCAAATTTACAGAAGCGGCTATGCTGGCCGAAAGACTACGCTATAACTATGCTGCCAATGCCGACCAGCGCAACAGGTACATCTATCTGAAAACTGCCAGTGGCCGAGACTACCTTGCCCAGCAGCAATATGACCTTGCACTGGCTGAATTTGATAAAGTACTGCAGACAGATGCCAAGGATACAACCGCACTTGACCTCATGGCCAATACCTACATCAGTCAGAAAGACTATGTTCATGCACTGGAAATACTGGACAAAGGCCTGCATGTATATCCGGAGAACGGTAGGTTCCTGCTGAAGAAATCCAGCGTACTTGCTGAAACCGGGCAGTATGACGAGGCGGCAGATATTGCAGCCCGACTATCCGGTCGCTACCCCGGCGATGCACGCTATAGTGCTAACCTCGTAGATCTGCGCCTCACTGCCGGCAGAAAGATGATGCAGGCAGAAGAATATGATATGGCAGCCGGTCAGTTCAGGGCCGTACTTGCTGAAGCTCCTGATAACCTGGAAGCCCTTAATTATCTTATCAACCTCGAAGCAGCTGTTGAACAACCAGATAGTGCGCTTTTCTATGCTGACAGGGCATTGCAATATCACCCTGACAACAAAGACCTGCTACTGAAAAAAGCAGGTGTACTAACGGAAATGAAACGTTATAATGAAGCTAACGCAATTGCCTATCAACTCATGCAGCGTTATCCTTATACGGTGAAGTACAGAACCGCTTATACAGATGGCCTGCTCGCTGCCGGCAATAACTATCAGCGGAATAATGCCCCCGACAGTGCTTTGGCGGTATACCGGCAAGTACTCAGCATCAACAGAAAAGATTCACTGGCTTTGTTATACAGTATTAATCTGCTCAATGGCAGACAATCGTATGACAGCGCACTGGCTTATGCCAATCAGGGCATCCGGTACTATCCTGACAACGAAACATTCCTGCAAAAACGTGCGGTGACACTCGAAAGTAAAAAGATGTATGCGGAAGCTACTCAGGCAGCTGACTCTGTCGTAAAACTTAATGGCAATCCCCTATATGTGGATTATGCAGATTATCTGCGCAGCAAAACGATGAAGAACCAGTTTGGCATGTTCTTCCTGCATTCCAGCTACGACTACCAGGACACAAAATATAACATTGCTACGCTGGAATACCGGCACTATTTCAAACGCGGCTCTTATGCTGCCCGTATGAACTACGCAGGCAGACAGGAAGGTACCGGTCTGCAAGGCGAGGCTGAACTATATTATATCCACAATCCTAAGCTGTATTCATATGCCCTGGCGACTTACTCTAATGAAGTCGTATTCCCAAGAGCACGTCTCGGGTACTCTATCTTCAAAACTTTCAAACATGATATTGAAGGTGAGCTGGGGGTACGTTACCTGAACGCAGACAGTTCTAACAGTATTTCAGGTGTAGCTTCCATTGCTAAAACATGGAAAGACTTCTGGGTAAATTTCCGTGCATACTTCATCAGTGACGCACCTGAGTTTTACACTTCCTACAATCTTACTACCCGGTATTATATGAACCGGCAGCAGGATTATATCTCTTTCACCGCAGGGCTGGGTACCTCTCCAGACGACCGCAGCCGGCTGATACAATTCCCTAAACTGGCAGGGTTATTGACCCGCAGTGTAGGGGCTGGTTACCAGAAAACTTTTAAATACCGTACTACTGCAGGGATCTTCGGTACCTGGATAAACCAGAAAATCAGCAATACCGAATTTCAGAACCAGTATGATATCTATATAACCCTGCAACGTAAATTCTAATCACTTTATTCATGTTCAGGATGATGCATGGCTTACTGCTTATAATGACCTTACTGACATATAATAGTTGTCAGCCGACCAGCGGGAATATTAACCTTGCTACGAATGGTTCTTCCAGTTATGTCATCGTCCTGCCGGATGAAGCCACAAAGAATGAAACAAAAGCAGCAAAGCTGTTGCAGGAATATATGCAACGTATCTGCGGAGCCTCTCTGCAGATCATTCCGGAGAAAACATATCAGGAACAACCTTCTATCTTTATTGGTAATACTGAACATACCAATGCGGTGGCAGCAGCGCCTCTAAAAGGAGAAGCCTTTTTTATTGCATCTGATAAAAGAGATGTATATATCAAAGGTGGAAGCGGCAAAGGTGTGATATATGGTGTATATACTTTACTGGAAGATTATTTCGGTTGCCGCAAATATGCAGACATTCCTGTCAGCGTACCGGTATCGAAAAGTCTGCAGTTACCGCAACAGCTAATGGATAAACAGGAGCCTGCTTTCCTTTACCGGGAAACCTACTACCCTGCTGCTTTCGATAATGAATACCTGGAATGGCACAAACTACATCGTTTTGAAGATCTGTGGGGAGTATGGGGACATTCCTTTTTTAAAATACTGCCACCAAAAACGTACTTTAGTACCCATCCCGAATACTATGCGCTGGTAAATGGTCAACGGCAGCCCAGCCAGCTTTGTCTGAGTAGTCAGGCCACATTTAAAGCGGTCACTGACTATCTGCGTACTGCTATTTCCGACAATCCTGATGCTTTATACTGGTCTGTTGCGCCGGAAGATGGTGGTGGATTCTGTACCTGTGACGAGTGTAGTAAAGTAACGAAAGAAGAAGGTGGTGTACAAGGACCGTTGATCCGGTTTATCAATCGTGTGGCTGCCACCTTTCCTGACCAGCAGTTTACTACGCTGGCGTATCAGTACACCGCACATCCACCACTGAAAACGAAGCCCGCGAAGAACGTCTGGATTATGCTCAGCAGCATCGATGCTTATCGTCATGAGCCACTGGCCACTATCGCTTCTGCTGCTGCATTTAGAAAAGACCTGGAAGGCTGGGGCGCTATTACGGACAATCTTTTTCTGTGGGATTATACCACACAGTTCACCAATTACCTGGCCCCGTTTCCTGATTACGATAACCTGCAACCCAATCTGCAATACCTGAAAGATCATAAAGTAAAGGGCGTTTTCTCGCAGGGTAGCGGCGATACCTATAGCGACATGGCAGCATACAACAGCTACCTGCAAGCCAAACTGCTATGGAATCCTGCATTGACCACCGCAGAGATCACCGATGAATTTATGAATGGATATTATGGTAAGGCAGGTCCGTTTGTTAAGCAATATCTGCAGGCACTGACTACGACCCTGCATACTACAAAGACGTTACTGGACATCTACGGTAATCCTGTTAATAACTATAACAACTACCTCTCCCCTGAAGCTATTGATCAGTATTCTTCCCTGCTCGACAAAGCTGAAAAAGCTGTGGAAGGCAACAATACACTGCTGACAAGAATATATAATGCACGGCTGCCTCTGGAATATACTGTATTACAACAGTCACGCTTTTTTGGTACTGAAAAATTCGGATACCTGGTGCCTGAAGGGAATGAATATGTAGTCAATCCCCGGTGGCCTGAACGTGTCAAAAAATTCACTGCACAGTCCAAAGCGGCAGGCGTAAAGGAACTCTCTGAAGGGGGCGGTAATGCAGACGCCTATCAGCGGGAATGGGAAACGATCTTTGCCCGTAAATGGATCAGCAGTCTGGCCTTCAGGGCAAAAGTCGCTTTGCTTCATCCCTGGGCAGAGGACTATCCGGCTAAAAAAGAACAAACCCTTACAGATGGTCTGCAGGGCGATAAGGATTTCAGTATCAACTGGCTGTTCATCTATGGAAAAGACCTGGTAGCAACAATTGATATGGGCACTGCACACACCGTAAAAGAGGTGCAAATGAATTTCCTGCAGGATGCCCGTCATTATATCTTTAATCCGACTGATATTATTATAGAGATTTCTAATGATGGCAATACCTTCTCTCCCGCCGGTAAACAACAGACTACGCCGGTAGCGGCAGAGGAATATGATGCCCGGATCAATAACTTCCGCTTTTCCCTACCCGCATTACAGGCCCGGTACGTCAGGGTAACAGGCCGTTGCCTTCAGACAATTCCCGCCTGGCGGGATGCTGCTCCAGGCAAAAAAGCTGCCATCTGCTGTGACGAAATATACGTCAGATAGCGGCTGTCCACCCTCTTCCAAACAGGCTATTCAAAAGATTTCCAATGAAAATTTCCATTGTTGCATTCCTATTTATATATTTGTCTACAATTTTAATAGACTATTAACATAACCCACCATATATGTTAATAGATATCAACCCAATAAATCCTGTGCGCCCGCCGCATAGGGACACCTGTATGTTGAACTATTGACATGAGCCACCAGCATGTCAGATAAGCAGACAGCCAGCATTTAATATAGCCTGTAGCATACAATCTTTTGTGTGTTTAGCCACTGGCATGTCTTTACCTGAAAACGTATCTGAACACTTATCACCAAATATGTATTTATCTATGCGCAAATCATTACTCTTCCTTATGCCAATGCTGTTACTGGCTGCTACTGCATTCCCGCAGGATGCGGTTGTAGGTACTATCAGAAATGGCGAGGGGACAGCCGTTGTGGGGGCAACTGTAGTCATCAAAGGAACTAACGTACACGCTATTGCAGACACCAGCGGGCGATTCAGCATTCCCGCAAAAAAAGCATATCCATTCATCTTACTTATCAGCTCATTGGGTTATAAGCTGGAAGAAGTAAAGGTTACAGCCCTTCCTCCTGCTCCATTGACTATCACCCTGACCAGTGATGCCAGCTTATCTGAGGTGGTCATCTCTTCCCGCCGCCGTATTGAAACTGCACAGGAAGTACCCATTCCTATTTCGGTAGTAAGCGGTGCGCTGGTAGCTGATGCCGGCGCTTTCAACGTTAACCGGCTGAAAGAAATTATACCTACTGTACAGTTATATTCATCCAATCCGCGGAATACCACACTGAATGTACGTGGTCTGGGCTCTACCTTCGGACTGACCAATGACGGTATTGATCCTGGTGTGGGTTTCTATGTGGATGGCGTGTATTATGCACGTCCGGCGGCTACTACGCTCGACTTCGTAGATATTGAGCAGATAGAGGTATTACGCGGGCCACAGGGTACGCTCTTTGGTAAAAACACTACCGCAGGTGCATTCAATATTACCACCCGCTCGGCCAGTTTTACACCGGAAGCCAACTTTGAAGTAAGTTATGGCAACTATGGATATATCCAGGCTAAAGCAGCTGTATCCGGACCACTCAGTAAAAAGTTTGCAGCCCGTGTCTCCTTCTCGGGTACTCAACGCGATGGTACGCTGTATAATGTAGTGACAGAGAAACATATTAATGACCTGAATAACCTGGGCTTACGCGGACAACTGGTGTATACTCCTTCTGATAAAGTAAAGATTACGCTGACGGGCGATAATTCCAAGCAACATCCTGAAGGATATGCGCAGGTGATAGCGGGTGTAGCACCTACCCTGAGACCTGCTTACAGACAATTCAGACAGATCATTGCTGATCTGAACTATAAGCTGCCGAGTGAAAATCCTTTTGACCGGCTGGTAGATCATAATACCCCATGGCGCTCAGGTAATGAACTGGGAGGCGTGTCTCTGAACGTTGACGCCAAAATCGGTAACGGTACCCTCACATCCACTACTGCATGGCGGTATTGGAACTGGGACCCGTCTAATGACAGGGACTTTACCGGACTGGCAGTGCTGCAACTGTCGCAGGCTACCTCTAAACATAAACAATGGACACAGGAAGTACGGTATGCCGGTAACCTGACATCCCGGTTGAGTGGTGTTGTAGGAGTATTTGGCATCTGGCAGGACCTGAAAACAGATCCTGCACACATCGAGGAATCCGGTAATGCACAATGGCGTTTCTCCCAGAGTTCCAACAGTGAGTTGTGGGCTACTCCCGGACTATTTGATGGCTATGGTATTAAAACTACTTCCAGGTTGAAAACATTCGGCGGTGCAGTATTCGGACAACTGGACTGGGCTATCACCGATCAGTTGCATGTATTACCAGGGTTACGGTATAATTATGATAAGAAGCAGGTGGACTATGACCGACAGACGTATGGTGGTCTGCAGACAGACGATCCGGCGCTGATTGCCCTGAAAAATATTGTGTATACCAACCAGACCTTCAATGCAGATGTAGATGAAAGTAATGTTTCCGGTCAGGTGACCGTTTCTTACAAACCTACCAAAGGTGTGAATACGTTTGCCACCTATTCTACCAGTTATAAACCGATTGGTGTGAACCTGGGCGGTTTGCCCACATCTGGCGGCAAGGCAATGACGGAACTGGCCAGGATTAAGCCTGAATCAGTAAAGCACTTTGAGATAGGCGTGAAAACATCTCCGGCAAAGAATGCTACAGTGAACCTGGTATATCATCATACTGATATTAAGGATTATCAAACGCAGGTGCAGACAGCAGAAGTGGGCGTAAACCGTGGTTACCTGGCTAATGCAGAAAAGGTACGCGTGCAGGGCGTGGAACTGGATGCAAGCCTGAAGATCCGTAGCGCACTGTCTCTATATGGCGCACTGGCATATACCGATGGTAAATATGTATCTTTTAAAAACGCACCCGTACCATTAGAGGAAACAGGTGGTCCGTCAGCCTTTAAAGACATTTCCGGTGGCGCGCTGCCGGGCATCTCTAAATGGGCAGGTTCTATTGGCGGAGAGGTGGTATCCAACCCGGGTATCATACTTGGACAGAATGCCCGCTTCTTTGCAGGAGCAGATGCCTATTTCCGGTCTTCTTTCTCATCCAGCCCATCTCCTTCCAAATACCTGAACATTGACGGGTATACCCTGTTCAATGCCCGTGTCGGCTTCCGTACACTGAATGGACTGACAGTATTTGTATGGGGGCGTAACCTGTTGAACAAAGATTATTTTGAGCAGCTGCTGCCTGCCGCAGGTAATGCAGGACATTATGCAGCAGTACTGGGCGACCCGCGGACATACGGTGTGACTATCCGCTATTCATATCATCAATAATAACCCCTTATATCAGACACATGCCAAGTGGGCTAGCCATCAGGTTAGCCCACTTGGCATATAAGTAAAGGGCTGACTATCGTATAGTCAGCCCTTTACGTTTGCTATAAAGTAATACTTTAACAATATGCTTATAGCTATATGATTTATAATCACTTAGGCATGCATTAATTAGCAACCGATTACTTCAGTTCCAGTACGACGATAGAAGCAGGGGGCAGTTCAGCCACCAGTTGATCGCCTTGTTTCTTAGCGCCATTGAATTTCTCAATACGGATCTTATCAGGCTGCTGGAAAGTGTTTACATCTGTTACTTTTCCGGAAGTCAGTATCTGACCAGTTACTGCTTTCCATTTTACATCCTGCAGGCTGGTAGATATGCTGATCTTCTGGGTAGGATTCAGGTTAACCAGAGAGATATGCACAGCGCCTGTAGAATCCTGGGAAGCCGACACGTTTACGGACGGGATCTTTTCATCACCGGAAGTGTAGGCAGGGCTATTCAGCTGAACCGGCAGATATTGTGCATCATGGTGTACTTTATACAGATCGAACACGTGATATGTTGGCGTCAGCAGCATTTTTTCTTTTTCAGTAAGGATCAGCGCCTGTAATACGTTGATAGTCTGCGCCAGTTCTGCCATTTTCACACGGTCGCTGTGGTTGTTGAAAATATTCAGGGTACTGCCGGCAATCAGTGCGTCGCGCAAGCTATTTTGCTGATACAGAAAGCCTGGGTTAGTACCTGGTTCTACGTTTGTCCAGATACCCCATTCGTCTACAACCAGGGCTACACGTTTTTTCGGATCATATTTGTCCATGATAGCTGAATGTTTGATCACCAGGGAGTCCATGGCCAGACATTTCTTCATGGTAGTGAAGTATTCTTTCTCTGAAAAATTGGTAGCAGAACCTTTGTTATTCCAGGTTAGGGGCACTGTGTAATAGTGCAGGCTTACACCCCACATTTGTCCCAGCGGAATATTTTTCATGATGGTCTCTGTCCAGTTAAAATCATAATCACTAGCGCCGCTGACGATCTTTTTCAGGGGAGCGCCCGGATAGTTACGTGCGTAGGTAGCATATCTTCTGTACTGGTCAGCATAATAGGCAGCGGTCATATTACCACCGCAGCCCCAGCTTTCGTTACCCACTCCCCAGAAGCTTACTTTCCATGGGGCTTCATGACCGTTTTGTTTACGGAGGGCACTCATCGGGCTGATACCGTCGAAGTTCAGGTATTCTACCCACTTAGCCATTTCTTCTACCGTACCACTACCCACATTTGCAGAGACGTAAGGCTCTGTTCCGAGCAGTTCGCACAGTTCCAGAAATTCATGTGTACCAAAGCTATTATCTTCTGTTACACCGCCCCAGTTAGTGTTCACCATTTTCGGGCGCTGATCGCGGGGGCCGATACCATCACGCCAGTGATATTCATCTGCAAAGCAACCACCCGGCCAGCGCAGGTTCGGTATACGGATCTTTTTTAGAGCATCTACTACGTCCAGACGGATACGGTCTTTCTTAGGTACATTCAATGCAGGATCTACCCAGAAACCATCATAAATACAACGGCCCAGGTGCTCAGAGAAATGGCCGTATATATGACGGCTGATCTGGTGATCTGACTTAGGCTGTATTACCAGACTGGCGGTATGCTGTGCTTGCGTGGCAACGGTCCAGCACATTAATAACAGGAAGGACAGCTTCTTCTTCATAATTTAGAATTTATATACAAATTGACTTTGCTGATATTTTGGTGAAGACGTGGAATGCTTGCTAAGATAGAAAAAATAAATGTCAATCATACAACTATTTTAATGCCGCGGTAATGCCTCACTTAACCCGGTGTGCTGCCTCTTTTTTCAGGCCGGGAGACGTGTTCGACCAGCTGGTGGAGGTATCTGTTGAGGCATGGATGTCAGCAGGCGACACGGGAAGTGAAAGCGAGAATTGTGAATGGGTATAGGAAGCCGGCCAGGCAGGCGGAGAACGAAGGTAGCCAGGTTACCCAGGCAGGCACAGTGACTATTGCAGTTAGCTATATGAGATAGTCTGTCAGGCGGAGAACGAAGGAGTCCAGGTCACCCAGGCAGGCACAGTGACTATTGCAGTTAGCTATATAAAATGGTCATTCAGGCGGCGAACGAAGGTAAACAGGTCACCCAGGCAGGAACAGTGACTATTGCAGTTGGCTATATGAAATGGCCAGTCAGGCGGAGAACGAAGGTAGCCAGGTCTCGTAGGCAGGCACAGTGACTATTGCAGTTGGCTATATAAAATGGTCATTCAGGCGGAGAACGAAGGTAGCCAGGTCACCCAGGCAGGCACAGTGACTATTAATACAGCAAACACTCAACACCCAGTCAGGTAAACAATTGATAATTTCAGCAGTCAGGTATACAAAACCGTGAAGAAACTATCGTTATAAAGATATACATGACTGTGTCATGAAAGCAAAGCAAAACCCTTTCCCTGCAAAGATTCTGCAAGATCAGACGTAGCGGGATGCGCAAATGCAGTGTGAGACTGCGATAGATTTTTTTGAAAAAACCCCATAAATATTTTGTGATTTCAAACAATGTTGTACATTTGCAATCCCAATCGCAAACAGCGCGAACGGGAACTACGAAAGTTCTTAATATAAAAGGCGGTTTTAAAAAGCAAATGCTGAATAAAACTTAGACTTTTCACCTGCGGAAGTAGCTCATTTGGTAGAGCACAACCTTGCCAAGGTTGGGGTGGCCGGTTCGAGCCCGGTCTTCCGCTCTTCTCTAAAGTACTGATAACAACTATCGGCCTTTAGCAATCAAGTTCTTAATTATTGACTTCAGTTTACGTAATTCCCGTTATATGAACTGATACATTTACCTGCGGAAGTAGCTCATTTGGTAGAGCACAACCTTGCCAAGGTTGGGGTGGCCGGTTCGAGCCCGGTCTTCCGCTCTTCTTTAAAAGTCCTGGTGTTATGCATCAGGACTTTTTTTATGCCCCTGATAGCCGGCGTATTGCTACCGCACGCTGCTGTTTTCACCGCTTCAACCATCTATCCCTTCCGTCAATAGTTGTAAAAATCGATCTTCCCCCTTCCCATTATCATTCAACAGTTTTTCACCAAATCAGGGTCTGTGTTTTAATCCGGCGTGCTCCCAAAAGGTCACTAAAAGGGCACCTCAATATCCCCGGGATATCCAAGTGCCCTTTTGGTGACCTTTTGATGAAGGAATCATGTGATACATTGACCGAACACTGAGCGCAAACAGCCCCGTTTCTTTGAACAGAAATAGTTATTATTTATCTGCAGAAGTGAGTGAGTGACCAGAAAGCTGGACGGGAGTAAAGGGCAGCTGGCAGTTATTAAATATCGGTGGGAGATTACCAGGCGGAACCATATACATCCGGCGGAGCCGGGAAATAAAAAAGCCTCCCGGGAACACCAGGAGGCTTTACCAATATAATAAATTAGCTTATTTATATTTAGGACTGTACAGGCTACTTTCCGGTACAACTACTTCAGGTTTACCCTGATAGCGATGTTTAAACAGATTATAACATCCGCCTAATACAAAAGACAGCAGGCAGAAGATCGTCACATAAAACAGGAAACGGGAAGATGATACCCAGCTACCGGTAAAGTCATTCTTATTTTCAACAGTATTGTGTTCCATAGCTATTAATTTCGCATTGCAAACTTACGTCATGTCACATAATATTGCAAGTTATTTTTCCAATGTTGAAAAAGTCCGCCGGTTCAGAAAGTAATACCGCCAGATCATAATACCATGAAAGACGCCGGACATCTCCAGCAAACGCTTCTGTGGCAGCCGGTCTTCTGACAGTTTATATTTCTTCCGCCAGCGCAAGTAATCGATATATGCCCGATAGATGGCTTTCATATCGGCGGGTTTTCCCGCCACCAGACTCTTCACCCCTGCCAGTACATCCAGAAAGAAACGTTGGAATAAAACGATCCAGCGGTCAGCCGGATGCAGGTTTTTCCATAACATCATCAGGTTGTTCCTGAAGTTCAGGTATAACTTCCGGGGATTTCCCTGCGGCAGGCTCCCCCCTCCTACATGATACACAATTGAGTCAGGACAGTAACAGATGCGGTAACCGGCTCTTTTCAACCGCCAGCAAAGATCCACTTCCTCCATATGGGCGAAGAAATCTGCATCAAAACCACCTACTTCATGGAAGCAGGACGAACGGATAAACAGCGCAGCTCCAGTGGCCCAGAAAATATCCTGCGCATCATTATACTGTCCTTCGTCTGGTTCTGTTGTATACAGTATCCTTCCACGGCAGAAAGTATATCCCAGGATGTCCATCCATCCTCCGGCAGCGCCGGCATATTCAAATTCCGTCTTATTATGATAGAAACGTAGTTTTGGCTGACAGGCAGCCACATGGTGATCGCGCACCATCTGCGCTACTACCGGCTCAATCCAGCCGGGTTCCACCTCTACATCCTGGTTCAGTAATACGTAAATATCAGCCTTTACATGTTGCAGGGCCATATTATAGCCTCCTGCAAAACCGTCGTTGGTGGGATTCTGTATGATGCCGACCTGCGGAAATTTCTCACGCACAAACGCTACACTATCATCTGTTGAAGCATTATCCGCAACATACAGTTGCAGGTTCCCATAAGTGGACCGGCAGACAGATGGCAGAAACTTTTCCAGAAAACTACGTCCATTCCAGTTCAATATAACAACAGCTACCGATGGTAATACTGACAAAAGCACTCTTTTTCGCGTGAATAATAAATTTTTGCCTTACAAATATGCAACAAATTATAATAGCTTCTGAGTCCACTACACTTATTGCACATTATACTTAATTTAGACGCCAGTATGTTTAAACAGGTTATAGGCTGGAAGTTTGTACTGGTATCCACAGCGGTGATCATCATTGTGGGTACGATCTGGTACGTAAGCAGCATTGCCAGCAAACTGGAAGAAGAAGAAACCAAGAAAGTAGCTACCTGGGTAGCTGCTAACCGGGAATTACTTCAGGCTTCCAATGAGGCCAACCTGAATCTGGCCGTTGAGATTATCACAAATAATACCAGCATTCCCGTTATTATTACAAACGAGAATGGTCATATCATTGATTCCCGCAATCTTGATACGACTAAGCTTGCCCGCAACCCGAAATACATGGAAGAGGAACTGGCTACCTTCAAAGATCAGCACCCGCCATTCATCATGGAGATAGACGCCAAAAACAATCTGTATAATTATATTTATTACGGCGACTCCCTCATTCTGAAACAGGTACGCTACTATCCATATATTCAACTGATTGTCGTAGCCCTCTTCGTGATCATATTACTGGTGGCATTATCTACCTCTAACCGCGCCACTCAGAACCTGCTATGGGTGGGTATGGCCAAAGAAACTGCCCATCAACTGGGCACCCCGCTTTCATCTATCGAGGCATGGATAGAGATACTGAAAGAGCATGAAGGGAATGAAATGGTGGCTACTGAATTACGGAAAGATGTAGACAGGCTGAAACTGATTACAGAACGCTTCTCCAAAATCGGCAGTGTGCCACAGCTGGAAGAGCATAATGTAGTGACGCAGGTAGAAGCTATGGTTACCTACATCCGCAAAAGAGCGCCACAGAAAGTGAAACTGACCATGCATTGCCGGGAAACAGAAATTCCTGTAATGATCTCTCCTTCATTATTTGACTGGGTCATCGAAAACCTGCTGAAAAATGCACTCGATGCTATGGAAGGAAAAGGAACAATAGATTTATATATCGAAAACCACCCCACTCATATCATTATAGATATCACTGATAATGGCAAAGGCATCCCGAAGGCTAACTTTGATAAGGTGTTCAAACCGGGCTTCAGTACCAAAAAAAGGGGTTGGGGACTGGGTTTGTCCCTGGCAAAAAGAATTATTGAAGAATACCATAAAGGGCGGCTAAATGTACGCTGGTCCGAGCTGAACAAGGGTACCACCTTCAGAATTTTACTAAGAAAATAGGCTTTATTGTGAATTAAATTTGTTCGTTATCAAAAACCGATTAATTTTGCACCACTTCAAAGCTGCGGAGGTGGCGAAATTGGTAGACGCGCTACTTTGAGGTGGTAGTGCCTGAAAGGGCTTGGGAGTTCGAATCTCCTCTTCCGCACAGCACTAAAGGAGTTATTTCATTACGAAATAACTCCTTTTTTGTTTTTAAATGGTGGGTGGTTTTTGATAATCAACGACTTTAATACGTTGTGTATATAACAGACAATCTTATTGCAGTATCTCCGCTAGTCGGCTATGCAGTTTATCTCCCCTTAACCCTTTCTCTATAATCTTACCCTGCGGATCAATCAGGAAAGTACTGGGGATGGCCCGAATACCATAATAGGAAGACAATTCATTATTGAATCCTTTAAGGTCAGATATCTGTACCCAGGGCATCTTATCTTTTGCAACCGCTTCCTTCCACTTTGTACGGTTATCATCCAGAGACACGCCTAGCACCGTGAAGTTTTTATGCTTGTACTTGTTGTACGCCTTAAGTACATTAGAATTCTCTGCCCTGCAGGGGCCACACCAGCTTGCCCAGAAGTCAACAAATACATATTTACCCTTAAAATCGGCCAGGCGGACGGTCTTGCCATTAATAGAAGGCATCTCGAAATCTATCATAGGCGCTCCAATCTCACTGCGCTTCAGCAAAGCCAGCCGCTCCTGAAGACGCTTACCAGTCAAGGTTGCTTTTGCTTCAGCAGATAGCTTGTCATACATCGCGGCCACATCTCTATATTCTCCCATGACAGCTGCATTCTCTACCAGGTCAACACTGATAGGGCTGGACGGATGCGCATTAACATAGGCAATATCCTCCTGGTCCAGCAGGTGATCAATAGAATCAATCCGCTGTTCCAGTACGGCTGCTTCTGGCGTACCATTCACCTCATGTAAACGTCCCTGCAGGGCATACATGGCATTCAGCAATGGCTCAAGGTGCGCCCGGTAACTTACATATTCATCCTGTACCGCAGATCCCGTTACCTTACTATCATAAAACGAATCAATCTCTCCATCAATAGTTACATCACCGTTTGCAACAAATAGCTCCTTGTATCCGTTTGGCGTTGATATATATATCTTCTGTGGTTCACTAAGCTGCTTGGTCCAGACAAACCTGCCCTCGGTTGCGCCTATCTTTTCCTGCTGCATGCCTTTCTCATCATACCAGGTGATGTCCAGCGAGTCTTTCAGCCCCCTGATATTACCTGTCAGGGTCAACATGGTAGCCGGCAATACAGCTGCCAGTTTAGCGTCTAATGCATCATCACCTTCACCGCCGCCGCCATATCTGCCAATGATAACGCCATCTTTGTCCACAAGAATCTTAGTTGGCAGGGAATGAATACCATAACGATCACTGAGATCATTAGAATCGGCTTCCCCTTTCATCTTCTTATCCATATCCAGACCTCTCAGTACATGCTTCCACCGGCCAATATCATCTTTGGCAACTGCTTTCTTCCAGGCATCCTCATTCCTGTCATCATCAGAGACGCCCACAATTTCAAAACCACGGTTCTTATATTGTTCATATAGCTTTATCAGATGAGGATTCCCCGCGCGACAAGGCACACACCAGCTGGCCCAGAAATCAATTAGCACATATTTACCTTTATAATCAGCAAGATTAAAGGTCTGCCCGTTAATATCCTGCTTTGCAAACACAAAGGCAGTGCTTCCAGGTGAGCCATTCTTCATATTCTCCAACTCCCCAGCAATGCCTTTCCCATAGCTACTCTCACGAATGCGTGGAGATAACCGGGCGTATACCGCGGCTGCTTCCTGGTAAGGATACCGGGATATACCATAGTTGAGCAAATAGCCTGTTACATATGAGTCAGGATGACTTTTGATAAACTGCTCTTCACTGGCTGCCATTTTCTCCTGGAAAGGCTCCATCTGTGTCTTCAGCTCTTCCAGTTTCTTTTTGTACGATTCAAGCGTTGCTGAATCTTTTTTAGCTTCGGAAGCATCTATATAGGTCTCATTCAGCTGATTATATTGCTGATACAGTTGTGTAAGCTTTGCACGATGTTCCTGCTGCATATCGTCTAACTCACGGAGCTCCTCATTGGACTTCGACCCTTTCAGGACAGCCGCTGTGAGTTGGTCTTTGTCGCCAGTGATGGTCATTTCCCCTGGCTCTATAAATACCCGCGCAGAGCCGTTCTCAGACATAGCCGCTACTCTGTCCAGGTAAAGTACTGCCATGACCGGGTGTGCAAGCGTGCCTTTGAACTGGAAAGATTCATTCTTAAGACGCACACTATCATTGATCATCTTGTCGCCCTCCCCCTGATAAGAAAGATAAATGTACTTGCCGGTTGCTCCCCTGATCTTACCTTTCAATGTAAATGGACCGTTGGCTGCTACTTGCCCGGTAATCAGCATCAGGCCGATCCAATAAACTAAACGTCGTGTCATCATAAAAAACTGATTTGTTTTGATTGCATGTATAACTGTACACCTCACCAGATACCTATGGTCGCACCCGTGAAGCCTATTTATTAAATCCAGGATTCTGCTCTCCTATCTGCGCATTGCGCTGAAATTCCGTTCTTGGTATCGGCAGTATATATTGGTTAATGCTGATGATAGCAGGTCGGATAGACTGCACAGTAGCAAATGGTAGCCGTAAGAGGGCAAACCACTCCTGGCCATCTTCACATATCATGTTCCTGACTGTCTCCTTATAAATTTCTATCAGCATAGCATCTGCGGTCGTTGCATTGTTAACAGCCGTAAAGTCTGTTACACCTGCATGTTCCATTACCGTCCTGAGATAGCCACCTGCTTCTGTTACCGAGCCCCCTGACCGTACAATAGCCTCTGCTGTTAACAGGTAGATTTCTGTCAGTCTGAATACATAACAATGCTCTACTTTAGGACCTATAAACTTGGTAATGCCTACACTTCCTGACATATCTCCCAGCACCCAGTTCGCGCGTGGGTCGCCTTTAAAAATATCCGTCAGCGGCTGTGTAGGAACATAGCCGGGTCCAAAGTAGAAATAAGTATCTGCCTTACTGCGTTGGTTAGGCATTGGCAATATGCCCAGTATGACTTCATTGCTTTCGATTCCCTTGTTTATAAACAACTGGCGCAGGTCAGCTTCCAGGGAATATGGGCTGCCACCCATAAATTCTCTACCAATATTTATGACTTCCTGGTAGTCGCCTGGTTGTGCCCTGTTGATCAGAATCCTTGCCTTAAGCGCTTTCGCTGCCCATTTACTTGCGTAATAGCTGGTATTAGTAGCAGGTGCATTCGCAATAGCGTAATCTACATCCTCCATGATCGCGTCATAGCTTTCTTTTACAGACGAGCGCTGTTTTGAAATGTTATTACTAGTGACAGGCTCCAGTCTGAGTAATGCACCATAGGCACTGTTAATATCGTAGAACTGCCCAAAGTAACTCAACAGGCGATAGTGACCGTATGCTCTTAAAAATCTTGCCTGGCCGAGGATCTCTTTTCTCTTCTGATCACTGATCTTGGCCGGAGGCAGTGCCTCCGTACCTTTGATCACACCATTGGCAGCATTCACCAGCATATAGGAATTGGTCCAGGCAGGAAGTATACTGAAGCTCTCCGCCTGAATAGTGATGTTGGTAAGGTCACCACCACCATAAGGATATTCTACGTAGCCGGATAGTCTGCCGGGGAATATTTCACGATCATTCGCTGTGATAGTACTGGGTACTCCTCTGTCATCCCCACCATTTACGAATCTGTAATAAGCGCCGTTTAATGCTACCTCTGCCCCCTTGAGGTCGAGAATAACATTCTCTTCTACCTTCGACTGATCAGGTAAGGCATTCAATTGTTTATTACATGCATATTGTCCGGCAGCAACGCCCAGTATGATTATATAAGAAAGAATACGTTTCATCTTAAAAGTTTTGCTGTTACAAACCAAAGCGCAGACCTGCTATGAACATCCGGTTAGTCGGATATGAACTGATATCACGTCCTCCGCCAATTACACTCATAGGGTCGTCACTCACTTCAGGATCCAGGCCGGGATACTTACTTACAATGAACAGATTTGTGCCGGATACATAGAATGACAAATCACGGAAGTTCATACGGCGGGTGATAGCCTGCGGTACATTGTAAGAAATGGTAAGTGATTTCAGCTTCAGGTAAGAAGCATCGAATACACTGTTGTTAGAAAGGAAGTTGGTTTCATTGTATAATAGTCTTGGTCTGTCAGACGCAGTATTTGTAGCTGAATAATGATCCAGGATCCGCGTACTTCTGTTAGCAAGGTTATCCACACTCAGGCTGCTTACATCATTCTGCAGGATCAGCTGGTTGCCATAAGAGAATGTTAGCAAGGCTATCAGGCTGAAGTTTTTATAATTGACGGTATTCGTCAGTCCCCCATAGAATGATGGATAACTATGACCGATAATATCGTTTTTCCAGAAGCCGTCCTCTATTTCATATGCCAGGTCGCCTATGTTCAGATAAGGAGAGAATATCTCCCAATAAGGAAACGCTGCTTTATAATCTTCCAGTTGCTTCTGTGTTTTTATCACTCCTTTTGATACACGGCCATATAACTGACCCAACGGACGTCCCTCCTGCACAATACCAGTACCAAGATTGAGGGCATCTCGCTGGTTGGGATCAGAGAACGGCCCGCCATCAATATTTAACACATCCGATACATTACGCGAGATATTTAAGGCAACGTTCCATTTCACATTCCGCTTTTGCAGGATGTCAGTGCGGATATCAAATTCTAATCCGCGGTTCCTGATCTTTGCCAGATTCACTATCATGTTGCTATAGGCTGAACTGGGCGCGGTGGATATATTCAGTAGCAGGCCATCTGTTACTTTCTCATAGTAACCAAACGTACCCCTGATGTGGGAATTGAAAAATGCAAAGTCCAGTCCCAGATCCTTCTGTAAGGTGGATTCCCATTTAATTGCCTGATTACCCAACTGTGATGGAATCAGCGCATTATTACCTGCATAGGCTACTGGCGTATACAAGGTACGCCACAGATGGTCAGCAATAGACTGTGTACCTGTCAGACCAGCGCTGACACGGAGTTTGATCTCATCAATCCATTTCACATGTTTCAGAAAGGCTTCATCAGAAATTCTCCATGCCACAGCGCCGGAAGGAAAGTAACCTACATGATTACCGGGGCCGAACTTAGAAGAAGCATCTGAGCGGCCGGTAAAAGTGAACAGGTACTTATCATATAGCGCGTAGTTGGCGCGCACATAAAAGGATAACAGCGAGTTCTGACTGGAAGGGTCACTACCGCGTACAGATACCGGTACTGCGGCAGAATTGAGATTATTCAGAAACTTATCTTCCGGATATCCACGTCCGGTAGCGGAGAACATACTGGCACGAAACTTCTCCCACGACGTACCGGCTACCATATTCAACCGGTTATTCTCATTGAAGACCTTATTCCATGTGACCGTATTTTCAAAAAAGGAATTGATGGAGTTACTGTACGACTGTGACCCAGTACCACCGCCGGAGCTTTCTCTACCGTAGAAACTACCAATATCCACGTAACTGGGAACATAGTTTAACTGGTGATAGTTACTATAATTGATAGATACAACAGAACGGAACTTCAGATCTTTCAAGATATCATATTCCAATGCCAGCGACCCAAGCAAAGAAACGTTTTTAGCACGGTTAATGCCGGAAGCCACTGCCAGGGGATTCTGAAAACCCTGATAGGCCGTACTGATATTGCCCATATTAGAAAAGGAACCGTCTTCATTGTAGACTTTTTCAGTTGGCGGCGCGTATAATGCCTGACTATAAATCCCATTGGTGATATTGTTGGTAGAGAAGCCGTAGTCAAGATTTGAGATAACTTTCAGTTTACTGTTTATCTCATTGTCCAGACTGATCTTACCGGCTATTCTGTTAAAGTCAGTACCAATCAGCACACCGTCCTGTCGGGTATAGGCAATGGAGGTGTAATACCGTGAGCCTGTACCTCCACCGCGCACAGATACGTCAGCATTATGTGTAAACCCAGTACGAAGTACAAGCCCCAGCCAGTCGGTATCAGCAGTGCCAAAGTAGTTAGGATTGTTAAGAATGCTCGTGGCTGTCTCGTTTGGCGTCATGCCAAGACGGGCACGTTCGTTATTAAGATTCATAGCACCCTCGCGGAAGATCATCTTATATTGCTCAGCATTCAGCACTTTCTCTTTTAACGGCACAGACATACCTGCATAGTAATTACCTTCCAGTTGCGGCTTCTGATTGCGGCTGCCGCGCTTTGTGGTAATGATAACTACACCATTGGCAGCCTTTGATCCATAGATAGCAGTAGCAGAAGCATCCTTAAGAATATCAATGGTTTCAATATCATTAATATTAAGTCCGGCAAGACTGTTAAGGCCACGCGAGAAGGAACCAGACACACTGCTATTGAAGTTATTATTGGAGTAGGTCTCTACTGGATTCACAATCTCAGCAGCATTCTGCACATACCTGTTCTGGATAGTGACAGGTACCCCGTCAATAATATACAGCGGATCGTTATTCCCCATCAGGGATGCGCCACCACGTATACGCATACGCGTAGCGCCCCCGGGAGAGCCATCACTCTGAATAACCTGTACACCGGCAGCCTTACCCACCAACGCCTGATCCAGGCTGGTAAACGGAATGTTCTTCACTTCCTCCTGGTTCACGGAAGCAACAGCGCCAGTAAGGTCTTTTCTTTTAACCACACCATAACCTACTACAACTGCTTCACTCAGGCTGCTGACATTTTGTTCAAGCATTACGGAGAGTGGGAGATCGCGTTTAATAGTCAACTCCTTTGTCTCATAACCCACATACCTGAATATGAGGATATCTCCTGGTTTGGCATTGACGGTAAATGCACCTGCTTCATTTGTTACAATTGTTTTAGCCTGTCCTTTTAACAGGATGCTTACACCCGACATCTTCTCCCCGTTCTTATTGACAACAATGCCTGAAATAGCGGATTCAGCATCGACAGTCTCTGTGCGATTGTTGTCTTCCATAACCTGAGATAGCACTATTGTTTTAGACTCTATCTTATAGGCTATCTGCTGATCTTTCAGTACAACATCCAGGAAACTGCCTAACGGCATTTTTACTGCCGCCACGGAAACGGGTTTGGTTTTAGCCAGTAAGGCTTCTTTACCAAAGACCACATATCCTGTTTGTTTTTCTACTTCCGTAAAGACGGCTTTTAAAGTCATGTTTTTACCGGACAGAGAAATGGACTGGGCATAGGTAGCTCCCTGTATCATCAGCAGGAGTACTACCGTCAGTAAAGCAGCGCGGTTCCTCCTGAAACGATTGCTGACGGCGCTTTTCAGACAGTAGTCGGGAATAAAAGGGCGGCCTGACCTACAGGACAGCCATCTTGCACATTTTTGCATACACTGTTGATTTTGGTTGGATAACGACGGTCATTAACTACTATTTTCTCATATATGCCGCTATGCATATAGCAAGGCAGGACGCGATGCTATAATTATAGTACGCATTTGCTGGCTACAAAAGTTCACTGTTCAGTATTGGTTGGTGGTATTAGTATTTGAATTTTAACGAATAGATGATACAATCAATTTTCTTCCCTCGATTCTGAAGTTCACATCTGGTCCTCTCAAAGCGCCTATAATAGTTTCCAGACTAATACTCCGATCTGCTTTTCCATATAGAACTACGTCTGGTACATCTCCTTCATATACGACGTCAATATCATACCAGCGCTCCAACTGGCTCAGGGCGTCGCGAAGCTGCAAGCCGTCAAAGTCAAAGCGCCCATCTTTCCAGGCGATGATCTTGTTGACCTCTACCTCCGTAGTGCTGGCTGTGCTACTGAGCATGCTGGCAGACAGTTGTTGCGATGGCTTCAGTGGATATATTTTTCCTGATACCTCAACATTCACAGCCCCGTCAACAAGTGTGGTGCGTATGAGGTTATCATTGGAATAAGCATTCACATTAAAGCTTGTGCCGAGTACGTTTACTACATAGGTGTCATTTACTGTCACATAAAATGGTTGTTGTGTGTTGGCAGCTACTTCCAGATATACCTCTCCGGTAATCTGCACGCGCCGCTCATTCCCGGGGAATATGGTGGGAAAGGTTACAGAGCTGCCTGCATTCAGCCATACCTTTGTACCATCAGGTAATATAAGCCGGAATTGGCGGCCATTAGCAGTACGTATGGTATGGTATACCAATTTATGTTCATTACTGGTATTTACGTTATATGATAACAGACCGTTTCCAGAGGTAGCCTGACTTCCTCCTTCTTCAGCAATGAGGCCATTGCTGGTACTATCCAACGTAACGGAGCTTCCATCACTGAGTGTTAAAATAGCCCCATCATGGCCGGGGATGATAGTCTCGAAGTGATTAGTCACGTAGGCGCGTTCAGAATGCGTTTCACGCCACCAGATACCACCTGCCAGGAGGAGTACAATGGCGGCAGCAGCGGCAGCGGCTATCCAAATTTTCCTGAACAATGGTTTCACCACAGGCTTGTGATCATTACGGTTCCAGGCAGCAATACGCTGTTGTATATCTGATAGCAGGCGCTGATCTACAGGCTCGTATGCAGGAGCGGCATCCAGCATATCTTCATATGCATCCATGAGGGATTCTATCTCATCGGTGGATAGTCTGGCCAGTTCTTCCCGATACTGGCTGGCTTCTTCCGGTGTGACGGAGCCATCGGCAAATCGTTTTAATATATCCCGGTGCATCATGATTGTAACGCGTATTCTATAACAGGACGTACGAAAAAAGAATTTGGGACATCAATTCCAAAAAATATTTCTCAGGGACATTCAGCTAGTAGTAACAAGACCAGGCAGACTACCCATTCCCCATGATCTTTCAGAAAGGACTTAATAAACTGTACTGCCCGGTGCAGATTCTTACGTACAGCGTCATAGGAGGAATTAGTATAAACAGCTATTTCTTCCAGTGTCATGTCCTGCTGATGCCGTAAAATAAATACTTCGCGCTGTTTCTGTGGGAGTAATGCGATTGCCTGTTTTGCCAGTTCATGATATTCTTTCAGTTGCAGGTTGTCATCAGCAGATACCTGGGTATGCTGTACTGCCCCTTGCTGTTCCATATACTTTTTCTCAAGCGCCTGCCTGCGGAATATATCCAGCAAAAGATTCCTGGCAGACCGCCTCAGATAACCCTCCAGGGAAGCTACACCGACAAATGTTTCTTTTCTTGTCCAGAGCCTGAACAGGACTTCCTGAACAATTTCTTCTGCCTGCTCTTTGCCGAGTGCAAAGGGTGAGACGTATCGAAGTAAACGGGGTTGATAGTAACTATATAATTTTGTAAATGCAGCTTCATCACCTTTAGCTATAAGTGACAGCAAAACTTTCTCTTCATATTGTTGATCTGCGGACAAGGATGTATCTGGTATTGATTCACAAAATATGAAAAATACTCATAGCGTTATAGCGGACGCCTAAGTTGTTAGGACAAGTTGTGATATGATATAGGTTATAGATAGTTAGTCAGGAGGATAATGAGCGAGACGTATTAATAATATCCGGCATATCCACAGCTTACGGTTTACACTTAATTCTAGTATACGCAGAGATACAATACAACCCGCCGGTAATGAATGATTATAAACACTCTCTATCTGAGTATTTTGCGCAACAGCAGCATATAGTAGGCATTCAGGCTGTAGATTAGGGCCTGTTTTTTGTTTTCAGTAATGGAAAAGAGAATTATGAAAACATTGGCTTCACTCACAAGCGGACTGGTTAGTTCAGTTGCATTAACACTGCTTCATCAAACGTTGAAGAATAATGTATCGCACGCACCGAGAATGGATAAACTTGGTATGGAGGCATTGGAATCTACTATGGAAAGCGTAGGTATGGCATTACCATCCAAAAACAAGCGTTATTATGCTACGATGGCCGGAGATATTGCCGGAAATGCTGGGTATTATGCATTGGTAGGTGCAAATCCTAAAAATAGTATTGTTACCGGGGCCGCATTAGGACTCATGGCTGGCATCGGAGCACTTGCATTACCGGAAAAACTGGGTTTAAGCCAGAAATACAGTAATGAAACGACCAAAACACAATTGCTGACATTAGGATTGTATGTATCTGCAGGTTTAATAGCAGGCGTAGTACATAAACTGATGGACAGAAAAAAATATAGATAAGTCACATATCAATAAGGGTGAAAAGGTTGTTTGCCGCATGCGTGCATGTGGCAGACAGCCTTTTTGTATTTGGTGATTTTCCACCGGATGTGATAGCATATGCTACTCTGGTGGTGGAGTAAAGAAATTGATGGTGTTTAGTCAGGATAGTCCAAGGGTAGTACAAGAGTAGTCTTAGCGACGAACAAGCGGTGGACTTGATCAAATTGACCAATTATTGTTTCTGGAGATATCTGTAAGCAAAAATACAGGAAAATGTTCGTTCTGGGACGGCGGTAGGCAGGAGTCCTTTCCAGTATGACGGGATAAACTGGTTTAATTCTTCCGGAAGAAGGCTGCAACAAGCGCCGTTACGGGCTTGTCTGGCATATCACTGCTTTATATTAAAAAAAGCAATATATTTGTTGACAGCTAGGGAGTAAGGTCGCCTCTCTATTGATATAAATTCATGCATCATGGGTCACTTTACCCGTCCTGCCACGAATTTTTTATCAGCGAGCGCCAACAGGCTGCCGGATAATTATCCCGGAGTTACTGTCTCTGAAAGCTACTGGTAATATGTTTACTCAGTTGCAATGTTGATATAGCCTCGTGTTCACCTGAATACGGGGCTTTTTGCTGATTTATCCCGTTTTACTGAATAATGTCGGTTCATATCCGGAGGGTAGCGCCAGACAATATCAGCACTCTTTCAACCGTTATAATGTCAGCAGCAATTAACACTGTTACTATACAACCAACTATGCTGGAAACCGGGGGAAGGCTACAGACGCGGATCTGGGGTATTATTCTGCTCATCTCCTTGCTTACCACCTGGTTATTAATACATTCACCACAACCGAAGTGAGCAGATATTTCTGCATCACTGAATCATTTTAAATTTTTCCATAATCTATAATTTACTTTATCTTTATCCATATGAAGACTGCTGTAACCACAAACTATTCCAACCTGGTATTTGATCTCGGCGCCGTGCTGATAGATTGGAATCCGCGTTATCTCTATAATAAGATATTTGCGACCGCAGCAGAGACTGACTTTTTCCTGACTAACATCTGCACGTCGGACTGGAATGAGGAGCAGGATGCCGGCAGAAGCCTCCAGGACGGTACTGAATTGCTGATTACACAACATCCGCAATACGAAGCCCAGATCCGGGCGTTCTATGGCCGTTGGAAGGAGATGTTAGGCGGGCCTATCGAAGAGACTGTAGAGATCCTCAGAGACCTTAAAGACAGCAAGCAATATAAGCTCTATGCACTGACCAACTGGTCAAACGAAACTTTTCCCCTGGCATTATTAAACTATCCGTTTCTCCAATGGTTTGATGGTATTGTTGTATCAGGCAGAGAAAAGATCCGTAAGCCGGATGCAGCCTTCTATAACCTGTTGCTAAATCGTTACGAGCTGGATGCAGCTGCTACGCTCTTTATTGACGATAATGAACGTAACATCCGTGGAGCAGCCGCCTGTGGAATTGACGGAATACATTTCCAGTCAGCCGGCCAGCTGAGGAGAGAACTGGAAGAACAGGCCATTCTGCCTGCAGTTGTCCATTCCTGATCACAGATTACCTATATGTTTTTTTATAACGGGTCCGCACATAGCGGGCCCGGCTTGTTTTATCCCACCCCGCTTTCAATACGATTTTCAGTTTTAGGAATACCTTAACAATCGGCAGATAAACTTCATGTAACATCAGTAGTTCAAATACGTTAAACAGATGTGCGGCCAATGCCATAGTGAAAAGTGGTTGGCACACTTCCTGTATTAGTATGTATTAATTACAGTGGTCTCGTTTCCTCCCTGTACCTGCCTGAAATAGACAACAAAATAAAACCCGTGAATATGAAAAAAGCCATGTTAGTAATGTGCGCTGCGTTAGGCGTTACACTGTCATTCAGCAGTTGTAGTAAAGATCCGCTGAAGGACATGACAGAAGAAGAGTCAAGGATCTACGTAACAAATTATGACGATAGCGTCAATTTTTCATCTTACAGAACGTTCAGTATTGTTGACTCGGTGGCAGTAGCTACTAATACCAACGAGCGCCGTGCACTGACCGATTATGATAAGCAACTCATCCAGGATGTAACCCGTTCACTGGAGGCGCGAGGGTATACCCGTGTGGACAGGGCTGCAAAACCTGATCTGGCAGTTAACCTGACACGTATTGACAATACGTACAGCGCTGTCTATTATAATCCTGGTTACTGGTCAGGCATTGGCGGCTACTATGATCCATTCTACTGGGGCTTCCCTGGTTACGGTTATTACTGGCCATCTTACTACCAGGTATACCAGCAGGAAAGGGCAGTATCCATCGATATGGTCGATCTGAAAAATCCGCGTAACAACCAGCTGGTAGCAGTTTGGAATGCTATGCTACGCGGTAGTGGCGTATGGAATGTAAGTAATGTTAACAGTATGGTGTCTGCTGTATTTGAACAGTCAGCCTATCTGAAAGCAACTAACAATTAATGAATCATTTAAAAGAGACTGAGATGAAAAGTATTAAGCTCTGGATATTACTGGTGGCAGCTTCACTGGGCGTGCATAGTGCATTTTCGCAGGTACGTTCTCCCCTGTCCATCAACGCAGATTATTCTGTTGCGCAACCGTTTGGATCACTGAAAGATTATGCTAATAAAACCAGTTTCCGTGGCTGGAGAGCAGGTATCCAGTATCAGCTGAACGACCAGCTGGCTATTGGTATCAGAAGTGGTTTCCAGGAATTTTATGAAAGAGTGCCACGCGCTGTATATGCTGATAAAGGCACGGATATATCTGCTGTACAGACACGTACCTTGCAGGTAACGCCGATATTGGCTACCGTACAATATCAACTGACTAAACCTGATGCTGCGGTGATCCCGTATGTGGGTCTGGGTATAGGTACTGCAAATATGGTGTACAATAAGTACTACGGCCAGTTTACTGACAGGTATAACAGCTGGCAGTTTGCCGCTTCGCCGGAAATAGGTATTAATATTCCGTTTGGCAAAGGATCACCGGTACTGTTCAATGCGAGTGTGCAATATAGCTACTCCCCATACAAACAGCAGGAGATCACCAGTTATAATGTATTGCAGGGAAATGTGGGGTTGAGAGTACATATTAACTAAGCGTGACCGCTGGTATGAAGAACTGCTTTTTAGAAGGTCTGGTGCAAGCGCCGGACCTTCTTTATTCCAGTATAGTCAATTGCTTAAATCCGTCTGAAAACGCTGTCTGAATCTTCCCGTCTTTGTCTTTGTAAATGAAATAAGCGTCAAGCCCGTATTCCGGATGGGCCTTTACGAATGCCAGTCCCTTTTCCACCCCCATTAAGATCAGTGCATTGTCATAGCCGTCTGCAGTAATAGCATCTTTAGCCAATACTGTTACAGCGATAATATTGCTATGCAAGGCCTCTCCAGTTACAGGATTGATGCTATGCGCAAATCTTACTCCTCCCTGCTCAAAGAACCGGCGGTAGTTACCGCTGGTAGTGATCGCCTTATTATCCAGCGCTAACACTGCCTGTGCCGGTACAGCTGACTGCGAGGCATCCGGCGTTTCAATGCCTACGGTCCATATTAGCCCTCGCTGATTCCGGCCACTGCTACGAAGCTCTCCACCAACGTCTACCAGGTAGTTGGAGATACCTTTTTGTTCCAGGAAGCGTGCAATTACATCTGTAGTATATCCCTGGGCAATACCATTGCAATCAATTTGTACATCTTTATGCCGTTTGGTGAGCCTTTTTCCCTGCAGCCGCAGGTTGCGGTATCCAACATATCGTAGTATCTGTTTTAATGTATCCTGACCAGGTATAGTCTGTACAGCAGGTTTATGTACGCCAAATCCCCATGCGTCTACCAGGGGTTTTACAGTGATATCAAATGCGCCCATAGTGGCCTTGCTGATCTCCAGGGAACGCTGTATGACATGCGCCATGTGCGCGTCCATCTTCACTTCAATGCCTTCATTGAATTGATTGATCAGGGAACCCGGTTGATATAGCGACAAGGAGTTGTCTATTAGCGCAAATATGGAATCTATCTGCGGACGCAGAGAATTGGTATCGTCGGCCAAATATTTTACAATGAAATAGGTACCCTGAGCCTGGCCGGACATTTCGGTCAGTTGTTGTGCAGATGCTCTTCCGTTTGAAGAGAAAAGAAGATATAACAGGATGCTCCATCCTGCAAAAGCGGGTTTGCCGGTCATTATATTATTTAGCATTCAAGAACTGTCTGAACCAGGAAAAGCAAACTGCGAAGGTAAGATAGCTTTGCCACTGCTTCGCAGGATTTTGTAAACATATCAGTATCAATGGAAAGCATCGAGACCGGTAATATCCAGTCCGGTGATGAGCAGGTGTATTTCATGAGTACCCTCATAGGTAATAACACTTTCGAGGTTCATCATGTGCCGCATGATTGGATATTCTCCGGTAATACCCATACCTCCGAGTATCTGACGGGCCTCTCTGGCGATGCGGGTAGCTATTTCGCAGGCATTACGTTTTGCCATGGATATCTGTGCAGGAGTAGCCTTACCTTCATTTTTCAATACCCCCAGGCGCCAGTTCATGAGTTGTGCTTTGGTGATCTCTGTGACCATTTCAGCCAGCTTTTTCTGCGTTAGCTGGAAGCCAGCGATCGGCTTACCGAACTGTATACGTTCTTTTGCGTAGCGCAAGGCAGCGTCATAACAATCCATGGCAGCGCCGGTTACGCCCCAGGCAATGCCGTACCTGGCAGAGGAAAGGCAGCTGAGCGGACCTTTCAGGCCTTTAGCATTGGGCAATATATTCTCTTTAGGTACTTTTACATTATCGAAAACCAGTTCACCAGTGGCGCTGGCGCGAAGACTCCACTTGCCTTTCGTTTCCGGTGTGGTAAATCCTTCCATGCCCCGTTCGACAATCAGTCCGCGGATCACGCCTTCTTCATCTTTTGCCCATACAACAGCTATCTGGGCGAATGGTGCATTGGATATCCACATTTTAGCGCCATTGAGCACTACATGGTCTCCGGCATCTTTAAAGTGAGTGATCATACCGGAGGGGTTGGAGCCAAAGTCTGGCTCTGTCAGTCCGAAGCAACCCATCCATTCACCGCTGGCCAGTTTAGGCAGGTATTTGCGTTTCTGTTCTTCGCTGCCGAAGGTGAAGATAGGGTACATGACCAGTGAGCCTTGTACAGAGGCAGTAGACCTGACGCCGCTATCTCCTCTTTCCAGCTCCTGCATCATGAGGCCGTAGGAGATATGGTCCATACCGCCGCCACCATACTCTTGCGGAATGGTGGGGCCAAAGCAGCCTAATTCACCTAAACCTTTGATAATGTGAGAGGGAAAGGTAGCTTGCTGGCAGGCATCTTCGATAATCGGGGAAATTTCCTTCTTTACCCATTGCCGTACCGCGTCGCGTACCATGAGATGTTCTTCGGTTAACAAACCATCCACGTGGAAATAGTCGGGGGATTGAAACAGGTCTTTAAGCATGTGGAACACGTTTTATAAGTCTATCTCAATTTAATGATTCATGGACAAAAAAAGTCCATAGTCTGAGAAACATTCCGTTGAAGAATATATCTACTGACTATGGACTGTCGTGATTCAGCTGTGTAGAGGCTGATTTATGCTATTAAGCTACTGTCTTTGTTACGTTCAGGTATTGCGCCATTTCCTGCTGGAGTTCCTGTGCGGCTTTACGGGCATCATGTGCGAAGTCTTCACCATTGCCGGCATAAATGATAGAGCGGCTGGCATTTACCAGTAGTCCGCAATCCTTGTTCATTGCCTGGGCAGATATTTCTTTCAGGCTACCGCCTTGTGCGCCGACGCCGGGTACCAGGAAGAAGTGGTCAGGTACCAGTTTACGGATATACCCCAGCTGAGAGGTCTGGGTGGCACCGATTACAAACATCAGGTTATCCGGCGTACCCCAGGTTATACCGGCTTTCAGTACCTTTTCATACAGGTATTCATCGCCAGATTGTTGTAACTGGAAGTCCTGGCTGCCTTCGTTGGAGGTCAGTCCCAGCATGATAGTCCATTTCTCATGGAAAGAGAGGAAAGGCTGTACGCTGTCACGTCCCATATAAGGGGCTACGGTTACAGCGTCAAATTTATATGTCTCAAAGAATGTTTTGGCGTATTGAGTAGAAGTGTTGCCGATATCGCCTCTTTTGGCGTCAGCGATGGTAAACAGTCCGGAAGGGATATATTCCACCGTACGTTGAAGGCTTTCCCAGCCACGGATACCCATGCACTCGTAGAAGGCGGTATTGATTTTATAGGAGACGCAGAGGTCTTTAGTAGCATCAATAATGGCCTTGTTAAAAGCAAATACGGGGTCTGGATGTGAAAGTAGATGGCGGGGGATCTTTTGAAGATCAGTATCTAATCCCACACAGAGATAAGATTGCTTCTCTTTAATCAGATTCACCAGTTCCTGTCTGTTCATAAAAGATTGATTTGGGGCGCAAAGTTAAGTAAAACTTAAGCAATGCCGTTTTAAATGATAATATTAGCAAATTGTGTGATGCACTTCCCGGATTATTATAAATATAGGAAAAGAATCCGAAAACAATTTCCGGCACCTGAGGCATGGTGTTATTACCGCTATAGCTTAGTGTAGTGGCTGTTTTAGGCAGGTTTGTCCGTATTGGAGAATGGTGGCCCGGTTAGTCCTTTATAGGTGTTGACGCTTGGATTTATAAAATATTGTTCCTAACTTTTACCCACCCGTTTATGAAAAAGTTGTTATGAAAAACTATTATTTGCTGCTATTTTTTGCCACCTTCTTTGCTACAATGCAATCGAATGCACAAGTTGGGGTACCCCGGGTTGGCGTATGTGGTTCTAAGTCGAACGACAGTTTATTACATGCCGCCGGCTATGTTTATATTGAGGAAAGCGTACAGAAACTGTTGTCGCCGGCCGTTCCGGAGGATACGTTTCGCCTTCAGCTGGCGCAGCTACGGAAACTGAAATGCCAGGTACAGGCCTGCAATAGCTTTTTCCCGGCTGACATACGATTAACCGGACCTGATGTGGATGAAAAGAAGGTATTGAACTATGTTAATACAGTGATGGCCCGGGCCAAGCAGGCTGACATCCGGTTGATTGTGCTGGGAAGCGGTAATTCCCGCAAGCTGCCTGACGGCTTAGACAAACAGGCGGCCACCGCACAGTTTATAGACCTGTGCAGGAAGATTGCCGGCGTAGCCAAAAAGTATAACGTTGTTGTGGCTATTGAGAATCTGAACACCACAGAAACCAATTTTGTTACTACTCTGGAGGAAGCCAATAATGTGGTGACAGCCGTGGCACATCCTAATTTTAAGCTGACAGCCGACATTTATCATATGCTGAAAGAGCATGAATCTCCTGAAATGCTGAAGAAGGCCAGCAAAAACCTGGTACACTGTCACATTGCAGAAAGGGAAAAACGTACAGCGCCAGGGGCTACCGGCAACGATGTAGCGCCATATATGGTTGCGCTAGGCAGCATTGGCTATACCGGCAGGATATCGTTGGAATGCCGTTGGGATAACCTGCAGGCGCAGAGTAAACCTACAATGGATTACATGCAGCAGCAGATAAAGACCGCATATAACAAATAATCAACACTTTAAATCCAATATAGAAATGAAATCACGTCGTGAATTTCTGAAAGAGTCCCTGCTTACCACAGCGGGTGTGACGATTAGTGCAATGGGTGTTTCTGCCAGCAGTTATGCCCGTATCATAGGTGCAAACGACAGGGTCAATGTAGGATTGGTAGGCTTTTCTGATCGTGCAAGACAAACATTGCTGCCCTGCTTCTTTTCCAATCATAAGGAATTGAACTTCGACCTGATTGCGGTATCTGATATCTGGAACCGCCGGCGTGAAGAGGGTAAGGCATATTTGCAACAGAAAGCCGGTCATGATGTGAAAGCTTGTGTAAATAATGACGAGTTATACAAAATAAAAGATCTGGATGCCGTGATCGTTGCAACAGCCGATTTCCAGCATGCTTATCATACCATAGAGGCTGTGGGTAATCGCATGGATGTATACTGCGAAAAACCATTTGCAGAAACCATGGATGATGCCCGTAAGGCGCTGAAAGCAGTAAAAGCTTCCGGAAAGATATTCCAGGTTGGTACTCAACGCCGTAGCGGCGATAGCTACCATGCTGCTAACAACTTCATCAAGGAAGGTAAGTTCGGCCCTATTGCGATGGTAGAGATGACCTGGAACGTGAATCAACCTGGCCGTTGGCGCAGACCTAAGCTGGTGAATGAGATCCGTGAATCCGACGTAGACTGGCAACGCTTCCTGGCAGGCCGGCCGAAAGATAGCTGGGACCCACGTAAGTACCTGGAATATCGTCTGTTCTGGCCATATTCTTCCGGTATCTTCGGTCAGTGGATGACCCACCAGATTGATACTGTTCACTGGTTTACCGGCTTGCAACACCCGCGTAGTGCAGTAGCCAATGGTGGTATCTATATGTGGAAAGATGGCCGTACCAATGCAGATACGATCACAGCTGTATTTGACTATGGTCCGGAAACAGATCCAAACAGTGGCTTCCAGGTAAGCTATAGCTCCCGCTTCTCCAACTCTGCCGGTGGCATCAAGGAAATGTACTATTCCAATGGCGGTACGATCGATATTGACAAGAATAAGATCACTCCTACTGGTGGTATGACAGAAAGGGAAGCTCAGGAAATGGGGCTGCATGCTAATCTGCTACCTGAAATGTCCCTGGCAGCCACTGAAACCAAAGCAGCTACAGCTGCAAATATGGGAGGCGACCCGCTGACTAATGCACACATGCGTAACTGGATGCAGTGCGTGCGTGACCGCAAACCGGCCAATGCGCCTATAGAAGCGGCTTATTCTCACTCCATTGCGCTGATCATGGCTAATGCGGCTTACCGTACCGGCCTGAAAGCAACTTTCGACGAAAAAACGCAGGAAGTAATGGTAGGAGGCAAACCGTTTATTATGTAGTGGTATCAGATGCGCTATAAAAACGAAAAACGAAAAAAGCCATCCTGGTTGCAGGATGGCTTTCTTATTGTTGTTACATTAAACGCTTATACAAACACCTCTACGATCTTCGTAGGTGCTACGTTTGCATTTCTCATTGCGATATTACGCGCCACGATGCTGGCGACGCCCATAAACGCCAGTTTAGTCGGATTGTCGGTACCGATCATTGCCGGTATACCATCATCACCGCCCTCACGGATGCTCTGTACCAATGGTATCTGACCCAGGAACGGCAGTTCAAGCTGTTCAGCCAGGCGCTTACCTCCCTCCTGTCCGAAGATGTAATACTTATTATTAGGTAACTCTGCAGGAGTGAAATAGGCCATATTTTCTATCAGACCCAGGATCGGTACATTGACCTGCCCGCTGAAGAAAGCAATACCCTTTTTAGCATCTGCCAGGGCCACATCCTGAGGAGTGGTAACCATAACAACACCTGTAACCGGCACAGTCTGCACGAGTGTCAGGTGGATATCGCCTGTACCCGGAGGGGTATCAATTACCAGGTAATCAAGTTCTCCCCAGTTTACGTCTGTGAGAAACTGTTTTAATGCGCTGCTGACCATTGGTCCACGCCATACAACTGCCTGCTTTTCATCTATCAGTGACCCTATGGACATCAGCTTTATACCGTGCTTTTCCAGGGGGACTATCATGCCTTTTCCTTCTACGCTTTCCATCATAGGACGTTCTCCGCGGATACCGAACATGATAGGCACGGACGGGCCGTAAATATCTGCATCCATCAGTCCTACTTTGGCACCACCTTCCGAAAGGGCCAGAGCCAGGTTAGCTGCTACGGTGGATTTACCTACGCCTCCCTTACCGGAAGCTACCACGATGATATTTTTCACGTGAGGTAATACACTTCTGCCATCTTTCCTGTTGGAGTTTACGTTGGCTGTCATATTCACTTGAACTTCCGCATCCTTGCTTACAAGGTGGTGAATTGCATTCACACAAGCATTCCTGATCAGATCTTTGAGCGGGCAGGCGGGGGTAGTCAGGATAACGGTAAACTTCACCTTATTACCATCAATCTCAATGTCTTTCACCATATTCAGTGTTACCAGGTCCTTCCCCAGATCAGGCTCTTCCACATTACTCAAAGCCTTCAATATCTGCTCCGTAGTGATCATAAATAGTTGTTAATTTTAATTCCAGAATGCAAAGTTAACCCAATTGCGAGTTAATTTGTCCCCGCTGTCATAGTTTTTGTCGATCTCTCTTCCACTCATCATCTATATTGACTGGAATACAATCCTATGGCCAGGGTTTTAAAACAAATAATTTATCTTAGAGGCGGCATGAGTAAAAAATGTACCTACATACTGTTATCCTTTGTGTTTCTTCCGTTCCTGGTGAAAGCCCAGCTATCTCAGTTTAAAGACAGCATTATCCAGATATCCGGTATAACTATGACTGCGGACAGCCTCAGGGCGGTACCGGCAGTGAGTATTCTGGTAAAAGGGCAGCGCCGTGGTACGATATCCAATAGCCAGGGTGTATTTTCGATTGTAGCATTTAAAGGAGATACCCTGAGTTTCAGTGCCGTAGGTTTTAAGAAAAAAGAATACAAAATCCCGCTTAACCTGCCGGGTAATAACTATTCCATGATACAACTGCTGGTGGATGATACCACGTATCTGCCGGTAACCATTATCAAACCATACCCCACCCGTGAGGAATTTGACCGGGCATTCGTGAGTACGGATATTCCTGACGATGAATATGAGCAGGCCCGTAAAAACACGGAAGGTGCCCGCATACGTGCACTATCCCGCTATACACCGCCGGATGCACGTGAAGCGACAAACATGTATCTGAACAGGCAGGCACAATCACTGTACTATGCCGGTCAGGTACCTCCTCAAAACATCCTTAACCCAATGGCCTGGGCTCAGTTCATTCAGGCGTGGAAACGGGGTGACTTCAAGAGTAAGAATAATAACAACTACAGCTATGGCGGCACCAACTATCAGTCGCCCTGATAGAAGCCCCACGTCCTGACAGGCTGTATTTCTTAAATCAATACACCATGCAACAAATTGCTGTTATTGGCGCAGGTACCATGGGAAATGGTATTGCGCACGTATTTGCACAGAACGGTTTTAAAGTAAATCTCATTGATGTTTCTGCCCCCGCGCTGGAAAAGGCGCTGCAAACTATTGACAGAAACCTCGAAAGACAACTCTCAAAAGGTACTATTACGGCAGAGGTCCAACAGCAGACCTTGCAGCGGATCGCTACCTTTACGGACCTTGCTGAGGGTGTCCAGTCGGCAGACCTGGTAGTAGAAGCTGCTACTGAAAACACAGACCTGAAACTTAAGATCTTCCGGGACCTGGATCAGCATACCGCTCCTGGCGCTATTCTGGCCACTAACACCTCCTCTATTTCGATTACCCGGATTGCCGCTGTCACCAAAAGACCAGAAAAGGTCATTGGTATGCACTTTATGAACCCGGTACCAGTAATGAAGCTGGTAGAGATCATCAATGGTTACGCCACCGAAAAAACAGTTACAGACACTATCGTTGATCTTTCAAAAAAGCTGGATAAAATTCCTTGTGTAGTTAATGACTACCCAGGCTTTATTGCCAACCGCATCCTGATGCCGATGATCAATGAAGCCATTTATTCGCTTTACGAAGGGGTAGCAGGCGTGGCCGAAATTGATACAGTGATGAAGCTAGGCATGGCCCACCCCATGGGACCATTGCAATTGGCAGACTTTATCGGACTGGATGTCTGTCTTTCCATCCTGCGTGTATTACACGACGGGTTTGGTAATCCGAAGTATGCCCCTTGTCCGCTGCTTGTTAACATGGTTACCGCAGGATACTTGGGGGTAAAAACAGGAGAAGGATTTTATAAGTATGAAAAGGGAAGTAAGGAATTGGTGATAAGTAAAAGGTTTTCAGGAAGCAATTTTTAATTGCTTCCCAGCGATACTTAGCACCTGGGATATATACCTATATAAAAGACAAGGGCAATTCACATCGAATTGCCCTTGTCTTTTATATGTTGATTGAGACCCCTTCAGCTACCTGCACTATGTTTTAATATCTACTTCTTAACACCCATTTGTTTGATCTCAAGTCCTCTGATGTCTTTCAACTTCAATACTGCCAGTTCCTGCACAGCTTTAGGTATACCAATGTCCATCGCACAGAAAAGCTGCAGTTCCTGCGAGTATACCGTGCAGTTCTGCTGTTTAATAATAGTCATTACCTCATTCAGGATTGTATAATCAAAACTAAGATGATATTTAACTTCAATATTCTTTTGAACGACCGGTATTAGTTGCAGAACCATTGAGGTAGAGAGCTTATAAGCGTTAATCAGGCCGGGAGCACCTAACAGCGTACCGCCAAAGTATCGGACTACCACCACCAGTACATCTGTGAGCTGCTTGCTGTCTATCTGCCCCAGGATGGGTTTACCGGCTGTCCCTGAAGGTTCACCGTCATCATTTGCCCGATATTGTAGTCCATCGGTCCCTAAACGGTAAGCAAAGCAGTGATGCGTTGCTTTTGGATGCTCTTTCTTGATCTCCTGTAGGCATTCTTTCACCTGATCCGTCGTCTTGACGGGCCAGGCATAAGCCAGAAACTTACTGCCCCTGTCTTTAAATTCCGCCATTGCACTTTTCTCTATTGTATAGTAAACTTCCATGCTTTAATTTTTTCGGGATTTCCCCTTCTTCCCTACAGGAATCTCCTTCGGCTCATACACGATCAGCAGCATATTGTTCTGCTTCATGTTTGTCTTGATACTCACAAATTTACGTAAAGCTCCAGCTACAATACGCAATACCGCTGTATTAGGAGGAATACTACCCAGGTTATCTGCCACCATGATCAGCCGGTTCTCTCCTTTTTGCAAGGTTACTTTTAATTGTTGCCGCTTTTTCATTACAGGAAAACCGGTAACTACTTCCTGCCCATTCATACGGATAGATATGCTGTCACCATCTTCTGCTGCGTCATCCCATAACTCGAGTAAGATCTCAGGCTCGTTCACCACAAACTTTTTGTCCAGTAAGCTGTTTTTTCTTTCAGTAATACGTTTGTCGTCAATCTTTCTAAGCAGCACTGGTTTAATCGTATCTGTAGGAGCATTTTGTGACTTCCTGCCTCTCAATTGCCTCATATCAGTACCTGCTTGCGTAATGACCAAGGAAGTCTCTGTGGGGGTTTCAGTTGCCACCTCAGATGTGGATATGGCCTGCTGCTGCTCATCATTGGTGCTAGTAGTGATAGTCTTCTGGTTTATTATACTGTCCTTCAAAGGCTTCCGGGGTACATAATTTAGCTGAGCAATCATAAACGTTGCATACCGGTTAGGAGAATCCATAAAATCGTAAATAAAGCGGCTACCATCAGAAGCCGCTATACGGAAGACGCCGGTATTAGGCGGCAACCTGCCGTAGTTGTCTGCAAACAACGTTACATAATTGAGGCCGATATCCAGGGGAAGTTTCAATATCCTGCCAGTGTCATTGATATAGGCGCTGGTTAATAGCTGTTTCCCATTGTGCACTAGCGTGACAGTATCTTTGTCAATAGCATCTTCGTCTTTAATAGCAAGAGGCACAATGCTGTCATACACGTCTACTTTGTCATATATACCGAAATATATTTTGTTACCTTCCGGGTGTATTATACGCTGGATATCCGGATGCTGCCATGGTGTATTGTTAATCTTTTTTAGCGCTATATCCCTTTGCGCAAGCAATTCTCTAAGCAGATCTTTCATGTAAGCATACATTTCGTCATCTGAATACAGTCCTTGCATATATAATTCATGTGAGTTTATCCACATCCGCTGTACCGAGAGCTCAGGGGAACTCTTTTTTTCATAGGTCAAGGTACCATTCAGATAGATCATCCAGGCTCCGAGGTGGAATGGAGATTCGGAAATCGGATATTTATTACGACCAATACCCAGTTGATGATCATTCTTCTTTGCCAGCAGTAGCTGATATACACCTTTAAATGGCGGATAACTAATTGTCAGCTGAGCAGGATATAAAGTATGCTTCTCAGGGTTAGCTATCTGCAGTTGCATCTTAATACCGCCAGTTGTAGGCCAGGGTTTGTAATCCATTGACCAGGTACCGACCCATTTATCAGTCTGGGCACTGGCTGAAAGCATATAACAAAGGCATATGAACAACAGGACAGAACGCATCATAAATTTCATATTGTTAATGCCTCCCTACTGTTTCGGTAATACAGGATTTTGTCACCTTTTATGGAAATTTCCTTCATTAATAAATGTTGTGGTAATGTGGGTGCTTTAACGCCCTGCGCCAGCGGATTGTTGCCAAAAATTATACGGGCTTCGTCCCACAGTCCGGCAGCAATTAAATGTTCCAGTACATATGCTCCCCCTTCTACCAGCACACTCAGAATATTTCTTCCATGTAATATCTTCATCAATTGCGGCAGCAATGGTTGTGAGAAATCAGCTGTTATTGCCTCAGCAACTGATGTCTTTTCGGCAGACGAGGCAGTGATAAATAAAGTAGCTGACGGCCCGTTCCATAAATGATATGCACGAGGAGTTTGTAACGCACGGTCTATAACAATACGCAAAGGATCCTTGCCTGTCCAGTGGCGATTGTTCAGGCGGGGATTATCAGCGATAGCCGTATTAGCGCCTACCAGTATCCCCATCTCTTCACTACGCCAGCGATGTACAAGGCGGTCTGTCAATGTATCAGAGATTCTTACTGGTCTACCGTCAGCGCCAGCCATATACCCATCTGTATTTTGTGCCCACTTAAGGATAATATAGGGACGTTGTTGCTCATGAAAAGTAAAAAATCGGCTATTCAGTTCCCGGCAAGCGGCTTCGAGTATCCCCGTTCTCACGGTTATACCCGCATTCTTAAGGATTTCGATACCTTTCCCTGCAACCTTCGAGAATGTGTCTACACAGCCAATTACAACTTCACCAATCTTTTCAGCCACGATCAGCTCAGCACAAGGAGGCGTTTTCCCGTAATGGGCACATGGTTCCAGGCTAACATAAATTGTGGCCGCCGGAATCAGGTGTCTATCTCCCGGTTTTACTGCTTGTATACAGTTTACCTCTGCGTGAGCATAACCATATTGCCGGTGATAACCTTCACCAATAATACGGCCCTGATAAACAAGTACAGCACCTACCATAGGATTAGGCGCTACATTCCCTGCGCCCAGCCTGGCCAGCTGAATACACCGTTGCATGTAAAATTCATCAATAGAGCTGTCCATGATCGCGTCTGATATTATACATTTGTGTGCAAAAATATTGTTTAAGCGGGGAATTTCCCTGCCTCATGCATTTAATATGACCATACAGACTGCCTTTACACATATTATCGGTGCGCTGGAGCCATTACAGGGCCAGCGCGAAGCAGCCAATATTGCACATATATTGATGGAATATATTACCGGACTATCAAAAATGGACCGGATTGTATACAAGGACCAGATATTAACGCCCGAACAGCAAACCTCACTTGATACAGCTGTTAAAGCAATGCTGGCACATCAACCAGTACAGTACGTAACCGGCGTCAGCTGGTTTTACGGTATGGAGTTGAAAGTCAACGCAAATGTTCTAATACCTCGTCCTGAAACTGAAGAACTGGTAGAATGGATCGTACAGGATATCCGTACAGCGAAACACTTGGATGCTACCATACTTGATATTGGCACTGGCAGCGGCGCAATCCCACTCGCCATCAAAAGAGAATTGCCGCATGCGACCGTATATGCACTCGATGTGAGTGAAGGAGCATTACAAACTGCCAAGGAAAACGCCGTTAAGCAACACCTTGATATTCATTTTGAACAGGTCGATATTCTGCAACAACAGGCATGGATACACCTCCCTATGTTCGACATCATTGTAAGTAACCCTCCGTATATCTGCCAACGTGAAAGTGCCGACATGCAAGAGCAGGTAGTGGCATACGAACCGTCCCTGGCCCTGTTTGTACCTGACGAAGACGCGTTGCTGTTTTACAGGGAAATAGCAGTCATGGCAAAAGAAAAGTTACGTATTGGCGGCGCGCTATATTTCGAGATTAATGAAGCGTTCGGAAAAGAAACCACAGCATTACTTGAAACTTTAGGTTACATCGGGGTAGAGATCAAAAAAGACCTGTTTGGTAAAGACAGAATGGTAAAGTGCCTAAGAACTTAAATGACCCGAAAATAAGACTAAATCCGGGGATCACATCCGATAAACAACCCGACGTTACCCAATGTATTTATCTAAATTTAAAAGCTGATGCTTGTCCGTTTGCGCATAACTTCGTACCTTAACTTAAAGCTCCAGGTAACAACCGTTAATCGAAGACACAGCCAACTATATAACTATCTGATGTAAATACCCGTTTGCCAATGCATTTGTCTCTAGCTAACCAACTAAAGACACTCGTACATTTACGTGAGTCTTTAAAGCAACAATATCTGACCTCCGACCAGGATCGGAATGAATACAGGAATATTCTGTTGAAAACCTGCATCACACTTTCCTATTGCTCTTTTATGTGCCAGAATACACATGTCAAGAGTGTACTGAAAAAGGAAATATCATCTATCTTCAGAATTTACCAACATACTTCCACTGAGGATGACTCTTTTCTGCTAAAACAAAAAGGATATATCCTAGGTTCCATCAATGCCAGCGTCACTATTGTCAAGACATTTGAAGAAGCCGTACCAGCCTGATCATCGCCATATCTTTCAATGCTACTTGTAATGAGTATTACGAACAATACAAGGTTACCAGGTTAGTTCAAACATTGTCTGATATCCGTATTTGAAATCACATCCAGGCGCAACATGCTCTCAAAGCAGTCCAGCTCATAGCCCAGCCATTCCAACAACTGTTCCCGTACGGGAGGCTGAGATATGTCATATACCACATGCTTCTCACTAATGCATCTGCTGATCCTTCTCTGCTGCATAATTATCATTGTACATTTATCCCTGATATTCCGCTGCTCATCTGCTTCTTCCTCCAAAAGACTAATCATGTAATTTATGTATGCCCGTTTGTTGAAATTGATTTGCTGCAATAAGGCATGTAGTTCCTTCGTCAATACATGCTGATCTGGCAGCTCTTCCGGGGCTATGAACTTCTTCAACTGCTCTAACAATCTTAACAAATAATGCTTCCTTTGCCATGTCAACAAAGGTTGTTGTATATTCATGACTTCTGACAATTGCAACAACGGTTTAGTAACTATTTCGCTCAACGCTGCCGGGACTTGTTGCATACGGGGAGATCCCGTAATCAATGGCAACTCTTCTCTTGCACGCCTCGACAAAGAAATGACCTCTCCTGCAGGGATGCCCATTTCCTTATCAATATGGCACCTGAATTTACGCTCCAGATAACTTAAACCAGACATCAAACAACCATACAAATATTTCAACAAATACACAGTATCTTTCTCTTCCGGCAACGCCATATCCTCACGATGCCTTACCGGAAGATAGGATATCACCTTATCCAACAATGTCACCAATTTACCCTGATGCACTCTGACACCTATTGTGAGTTCCTGGCTGGATTTGATGTCATCGGCAATAAACAACAAATCCGATTGCTTCTGGCGTTTGTACCGGCGATCTCCATCCAAAACTGAAGCAACAAACTCCTGACTTAATGTATCAGATGTAGTAAACTGTTTTACTAACTCTACATTGATAATCTGTTCAAAATACGTTAACGTGTTCATGGTTTAAAATTTATAGTGTTTAGAATAATTTAGTATTTACATCAACAAACTGAGCTGATTCCACAATGCTATGTTCTATGACAGGCAATAGCATGTCTGCTACGCGGTGCTTAATGCACTCGTAAAAAGTGAATATCTTTGTAAATTAATTAGCACCGAAAAAGGCAGCAGCTTGCGCGTATTAATTATATACATACACGCATACACGTAGTATATATCATTCGTGTATCATTGCATGATACTATCATCATCCGCAGTGTTTCCAACCATACCACATTATGTTTTTCAACTCCTGCAGATGATGATAATGCAATAATACAGACGATTCTGACAATGCCTGCTAACAAACTGTATAAAGACCTCAATTTGGGATATAAACACCAAAAATCAGCCTACAAACAGACCTGGCTAACCAGCAGGTACGTAGTAACGGGCAAGAAATTGCTTTTTGAAATTATCAGTTAGTGAGAACGCCTTATTCGCTATTTCGACATAGTTTTTTCCAACTTTATCAACCCGATAAATGGATACAAGAGAGTTCCTGTTAATACGGCAGAAGAGATATGTGGGAAGTGTCTCTTCTAGTTTAGTCAGGCTCAGTGCGAAGGGCTCGCTATTGCCGTTAATATACCTGACTACAATGTATGCACCATGAACTTCGGCATACAGGATATCTTTCAGATGAACTGTCTTAAAAAGGCCGTCCTTTTGCGGAAGCAGCAGCGGTTTCTCGAGAATATTGTGAAGCATTGTTTGAGGGATTAAGGTTTAACAAATAAGTGAGAGAAGCGGAGAGAAATGGTAGGACTGCTAGGGAATATAGTAGTAGGAATAGTAGTAGGTAAGCGAAGTTCAGTACAGGGATAGTTACAAATGACACTAAGGAGAAAGAAGTATTGCTATTGAGGGATACAGCGGAAATAGATAAAGTGAAAGGTTTCATACAAATCATGTTTGGTGTTAAAAATAAAGATGTCATTTTGAGATTTTTATCAATTTGGGTTAATACTAGATGCAGCTAATTTACAAAAATAATTTTTACAAGATCAAAATGAGTTTATTGCGATCAAGATTTTTTTGACAGACCTACATATCTGTAAACTTATCCAATCTAGTCTACATAGATTGCAAACGTCAGATTAAACATACAATCCTACTGTGTTAATAACCGGTAAAACAGGTGAAATAATCCAACGCACTTCAATAATATCAAAGTGAGAACTATCAATAAATAATGCTCGCGGCTAACGCCACCATATGTGCCTAGTACTCAATTGCATTAATCGGGGAGAAACTACTATTGCTTGTGACTACCTTTAAATAGTCGTAGGTCACATTGTAAACTGAACATAAAATAACGGCCAAGTAGCCTGTTTTGGTTTTCCACAATAGTATTGCCAGTTATGGTTTGGGATAGTCTGGATGTTTCGTCCAGGAGATTGTAACCCTGCAAACGGCAGGTAAGCTTTCTTTTAAAGAACATCTTTTCAAATGTGGCATTGATCAACGTAGGATTAGCAGTCACTGCGCCACTAAAGCCACTGTTTAGTTGTTTCGTAAAATCAGCCGCTATGGCAAAGGTCTTGAGAAAATAGGCCTTTCCATTCACATTAAAGTTCCAGGTATTGATGTTCGTAATATTGTTCTCCTGCAACACGTACACGTTTCTGTTGTAAGTATAGGTTACACCTCCGGTCAATTCCATCCACTCTCTCAACATATTACCACGTAAAGACTGATTCATGACCAGGTTCTGGCCAGTCTTACGTACATTATCCATATACAGTATATTATTGTTGTAAGTGGTATTACCATCAAGAAACAAATTATACTTGCCATCGGCTATCCGATAAGACCATCCATAGATAAATCTGACGTTATAATCTCCATTTGCATTTAAAAAGCGGGTTTCCTGTTTTACCGTATTAAAACTATCTGTAACCAGCGACACATTTGTAACCACTTTATCCTGGGTGTAATTAGCAGACACATGCAGGAATACGGTATTTAGTCCGCCGTTACGATAGTTAAAGAACAATGCATGGGCAAACGCCGGACGCAGATTCGGATTCCCTATAACAGGAAACTGTGCATTGGTAAGATCTGGTACTGGTTGCAGCTGCTGGTATCCGGGAAACATCACATTTCCGGAATACGAAAGACTCATCATTGCCTGCTTCGGCAGCTTATATTGCAATTGAAAAACTGGCACCAGCTTGTTGCTTTTCACAACTGCCCTGTTCAATCCGCCTACCATACTGCTCACAAGGCTGGCTGGTTGAAACCGCATACCCAGGGTCATATCCCATTTCTTTTTGGCGTACCTGTAATTAAGCTCCAGCTGATGCTGCACCTCCCTGTAGATATAATGATTACTGAGAGAATCCATTCGATTACTCTTGCCCTCAGGGTTGATCCAGTAAGTTTCCTGTAAATTATTCGTTTTATTATAGTTCAGGGCGTATTTCAGTTCCAGGCTATTAATTGAATCCAGCGGCTCCACATAGGAAACCTGGCTATTAACAACAAAGTTATTATTCCGCTTATCCAATACCTGGTGAAGCAGGGAATCTTTGGCAAGTGTATTATCTGTATTATAATATCTAAGGCTGTCAACACCATCCTGCAGATTATCGTTCTTCGCACTATTCACATTGATACCCAGTGATAATGTTCTTCCCAGACCAGAAAGACGATGTGATCCAAAGAGACCAGCTACTAAAACGGGCGCATCATTGATATTCCTGCTGGACGTGATCTGATCTTTCCTTTGTAGTCCGCTTTGTATTGCACTTGTCAGGCTGTTACTCGTAGTCTTGTTTCCTGTGTAATTCAGGTTGAAATTATAAAGATCAAACTCCTTAGGTTTGTATTCGCCCCCCATGTTGAACACATAGTTATCAGCTCTGCTATAATTACTACTGCTATTGATGCTGGATAGTGTCCCGGCGTCAGTAACTGTTTTAACAGTACTGAGTGATTCCATTTCACTGGTAGTGCGGCCGGCCACCGCCCCCATATTCAAGGAAAATTCTTTGGAATAAGACCCGCGGTAATTGACACTCCCTGTGGAGGCGACAGTATTTCCTACCTGGGCCGTTATATTATTTGTATTCCCGCTAATAGATAACTGTTGTTTTTCACTAAAGTAGTTGGCAAGTAACGCTGCATTATAGCGACCATCGTTACCGGTGCCGGCCAGGGCCTGCCCCTGATATACCCTGTCCAGATCAGACTTGGTCTGAATATTTAATATTTTCATAGGTTCGCCGCTCCTTCTCCCGGTAGCCCGGGCCATATCTCCGTAATCATCAATCAGTTGCACTTTATCAATGAGGTCAACGGGCAGCAAACGGGTGAGGGTCTTAATATCATCAATCATAAAGTCCTTTCCGTTAATCCTGACTTTGGTAACCCGCTTTCCCATCGTCTGGACATTACCATCCATATCGACCTGCATTCCGGGCAACCGCTTCAACAGGTCTTCAGCAACAGCATTCTCACGCAGCCTGTATTGGTCAGCGCGATACTCTATCGTGTCTTCCTTGATCACTACCGGCGACATTTTGCCTTTGACCACGACCTCCTTCAACTCACTTGGCTTCATAGACAACCGGATCAGGGGGAGGTCGATCTGTGTACCTGCTTCGTTAAAAGAAAACTCCCGGTACCACGTCTGATAACCAACTACGGTGACACGAATTGTAAAGATGGAATGCGGTACCTGCTGGAAAACAAACTTGCCGGTTTCATTGCTGATAGTATGCATGGTGTCCCTGCCGGCCAGCAGCCAGACATTAGCACCGATCATTTCCTGGCCAGTGGTGTCCTTGATGGTACCTGACACGTTATATGTTGTCTGTGCCAGCAATGTTTGCAGGCAACAAAGTAAACTAATGAGCAGGAAAATCCTCTTCATAAGAAATTATGCAATTCATTTCATACCTGTATTGTGGATACTGCTGATTACGGGCTAACAACTGATTAACTGGGCTAAACGGCTTATAACAAACAAATCATGATTCCGGGTATCCTGTAAAGTGGCAAAAGTATCCTCCAGCTTTATGCTGTTTTTGCCAGATGAATTTAGGCCTTTTTGGGGAGATATCCAGTAAAAATATAGAGGTACTGCACATTAAGCGCGGTATAGGCATAAAAGCGGTAAAAAGCTCCAAAAGGAGCTTTTACACGGCTTCGGGAGTAGCTTCTCTTTCCATCATTTTGCGCATATTCATGACCGCATACCGTACCCGGCCCAATGCGGTATTGATACCAACATTGACTATCTGTGCGATCTCTTTAAATGACAGATCTGCATAATATCTTAGGATCAGCGCTTCACGCTGTACTTCTGGCAGCCGATCTATCAATATCTGCACGGATGCATGGGTTTCTTTGGTAATGATACGTTCTTCCTGGCTTTCTACCTGCTGGTATATCTGATTGGAAATTTCGTCTCTGTAGATGACAGCAAAAGCTGATGTTTTCTTACGGAAATGGCTGATACAGCTATTATGGGCAATTCTGACCGCCCATGCAATAAAACGGTTGTTATCGAGGTAGTGCCCCTCATTAAGGGCATTGATGATCTTGATGAACACATCCTGGAATATATCCTCTGCCAGGCATCTGTCTTTTACTAATAGCATGATAGTGGTAAAAATCCGGTTCTTGTGCCTATATACAAGGACCGTAAATGCACGATCATCACCCGAACGATACGCTCTGATTAGTTCTTCATCTGTCAGGTCACAATATCTTTTCATTTCATTAATGTTTTAAATACCGGGCTAAAAAGATGTTTAAAAACCGGCCGCCCTGGATAAAGCAGCCATCTTACATGTGGTTTTGATGGAGATGGTCATTAGTAAACTAGTTCTTCAGTCCGAAGTAAGCCTTTACTTCATCATAATTACCCCAGTTGATGCCTTTGGAAACACGTCCGGCAGCTGCACCAGGGACAATAACATATCTTACCAGGAATCTCTTCTGACCAGACGCATTCGTCTGTGTACTTATATTATAATTACTCATCAATATCAATGAGCCTTCTGCCAGTAAATCTCTGATATACAGATCTCCCTCGATATAAGGCACAGAAGATACCCTTGGATCTGATGCCAGATACAGGTTAAAATATACTTTTACAAGTCCTGTGTTAATTACATCTGTAGTGATTTCAGGTACTTCAAGCTCCCATACAAACTCCTGATTAACTGTATCCAGACCAAATTGTGTCTCCAGCCATTCAGAATAAATAATATTTGATGAACCCGGGTCCCCTTTGTCTCCCTTATCCCCTTTGTCGCCTTTAGCACCGTTTTCACCGGCAGGACCTGCTGGCCCTACATCGCCGTCTTTTCCGCAGGAAGCAAGTCCGAGCATTAAAGAAAACATCGCTGCAACAAAGAAATAACTGGAAATTCGTTTCATAAGTAATTGTTTGTTTGTGTTTAATTAAGATGTTTGGTTAAATAAAATATCATATGTCATTCCATCCATACTAGAAATTATTCCTCGGACACAGGTCTCCATACCGGTTGCCTATCAGAAAACCAATCAGAATCTCATGCGTGCCCTTACTTACTGCGTTTAGAGAAGAGGTAGTATAGTCATACGCATACCCGATGTTTACCATAGAACTGATATTTACACCCAACATGCCCGCAAAGCCATCCTTGACACGGTATGAGGCACCTACCCATATGCGGTCACGGTACATAAACTTAGCATTGACATCATAGCTCACAGGTGCTGCTGTTACAAGTCTTACCATAACAGAGGGTAACATGGTAAAATCATCGCTTAACCACAATCTGTATCCGCCTGAGAAAAACAGATGCGGCACCAGCTCTCCACGGTAAAGTGAGTCACCAACTATTCTACCATTATCATAAGCTACTTCCTGGGGAATAATATTCTGGGCTGCTGCTCCAATATAGAAATCCGCGCCATACAACAGCAATCCCGCATTTACTTCCGGTCGCCATTTGTTCAGCAGGGTGCTGTTACCCACAACCGGGTCGCCTGGCTGCTGGAATTGTAGTTTGGAAGCATCTACGGAAACTGACTGCATACCTGCCGAAATACCTCCGCTTATACTCAGACGGGAGGATAAAGGAATATGATGTGCATATGTAGCACTGATCGAGAACCTGTTCAACGGGCCGGTCTTATCATTCAGAATCGTCATACCTACTCCCGCATGTGCGGGAGGGGTGGCATACTCCTGCCAGTAAGCGCGCCCTCTGGGATTATCACCGGGAGGCGTCAAACCTGTTACACTGGCTACCGGATAATCACTTTTCCTAAGCGGTCCATGTACTGTGAGATAAGTCGTCACCGGAGCACCATTCAAACCAGCCCACTGGTGACGGTGACTAGCCTTTACATCCCAGTAATTTTCAATGCCCGCTACTGCCGGATTGATAATAAAAGGATTCAGGATGTACTGTGTGTAATGTGGCTGTTGTTGTGCATACATAGCCTGCGATAAGACCAACAGCAACATCAGCAACAATAGTATTCTTTTCATAAGCTTTTTGTTTTAAGTGGTGTGCATTAGCTTATTACCTGCCGCTAAGTATCCTGAACTCCGTTCTCCGGTTACGCGCACGGCCTTCCGGATTATCAGAACCATCAGGATTTGTATTAGGAGCTACAGGACGTGTTGCTGCATATCCTTTGAACTGTAAACGGCTGCTCTCTATCCCTTTGCTGACCAGGTAGTCTACGCAGCTCTTAGCACGTGCATCTGATAGCTTTTCATTAAGATCGTTAGACCCCCTGCTGTCAGTATGAGCACTCAGTTCAATGACAATAGCAGGATACTTCTGCAGCATTGCAACCAATCTATCCAGAGAAGGGAAAGAAGCTGGCTGGAGATAGGACTCATTAAAGTCATAGTATACATTTTCAAGTACAATAGGACCATCTGTGGCCGGTGGCTCCAGGGCGATAATCTGAGGCTCCGGTTTTGGTGCGGGTGGAGGAGGCGGTGGCGGTGGCACTACCTTCTTCAGTGAAAACAGCTCCAGACAGCAGGCAGCGTCTCTGTCAGACGAAAGCCATACCGATTCCAGGATATTTTCTCTACTGCCTTTACTGGTGAAATACATATCATCCTTCACTGAGTTAACAGGATAACCGAAGTTTACGGGAGCAGCCCATACACCAGCAGAATCTTTTGAATAGAAGAAGTCAAAACCACCCATTCCTACACGACCATCTGTAGAAAATACCAACAGATTTGAAGCAGCATGATAGTAAGGCGCTTCCTCATTCCAGGCAGTATTGACTACCGGACCAAGATTCTTAGTATAAAACGGCGTACCCTCACCATTCAATTCCGCTTCCCATAAATCAAAAGCACCAACGCCTCCGGGTCTGTCACTGGCATATATCAGACGTTTGCCGTCTGGTGTAACAAAAGGCTGCTGTGAGTTATAACCAGGTACATTCAGAATTGTGTCCAACTGCACAGGATCGCTCCAGGTGTCTCCTGTCTTCTTACTGCTGTAGATAGCTGCGCTTTTTTTGCCCTGCTTAATAGTCCAACGGGTCAGAAATAATGTCTTACCATCCGGAGTCACAGTAATAACTCCCTGGTCAATATCCTTGGGTTGCGGGATATTCAGCTTAGTAACCGTATCAGGATTGCCTATTGCATAATTCGCAGTGTAAACACGATTGACAAAAGCATGTCCCTTTACATCCTTATCAGGCCTGGTTGAGGTAAATACCAGTATACTATCTTTCAACCATACCGGTGCATAATTGGCCCCCACAGGATTGATGACTGCCGGTGCCTTATCAACCTTATAAAGGTTAAGATCAGGTTTGGTCATTTCAGCCATGATGAATTGCAGGTTCTGTAATTCTCTTTGAGCTGTAGCGCGGTAATTATCCTCTATAGTATAACTATCAAGGAAATTCCTGAAAGCCTTTTCTGCCAATTCATGTCTGCCCAATGCACGAAGTGCTACTGCATAATGATAACCTGCGAGCGGAAATGACGCCTTATCAAATTCCAGCGCTTCAGCATACCACGGTACGGCCTTACTATAATCATGTAAAAGACGATAACTTTCTGCCAGCTTGTAGATAGCCTGCTGCTCACTGCTGACGGTAGCCAGTGACTTTTTAGCAGCTTGCTGTGTGTTATATGGTCTATACGCTGCATTGCTTACGATCTTCCTGGAACCAGCCAGGTACTTTTCATAATATGGTGCAGCTGAGCTATATTCTGCATTTTTGTAGTAGTAATCCGCAGACCTCAGATAATTGTAGGCAACCTGTGCTTTGCCGATTGCCACTGCTGAAAACATTGCTACGGTAAGAAAAATACGTTTCATGTTCTTCTTTTGATACGTTTGGATGGATAAGGTTCAATTTTAGAGGCGCGGACAAACAAACTCCACTTCCTGGGACCGGAATAGTTTTCTGCCGATAAATGTGAGTGATAACTCAAAACTGTTGGAGCCCCTTGCCATCTTGCTCAGCTCTGAGGTATTGATATCGTAGCTTACACCAAGCGTAAAGCTCCGGTAGGTAAAGCCCGCATGTGTGGATACCGCATCTTTGAATCTATAATTCACACCCAGTAATACATCTGTAGTCGGATTAACAAACAACTGCCCATAAGCACCTGCCATTTTCTCCTCCGCATTACCTTGTCTGAGATAGAGTATGTTAGGAGTTATACTAATTGCATCAGTGACTGCCAGTTTTACACCAGCATGACCAGTAAAGCGCATGGGGAACCGGGCATCTCCGGTAACACTGAACTGGTCGGTAGGACGGGTAAGATGCGCTACGGAGAAACCACCGAAGATATTATACGCCTTTCCTGGTGCTGCATCGTAGTACAATACACCTGCGCCTGCATCAAATGAAGTAGCAGCGGTTCTGCTGAAGCCATCAGCGCTTGGAGTACCGGGATTATAACCTGTGATAGGATTCCACTGGTCTCCGAATGTAAGCTTGGAGGCATCAAATTTACGCTGGATAAGCCCAAACTGCAAACCAAAGACTACACGATGGTTACCAGCAGCACCAAACCGTACACCTGTATAAGATGCACTTCCATATGCTGTTGTATAATTGTAGCCACCATCGCCGGCGCGCTGGTTCAGTACACTTGCACCGAAATTAAACTGCTTCTCAGTGGTGAAGTCAGCTGCTACGCCGTAGGTTGTAAACGGGTCACTGATGTTCCCCCATTGGTTACGATAGATGGCTCCGATACGATACTGGCCATCAAATGCGCCGGTCAGTGCCGGATTGAGCCACGACGGATACACATAATACTGGGAAAAATGCGGATCGGTCTGCGCTTTTGCTGTATTCCCTGTGAAGATCAAAAAGGGCAATACCAGGATGATAGATAGTATATTTCTCATTTTGGTCGATATTTTCAGATGATTATTGTAAAATGACTACATAGCCTGTCATTGGGGCAAATCCATGTTTTAGTTTGATGACATAGTAATACGTGGCCTGCGGTAACAAACTGCCTTTATAGGTGCCATCCCAAGGTGTCTTATAGCCTTCAGAATAATATACCCGTTGCCCGTAGCGATTAAAGACTTCGACAACACATTCTGCATACTCTGAGAGGTTAGTCAGTACCCACTTGTCGTTGATCTGGTCGCCATTAGGTGAAAAAGCATTGGGCACTGTGACTGGCTTGAATACTTTGACTGATAGTTCATCAGTTGCTATACAACTCCCCTCTCCTATTGCAGTGAGTGTATAAACCTGATCTTCCATTGCTCTTAACACAGGCCTTAAAGCTGTGGGGTCTGATAGTCCGTCCGGAGGGGTCCAGCGGAAGGTTAACACGGTGGAATCATTAGCGGTTGGGTTAAACCTGATCTGCGTACCCTGATTAACAATGAATGACTGACCGGCATCTATAACTGGCTGGAGATACACCACCACATTACCGGTATATGGTACAGATACACAACCAGCGCCATTAGTCACCACCAGCTGCACGGAATAGTCTCCCGGGTCAGTGTATCGTTTCACCGGATTACGGTCGGTAGAACTACTTCCATCGCCGAATGTCCAGGCCCATGATACAATATCACTATTGTTATCTAAACTTTGGTCGGTGAATACATTATCAGCTCCCTGGCATAATGTATCCGGAGATACTGAGAAGTCGGCCACAGGCTGTGCAAAGAAGGCATCCAGCACCTTTGCCGTTGTCGCGGTACAACCATATACAGAGGTAGCAGTTAGTGAAACTGTGTAAGTACCTGCATTCTGATAGTGATAAAGCGGAGATACCGCTGTTTCCACACCTCCATCGCCAAACGCCCACTGGTAAGTCATTACTGCATTATCCGGAGTGGTTGACTGGTTGGTGAACTGCGCAGCGCCTTCGGGCATACAGATGTTGCCTGGCAGTATAAACTCGGGAACCGGAAGCGCATGTACATTGATCGTTCTTGTTGCAGTATCACTGCTACAACCATGGTCACTTACAGCAACCAGCTTTGCATTGTATGCTTTCCAGGCAGCATAATTTTTACTAAAAACAGCATTATCTGTACGGGTCTCAGTACTACCATCACCATAATACCACTTCCAGGCAGCAATTGTACCTGATGTAATTGTGGACTGATCGGAAAAACGAACAGTATCTCCCAGACATACATTCTCATTCGCTGCAAATGCAGGTTGCGGTTTAGGATATACGGTGATTGGAGCAGATATGGAATCAGTACAGCCGCCCTGCGCTGTAAATACATACCAGATTGTATGCGTACCGGCACCAGCACTCAAAGGATCAAACACACCTGATTGCGATACACCAGGGCCTTTGTAAACACCTGTACCTGTTACACCATTTGTCACACTTGCGCGTGCTACAGATATTACAGATTTATCATTTACGCACACGGCTGGCAAGGATGCGCCAAACGTCAAGGCAGGCTTCAGATTGAATGTCGCACGAACTGTAGTATCGTTAGTACAACCCTGTGCAGTAGTTACCGTATAGCGGATGGTGTAGGTTCCGAACTTTGAGTAGCTATGCAGGGGGTCTGCAATATTCGCAGTATCGGGATTACCAGGTGTAGCATTTGGATCTCCGAATTTCCATGTGTAGGCAGCAATTGTTTGTCCGTCAGGCACGGTAGAAGTACTTGTAAACTGCACTTCACCGCTAGCCAGCAAACAACTGTCAGGGTAGCTGAATCCCGGAATCGGCTTCGCATTTACAACTACCTGTTTAGTCACAGTATCGCTTACACATAGCTCGCTGATACTAACTACATGTGATACTGTATAGATTCCATAACCTGCATATTTCGCAGTCTGGGTTGTATCCTGGTCAACAGCAATCGTGATATCATTGCCGAAATCCCAGTACCAATTATTAATAGCAGCTGTTCCGCCGTATGTAGACTGATCTGTCATGCTTATACTACCACCTTCGCATACAGCTGTCGGCGCTGTAGAAAAATCAGCTACAGGTCTGGCCACAACGGTTACCGGTATCAGGGTATCTGCAATACACCCCTCTTTTGAAATCACATCAAGTTGTACCTGCTGCTGACCTACCGGGAAGGTGTGTTTAACCAGTGCGCCACTGTCCTGTACCGCTCCGGGATAAGTCCATTTCCAGCGATCTATAGTATAACCGTTCCCACTGCTGTCTGCTTTGAAATAAACGGTATCTGATGTACACCCGGTAAAATCTGTCGAGAAAGAAGCAACAGGCTTACGCTTTACATCTACCGAAATTTTCACTTCTTCTGTATGATCACACTTCTCAATTCCCGGATGTGTATTGATAATTGGTATTTCATATTTACCTATCGTACTGAATGAGTAAGTACCCGGAAGTGTATATTTATAATATGGCACTCCATTTACCAGCTCTTCACCTACTGGAGAAGGATTGGCTTGTGTCACATCAGCATTGGGAGTAATCAGGTTGCCCAGCTTGCTGATATTCCAATGCATTTCAGTAGGCTGATACGCCAGTAAGACAGATAATTCAACAGGTGTTTGTGTACAGGTGAAATCATTCTTATAATTGGAGGTATCATGTTCATTATGAATTACGCCGATAACATTCAGGTTATTGATAAGCGTCCCGGCGTTATACCCGTAACTCTCTACAGAACCAAGGCCATAGGTAACTGCTGTGAAAGCTGAATCACTTTGTACTATACATTGTGCCTGGGAAGCGTTCCACCTCTTTACCACTACTGAATAACCGGACAAGTTAGGATGAGGCAATATATAGTTCCAGGAATTACCTACACCGTCAATAGATAATGTATTAACACCCTCGGTAGGTATGATCATGGTAAGGTAGTTTACATTAATACTTTCACGGTTATTTCTGTAAAAACCTATGCGTTTAATTGACTGCTCCACCGGGCTGAGGTAAACCATTTCCGGATCTCCGTCTCCCCCTGTATTCGGACAGGAGCCGGTAGACGACATGTATTGTGCTACAAGAATAGGTTTATCAGCTTCAATATAATCAGGGGTATCGCTCTCATATTCGTAGTATGAATTATTCAGCAACCCGGTAAGTTGTACACCATTACGCTTTACGACAGTAGCAGGGTCCTTTACTACAACCTTATATGGATTGGTCATAAAGCTGCTGGGGGTACTACTTGTGGAACTAGGGGCTGTCAGATACCTTTTTCCCCATGCCTGGGAAGGAAACACCTGCTGAATGTTATTGTCGCCACTGGAACCGAAACCGCCGGAACAGGCAATACTTGTACGACTACTCCCGGAGAATACCGCTACCGGGAAACAGGTGTCATTAGCATTTGCGATTGATCTGACTGTAGTACCCGTCATTTCACGGCCTGCACTTCCTCCGAGAGAAGCGCCTACAACCTGGTAGATCTCTCCCCTGTTAAGCGTAACCGTAAACGGCACACCAGGCTGTTTGTTATTACGGGTTAGTACGGAGGGAGTTATCTCTACAACGGTATTGTTCTCCCTGGCAACTACAAACATCCAGGAGAAACAGTCAAAATCATATTCCTGCTGACTATTCAGCGAAACGTAGTAATAACCCCAGGTCTCTTCAGGCATCAGCATTGTAGCGCCTGAAGATGCACTACCATAGATATGAGCATAGGCAACAATAGGGACATCGCTGACTATATGAATACCTTTCCGCTGGAAGAGTCCTTCGCCACCAGTACCACCAAATGTTGGCGGCACTGAATATAACCTTGCATCAAATGCACCTGTCTTAGGTATCTGATCTGTGGCTATTACTGTATTAGCGGGAATAGTATACGATCTTGTCCACGTAGTACCATCAATAGTTACTGTGACATTAGCAGGTTCTTCTGCGCTTAGATAGAGTACCATCTCCTGGGTATTACCTCTGCCAGGTTCCATGAACTGATGGTGCCCGTAGCCAACCCAGAAGCTTTTTCCTTTGTTGGATAAATTCTGACCATAGGTTTGCAAACAAGTTAGCAGGATTATTACAGCAGTTATAAGACTGCTTAACAACTTCCCGCCGCTGTTGCTCCCGCCATAAGGCGAAGAGCAATAGCAAGCAAAGAGTTGTCTGGTTGATCTGAATGTCCATTTCTCCATAAAACCATATTTATATTACCTCAGGAGGTTGAGCGTACCTTTTCTTTCTATACTGGTTCCATCTGCCAGTCTGAGTTTACAGATATAGATGTATACGCCGGATGGTTGTGCTTTACCCTGATAGGTACCATCCCATCCGAGTTGCTGATTATTGGATTCAAAGATTTTTTCACCCCATTGGTTGAATACCATGAAATGAATTTCTCTTACCACTGCGCCATATACCAGCCACGTGTCATTTTTACCATCACCGTTAGGGGTAAATCCTGTCGGTATATAAATGCCATCCGGTAATGTCTTACCGGTAACTGCCTGAGACACTTTGTCTTCACAACCGGTCGCTTTTACGAGCAGGGTCACACTCTGCTGCGGTTTGAGACCGGTTACAAGATGTTCCAGTCCGTCGGCACCAGCAGATGGCGTCAACCATGTTGTACCATTGTCTGTTGATACCAGGTAACCTGTCGCACCAGCAATTTCATTCCATGTAAATCTGATCTGATCAACACCAATTGAATCTACTCTGAGTACCGGTGCGGCCAGTTGAGGCATAACCAGTAATGTTGCCGGGGTACGTATCATACCTGCACAACCACCCTTGGTAGTTTCGACATAGTATACTGCCGGGCTGACTGCATCTTTTATCTCCAGCGTCGTTCCGCTCGCTAAGAGTGCACCACCGGTAACCGAGTTATACCAGTTATAGGTTGCTGCCGGATCCGGGTTTAGTACTGTAAAAGATGCATCGGTGTTTGCACAGATAGTTAGCGTATCTGTTATCAGAAGAGCGGCAGTTGGTTCGTTAACAACTATCTTTTTCACGGTATCACCTACACAACCATCTCTGGTAATTACCTGCAGCGTATCATAGTATTCACCGGCTGCATCATATTGTTTGGTCACATTACGTGTGTCAGCGCTTGTGCCATCACCAAATGACCATTTCCACTTACTGATCAGCGCATTGTTCTCTGTAGTAGCAGTTCCGTTCAACACGGCAACATCACTGATACAACCATTGTAGCTGATTGCAAAGTCTACATGCGGTGCAGGTGTTACTTTTACTTTTAGATAGGTCGTTATACTGTTATCGCAACTTTCAATAGCAGGATCAGTTACTTTAACAGGTATCAGATAGTCGCCCGGTGCTGAGAAAGCATATTCCGTTGCAATCTGATATTGATAATATGTCTGTCCGTCTATAACTAGTGTGTCTTCAGGAACAGGATTATTTGAAACGATATCTGTGGAAGGCGTTAGGTTGCTCACCTCGCTCAGTTTCCAGGTGAGCGTTGCCGGCGCCATTGGCAATAGTGCTGTAAGACGGAATGGGGTCTTAACACAAGTATAAGCATTTTTATTACCTGTTTGATTATTTGTGTTGGCAAATGCTGGTTGTATGTTCAGATTTCTGATCTGCATAGCTACATTATATACATAGCTCACATCGTATCCAAACCCATAAGTAATTGCCGTGAACGCTGAATCACTCTTAACAGTACTTAACGCATCAGCAGCATCCCAACGTTTTACCACTACTACGTAATCTGCCTTATTCTGATGATTGAATGTATAACTGAAGGTGTTACTTCCATCGATCAGTAAGGAATTAAGTCCCTGCTTATGGATCACCAGCGCTATGAAGTTATAGTCGATGCCCGCATCAGCATTGCGATAGAAAGTAGCTTTCTTAACAGCTTGCTCAACAGGGGTCAGATATACCATATCCACATCCCCACCAGGAGCATTGTTACAAGAACCATCATTTGTGAAGTATTGTGCTACAGTTACCGGCTTGTCGGCTTCAATAGACTCTCCTACCTTACTTTCAAATTCATAATAGGTGTTATTAATGAGTGTATTAAGCGGTATCTGTACATTGTTCCTTTTCACCATGGTAGCAGGATCCTTCACCAGCACCCGGTATATATTATTCATCAGCCGTACAGGATCTGCCATACCGGAAGATGGAGCTGTCAGGAATGTTTTACCCCATGACTGTACCGGCAGATTCTGTTGAACGATATTATCGCCCTCTGAACCTACAAAGCCACCAGAGCCACCACATCCGAAGGAACTGAAGCTGTTGCCTGAGAATACGGCCACCGGATAACATTTCCCAGCCGCGTTCTGTACAGCGCGAACAATACTTCCGGAAAGGTCATACCCCTCATCTTCATTCATGCTAGCGCCCAGTACCTGGTACACCTCACCCCTGTTCAGTGTTACCTGGAACGGCACTCCGGCGGTACGGCCACCGGCTGTCGCCTGCGAAGGTGTGATTTCGACTACAGAGCTGTCATTGTCTGCAACAATATAGAACCAGGAGAATGCATTCGCATCTGCATACTGGCGTGCAGTCATTGGACGATACTCATATCCATAAGTACCTACCGGCATCAGGAGAGTAGCACCCGCTGTGGACGAGCTATACTGATGGGCATAAGCTGTGATCGGCGCATCGCTTTCAATACTGATACCGAAAGGATATAAACCTTCTCCCGAAAGACGTGCGTCGCTCAGACCTGCTTTCGGTATAAAATCAGTAGTGAGTGATGAATTGGCCGGAACCAGATAATCTTTACCCCACGCAGTGCCATTCACTTTTACTACTACATGTGCAGGCGTCTGGCCAGCTACAAGATGTAAGGCAAGATTCTGGTCATTGTCCGTAATAAAACTTCTGTCATGACCATACGCAACCCAGAAGCGGGTACCAAGGTTGGAAGTATCTGCTCCCGCCGGACCTTCATTGTCAAAAATCAACTTTCCTTTCAGCCCGGTGAACTTATCGAGGTATTGCAGCGCAGTATCTGCCAGGATGTTCTTAGCCTCATTCACAGTACTGCTATCATTAACAATCCAGGTATCAGCGGCATCCGTTCTGCCTAAACGCACATTTTTCTCCCTGTCCATATACCCCAACCAGGAATCTACGTAGAACTGCTCGATATTAAACTTGTAGTTGCTGCCGCCTGTTACATCAACATCTGTATAGAAGTACATGAATGGCGTACCAGCTGTAAGATTAGGAGGTACCACACCTGAGTAGCGTTTCAATACAATAGTGGATGGTACTGCCGTGTTAGGATCCCAGGTAATTTTAGCGACCGTATCAGAACCATACAGGAACTGCTGGGTGATACCAGGTGCCGGTGTAGCAGGAATAGCCTGCAGTACTGTCGGCTGTGCGGTTGGCAGGAACTCATAGGCTCCCATATCAGGCACACCCGCAGTCAGTGAAACGGGGCGGGATCTTCTATTGATATCATGATCGTTACCAGCTATCTGTACACCACGGCCGTGGATAGCCCATACATCCGGATTTGCAAGATCTGGTTCAAGCGTAGCGATACTGGCAAACGCCGGCTTATACACAATGGAGCTGATATCAAGGTCTGAAGCCGCAATCCAGTGAGACAGACTATCATAGTCGTCGCCTGTCCCACTTCTTGATATCAGTGTATTGCCTGTTGTGTAATAAGTGTTGTAATCACTGTTGATATAGTCGCTCAGTACAATCTCAGCTGCAACGCCACCACCTTCGTTCGTAAAGATGTTATTGCGCATGCGTACATTTCCATCAGCCGGACTGGTATGAGAGAAATATCCCGCTACATTCGGTCCCGTTGAGGTAGAGGCATTATAAACAGAGTTGTTATAGTAGTTGATATTGTTACCCTGATTGCTGAATAAGCCATACGCTACAGCACCGGTTGTCTTTACTGATATGATGTTGTTAACCGTTGTATTATAAGACGAAGTATTATTTGCAAGCGCCCATATCATACCCGTGTTACCATTCAATGCATTTACCTTATTTGCTTCAACGAGGCCGGTAGCTGCAGCCGATCCCCTACAATCCTGCAAGGCTATACCCCAGATGGAGGCACTTGTATTGCTGATTGTAAGTGTGTTGTTGATAACTTTATATGCAGTATCGCCTGAATTAAGTACGATACCATACGCAGTTCCCGCAAGCGGATCTTTAATATCAACAATATTTTTTGATACAACAGGTCTTGTTACGTAGTGTAAATAAATGCCGCTTGAAAATACACCAGCAATATTATTACTATCGACTACCAATCCATGTACTTCATCATTAACTGAGGTACCGGAGAAGTGAATGCCACTTGACCCGTTTCTAAGCGTATTACCTACAATTGCGATATTTCCACCTTTAAACTCATCTGCGAAAACACCTACCGCATCCGTATTATCTGCCGTTACAGCAGGTACATTGATATGGTTGTTCACCAGACTGTCTTTAACGGCGTTGCCGGAGAATACCACTGCTCGTCCACTTGCAGCTGTGGTAGCAGTGATAGTAATATTCCTATAGGTAATGTAACTGGCGCTGTCAAGCATCAGGACATAATTGTTGGCTGCTGTTCCTGCATAGGTGAGGGTTGCTGAAGCCGGATTGCCATTCTGGCTACGGAATGTTACGCGACTGGTATCAGATGCACCAGGAATACGGTGCATGCGTATCTGCTCTGTATAAGTACCAGGTACTACATCAAAAATCACCTCTCCGGCTATACCACATTCCATAGCAGTAACTGCTGCCTGGAAAGATGTAAAGTTCCTTGTGCCTGTACCGGTAGGATTAATGGTATATACACCTTTGATCAGTGGCTGATTCATATTAACGAATGCTACTTCAGACCAGGCTGTATCTGTACCACTACACACCAGCTGACAACGGAAATAATTGTTAGCGCCGAGTTCTGTCTTCAGTCCTGGGATATAAGCCGTATCACTGATATAGATCCATGGACCTGATGCTGAGTAAGAAGCCTGCCATTGGTAGGTGAGACGACCTGCTGTTGTGTTCTCAATCAGATCAAGCGTGATATGTGTACCCATACAGATACCTGTATTGGGGCTTACGACCGCCTTACCTGCATTTATTGGTGTCTGACATAGTGGCAGACTAATCTCATAAGCACCGACATCAGGTGTTGTACTACTTCTGGACTTCCCTAAGATATCGCTAGTTATACCCTGGGGTATCCCTGTATTGTCTAATTTGAAAAATACAGGCATCAGATTACCATTCTGCAGATCTGCATAGATTGGATCGAAATCGGTCGATGCACTATCTTTCTGGGTATTGGCTTTCCACTCAGTCAATGTGCTGCGTGCACCGTTGAAGTAGCCCACATAGTTATCCGCATCGTCTCCCTTCACATAATAGTTGTTATTCTGTATATCTGCGTCGCCACTCAGATAAATTGCATATTTCGGCTCTGCACCGGTACTGGTAACTGTAATGTTGTTATTGATGAACTTAGTATTAGTACCGGATATAATGTAACAGCCAGCAGTAGTGTTCCATGTTTGTGTAGAACCCGGAGCATCTACAGAGATGCTGTTATGCAATGCAATGATATTAGTAGAATATGAAATGGAGATTCCACGGCGGTTGCCATTGACATTCATATTATAGATAACATTGTTAGCTATTGTATCGGCTTTTCCGTCATCTGCATTACAGTTATCAAAGGATATAGCATAATATGTGCTGGACGTAGGTTGTGGTGCTCCGTTAGAAACAACATTGCGCAATACCCTGGCATTATTGTGACGGGAAGTCATAGAGATACCATATACAGACCAATCAGCGTTCTGGCGGGTTGGCCGACTCACGATATTGTCTGCAATCAGTGTATTGCCGGTATATGAAGAGTAGATTCCTCTGGAATAGAAGTCTTTTACCTCATTACCTACGATCTGGTAGTTGGATGTTCCAGCATTGAAGTAGCCCATTACAACTATACCATAGAAGCCACCGGATATCCTGTTGCGGCTGAAGATATTGCTGACACTAAAACTATTCGCACTGTTGTTTACAGCATCTGTTTCAGAGGTGCTGGCAATAATACCTGCATACTGATCACTTGTCGCATCTGCCTTCGTAAGAATTTCGCACCTGGTAACAACATTGCTATCAGCATGATTGAAGAACTGTACACCCCAACCATAACTACCATTACCTGTTGCATCTATCTTCAGACTATCAAAGGTGATATGGTCAGCCTTACGTAGTTTTATGACTGCTTTATCACTTGCATCGTTGCTTGAGAAATGGATGGTGTTACCATTACCTTTGAAAGTGATAGTATTGATAGCAGACGCACCTGGAATAGAATCCAGCACGAGTTGTTCCTCATATGGTGTACGACCCGCAGTTACTTCAAAGATGATCGGACCAGCTATTCCGCACATCATTGCCTGCTTTGCATCATTAAAGCTGTTATAATTTAATCCGCCTGTTGGCTGATTCTTATCAATAGTATATGTATTTGGTGCCAAGGCACCATTAACGGTAAGCAGTGCCGGGGTGGAATAACTTGTATTCGTTCCACAGGTCAAAGCAGCCCTGTAATAAAGCGTTGTGCTTGCAAGAATTGTACTGTCTGAATAACTTGATGACGGACCCAGGTTTGTATAAGTTCCATTTAGCGTTGCAGATGACTGCCATTGATAAGTCTGACTATCGCCCATTGAATTGCCAGCCAGACTCAATATTACTGGCGCACCAGCACACACTATCTGCTTACTGAGTTGTGTGGACCCTCCGGTTGGTGGAGTAACACAAGGTGGCGGGGTAAACTCATATGCACCCAGATCAGGTGCACTGATATTACGCGCGATGTTGTTAATGTCAACAGGGGTATTCACAACATTTCCTCGGTTATTCAGACTTGCATTGGTCGCCGAGTAATTACCGGTTGCGATGTCCTGGTAGAATGGATTGACTGAAAATGATGCAGCATCCTGCTGACTAGCCATTTTCCAGTCACTCAGTGTAGGTTGATTCTTGGTATAATAACCTATAAATTTATTAGCACCAATGGGATTGATAAAAATGTCATTCTTGTCCGACACGACATCTCCTGCAGGATAAGCATTACCAAAATACAGTCCGTATTGTGGAATAGTAGAGGTTGCAGTTAGCGTAATGATGTTGTTAACAAACTCAATACCTGCGGCATCATTCATCTGGACATAACCCGCGAGCTTGTAAGTATTATTAGTACTGGATGATGTGCCATCTATTGAGATAGTATTATGATAAAACCTGACGTTGCTGGCTCCGTTGTTGTAGATACCATACCGGTTCGCTGCTCCGTTCAGATTATAAACCAGGTTATTCACTACTTCATTTTCCAGACCTGACAAGGCCTCTACATTGTCAAGGTAGATGCCATAAAATGAGGAAGTACTGGTAGTGTTGCCACCGAATGGATTAGATATTCTATTACCGTCAATTGACACCTTAGTACTGAGGTCCTGGAGATGAATAGCCGCATAGGTGGTAACTCCATTGCGCGTTGGCCGGCTAAAGTTATTATTCTTAATTAGCGTATTGAACGCTCCATGCACATATACACCTCTGTAATAGGATTCCGTAATTGTATTACCTGTAATTTTATTACGCTGGTTAGCAACAGAGGAACTACCCACCAGTGTAATACCGTAATATCCACCTGTAATAGTATTGTTACTGAATGTATTGTCATCACAATTCGCAGCACCTCTTCCCGCCGGATCGGAATGTGAGGCACTCAACGCGATACCTGCATAACTTGAGGTTGAATTGGTAGCCTGTAGGGTAATTGTACAGTTATTAATAGTATTGAAATCTGCATCATTGATCAGATGAACGCCAATTCCCCTTTGGGCAGAGGTAGTACCTTTCGGTACTATTTTCAGATCGTTAAAGGTGAAGTAGTCAGCACCATTTAATTTAATTACTGCAGCTTCATTCGCATTTGTAGAAAGGTAAGTAATAGTCTGGTTATTACCATTGAAGGTAATTGTATTAGTAGCTGATGCGCCTCCAACGGGAGTAATGATCAGTTGTTCATCATATGTACCGCTGCCTGCTACTACATTAAACACAACTGCACTATCTATACCACATTTGATATAGTCATAAGCAGCGTTAAATGATACAAAGTTACCATTGCCGGCAGGGGCATTTTTGTTAATAGTAAAAACACCACGTATCAGGGCCGGACTTGTTACCTGTGCAGCCGAAGAACTAGCAGAAGCGCCACTACCAGTACATGTCACAACACATCGGTAATAGGTAGTAACAGTCTGCGTCCTGTTAGGTAAAAACGGAGTTGTAGCACCAGCGATGTTTATCCAGTTGATATTATCAGCAGATGACTGCCACTGGTAGGTTAACCCGGTAGCAGCTGTAGCCCCGGTAAGCGACAGGTTAAACGTGCCTCCCATACAGATGTTTGTTTGGGAGGAGGTAGCGGTGCCTGCAACTGGTGTACCTGTACAGGCAGCTGCGGGGGTATAATTAAAGATAATAACAGGACGTGTGGTCATCGTACCAGAGTTGCTGGTATTATTAGTCGCACATAGGTTACCCATGTTGTCAGCCCTGTATTGATGCGAGCCATTAAAACTCAGACCTGTCGTCCATTGAACAGCAGGATTTGCAGTATAGTCAGCCCCTCCGTTACAGATTTCTACAATAATATTATCTGTACCATTCCAGAAAAACGTTGGTTGGAGATTAAAGCTGTTCACGCCTGTAACAGGTTGATAGTTTACCGGTCCGAAAACAGTACTTCCGGAAGGTTCCCAGGTAGCAGCATTGAGCGTAGCTACGGATGTGCCGGCGATTTTTATTGTGTAATCTTCAATAATGCCGGTGCCATTAAGTCCGTTGACAGTAAACTTTACTGCATTGATATAACCTGGCTGCATGCCTGCAGCTGTCATTTCACTGGCGAGATAAAGGAACTGTCCTCTGGAACCTTCATAGTAGTCTTGTAAGGGGCAGGGGTAACCATTGTTATTACTGGCGCCGTTGGCTGTCCCGATAGTAATATCTGTCTGTCCGAATGAGTACAGACCAGATAATAACAACGCGACCAGGTATAAAGAAGCCTTATATAATACAGAAACAGGCTGAGTTTTCATGGCTGTTTATTTTAAGTATTTCTTTGAATAATGCGCTGGGCAAACATTACTGTTGCCAGCTAATCCAGGTTCTGGCATCTCTGGCGTTTACCATATCATAGGAAGTGGGACTTGTCTGCACAAAATAAAAACCCTCACTTTCCTGATATTTTGTGATGATCCTGGAAACTGTGTTTGAAGCTGTTGCAGGAATGTCTCCGAATACAAGCTGCGTATATTCAAAGGCTACAGTACCATTTGTTCTGAATACGGGGGTTAACGCTGGACCATAGGCAAACCCGCTTGGCACAATACCGGTGAAATCATAAGTGCCGTCATAAACCGGGAAATAAACCATAAAGTTGAATCCTTCAAGTCTGTTTACGCCATAGGCATCGTCAACGCCATCTATATGAAATCCTAATGGAGATGCCCAATAGGTACGGGTAGCTGCGGCTGTGTTATACCAACGTCTTCCTGCAGCTATATCCAGCACCTGGGGTTTGATAGAACTGGAAATAAGTGCGGTGTTTTCTCCAGCTTTCATTGTCATGCGCTGTGTGTTGGCATTCCATTTTATATCGTTAAAACCGGAGAATGATATTGCCCCGTCTCTGAATGGATTTGAAAAAACAATACCATTATTATCAAAGTGATAATTCGTAATAAATGTCTTCTCTCCATTATTCGAGTTCCAGGTAAATCTGAGCTGACGATATCTGAGATCGGCGTATATGTCATACTTGTTATTTCCAACAGTCAGCTCTTTGAAATAAGTAAGGAACCGGGAAAATTTATTGAACTCCCAGTTCCGTTTTTTATCGTAATAATCCTGTGCCTCTTGCGAGGTAGCTTTAACGAAGATGGCCTTACTGCCATTCAGACGTCCTGTAAGTTTTATAGTATCTTCAGAGACATTATCTATAGAAAATTCAAAATCAGAAAATAATCCTTTTCCATAATATCCGCCATTCTTGCTGGCATCAGGATCACACAGTACATGGATATAGGAATAGGTGTCAAACAAAAGGCAAGGTTGCTGCAATGATTTCAGGCGGTAGCTGCTTGTCCTTACCGTAACTGCCGACAATGAATCGAAGTCAGAAAACATGTCTACCCTGTTAGTACTATCAAACCTGAAGTAAAATCCAAAGCCGGTGGCAGGCAATGCTGATGGATAGACCAATGCCTTCCAGCCATATGGAGCGCCTGTCAGTGCCTTACTATATGCTGCCAGTGTTTCATTGATCCTGTCGTCTGGCGACCCATCGAAGACATCATCATACTCCTTTTTACAGGAAGTAAATGCGACGAGGAGCAGCATAAAACATATTGATAAATTTCTTCTCATAAGGATTATGTAATTGATCTTGGTTGATAGTCTTAGTATAAGAGCTGTACAATGGATTTCCGGGTATTGTCCTGCAGGCTGTAAAAATCTACATTATAAGATGCCTTAAAGTAACTTACTACTATAGCTTCCTTCTGTCGTAGCCGCTCTTTTGCCTGTGCCTGTGATGAGCCGTTGACACTAGATCCTTCTGGAATACTGTTCACTATTCTGTCAAATCCGGCTTTCCCTTCAATGAGCATCATGGAAATCATTTCAACGAAGTCTTCGCTTTCATTTGACATGGCATATGCTGTAACAAAGCCATCTTTTCTGGCCTCACTATCCGCGATATTGTTCCAGTTTCCAGTGTAATACCCTGCGCAGATTTTCTTAAACTCAACAGGGTACATAACAGTCTGATGAAGAATATGTGCAAATTCATGTTCGATAACATGAAAGATCTGTTTAACAGTAGCGGTGTCACTTTTAGTGTATCCAGGCATCTCCTTGGTACGGAAATCATTGAGAAGATACATTACAACCTTACGGCCGCCTTCTGCTGTACCCAATGTGATGGTACCGTTATCGTTCCAGCTGGCGCTACCAGATAGGATAAAAAACTTAGGGCAATACTTTTTGAAGAACACCTCTCCGGCTGCCTTAATATAATTATCAATCCACACTTTCTTAATTGCTTTTATAGCCGGAATGACTACTTCTTCTTTTGGCGGCACCAATGTTTTTGTAACATCAAATTCAAACTGGTCCCATTTATATTTTACCTCAATGTTGTAGGGTACAGTCATAGTATCATGCAACCAGGCATCTAAAGATCCCGGTACCCAGGTATCGCCACCCAGGCCCGGGATGTCTTGCACACCACTGAGGTCATCCTCTTTTTGTGAACATGCAGCGAATGTCACTGCTGTCAGTATCAAGAAGAATATTTTTAAGCATTTCATATCTGTAAGTTCTTATGTGAATGGTTGAAAGTTATCTCGGATTCAAAGCAATACCTGAAGCGGTTGCGGATGAGGGAATCTGTAATACACGTCGCTTATCATCTGCTTCCAGTACAAGCGTCTCGCCCCTGTCAGTATAGTGGGTCACTACGGCCTTGTATCGTTGGATATCAAACCACCGGTGCCCTTCCTGTACAAACTCAGCACGTTTGAAGTCAAGGATGGTTTGCAGCAGCCCCGCCCTTGCATCTGATATATTATAGAAGTTCCTGATCTTCGATAATGTTACCCGATGGGTGGAGGCGTTATAATTATTGATACGTTTGCTGGCAAATAGATTCAGATCATTCAGCACCGCTGTATTATTACCCAGGTAAGCATTTGCTTCTGCCCTGTTGAACAATACTTCCTCGGTTGTGAATAATGGCACCATCACATAGGCATCGCCAATTGTGGCATTCACTGATGCCTTCACAAAATACTCTGTCAGCTTAGGCACGAAATAGTCTCTGGTTCCATAATAGTACAACGGATAAGCATAGGTCCCTCCTGTTACATTAGCTCCAAGTATCTGCAATTGCTTATTGTATGTAAGTCCATATCTGTATTGCGCCACATAGCGGCCATAGACTGACTGTGTTTCAACGAGCAGCAGGTTGGAAGTTTCTGTTGCCCTGGCATACGTATCCCAGATTGCGGCAGGGCTGAGCGTCTTATAGGTGGTATTCCATGGACGCATGTTGCTGGCGATATCATTGTTGGGGAATACCTGGCTGGCATACTCCAGCACCTTCTGATAATCCTTTTTAAACAGATAAAGCCTGGTGGCAAATGCATAAGCAGCCGCTCTGTTGAAATGGTAACGAGGTACGTCATAGTTCTCATCGCTGATCAGCTTTAACCCGTTTTCCAGGTCCTTCTCAATCATTTCATAGACATATTTCACGGTTTTACGCTCGTACTGCTTATTAACTACTGTCTCCGGCTCAGTTACGTACGGTATCCCCGGATCTGTAGCCGCTGTTTCTGCATCGTAAAACTTAGAGAAAAAGGTGACCAGCATAAAATGCGCATATGCTCTTGCTACCAACGCTTCTCCTTTTTGCGCTGTATACAGGTTTTTGTCCTTTGCTGCCTCACATGCTTTAAGCGCATTGTTAGCCGCTGCTATTGCAGCATAACAAGCCTGCCAGTATGCTTCCGGCGAATCTTGCTCTGTGGCAGAAACATCATTGAAGAAGTAAGGATCCAGGTTCGTACGTTCAATTACCCCTGCCCCTTTATCTTCAACATTATCAGTCATTGACTCTGCAAACACGATATAGTTGGCCTGTGGATAAGCAGTACCGAGCAACTGAGAAACCTTTTCAGGTGTATCCAGCTCTGTCCATGTGCTATCAGGGGATTTATCCAGATATTTGTTACATCCGGCCATGGATGTCAAACAGCATCCGATAACCAATACCCTTATAAAAAAAGTCTTCATAACCATTCTTATTAAAAGCCTACTTTCAGAGAAAGCGTAAATTGTTTTTGTATTGGCTGCGCCACGCCGCCTGTGTTAAAAAATTCAGGATCCTGTCCTCTCAGCTTTTTATCTGAATAGATCAGCCATGGGTTAATAGCTGCCCCTGTCAGTGATATGTTACTGAAAGCAGTTCGCCTCAATACGTTTGCAGGTACCATCCAGGTGAGTGACACAGTCTTCAGGCGGATCATGTCTCCTTTAGCTACCCGGGCTGTAGAGTAGTTGTAGTTATTATATGGGTAAGCGCCTCCAAGCATAACCTGTTCCAATCTATCCAGAATAGATGGTGTCTGCGTCTCCTTTTCATCACCCGGCATGATCCAGCGGTCATAAAATTCTTTTGGCATTGCGTCCAGGTCAGAGTAGGCGGTTTTAAATGCAGGATATAGCCTGATCTTATTACCCCACTGGTAAGTCACAAATACGTTCAGTGAAAGTCCCTTATAATGAAAGGTGTTGTTCAGACCTCCATTTACCGGAGGGTCTACAGGGCCCTGGTACACCAGGTTATTTGTATTCAGGTCCTGCAAAAACACATCTTTGCTGATGGCTCCATGCTGGTTAACAAACTGTGGCGCGCCCGTATGCGGATCAAGTCCTTTGTATTCAAGTGAAAACAATCCTCTGACAGGATAACCTTCTTTATTGCCACCTTCAGCTACAACCAGTTCAAAAATCCTGGGAATGTTCTTGGCATTAGTAATCTTATTGGTATTGTAACCAAAAGTAGCGCTGACCTTCCATCCCCAGTCTTTTCGTTTTATTACTTCACCGCCTAACAATACTTCTATACCTTTTGACTTCATATCTGCGTAGTTTGCAGCTTTCAGGGTCTCACCCCCAATACCAGATGTTTTAATGATGCTGATCAGGTCAAAGCTATTACGGCGATATGCATCTATGGAGAAGTTAATACGCCTGTTGAACAATGTACCATCCAGACCTATATTGGTGGTATACAGTTTCTCCCAGGTCAGATCATCATTCTGCAGGTGTGCAATTTTGATGACGGACTCCACTTCATCCAGATGTGTCCTCTTGCTATTGACAGTCTGGAATACAATGTTTGAATTGGTAGCTGGTCCCAGACTGGCAGTCAGACCATAACTTGCTCTTAAGGCCAGGTAATCCACCCATCCCAGATCCTGTACTGCAGGTTCTCTATCGATGTTCCATGATCCGGATACACTCCATGTAGGTAGCCAGCGGGCGGTTTTTGATCTACCCAGTCTGTTTGATCCATCATAGCGGGTAGTACCCGTCAGGTTATATTTACCATCCAAGGCGTAGGTAGCGGTAGCATAGAAAGCGGCGAAACGGTCGTAGTCCTTACTCATACCATAATAAGGGAAACTGCTTTCTATCGTCTGTTTCAGAATACGGTAGTCGGTAAACGGCACGCCACCATTGTTGTATTGATAGCCGTAACCAGTATTGGAAGCATTCTGACGATCTGCATATTTTACCTGCTGACCGATCATTGCGGTAATGCTATGACGCTGATTGATAGTAGTATTATAGTTCAGACTGTTCCTGAAATCGAAATTTATCAGTTGATCTTCTGTACGGTTATAGAAACCACCATAGGGCAGTACGATTACCGGCAATGCGTCAGGGTTAGCAGGATCCCGATACAGGAACTTGTTATTCTCTGCGATAGTAGCATTATCTGCGGCACGATAAGCGTTTGCCATGTTACTGTTTTCCGTAATCTGGTGTTCACGGGACGACTTTACATAGCGAAGTGCACCAACAAACTCGTATCGCAGGTTTTTGGCTATCTTCCAGGACAGATCACCTTGTAATCGCAGGTCCATCATACTAAGATTCAGATAATTATTAGCTGATTCGTTGATGATATTGAATGGTGCATAGTTTCTTCTGAAGTATTCGAGATTTCCGTCTTTATCATAAGCTGTAAGTGTACGGCTGGTGTTCAAGGCGTAACTGAAAGGGTTGATGTCAAAATCACGGTCATATTGTCCTTCCACAGGGTTGCTGGTACGTGTCAATGCACCAGGTGCACGTTGCTGACGGGCAGAACCCAATACGGAGAAACCGGTACTTACCTTCTCGGATAATTTATAGTTATTACGAAAGTTGAGTGTATACCGGCTCACCTTATCAGCTACGGTCCAACCATTATCATGGTAAAAGCTGGTAGAGAAATAAGATTGCCCTTTGTCATTACCAGAAGAAACACTCAGGGAATGTTCCTGGATAAAGCTTGTCTTGAACAGGATATCAAACCAGTCTGTATTGGCTGACGCATAACGAAGCAGGAAATTACGTTTTGCAGCAGGTGTGTTCTGCAGCGGGAAGTTCCCTTTATCGTCTGCATTCAGCATTTCGTACATCTTTCCATACACTCCGATATCACCGCGGGACAGTATATCAGAGGTAAGCATGCCTTTACGCTCCAGTTCTGCCAGTACTGACATCTGCTGAGCAGAGTTCATGATGTTGTAATTATCATAATTAGGCTTCAGCTGCGTACTGTAATTGCCACTGTAAGTCACAAGGGGTTTTACGCCTGCACGTCCCTTTTTCGTTGTGATCACTACTACCCCGTTCATGGCACGTGCGCCATATAATGCGGTAGCAGCAGCATCTTTAAGGATGTCAAAACTTTCAATATCATTCGGGTTGAGACCAGCTACTGCTGAACCAAGTAGTGTAGTAGGGTCTCCACTGGATAATTGATCATTAGAGATGTTTACGACATCTTCTAATACAACATTGTCAACCACCCAAAGTGGCTTGTTATCGCCATTAATGGATGTAGCGCCACGCACCCTGATCTTAGGAGCTGTACCAAATGTGCTTGAAACGTTTTGTATAGCAACACCTGCTACACGTCCTTCCAGCATCCGGCTTACATCCGCCATACCGTCAATTTTTGCCTCATCCATTTTTATACGGGCTGCAGCTCCTGAGAATTTACTCTTATCAATATCCTGAAAACCAGTCACCACTACTTCCTGCAGTTTGGTTGTCTTTTCTTTCAGCTGGATATTAATCACGCCATTCTTATAGGCAGCCACACTAACCTCCTGTTGTTCGTAGCCGGTAAAATTAAATATCAGTATTGCATCGGCCGGTACACCTTTCAGTTCAAAGTATCCTTTGTCATTGGTAGTGGTACCTCTTGCAGTTCCTTTCAGCACTACAGCAACGCCGGGCAGCGCTTCATTCCTTGGAGACATCACCGTGCCTTTTACATCCTGTAGCCGGGGAGCTACCTGACGGTTGTTTTGCGGAACGGAGAGGTCGTCCATTTTTTTTTCAACAGGCCGGATCACTACACGGTCATATACAACGGTATAGGAAAGTGAATGTGGTTTTAATAATTTTTTTAACAGATCACTTACTTTCTCATTGTGTGCTTTCACATCTACTTTATTGGCAACAATCGTTTTGTTGCCGGCGTAGATGAACGATACATCTGCCAGATTACCTATCTGGTCCAGTGCTTCTTTCAGCAACACATTTTTCAGTTCCAGAGAAATCTTTTTGTCGAGCGCATCCTGTATTCCTGACGCTGTTACAGGTATAGCAATGGTCTGTGCCAATAATACCAGTAGAGCAAGCATGATCAGGCGGAGGGATAGGGTTGCCTTTTTCAGCATTTCTTGTATAATTTGATTTTGGTTGTTCCGGAAAATAGCTTTCCCATTACCGGTCCTTGCGGGACCAGCACAATACAGCACCAGCTGCGGTGCAGTTCACGTTTTATCTTACTGAGTTAACTTGATAGGGTATAGTTAACCGGATGGCGTTATTTCCTGGGTCGTCATAAAGCGATTTAGTTTGGTTGTGTGCAATATCTATCTACATATAATAAGCTGGCTGGCATACGTCGGTATGCTCGTACATATTAAGGCGTCTGGCTTGGTTAACTGTTGGCAATGTGTCCTTTATTGACAGTTACCTCCGGCAATTGTATAGCCGTTTCCACTTTTATCCTTATTGATTTTGGCGTTCAGTGACACTGCAATCAAGTTGAGTGCCATCTCCAGGTCATGTGTAATGTTTACATCTCCGTAAAATGCACAATGCTGTATTCTCCTGTCTAGTCTGATCTCCGTGTTATAGTATCTCTGTAAATCGTTTACTACTTTTATAAGTTCTTCTCCATCATATACAAACCGTCCTTGTTGTCTCTGAGAATAAAACCATGCATCTTCAGTGGCATCGGACATTTCCAGCAGCTGAGTAGCCTTATTGTATACCGCTCTTTTATTGGCTGTTAAAATCAGTTTCTTACCTTCTGTATCTTTCCCATCCTGTGCAGCTACCTGTACCATTCCTGTCAGCACTACCACTTTTGCTTCGGCTGTACTTTTCACTTCCATATTAAAAGAAGTGCCAAGCACTTTAGTACTGATCAGTGATGAAGCTACAACGAAGGGATGTTTATCATCCTTTTCTACATTAAACAGGGCTTCACCTGTCAGGGTAACATTACGCGCCTTTTTACCATAATCATCAGCATATTGCAGTACAGTACCGGGCTCCAGGTGCACAACTGAACCATCCGGCAGCGTAAACGTCTTCCGCTGCTTCTCCGCTACCACCATTAGCTGCTTTACAGGTTTTCTGAACAGACTTACTATACCTACGCCTGCTGCCAGGATAATAATGGCTGCTGCTGCTACCTTCCAGCGACTGAACCACATACTCCTCACGATAGTTCCCTTCGGTACGCTGATACGCTGATGTATCCGTTCCAGGATACGTGCCGAATGTGCCTGCTCCAGTACCGGACCTTCAATTGGCAATTCAGCATAATAAGCCTCAGCGGCAACTTCCTGAAGATCTGTCAGATCATTTTCATTTAAATACTGCAGCAGCCAATCCCGATCCTCCTGTTTCCACTCTTTCTGATGCAACAGTTGCTTTAGGTATTCCTTCCTGTTCTGCACTATTTTAATGATTATTTACCCTAAATACGTGACTCTTCATATTATGGGTGGGTGCGTTTCCGATAATTATTACATATTCTTATTCTTAATGTGTCTTGCATGATAATGGTTGGTGATTAATATATATTTCCAATTGTATGACAGCCTTCATCACAGGTTCCCGATATCTGGCATGGTACAGCAGAACCGGCTGTCCGGTTTACGAACTAATTCTTTATGAACAGCAGCAACAGCAATACGTATTTGTGCTCCTTATTCTTCTGAATATATTCATTAATACGGGTCATCGCAATGGATAGATGTTCTTTTACTGTATTTCTGGAAATCTTCAGTTCATCAGCTACTTCATCGTATGTCTTGCCTTCAAGTTTGCATAAAGTCACAATCCTCTGTTTTTTAGAGGATAGCTGACCAATAGCTTCTTCCAACAGATGGTACTGTGCCTCGTAGGCAACCGGATTATCTTCCCACTCGCCGGCGTCAATGTTCAGATTGTATAATTCCTTGTGAAACGTATGTTCACGTAGCTTCTTTCTGACATAGTCCACCGAGAGATTGAAGCTGATTACGAATAACCAGCCGGCTACAGACTGATTAGCATTGATATCTTTCCGTTTTTCCCATAACCGGGCGTAAACTTCCTGCAAAATATCTTCTGTTGCAACGGGTTCTTTAACAAACTTGAAGATATTCCGGTATACTGCCTGGTGGTATTTCCAGTAAAGGGCATCAAAGGCTGTTACATCATCTTCCAGTAATTTAATAACTAACTCGGCATCTTGTGTATTCATATCACGTCGTTTATATAATTCGTCCAGCTGGGTACAAATTATACGGCAGTTTTAATGGCTCCGGGTTTTCATTACAATGATTTCTCCATCTTTTCGACTTATAAAATAGTAACAATTCTTTTTATTGTATAGCATTTTATAACAAAAAGTTAAATTAAAAGTATTTGGAATGTATTTACTATTGTGGAAAAGGAGAAAACAAAAAAGGCAAAAAACAGGAGCCCCACCTTTTATCAGGTGTTACTCCCGTTTTTTGCCCATAATGTCCTGCAAAGAGGAGATCTGCTATTGCTTAATAATCTTCCGTATTTCCGTTTCTTTACCGTTAAATATCTTAATCAAGTAGATACCAGCACCCACTTTCGACAGATCAATTCTCTCACCGTTCACAATACGCTTAGGCTGCAAGATTGTCTTACCATCCAGGGAGAATACTGTCACATACAGGTAACCTTCCTTCGTCGTCGCAGTAGTTCTTACTACCACTTCATTAACGAACGGATTTGGCATCACGTTGAGTGTAGCATTCAATTTGCTTTCAGCAGGTTCTGCGGTGGTCACCTTTTCAATATAAGGCAGTACTTCCTTCGTACGGGCTGCTGCGGCAGTTGATGGCCGTATTTCTACTGAAGATGTCCAGTCGTTCAGATTCAGTGGTGCGCCGTTTACGCTCAGGTTTACCAGGCAGGCAAAGTCGCCTCTGAACAGGTATACATCACCACCGAAATTGTCATGCTGATACAACAGCGCTTCATATCCATTCGCAACTTTCAGTGAAGAAATGTCATCATTGACTACTCCTCTTGCCTGTAACTGAGATAAGGTATAAGTACCAGTTCCTAACGTTACCGCATATCCACCGTAATCACAATCCTTATATACGGTTGCTGCTGCACCTGATGCAGAGGATACTGAACCTGTAATAGCATAACTGCCCAATGAACCATAGTTGGAATAACCGGTATTCAGCGGATTCAGATAACCGGTACCTGTTACGGCAACATAATAAGTGCCGGCTGCTACCGTAGCACTAATAGATGCTGATAACCCGGTTGGATTGCTGCTTGCTACCACCCCTCCACTGCTATTATATAATGTAGCAAGGATGTCGAGGTTTGCATGGCGCGTCGGAGTAGCAAAATTCAGACTAACGGCTCCTCCTGCTGTGGTAAATGAATAGAAATCCACATCTCCCGTGCGTTCGATCACACCGTTGGTGTTCACTGCGCCGCTGGTGCTGATGCTCAACAGGGCCGCAGTTCCGGTACTACCTCCTGCATCGTCTGTTCTGTAACCTACGCCATAAGTAGCACTGGCAATTTTTGCCAGGTCATCTTCTGTCTGGTTAGCACTTGCATATTCGCCTTTACTCCACTGTGAAACAGGTACATAATAACCTACTCCCATGATTGGTGCCCAGGTACCATGTCCTGCATAATAACCTTCTGATGGGGAGGTACGACCATCATGGCTAAGTCCGAAAGTATGTCCAACTTCATGAGAAGCTGCTTCTCCCGCACCTTTTACGCCACCGTTGAATACCCAGCAGGGTGTTTCATTACCCCAGTTAAATGAGCCTACATATGCTACACCACCAGCACCGGGTGCTGCTGTATTTGTAGGTGTCAGGATACAGCGCATCCTTCTGTTGGCAGGATAGGAATTGTAGACTGCTTCACTATTGGTAATATTCAGGTTGAACGGCCGGAAGTCTTCACTTACCAGTTCCCACACTTCCAGTTGTTGTGCTTCTGTGAGTGTAGTAGGTGCGGCATTGATAGGGTTACCACCATTCCACAGGGTACCTGATACATATTGCCCGTCAAAGTCCAGCAGTACCACCCCGTTTGCTCCGGGACGACTCTGCAGCTCTGGTAATGCCAATGCACCTGCATTGCCGGTTGCTACTCTTCCGGCTGTTTCCTCCGGCGCTTTATTATAGTCAATACATAACAGGGAGTCCAACGCTACCTCTTTTACGAAGGCAGTGCCGGTATTGTCTGTATAATATTTATAGCCTTTTTTGCTGTTACGCAGCACTATGTTACCTGTCACCTTGCCATCCTTTACCTGAAGGAAAAAAGAGGAACCTGGTGTATTTTCAATTTCACCAATCACAGATTCCATCGTTTTACCATCTGTGTGGCGGGTATTCACTTTACCAGTTAATACAATGCCAGGACCAACTTTCAGTTCGGCGGCACTTACAAGTCTTGCGTGTGGTTTTGCTGCCTGGGTACGGATATCCTGCAGAATGCCGGCAGGTGTACCAAGACGATAGGGTTCTTTCTGCTGTGCAGAAGCAACAGTAACTGCCAGTAATGCCATTGACGTACCAGCGATATATTTTAACATTTTGCTCATAGGGTAAACTGTTTAAAGTGTTGATAAAAGATGATGGTTATAATTTGGTAATACGGAACCAGTTAATGTTCCAACCGCCTGTCTGGGCAAAAATGCCGAAGTTGTAAGTGCCGGCATTAATCGTCACATTATGGGATACTGTGGTCCAGTTCTGCCATCCTCCGGTAGACGGAATGTCAACATAGCCCAGTACGTTAGCGCCTGCGTTTACATCAATTGACAAACGTCCACCGCTCGCACTGGCTACGCGGTATTCAACTCTGTAAGTACCGGTTGTAGGTATATTCACGGATGGATAAGCCATCCAGTCACCGGTTTCAATATAACCGACATTTGATCCTCCGCCGGCATCTGTAGTAGGTTCTACCTGTACCCCGGACATAGAGCTATAAGATTCGGCCTGAATAGTCGTGGAAAATCCGGGATTGTTCCCGCCTGAATTTTGGTATACGCGTACATAATCTACATACATTTTGGCCGGCAGTGCTCCATTGTTCACTGTAAATCCCGGCCAGTTACCGCCAATAGCAAAGTTCAGCAGGATGAAGAAATCCCTGTGAAACTCCTCTGTACCGCCAACATTACCTGCAATGTTGATAACATTAAATTGTACACCATCTACAAACCATTTAATGGTATTGGCGTCCCATTCGATACTGTAGACGTGATAGCCGGTTACTGCTACCGGCGTTGAACTGCCATAAGAAGCATAAGCACCATTACTGCCTGTCCAGTGTACAGTGCCATGTACATTTGGATCGGTGTTTACATGCTCCATAATATCTATCTCTCCACAGGAAGGCCATCCTACGGACGTAATATTACTACCGAGCATCCAGAATGCCGGCCATGATCCCTGGAAAGAAGGCATCGCAATGCGTGCTTCAATCTTTCCATATGTCCAGGATTTTCTGCCCTGGGTTTTCATGCGGGCAGAAGTGTAATTCATACCGCCGAAACTTTCCTGCTTAGCGGTGATCACCAGCTGACCATTTTCTATGGTCGCATTTTCGCGGCGATAATATTCAAGTTCATTGTTACCCCAGCCACCGGAACCGGTGCCGGTTTCAAATACCCAGTCAGGGCCTATACTGTTGGTAAATTCGTCCTGCCAGACCAGCTGCCAGTTTTGAGCTGATACCACACTTCCGGTAAGTGCCAGACCAGCGGTTAACATGAGGGACAGTTTTAATGATCGCATCATACGGGTTTTGATTTAAAATGGTTAATAAAAGGGAATTACTAATAAGGGAAACACATTTTGCCGGAAGCAGCAGGTCAGTTTATTTTTTTACAAATTTCTGGGTTACCTTCTTCCCGTCTTTGGTGTATACCAACAGGTATGTACCGGCAGGAAGTGCATCAACGCTGATACTGGTAATACCGCTTCTGGCATTCAGCACCTGTTTACCATTCAGATCAAAAATGGTGATGTTGCCTCCTGGTTGGTTTAAACTACCTCTCAGGTTGAGTGACGTAACAACAGGATTCGGGAAGAGTAATGGAGCCTTTTCAACTTCCTGATTGTCAAACAACTGATCCTTTACACTCGTAACTGCTGTCGTCGCACTCGCAGCAGCAGCCACTTTTGTAATGCGTATCCAGTTGATGTTCCAGCCGCCTGTCTGTGCATAGATACCCACGGAGTATGTACCTGCGTTGACATTTACTGTATGTGAAATAGTTGTCCAGTTCTGCCAGCCGCCCGTTGAGGGTACACTCAGGTACCCCAATACTGTCGCGCCGGAATTTAAGTCCAGTGACAACTGACCTCCCGCGCCCTGGCTGGCTATCCTGTATTCTACTTTATAAGCGCCGGAAGTAGGGAAGTTGATGTTTGCATAAGCCATCCAGTCTGCGGTTTCGATGTAGCCCACATTGGAACCACCACCAGCATCGGTACAAGGTTCTATTTGTACACCTGACATGGATGTATAATTTTCTGCCTGGATGAGGGTGCCCGGTGGCGGTGGATTCGTACCGCCGCGGTCAATTTTTACCTGATAGATAGCGCTCAGTAATGAATTAGCGCCTGTAGCATCCTGCGATAACTCCCACATCATTATACCACCTCCCTGGTCGTACGCCAGGTTAGTCTTACTTCTGATGGTAGGTAAACCATTATAATAATCACTACCAAAATAATCGGAATTAGGACTTGCTCCGTTGGCCAGCAAAGTGGCATAGCTATTCCAGGATGGACGAGCATAAAACGGTACGCCTAACACAGCTTTGGAAGCAGGTAGTCCCCTGCCCTTCCAGTAAGCCAGTGATTGTGAAGCATACGTATAAGTAGAATGTTCGTAATTATTGTAATCATAAGCCATGAGGTTAAGGAAATCAACTACGTTAAATACCCCGCTGAGGATGCTGGCACCACCTGTTCCTACTACTGCTGCGGTAAGCAGTTTGCCCTGCGCATGCAGCGCTGTAGACAATTGCTGCATCAGCAGTAAATAGTTATTGGCAGATGCCCCTGCATCGGGATATTCCCAGTCCATATCCACACCATCAAGACCGTACTGATTAACAAAGCTCATTACCGCATTAACGAAATTGGTGCGGTAAGTTGCATTTGCTGCAAGAGTTTCAAAAGCGCTGTCATCTCCGTTGTTCCATCCGCCAATAGCAATCAGTACCTTCACACCATTGGCATGACCACTGCTCACCAGACTGGATAACTTAGATGGATTCTCTATTGGTTGCAGCCCCCCGGTAGAGGTAGGCAAGGCAAAAGAGTAATTGATGTGCGTCAGCTTACTATACTGGATGGCGCTTACGCTGCCTGACCAGGAAGGCATATAGCCTACCACCTTAAACTGTGCGAAGATCTGCGCAGACAACAACAAACCTGCTGCAAACAGCAAACCTGCCTTTATCCATTTTTTTGCTTTCATGCTGTAATTTTTGAGGGATTTAAGATGCACCGGTCGTAAGCCGGCGATTCAGATGCAAGTTCTGCCTGCTGCCTCCTGGCAAAGTTGTGTTTCCCTTATTATATCAGTTACTGGAAGTGTAAAGCAGAACCTGCAAAAAGGATTTATCAAATTAAAATGGTTATTGCTATTGTTTTACAAACTGCCGTGTAGTTACGCTACCATTCTTGTCAATCACAATAGTGTACACACCAGCATGCAGCCTGGATACATCCAGCCTGTTGGCAATATTTCTTGCGGCGAGCACTTGCTGTCCGCTGAGGTCAAATACCCTGATCTGGGCACCAGACAAATCATCTGTGGTCTGGAATCTTAATTCACTGACTACAGGGTTAGGATAGAGTATAAAATCTTTTATTACAGGTGTGACAGACATGCTGGTCTTCTGCATCATTACATCTTGTGCAGTTCTTGCACCGCTTCCTGAACGTATGATGAGCGAACTTGCCAGGTCATTCCAGCCGGCTGCTACAAGACAGGAGGTACTCGCTGTCAGCGGTAGGGAATTACCTCCAAAGTTATCGTTTACATATAGACGGGTACTATATCCACTATTTAATGATACAGATGAAATGTCGTCATTCCGGATGCCATAAGACTGCAATCTTGATAACGTGTAGTCTCCTACAGGCAGGCTAATTGCCAGTCCGGTGTAATTACAGTCCCTGTAAAAGGTAGCTGCTGGCGTATTGAGCGTACCACCTCCAAATACATTGCGAATCGCGGTAGCATAAGCTGCCGTTTGCGGACTGTTATCAATGTCGTCATACAACCATATGAACCCTCCGCTGATACGGGAAGGACAACTGTTCTTCCAGGTATTCAACTGACTTTGTACCTGAGAAGTGGTTTTCTCAGCATCCCATAATCCTGCATATACAGGTATAGATCCGAAATTCCAGTTACAGGGAGAATTACCTGCACCACCGGCATAACATTGCAGGTCAACCCTGTCTACAGTACCTGGACGCTGATTATTTGTGTTAGTCGCAACACTTGTCCAGTAGGATGGATTGGTATAAGGTACCAGACTCACCTTAAAACCCATATTGCCCAGCATTACTGCCAATGCAGTCGAAGAATTGACATCGTATGCACTCTCATCATCAAATCCAATGGCATCTACCATCGGAAAGGTATTACGTAATGCCTGGAAGTTTCTGTAAAGGATACTTGTACTACCAGTACCCTGTGCTGCAATCAGATTCTTAATATGGGTGAAAGTCGGAGATCCCCAGGCGCTGAGACAAAATTCCAGCCTGTTAATAGTAGTTGGCGCAGACTTGAGTCTTGCCATATCATCCACAAAATCAGGATAGGAGCTGGCACCTATATAGGTACCGTTCTGGATCAATGGGAACTCTGCATTGAAACTAAAATTTCCACTGGCATCAATGTGAATTGTCCATACTACAACGCAGGTATAACCTGAGTTCCTGAGTTCATTAATTGAATAATTGCGGTTTTTGTAAATGGGACCGCCACCATAAATAGCTGATTGTGCCATCACCGGCAAATAACCTGCAAGCAGGCAGATCATCAGAAAAAAACAAAAGCATAAGTGGGTAGATGTTTTCATCATACGTTGGAATTTTAGCGTTAACATATTTTGAGAGAAATAAAGCAGCTTCGATAAATCAGCATTAAGAATTAAGAATCTGACTATGCAGATTCCTAATTCTTAATGCTAATGACTATATATTAAATCAACTATAACCGCACAATCTTCGCCGTTGCCTTCCGGCCGCTTTGCTGATTGCTGGTTTTTAATATCCACGAGCCTGACGGTACCTGCGATACATCCAGATCAACTATCTGCTGACCTTTAGTACCCGCTGTAATCTGCCTGCGCAGAATAGCATGACCATTATTACTCCATAACTCAATTACCACTCTTTCTCCCTGCGCTGCATTGATCTGCACCTTCAGGATAGAGCCGGTCAGCGGGTTAGGGAATACTACCAGCCTGTCATTTGCAGTACCTGCATCCGGCGTCATGGATACGGCTGCAATTTTTGCAGCTGCGCCACATGCACCCAGTGGTTTCCACCACCATTCAGCAGTACCAGGCGTTACATTATATAAACCATTTGACTGACTTTCATACAGTATGCCGTTATATACTACCTTATCACCCTGGTTATATACTTTCGGATACGTCTGATAAGCAGCTACTCCGGCACAGTTTCCGGTGTTACCATTACCTACCTGAACGTTTACAGCTGCGCTCGTTGTAGTAGCGCCACCATTATCGGTAGCCCTGGCTGTAATGCTATAACTACCCGCAGCTACATTATTCCAGGTATAAGTATACGGACTGGTTGTCGCTTCTCCCAGTTTAGTACTACCATTGTAAAACTCTACTTTGGCGATTGTTCCGTCTGCATCTGAAGCAGTAACCTGGATAGCTATCGCAGCAGGTGCAGTGAATGCGGCTCCATTTGCCGGAGAACTAATACTAACTACAGGCGGCTGATTGCCAGGGTTAGCACCACAGTCACGTACATAGGCCCATACCTGGTCTGCACCACTGTGCGTATCCGGTTGATCTCCCTGCGTCCACCATCTCGCGGCATATACTTTACCATTGTATACTACCTGCTGGTTATTACTATATGCAATACTAGCTGACCATACGGCAATACCATCGCAGGGATTTCCTCCAGTGCCATTTACTCGTACCGACACAGCAGCAGAGGTAGTCACTGCGCCCGCATTGTCAGTAGCTACAGCTGTGAGGCTATAAGTACCTGCGGCTACATTGGTCCACGTATAGGAATATGGCGCAGCCGTAGCCTGACCCAATCTGGTACTACCATTATAAAATTCTACTCTCGCTACAGAACCATCTGCATCAGATGCGCTTGCGGTAATAGTAATAGAGGCCGGGGCATTATATGTTGCGTTAGCAGCCGGAGCCGTAATGTTGACTACGGGTGACTGATTTCCCGGAGTGGAACCAAAGAAATAAGGATGATAGTTGGCAGCAAACTCGCTGTTGTTAACTTTATCCCAGTTCACTGACCAGGTCATTATACCTCTTAAACCAGGGTATCCTGCAGCTTTCCTTAAGACGTAAGTGCCACCGTACGACTGACCTTTGGTTAGGTAGTTCAGCGCTTTCTTCACTTCTGCCGGTGCAGTATAACCACTTCCTGCGGCTGCTGGTGCAGCCGGTAGGCCAAAGGCTACCTGATCTTCACGTAATGCCGGGAAAGTTTGGCTGGTGCCCGACACAGGGAAACCCTGTAACAGCATCTCAGTCATTGACACGATAAAGTCTGCAGTTGTTGAGTTATACACCCTATTATCCAATCCCATTACAGAACCGGTATTATACAACTGTGGCTGAATCCAGGACAGCTCTTCGCGCAAACCATAAATGATAGGCAGATAAGCGCCTACCAGTGGAGAATAAGTAGAACCATAGGCTGTCTGTACATAGTAGGTTTCAGGTGCCATGGTCAGTAGGCAGTTTTTACCCTGTGCCTTGCGGTAAGCAACAATCTCTTTCACAGCAGAGATCAGGTTAACTACTTTTGGCGTTGTCGGAGCCATAAAGTTATTATCACCATTGTTAAGCTGCAAAGACGTTCCTCCTTCAATATCCAGATCAAAACCGTCGAAATTATAGGTATCCAGCAGGTTCTTCATGCTGGTGATAAATGACTGTTTGTTAGCTGCTGTGTTGATCACCAGGGTACCGGTTTCCCCACCGAGTGAGAGTAACACCTTTCTGCCCTGAGATTGCAATGTTGCAATGTCTGCTTTGAACTCTGCAACGGTTGTTCCTTCCGGAGTAAAGCTTACCGTTGATAAGTCGCTGCCGGTAGTACCAAATGCCACTTCAATTACATTATAACGGCTGTCTACATCGCGCAGGCGGATGTAAGGAGCAGCGGCCAGGTTCCAGTTCTGCCAGTAACCTACCACTACTTTACTGTTGTCAACCGGTGGATTTGTACCATTGGTAACAGTAACAGATACTGCTGATGAGGTAGTTGTAGCGCCACTGTTATCTGTAGCTATGGCAGTAATGCTGTACGTTCCTGCCGCTACGTTATTCCAGCTGATACTATATGGAGATACGGAGTCAATACCCAGACTCGTAGCACCATTGTAGAACTGCACTCTTCTGATACTGCCGTCGCTGTCTGTTGCATTAGCACTTACCGTAATACTTGCTGGTGCGCTGAATGCTGTATTTGCTGCCGGAGCTGTAAGGCTCACTACAGGAGGTTGATTTACCGGTGTAGTGCCATCTGCAAATACTGCGTTGATCTTGTTAACGAGCGGAGAGGTGGTACCGGGACAATAAATCAGTTTCCCTTTGGCAACGGTATTGCTGGTCATATTCAGCATATCCCCATATACCTGCCAGATAATCACTCCTCCCAATCCGTTATCTTTAATATACTTTGCTTTTTCACCTACTGAACGCTCGTTGTCGTAGCTGAGGAAATAGTTGCCTTTAGTCTTATACGGAACTTTGGCTACGTCATCCCATCCTTCCGTCCAACCGGAACCTGTCTGCTGGAGTATATAGCTGTAATTGGGCGTACCGTCCCAGAGGTCTTTCGCCCAGTTAGTATAGTCAGCACAGGTCTGAATAGGCCCATCCGGTTGTACGGTTTCCGCACGTTTGGTCGTAGCAGCATTTAATGCAGCTGTACCGGAGGTAACCACCCCACGACCATAAAAAGGTGCACCAATATTAACTTTAGACATATTTACGCCTAGAGCTCTCAGTGCTTTTACGGTTGCATCGATAGAGAAATTGGTGTATTCAGCTCCGGGATAATCATATAACGGCGCGTTGTGGCCTGCCTTATTAGACCAGCCGCCGTTATAGTCATAGGTCATCATGTTATAATAATTCATTGAATTATTAAGACGTGCCCAGTCAAATCCCTGCAGCTTGGCAGGAGATGCCGCAAATGCTGCCGTAATAAGCTTGCCGGGACCAATTGCTGTTCTCACAGCCTCAACCAGCAATGCAAAGTTGGTGTAGTCGGCAGCGCTATATCTTTCTATGTTCATACCCGGATCATTCGGATATTCCCAGTCGAAGTCTATACCATCGAAGCCCATATTAATGAGCTCTACGCAACCGGCTACAAATTTTGCACGTTTGGTGGCATCAGCTGCCATTTCCGGATAGTGTTTACACATACTCCATCCACCGATGGAAGCCATTACTTTTACCCCTTTGGAATGTGCCAGGTCGAGCACTCCCTGCGCGCCACCCTGTTTGGGTACAGATAAAGGGAAAGCACCGGTTCTGCCGGTATTAACATTTTTCCAGCCACTGCCCTCATTACGATAACCAAGGGTATAGGGATAACTTCCTTCAGTTATGTAGTAAAGCGGTGCATCCAGTTCGCCGTACAGCAGGAACATGTCCCAGCTGCTGTAAATGTCCTCATTTACCAGTGCGCCAGGTTCCTGTACGGAGCCGGGCTGATAGATGTTCTTGTTACGGAAATCTCCACTGTGTAAAGAGCCGTCCTTTGCAACTCCAAAGAAGGAGAAGTTCAGGATGGTGTACTGCGAATAGTCTACGTTCAATTGGTTATAACCGCCTTTAGGAACGATACCGGCAACGTCCTTCCAGGCATCCCACTGGGTGATATATCCTATCACCTGCTTGTTGTGATTTTTTGTAGTAGCGGGCACCTGCGGCGTTACCTGCGCCATCGCGGGATATACACCCAGGATAAGCAGTAACAGCAGCAATGCATGCCTTACGTAATGGTACGGCAATGCGCTACGAAAGGTAGAATTTACTTTCATGTATAACGGTTTTTTTGAGACGATATGGAACTACTGGTTTATCTCTGCTTAAAAATGCCAGGCCACAGGTATTATCAACGGTGTCAGTTTGCTCTCTGAATTAATGATGTGCAGATATAAGACCGGTTTTCACAGGTAAATGGTATTTTAAGGTATTATGGTTAATTATCGCTACGGATTCTTACTTCCAGACTCTATATAGGTGTCGTACCTAACGTGGTATAGTACTATCCCAAATGTAATTTTTTTTGACATAAACAGAACGCCCTCCCGGTAACTAACCGGGAGGGCGTTTCTTATCTTAAATGCTGTCAGACTATTGATGAATGATTTTCAGCATGGTACGTCTGCTCTTCATATACTGCTCATCCGTACAAGGTACACCTTTACCGCATGGATCTGCAGGATCTTTACCGATGTTCTCGTAGTAAAGTCTTGTAGAGTTTACACCTTTTCTCACCAGGTATTCTATTACTGCATAACAACGCAGTGCAGACAGGTCCTTGTTATAGGCGTCGGAACCGCGGCTGTCAGTGTAAGAACGGATCTGGAGCTTCCAGTTAGGATATTGGTTCAGTACTACCGCTACCCTATCCAGCAGGTTTCTTGACTTGGAAGTCAGGATAGCGCTGTTATAGTCATAGTAGAACTCCATTGTTTCCATCTTGCTCTGGATCGCCTTGTCCATTTCATCCATCTCCTGGTCCTGCTGACGCTCTGGCTGAGAGATAGCTACTGGTTCGGCTGGTTTCTGTGATGGCTTTTCAGCAGGCGTCTCAACATACTCATTACCTGTTGGCGGCGCTATCACAGGGTCAGGCTTGGTTACGGCTACCGGCGTTTTGGTTTCAGGTTTTGTAACAGGCTTGGTTGGCTTGTTGTTACTGCCTGGACCACGTCTTACCGGTGCAGTAGTCTTAGTTTCTGTTACCGGCGTTTTCGCTGGCACATCAACCGGATCGTTTTTGGCAACTACCGGATCAGCAACAGGATGCTGTGTAGTAGTTACGGTAGACGGAATATTGATAGGTGCAGATACCTGTTGTTTCGGAGAGTATACTACCGGCTCTTTCACTGTCTCGGTCTGATCCTGCGAAGTGGTACCGGTTGGTAAACTGATCGGCACTACTACCGGTTGTCTTGGAGATACAACCACCGGTTCCTTCGGCTTGGATGCCACTGAAGTGGATTCTGCCGGTTGTTTTTCCGGATCGTTCGCTGCCAGTATCTGACGCTCTGGTTTTATACCTGCTTCCAGCTCTTTATAAGGCTGGATACCCTGGTCATTATTAAATCTTTCTGAGAAGTGGGTATCCATGAAGCGATAGATATCATCACTACCACCGCCACCGGGACGGTTGGAAGAAAAATATCCCTCATACATATTCGCCTTCATAATGAAGCCCAGGTCATCTCCACCGGAATTGAACGGATAGCGCAGGTTCTGCAGACGATGCCAGTCAGCGCCCTTACCAGCTACACGGAACATATCAAATCCTCCCATTCCCGGGTGCCCTTTACTGGAGAAATACAACATGTCTTCTTCATTATAGGTAGGGAATGCTTCGTCAAAAGGAGTGTTGATAATAGGACCGCAGTTCTTTGGTTTACCCCATCTTCCATTCTTTTGCTTCTCACTGAACCAGATGTCCATTCTACCCTGTCCGCCTTTTCTGTTGGAAGCGAAGTACATCGTCTTACCATCACGGCTTAATGCCACGTGACCTGTAGAATAACCATTTGAGTTAATTTCTTTCAGCGGCTCAAGTGGTCTCCATTCGTCACCGGTTTTTACAGACCAGAACACCATCATAACACGTTCCCCATTTACCGGACCGCGTTTTTTGCGGTTAGCAATATCCTGCTGCCAGGAGTTCAGTGTAACGTAAATGGTATCCTCTCTTGCATTGAAACATACAGGACCAATGTGATAAGGTACGAGGGCAAGTAACTGTGGCACAACTTCTTCAACAAAAGTATTAGCTACACCCTGTGCGTATTGTTTGAAAATGTAGGCTTTGTAATAAGGCTGATTGGTACGGGTATCAATAGCCGGGTTACGTTCAGGTAAAAGGTTCATGGTCATTTTCCGGTAACCATTGGAAACCAGGAGTAAACCTTGTCTTGTTACACCGCTTACGTAATCAGAACCGGAAGAACTAAGTTCTTTGATATTCTCCATCGCCATATCCAGGCGGCCTGATTTCCAGGCGATGGCACTGTCGCAACCTGCCATCATGACGTTCATCAGTCTGATACTATCCTGCTTCGGACTTTTGAATTTGGCTATTTGTTGTTTTGCTTCAACATATTTACCCACACTCTTCAAAACTTCTCCATACTGCAGATATACCACTGGCGGACAATCCGGACGTTCGGCCATCTTTTCATACCAGAAGGCAGCGTCTTCGTACTGACCTATTTCACGATTGCAGAGGGCAATGCGTTGCAACAGATCTATGGAAGTCTTCGTTTTCTTTTTAGAAATAATCCTTCCATATAAGGATGCAGCAACAGCATATTCCTGCCTTTCAAAAGCCTCATCAGCCCTTACCCTTACGCTTTTCTGCTCCTGGCCAAACAGTGCTGCCGGAACCGTCAGAGTGGTGCACAATAATATCGCGTAACAACGTCGTAGCATATAAAGATTTGATGATCTTTTAGAATTTAAAAATAGCGGGGATTAGACGTACTGAATAGCTTTGAATTAAATAATATACCGATCGAAAGTTCATGTGCTCCGCTTTGAATACCCGCCAGTTTATTCATACTGTAATCATATGAGTAGCCCACACGGTACTTTGGAGAGATGTAGTACTCAAGGATAGCGCTTGCAGCATTCGCCTTGTCAAGACCCGCGTTATTAACTACAGATTTCTTGTTTAACACAGAAAGGTTTGTTCTGTAAGAACCACCTACCCACAGCAGTTCATCTATATGCATCATCAGCGTTGCATCTAATCCGGCAGGACCAGAGAAATCAGTCTTGAACAATACAGATGGTTTCAGGGAGATATTTTCATTCACAGAGAACATATAACCGGCTGTGATGTACACATGTTGTTTCCTGCGGATACTTTCATATGTATATCCTCTCCATTTATAACCCGAGCTGGTGTATTTAGACAAAAGGTCCAGTACAGACACCCCGATGTATACAGAAGGAGAATAATAGTAGATACCTAAACGTGCATCCGGAGTAGTTGCTTTAGCTGAACCGTCAGGAATGATACGGTCTCCGTTATCGAGATATACCAGATCCTTACCATTCATACCATACTGCGTTGCACCCACACCAAGACCGAAACAGATGCGGCGGGTATCCTCTTCATCCAGACGGATGCGGTATGCATAGGAAGCATACAGGGAGATCGCGCTCTGCGGTCCCAGGTTATCCATCATTGCCTGTACGCCCAGACCAACGTTTGCATCCTGTTTACCCCTGTTCAACGGGCCGTCCAGGGATACACTCATGGTACGCGGCGCACCATCCATACCGGTCCACTGCTGACGGTATGAAGCATTCAGATGCAGTACATCCTTGTAACCCGCATAAGCCGGGTTAATCGCTAATCCGTTAAAAATATACTGGCTGAACTGGACACTTTGCTGTGCACGGGAACCTGCGGCCAGGCAAAGTAATAATACTACAGTAAACCATTTTTTTGTCGTGTACATAATTGCACTTTTAGGATCACAGTTCATTATCTAATAATCATTACCCAGCCCTTGAATACTTCAACCCCACCTTCGGGCTTGTTTAGTTCCAGCCGGTAGTAATAGGTACCTTCACTTAGTCCCGTCGCATTCCAGTTATTCTGATAGTCTTTACTCTGGTATACAACACCGCCCCAACGGTTGAAGATGTACAGCGAACTGTTAGGGTATTTATCAATTCCTCTTACAACGAAATAATCATTCTTATTGTCACCATTTGGTGTAACCACGTTGGTAATCACCATACCTGCTGCCTTACCAGCTGTTTTGATACTGGTGATGATACCTTTCGCACAATCTGACTCTTTAGGGTCACAGTTGTAGGTTGGTCTGGAAGTAGAATCTGAGTTACCACCAATGTTCACCCTTGCTGTGTTATCAATACTGTTGATACCATCCGGTAAATCGTCCACTTTTACTTTGAAGTGCAGGGTAGCTACAGCGCCTGCTGCGAGGTTAGTCACCTGCCAGCTGATCGTATTAGAACCTTCCAGGTATAAACCACCGTCAGATACGCCTGACAGCTTCGTGAAGTATGGAACAGGGTCACTTACCACAAGTTTAGGAATGGTGATGTTACCGGTGTTACGTACATATATAATGTATGACAGCTCTTCACCGGATGACACGGTTGTTTCACCACTTGCATTCAGTACGATCTTCCATCCTTCAAAGGATACCACACTCACAATCGGAATGCTGGAAGATGGTCTGCCTGCACCGCCGATATCGGGCTGGTTCTGATCGTTTGATAAAGCCGGCAGTGTTGGTACTGCGCCTTTACCGTTACCGTTATTTACAAATGCAGTGTTGTCGATTGTTCTTGCTCCTGTGAGGTCGGTGGCAACTCTCACGCGGAAAGTGCGGGATGCCTGTTGACCAGGATTCAGTACAGGAATTGTCCATGACATCAGGTTGTTGGCATCAGGCGCGCTACCATCTTCTGAATCATAGAAGTTTGTATACACCGGGATATAATCTGTTACCAGGATATTGTTCAGTATCTGTGTACCGGTATTTCTTACATGTATTACGTAGGTAATCACGTCGCCTGAAGCAATGATACCGTCAGGACCGCTACCGATGTAACCGGAAGCAACCCATGCTACTGTGTTCATCCCGTTATCTACCGGCACCCTTGTAGAAGGCCAGCCCCTGTCAGCGCCCATGCCTGCAGTAATATTATTATCTGTAGCAGGACCAAAGGTGTTCCGTACAGGTACACCGTCGCCCAGGTCGATATAACCTGTGTTATTAATATAATCTACACCCGTAAGACTGTTATCTACATCCACCGCAATATCCACATAGATGGTAGAACCCACCGGAATGGTTACGTTTGAATAGGTCAGTACACCATTTGAAAGCCCACCATTCAATCCGCCACCGTTGGTAGCGCCAAAGAAGGAAGTGTGCAGCGGAATAGTATCAATGATACGTACACCTGTCAATGGCTCGTCTCCGGTATTACGAACATATATCCTGTAGTTAATCCTGTCACCGGTAGTCACTGACTGGTCGGTACCTGAAGGAGTAAAGGAGTATGTCATCCAGTAGTCGGCAGATTTGGCATATGGCCTGTCTGCTGATCTTACATTCTTTACAGTTGTCTTACCTGATGGTAAGGAAGTCGCCACAGCCGGCAACCAGGTCATACCCACCATAAAAAGTAGCATGAGCAGGATGCGTGCAGACAGCTTTGTAATATCAGTAAGGACCACGCCAACTCGTCGCTGCATACCTGGCAGGTTTACACGAGCGGAATTGAAATTTTTGCGCATAGGCTTAGGATTACTGCAGATAGTATTTTTGAATGCTATTGTACCAATGAATCGCTCTCACACTAAAAATGGCGTGTAGCAACTGTCCTCTTATTATTATATACATATATCCGGGCAAACCGGTGATGCATGTCTTGTCTGTGAAATACCGCTATCAGGGCGGTCCACAAAGCATATAAGGTGGCTTTTTTCATTGGTTATGGATTATGATTTATTAATATCCAACAGTCAGGGATATAGTAAATTTGAATATAAAAATATCTATATTTATTGAGAAAACAATATCTTTTTAAAAATTAATAACCCGCACCCCTTCCAACTTGTCAGTTATAAATCAGAACATTACAAATGAAATCACATCTCATAACATGGTTTTTCATGTTTAAAAATGGCCATTTTCCGGGAGGATTCACCTGCCATTTCCAGCACATATGAGACGATGTATCACCATCCTGTAAAGGGCTGCGAGCCATTCAAATATATTTTTTCTACCATACAATAAATTAACTGGGAGTGAATGACATAGCTATCCTCATCGCATCTACGTAGTTTTTGGTTATCCACATTTTAAGGGCTTTAAAAGGGCTTTTTTGTGGATAACTTTCGAGGCGCTTGTTGTACGCATATTTTGAAAACGAGGTTTTCATCGATACTATTTTCGCTTATTATGGTAGATATTGAGGGTGAACCGGACAACCAAAGTCATTGAAATTCATCGATAGATAGGTGATAATCGTCTATGCCCAACCCCTACCGCTGCCTACACTATCTTCTCATTAATTTATACTCCATTCACATATAACCTGGCATTATTACTGCTTACACTACATGATAAATTGAAGGTATTATATGGCAGGGAATAACCATATTGAAATAAATAGCTATATTTACTTATATATAGGTCCCCGCTTATGCTAGGAGTAGCAGCTAAAGCCATATGAGGTAGTAAGTATATGCACACCTGTTTTTGAGTACTAGCGCTTATTTTATCTATGACGACGAGCATTAGTTGAAATCGCACCCGTTATTCTATACATATTTACGCCACTGGAAAGACCATTCCCATATCTTCTACATGCAAAACCATGATGGAAACAGCTGATGGAAGCTGGATACACGACGGAAACACTATGCCACGTCAAGTGTCTGCAACTACCGCTAACTTCTTAATATTAACCAAATTAAAATGCACACGACCGTTCCATTCTATTGTTATAACAAGCTCATCTCCGCCGGCCGGAGGCCCGTTCCGCATGTCATATCTGAAAAGTACCCGCTTCACATATGGGTATTGTAATTAGTTACAAGCATACCCGTATTACAACCTGCAAACACTTTTCTGATGAATACTGCAGTCTATAAAATTTTACTTGTAGATGAGGACCAGGTATTTGTGAGACAGACCCGGCAGTTATTGATTACCCAATCTTATGATATTTATACAGCCTCCTCAGAAGAAGAAGGAATCATCATCTGTCAGCAACAACAACCTGACCTTATTATCTGTGGCGCTCACCTGCGGGGAACAGGTGGACACCACTTTATCATGGCGCTCAGAAACGATCCTGGATTTGACCATATTCCCCTGATCTTTATTAGCATAAAAGATAACAAACAGGAAATGCGGATGGCGATGAACCTCGGCGCTGACGACTACCTGGCAAGACCCTTCCGGAAAAGGGATCTCCTGCTTAGTATCCGTTCCCGCCTCGGCAGATTCGCAAAATTCAATCATGTACACACGCCTGATGAAACAAGAAGCGTATCCCTGGCTAACTCAACCACTGCTCAACAGGCATTGTATCACCGACTCGGTAAAGCCGAAAACCGGATCATTAAAATGATCGCGGAAGGTAAAAGTACCAAGCAGATGGCCGACGAATTAAATGTAAGTATCCGTACAATTGAAAATCACCGGTACAGAATTGCAGGTAAACTCGGCATCGCAGGAAGAAATGCGCTGACAGAATTTGTAATAAGAAACATTATTCAACAACAGCAGAAATGAGCCCATATAATTAAGTACCAATAATTAAGAATCAGGAATTGATTGACCATTATTTCACAAACCTTAAACACCCGGATACTACCAGAACCCGTTGGTTAGCCACCTGTGGCCAATATTGCCATTGGTTTAGTGTATCACATTGTGCTGTCAACTCCTGATTCTTAATTTATATCCTTATGCCTCATCAACAGCTGGCATCAATAAACTGGAAATCGCTATCCGGTTCCATGAATTGATTACTACTGCCGCCATAATCACCTGCGCTGTCAGCTCCTCGCCAAGTAAACTGATCGCCTCATTAAATGTTGCATCACTTACGTGATTGCTGATCAACGTCACTTCTTCTGTTAATGCAAGGATTGCCCGCTCTTCTGGAGAAAAGAATGGTGTTTCCCTCCACGCATTCAATGCATAGATCCGCTGCTCTGTCTCTCCCATCTTACGGGCATCCTTAGTATGCATATCTATACAGAAGGCACATCCGTTGATCTGCGAAGCTCTTATCTTAATCAACTCCTTATGCAGCGGTTCAATCTGCGTTCCCTGAAGATATTTTTCCAGACCAAACATAGCTTTATAACCTTCTGGCGCTACTTTGGACATATCAAAACGTTGTTTCATGACTTTTGTGTTTTTGTTGACACAAAGTTGAAACACTATTGCCGGTAAAAACTTAATCAAGTTCAATAAAAGACCGCTTAGTTTTTCTTAGCCCTGATCTTACTGAGAAATTCCGGCGTAAATCCAAGATAAGACGCCAGCATGTATTGGGGAATACGTTGGAGAAATTCAGGAAACAGGCTACTGAAGTGATTGTAACGCTCTTCCCCTGAAAATTCATAAATATAGCGGATACGCTGTATGGCGGCTGCATATGACCTTTGTAACACAAGTCTGAAATAACGCTCCATCACAGGCACCTTCTGAAACAACTCTTCCTGTATCCTTTTGTCCAGTATAGCTACTTCTCCCGTTTCTACTGCCTGGATGAAATAGCTGGAAGGACTACGCTTCTCCATACTATCATAGTCAGTAATCCACCAGTTGTCAATAGCAAACTGGATAGTCTGCTCTGTTCCTTTCTCATCAATATAATACCGGCGGAAACATCCTTTCAGAATAAAATAATTAGCATTACATATCATGTCCTGCCTGAGCAGGTGGTCCTTCTTTTTCACCTGCTGATATTGGATAACGGAAAGGATCGTGTCTTTATCTTCTTCCGTCAGGTCAACAAACCTGCTGATATGTGCTATGAGCCTTTGCATATGCAATGATACAATAAAGAAAGGAGGCCCCATTACGGGGCCTCTCCTGATTAATATTTTGCCGGTTGTCCTTTTGCTGGTATAGATTCCAATATAAACTTCCGCAGATTCTCATTCGCCGCAGCCAGATCATCTTTTCGCAGGTACATCATATGCCCGCTGCGATAACCTTCCCATTTCAACCTGTTATTCAGCTTGCCTCCGGGATCCATCTGCCACATGCTGTACTTTGCATTGAAATAGTCGCAGGCACCATCGTAATAACCTGACTGTACCAACAGATGCAGAAAAGGATTCTGTGCTATTGCCTGACGCAGGTTCTCCCCGGTATTATCATTCTTTCTGTCCCATGGATGCACCTGACCGAAGATATTATACTTCAGGTCCGTTTTGTAATTCAGCTCTTCTCTCAGATAGATATGCATGGCTGGCGTAAATGCCTGTATCCATGCGGTCAGTTCTGCATTATAATCAGGACTGGTACCACCCGTCTGACGGTCTATGCCCCTGTAACGGGAATCCAGCCGGCCAACAGTATACCCCTGATCACGCAGCAGTTCCTTCCAGAAAAGATTGACAGATACATCCAGATTGTTTTCCTGTACTACAATATCTTTCAATCCACTGTAACGGGCTATGCGTGCGCCGATACTTTTGCGTTTTGTCTCATCCAGCGAGCCGCCTCTCGATAAAGCAGGTACCAGCTCGTTAATGGTAAATTCTTCTACTTCGGGCAACACATCCTTCAGATCTTTCTGTTGCAGATCAGCAGGCAGCTTTTTATGATACCATGCTGTCGCTGCAAAATAAGGCAGTTTTAATGCTGCGTTCAGCGGACCATCTCTCTCAATTCCCAGTTCTGTAGGCGACACTAATACCACTCCATTCAGGTACATCCACTGCGCTTCCTGCAGTTCCAGTGCCAGTCCTGATACACGGGTTGTACCATAGCTCTCTCCTATCAGGAACTTAGGAGATGCCCAGCGGCCATTGCGGGTAACGAAGGTATTGATCCACTCTGCCAGGTATTTGATGTCGGCATTTACTCCGTAAAACTTACTGCCCGGGATATCTTTACTTACCGGACGTGAAAACCCTGTATTCACCGGATCAACAAATACAATGTCTGCTACATCCAGGATAGAATGTGGGTTATCACGCATACCAAAAGGCTGTACAGGATAACCTTCGTCATCAATATTCAGCATACGCGGACCTGTATACCCGATCTCCATCCACACAGATGGCGTTCCCGGTCCGCCGTTGAACGATACTACCAGCGGACGGCTGGATTTATCCTTAATATCATCTCTCTCATAATAAGTATAAAATACGCCTGCCAACGGTTTGCCATCCTCATCCCAGATAGGAATGCTGCCGGCGCTGGCGGTGTAAGGTATACGCTGTCCTCTGATAGTGACTGCATGTTTAGTCACAACAGAAGAGTCTATATTCAACAGGCGGGAAGGCGAGGGTTTCATCTGCGCCTCTGAGGTCTGGGCTGTCGCCTGTGTAATGACAGTACCCGCCAGCAGCAGGGGCATTAAGAATTTGCTGATCATAAAACTGATTGATAAATGGTTTTGCCGTAAATATAGCGCAACGCATTTTCTATATCAGCCTTTTTAGGATAAAAGGAGAAATGTCGTTAAAATACGGGCAATTCCCTTGTTACTCCGCCAGCGTCCATACCGATACTGAGCCGGCTGCGCACAGAAATTCTGCCCATCCTTCCTCATCAACTTCCACTTCCTCTTCTCTTTTTCCCAGAATATCTTTAAAACGCTTCCCTGCATAGCGCTTACCAATCTCCATATGTTTATTGCCTTCTTCTCCGTTAGAGATCACCACAGCACAACCGGTATGCTGCTCATCTCCCTCACGTGTCCAGCCGATACAATTCGGATGATCGAAATAGTCACGCTGTACGCCATATGCATGCTGGTCTCTGGCCGGAATAATTAATTCAAGTCCTTCTACTGGTACCAGTTCTATCTCTGTGTCTTCGCCTTCCTTGTTTTTGTCGGTATACTTAGCGCCGTACAAATCAGGATAAAATACACAAGGGTATCCATGCTCACGCAACAGGATCAGTGCATAGGCGATTGGCTTAAACCAGTAATCAACGGTTGCTTCAAGGGCCTGCAAAGGCTGTGTATCATGATTACCAATCACTGTCACTGCCAGGAATGGTTTTGCCTGTACCAGCGACCCATCAAAGATCTTCGTCAGGTCATAGTCTTTGCCTGCCAGGGAGGCGTCATAGAAGTTATGATGTAAAGAGGCATCAAACAATGACATTTTACCTTCTGTCGCATCAATGTATTTCAGCAGAAGGTCCAGCTGTCCAGGGGCCCAGTACTCGCCCACGGCAAACAGTTCCCTGCCGGTATACTCACGCATCTGATCCAGCCATTTGTTGAAAAAGGTTGGCGTGATATGCTTTACTGCGTCCAGGCGGAAACCATCAAACTTCACAGCATTGTAATACCATTCTCCCCATCTTCTGAACTCTTCTCTAACGGCAGGATTACGAAATTCGATATCAGCGCCCATCAGGTAGTCGTAGTTGCCTTTCTCTGTATCAATTACTTCTTCCCAGCCTTCTCCATATTCGTTCTGTATGGTAAAGATGCCTTCTTCATCTGAGTCACTGACATGATCGACACCGGTAAAACACTGATGATCCCATACAAAGTCGGAATGCTCGCCCTTCCTGCCTGGAAATGTGAAACGGGTATAAGCTTCTACTTCCATCGGCTCAGAAATAAACTCATTCCTGTTTTCAGGGTCTACCTTTCTGACGCATATCTTTTCTGTTTCGTCTCCTCCCATCAGGTGATTGGCTACTACATCCACATACACCTGCATACCATTTTCCTGAATTGTTTTAATAGCTTCTTCATACTCCTTGCGGGAGCCATAGCGGGTACGTACAGTTCCCTTCTGGTCAAATTCCCCGAGATCGTAAAGATCATACACATCATATCCTCTGCTGTGTATGCCGTCTGCTCCTTTATAAGCAGGAGGCAGCCAAACAGCGTTAATACCCATGGCAGCCAGCTTCGGCGCTTCCTGTTTCACGGTATTCCATAAACTTCCATCCTCTGGTGAGTACCAGTGGAAAAACTGCATCATCGTACCATTTTTCATATGTTGTACATTGTGATTTGGGGAAAGATGCTATAAGAGATACAAACCACATGCCACCACATCTATAACAGGATGATGTCGTCTTTACGGGAAGCGGGTGTAACTTTCAGATCTACAGCTTTACCATTTACGATCTTTCCTTCGATCGTAGTATTATAGGGCGCATGCAGCTTAAAGGCGGCATTCCATCCTTCCGGCCAGCAGGGCAGCAGGTACAGCTTCCTCCCATCGGTTTGTAGTAACATTTCCTGCAAACCGATCATCGCGGATCCGCCCCAGTTGTGATCGGGTGTCCAGTCAAACCCTGGTCCCCAGAATGCAGGGAAGCGGTGAGTCCCGTCGGCAAACTTCTGCTTTGTTAATGTTGCCGCTTCTGCTTTCAGGCCCAGTCGGGCTGCAAAAATATTATACTGTCGCCAACCGATATGGCTACGGTACTTCACTACATGTGGATCATATTCCCAGGTATTACGGGCAATGTCCAATCCAGGCTGCCCCACTCCGTAGAGTCCCCAGGGAAATACCGGGTACAACTGAGGCGCTTCGGAATTTTGTATCCGCTCCCATAGCAGGGCAGGTGCAATAGTCTGCCGCCCTTCAATGGTTGTCAAAGCTAACGGTGGTATCCGTGCCTCGATCTGCTTCAGCCTTTTACTGCTGACTGTATCATTACGGTATTCCGGCAACTCCAGCAGACGCATGGTGATCACTTTCAATGCAGCAATAACAGTCGCAGAGTTATAGGTCATTTTAAATGTCTCTGCCGCGGATGTAGGGAAAAGGATATATTCGCCCTTCTCGTTCAGTTCACGCCTCCCTCTTTTCCTGGCAAGCTGCCGGTAGTGTTCATCATAAAACGTCAGACAGCTTTCAATAAAAGCCATGTGCTCCGGTGTACGAACACCTGTATACTGATAAGCGTCCAGCATCATCAGGCAGAACTCAAATACTGTTTCCCACTGATATTCCAGCCAGGCATTATACTCTACACCCGGATCTGTACCGGGAGGACGTTTTATCACATATTCTGTAATGTTTGGCAACCCGAAGTTCTCAATCTGTTCCGTAAAGCATGCACCGGGATGCTGCCAGTATACTTCGCTGCGCAATTCTGCATTTCGCTTAATACGCAGGTAAAAATCAAACTGCGCTTTCATCATATCAACATCCCCGCTTTTCAGAAAAGGGAAATACACCAGCCGCTGATTCTGTGCTGTCATTGTACCACCACCCCATAATCGGAAGTCAGGCGAAAACTGCAACTCCTTATTTACATAACGCGGATCAAAGGTGAACAACCCGCCATTGAATTTAGTCGGCCATTTCCCGTAGGCATTACATCCCAGCATGTAACGAAACAATTGGTAATTCCGGCCTACAGTGACTGCTGCAGTATCTTCACTGTCTATGTAAATATAGCTTCTGTCCCAGAAATCGGCCCACCATTGTTGTGTACGCCGCCGTGCAGAAGCAATGTCTTTACTGCTCTGCCGCATGGTTTGCATCAGCGCGGTCTTCCAGTTTTCCAGTGTAGGCGACTGCGATACTTCCATGCCTATCATGACGTGCTGACTCCGTACCGGCTGCTTACTCTGCAATGACAATGAATGAAAGCGTGCATCCGCATATATTCCTGAATCCACCCCTACCGGTAACATCTGTTCACCACGCATCATCCCTCCAAAAGTATTATCCCGTAACGGATCATACAGCTGATCCTTTACTGTGTCCATACCTTCATGATGTACAGTATAACTGAAAATATCCTGAACATCGCGTCTGTTTCTATGGTAAAACAAAACATCATTACCACTGAAGCTGACGTTATCTCTGTAAGTTGTAATAGGAAATGGCTGCAGGTGTTTATAAGAATTAGTCCTGCATTCCCTGTTATCTGTCAGCACATAATCCTGATACCTCCATGATTCATAAGTAGCAGTGACCTTCACCGGAACGGCACTCTTCACATCAATGTGAACTACCGGCCGGAATACGTCCACCCATACACTAATTTCATTCTGTCCATCTCTGATCTGTACATATCCCTGCGCTAATTTCAGTTGTTGCACAAATCCGGTATTACTAATAGGGCCGGAAGATAGTTTTATCCTCACCCTTCCCAGTTTAAGCATTGCGTTATTCTCATCAAATGTGCCGCTACGGGAGAGGTAACATAACAGTTCTCCCTGCTCTACCCATACATTCAATCCAATGTCTCCGCCGCCACATGGCATAGCATCGCCGGCATGCCGGCTCTGGGAATGCCAGATGACGTCATAGCGTGACAGGTTAGATGGCTGCGCAAGCAATGGTTGCACTGTCATCAGTAGTGATATAATTACAATCGGAAATATATACCAGTCTTTCATCTTATACATGGGCACGCGGAACTTTAGTTGCTAATGGAGATACTAGCGCAATCAGTTAAATAGAATTTCCGTGGATGTTAATTCAGCTAACAGGTCCTGATACAGGTCAACAATTTCATCTTCATTAGCCGACTTCTCCAGCAACTCAATAAATCAACAACAATGTATTTTCCGTTCTCATTTACAGCTAATACAGGCTCACCATTGAAGAAATTATTTTCGGCGATGGAAGCCATAAGATCAACAAGTGTTGCATCAGAAAGCATCCAATTCAACACGTCAATATCAGAAGCCCTTTTCAGCCTTTCGGGTAATCTCGGATTTTCCGGATCAAGATGCAGCCTGTCAACAGCTATTGAACCAAATTGACGATTATCAGACATGAAATTACTTTAATACAATTCCGTAAAACTTCTCTACACTGATAGAATTGGCGTCCGTCCCTTACTTATGTAAGACATGCTTGTTCTATTCGCATGCTACTGTTAGTTAATGGCGACCATGCGCTAATCATCCCAAACAAAGATAAGATTTTAAAAAAGCATTTAAAAGACGGACAGCATCCAATGTAAACCTATTTCAGGACGTTACCCTCCCGCTTTAATCCCCACCATCTTACGTTCATCCTACGTTCCTGAACGTAGGATGAACGTAAGATGGCAAATACCTGATCGAAAAACAGCCATAATATGTTGCAGAAATGCTAAAAATACCGCCTCAAAAGACCACTTATTAAGATTTTATCTATATTCCTGCTTTGAATCAGTAAGAACAGGACAATACACAGGCTTTAACCTGTATTCCAAAATAGTAGTTGTATGCATAAAGTGTTCATTACGGCTACCGGAAAATTCCTACCCAATACACCAATTTCCAATGACAAAATGGAAGATTATCTGGGTAGAATTAACGGCATGCCTTCCCGTACCAAAGATATTTTCCTTAGAAAAAACGGTATCAAATCCCGTTACTATGCACTCGATACCCATCAGCAAACTACCCACCAGGCTTACCAGATGGCGGCAGTAGCTATTGATGACTGCCTTGGTTACGCAGCTGCGGGCAAACAGGACATAGACTTCCTCAGTACTGCTACTACGCAAAGTGATCTGCCTGTACCGGGCTTTGCCAGTATGGTACAGGGAGAAAGTGGTATTGGTACCTGTACCCTGGCTTCACATCAGAGCGTATGTGCCGCCAGTATTATGGCTATACAAAATGCCTGGATGCATGTGCAGGCAGGGCAGGCACGTAATGCGGTTGCCTGCGCTGCAGAGTTACCCAGCAGGATGTTCAAAGCCTCCCGCTTTGCCGGACAGTCCATCGTGGGAGAAGATGCTGCACTGCCTGCAGATATCGACTTCCTCCGCTGGATGCTGAGTGATGGCGCTGGTGCTATGCTGTTACAACCTGCTCCCTCCCGTACCGGCGTATCGCTGGAAGTAGAATGGATAGACCTCCGCTCTTATGCGCACCAGTATGAACTTTGCATGTATACGGGCACGAATAAACAGGCTAACGGCAGCATCACCAAAACGTGGCTGGATTATGAGAGCATGAGTGCGGCCGACAAAGACGGCGCTATTAACCTGAAACAGGACATGCAACTGGTAGACAATATCGTGAAACTGGGCATACAACGTTTCTTTGAACTGGTAGATGAAAACAAAATATCACCGGATGCCATTGACTGGCTGGTATGCCACTATTCTTCCCATCATTTCAGAAAGCAGATTACTGACCTGCTGGAAAAAGGTGGTGTCAATATACCTGCTGAGAAATGGTTCACTAATCTGTACACCGTTGGTAACGTCGGAGCGGCATCTATCTTTGTGATGCTGGATGAATTGTTGCGCAGCGGCAAACTACAGCATGGGCAACAGATACTCTGCATGGTGCCCGAAAGCGGCAGGTTCATTACCGGTTATATGATGCTGCGGGTGGTAGCTCCTGCCAATACTGGCACTGTTACCGAAGATATCGCTACCATCAAAGCGCCTGAGATCAGAACGCAACAGAAACCAGTACAGGAATGGCTGGTAAGGCAACTGACCGGTTTGTGGTTTGACTTTGAACGCTCCCTTCAGCAGGTACCGATCGTAAAGAAAATATTCAACGGCCAACTCACATTGGAAGAATATAAACGCCTGCTGCTGAACCTCCGGCAACAGGTGATAGACGGTTCTCAATGGATCGCCAGGGCCGCTTCCAATGTCAGCATGCAATACTTTCATGTACGTTCTTCCTTTATCCGCCACTCTTCAGATGAACACCGCGACTACCAGATACTGGAGAAGAACTATATCAACTGCGGCGGTAATGAAAAAGACCTTTACACCGGCGAAAAGAACATCGGCAGTGAAGCGCTCAGTGCCTATATGTTCCAACGGGCTAGTCAGCCAGATCCGTTTGACCTGTTAGGCGGTATGTTTATTATCGAAGGACTGGGCAACCGGGTATCGGGGAAATGGGGACGGGCCATTCAGCAACAGCTGCAGCTGAATGCAGATCAGGTATCCTTCTTTATCTATCATGAAAGCAGCGATAGTAATGACAACCACTTTGAAAGGTTCGAGACAGCCATACAATCTGAACTGCTTACACAGGAAATGGCGCAGAAGATCGTTAAGACGGCCAAGGTAGTTGCAAGACTATACCGTATGCAACTCGAAGAACTGGACAATTTCTAAAGATTCTGATATGTTACACACACAAGAATATTATCAGCAGATGCCGCATGACTCCCGTAATCCGAGTCACTGGCATGCGCTGTTCCTTGATAAAAGTATTCCATTCAATCCGGATGCAAAAGCGGCATTCCTGTATGACTCTTCTACCAGGAGCAGGCAGTTCCTCTACCCGGTCATAAAAGCATTTGCGCGCCTCAGCATTGTGCTGATGCAGATATTCAAGATATTTGTACCAAATCTGATCAATGCGCCGAAAATGCTGCATAAAAGCCTTTACTGGGGCATGAAATACTTCATTACCCCGGAGGCCAACTTTCTGATACTACGGCATTTTTACCTGGGGTCTGAAGTACTACGCTTCATTAAGGATAATGTACGTGGTGCGGAAAACATTCCGATGAATCCACTCAAGCCAACGAAGGTGGGCGATGTGAGGGACAATCTGTTCCTGGAACACGATCTGAATCTGTATAACTTCATCATCAATCTCAATAAAGCAATTGATGAAAAAGGTGTAAAGGTCCGCAAACAGGAGACTCCCGATTTCAGTGCTATTTCTGCTACGCCTATACCGTTTGAAAACTTCCGTCACCGGTGGACCAACTTCATTGATCTGGGAACAGCAATAGAGATATTCACACCGGTATATCAGTTCTTTCTGACAGACGCTGATTTCTGGCGGGCAACCAACTCACTGCAACTGGATGAAGTAATAGGAATTTATGCGGCAACGATCATGGATTGTCCGGAGAAATTGACGGCACTGAATAACAAACATCCGATGATACCGCTGCCGATGGCAGGTGCAGCTTTCCGCCTGTTACTACATGGTTTTTCCACAGAAGTGCTGCACGCATTGCTGGTACAGGCCAAACTGGAGCAACAGCGGCAGGCAGCTTAGTAAATATTAAATAATTGCTGCTGTGGAGGTTGTTTTTTATTCGCATCAGGCGATAGGCTATTCTCCAGCTGCAGGATCTTGGATAAGGGTGGTTTAGTGGTAAATATACCAGTAGACTGCCCTTTTCTCATACCTCTCACAAAACAATAGATTACACCCCCAAACTGCTTTTCATAATCGAAAGCAGGCAGACGGCTCTCCAGGTATTTCTTGGCGGCCAGTGTATAAATCAGGTATTGCAGGTGATAGTTATTCTCATTCATGGCTACAGCTACCGCTGCTGGTGTATACTCTTCCGGCGTACCCCCCAGATAGTTAGACTTCCAGTCAAGTATGTAATACCGGCCCTCATGCTCGAAGAATAAGTCCATCTTTCCATTCATGATTCCTTCCAGCTCATGATTGCCATGTTCATGAAAACGGCGTACTACTACACTGGTTCCTTCGTCAGACAGGCCGTTCAGCATATCCGGGAAGAAAGCGGATACCGGGAAATCAAATTCAAATTCTGGTATACGTTTATGCCAGATGATCGCTGACAACGGAAATGTTCGGCCGTCTACCGTAAAGTCAGTTTGCAGTACGTGTTCCAGTAACTGCCGTAACATAGGCCCGTACAGTTCCTGCTGGCCCGGCACAAAGCGGCGTACGGTTTCAGTAATCCATTTCTCCCATCTGCTGTCATCTGAGAAATTAATATTCTCAAACAGGAAGTGCAGCAGATTACCGGTTTTTGCACCACGCTTCAGGGTGTAAAAGATAAATGTTTCATATGGATCTTCCTGTTGCGAGGGTCGTGTTCTGAGGTTATGGGCTGCCTTAGCTGCCAGCATGGTATAACTCATCTTACGCCAGTTCTGCTCCTTTAACACAAAACGCACCGGCGTATTACTATCCAGCGGCGCAAGCGGCAATATATTACGTTGCGCCTGTTGCTCCGGCACCACCGGCGCGCCTTCTTCAAAGCGGATGATGTCCGGTGATGGTGCAGCTGCCTTTAACGCATCTATGAATGTGAGCAGTGTGGATTTACGGTGATAATTGTTCCGGAAAATAAAACACTTATACACTGCACGGGTGATGGCGACATACAACAACCTTCTGTTCTCCTGCTCTGCCTGACGCGCAAAAGAGGTCTGCTGTGCTTCTGTCATACGCTTCTTCTCTACGCCTACATAATCGCCTGTAACAGGATCCCGGAAGCTGAAAAATTCCACGTATTTATTTTCAACAAAGTCCAGATACGGGGCCATCACAATTTTGTATTCCAGCCCCTTACTTTTATGAATAGTCACAATATTCACCGCTTCTTCGTCACTTTCCATACGTTGCTCATACTCATCTCCTTCCGTTGCCATCCCATCTATACCGCGTTTCAGCCATGATACCAGCTCGGACATCGAAAGATTCTTACGGTTCTGTATCTGATGTACCAGCTCTGTCAGCTGAAACAGGTTAGAGATAACGCGCTCGCCGCTTTCCGTATGCGCATGCAGCAATACATTTCTTACATTGAAGTCGGTGACGAAATCCATCATGGCCGTATAGATACCATCCTGCTGCCACCTGTTCTTGTAATTACCGAACAATGCAAGTGTTACCTCATCATCCAGCTTCAGTACCGATTCCAGCTTTAAACCGGTAAAAGGAGATAATAATGCCCTGTTGATAGAAGACCTGTCAGGTGCAAGCATCGCCTCCATCAGGTACAAGAGGTAAGTCGCCTCTTCCGATTGCAACACTTTGGCGTCATCCACGGTTACCGCGGGTACGCCCAGTTTTGCCAGCTGCATCTTCACTTCCCTTCCCTGCCTGCCGGTACGTACCAGTATACCTATATCAGAAGGCTTTACCGCACGTCTTTCTTCGTCTTTTTCAATAAAGTATTCTCCGCTTCTTAAAAGCAATGCTACCTGCGCTGCGACACTTTCTGACAGCTCTGTACTATTAGGCGCATTGAAAATAGAAATAGGGACATCCGGCGTTTCGTTCCTGAGCAACAGGCCCTTAGAATTATGCTCCGGACTATCCACCCTGATATAGTTGATAGCACTATCTTCTCCGCTGAAATAAAAGGTATCAAAGTCTGCTTCCGGCAAAAAGAACGTGTTCATTGCTTCAATGAACGGCTCGGATGAGCGGAAGTTGTGGTTCATCCCATATACATGCTGTACAGTGTTCCTGGCTTTGAAGTAAGTAAAGATGTCGGCCTTACGCCATGCGTAAATACTCTGTTTTGGATCTCCGATATAAAAGAGGATGGTATTTTCTCCGAATGCCTGCTCGAAGATCTCATACTGCATCCTGTCAGTATCCTGAAATTCATCTACAAACACCGCTTTATACTTCTCTCTTAATACTTCTTCCAGTCTGGGATTCTTTTTATCTACCAATGCTTTATGCAGGTTGGTGATCATATCGTCATAGCTCAGCAGGTTATTCCGTTTCTTAAACCCTTTCACGCCTGCTGCTATCTCTTCTATAGCAAAGCAATACAGTCTGCTGGTTACCTGTTGTACAATAGCTTTACGCTCTTCATCTATCACCGCCACCTGATCCATCAGTTCAAGCATATCTGGTAGTAACGTGGCGATATACTTGGCGGTATTTCTTTTATCAGCTACGGCTTTTATAAACTGCTCCGGGTCTTTCACAAAGGGCAGCAAGGCTGTTTTCGCGTACCTGTTCCCTTCACATAGGCCTGTTAACCGCTCCTTGCCATCACAAACATAGTCCAGTAATGTCTGTTCCGCGGCAGCCTTCCTTTCATCAATCGTTTCGAGCTGTTCTAACCACTCTTCCTGTTCTTTCTGCCTGATGGCATAGCGCGTACCCGGCTGATATGCATAATAACGTTTGCCACCCATATGTTCATTGAGTGCAACATTGATATGCTCCATCATATCCGGTTCCCATATTTTCTCTAACAGCCGTATCTGCAGGGTAGTAACGTGTTTACGCCAGAATTTCTGTACTTCTTCTGCGATCAGTGTTTTTGTATCCTGGATCATCTCAGCGCCAAACAGCTGATCTGTTTCAAACGCAAATTCATTGAGTGTCTTCTGGCAGAAGCTATGGATAGTCAGTACTGCTGTTTCATCCAGAAACAATACTGCGTCACGCACCTGTTGCTGCACTACTTCCAGTCCGTTACGATCTACGGCTTCTGCTACTATCCTGAAAATATTCTCGTCTTTTATTTCCTGTCCGGTAGTCAGTTTGTGGGCTGTACGCACAAACAGCCGGATACGTTCTTCCAGTTCGGCTACGGCGGCTTTGGTAAAAGTTACCATCAGGATTTCTCTGATAGAAAGCGCGTTCTCCAGTATCAATCTCAATACGAGAATGGCAATAGAATACGTTTTTCCGGTACCCGCACTGGCCTCTATCAGGTTACTATCCTGCAGGGGCACGGTAGCCGCATCAAAATCCTGATAATTGATATGTTCGCGCATGTGTTGTTTGGCTGTATTAATTGTAATAACCCGGAATTATTTCCGCGAGTGGCAGCAATACATGACTGCAGATCACTTTATACATATCCAGTGTGGTTTCTTCCTTGAAAAAACCATTTTCATATTCCCGGGAAATGTAGGGATCAATGGTGATATCGTCTCCTTTGTCCAGCGCCTTCTCCACTTTCTTACTGAATTTAGCAAAATCCAGCTCTGCGACATCTGCAGGTTTTATGTCAAAGTCAGGATAGAACGGAGTGATGCTGTCAAAACCTTCCTTGAATATCCTGACCAGTGCCTTTAATCTTTTCAATGCTTCCTCCTGCGTGAGCGGCATCGCTTCAAATGCTTCTTTTTTAGTAGCACCTGAAATGAAATACATGCCTGTCAATACGCCTGCCGCCCGCCCGGCAAGATAACGGATATATGCTTCCATCAGGTACTTATCTTCCCTTTTGGACCAGGACACCTGTACCAGCTTATTATCAAACACACTATGAATCGTCCCTTTCAGCAAAGTACCCGCTATATCCAGGTTTATCTGCACAGCAGTTTCTTCTGCTCCGTTGATACACATTCTGAACTTTTCCCTGACAGGATTGACCTCTGCCTCTATCTGCTGCAACGCTACATAGGCCATATTCTTTAATGGCAAACGCCCTGTCTTCACCAACCGGATCTTCATATTGGCAATGGCGTTGCTATCCATCTGCAACAGTTCATTTTTCAGATTCCATTTCTGCAGACTATCCAGGTGGAATATTTCTGTTTCATTCAGCAGTACCTGTTCATCATTATAGTAGATGCCTAATACTTTATTATAATAAGCCTTAAAAGGGTTTTTGAAGAAGCGTACCAGTTCATCCAGGTCAATCTCCTCCATTGTTACCTGCTCTACTACTTTGTCAGCACGTGTAATAGTACGTTCTGCCACTGCACTGTTCAGGTAACTATATAACCGCTCATCTCCCAACCCGTATTTTCTACTGAATCCCTGCAATGGTTGCCGGGTAACAAGTTTATCCCGCACATGCTCGGGGTCTTCACAACCGGATTCTATATAGTCCAGCAGTTCATCAACAAGTGCGGAAGGCGGCATACGGCTGTTATCTTTAGCGCTTTGACCTACGTAACTGATATACAGATATTGCCTTGCCGACAATACCGTTTCCAGGAACAGGTGCTTATCATTGTCCTTCACATTACGATCGCCTTTCTGTTTGTTCTTCTCCATCAGGTTGAATCCTACAGGTTGCTCGCGGCGTGGAAACTTGTCATAGTCCAGCCCCAGCATAGCAACAACCCTGAAAGGAATACTACGCATAGGAATCAGGGAACAGAAAGTAATACCGCCATTCACGAAGAGGCCACTTCGCGTAGTGCCGGTCAGTGTTTGCAGGAAACTGTGGCTGAATACATCAAAAGCGACAGTGTCGCTCATATATTCGTTCAGCAGGTTGTAGTCAGACAACTGCTGCATCAGTGTATTATAGTCTTCATCTACTTCCTCTTCCGGCTCATACACCATGTTGTGTAGGAGGTTTTCAATATAGGCCACCCATCCGCTGATGCTACGGTCTTTTTTACGTTCTTCTATAGCAGACATCAGCACTTCGGCAAAGTGGCAGAAACGGATGACTTCCAGGCTATCGCTGCCTTCCAGTATATCCAGCGGGAAAAAGCTTTCATCTCCCTTACCATATTCCTGGTCTCCACTCATGCAGATGCCAAACATGATACGCCTGATGCCGTATTTCCAGCTAACAAGAAAAGTTTCATCTTCTTTCGCACCATAAATCCCAAAACGGATATTGGCCTGATCCACTACATGACGGATCAGGGGTACATTGTTAATACCAAAGCGTTTACGCACATAAGAAGAGTCGAGCAACTGCAACACTTCCTCTGCCTTGAAATTATCTTCATTTAACCGCAGGATGGCATGCACGGCATTGAACAGGTTATCACTGTCAGCATAACTTTCATCTGCTATCGTATAACGGAATTTATACGGGGCATTATTGAAGATTGCTTTGATATAGGGTGCATACACATCGATGTCTCTTACCATGACTACAATATCACGTGGAGACAATGTCTGCCTTTTTTTATCTACCAGGTGTACAAGATAGTTGTACAGTACCTCTACTTCCCTGGCTACGGTATAACAGTTGTTGATTGTGATAGAACCATCTTCCAGATCTTCCGGGAAGATCGGATTACGCTGATTGTTAGCATTGTGGTAGATATCATTTTGAATCTTGTTCAGCAACGTATCAGGCTCCGGTTCTACCAGTCCTTCAGTTTCATATCCATTGATGAATGCGTCATATTTAAAGAAGAGTCCGAAGGTATCCTGTACTACCCTGCCCCAGCCCATTAGTAATGGATTACCGGCTACATCATCTTCATGAACAGGTCTGCCTTTCTGTCTCCAGCGAGCCTGTTGTTTTTCACTCTTATCTTCAAACCAGAATAGTTCAGGAGTAGGGTTGATGATATGAAAATGGATATCGATAAATGCTGACAACTCATGCAATATCTGTACGTGATACGCCGTGATAATGGAGAGACCGAACAGGTGTACGGTATGCATCCGTTGGGACAGCATGGCCTGCTGATCAGGATTTTTGAGCATGTCCAGGATGTGCTGGCCAACAATGGTTTTATCAGGTAAAGCGTGACCGGAAACCTTTTTGGCTTCTACCCACAGGTATTGTTGCCAGTCCACTTTTGCTAATGGATCTTCAGGTGGCGCGTTCCATACATTGATCATTTCAGGACGATAGATCTGGTACTGGTCAAAAAGATCGGCCGTCTTTTCTGCCAGTGCCATTCTTTTCAAGTCGCTGTCAGGTTCTGTTGTATGATAATAAGTGGCCACAGCGGGATACGTTTCACGGAAGATTTCTTCGCCCAGCAGTTTGTATAACAGCCAGGTCAGATTTCTGCCGGAGAGCATCTCTGAATATTGACCTTCCATCAGGAAATAGATCTGATGGATCAGGTCATTCGGTTTCAGGAAACGGCAATTGGCAGCAATACCCAGGTAGGCTGCCAGCTGTAGTTTAAGCCAGTTATTCATACCTTCCGTCTGTGTAACGATCAGGTGTTGTTCAAATACCTGGCTATTGGAGGCTTTAAGTGTGTGTGCCAGACCCCTGGACAAATTCTCCAGGGAGTTGGACACTCTCAGATATAGTGCCATACTAGTTATTCAATTATCAGGGGCGGTCGTCCACAAAGCGCTGTGCGATACCCGAAGCTCTTTCTACAAAACGGGCGGCTGTCTGCATCAGTACATCTTCTGTTGCCTGAACATATACCTGCTGTTTGGCCCGTGTTACACCTGTATACAGCAACTCGCGCGTCAGGATGGGCACATCTCTGGCATGTGGCAGAATGACCATTACTTCTTTAAATTCAGAACCCTGGCTTTTATGGATGGTCATGGCAAACACCGTTTCTGCTTCTGTCAGGTAACCTGGCAATATTGCTTTGAGGTCGCCGTTACTGTCTTCAAACCATGCCATCAATATACCCTGTTCATCTGTACGGATGATGCCCGTATCACCGTTGAACAGGCCGTGTTCATAATAGTTGCGTGTCAGGATAATAGGTCTGTTCTCGTAAAATTCTGCATTTACACGGATCAGTCTTTTATCATGCAATATCTTTTCTATATTCCTGTTAATAGCATACAATCCTTCCTCACCATCCCTGATGGCGCATAGCACCCGCAAGTCGTTCAGCAGCGCTAATGCCTTACGGATATCCTTTTCTACAATAAAGGCGCTATAACCGGCTACAAAGTTGGCAAACAGTTCTTTGGAATAAATCTGGTCAATCATCACCTGTTCATCTGCATCCGGCAGTAAGAAGCCTTTAATGGCAGCCTGGTCATTGTTAATGATGGCCTTACTGAATTTACCAATTCCTTTGTCTCCACTGAAACGGTGGCTACGGCGAAGTTCTACCAGGTGCTGGAACAGCGGATGCGTATCCTGCGCCTTTATATGTGTAGCAGGTATCTTCCGGCGCTCATCTGGTATAAAAGAATTGATGAGTGACAACCGTTCTGCGGTGAACATATTCAATGCTTCCTGTGCCTGACAGAGATCGCCGAATAAGCTACCTGCTTCTACTGACGCCAGCTGATCTTTATCTCCCAGCAATATCAGCCTGGTACCTTTACCCACTGCCGCAAGGAGTTTGGCAAAGAGCGCCACATCAATCATCGAACATTCATCAATGATGATCACATCGTAGTTGAGTGGGTTGTCGGCATTGTATACGAAGTAAGGACTATCTTTCTTTGAACGGAGCAGGCGGTGTATGGTACTGGGTGCCAGGCGCTGGAACTGTGCAGTGATAGCGTCGTCTACCGGCAGATCGGTATTTCTGAGACTTTCTGCCATACGGGCAGCGGCCTTTCCGGTAGGTGCGGCAAGCGCCACTTTCAACTGAGGATCCAGGTGGTATAGGATGGCCAGTATTTTTGCTACTGTGGTTGTCTTTCCCGTACCGGGACCGCCGGTGATGATAGTAAAGTTATTCAGCACACCTGTTACTGCGGCACTCAGTTGCCAGTCAGCCGGGTCGCCTCCATCGGCAGTAAATGCAGGACCCGCAGCAAAAAGATTACTGATAAATGCACGGTTGGTCTCCAGCATTTTCAACCTGTCGGCCAGCACTTCTTTTTCAGTATCCAGAAACTGATAGATACGTTGCAGGAAAGTCGTCTCATACCTAAAGTAACGCTGGAGATATAAGCGCTCCTGATATAATACAAAAGGCTGACTGTCCTGTCCATCTTTTGCTACGAGGGGAATCTGCCGCAAAGATTTGCTGCCTGCAGGCAGGTGTTCACAGAATGCAGGCAGATCAGTGGTTTTGTCTACCGGCTTATCCAGGTGCAGGCAGATATGCCCTTCGCTGAGTTTCCTCGAAAGCAGGTAAGCATACGGCTTTAAAGCCGGCATCTGAAAGTATTCTGCAAATTGCTGATGAACGTCGTTGATTGTATGCATATCTCGTCGGCCTCCCCCACGGAGGCAATCTGTGAAATTACGACTTTTATGTGGTTGCATACAAAAAAGAGGCGCCCTGTAAGAGCGCCTCCTGTCAAACTATCAGGCTGACAATATTTTATCCGGTGTGATGGGTAATTCCCTGATACGCTTTCCGGTAGCATTATACACCGCATTGGCGACTGCAGCCGAAAATCCTATGAGGGCAATTTCTCCCATACCCTTGGACCCCATCGGATTACTATATGGATCAGGTTCATCGATAAAGATCGTTTCAATATGCGGCACGTCTGCGCTTACCGGTACATGATAGTCGCCGAGGTTCTTATTCACCATACGTCCGAACCGGTGATCAATTACACCTTCTTCCATCAGCGCCATACCAATACCACCGGTTACACCACCTATCATCTGACTGGCAGCAGTCTTCGGACTTACAATCCTGCCGGAGTCTGCTACTGTTACTACTCTCTTTACACGTACTACACCGGTTAAAGGATGCACCCTGACTTCAGCAAAGTGAATAGAGAATGAATACATGGAATATTTCTGCTGCTCAGGCCCTCCTTTTGAGGACTTCGTAATTTCAAAGAACTGTTTGTTGCTGGCAGCTAACACCTGTGGCAGACCAGCCGATTTGCCGGCTGCTGGTTTTACGGCACCGTCTTCAAAGGTCAGACCGGCATCCGCCAATACGCCTTTCAGGGCCATACAGGCGTCATATACCGCTGACCCTACGGATGATACCGTAGCTGATCCTCCCTGACTGCCAGACGGCGGCAAAGCTGCATCTCCCAGCTCAAAACGGATCTGTTTGATGGGCAGTCCTGTTACTTCATGCGCTATTTGTACCATAGCAGTACTGGTTCCCGGACCAATGTCGCTGGTGGCGCTTTGTAATACCAGTGTTCCATCTGCATTGAGCTGCGCACGGCAGGTAGACTCGCCGCGATGTGCCCCGAATACGCCCGTACTCATACCATAACCCACCAGCCATTCCCCATCTTTCACAGCGCCGGGTGTAGCATTGCGTTTGCTCCATCCGATCTTTTCACTACCCAGCTGATATGCTTTTTTAAGATTATTACTTGAGAAAGGTTTATTCTTCTCAGGGTCTGTCAGCGTAAAGTTCTTCACCCGAAACTCCACAGGATCCATATTTACCTTGTGTGCCATTTCATCAATAGCGGATTCCAGTGCAAATGCGCCGGTTGCTTCACCAGGACCCCGCATCCAGATGGGTACGCCTCTATCCAGCGGCACAATGCGATATTTGGTAGTCACGTTCGGACATGCATACATAAAACGTGTCATGGCAACAGTACCTTCCGTAAAGTCATCGTAACTGGCTGTTTCAGCCGTCGCTTCATGATAGATACCCTGCAGCTGCCCATCTTTGTTTGCCCCCATACTGATGCGCTGTATGGTGTAAGGGCGGTGTCCTACCAGATTAAACATCTGCTCTCGCGTCATGACCAGTTTAACAGGCTTTTTCAGCTGACGGGCGGCAGCTACTACAGCTACTTCCTGGGGCCAGGTACGTAAGCCCATACCGAAACCGCCACCTACAAATTCACTATGTACGCTTACATTTTTCTCTTCCAGTTTAAACGCGCCTGCCAGTGTACGCTGAGTGGCTTTTACACCCTGCGTTTTTGCATAGACAGTTACTTTGTCTTCCCCTTCCCATATAGCAAGAATGCCGGCGAGTTCCATCGGGTTATGCACTTCTACCGGTACGGTATAATCTGCTTCCAGGGTTACCGGCGCAGTCTTATGCGCCTCTTTGTTGTCTCCTCTGGAATAGTCACCAAAGCGGCCTGGCATAGCAGCCTTCTCTGTGTTTTTCAGGAGGTCAGTCTGATGAGTAGCTTTATTGTAAGTCGCTTTTACGAGGGAAGCGGCGTATTGTGCGCGTTCCAGCGTATCAGCTATTACCAGCGCTATTGGCTGACCATTGAATAGTATTTTATTACTGCCGAGTATCTGATATTTCTCTCCACCGGAAGGCGGCTTCGCATTCGGGTTAGCGGGGTTAGCCCAGCCCGGAATAACAGGCATATTCAGGTGAGTGAATACTGCCAGTACCCCAGGAGCACGTTCAGCATCTTTTGTATTGATCGTATTGATGGTACCGCGGGTAATTGCACTGGTCACCAGCACACAGTAAGTCACACCAGGCACTTCAAACTCTGCGAAGTACTTCGCCTTTCCTGTAACTTTGGCTCTGCCGTCTACCCTGTTCAGCGGTTCACTTTTTTTATCTGTTCCCATTCTACGGGTTTTAAGTAGTTAGATATTACCGTTTGCAGCGGCCAGTTTCAGTGCTTCCACAATAGTATTTGGCGCTAGCGTTAATTTATAGGCATTGCCTTCTTCTGCTTTTGCCTGTGCCATGGTCAGGCGGGCGGCTTCTCTGAAGTGCTCTTCTGTAGCCGGCTTGCCTTTGAGATAAGCTTCTGCTTCTTTTAACCGCCAGGGTTTGTGTGCAACACCACCCATTGCTATCCTCACATCAGCAATGTTATTGCCTTTGAGTGATAGCGCCACACCGGCAGAAACGAGTGCAAACGCGTAAGATGCACGGTCGCGTACTTTGAGATAATGTGTTTGTTGCAACGCATCATTGAAAGGAATATCTACCGCTGTGATCAGCTCTCCACGTTGCAAAGTATTATCTATTTCAGGCGTATCACCCGGCAACCGGTGAAATTCACCAAAAGATATTTTCCGCTCTCCCTTTGCACCTGTTACTGTTATTACAGCATCAAGTGCAGTCAGTGCTACGCACATATCACTGGGATGTACTGCAATACACTTATCGCTTGCGCCGAATATGGCGTGCATACGGCTAAAACCGCCTATTGCGCCACAGCCTGAACCCGGATTTCTTTTATTGCAGGGTAATGCTGTATCGTAGAAGTAATGGCATCGTGTACGCTGCATCATATTACCGCCTACTGTTGCCATATTCCTCAGCTGCGGCGAAGCGCCTGCATTTAATGCCTGCGACAACAAAGGGAAGTGCTTTAACACCAGCGGATGTTCTGCAACAGCAGTATTCTTAGCCAGTGCGCCGATACGGAGCCCAGTCTTAGTTGCTTCAATAGTAGCTAATGGCACACGGGTAATATCCACCAGCCGCTCAGGATTGGTAACACCGCTTTTCATCAGATCCACCAGGTTAGTACCACCTGCAAGGAACATAGCTGTCTTATCTTTGGATAATTCGCTGATAGCAGCCTTACCGGAAGTGACTCTTACATAACTGAACTGTTTCATACCTTCTTCCCTCCCTGTTTTACGTCCATGATGGCATCCACGATATTGGAATAAGCACCGCAACGGCAGATGTTACCGCTCATATATTCCCTGATCTCATCAGGCGTATCAGCATGTCCTTCCCTGATGCAACATATTGCAGACATGATCTGTCCCGGCGTGCAGTAACCACACTGAAAACCATCATGCTCCAGGAATGCTTCCTGCATAGGATGAAGCTCGTCGCCCTTTGCCAGTCCTTCTATTGTTGTTACATCACGGCCTTCGGTTGTCACTGCCAACGTCAGACAGGCATTTACCCGCTCGCCATCAATGTGCACGGTACACGCACCACACTGGCCATGATCACAGCCTTTCTTGGTACCTGTCAGCTGCAGCCGCTCCCGCAGTAGATCCAGCAGTGTAACACGCGGTTCTATCCTGACACTTTGCTTTACACCATTAATGGTTACATTCAGCGGCATGGTTTCGATGGTAGCTGCTATCTTTTCATCAAGCCCCTTTTCAGCAGCCTTGATCACAGTCTCCGGCGCAAGGGCCATAGCAGTCATCAATGAGGTTCGTTTGAGGAAGGAGCGCCGGGAAGTGCCCGAATGCTCTTCGTTCATGAGTTGGTCATCCTTCATATTGCTTCGTTATCAGTTTGACAGTATTTCTGTTTCCTTATCGTTCAATTAGTTCGCTTACGTTGCAGTCTTATGTTAATATACCACAACTTCATGAGTCAGGGTACATTTACCATAAAAAGCGTTATCTTCGTTCACACATAACGTAATTTACCTACTTAAAATAATCTGGCGCATAGCTAATTGCCGCTAAAAATATACCGGAACTTTTGGAAAATGCTTACTATTTTCCTTAATAGTAACTTAGGCAGTCATCTCATTTTTTGTTACCATTGCGACGCTATGAAGATTTCTCACTATATATTCCTGGGATTTGTATCTATCCTGGTACTGTTTTCCTTCACCACATTCGTGAATTTCAGTCTTTCCAACGCGGTTACAGAAAACAATGCCTATTTCACTGCCTCTACCAACCTGGTACGTAACAGCAGTCGCTTTCAGCGAAATGTGCTGACCATGGTCAATGGCCTCAGGGGATACCTGCTTACAGGCGAACGCTCGTTTGTGGAAGCCTATGATACTTCTAATATTGAAAATGGGCTGATATTGCAGGAGATGTCTACCATGCGAATGGATAGTGCGCAACTTAGTATGCTTAAGGAAATTACAGAACTGAATGAACAGTGGACGGCTGAATATACCGACCCGCTCAAACACGCCAAGATGTCTGCTTCCATCAGTCGCCACCACCTGGATACATTTAACATCTTATACAGGGAAAAGTTTACCTCCGGCCATGAAAGAGCCATTCAGACCGCCCTGCAGGAAAAATTCAAACAGTTCTCTGCATATGAGTATGACCGGCGCGATGCACGAAAGGAGGAACTGGCTGCCTCCGTGGTCAATACCAATATCCTGTCATTGATGCTTATATCAGCGTCCATTGTACTGGGGCTTTTTATCATCATCTACGTTACCCACAAAATATCCAGACGTATCAAAGTAATGACAGATCTGGCCAATAGCATTGCAGGAGGCAATTATGACGTTACCATCCACGACACCGGTAGTGATGAACTCAGTTCGCTGGGCGCAACACTGAACCATATGACCGAAGAACTGTCCCGCCATATATCCCTGTTAAAACGTTCTAACGAAGAACTGGACCAGTTCGCACACATCGTATCACACGATCTGAAAGCGCCACTGAGAGGTATCAGCAATGTTGTATCGTGGATTGAGGAGGATCATGAGAAAGAATTGAGCCCCAAAGTATATGAATACATGGAACTGATCAAAGGACGCATCACCAGGGCTGAAAACCTGATTGAAGGCTTGCTATCGTATGCCCGTGCAGACAGAGAAGCCATAGAAAAAGAAGAAGTTGTACTCAATAACCTGGTCAGAGAAGTAATTGACAGCCTGCCCGACACCAGTCATGTAACAGTGGAAATTGCAGATCTGCCGGTTTTACACGGAGAAAAGCTGTGGTTATTTCAAATTTTTTCTAACCTTATTGGTAATGCCATCAAACACAATGAAAGGCCCGACCCTGCTGTAAAAGTCTATTATGAAGACCGATCTGATCACTATGAATTTTTCATTGCTGACAATGGAAATGGAATTGAAAAGCATTATCAAAAGCGGATTTTTACTATTTTTCAGACTTTAAAGGACAGGGATAGTTTCGAAAGCACAGGTGTAGGATTGGCAATTGTCAAAAAAATTATAGAGACAAAGAAGCAACATATCAATGTTGTCTCCGCACCAAGCAAGGGTTCTGTCTTTTCATTCACCTGGTCAAAAGAATAAAATGCAACCGATTAATATTTTATTGGTAGAAGATGATAAGCTGGATGTGATAGATATTAAGCGTTCACTTGATAAATTGAATATTTTTTACAAACTCACTAATGCACGTAATGGAGAGGAAGCCATTACGCTGCTCGATGAACAGATCGCTGCGGGTACTGATGCACTACCTGATGTAATGCTGATAGACATCAACATGCCCAAAGTCAATGGCTTTGAAGTGCTGCAATATATGCACGGCAAGGAAGAACTGAAACAGATTAAACGCTTTATTCTCACCACCTCTGGCGATAAAACAGATAAAGTAACTGCAGAAAAACTGGGCGTATCCGGTTATATCATCAAACCGCTGAAACTGAATAGTCCATCCGCTATGGATGCATTCAACCTGATGATAGATCTGCTCAACTTTAAAAAGGTCTAGGGCTATTTCCGCTCTCCGGCGTAGACATAATTTTCTCCTTTTGTTGCTGCACCGGAGACTCTTTTCCGTTTTAGTACCGGTATAGGCTTCTGCTGCCCGGTCAATATCTCCTGCGGTATATACAGATGGCTTTTTGCCCTTGTAATTGCTACATACAACAGGTTAATTTCTTCTGATAACTTCTGAATATTCACCTTATCAATATTCTCTGCCTGCTTTACTACCTTGTCATGTGTGATAAAGTCGTTCGTCAGTGTCACCTCGTCATACTCCATTCCCTTACAACGATGTACTGTTGAAAAGATCATATCTGCCTGTTCCTTATCATCGTGGTCGAGGTGACAGTCCTTTAGTTTCTTGATATAACCGGGAATCTTGGCACCGTACTTCTTCACCACATCCACCAGCATACCCATCTGAGTCTCGCCTGTGGTCTTAATATATTCTTCCAGGTCCTCCATACTATCCATCGATGCGATAGTACGATCACGTATACGGCCTACATCGCCGGTATAAAGATTCAGAATATCATAAATAGAAGCGCCTTCATTAGCATAAGTATAGTTCTCGATACGGCCCTCAAAATAGACCGTTTTGATCTCTTTCTTTTCTATCAGCAGTTCAATAGCTTTCACCAGCAATCCTGCATTTGTTCTGGCTACAACAGCCCTGCTCTTCGTCTTGCGTGATCTGCCGAAACCGATCACCTTCACCAGCAGAGGATTACTATACAATTTCTTCCACTGAATGACGTAAGACGCCAGATCTGCAATATCCTGGTCAAAACGGAAGCTTGTACTGAGTGTATATAACGGATAGTTCAGTTTGTCCAGTGAGTTCACTGCATACCGCCATCCATATATCTGCTGATGGCTATCTCCTACCAGCACCTTCACTCCTTCCTGCGAACGGAATACATCCAGCATTGCACCGGAAGCATCCTGTCCCTCATCAAACAGGATCACATCATAATTTAGCACTGGTCGGGCTAACTGGAACTTCTTCAGGTAAAAATCATGTGTGATAGGAATCTCTCCCTTGTTCATTTTATCGAGGAAGAGACGGGTCTGATACTGAATGTCTTTCTTGTATTTTGTAGCAAATTCTATGGCCTCACGATCTGTCAGTACATCTTCATAGTCAAGATCTTGCACTTTTGGCGGCGCACTATTACAGAAGTAAGAAAGGTATCCGTTGATATGTGTAGCGAGTATAGACTCGGCATGTTTTCCCTTGAGACCGCGTAAATTCAGGATATCTACAATCTCATTGATTTTATAACCTTCACTTTTAATAGTATATCCGGAGCCTCTGACAATATAAGAGTATGCCAGCGAATGTGCTGTCTCTACCCGCACATTCATCAGCTTCACTTCTGCAAACTTCCGCTCTGCTTCTATCTTAACGGTTTTGTTAAATGCCAGATAGAGGATACGTTTATCCGGTCTTGCCTTTGCATACTCAATAAGGGTCGTTGTTTTACCTGCTCCTGCAACTGCGATGATCCTGATATCTCCTTTACTGTTGATAATAGCAGCCTGCTCCTGAGTCAATTTCATGGCCCGAATTTACATCATCTGCAGCTATTATCAGGCATACCACACATCCGCAGCGGATAAAGCCAGGTAAACAGGCGCGCCTTTCTCAAATCCGTTGTGATCGGTCTTTACAGTAATTACACCGGATGCCAGGGCTACCTGCAATTCGTAGCTGCTGCCCAGGAAACTGATATCGTTGATCTTGCCGGTAATACTGTGCTGTCCGCTTTCCACTATACGAAAGCGCTCCGGACGAATAAACATATTTTTACCATTAATAGTCAAACCCTCCACCTGGCTGAAGTCGTTAGCCTGATCCGGAGAAATCATATTGTAACTGCCAAATAAGGCCGCAACATATTCACTGACAGGTTTGTTATAGATGGTATGCGGGTCAGCCTGCTGCACAATCCGGCCCTCTTTCATTACGATAAGATGGTCTGCCCAGGAGAGGGTATCCAGGGGGTCATGCGACACCAGCAGACAGGTAATATTCAGATCTTCACTGATCTCGCGGATAACTGCTTTTAAAGTATGTTTCAGAATGGGGTCGAGGTTGGAATAAGGTTCATCCAGTATCAGCATGCGGGGGGCTGTTGTCAGCAACCGTGCAAGGGCTACGCGCTGCTTTTCACCGCCGGATAGCTGGTCATTCTTCCTTTTCATGAGATGATCAATGCGGCAGATCTTATATAATCTTTCTGCATCTTCATCTGTCAGGGTATTGGCGTAAGAGAGAATCTCTTCCATCCTGTAATGGTTACGCAGCTCGTAATGCTGAGAAAGGTAGGCAATACCCGGCTGACCAGGCAGCAATCTTTCCAGCGGACCTTTCACCTTTACGTCTTCAAACCGCACTTCACCACCGTCTGATTGCGTCAGGCCGCCTATTATTTTGAGGAGGGTGCTTTTACCAGACCCCGATTCTCCAACAATTGCCACTTTCTGGAAAGCCTGCTGTGTAAAACTTACACCTTTCAGTACTTCTTCTTCCCCTTCCTGCTTGCGCACGTCCGATACTTCTAACAGATTCATATTAAGCTGATATCACATAAAAAGCTGCAAATTACCACTTAAAGAGGGAGGAAGCAAGTAAAGACAGTCATCACGGTACTAAAAACTCCAGTTCACGCTTCAATATGCTGACAATGTAGCTTTTACCTTCCCGGGATTTTATCAGTTCGTCATCAATATGCGCATGCTCATCTGCCCATGACAAACGGATATTTTTTCCTTTAATAACCGGCAGGTCATAGTCTTTATTAGCACTGGAACCAATACGGTCTTTTATGTAAGCAGAAAACGATTTCCGCTTGTCTTCACTCAGTAACACTACTTCCATCTCACCATCACACAGATCAGCATCTTTATTCATGTTCAAACCCGGACCGATAGAGCGGATGTTCATTACCTCTACCATCAGGTAATTGCCGGAGTAGTCCACCCCATCAATCTCCAGCTTACAGGCCTGTGCCTGATAGTTATCAATAATATCATGCAGGGTCTCCAGCGCAAGTTTGATTTTTTCTTCCGGATCATCCGGTTCTTCCAGCCGTTTCATGGTATCCATCAGTACCGGAAAGATTCCACAACCGAAGCCTTCAAGGAAGAACATGTCCTCATGAAAACCGGCAATCTTCCCTACATCAAAACGCTGTATATTATGCTGATGCCACGAAGCGATAATATCTTCCTCTTCACCGGTAATATGTAGCGACCGGGCTATATTATTAGCCGTTCCCATAGGCAACAGCGCCAACGGATACCGCTGCTGGCCCGCCCTGCCCGTCAGGAACTCCAGTATCACCTTTCTGACGGTACCATCCCCGCCAGCAATGATTACAAAGTCGGCATCCGGGGTAAGGTCTTTGCACCAGTTCTTTTTTGCGGAAGAATAGATACATTTAATCTTATTAGCACTGATCTTTTTCACCAGTTCATTTTCAGAGTGATCTTTATCACCTGCTTTGGGGTTATGCAGTAAATGCGCTTTCATAACATATTAATTACAAAAAGGATACCACGGCCGATGGCATGAATTTGGAGGCCGCATTAGTATGAGAATACTAATCACAAACGACGATGGCATATACAGTCCGGGCATTGCGGCATTAGCTAAGGTAGCTTCCCGGTTTGGCGAAGTAAGGATAGTAGCCCCGGATGTTGAACAGTCTTCGATGGGGCATGCGGTAACACATTCCCGCCCGCTTTCCTTTAAAGCTTCTCCTATCAATTTTGAAGGTATTGAAGCATACCGTGTAAATGGTACCCCGGCAGACTGTGTTGCCCTGGGAACACATTTGTACAGCAAGACAGATGTGGTGCTCTCAGGCATCAATATGGGGCCTAATCTTGGTAACGGGATGTGGCATTCCGGTACGCTGGCTGCAGCCAAACAGGCTGTACTGCTGGGTATTAAAGGTATTGCCCTGAGTACGCCGGTAGGAAAAACAGAGCCGGATTTTGAGGCCTTTGAAGACTATGTAGCCCAGGTACTGGAGCTATTATTGGATAAACCAGGGCTCAGTCTGTTCAATGTTAACTTTCCTCCGCAACCTAAAGGAATCCGTTGGACGAGACAATCCGTACGTTTATATGATGGCAAGATCGTTCCGGGTACAGACCCGATGAACCGTAAGCATTACTGGTTCACCGTAACCCCGCTGGAACCTGCTGAAGAAGGCACGGACAGATGGGCTGTTGAGAACGATTTTGTGTCCATAACGCCATTGCGCCTGGACCTGACTAATGAGGAGGAATTACAGGCGGCACTGAATAGTCACTCATTGTAATTTACCCTGACCAAAGAGATGTCAGGCTCCATAGCTGATAACTGGAAAAAGGCTGCAATTGCAGCCTTTTTCGATTATAATAGTTTGTCCAGCGTAATCGGCAGCTCCCTGATTCGCTTGCCGGTTGCATGGTAAATGGCATTGGCTATAGCCGCCGCTACACCTACCTGCCCGATCTCCCCTACTCCTTTTATTCCCATCGGGTTCACTACATCATCCTGCTCCTCAACAAAGATGACATCAATATCATTGATATCAAGATTAACAGGTATATGATATTCTGCATAGTTATGATTGATAAAGCGGCCAAACTGGTGATCAAGCACACTCTCCTCATGTAATGCACCTGAGATCCCCCACACAATACCACCCATAATCTGGCTACGTGCTGTCTTAGGATTCAGTATCCTGCCAGCAGCTACCGCACTCACGACTCTTGTAACTTTCACCGCACCCAGTTCTTCATCTACCTGTACTTCTACAAATACTGCAGCATGTGTATTCTTGGCATACTTCATCTGCTTGAATACATTAGGTAACGGTGTGGATGTCACATTGATCTCTCCTGTATCAGTCAGTGTCATGATATCCTTCAGGTGAATGAAGTTAGCCGGCGTCTCTGTCATAAACATCATACCGTCTGCAAAGGACACCTGCGCAACAGACAATCCCTTGAAGGGTGAGTCAGGTATGTCTTTAGCAAGATCCAGCAACCGCTCCCTTACCTGCATGCAGGCTTTCTGAACAGCGGTGCCAACTGAAGCGGCAGTGGCAGAACCACCTTCCAGGTAAGCGTATGGCAATGAGGCGTCTCCCAGTTGAAAAGTGACATTGTCCATAGGAAGTCCCAGCGTCTCTGCGGCAATCTGTGTCATGATAGTATAAGTACCAGTACCGATATCCGCCGTTGCACTACCTACCGTCAAGCGTCCATCCGCAGTAAAAGTAGCTTTTGCCCTGGCAGGTACCGTCATAGCATCCCACATGCCAGTGGCCATACCCCAACCAGTAAGCAAATGCCCGTTCTTCATAGACCTGGGCTCCGGATTACGTTGCGACCAGCCGAACCTTTCAGCAGCCTGCTGATAACAGTCCCGCAGCGCTTTACTGGAATAAGGCTTTTTCATACTGCCATCTTCTACACTGTAGTTGATGTATCTTAGTTCCAGCGGATCAATATTCAGTTTATACGCCAGTTCATCCATTGCACATTCCAGTCCGAACATACCGGTTACAGCTCCTGGCGCACGCATATCCAGCGGCGTATAAGTATCCAGGCTAACCAGCTGGTAAGACTGCTTTACATTTTTACAATGATACAGCATACCCGACCAGTTGACAATGTTTTCCACATAGTCTTCAAACTGGGAGGTACCTGATACGGCTTCGTGTTTGATGGCCTGCAGAGATCCATCTTCCATTGATCCTATTGACAATGACTGCTGGGTAATAGGTCTGAAGCCCAGGGAGAACATCTGTTGCCTGGTGAGCATTACCTTCACAGATCTTTTTAGTTCCAGGGATGCCAGTACCGCCATAAATAGTTGGTACTGCGGCCTTAAGCCCGAGCCAAAAGCACCTCCTACAAAAGGGGATAATGCTTTTACCTTCCTGCCTGACAGTCCGAACACACTTTTCACATAACTCTGTGTGTTCAGAATACCCTGTGTTTTATCGTATACGGTAATACTGCCGTTTTTATAATACAACACCGTGGTAGCATGCATCTCCATGGGATTATGATGTTCCGCTCCATGAAAATAGGTAGCATCCAAAGTTACAGGTGCAGCAGTAAATGCTTTGTCAAAATGCCCACGGCTGGATGGCTTTTTAAAGCCTGACTTTTTACCTTTCGGTGGCCGTGCCTGATCCAGATTGCCAGTGAGGTTGGTAACGTGTGCATCTGCTTTGTAAGTCACCTTCACCAGTGAAGCAGCATACCTCGCCAGTTCAAAGGTTTCGGCTACCACCAGTGCTACCGGCTGCTGGCTATAAGTGATGGTATCTGTCTGCAGGTACCTGAAGTGTTTGCCCGGAGGCGCGTCCATATCTTTATAGCTATGGTTGAACCATGCCAGTCCGGAGACATTTTCATGTGTGAATATCTTGAATACACCTTCCAGCTGCATCGCTTCCGTAGTATCGATATGCAGGATTTTTCCCTTGGCAATACCAGCAGATACGACTACACCATAACAGAGTCCTCTGGCATGATGATCAGCCGCATACTTAGCGCCGCCGGTCACCTTCGCATATCCATCCACACGATTTACCGGCTTACCAATATAGTTTGTGTTATTGTTCATCACCCGATATTTGTTGCTTCCCGGCAGGCACGTACAATAGCACGTTTTGCCAGGGCAGGTTTAAAATCATTAGTGCCGAATGTCTTTGCATCCTGCAATATCATATCTGCTGCATAGGCGAAGTTCTCCTGCGTAGCAGGTTTTCCTTTCAGCCACTGCTCTGCATTTTCATCTCGCCATGGCTTATGTGCAACGCCTCCCATGGCCATCCGGATATTAGTGATAATGCCCTCCTCCATGGTTGCTACAACAGCTACAGATACCAAAGCAAACGCATAGGATGCCCTATCACGTACTTTAAGGTATTTATAGTGCTGGGTGAAATGCTCACGGGGAAGAATGATACCTGTAATCAGTTCATCATGTGCCAGATTATTATCCAGCTGCGGCGTATCGCCTGGCAACCGGTGAAAGTCTGCAATGGGGATCAGGCGTTCACCATGTAAGCCTTTCACCTGGATAGTCGCATCAAGCGCACGCAGGGCTACGCACATATCACTGGGATGTACTGCAATACAATGCGGACTGGTACCAAGTATAGCATGAATACGATTGTATCCGTTCATGGCAGAGCAGCCGGCACCAGGTTCTCTTTTATTACAAGGCGTAGTAGTATCATAAAAATAGTAACACCTCGTACGCTGCATAAGGTTACCCCCATTGGTAGCCATATTGCGCAACTGCGGAGAAGCGCCTGCCAGTATAGCGTCAGAGAGCAGCGGATAATGTTTCTCTACCGCAGGATGCCAGGCTGTGTCTGCGTTAGTGACCAATGCGCCGAGATGGAGGCGGCCATCTTCAAGAAATTCAATGCTGTTAAGATGAATGCTGTTGATGTCTATCAGGTGTTCCGGCTGCATCACATGCTCTTTCATCAGATCGATGAGATTAGTTCCGCCTGCTATGAAGCGCGCTTCAGAATGTCCCGCTATTTCCTGTACGGCATTATCTACACCGTCAGCCTGTGTATAAGTGAAGTTGTTCATAGTTTACCATTTACTTGTTGCACAGCTGCCACAATATTCGGGTAAGCACCACAGCGGCACAGATTACCACTCATGAGCTCCTGAATTTCTTCCCTTGTAGTGGCTTTCCCTTCGTTGATCAGGCCTATGGCAGAACAGATCTGACCCGGCGTGCAATACCCGCACTGGAACGCGTCGTGATCTATAAATGCCTGCTGTAAAGGATGCAGCACACCATCTTCCGCTACGCCTTCTATGGTGGTAATGTCAGCGCCATTTTTCATCACAGCAAGTGTAAGGCAGGAATTGATACGCTTCCCGTTTACCAGGACAGTACACGCGCCACATTGCCCATGATCGCACCCTTTTTTGGTGCCGGGTAGTTCAATGTATTCGCGGATAGCGTCCAGTAATGTTACCCAGGGAAGCACTTTGAGTTCGTAAGTGATTTTATTAACAGTCAGCGTAATAGTATGAGTGGGTTGATCAACCATTACCGATGCAGCAACTTGATCCATTTGAATATGTTTTGATCATAGTAGCGGGATCAAAGATTGCGCCATGGGGTACTGACCACTAGCAGGCGCAAAGATGAAAAGAAGCTCATTTTAAACTATTCTCTAATATATTTATTATCTCTATATTTGACATAGCTACCGCTGGCAGCGATTATTTACCTATACCTATAAAAACCCGAGATGTAATGAAAAAACTTGCCCTGGGCCTGTTGGCCGCCACACTTCTGTTCACAGCCTGTGGAAAAGATGAAGATGAAAACCAGAGTCCACCTAACAGCTTTACCATCAATGATCAGGAAGTAATTACCCGTTATGGGTATCTGGTAGACTGGAACCAGGATGGCAGTCAGCTGATTTTTACAGACAAGGATATCAGTGTTGAAGGCTTCAGCGGAAATGCAAGTGCCATTGGTATAGACCTGGACAAAATTGTATCCGGCCAGACGTATACTTTTAAAAGCACAGATTCGGCCAGCTATGATGGTACCAAGAATTTCAGCACTGCCCAGGTATATCATAACCAGCCATTTGCCAACGGCGAATTTACTGACGCGGCCAAAGGGCTGGATTCACTGACAGGTGGTTCTGTTACGGTGAGAATAGTAGAGGGTTATTACAGTGTTGTATATGACCTCAAATATGCGAATACGACGGTGAAAGGAGAATTTAACGATGTATTGATACTGTTAAAATAGTTAATGCACCCATAAGGATGAAAAGCTGCCTGTAATCGGGCAGCTTTTCTATTTACAGCACACCGGTGTACTAACACGATGATGTAACCCAGGTAACCCTGAAATGACGTTATGCGCCTATGGAAAACATACAGAAGGCCTATTGAATAGATAGTGAAAAGGTTTATACAGGGCGGACTAGAGGTGGACTTGAGGTGGACTTATTGTGTACCTGGTGTATTTCTGTGTTAAAATTATATTACAATAAAATCTATGACACATCGATGTGTGTATGCAATCAGAAAGTATTTATATATTTGCAGCACAATCAGTATACGACTACAGAAACCTACAACTAGATGACCAGATCAGCATACAGCTTATTAGCTGGAGTATTATGTTATGCCTTTTACGGATGCACTGATGGTAAGAACAATGAAACAGATCCGATAAACGGATTTACACAAGATAAGCATTTTATACATACTGATTATGCAGTCAGAAAGGAATGGTCCGGAGGGACGCAGATTGCTTTCACTGACATGCATCCTGCAGCATCTGCGTCAGGTAATGTACATGCAGTACAGTTCCTGCTGGATACGCTGAGAGATTCGGGGACTTATACATACATGTCATCTGACGCGGTGGCATACGACAAGACTAAAAACTTTGACGTTGCATTATTACTCAAAAATGTAGCATATAAATCCGGTGCTGAAGTTACAGGAACCGGAGAAATTTTCAGCAAACCTACAGGCGGAAGTCTGACTTTTATAAATGGCCCGGAATACCAGGCATTCACTTACACGTTGGACTTCGGCCGGGGAAACACGCTTAGCGGCTTCTTTCGCGGGCAACTTACAGTGGTAGAATAACAACAGTTTGTTGTTCTATATAAAGAATTGAAAAATAATACGAAGACGGCTGTTCTGCTTACACAGAATAGCCGTTTCCGTTTCAGGTAATCTGAAAGAAATACCGGATGTAGTATGCGGGTAATAGCTAACAATGTTCAGCAACTTTTTATCAACAAGACAATGCAATATTACTTCAGAGATAATCATGCAAATGGTATATATACACGTCTCTCCTTCCCTTTCCTGTATTGGATTATAGCAGTTGCAACCACTTTGCTCAGTACTAGTATTATTATATCTGATTTATAGAAAATAAAGGTTTCACTGAAAATAAAAAAATGTAATTCTCACAAATACATTCTACTTTTCAGCTGTCAATTTCTGATATCAAATATTGATACCATTTTATTCCACCACGTCCTAAAAAATGATTGTTTAACCCGGATTCCCTGCAGGAAGTTCATGAAACCCTTGTTCGTTATGTAACTCAGTCTATCTGACCGTTATCTTACGCCCATTCCACTATTTTTTTATTTGCTATGTAAAACCCCCTTCCCTCATGTCAGCTAACATAGAGTTTACCAAAGGCAGTGGCATACGCCTTTACACTTCGCATGGCGAAGAATATATTGATGCCGTATCCGGCACATTTAACCTCGCACTCGGGTACAGTCATCCCGAAGTGGTAGAGGTCCTGCAACAGCAGGTAAAAGACCTGATACATGTTTCCTCCTCCTTTACCGGCGAACTGGCCGGCGATGTACTGAACAGCATACTTGCTCATGCGCCTGCGGGCATTACTGATGGCTGGATGCGCGATATTATCGGATCTACTGCCAACGAAGGCGCTGTGAAGATCGCCAACAAGTTCAATGGTAAAAATGAAGTGATCAGTCTGTCACTATCTCATCACGGACAAACACTCTTTGCAACCAATATTTCCGGTAATGCGTTCAGGAGAAAGTCTTTTGCACATACCATGTCCAGCACGCATGCAGTTGTTCCGGCTCCCTATTGCTACCGCTGCCCTTTCTCTGCCAAATATCCTAACTGTGGGTATCTCTGCACAGAAGCCATTTACGACTATGTGGAGTATGGCAGTTCAGGCCAGGTATCCTGCATGATCATGGAGCCGATACTCGGCAACGGCGGCAATATTGTACCTCCACCAGAGTATTTTGAAAGAGTCAAAAAGATCTGTGAAGAACTGGACATTGTGCTGATTGCGGATGAAGTACAAACAGGCATAGGCAGAACCGGTTATATGTTTGCCAGCGAACATTTCGATATGGAGCCTGATATTATCACATTAGCCAAAGGCCTCGGTGGTATTGGCATTCCTACGGCAGCTATCCTGTACAGGCCCGAATTTGCCGTACTAGAGAAATGGGAACATTCCTATACCTCAGGCGGTAACCTTTTATCGCTCGGCGCAGCCAGAAAAACCATGGAAGTTGTCTCACGAGAAGGCTTTCTGCAAAACGTCCGTGACAACGGTATCGTATTGGGCAATCTGCTGAATGGCCTCAAAGAAAAGTATGGCCATTTCATTGGCGACGTACGTGGCATGGGATATATGTGGGGACTGGAAATAGTTGACCAGGACGGCGCTCCCGATGTCAAACTGACCAATAGGATCATTGACAATGCACTGACCGATCAGCAACTCATACTGAGAGGTTCCCGCTACGGCTTCGGCAATGTTGTTAAAGTAAGACCAGCCCTTACAGCTACCATCGATGATATAACAGAGATCTGCGGCAGGTTGGATAAACTATTCAGTCAAGTAAAAACTGTTACCCATGCAAGCTATTGTTTATAACGGACCCTGGAATATACAGCTGGAAGAACGTGAAGAACCAGCCGTAGCCCTACCGGATGATGTGATTGTTGAAATACGCGCTACAGGCATCTGCGGCACAGATCTGAGCATCATTTCCGGTGAGTACAATGCTAAAAATAAAGTCATCATCGGACATGAATCTGCCGGTATCATTGTAGACAAAGGAGCCGGTGTTGAGAATTTCAATATTGGCGACCGCGTCATCATTGATCCTACTTACTATTGCGGCTACTGCGAGAACTGCAGGAAAGGCCTGCGCAACCATTGCTCGCTGAAGTCCTCTACAGAGGCAGGCGTATCCATTGATGGCACTTTTACCAGGTACTTTAAAACTACCAAGCGCTTTATTTATCCGCTGGCACCGGATGTACCCTTCGAGCAGGGCGCTATGTCTGAACCTTTAAGCTGTGTACTTACGGCTGTTAAGAAACTGGCAGTCACCCCTTTTTATAACGTAGCCATCCTTGGTGGTGGCCCCATTGGGTTGCTCTTCTACCTGGCATTAAAACAGTACGGTATACAGGCAGGTACTATATATGAAACATCTGCTAACAGGACAAACCTGATCAGCAGCAATGATATCCTGACATCAGGCTGGTACCTGTCTGGTCATTTTGCACCTCGTAAACACCAGTATGACCTGATTGTTGATACAACAGGTAGCATGCTGGAAAAGTCAATCGATGCGGTAGCCGATGGCGGAAAGATTGCATTGATAGGACTGCGTAACAATCAGCAGACTATCAATCCACGGGAAATCACCGATCGCAGTATTTCTATCATCGGCTCCATCGATTCACAGGATACCTTTAAACATGCAGTTGATCTGATCAACAGCCAGGTGCTCGGACTGGAAAAGATCATTACCCGTTCTTATGGGATTGATGACTTTCAAGAAGCAGTGCTACATCTCGGCTGCAACGTCGGCAAGCAGCAACGAAACAATGACATCAGCAGCCTGAAATCTGTCATTACATTTTAAATCTAAGGCATTATGAAGTATATAATATTCGATATAGATGGCACCCTGACTGATACCACAGAGATTGACGATCTTTGTTATACACAGGCCATCACCGAAACGTTTCAGTTCTCGGACTTTAACACCAATTACGGTCATTACGAGAACACCACTGATTCAGGCATTCTTAACCAGCTATCACTTGAGCGCAGGAACCGCCCATGTACGGTTACAGAAATAGAGAATTTCATAGACTGCTTCTGCAATCTGCTGGAGCGCACTTACGAGAAGCAGCCCCATTACTTCCGCGAAATACCGAAGGCCGGCAAGACAATCAATAGTCTGCTACGGAATGAAGAGTTACGCATAGGACTGGCCACGGGCGGCTGGAAACAGTCAGCCCTGTTTAAACTGCAATGCGCGGGCATCAATATCGAGGCTTGCAGCGCAGCGTCTTTTGCACAGGACGCTTTTGCAAGGCGCGACATCATCTGGCAAACAATTAGTAAGATGAACAAACGCCACCAGCTTACCCCTGCCCTTTCAGACATTATCTATGTAGGTGATGGCAACTGGGATTATCAGGCTACGCAGCAACTTGGCATAAAGTTTATCGGTATTGATAATAAGAAACTGGCTCATATTCATGATATCATCAAAATATCAGATTATGATGAACTAGAGCAGCACCTGGGCCTGATGACATTAACCTCCTGATAACGTATGAAAGACCTGACTGTCGATTTAAACCTGAAGCGTTCGCACCGTATTGCCGCAAGCATCTTTTTCTTTATCGCCGGACTTACCTACTCCAGCTGGGCCTGTAGGATACATGATATCAAGGCTATATTTCAGCTGAGCAATGCAGGATTAGGCAGCGTACTGTTTGCACTGCCAATTGGGCTGATGGTAAGTCTGCCGGTATCGGGCTGGCTGGTTACCCGTATGGGCAGCCGGAAGGTACTGATCAGCGCGGGGCTATTATTTCCGCTAATGCTGGCAGCAATAGGGCTGGCTCCGGGCATCTGGCAGTTAGTGTTGCTATTGTTCTGCTTTGGATTTATGAATAATCTCTTTGAAATATCCATGAACACACAGGCTGTTGGAATAGAGGCTTTATATGGCAGGTCCATTATGGCTTCTTTCCACGGTCTGTGGAGTTTAGCAGGGTTTGCGGGTGTAGGCATCGGCACTGTTGCTATCTCATTAGAGATGCCGGTATTGTACCATTTCGTTTTTATCTGCGGCCTTTCATGGCTGCTGGTACTGGCAGCATACAGGTATCTGTTGCCGGCAGATGAAGCGGCAGACAGTTCGCAGCCCATCTTTGCCAAACCAGATAGCAGCATACTCAAACTAGGGCTGATTGCCTTTTCCAGCCTGGTAACAGAAGGTACGATGTTTGACTGGAGCGGCATCTATTTTCAGAAAACAGTAGCGGCACCCGAACACTTAACAACAGTAGGGTATATTGCCTTTATGAGTACAATGGCCGGCGGCCGTTTTGTTGCCGACCGCTTTGTAACGAAGCTGGGCACTAAAAGAGTGCTGCAGATCAGTGGTATGATGACAACAAGCGGTCTATTGATTGCCATTTGTCTGCCTTATCTTGTCACTGCCACCATTGGCTTTCTGCTGGTAGGGATTGGTGTATCATCAGTTGTTCCGCTGGTGCTGGCACTGGCAGGGAAATCGAAAACACTGGCGCCCGGGGTAGCTATTGCAGCCGTATCTACAGTTGGCTTCCTGGGATTTTTGTTGGGTCCACCCCTGATAGGGTTTATTGCAGAAGCTACTAGTCTGCGGTGGTCATTTGCCTTTATTGCGTTGCTGGGAACAGGTATTATCCTGCTGGCAGCACAGGCAGGCAGGATTGCAGATGATAAGTAGGCTGGTAATTACGGTTATCACCACCCGCCCTGCCGATTTATTTGTACTTTTGGCGATCCAAATTCCCACTGCACATGATCTCCTTAAGCTCCAACTACCCGGTATTAGCAGAACAGCAAGCCGAATTTAAAAGCATTGTTGACAGGCATTATGCCACTTACGATCAGTGGCTCACAATGAAATCCCCTAACGGCAATACAGAAGACCGTAAGGCCGCAGCCAGCTGGATGTCAGGGAATGGACCCGCCATCAGTGAAGAACAGGTATCTATCCTTACCTCCGGCCATCAGGCTATTACGGTAGCGCTGCTTGCAGCCTCCTTACAAGGTGCAGCAGTAGCAGTTGATGAGTTTACCTATGGGAACTTCCTGACTATTGCCAGGTGGCTGAATGTGCAAGTAATAGGCTGTAAAACAGACGAAAAGGGCATGCTGCCCGCAGCGCTGGAAGCAGCTACCGCAAAACATAATATCAAGGCTGTTTATGTGATGGGTACAATCAATAACCCTACAGGAGTTGTCATGCCGCTGGAGCGCCGACTGGAGCTTATCGATATTGCCCGGAAGAACGGACAGATTATTATAGACGATGATGCCTATGGTTTCCTGGAAGAAAATCCACCCGCTAACTTTGCACAGCTTGCACCCGATCTGGGCTGGTTTATATACAGCCTGTCAAAACCATTAGCCCCCGATATCAAAGTAGCTTACCTGGTAGCACCTGAACGGTATAAAGAGATGATTACAGTAGCCATCCGAATGACCAGCAGTAATCCATCTACCTTCTTCTCGACACTTGTAACAGATATGATCAATACAGGCGAACTGGCAGACCTGCTGCGCAGGAAACGGGCGGAAGGTAAGAAACGGCAGGCACAGACCCGGGAGTACCTCTCAGGCTATGATATTCAAGGACATGAGAACGGTTTCCATTGCTGGTTAAAGCTGCCTGCAGGGCTTACCTCTACCGGTGTGTATAAAGCCCTGCTTGAGAAAGGCGTGGAGATAATGGCAGGGGCCACCTTTGCAGCACCAGGAACCACCGGAGAATATATCAGGATAGCACTAGGAGCAGAAGCAGATATGAACAGGGTCTTACAGGCCCTTGAAATGATCAAAACAACTATCTCCTGAGGTTACCACTGTTAAGTGCCGGTATTCCTACATTCTGGCAAAAGTATATCTGGATATACAAAGGCATTTTGCATTGCCTGGATAACATCGTGTATATAACATAGAAGAAGGTGTATCATGCTTTTGATACACCTTCTTCTATGTTATATAACTATGGACCAGTTCTGCTGCATATAACTGATTAACAAAAGCTTCAAATGAAGGAGCGAGGAATTTAAATGGATCTTCCTCACCGCTATCAAACCTGTCCAGCCATACCTGGCCATAGGTATCTTCGGCAAGTGACACGGCAAACACCCAGCCCCCGGCATCAATAGCAAAGGGTAGCCAATCTCTTGTTTCCATATCCTCCAGGTAACCTTCCAGGATCAACTCCACAGATGCACTTCGATCAGATCTTAAAGGAAGAATACCTAAAAACGAGCAGGATTCAGTAAAGTATTGTTCTTTGACACTGCAGCCACTGTACTTGAGGAAGAAGTCTCTTACATTATTAGGGAAAGTGATTCCACCTAGTGCTTCTACGGCTTTAACATCTGCTAATTCCACCGGGGCTGCCTGCCAGGTAATCGTTAGTGTTTTCATAGTTTTAGAGAAAATAAGTGCGCAAAGTTACGTTTCCTTTCGCAGGGTTCCGCATGTTTACGTTAAATGAGACAGAAACGTTTCTTAGAATTACGGTACATTATGTTTGTATTTTTTACTGCTAATGATGTGTTAATTATAACAGAATAAGTATTCCGAAACAGGTTTGTGCTACCTTTAAGTTTATAATAAGGCATTTAAAACACAGCTCTATATGAACACCAACATTGGCATTACAGCACCCAACAGACAGCAGGTGGCTAACCAGCTTGCAAAGTTATTAGCAGATGAATTTATACTTTATACAAAAACACGCAATGCGCACTGGAATGTAGAAGGACCAGACTTCCATTCTATGCACCTCTTCTTTGAAGCACAATACAACCAGCTGGATGAAATTATGGATAGCGTAGCGGAAAGAATCCGTGCCCTGGGACATTATGCACCAGGCACACTGAAAAGCTTCCTGGAACTGACGCATCTTACAGAATATAGCGAAAGAAACAACGACAGCCTCGGATTCATTAAAGAACTGCAAAGCGACCATGAAAGCATTATTGAGTTCATCCGTGGTAATATAGACGCTTTCGCCAACACCTACAAAGACGCAGGCACCAGTGATTTTATTACAGGACTCATGGAAGAACATGAGAAAATGGCCTGGATGTTAAGAGCACATTATAAAGGGTAACCTACACTTTTTATATATAGCCGGCGTCGCAGCATGTTTAGCTGCGACGCCTTTTTTTTATCCCCCAAAATATAGGGAATTATACAACAGTTGCGATGATTTGGCGATCCGTGGAAACACCGCTTTCAGATAACTTTGGAGTAGAAAGATTGCCGGGCGGAAACGCATGAAAAATTGATCATAGCCGGTAGTCTTCTGTGAATACCAAACAGCATGAACTATAGGACTACCGCAGTATTCATACTCTTTCTGTGTATAGGTGTGTTTCCCTTGTCTGCACAGTCATTTAAACTGCTGCGATATAACGAAGATTACTACTATCTGCATAAAGACAGTACCAATAACTGGTACAACCGCATTAAATATATTCCGCTGTCTGATAGGGATCATTTCTACCTCTCATTCGGAGGAGAAGCCCGTTATGAATATGCAATGTCGGTGCATGAAGACTGGAACAGGTATGGGAGAGCCTATAATGGTATCCTGTTACAAAGGTATAACCTGCATGCAGATCTGCACCTCGGCAAAAGCGTCAGGGTGTTTGCACAGCTAAGCAGTGCATTGGAAAACTTCAGTAAGCTACGTACACCTCCTATCAACAAAGACGAACTGGCAGTACAGAACCTGTTTATTGATGTGACGCTCAAAACCTGGCCGGACAAAAACCGGAAGCTGGTTGCCAGGGCTGGCAGGCAGGAACTGGACTATGGAACCGGCAGGCTGATATCCGTAAGAGAAGGACCGAATGTACGTAAGTACTTTAACGGCGGTAAAGTAATGTACACAGCGCCTAAGTTTGGAGTAGACGCCTTCCTGATGATGGATGAAGAAGTAAAGCCCTATGTGTTCGACAACCATATTACACGGGAGGCCAATCTCTGGGGCACTTACGCGTATATTATTGTACCCGCTGCCGGTAACCTGGACCTTTACTACCTGGGGTATAGAAGAGACAACGCCAAATTTGAGGAGGGCATAAAGGAAGAACTGCGGCATACCGCAGCCGTACGTTACTGGAAGTATGGCGGAGGCTTCATTTATAACCTCGAAGCGGCCTACCAGTTCGGTTCTTTTGGCGAAGGCCGCATCAGTGCCTGGACTACCGCTATTGACATTGGGTATTCTTTTGAACATGCCCGGTTTAAACCATCAATCAACTTGCGTAATGACTACATTTCCGGAGATAGGAAGGCTGGTGACGGCAAACTACAAACATTCAACCCCTTATATCCCAAAGGAGGCTATTTCGGGTTTAATCCCCGCGTCGGACCTGCCAATCTGATAGACCTGCATCCTTACGGTACACTGACATTCAGCGACCGGTTCGGGATCCAGGCAGATGTCGTATTCAACTGGCGCTATTCCAGAGAAGACGGGATCTATAGGCCCAGCGGTTCATTCGATACCGGCGGTTCAGCTATTGACGGGAGGTATATCGGCACAGCCTACCTACTAAGCGGCGATTATGTATTCAGCAGGTTTGTTAAGCTCAGTTGTGGCTTACAATACTTCAAAACAGGACCTTTCATCAATGAACTGGTCAATCCATCTACTAATTCATTCTTCTTCAATACACAGTTATCATTTAAGTTTTGATATATGAAAACAGTTAAAACAAGTCTGACCGGCTTACTGCTACTTTTTGTATTTGCAGTAAAAGCGCAGGTAAAGGATCTACCGGCAATAGGTACTTCCGCTATAGTAGGTAAAGCTGAAGGCATTGCCGTTGAAGTAAAGGTAACGGCGCCCTCGGCACAGGAAACACCCCTCCAGATTGCCTGCGTATTTGAATACACAGAAGGTGATATCACCAATCCTCCTGCTTTGCCTGCAGCGCTGAATGGTATGCTACATGTAGATGAGGCTTTGCATGGTATGATCAGTTATCTGCGCAAGAGTGGCAAGTTCTCCGGACATGCGTTCGAGACGCTGCTCATTACACCGCCTGCCGGTACACTAAAGGCAAAACAGCTCTTGCTGATCGGCCTTGGCGACAGAAATACCTTCAACGCCCAGGTAATGTACACTATTGGGGCAATTGGTATGAGAGAAGCTTTAAAGTTAGGCGTGCCTTCCTATTCACATGCCAGCAATATTAAAGATGCAGGAATAGACTCTCCTACCGCAGAAGTAGCAGAGAATGTAGTTAAAGGTGCGTTGGATGCTTATAATACACAAGTATATCTGAAAGAGAAAAAGATGTCGGTATTCAAACCGGTGACTAAGTTCACCTTGTTATCCGGACCTGCTTTTTACGGAGCTTCCTCAGAAGCAGTAAAGCATGCACTGGTTCCTTACCAGCATTAATCATTTCTTTTACCAATAAATAAAACCGGGAAGAAGTACTGTCAGCTTCTTCCCGGTTTTATTTATTGGTAATAATATAGTCCAGTTACTTATACCATCTCGGCCATACTGTGCTTATAGGCAGTATAGTTCATGCCCGTCTTTGATTTGAAGAACTTACTAAAGTGCGCCTGATTGTCAAAACCCAGGTCGAAGGCAATTTCTTTAAGGCTGGTATCAGCGTATAGAATGCGGCGTTTCGCCTCTATAATAATCTGCTTATGAATCTGGTAACTGGCTGTGAAACCGGTTACTTTCTTAACTGCTGCGTTGAGGTAATTAGGTGTGACACTGAGGGCATCTGCATAATCAGCTACCTTCTTACGTGTAATAAAGTGTTTCTTCAGCATAGTCATGAATTTCCTGGCCACATCTCCTTCCCTGGAAAGCACCTGTGCCTGCGTACACATACCCAGCTCTCTGGATAAATAGATCATAAATACATTCAGCAGGCCGGATAATACTTCAGAACGCATCCAGAGGTTACCGGCACATTCACGCTGCATCTTTTTGACAATTTCTTCCAGCTCTTCCTGCATTTCTTCATCTGCCCTGAAGCTGAGTAATTGCATATTAAGTATGGATTCTTCAAAAGATGACATCATATCTTTCAGGTTATATGCCAGGTACAGGCAATCGGGGGAAAAGGAAATATAGTAACCACCTACCGGAGCATCCAGTTGGAACTTACGCAGTTGTCCTGGCAGGAAGCAATATATCTGATTTTCTTCCAGAGGCATAGACTTACCATCTGCCTGTACGGTACCCGTACCGTACTTACACCATAGTATTTCTACATTTTCAAGTTTATATGCCTGATGGTCAGATAATGCATTAATAGCTTCCGCTGACTCAAATGAGTGGATCTGAATCTTTGACTTCAATTGTGTATTTTCCTGGATGTGGATCATAAAACGGCAGATTTTAATTCACGTTTTATGAGGCAATGAAGGTGCCATACCGATAATAAACTAGTATACAACTAGTTACATCTATCTCGTCAGAAATACTACTGACGATATATCGTAAGTTTACGAAGCTATACTGGCATCTGTCATAATTGTGCTACCCCTACCCTTAATGCCTTCAGGCCGCTTAAACCCTGAAGATCTTCCAGGTCAAGTTCTTCCAGGTCATTATTGAGCGTGCCTTTTTCCTGGAGATACTGGATAAATGGCAGATAGTCTTCAATGTCCTTATTATCAAAGTAAATCAGGACGATCTTGTCTGGCTGGGTTAACCGTTCTTCACTATTACGCAGATGTACCTTGTCAATACGCTTCTTAATCATCTGGTATCGGATGTTATAAGCGCCTTCCACATCAAACTTCCGCTCATCAGCCCTGAAGCTGATATCAATCGTATGATTATGCACGAAAATGAGCTGAGTGGTGCGTAAAGGCACTGCCATTTCCGGTACCAGGGAAGCTGTTAGCTGGGCTACTGCTGCCATAGAAGACAGCTGCCAAAGCCGGAGGTTCTTCAGGTGAAAATGATTAAAAGGTTTGTCAGGTGCGAATGATTGTCCGATATAGATGTCATACTCCACCCCGTCTGTCCTGAACTTCTCAAAATAGCAGGGGTAAGAACTTTGTAACTGGTCTTTCTGAGCTTCAAAATAGTTATTCACTACCGTATTGATCGTCTGCATAGACATTTCCAGCGCATGTTTACTACCGTGCAGATTGCTATTGAACTTCTCGAGTGCAGTCAGGTATTCCTGTAAAATCAAACTATTACCATTCTGTTTGGAGATATGTTGCAGATATGGCGTTGTCTCTTCCCTGAAGAAGCCGACCAGTTTATTTTCGTCATTACCATTGAGTTGCTGCTGACCCAGTACCTCCTTCCATTTGCCGCACTTATAGATCATTTCTTCCTGTAGTACAGTATAGTGTTCTGTCTGCAGCGTTTTTAAAGTGGTCATCAGTAGTTCCAGATGGGTGTCCAGATCAGATATAATGGCCTTATTTCTTTCAATAGTAGAGTTCCGGATATCCACAGCACCATAAAGCGGATATACTTCATTGAACTGGATTGTCTCAGCCACTTCGGGTAGACCTTTCTTCCTGTCGCGGAGATAATGCCAGGCTATTTCGTTAAACTTCCATTGTACCGAAGGCTGTATAGAGGTGAACTTTTCTTTGATGATCGTTTCAATCTCCAGATTAAATTCGTCGATATATACCTCAAACAGCTGAGCAATGGCCGGCAATGCCGGTTCAAGTAAAGAAACCGTAGTCTCTTCAAAGGTTTCGTCTTCCCAGGTATGCATGGCCAGTACCCCGACCGGCTGCCGGTTATAAAACACAGGTAACAATGCCAGGGAGCGGACCTTTAACTTACGGAAGTGCTCCAGGAAAGATATTTCCATCTCTTTAGGGCCAAAAAGGTCTCTTGAGAAGAAGGAATTAGGATGAGAGAAGTACCCTTTTGCCTGCTTACGGAACACATCCGGTGACAGGCGGTCGCCCCATACCTCGAACAATATGCCTGTGCCTGCCTTTTTATAGCCATATACAGGCTCATTATTGATCTTTACCAGCGGAAACAGATCAAACTCTATCTTCTGATTACCGACTATTGTTTTCAGTGAATTAATGACATTCCGGTAGCTGCTCTCGTCATTATCAGGGGTACGGGCCAGTCTTACATTCTCTATATTATCTACAGCTTTCTGTACTGTTACGTCAGAGATGGATAATACACATATCCCGCGGAAGCGGAAGGCAGAAAGCGGCAGTATTTTCTCAAACGCTTCATAGCCGGTATCGTCGGCCATCAATAAGGAAATATCTCCAAAGTTAGGCTCGGGTAATGGGCCCACTGGCTCAACGTCCAGAAAGTCGGTATTGATATGTACCTGGTAATACTGCAACAATCCGGTTTCAGGATGTACCCCCGCATGGTATTGCTCTGTTTTAACAGACATACGAAGGTTATACAACCGTTGCAGAATGAAAGAATACAACAACTGCAATCTGTCTTTATGGTAGGCCTCAGGGGATTTAGGGTCTTTCTCCCTGTCATGTTCGCCTACTTTACTTTCCAGTAGTTGAAATAACAGTTCAGTACCGTAAAATACCTGTGGCTGGAATGGGAAGCTTAATCCCCAGGCCAGATCGCCCTCGTCAGCCAGGGGCGGAGAAAGACACACATATAGCAATTCCAGCAATTCGGGATACTGATTGACTTCCTCCAGGGAAATGTCCTTTTCGCGAATATTGTATTGATCAAAAAGCTCGAGCGCTTTAGTATATATACCAGCCTTGGCCGTTCTTTCCCCTGCCACTCTTTTACGGAGATAATCTATGAAGGGCCGGAAAGATATGGCCGCGTCCAGTTCAAGTGGTATAACCACTTCACTGGAGAGGTCCAGTATGTTATTTTTCATGTGCAGTTACTTTGGCGGATTACCACAAATTTAATGAACATACGTAAGAACCGGGGTACCTGTATCTCTAGCTGGCTGAATACTTATGTCATTATGATCGATCCTTAAATATTGTTTCAAGGAGTATGCCAGCAGGAGTACGCAGGAAGATGCGGCGCACTCCTATCTCGGGTAAGTCTTTTACCGAAAATCGTATGCCCAGGTTGGTAAGATGCTGCCTGAAGGCCTCATAATCATCCAAGACAAAGGCCGTATGGTCAATAGCCTCTGCGGGCTGCTGTCCGTTTCTCTCATAGTCAGCAGTTGCAGCTATGAGATGAATCAGCGGGGCGTCTTTCCAATACAGCCAGTACCCCCTAATCGTTCTAGCTATAGATTCTGGCCGGGGCCCTTCCCGTAGCCCAAAAACGCTGATGAGAAAGTCCCTTGGTTCCTCCAGCTGATCCGTTCTGATGGTAGTATGATCTATATGCATAATTAATCTGGTTTATCCTTATCATGCAAAATTCGCGCATATAAAGCCTTTTCCTGGCAAATAGCGACTAACCTGTACAGATTGTAGCAATTTGGTTAAACGGGCTATCAGCAGCAATAGCTGGAAATTACGCGTATTTGCTATAAGTCTCTATACCATTAAGGCAAATGATTATATATCAACTCGCTGCTTTCATCAAAAACATACAATAAGCGAGGCTGCTCAATACGTTGAGACAGCCTCGCTTATTGTATGAATTTCGGCTATAGTATGTCCGGATTAATAGCGAACAGATACCAAACGCCGGTTAGTTTAACGCTAAGTATTACCGATATTAAAAGCTCTGAATCAACCTGACGCCTGGAGTTACTCCTCTGAAAAACTCATGAAAGTAAACTACCGGCTCAATCTTCGTCTTTCCTTCAAACACTGACATCCTACCAAGTCCTACCCGGAAAGACTGCTTTTCAAAGTAGTCTCCACTACGGTGTACCAGGTATCCTACTGAGCATATAAATTGCAGATAGGGTTCTTTCCTGGTTTCCCTCTTTCGGGCATCTCCTACGCCATACACCAGTGTTACAAAATCATTCCTGTAAGTCTTTAGTTTACCTTCACTATCCCTGCCGAAAAAGAAGTTAGGCTCCCAGTAAGCGCCAAATTCATGTACGCGCCGCCCGGTTCCAAACATGGTTCCTGCTATTACAGTTGCACCTAGTGTAAATGAAGGCACAAAGTAATTCTTATAGTTCTGGACATTCACCGAGCCACTCAGTAACAGGTAATCTCCCTGTCCGCTAATACAGCCGCGTGCCATCCGGGATGAAATAGTATAGTCCTTTCGCAGGTGCATCATACCTTTATCATCTTTTACCCAGTCGCTATACATGTTTTGCTTTAGGCTAACCAGCTTTGCCTGTAGTTGCCCATTGGTATATCCGGCCAGGTCATTTAACTGATTAACGAAGAAACTGATCCTGAAGCGATGTACTTCCTTCTTTCCGGGTACTGGTACCATCCCGATAAAATGGACGGTATCCTGCTCCAGTTTCAGTGCAGCAACATCACCTTGCTGTACAAGATAACTACTACCCGATGGCCTGAATTGCCGCAACCGGATCTTTTTTGCTGCGGGAGGCTCCATCACATAGTCTATTATCTTTACTGACAGCTCATCTGTCAGGGAGTCTTTGAGCGGCACGAGATCCCTTAGAAAGAGGTTCAGCAATGAATCAATGTTGCCTACCCTGTCCAGATCCTTCAAATCTACCAGCTCTATCTGCATCTTACCACCCTTGTCCAACGATATCAGGAAGCGTTTGTTGATCTCCTGCTGTGGAATATCAAAGACCCTGTCTTCATTAGATGCAGGCTGCTGATTTTGGGCATACAGCGTCCCTGTGATGCTCGTCAGGAGCATCAGAAAGTAATGTTTCATCTTCATTTGATTATCTAGTTTTTGGGAAGGTTGCTTGTATTGGAGGGTTTATCCGCTACGATCTGACTGGCAAAACCTGCTGGCCCGCTGATCGCTACTTTAAATTGCTTATGTTCAGGATATATATAGGTGTTACCTATTACATCTCCGCCCACCTCATTGATGTGTACTACCCGCTTCTTCGGAGGGATGGTAGCTGCAGTTGACTGTATAAGCGGGGAGTCCTGCCGGGGTACGGCTGCGACCAGTGGCTGAGTAATTGCCAGCGTATCTGATGGAGGTATTACTACAGCATCTGTCATTTTGCTTACTTGTTTTGCCTTCGCCAGGATAACCGGTACCGGCTTTTCCTGAGCAATGGTATCTGGCGTAATAACAGGTGCAGGCTTGGGCAGGGTTGTACTGTTTACCAATGCAGGTGCCGGCATTACGGCACGGGACCTGTCTTTGAGCAGGAAAGGCGATATACACAATATCAGTATTACTGCCGCTGCCCACCACCATACCATTTTCCTGGACGCCCGCTGCTCCGGCAACCTAGGTTGCAGCCTGTTCCAGGCAGCTTCTCTATTGAAAGCTGCATCCCCCGGAAGACCTGAAAGGCCATCCATCTTATCCATCAGACTATTGCTGCGTTTTTCGTTTTCCATACTCAATATTTTGCTGCAAAAGCATTTTCTGCAATAAAGACTTAGCTTTACTTAGCTGTGATTTGGAAGTACCTTCCGAGATTCCCAGCAGGGCTGCTATCTCTCCATGGTTCATCCCTTCAATTACATACAGGTTGAAGACTGTCCGGTAACCGGCAGGAAGCTGTATTACCAGGTTAAAAATCTCTGCTGCCGAGAGGTTGTCAAGTATGTCTTCCTGCAAAGCCAGCGTTTCTGCTACATGCTCTGATACTATAACAAATGTGTGTTTCTTACGCAGGAACATGAGGCACTCATTAATCATAATCCGTTTTACCCAGCTGAAAAGTGCTGCGCTCCCCTGATACTGCAATCCTGACAGGGAACTATAGAACTTACAGAAGCCGTCCAGCATCAGTTCTTCCGCATCCTGCTCATTCCTGACATAGCGCCGACATACCATGAGCATCCTGCCTGATAATTCATCAAACAGCCATTTCTGGGCGGCACTACTGCCTTTTTTGGCTTCTTTTATATATTCGGCTTCAGTCAAGTAAATGTCCGGTTTATGCTACTATAAATGCAGTTTACTGAGAAAGGGTTGCCTGGTCAAATAAATTTATTTTGCCGCAAGGCGTTTATCTATCTTTGTAGCCATTATCCTATACCAATGTTTTCGAGGTTAAAAAAGATCCCGGTACCTTATGTGATCACGGTGGGGTTTGCATTATTTCTAAGACTACTATTTGAAATAAGCATGCTCTCAGCAGTTTTTTCAGTGATGACGATCTCCTTTTTTGTACTTACGCCCTTTGCCATGGGCGCGTTAACCATTTACTTCTCTGATATTGAGGATGTCAAAAGCCTGCAGTTCAGGATTACCCATCCGTGGCGTAGTGTATTCATATTCATGCTGGCCACTACAGCCCTTGCTATTGAAGGCTTCCTTTGCTGGGTAATGATACTGCCGCTTTTTATGCTGGGCTCCTCCATCGGCGCACTGATTACCGGATACTTTAAATTACGTGGCCACCCACATAACCGGATCTTCGTATCCCTGCTGACATTACTTCCGCTCCTGATAACGCCACTGGAAAAGCAACTTACCAGAAGCCCTGCTGTTTATAAAGTATATACTTACGTGGATATTCAGGCTGCTAAAGAAACAGTCTGGAGCCATGCAACCAGCGTATCCGAAATAAGTCCTGCTGAACATACCGGCTGGCTGACAAACATAATAGGTATACCCCGCCCGGTGAAAGCGGAACTCAACTATGCAGGTATAGGCGCATACAGGAAGGGGGTATTTGAGGGCGGACTGACCTTCGATGAAACCGTAACTGACTATGAGCCCGGCCGGAAAATGACTTTTACCATAAAAGCCAATCCATATGATATACCTGCCAGTACGATGGATGAGCATATCGTTATTGGCGGACAATACTTCGATGTACTAAACAGCACCTTTGAACTGGAGCAAATGGACAATAATATCCAACGGCTGCACCTATATAGTAATTTCCAGCTGACCACCACCTTTAATACCTATGCCAGCTGGTGGGCCGGATGGATCATGAAGGATATCCAGGACAATATCTTACACATCATAAAAGGAAGAGCAGAACATGGTAATCAGATATAGCCTTCTCCTGATACTATTATGTGTATCAATGTTTGCCTGCAAAGATGCCGGCACCAGAAGCCGGCCTATACAGGCGACCATTCGCGTGAAGATATTACCGCTTGGCAGAGTGAAAGACATCCAGATAAAGGAGAGCTATGAGGGTATCCGTAAGATCTATCCGCAGACAGAGGTACTGCCGGCCAGGGACATGCCGGCATTTACGTATTATGAACCCCGCAACCGCAACAGGGCTGACTCACTCATCCGCTGGATGAGCAGTATGGCCGCCCGCAATGAGATATACGTTGGTATCACTATGCAGGATATCAGTGCTACGAAAGGGAAGTTGGCAGATTATGGCATTATGGGCCTGGGTTACTGCCCAGGTAGCGCATGTATTGTATCCAGCTATCGTCTGAAGAATAAACAGAATTTCTTTAAACTGGTTATTCATGAACTGGGGCATAATATGGGGCTCTCTCACTGCCCCGTACTCACCTGCTATATGCGGGATGCCAAGGGTGGAGATCCTACTGACGAAGAAAAAGGCTTCTGCCCGAAATGCAGCGCCTTTCTCCGCAAAAAAGGCTGGAACCTTTGAGGCTATAACAGTTTATGCTCCACAGCCATCCGGATCAGCAAGGCGACGTTCTTCACTTCAAACTTCTGCAATAAGCTTTTACGGTGCGTTTCTACTGTCAAAGGACTGAGATGGAGGGTTGCTGCTATATCGGGAGTAGTCTGTCCTTCGGCAATCAGCTGCAATATTTCTTTCTCTCTCTTGGTAAGTCTGGGAATCCCTTTTAACTCAGCTACGGACGGACGGGACATAATTTCCTTCACAGCCTGGCTGAAGGTCATCTCGCCATTTAAGGCCTCCTGTATACATACAATCAGTTCATCGCCTGCAATATTTTTCAGCAGATATCCCGATGCACCTTGCTGTAACATCTGCAATACCATGCTACGCTCATTATGATTACTAAGCGCCAACACAATAGTAGCAGGGGACAGCTTTTTTATTTCCCGGCATAAGTCAATTCCATTGGTGTCTGGCAGACTAATATCCAACAGGACTATATCTACACTATGCTGCTCCAGGAATGTAAGAAAGGCAGCGCCGGTAGTGAAGGTGCCTTCAACGGTAATATTCGCTGCATTCTGCAACAGTTTCTGCAATCCTTCAAGAACAATCAGGTGATCATCCACAATGACCAGCTTAGCACGCTTATCCGACATTCAGTTCGATGTTTATTATTGTACCCTCATTTATCACCGAGGTGATCTCTATTGACCCATTCAGGAAACCTACCCTGTTCCTGAGATTCGTTAATCCTATTCCTTTGCTGCTGATAGTGGTATCAAAACCCTTCCCATCGTCTTCCAGTGTAATGAGGAAGGTATCCCCATCCTGGCTGCATTGCAGAATAATATGTGTTGCGTCAGCATGTTTAATGGCATTAGATAACATTTCCTGCACGATGCGGTATATATGGATCTGTTGTTCTTCTGACAGATTGCCGACGCCATATGCCTGAAAGTCAATACTCAACTTATCTGTCATCAGTGATTCACACATATCTCTCAGGGCAGTTTCAAGTCCAAACTTCAGCAAGTTGACAGGCATCATATTATGCGCTATACGTCTTAACTCTGTTACAGAACTATCTACCTGGCTGATGACCTTCCGCATTTCCATGCCTTCCTGCCCATTGCCGGATAGTTGTGCAGAGAGATTCAGCTTTACAGCCGCCAGCATTCCACCAAGCCCATCATGCAGATCGCGTGCCAACCTATGGCGTTCTCTTTCTTCGCCCTGTAGTACCGCCTGACCAAACTTCAACCGCTGCTCCTGTTCTATCTCATTCAATTGTTGCTGATGATTCAACTCTTTCTGCACCAGCAACTTCTTATTACTACGGTAGTAAAGCAGGGCAAACGAGGCTACCACCAGCAGAAAAAGGCTTGTAATGGCAAACAGCCAGCTGTATAACCGGCTATTCTTAGCTGCAAGGGCAGCCTGCGCTGTTTTACCTTTCAAGGCTATGATCTGCTTCTGACTTTCTGCACGCTGATACTTCATTTCCAGTGCATTGATATCATTTTCCACATCGCTGGCATGCAGGCTGTCACTGAGATGTCTGGACTTCTTCAGCCATTCATAGGCATGCTTCATCTCTCCTATACCGGCATAACTTTCGGCCAGCCCTTCGTATATCTCTAACCGGCTGCTGTTCATAGAGATAATGTCTTCGTCTGACATTAACTGCAACAAAATATCTTTTGCCGGTGCATATATCTTTGCTGCAAGCAAGGATTTAACCTTATAGAATTGCAGCTCCTGTATAGCAAACACTTTATTCGGACCTTTAGCGGCAGCCATTCCCTTATCAAAACACCTGATCGCATCAGTATACTGTTGCCGGTGATGGTAATACAGTCCTTCCACCATATAATGGCCTGCATATAATTCTGACTCCGGGAAAGGCGCAAGCAATGGCTTGACTTCATCCACAGTTTTCTTGGCCGCCTCATATTTCTTTAGCAGAATATAGTTTTCTCCCGCCCTGTTATAAGCGGCCACAAGGCGATGTGCCGGCGCATGTATTGCTTTGTAGATCCTGATGGCGTCATTAAGGTATACTTCCGCCTTGTCATATTGCTCTATATTCATAAAAGCCACGCTGACACCTACATACTGTGAGGCCATGATAACGCTGTCTCCTGCCCTGGAAGCCAGCGGAATAGCCTTATTCAATACCAGGTCAATATATCCCCTGTCGTCATCCTTCCTTTGCTGGATAACAGCGCAGTTAATCCAGATGTTGGCGCGTATCTGACAGGCATCCCGGTTATCATAAGGGGTAAGCAGGCTATCGGCCTTTTTGAAAGCAGCTTCACTCCTGTCTATATCTGACCCGTAATACAGATATCCTTCATTGGCATAAGCAATTCCCTGAAGGAAAGCAGAGCCTTTACTCAGCTTCCTTCCTTCTTCTATACACTGTTTTGCTTTGGTAGTATCCCTGGGTACCCAGTAAATGGTCAACGCATAATGCGCCCTTGCTTTCAGGCTATCAGCACCTGGGCTATTGAGTATAGCAGTAAGGCTATCATAATACCTTTGCTGGTTTAATGATACCTGGGCTTCACAACGTACGGACATGGCTACGATCAATGCAATCAGGGTGTATATACGGATCATGCCCGAAAAATAGATAAAATACCTGGAAACAGGTAGAAATAAATAACCGGTTCCCGGTATTGGCACGGCTGAACAGCAACTATAACTTTGTAGCCCGATGACAGGGTATGCCGAAAACTGAACGATAGAGTAGGCATTTTTAAAAAACCGTATTATATGAAGTTATTGAGAAATTATGCTTTACTGGCTGTATTATTTTCTTTTGCATTTGTAGCCTGCTCAAAAGATGATGACAAGCCGTCTTCCTCCTCCCACAAAATTTACTTTAAAGCAATCGCTAGCGAAGGGTCTGATATATCTGTCGCTGTATATGGTTACGACGGTAAAGTCACCACAGCCTCAAGTCTGTCAGGTACTACCTGGACCAGCCCTGAGATAGAAGTTCCTGCCGGCGCAATATCTGCTAACGCAGCTGTAAGCGCTGACGGGGCAAGCAATACCTCTACACTGAAACTACAGTTATTTGTAGACGGTGAATTGAGAGAAGAAGGTACTTCAAGCGGAAGTGTTTTAAGTGCATCCGTATCATATAGATTTTAGGTCTTTCTATTAGTTAAGCCACGCTGTGCATATGTGGTAAACATTTATTGTATTGTAATCCCAGTTCTGAAGGCAACATATCCATGTTGCCTTTTCTCATTTAAATACCTCTCATGTAATGCCGGCCCCGTATCTCTTACCGACCATCATCATCGGCCAAGTGGGCGTACAACTACCCACATCCGGCCCAGGCGCTGACAACACCATACACATGCCACTGCCTGAAAACTATTTTCACACTGAAGACTAATCAGTTATACTAGTAATTTTACTGGTAATATTACTTCAGTTACCTTTGCATTCCCCAAACCTATACATTATGAAAAGTACTTTCAGATTTTACAAAACATCCGGGAACAAATGGTATATAGACCTCCCCGGCTGGACAGACGACATTGCTGCCCTTGAAATGGTATTAGGTGCAGATACCATGCTGGATAAAGTAAGTGGGTATACGAACGAGTGCTATCTCGAACTCAGTGACGAGCCTTTTGAAGGTGCGGACCCTATCAGACTGATAGAAAACCTGCAACAATCCATCGGTGGTGGTAACTACCTGATGGAATACTTCAAAGGACAACCCGTCAACCAGGAAATGTGGCTATGTGAAGTAACTGAATACGTCTTTGCAGGGCTTCCTGAAGTCATCTATGCAGACATTGCCCACCATCATAATTAGTGGTAAGGCGGCTTCATAGCCAGCCTTTTGACTGATTACCAGCTACCATTCATACTATCCCTATTATATCTATCAATGAAAACTAACTAAGATGTTTGACAACATTGCGCTTTTCGCCAAGCCCAATCACCTCTTCTCCACTCCTGGCTTACACTGAACTACCAGGACGAAAATCTATTGCACCTGCGAGCTCCCCCCCGGACTAGGCCACGTACTGAAGTGGGATAAACATTCGGGCATCCGGCTGAATACATTAATAAAATTCTATAAACAGCTATCTGACAGCACACTATATAACAAGGAGCCTACTACATTCACCTTCGTTTATAAAGGTAGTCCGCTGGTATTCTCATGGCAAAATAACTCCTGGAGTGATGCTGTACTACGGGTCACTTATTATCAGCTGGGCTATTCAGGTACTACTGAACATCTATTGCTGGAAAAGAAGTTACATCAACATACGTTTAAACTTGCCCATCACTTCTTCCTGCAGATCATGCAGATACTTACTCAATATACTTCAGCCGAGGTATGCACATACTATGGAGAGATGATGGGTCTGGGGCAAGGCATTCCTCCTTTTGAGTTTAAAGTGGGGGAACGTGTTACCACCGTCCCTGGTAAGAACGTCAAAACACAACGCACAGGGTATATCATTACCCGGTCTTACCATATGAATGACAAGACCAACCTCTATTATCTGATGGTGGATGGGAAGATACTGGTCAAGCGGTACCTGCCGGCTGACCTTATAAAGGCCGATGTCCAGGAAGAGCAGCATAAGTTATGATCCTACAAGCCTACGAGAAATGAGGCGGCTTACATAAGCATCGCCGTTGCGTGTTAAAGCAAAAGGTTGCTTCCCACATAGGAAACAACCTTTATACTATGAGCGAAATTCTTATTTATCAGGATTAAGCCTGTTAAAAGCGGCTGCTATCTCCGTAGGCCCTGCTTTCACCATCGCCTCACTAAAGCCAAATGTAAGTTCCGTTTTACCTTCTGCCAGCTGTCTGAAGATCGCCGAGATAAAATCACTTACCGGAGGTGCAGCGTCGTGCAGCCCTTTACCTCCAAGATCGGTGTTAAGTGCCGGCGGCACAATCTCTATCACCTCTATCCCCTTCTCCTGCAACAGGTACCGGCTGGAATGGGTGAATGAATGGAAGAATGCCTTGGTAGCACTATATACCGGCACTTTTGTGAATGGTACAAAGGCCAGTCCGGAGGTTACATTCATAATCGTGCGGAGAGATGCCAGCCTACTGAATAAGGCCGTCAGATGTACAGGGGCTTCCACATTTGTCGCAATTTCCTCCTTAGCCCGCAGATAAAAGTCATCATCCGTAATATTAGTCCATTGCTGTATACCGGCATTATTTACCAGGACGTTGAGGTCCTTATGTTGCTCCTGAATCCAGTTAAACAGGTCTATCCGTGCTTCTGCTGAATACAAGTCACAAACTTTTGTAATAACTGCCGGGTACCTTGCTTTCAGCTCATCTAACACAGACTCCCGCCGGCCACAGACAATAACCGTATTACCTTCCTGAAGAAAACGCTCTGTCAGCCCCAGTCCTATCCCGCTGGCGCCTCCGGTGATCAATATCTTATTACCCGCTAATTGCATACGTTACTTTTTTAGAATTTACCTGCCAAAGGTAGTTGCACCCCTGGTTCTATCCATTGCGAATATCAAAGTGATAATTACATAATTCAAACCTTCAGTCCGCTGATGGTGAAGCCATAGTATACAGCGTCCTCTGTCCCAGACGTCTGCTGGCATGATTTTTCTACGCTATCGTATGAATTAAACCTATATAGTTATGATAAACAATGATTCAAAAAACAAAGCGACTAAAGACAACAATGAGGATGCCAGCATTAAGCCAGATCCTGAAACACTGGGACCAGAACCACAGGAACACATGGAAGGCCCCATCTCTTCAATCATCAAGAAAATAGAAGAAAGCGCTGATGATAACTTCGGAGAAGATGAGGATTCTGTACAGGAAAAGGTAGACAGGAAAGAAGAACACGATCAGGACAAGCACTAAGATAAATCAAAAGGAAGCCGGATAGCTGTGAGCAGCTATCCGGCTTTTCTTTTGTACCTGTTATCCCTGATTACGCTATTTATTGTTCTTCTGCTGCTGCTTTCTGCTCTTCCAGGTACTCTTTGTACGCCCTGACAGCTTCGGCATTCAGCTCTTTTTTATTCTTAATAATCTCGGGATTTTCCACGCGGTGATATAACTCCGGCTCCAGGTTAAACTGCTTTGTGTCTGCCGGTTGCGGTCCGCTGAAAGCGTAAATCCACTCCCCTTCTTCCGCATCGTACCTGTAACGATACAATGTGAGCCATACAGCTGGTTGTTTCTCATACTTTACTTTGATGCGGGTAATCTGCTCAATATCTGTAATATCATAATCATCATCCGAGAGATAGGAAACAACATATGCTTTGTTCACTATTTCCTGTGTTAGCACCCGCTTAATCTGTGCCTGCTGCTTATCGTCATATATTGTCTTGATGAATGTATGAGCAATCGAATTATCATCTACTATACTTTTAATCACCTTATCGCTCACCTTGATGCTATGATTCATCAGGCCACGCGCTGCCATTGCCCGCAACTGGAAAATACTATCCGAAAGGAATCTGCTGAATAACTGATCTGCCGGCACGTTCATACCCGGAGCGGACAGGATATCGCCGGTTGCCCTGACGCGGTACTTCCAGAGCGGCAGCTGCTCGTCATCTGTCCGGTGGGCATTCAATGCGGCCACCTGCCGTTCAAAGAGTGCCAGTAACTGTGGCATCAATCCATCCAGTTTGTACTGTGTAAACTTAGGTGCGATCCACAGAGAATCGTAATAAGTAGACATGACCAGGTGCTGCAGAATAGAACCTGATTGCGCAGCAGCAGTAATAATTTCGGGCAGCCGTTTTTCAAAGAGCGTATCGTTCATCCCACGGTAGCTGAAGATGTTACTAAACGCATGGTTATTTTCCGGAATCTCAAGGGCAAGCCGCAAAGCGGTATGTATAGCTGTATCGGGGGCTAACGCTGTTATGAATTTCAACACATTAATACGTGCATTAGTATCCTTCAACTGATGGAAAAGGTATACTGCAACATCCAGCAGACTATCCTGTGAGTAATCTGTTACTGAACGCAATACCCTCAACCGGGTGAATCCGGTACTATCCAGTGGGAAAGGTTGTCTCAAAGCCCGTAATACTACTGGTTTATTCAGGCTATCAATCTCCATATTGTAAATATGCTGAAGTGCATTTTCATAATCCGTTGAATCCACTCCCTGGAGGTCATGCAGGAACCTGCCCAGCTTATTATCTTCCAGCCTGAGCGTATCTGCCAGCACTTTCTTACCGGGACGGAACGAGGCAAAGAATTGACCTGCGCGGCCTTCTCCCGCCACCTCTTCAGGCACTACTGCCGACAAGCTGAAGATGGTATGGCCTGCTACAACTATTCTTCTGAAACAACGCAGTGTAGTTTTAGCCACCTTCAATTCTGTATCATATACAGTCAGTCCGTTGACTACTGACTTATTATGGCTGGTGATTATATAAGCGGAATCTTTAGGATACAGGAATGCTTTCATGAGGCTGTCCGGCTGCCCCTGTATATAAGCGGCATACCTGTTAACCGTAACGATATAAGTTGAATAGGATGTTGTATCCAACACATTATACACATCACGCCAGTCTTCTGTAGATGATTCATCATTACCATAGACAGTGAATTTTGCGGGTCCATTGACAGTAAAGCTACTATCCGGCGACTGGTAGGGCACTGTTAACGCTGTTGCTTTCAGCGGTAATATCCGGAAGTTGTTAAAGAAGCCTTTCCAATATGTACTATCAGGATTGTTACCATCGTATGTACATAAAATGCTATAGGCGATGTTTCCTCTGGATATAAAATGCATACGTGAGATATAACCGCTTTGGTGACGGTATACCAGTTGATAATCGCTACGCTCGTCATTTTTAACTGTCACCGAATCAATCAGCTGCATGGTGGAGTCCTGACGCAGTAATACATACCGGATACCTTCCAGGGCAGCGTCATCATTCAGGTTGTAATACCCTGCTTTCATTTTTTCCACACGTACTACGTAAGATACATGGTTAGCATCATCCAGGGCAGAGTAAGCTTCTACCGGCCGCCCCTCCCCTTTATGTTCAGCTTTTACATAACTGGCATCATTCGGTATAACGGCTGAAAAGCCCAAAGCAGGACGCTTCAGCGTATCATACACACTTGCGGAGCGAACAATATCATAGAATCTTACAGATTTAAAGAACTCTTTCCGGGCGAGGCTATCGGCATTTTCAGCCGCATACATAAATACAAATGCCCTGTTGTTACGGATAAACAACCGCAGGTAGAAGGGCGTCTTCCCCTGTAACATAATTGCTTCTGTACCTGGCAGGTTTCTGTAATTGATGGGGTAAGTCTTTTGTATGACTGCTTTACCTTGTGCCGCCATATTCTCAATCAGCATATCCTGCAGCTCTCGTTCAGATTTACCCAGGTGCGGCAGATCCATAGAAAGTGCAAAGGCAGCTTCATTATCGGCAGTACCCATGTACATGCTCTTATTCATACCTGGAATAGGATATGCCATCGGCACACCGGGAAATAATACGCTATACCCGTCGGCCATCCTGTTCATAGTATAACCTTTAACGCTATCCAGCCGCTGACGCTCTTTCCTGGCAACACCGGTGAATGTAGCCGTTACAGGATTTACCCGGAAACCTTTAGACTTCAGTAGCGCAATTATACCTCCTGAGCCTGAAAGATGCGCAGCCCCGACAGCGGCGAATACGCTCTTTCTGGTAACCAGCGCTGCCAGATTATCAGCCATCTCAATATTCCGTTTGTGCAGGCCTGGACCGTTACCATGATCCTCCCAGTTGCCTACCATCGTATAGATCTTGTCAGGATCGCCTTCATGATAGATCTTAACCAGTGAATCCAGGAAGGACACTCTGGCATCAAATATCTCCTCATCTCCCGGTCGATCGGTGTCGGTACTGTTATAACCGATTGTTTCCAGGAAAATATCCTTCTGTAAGGCAGATACCTCTGCGCTCATAAAAGACAGCTGATTTTCCACCTTCTCCAGGCTATAAACAGGTTTATTCAGGTAAGTCGCCTTCTGATGCAACCAGCCATCCAGGAAGATGTTCTCGGCCTTAGCGCCCGATCCGGCGGTTTTGTTGATGACCTCATCTTCATCTTCCAGCAGCCGTTCCAGAAACCATAGTCTTTTGACGTTCAACTGGTTGATGGTCACGCCTGACTTCTTCTTAACCAGGCTATCCACAAAACTATATTCCTGGGGGGTAAATAGCTGGCGCATGTAGTTGACCGTATCCTGCAGGGGACCACCAGGAGCAAGCATATACGTCATCACGGAATCCATATCTACCTCCATCGCAAAGGTTTCCGCATTGCGCAGCGCAAGTAATACAGAATCACTGAACTCAAATACCCTTCGTTCCTGCAGGTGCATGGTGCCAAAAAGGTATGACGGTGTGGTGATGCCGGGGCCTTCTATCCGCCAGAGCAACTGATATCCAGCTCTTTTGCTATGCTGCGCCCTCAGCATAAATGGACAAATGAACAATGCAAGCAATACAAGACATGTCATGCGGGGTAATAAACCGGACATTGATTGCCGGGAACGGGTGTTACGTACTAACATATACACAAAAATAGTAAAGTATTTAGATGCCCGCTGTACTTTCTTACTGATTTTCCTTAAAGAAAGAGACCGTCTTCCGAATGAAGAACGGTCTCTCGTTTTATGGCAACAAAACGTTAGTTATCAGGGAGTCACAATCTGCCATTGCTGGTTGGCCCCACTGTTCCAGTTCCACTGGATAATGCTGCCCCCGTTAGCGGTAGATTGTCCGTTCACATCCAGCGAAAAGCCGCTGTTCCTGTTCAGTAGCTTATAGTATCCGAAGCCTATGTCTATGATCTGCCACTGCTGATTATTCCCACCCCAGTAGTCCCATTGCACAATACCGGCTCCGGCAGTGGTAGACTGCCCATTTACATCCAGCGATTTATTACTGTTCCTGTTGATCACTGAAAAGTAATTACCACTCAGGGCAGTGAATGACCATTGCTGATTCAGTCCGCCCCAATAGTCCCACTGGTCAACAGCTGCACCATTAGCGGTGGATTGATTATATACCTCCAGCGATTTACCGCTGTTTTTATTGGTGACCCTGTAATAGGTGCCTGCAGTAAAAGCCGCATAAGGGGGTGTGATTGTACCGGTCCCCCATGCATATTTCAACCGCGTAAGACCGGAGTTGTTGCTAACAGCCAGGGCACTGCCATTGGTGGTAAACATGCTATACGTATCGCCGGTACGCAGACCTGGCCAGTAAATGCCGCCAACACCCAGTTCACGCATGGCGTTAGTCATTCCCTGCAGGTAGGTATTATTCACATTAGAACCTGGCGCGCCGGTATAATTAGTGCCATCAGTCATCACTGTACCAAACTCTGTGACAATCGTTCTTGCAGGATAGTTGAGGGACTTAACCGGCTGTTCCCAGTCGGCGGTAGTTGTTTTACTGGCTTCAAACCATGTGTAGTCATGGAAGGATAGCAGACAGCTGTCAAAGCGGCTATCAGCGCCTACGGTGTTAACGCCGGTGGAGTAGCCGGTACCATCCAGTACAAACCTGTTTTTAGGCACACCCGGGTACCTGTTGATAAACTGGTTATATATGTTCAGCAGATCGGTGGCGCTATAACCATGCGGCTCGTTGAATACTTCAAAGTAGATCAGCGGATTATTGCGATAGGTGGCAACGATGGCGTCCCACATCTGCCAGAAGCTGGTGGTATTATCAATCAGGCCATTACGGGAAGAGGATCCTTCCCAGTATGCGAGTAAAACCTTCATATTTTTCGAGGCAGCCTTGTCAATAGCGCCTTTGTAGGCATTCCACCAGGTACCGAGTATAGTGGGAGGATTGACGGGCAGGCGAACGGTATTGGCCCCGGCAGACTGAAAACCGTTCAGGATGTAATCAGCTTTCGTCTGAATGGTAGCATAACTATCATTGATAGTAGTACCCGAAAGCACCAGCTCATCATCGGCAAAATTATCGCGTACATCAGCCCAGTTTACACCTTTAAAATCGGCAGATGGCAATGCCGCAGCAGCTGCCAGGTGGCCCTGAACAGGCAGGGGTTTGTCCAGAGTATCATCCATGTCTTTTTGACAGGAAAAGAGAATAATTGCAACAGCAAGCAGTGGAAGTTTTCTTTTCATACGTGAAAGTTTATTGTAATAAAACATGAGGGTCTTGTTCACCAGGAGGATACCGGAGCCCGGACTTTCAGACAAGGGGCTTTTTCATCGTTTGTTCGTCGCTTGGCCGTCGCTTGGCCGTCGCTTGTACTACCCTTCTTCGTCCAAAGGAAATTTGCCAGCATATTGTTCCAGGGTTCTCTCTCAGATCAGGTAAATTTGCGCGAGTTCTTCAAACACTATACGTACAAATGCATATTTCGGAATAATTACCCGGGGTCGTGTACTGCTCAAAAACCGGAAAGGCATCAGGCTGACGAATGATTAATTGTAGACTTTACATTTAAATGTAAGTACTCCGGAGGAGCTGGCAAAATCTTTTGGCGGGTATTTTTAGCCGATCATATTTCGCAGTGATACTGTCAATCTAACAGGTAATGATAGAGAAAGCCGGGGTGAATTTGGTTATATTTGGAGATCCTTCATTGATTCAAAAAAAAATGCAGCTATGAAGTTCCTCTCATTAGCCCCGTTTGTACCATCCGGTCGTGACTTTGCCGCGTCAAAGCAATTATTTCTGGAATTAGGATTTACCATAGCCTGGGATGCGGGGGATTATGTCAGTTTCGCCAAGGATGGCTGCACGTTTATCCTGCAGCAATATGACAATGTTGACTTCGCGCAGAACTTTATGCTGACGGTGGGCATAGAGAATGCCGATGCGTTCTGGCAAGAAGTATCTGAGAAGCAGCTCCCGGAAAGGTTTGGCATCAAACTAAGCAAACCGGTACAGCAACCTTATGGCAAGGAGGTGAACATTATAGATATTGCCGGTGTATGCTGGCACTTTGTGGAATAAGCCGGTTAGTCGGGTTGGTGCTGGAAGCAATAACCATTGGCGATGCTGGTCATGTGCTTGCATCGGGTACCTTTCTTTGTAATACCATTACAACGTACGGTAGCACCGGTACCTGCAGGCTTTTTACGCGGCAATACTGCGGCTTTTTCCGTTTCCGGATGACATATCAGACAGGGTTCAAGGTGTAAGCGGCGTGCTTCGGAAAGACTTAGCTGCTGCGATACATTTTTGACCATTCTGCAATCAGCAGTATGGTATTTCTTTCCATAAGGCGTTTTATAGACCGACTGTGAGTGCAGCCCCGGTTTGAATATAACCAGGAGCTGCACTAATACAATCAGGATACCGGCCTTGATCCACCGGGTTTGTTTATCTTTTCTGTACGGGGTAACGTCCATTCACTTATGAGGTTTGGGTGATCTGGTATCTGAGGGTCATGCATCGTGCGTGGCGGCAAGATGCAGGAAGTATTGCTGTTTCAGCTTTTAAGGGCCTTGACATAATTCAGGAAGGCGTTGCTGAATAGTTCCGTCGCCTCATAGTTACTGAAGTCATATTCTTCATGCATACCGTTGCGGGTACGCAGTTTGATTCTGCCATATTTTACGATGGGTATCTGATAATTATCTTTGAACCGTTTGTCACGGCTACCATCCCTGTTTACCTTGGCCCATGTTCTGTCAATGACCTGGGTATCCCGTGGAACGGGGCCATCCTCTACAAAACGTATCGGACCATAGTCAAAGTCCAGTTCATCATAACCGATGATGCCAAATTGATCGCGGGAGTCATACATGATGAGGAAGGCAGGGTAAAAATACAGGTCGGCACCATTTGCATTTTTAAGCCATAATGGGGCAATAGCCGCACTGATATCGGGTATATTACGGATGCCGATGGAGACTTGTCTTCTTTCGATGAGTGTGGAGGCGGCAGATCTTGCAGCCACCCGGTTCTGAGATACTGCGCTGGTGACGTCCCATACTTTATCGGCAGCAGACAGCCGTTTGAAGGCTTCGCTCAGTGCATCGAATTTCCCTTTCATACCCTCATCAAACTCAACATCCATCGTCATACTACTGTTCTCCAGTTGTTCGCTGATCTGATGAATAGCATTCTGCTGTGCAGCAATGGCATCCTTCAGTTGCTGAGACACTTTCTTTACTATCCATCCGATGAGGAATATGTATGACAGCGTAAGTTTCAACCTGGATGAGGCCAGGGCCATCTTGACCTTTTCCAGGTCCAGGGTTAACTCCTTTTTCTGCTGATGAGCAGCAATGATCGTGTCTTTTATACCCTGCATATCATTACTGGTAACCTCGTCGGGCGCAACACTGAAAATATTACCACGCGATGCTGGTTCCAGTACTGCCACATCCTGCGGTATATGTTGCGGAGTGGTGCTGCGTGCGGGCGATATCCGTTGCCTGTTATACAGGCCAGATCCGGGTATGCCGGTATTCAGATAGGTGCCGCGGGGGCCGAAATTAAGGCTAGCGCCTTTCACACCAATTGTGGTGCTGATACCTCTGCGGCTGATATTCAGGTGTACGCCGGGGATGATCCTGATTCTTTTTCTATAGCTCCATGCCATGGGATAAATAATTAGGGGGTATGATAGTTTTTTGTGGCTGGAAGCAAAGATCAAAGAAATGGATACATGCACAAACAGGTACAGGCAAATACCGGAAAAATCCCCTTTCTTACGGATACAGCAGGTATTTCTTCCTCATCTGCTTATATCCGGAAAGGGCAGGTTCCCATGAGGCGCGGATTTCATCAGCCGTCTTTCCGGCAATAATCTGTTGTTTGAAATCATATACACCGGCCAGTACGTCGATATTGCCCATCTGTTTACTCTGACTCCGGTCGAAGAACCGCTGTTTATCAGGATATGCTTTATAAAGTGCAATCATCCAGTCCAGGTTAATCCTTTTCTGTTTACGCAGTGTATCAGTGTCATAATTGCGCAGATCCAGGCCATAGCAGGCATTGTTCATGTGAAGGGGTGTTTCACTCATACCTGGCATACTTACCGGAGTAAAAGAAAACGCATATTTATCTTTCAGTGCAGGACTGCCCAATATGGTGAACGGAAACAGGGTACCCCTGCCCTGGCTGATGATAGTACCTTCGAACAGGCAGGTGGATGGATACAGCAGGATGCTTTGCTGTGTATTGAGGTTAGGCGATGGTTTAACTGGTAAGGTGTAGGTCAGATCATGCTGGTAGTTCTTCAGCGGAATGATTTTCAGACGGCATTGCTTTTTGCCGGGCAGCCAGCCTTCACCATTGATCATTTTGGCAAATTCAGCGATGGTCATACCATGCGCTACCGGTATAGGGAACTGCCCGATACCTGACTTCAGGCGCATATCCAGTACCGGTCCGTCAACCAGGTATCCATTGGGATTGGGACGGTCCAGCACCAGGAGTTCCTTGTTATTATCAGCGCAGCCTTCCATCACATCCCGGAGTACATTAATGTAAGTATAGAAGCGGCAGCCTACGTCCTGTATATCGAAGATGACGATATCCACATCTTTGAGATCAGCAGCAGCAGGTTTACGTTTTGCGCCGTAGAGAGAGATGATGGGCAAACCGGTAGCCGCATCTTTTTCGTCTTTTACCTTGGCTCCATTACTGGCATTTCCCCGGAAGCCATGTTCCGGACCAAACACTTTAACGATTTTAACGCCCTTTTTAAGCAGGCTATCTACCAGATGCACCTTTCCTATCACCGTAGTCGGATTTGCCAATATTGCGACTCTTTTGCCCTTTAAATAAGGCAGATAAGCTTCGGTCTGACAAGCCCCTGTTATAATTTCTTCTTTTTTGTCGTCTCCGGCAGGAGAATTAAGCATATTGTCAGGCAAAGTACCTGATGATATAAACAGACTGAGGAGCAAGGCTATTGTGGATATTATCTTCATATTGACAAGTTACGATACCGGCAAAATAATTAACTTTATCGATCATCCTGCATTTAATCATACCCGGAATTACGGGCCCCTAAATAAAAACTAATGGCAGCATTAAACCTCCCCCCTAATTATCAGGCCGTGATGCCTTATCTCATTCTTAAAGACGCAGCCGGTTTCATCACATTTGCCAAAGACATATTTGACGCTACTGAGCAGATGAGAACGATGCGCGATGATCAAAAGATCATGCATGCAGAAATCAACATACATGGTAGTACCATCATGGTAGCTGAGCAGACAGATGAATACGCCAGCCAGAATGCAGGAATTTTTGTATATGTAGCAGACTGCGACAGCGCATATCAGCGGGCGCTGGATAAAGGAGCAGAAAGTATATTGCCGCCGGCTGACCAGTCCTATGGCAGAAGCGCCGGTATCAAAGATCCATTCGGCAATACCTGGTGGGTTACGCACCCACTTTCATAATACCCCCATATACAATGTAATAAAGACCTGCAGTAATAGTTACTCCAGCAACCGGCCCCGGCAGGAACATACTGCTTTACGGAACGGAAGGGCTCCCTATTGTTTTTTTCCGGATAGCGTAAATCATTTTCCCGATTATGTAAACGGAGAAGTCCGTTATGCCCCAACTTTGCGGCCCAAATAAGTGAACATATGAGACTTCTCCAAACGTTTCTTTTGATGATACTAGCCTTCAGTCCATGCGTGCTTCTTGCTCATAATGCGGAAGACGGGAATGGTGTCATTAAAGGAATTGTGACGACTACAGATGGTAAGCCAGCCGCTATGGTAACAGTGATGCTTAAAGACACTAAGAAATCTGCTGTTACAGATGAGAGTGGAGCTTTCCTGCTCAATAATATAAAACCGGGCAATTATACGTTGCTGGTAAGACTGGTAGGTCATGGCGTGAAAGAAGAAATGGTGGTGGTAACGGCTGATAATACCACACAGCTGAACATTACCCTGCAGCTTTCCGATATACAGCTGAAAGAAGTGGAAATAGCTACTGGCCGCAGCAAGTTTGCAAAGAAAGAATCTGACTATGTGGCGCGTCTGCCTATCAAAAACCTGGAAAACCCGCAGGTATATAATGTTGTTTCCAAAGAACTGATGCAGGAGCAGATCGTAACAAACTTTGACGATGCGATCAAGAATACGCCTGGCGTGAACAGACTGTGGTCTTCTACTGGTCGTCCGGGTGATGGTGCAGGCTACTTTTCTATGCGTGGTTTTGCAGTACAGCCAACCATGATCAATGGTGTGCCTGGTCTGACAAATGGAGGCATTGATCCTGCGAATGTCGAGCGTATTGAGTCGATCAAAGGTCCATCAGGCACTTTGTTTGGCAGCAGCTTTATTTCCTTCGGTGGTTTACTGAATATAGTAACTAAAAGACCTTATGACAGCTTTGGCGGAGAAGTTAGTTATACCGCTGGCGGATTTGGCCTGAACCGTATTACAGCTGATGTAAATACACCGCTGAATGAAGATAAAAGTGCCTTACTGCGTCTGAATGCAGCTTATCACAATGAGGGCAGCTTCCAGGATGCAGGTTTTAAGAAGTCTTTCTTCTTTGCTCCCAGCCTGTCATACAAGGTGAATGATAAATTATCCTTTCTGATCAATACTGAGATCTATTCAGCCGAAAGCACCAATGCAATGATGCTGTTCCTGAACAGAGGCCGTCAGCTGTTTGCCCGTACACCGGAGGAACTGAATATGGACTTCAACAGATCTTATACCAGCAATGATCTGACTTACAAGACCCCTACCCTGAACCTATACGGACAGGCAACTTACAAGTTTTCTGATAAATGGTCTTCTCAGACTAACATTTCCAGAAGTGTACGTAAGAGCAATGGTTACTATTCCTACGTAATGTTACTGGATCTTGGTCCTACAGCAGAGACGCCACCAAATGATACACTGTTATCACGCTTTGCTTACAATCAAAATTCTACCACTACTACTACCAACATACAGCAGAACTTCATCGGTGACTTCAGGATTGGTAACCTGCGTAACCGCCTGGTATTTGGCCTGGACTTCTCTGATGTCAGCTCAGTAAATAATAACTCAGCTTACGCACTATTTGATTTTGTGAACATCACCCGTAATGATGATCCACGCTATGGTCAGCTGAACAAAGCGGCGGTAGATGCTAATCTGGCGGGACAGCCAGTAACAAAAGACGGTAACAGCGCACAGGTGTACAGCGCTTATGTATCTGACGTACTGAATATCACAGACGCGTTGATAGCAATGGCGAGCGTACGTATAGACCGTTTTGAAAGCAAAGGCTATAAAGACTTTACGACCAATACTACTTCGGACAAATATGGCCAGACAGCGGTATCCCCTAAATTGGGCCTGGTGTACCAGATCGTAAAAGACCAGGTGAGCGTGTTTGGTAACTATATGAATGGATTCAGCAACGTAGCTCCCGGGCAGCGTATACTGCCTGACTACAACAACATCTTCAAGCCCCAGCAGGCTAACCAGTGGGAAGGTGGAGTAAAGCTGGATGCATTCAATCACAAACTGACGTTAACTGCCAGCTACTATGACCTGCTGGTTACCAATATGACCCGTCAGGAAACCGTATTGCGTGATGGTACCAGCTATAACGTAACCGTTCAGGATGGTACACAGAAAAGTAAAGGGGTAGAATTTGATCTGATAGCTAACCCGATTCCGGGCTTGAATATCGTAGCTGGTTATAGCTACAATGACAGCAAAATGGTAGAATCTGATGCTCACCTGAAAGGGAGAAGGCCAGTATCTGCAGGTCCGGCTAACCTGGCTAACGCCTGGATCAGCTATACCTTTACACAAGGTAAAGTAAAGGGACTGGGATTAGGTTTTGGTGGTAACTATGCCAGTGAGAACTTCATCAGCAATACATCTTACACGGGTCTGTTCACATTGCCTTCTTATACCGTGCTGAATGCATCTGTATTCTACAATGCAAAGTCTTACCGTCTGGGTGTGAAACTGGATAACGTTGCTAATAAAGAATACTTCGGCGGATGGAGTACCCTGGAAAAACAAATGCCAAGACGTTTGTCAGCAAATGTTACTTTCAGATTCTAACATACGCTTATACATGTCTTAACGGATAGTCATATATTTCGGCGGCCTGCACACCTAACAGCGTGCAGGCCGCTTTGTTTTATCCAATGTCCCTCAACGTTTACTATTATTTTAACATATACGGGGAACACGTTTTACATTGTTTTGTTATTTTTGGCCGGCTAATATGCAGTATTTTATTACGTAACCTCATAAAAACCCGGAAGTCATGTCAACTAGCCTGTTCGAGAAAATACTGGAAAACAGTTATACAGAACAACAGCCACTCACCCTATTTTTGACGAGCGTGCGTTTGCAGGGTATTGTCAGCACCCTTTATCCCGGAGCAGTAGAAATCAGAACCAGTGAAGGCAAACGCTGTATTATCAGAACAGAAAGTATAGAGGCGATTGAGACATTGTAATTGCGCTCTTTTATTATATCATATCTAATTGAAAAGGATGGACAATACGACCCAACATTCCCTGCCGGGACTGATCCGCAAGGTACTGGGCAGCCCGCATGCTGAACAGGTAATTAAGGCTCAGATCATTCAGCTGGCTTCACAACAGCTGCATGTACCGGAAGTGACCACCGCGTTACTGGAAGTACTTCCGCAAACCAAAGACAAAGAAACGCGTGACAAGCTGCTGTTTTTCCTGTCGTCATTAAACACTTCCCGCTTCAGCGACCTCCGTGTATTGTTTGATACCTTATTGCAGGTATTCCAGCAGGAAAAAGACAGAGATACGCGCACCGCGTTGTTATACCGGTTACAGGAAAGTCTGCACCAGGATAGCCGGCTGGCATCGTTTTTCATCAGCCTTGCGGCAGATAGCCAGCTCAGTGAACGGGAAATGCTGGCCGTACAGGATGCCTTATCTACCCTACCTGCCATTACCCAGGATATTGCACTGGCAGCATTATCTACGCATAAAAATGCGCCCACCATCCTGCAATTACAGGCACTGACCCTGGCAGAGAAATGCACCGCATGGGGACCTGAAATTGTTGCCGCGCTACAGCCCTACCTGGATGTAAAGAACGACAGGGAGGTACGGATACGTATACTGAAACGCCTGGCTGATGCCAAACTACTGGACGTAGCCTATGTGCCATTACTGATACAGGTGTTACATACTGACAATGACCCATATATGCGCAGTCAGGCGCTATTGGCATTGCAACGCATCCGACCCTGGACAGGCGACATGGTGGCACAGCTGTATTGGTCATCCACAAAAGACAGCGACGAGGGCATTCGTCAGCAGGCATTGCTGCTTCAGAAAGAGATGCCGGAACTGAGTAATGAACAGCTGATACAGCTGGCGGAGCTACTGGCAACAGACCGTTCTGAAGGTGTACGGTTAACGTTACTGGGACTGTTGAAACCAGTGATGCGTATACCTGAAATACGGAACGCAGTAGCGGGTGCTTTCAGTAGTCATCCGGGCGTATTTGACAATGCTGAGTTCAATCAGCTGGTAGAAATGCTTACCCCATATGCAGGCAGGGACGCGGTGATCAGCACCATGCTGCTTGAAAGTATTAACGGACTACCCAATACTGACCAACGCAGAAAGGTATTATCGTTGCTGATAGGACGTCTGAAGACAGAACAGGTAATCGATCAACTGGTAGCACTATTCAGGAAAGAACGTGATGAAAGTTTGCGGGAAGTACTGTTTAATCAGGTAAAAGCATTGTCAGTAGCCAGGCATCCGCAACTGGTGGATGTGTTCTGTACAGAGCTGACAGAACCGGGATCACCATTCCGGATTACCTGTGCGGGTATATTGGCGGGCGTAGCATCACTTTATCCGCAGATAGTGCCTGCTTTGGAAGACGTGCTGCAATACGACACAGAAAGAGAGTTGGTACGCCTATGCCTTGATGGCTATCTACGCCCCGGGGTGGAGCAACGTTTTGATGTATTGTTATCAGTAGTACGTAATGAAAGTACAGACCTGCAGTCAAGGCAGAAAGCGCTGGATGCTGTCATCAAGTTAACCCTGGATACCAGTCAGCAGGATGAGCTGACAACCGCACTTGCAGGAATTAAACCCAATACGTTGAAAACATCCTGATATGAGTAATATTATAGAACAGATAAGAGAACGAAGAAACGCTAATACCTCTCAGTCACTGATGATGCTGGAGATGGTACCGCTTTCCGACATAGATACCAAGTATTCGTTGTTGTCTGGTGCGAGCGCCTACCTGCACGATCCGGCCATTGCAGAGAAGTGGATGGAGCTGACAGCAGCAGAAACAGATACCCGGCTGAAAGCAGATATGCTGCAGCAGCTGGCAGTAACGGGGATGCGGCAGATAGCAGTAAAAGAGCGGTTCATACAGATACTGATTGAATCTTTAAAACAGGATGAGAGCAGAGATATTATCCTTCCTATCCTCGGCAGATATGCCATTACAGATACCACAGCCAGGCAACACCTGATTACTTTTTACAAGCAACAGGATAATGCAGATGTCAGCCGCATGATACTTTCCTGGCTGTTGATACCCATAACCGCTACACCGGAAGATCTGGCCTTTTACAAAGAGATGCTGGACAAAACAGATGAAGCGGAGAAGCTTGTACTGGTGAACAGGTTGTTGCTGCAGGATGAAGCAGATATGGCATTGATCAGCCGTTTACTGACACCGGAGGAGCCCTTTCTTATCAAGGAAATGGTATTGCGGTTCTGCTTTGACCGGTCTTTCGTACCTACAGCCGCATTAGCCAATTTAATTAAGACTGACAGATCTCCCCTGATCTGCATCCGTTGTATTCAATTGCTGGCGGTACATGGCCTGGATGATCCGGCGTTGATTGATATCTTGCTGGAATCGGGCAGGAATGATCCTGATGCAGCAGTCAGGAATGCGGCGCTGCATGCTTTCTCCTACAGTATCAAGCTAACGCCGGAGATTATCAGTCATCTGTGCCGGAATCTGGCTACTGAGAAAGATGCCGGTATAGCAGCAGGCCTGATCAATATGCTGGCACCTTATACTGCCCAACACGAGATCCTCAGCAATGCCCTACTGGAGCTGGTACAGCAGCCGATACAAACCGCGCTGGCCGTACGCATCTATGAGATACTCGGCAGGCTGATTCCGCAACGGCCGGCACTATTTGAAAAGTTTGTAGTACTGTTTGAGCAGGAGCAGCAAACAGATTGCCGTACGGCGATGCTGAATGCAATTGCAGCAGCAGTAACCCCGGGAGATGAGCTGAATAGTTTCTACCTGAAAGCACTGGAAGCACCTTCTCTTCAGATAAAAGAAGCAGGCATCCGTGGTATATTACAGATACCGCTTACCAGGGCAAATACCGGGACGGTAGCAGCAGCAGCGCCAGTATTGTTGCACCCGGGTATCCCGAATGATCTGCGCCGCACACTGGCAAAAAAGATCAGTACTATCCCACAGTTACCTTCGGCTACCGTACAGGTATTCAATCAACTGGCCGATCATGAGCAGGATAGTATTATAAGGGATATCTGTACAAAGGTGCAGGAAAGTGCCATATCACAGGCCGGGGGCGCACATATCAACTGGGAGCAATGGTTACATAAGGCAGATGTAGCGCATGACTTTTCGGGCATATTCCCGCATCTGTGGATGTACTATGATGATAATCCAGCTATGGCGCATAGTATACTATGGTCGGCGCTTAATCCGGCTGGCAGTTCTTCCATATACCAGGAAAGGGTCTCTGACGTGGAAATACTCCGCTTCCTGGCAGTAAAAGCAGGTATTGACGATAACCTCAGCCGGTATGCCCTGAACCAGCTGTTAACCGCAGATCTGGGCAATGAGTCGAAGTTCAAAGAGTATCTGCTGATATTGAAAAGCAATCCACAGTTTGCTGAGCTAAAAGAAGGATTATGGTCACTGCTGGAGAAGCGGGGCCGTTATATCAATCTTATCCAGCTGGATGAACTGAACCGCCTGATCTGGGGAGACGAGCTGGAAACGGTGTTCCGGCAGCGCCTGGAAAAGCAGCAATCTGCCGCTGGTATACAACCTTACATCAGCTACCTGACTGTTAACAGTTCCTGGACGCCTGTACCTGACCTGCTGCATTGGATAGTGCAGCGGCCATTTGTACAGCAGGATGCCGATGCCATGCGCGCGCTGAAGGATGCTACGCGCAATGCCGGCATGGACCTGGAGAAGATGCTGCGCAGCGCTACTCCGGAACAACCAGGATTTGCTGACGAAGAAGGACCGGGATTCGCTGATTGATGCACAGTACCGGTACTCATTGCTGACCCAATAACTTAAAAAGATGCCTGAAGAATTAGCTTTATTCGATATACTATTATCAACAGAACGTACTGAGACAGAACGCCTGGATGCATTAAACAGTCTGCAACCTTTTCTCGCTACTGATGAAGCAGCAGAAAAATTATCCATTGCAGCAAGAAATGAAGCCACCGTTTCCATCCGCAAACGAATGCTGGAATTGCTGTGCGCTATTCCTATCACCCGGTTATCGCAGCGGGAAGCATATATTGACACTTTCTGCTGGTTTGCAGCCCTGGAACCTGAAAGGCCACTACGGCTACTGGCTATTCACCAGCTGGCAGCTTTGGCAGCACATGTAGAGCCTGTACAGGAAATACTGGCAGAAACACTGGTTAATGACCTGGACACCCGGATACAGCTGGAGTGCATCTATGGCCTGGGCAATATAGTACATAAAACACCTGCTACTATTGAACTGATCAGTGGGTTCATTCCGCTGGCCCCGGCAGCAGTTAAAGCCGGACTGTTACAACTGGTAAAGCAGTTCCCATTGCCGGCAGCCGCTGATATGGCCATGCAATTTATATCTCCGTTGGAAAGCAGTGGCACCCGGCTGGATGCGATCAGTTTCCTGGCCACCTTACCGGCACCCTCTACTGCGATTATCAGTCAGCTGTCTGCCTCAATTCTGACGGAGACAGATGTACAGGTGAGAGCAGCCATCATCCGGTTACTGGCTAACCTAAAGACTGTAGATGAGTCACTGTTCAGTGGTATTATCGCTGCCCTACAACGAATGCCAGATCAACCGGAACTGTTATCGATACTCAGAGACCGGCTTACAGCGCATCCGGAATTGCAGGAGCAACTGGCACAGTTGTTTACCGCCAGCAACGCTGCGGGGTTAAAAATCAGTCTGCTGACATTGTTACAACATAGTGATATTCCGGCCCTGCTGATCAGTGGGTTGAGTGATAACAATCCATATGTGAGGGAAGCTGCGCTGCCCTATCTGCAACAGCATTTCGCCCGCCATCAGTCCGTAATAGAACCAGCGCTTATAACGGCAATCCGGGAAGAGCCGCTCACGGTATTACGAAGCGAATTATTGCATGTACTATTGCACATGGGCCGGAAATCGGCAGAGACAGAAGCAGCTCTTATTTCGCTGGCGCTGACAGAGACAGACCACCGCCTGAAGATACAGCTGGCAGAAGTGGCCACTCAATTTGCAGTAACACCGGAAAACAGCCAGGCGTTGCTGCAATTATTCCGTGAGATCATGGAAGGCGTGTATTTCCCGGCGCATATCAAAGCGCAGGTAACCGCTCGGTTAACCACCTATTCATATAGCAACTCACCTGATCTGAAGCAGAGTCTCGGACTGATGCTGGAACAGGCGAAAGATATTAATGAAGTAGCAGTCATATACAAACTACTTAAAACGCTGGAGGCAGATATCAATCAGCTGGCCCCTGCCATGATCAATGTGCTGTACAGGCATATTGCCTATTATCCGCAAGCGCCACTTGATGAATGGGTACAGCTGTTTGGCAAACTGGCAGCACAGGACGCCCACATACGCGCAGAACTTCCTTACATCGTTGCGTTGACAAAAGCTAACTGGCTGTTGTCAGAAACAGATAAAAGCGATCAGACAGGCGCTTTCCTGCCTGCTTTCAAGGAGACGTTACTGAAAAAAAATGGCATGCAAACGTTCATGGAAGCAGAACGAATGCTGAATGACGCCTGGCAGAACAGGACAATCAAGAAAGCCGAGGTAATCGCATTATATCAGATGTTATTAAGCTTGCCGAAGGCAGATGGCATCCTACAGCGCCTGTTAAGCATTATGCAGACCGGGAAACTGGTTACGCCTGAACTGGTACAGATCAGCCTTGATTACCTGCTGACCCCTATAGACAAAGATGGGGCGTACATGGTAAGGAAATACCTGGAAAGTACCGGTTACCTTGATCTTGAGTACAGAAGCAGGGTATTAGCCTTATTTACGCAGGAACACTTCCGCAGGTACAGGCAGCATACCATGCCGGGATTGCATACCAGGAAACGGTATAATACCTTAAACGACTGGGAATATAGCGGCTGGTATAATGCATATAATGAATGGCCTGTTGCTGAGCTGGTATTTGCTATGGAGCCTGGGCAGATCATTACAGAATTGTATGCTACACCGCCTGCAGACAACGACATTCCGGAAGCAACATTACAATATCTGGTACTTGAACATCTGTTCAGAAAGGCACAAAATACCTGGGCCAGGAGTATTTATGGGAATGTGGATGCTTTGCAGGCGTTCCTGCGGCAGCTGTCAGAAAACATCCGTGTACTACCTGAACAAAACGGGCTTAGAGACAGGATGGTATATGTGTTCTGGAAAAAATGGAATGATTATGTCAGAATACTGAATGGTAGTCCGGTACCTGCTGACTTATCCACAGCTGCTGCAGAAGTATATATTGCGGTGTGTAAGGTGCAGCAGCGGCTTGAGCCTGACTTCACGGGTAAGAAGTTTCCTGATATACTGAAAGGCATGAACAAAGATGTAGTACATCAGCAATGGCCCTGGAACAATGAATTGTGGGAGACATTTGAATACAGGCACTTCCCTAAAGCTGATCCGGACCAGGACGCGGCGCAGCAGTTATACCAGCAGGCAGCTAAAGCATTACAATCCGGAGAGATGAATAAAGGTTACCAGTCATTGAAGGAGCTGGTGGCACAATATGCTCATACGAAGCTTGTGAAAGAGCAAATGAGCAATATTAATAATGCCCTGATACGGCTGGAAGAACAGATGAAGTAAGTATATGTTACTGTTATATAACAATGGCCTTCTGATATTAGATACCAGAAGGCCATTCTCTTGCAGGATAGGACTTAGTCGTATTACCTGCTTAGTAAGGCTACCGGGGGAAACACCCCTGTCATTTATGGTTTTTTAGCGCTTGTTTACCATTGGCGGGTAACGAAACTTTGCAGCTGAACAAATTCCTTATAGAGAGGTAGCCATACTTCACTGTAACACACCAGGGTATGCAGGAGGCAGGTGCCGGTTTGGGTATCCACATATTGGCACAAGAATACCGTTAAGACTGCCGATGCCTTTAACAGTAAGCAGTTCACCGGCAGCATTATTCCGGATACGATTTTTTAGTAACTTGTACTTAGCAGTTTAAGATTATACCCCGGCCAAATCATCTTTATGCGAGATATGAGACTTATAGCGATAGCAGATGATCATGCTATGCTACGGAAAGGATTAGAAGTGGTTATTAACATGTTTCCCAATCACCAGGTACTGTTTACCGCATCAGATGGTGAAGACCTTATCCGGCAGTTAAACCCCGAACAACTACCTGATATTGTACTGATGGACATCAGTATGCCTGGGAAAGACGGTTATCAGACCACCGAATATCTGAAGGAACACTTTCCTGGCATCAGGGTGCTGGCATTGAGTACCCTGGAGTCAGAGACAGCGATCATCAAGATGATTAAACATGGTGCAAAAGGATATATTCTTAAAGATGCGGATCCTTCAGAGTTAAAGGTCGCCTTTGATGAGATTATGTCGAAAGGTTCTTACTATAACGAGCTTATCACCCAGAAGGTGATGCAGTCTATCAACCAGCTGGTTGATGACAAAAATCCGCTACCTACCTTTGCCAGGCTGACAGAAAGGGAGATACAGTTTCTGAAACTGGCATGTAGTGAAAAAACCTATCAGCAGATAGCCAAGGAGATGTTTGTAAGCGAACGTACAGTGGATGGATACAGGGATGCTTTGTTCAGGAAACTTGAAGTTACGACGAGAGTCGGGTTGGTGATGTTTGCCATCAGGAACAGGCTTGTACAAATTTAAACCCGGATGTGCTGGGCGACCAGTGTATACGCTACACCTTGTCCAGGGGCAGTGTGCACCTGCACATCGTAGCAGATCTGCCGAGCGCGATATTGTATATTCTTAAGACCGTTACCCGGCACTATCTGTTGCTCGGCGTATCCCTGGCCGTCGTCTTTTATCAACAAACTTCTAGTTTGTCCGGAGGCGGTGAACTCAATAGTAATCTTTTTGCAATTTGCATATTTCAGACTGTTGTTGACAGCTTCTTTTGTGATCATCAGCAGGTTGCGTTTTTCACGTTTGCCTAGAATTGCTGGTTGACTGAAGTTCCTGACAATCACCAATTCCACATTGCAGGCTTTTACCACTGGCAGTAAAAGATATTGTATCCTGTTAAGTAATTCGTCGGCCGCATCATTGTTATCATCCAGTACCCATATCATGTCCCGCAGTCCTTCAGAAGCCTGTTTCAGTGAAGTTTTGATATTAACGAAGTATTGTTGTTTTTCGGGTGCATGTTCCGCCATATGGGCAAATAGCTTGATAGCATTCAATACGCTACCAATATCATCGTGCAGGTCGCCGGCAATTTCCTGACGCAGCTCTTTTAACCTGTCCTGTTGCTGCTTCAGCTGCCGTATACGCCATTTATAGAGCGCATAAATAATAGCAGCTATTAACAATACCACAGACAGGTAAAACCACCATGTTTCAAACCACCTGGGTTGTACAGCAATTTGCAATAGCCGTGGCAGACTTATATATCCATCTTCATTGGCAGCCCTTGCTTCCAGGTGGTAGGTGCCTGGCCCCAGGCCAATAAGGCTGATAAAATCCTGCTTACCGAGATCTATCCAGCCTGTGTCGTTTTCTCTGATGCGATACTGGTAGGTCAACCTGGCAGGGTTAGCATGGTTGATACCTGTAAAGGAAAGAGTTGCCTGCAACCAGTTATTAGGTATAGTCATCCTGTCCAGTAAGAGGTTACTGGAGTCAATCTGTCCCCTTTTATCTTTGGTCTGCACATTGACATGAGTAAGGTAGAAACGCGGGGGAATGGTGTTTTCATTTACCAGTGAAGGGTTAATAGCGGTAAAGCCATTAACGCCACCGAAATAGATACGGCCATGAGCTGACAGTCCGCTGTACTCTTCAAACTCATTAGCCTGTAGGCCGTCGTCCCGGGTAAAAAGGCGGGTAGTCTTTCTGGCTGTATTGAACAGAATAATACCCTTATTACTTGAAACATACAGTTGCCGGTCTACGGGAATGATCTTGTAGATCTCTGAAGTGGGCAGCCCCTGTTTCAAGCCGTAAATGTTCACCAGCCTGAATTGCTGATCGAGTTGCACAATGCCTGTTCCATATACCGCCGCCCAGTAATAGCCACCGGATTCGCAGATATCAAGTATGATATTCAAGGGCAGCGATGTGGCAGGGTTAACCAGGGAAGCATGCGCAATAGCGCCTGTCCTGATATGATATACGGATAATTGATTATCACATAGGATGACTACCTTTTCTTTGTCTTTTGTCAGGTATAGGGCATTCAGGGTATTCGCTTTCAAAAACAGGCCATCGGAACCCGAATTGACGATATGCAGCTTCCTGGCTTTCGGATACCAGAAATAAACGCCATTAGCATTGTCGCTGGCAAACAGCAACAGGCTATCGCCTATATTGACGCTGCTGATGACCAGATCATGTGCCACAGGAGATAATTCAGGGAAGCGGCTGGTAAGGGAGATTTCTTTGAAGTTACGGTCCAGCAGAAAGGTCTTCCCGGCTTGTGAAGCTATCAGATAGTCTGCCAGAAAGGGTGCTACAAAGTGTACATTTTCTCCAGTATATATCTTGGAGAGATTATGATTTTGTTCACGATATATACCATCTGACGCAGCGACTATAACAGCGGAATCAGGGCGGCTACAAAGGGTATAAGATAGCGGGATACTGAACTTACCATCACTGGATTTATAGTAGGCAGTAAAGGGACAATTGATATTTGTAATAGCGGCGAGACCTTTACCGGAAGTAAGGTATAGGGTATTATCAGTTTGCAGCAGCGATTTGGCTTCCCTTAACCAGGATTGCATCTCCGGATCGCGGGCAGCGGTATATTCGGTCACCGTACCGATCTTTATATTACATCGCCATACCTGGTTACTGCACACTACCCATAGATTGTCTTTGTATAGCTGTACATCTTTACAGTCCGCCTGCCTGAAAGAAGTAGTTACGACGGTATAATCCGCCGGAGCAGTAGCTGGGCGGTTCCTAAGCATATCATAGAAGAGCAGACCTTTATCAGTAGCCAGGGCACAGATACTATCACTTAGTGGTAGTATTGTATTTACCTGGATACCCTGCAACAGGTCGATGGATATCCCTAAGGAGCTTTTATTTAATAATCTGAGGTCAGTAGTATACTGGTATACGTCGCCATTAGAAAGGAAGATACTGATACGGTTTTTGAATAGCACATAATTTGAAATGATATATGCGAGCTTGCCATACGTTTGGAAGAAAGTTTGTTTGACGATCTTCTGTTTGCGACAATCATACATCAGGAAATAGCCTTCATCTGTTCCTATAAACAGGGTGTCGCCGGCAGCGATGGCTTTTGTAACGGTCAGCGGGGTACCATCTGTCAGACTAGCTAGCGGGCATTGTTTGCGCACAAATCCTGTATTGATATCCAGAATGGAAATACCGCCGTAGGGGGTGACTGCGTATAGTTGTGAGCTGTCTGCAGAAAACGATATATCAGCAACATCGTTATTGAGGATATTGCGGCGAGGGTCAGGTTCCAGCGGACGGTAATTGGTAAAATGTTGTCCGTCGAAGCGGCTTAGTCCACCTTGCGTAGCCAGCCAGATAAAACCATATTTATCCTGGATAATTTTTCTTATATTGAGTGATGCCAGGCCATTATCCTGGGTATAAAGATTTAACGGGACAATTGTTTTTGACTGACCACACATTTTATTACCACACCCCAACAAGGCTAACAGCAAAACAATTTTTCTTATGAGTGACTTTAAAGTAACCATTGTTACAATTCTTCAGTTTATAGGAACGGAGGTTGACACTTTTACAAAAGAGATCTTTGAGGCTATTGATGCTTCCCCAAATATCAGATACATTTTCCTATGTTTGGACGAAAAAAACATCTGTGAGGCACAAATATGGACAAATGGGACATGTTTTCTGAAAGAGTCCCTGGCAGCCAAAGACTTCTATAATACGGACAGGTTAGATGGAGCAGTCCCATTTTTCCTCCGTGAGTATGTATTAACAGAGCGTGGACAGCCGGTAAAGTCAGACCGGTATATAATGATCACCATTGGCCACGGGGCGGGCTTTGGGATCATCAGGCGAAATGACCTGAAAAAGGTACTCCTATCAGCCGGCGAAAAAAGCAATATACTCGGCGATCAGGCATTTGTAAGTTTCCAGAAAGAGGTACTAGCGGTAGAAGAAGACCTGAGTACGGTATTGGGATTTATAGTAAACAACCTCAAGACGAATACAATACCAATCAAGCGACCTACTTTATCTGACTATTTATCGGGTAATAAGTCCAATCTTATAAGGGATGAATTTATGTCTATTATCAATGACCACATTGAAACACAGCCGCTGATTAATTACCTTACTAGCTTTCAGTTTGCGGACATTATTGAGACGGAGTTTCAGATGGCGAGAAAGACGTATGGTTATACCTATCCGGAAGGTATTCCGATTGATATGATGCTGCAGGTGAATTGTTATATGCAGACTTTTGAGAATGGGTATGCACTAAGGAAGGTGGTAAAATATCTGTGCGGGACGAATATAGGTTTTCCGAAATATGGTATAGAATATAAACAGGTATTTTCAGGAATTGCAACAGATCCGTTGGTAAAAATCCCTTCACTATTTGAAATTATAAAAGGAGCTTTTATTTATAGACAGTCGCGGGAATTACAACGACCTTATGGGGACCACGATGGTATAACGATTTCACTAAACTCATTGACAAGTTACAACGATATATTTAACCAACTAAACAACTTATCATTATTGTTTCAGCAAGATTTTGACGCCCTATTGGGAGAGAAAAAGCTATGTTGCTATGTATATGATACTCGTGAGCGAGGCAGATTTGCTGAAACGGAAGTTATGAGTATAAGTGATACGTTTACCTTTCTTGATCTTAGGAACTTTCTTATTGACTTTCAGAAGAATATCAACTCAGTCAATTCGCCACGTCTAAAAACTGCAATTGGCAATTTGATAAATGCTTCAGGTGAAACTAATATTGGCACTCCCCACTCAACTTTTGACATTGAATCTCCGCTATATCCGCAATCATTTGGCATTTTCTTCCCGAGAAGAACTCGCAACTTAAGCAGCAAGGATGAGACTACATATGATAACCTGCTGGCTTACTACTTCAAAGGTGAATTTTCAGGATGCCAATATTGGGATAATTTTTTGGAAAAATATCTCAACAAGAAAATAAAGCTCCATAACATATGTTAATAAGTAAAGCCCCATTATGGGGCTTTGCGCTAACTATAGTTATTAGGGTTAGACGATTATTCTCATCCCCATCTCGTTTTGCCTATATCGGAGAACTCCATATTTATAGTTACTCCAGCGGCAGCGCTTTCAGGCACGACAACATTTAATGGGTTTTTTAACGTAGGATGATCAAAGCTTTGCTCTTCTACATTATCAAATTTTACGTAGATCAGCCCTTCGCCAACAGGGTCGATCTGCTCGGGATCGAATTTAGTTTTCTTCAACATACCGTCTACTTTTATCTCAAATTCAATCTTAATTGAAATCTCCTCACCCGGGGATTCTACGGAATCTGAGCAAATTGCTTTAAACTTCCCAAGTTTTTTCGCCATTAGTTCATTTGTCCGAGGATTGAATCTCATAATAATACCTGGTTCTAATTCTGCCATGTTGTTATAATTTAGGGGTAAATAAATAAAGTTGCTCAACGCTTGGTATGGCCTACTGCAATTTTACAGATAGCTCATTACAAACGATACAAATCTCTATATGCCTAACGCAATAGACATCCAGCCATTCTGGTTATTTCAGCAAGACAATTTCCTTTGGGCTGCTATTTCTGCATTGCACAATGATTGTTTTACATGCCAATGTTGCACATTCTCCACCAGGCATATCAAAATAAAAGGGACATTTGTTGACTACCACATTATCCTCCCGAAATTACTTATAAGCTCCGCCTTATAAAATACCAACTAGTTTGTATTTTTTGCGTATTGGTATAAAATGGAATGCCCTCCAAAAATGGAGGGCATCAACTTGACTCAAAAAACCTCAATATACATTAGTTATCAAACAACCCCGGCTGCTGCCTTCACATCATCACGTTTAGCAGCTGCAAAGAGCCCCTGCAGAGACTGAACAGATATTGTCGCAGCCTGAGAGTTCTGCACGCTGTCAGCGTTGATCCATACAATCTGTGAGCCATTACCCGAGAAGTTCCATGGGTATGACTGCAGGGAAGTTGTATTGGTCTTTACTTTAGGCTGTGCCTGTGTACCGTAGTAAGTGATGACATTATCTATACCGTTGATACTGGTATTTACACTGATAACGGTTGCCGTATTTTCAGTAAACTGTACTGAAATGAATGTGTTAACGTTGCTGGTGATTTGTGCGGCGTACCAGTGAGACGCAGGAACGGAATAGTAGCGGGTGAACTTTTGAAACTGATGAATTTGACCATCCAGAGGGAGGTTCTGATTGTTTATTCCAGAGGTATCGGTAGGCATTTTAACACTGCCAATAAACGCCTGTACAGAAGCGCCTGGCTGGTTATTTAGAACGGATGCGGCAATGGTCGCGGTTTCATCACCACTAACAAAACAAATGGCTGCCAATCCCTGGTTTGCTGTCGTTCCAGGAACTGTAACAGTTACCGGTGGCAATGAGTTATTACCAGTAATTATTACATTGGTGCTGGCATCATTTCCTGCAGAATTATAAAAGAAAAGGCCATAAAGCTGTCCCTTATTTAAACCTCCGGTACAGGTAGCGGTATCGCCCTGTCCCATAGTAATAAGCTGACCTTGGTTCCAGTTAATTGAGGACATGATTATAAATTTTGGTTATTTTCCTACTCTATTCAGGCTTTTCGGATTCGCCTTGTCTTACTTAAATGCGCATTGAAGACATTCCAAAGTTGAAGAAATAATTCACTGCTCTGATCAGGAAAAAGTGTGGTTTTAGTTAATACCCCGATTGGGGTATCAGATTGCTTCATGTAGAACGTCAGCAGCTAGTATCAGATAAAGCCCTTGTCCACCGATAGCTTAATTAGTTCTGCTGACGTCTTGACATTTAGTTTATGCATAATATTCCGGCGGTGTGTCTTCACGGTATGTTCACTGATATACAGCAGGGCGGATATTGCTTTCGTATTCAGGCCGTCTGCCAGGCATCTGATGATCTCCTTCTCTCTGTCTGACAATTCCGGCATGCCTGTCCTGCCTGTACTCAACCCACGGAAGTAGTCAAACACCTGGTCGTTAATTCCGGGATGAAAGTAAGTCTTACCTTCCTTTGCATTACTGATTGCCTGTGCCAGTTCGGCTTTAGAGGCGTCTTTTAATACATATCCACATGCGCCTTTCTCTAATGCAGCCTTGATCTGGCGCATCGACTGATGCATGGTTAACATCACCACCGGTTTGTCATATCCCTTATTCTTTAATAAATCCATACAGGCTATACCATTCAGCACAGGCATGTCTATATCCAGCAGAATAACGTCTATTTCAATCACAGATAGGATAGCGGGAAGCTCATACCCGTTTTTAGTATGCTTTATTATGACAATACCGTCATCAGGCTTAAAGAGAGAGGATATTCCTTCTGCAAACAGGTCGTGATCATCTACAATTAATACTTTTATCATAGGTGCCAGTTAAGAGTTATCGGGGTGATAGGCAGATCTATGTTTACAGTTGTGCCACTGGTTGAATTACTATCAAAACGAATCTCGCCACGCAGGTTATGGATCATTTCCTTTAGCGTATTTAAACCTATGCCGGCGTATTGGGCTGCGTTAACGTCGAATCCTTTCCCATTGTCATGAACTATTATATTAACCAGGTTCTCTTCGTCAAAACAGGTTAAGAGGATAGACAACTTTGTAGCGTCTGCATGTTTTAATACGTTGCTTACCAGTTCCTGAACGATTCTATATATAATGATCTCATTCCTTACCTCCATCTGCTGCTCACACATAGAAGCGGAAAACTCTACCTCCAGTTTTCTGGACTGTCTCAGGTGGGAAGTTAGTTCCGTCAGGGCCGGAACCAAGCCAAAGTTATCTGAGATACCCACGTTGAGGGAATGAGACAGGTTACGTATATCAGTGCATGCCTGGTCGATCAGGGTAGTCAGTGTATGATGATTAGGTACCGCCGCATGATCAACAGCGTTCATATTCACCTTTATGGTTGCCAGTAGGCTACCGAAATGGTTATGCAACTCTCTGGCCAGCCGGCGGCGTTCATTTTCCTGTCCCTGTACCATTGCCTGGAGCGCTTTCGTTTCCTGCGTATTGAGCAGACTTCGGATATTTACATCATGTTCTTTTCTTTCATTTTCTGCCAGTAACCGGGCATTACGGAACCGCTGACGGAAGTATAACAATATCAGCACTGCTAGTAAGAGAAAAAAGATAGCAATGATAATGTATATCCTATTCAGCAATTGCCGCTTTTCCAGCAGTGCAATTTCTTTTTCCTTCAGACTGACTTCAAATTCAGTGCGCAGATTAGCCAGCTGCCTGGTGGTACCAGAGTTTTCTATACTATCCTTATACACGATGTAGTTACTCTGGTGATTAAATGCCCTTGCATAGTCTTTCTGTGATTCATACAACTTTGATAAGAGCAATGAGGCATCCCGCTTTTGTTCCTTCAAGTCAAGTGCCTGGGCTATAGTTAGTGCATCGGTGGTATGCAGGATAGCAGCTTTAGTATACCCTTCTTCAGCATAGAGCTTTCCCAGTTGATTATGATAGTCAGCCATACCAAACTGGTCCCCTAAAGGCTTTAGCATGTCTATAGCCTTTAACAAACCTTTCTCCGCCGTCTTATATTGCCCTTGTTTCCAGTGCACCAGGGCCGTATTCCCAACGGTATACGCCTGCCCGATTTTCAACCCTATCTCTCTGAAAATAGGAACTGCTTCGTTATATAATAACAAAGCGGAATCCAGTTCATTCAGCGTATAATAGCTATATCCGGTATTTAGCAGGTTGATGGCCAACTGTTCCTTGTCTCCATGAGATCTGATGATTCCGATGGCTTTCTGATTATACAAGAGGGCATTCCTGAGATAATTATTAGCGATGTAAGTATTGGCAATTTCCAGGTAACCAGTGATCAGCCGTTTATAGGCCCGATGTTCTATAGCCAGGTTAGCACTGTGAAAGAGGTATTCCTGCGACTTTCTCAGATTACCAAGCAGCCTGTGAGCGACTCCCTTTGACTGTAACGCTTCAATGATAAAGTCTGGTTGCCCACGGGCAGTGGCCATCTCAAACAGCGTATCCGCATAAAGCAGTACTTCATCTGGGTAAGAGGAATATGCAGCAATTCTGGCAAATATAGTCATCCTTGATACCGTTGATAAAGTATCAGTAGTTATCAGCAGCAACTTAAGGCTGTCTGCCTTCCCTTGGTGCTGCGCAACCACATTTTTGCATACGCCAAGGAAAAGGCAGTATAAAATACTTATAGCAATTTGCCTATTCAAGCCTTCTTCTATTTTAAAAGTTAACCATTTCCCTGATTGGCCCTTAACACCGGATCAATACACAATGGTATCTTCACTATATCGCTGCCCAGCTGATACTCGAGCATGGCATAAAGGTAAAAGTTCAATAGTCCGCCGTCATTGACTTCAGACACATGCACCTTAAAACTCACCTGATGACCGTGTAAGGCGATTTCATCAGGAACAGTTATTCCACCGTTCGACTGTATCACTTTAAAATCAGTGAAATATAACTTGTGGTAAGAGTACAATACCAGGGGGATAATTGTAAAAAAGATAGTTTCATGCGCTATCACCGGAATAGCAAAACTTTCTACAGGATTTCCCAGGGACATGGCTCCCTGATCGTAAATAGCGGTATTTTCTCTTACCTGATCATTTGTGGGTGGATTGAGGCCAATACCTGCAATCAGACGACTGGTATCTATCTGAACGAAAATGTGTCTTGAATTTGTCATCGGGTTGGTGTATTTAAAGGATTATGGTTTCAAAGGTTATTTTGCTTACAGTTTTTCATACATGGTGTTGTGGTTACTCAAAACGTACATCCCTGATTAGGGCTAAAGACAAATATTCAGGGTATTAACATTCGTCTAATAAGATTGTTCAAACCTGACTCATTTATCACTGATTATTTCTCCGATACACTGGCAGGCATCTGCTTTCATTTCCGGAATGTGCTCGGTTATAGCCAATAGCTGGCAGATCAAGATTATAAGATTCCCATTAGCACAGTTTGTAAAAACAGGATATAGCTGCTAAAAACAGCATCTTTCAATTTATATTTGTGCTCCGTAAAGGACATTCATTAATTTTCCAATTATAAGATATCTGCATGCAAGAACAATTAGCGACTTTGATCCAAAGATCAAAAGACAAGTCACTCCTGTTTAAAGAGGTGATTGAATTTATAGAGGCCAATTATCAACATCAGCCGACCGCCTTCAAGAATGGCGATGCTTACAATAATGCTGATCAGAACCAGGGAAGTGCAAAAGTCTTCTCTTTTGCTCAAATGAATAACCTGAGCAAAGAGGATACACTCTATTTATTTGCCGAGCATTACCATGCCGTACTTAATACGCCAGATGCGACTGATCATCAGAATATCAGACAGTTCATGCAACATGGCTGGTCAGGGATAGCTTTTGAGGGACAGGCATTAAGTGCTAAGTAAGAACAACAGTTATTTGATGTATAATAATAAGCAAGGGCTAGGAAGTTATATCCCCAGCCCTTGTTTTAAAGATGCTTGACATCTTTTCTTGCCGTAATCATGACAATAATGCTGTTACGGTGCTACTATTGTATTAATGTAACTACTCCTTTACGCTCGACCTCCCCACAGGCAGTAGTTCCCTTTATCACATATACATATGCGCCATTAGGCTGTAACGCCCCTTTGAAAGTACCATCCCAGCATTCGCCAGAATTTTGTGTACTGAACACCATCGTACCCCAGCGGTTGTAGATCCTGAAGTCCAGTGTCTTCAGATCACCCCAGTACTTCAATCCAAAACAATCATTCTTTCCGTCGCCGTTTGGTGTAAATGCAGAAGGCATCGGATATACACTTTGTCCGGAGCTAAAAGCTACATTTACAGTGATTGAATCTCTGCTTGTACAGTTATTATCATCGGTGATATTAACATAGTAAGTGGTTGTCACTATCGGTGTTACAGATGGGTTCGCGATTGTTGTATTACTGATACCAGGTGCGTCTTCCCACATATACGCTGTTCCTCCGGTTGCCTGCAGTGTTGCAGCCATATGTGAACAATCAATATCATTTGAGCTGGTTACTCGCGTTTGAGGTAACTGATTTACTGTTACTGGTATGGTGAAGTTTTCATTTACCTGGCAGGTATTATTGGCCACATTTACGCTATAAGTAGTAGTCCTGTCAGGCGACACGCTAATAGCATTGCCTGTCTCGGGCAATATAGCGCCGTTCTCCAGCCATTGATAACGATCTCCTCCCCTAGCCTCCAAGGTAATCGTCCCACCTACACAGATGGCGGTATCCCCCATATTCACTGTCATTGGTTCCTGTTGCGTAACTGTTATCAGCACATTCGCCTCACTCGTACAACCAGTACCATTATCAGCTGTTATTGTATAACGGGTCGTAACCGCGGGCGTAGCAATTGGCGACAGTATACCTGCATTGTCCAGGCCTATTGCCGGCGACCAACTAAAACTGGTTCCATTAACGGATGCAGATATTAACCGAACAGGTGCTCCGTTACAAACAGTTGTGTCAATACGGGTAGCAACATCTGCAATAGCGTTTACGGTTACCGGAATAGTAAAGCTTTCATTTGTCTGACAAGTACTATTAATTATATTAACAGCATAGGTAGTTGTCCGGGCAGGTGTTAAGGTTATCTCAGCAGTCGTCTGCGGCAACGTATTCCCTCCTTCTATCCACTCATAAGCATCTCCACCCGTTGCCTGAATGGTAATAACACTGCCGGCACAAATAACAGTGTCTGTCGGCGTTACTGACATTGCATTCTGCGGAATAACAGTGATCAACACAGCATCCTGACTGGTACATCCTGTACCGTTATCTGCGGTAATAACATAACGGGTGGTCACAGCCGGCGTAGCAATGGGAGATAATACATTGACATTATCTAATCCTATAGCGGGCGTCCATGTAAATGCAGTACCATTAGCCGAATTAGAAGTGAGTGGAATCGCTATACCGCTACAGATAGTGGTATCTGTTCTGGTATCCACATCCGCTATATCATTCACAATAACTTCTATCTGCCCTATACCGCCGCAACCACCGGCATCTGATACGAGCACCTGGTAGTTGGTAGTTACTGAAGGCGTTGCAATAGGATTAGCAATTGTTATATCAGACAAACCGGCTGCCGGACTCCAGTTAAAAGTAGTTCCTCCGGCAGCCTCCAATTGCACCCCGGTACCTGCACAAATGGTAGTAGAAGTATAGTTGGTGGTGATATCACAGGGTGCATTGATACGCACCATATAATCTTCTACTTCACCATCTTCCGCTGCTATTGCCACATCCCTGGTAGCGTCCCGGTTGGAAGACAAACGGAAGCGTAATGCAAACAGTCCGCCGTTACCAGATACAAACCTTGCAGGCAGCCCTGTCCAGTTCAATGTAGCACTTGGAGCGCCGGCAGGTACTACTACGGTGACCAATTCATCCGTATCAAATATCCCATTTCTGTTATAGTCAAAGCATCCTGTAAGCCATGCATCAGCACCTGTGTTATTGGAAAGCGGCACATCTACACTATAAGTCCCATTACCGGTATAGTCAGGAAAAGTGGTGAAGGCATCTTCGTCTACTCCTACCAGGTTATCATCGACATTATCAGCGCCATCCGCATCAGGCACTACGTTACCAATGATCAGACTTTCATCCTGGGTAAGCGCGGGGAAGGGTGGATTGAAGTTACAGCCATTGCTACGTACATATCGTAGCAGGTGCCTGGCATATCCATAACTACCGGGCAGATCTCCCCTATCCAGCGGTGCATAAATGCCAAAGGCAACTGCCATACCGCCTGGTACAGTGGTTTCCATTCTTACATCTACTGTCATGGTACCTGTAGATGGCGCTACTGTTGCCATCAATGGATTCTGTCCTACGGGTGAGCCATTCATAGATCCCTGTGTATCTGTGATAACAATCTGCTGGGTACCGCATCCTGTTACAGGATTGCCTGTCTGTGAAGAGTTTCTGTAAAAGTCCAGGAAGTTCCAGTTACCGCCGGAAGTAATAAAGGTGGTATTTTCCACGGGACTTAGGCTCCCTTCCGCATCTGCAGCTAGAAAGGTAAAAGGTACAGGCTGACCGTCTCTTGTAGCGCTGACTGTCATGGTAAAATATGTACTTACGCCTCCATTATTCGGCGCCGCCAGTGCAGGCATGATACTGGCGTTAGAGAAGTCATACAGGAAATGTAATACAGCACCCGACCATGTATTCATCACATTAGGTCTTGGTACTCTGCCACTTACCTGTGAAAATGTGATATGCACATTCAAACCATCATCTGTAACAAAATCCCTGGTCGCACCATTCATTACAGTGAACCCATTCCAGTTAAACCACCATATGTGATTTCTGATAACGCCGACCCCCATATCAGCATATTGTGCGTCAGCATGCATACCTATGCCTAAAAAAACAAGCAGAAACAGGGCAATTCTTCTAAACATCTAAAAACTAATTGATAGGGAATATGACTGCTATCAAGCGATAACAGGATTACAACAATGGAAAGTTTTGTCCTTTAACTACATGCAGAAGTATGTTGCCCTCTAACAGGAGAGCCTGCAATTACAAATTGCAGCCCTGGAAACAGGTATCTTTCTTAATGGTTTACCGGCTGCAGCATTATGCCCTAACAGCCGGAATCGTCTATAGGTATAGGGAAAACTAATCCGTGTTCAAATGCCGACAGGTAAGAAAATCCATCCTTGTCCGGGACCTCTTGCCTGCACGTAACATCTGACGCTACAAAGATAATAAAATTGCAATAGCTGTGTACGCTGACAAGCCGCGTATTCTTTCATTTATATTGTACCTGTCCGGGCTGATGGAACATTCCCGTCCGCATATAAAAAGTCCCGGACTATAAGCCCGGGACTTTTAGAATATCGTAACAGATATGTTTATTTAACAGCTTGCCCCCTGTGACAGAAGATATTTAATTGCTGATCAAAGGTGTTGTTCTGCTTCTCCTTTAATAAAGGATTAGCCACGTTATCGCTTGCTATCTTAATGTAATAGTTAAATCCTGCGTCGTTAAGTATCTGTAAAATCTCGGTGAGATGATTAGACTCAAGTATATCGCCATGATATTCAACGAACGCATATTCCACATTCTTCAACTGATCCTTACAATCCTTCAGGATTTCGTACTCAGCCCCCTCAATATCCATCTTCAGAAAGTCAACCTTCTGATTTAACATTGTGGCCAATCGAACACATGGAATTGTTACCAGTTGCTTTTCAGTAGACTCACCTCCGGCTATTTTTGAGCCCTGGGTACCATCTGCCTCAAAAGATATGGTGCCATCATGCGTCCAAAGCGCTTCGGTACGCACTGTCACATCTGTAAGACCGTACCCTTCGATGTTCTTTCTCAGATAAACCAGGTTAGCATCATCCGGTTCAAATGCAAGCACCTTTGCTTTAGGATAAAGCCATTTGAAATATAATACACTCATTCCAATGTTAGCGCCGCAATCTATGATGAAAGGCGTCTCATTGTCTGTCCTGAATTTATAGATTTCGTCAACAATCAACTCCTGATAGGAATGTCTGAACTCTTTGTGATGCGTAAACCAGATCTTTCCATTTCTGAAATCGAAGCTATGCATCTTATTACGGGGTAGATTTTTAAGTCTTAACTCCTGCAGGAAGGTAAATTCATTCGGACGGCGTTTCTTCGTCATATTTTTCGCCAATTTTTGAATACTCTGAGCAAGGCCCATAATAATGATAAAGTGTTTGTGTATTAGTAATCAGGGATATAATGGCCAAAATTAATATTTGTCGGCGAATGTTGCCAGAATATTTATTACAATACAAGCTTTATCAGGAGTATACAACACTAAAATGTTACAAAACACCGTCCTCTTCACCCATATTTACCACCACACCTGCTTGCCGCTGTCATCTATTGTAAAGATCCGCTCTTGCTTGCCTTTTGTTTTGTTCCGGAGTAAAAACACCGCCCCCTTGGGACAATTTTTATACTCCAGCACATCCTCCCTTGCTATTACAAGCCCCAGAGACTGCCAGGTTTTATTATCCCAATACATTAGTTCATAGTCATCCCCTACTTCAATGCAATTACCATCGTTTCTGGCAACGAACTTTATCTTACCAAGCGGCTTCGCCTCTGCCATCTCCATCCCCAGCCAACAACTCTTGCGGCTGAATCCGTCATAAAAAGTAAGGATGTCATTGTCAAAAGCTTTCTCTTTTGTATTACCTAATAATTTGTAGCTCTTATCGCTGCCAATGATTTTGCCTTGCATCGGGCGACCGGCTTTATCGTAAAACTTCAATTCTGCTATATTGCCATAACCATGATCCGGACTCTTAAAACGATAATATTTGTATGCTTTCGGATCCTTAACAGGTATATTATACGCAACAGGGGCAATTTTACCCTTTACAGTATATAAAGTAACTGCATCAGAGAAATCTTCCTTATTTGCTGCCTGAAAGGCTCCTCCTCTCAGGCGATAGTCCATAAAATGCTTCTCAGGCCAGTAGTATTTACGTGTTAAAGCGGCCTGAATCTGCTTATCAGGCGCTGGTGAGATATATTCAATCAGACTATCCTTTAGTATAAATGGCGCTCCAATTGGTACAAATGTCTTCTCATCTTTGTATATCACCGGCAGATAAAGGGCGTTCAGTCCCATATCCCGGAAGGTAGCGGTGCCGTTGCTGATATCTCCCCATGCAACAGGTAACCATTTGGTATCATCCCATACACATAAATAGGCATGCCTGTCTGAAATACCTTTGGCTGTCGAAAAAAGATCAACTGAAACCGTCCTGGTACTGAAATAGTCTTTGGTAACGTCTTTAAGATAAGGATTATCAAAGGTCAGCGGTACAAACTCATTGGGATATTTCTTAAATGGTAATGCACTGGAATCAACACTGAATGTCCTTCTGTATATCTTTGCTATCGGTGAATCCGGCTTACCAGTCGCGGGCTTGGTATCTATCTGATAATAAATTGTTTCGCCTTTACTGCCTATGATCGCATTCCAGTCATGCCCCATGTTTTTGTTCGGGCGTTGTAGATTCACTTCACTGACGGCAGGAATGCCCAATGATCTCAGAATATAAACCAGATAGTGAGATTGTGCCCTGCAATCTCCTACATGAGCAGTCAGAATATCATTTGCCGGAAGTGCAGGAAAATAATTACTGAATGTCATCCACTCAAAGTTAAGAGCATCCTTTACGCGACAGGCGTATTCCAAAGGCGTGTTCTGCGGCACGTGGGTAGCCGTGTCAAAACTTAAGGTATTATCTACCCGTTCAAACCGCCAATGTTGGTATGCGCTGCCAGAATAATCATTTCTGACAGCCAGACGGCCGTCGTTAGTAACCTCCATACATTTGCCATTGAGCTTACTCACTATTTTATAATGATCATCACCAACCGGAACAACTGCCCACTGCTGATTGTCATTGCCGGAGAACACGGTCTGCCTTAACGTGTCCTGGCTATAATATGTATTCCAGGCCAATGTCAGCGCGTTTTTCTGCTCCTTAGTCCTCAGCACAAAAAATCCATAATCAATATTCTGGATATTCACCTTTTGCGGATACTTTAGTAACGTATGCAATCCCTTGTCATTTCCTGCATTGTAAATTGCATAGTTAGCGCCGTCTATTATCTTAAAACCGGGATCATCGCGGTAGTATTTTTCTGCCGGAATGATATCAAGATAGTCTAGTCCGATTGGCTTACTTGATACGCTTACCTCAATTGTATTTAGCCCCTTTCGGAATGGATGCTTTATCCTTACCTGATGACCTGGATAACAATAAAGGCTGCCCGCGGTATTTAGGTTTTTCGTAATAGTATCCTTCCCATTGATGACTAGCCGGACCTTAGCAGAATCTAGTCCACTTGTATATTGAATACGCACCCACTTGTCACCATCTTCATCAACCATTACACTGTCAAAGGTGATGTTATCTTTACCAGGTGTAAGTTTAACGAGTGTAGTACTATCGCCATCTTCCATTTTAATATACCGTACTGTATCGCTGCAATAGTCTACCGCCTTATACACAGTTCCGCCGGTAAAATGTAACTCTCTGAATATGCCAGCAAAGGCATCGTGAAAACGTTCGATCCAATCAGTGTGATGCTCGTTCTCCACCCTATAAGGCAGCACATATTCACAGAAAATATCGAAATCGTAATCCTTTCGCCAGGGTACTTTCTCCCATACGGCATACACATATTCAATGTGTTTGATAAGATATTCCGCTGTCAGTGCTTGCTCATCCTTTTTCATAAAAAAGCTATCTCCTATTTTATGGAAATTCATCCGATCCATAATTGCTGCATTTCTCTTGTCGCCGGGAATGACACTTATTTCATGGAATATTTTGACATACTTGTCATAATTAGGTCCGCCCAGGCTATAATGACCTTTCATATGTTTCAATAAGTATCTTGCTGCCTGTAGCTTCTCCGGATGCTGCTGTTTTTCAAAATGTGCAAGCACTTTCTGCTCTAAATTCATTTTCCTGGAACTGCAGGACAAGCATAAACCCAGGACAACAAACGTGATAATAATTAAGCTATGTTTCATAACAATGGATATGGGACTTGTTAACGATGGCATTTATTATTTGCGTAATAAGCTCTGGCTGAATCCTGAATTTGCTGCACGGCTGTCGATGAGACCTTTACCTGTTTCTGCAGAATGACATTCGCCTTGGAGCAGGCTTTATCATTCTCATTACTGGCAACATACAGTTTCAATAACATATACTCTGTATAAAACCGGTTGGGCACCATATGCAGTGCCTTTTGGTAATACCCTTCTGCTGCTACATACTGCCCTTGTTGCATACTGATATCTCCGAGGGTAGTCTCAATAACAGTATTATTCAGATACTGCCTGCTTTGCTGTAGATAATCAGCCGCCTTTTCCAGCGAATCTGCAAGAAAGTACGCTTTACCTGCTGCTGATAGTAATTCACCATCTTTAGGAAGCACGGTAACAGCTTCCCTATAGTATTGCAGACTCTCACTGATACGCTGCTGCTGATACATCAATTCGGCCTGACGCCATTGCTGATACGCGACCTTTCGCTGTTCAATCATCACAACGCCTGTAATACCGAATATTACTATAAGAAATACTAAGAGTAACCGGGGCATCTGCGTAATGCGTACGCTATATACAGCTGAAGTATCCAGGCGCGATAACATGGCAAGCCCTGTTATGCCGATCATCTTCAATGGCAGTATAAAATGCGGATAATAGAACATACCGATAATGATATATCCCACTATAATACCTTGCCCTGCGTATCTGAAATTGTTGTGACCCTTTATACTAAAACAAATAAGTATTAATCCCAGAATACCTATGCCTCCAGGAATACCCAATTCTGCTGTTAGCTGTAACAGATCATTGAAGGCATAATAGACATTATCGGCAAGCTGTTTCTCACCTGCTGGCGCTGCTGACTGCATATAGTCTGCCTGATGATTCATATACCGGGCAGCAAAACGATCGTAGCCTATACCTGTCACCGGCTCTCCGCTGATCATCTGACTGGTCACCTTCCATACCAACACCCTTCCGTCAGCAGAATCTTTCTTTAGGAAATATCCTCCTGCCAGCACTAATACTCCTGCGACTATCAGCAGGCCGTAATGCACATACTTCCTTTTAAGATGAGCATATAAAAATACGCCTGCAACAATGACTGCCATCCAGGCCGCCCGATTCTGACTAATCGGAAGTATAATAACAGCTAACACCACATTCAGTTGCGGGATAATACTATAACGCTTTTCTTTAAAATAAAAGACCAGCACCAGAGACACAATCGCACTTAATGCTATAAATGCGGCATAAGCACCAAGGTTAAACATCGTACCTGTTAACCTGAACTGACTATGGGAAGGCAGTATATTATAAAGTTGCAGCAATCCATAAACAGATTGAATGATTCCCGCTACAGATAATGCATAAAGCAGGAACAAAAAATGTCTCCACCTGGATCTGCGAAGCAATACGTAACAACAGTACAAAGCTAACAGCTCAATCATTCTTGGGGTTGTTCGTCCGTCGCTACGCAGTATGATATAGATTGTTAATAAAGTGAGCACAACATCTATCCTGGAGATACTTAACCACACACGCCCGTCTGACAATAGCCATATTACACAACCTATCAACAGCAACAACATTATTCCTTCAGTAAAAAAGAAGGTCTTCGAGACTATTACGCCGTTCTGGAGTGTAGCATCGTTTTGCAAGGGCATCAGCACAAAAAGTAACACAAACACAAAGATGCCGCACCTTTTCAGATAAGCTGGTATTTTGCTGAGCGTATTCATAGAATATTTTTAAACAAGCGGTTCCATACAAACCCCTTTTCATTATAAGAGAATAGTATAAACGCTACCTTTCCGACAATCTTCTTTTCCGGAATAAAACCCAGATAACGGGAGTCCTCAGAATATGGCTTGTTGTCGCCCATCATAAAATAGTAGTTATCCTTAAACACATGCCCCGCAGACTTACCACTACATTCCCAATGGGCAATAGTACTGCGATATAACGCATCATGTGAGGCAGCCCAACCCCTGTAAGGGACTGTCAAAGGCCCCAGACGATTAATTGTCCATTCCCCAGGTAAGAAATAAGGCGTCTTACCTATCAGTAATTTATTGGGCAAACGCATTACCTGCCAAGCCTTCTGAGGTAGACTGCCAGGTGACAGGTTAGCTACCAGGACCTTCTCTTCAATATTTACTGAGTCAATTACGGACCTTGATATTGTTGACAGATACTTTTTCATACTGGCAGCATCTGCAAACTGAATATGATACTGGCTCAGATTGTCCGCAGGAAAATCTACTATACGATTATTAACTAATGCTGTATCATTCCGTATTGATAATACCTCTCCCGGCATACCTATACAACGCTTTACGACAAAATAACCAGGAAACAGCTCATATATGAATACATCATTGCGCCGGATGTTAGTATATCCCGGCTTCCTGTTGGTAGCAAGGCAGATCTGCTCCTCTCCTGGATTTTTATGAAATAGCTTAACCCATGAGATGTTATCAACACTATTGATCTCCTGCGGACCGTAAGCAAGTTTATTGATAAACAGAACATCTCCTTTCATGAGTGTGCCCTCCATCGAACTACTGTTGACCTGATAAATATCAAAGACATACAACTTACAGATAATCGTGTAGGTGATCAGCAACAGGAATTTAGATACGGTTGTTACTGTTGACATCGAAGACCCTTTCAGAAATCTGCGAGAAAAGTAAATGAATACTAACATAATTATGAATGGAACCAGTAATAACATGGATAACCATCCCAAACCAAAAACCAATGGAATCAGCATCATGACCGCAATCATCAGATAGTTGCGGTGGGTTAAAAACAGCGTCTTCATTTTACATCATTTCGTCATTATATATCCATAAATACCTGTACCCATGGCACATTCAAACTAAACTGATACAGGATCTTTTTCATTGACTCTTTGAACTGTTGCCGATTGATAACCTCACCAGGCAACTGTTTCCGTAACCTGCTGATATCCGCGGTGACATCCTGCCGGTTCACGCTTTTGGCAAATATGGTAATATGCTGGTGGGGAAGAGCAACTCCTAGAATCATTCCCGGCAGCCCGTTAAATGATTCAGGGCCACCCCTGGCAGGAATAGTCTCTGCGTAATAAGCAACTATATAAATAGAATCAGACATTAACGCATTTGCCCTACGGCATTGAAAACCTGCAATCTCACGGGTTTCCTCCGTCAGCTTCCATCGCATCTTTCTTATTGTATCTTTTATCAGGAATGAGTGATCAAACGCCTGCTTCAACGCCATCACTCTACCCGAATCCAGGCTGCTGATGACCTTATTATTATAAGCGACCGCTCCTATGTAAGACACTTTTGACATATTATTCAATCCCTGTGGTCTATACACTGTAGTTACTGAATCAAAGTATAACTCAAAATCATCTGTCCAAAATTGCCGATTATTACTCTTGTATTGCTGCAGATAACTGTGACGCTGATCCAGTGGCACAATCTTACTATCTCTGATAAACATATCCATTACGGCAAAAGTGTTCACTCTCCGCTCAAACACAATCTTTCCGCTATTGACAAAAACGTCCTGCTGTGCATAAACAGCACATGAAAAAACCATCAGGAGTATAATAAAATAGAATCTCATCATGTCTCCGATTTTATAGTTTTAAATCTGGTGAAGTTCCATGTTGCTCCCAGCATAAAGAACCGCCGGATTGTAGTAAATCTATTTTCAGAAAAGAAGTTATTCTTCGCTGTACGTGCATAACCATTATTCTGATTCAGAATATCATTGCAGGACACCTTAATGATCAGTTGATCTTCCTTCAGAAAGCTGCGCCCCAGCCATGCATTCCAGATTGCACGACTGAAGTTATTATTAAAAGCTTCAGACTTCCTTTGCCAGAGATAATTTATATCCGTATGCAGTTCAAACTTTTTGAGAAAGTAGACCGTGAAGTTTGACTTAACCTCCAAGGAAGGGAAATCATTCTTCACCTGGGGCTGCAATGAGGACCTGTTAGTATTATAGCCTGCCTGTATTAACAGATATCCGTCATACTTTTTAAGTTTAGCCTTAAATGTTTCAAGTCCGACACTATAGGTCTGGTATGTTAGTTTATTAACAGCGTCGTTTGCCAGACTGAAGTTTCTTCCGCCACTGGTATTCAGTATCGCTACCAGCTGCATCTCTATGGGCATCAACCGCTTGCTATAGTAGGTCATTGCCTGGTAGTTGATATTGGTATATCCCGGCATGTTGACAAACTGATAGATATATCTTCCCGAGGGATCTACGTTAATAGTCTGTGTGATAGGATTGGCATCAAACGTTATATTTCCTCTACCGCCATAGTACACGTTTGATACCATCTTGGCTGAATTATATGCACCATTTACCTTATGAGAAAAGCTATTACGGAGATCGGGATTGGGTATAAATGTAAAAAGCTGGCCATTATCAAACCTGAGCGGTAATAACTGTGACCTTTCAGGATTGACACTGTTTCCCGTATAACTCAGATCTAACACTGTATATTGCTTGATAGTATACTGCATGCCGGCACTGGGATTCCAGTTAAGAAAATTGCGCTTCAGCTTGTAGCTATCCAGGATACTCTCCATATTCAAAGACACCTTACGGATGTTATTACCCGCCTTCAGCACAAGTTTTGGTGTTACATAATTCAGTGCAACTCCTCCCTGATTAGACCATGTATTATTACGCATTTCGCTACTGAACTGATCATCCAGATCCTTGCCTGAAGGATTCTCTCCCAGGTTATAGGACCGCTTGTCATCATAGTTGAACTTATTCTCAAACTGGTAGTTAACTATCAGCGACAACTTCCCTGATAACGGCTCGGTGTAGATTCCTCTTAGGTTATTGGTCCGCCAATTATTGTCCGTACGGGTATTCAGATATAAAAGCGCTGTACTGTCTCTGGTACCGGTTGAATCATAAAATTCACTTTGTGAGCGACTCAGCCCAGTAGAATGATCATCTGAAAAATTATTCTCCAGATATATCGACAGTGTACGGCCAACCTTATTCAGCTTTTTTTCCCAGGCAAGGTTGGCATTATATACATTGAGATGATAATCGTTGTGGGCACTTGTCTCATTATTGTAGATCATGCTGCTGTCATCACGGAAGTTCTGCACATTACCATAGTTACGTTGCCTGCTGTCTGTAACAGTTCCGTCTGCATATGCCGTGATAGTAGCTGTGCTGTCTACCTTGAATATATACTTCCCATTGGCAGACTGTCGGGTATGCTGGTTATCAAATCTGTTAAAGGAATTAGAACGAATCAATCCGGCAGGCAGATTGTTCTGTGATGTTACAACATCATCCCCGGTAACAGTTATGGTACTGAGTTTATAATTACCATTGAAAGACTGCTTATCATCCTTCCATTTATTATCATAGTGTGCGCCTGCCGTAGTTATCCTGGGTAGACCTTTGCCGTCATAGTTTTCAGCGCCATCATTTCCTGTTCCCAGCTTCTGCTTATCAGCAGCGCCCAATCCTGCACGACCGATATTACCAGTGGTAGCATACAGGGCCATCTTCCGCTTTGCTTTAAAAGCGTTCAACATACCCTGCCCGTTGTAACGTCCATCTGAGCCGCCTCCTGCTTCGACCTTACCAAATGTACCGTGGTTCTTATCTTCCTTAATCTTCAGATTGATTGTTTTGTCTTTGACACCGTCTTCAATACCTGTGAAAGTAGCAGCGTCTGATTTCCTGTCATACACCTGTACTTTATCTATCATATCAGCGCGTAGGTTCCTGGTAACAAGAGTAGGATCATCTCCAAAGAACTCTTCTCCGTCAACCAGTACCCTTCTTACCTTCTGTCCCTGCACTGTAACATTGCCATACTGATCCACCTGCATACCGGGCAGTTGCTTCAGCAGATCTTCTACCGAAGCGTTGGCCTGTATTTTAAAACTATCGGCTGCATACTCAGTTGTATCTCCATTTATCTTTATGACTGCTGTACGCGCTTTTACAATCACCTCTCTTAATAATTTCTCCCGAAGCATAAGCCCTACTATTCCAACGTCCAGTATGCCGTTTACCGGCTTTTCAGTAGTCAGCTTCTGTGAATAGGCGGCATAACCTGGATAGGAGTAAAACAAGATATATTCTGCCGTATCAGCGAGTTGATGAAAGGTAAACTGCCCCTGCCTGTCTGTACGGGTATCGGCAACAATAAAAGAGTCACGGGCCTGTAACAGCACTACAGATACTCTGTAAAGCGGCACATGTATATTTGTATCCCTGAGCATCCCTTTTAGTGTATAGGACTGCCCAAAGGAGCTCATATTACAGCATAGAAACATTATTAATAATACTACACACCTGCGATGCATCTTTATACTATTTACCTGACGCCAAAACTAAATGTACCTGTGCCTACATCTCCATTACCGCTTACACCTTCTGCAACGCCAATAAACCCGCTTCTAATATCAGAACAAAAGAAACTGATGGTTGCTTCGCCTTGCTGATTGGTTACCACAATGGGATTCCAGTATAATGCGTTACGGGTATCTGTCATTGCCTTATCTTCTTTCTGATAGTCTGGTGAATAGAAAGGCGCATGCTGATGAAAGCCTTTTGTGATAATCATTTTGAATTTCTTCAGCAGTTCTTCTTCCGTATACTTCGGATAGTGATATACTTCCCGTTTCATATCATTTGCACCAAATGAAAACGGATGACCACTCACCTGGCTTCTTTTAGGCTCTATTAGCATGGAATAGGTTGCTCCTTCTACTGGCGGAGTACCACTACCGCAGGCTGGGCAGTTCAGCCATCCACACTGACCTACATAATCCAGGTTACCTTCAAACCGGGCAATACTATCAAGGTATCCCATATAGCGGTCTCCGAATCCGCGCCCTTTACTCTGAACAATCACTTCTTTCAGCATATTACCATACTGGAGGCGGTTACTGTCAACACCTTTCTCTTCCAATACTATACTCCGCTCACTTAACAGGTTCACCGGATGTTGTTCCTTTTCCCACGCACTGATAGATGTAAAAGGATCTCCTACATTTATAGTGTGTTCTTTTTCGGAGAAATATTTAACAAAGAAGCCCTGTCCTATAGATAAATTTTCCGTATTCAGGTGAAATATGCCTTCATTGTCAGTAGTAGCGACCTGATTAATACTCTTGCTATAGTTGAACAGCATCAAGGATATCGGCTCTTTCTTCTTACCTGCCTTGTTGAGTGGCATAACTGATGCCTGAAGACTGTCAGCTAATATCGGCTGCTTTGTTTTATCCATCCGCAGTCTTTCTTCACCCAGATTATACTGCTGCGCGTTACTGGTAAGTAACAACATATCCATCGCATCCCTTCTGTCAGCATGCGCGGTATCAAAGTAATAAGACGGATCATAGATAGTATCCCTCAGTTGTGTGGATAACTGATAATAGTTCAGCATATCCCGGGTATACTTACGGTTACCAAACAGGCGGTCGTATACTTTCAGACTTAAGGCTGCGGCAACAGGTTTCCCTGCCTCATCTGTAGTAGTGATTTTTAGTGTTACCTGTTCTTTAGGCGCATAGGCATCCTTCAACTGGCTGAAACGTAAATACAGCTTCCTGTCATGATTTACATAAACCAGCCGCACTGCAAGCGCACGCAACTGTTCGTCAAATAATGTGGCCTCTGCTATTCCTGACGGCAGTTGTGTTACAGGGATCTTCATCAGCAGACTATCTTTCAGCATTCCTGCGGCGATAACCTGTACTGTACCCCGGACCTGTATCCTGAGCAATACCTGTTGTGCCTGTGTGCGCTGGGTGCGAAGCCTGAAGAGTAGTGTATCCTTTTCATTTCTCAGCAGATGAAGCGCAACTCCTTCCTTTACAACGGCGGGTATTTTGAAGTCCCGTCCCTGATAGCGTAATACATAAGATGCATCCGCTTCCGGCACTATCTTTAATAGGCCCATCCCACCGTGCAGCGTCTTTACTTCGGCTATAGGCGAGCCATTTTTACACAGTTGTGCACTGAGGCTTACAGGAAGGTGGTCTTTATCAACCGCCTTAAAAGCCACCGTATTTTCCACTCCTGCCAGTAATACATTTCCTTCCGGGTATGCCTCAAGGTGCAGCTGGTCTGCCTGAACGGAAGCCTTAGCCTGTCCAAGTTGCCAGTTATTTTTAATAGACCTTGGATCCTGTACTACCTGTATGGGCACTACCGCATAAAAGTAAGGCTGCGAAGAAAAGATAGAACGCGCAGTATATGCCTTCAGCAGATACCGGCCTTCCTGTAGCGTCTGTGGCAGATACACATGGCCGGCAGATATACCATTTGTAACAGGATACATTTCTTTCCAGACAGCGCTATCAGCGCCTTCTTTCATCAGTTGCAGGTGTAATATCTTCTCCTGTTCTGCAAGGGCCAGCGTTTGCTGATCAAGTACGAAAGCATTATACCATAGATCCTCACCGGCTATATAAATATCTTTATTGCTGGCCAGGTAAACGTTCGTTTCTCCTGTTTTAGCATAGGCCTGCAAGCGTTGAGCAAGGCTGTCTATCAATGCCTGTTTGGGCTGAGCATGTATTCCTGTTGCCACTCCGAGCAAGCTGATGAAAAAGAAGATGCTAATGGTATAATTCATTCGTGGATATTTACTTATTCAATCTGGGTCTTCAGTAACTGAAACGCCTGTCCGTTTTCTGGTGACTGAAACTGGTGCTCAACAACTTTTCCTTTGTCAAGCTGCACGATACAAGGATAAATAGTGTTATTAGTCGGGATATCAAAGTAGCCTTGCTTATCAATATAGACATTTTGCCGGCTATGTAACTCTTTCCCTATTTTCTGTTCCAGAATCTTCAGGGACTGCACTTTGGTCAACACAAACAAGATCTCCGGCTTATCAAGATAATCACGCATAAAAGCTTCTGCTTCCTGAATACAACCTCTGCAGCCAAGTCCGGGCATAATGACCAGCCAATCATATTGCGGCTTCAATTTAAGCTCTTTTATGCCATCTTCAATGATTGTGCCTTCTTTGTTTGCGTCGGTCTGCTCACAAGATAATGTAATCATAGAAAGCATGAGGCAACATAAGATAATTCTTAGTCTCATTACAGTAAGTTTTTTTAGATATCTTTTAATGTGAAGATTTTGAATGTCAGGAACTTTTCATCCACATCATTAGGGGCTACATACTCTACATTCAATCCTTCCCTGGTTACAAAGGCGTTTTCAGGGTAAAACTCATTCAAGTCTCCTATCTCCGTTTCTCCTAAATATTTAAAGTCCTTATCCATTACCACTACCGCTACCTTTTTATTCTCCCAGCGAAGCCTTGTGGATTTTTCAGGCAGGGCTTTTCTCAGGAAACGATAATATACATCCCGGTATTTATCATAAAGAATACCTCCATAAAGGTCACTGGTACAACCTTTCTGATAAATATATTCTTTAGATACGCCTGACTTGGTTTTGAACTTGCCGGCATCAAAGGAAGAAATACTCGCAGCCTCATTACTACCTCCATATACACGCTGTTGCTGCTCGCCATCCAGATCGGATATAATCAGATCATGAGACACAGGGAAACTATATATTATCCGTTTATTGTCTGGCATAGCCTCATGATATACTGCGGTGAACAATGGTTCATCCCATATATAACCATGACCGTATATCTCGTATGGATATTTATGTACGTAGTTTACTTTATTGCTGTTAATATCAATCAATGAGGTAAATTTAAAATTCTGTGCTACTGTATCAGGGAGCGTCCAGATGAACTGTCCGGGGAAAACCAGTTTACCTTCATGTTCTAAAATAGGGTTAACAGTATGTGGCACATACTGTGGATAACGGTTAGCCCAGGAAAGATCTTTCATATTCTCATTATTGATCAGGGACACTTTTGACACTATCTCGGACTTATTATTCAGCAATATCATTTCCATCATTTTGTCATTGTAGACATAGATGGAGTCCATATTTCTAATGTGGAATGCAAGCGGCATCTGAATTGCACCTATAGGTATCTGGTTTACGGCAGTACCAGCTGAATCATAATTATACACAAAGATGTTCTTTGAATAGCCACTCAGCATGGCAAGGTATTCTTTACCACTATCATCATTATAAATCTGTATATACGGGGGACGGGGAGCAGACAGACTATCTAACGGGAATTTCTTTTCATTGCCTGCTGTCAGTGTCTTTACGGCTTTGAGGCTTCCATGCTTTTCATTCTTCATTTCTACACGCGTACTGTTACTACAGGATACAAAGAGGCATAGAATCATTACATAAGCAAAACTGTGTGGCATTAACGGTATTCTGAGAAACATAAGACGCTTTTTCATACGTAAATAAGATACTTGTGTTAACGTAGAGCAATCTGCCCGACTGCTGCCATAGCCAATGCAGCAGCCGAACAGATAGCCTTGTTAATTATAATCAGCAACTGCCTTTTGTAGAATCACAGTCAACTGTACCACCTGGATTAGGATAACAGTTTCCTGTAAACTGGCTACAGCGGCCATTATTGATTGGAGTACTGCAACATTCTGCGTTAGCAGCGTTGATTTTAAATAAGCTGAACAACGTGGTATCAGAGTTAGAAGCTGAAGTGTTTGTAGTAAGGAATGCAGCTAATGCAAGTGCCGCTACGCCGAGCGCGCCATAGATTTTTTTCTTCATGGTTAACGATTTAAAATGTTGGAAAAATTATTCATTGCATACGATGGTCTTTACTGAGGGATATGATCGCAGCATACCTCAGATACCCGGCTAACAAAGTACCTATTCACTACATTACTGTAATGACCTCAATTATTTAATGCTAATACATTCAATGGATTTTAACTATTAGCGCATTTTCTTTGCTGTTTTGTTTAAAAAAAAATGTGGAGACAACTCCGTTGGTAAGTAAACTGAAATAATGTGACCATCAAATATTGTGTCCGTGGAATGGCGTGGACTTCTCTTTAGCACATCTGGTCAAGAATCAATGGTATCTAGTATGCTGGAAAGGGGTTATTCTTTCCACAGGGTTTTGAAATCAGATTAAATTTAGGCAACAAATTCTAATTAAACAAGAAGTAATTTTTATTTTTTCTTCTGACTACTGATAACTGATAAAGATTAATCACATGTCAGCCTGACAATAAATTATTACAATAACGCACATGAAGCTACTAACGTGTAAACTACTGAATACCGACATATCTTACAGCGCATCAGTTCACCAACGATACATGATATAGATACGGTCTTTCCACAAACTTTTAACGCATAAAATATTTTTTTCCTTTATCGATAATATGCCTGCTATGAAGGCTATATGCCTCACGTTTATAAGTAGCAATAATATTGTTTACATTTAGCTTGATTATTAAAACATAATTACGCTGAGCAGTATTCCATATTACACTCAACATAACACCTGGACAATACAAGTTTACTGATCACCGCCAATACTATCTCTTTGTTCATTTCATTACTTCTGCCCATATTCCTGCTCACAGTAAAAACAAAACACAGGATAAGCAATGTTCTCTTTGCAGCATTTCTGATCATCACAGCAATAGACATCAGCGAGCCATTCGTTCAGTTTATAGCGGACGGTCCTTCCAATTGGGGGATGCTTCGCAATATGGCAGCATTCCTACAGATCCCCTGTTTTCCACCTGTATGTGTTATCGGTTTGTTACGCTGATTTCAGGCTTACTCCAAAACACAGTATTCACCTGCTTCCTTTCTACTTGCCAATCTGGTTTTATTGCCTCGCTTTTATAGTGCTGATGCGGCTGGCAAAATTGATTTCATCATCCACCGTCAAAGCATGATAGAACTACAGTTCAATCACATTCTTTTTCATCTTCAGATGATTCATTATTTCGTTGCCGTCTTTTCAATTCTAAGAACCACGAAAAAGATCTATCTGGAAAACTATAACGGCGAAAGTCTCACTTCGTGCAAATGGCTAAAGCAGTTTACGATGGTATTGACCGCGTTGTACCTGGTGACCCTTTGAAAAATGGATCCTTCAGACTTATCGAGTATCCTAACCGATTGACATTTGAGCTCAGCAATGGAAAACCCACCACAATTACCCTCACGCGGCACCGGATGCATATCCGGGTTCAGATGATTTCCAAATCAGGGGCCGCCCAATAAAAGCAGTTACTGTGTCTTAAAACGCCCTTACCGGGCGCTATGTGCCATTTGTGGAATATGGCTACCCAATTAGCAATCGAGGGATGCCGGTTGTAGAATTATTGGTCAGATATCGGTTAATCTTTCACTCCTACCCCTCTTTAAAAGGGCATCAAAAGGTCACTTCGATATCCCGGGGATATTGAAGTGACCTTTTGATGCCCTTTTGGTGTACCGATGGATTGAATACTAAACCGTGTTTTAGTAAAAAACTATCGGACGATAGACGAAGTGACAAGCTATAGCGGCACAGCTTTCATATTTCGGAAAATCACACTATAATGGACGAGGCTGTCCAGGTCAGTCATGCTGATAAGCCTATGCGTACTGATCAGTACGCATAGGTTGTAATAGACAACACATAAAAGTGTATTGTCATAGAAATGAGTGATAAGAATCTTGTTGAAATAGCTGGTCTTTGAGTGTAATATCGGGTTGTTCATTCACCCGTTGACCAATAGCTGGTTTATTAACCTAAAGCTGACTTACAGCGTCGATACGCCCAGCTGCTGAAAGAGACTGATCCGGTCGGTCAGCACCTCTGACCGTATTATCTTTCCTGCTTCAAACTCGTAAGTAGCATAAGCTTGTATACGGATATTTTTAGCAGTGGCAGCAATACCCAGAAAGACACCGCTATGGGTGCCGGTAACAACCTGTTTTAGCATCACCTTATTACCTTCAGCTACTATCTCCACAATGCTCCACTGTATATCAGGAAATGCGCTGATCAGCTCCTTAATGGACTGTTGGAAACCTGCAACACCTTTTATGCCTTTGGTGCCTGTATATTGATCAGCAATAAGCGCCTCAAGATCCTCGAACCGGCGCTTGTTCAAAATATGATTATACAGATGAATGATCACTTCTTTGGGCTGTTTTGCACTATTATTCGTAGTGTCCATGATTTGAAACTTTTGACTATGACTGGATGTTATTGAAGCACCTTTCAGTGGACTATAAAAGGCCACTAAAAGCATTACTACGTAAGTTGTTGTTTTCATTATGACGACGTTTATTGATCACAAAATTCGCCAACAACTATCTCCATTCATTGTAAAAAATCATTGATTACCAAAATGCCCGCGAAGAGAAGAGTGCTGTAGGTGTAAGGCCTGTAAAGGTTTTAACTTCATGATTGAAATGCGCCTGATCATAAAAGCCGGCTGAAAAGGCAATATCCAGCAGTCCGTCAGATTTGTTGTGAGCAAGCAAGGAACGCATTCTTACGATAGCTGCAAATTGTTTAGGACTTGCACCAACGTTTTTCCGGAAACGTTTCTCAAACGCATCCTGACTCAGGTAACAAGATGTTACCAGCTCTTTGATGCGGATAAGTCCATTGGTTTTCTGAATTGTCTCCACAGCTCCAATAATAAGCTGATCTTGTTTACTGTAAGCTAATCGCTGAATCAGAAATTTTTCAATAACCATGATGCGTTCATGCGTGGTATTCGCCTCATTGAACTGTACCGTAAGTTGTTCATATACATCGTGCGACAGCAGCTCTGCAAGTGAAATGCTCTTACCAAACAGCTCGTGTGCAGGCAGGTTAAAGAACGCGTTAAATGCTGCTGTATGAAACATCACAATGATTGCGCCTGCATGCTGCGTGTAATTAATTAAGCGGTGCGTCTTACGCAACCCCGATAAGGTAAAAGGAGGTAGTGCCTCGTAGCATCCGCTATGACTGTAACTTATGGTGCCGGTATACCGGAACGCCAGTGCTATGGATATGTCAGGAATAATACGATTGGTAACCGGACTCCCAGTTTCAATCATCTTATATCCTTTGATAAAAGGCGCAAGCATCGTCGATGGTAAAATATCAAGCGTTTTCATATCATTTACGATGACGTCACTACTCAACTAACGGCAACTATCGCCGCATAAAGTTAATCATGTTAAGGGGAAATGAATATGCAACTATTCTACGGCTTGTGATACTGTATCGGATTATAAGGGAGCTATGACTTTGAAGGCATATTCCTTTTATAAATGGATGAACACTCAGTCATTTACCGGTAGCTTCTTTCTCATTCTCGGCATATAGGTATACATAAAAGGATTAGCAGTATACAAAGGATCATTCTTTCTGTGTGTTATTGGCGTAGCAAGAGAGGTAATGTAATAAAAGCCAATACTTTACACAAACAAAAAAGGCCGTCTTTTTCAAGACGACCTTTTTTGTTTTTTCCCAGTTCTTCTCAAGTGGGAAATCTATTTTGTGGACTTTGAGGCACTAAAGTCTAATCAATTCATCATTGACCTTAAGCGCTTCGCGTCTATTTTAATTGATTAGCAGATCATTACAAATGTAGAATTGCTCAACCTTAGTTCTATTTAACATAAGTATCAAAACCTGTTTCAGCTTACAGGAAAGGCAAGCGTTCCTGTTTTTATGTGAAAGATCTTATTCTTCTGATTGGCGGCTACTATTATGCATTCATTTCAAGGCCAGTTCCGAATATAGAAAAAAATGATATTGAACAGATCCAGACCGATTTAGACGAGTGGATGATCATTTTATGCGTAATCGGACACATACTGACAAATACTGCTGACAAGCACTTTTACGAAGAGTTGAAGAATAGCACCTTTTAGCAAAAAAGCAGCTGGACGACTTATCGTCAGCTACCTAAATTTTACCCAAGTATCAAATCAAATCGAAGCCATTACGCATAAAATCATCTACACCTAAACTGGACGCTCAAATATAAAATCTATCTCATATAATTGATGGTCATAGGAAGACGGTGACTAATCTATCTTTCCTATTACATTTACGTTATGATCAATGATTGCCCAGCATGGTAAAGCTAGATCTTTATCGTAAATCTATTACCTATGCAAAGAGATTTTGGAAAACAAAGATCAATATCACTTGATTTAAGTTCGCTGTTAGTTATGATATACTTAGCGGATTTAAAATAACATTCCTGATCACCTTGCGATGATCCTTTAAGTAGTATCGAATCTTTTTGAATTGTCCAAGTACCGATTATGCTAGCCTTATAAAGCTTTTCTTTTCGACTGTCTTTCATTTTATAATTTAGCATAAAGACACCCTGATCTAATAATTTCAATTCCCATTGCCGTATTACTACATGATCATACGAACTGAGAATTTCCTCCTTGGAGTATATTTTTTCCAGTTTTGGTTGCCCCAAAAGAAACAATGATAATAAGATAATTAATTTCATGCTTTAAGGAGACTTTATTAAGGTAAAGAAATTAAAGAGGTTTTCGGTATTAGTGGGGTGCTATATATACTATACTCTAATGCTTTTGCACGTAGCAGTGCACCTCGAGATTCTTCTGAAAATGGCATATATGATTTCCCAAAAATACTTATACCTAAGTAAGAAGATCTTTGGCCCCAATTGCTATTTGTCAAAGTTGAAAGTTCACTTCGTATTTGATTTCCTATCCTATCTGGTAAATCTATAAGGCCAAAATTGGATAGTATTAATGGCCCATGTGCAGATCCCCCGCCAGCATCCGTATGACGGTATTCATGTAATGAAACCATACCATAACTAATAGTCGTAGGGTTTAGGTCCGAAGATGCTCCGGCTACCATCCCATCTATCTGTTCAGGGTTAATTGTAATATTATTCCCATCTGTTTGAGAAGACACATTGGTAGCGAAGTCTATTTTCACTTGCCCGTTTCCTGTGACCATATCCATAACCTCCTTTCTACCGGTTGCACTATAAGCACCTTTCTTATTGCCTTTAAATTCGACTTGACCTGTCTTTTTGTTAATCCCTAACTTCACATTTCCGATCTTGCTCCACTCGTTGAGTGTTTTATTGACCAGTTCTTGACCACTTACTGTCTTACCATTAACCGTTAATGTCTCGTTACGAGAGGAGCCAAAACTAGTTGTGTCACCCCAAAAGTCAGCTTTTAGGATGGGATTGTTAGACATTGACATGTAAGGACTTGAAGCATGTTCGGGCTTCGGGTCGAGCTGCCACCATCTTCCTATCTGCGGATCGAGGGTACGAAAGAATGCATCGTTTTGATTCAAATCTAAATCAGTTGTATGTTCAATTCCATTATATCCCATCCTGTTTTTAGGATATTGAGTACTATTCAATGCATTTTTAGAGATGCCAGCCATTATCAGTCCATAAGGATAATAATGAGTTTCTTCCAACAATGGACCACTACTCAAACCCAATATAACATTGTCAAATATTACATCCCGCGGGCTCTCATTACTTGTGTAAACATACAAAAATCCGCTCTTTTCAATAAGCATTTTTTCCACTACCAGTTCCTGTAATTCATCGGAAGAAGCTTTGACTCGGCGCACCCCACTGTTGGCCTCAACTATTTTAAAGTCATCATCAAATAGGACAAAGTTAAGATAGGCCTTTGGGCGCTCATCATATTGTCCTTGTTGATTCTCTCTCTTTAAGAACTGATAATCATTTAAAAAGTTTTCATTAAAGGGGGTGACGTTCAGTACAGTTGCTGAATTATGCGCACCGGGTTTTGCATCGGGTTCCCAAAATGCATCAATAAGAGCGGTCAACATATCCTCTACAGGCGGCTTTTGGCTGATATCCTCAGGTCCTTGCGATTTGTAGAATGCTTTGGCATTAATTTGCACGGTATCTCCAGCCATTACCCTCAAAACTAAGGAAGGTCCAATCTTCTTTCCTCCGGCTTTCGCATTAAGTTTTGCCACTGATTTATTCTCCTTGGTAGTCTGGTCATGTGGATAACCTGATGGCTTCTCTGACCTTGTTTCGTCTATGTTGCTAAATAATGATACTTCTTTAGGCGCGTTCTCGATCTCCATTGTGGCAGCATATATACTGAAGTCCGTTTGATCAGTTAACACAGTTCGCACGTTGCCTAGATGGTCCTTCTCAAAGTAGTCATAAACATAGCTAATGGGCATACCTATTCTATAAATGGGACGGATACGTCCTTCTTCATGGCTAATCAGTTCTAAACTATCCTGATTATATATGAACGGGCCATCGTAGTCCGTCACTGTAGTTTTAACCGTGCTTCCTTTTTTCTCTAAAACCGTCTTTGATAGCCTAATTCCAGTAGCATCGTATTGATAGGCTATTTTTCCTTTACCTTCAATAATGATTTCTGATGGTAAATTCAAGTGATTATAAACAATAGCACTGATATGTTTATTGGAATCCGCCACCAGGTTGCCATTTCCATCGTAAAAATAATCCCGACCTGCATTGGAGCCGTTAATAAAATCCCCTAATCGGGCTGAAGCAGTTTTAGTGGATTGAGGATCTGATATTGAATCCAGCTTATTACTATTTGATTGGTAGGTATAAGTAAGACGGTCAATGGTATCAATCTTCGTACCAATCATGCCTTTTTGCCACATCGAGCGGAGATTACCATTAGCGTCATATGTAATGTTGCTAACAGTAAAATCTTTTTTGTCCTGTGACCAGTCAGCACCATTTTTTTGATTGAATTCTGCACCGATAAGCCGATTAGCTTTATCGTAGGAATATCCGTAAGCCCAAGCGCTATCAGATCGTGTTTTCCATTTTACACCCGCAATGTTGCCACTATATTGATTGGCTAAGAAACCATGGTCATAGCTAAGTTCCTGTCCGAACCAATTTGAGGTACTATTACTACTGGTAACAAAGTTTTTGTTAATGCCTTGTAGCCAACCGCGGATGTTGTAGGTATAATTCAAACTGTCCATTATCGCTCCGGAAGCAGCCACGCCCAGCAGTTTAAGTTGCAGTTGACCCAACTCATCATAAGTATTGGCAGCTATTAATCGCTCTTGACTAATATCGTCATTTAAACGCTTCCTTACTGTAAGCAATCGCCCTCCTTGATCATAAGTCAAAACGGTTAATAATGTTGTTTGCGGCGTAACACTCTTTGGATTTTGATGACGGATATGAGTTGACAATATTGCTCCGTTAAAACTATACAGTGTATTGACCATGTCTTTGCCACCCATATTATTATCACTTATAACCTGAATGGGTCGCCCTTTAGCATTATAATAAGTAGTGGTAGTTAACCACTTGTCTGTTCCTAGGACCCTGACTTTCCCTCCTGTAACGAGCCCATTCGTCATGGTACTTACTGGGAGTTTCTCCGGGTACAGTGTATCAGCTCCAAGCAACCTACCTGTGTCTGTGGGTGAAAACGTCAGTTTACCGGAATAATCATAATTATCGTAAAAAATATAGGTTAAGGGTATCAGAGCTGATGACGGAATATTCGCCAATGCATTACTTGCCAACACTACATTGGTTTCGCCGGCTGCGGTAGGATTGATGAATGCATCAAATTCAGCTCCAGTACCTGAATCGAAATTATCAAGCATGCTTATACTGTTAGTCGCTGTATACAATGCTGCTCCTTCGTATGTATAAAGTACCATGTCTTGCTTTGCAGGTACAGTATAAGATACGGTTTGAGATGCGGATGCGGTTAGCATTGAATCTTGAAGGCCATCTCTAGAATGATTTCCTCTGTAAATAGCTGTCATGGTCGGACGGTCAAGGTTATCATAAAAGGTGACTAGCCATTCCATTGGTGATTTAGTTCGTTGCGTCGAATCTTGTGTGAACGCGAGCCGGTCTCTATTGTCATAAACCATAAATACCGATCCTGATCCAGGTACTTGTTTAACCACAAGTAATCTGCGATCGTCATACTGATATTTAAAACATAATTCATTTACAATTTCTGTAGAAACTGTCCATGTGCTTTTTATTGCATCAATAGCTAGAGGTGGAACAATAAAACGAAGATTGTTTAAATCATCATACACATAGTAAGTGCATAGCCATCCCATATGTGCAGTACCTGGAGCGCCGGCGATCTGAACTTTCTTTAGCACAATCTGGCCATCTTTGTCTTTATATTCAATAGTTTGGCCACTCTGCTCATCAATTGTAATAGTCTTCGATAATTGACCAGTCGCATAGATAGTGTTAGTAGTAGGTAGTCCTGTCGTAACATTCCAAACTCTTACAGAATCTTCAACTGTATTGAACAGGTATTTAGTTTCAACTGGACGAGTTGACCAACTGTTTCCAGGACCGAAACTTTTTAAAGGTCTATTTAATGGAGATGCCTCAAACTCTATTTTCTTATAGAATACATTTTCTCCCAGGACACCTGGATTTAGTATTCCATTCTTGTAGAATGAGCTTTGTGCACCGAACGGATCAGTCTTAAACTTGCCGTCATTAACATTCGCTGATTGTTGCACATAAGGAAGATACTGATACTGCTCTCGCCCGTGATCATCATAAATAATAGGCATCACCAGATCCCCACCGCGAGCGCTAATTCCTTTTGAAACACTCTGAATTGGGCGTCCTAAGCCATCAAGGTATTGCGACGTTTGCTTTACCTCTCGTATCAAACGGTTGGGTGCCGTCACAATACCGGTATCTTTGATTGGCATGCTCGGTTCCCATGTTCTTATGAAATTGATACTTGTATTTGTATAAGGACCGGGTATAGAGTTAGCAGTAGCGGTAGCCCTGTTACCACCAGGTTTTTGGGCAAACAAAGCTCCAGGGCTGAGTCCGGCCAGCAGAAAGATACAAATTTGTAGAATATGTCTATGTAGATTCATAGGTTAAGAGTATTTGAAAAGATGCTTAATATCTGTATGATTACTTTGAGATAGATGTCTGGTACTGATAATCAAATTGTTTTAGTATCATTCCATCTTGGTCCTTAATGACTTTTAGTCTGCCAAAGTCGTCATAGACATAATAAGTGTATTGACTTTTGGAATCTGCTACTGAAGTAATGCCATATAACGGCTGATAGGTGAATGTCGTCATACTGGCACCTGCGGGGTACAATCTCAAATCATCAATGGTTACATTACCCTGAATATTAACAGATGTAGCACCTCCAGGCAATGTGTGCTCAAAGTAAGTCCATCCGTTTCTGGATGCACCCTGGGTAACAGTGGATCCACTTATAGTAGCTGGAGAACTTCTACTCCAGTAAGATACTTTGTAAGTTTTAGCGGATGACAATCCTGCTTTGGATATTGAGCCGCCAGACAAAACATAAAGCTTTGCTCCAGAAATCGCCGTTGGATTTGTGGCGGGCACTCCCGTATAAGTCCAATTACCCTTCCCTGATTCTTCAAAGCTACTGAATGCAACATCTGCAGAAGTAGCATTCATTACCTCTGCAATCAGGAAAGAGGCGTTGTGACCATAAATATAGGCATGACTCATACCTTTGACCTTTGACTGTTCCAACAGATTACCTTTTGCTGAATACTGGTTGAAGGTCAAAAAATCTTTAAATATTGTAGAATCACGATTGAACGAAGCTGCTTTAAATGTGCCAAGAGCAGTTGATGCAACCGGTGTTGAACTTGTGAAGGACGCTACTTTAGCTTTCCTTATACCGGATGGTGTTATAATATATTGATTCGTAGTGCCGTTTACAAGATATTTTGAACTGCCTATCGTTTTCCATATTTCGGTGCTGATATCAGCATCGTACATATTTTGTGACTTCATAGTGGCTGCTGTAGATACAGTATACTCGTAAGGAAAATATTTAACTATCTCTACTTTTTCTCCTTTACTATTGTACTGTGTAATCGTTTTGACGTTAAAAGCAGTATCGTAAGTATAACTTTTTTCATCTGTTAATATTATGCTATTTCGATATTCGGATACTGTTGTCTTAATTAGGTCTCTCCTGCCAGCAGCCGGCGTAAAAGTACGGACCTTGTAGTAAAGAGGTTTTTCAGCCTGATTCCAAGATGTAAAAAAGAATTGATAGGTAGCGTTGTATTGATATACAACAGGAGCGAGCGCAAGACAAGTAAAGTTGTTTAGGCGGTTTGTATTATAATAGTAGGTATCTGTATAGTTCTGATACTGGTTACTTGTCTTTCTAACGGTATCATTTGCCTTGTTATAAACGATCTCTTTCTCCAACTGTCCATAGCTCCAGTCTACATATGTAGGTGGTGTATATGGTAATGGATTATATCCCTCTAATCCGCCCGATAAATAAGATGTAAAATAACATTCCTTTTTACCATTACTTACACCATTATTTGTATAATATTCGACCACCCTACTATAAGTAACAGGACTGCCGTTTATACTAGCAAGGGATTGCGTGGGCGAGCTCGCTCGAACAATGTAATTTCCTATACCATTGTCTTCATAACGAAGGGTATCAGGAAATGTTTCTCCTTTAATATGATCATGCGGATAAAAATCATAATAGACAGGATAAGCATATTTAGGAATAACACCGAGAGAACCCGAGGATTCTGTGCTGTTACTCTTCAGGTATTCGTAATTCCTAGCACTAACTGGCGAGCTACTGATACCGTCATAATCCTTAATTGATTTTATTCTGATTCCGCCAATATAGAGATCCTTTACGACCGTCTTAATAGTATCCGGATGCTGATTATGTACTTCTATCCATGACATTGTTATGTAGCCGGAGTATTCCATATTCTGTACATACACATTCCAGCTATAATTGCCAGGTTGCATATTAGAGACTGTAAACGAATAGTTTTTATACTGAAACGAATTATCACCAGGTATTGGCAACGTATATATTACCTGATTAAAACTGTTCCTTAACTGTACGAGAAAATTGCAGGGAGATAATCCAGTACAGGAACCATTCTGAAAAACTTGCACATTAAATTCTCCATTGGACCCAGCGTCGCCACCAAACTTAAATGACTCAGTTGCAGCACCATTATTGCTAACATATATGCCTCTTTCATAGCTCTTTTCTCTGACAATAGTAAGCGTACTGTCTATTAATCTCGGATCTTCCGCTGTATTAGCCTCCATCTCGAACTCAGTATATCCACCTGTAGGGAATTTAATGCGAGTAAGTGAACCCATTTTCACGAGTGTTGGATCAGTAGAACGATTTCCTCCTGATAACATCAACCCTGTATTGTCTTTATAGGGAGGAAGCAGACTGCCATTCGCATTAGTATTATAAAATCCCCAATGATCAAGACTGTTACTTAAAAATTCAGGTAAGCTCCCGTTATAAGAGAATTCATAACCTGCACCTTCGCCTGAAGCACTATAAGGGATTACTTTTTTTAACGTGAGCCTATTAACTGAATAATCGTGATACAAATTATATCCTCTCGTATACACACCGTCTGTAAAAGAGATTTGTTGAAGGCGATTCATCGAAGAATTAGTTTCCTGGTCAGCCCGACGATTTGCATCATACATAAAGTTCATTTTCACATCATTTGGGAAGATAATACTTTTCAAACGTTTACCATTTGTGATTACAGTACTGTAGGATGTTTGCTCCGCTCTACTTGGTATGCCCAGCTGAAGGCCTAGGCTATAGCTCATGGTAACAAACTCTCCAGGTGTATATCTGCTCCATTCCTGTTCATAAGAAAACATGATACTGTCTGTGCGGGATGGTGCAATCATCTTTGTCATGTACCATGCAGAATTATGCAAGTGGAAATTTTCGATAGTACCATTATCAGATTCCTCAACAGCGTCAAAAACATAGGTCGTACCCGATTCATCTACAATCGTAAATCTGGCAATTTTACCCTCTGAAATCTCGGTTTGAACCTTTAATTTGTTAGACGTCAGCATCAGAAAGTCACCGTTCTTTCCAAAAAGGAATCTACCTGACTTTCCTGCAAAGTTGAAGCTGAAAATATCATTTTGGCCATCATACTGATCATTAGCAATACGGTAAAAGTAATTGGGGTAATAATACCCAGTATTAAATCGGTTACCTGCCTTCTCTTCAGTTATCAATGGATTATTCATAAATCCATAGGTCGGAATTTCATCAGCAATACCTCTAAGTGTCCTTGTAATCGCTCCTCCCGCATTCAGCGTCCACCCAATACCAACGTCAGACGCCATCTCATTTACCCTGACACCACCTGCATGATAGTCCAAGGTTACGTCTAGTGAAAGTGAATTTTCGAAATTCTTAAAATTATAGATAGGGACATTGATCTGCGGGATACCAGTCGCCATACTTACCGGAACGTCCCCAAACTTACCAAGAGAGGAAGCATTTGGCGAAGGTGGCGTCACTTTTGTTAATGATGGCTGTTCCGTAATATCAATCTGGGCTATGGCTTGCATACTTAATAATAGTAGGCCAGTCATCAGTGCATTCAGCTTTATCATAGAATTATCTACTCCATTAAAATTTGAATAGTATTATTTGCGTTTGACGTCGAGAAAGAAATAGTTTGCCATCAATTTTCAATTAAAATACCCCTTAAAATTGGCTTATTATCCCCTTACTTGTATTATTGATTGAAACTCTGGTAACGGTATTAGTACACTAACATTGTAACCTAATCTATAAATTTACTTCTCTGTTCTAAGGATGATAATGCGTTCTTAACTTTAATCAATTCCTTCTCTTGATTAATCAGATGCAGTGTCAATTCCTCTATTTTCTGAAGTAAAATCTTATTCATTTCCCCTAGATCCAAACCTTTATCCACCACTTCCTGGGCTGAGGGGACATCCGGAAGGTGTTTATTTATTTTGATAAATTTCTCAATGCTATTCAGAGATGGTAGCTTGTAGTTATCTTCAAAAACAAAATCTGCCCAGTCGTTCTGTGTAACTTTTATTCTGCGGCTGGTAAAAGTTCCAACACCGTCTAATTTGGCAATCATGGTCGTCCCGCCGTAAAAGCTCCAATAGTTCATTGTAGTATTTGTAGGAAGGGAGAACCAGCCATGGATATTTCCGCCTACCTGGTCCGCACCTATGGCTAAATCTACATTGCTGTTTGATGCGTTTATTGCCTCATGCAGTATAAGCTTGGTTCCTCTACTTCTGTTGATACCTGTAGGAATTGCGTAGCCGGTATTGTTATAGGTAATCATACTGCCGGTGGCATTGCGCAGGGTTACCATCCCATTGAACGGGTTTAAACTCACACCACCTATATCAGAGCCTAAAGAGATATCGGTATGCGCTCCAGAGCCCTTGCCTACCCATCCTTGACGAGTGGTTTTATCGGATTCAAAAAAACCCATAAAGGACAAATTGAGAACGCCAGACCCGGTTCCCAAAATTCCCGAACCGGACGCCGCTCTGAAGCCAGAATACATTTCAAGCATACCTGTTGACCGGTTGGCCAGAAATACGCTACTAATAAAACTGCCGGCGCTATCATAGCGCATCAATCTAAAGTGTGATCCATCATTATTCACACCTTCAGGGCCAGCTAATCCCATTACCCACCTCGTATTAGATAAGACATTGGCATTGCCATTATACATTCTCAACTGAACTGAGGCTCCAACCGCCGGAGTTGGAGATGTTGTATTCAATGTCGATGTGGTTAATGCCGTCTGCGCACTTGTGATATTGAATGTCCCTGCCAAAACAATGAGCACTAAAATTAAATTCTTCATAATAATATGTCCCAGTTCTAAATTGTAAGTTATTGTTGATGGACTTACTCTCTATATCTACTGTACACAACCCGGTTCAATATTTTATAGAGCAATAGTATGTCCATTTTCCCAACGTCTACCTCCATCAAAAACATCTTCCGCACAGGGAACACCAAGAAGGTTCTAGTTTCGAAGTACATCTGAATGCTTTGAAGGCAGGATAATGCCGAAAAAAGAAAATGAAATGCCTGTTCATATGATATAAAATATTTCAATGTTTATTAGAAATAAAATTTGTCTGAATTCTTGTAACAATTGCGATTGAGTCAGTTACCAAGTATATCCTAAGCGGATTTTGATAGGGCTTGTGGTGGGTGTATTCTGTTTGGCTAAAAAATCATATAAGAACATAATATTGCCTTTCACTTTTGGACCTATCTTATATTTCTTCGAAACACCAAGCAGTGCACTCCCCTGCAAGCCACTCCAATCCTTCAACTGGTCCAGGCGCGATATCGTTGACATATGGTTCTGTTCAAAACCTCCATTTATATAAAACGTACTCTTAAGCTTCCAGTCTGCAAAAGAACGCAGGCCAACACCCTGATGGCTCATTGCTATATGGTTCCAGCCGGTACCCAGCCCCAACTTATAAGACACGCCTATACCAGCAGTCCCATTCTTATGGAACTTATAGCCCACTTGCCCCGCAATGTCTGCGGTGGTCGGAAAATAACGATTAGATTTTTGAAACTGAATATTTCCACCGAACTCCAGTCTTTGTAAAAAACTTTTCGTCTTCATCGGATTGGGTTTGAAGTCGGGCATCTCTCCAGCATTTTCTACATCAGGATATTTGCTTTTCAATTCGTTGAGCTTTGCGCGGGCCTGATCCATTTGCTGTGTGACAGCTTGACGGGCAGTTGGATCACCGCCAATACGTTGTTGAATCAGTGCTTCGACTTGACTACGGGTTTGTAATCCCTCTAAAGTCGGAACACTACCACCAGCTGTCACTGGATTGTTTAACAGGGATGCTAACTGGGAATGTCTTTTTATAAAATCGGTGTAGGCTGGCGTCTTGCTTAATAGCTTAATAGCCTTGGCCTCGGCCTGCTTTCTATCCTTAAGTATTTCTTTATATTCTTTGACCTGCTCTCCATAATAATAGGCTTGCTTGTTTATTTTAAGCAAGTCCTTAGAAAAAGCAGTATATCCCGAAAGCTTTTCCTTTAATTCCTTACGGTGAGCATTGATGTATGATTTTATGTCAGCTGCCGCAGTGAAAGAGCTATTAAGGTCGGCGACTTTTTCTTTTACAGCCGTAAGGCTTGGATTATTTGTCAATTTTTGTGCACCTAGAAAATCTAAGGTAGAACTTAGAGAATCTATATAGTGATTGCCTAACGATGAGTATCGTGGAAACCTCTGCTGCAGTCCGGATTTGAGATTCTTAAGCAGATTTATCGGACCATTGAATATCTCATTAGCGGCTACGCTATCTTTTTGGGCCAAACGCGACTTCATCCGGTTTTCTAACTTTAATAGTCGATTGATGACTTTCTCTGAACGCCTGTCGATTAATCTTTTCACTTGTACGGATTTATGATCAACCGCGTAGATATACTTATTAAAGTCGTTCAAATGCGCATTTGCTGACGAATCAATAATAAGATGTGTTGGTGGGCTTGATGGAGGCACTGAGGTCAACATACTTGATAATAGCAAGCTGCCTATTATTAATGCATTCATAGGTACAGGTTATAGGGAAGACAACTGTAATATTAATTTCTTAAACACTATCACCGGCTAATAAGATAGTATCAAACTCCAAAATTGGCGCATATAGAAGATATATCACATAGCACTTTAGTTGTATCATTTCATCTTAGTTGTATACAAAGTAAAAGAGACACTACGCAATGTATATAGTAAGAAAAGATTCAGGACCATTAATTATTTAAGGGCAAAATTGAGAAGGTCCTACGTTGTTCATCTAGCATTACAATGTAAAATTTTTCAACCTGAGCTCCGTTTAACATAAGTAATAAAATGCCTTTGAATCTTAGAACATGTTTAAAAATTGGCTGGGGTTAAATTTGAAAAAAACGAATTGATCAATTAGTCTGGATTTACCACAACACAAACTATGAGAACGAAGTTCACGTTATTGACCGATTCGCAATGGAAAAGTATAAAAAAAATACTTACGGACAAAAGAAAGCGAAAACATTGCCTTCGAGACGTCATAAATGCTATCTTATAGATTTGTAGAACAGGTATTCAATGGCGTGATCTTAATAGTGTTTCCCTTACTGGCAAATAGTTTACTACTATTTCAACAAATGGAAGCAAGCCGGAATAATCGAAAAGTGATGCTGAAGCTTGAAAGGAAAGAATATCCGAGTAAGTACAGATGAACAGGTAGATAAAGGATACTCTCAAAGAGATCAAGATGAACGGCTTCACAAGTATTGTCAAACACATGGGATATATGTGAAGAATGTAATCTACGAGGATCACTCCGCTAAGTCATTTTAACCGGCCTGAATGGAGCGAATGCTTGCAGGTTATAAGAAGAAAAAAACCAGACCACACGTTCTCCTGTTTCCAAGTGGATAGATTTAGCAGAAATACAGGGGATGCATATTTTTATGATTAACGAACTTGATTTGGAAATCGAGGCCTGCGCAATCGAGCAGCCAATTTATTTATCCATACCCGAAAGTAAGATGATCTTGGCCGTTTATCTTGCAGAACCCGAGGTTGAAAACGACAGGCGATCATTAAATATAACTGACGGGATGAGAAAGGTAAGAAAGGAAGGTCGATTTATAGGAGTTGCCCCATACGGTTATGCTAATAAAATAACTGAAGATCATAGAAAGTACATTGCTCCTACTCATCCAGAAGCCGATGTCATTATATGGATTTTAAATGAATTTGCGAAGGAACGGGCAAACACACAGCAGGCCTACGTTCTGGCTAGCAGAAATGACCTATTTTCAAAAAAAGCAAAAGCCAGTATTGGCGATCATCAGTAATCCGATTTACTGTGGAGCAATCTTTATTCATGCATTTCATGATCAGCCAGAATGTACGCTAGAGGGTCAGTACGAAACATTGATTTCTGAGGCATTATTCTACAAGGTACAGGACATAATTATGGTCGTAGGAAATTTAAAATAGTTAGTCCTAGGTTGTGTCTGAGGATGAACTGCCATTGAGAGGATATCTTGTCTGCCCCAAATGCAAAAAGATGCTAACTGGCAGCGCTTCGAAAGGCCGGAAAGGTCAATATTCATTATTACCATTGCCCCCATGCAAGACGCAATTCGCGGCACCAGAACTAAATGACAAGTTCAAATAATCTTTAAAGAGATTCATTCCTAAAGCGGGAACTATCGAATTGATTAGAAAAGCTATCTCCAGAGAATATAGGCTACAGACAAAGGATGGCCGTGAAGTCAAACATCAGTCAAAAAGCGAAATCCAATTTTTAATGAATAAGATAACGAAGGCACGAGACCTCGTTGTCGAAGCGACCTTAAACCTGCTGATTTCAAAAAAGGTGAATCAAGACTGCGAACGAAAGAGTATCATCCTTGAGTCAAAGTTGGAGCAAGCTAATAAAGGCAGGGACAACATTGAAGCCTTATTAGCACAGGAGCATGAGAACCTATGCAACCTATATTTCTATATGTTCATGTCAACACAGAGCAAAAAAGAAAAATTATTGGTTCGACCTACGCCAAAAAGATCGGAATTTCTGACATCAAAGATTGGACCACCAACCTGAACAGTACTGCTCGGCTACTTTACGCTCTGGGCGTGGGTTTGAGTGAAAATGAAAACGGGACTTTCGACTCAAAAAGTCAAAAGTCCCGTGAGGTGGAGTCGGCGGGAATCGAACCCGCGTCCAAACATATCCGCCGAAAGCTTTCTACATGTTTATTTGCGCATTAGGTTGTCGGGACCTTGCCAGGGGCGCAACTAACCAGCCTGGTCCTTATCCGTTTAGTTTCAGTACACACTCACAGAAACCATGTGTACCTATTCCGCTAAGGTTTTGATTAGGCGGCGGCAGTTCTAGCAGACAGGAACCGCGGCGGCCAAAATGGGTGCGCTAATCGCTGATTAGGCAGCCATGGCGTAGTTAGATTCGCCAATTAAAGGTTGTATATTCAGATTTACGTGCTAATTATACAACGCACGACATGCTTACACTTTCAAAGATCTATGCTGTCAAAACCAGGCGACCCCTAGTTTGCTTTCGCAGCCAACAAAGATATGGCTTTTAATTGAAATTCAAGAAATATTTATATAGAGAATTGGTTGTGGGACAGGGTTTACAATCATGGTAGTGGCCTAATTAATTATGAATCAATATACTAGGTAAATATTGGCTACAATTGCCGATAGAGAGGGCATAAAAAAAGAGGCCTCTTATGGGCCTCTTTTCATTAATATTTGATAATTAGTTATCTGAATAAGCTTCTCCAGATATCCAGACCATTAGCATATAGTAACAGTCCAAACAGGATGATCATACCTACTATCTGGGCATATTCCAGGAACTTCTCACTCGGCTTACGACCAGTAACGATCTCGTACAGCAGGAACAGTACATGACCACCATCCAGTGCCGGAATAGGCAGGATATTCATAAATGCGAGGATGATAGAGAGTAGAGCAGTCATTTCCCAAAAAGCAATCCAATCCCAGTAAGCAGGGAACAGGTTACCGATACTAATAAAACCACCGAGGGATTCATTTGCTTTAACTTCTTTAGAAACGAAGATCAGACGGAGCTGCTGTACATATTTCACCAGCGTATTAACGCATTTGGAGAAACCTGCCGGAATTGCTTGTAATAAAGTATATTCTCTTGTAGCAAATTTAAAGTCTTTCTCCGGATTAGCTGGTGCCATACCTACGGTACCATTTTCAGTTACCTGTGCGATTAACTGAATAGTGTCTCCGTCGCGTAAAACCTGTATCGGGGTAGTCTGGCTTTTATATGCTTGTAATGCTTTCCTAAATTCATGGAAATAAGCAGCAGGTGCACCATTTACGGATAATGTCCTGTCTCCTTTTCTGAAACCGGCTTTCTCAGCGGCTGATTTAGGTAATACGGTATCTACTACAAAAGGGATACGTACATCGAGTAATGTACCTTTCCTTCTGATCATTTCACGAACAAAGCCTTCTGGAATTTTAATATCAACAGGCTTGCCATCACGTTCTACCTGAATACTTTTTGCTTCGCGGAGAATGATTTCAGCAGGAATAGAGCGGAAATTTTCAACAGGTTTATTGTCTACAGACAATACCATATCACCATCACGTAATCCGATACTTCCGGCTAGTGAGTCAACAGCGATACCGTAAGTCAGGTTTTTAGTCGGCAGATAGCTTTCACCCCAGTGCCATAACATCATGGCATAGATCAGGAAGCCCAGGAAGATGTTAACAGTAACACCGCCGATCATAATGATAAGACGTTGCCATGCTGGTTTAGAACGGAACTCCCATGGTTGTGGGGGTTTGGCCATTTGTTCGCGGTCCATACTCTCATCCACCATACCGGATATCTTGACATATCCTCCTAATGGCAGCCATCCGATACCATATTCGGTATCTCCTTTTTTCTTTTTGAACAGGGAAAACCAGGGATCAAAGAACAGATAGAATTTCTCAACCCTTGCTTTAAAAAGCTTGGCGGGGATAAAGTGTCCGAGCTCGTGTAAAACGACCAGAATAGAGAGTGACAGTATTAACTGCCCGGCCTTTACCAGTATTTCTTGTGTGGTCATGTAGATGAATCTGACAGTAAATATATAATGTTATTAATCTATAGATAGTCCGGCAAATATAGGCGGTTCAACTGCAGTAAAGCGTTAATGTAATATTAAATCACTATCGCATTAATCATGGAATTGGCGTATTCTCTTGCAGCCTGATCGCTCTCATAGTAATCATGCAGTGTAGGCTTTTCAACGAAAGCTACTTTTTCCAGTACTTCTTCGATAACTTCAGTCATCTGCAGGAATCCGATTCTGTTTTTCAGGAAGGCATGTACTACTTCTTCGTTGGCAGCATTCATTACACAGGCAGCATTTCCACATTTGTGCATAGCGTCAATAGCTATTGCGAGATTACGGAAGGTCTTGGTATCAGGCTGCTCAAATGTCAGTGTTGGATTATTCTTAAAAGAGAATTTCGGGAAGTCATTTGCCAGTCTTTCCGGAAATCCTAATGCCAATTGAATAGGTAATTTCATATCTGGAACACCCAACTGTGCTTTCAGCGATCCGTCCACAAATTCTACCATAGAGTGAATAATAGATTGTGGGTGGATGACTACTTCAATCTTTTCAGGAGGCAGGTTAAACAGCCAGCGGGCTTCGATCATTTCCAGCCCTTTATTCATCAGCGTAGCACAGTCAATGGTGATCTTTGCGCCCATTCTCCAGTTAGGATGCTGTAACGCATGATCTTTTTTAACATTGATGAGGAAGTTGGGCTTTTTGCCCAGGAATGGTCCGCCGGAGGCTGTGAGGATTACCTTCTCAACCTTTCTTACATCTTCACCGAGCAGACACTGGAAGATAGCGGAGTGCTCTGAGTCAACCGGGATAACGGGAACATTTCGTTTATTGGCAGCAGCCATTACAATGTCACCTGCTACAACCAGGGTTTCCTTATTAGCCAGCGCAATAGGAGTGCCCTGTTCTATAGCAGCCAGTGTTGGTGCTAGTCCTGCAAAGCCCATTACAGCTGCCAGCATCATATCAATGGAGCTCCAGGCAGCTACTTCTACCATAGCTTTTGCACCTGCAAACACCTTGATACCTTTATCAAATAATACGTCTTTTATCTTCTGATATTGTGCCTCGTCGGCAATCACCACCGCATTCGGGCGGAACTTCAAAGCCTGTTCTATTAAAAGGTCAGCATTCTGGCCGCCTGTCAATACTTCCACGCTGAACTTGTCAGGATGTGCTTCAATCACCTCCAATGCCTGGATGCCAATAGATCCTGTGGAGCCAAAGATGGCTATGTTCTTCTTACTCATTGCTGCAATAATAAGGGAAATAAGACAATTGGAAATTAGGAATTAGGAATTAAGAATTAAGAATTTTCCAAATGCGGCGAAGATGGCTGCGGATAATTCCTAGTTCTTAATCCCTGATTTATAAATCCAATTATGAAAGAAATTTCGTGAGTTCATCGGCCAGCGTCCTGTCGTTACTGAGGCGTGGCACTTTATTCTGACCACCCAGTTTACCAACAGATTTCATATAATCAATGAATCCGTTTTTACGTACTGGCCTGATTTTCAATGGCTGTAGAATATTACCGGTTAACAGGTCATTATAATAGATGTTTTTTTCCTGCATATATGCGTCTACTTTCTTGGCGAAAGCGGCGATATCAGCTGGTTGCTGTTCAAATTCAACAAACCACTCATGGAAAGGCAGTTCACCCTGTGGAGCGACCATAGGCGCTACAGTAAATTCGGTAATCTGGAGATTTTCCTCTTTAGCAGCGCGCATCAGGCTATGTTCTACTTCCTCTCCGATTACGTGTTCACCGAAAGCGGAAATGAAGTGTTTGATACGGCCGGTTACTAAGAGGCGGTAAGGATTAGTGGATACAAATTTCACTGTATCACCTATATTATAGGCCCATAATCCTGCATTTGTACTCACTACAAGTGCGTAATTGACACCTACCTTTACATCTCTCAGTGAAAGACGGGTAGGATTAGCATCAAATATCTCGTTGGCAGGGATAAATTCGTAGAAAATGCCTGAATTGGTATTTAATAAGAGGCCTTTATGTTCCTGAGTATCCTGAAATGCAAAGAATCCTTCAGATGCAGGGAAGGTTTCAACAGTATTAATCGGACGGCCGATAGCAGCCATAAGTTTTGCACGGTATGGTTCAAAGTTTACACCGCCGTACACCAGTACATCGAGGTTCTTAAACAGCTCGCCTACAGGTTTACCACTTCTTTCGATTAGCCTGTCGAAGTACATCTGCATCCATGGTGGAATACCGCTGATCAGACGCATGTCCTCATTGATGGTTTCATCTACTATCTTGTCCAGCTTGGTTTCCCAATCTTCCACGCAGTTGGTTTCATAGGTAGGAAGCTGATTGGTACGGAGGTAGCGGGGAACGTGGTGGTTAACAATTCCGCTCAACCGACCGTAAGGGATACCACCTACTCTTTCCAGAATAGGAGAACCGGATAAGAATATAAGTTTGCCATCAGCAAACTCGGTTTTACCGGTTTCTGCCATATAGTTAAGCAGTGCATTACGCGCAGTATCTATATGATTTGAGATCGAGTCTTTTGAGATGGGTATATATTTTACACCACTGGTAGTGCCGGATGTTTTAGCGAGGTAGAGTGGTAGACCTTTCCAGAGAACGTTTTGTTTTCCATCCTTTATTTTATTGATATAGGGTTTGAACTGTTCGTAATCTCTGACAGGCACTGCCTGTTTGTAATCATTGTAGTTATTGATATTCCCGAAATGATGATCTTTTCCGAAGTCAGTTTTCCTGCCTGTTTTTATCAACTCCTCCAGGATGGCTTCCTGGTCTTCTACCGCCCTTTGCATCTCCTTCCTGATCTTGCTGGCAACGATGGAAGCAAATGGTTTGGCAAGCAGTGATTTAAGCTTCATGCCTTATATTTTAAGATAAGAGAAAGGACAAATGTATAAAATAAAAATTGTTATGAAAGGTCATATTACTTGTGTTACAACATGGTTGCGTGTTTAGCGTAAGATCAATACAGGCAAGGATTGCAGCGAAATCAGTGTCATTGGGGTAATATTGTAATCAACTATATTAAAATAAAGTATGTATCTTTGAAAACATAAATTGTATTTCTCAGTGGAATCAGGCTGTTTTTAGGCCTGGTAGCAAAAAGCTGAGAAAACTTTGTCAATTAGAAAACAAATCCTACCTTTGCAGGAAATTATTTTTGGATAACTATGTTTGCAGTTGTAAAAATCGCAGGTCAGCAATTCAAAGTACAAAAAGACCAGGAAATCTTTGTACAACAGTTGCAGGGAAATATTGGAGATAAAGTGCAGTTCTCTGAAGTGTTGTTAGTAGATAATGGTGGTAAGCCGACCGTTGGTACTGATGTAAAATCAGTGGTAAAAGCAGAGATCCTGAGCCACGTTCAGGGTGATAAGGTAATTGCTTTCAAAATGAAACGCAGAAAAGGTTTCAGAAAGAAAGTTGGTCACCGTACACACTTTACGAGAATCCGGATCAACGAGATCGCTTAATTTATTTGATAAAGTATTAAAACCGTACATAAGAAATGGCACATAAAAAAGGTGAAGGTAGCGTTAAGAACGGCCGTGATTCCCAAAGCAAAAGGCTGGGAGTAAAAATATTTGGTGGCCAGGCAGCCGTATCTGGTAACATTATTGTTCGCCAGCGCGGTACCGTTTATCACCCTGGACAGAACGTTGGAATTGGTAGAGATTTTACCATTTTCGCTGTAGCTGATGGAGTTGTTGAGTTCAGAAAAGGACGTGAGAACAGAACCATCGTTTCCGTAAAATCACTTGACACCACTGCTCAGGCGTAAGTCTGGAACAGTGTTTGCCATAAAGTTTTTTATAATACCCAATTTTAATTACTAACCCAAAATTCAAAAAACAATGGCAACAATTAAAAAAGCGGCTAAAAAAGCTGCTCCTAAGAAAGCTGCTCCTAAAAAGGCTGCTGCTAAGAAAGCCGCTCCTAAAAAAGCTGCTGCTAAGAAAGCTGCTCCTAAAAAGAAAGCCGCTCCTAAAAAAGCTGCTGCTAAGAAAGCCGCTCCTAAAAAAGCTGCTGCTAAGAAAGCCGCTCCTAAAAAAGCTGCTGCTAAGAAAGCCGCTCCTAAAAAGGCTGCTGCTAAGAAAGCTGCTCCTAAAAAGGCTGCTGCTAAGAAAGCTGCTCCTAAAAAGGCTGCTGCTAAGAAAGCTGCTCCTAAAAAGGCTGCTGCTAAGAAAGCTGCTCCTAAAAAGAAAGCTGCTGCTACAAGGAAGAAAGCTACTAAACCAGCTTCTACCACTCCAGCTCCGGCAGCTCCAATCGCTCCAGAGTTGTAAGATCGACTTTACAAACTGTAAAATAAAAGGTCCTGGCTATCGCCAGGATCTTTTTTTATTTATACACCAGCCTCACTAAATTCGCAGTTCAATTCAAATTATGCTCGATAATTACTCTATTGCCGATAATTTCTCACTTATAGCCAAACTGATGGATATACAAGGGGATAATAGTTTTAAAGCCAAATCCTTCGCAAGTGCAGCCTTTACTGTAGAGAAACTACCTGTACAGTTACAGGTTACACCGCCCGAAGATATAGCTAAAATGAAAGGCATCGGTGATTCTATCAGCAAAGCTATTCAGGAAATGTTGCAAACAGGCCGATTTGCCGCACTTGATGCCTACCTACTTAAAACACCTCCAGGCATTTTGGAAATGCTAAAAATTAAGGGCCTCGGCCCTAAAAAAATAGCAACTATCTGGAAGGAACTGGAAGTGGAAACACTGGGAGAGCTATTATATGCATGCAATGAAAATCGCCTCACCCTGCTTAAAGGCTTCGGACAAAAAACACAGGAAGCTGTAAGACAAAGTATTGAATTTTACTTTAGCAACCAGGGACGCTATTTATATGCCCAGGTTGAATCGTTGGCCCTGAAGCTTGAAAAAGAATTTAGTGAGTTACTTGCACCGGCTGCTATTGCACTAACCGGACAATTCCGCCGTACAGAAAACATTATCGATCAGATAGAATTTGTTGCTGCACTCCCCCATCCTACTCTTCAGGAAAAGTTATCACAATTGCCGGTACTCACTGCAATTGCCACTGACGAAGACGCCCTGATATATGAGCATGAGCAACACATAAAGATCAAAATATATCCAGCTACAGCCGAAAATTTTGAGAAAAAATGCTTCATTACCACAGGTGACACATTGTTCCTGGAACATTTTAATGCTGCACTAGACCTGAACAGCATTCCGGATAATACAACGGAAGCAGGCATCTTTGCACTGGCAGAAATGGACTATATAGAGCCTTGCCAGCGTAATGGCGGTCTTGCAATTGATCTTGCTAAAAAACAACAACTTCCTACGCTTATTACTCATAAAGACATAAAAGGGATCATTCATAGTCACAGTACATGGAGTGATGGTGAGCACACTTTGCAGCAAATGGCACTTGCTGCAAAAGCGCAAGGATTTGAATATCTCGTAATCAGTGATCACTCACGATCTGCCTTTTATGCAAATGGACTAAGCATTGAAAGAATACAGGCACAACATGCAGAGATTGATGAACTGAATAAACAACTTGCTCCGTTTCGCATCTTTAAGAGTATTGAGGCTGATATACTCAATGACGGCAGTCTTGATTATCCTGATGAAATACTTGCTTCTTTTGATCTGGTGATTGCATCGGTTCATTCTAATTTGAAGATGAGTGAAGAAAAAGCCATGATGCGACTTCTGAAAGCAATAGAAAATCCATATACAACTATTCTTGGGCACATGACAGGACGTTTGTTACTCAGCCGAAACGGCTATCCTGTAAATCATCAACAGATAATTGATGCATGCGCTACACATAATGTGGTTATTGAGATCAATGCGCATCCACGCCGGTTAGATATTGACTGGGAATGGATTCCCTATGCCCTTGAAAAAAATGTATTGTTATCCATAGACCCAGATGCGCATAGTACAGATGGCTTCCACGACATCTACTATGGTGCTTTGGCGGCGAGAAAAGGAGGACTCACAGCTGCGCAGAATCTCAGCAGCTTCAGCACTGCAGAACTGGAAGCGTTCATCAGCAAAAAGAAGAAATAAAGCAATTCAGTCAACTAAACTTTGTACATGAAACTGATCTATATATACGATGCCTTATGTGGATGGTGCTATGGATTCACGCCAGTAATCGAAGCTTTACAGCAACACCTCGGACCTGACACAGAAGTAGAAGTGCTTTCAGGCGGAATGCTTCGCAGCGCTAATCACAGGCCAGCATCCGCTATGTATAATTATATTAAAGAAGCGCACAAGCAGGTAGAAACAACCTCCGGTGTACAATTCGGGCAGGCATTCCTGGAAGAATACCTTCGCACAGATGATATTATGGATTCAGAAAAACCTAGTATTGCGTTAACAGTATTCAAGGAATATCTACCTCAAAAAGCACTTGCATTTGCACATGATATGCAGATCGCACTCAACTATGAAGGCAAGAGTCTGAATGAAGATGCAACCTATCGAACACTGATCGCCAAATACCAACTACCTGTAGATGCATTTCTTGAAAAAATGAAAGATGATGCAGTAAAATATGATACTATCCAGGAGTTTAACCAGGTTGAACAATGGGGTATTACAGGTTTCCCAGCAGCTATTTTTGATGATGGCAAAGAATACTTTCTAATCGCTAAAGGATACACTCCGTTAGAAATACTTATCGAAGTGATTGACAAAATTAAACAAAGTAGTTAAGATATAAGAATTGTAGAGTAGTGCATTGATTTGTACTAGTAACTGATAATACTCAAATCATAATCGATACTATTCAACAACTCACTACGCCACTATAACTTTAATGCTTTATTTCATTAATCTTAATTCTGAAATTTGATCATGTATACAATCAGGATTGCTGACACTAACGACATTCCTGTTCTCCAGCAGTTAAGAGACGAGATTTGGCGTCCGACATACAAAGATCTCCTGACGCCAGAACAGATTGATTATATGCTGGAAATGATGTACAGCACAGAAGCATTGACCAGTCAGATGGTAGAGAAACAACACCGCTTCATTCTACTATATGACAAGCAACGTCCTATCGGATTTGCATCCTACAGTACGACAGCGGAAGCAGGCATATACAAATTGCAAAAGATATATCTCCATAGTGACTATCAGGGAAAAGGTGTAGGGAAACTATTACTGGAGGACATAATTGAAAGAGTGAGAATAGAAAATGGAACAACCCTTGAACTGGATGTAAAAAGAGATAATAAAGCCCGATTCTTCTATGAGAAGCAAGGCTTCGTTATTACACAGGAAAAGGATACAGATATTGGAAATGGCTATTGGATGCGCGATTACGTAATGAGAAGACCTTTATAAAACAATCCAGCCTGGTAAAAATACCAGGCTGTTTCCCAAGTTAACCATTAAAAGACACAACTTTTCTAATTAAAATTCTTTAGGTGTATTCGGAAAAGTCATTTTCCTTTCCACCTGTCTATAAATACTTACGATAAATGTTTAAACACGGATTTTAAGTTGTTCTTTTTTTTGAAAAAAAGCAATTCTCATTATTTACTCAGTATCAATAAGATAGGTCTGTAAAAAAATTTCCCGCATGGAAAATGCGGGAAATAGATAAATCAGTATGTGTTTTCGGTAATATAGACTAACTATTAAAATACTCTTGGGATAATTTCATGATCACTACTCCATCCAAATCTGTAATTCAGCATTAACTCATGAGACACAGATTGCGCGCCTTTTAGATTAGAAGACATCGGTGTATCATAAGAGTAACCAAGTTGGAAACCAGTACCCAATCTAACTTGTACCAATCCCGTAACGGTTTTCTCGGAACGCCAAGATGCACCCAACCAAAGCACTTCCTTGATCAGTACACTTGTATTAATGTCATATTGCATGCCACTGCCTTGCGCCTGTCTCAACAATATGGATGGCTTAACAAGAAAGTCGTCATTTACACGTGCAGCATACGCAGCCTGCAGGTAATAATGTGAAATTGACTTTACCTTATTTACGCTATTACCAAGGTCGAAGGATTTAAATGCAGGTGCAGACAATCCCAAATAAAAATTTTCCGAGTATAGTGAAAACCCAAAACCTACCTGCGTCTTCCAATAGGCCAGATTAGTCGCAAAAGTTGGATCTGTGGTTATCAGTTCACTATTATTTTCTTTGTACTGTGACATCCCGGCCTGCAGTCCTAATGCCAGATGAACTGTTTCACTCAGCGATACCTTCTGTGCGGCCAATAGATTATAGTCAGTACGTGACTGAACTGTGATTGACTCCTTCATTGCAGAGAAACCAACGCTGGTACCTTTCTCATTTAGCGGCGTATAAAAATTTACCGTCGCTGTCTTAGGAGCTCCATCAACGCCAACCCACTGGTTACGACCTACGACAGTCAGACTTGCTGATTCGTCAGTAGCTGCATAAGCCGGGTTAATTACCAACCCGTTTAGCATATACTGCGAATAGATAGGGCTTTGTTGTGCGCGTGCCGGTATGTAACAGGCAGCAGTTACAAGCAGACCAAAAAGGAATTTCTTCTTATCAATCATCGCTATCGTTTTATTACAATGAACCCAGTGTAACGCTGTTTATTACCATTTGCATCTGTTGTGTGCACAATAAAGAAATAAGATCCATCCGGTACGTCCTGGTTTTTAGCACCGCCAAAGTTGCCTCTGCCATTGAAGTTGTTCGTCTGGTTATGATATTTCTTTGTTGTAAACACAGTGCCTCCCCAACGATTAAAGATTGTCACTTCATTATCAGGGTACTTGTCAATATTTTCGATCATCAACACTTCATTACCTAAGCCATCATGGTTAGGCGACATCGCAGGATGAACACGTATACCGCCGTTGTTATTATCTCTCCATCTGCCATCGGTAATGAAACGTTCCACATAATCAGGAACACCATCACCATCCGAATCACAGTCCATACATATCTGAATCAGGCCGGTTGCCGTTATAATAGAATCAACTGCAGGCACCTGCTGATTAGATGCAACCGTTGCTCTCAGCAGTCGCATACCGAAGATCTTATCTTTCTCAACACTGTTAACTGGCACAACAATATCTGCAGATGTTTCACCAGGCATCACGAGCACTGGTATAACAGTAGCGTCATAATCCTTCGGAGCCTCTGCTAACATGGTATTAGCAGGAACCTCTGTCGGTGCAGGTGTATAAAATTCATAGTAAATAGTTACTATACGGGAACTTGGGCGGTTAAATTGTACAGTGAATGGCAATGGCTGTCCAATAGTATCAAACTTAACTTTCAGTGCATAACTGGTTGTTGTAAATGATACTTTCAATGAATCATTATCACTAACTGTATTCGATATTTCGCTTCTGTTACCAACATAGTAAGGAGCACCGCCACTCAGTGGGTTAAACTCTTTCACTGCTGCCTTAATCCATCCATCGTCATCATTGAGGTTATTGTCATTAACTCTCACTTTAAAACTACCCTCTTTAGTACCCTTTGGTATTGTTACGACTATAGTATTACCAGATACATCGCCGCCTGTAAGTGTCAGCGTACGGAACATATCATTGGTCATTTCTACTGTAACTGGAATATCAACAGTAATTGCACGGCTTAGGCTGATATTAAACTGTGTCTCACCACCTTCTACCAGCTGACTGGTATTGGTTGAAATGTTTACAACAGGCGTATCAATATTACGGTTGTAGATGATCATCGTTGCAACTGGATTATCTACGAATTTCCATTCCACGTTTGGTAATGCAGACGATGCACTTGTCAATGTTGACAGCACCATCAGATCAGGGCCGGCATAACGTATACCTGCTGGTGATAAGTTGAAATATACCATGCTTTCTCCCTTCGGAATAATCGCGTATCCGGGCAGGATGTTATAATCAATGCCAGAAGTAGCTGTACCGGACAGGCTGTATAATACTCGAACATTATCAGAAGCTCTTAACGTTGTATCCTGGAAGCGTATCCTGAATGTACCTTCTGTGGATGGCTGTGTTGCATCAGATAATTTCTCAATCAGCAGTTTACGCGCTTCTGCCTTCGGACCAGTAGGTGCATTTTCATCATCCGTAACCAGAATCAAAACGGGAGAAATATCTACTGTAAGATTGATCGGATTACCGTTGTTCTCAGCAACTGCACTTGTCAATGTAATACGCAATGTTTCATCACCTTGTAGTATAAGGTCGTCCTTGATACGCACTGGTACAACCACCGATGTGGATCCAGCAGGAATAATTACAGATGAAGGCAATGGTTCAATATTATCGCTGTTGTAAACAGATCTGAAACTTACGGTCACATCTGTAACAGAAACCAAAGGCATTTTAATAATAAATGCTCCATCAGTTGAAGGTTCGCCTGCGTCACTGATTTTATCTATTGTCAGTGCAGCGGCTGTAATCTCAAGTATCTCCAACGGCGGTATAGCTATGAATGTAAAACCTTCTGCACCTGCTGCGAATTGCAACACTTTTGTTCCTTCCAGTCTGAAATTGTCAGGTACGCTCAGGAAGAATGTTATTTTGTTGCTATCAGCGGGTATCGTTACCACGGTAGGCAATCCGATATAATTGGTGATATCGGCAGTAGATGAAGGATCTGGTGTTACATTGATAGTGATCGGCATTTTGGATGTAACCAGTGGATCTACAAAACCAATAGTAACCTTTGTCGCACCACCACCTTTATGTATACCAGAGGAATCGAAGGTAATTCTCAGCGCAGATACTGACGGATCAGAAATTGTAGCATCGTCAATATACAGGTCAAAGCTATCCACAACGATCATCGGCAGTAGAGTTACTGCACCTGAAAATCTAACCAACTCAGGGTTTTCAATTACTTTGTCAGCAAGTGCTTTAATATCAAAATCTGCAAAGTTTTCACCGGGATTCATTGTGAAGGTAGTTGGCAAGCCGGTGTAATCAGCTGAAGTGGCTTCAGAAGCGGGCATTGCTGCTACCTGCACAAATAGCGATTTTGCAGAAGTTACTCCTGTAGGGAAACTCGCGCGCACCGTATATGTCTCACCTTCCTTTACACGGTTACCACGGGAAACAGGCTCTGGATTGAAGTGAATCTTTGTCTTTTCAGGATCATTAATCGTTACATCAACGATATTGAATGTGATAGAGTCTGCAGGAGCACCATCTATTTCTACTACAACTACCAGCTTATCATCGTCAGCCAGTATGTTATCCATACTTGCTGCTATAGGTACAGGGATAGTCACAGTATTACCACTTAGCAACATTGTCTGCGGTACACCCGTAAAGCCACTGACAGCAGGAGAACTCAATCCTCTTAAGATCCTTACGTTCAATGGAGTTGAAGGAACTGCTCCAAAAGGCATCGTCACCGTGATAAACGCACCGGCCCCGCCTTCCACCAGAGTTGTGGTGTCAACAGTGACTTTTGGAACAGCTGCCTGCGTTTTATCTTTGATGATTACAGTAGCTGGCACTACCTGTAATCCATTCAGTGCTGAAGCAAGAGAAGCGCCCATCACCATGATCTCGTCACCCTCAACGACCATGTCAGTGAGGATATTCACATTGGTAGTAACACTTGTAGCTCCACTATTAATAGTAAGCGGTGTAGTTTGAAGTTCATAATCATCTGGAGCGGCTGTAGACCCTGTAGCCAGTTCCGGTGTGATTACAATTGGAATTTCTGTTGTATAACCTGGCGGCAGACTAAATGTGAAACTGTACCCTGTACCACCTTCATCCATTTCCGTATGACTTGGTATAACGGTGATTTTCTTATTTTCTGGATTATCCCCTGTCGCATCTAATACCGTACCGCTGAATCCAGTCACAGTCAGACCAGGAATCGTTGTAGATACGCCTGTAACAGTTAGTGCCTCATCTAATTCCAGTATCTTATCACTCACAGCTCTAAAGCCATCAACAACTGTATAATTATTCATGCCTGCAGGCAGTGTGATTGTTGCAGGAATTGAGTAATCGGTTGTAGCTGCTACTGAAGCTGCGTCATGAGACAGATTAATATTAATCGGGTATTCAGAAGTTAATGTGGTATTCGCAAAACTGATTCTGATACCAGTACTGTTTCCTTCTTTAAGAGCTGGCGTAACCAGTTCTATCTTCATATCCTTATTCCCTGGTATTTCACCGGTAACATCCTGGATAGTAATTAATGATGAATCAGTAGTAAAACCATTAGGCTTAACGACTATCCACAGACTTTCATCTGTTTCAAGCACATTATCTGCTTTCGCTCTGATATTAGCAGGGAAGCTTACAGAATTTTGACCTGCCCGGATCACGAGGTTGGTGGGTAACGGGCTTTCCAGATCAAGTTCTGTAGCCTGCGAACTTAAGCCTCTCGATATACTTACCGGTACATCATATAAAGACGTAATACCGTTAGGGAATGCGATAGTCACAGCCGCACCTGCTTCTCCCTCTCTGATAGTTGATGGTGTGGTTGTTACAATCAGTTTCATGCTACTATCGGCATCCACATCTTTTATAGTTACTGCAGGACCAACATAGTTATATACTCGTCCAGCGCCTACATCATCGATTGCCAGTAAGTTCAGATTGAAGTATTCTGGTACAGGTCCTTCCATCAGATTATCCGCAAATACGGTAAATGGAATCTTGGCGACTGTATTACCAGGAGTGATTTTGAAATCGAGACCTGAATAATAGTTCAGATCAAAGTCTATCTGATCTTCTGCGGTTGAGTTATCCCAATCAACATATACATCCAGCATATTAATTGTTACCTCTGTGGTCACACCTGGAGGCAGGTGTAACCCAAGGAAACCTGTATATCCTTCAGGAACTGGCCTTGCAGCATCAGGAGATACGCAATCTGCCATGATCCGGGAATAAGCAGGATTCAGGAATGTGCTGTCTTTAATCTGTATGTCTTTCTGACTTGCTACGCCAATACCTAAAATTGTTCCCTGGAATCGCAGAGACAGATTTTCTGTATTTTCCAGTACCTTATCTGCTTTTGCGCTAAAATTGAAGATAGGAGTACCTGTCTGGTTAGCCGGAATAATAATATTTGGAGGAACAACGTAGTCAGTATCACCGGCGGTAGAAGTAGCTACACGAGAGAAACTAATTACAATATCTTCCGGACAGGTAATACCAATTGGCAGCGTAATCCTTGCTTTTGAAGAATGACCTTCAAACAGAGAACTACTGTCAATATTCATTGTGAGCGTTCTTGGCTCGTCATCTACAATTGTATAATCTACTTCCGAAGTACCGGATATGCTCAATAACGAGGTACAGGTACTTACAAGTTTTAAACGCAGAGTACGACTGTACTGCAGCTGATCATTCCCAATAACACGCAGATTAGGAATAGTTACCGTTTTAGGAGTAGTATAGTCTCCTGCTGGAACTAGGAAAGCTTCTTGTGTAAGATTGAAATCGGTTCCTGGTACAGCTGGATGTGCATAATTTGACGCATACGCAGCATCGTACCTTACGAGAACATATGCCGGGGCATTCAGCTTGCCACCTGATACGGTCAGGGTGAGTCCCTGTGCAGCCTGTTCACCATCAGCAGTATTACCTTCATTACCAGAGAGCGTACCATTTGAGAATTTAATATTCACCGGTGCGAAACCAGGAACCGGAATGGTATCCTTCATCGCTTTGATGGAATCAAATTCAGTCATAGTTGTACCATATCCTGATAACAGGCGATATGTTTTGAAGTTCATAGGATCAGGATCAAGTGATCCATCTCTGAAGATAGCGCCAAGCTGTTTCATGATACCCATAGAACGGCCATTACCATCTATACCGTCAGCAACAGTATTGTATGGGAAGGACCCTCCATCATTAACATAAAACCTGTGACTTGGAACTGATATTTCCCACGAATCAAATTTCCTCAGAGATCGGTATACGTGACTCCTTGGAGCTTCGGGAGTAGTAGAGCAGCTAGCATCTCTGTAGACCCCAACTGTAGTACCATCCGGGCTGACAAATCCATAGGCGCATGGGCTGGCGGCATCCGGATCATCTCCTGCGGCTGCACCCATTACTACCTGCTCAGACTGATACAACAGGGCTTTGGTAAAACCGCTGGTCTGAGGCATGTGCAGGACGTAGTCCATGAAGAAATAGTTAGTATTCTTCACATAGGATACAATAATAGTTACCGTACCGGTTTGGCCGGTCGGATAATTCTTATACCTATCCACAATAGTTCCTACAATATGTACTTTAAAAGGATCCCAGTATTCACCAGTACCTGATATGGGGGAAATATAACAGATACTTGGACTTCTAAGGTTAGCGCTGGCCAGATAGCCGCTATTCTTAAAATCTAAAAAAGCTCTCATACCTTGAGAGCTATCCGTTCTGATATAACTTTCTAATAAACCCTTACGCGTGACCTTGATACCACCATCACTGAGGATTTCTATCTTCAGGTCATTTAACGCAGGCGTACCTCCGGTAGGATTGATCACAGCTCTAACATTCTGCGCGTTTGCCTCACTGCAAAAAAACAGTAATAATAAAGGCAGCACTATCCTGCAAAGGGCATTCTGCACTTTACGGAACGAAGCAGAACTGCTACGTTTCATAGGATTGGGAAGCTTCAACATAGTACGTGTAAAGTTGTATTATCCGTCAAAAACTTAAAAAAGTCACTGTTCAATAAAGATGGTTATCCTATGCACTGATGTGCCGGTTTTTTTTGGCAGTTCATCAAACAATTCACAAAGGCCCATCTCCAGGGAACCACCACCGTATTATCTGATAAAATAAAAGACAATACATATATATTAAATACAAACATATCTGTTTTTTGATACTTACACAAACAATTTTATATGTTTTGTTAATATGTCGGTTCTAATAATGTGGATAACCAGCGGCATCTATTAAGCTTCAGTCACTTGTAAATTCACCCAAACAGTGGAAAAGTGAAATATTCTGCGAGGGAAACAATGTTATAACGACTAACTAGTCTGATATCACTGGCTGACAAAGACTAAAAAGTACAAATGTTCTATTTGCTTATCTAAAAAAAGAACAAATGCATAGTTTAAACCCATAAAATAACACTAGATTTGCAAAAAACAAGAATAAATGTCTACAGTAGCAAATTCTAACATCGACTTTAGCCTTGCATACAAGGTAAAAGATATGTCTCTGGCTGAATGGGGACGTAAGGAAATCGAACTTGCAGAAGCCGAGATGCCCGGTCTGATGTCTCTGAGAGAAGAGTACGGTGACACTAAGCCATTACAAGGTGCACGCATTGCTGGTTGTCTGCATATGACAATCCAGACAGCGGTACTGATCGAAACTCTGGTACACCTAGGCGCTGAAGTACGCTGGAGCTCCTGCAATATATTCTCTACTCAGGATCATGCTGCTGCTGCCATCGCTGCTGCAGGTGTTCCGGTTTTTGCCTGGAAAGGTCTGAACGAGCAGGAGTTTGATTGGTGCATTGAACAAACTTTGTTCTTTGGCGCTGCTGATCGTCCATTGAATATGATCCTGGATGATGGTGGCGACCTGACTAATATGGTATTTGATAAATACCCTGAGCTGATCCAGCACGTAAAGGGTCTGAGTGAAGAAACTACTACCGGCGTTCACCGTCTGTATGAGCGTATGGAAAAAGGTACTTTACCTATCCCTGCCATCAATATCAACGACTCTGTAACCAAATCCAAATTCGACAACAAATACGGTTGCCGCGAATCCTGTGTAGATGCTATCCGTCGTGCAACTGATGTGATGATTGCTGGTAAAGTTGCTGTAGTTGCCGGTTTCGGCGACGTAGGTAAAGGTTCTGCTGAATCACTGAGAGGTGCTGGTGCTCGTGTAATCGTTACTGAAATTGATCCGATCTGTGCACTGCAGGCTGCCATGGAAGGTTACGAAGTGAAAAAGATGACCGACGCTGTTAAAGAAGCTGATATCATCGTTACTACTACAGGCTGCCGTGATATCATCACTGGTGAGCACTTCAAACTGATGAAAGACAAATGTATCGTATCTAATATCGGTCACTTCGATATCGAGATCGACGTTGCCTGGTTGAACAAAAACTATGGTAATACCAAAGTTGAAATCAAACCTCAGGTTGATAAGTACACTATCGATGGTAAAGATATCATCCTCCTGGCTGAAGGTCGCCTGGTAAACCTGGGTTGTGCAACTGGTCACCCATCTTTCGTAATGAGTAACTCATTCACTAACCAGACACTGGCTCAGCTGGAACTCTGGCAGAATACAGACAAGTACGAAAACAAAGTTTATGTACTGCCTAAGCACCTGGATGAGAAAGTTGCCCGTCTGCACCTGAAGAAAATCGGTGTTGAACTGGATACGCTGACTGCAACTCAGTCCGCTTACCTCAACATTCCTGCTGAAGGTCCTTACAAACCAGATTACTACAGATACTAGTCTGATTAATCAGTATATTAGCAAAGCTCATAACTATGATAGTTATGAGCTTTGCTTTTTTTAGTTATTCACCCATATCTGCCACGATGGAGTATCCACGTAATTCCACTAATTTTGCACTATGACCAAGCTAAGCGTAAACATCAACAAATTTGCCACCCTTCGTAATGCCCGTGGTGGTAATATGCCGGATATTCTGAAAGTGGCGCAGGATTGTGAGCGTTTCGGCGCTGACGGTATCACCGTACATCCAAGACCGGATGAGCGGCATATCCGATACCAGGACGTAAGAGACCTGAAACCGCTGGTAACAACTGAATTTAATATTGAAGGATACCCTTCTCAGGATTTCATGGATCTGGTGCTTTCTGTGAAACCCCATCAGGCAACACTTGTACCCGACCCACCTGATGCCATTACTTCCAATACAGGATGGGATACTATTCAACATCAGTCTTTCCTTCGTGAAGTAATCGGAACTTTAAAGGCAAATGGTATCAGAGTATCCATCTTCCTTAATGCAGAGGTAGATAAAGTAGAAGCTGCTAAAACAGCTGGCGCTGACCGCATCGAACTCTATACCGGCCCGTATGCTGAAGAGTATGAACGTGCTCGTACGCAACCGCAGAATCTGCAGCTGTTCAATGATTATAAGAATACTGCCCGTGCTGCAACCGCTATCGGACTTGACCTGAATGCAGGACATGACCTTAATCTGGATAATCTACGTTTCTTTAAACTACACATCCCGCAATTGAAAGAAGTTTCAATCGGACATGCTTTAGTTTGTGATGCGTTATATCTGGGACTCGAGAATACAATTCAGATGTATAAAAGACAACTCGCAGAATAAAAGTACCAACATCCGGAACAAGGCTATACCGACAATAAGGCTGGCCTGTTTATATTCAGCGAATAGAAAGCAGGAATCAGGGATCAAAATACAGTGAAGATTAAAAGTCTGAGCCATACAATTAAAACAATTCCTGATTCCTGACTTCTCATTCCCAATTAGCCCCTAATATTTCCACTCCTTTAAGGGCATACTTACGCCCAGCTGATTCAGTGCCTCACTCCGCTGATACCATGATCTTGCATATCTCAGGTGCAACTTCCTTGTAATAATCCCTATTCCACCAGAAAAGCCACTCATACCCTTTTGCTGAGGCAATCCCAGTTCCTGCCGGCGCAGGTGATTATAAGCTGCTGTTAATTCTATATAACGTCCTATCTCCCATTGAGCAGCCAATACAAAATGCCGGAATATCTTATCTGCTGTTCCTCCAGTAGTTGCAGTGTCTCCATCTGAAATAATTGTTCCCTCTTGAAAATCAGGGTCTGCATAGCGCACATCGAACTGATGTACATGATGTATAGTAGCGGAGAACTGTAAAGGCACATTATTCAACCTCTTTGATATACCAACCTGTAAATCAAAGGGTAAAGGCTCCTGATTATCCTTGGTATATGTCTTCAACTGCACTCCCATATTACGAAATACCAAACCTGCCTGCCAATGCTGCGCGGTATCCTGATAGGTCAGCCCAACATGAAAGGCTAGTCCGGAGGCACGATACTGCTGATAGGAAGAATGAACATACTGCATGCTGATACCATAATACCATCGCTCCAGATACCGCCGTGAAGCTGTTAACTGTATTGCCATATCCCTGGGTTGGAAAGTACCCTGTATAGTGCCTGTAGCATCGGTGGCGGTGATCATACCATAATCGATATACTGCACACTTCCTCCAAAAGTGGTCTGGTATTTCTCAGCATGATGGCCATATAAAGCATGACCATACTTTACACCACCGAAGTAATTGGTATAGTTAACCTGAAGATCCTGGTGCATGACAGGCCGGAGCAGGGCGGGATTCAGTGAGGACAAGGCAATATCATTAGTCTGCAGGCTGACATTCACACTGCCCAACGCTGCTATGTGCGGTGCTACCGGCAAATCCAGAAAAGAGAACACATGCTTTCCTCCCAGCACCTGGGCATTAGCAGACGGTATAAGGCAGCATAGGTATGGCAGCGCAAGCAATAACGCAATAATATTCTTCCTCATAGGAAGTATAAAGCTAAAAAAAATACCGAAGCCATTCCCGTCATCTGGAGAATGGCTTCGGCTTAAACCCTTAAAACAATCAACATTAGTAATCAAGGCCGGCCACAACTGTTTAAAAAACCGGCATTGAAATGTTACTTCTTTAATAACGCTATATCGATCACTTGGTTCATTTCTTTTACAAAATGAAATTTCAGGCCCTTGATATAGTCCGGATTGATGTCTTTAATATCTTTTTCATTCTGCCAGCACAGGATGATTTCCTTAATACCCGCCCTTTTGGCAGCCAGGATTTTCTCCTTAATACCACCTACCGGCAATACCTGTCCACGCAGCGTAATCTCTCCTGTCATCGCCAGATAAGACTTCACTCTTCTTCCTGTAAAGGCAGAGGTCAGCGCTGTAAGCATGGTAATACCTGCACTCGGACCGTCCTTTGGCACAGCGCCTTCGGGTACATGCACATGGATACTACGTTGCGTAAACAACTTAGGATCAATCTTAAATTCGCCTGCATGTGCCTGAAGATAACTTAACGCAGTACTCACTGACTCTTTCATCACGTTACCCAGGTTTCCGGTCAGCTTCAGGTCACCTTTGCCTTCACTAAGGCTTGTTTCTATAAAGAGGATGTCTCCTCCTACATATGTCCAGGCTAAACCTACTGCTACGCCCGGCGGATTACCCACTTTATATATCTCGTTGGAGTAACGGCCTTTACCCAGTATACGTTCCACATGCTCTTCTGTCAGCGCATCAGGAATTTCTTCCTCCAATGCTACATCTTTCGCAATGGAGCGCATGATAGACGCCAGCTGACGGTCGAGCTCACGCACGCCGCTCTCACGGGTATGATCCTGCACTATCTTTTCCAGAATACTATTACTGATACGCATCTTCAGCGACTTCAGTCCATGTGCATCCTTCTGCTTTGGTACCAGGTGACGCTTCGCAATTTCTACTTTCTCTTCAATAGAATATCCACTCAGGTCTATGATTTCCAGCCTGTCCCGCAGGGCAGGACTGATCGCATTGATATTATTTGCGGTAGCAATGAACAACACCTTACTCAGGTCATATTCCAGTTCCAGGTAGTTGTCATAGAAAGTACCGTTCTGTTCAGGATCCAGTACTTCCAGCATAGCAGAGCTTGGATCGCCACGGTGATCATTACCGATCTTGTCTATCTCATCCAGGATCATTACCGGATTAGAGGTTTTTACCTTACGGATAGACTGGAGCAGACGCCCAGGCATTGCTCCGATATAGGTCTTACGGTGCCCCCTGATTTCACTTTCATCGTGAAGCCCGCCAAGACTCAGCCTTACATATTTACGGCCTATAGCGCTGGCAATAGAACGACCCAGAGACGTTTTACCAATACCTGGAGGACCAACGAAACACAGAATAGGCGACTTCATATCTCCTTTCAGTTTCAGTACGGCCAGGTACTCCAGGATACGCTCCTTGATTTTGTCCATACCATAGTGGTCGTTATCCAGGATTTTCTTCGCTTTCTTCAGGTCGTAGCTATCTTCGGTATATTCTTTCCATGGCAGATCCAGCATCAGATCCAGGTGATTATATACCACCGAGTAATCCGGGGTGCTGGGATGCATGCGCTCCAGCTTTTCTATACCCTTGCGGAACAGTTCAGCTGCCGCTTCCGTCCACTTCTTTGTCTCAGCCTTACGCTGTAACTCTTTTACTTCCCGATCATTGCTATCTCCACCCAGCTCTTCCTTGATAGACTTCAGCTGTTGTTGCAGGAAGTATTCTCTCTGCTGCTTATCAAGATCTGCCTTGGTCTTATTGGTAATCTTATTTTTAAGTTCAGCAAGCTGCAGTTCTACCTGGAGTAATTTGAGCAATAATTCTGCACGTGTGCGCAGATTATTGATTTCCAGCAGCTGCTGCTTGTCTTTCAGGTCACAGTTCAGGTTGGAGGATACGAAATGAACCAGGAAAGACTCATTTTCAATATTCTTCAGGATAATGCTTGCTTCAGATGGCAGGTTAGGAGACAATTGAATGATCTGACCTGCCAGATCTTTAATGGAGGATATATAAGCGTCAAACTCAGGATCATCTGTCACCATTTCATCCTGCAGCAGTTCAATTCTTGCTTTGAAATATGGATCTTCTGAAACTACCTCACTGATTTTAAAACGTTTACGGCCCTGTATAATAATGGTTGTACCACCGTCAGGCATCTTTATCAGTTTGACAATGCGGGCAACGGTACCTACATTGGTAAGATCGACCAGGTTAGGGTCTTCAACAGTACTATCCTTTTGTGCAACAACACCGATCAGCTTGTCTGCCTTATAGGCATCATTAACTGCCTTTATGGATTTATCTCTGCCAACAGTAATTGGCAGTACAACACCAGGAAAAAGCACCGTATTCCGCAATGGCAATAACGCCAGTTCATCAGGTATTTTCTCGTCTTCCTGCCCATCACTCTCCTCATTCAGGGGGATGATAGGCATGAACTCCATCTCTTCTTCCGAGTTTGCAAAATAGAATTTATTCATCTGCGTAATTTAAACAGAAAAGCGGTCAATTTGTCAGCCTGCGACCTCTTTTCCTTTCTTTTTTATAAGCATAGGTATATTGTCAAGTATAATGCCACGAACCACAAAAGCTAAAATTAAAAAAGTCGCCTCGTTACACCACGAGGCGACCTGTAATATGTCAGACTATTGCTTATTATAAAGTCACACCAACACCCAGCTGTATACCCTGGTTTTTCCAGTTACCCCTGTCAGTAACGGTATTAATACCTTTCACGTCAGTGAAACCAACAATGTAACGTGCACTGATGTTAACAATTGGCAGCTGTAACCACAGACCAGCCACACCTGCTACATCGCCACCTTTGAAAGCTTCGTCAGCGCCTTTGATCACGTTCTTATCGCTCACTAAAGCACTGAACTGAGGACCTACCTGCAGTTTCACACGCGGGCTACCTAAAGAAATGTTAGCCAGGATAGGAATACTCAGATAGTTCAGCTTGATTTTCTTGTCATTGTTAGCCGGATCGTTCAGATTATCAGGATTAATTACCTGGTTGAAATCGTTAGTTGTTTTCACGGTAGAAGAAGAGAAGATCAACTCACCCTGTACGCCAAAGCTTTTAGTCAGGTTTACCTGTGCAAAACCACCCAGGTGATAACCGAGATTAAAGCCATCCTTGTAACCCTGACCGTCCAGTTTTCCCAGGTTAGCACCACCCTTAAGACCAAATCTTAAGAACTTTGTCTGGGCATTAGCGGTAGAAACGGCAGTCACGCTGAGTACTGCGATCGCGAGAAACAGTTTTTTCATATAGTTGTTTTTTTTCGAAAGAGGTGATAATTATGTTTGATTTAAAGGTTTTTCCAGATTCTATTCTTATAACGTTCCTCACAAGACATACCCCTATACCAAACATAGCAAAATGTATGCTACATTTATTAACACATGGCAGTGTGTGCATAATAAAATAGGAAAATTAATAACTTGAGATTAATTCAGCTATTTGAAAGTCAATCCCAAGCGTGCGGTGAAATATCCGATCAGCCCTTTATCATCCCCCTGAAAAGGCTTGAAAATGGTATAGGAAGGTGAGATAGTAAGCTTACCAATAATATAAGATGCATTCAGTGTCAGGTCAACCGCCCTTACATCAAAACCAGTTGCCGTCCTGGTACTCATGAACGCTCCTTTTGCCGGTTGTCCCGGCGGAGGCCCATCGCCACGGGGTGGCTTCTTATTCCATTCACTGTGCAGCTTCTGAGAACGGGAGATATACTGAAAGGACTTCAGGTTACTATAGTAGTTGGCAGTTCCCATGGTTAGTCCCAGGGAAGGGGTTAACAACACCGCGTCATCGTGTTTCAGGACGTCTATAAAAATAAAAGGATGGCGCACCGCCGCCACTACGTTAAAGTCTGTGCCTGAAAGCGTACGGCTTAGTCGTCCGCCGGCGACGGTTTCCTGTGTACTTCCCCAACCCAGATCCAGGCTGACGCCAGGTTGTAACCACCAGTCGCGGTAAAAGAAGTAAGCAAACAATTCATTGTTAATTGGCGTAACTGGTATGTCAGTAGAGTCGGTGAAAATATAACGGGTGTAAGAGATCCCAGTAAGAAACTTCCTGTTTTTACTGTAATCATACCCTACCGACAGGTCCCACTCAAACCAGGGCTTACCAATTGCTTCAAACAAATGGTAGGCGCTAACATTCGTATAAAGACCCGTTTTATGGTAGTAAGACACACTTGGCGAGAGAAAAGGCTTCATGACCACAGGCGTTTCATAGGTCTGCGTCTTCTTGCCATATGCCGGACTATTCCCATAGCCAATCCCTACAACCAGCTCACTCCTCTGCCGCTTTTTCAGCAGGGAGTCCAGTTGTTTCTCTAATTCGGCAAGGGACTGGCACATGGCAGCCTGGCTACATAACAACAAAAGCAATATAAAGCAGCAGCGCATGCAGAAGCATTTTACAGCCGCAAGATAGGCTAAATACCCGACAGGCCCTAGCCAACGGTCGATGAAAACAACCCTCCTGCCGGTAATTATTCAGCACTGATAGATAGAAAAGCGGTGTATATTATGCCAGGTCAATGACTGTGATCTCAGGCAGGATCCCTACTCGACCCGGATAACCAAGGAATCCGAAGCCTCTGTTTACATACAGACGCTGCGCACCTTCTTTGTACAGCCCTGCCCATTCCTTATAGATGAAACGTGCCGGACTCCATTTGAAACCCGGAATCTCCACACCAAACTGCATACCATGGGTATGCCCCGCCAGCATCAGATCAATATCAGGGTATTCGGTCCTTACCTGGGCATCCCAATGGGTAGGATCGTGCGACATCAGTATTTTAAATGGCAGATGTGAGGCACCTGCATAAGCTTTCTTCATATCTCCATACTTCGGGAAGCGGCTCATAGCACTCCAGTTTTCAATGCCCAGTAAAGCAATCTGTTGTCCGCCGCGCTCCAGCGTCACATGCTCATTCATCAGCAACCTCCATCCCATCTCGCTATGCACCTGCTTAAGTCTTTCCAGGTTCTGGTTACGCAAAGCGCTGTATCCATTAGCATCTTTGTCGGGCCATGCATAATAGTCTCCGTAATCATGATTGCCCAATGTGGAGTATACGCCCATAGGCGCTTTAATCTTGCTGAACACTTCCATCAGACTATCCATTTCCGACGCCCGGTCGTTCACCAGGTCTCCTGTAAACAGCACTATATCTGCTTTCTGGGCATTGATCATTTCTATGCCTTTGATCACCGCTTCCTTATCGGTCAGACTACCTGAGTGAATATCAGAGATTTGCACAATACGCAGTCCTTTAAAGGCCGGGGGCAGATTCTTAAAAGCCAGCGTCATCTTATGAACACGGTAGTTATATTTATTGGATAACCCGTACATCAGCGTAGCAAACATACCTCCGCCCAACAACAGGGCCACCTGGGAAAAGAAGCGGGACCGGGATATGCCATTGTCAGCAACAGCGCCAGCCCCTTCGGTAGTGAAGCGACTAATGATCCACTGTACGCCGCGACGCAGGTCATCCAGCAACATGAAAGCAGCTGCCAGCATTTTGGCGAAGACAATCCCAAAGATGATAGTCAGTATATAAGAACGGGTATTAGCCGGCCAATCCTGCCAGTTCAGGTAGGGTAACAGACCAACCGTAATGATTACCAAGGCAGATACCGCCCAGTAGCTACCAAACACAATATTGCGCACCCGGGTAGAAGAGCCGCTGAAAATGGCCTTTACAGCCATAAAAACATAAATATCCAGTAATAACAGTAGTGCTAATAGTATGATCGTATTGAGTCCTGATCCTCTGCGCATATGATTTATTTGTCCTTGCAAAAGTAATTCCTTCAGTACAGCTATCACTTTTTTTGGTACCGGAGGCGCTATGATGTTATGACGGACAGCTCCACGGGATATTGTATAAACTCCCGGAATTTGCATTTACTTTAACAAATTTTAATAAATAATTCATTATGAATATATTAACAAGTTGTTTATACCTCCACTGTGAATAAATAATATTTGCATTAGACCTTATTATAGGCTATTCGTTGTACTTTTGTACACTTGGTTAGTTATATACTATTGTTCATTTAGATACCTGCAGAATGAAATTTACCTATTACGGCCATTCGAGTTTCTCTATTGAGGTGAAGGGAAAGAAGATTGTTTTTGACCCGTTCATTACACATAACGAACTGGCAAAAGCGGTGGACATCAATAAGATAGAAGCAGATTACATCTTCTGTTCTCATGGCCATGATGACCATGTGGCAGATCTGGTTGTACTGGCAAAACGCACTAAAGCTACGGTAGTGGGTGCTTTTGAACTGACCAGCTGGGCCGGCAAACAGGGACTGGAAAAGGTACACCCAATGAACACTGGCGGGAAGTGGCAGTTTGATTTCGGCACAGTAAAATGTGTCGTTGCTCATCACTCCAGCGGTATGCCTGACGGTTCCTATGGTGGTAACCCAATGGGCTTCGTGTTTACAACGGATGAAGGAAATTTCTATTTTGCAGGGGATACGGCACTGACCTTAGACATGCAGCTCATACCAAAGTATGCTAAACTGGATTTTGCAATTTTACCAATAGGAGATAATTTCACCATGGGAGCTGAAGACGCGATTGTAGCAGCAGAATTTGTTGACTGCAAGCGTATTATCGGCGTTCATTATGACACCTTTGGGTATATCAAAATAGATAAGGACAAGACGCAGCAGCAGTTTGCCGCTGCAGGACTGGATTTGTTACTGCCTGAAATAGGAAGTAGCATAGATCTTTAGCAAAAGCATATTCTTAACATGGTAACGGCAATTCCAGCGCCATGCCTATTTATTGTCCTATAGTAAAACCTAAGAAATACCTAATCAACAATGGCAAGAGTAATTGCAATCGCTAATCAGAAAGGTGGGGTAGGGAAAACTACCAGTGCTATTAACCTGGCAAGCAGCCTGGCTGTACTGGAGTATAAAACATTGCTGGTAGATGCGGACCCGCAGGCTAACAGTACCACCGGTTTAGGTTTTGACCTGCGTAATGTACAGCAGAGTCTGTACGACTGTATGGTGAATGAGGGGCAGGCCAAAGATGTGATCCTGGAATCGGACACGCCAAACCTGAAAGTGCTGCCTTCCCATATTGATCTGGTAGGTGCAGAACTGGAGCTTATCAACCACCCAAACAGGGAACAGGTGATGAAGCAGGTGATAGATGCTGTAAAAGAGGACTATGATTTCGTAATAGTAGACTGCTCTCCTTCCCTGGGCCTGATCACTGTGAACGCACTCGTGGCGTCTGACTCTGTGATCATCCCCGTACAATGTGAGTTCTTCGCACTGGAAGGTCTGGGTAAGTTGTTAAATACCATTAAGATCGTTCAAAGCCGTCTGAACACCAACCTGGCTATCGAAGGTATCCTGATGACCATGTACGATGGCCGCCTTCGCCTCAGCAACCAGGTAGTCGATGAGGTAAAACAACACTTTGAAGAAAGTGTATTCAACACCATCATCCACCGTAATACCAAACTGGGTGAAGCACCAAGCTTCGGTAAATCCGTGATCATGTACGACGCTGCCAGTACCGGCGCCATTAACTACCTGAACCTGGCAAAAGAAATTCTGCAAAAGAATAACTTTACACGTATTAACCTGGAAGACAAAATCTTAGCAATTAACAATGAGCAATCAGAGTAAGGGCAATCCTAATAAGAAAGAGGCGTTGGGTAAAGGTATCCGTTCGCTGCTGCAAAATATTGATACAGACCTGAAACAAACCTCCAGCGCACTGGGGGACAACGTCGTAGCACAGGCTACTGGTATCGAGCGTATCCCGCTCGATCAGGTGGAAATCAATCCGAAACAGCCGCGCCGGGACTTCGATGAGAAAGCTTTACAGGAATTAAGCATGTCCATCTCACTGCACGATGTAATACAACCTATTACCGTGTCCAGACTGGGAGCTAAAAAGTACCAGCTCATAGCAGGTGAGAGACGTCTGCGTGCAAGTAAAATGGCCGGCCTTAAAGATATTCCGGCATATATCCGTCAGGCTAACGACCAGGAACTTCTGGAACTGGCCCTGCTGGAAAACCTGCAACGCGAAAATCTGAATGCCATAGAAATAGGCCTCAGCTACAAACGCCTCATGGAAGAGTGCGTACTCACGCAAGAGCAGGTAGCTGACCGTATGGGTAAAGAAAGAAGTACCGTCACCAACTATATCCGCCTGCTGAAACTGCCACCTGATATCCAGGTAGCTGTTCGTAATGGCCAGATCAGCATGGGACACGCCCGCGCACTGATCGCTGTAGAAAATGTTGAAAAACAACTCTTCGTCTACAACGAAATCATGCAAAATGGCCTGTCTGTACGCCAAACAGAAGAACTGGTACGTAAAACTGCCAGCCTCGATAAAAACAACATTAAGAAGGCCGCTGGTAAAAGCACATTACCGCCTGCTTATCAGAAAATAGAAGACAACCTGGCAACCCATTTTTCAACAAAAGTAAAGCTGGACAGAAGCAAGAACGGAAAAGGCAGTGTGACCATCGAGTTTTACTCTGACGAGGAACTCGACAGCATCTTAGAAAAAATAGACTTATACGGTGGCTAATACGTCAGGGAACATTTTCTCCTTTTATTTATCTCGCATTTGTTTACTGGTACTACCGGTTGTTATTATCTGCATGCCAACCTGCCTGTTTGCCCAGGACAGCCTCAAAGCTGACTACCTGCGAAAACAACAGCCAGATAACCGGCAGGATACCACTGAACTATTTGTAAAAAGAGATTCAGTACCTCCGGTAATGATACGCAGCCCCCACAGCCCAAGGAAAGCAGCCTTCTATTCTGCCGTCCTGCCCGGCCTGGGACAGATCTACAACCGTCAATACTGGAAACTTCCTTTGGTATATGCGGCACTCGGTATCACCACCGGGACCTTTATCTTTAATATGGATAATTACCGTACCTACCGCGATGCCTACCGCATCCGCATGGACGGTAACGCCGATACCCGCGACCAGTTCGAGACCAGATATCCTAATCCTAACTCGCTGAAGTCCCTCAGAGACATATACCGAGAATATGTGGATTACTCTGTACTCGTCTTCGTACTGGCCTACGGCCTCAATATAGTGGATGCAACAGTATTCGCCCACCTGAGAGATTTTAATATGTCAGACGACCTCAGTATGAGAGTAATGCCAACTATTATCAACAATCAGGCACTGGGACTCAGTCTTCGTGTAAGTATCGGCAAGAAAAAAACCTATCGCCAGGGCCTCGCCCTCGGTAGTAAATGGTAACACCTCCCCTACTAATAGAATATCATGAAAATAGCGCTTATCGGTTACGGAAAAATGGGAAAGGCAATTGAGGCTATCGCCGTTGCCAAAGGACATGAAGTTGTTCACCGCATTGACCAGGATAGCCAGCACCTGCTGGAGAAAGATGCCCTCAGCAAGGCTGATGTAGCTATCGAGTTTACCGGTCCCGAAACCGCCTATAACAATATCCTGAAATGTTTCGCTGCCAATGTACCTGTTATCTGTGGTAGTACCGGCTGGCTCGAACACCTCCCTACAGTAAAATCCCTGTGCCTGGAACAACACCAGGCCTTCCTATATGCCAGTAACTTCAGCGTAGGCGTGAATATCTTCTTTGAAATCAACAAACGCCTGGCCGAATTAATGGCTACCCAGTCACAATACGGTGTGAAAATGGAAGAAATCCATCACACACAGAAAAAAGACGCTCCAAGCGGTACGGCTATAACCCTAGCTGAACAAGTGATGGAGAAAGTATTGCGTAAAAAAGAATGGGTAAATACTGAGGAAGCAGCCGAAGCGCAACTATCTATCGTATCTAAACGCATCGACCCTGCACCAGGTACTCATAGCATTACCTACACCTCCAGCATTGACGATATTACCATCACTCACACTGCACACTCACGTGAAGGATTTGCCTCCGGCGCTGTAGTTGCCGCTGAATGGATACTCGGTAAAAAAGGCGTATTCAGTATGAAGGACGTATTGAGCCTGTAAGAGCTAAAAAGCTGTTATCTTTGCAGTATTATTCTTAGATCATCTGGGAGAAACGATATGTTGTCTAAAAAAACACAGTACGCATTTCACGCACTCATACACCTGGCAGAAAACGCAGATAAAGGACCTATTCTGATATCTGAAATCGCCCAGGAAAAGAACATTTCTATCAAGTTCCTGGAGAATATCCTGCTGGAATTGAAGAATGCCGGTATTCTTGGCAGTAAAAAAGGTAAAGGCGGAGGCTATTACCTGCTGAAAACGCCAAAAGAAGTTCCATTGGCGAAAATCATCCGACTGCTGGATGGAGCCATCGCATTACTTCCCTGCGTAAGCCTCAATTACTATGAGAAATGTGAGAACTGCCGGGATGAGGCTGTCTGCGGATTGAACGACGTGATGGGCAAAGTAAGAGACGCAACACTGAAAATCCTTGAGAATAAGACACTTAAGGATATCCTGACACGAAATGTGTCTATATTTTAACAAAAAGGCCGGAGTTAACGCTCCGGCTTTTTTATGTCCACTACTCCCCTTCGCCGGGCAGCTTAATATTAATTGCCTGTTGCATCGCCTCCCCTCCTTCTGGCAAACCACCTTCTCTTCCCTGATCACCCTCCTCGTTTCCGACTTCCGATATGCTGTTCCATAATGGTGCCGGCCTCACCAATTGTCTTATACATCCGGCTTCCGGCTTACAATCACGCTGCCTTAAGCGTCTGCTTAATCAGGGTCTACCTTTCATATTAACTATACACCAAAAGGTCACTAGAAGGTCACTTCAATATCCCGGGGATATTGAGGTGACCTTCTAGTGACCTCCTGACTGCCCGATGATATGATACATTATACCTGATTCGACCCTGCAAATTGGAAGCAACGACCATTGAACAAGCAATTCCGGTAGACGGTGGTCAGATTTCGTTCCCATCGTTCAGCCAAATACATTTCAACATTACGATACTGTTAGTCCGACGCGTTTAACCTATAAAAACAGTCCCTAAAAGCAGACTCCGCTACCTGAAGAAAGCTGTATTATTCCTCATAATCCTATTCAGCGCCGGCTACCTGCATGATCAAGCAAAACATACAACATGCTGATTGTCAATAACATATATTACCACCTTCTCACCATCAAAAAAAGCCTATCTTTTTTATAGAGTTTATGTATTTTTGTAGACAGCAGAAGTTGTCAATTATAAAAGGAAGTATCACTGGCATTCACAGGCAACTATGAATGGATGCCGGATTTTTGAGATAGATCACATGGATAATATCAGTACAGCACTGGAAGGGCTAGATCCAATTGCTGCCATGCAGTATCTGGCAGCACAATTTCCCGGGGCGGTGGCTTTTTCCACCTCATTTGGACAGGAAGATCAGGTGATTGCCGACATGATTTGGCGCGCCAACCTACCCATCAGGGTATTCACACTCGATACCGGTCGTTTGTTTCAGGAAACCTATGACCTGATGGATCTTACCCGGGCCCGCTACAAAAAACAGTTTGAAGTTTATTTCCCGGAAACAGCATCAGTTGAAAAACTATTGCTGGACAAAGGTCCTAATAGTTTTTACGACTCTGTGGAAAACCGTAAAGAGTGTTGTAATATCCGCAAGGTAGTACCGCTCAACCGGGCCTTACAAGGTGTAAAAGTATGGATTACAGGGCTGCGCGCTGAGCAATCGGAAAACCGGCAGTCACTCCACGCACTGGAATGGGATGAGAACAGGCAGCTGTATAAATTCAATCCGCTGATCGACTGGAGCTACCAGCAGATGATAGACTATCTGAAAGAAAAGAACGTTCCTTACAATAAATTGCATGATACAGGTTTCATCTCTATCGGATGTGCCCCCTGTACACGCGCCATCGAACCCGGCGAACATCCTCGTGCCGGCAGATGGTGGTGGGAGCTATCGAAAAAAGAATGCGGATTGCATGGCTGATTTCACTTTCCCTTTTTTAATTTGTAACTGATTTGATTCATATGGTCCCCGAGGGACATTTAAATATAAAGACTATGACCAATAAAATACAGTGGGAGTTTCCGCAGGCATTGGAAGACGAGGCCATCTATATTTTACGTGAAACAGCTGCACAATTTGAACGTCCTGCTATCCTGTTTTCAGGTGGTAAAGATTCAATCACGATTGTGCGACTGGCGCAGAAGGCATTTTACCCTGGTAAAGTTCCTTTTCCTTTACTGCATGTAGATACTGGTCACAATTTCCCTGAAACTATCCAGTTCCGCGACTGGTTAGTGGAGTCACTGGGTCTGGATCTTAGAGTAAGATATGTGCAGGATAGCATTGATCAGGGTAAAGCGCAGGAAGAAACCGGCAAATATGCCAGCAGAAATGCACTGCAGACAGTTACCCTGCTGGATGCAATTGAAGAACTGAAATTTGATGCCTGCATCGGCGGTGCACGTCGAGATGAAGAGAAGGCCCGCGCAAAAGAAAGGATCTTCTCTGTAAGAGATGAATTTGGTCAGTGGAACGCTAAAATGCAACGTCCGGAGCTGTTTGATATGCTCAATGGTAAAATACAGTTGGGTGAGAATGTACGTGTGTTCCCGATTTCCAACTGGACGGAGCTGGATGTATGGAACTATATCCGCAGAGAGAATCTGCAGATACCATCTATCTACTTCTCCCACGAAAGAGAGATCATTGAAAGAGATGGCATGTACTGGCCATACTCTCCATTCCTCAATACGACAGAAGAAGAAACACCATTCCGCCAGAAAGTACGCTTCCGTACTGTGGGCGATATGACATGTACTGCTGCTGTGATCTCTGAGGCTGATAAACTGGAAGATATCATCTCTGAAATACTGGAAGCCAAGATATCTGAAAGAGGAGCCCGTATTGACGACAAGCGCTCTGAAGCCGCTATGGAGAAAAGGAAACAGGCCGGTTACTTCTAAGCAGTACGCCTGTACGGCTACATTCATTCCCCTTAGCAGGGATACGCATTATTCAACTAGTATAAAATTATGACGGGAGAGGCCCCTCTGCTGTCACTTAAAAAATATAACATGGAGGTTTTACGTATAACCACTTCCGGCAGTGTAGATGATGGTAAAAGCACTCTCATAGGTAGATTGCTTTATGATACACATTCTATCCCACAGGATAAAATGGAAGCTTTACATGCTGCCAGCAAACGCAAAGGACTTGATTTTACTGACCTGTCGCTGCTGACAGACGGCCTCGTGGCTGAACGTGAACAGGGTATTACCATTGACGTAGCACATATCTACTTTTCCACTCCTTCCCGCAAATACATTATTGCCGATACTCCGGGTCACATTGAGTACACGCGTAACATGGTTACTGGTGCTTCCAATGCACAGGTATCTCTGATATTGATCGATGCCCGTAAAGGTATTGTGGAACAAACATACCGTCACTTTTTCATTGCCTCTCTGCTGCGTATTCCATACCTGGTAGTGTGTGTGAATAAGATGGACCTTGTTGAATACAGCGAAGCGCGTTTTAATCAGATTGTGGAAGATTTCCAGGAACTGATTGCCAACGCTACATTTAAAGCGCCTTCTATTAAATTCATCCCGATCTCTTCCCTGTATGGAGAGAACCTGGCCACCCGCTCAGAAAAGATCAATTGGTATTCCGGTGAGTCGCTGCTGGAATATCTTGAACAGATTACCTTTGATCATGCTGACAGCAGCCACCCTGCACGCTTTAAGGTGCAGTCAGTGATCCGTCCGAAGACAGATGCCTACCATGATTTCCGTGGTTTTGCCGGTAAAGTTGTAAGCGGTCACTTTAATGTGGGCGACGAGATTATCTCCCTGCCATCACAGCAGAAAAGCCGCATTAAAACGATAGAACAGTTTGAAACACAGTTGACTACAGCGGAAGCCCGTCAGAGTGTTGTCATCACACTGGAAGATGAAATTGATACCAGCCGTGGCAGCATGCTCTCGAAACCTGAGAATGCACCTGCCCTGCTGAAAGAAATAGCTGCACAGGTATGCTGGATGGATCAGACAAAACTGGTACCTGGTAAGACTTACCTGTTACAGCATGGCGTAAACCGGGTGAAAGCGAAAGTGCAGCAGATACAGCATGTGATTGATGTGACTTCCAATAAGATAGTGGAAGACAAAAAGGAACTAGGGCTGAATGATATCGGTAAGATATCACTGAAGACCGCCTCACCGATATTTGCTGACAGCTATGACGCGAATCCTGCCAATGGAGCGTTCATCCTGATTGATGAGATGAGCAATTCAACGGTGGCAGTGGGATTTGTAGACTAACAACTGAACTTACTAATATGTCAAAGGGCTGACCAATTAAATGGTCAGCCCTTTTTATTTGTTGGCGGAAGGGAGTTACCGGGGTCTGTAGCGGGGCTTGCCGATACGCGCATGGATGCAGGCATCTATTTCTGCCGGAGTGGTGGCAATACAGTCAGGCTGTATGCCCTTCTGCTCCCAGCTATCCGTAGTCCCTGGCCATACCGGGGCCATTTGAGAGATAGATATCAGCAGTTCATCATTGACCGGGAACCATACATTCATATTTGCTCCGCCGGCAGAGCGCTCTCCTATCACTAAGGCCCTACCTGTTTTTTGTAAAACAAAGGTGAATGCTTCTGCTGCGGATGCCGTGCGGCCATTGACCAGAATGAATACCGGTTGCTTATAGGGAGCCTCTTTTAACCAGGATACTGTGCTATCGGCAGACTGTATACCTGTTCTGCCTGTGAATACCAGCAAGGGCATTGCAGGCGGCAGAAAGTAGCTTTCAAATACCGCTCCGGTATCACTACCACCGCCTCCGTTATTCCGCAGGTCGATTACCAATGCCCGCGTGTTGGCCACAAAACGCATGGCCGCATACAAGGTCGGGAGGCTTTTACGGGAAATATTGATGGCAGACAGCTGGAGATGTCCCACATTATCGGGCGTTACACGTACACTTTCGAAGCCATAATTGCGGGCGGCCGCCTCCGGACCGTAAAAGAAAAGGTCTTCACTGGCAGAGAGTTTCCTGGCAGCGGTGCCGGTTGTATCCGCAGGAATAGCCTTAGCCGCCAGTAATTGTTTGCTGGTAGCGGGGTCATTTTTGACGTACAGGTGGCCGTCATGACTTATTTCCTGCAGATAGCTGGTGGTGAGTTGTTCCAGGTCTTTCCAGCTTTTTGCAGTAGCAAACTGGCCTGCTTTATGGGCAGCCAGCAACCGAAGGGCCAGGGTATCGCCCTTTTCCTTATGCACGTAATGATCCCGCAGTAGTGCGGCCATCTTCTTTATGGCAGTATTAGCTGTAGTAGAAGAAAATGACTGCGCGCCTGCTGTGAGGCAACAGAGGTGGCAGATAAGTATTAACGCTATGATCCGTAGATGCATATCCTTGTTTTTAGGGCAAAGGTCTGTGAAGCGGCGCGCTAAAAATAGGATGGATTTAGCGGGAGATAAAAAGATGATTACAGCTTGCGGAAGGCACCTGGCAGGAAGCCGGTCTGCGTTTTAAAAGCCCGGATGAAGTGACTCTGGTCGAAGAAGCCGCAGCGATAGGCAATGTCTGTCAGAGAGATATCAGGTTGCCTGACGAGGAAGAGCGCTTTTTGTATTCTGATACGGCGCATATATTCTCCCAGGGAACAGTCAAAATAAGCAGCAAAGTGCCGGGATACTGTGACAGGGTGCAGGCCGCTGACACTACTCAGTTCCTGCAGGGATACAGATTCATTCCAGCGGTCATGCAATAGTTCAATGATCTTTTCGGTATTGCCGCCGAACAGGTATTTCTCTTCTTTTGGCTTGCCGGTGGCAGCTTGCAGCAGGGATAGCAGCTGCAGATGTACAGAAGTAGCAGTATGTATATCTCCGGCTTTGCAGTCATGGTATATCCTGATGGCGGTGAGCCATGCATTGGTTTGCGTGAGGCGGTTGCGTTGGGATATAGCGGTTATGCCGGAAGTGAGTTCCTGAAGAGTATGGAGGGGCTTAAAAGCAATATGAGACCTGTTGAAGCAGGCCTCATATTGTTGTAAAAAACGATCTTCTATCTCAAGATTGATATTGTGTGAAGGATGCTGTGTATGGCAGTTCCGGTGCCATTCACCGCTATGATACAAGACGATATTACCGGGTAAGATAATCTTGTCTGTATGGTGGCGGTATTCGCGGTTACCGCCATTCAGTATGAAGGAGAGGTGATTATTCTGATGATAATGCCATCCTTCAAACACCTTTTCCCGGTATACAGTTTTACTGATAATCAGACCGTCTGCATAGAAAGTCTGACTGTTTTTACCCAGATATTCCCCATTTTCCAGCTTCATACGCGAAAGTTGAAGGTTTGCGCTAAGCCAAATGTAGGAAGAAGCGCTTACTTTTTCAGGTTTTTGAGCATATCTGTAGTCATCTTTTCGAGGCAGTATTCTGGTTTCCAGCCCCAGTCCTGGCGGGCCAGGGTATCATCCATGCTCTTTGGCCAGCTGTCAGCGATCTGCTGACGGTAATCTGGTTCGTAGCTGATGGTAAATTCAGGAATATGTTTTTTGATTTCCGCAGCGATTTCTTTTGGAGAGAAGCTCATACCACCCAGGTTGTAGGAAGATCGTACTTTGATTTTATCCTTATCAGCTTCCATTAGTTCGATGGTAGCGCGGATAGCGTCAGGCATGTACATCATTGGCAGGTAAGTGCTTTCAGAGAGGAAGCAGGTATATTTCTTTTCTTCCAGTGCTTCATGGTATATTTCTACAGCATAGTCGGTAGTACCGCCGCCGGGAGCAGATTTATAACTGATCAGGCCTGGATAGCGGAGGCTGCGAACGTCAACACCATAACGGTGGTTATAGTATTCGCACCAGCGTTCACCTGCAAATTTGCTGATACCGTAAATGGTAGTTGGTTCAATAACAGTGTGCTGAGGCGTTTCATCTTTCGGTGAGTTAGGACCGAATACAGCGATGGAGCTTGGCCAATATACTTTATCAATATTTTCTTCTTTTGCAATGTCCAGTACATTCAGCAGACTGGCCATATTGATGTGCCAGGCGAGCAGCGGGTTCTTTTCACCGGTAGCAGAAAGGATAGCGGCGAGCAGGTATATCTGGGTAATATTGTGACGTATAACCAGTACGTGCAGCATTTCCTTGTTCATAACATCAAGGGATACGTAAGGGCCGGTACCTTTAAGCAGGTCGTGCTCTTCGCGGAGATCTGAAGCGATGACGTTTGCATCTCCGTACATCTTCCTTAATGCGAGTGTAAGTTCAACACCAATCTGCCCGCAGGCTCCGATTACCAGTATTTTATCTTTCTTCATGCTATCTCGAATGAATGGCTTGTTTAATTGAAACGTAATATTAACAGCTTCCGCAATAATTCAGAAGTGCCTGGCTCCTCGCATGACAATGCGGTAACAATCTGCAAAACCCTTCTATAGAAGATACGCGCCCAGAGAACGCCCCATAGCACCGGATTACAATACCATGACAAATCGTCTGATCAGGATAGTATTGATGCTGAAAGGTAATCTCTGAGAATAGCGTAACTTTGCGGTCTCAAATACAAAAATCATGTCAGCAACAACACATCTGAAATCCCTTTTTAAGGATCAATACAATCCTGACAACTTTTTTCTGATCGCCGGTCCGTGTGTAGTAGAGGATGAAGCGCTGCTGATGCATGTAGCTGAAAAAGTATCCGGAATCTGCAAGAGACTGAATATTCCATATATGTTCAAGGCGTCTTACCGTAAAGCGAACCGTACCAGCATCAACTCCTTTAGCGGAGTAGGCGATGTAGAGGGTCTGGATTTGCTTCAGAAGACAAAAGAAACGTTTGATCTGCCTGTTACAACCGATATTCACTCTGCGGCAGAAGCTGCCATGGCAGCGGCATACGTAGATGTATTACAGATTCCGGCATTTCTTTGCCGCCAGACAGACATACTGCTGGCAGCGGCGGAAACCGGTAAGTTTGTGAACGTAAAGAAGGGCCAGTTTGTAAGTGGAGAAGCAATGAAGTTTGCTGTAGAGAAAATAAAGCAATCAGGCAATGACAAGGTCTGGTTAACTGAACGTGGTACTACTTTCGGTTATCAGGACCTGGTAGTTGACTATCGTAATATTCCGGTGATGCGTGAGCATGGCGTACCTGTAGTAATGGACTGTACGCACTCATTGCAGCAGCCTAACCAGACCAGTGGTGTAACAGGTGGTAATCCTAAACTGATTGGCACTATTGCAAAAGCAGCTATTGCTACTGGCGCAGATGGTATCTTTATTGAGACACATCCTGACCCATCAAAAGCAAAATCTGATGGCGCTAATATGTTACATCTGGACTTGCTGGAAGGTTTACTGGAGCAACTGGTGAGAATCAGAGAAGTAGTAAAAAGCTAAGAGCAACAGTCATTATATAGCAGTAATGCAGCGAAGACAGGTAGCAGGCTACTTTTCTTCGCTGCATTTTTTTATGCCGGATAGTGTACCCGGATTATTTGGCAGACGGTTTGCCTGATTACCTGCAAGGAAAGCGTTATGAGTGATGAGGAATGGGTTACTGATCAGGAGTAGCAGTGTAAAATTACCAGTGCCAATTCCTGATTCTTTTTCTTATATTGGTGTACGACCAACTCATTTTCAGACTCATAATTAATACTAACACCCAAAAAAATTTACTCACCATGATCAATTTACATGATGTAAAAGCAGGAGATACAGTTTTAGTGGAGTATGAAGGACGCACTGTGGAAGGTCAGGTTTTAGAAGTTAACCGTGAAGACAAGCAGGTCTGCGTATTAACAGGCGAGCAGGAATTTTGGTATGATCTGAAAGACCTGTATGCTATTCCACTGAATGAAGAGCAGTTATTGAGGCTAAAGTTTAAAAAAGACGAATCTTTATCTGTTAACAGCGGCGGTGAGATCTATGTAAGAGGACCGTTCTCTGTGAAGCTGCACACACTTGATGGCGGGCCGGCTACTAGACTGGACTATCGTGATGAGCACAGGGAGATCAAAGGCGCTATTACTGTTAACCAGTTGCAGAATCATTATCATGAGATGACAAATTTCCACCTGGACTAAGATATTCTTATAAACAGAAAATCCATCCGGACAGCCGGATGGATTTTTTATTTGTGGTTATCAGCAATAGACACTCGGGTGATTATCGTGTTAATGTCAGTGTGTCAATGTTGGTAACTTTACCTGTTTCCACAACTACGCTTTGTTTTACAACAGGTTGTAACAGGGAGTCTACCGAAATGTAGTGCAACGCATAGGTACCTGCCGCAAGGCCTTTCAGCATATAAGCGCCACCGGTACCTGAGTAGGTACTGGCAATGGTATCGTTACCATTCAGTACCAGTACAGCGGACGGCAGCACTGCTGGCAGGACTACTCCCCGGATACTTCCTCCCTGCGCTTCCAGGATAGTTCGGATAACAGGCTTGAGGATGTATTTACCTGAATTGCCAGCTTCGTGTATAGATTTAGCTACATCAAAGTCCAGGAGTAACTTATATAATATACCACCAGACACCGGCATATTGATTTTCAGCTTGATACCGGATGATTGTCCGCTTGGCGTTTGCAGTTTTACTGAGTCGCCGTTATTGGTAACTACCCAGTTGTTATCCCCCAGTACTAATCTTATTTCTTTTATAGTTCCTGATGTGATTTCAGCATCGGCCAGTACGGTATCTTTGTCATTAACGAGGGTGAGGAGGTTGTAGCGGCCTCTTTTCATACCGGGTAATGGCTGCCAACCATTGTCATCATTGTCATTGTAATTAACGTTAATTTCCTGAACGTCAATGTAGACAGCTTTAAAATCTCCGGGATCGTCTGTTAGTGCAACTTGTAAACGTGCTTTATCCTGTTTATCATCTTTTGAACAGGAGGTAATGAGCAAGGTAGTGCTTAGCAGCAGCATACTGCTAACAAGGTGTTTCAGTGCAGGCATTCTCATTCTATAGTGTATTTGGTTAAAATTTCCGACAATTGCTGAGCTAAAGTAGTACCTGAATCTAAAGGAAATTGGAAGAGTGAGAACGATCGGGGAAAGATACGGTGTATTTCACTTATAAAATACTGTAAGTAAGCGCAGAAGAAATTATCCACATTATGTATATGACATGTGAATGATGGAATAAGTGGCGCTGGAGGTAGGGTAAGGAATAGCGGTGGCAGGTATATTTTATCGTATAAATCATTGTAATAGATGGACATAGCATGCCCTGGGGTGGGGTGGCATCCATCAAATTACTACATTGCTGTTATTATACTGGTAAGCGGGAATGGAAACTATAAATACCTGAGGGGGTTCCTGCGGGCGTTGAGGATATAATTTTTCATATTAACCCAGAACGCCATAATCATATACACGATGATTGGGGACCCCATCGTAAGGAATGAAGTATAGATAAAAAACAGGCGGATACGTGAGGTTGCTATGCCCAGCTTATTGCCGATAGCTGTACAAACCCCGAAGGCCTGCCATTCCACGTAATCTTTAATTCTATTCATATATCAAATTTATTACAATCCCGGCTCAAAAACAAGTTCAATTTCTATACCGGAAAGCGGCTGATAGTGCGCTGGCAGTGAATTAGCGGCATATTTAACAGTGTTACTTCAGGGCGACCGGTCATTTTGCGAGCTGACCATTTATAGACAATCGTCTACATATCTTTTAAAAACTTGTTGAATTTAATTAATTTTGCGGTGCATTTTCTAACCGGTCTTAAATTATTTTTTTCCATGGTGTTTGATATTGAAATGATTAAAAAAGTGTACGCGGCACTGCCGGGTAAGGTGGAAGCTACCCGTAAAATGCTGGGACGCCCGCTCACACTGTCAGAAAAGATTTTATATGCTCACTTATATGCACCTACCACTGCGGCGTTTGAGCGTGGAAAGTCTTATGTGGAGTTTGCTCCCGATCGCGTAGCGATGCAGGATGCTACCGCGCAGATGGCGCTGTTGCAGTTCATGACCTGTGGTCGTGATAAAGTTGCAGTTCCTTCTACCGTACACTGTGATCACCTCATTCAAGCTAAGACAGGCGCCACAGAAGATCTGGCGACTGCCGTGGATACCAACAGGGAAGTATACGACTTCCTGGCGTCTATCTCTAACAAATACGGTATTGGTTTCTGGAAGCCAGGCGCTGGTATCATTCACCAGGTAGTACTGGAAAACTATGCGTTTCCGGGCGGTCTGATGATTGGTACTGACTCTCACACTCCTAATGCGGGTGGTTTGGGTATGCTGGCAATCGGTGTAGGTGGTGCTGATGCGGTTGACGTAATGGCAGGTCTGCCATGGGAGCTGAAAATGCCTAAACTGATCGGTGTTAAACTGACTGGTAAACTGAGTGGCTGGGCTTCTGCAAAAGACGTAATTCTGAAAGTAGCAGGCGTACTGACTGTTAAGGGTGGTACTGGCTGTATCGTTGAATATTTTGGTGAAGGTGCTGATAGCCTGAGCGCTACCGGTAAAGGTACTATCTGTAACATGGGTGCTGAAATCGGTGCTACTTGTTCTGTATTTGCTTACGATAGCAAGATTGCTGCTTACCTGAATGCTACTGAGCGTCAGGAAATAGCTGCTCTGGCTGACGGAGTAAAAGAACACCTGCGTCCGGATGCTGAAGTATATGCTGAACCTGCAAAATACTACGATCAGGTAATTGAAATCAACCTGAACGAACTGGAACCACATGTAAATGGTCCGTTCACTCCGGATTTAGCATGGCCTATTTCTAAATTTGCACAGGCTGTAAGAGAAAACAACTGGCCAGAGAAACTGGAAGTTGCACTGATCGGCTCCTGTACTAACTCTTCTTACGAAGATATCTCCCGTGCTGCTTCCCTGGCGAAACAGGCGGTTGATAAAAACCTCGACGTAAAAGCTGAATATACTATCACACCGGGTTCTGAACTGGTACGTTATACCATCGAAAGAGACGGTCTGTTGAATACCTTCGATCAGATCGGTGGTGTTGTACTGGCTAATGCCTGCGGTCCTTGTATCGGCCAGTGGGCTCGTCACATCGATGATCCAAACCGTAGAAACTCAATCATCACTTCCTTCAACCGTAACTTCGCTAAAAGGAATGATGGTCTGGCTGCTACGCACGCTTTCGTTGCTTCTCCTGAGATCGTTACAGCTTTTGCAATCGCAGGTGACCTGACGTTCAACCCGCTGACTGACAAACTTAAGACTAAAGACGGTCAGGAAGTAATGCTGGACGAACCAAGTGGTTTTGAACTGCCTACTAAAGGTTTCTCTGTAGAAGATCCTGGTTATCAGGCTCCTGCAGCTGATGGTAGCGGTGTTCAGGTAATCGTATCTCCAACCAGCGACCGTCTGCAACTGCTGGCACCATTCGCTGCATGGGAAGGTACAGATCTGAAAGGTCTGAAACTGCTGATCAAAGCAAAAGGTAAATGTACTACTGACCATATCTCTATGGCTGGTCCGTGGTTAAAATACCGTGGTCACCTCGACAACATATCTAATAATATGCTGATCGGTGCGGTGAACGCATTCAATGACAAAACTGACACCGTTAAGAACCAGCTGAATGGCGAATACGCAGGCGTACCTGTTGTACAGCGCGCATATAAAGCTGCTAATATCGGTTCTATCGTGGTAGGTGATGAAAACTATGGTGAAGGTTCCAGCCGTGAACACGCTGCTATGGAACCACGTCACCTGGGCGTTCGTGCTATCCTGGTGAAATCTTTCGCCCGTATTCACGAAACTAACCTGAAAAAGCAGGGTATGCTCGGATTGACCTTCGCTAACAAGGAAGATTACGATAAAATCCAGGAAGATGATACATTAGATATCGTTGGCCTGAATGATTTCGCACCTGGCAAGCAGCTGACTGTTGTGGCTAACCACAAAGACGGCAGCAAGGACGAAATAGCAGTAAACCATACCTACAATGAACAACAGATTGAGTGGTTCAAAGCAGGTGGTGCACTGAACGTAATCCGTGCCCAGTTTGCAAATGCATAATCAGCTTTATGCTATAAAATGATAAAGGATCCCGTCTGCGTCTGCAGACGGGATTTTTATTTTTACCTTTACCCCTATGCAGAAAGAAACTTTACAAAACGTCTGGCAACAACTGCTGGAACCCTACACAAAGAATCAGGCATTTATAGATCAGGGATTTGAGCTGCTCTCAGATCACTATTCCGCAACCCACCGCCATTACCATAACCTTTCCCATATCTATGCGCTACTGCAACTGCAGGTAAAGCATAGCGACCTTATTACGGATAATGAGAACTTTCTCCTGGCAATCTTCTTCCATGATATCATCTACGATATCCAGCAGGTGGACAATGAGGAGAAGAGTGCGATGGCCGCAGCTGAGTTCCTTTTCCAGACAGATTACCCGGCGAACGATATAGAAACCGTCATGCACTTTATCCGTGCTACAAAGTCGCATGAGAATACTACCGGCAATCCGGATCTGGACTATTTCCTGGATTTCGACCTGTCTATATTAGGAGCACCTGCTGAGCAGTATCAGGCATATGCAGAACAGATCAGAAAGGAATATCATATTTATTCAGATATCGTGTATAATGCCGGCAGGAGAAACGCCTTACAGCATTTTCTAAATGCACCAGCGATATTCAAGACTACCGCTTTCAGAGAGCAATATGAGGCAGTTGCTATTGAGAATATCAGGACAGAAATGGCATCATTGCAGACACAGTTCTCTTAAAAGAGTGGCTTCTTCAGCGTAAATCTTCTGGCTAAACTAACGCGGAAATTGCCTGCTCCCATTGTCTGGTAGGTATCAGGCACGGGAGACTGGCTGCGCGTAGTCAGGTATACATAGTGGATACCTGCAAAGTACCTGCTGGAGTTATAACCTACGGATATCCGCACATTATTATTGAACTGAAGACCTATCTTCCTCAGGTCGGTAGCTGCTACCCTGTTCATGATTGTATGATTGACGCCAAGGCTGCCACTCAGGGATAGTGTAGTAAACCAATGTTGCTTATAAACGAATGTATGCGCATATCCGGCATTAGCAGCAGCGCTGATAATACGCGTGCGGTTGAAGTTCTCTCCGTTGAAGAAACCGGTACTTTGAATGTAGGAAGGTATCAGCCCGGAGTCGCCTTTCATCCTTACACCAAAAACCTCCCCTCCCACCAGAAATGACCCGGCGCTTTTTTTCTGGTAGTCGTTTTGTAAGTAGGCCGCCCGGTAGGAGAAGCGCTTGGAATTAAAGATATACTGTACGTTTAACCCGATGTTGACATTACGGGCATCCGGACGGATCATTTCCACATTATTGGAACCGGCATTAGTACCCAGGCTGCTTATCAGCTGACGGGTATTGGCGATATAGTAACCATTATAAATCTGTCCGTAGAAATCTACTACCAGTCTGCGGGTATAAATGTGGGTCTGCAGATCCAGCATTTTGGTCTTACCGTACTCTCCACTTTCCTTATTGATCGCCGACAGGTTAAAGGCCAGATTAATAGCAAGGAAACGGTAGTTGAACCCAAAACCGACGTTAAAGGGCGTATTGGGCCGGTATAAGACATCTTTTGAGCTTTTAGCATTAACTACCCCATTATCAGTAACGGAGCCTTCTACGATATCATTATCCACTATATCGTAGTTGTTATACTTTCTGGAACCAAACAGGCGGACAGTAAGGTCTTCTGTATGCTCTTCGATATAGTTGGAATCATTTTCGGCTTCCAGCCAGCGGATGGCCTTTTTGAAAAATGGGGTATGTTGTGCAGAAACTGCTACACAAATCAGCAAACATGCCGTCAATAAAGCAAGCCATTTCAGCATCACATTACAATTGAAGTATTAACACCTTGTTTCCTACGTTACTTCGGCAGCTCAATTACCTCCAGCTGACTGATATTACCATCTGATAATTCAAAGCGTAACAAAGTTTTGACCTTGTGCCATCCTTGAATCCCACAGGCTCCCGGATTAATATGCAATAGTTGCAGAGCCGGATCAGGCATTACCTTTAATATATGGGAATGACCACATATGAATAATTTGGGCTTATATTCCTTCAGCTGTTCTTTGATACCCGGGGCATATTTTCCGGGATATCCACCAATATGGATCATGAAAACCTTTACCTGCTCTATCTCAAAGGACAGATGCAGTGGATAACGCACCCTTAACTCAGCGCCATCGATATTACCATATACTGCACGAAAAGGCTTGAAAGCCTCCAGTTTATCCGCCAGTGCTGTGTTCCCGATATCCCCGCCGTGCCAGATCTCATCGACTTTATCGAAATATCTAAATACGTCAGGGTGCAGGTAACTATGTGTATCTGACATCAAACCTATCTTCTTCATGCATCAAAATTGGGCCAAAAGTAAAATAACATTTAGTATTTTACTGATAATATATACCTATTTTTATGCAAACCGATATTACCGGCAGGTTATTGATCTGCTGTCCTGACCGGCCCGGTATAGTTGCCGGCGTATCCCAATTCCTGTTTACCTGTGGCGCAAATATCCTGGATGCCAGTCAGCATAGTACTGATCCGAAGGAAGGTCTTTTCTTCATGCGCATGGTCTTTCACCTTGAAAATACTGCTGTCACTATCGCTGAACTGGAAAAACAGTTCCAGGAAAAGGTAGCAGCGCCGCTAAAAATGGATTGGCGTATTGATTACAGCTCCCACCGCAAGAAAATGGCTATCATGGTATCCCGTTATGATCACTGCCTGATGGAATTATTATGGCGCTGGCGCAGCGGAGAACTACCGGTGGATATTCCCCTGGTTATCTCCAATCATGAAGATCTCAGGGAGGTAACTGAAGATTTTGGTATACCCTTCCACTATCTTCCTGTGGATCCGGGAAGTAAAGCAGCCAGAGAACAGGAAGCTATTCAACTGATACAGGATGCGAAGGCTGATTTTACTGTACTGGCCCGCTATATGCAGATATTATCGCCGTCCTTTGTCAGCACATTCCCGGGAAAGATTATCAATATTCATCACTCCTTTCTGCCGGCCTTCGCAGGTGCAAATCCCTATAAAAATGCCTATACACGGGGTGTAAAACTAATTGGAGCTACTGCCCATTATGTAACTGACGACCTGGATGAAGGACCGATCATTGATCAGGATGTAGCCAGGGTAAGTCATCGTCACGCAGTGAATGACCTGGTGATGTTAGGCAGGGACATCGAAAGACAGGTGTTAACAAGAGCAGTTATTGCACACGTTGAAGACAGGGTGATTATACATGGCAACAAGACAATCGTGTTCTGATAAGAGCTATTAAAACTATATGGGAAGTAACAGCGCTACATATATGGAGAAGGTAGTTGCTTCCTGAACAGAGGCGGCTATCTCAATGGTATCTGAGATAGCCGCCTTTATATAAGAAAACTGATGTGATCGACTTACCTATTTAAGGTATACTAAGGATATTCCATCGGGATGAATACATCCATGGAGTATATCTTTATACGTTTATTGCTTCTTCACAAATCGGCCTAAACCTCTACCTGCCATTGCATAAGATTCGGTAATACGCGCACCGGTATCGAAGTCCATACCGAAGGCCATTCTACCCGGTGCTTTATCCACAGATAGCTTGGCAATTACTTTACTCTTATCTGCAGTCTCCACAATTAAAGCCTCACCATTGACGTATGCGTTCTTGCGCATAACGCCGACGTTAAAGCCTGGTTCTACGAAAGTAGTATTAAAGATAAGCGTATACTTTGCCTTTGGATTTTTACCTGACTTAACACCACTTGCTTCGGAAAACAGCTCGTCAAACTTAGGCTCAAAACGTGCAGCTCTGTCGGCTTTCCAGGCTGCAGCCCAGGTATCACCCCGGCCAGCTTCCTTCTTGTTATACTCGTCTGTTTTCTTTTTGATGTAATCATTCTCATCATCAAATTCACCTACTTTAACAGCGTCATAGGTAAATTCGGTGTTGATCTCTGTTTGTCCTTTCAGTACAGAGAGGTCGCCTTCTTTCAGCTTAATTTTCTGAGCATCTACTGTGAGTGTGGAGGATAAAACGATTGCAGCTACAATTGCTAATCCGGAGAATAACTTCATGATACTTATGTTTTTATATGCCAAATATATAAAAGCAGAAGAAGAAAAAACTGCTGCCGGAAAGAATGCGTACATTCCGCAATTGTTGACACTATCAGTGGTAGTGTAAGTTACTGATCATCTCAAATAATAATCCTGCTCCAAGTTTTGCTGTCCGGTTATCCACATCGAGAGAGGGGTTCAATTCTGCAATATCTATCCCGGCCAGTTTACCACTTTGCAGGATATTCCGGTAACATTCCAGGAACAATCCATCCGGACGGATACCATTGTATGCCGTAGCGCTTACACCTGGTGCAAAAGCCGCTGAAAATACGTCCAGGTCAATAGTCAGGTATACATGATCCACATCCCGCAGGAACTGATTAATAGCAGCATGGACCAGTGGCTTATCCTGGAGGTGAAAAGCGTCGGCATCAACATATTGTACTTCCAGGTCTCCCGCTATACGAAAAAGCTGCTGCGTATTACTGTTAGCCTGTATACCAAGGGCCAGATAGTGAAAAGGAACACCTTCCAGGTTACAGTCCTGGGCCAGCTGCCAGAAGCTGGTACCTGATGTACTACCTTCTGTACCTGTCATGCGCAGATCGAAGTGTGCATCCATATTCAGTAGTCCTAGCTTCTCACCACGCTTCCGTCCTGTCAGGTGCTGATATATGCCATGCGCATGTCCGTAAGTGATCTCATGTCCTCCACCCAATAGTACCGGCAGATAACCCGCCTTACGAATGCTCAGTACTGCTGCAGACAGTGAATGCTGCGCCTCCTCCAGCTGATTGTCCTTACAGATAATATCACCTGCATCAGCGAGTACCAGTTCACTATCGAAATGAACAGGGAAATTGCTACATGCAAGCCTTAATGCGGCCGGACCTTCTGCTGCACCCACACGGCCCTGATTGCGGCGTACACCTTCATCACTGGCAAACCCCAGGAAAACAACACCTTGCTGATGTGGTTTTAATACCGGTAGTGCACCTGTCAACAGATTAACCGGAATAATTCGCTGATGCCAGCGTAATAATTCTTCGGCAGTCCCGTCTATTCTTCCTGTCCAGGCAACCGGCTGCCTGTAATAATCTGGCTTTATCATAGTACTACAAAGTTAGTACTGTTAACGGAATAGTGACGTTATCCGCGTGTTTGCACGGTAACTGACGGATAGATATCGGTATCCTATCAGTGTTATGCCGGGATTCGTGAGTGGAGGAAGACAGAAATGTACCTGATCAATATTTTTCCCTATATTGCAGCAAACGATTGCATAAAGACCTGTAGCGACTGAATAACCTATCACCTGTAGCATAGCGCCTATGTTTTTACCATGTCAAATTCCACGTATGTAGCCATTACAAATCCATCATAGTTTTATTATTTATCACCCTCAAAACAACTATCCAAATGAAGAAGATTGGAACCTACCTTTCTTTCCGGCTGGCAGCATTTGTCTTTTGCCTGCTGAGTATCACTTTACATGCCCGTGCGCAGACGCCGGTGCAGAAAAACGGCCAGTTACGGGTTATTGGTACCAAGCTGTGTAATCAGTATGGTAACCCCATCCAGCTCAGAGGTATGAGCACACACGGTATACAATGGTATGGCTGGGGAAGCTGTCTTACTGCGGCCTCACTAGATGCGCTGGCCTATGACTGGGGTGCAGACATCCTGCGGATTTCCCTGTATGTACAGGAAGGCGGTTATGCCAGCGATCCTACAGGTTTTACTAACCAGGTTAACAGACTGATAGAAGAAGCTACTGCACGCGGCATGTACGCACTGGTAGACTGGCATCAGCTGACTCCCGGCGACCCTAACGAAAACCTCAGCAGGGCCAAAACGTTTTTCACTGCCATTGCCAACACGCACAAAAACAAAAACAACATCATTTATGATATCTGTAATGAGCCTAACTCTGGCGCTACCTGGGCCAGGATCAAGCTGTATGCAGATCAGATGATTCCTCACATACGCGCCATTGATAATGACGCTGTGATCCTGGTAGGTACGCATGGATGGTCTACCATGGGCTTGTCTGGGGACGGATCCTTGCAGGACATTTTCAATAATCCCCTGCAGCATGCCAATGTCATGTATACCTTTCACTTCTATGCAATGGATCACCGTACTCCCTACTTAAATCAGCTGAATACAGCGTCTGACAGACTACCTGTATTCGTCACTGAATTTGGTACCCAGGAAGCCAGCGGAGACGGCCCCAATGACTTTACTATGGCCCAGCAGTTTATTGATCTGATGGCGCGGAAAAAGATCAGCTGGACTAACTGGAATTACTCAGATGATTTCCGCTCAGGTGCGGTATGGATTACAGGTACCTGCTCTAACGGTCCATGGACGACTGCACGCCTGAAACCTGCAGGCGCGTGGATAAGGGAGCGTATATTGAACCCTGCAGATGACTTCCCGACCGGCAATACCTGCGTACCTGTTTCTGCCAGTGCAAATGATGGCAACGTACCTGCCAACGTACAGGACAATAACTACAGTACCCGCTGGTCTGCTGAAGGAGACGGTCAATGGATCCAGTTCTGCCTGAGTAATACCACTACCGTAACAGGGGTGAATATCGCTTTCTACAATGGTACTACCCGCCGTACTTTCTTTGATATCCTGACCAGTACCGATGGTAACAATTGGGCGAACGCTGCTACCGGCTTACAGAGCAGTGGTACTTCCAATGCATTGGAGGCATTCAACTTTGCGGCCCGCAGCGCTAAATATGTAAGAATTGTAGGACATGGTAACAGTACCAATGCATGGAACAGCCTCACGGAAGTCAGAGTTATCAGCTCTGGTGCGGCAGCTTCCACACTGGCAGCCACGAAGATGATCCCAACGGAAAAACAGCCTGCCTCACTGACAAACTATCCTAATCCATTTAGTGAGCATAGTACAGTGAGCTTCTATCTGGACAAACCGGCCCAGGTATTACTTGCTGTATTTGATCTGAATGGTAAGCAGGTTGCTGTATTAAAACGCGGTCGCCTGGACGCAGGCCAGTACAATACCAGCCTTACAGGCACACAGCTGCCAAAAGGTGTATATACCCTGAAGCTTACTTATGGTCAGCAGGTGATCACCCGCAAAATTATCAAACAATAATCAGCATATAACACGTATCCCCAACATGACAAAGGGTGCATCAATTGCTTTGATGCACCCTTCTGCTGTCAATCAGTTATTATCAGAAAACAGGCCCCCCTTCTTTCCAGACTTTCACAGGTTTCATCTTTCCCTGATAATATAAAATATCGCGGTAGTCTGCACACGGGTATGCCTGCATATCTGCTAAGTACCCTGCGGTCAGCTGACCAACATTTTCTAAAGCCAATGCCTTTGCTGCCCGGCTGGTTAGTCCTGCGAATACTTCTGCGGCGGATAGCTTCTGGGCTGCACTCAATACTGCTGCCTGTAGCAATAAATCCCCCATTGGTGCTGAACCTGGGTTCCAGTCACTCGCTATTGCTACGGCCGCACCGGCATCCAATAATTTCCTTGCCGGTGCATACTGCATACCCAGTCCCAGGGAAGCTCCTGGTAGTACAACAGCTACTATATCTGCCGCCGCCAGTAGTGAGATAGCTGCATCATCGCTGGCTTCCAGGTGATCTGCTGACAAAGCGCCTGCTGCCACTGCTACAGCTGCTCCTCCGGTAGAAAACTGATCTGCATGTACGGTTGCAGCAAAGCCCATCTCAGCAGCCTGCTGCAGAAAATGCCTGGCTGCTTCCGGAGAAAAAGCTGTTTCCTCAATGAAGATATCCACCCGTTGAGTAAGTTGTTCTGACTGGAGCACAGGTAATAAGGACTTAAGTATCCAGGCTAAATAGGCTGTATCATCACCTTCAAAATCCTTCGGCCGCATATGTGCTGCCAGGCAGGTAGGCACCAGGGTAGCTTTCGTATGACTGGCTGCTGCGCGGATGGCCTGTAACATATTCAGCTCTCCATCCATATCCAGACCATAGCCGCTTTTTACTTCAATGGTAGTCACACCTTCACGCAGATGCCTGTTGGCGCGCAGTACCGTATTGGTCATTAATACCTCCGGATCCGCAGCTCTGGTTTTAGTAACTGAATCCCATATACCACCACCTGCCCGGGCTATTTCCAGGTAAGACTTCCCTGCAATACGCATGGCATAGTCGCGGTTACGTGAACCATCAAAACAGATATGTGTATGGCAATCAATGAACCCGGGTAGTAATACCGCAGGTACTGTAATGCGGGTTACATCGCAATCGGGAAACTGGTGTTGCAACTCCTTAAAAGTGCCTGTGGCAATAATCTTTCCATTATCTGTCACAACACCTCCATGCTCAATAATGGTGAGTTGCTCATCCTGTAACGGACCTTTCAACGGCAGGTCTGTCAGCGGTAATATCTGTGAAAAGGGGCCTATGAGTTCCATATATCAGATATTGAATTTGCCGGCGGTGGCTTTCGCTTCTTCATATCCTGCATCTGCATGACGGAAGATGCCCAGCGCCGGATCATTGAATAATACTCTTTTCAGGCAAGCCTCTGCCCTTTCCGAGCCATCGGCCATTACGACCATGCCGGCATGTTGTGAGTATCCCATGCCTACTCCGCCGCCATGATGGAAAGATACCCAGGTAGCGCCGCCGCCGGTATTAGCCATCAGGTTCAGCAACGTCCAGTCAGATACTGCGTCAGAACCATCTTTCATAGCTTCTGTTTCCCTGTTAGGAGAAGCTACTGAGCCACAGTCCAGGTGATCACGGCCTATTACAATAGGTGCTTTCACATTACCTGTCCTTACCAGATCATTAAATATCAGGCCAGCCTTTTCTCTTTCACCCATTCCCAACCAGCAGATGCGTGCCGGCAGGCCCTGGAATGCCACCTGCTCCTGTGCTTTCTTCAACCAGTTGAGTAATGCTGTATTCTCTGGAAAGGCTTCCATTAATGCCCGGTCTGTGGTATAAATGTCCTCCGGATCTCCGGATAAGGCGACCCATCTGAAAGGACCTTTACCTTCACAGAACAGCGGACGTATATATGCTGGTGTAAATCCGGGGAAGTTGAAAGCATTAGGTTCACCGCCTTCGCGGGCAAACTCACGCAGGTTATTACCATAGTCAAACGTAATAGCGCCGCGTTCCTGCAATGCCAGCATATAACTGACATGACGGGCCATACTTTTGAGTGAACGGGCTTTATATGCTGCAGGATCTGCCTTACGAAGGGCTGCTGCTGCTTCCAGCGACAACCCATTCGGTACATACCCATTGATAGGGTCGTGGGCTGAAGTCTGATCAGTCAGTATATCAGGAATAATGTTGTCATTGAGTAGCCTTTCCAGCATATCTCCGGCATCACTTACCAACCCTATAGACAATGCCTGGCCTTTGGCTTTGGCATCCATTGCCCAGGCTATCGCTTCTTCATAAGAATGTGTGATACGATCAATATAGCGGGTAGCCAACCGTTTACGGATACGTGATTCGTCTACATCAGCACCGAGGAATACAGCTCCCGCCATGGTTGCTGCCAGTGGTTGTGCGCCGCCCATACCACCTATACCTGCAGTGACCAGTAACTTGCCCTTGAGGTCTCCGTTGAAGTGCTGACGGCCACAGGCTACGAACGTCTCATAAGTACCTTGCAGGATACCCTGTGTGCCTATATAGATCCAGCTGCCGGCTGTCATCTGGCCATACATCATCAGGCCTTTGGCACGAAGCTCATTAAAGTGTTCCCAGGTAGCCCATTTAGGTACCAGGTTACTATTGGCCAGCATCACGCGCGGTGCCTGCGGATGTGTACGTACTACCCCTACCGGTTTGCCTGATTGTACCAGTAATGAATGATCTTCATCCAGCTTCAGGAGTATTTCGATTATCTTCTGGAGGGCTTCCCTGTTACGTGCCGCTTGCCCGATACCGCCGTATACTACCAGTTCATCCGGATTCTCTGCTACTTCCTCATCCAGGTTATTCAAGAGCATGCGCAGGGGTGCTTCTGTCTGCCAGGAACGGGCATGCAGCTTGTTACCACGGGGTGCTTTATAATGCGGATGTGCAGCGTATGTTTTAATAAATTCCGAACTGTTCATGATAAATACCGTTTAAAGATAAGTGATGGGTCAGCGCTGCATCATTGGCCACTTTGACCAGGGATTGGTTTACAATCAGCTGATGCAGTTGTTTGATATCCAGGGCAAAGATCCTGTCTTTGGCGGCGAATGATACTGTTTGCCGTACGAAGGAGTGTACTGCTTCCAGAATAGGGCCTGACTTTAACGGCCTTCTAAAATCTACCGCCTGTGCAGCATAAAGCAGCTCTATTGCCAATATGTACTCCAGGTTATCTATTACCTGATGCAGCTTACGGCCACTGATCGAGCCCATAGACACATGGTCTTCCTGACCCAGTGAAGTGGGTACGCTATCGGCGCTGGCAGGGAAACAAAGGGTTTTATTCTCTGTTACCAGTGCAGCGGTTGTATATTGTGGTATCATAAAACCGGAGTTCAGTCCGGCGTCTTCAATCAGCAATTTAGGTAGCCCATACCGGCCTTCTATCATCATATAACAGCGGCGATCAGCAATGTTACCCAGTTCTGCGGCTGCAACAGTGGCATAGTCCAGTGGCATAGCCAGCGGCTGACCATGGAAGTTGCCTCCGCTGATTGTATCTTCTGCACTGAAGATAATGGGGTTATCTGTTACAGCGTTCAGTTCAATTACCGTCAGCTCACGTAAGTGATGCCATGCGGTACGGGATGCACCATGTACCTGTGGCATGCAGCGCAGGGAGTATGGGTCCTGTACACGGCCACAGTCGGCATGAGCATCCATAATGCCTGAGTTATCCAGCATCGTCTTCAGACGGTGTGCAACCAGCTGATTACCGGGGAATGGCCTGATGGCATGCAACCGCGGATCAAACGGACGGGCAGTACCCATCAGTCCTTCCAGTGACAAGGCACCGATAATATCGGCGGCATCCAGCGCATTGTGCATCCGCTGTAAAGCAGTAACGGCAAAGGACAATATAAACTGTGTACCATTGATCAATGCAAGACCTTCTTTAGGGCCCAGTACCACCGGTGCCAGTCCTTCGGCCTGTAAGACCGCGGCGGCAGGTTGCTTTTGTCCTTTATAGTAGACCTCTCCCAACCCTATTAATGGCAGGAATAGATGGGATAACGGTGCCAGATCACCGGAAGCGCCTACGGATCCCTTTTCAGGTACTACCGGTGTTACCTGGTGCTCTATATGCCAGATAATGCGTTCCAAGGTGGATAGTGCAGCGCCGGAATACCCCTGTGCCAATGCATGTACTTTGGTAACCAGCATTACACGGGCTACCATTTCCGGAATAGGATTCCCTATGCCAACGCTATGACTTTGCAGGATGTTATATTGTAAGGTGCGGGTATCTTCTTCTGATATCTTGGTATCGCAGAGCGGCCCAAAGCCGGTGTTGATGCCATATACTGTGCTGTGGGCAGCGACGATAGCCTGTACGTGTGCAGCGCTGGCATTAATGCGTGCAATCACTTCCGGTACCAGTACGCCGGTCAGCCGGCCTGCGGCAATATCCAGCGCTCTGGCAACGGTAAGCTGATCAATACCGTATTTGAATTGGTGTATCATTATTGATTGAATTGAGCGGTAATCAGTCCTTCATCGACGCCTTGATTCTTGCAGACAGGGGCGTCGCCTGTGCTGCACTTTCTATCTGCCGGATGGCTTCCAGCACCAGGCTGCTCTGCTTATGCTCCTTGGTCAACTCCTCCATGGCTGTACTAATAGCTTCCCATATGGGTTGCACCTGGTGTAGTAACTCCTCTCCTTTTTTGCTGAGCATCACTAACTGCCGGCGACCATCATCCGGACAGGGAGCAGTACGTACCAGCCCTTTCTTTTTCAGGTTAGTAACCAGCTGACTGACAGCCGAATGAGATACTTCCAGCTGTTCGGCAATATCAATCAAAGGGATATTCTGCTGCTTTGACAGGATATAAAAAACGGGGAACCAACTGGCATCAAAGGCAATACCAGCCTGCTCATACACTTTATTCACCTCCATGAGGAAGTATTCACTCAACCGCCTCAGACGGCTCCCAAAAACCAGATATCCCAACGATGCGTAAAAGCTCATAATAAAATTATATAAGCACTTATATAATTAGGTACAATAATAAGGAATTTCTCAATTCCTTATCAAATTTCTATAGAAAGGCGATGGCCTTTGCCTGTCGTTATTTCTTCCTTACGTCGAACCAAACAGGAGACGAATCAGTCACATCACCATTATAGTTGATGCTCAGTTCTTCCCCTTTTTTAATTTCCCTGCGGGTGATGATACTCATCGTTTCAGCTTCAAAATCCATTTCGTACTCACAGTTAGGTTCGTAAGAGTGGTTGTAGATGGAACAAAGACCAAGCGCAATGCAGGAGCGGGTTTCCCTTACGCCCCATAAGAAAATGTAATTGTGCAGTTTCGTTTTATCGACAATCTCGGTATCATCGTAAGACAAAACAAGTACAGGCGAAGTTTCAATGCGGGTACCGGCAGGTATTCTTTCTTTAGTAAAAACGCCGCGGCCTTTGCCTTTTGTCTTGTCTACGTATAAATATGGCTTGATCATAATAATGTGTAAAGGAACCGTAAAATAAAGGTAAAGCAGGAAGTTATCAAAATCATGTGTAAAATTTTTACGTTTGTAGAAATGTATAGTATAATATATGATCGACTACAACCCTAAGGCCTGGTTCACCTTTATATTCCGCTTTCATAAAGCAGATACGGTCAGGAAGCTGATACCCATGTTTATAGCTTTGTCTGCCTACTCTGCACTGATCGCATTCCTCGAACTGGAGCTCCTGCATCTGTCCCCCAATAGCGACCTCAAACAAGTAACCCTGGTCCACTCCTTACTTGGCTTTGTTATCTCACTGCTACTGGTGTTCCGCACCAATTCGGCTTATGACCGCTGGTGGGAAGGACGAAAGTTATGGGGATCGCTGGTGAACAACTCCCGCAACCTGGCGCTGAAATTGAATGCCATACTACCGGCTTCCAATACGGCTTCCCGTGAGTACTTCAGGATGATGATCGGCAACTACCCCTTCAGCCTGAAGAACCATCTGCGTAACAAGTATATCCCGGAAGAATTTCAACAGGCCGAGCGTATGCAGCTGCAGCCAGAGAAGCATGTGCCTAACCAGATTGCTGCACAGATCATGGTTCATGTCCACGAACTGTACCGTCAGGGACAGATCAGCGGGGAACAGTTACTCAGTCTCAACCCGGAGCTGTTATCCTTTACTGATATATGCGGTGCCTGTGAACGGATCAAGAATACCCCTATTCCTTTTTCTTACAGCATATTCATTAAAAAGTTTATCTTTTTCTTTGTAATGACCCTGCCGATTGGCTATGTATTCACCCTGCACTACCTCATCATACCAGTTGTCGTATTCGTTTTCTACGTGCTGGCCAGTCTTGAGCTGATTGCGGAAGAGATAGAAGACCCCTTTGGATTTGACGCCAACGACCTTCCTACAGATACGATTTCGGGCAATATCCGCAAACATGTGGCAGAGATATTGTAATGTAGGACCTCAACTTTCTTTAATTTCGCCTCACTGACAGCATTTTGGACTATGGAAAATGAAGCTTTACAGGAAAAATTCGAGACGCTGGTCGCTGAGCAGAACTTCCCGGAACTGAAGGTATACCTGGATGACCAGTTAATCACAGATATCGCCGAGCTCATTCATGAGTTGCCGGAACATGCCGACATTATCATGAATCAGCTGTCGATAGGCAGAGCTGCCGCAGCTTTCAGAATCCTGGAGTTTCATGCACAGGAAGATGTAATCCGGGAGCTGCCAGCCGCTAAAGTAGCCGAACTGCTGAACGAACTACCCGCGGATGACCGTACGGCATTCCTGGGTGAACTGCACAGTGATGTAGTAAAAGAACTGATTAAACTACTCGATCCTGAGGAACTGAAGATTACGCTAAGCCTGCTGGGTTACCCTGAGACCAGTGTAGGCCGTATGATGACGCCCGACTACATTGCAGTAAGGGAAGAATGGACAGTGAAAGAGGTGCTGCGTTATATCAGGGAATATGGCAGGGACAGTGAAACGATTGACGTAATCTATGTGGTAGACGAAAAGGGTAAACTGATTGATGACTTCCGTATCAGGGAGTTCCTGCTGGTAGCACCCGAAACAGTCGTGCATACATTGATGGATGACCGCTTTGTAGCCCTGCATGTGAATGATGACCAGGAGGAAGCTATCCAGGTGTTCCGTATGGAGAACCGCGTGGCATTGCCGGTGGTAGATGATGAAGGCATTCTGCTGGGTATTATTACCATTGACGACATCCTCTGGATAGCCAATGAAGAACATACGGAAGATGTACAGCGTATTGGTGGTACCGAGGCGCTGGATGAACCTTACCTGGACATTCCCCTGTTGAAACTGCTGAAGAAAAGGATAGGCTGGCTGATCGTTCTCTTTATCGGAGAAATGCTCACAGCCACAGCAATGGGCTTCTTTGAAGATGAAATTGCCAAAGCAGTCGTACTTGCCCTTTTTGTACCATTAATCATCTCCAGCGGTGGTAATAGCGGTTCCCAGGCATCCACCCTGATTATACAGGCCATGGCGCTGGGCGAGATTACAATATCAGACTGGTGGAGCGTGATGCGCAGAGAAATTATTTCCGGCCTGTTGCTGGGCAGTGTGCTCGGATTGATAGGCTTCATTCGTATCTTGCTGTGGAACTCATTCTTCCATACCTATGGTGAACATACCGTACTGATTGGCCTGACCGTCGGACTATCACTGATTGGTGTGGTACTGTGGGGAACCCTTTCAGGATCCATGTTACCACTGATATTGAAAAGACTTGGGGCTGATCCGGCTACATCATCAGCGCCTTTCGTAGCAACGCTGGTAGACGTGACTGGTTTGCTCATCTATTTCTCTGTCGCTTTCGCCCTTATGAAAGGGATTTTATTGTAGTTAAAAAAGCCCTGACAAGCGATCAAGTCCACCTCATGTCCGCATCTTATTCGTACTCAATACGTTACGACGCCTAAACGTGCCCTTTCGGACACCTAACATATTCATTATCAATAGGGTTACTGACCCGGACTTAGTGGACAATTAACCGGAATAGTAGAAGGACATCAACCTTTGCTATTCCGGTTTTTTTAATCCAGGTAATTAAACCGTTTTACCCGCACACTATCTCTGAACTTACGCACCACAAACATATGTCCGTAGTCATTGCCGGCAACGGCCTCCGTCTTTGGCTTTGCCTTCAGTGAATGCATAATGGGAATGAGGCGGTGGTGATCGCTGATGATCAACAGCTTTTTACCCCAGTCGTTATGCCGGGTGATCTCATACAATAATCCTTCTCCAAGTGAATCTGTTACGTAGGAAGCCGTATCCAGGCTAAGATACTGGCAGATAGAATCGGCAGTCTGCATACTGCTGATATGACGTGTGAAGTATACTTTCTGAATACCGGAATCCTGCAGCTTTCTGTACAATGCTCCGGCCTGCTGCTGCCCTGTTTCGCTGAGGGCTGCATCTTCGCCGGACGCCTGTTCTGCGTGACCTACAAGGAAGAAAGTGCCCGTGAGAAATGTGCTGTCTTCTGCAACCGGTACCGGCTGCCGCTCGGGCAAGGGTTGTTCACATGCCAGACAGCATAGTAATAGTATTACAACGTATCTCATAGGACCTTTGATTCGGTTAAAGCATACAAATTACGTATTTTCTCAGCAGGCATACAATTTGATAAATCCGGGTAGCCCCGATCTCATAAGTAATGGTACTTAAGCTGACAACCAGATGAGCATCATTTTGTTATTCTGGGTCATTATTCGCAATCTTTTATACGTTTTTCACATTTTTTATACAACTTGCACGCTTTATCCATGTAAAACTGAAAAACATTTATGTGCGGAATAGTCGCTTATATAGGCCAGCGAGAAGCCTACCCCATCGTATTGAAAGGATTAAAGAGATTAGAATACCGCGGTTATGACAGTGCAGGTGTAGCGCTGCTAAACGGAGGCCTTAAGGTGTATAAAAAGAAAGGAAAAGTAGCGGAACTGGAAGACTACCTCAGCGGAAAAGATGTACACAGCCATATTGCAATTGGTCACACCAGATGGGCTACCCATGGAGAACCCAGTGATCGCAACTCCCATCCTCATACTTCGGGCAACGGCAAACTAGCCATGATACACAATGGTATCATTGAGAACTATTCCCAGCTTAAACAGGAGCTGCTGAAAAAAGGCCATATCTTCAAAAGCGATACAGATACTGAAGTACTCATTCACTTCATCGAAGAAATACAGGAAAGCAATCAATGCGGACTCGAAGAAGCCCTGCGTATTGCTTTGAAAAGAGTTGTAGGCGCTTATGTAATCGTGATTGTAGACCAGGATAACCCTGATACACTGATCGCTGCCCGTAAGGGTAGTCCGCTGGTGATCGGGGTAGGGAAAGGCGAACACTTCCTGGCCTCAGATGCTTCTCCTATCGTAGAATATACAAAGGAAGTGGTTTACGTGAATGACTATGAAATTGCTATTATCAAGGCAGATGAACTGATCCTGAAAAACATCTCCAACGAACGTCAGACGCCTTACATTCAGAAACTGGACATAGAACTGGCAGCTATCGAAAAAGGCGGATACGATCACTTCATGATCAAAGAGATATTCGAGCAGCCACAAACTATCTTTGACAGTCTGCGCGGACGTCTGGATGCCAAACGTGGTACGCTTACATTAGGTGGTATACGTGAACATGCAGCTTTACTCAGCAAGGCAAAACGTATCATCATCGTTGCCTGTGGCACATCCTGGCATGCAGGCCTGGTTGCTGAATACATGATAGAGGAGCTTTGCCGCATACCAGTGGAAGTAGAATATGCCTCTGAGTTCCGTTACCGCAATCCGGTCGTAGGCGAAGGAGATGTGATCATTGCCGTATCGCAGTCAGGCGAAACTGCTGACACGCTCGTAGCTATTGAAAGTGCCAAAAAGAAAGGCGCTATCATCCTGGGTGTATGTAATGTTGTAGGTTCATCCATTGCACGTATATCAGATGCTGGCGCTTACACACATGCTGGTCCGGAGATAGGCGTAGCCAGTACCAAAGCATTCACTGCGCAACTAGCTGTATTATGTATGATCGGACTGAAAGTAGCACAGGAAAAAGGCAGCATTACTGCACAACGCCTGCAACACCTGCTAGGTGAGCTGGAGGCTATTCCGGATAAAGTAGCAGCGACGCTGAAACTGAACGATCAGATCAAACAGATTGCTGATAAATATAAAGATGCCCGTGACTTCCTCTACCTGGGAAGAGGGTACAATTTCCCGGTAGCACTGGAAGGTGCATTAAAGCTGAAAGAGATTTCCTACATCCATGCAGAAGGCTATCCTGCTGCTGAGATGAAACATGGCCCTATTGCACTGGTAGATGAAAACCTGCCTGTTGTTTTTGTCGCTACGCATGACAGCTATTACGAGAAAGTAGTATCCAATATTCAGGAAATCAAGGCACGTAAAGGTAAAGTGATTGCTGTAGTTACAGAAGGCGATCAGACCATCCGCAGCATGGCCGATGACGTAATTGAAGTACCCGCAGCAGACGAGCTGGTAGCCCCTATTGTCTCTGTTATTCCGATGCAGCTGCTTGCATATCATATAGGTGTACTGAAAGGATTTGATGTGGATAAACCAAGGAATCTGGCGAAATCAGTAACCGTAGAATAATAACACTTCAACTCTTTTTTGATGAATGTAATACAGAAGAAGCCACTCACTGAGCTGGGCTACAATTTTGTAGCAGATTCTTATTTGCCGGAAGGTAAAGACGAGTATTACCTGCGGAACAGTCAACTGGGCAAACAACAAACCAACTACCGTAAATTAAGTGCGCTGGAAATTGAAATACTGGTGCGTAATGACAATACTTCTGACGACTGGAACAATATCTTTGTAGCCAATGAGTTCAGTCCGCAACTTGTTAAGCACTGCCATTTCTTTGGTGTAGTACGCATCGGGAAACTCGAGCCGTATTACCTGGAATTTCACAATCTCAGATTGCCAGTAGGATTGTATAACAGTACTATTTCATCGTGCGACTTCGGCGATAATGCAGTTATACACAACGTTAATTATCTCTCTCATTATATCATCGGTAATGAAGTCATCATTTGCAATGTAAATGAAATGATCACTACTGATCATGCCAAATTTGGTAATGGCATTGTAAAGGAGGGAGAATCTGAATCCCTGCGCATCTGGCTGGAGCTGTGTAATGAAAACGGTGGCAGAAGCGTGATGCCGTTTGATGGCATGCTGCCCGGCGATGCCTGGCTATGGACACGTAACCGGAATGATGCGGTTTTACAACAACAATTTAAGACATTCACAGAGAAACAATTTGACAAGAAACGCGGGTACTATGGCATGGTGGGCGACCGCAGCGTGATCAAGAATTGTAAGATTATTAAAGATGTTACTATTGGCACCGATGCTTATCTGAAAGGGGCCAATAAAATTAAGAATGTTACGATCAACAGTTCGGCAGACGCCACCAGCCAGATTGGTGAAGGCTGCGAATTGGTGAATGGTATTGTAGGTTATGGCTGCCGTGTATTCTATGGTGTGAAGGCAGTACGTTTTGTGATGGCCTCACATTCGCAGTTAAAATATGGTGCCCGCCTGATTAACTCCTATCTTGGCAACAATGCAACTATCTCCTGCTGTGAAGTACTTAATTCACTGATCTTCCCGGCGCATGAACAGCATCATAACAACTCATTCCTTTGTGCAGCACTGATCATGGGACAAAGTAATATGGCTGCCGGCGCAACGATCGGCTCTAACCATAATTCACGTGGCGCGGATGGGGAGGTAATTGCAGGACGCGGCTTCTGGCCGGGATTGTGTGTAAGTCTGAAACATAACTCACGCTTTGCCACTTTCACATTGATTGCGAAAGGCACTTACATGCATGAAATGGATGTACCCTATCCATTCAGCCTGGTATTAAATGACGATCAGCAGAATACACTGAAAATCATGACCGGGTATTGGTTCCTGCATAATATGTATGCGCTGGCCCGCAATTCCTGGAAGTATATTGACAGGGATAAACGTACGGATAAAACACAGCTGATAGAATATGATTACCTCGCGCCGGATAGTGTGGAAGAGATGATTCATGCGATGGCGCTGATGGAAATAGCTACCGGGCAGGCATGGTACGCCAGGCATGAACCGGAAGCAGGTTCATTGTCAGCACATGATGTACAGGAAAAAGGTAAAGAACTGCTGCAGCATGAACCGGAAGAAGTAGCGAGATTGCAGATCTATGCAGATAATGTGGAGAACAGTTCGCGGAAAGTGCAGCTGTTGAAGGTACACCGGTCATACCCGTTGTTTAAAGAGCTGATTAATCTATATGCAGTCCGCAATATCTTCGGCTATATTACTGCGGATACTTCACATAACTTTACATCGCTGCGCGGTATTGTGGAAACAGCCGAACGCGGCCCATGGCATAATGTAGGCGGGCAGCTCATGAAAGATGAAACACTGGCCAATCTGAAACAGCAGATACGGTCAGGAGATATTGGCAGCTGGAAACAGTTGCATGAGCACTACAGGCAAATCGGTGAGCACTATGCCCTGGATAAGTTACAGCATGCTATTGCATCATTGCTGTATGTGGAAGAGAAAAAGGCGAGAGATTTCACACCGGCTTTCCTGAAAAACTGCCTGGTGCAATCGCTGCATATGCAGACCTTTTTAACAGAAGGCATCTATGGCGCACGTGCAAAAGACTATCAGAATCCTTTCCGGCAGATGACATATGAGAATGAGGCAGAGATGGACGCAGTGATAGGTAAGCTGGATGACAATAGTTTTATACAGCAAACACTTGCTGACTTAGCAGCGTATAAGCAACAGGTAAGCGATGTGATAGCGCATTGGAAATTATAAGTTAGTCCGTAATCAGCACTTCGCTGAAGTCCTGATTTTTAATAAAGTTTTTATCCGTCAGTGTATTCAGGAACATGTACAATTGTCTTTGTTCCTTTGCATTCAGGGGAATACCGTTCTTCACAAGAGGATCAATGGTATTTCCTTTTTCCTGCCCGTGATCGTACATGTCAAATACCTGGAAGATATCGAAGAAACGGCCGTCATGCATATAGGGTGCGCTGACCAGTACATTGCGCAGCGAAGGGACTTTAAATTTGAGATAGTCGGCTGTATTATTGGTAATACGCATCCTGCCTACGTCGTTCATCGATGGCAGATAAGGTAAGCCATTATTGCGCAGGGAGTAATCTGTAAACAGCGGCGGTTTATGACAGGAGGCGCACTTCTGCATGAATGTGCGGTGGCCCCCCTCCTCTTCTGCTGTGAATTTAACCCCTGGTTCTTTGCGCATGACGCTGTCATATTTAGACTCAAATGACAGCATGATAGCCATGAATTGCGACAACGCCCGGAACATTCTTTCTGTAGTTACTTCCTCCGACCCATAGGCTGCTTTAAAAAGCCCTTTATAGGTCTTATTCCCCTGTAAACGGGTGATGAGCTCCCGCATATCCATCCCCATCTCATTTTCGTCTGTAATAGGCGTTAAAGGCTGAATATCGAGGTGATTGACTCCGCCATCCCACATAAAGTCCTTTTGCCAGATCAGGTTGAAAAGGGTAGGTACTGAGCGAACGCCGGTTCTTCCTAACACACCGTGGCTGAGGGCGTGATCGAAGTGGCCGAAGGCAGCGAACTGCTGGTGGCAGAATCCGCAGGAAACGGAGCTATCCAGGGATAGCTTCGGATCGTAGAACAGGTGTCGGCCCAGGGCAATACCTTCCTTTGTCAGCGGGTTCTTTTTGAAGTCATATACCGGCGGAGGCAGGCTGTCAGGAATTTTCAGCTGGTAGTATTCTACCACTGGCGCATGGGCGGTCAGCGTATCACGGGAGCTTCCCATGATCCATAACCACCCGCAGAAGGCAGCAAGCAGGTATATGGCCTTGCGGGTCATGCTTTATCTTCGATGTATTACTTCTTTAACGGTGAACATATGCTGATAATTGTCTGCTATTCTGTCGGCAATAGTACCTGGGGCCATGAATCCGGCTGTTTGTCTGAAGCTGATCTTATGCAATCCGTCAAACCAGGTAGCGGCATCGGCCTCTAAACTGACCTGGGGGGTATGCCTGGCGCTGACAGTTACCGGTGTGGGCAATTCCAGGGTTACCAGCCGCTGCGTAACGTGTGGCGCTCTATATCCACCGATATGGAACTGAATCATGTGATTAGGCAGACGGGAAGAAGGAGAAAAGCCTTCCAGCTTAGCCATAATATAACCGCTGTTCCAGGTCCAGAACATGCCATACATAGGATCAAGCGCTCCTGACTGCGGGCCACTGAAATTTAACACACTATCCACCCCTATCATAAACGATAACCGCGTGTATTTGCCTGCAGGGCAGTTCTTTAGCAGCAGTTGTTTTGAGCGGGTACTATCCTCACTTACCAGGAAATATGCTTTTTCAGCATTCACTGCCTTTCCCGTTGCATCGGATAGCGTGAAATTACTGAGGTAATAGCGGAAGACAGTAATAGTGAAGGTATCTCCTGCGGCATTGTGGTATTCGGTGACTTTCAGCTGCATAGGCATATTGCCTACAACGTGACTAATATCCAGCCGCACCTGCTGCGCAGCTGTGCCCGTACAGGTAAACAGGAGAATCAGAATCAACAGGCGGTTCATAATACCCAAAGTAAGCGATTTTTTTTATTACCTTGTCGAAAGACCTATTAATAAACAGCTCATGACACAGGACATACAGCAGCAATACCCAGACCACTATCAATACATTCTCGACGCGACCAATGCCTCCGGATTCACCATGGCCTCTGACCCACTGACCTGCTCTTTGCTACGTACATTGGCGGCAGCAAAACCCTATGGCAGTTTTCTTGAGCTGGGTACAGGAACGGGCTTGTCCACCGCCTGGATATTAAATGGTATGGACAGAGAAAGCACATTAATTTCTGTGGATAATGCACAGGAGTACCTGGATATTGCTATCCGTTTCCTGGGGGATGACAGCAGGATCAAACTGGTACATGCAGATGGCGGAGAATGGTTAAAAGAGAACCGGCGGAGGAAGTTTGATTTCATCTTTGCAGATACCTGGCATGGTAAGTACTTAATGCTGGAAGAAACGCTGGCTATGCTGAACAAGGGCGGACTATACATCATCGACGATATGCTGCCGCAGCCTAACTGGCCGGAAGGACATGCTGAAAAGGTCACCCAGCTGATTAAAGACCTGGAAGCGAGGGAGGATCTGTTAGTAACAAAACAAGTGTGGGCAACAGGAATAATTGTGGCAGTAAAGAGATAAAAAAAGAGCGTACCGGGTGGTACGCCCTTTCTGTTTTATATGCATTAAGCTTTAGTGTGCGCGGTCAAGCTTATGACCTTTCGCACCAAACCATACCACTACTGCAAAGCAGATCAGGGGCAGGATGTATGCCATCTGGATATTTGAGTTGTCAGAGATCAATCCCATAAGCGGAGGGAATATAGCACCACCTACGATAGACATGATGATCAGTGAAGAACCAAACTTGGTATCTCCACCCAGTCCTTTGATACCGAGAGAGAAGATAGTCGGGAACATGATAGACATGAAAAACGGTACAGCCAATACGGTCCAAACGGCTATTTGTCCTTTGGTAGTCATTGCGATAAGGAGCAGCAGTACATTGATCAGGCCATAAGCAGCCAATAGCACCTGCGGTTTCATTTTACGCATCAGGAAGGTGCCGAAGAAACGACCGATCATAAAGCCGAGACCAGCTACAGAGCCCAGCAATACAGCGGCATCTTTCTCACCTATATCAGCAGTATATTTTGCAAAACGGATAAAGAAGGCATTTACGCCTACCTGGCCACCGATATAAAAGAACATAGTCACCACGGCCGCAATCAGGTGTTTATGCCTGAAGATGCTGCCTTTTTCATTAGCGGTAGCGTCTACCTGCTCATCCTGTTGCTCAGTTACTTCAGGCATCTTTGTAACCACAAAAAGCAGGGCTATCAGTAATACAACGATGCCGATAATGAGGTATGGTACTTTTACCGTACTTGCCTCGCCGATCAGGTATTGTTGTAATGCGTCCGGAGACATAGCGTTGAGTTGTGCCTCAGTAAGCTCTGTACCCGAAAGAATAAATCTTGCCCCTAATATCGGAGCGATCATAGCACCTACGCCGTTAAATGACTGTGCAAGATTCAGACGAGTAGTGGCTGTTTCCGGGCTACCTAATACAGATACGTAAGGATTAGCAGCAGTTTCCAGGAATGTAAGGCCAGATGCGATGATAAACAGCGCTCCCAGGAAAAAGTTATAATCGCGGGTACTGGCGGCCGGAAGGAATAGAAATGCTCCCACAGCATACAGGCAGAGGCCGAAGATTATACCAGCTTTATATCCGAATTTCTTCATTACCGCGCCTGCAGGTAATGCCATCAGGAAGTAGGCAGCAAATACGGCAGAGTCAATGAACGCCGATTGCATGTCAGTTAACTGACAGGCCTTCTTCAGATGAGGAATCAGGATAGGGCTCATATTATGAATCAGCGCCCAGAGGAAAAATAAACTCGTTACCAGTATAAAAGGAAACAGGTAACTCTTCTTTGTATCGATGTTTGCCTTAACTGTGGAAGTGGGCATTGCGGCTCCGGCCATAAGTATAATTTATAAGATGAAAAGTGCTGTTGGCAACTAGCTAATGGATCTGTCGAGGTGTGTGTAACCACCATCTACATAAACGATCTGACCGGTAGTGTGAGAAGATACGCCTGACAGCAGGAATACTGTCATATTAGCGATTTCCTCTGAGGTGGTCATACGTTGTTCATATGGTATTTTTGCAACGATGGAAGCCAGCTTTTCTTTCGGATTAGGTAAAGAGTTGATCCAGGTTTCATACAGCGGCGTCCATACTTCGGCAGGAATAACGGTATTCACGCGTACACCGTAAGGCAGCAGTTCAACTGCCCATTCGCGGGTCAGCGCATTGATACCACCTTTGGAAGCTGCATAACCGGAAGTTTTACCCTGGCCGGTATCTGCTACTTTGGAACCGATATTCACAATATTTCCTTTGCTCTGCTTCAGGTAAGGCAGTGCATAGTGTGCGAGGTTGTAGTAATGGGAGATGTTTTTCTGCAAGGAAGCCATGAACTTCTCCGGGCTACCGCTTTCCAGTCCAACACCGTCATTTACACCGGCATTGTTCACCAGGCCATCAATACGGCCAAAGCGTTGTGCGGTAAATTCGATCACCTTTTTACAGGCTTCTGCTTCACCCAGTTCGGCTGTTACTTCTACTGCCTGTCCGCCGGCAGCTACAATTGCAGCCACTGTCTTTTCATTATCGGCAGTACTTCTACCGGCAACCACTGTAATGCCGCCTTCAGCTGCTATCAGTTTTGAGATAGCCTCACCAATACCCTTTGCACCTCCTGTTACTATAAATACTTTATCTTTTAATCCCAGATCCATGTCAGTAGTTTGAATAATTTAAAATATGTGCAGGTACTACAGACTGTAGAACCTGACAGCGTTTCCGCCCATGATGCCGGCTCTTTCCGTAGCAGAAAGGCGGCTGATATAATCGGTGATAATTGCCTTCACTTGTGTATAGCTGGCTGCTACTTTACATACCGGCCAGTCGGAACCAAACATCAGGCGTTCGGGGCCGAAAGCATCCAATACCACATCGAGGAAAGGCTCGAAGTGAGCGGGTTCCCATTTCTGCCAGTCTGCTTCAGTAACCAGTCCGCTTAATTTGCAATATACGTTTGGCTGTTGGGCAATTGCCCTCATATGAGTTTCCCAGGCACTGATATCACGTGTTTTGAAGTATGGTTTGGCCATATGGTCTATTACCAACCGCTGATCAGGAAACTGTTGTACAAAGGCCGCTACTGCGGGTAATTGTACGGGATAAACCAGTATATCGTATGTGAAATTATGTGCAGCCAGCGCCCTGATACCTTCGCAGAAATCTTTCCTGAGAATAAATGCCGGATCGGGTTCTCCCTGTACAATGTGCCTGAAGCCTTTCAGTTTACCATATTGGCTGTAGTGGGCCAGTTTGTCTGAGAGGTTGTCTGCACGGAGGTCTACCCATCCTACAACGCCTTTAATAAAGGCATGTTGTGCAGCGAGATCCAGCAGGAAGCCGGTTTCAGTTTCGGACTGGTCTGCCTGTACAGCGACACAGCCGTCCACACCGTTCTCCTGTAATACAGGCAGCAGGTGGTGTGGCAGGAAATCTTCCTGTATCACTTTCATATCATCAGTGATCCAGGCATCCTTTACAGGGTGGTATTGCCAGAAATGCTGGTGTGCGTCTATAATCATTATTTCATAACGTTTTTCTTCCTTATCAGTCTTGCTATAAAGCTATACTTCTTTCGTGCAATCGTCCTACATTACTGTAGTGAAAAGATCCTGTCCATCATCACCCATTTTTCACCAGGCTTAGCTACGGGTACAGCCTTCTGATATTTCCACATCAGCTGCTCCCATTCCTGTACTTTAGGGTTAGCCGCATCTGCCGCATCTTTTGCTTCAAAGGAGAAACTGTCGTTTACTTCCATGATCATAAAGAGGCGGTCCATGATACGGTATATCTCCATATTAGTAATGCCGGCGTCGATGATACTCTTCTTTATTTCAGGCCATATCTCACGGTGATAGGCTTCGTATTCAGCTATCAGCGCAGGATCATTAACCAGATCAAGCGCTAAGCAATATCGATTCATAATAATTGGAAATTAGCAATCAGGCATCAGGAAGCATAAGTAGCTTCCTGATGCCTGACTTTTTTATTTAAATGCTACGGCCGTCTGTTTAGAAGAACCCAGTCCGTCTATACCCAGCTCTATCACATCTCCTGCTTTGATATACACCTGCGGATTCATACCCAGGCCTACACCTGCCGGAGTACCGGTAGAGATCACATCGCCCGGGAGCAGGGTCATGAACTGGCTCAGGTAAGATACCAGGAAAGGTATTTTGAATATCAGGTTAGCAGTGGTACCATCCTGCATAGTCTTACCATTTACAGTAAGCCAGAGGCGCAGGTTATCCACATCTTTAATTTCATCTTTGGTTACCAGCCAAGGGCCTAAAGGACCGAAAGTGTCGCAGCTTTTACCTTTTACCCACTGACCACCACGTTCCAGCTGGAAAGCACGCTCGCTATAGTCATTGTGTAATGCGTAACCAGCCACATACTCAAGTGCATCTTTCTCTTCTACATAGCTGGCCTTTTTGCCAATTACTACTGCTAGTTCCACTTCCCAGTCAGTTTTCTCGCTATTGCGTGGAATGATCAGGTCATCATTAGGACCTACCAGGGAAGTAGTACTTTTGAAGAATACGATTGGCTCCTGTGGGATTGCTGCGTTGGTTTCTTTTGCGTGGTCAGCATAGTTCAGACCAATGCAGATGATTTTTGAAGGACGTGTAACAGGAGAACCGAAGCGGGTACCTGCAGGTACCTGCGGACAGCTACCGCTGTTTTTTTCCCACCAGGCAGCCAGTCTTTGCAGACCATCTGTTTCAAAGAATTTCTCACCGAAGTCTTCTCCAAATGCACTTACATCAAATGTACCTGCTTCTGTTACAATACCTGGCTTTTCTGCACCGGGTAAACCAAATCTGATCAGTTTCATATAATAATTTACTGTTTTAACTTAAATGCTGTGGACACCATTTTACCAGCGTCGCACTATCTTGATAATGTGTTGATCTGCAGACGGCCATTTTCTACCTTGATTTCATAGGTGTTAGTCAGCTTACCATCTTTTTCGAGTACTACAAAACACTGGTCCTTGTTAGTTTCTGACACGAGGATACCAGGGTTGAAACCGGCAGGTACTGCCTGTGACAATGTCCTGTTAGCACCAGCAAATTCAGTATATACATGTACTGAATCTTTAGACGCCAGCGGTACTATTTTTACGATGAAATCTGCAATGATCTGTCCTGATTTCAGGTTTTTGGTATAGGAGTTTTCCAGCTTTGCAGCACCAGCTGCACTGATCTTGCCTAAGCCAAGTTTATTTTCTGCATACTGCCACACGCCAGCCGGAGGAGTACCTACATGATTGATCTGCAGGAAACCTTTATCGTCCACACTTGCATGGTAGTAACGGGTAGTACGGTTTTGTTTCAGTACTCCAACGTAACAGCTGTTAGGCTTGTCCCACACCAGGCGGTAAAGGTCTTTTTCCTCTACATCTTTTGCCAGTGGCAATCTGAATTGTTTTTCCTTTGTTTTCCCGTCCAGTTCAAATACCAGTTTGATCTCAGTAGTATCGGTCACGGGGAATGAAACGCTTACTTTTCCTGCCGGTTCTACCGGCTGAAAAGCTTCTCCCGCAGAAGAGGTATCGTCCGTTTCAGCAGCCGAACCTTTCTCCTGTTGTGATCCGCAGGCAAAGAATAATGTTGCAATAAGTAGTAAAGACCAAGCTTTCATGGAATTATGCGTTGATTTACGAATGAGATATAAGAAAAGTGAGTTACGAATATAACCAATCCGCCATTCGTAAGCAGCATTTTACTATTCCTTAATTATTCAGCTTGATAAAGCCGCCGTCCAGCGGATAATCACATCCTGTAATGAATCCTGCTTCGGATGAACATAGGAATAATGCCAGTGTGCCCACCTCATCCGGCTTAGCCATACGGCCTATCGGTTGTGTTTTAGAGAGCTTTTCAAACATCTCCTGTTCCTTACCAGGATAGTTCTTAGCAATAAAACCATCCACAAATGGCGTATGTACGCGGGCCGGAGACACGCAGTTACAACGGATGCCATCGCTGATATAATCTTTTGCCACAGAAAGCGTCATTGTTAATACAGCGCCTTTACTCATAGAATACGCAAACCTGTCAGGAATACCTACGCTGGAAGCAATAGAAGCCACATTCAGGATCACTCCACCCTTTTGTTCTTTCATCTGTTTGATGACAGCATACATACAATTGTATGTACCTTTCACGTTCACGCTATATACCCTGTCAAGATCTTCCTCCGTGGTGGACTCCAGTTTGCCGACATGCGCAATACCGGCACAGTTCACAAGAATATCAATACGGCCTGCCGCTGCAATAATCTTGTCCATTGTACTTACAACAGCTGTCTGTTGCGCCACATTACAGGCATGTACCTGCGCAGTACCACCTTCAGCTGCGATTTCTGCTACCGTTTGCTTACCTCCGTCTTCATTCAATTCAATGATATGTACATTCGCGCCCTGCGCTGCAAATACCTTTGCTATAGCCTGCCCTATGCCGCTGCCACCACCGGTGATCACAGCCACTTTGTTATCTAATCTAAACAGGTTCATATTTTCCTTAATTTAAGGGTTCTAAAATAACCCTTTTACCAAGGCAAAAACTATCCTTTTTTACCAGTAACTTGTACTTTATTACCATATTTAGGTATTTTTAAATAAAAAACAGTTGAAAATCAATTACCCGATTGCCTGCATACCCGGTATACTCTTATTACATGTCATGCTGACAATAAGCGTCCTGACGGTAAAGGGACAACCGGTTCCGCAGAATAAATATGGACTGCCCGTTGTGCAAACTACCGCACATTATCAGCAACTGGTAGCGGCCGACAGTAACCAGGCATTGATTGATATTGCAGCCTATATTCCCGGCATACGTACAGACATCCGATATGCTACAGCAGACAACTTTACACATCAGGTATTGTACCCGTATGCAGCAGCCTACCTGAGGCTACCTGCTGCCAGGGCACTAAAGGCCGTGCAGGAAGAACTGAACAGGCAGGGACTTGGACTACTGATATTTGATGCTTACCGTCCTTATAGTATTACGGAAAAGATGTGGGAGATTGTACCAGATGACCGCTATGCAGCTAATCCACGCAATGGCTCGGGACATAATCGCGGTGTCGCTGTAGACCTGACGCTGGTCAAGCTCCAAACCGGGCAACCAGTCGCTATGCCTACCGGTTTTGACGACTTTACAGAGAAAGCGCATCATGCGTATCCTGTGTCAGATACTATGATTGCTGCCAACAGGCAATTGTTAAGAAGTGTGATGGAGAAACATGGCTTTCTGCCTTTAACCACTGAATGGTGGCATTATTACCTCAAAACATATAAAGAATATCCGCTGATGGACATCCCGTTCAGTGGTATATAACAAAAAAGCCCTGTCAATGACAGGGCTTTTTTGTTATAATGATGTTGCTTAATAGATCTTATTCAGTGCATCAACATATGCATGCATTGAGGCATTCACAATGTCAGTTGAGTAACCATAGCCATAATAAGCCTGGCCATTGTGTTTTACACGCATGTTTACTTTACTTACATCCTTACTACCACCACGCATTGACTGTATGTTAAACTCGTCGATATCTATCTGATCTTTGATGATCTCATGGATGGCATTGATAGCAGCATCTACAGGACCGTTACCAGCGGAGCTGGCTTCTTTCTCTTCACCATTGATCTTCAGTTTCACAGTTGCCATAGGACGCAGCGGATCGCCACATACTACCTGCAACAACGTTACTTTGATAGCTTTATCGTCATAGTTCTTATCATCGCCGTCGCCCATCAGTTCCTGCAGATCGGCATCATTGATATCCTTCTTCTGATCAGCCATAACCAGGAAGCGTTGGTATACTTCATCCAGGTTGATCTTATCCAGCTTATAACCTAAGCGTTCCAGGTGGTGCTTCAGTGCATGACGGCCACTACGTGCAGTCAGAATGATAGCGTTGGATGGGATACCTACATCCTCCGGATTCAGGATCTCATAGTTTTCACGATGTTTCAATACACCATCCTGGTGAATACCGGAGCTGTGTGCAAACGCGTTACGACCGATGATAGCCTTATTTGCCTGTACCGGCATGCGCATCATGGTTTCTACCATGTTGCTGATACCATAGATACGTTTTGAATTGATACCTGTATGATAGCCCATTGCGTGGTGCGTCTTCAGGATCATCGCTACTTCTTCCAGTGATGTATTACCGGCACGCTCTCCAATACCATTGATAGTACATTCTACCTGGCGTGCACCATTCATTACACCTGCGATGGTATTGGCAGTAGCCAGTCCCAGGTCATTGTGACAGTGCACAGAGATAATAGCTTTATCAATGTTGGATACGTTATCCATCAGGTACTTAATCTTGGCACCATACTGGTCAGGCAGACAATATCCGTTTGTATCTGGAATATTAACAACAGTTGCACCTGCGGCGATAACTGCTTCAATCATTCTGGCCAGGTATTCATTATCAGCGCGACCGGCATCTTCCGCATAAAACTCAATGTCATCCACGAATTTGCGTGCATACTTAACGGCATCAACTGCGCGTCTCAGGATCTCATCGCGGGTACTGTTGAATTTATATTTTATGTGCATATCGGAGGCTCCGATACCAGTATGGATACGTTTACGTTTTGCAAAGCGAAGCGCTTCAGCAGCAGCATCAATATCCATGGTGTTGGCACGTGTCAGTGCACAGATCACAGGCTCGCTTACTGCTTTCGATATTTCAACGACACTCTGGAAATCACCGGGACTGGAAATTGGGAACCCGGCTTCAATAACATCTACTCCGAGCAATTCCAATTCCTTAGCTACCTCAATTTTCTCGACGGTTGTCAGCTGGCAACCAGGGACCTGTTCGCCATCACGGAGTGTAGTATCGAAGACGTATACACGATTTTTATCGCTCATCTTATATTAATTACGTTATTGGAGAATTTACTTTATTCAGGCTATTGCGTCTGAAACGAATCAGTTCAGGTTTTCCAGCACTTTAGCACCCATTGCATCTGTACCCATCACAAAGTGATTTTCCGTATGCTTGTTAGCAATATCCATAGTGCGGAAGCCTTGTTTCAACGTAGCTTCAACTGCTTTGATCACACGCAGCGACTCATTTTTCAGACCGAAAGAGATATCGAGCATCAATGCGGCAGACAGGATAGACGCCAGCGGATTAGCAATACCTTTTCCTGCAATATCATGCGCAGAACCATGGATAGGTTCGTAGAAACCGGTACTATCGCCTACGGATGCTGAAGCAAGCATACCCATAGAACCTGCGATCTGAGAAGCCTCGTCAGTCAGGATGTCGCCAAACAGGTTAGCTGTCAGTACCACATCGAAACGTTTAGGATCTTTTACCAGTTGCATGGCGGCATTATCAATGAACATATGCTCTGTTTCCACGTCAGGATATTCCTTTGCAATTTCCTGTACTACCTCTCGCCACAGGCGGCTGGTTTCCAGTACATTCGCCTTATCTACAGAACATAGCTTTTTGCGGCGGTTACGTGCAGCTTCAAAAGCTTTCCGTGCAATACGCTCTACTTCAAAACGGTGATAAATCATCAGGTCAGATGCAGTGTTGCGATCTTCTGAACGTTTCTTCTCGCCAAAGTATACATCACCGGTCAGCTCGCGGAAGAACAGGATATCTGCTCCGCGAAGTATTTCCGGCTTAATGCTGGATGCTTCCAGCAGTTCATCAAACAACTTAATAGGCCGCAGATTAGCATAGAGTCCTAACTCTTTGCGGATTTTCAGCAATCCCTGTTCAGGACGCACTTTCAGTGTAGGGTCATTATCGTATTTCGCATGACCGATAGCGCCGAACAGTATCGCATCACTTTTACGGGCTTTTTCCAGTGTTTCATCAGGCAGTGGATTACCGGTAGCTTCGATGGCAACATGTCCCATTATGCCTTCTTCAAAAACAAAATTGTGTTTGTAGTTAACTGCAATTGTCTGCAGTACTTTTTGTCCCCAGGCAGTCACCTCCTGTCCGATTCCATCTCCGGGTATTACCAGTATCTTTTTGTCTACGCCCATTTAGTTTAGAGTTGATTAGAATTGATGTTTACTTCTGTACACCCAGTGGCATACCTTCCTTCCGGAAAGTAAAGCTAAACCACCGAAGTGAAATGTTAAAAATTAAACTCACGGCTGGCTTCGTAGGATTCAATTTCCTTGCGAAGGCTCAACAGGTAGTCTATATCGTCATAGCCGTTAATGAGACAGGCCTTTTTGTACGGGTTGATGTCAAATTTGGTTTCATCGCCGGTAGCCACAATCTTCAACGTCTGCTGCTCTATATCTATTTCCAGCTGAGTAGCAGGATCTGCTTCGATGGCACGGAAGATTTTATCCAGGAACTCGTCTGTAACGGTAATAGGCAGTATAAAATTATTCAGCGCGTTGTTTTTGAAGATATCAGCAAAGAAACTGCTGATCACTACTTTGAAACCATAGTCGCCGATAGCCCAGGCAGCATGTTCACGGGATGAACCACAACCGAAGTTCTTGCCTGCTACCAGTATCTGACCCTTATAGATCGGATTATTAAGGATGAAATCCTGTTTAGGTTCATTGTTACTGTCGAAACGCCAGTCGCGGAACAGGTTCTCGCCGAAACCGTCCCGGGTAGTTGCCTTCAGGAAGCGTGCAGGGATGATCTGGTCTGTATCAATGTTTTCAATCGCAATAGGTACTGCGGTGGATACAAGGTGTTGAAAATTCTTACTCATTATAATATAGCCTTCAAAGAAGGTCTTTCATTTTAAAGTTAAAGATCTGTACTCAATTTTTCTGCTTTTACCCGCAGGCGCACATATTTAGTGTACCATTTACCATCGCGGAAGTTGGTTGCACGCAGGGATTCCTGCGCTTCCTGCAGGATAGGCTGCCTATCCTCTTCCGGTACCTGTTCTAAGAAATGTGATCCGAACATCTGCAACCACTGCACTATTCCATTCTCAGGATCTGCCAGTTCGGTGTCGCGGTCAAAGTAATGTACCTGGTTAACCCTGAATCCATATTCTTCCAGCAAAGAGGTATACTCTCCTACGGAAGGGAAATACCAGAAGGGCTTATACTGATACCCTCTGTTCTGCATGGCTTTCTCCAATGCACCGGTGATATCATCTACATTCCCCTTACCTCCCATCTCGAGCACAAAACGGCCTCCGGGTTTCAGGTGATTATAGATACGGTCCAATGCCTTCTCCTGTTGACGCACCCAATGCAGGGTTGCATTACTGAATACGGCATCAAACTTTTCCTCCAGCGAGAAAGCTGTAGCATCAGCCACCCGGAAGTCAACGCCGGGGAAATGCTGCTGCGCACTCTCAATCATAGAAGCTGCACTATCTATACCTGTTACCTTTGCGCCCTTCTCTGCAATCTGTGCAGTCAGTTCGCCGGTACCACAGCCAAGATCCAGTATGGTCTCTCCTGCTGCGGGTTGCAGCCATTCAATCAGGCTATTGCCATAATCGAATACAAAAGCATGCTTTTCTCTATATAAATCAGCGTTCCAGGACATATATCAGTTATATTATACCAGTTCTCTTACATCCGTTACTTTACCAGTAATAGCGGCTGCTGCTGCTGACAGCGGGCTGGCAAGGAAAGTACGGGCGTTAGGTCCCTGACGACCTTCAAAGTTACGGTTGGAAGTAGAGATACAATACATGCCGGCAGGTACTTTGTCTTCATTCATACCCAGACATGCAGAACAACCTGGCTCACGCAGATGGAAGCCTGCTGCTTCAAAGATCTTATCTATACCTTCTTTCTTCGCCTGTGCCTCTACCTGTTTAGAACCAGGTACTATCCATACCACTACATCGTCTGCCTTTTTCTTACCCTTTACAAAGTCGGCCACCATACGGAGGTCTTCAATACGGGAATTGGTACAGCTACCGATAAATACATAATCTACCTTCTTACCCAGCAGTTCACTTCCCGGCTCCAGTCCCATATAGTCCAGGGACTTCTTGAAAGATGGCTTTTCCTTATCGTCTACTTCTCCCAGGGAAGGAATATGCTGGGTTACACCCATACCCATACCCGGGTTAGTACCGTAGGTGATCATTGGTTCAATGTCTGCTGCATCGAATGTCAGCACAACATCAAATTCAGCGTCAGCATCTGTATAGAGCGTCTGCCAGTAAGCCAGGGCTTTATCCCAGTCTGCACCTTTAGGCGCAAACTCACGGCCTTTGATATATTCAAATGTTGTTTCGTCAGGTGCGATCAGACCTCCACGCGCACCCATTTCGATGCTCATGTTACAGATGGTCATACGCGCTTCCATACTCAGGCTACGGATGGCCTCGCCAGCATACTCCACAAAATAACCGGTAGCGCCGGAAGCAGATATTTTAGAAATGATATACAGGATGATATCTTTAGATACAACTCCTTTTTTCAGCTGTCCGTTCACTTCTATCTTCATACGTTTCGGACGATACTGCAGGATGCACTGGGTGGCCAGCACCTGCTCCACCTCGGAGGTACCGATACCGAAAGCAATAGCACCGAATGCGCCGTGTGTACTGGTATGGCTGTCTCCACATACGATGGTCATACCTGGCAGGGTTATACCCAGCTCAGGACCGATAACGTGCACAATACCCTGGTAAGGATGTCCCAGACCATACAATTCCACCCCAAATTCAGCTGTGTTGGCAGTCAGCATCTCTACCTGCTTGCGGCTCAGGGCCTCTTTGATAGGCAGATGCTGATCGATAGTAGGTACGTTATGGTCTGCCGTCGCCCTGGTCTTGGCAGTACGGAAAACCGGGATACCTCTTTTACGCAATCCATCAAACGCCTGCGGACTGGTTACTTCATGGATAAAATGTGTGTTGATGTATACTGCATCCGGAAAGCCGGGTTTGCTAACCACCACGTGGCTGTCCCAGATCTTGTCAAATAATGTTTTTCCCATCCGTAATTTTACATTTTGTGGCGCTCTGTGCTGAGATTATCGGACCATCAGCGCCCGCGAAATTGATAATTTTGTGCTTCCTAGTTTGTTTGTACCTTCAAAGCTAATGGTCAAGTTTAATTACCATATAGCTAAATTTGACTTAATTACGATATATAAATACACCTGACTTCAGCTATCGTTTTGATTGTCAGCAAATTATAACACATTATTAACGATGTCCAACAATCAGCACGACGCCCTCTTTATATTAATTAAAACACTCACCAAAGCCGAAAAGCGGAATTTCCAACTTGCTTTTAATAAAAATAATACTAAGGAGGACGTTCTTTTCATTCAACTATTCAATACCCTGGACAAGTTAAAGGAGTATGACGAGGAAATGATCCTCAAGAAAATACCCGCTATCAAAAAACAGCAGCTCAGTAACGTCAAAGCCCACCTGTATAAACAACTTCTTACCAGCCTCAGACTACTTTACAAGCAGAAAGACCCCCTGATCGATCTCAGGGAACAGCTGGATTATGCCCGTGTATTATACAGTAAAGGACTTTACAACCAGAGCCTGAAAATACTCTCCAAAGCTAAAGCCACAGCTATTGAGCAGGAAGAAGTTATGCTAAGCTATGAAATTATCGAATTTGAAAAGCAGATCGAGAGCCGGCATATTACCCGCAGCCTGGAAAACAGGGCAGATGAACTCAGCGCCGAATCCCGGCAGATAGAACTGCGCCTGAGCAATATCAGCCGCCTGTCTACCCTTTCCCTCCGGATGTATGGCCTGTACCTGAAGCTTGGCCATGCCCGGGATGAAAAAGATGCAGACATGGTTCGTACCTTCTTTGAAACCGAACTGCCTCCAGACTGTGGTAAAGACATGAGCTTTTACGAGAAAATACACATGTTCCAGGCCTACAGCTGGTATTACTACATCCTTCAGGACTTCGTGATGTTTTACCGGTATACCCAGAAATGGGTGAACCTGTTCAATGAATATCCCTCCCTGCAGCGAACCGACGTAGAGCTTTACATCAAAGCCATGCACAACCTGCTGACGGCCCATTTCTATACCATGAACCACGAAAAGTTCAGGAAAGACCTGGAACGGCTGGAGACATTCATTGCTGATAATCAGGAGAGCTTCAATGAAAACACCAAGACTTCCGCCTTCGTGTACGTGTATACCGCCCGTATCAACCGTTACTTCCTGGAAGGAACTTTCAGCGATGGCCTATCCCTGGTGCCACAACTGGAAACCGAAATAGCGGAACATCAGCTGAAAATTGACCAACACCGTGTATTATTATTTTATTACAAAATAGCCTGTCTCTATTTTGGCAGCGGAGACAATAATAAGGCCATCGTATACCTCAATAAGATTATTCATCTCAGAATAGGCAATTTAAGAGCTGATATACAGTGCTTTGCACGTATCCTGCACTTAATAGCCCATTATGAACTGGAAAACTACAGCCTGGTAGAATACCTGATCAAATCCGTATACCACTTCATAGCCAAGAATAAAGACCTTGGTCAGATGATGGAAGAGATTCTGAAGTTCCTCCGCCGGAATATCTATGCTCATCCGAAAGCCCTGCGCAGCGCTTTCGCCGATCTCAAAGAACGACTGGTACAACTGTCCCAGAATCCTTACGAACGCAGGTCTTTCCTGTATCTCGACATCATCTCCTGGCTGGAAAGCAAGATAGAAGGGATTCCGGTGCAGGAAATCATACACCGGAAGTTTATCCGTAAAGAAAAAAGGATCTGACGGTTAAGCTGATGGTTCCGGCTTCTGCTCATCGTCACTGCCATCTTCGCTGGCGGAGTCGCCTGTATTTTCCTGCACGCCCGGATTAGTGTCTGCAGGCAGCGGATCTTTGTACTGTGCTTTCTCCTTTACATTGAACAAGGTCTTAAACACCTCTTCCAGCTTTTCAGACGCTTCTTTTGAGAACAGGCCAACCAGGCACGCAATCGCCATCATCCCATAAGGATTTAGCGGCACACTGTCTCTCTCCTGATTGGCTTCGCTGCGGGAAGTCGGTGGAATGGCTTCATGTGTGTCGGCTCCTGCCGGCGGACAGTCAGGCTTCACCGTATCCTGTGTCGCGGCAGGCCCCTCCGGAGAGTCTGGCCGGGCAGCGCCCTCGTTAACGTTACCTTCAGCAACCGCCGGAGGGGTCGTATTCTCTGTCACCTGTGGCGACTCGGGTAATTCTGGCGATACCGGCGGACTATAAGTAAGTATCCCACCCCTCAGCAGCATGTAAAAGAACATTGCCATGCCAGCGCCTATTACAGGCCTGAGCAGGTACCAGGGTATCCAGGTGGTTACAAACATACGGTTGCCCACGAAGGCGGTAAAAGAAATAATGAGGTGAACATTCGCGCCAAGCGCTCCTCCCAAAATCATGAGTAACAGAAAACGGTGTTCTGCCGTAATGTTATACACTGCGCCAAACAATCGGAAGGGGTCTTTACTGCTAACGTAACCCGACGGCCAGATGCAGATAATGATGTAGAACAGGAGAACGGCTGTTATTCCGAACAGGGCAGTCAGGGTAATAATCCAGGCGCGGTCTTTTAACGGCTGGGCTTTCTTGGTGTGGTTGGACATAGGTTCCTTTTAAATAGTGTTACTGGTGGATAGTCTTATTATCAAGACAGCCACACCGTTGCTATTAACAACGGTATGGCTGTGCATATTTTCAACATTGCTTGTTCGTCGCTTGGCCGTCGCTTCTTCGCCGCTAGTTCGAAGCTTGTTCGTCCAGGCAGAAATGTTAATATTCTATCAGTATTTTCCTGCCTGTTTTTGCCGACTTACGGGCTGCTTCCAGAATCCGCACGACGATCAGGTTATTTTCCAGCGAAGAAAGATCATTGCCCGGCTTTAAGGTACCATTCAACACGGCTGCAAGATATGTAATATTATCCGTATAGGTGGCTGTCGGAACTTTAACTCCCTGATATTCATTTTTCTTACGCTGCTGTAACTCGGTAGGATTCAGGGCATGCAGATAGCCGTTAGTGCCAAACACCTCCCAATCCTTAATACTGAATGGCCAGTTCCATGAGGCTTCAATGATACCTGTAGCTTCCGGGTATTCGAGCAGGATAGTGGCATCGTCATCTACCTTTGGGTAGACGTCCGGTTTGATATGGCGTGCTACGGCAGTGACAGATAATGGCGCTTTACCGTTCATCAGCCAGGTCATGAGGTTAGCGCCATAACAACCAAAGTCCATCAGTGCGCCGCCCCCATTCTTCACCGGGTCGGTAAGCCAGCGGAGAAAATCTTCGCTACAGCCTATTTCCCTGGGGCCTTCATGCCCGTCATGTACTACCATCTTTCTTACCGGCCCTACGGCATCCTGCTTTCTCACCAGGTCATACACATATTGATTGGTATTGTACCAGGTTGTTTCGTAGTTGGTCAGCACCTGAATATGATGTTTCCTGGCCAGTGCGGCCATCCGTTCTGCCTGTGCTACGGTGGTTGCCAGCGGCTTCTCCACCATTACAGCTATTCCTTTAGGCGCGCAGGCTTCTACTACGTCAATATGCTCAGCAACCGCATTATATGCCAGCACAGCATCGGGGTGCTTACGGTTCAATAAGGTATGCAGATCCGGATAGAACAGGGAATCCGGTAACTGGTAAGTCTTTTTGTAACGTGCTACGAGCGCTGCATCCGGTTCCGCAATACCGGCAAGGGTAACCTGCCCCTTTTTCCACTGGTTCATCAGCTGATGTACGTGGTCGTGGGATAGTCCGGCTACGCCGACATGCAATGGTTTTTGCTGCCCTGTGGCAGTAAGGGCAGCCATTAACAGCAGCATACCCTGGCTTAAGATTTTCATCATGACATGGATTATTTGGACCTGAGTGTATTATTGTACCAGGTTCAGTACGCGCCAGCCGTCTTCTCCCTTGAAAGTATAGATCTGGTGGGTACGCTTCCCGCCATCCGGAAAGATGCATACCTCTGTAATCAGGTATAGCTGATCTGTGATCTTTTTACGATAAGGGAAAGCGCGGCGCAGGTCTCTGAACACCGGAAAACCATCTGTTTCCAGACTTTTTATAAATGATGTACGCAGAATGTCGGCCGTGGTATGCAGGATATCATTCCCACTGAAAATATCATTCATTTTCATGAGCAGCAGCCGGGCTTCTTCTACAAAGTTTTTACAATCTACCGCTTTGTCAATATCCTGCTCATCATATGCATCTTCGAGGCATAAAATAGCACCTTCGGGTGTGGAAAAATCATGTGCAAAATAGTCGATCCCTTCGTCAATATACAACCCGATCTGCCGGTCAAACTCCGCCCATTCCTGCACAGGTTTTCCATCGCGTATTGCGCGGATGGTATAGCCGCCAATCAAGCGCCCATCTTCAATAATCATCCAATCAGAAATAAACCGCGGATCAATACCTATCTTCTGATTGACAGCCACAGAATTAACATACACGGGTTTATTACCAACTATACCGTAAAGGTTTCCTTCGTCATCAAAACTTGGAGAAGTTAACCAGAGATGTTCGCGGTTCACACCGTCGTCTATCAGTACTTTGACAGAAAAATATTGCTGTACCGGGTCAGGCTGCAGCAAATTATCCTGAAAATAGTGCAAAGTGGCAATAGCTTTTTCAATAGCCCAGTTCATTCTTTCATCGTCATCAGCGATGTGTACAACTGGCAATTGTTCCTCTAAGTCAGCTTTGCTACGTTTACCAAAGAATTTTGATAAGAAACCCATAGGTGAATGGTTATGTAATATTTGTGTCTCAGTGGACGACCTGTATGCCCCTCCGAACGAATATACCCATATTTTCATTATGATTCCGGACCGTATCTAATCCACTTTTTCCAGCGGCGCTTCATAGCGGTAATAGCGATACCGGAAGAGGCACCAGGCAGTGACCTGCACCAGGATGATACTATACCAGTATAAGTGTGCAAGTCCGAGAAAAAGTACGACCACAATTGCTATCACCACCCATCTGAAATATCTGTCCTGGTCTATACCTGCCATATAAAGCAGACTACGGAACAGTGTCATGAGTGATACACCTGTGAGTACCAGCATCAGCCAGTGAGCAGGCATACCAGTTGTCCAGGTTTTTACGATAATCAGGATGTGTTCGGGCGCTGTCAGTATCAGATATAACAGGCAGTTTTGTAAATATCTTTTCCACACCGGCACAGGTAATTGTGGTAATAAAGACAGGTACAAATCATCAAACCGCCTGTGATTGTACACCAATATACTTTGTGCCAGCACGCAGATCAGCACACCTACCAGCAGCATTCTTTCATCATATTTACCGGCCATCACCGAACAGGTAAGTATGATCACAATGGCAGTAACTATTTTGCTGATAGCCAATGAACGTATATTGTTGTTCAGCAGTTCATAACCATAAAAAGACCATATCGGTTTTCTGAAAGTTCTGTTAAACCAATGCTGCCACCTGGCAAGGAAAGAGACCGTACCCGGATGCTTCATTTTACGCACATACAGCGCAAGCGGCGCCGTCATCATCACCAGGTTAAAAACCACAATAATGACAGCGGCCATATAATAGCCTGATTTAGCTGCCACTATAGTTGATATTCCGCCGTAAATCAATACAGGCGCATATATGGTAATGTGCAGCCACAACCAGGTACGCCATTTCTGCATGCCTTCCAGCAGTCCTAAGGTGCCGTATAAAAAGGTATGATCCTTTGAAGATAGCAGGTTAAATATAAAAGCTACACACTTCAGATTATAGAGCGACCAGATGAAGCATACGAGAGCCAGAAATTCCGGCGTGCCGGTAAAGCCTTTTATGAGTGTATGGTGATAAGCTGGTAGTTGTCCGCCGGGTACAATTCCAAAGAAAAAATAAAATAATACCAGGAAGAAGCCAGTATTCTTAGCATAGAAACGGATTGTAAAAATCTTTGATAGTGCCATTGCTGATATTTAGATTTTTACAATATTCTTACCCTGTACCTGTAGTTGGATAGCGCCTGCTGTTACCGGCTGATGGGAAGTAATGCAGAATGTTACGCCATATTGCTGATGAAACTCTTCCACCAATGTATATAACAAGGGAAGTGATTGCGTATCGAGGGTGATCAGTGGCTCGTCGAGTAAAATTACCTGTGGCTGACCGGTAAATGCAAGCAGCAGGGATACTTTTTTTAGCATGCCGCTGGAGTAGCTGCTGACAGGTTGGTGGATAAATGCGCTGACGCCCAGCAGTTCTATCATCTTTTCCACATCTTTAAATCCGGGGCCTTTTGTTTTGACGTACAATGCTACCAGATCACTGCCGGTGATGAAGCCAGGATAGAGGGGTTCTGCCTCAGCGTAATTAACCAGGCGGCGGTATTGCACCGGCTGTTTTGAGCAGCTGACAGTACCGTTGAGGATAATGTCGCCGCTGAAGGGTATCAGGCCGGCTATGACCTTCATGGTGGTCGTTTTTCCAGCCCCGTTTCCTCCTAGTAACCAGTACACACCATAGGTGAGCCGGAGATCCGGAATTTCCAGTATGGTGGTATCATGATAAGCTTTGATAACATGCGATAAATGGAGGATAGGAGCAGACATACAGAAGAGATATTCTTTTGTGGTAAATATGTGGAATAAGTTGCTGAAATTCACCGGGAATAATGGATTTAACAAAACTTTTCGGGCGACCTGAGCGTGTATTACCACACCGGATTCTACAATATGTAGAATTGTGTTTTTTTTCAATATGTCAATTAGCTCATTCCGGCGCTGCTAGGCGATTACGAAATTGGGAGTATTCTTTTTCCACAAACTGTTAAAAACTAAAAATTCCCTCCCTGTTATTCCGATGTACATTTGTAGAAGTTCACGATACGAGTAACAAGTCTCAAAGGGATATAAGCGAAGACCCCGGTTGCCGGGAGGGATAAATACTAACCGAGCAGGCAATAGCGATTTCGATCGGAACGCATTCACGTATCAAAGGGTATCAGAAAAGGTCCAATGAATAACTTAAAATGGAGATAACATCTCCTTCATGACCTTTCTATCTGTATACGTTAACCATATAAAATTATTGAGCGATGAATTTAGAGAATGAACTGCTTTTAAAGGAAAACAAGGACAGATTTGTACTGCTGCCTATCAATTATCCGAAGGTATGGGAGAAGTACAAACAACATGAGGCCAGTTTCTGGACAGCAGAGGAGATAGATCTTAGTGCGGATATGAAGGACTGGAATAATCTCAATGATGGCGAGCGTCATTTCATCACGCATGTACTTGCTTTTTTTGCGGCGAGCGACGGTATTGTTAATGAAAATCTTGCTGTGAATTTCATGAGCGAGGTGCAGTTACCGGAAGCGCGTTGCTTCTATGGTTTTCAGATTATGATGGAGAATATCCATTCTGAGACATATGCATTATTAATCGATACTTATGTGAAAGATCCGGTTGAGAAAGATCGTTTATTTCACGCTATTGAAACGGTGCCTGCGGTAACTAAAAAAGCGCAGTGGGCATTACGCTGGATTGAGAACGGGAATTTTGCGGAGCGCCTGGTGGCATTTGCGGCAGTGGAGGGTATTTTCTTCAGTGGCAGTTTCTGCTCTATTTTCTGGTTAAAGAAAAGAGGTCTGATGCCGGGTCTGACATTCTCGAATGAGCTGATCAGCCGTGACGAGGGTTTGCATTGTGAGTTTGCCTGCCTGCTGTATGGTATGCTGGAAAACAAGCTGCCGCAGGAACAGGTGCATACAATTATCCGCGATGCAGTAGCTATTGAGAAAGAGTTTATCACGGATGCTTTGCCGGTAGCGCTGATTGGTATGAACAGCAAATTAATGAGTGAATATATTGAGTTTGTTGCAGACCGCTGGTTAAGTGAACTGGGATATGCTAAAATATATAATACAGCAAATCCGTTTGACTTTATGGAGATGATTTCTCTGCAGGGTAAAACAAACTTCTTTGAAAAACGAGTGGGAGATTATCAGAAAGCAGGTGTGATGTCCGGCAAGGATACGCAGACTTTCAGTCTGGATGAAGACTTCTGATAAAGGCATAATAATTGCATGTTGTTGCAGAATTTGCCAACTACCACAATTTAATAATCACATTACTCAACCTCTTAAATTCATTAAACCATGTTTGTAATTAAGCGCGACGGCCACAAAGAAGCTGTTAAGTTTGACAAGATTACTGCTCGTGTTGAAAAGCTGTGTTATGGACTGAATGCGGAGTACGTAGACGCCATAGACGTAGCGAAGAAAGTGATACAGGGTTTATATGACGGAGTAACTACCAGCGAACTGGATAATCTTGCCGCAGAAACTGCAGCGTCGCTTACTACAAAACATCCTGACTATGCCTTGCTTGCATCGCGTATTGCTGTAAGCAATCTCCATAAAAATACAGTGAAATCATTCTCTAAAACAATGAGGAAGCTGTATGAATACATCGATCCTAAAGTAGGTAAACCTGCTCCGTTATTGGCCGACGATGTATATGAGATCATCAGAAAGAATGCAGAGATACTGGACTCCAGCATCATCTACGACCGTGACTTTGCTTTTGACTATTTCGGTTTTAAAACACTGGAACGTTCTTACCTGCTGAAATTAGATGGCAAGGTAGCTGAACGTCCGCAGCATATGTTTATGCGCGTAGCTGTTGGTATCCACAAAGAAGATATTGACGCAGCGATCAAAACATACAACCTGATGAGTGAGCGCTGGTTCACACATGCCACTCCTACCCTCTTCAATGCCGGTACACCTAAACCACAGATGTCCAGCTGTTTCCTGCTGACAATGCAGGATGATAGCATTGAGGGTATTTACGATACACTGAAACAAACTGCGAAGATCTCCCAGAGCGCTGGTGGTATTGGTCTGAGCATTCATAATATCCGTGCTACCGGTTCCTATATCAGTGGCACCAATGGTACCTCCAATGGCATCATTCCGATGCTGCGTGTATTTAATGATACTGCCCGTTATGTAGATCAGGGTGGTGGTAAACGTAAAGGTGCTTTTGCTATTTACCTGGAACCATGGCATGCTGACATCTTTGAGTTCCTGGATCTGCGTAAGAACCATGGTAAGGAAGAGATGCGTGCAAGAGACCTGTTCTATGCACTGTGGGTACCGGATCTGTTCATGAAACGTGTGGAAGAAAATGGCGATTGGAACCTGTTCTGCCCTCATGAAGCGCCAGGGCTGCATGAGTGCTGGGGTGAAGCATTTGAGAAACTGTATACCAAATACGAGCAGGAAAACCGTGCCCGTAAAACAGTTAAAGCGCAGGATCTCTGGTTTGCCATATTGGATGCACAGATAGAAACAGGTACACCTTACCTGCTGTATAAAGACTCTGCCAACCGTAAGTCTAACCAGCAGAACCTGGGTACTATCAAGAGTTCCAACCTTTGTACAGAAATCATTGAATATACTGATGCCAACGAAGTAGCAGTATGTAACCTGGCATCACTCGCACTGCCGCGCTTTGTAATTGATGGTAAGTTCGATCATGAGAAACTGTATGAAGTTACTTATCAGGCATCGCTCAACCTGAACCGCATCATCGATAATAATTTCTATCCGGTAGATGAAGCTCGTAACAGTAACCTGCGTCACCGTCCTATCGGACTGGGTGTGCAGGGACTTGCAGATGCATTTATCCTGATGCGTTATCCGTTTGAAAGTGAAGAAGCTAAACAGCTGAACAGCGAAATCTTTGAAACCATCTACTTTGCTGCGATGACCGCATCCAAAGACCTGGCAATGAAAGATGGCGCATACGAAACATATGCAGGTTCGCCTATCTCCAAAGGTATCTTCCAGTTTGATATGTGGGGTGTAACACCATCTCCACGCTGGGACTGGGCCTCACTGAAAGAAGAAGTAAAAAAATATGGCGTGCGTAACTCCCTGTTGCTGGCACCGATGCCAACGGCATCTACTTCTCAGATACTGGGTAATAACGAATGTTTTGAGCCTTACACATCGAATATCTACACACGTCGCGTACTAAGCGGTGAGTTTGTAGTCGTGAATAAGCACCTGCTGAAAGACCTGGTAGAACTGGGCCTATGGGATAATGATATGAAGAACAAGATCATTACCTCCAATGGTTCTATCCAGCACATTCCTGAGATCCCTTCACAGATCAAGGAACTGTACAAAACAGTATGGGAGATCAAACAGCGTACAATCATTGACATGGCAGCCGATCGCGGTGCTTTTATCTGCCAGTCACAGTCGCTGAATCTGTTTGTGGATACGCCTTCTGCTGCAAAACTGACTTCAATGCACTTCTATGCATGGAAGAAAGGTCTGAAAACAGGTATGTACTACCTGCGTACACAGGCAGCGGCACAGGCAGTGCAGTTCACTGTTGAAAAACAGGGCGGCCAGCAGATAGAACCAATGGTGGAAAAGAAAGCCGGTGAAGCAAAAGCCGGTAAAGTAGTAGACGCCAAGCTGGATGAAGTAGAATTTGTCGAAGGCGCAGTCTGCACCATGGAAGAAGGTTGTGTAACCTGCAGCGCATAATGTCTTACTAACACATTGTTATACGTAAAGGGCAGTCATTACCGGCTGCCCTTTTTCTATATGTTTGATTTACCGGGATAAAAACAGGCATCAATAATGCGGTAGCTTTATCTCAAACCTGGAAAGTATGAACGCAAAAATTCTGTTAGCCGGCGCAACCGGCCATCTGGGTGAAAAGATCCTCCGTAAACTGCTGGATGAAGGTGCAGATGTACGCGTAGTGATCCGCCCTAACACGCCGCTGGAAAAGATAGGAAAACTTAAACAATACGATATTGGCGTGATCCAGACAGATATGTCTAATATCAACGAACTGACACTTGCCTGTCAGGACGTAGATTGTGTAGTATCAGCAGTACATGGCCTGGAAGATGTGATCATCGGCGTTCAATCAGCGCTGCTGGAAGCAGCAGTCAATGCCGGTGTGCCTCGTTTTATTCCTTCTGATTATGCCAGCGACTTTACGAAACAGGCAGCTGGTGAGAACCGGAACTTCGATCTGAGGCGTAAATTCCACGAACAACTGGACAAATCGCCCATTGCTGTAACATCCATATTAAATGGTGCTTTTGCAGAGATATTATTTCGTGGCAATCCACTGCTGGATGTGAATAACAACAGTGTAAGCTATTGGGAAGATGAGGATAAAAAGCTTGACTTTACCATGATGGACGACGTAGCCACCTTTACTGCCGCTGCTGCGATGGATGCGACTACACCCCGGATACTTCGTATAGCCGGTTTTCAGGTATCGCCTAAAGAGCTGGCCGCTATTGCCGGAGAGAGTAAGGAACAGCCCTTTGAACTGATCAGACAGGGCAGCCTGGAAGACCTGCGTGCACTGATCCAGCGGGAAAGAGCTGCACATCCGGAAGGAGAGCAGGAATTATATCCGGCCTGGCAACAGTTGCAGTATGTGCATAGCATGTTCAGCACAACACTGTTTCCGCTTGATAATAAACGTTATAGTGATATTCAGTTTGCAGATGCAAAGACATTTGTGAACATGCTGGTAGAAGCGCCCTGATAAACAGGGTCCGGTTTACAGGTCTTCCTCCTGGAAGCCCCATTCTTCCAGCAAACCAGTGAACTGGGCATCTGGCAGGGTTCTTTTGTCATAGAGTCCTGCCAGTTCTCTTTGCCTGTAAGCTTCATATATGGTCACCGCACAGGCAACGGATATATTCAGGGATTTGATAATTCCTACCTGCGGAATAAGAAAGTTTCCATCACTGAGCGACCGTATCTCTTCACTTACTCCCTCCTGTTCGTTACCGAATACCAATGCAACAGAACCGGTAAAATCCAGCTTATATAGACCCACAGCATCAGTGCTTAGGTGCGTGGTGTAAATCTTATTATATTTCTCCCGCAATGCCGCTACGCAGGACGCAGGGTCGGCAAACTGGTGAACGGTGAGCCACTTGGCAGCGCTGGAAGAACTTCTGACCCCCCATTTCTTCTGCCGTGGCTTCTTGTTATCAATGACATAGATCTCCTGAATACCCACTGCATCGCAGGTGCGCATTACTGCAGATACATTGTGAGGATCCTGTACATTCTCCAGGACCACCGTGAGCCCCGCCTGTCTTTTATTTAATACGGATAGTAACCTTTCCCTACGTTCTGGCGTCATAATCAGGTGTGTATAAATTTTCGTCGGCAAATTTAACTTAAATCGGACTTTTGTATACCGCTTTTCCTTACTACCTTCATACATAATAAAAAACATCCATCTAACACATGCTCAAAAAAATCCTCAAGTTTGTAGGGATCTTCTTGCTGGTATTGGTAATTGCAGCTATTGCCATTCCATACTTCTTCAAGGGTAAGATCATGTCAATTGTCAAGACAGAGCTAAACAAACAGCTGGTAGCTGACGTGGACTTTAAAGACGTAGATATCAGTCTGATACGACGCTTCCCCCGGCTGGCGGTAGCCCTGGAGGACCTGAGCGTAGTAAACAGGGCTCCGTTCGCAGGAGATACCCTGGTTGCAATAAAGAAAATCGATCTCGCACTGAACCTTATGAGTGTGATCAAAGGCGAGAAAATGGATATCTACAACGTAGCGATCACTTCTCCCCGCGTACACGCTATCATCAATAAACAAGGACTTGTAAACTGGGACATCACCAAACCGGATACCGCACAGGCAACTCCGGCAGATACAGCGGCAGCAAAATTTGCCCTGGACCTGCAGCAGTACAGTATTGAAGATGCCACGATCCGTTATGATGATGAACAGGGTGACATGGGCCTGCTTATCGAAGGACTGAACCACCAGGGCAAAGGCGACTTCACCCAGGACCTGTTCACCTTGCAGACCAATACCCAGGCAGCAGGCGTGAGCTTCCGTTATGGCCTCATTCCCTATCTGGTGCGTACCAAAACAACGCTGGACGCAGATATACAGGTGGATAACAAAACCAGTACCTATACTTTCCAGAAAGGTAAGGCAACGCTGAATAACCTGGAACTGGCTTTCCAGGGCTTCTTCAAACTGGTGGATGATAGTACCTATGGTATGGACCTGACCATGAAAGCACCCGCTATCGAATTTAAAGACATCCTTTCCCTGGTACCTGCTATATTCATGCAGGACTTCGAGAAAATCAAGACCTCTGGTACGGCAGCCTTTGACGGTTATGTAAAAGGGAACTATAGTACCAACCAACTGCCGGCGTTTGGTGTAAACCTTGCCGTAAAAGATGGCTTCTTCCAATATCCTGACCTTCCGAAACCTGTGAAGAATATCCAGGTAAAAATGAATATCAACAATCCAGATGGTATACCTGACCATACAATTGTAGACATTCCTGCCGCACATGCAGAAATGGATAATACCCCGCTGGACATACGCCTGCTGGTTAAAACACCTGTATCTGACATGTATGTGGACGGGGCTGCGAAAGGTAAACTGGACCTGTCAAAAGTATCACAGTTCGTGAAACTGGATGAAGGTACTGCTTTGAGTGGCCTGGTGGATGCCGACGTAACCGCCAAAGGTAATATGAGCGCTATCGAGAAACAGGCGTATGACAAGTTTTATGCAGCGGGCAGTATCCTGATCAGCAACCTGCTATACCGTAGCAAAGACTATCCGGAAGGTGTGAAAGTGAATAACCTGTCTATGCAGTTTAATCCCAGGAATGTGACTGTTTCCCAGTTCGACGGGCAATACCTGGGTACTAACTTCCAGGCAAACGGCGAGGTGAATAATATGCTGGCTTACATGTTGAAAAACCAGCCGCTGGATGGTAAACTGAATGTAAAAGCAGACGAAGTAAACCTGAACAAATGGATGGGTACGACAGAAACTGCTGCTGCCGAAACACCAGCAGATACAGCCAGTGCACCTTTTGCAGTACCGGCCAACCTTAATTTTGCCCTGACGGCACAGGTAGACAAAGTACACTATGACAAGCTGGATATGTCTAACCTGTCGGGTAACCTGTTGCTGAAAGACGAAACGGTATCCATGCAAAACATCAAAGCAAACGCTTTGCAGGGTAACATGGAAGTGGACGGAAGCTACAGCACTAAAAACAGTAAAACCAACCCGGACATCAACATGTCATATAATGTGCAGAATGTGGATGTACAACAGACGTTCAATGCGTTCAATACTGTACAGGCGCTGATGCCGGTAGCTAGATTCCTGAACGGTAAGATCAATTCAAAACTAGCGCTGACCGGTAAACTTGGTCAGGATATGATGCCTTTGCTGAACAGTCTGACCGGAGACGGTAACCTGCTGGTACTGGATGGAGCATTGCAGAAGTTTGCGCCTATTGAGCAGCTGGCGTCTACCCTGAATGTGACACAACTGAAAAATATCTCAGTGAAAGATATCAAGACTTACTTTGCCTTTGAAAACGGCCGCGTAAAAGTGAATCCGTTCAAGGTAAACGTCAGCAACTTCAGTATGCTGGTAGGAGGTTCTCACGGGTTTGACCAGTCTCTGGACTATACCCTGCAGATGACCCTTCCCCGCAATGTGATTGGTAAACAGGGAGATGCACTGATTACCAGTCTGGCTTCCAAAGCAAGCAGCAAAGGTATACCTGTAAATATCAGTGATAGTATTCACCTGAACGTGTTGCTGGGCGGTAATATCACGAAGCCTACCTATAAGACGGATCTGCAGGAGACAGCGACGGGTGCCCTGGATAACCTTAAAAATCAGGCAACTGAGCTGGTTAAAAACAGGGTAGATACTGTGAAAAATGCACTGAAGGACTCCCTGACAGCTGTAAAGGACAAAGCAGTAGCCGGACTGAAAGACCAGATCACCAAACAGATAACAGGCCAGAAAGATACGTCTGCAAACAAGGCACAGCCTTTGCAGAATGCTGGCAAACAGGCAGAGGAAGCAGTAAAAAGTACTTTAGGGAATATCTTTAAAAAGAAAGGTAACTAAGCTATAAACAGGCGAAACCAGTCTTTCTGATCACTGAAGACTGGTTTCACTATATTTTTTTAAGCGAACTTACTTATTTCACTAGATTGGACAATTATATGTCTGACTTTTTCATCACCTTCGCAGAACTGCATATTATTTATTCTCCATCCTGTAACAAAGGATGTGTTAACTTGAGAAATACCCGCATGTAACTATGGACTACGAGCGTTACATATCAGATGGAAATCTGGAAAAAGTACTTCTGGGATTCGCAACTCCTGAAGAAGAAGAGGAATTTCGGATGCATCTGGCATTCTTTCCGGAAATCCAGACAGAGAAAGAAGAAATAGAACGCCGCATCGAGCGCCTGGCGTTCAGAGAGGCTGCTTTACCGCCTGCACAACTGAAGACGACTATTATGCAGCGGATAGCGATGGAACCGGATGCCCGCCCAGGTAGTGGCAACTGGTACGACAGGCAGGATGTACGCTTTGAGAATGTACAGCCTCCTCCTAACACCATGAGGGTGCATGTAGGGTGGAAAATTCTGCTGATATCCCTGCTGGTAATGATTGCCGGTTCTGTGGCAGCCGCTGTTATTTTCTTCTTTATGACTTAGTAACTACAGCTATTTCTTATTACGAAATACAAAAGGCGTCCTGCTTATCGCAGGACGCCTTTTTCAGTTGCAATGATTTCCGTTTATAAGTTGTTATGCTGCATGTCTTTATAATTGTCCTGCATCTGCTTCAGTTTCTCTTTACCATAGGCCAGACGGGTAATTACCACGTACAGTACCGGTACGATAAAGATAGCCAGGAAGGTAGCAGTGAACATACCGCCTAATACAGTCCAACCCATCGTTTTACGAGACTCTGCACCCGCGCCGCTTGCCAATACCAGCGGCAGGATACCCAGCAGGAACGCCAGGGAAGTCATGATGATAGGCCGTAAACGCAGCTTGGCAGCCTCCACGGTCGCAGTTACCACTTCCATACCTCTGTCCACACGTTCTTTTGCGAACTCTACGATCAGGATCGCATTCTTCGCAGACAAACCGATCAGCGTTATCAGACCGATCTGAGCGTATACGTTATTGGTCAGGTTTGGCAGGAAGGTCAACGTTACGATCGCACCGAATGCACCAATAGGTACAGCAAGCAGTACGGAGAATGGTACTGACCAGCTTTCATACAGGGCAGCCAGGAAGAGGAATACGAAAATAATAGACAGGGCAAAGATGTAAACCGTCTTAGAACCTGACAATATCTCCTCACGGCTCAAACCGGAAAATTCGTATCCGTAACCTTCAGGCAGTACCTCTGCAGCCACTTCTTCCAGTGCCTTGATAGCGTCGCCACTACTAAAGCCGGGAGCAGGGCTACCATTGATCTCGGCAGAGCGGAACAGGTTATAATGGGAAATAACCGGAGCGCTTTCTGTTATTTTGTAGGTAGTCAGCGCACTCAGTGGTACCATATTACCGGATGAGTTTTTCACATAATACTGCGCCAGGTCCTTGATATCGCCACGATAGGCAGAATCCGCCTGTGTTACCACACGGAAGTTACGGCCGTATACGGTGAAGTCATTGACATAGGCACTACCCAGGTAAGTCTGTAAGGCAGCAGCAATGGAAGAGATCTGCACACCCATTTTCTTCGCTTTCTCACGATCTATTTCCAGCTGATAACCAGGGGTACGCGCAGTAAAGAAGGAGAATCCTCTGGATATTTCTTTACGCTGGTTGATGGCCATTGTGAACTTCTGGAGTACGCCTTCAAATTCCTTGATGTCGCCACCACCACTCTTCTGCTGAAGAATGAAGGAGAAACCTGCAGTAGAACCCAGACCTGGAATTGCCGGAGGCGGAATTACCACCACATTGGCTTCTTTAAATCTGGACAATTTCGCCTGTAACTCTGCTACTACACCAAATATCTGCTGTGCCTTATCCTTACGCTGATCCCACGGTTTCAGCTGACAGAAGATAGTACCACTGTTAGATTTGGTGGCAAAACTTACTACGTTCAAGCCACCCAATGCTGCATAGTGACCAATTGCTTTCACGCTATCCAGCGTATGCATCATCTCAGTCATTACAGCTACGGTACGTTCAGTGGAAGAAGATTCCGGCAGGTCAAATGTCACAAACACACGACCGTCGTCTTCTGTCGGAATAAAGCCGGTAGGTTTACCTCTGAACAATAACAATGTACCAACCATCATACAAAGCAGGATGATCAGCACATAACGCGACCAGCGGATGCTTTTCTTCACACCCAGTGAATAACGGCTGGTTACGTGACCAAACCAGATATTGAATTTGTAGAATAACTTGTTCAGACCTTTTGAGTTCTGATCCAGGTGCATAGGACGCAGGATCAGGATACACAGTGCCGGTGTCAGGGACAATGCCACAAATGCGGAGATCAGTACAGAGATGGCGATAGTGATCGCAAACTGCTGATACAGACGACCTACGATACCAGGAATAAAACCTACTGGTACGAATACAGCTGCCAGGATCAATGCGATAGCGATTACCGGTCCAGAGATCTCTTTCATCGCGGCATAGGTAGCGTCTTTTGGCGACATCTGCTCGTGGTCCATATTATGCTGGACGGCCTCCACTACCACGATAGCATCATCCACCACTATACCAATGGCCAGTACGAAACCGAACAGGGTCAGCGTATTGATGGTAAATCCGAGTGGTATAAAGAAGATGAACGTTGCAATAATTGACACCGGAATTGCCAGTACAGGAATAACGGTTGCTCTCCAGCTTTGCAGGAAGAGGAACACTACGATCACCACCAGTACCAGTGCTTCGAGCAGTGTTTCCACCACTTCATGTATAGACACTTCGATTACAGACACCGATTCAAACGGCACCACATAGGCTACGTCTTTCGGGAAGGTTTTCTTCAGCTGCTCCATTGTTTCGGTTACTGCTTCGGCAGTTTCGATCGCATTACTACCTGGTGCCTGGTATACCAGCAGGTAGGAAGCCCTCTTACCATCTACAAAGGAGTTATTGCTGTAACTGAACTTACCCAGCTGTACGCGGGCAACGTCTTTCAGGTACACAACAGCGCCATCATCAGGGCGGGTTTTGATAATGATGTTACCAAATTCTTCTGCCGTAACGAGACGGCCTTTCACGAAAATGGTATACTCATATGTTTGCCCTACTTTTTGTGGTGGTGCACCAACGGTACCCGCAGAGATCTGTGCATTCTGTTCTGTGATAGCGGCTCTTACCTCTTCTGCTGTAACACCCATCTGGGCCAGCTTGTCAGGTTTCAGCCACACACGCATACTAAAGTCGTCAGCACGGGTGAAGATATCACCCACCCCTTTTGCACGGAGCAAGGCGTCTTTGATGTATACGTTGGTATAGTTATCCAGGAATGTTACATCATGTGTACCATTCGGAGAATATAAGGCAACCAGCATGAGGATGCTGGGGTTACGTTTTCTTACTGTAAGACCAAGACGTTGAACCTCCTGAGGCAGGGTTGGCTGTGCAATACCTACACGGTTCTGTACGTCCAGTGCGGCGATATTGATGTCAGTACCTACTTCAAAGTTGACGGTTAAGCTCATTGCACCACTGTTGGTACTATTACTGGTCATGTAGGTCATGCCAGGTGTACCGTTCACCTGTACTTCCACGGGGGTGGCTGTGGTCTGCTCCACCGTCTGTGCATCAGCGCCGATATAGGTACCGGTCACCTGTACAGTGGGGGGCGAAATTTCCGGATACTGGCCGATGGGCAGGTTTGTCATCGCCAGCAACCCTACCAGTACCAGTACAACAGATATAACTATTGCGGTAACCGGTCTGCGTATAAAAGTATTTGCAATCATGTTTCTTCTTCTATTGATTCAAACTCTAACTGTTATCTATTTCTTAGCTGCGGCAGGCGGCGCTTTCTTCACTGTGCTGGTATCAATTTTACCACCGTCGCGCAGACGCTGTAATCCTTCTGATACTACCAGATCGCCTTCCTGTACACCATCCATCACGACGATGCGATCTCTCAGACGAGGTCCCAGATGCACTTTACGTTGTTCTGCAACAGAGTCTTTTGCAACGAATACGAAAAATTCACCCATCTGCTCTACTACTGATTTGTAAGGGATGATTACGCGTTCGCCTGACTGGTCGTTCAGTACATTCATCACAGCGCTCATACCTTGTTTCAGTTCATTCTTAGGATTGCTGAAAGCAATACGCACTTTAATGGTAGCTGTCAGGTTATCCACACCACGGTCAATAACTGTCAGACGGCCTGGCTCAGAATAAGCCTGTCCGCTAGGCAACTGCAGGCGGAAAGTAGAATCGCCCGGGGCTAACTTTTTATCCTGCAATGCAGAGAAGCGTGGGATATCGTTTTCATTCACCACAAAGTCAACAGCGATCGGGTTTTCTGAAGAGATGGTATTCAGCAATGTGGTACCAGCGCTTACCTGTGCGCCCAGTTTTACCTGAGAGATACCAATACGGCCGGTAAATGGCGCATTGATGATAGAGTAGTCGAGGTCAGTACGCGCGGCCATTAAAGATGCTTCAGCAGCAGCCAGTTGGCTACGGCTTACATCCAGGGCAGCATCTGCATTGTCAACCAGCTGACGGGCAACAGCGTCCTGTTCTGCCAGTTTATGATAACGATCTGCATCTTTCTGTGATTTCGTAAGGTTCGCTTTGGCCTGTGCAATGCTGGCCTGTGCCTGTCGGTAGGCAGCTTCATACTTACGACGGTCTATTTCATAGAGCGGTTTTCCTTTCTGTACCACTTCACCTTCCTTGAAGAAAATGCCGGTAATATATCCTGACACCTGCGCACGCAGTTCCACTTGTTCCAGTGCTACCACAGTTGCGGGATATTTATCGTAGTAAATAGCTGAACCAGTAACTGCTGGCACAACGCTTACCGGAGTAGGAGGCATGACCATACCTGCTTTCTGTTCCGGGCCTTTACAGGAAGCCAGGTAAAATAAGCCTGTAGCGCCAATGAGGAGAATGTGTTGCTTTGTTTTCATCTGAAAATATTTGTCCTTTCAATGATCAGGCTGTACAGACCTGATCAGTTACCTTATTAGTAGTTGTTAGTTGATATAGTACCTAATGCACGTTGCAGGTCCACTTTGCTGGACAGTACAGTGTACATAGAATTATAATAGTTAAGCTGTGCTGAGCGCAGATCTGTCTGTGCAGTGATCACTTCCAGGTATGTTTTGATACCTTCCCTGTACTGCATTTCAATCAGCGAATACACTTCCTGGGCCAGGTCCACGTTCTCCTTCATCACATAATACTGGTTCAGGTTACCCTTGTAAGTAGCCATTGCCTGGGTGTATTCCGTATTGATCTGGTTGCGCATGTTTTCTATATCCAGGTCGTTACGTTTAATCTGCAGTTCTGCCTGACGGATGTTATAGATACGTTTAGAGCCCTGGAAAATAGGTACTGAAATTTTCAGTCCTACCTGTGAGCTGGGCAGATTGTTGCTATACAACTTGGCAAACTCCGGATTCAGGTAGTTGAAGTTGTAGTTAGCGAATGCTGATACAGTAGGCAGGAAGCTCCACTTATTATATTTCAGCTGTGCATCCAGCAGAGTTTTCTGTGTTTCCAGCAACTGCATTTCTATCCTGTTATTATAAGTAACGGTGATAGTCGTATCCAGCTGTACGTTCTGCGCCATCTGTACGGTGTCATACACCAGTGGCAGCGGACCGCTTACCGGGTAGCCCATCAGCTGACGAAGAGAAGCTTCATTTGCTTTCAGCTGTTCCGTTGCGTTTTTACGCTGTGCACGGGTATTGTTGAGAGAGATAGTAGCCCTTTTATAGTCCGTCTTATCCACAATACCACCCTGGTACTGGTTATAAGCGTCTTTCAGGCTACGTTCCAGGCGGATAACGTCTTCATCCAGCACATCTATCTGGCGCTGGGTAAGCAATATACCATAATAAGCCTTGGTTACATTGGCTACCACATCTATACGATAGCTTTCTGTATTCTGCCTGGCCTGTTTACGTACATCGCGGGATGTTCTGCCAGCCAGCAGCAGATCGCGGGTAAACAGGTTCTGGTTTAATTGAAACAGGGCGGAGGAGGAGTTTTCCACACCCAGCTGTACATAGTTACCATTAAAAAAGGAAGTTGGAATCTTCAGATAATGGTTTAAGCTGTAATCTAACCCAAGTTGTGGGTACCAATCCGCCAGCTGACCCTTAATGGTGTATTCAGTGATGTCCTGATCCAGTTGGGCCTGTTTTACAACAGGCTGGTGGGTAAGTGCATACTGAATGCAAGCCTGCAGGGTAGCCTGAGGAAGCAATGAATCGGAGACCTGTTGCGCATAAGTCGGTGCGTTAAACAGCACGGCACTAAGTACGGCGGTCAGATAAAATACTCTTTTCATAAAAGGTTTTGACAATCAGAATCTTCTTTACACCAATCGGTGGACAACGACGATTTTGTCCATTATATATTAATCAATAAAATGCTAATGTGATCTTCAGCAAAACAGACAGGCACAGTTTAGCATTATGCACAAACTGCAAACAGGTAGGTTCAGGTCGTTAACGGTAGATACAATTGTAGGGATAAATGCCGAACATATAAAAGGTGGCAAGTCAGCTCCCATAGGGAGCTGTAGCTAACCTCGTTCCCGCGATTGCACGGCAAAGATAATGACTCGCAATTAGAAACATGTTACCACTGATGTAAATTTAAACAACAGTTTAAATTACTTCGCGGTACGTCCACTGTGAATATGTTTTTCTGCATGGTAGGAGGATCTTACCAGTGGTCCTGCTTCTACATAATCAAGACCCATGTTATATCCTATTTCACGCAATTCTGCGAACTCGTCTGGATGTACAAAACGGACAACCGGTAGATGTTTTGGAGTAGGTTGGAGATATTGTCCGAGTGTCACCACGTCACATCCATTGTCATACAGGTCCTGCATGGCCTGTACCACTTCCTCTTTCGTTTCGCCAAGGCCGAGCATAATACCGCTCTTGGTACGCATACCTCCGTCTTTCAGACGGCGGATCACTTCCAGGCTACGGTGATATTTTGCCTGGATACGTACCTGTTTGGTCAGGCGTTCCACTGTTTCCAGGTTATGAGAAACCACCTCAGGCGCTACCTCAATGATGCGCTGCAGGTTTTCCCACTGACCTCTGAAATCAGGGATAAGCGTTTCCATAGTAGTGTCAGGATTGAGCGACCTGACTGCTTTAATGGTATTGGCCCAGATAATGGAACCACCATCTTTTAATTCATCTCTGTCTACGGAGGTAATTACGGCATGTTTTACCTTCATCAGGTAGATTGCCTCTGCAACACGCTGAGGTTCATCCCAGTCTACAGCGTCGGGCCTGCCGGTAGCAACCGCACAGAATCCGCAGCTACGGGTGCAGACATTTCCGAGTATCATAAAAGTCGCGGTGCCGGCTCCCCAGCATTCTCCCATATTAGGGCAGTTACCGCTCTCGCAGATTGTATGTAATTTATGCGTATCAACCAGGTTGCGGACCTGCTTGTAGTTCTCTCCTATTGGCAACTTAACCCTCAGCCAGTCAGGCTTTTTAGTCCTTGGGGCAGCAGGCGCTGTGCTGCATGGCGTTGCGGTTGTGATCGGTGTTTCTTCCATCGCTGATCCTTTCTTTAGGATACAAATTTAATACTTCTGAACTATTTCTTGTCCCAACGCTTTCCAAACTGCACAGCGATGTAGGCATTAAAGAAAAATTTCTTACCGTCCTGATCGACCATAATCTTCACATCTTTCGTGTAATACTCTGCATTTACACCCACTTCCAGGGCGCTTACTACTTCATTAAATCGCGCCCAGTCAAAGCGAAGACCCGTTTTGGCATGTACTCCGGGGTTAAAGCTGACTTCTCCCCAGCCCTTACCAAAACCAGCCCCTCCGATAATGGAAGACCTGTCCATAAATGCCTGATCATATAATGGATCCTGGCCATATTTGACCTGGACACCCCTTTCCGTGTTAGGGTCTACTATATTCAGATAGTAAGGTTTCTGGAGACCGGCAGAAATACCACCATAATAAATGGCATTTACAAGTACACCATTTTTATTGCCCTTGCCCCCTATCAGCCGCTGCTGACCAACACCAACCTTCACCTGGTAGAAATTATTCTGCTTACCGAAGATATAAGGCTTCTCAGAATAGATAAAACCATATGCATCAACATCTTTCAACGCACCTGGCTTTTTATCCTCTTTCGGATTCTTCTTTTCACCAAACTCAAACTGTGCATAGGTCACTTTCGTTCTGCTTTTTCTCCAGCCCAGTTCAAAAAAACCGCCCCAGCCGTCCGTATTGATACGGCCACCTAAAGAAAATTCACGCTGATACAGGTTCTCTCCTTCTTCCAGCTGCTTGAACAATGAAATCCGCTTCAGCTTGCGTTCCTCCCGTTGTTCCCTTTTTGAAGGAGCGTTTGTATTGGAACTCTGGGCATACAAACCACCCGCCATGGCCACTAAAAGCAAGGATAAGTATAGTCTTTTCACCTGTGTAGATTTGTTTTGTTAAGGGAGTATAGCCTCCCGGCTATGCTATATAAACGCAAGGGGCACTATATTGGTATGCCTGCTGTTACAAACCTACACGTTTTTTCTTTCATGTGTAAATTTGTTTTAGTTTGTAAACCCACGCCCATGTATATATAACGCGTGGATGTCAAAATGGTTACAGGATCCAGTGTTATGCTATTCCGCTTCTTAATAAACGTGCTCCCACCGCACATTCCAGGCACCGCTTCTGCTCACAGTACCCCTGTTTTAACTGCAGCAAAGCCTGTGTCTCTCCTGCTGATCCCGAGGGAATACCAATGGCTTCCCAACCATGTATCAGGTGATTGTCTTCCGGTGGCAGCTGCCCTAAAAAACTAATCGCCTGCTCCTGCCGCAGACTATCCTTTTTCTCCCTGCCATACATATATAATAATGGCAGTACAATGTTGATCAGCATAGCATGTACTGCACGTCTTCCCGGCAGCCGGGTACGCGCCACTGGTACTCCCAGCCGGTAGTGAGTATGCCAGTAATCTGCCGGTTGCACCGCCAGCAGTCGTTCCAGGCTATTCACATCAGGAGCTTCCAGTATACTGGAAAACAACCGGTTATGCTGATGTAGCAGTGCTGCCATTGTAGCTATCCTTACTGAAGGAAAGGAAGCTGGCCGCATCCGCAGCCACTTCCACCGCTGCCCTTCCAGTGGGGTCAGCTTATACTTATGCCGCAGGTAGGCATATTCTTCCTGCAGGCGCTGCATATAATGATCCGGCGCTATATTTCTTGGGCTGTTTGTTAACATGCCGGCTTGTCCAAACAACAATGCCTCCAGCCGCACCATATCCTGCTGATGGCGCAGCAGCAACTTATACGGCAAAGACATAGCCAGTTCCAGAAACAGCTCCCCGTTCACCGGCAATCCTAACCCCCTGGCCAGCGCCCTGTAACATACTTCGTCCCAGTCTGCCTGCGTCTGTACCAGCCAGGTATGAAACATGGCTGCTCTTTGCTCCAGCCGCTCTATGAGCAGCCGGTCTTTCCAGCCGGTCCATACCAGGGAAGGAACTTCTCTGACAGAACCGGCGCAGGGAATGAAAGCAGCAGATTGCCGTAACCATTCATACCGGTGCAACAGCAACTTAGGAATACAATGGCGCAGTTCCAATACAGGAATGCCCTGGGTATGTGTCACATCCATATCATGCTCAAAGACAATATGCAGTACCACATTCCGGTATTGCAGATTGTGCTGATGTCCATGCCGGAACCAATCAGACGTTTTCAGATGTAATTCAACATTTCCCACCCATAGGGTACGGCCTATGCGGATACGTGCGCCGGTAAAATCTGGTCCGGCATGCCGGTTCAGTCGCCCGGGATAATCAATTTGTACATGCTCGCCTTCAAGTGTGGTCAGTCCTGATTGGGTGAAAAGGCGAAATTGCCAGATGTGCTGGAACAGGTCCTCTGACATCAGCGGATCAACAGGTGCAATGGTCATAATTGGTTGGTTAACAGAAACAATAATCGTCTGACTCGATCTATCAAATTAGTGAAAATAAAGAGACGTCCAAAAAATTTAAAAAATTGCTATTTGGAAATTTGATGAAAGTACCCTTAACTTTGCACCCAGTTCTTACACATGACTTATCCAGAAAGGCGGAGGGACTTGGCCCTGCGATGCCTTAGCAACCAACCTGTAGCGATACAGGGAAAGGTGCTAATTCCGGCCCCGGTTATACATATGACCGAGGGAAGATAAGTTGGCAGAGATTGATATTCACTGTAATAAAATACTTGAAGGCTCTTCCAACAACGGAAGGGCTTTTTTTATGCCCGTTCTGGTAGTTATCTGCTTGAATGAATGTCTGATTGTGCGTGTGCCAAACAGGGTTTAAATAACAGTATAATTACTTTGAAGATTGAAAATTTCGACTCAATTATTGCATAGTATCCCGGTGGATGAGTTAACAGGCGCTATCTCTGTTCCTATCTACCAGACCTCCACTTTCGTACAGGAGTCTCCCGGGATTAACAAAGGCTTCGAGTTTTCCCGTGCCAATAATCCTACCCGTAAAGTATTGGAAAATCTGATCTGCGGTCTGGAAGAAGGACATGCAGGCTTCGCCTTCGCCAGCGGCATGGCAGCAATTGATGCTGTTATGAAACTACTCAAAACCGGAGATGAAATTATGGCTGTTGAAGACACCTATGGCGGTATCTTCCAGATGTTCCAGCACATGTTTGAACGCTTTGGTATCAAAGCCAATTTTGTTGATACCAGCAATACAGATAAAGTACTGGCAGCCATCACTCCAAACACCAGGATGATCTGGCTGGAATCTCCTACCAACCCTACCCTGCGCATCTCTGATATCAAATCTATCAGCAAGATAGCCAAACAACATAATGTACTGCTGGTAGTTGATAATACGCTCTGTACACCACTGATCCAGCAACCTATGCCACTGGGCGCTGACATCGTTATTCACAGTGCCACCAAATACCTTGCAGGACATACAGACGTTATTGCAGGTCTGGTAGTAGTCAATTCAAAAACACTGGCAGATCAGCTACGCTTTAACCAGAACATTTCCGGTAGTATTCTCAGTCCGTTTGAAGCATGGCTCACTATCCGCGGTATAGAAACATTGTGCCTCCGCCTGGACAAACAATGCAGCAATGCAATGGCCATCGCTACCTGGCTGTCTGCACATCCTGCCGTGGATAAAGTGTATTACCCCGGACTCAGTACACATAAAAATCATCACATCGCCCGCAAACAGCAAAAGCAATACGGTGCGCTGGTCAGCTTCTCCCTGAAGAATGACAATATTAAAAATGCTATCCGCGTAGTCAATGCAACGAAACTGTTCAAACTCGCTGAAAGCTTTGGTGGTGTAAAAAGCATGCTGGATCATCCTGCCACCATGACACACCGCAACATCCCTGAAGATTTCCGCAAGAAGACAGGCCTGCAGGACTCCTGCATCCGGTTATCTGTAGGTATTGAAGATGCAGAAGACCTCATTAATGATCTCAAACAGGCGCTGGATAAACTCAATCTGCCCGCAGGAAAAACAATGACGGTACTACAGTAACAATTTCTTTTAAAAGCAGGTTATATAACAGCATAACTGCTTTTATCAGACTACTGTCTGCACCCGCAGGGACAATATATTCTTACAACATTTTTCATCATAAAGCAGCACCATTTTATCAACCAGCTGCATTTAAAAGGAAAGTATAAGCACTAAGTATACAACATGGAAAACAAGATCATCAATTTAGGTATTTTCGGATTTGGTTGTGTGGGACAAGGGTTATACGAGGTACTGAACAGGACTAAAGGTATCAATGCCCGTATCAAAAAGATATGTATCAAAGATCCAAACAAGCCGCGTCCTATTGACGCCAGTTATTTCACTACCGACAAAAATGAAATTCTCAATGACCCCACCATTGACGTGGTAGTTGAGCTGATCAATGAAACTGACGCTGCATTTGAAATAGTAAGCACTGCCCTGCGCAATGGTAAAGCCGTTGTAAGCGCCAGCAAACGCATGATCGCAGAAAACCTGCCTGCACTGTATCAGCTGCAAGTAGAAAACAAAGTGCCTTTCCTTTATGAGGCATCCAGCTGTGCAAGTATTCCTATCATCCGCAACCTGGAAGAATACTATGATAATGATCTGCTGAATGCTGTAGAAGGTATCTGTAACGGATCTACCAACTACATCCTTACCAAAATATTTGAAGAAAACTGGAGCTTTGAGACTGCCTTAAAACAGGCTCAGGACAAAGGTTTCGCAGAAACTGATCCTACGCTTGATATCGAAGGTTATGATCCGAAATTCAAGATCGTTATCCTGCTGCTGCACGCCTTCGGTACATTCGTGAAGCCAGAAGAAGTATTCAACTTCGGCATCCATCACCTGAACGATTTCGATATACAGTTTGCCAAACAACGTAACTGCACTATTAAACTGATAGGTAACTGCCGCAGGCAGAACGGGCATGTAAATGCATATGTATTGCCTCACCTGATCCGTGAACATAATCTGCTGTACGATGTTTATAATGAATATAACGGCGTACTGCTGGAAAGTGCTTTCACTGACAAACAGTTCTTTGTAGGTAAAGGCGCAGGTGGTACCGCTACAGGTAGCGCAGTATTGTCAGATATTTCTGCTTTGCTGTACAACTACCGTTATGAATATAAAAAGATCAAACAGTCCAATCAGCCTGCATTTACAAATGATGTACAGCTGAAGATATACCTGCGTTACAGCAATGCATCACAGGTACACCTGACAGACTTCTATAACATCTCTGAGAAGTACGAATCTTCCACCTACAGCTATGTGGTAGGCGTGATCAATCTGCAGAAGCTGAAAGATGCAGACTGGTTAAAAAATAAAGATGTAAATCTGTTGGTACTGGGTGAAGATCATTCCCGCTAGTCATCGTTTAATCAGCCATATATTAGCAAGTAAGCGCCCGGTGTATGCCGGGCGCTTCTTTTTTGTCATAAAAAGAGACGCCTGATCATTGAAAGACCAGGCGCTCAGGTTTAAACGGTTAGCATCGGGATAAATAGGACATAGGTAATTGCTTATAATATTTTTTCCAACGTGGCAGCAAGCGCTTCGCCACGTAATTCTTTTGCGATGATCTTGCCGGATGGATCAATGAGTACATTATATGGGATGTAGGGTACCATATAGAGTTTGGCCGCATTATCCTGAAAACGTTTCAGTGATGAAACATGCGTCCATGCGCTGGTACCATCTTTTTCAATGGCCTTCAGCCACGCCTCTTTATCTCCTTCCGCATCCAGTGAAACACTGAGTATAGTAAAATTGGCATTCTTATATTTGTTGTAAGCCGCTATCAGATACGGACTTTCAGCTCTGCAAGGCTTACACCAGGAAGCCCAGAACTCCAGCAACACATATTTCCCTTTGAAAGCCGACAGTGTAACCTGATTACCGTTTGCATCATGAGAAGTAAAGTCTGGCGCGGCAACACCCAATGCTACCCGCTTCCCTTTCCCGATATATGCTTCCAGCTTTTTTGCCTTTTTGGTATTTTTATAGTTATTGGCCAGCTTACCGAATAACGACTCTCCCTGCGCCGGTGTCAACACGCGCTGAGTGAGCAGATGCTCTAGCGCCGACAGGCTGAAGTAAGACTCCGGATACTGACCAATAAATGCGGCGGCCTGCTGATTCTCCTGGTCACGCAGCTGCACATATACCTGCTGCCTTACCTCCTCGCTTGAGTAATGTGCATTTATACTATCCATTACTCTTTCAATGATCGCCGCATCGGCTTTCATCGCTTTGTATTCATCATTGATCTTTGATCCCGGGAAAATGGCTTCAGCCAAGGGACCATCACTTTTAATCAAAATATCTCCGGGCTCAATAAACAGGCGACCTTTATCATACGCTTTTCCATCGGGTGTCTTCGTAATTGCCAGCAGCGCTTCTGTAGGATTGTCTACTTTTCCTTCTATCACAAAGCGGCCATTGATCATCTCAGTCGAATCCAGCGCAAGACTGTCATTTTCAAGCACAAGTGCAAAGTATACCTTCGCTTGTGGCAGGGTATTTTTAAACTCGCCGGTGAGGCGAAAGTTATTTTTCTGGGCATTTAACAGGGCAGGAAGTAACAAACTCAGGGCCAGCAAACTTCTTTTCAGAACAATGTTCATGGTGAAAATGTATTTTAATGTTAATCGGGTATAACAATAGAAAGGCATTTCCCCTCTAAATCTTAGCGTCTTTGTTGTATATATTTGTAAATAAATACCGCCGCCATGAAAAACACCGCCCCGGATATCGATTCTTATATTGCAGACTTCCCTGAACATGTACAGGTCTTGCTGCAACAAGTGCGTGCTACTATTCATAAAGCAGCGCCGGAAGCGACCGAAGATATTAAGTATGCCATTCCGACCTTTGTACTTAACGGCAACCTGGTACATTTTGCCGCCTTCAAACAGCACATAGGCTTCTACCCTACCCCAACAGGTATAGCTGAATTTGAAAACGATCTATCTGTATATAAGCAAGGGAAAGGGTCTGTACAATTTCCTTTAGACCAGCCTATGCCGCTGGATCTGATTACGCGTATCGTGAAGTACAGGATTAAAAGGATGCAGGAAGAGAAGAAAAAGTAAGACGACAATCGCCATCTTACTCCTGTCATTATTTCTTGTTGATTGCCTCAAGGGCTTCTACTACATTACTCACGGGCAACCCCATCACATTATAAAAGCAGCCGTTGATACGATCAATGCCTACTGCGCCGATCCATTCCTGGATAGCGTATGCGCCAGCTTTGTCGTATGGTTTGTAAGCGTCCACATAATAAGTGATCTGTTCTGTAGTCAGTGATTTGAAATGTACTTCCGTTTCTTTTGAAAAGGCTGTTTCTGTTCCCTTCGCTGTAATCACTACACCTGTAATAACACGGTGTATACGTCCGCCGAGCGCTGACAGTATCCTGATAGCATCTTCACGGTCTTTCGGTTTTCCGATAATGGTATCATCAAGTACTACGACCGTATCAGCGGTAATGATGATATCATCTGCGTTACAGAGGGCCGCAACTGCGGCTGATTTCTGCCGGGCAATGTATACAGGAATTTCGGGAATGGCCATATCCGCAGGAAATGTCTCAGCGGTATCCACCACTTTTACCTCGAATGGAATACCTGCCTGCTCCAGCAATTGCTTTCTGCGGGGAGACTGGGAAGCTAATATTACATGTTGTCCGGTATACATCAGAGTAGTATTTTAAAGAAGATCATTGATAAGATTCCGGTCAGCATCAGCCATTTCACCAGCGAACTTACCTTGTGATAATGTTCCGGGAGGTGCGCCTTCCTTAGTAAACTGTAAATATAAAACACAGGTGCCTGTACCAGCAGGGCCAGGTAAATGATGGCAGACCACCATCCGATAAAGGCGATCCGGATCTGTACCACGAATATCAGTACCAGCAATGCCAGCATCAATGCATAACAGATCTGTTTAGCCGGATTGACTCCCCATACGATGGGAATAGTACGGCAACCATCTTTACTGTCACCCAGCATATCTTCCAGGTCTTTCACTATCTCGCGGATCAGCGAAATAACAAAAGCAAACAGGGCATATACACCGATTACCTGTATCAGTTGACGGCCTACAGGAGATAAAATTGCTTCAAAGCTTTCATAGATCTGCTTTTCATAAAAGCCCACTACCACTACCGCCAGGGCGGTCAGTAGAGAGATCAGTACATTACCGATCAATACCTGGCGTTTGAAAGAGGTAGAGTAAAACCAGAGTATAAGTGAGCAGATTACCTGGGTAAATCCAAGATAAATCACCCCAATGCGCCAGGCAACTATGAAACCGAGAGACACGCCGGCCATATTAAATATGGTGTGCCACGCCATTGCCCACCGGCGGTTAATGATCTTATCAAGCACCATCTTCTCGGGTTTGTTGATGATGTCTATATTGATGTCGAAGTAGTCATTAATAATATTACCTGCCGCAGCTATCAGTATTGTGGATAATGACAGCAGGCAGAAAGATAGCCAGGACAAGGAGGGGGCTTCTCCGTTAAATGTCAGTATCGGCGTAACTACGCAGTACTGTAACAGGAATTGTGTCAGGGCTATATATATCAGATTCGGATATCGGATCAGCCTGAGGAAGGCAGTCAGCAATTTCATAATTTAATAATTGCGGTAAAAATAATTCCGGTTATATATAATATGGTCGCAGCTGTTATTTGCTGGCAACCTCCTCATCCATCATCCAGTGGTCATTCAGCTTGAGTACTTTTTCGATTACCTCGCGTACGCAGCCATGTCCGCCGTTGACCGGCGATATATACCGGCAGATGCCTTTAATCTCAGGGGCCGCATCAGCAGGACAAACTGGTAAACCAACCAGTTGCATGGGCCGGTAATCAGGAATATCATCCCCCATAAACAGGATCTCTTCCCATTTCAGCTCATTCTCGAAGGCATAGTCCTGCAGTTTTTCCTGCTTATCCAATACCCCCATATATATATCTTTTATTCCCAGCCCCTGCAGGCGGCTGACTACACTCTCAGATTTTCCACCGGAGATAATGACTACACGATACCCTTTTCTAACAGCCAGTTGCAAGGCATAACCATCACGGATGTTCATCCTCCGGGATTGTTCGCCATTAGGTAGCAGTTGTACGGAACCGTCTGTCAGTACACCATCTACATCAAATACAAAAGTGGAAACAGGTTTAAAGAGTGACAATATGTTCATGATATATCAATTAGGCATCAGGAATGAAGAATCGCTGTTCTTCATTCCTGATTGCTCAAAAGTACTATAGTTTTTGCTGTCTGCCCTTATCGGCTTTTGTGAAAGTCATAGATACTGTCTGACATTACCTGGTAGATGAGCTTCAGGTATTCGTCATCCGCCACTAATTCACGGTGACGGGACATGGTTATTTCATCTTTGCGAACCGCCGGACCTGTCTGTACTGACTCCGGTGGGAATTTTTCCAGGCGGTCAAAAGTCTCCTTAATAATAGGTTGCAGCAAAGTAAAATCAAGACCGGCGCTTTCGCAATACTGTTTTGCCCGGGCCATGAGGTGATTAGTAAAGTTATTACACAGCACTGCAGCCAGGTGTAGCTGTAGGCGTTGCTGGGAGTTAACCTCTCTGATATCAGGGCTTACGCTCTGGGCAACCGACCGCAGTCTGCGCATCACTTCTTCATTAGATCCTTCCAGCAATAAAGGGATGGGTGGGAAGTTCTTCACTTCTTTACGGAGAGATTGTAATGGGTACATTACACCGGTATTAATCGAAATCTTTTTGATAGCATCCAACGGTACAGCGCCCGCAGTATGCACAACAAAACGTTTACCCAGTCTTAACTCGTCATTCAATTCCGGCAGGGCAGCGTCGCTGACAGCCATCAGGTAAACATCGGCCTCCATGTTAATATCAAGGAGATCATTGGTACCTGTGGAATGTAATGCTTCCGCCAGTTCTACAGCATGTTCCTTACTACGGCTGATCACCTGTAAGATCTGGTGACCATGTAGTTTCAATAAATGACCAAAACAATGCGCCACATTTCCTGCGCCAATAATTACTATATCCATTCGGTGTAAGGTTAAATAATATATTATGGTGTACCGGTTACATTAACAGCAATGCGGAGGTATCGCACTCATATCTTTATATGGCAAGGCTACGCCCCTTTTAGCTACGCAGCTATCCAGCAATTTAACTATTAAACTGTTATTGATTCATTTTTAATGATTTTATCAAAAATATTACATTTATCTTCAATGCATTAAAAGAGTCTTATTTTTTATTCTCAAGCTACTTTTATATACTTGCAAAATTCGTATTTGTATTTTTTATACGAAATTTTACGTATCTAGTAGCTCATAAAGACGGCATTCATGGCAAAAAATCTAGTAATAGTTGAGTCTCCGGCGAAAGCCAAGACAATAGAAAAGATACTGGGCAAGGACTTCGAAGTGAAATCCTGCTTCGGTCACATTCGTGATCTGGAGAAGGATGATATGGGTATCGACATCGCCAACAACTTTAAACCGAAGTATACTATACCTGAGGATAAAGAGAAGATTGTTAAAGAATTAAAGAAACTTGCAAAAGACACTGACGAAGTTTGGTTAGCGACGGATGAGGACCGTGAAGGGGAAGCCATATCATGGCATTTGTGTGAAGTATTAGGTCTTGATCCTGATGTCACCAAACGTATTGTATTCCACGAAATCACTAAGCCTGCCATAGAAAGAGCCGTACAACAACCCCGCCTATTAGATATGAACCTGGTCAATGCCCAGCAGGCCAGACGTATTCTTGACAGAATTGTTGGTTTTGAATTATCGCCGGTGCTCTGGCGTAAGATGAGCATGCGTAATTCATTATCCGCCGGCCGTGTGCAATCTGTTGCCGTAAGACTTATCGTTGAGCGTGAACGTGAAATCAATACATTTAATGCTGTCAGCAGTTTTAAAGTAGAAGCTTTCTTTACTGCTAAAGATCTTCAGGGCAAGAATATTACTTTTAAGGCTGAAGGACCGACTCGTTTCAAAACGGCTGAAGATGCGGAAAAATTCCTGCAACAGTGCGTTGGTGCTGCTTATGCTGTGAAAGACATCCAGGTAAAGCCAGGTAAAAAATCACCTGCGGCTCCCTTTACTACATCTACGCTTCAGCAGGAAGCCAGCCGTAAACTGGGTTATAGCGTTTCCAAAACAATGCTGCTTGCTCAGAAACTGTACGAAAGCGGTAAGATCACATATATGCGTACTGACTCCGTAAACCTGTCTGATACAGCGCTTGCGGACATCCAGAACGCGATTACCACAAACTACGGCCAGAAATATCATCAGCACCGTAAGTTTAAAAACAAGAACGAATCAGCACAGGAAGCGCACGAAGCCATCCGTCCTACCTACATGGAAAATGCAACTGTCGATGACAGTGACAGCAAAAAGCTGTATGAGCTGATCTGGAAACGTACCATCGCCAGCCAGATGAGTGATGCAGAACTGGAAAAGACGATCGCTAAAATAGATATCTCCACTAATCACGAAGAGCTGACTGCCAGTGGTGAAGTGTTGAAATTTGACGGCTTCCTGAAAGTATATATGGAAGGTAAAGATGATGAAGATGAAGGTGATGAAGAAGATTCAGATGGCTCTTTACCACCCCTGGCTGTTAAACAGGTCCTTGACCTGAAAGAAATGAAGGCAACAGAACGCTATACCCGCCCTGCTCCCCGTTATACGGAAGCAAGTCTGGTTAAGAAACTGGAAGAACTGGGCATTGGCCGTCCCTCTACTTACGCTCCTACCATCACCACCGTTCAGAAACGTGGTTATGTAGAGAAACGTGATAAAGAAGGTGTGAAAAGAGACTTCCGGATACTAAGCCTGAAAGCTGATAAAATTTCTAAAGTAACTGAAACCGAAAATACCGGTGCCGAAAAATCCAAACTGTTTCCGACAGATCTGGGTATGATCGTAACCGATTTCCTGAACCAGTACTTCAGCTCAGTAATGGACTACGGCTTCACCGCCAAAATCGAAGGCGAGTTTGACGAAGTAGCCCACGGTAAGAAGATCTGGAACAAAATGCTGAACGACTTCTATACGCCTTTCCATAAAGATGTGGAAAACACACTTGAAAATGCGGAAAGAGTTAAAGGTGAACGTCTCCTGGGAACTGATGCCGAATCCGGTAAACCAATCGTAGCCCGCATGGGCCGCTATGGTCCTATGATCCAGATCGGTAAAGCAGAAGATGAAGAGAAACCGAAGTTCGCTAAAATGAAGTCTACTCAAAGTATCGAAACCATTACTTTGGATGAAGCAATGGAATTGTTCAGACTTCCCCGTAACCTCGGACAGTTTGAAGATCAGGATGTACTGGTGAACATAGGACGATTTGGCCCTTACGCAGCACATGATAAAAAGTTCTATTCTCTTAAAAAAGAAATGGACCCATACACAGTAGAGTTAGATGAAATAGCCCCGCTGATTGTGGAAAAAAGAGCTGCTAAAGACGAACGTACTATAAAAATCTTTGAAAAAGAGAAGATCCAGATACTGAAAGGCCCATACGGACCGTATATAAAACAAGGACTCAGGAACTATAAGATACCGAAAGAAAAAATTGACACCGCCGCTGATATAACGCTGGAAGAAGCCAAAGCTATCATTGAAGATGTGAAGGCCAATCCTCCAAAGAAAAAAGCGCCTCCAAGAAAGAAAAAGGCGGAATAAGTGGACATCTGTATATTCATTCTATGCACGAGACCAAGGAAATAAATGCTTTGTTCCATCTTCTGGATGACCCCGATCAGGAGGTGTATGATACTGTTGCCAGCAAAATTCTGTTGTTCGGAAAAGAGATCATCCCTAACCTGGAAAATCTGTGGGAAAACACCGTAGATGAATCCATCCAGGAAAGGATAGAACAGCTTATCCACCGGGTGCATTATAATGACTTACAGGTAGCGTTGCTGGACTGGAGTCAGTCAGATATGCCTGACCTGCTGCAGGGTGCCATACTGGTAGCCCGTTATCAGTTCCCTGATATGCAACCAACGCAGGTGATCACAGAAATCGAAAGGATTAAAAGGAATATCTGGCTGGAACTGAACAACTATCTGACGCCGCTGGAACAGATCAATGTACTTAACAGCATGATCTATAACTACTTCGGTCTGAAAGGCGAAGAAGTAGCTTATGTGCGAAAGAACCAGTTTTTCATTAACCAGGTAATCGAATCACGCAAAGGCAATCCGCTGACCAACGGCATTGTGTACCAAAGCCTTTGCGCTATGCTTGACCTGCCGGTATATGCAGTGAACATTCCCCGCCAGTTCATACTAGGCTATTTCGATTCGTTTTACGACTTTACCGAAGTACCCAGACCAGATGATACCCGTATCCTGTTCTTCATTGATCCCATTCAGGGCCAGATCTATTCCCACCAGGATGTAGAGGGCTACCTGAAAAGGATGTCCATACCGGTAACGCCTTACTTTTTTCAGCCGCAGTCCAACAAACGGGTTATCCAGTTCCTGCTGGAAGAACTGGTTAAATGCTTTCAGGATGAAAAAGATGCATTCAGGAGAGATGAGTTAAGGACACTGGCAAAACTACTGGGTGAAAAGAACAGGGACCTCTGATCAGCCTAACCGGCCATCCGCAAAGTTCAGACAGTAAGATCTCGCTTATATACAAAATAAAAGACGGCTCATTTATCACGAGCCGTCTTTTATTTTATAACGAAGTGTATGATTACTTGTTAGCCGGTTTACCCTGCAGTTTAGGATAAGACAGGGTGATCAGGTCATTCATCACGTTTACTGCTTCATCCAGATAGATATCTTTCTGTCTGAATTTTAACCAGTCTTTATTACGCGCTAATTTAGAAGAATCGCTCGCCAGTTTGTCAAGATCTACTTTCAGACTTACGATATTCAGTTCTTTCACTTTTTCATTAACTGCATCATAACGTTTCAGGGCGTTAGTGTTAGACTTCTGCTCTGCTTTGAATGTCTGCATGTTAAGTGAATAAGTTTCCTGACTTTCCATTTTCTTCAGTGTGCTGATATTGTCATTCATCATTTTGAATGCCTCGCTGGCAGCTACACGTTTTTCGCTGCTTTTCTTCAGCGCCTCCACCGGTACCGGATCAATCCAGGTAGCGTAAGAAGCCTTCGGAATTTCATCCCATGCCAGTGCATCGTCATCTTTACGCTCTGATACTTCATAATATGGATCAGGCAGCAGGATATCGGATGTTACACCTTTGAGCTGTGTAGAACCACCATTTGCACGGTAGAACTTCTGTTGGGTCAGTTTAATTGCTCCAAGAGCGCCCAGTTCTTTATTGGAATAGAAATCATCCAGGTTCAGCATACGCTGTACAGTACCTTTACCAAAGGTATTGCTACCGATGATTACCGCACGTTTGTAGTCCTGCATTGCAGCAGCCATGATCTCGGATGCAGATGCACTGTATTCATTAACCATGATAGCCAGCGGACCGCCATACTGTACGCTCTTATCACGATCGCGCAGCACCATCGGATCTCCGCTACGGGATTTTACCTGTACAATAGGGCCTTCTGGAATAAACAGTCCGGCCATCTGTACAACATCCTGCAGGGAACCACCACCATTGAAACGAAGGTCAAGGATAATACCCTCTACATTCTCAGCTTTCAGCTTAGTGATTTCTTTGGCGACATCTTCTGCACAACGTGCGCCGTTTCTGTCGTTGAAATCTGCATAAAACTCAGGCAGATAGATATAACCCAATTTATGCTGGCCATTAATAATGGCCGACTTAGCGAAGGTATCGTCCAGCACTACTTCATCACGTACAATGTCAACTACTTTCTGGGTACCATCCACACTCTTCACTGTCAGTTTTACGATGGTACCTTTACTACCGCGGATCAATTTTACCGCATCTTCAACAGCGTAACCGGTGATATCAACAGGTTCTTTGTCTGCCTGTCCTACTTTCTGAATAACATCGTTTGCTTTCAGACGGCCGTCTTTCCAGCTGGCGCTACCTGTCACAATACTGGTAATTTTTATTTTACCATCTTCTTCTTTCAGCTGAGCGCCGATACCGAAGAACTTACCAGCCATCTGCTCTTCAAAAGCCCTCTTTTCAGCAGGCGGGAAGAAGTCAGTGTGCGGGTCCATGGTAGTTGTGATCGCATTGATGAACAGGCTGAAACGTTCGTTATCATCCTGCTTGTTTTTCAGACGGTCAAAGTAACGGTCATATACAGATTTCACCTTTGTCCTTGCTTCTGCTTCAAGTTCAGCATCTGTCTTAGGCTTTTCGGTGGCTTTATCTTTCTGATCTTTTGCTTTATCGCGGCTTTCCTGCAGTTCAATGAATTTCTCCAGGGTACGGTACTTCAGCACTTTCCTCCAGGCATCTTTGCGCGCTGCCTGATCGGCAGGATAGTCGATCTTATCAGGATCAAGCGTTACCTTTTCTTCTTTGGTAAAGTCGAAAGGTTGTGCAAGTATTTCCGGATAGATAGCTGCAGCTTCAGTCACACGTTGCTTGATAATGCCATTTACAGCATTGAAACAATCGAGTGGCGCACCTTGTAATTCATCATCGATATGCGTAGCTACGTTCTGCAACCCCTGCACATCACTTTTCAGAAAAAACTTTTTCTCAGGATCCAGGCTCTTCAGGTATTTATCAAAAACTTCCCTTGAATAGGCATCGTTAATGGCCTTGGGCTGATAGTGTCCCTGGGTGAGTATTTGTCCAACCAGGCCCATGATCACTTCGTATCTGCCGGGAGGATCTTCTTTATGTAGTTTGCTGAATGCCAGCACTCCCATCGAGATGGTGAGCAAGGCAACCGGAATAATCACTTTCATTCTTCTCATAGAAATCCAAAATTGAGCGTCATCAAATATAACATAAAATCGCCCATCGAATCAGAAGGGTGAAATGCTTTTAACAAAAGATTGAGAAACAGTACAATACAGTGTGAGATGCAATTGGCTTACATTTAACAGGTTGCACTTTACAATCCAACAAATGCCAAAACCAGACCAATTTCTAAGCGAATCGGGATCTTATAGATAAAAATACGCATCTTCTACCGATTTTATCTAACCGTTTATCAGATTGGTATTCCGGCCAATGCATCAAATTATCTATTTTTGCCGCAGCTATTAAAAACTGCACAGTGGATACTCCGGCTACTACCAAAAATGACCCGTACGCTTCGTTACGCATCCCAGAATTTAACTACTACCTTGTTATCCGTTTTGCGCTGGTCTTCGCGCTGGCTATGCAATTCACCATTGTTGAGTGGAAGGTGAATGCATTGACACACGATCCGTTTGCGCTAGGTCTCATCGGCCTTGCAGAAGTGATACCAGCGGTGCTTGTAGCGCCTTTTGCCGGACATATTGTGGATAAGCGGGAAAAACGTGGATTGCTGTTATTGTGTGTAATTGCTTATATCCTGATAGGCGCAGGACTGTTCCTGCTTACCTGGGATGAAGCAGTAGCAGGCATTCCGCTGAAATGGGTGCTGAACATGGTCTATGGCCTGGTATTCATTGGTGGCATAGTCAGGGCGTTTCTCAGTCCGGCCAACTTCTCCCTTATGGCACTGATTGTACCGAGAACCCTGTATGCCAATGCCTCAACCTGGAGCAGCAGTTCCTGGCAGATAGGTGGTATGGCAGGTCCGGCATTGGGTGGCCTGTTTATCTATTTCCTGGGCATACACTGGTCTATGTTACTGGTAGTGGGCATTTTCCTTGCACCGCTCTACTGCCTGATCAGGATCAAGCCCAAGCCCATCCATTACAAAGCACAGGGAGAAAGTTTCCTGGATGGCCTTACCAAAGGGATGCGTTTTGTATGGAAGACTAAAGTGGTGTTAAATGCCATGGCGCTGGATATGTTTGCCGTATTATTTGGCGGAGCGGTATCCATGTTGCCGATCTTTGCAACTGATGTACTGCATGTTGGTTCACTGGAATTTGGCTTACTGCGGGCAGCTGTCGCAGTCGGCTCACTTACCACCATGTTTGTACTGGCCTACAAGCCGCTGGTACACCATCCCGGTCTTAAGCTGCTGGCGGCCGTATTTGGGTTCGGACTGTGTATCATTGTATTCGGATTGTCCACCAGTTTCATACTCTCCTTCTTTGCATTATTGATCAGCGGCATGCTGGATGGCATCAGCGTGATAATCCGCCAGACTATCCTGCAACTGAAAACACCGGATGATATGCGCGGACGCGTAGCTGCGGTAAGCTCTATGTTTGTTGGCTCATCCAACGAACTAGGCGCTTTTGAAAGCGGATTTATGGCGCGTGCCATCGGGTTGGTACCCTCTGTTGTATTTGGCGGATGTGTGACCCTTGGCGTGGTGATCACCACCTATATCATCTCACCCGCCATGCGTAAGCTGGATCTGAAAGCCTGACGGACTATAGTTTGGTAACTTTCTTCAGTTTATCCAGTACATAGTATACGGCAGGACAGATGGTACTGTTCAGATAGGTGATATTAGGCCTTTTGATAAAATCGAAGCTGTCTGTATAAGGATAATTCTCGCAATCTCCCGGGCGGGCATCGTAGATACTGCAATAGTTGTCAGCATCCAGGAAAGGACATGGACTGAATTTTACCACATAATCACCGTCGTCATCCATCCGCAGGTATTGGTCAATAAACGCAGACTCTTTCATACCCAAGTATTTGGAGATGCGTTTGATATCGGGCATCTTGAAGCGCGGGCTGATTGTCTTGCAGCAATTGGCACATTTCAGGCAATCCACATGACTAAAAGCTTCATCGTGCATATCCGGCAGTAATTTTTCTACGCCTCTCCCTCTCTTTGTCTGTAATTTCTGCAGGAACTGTTTGTTAGTCTTCTGCTGCTCCTGGGCTTTCTGCTCCCAGTTTAAAAGTAAATCGTCCATTTGACCGCAAAGATAAGGATTAACGGAAAGCTGAAAGTCAGCGTAATTTGCCTTTCCTGCAGGAATAAGTTCAGGCTGGTGCACCGATATAGTTAGTTTGGCTGGAAGTGATAATTCCCGGATCCCGGGTGCTTTTTATAACATTGAACCGGAAGTATCAAGGTGTACAGTATTTTGGTTACACTTTCGTGACAATAAGATCACTTTCTTACCGACATTTATCACCGCATTTTCTCCAACGACCGCCCTGGTTTGGCCATTGCTAAAAAACAATATAGCTTTGCACATTCTTTTCAAACATACCTGCTTTACATCATGAATCTTTTTGATATACAACAGAATGAATTTGTTGGCCGTCACATAGGGCCAAATGAAGCTGAGACTAAAAAAATGCTGGATACCATTGGCGTATCCTCCCTGGAAGAGCTGGTAAGCAAAACTGTTCCTGGAGCTATCCGTATGCAGCAACCGCTGGCGGTACCTCCTGCGATGAGCGAAAGTGATTACCTGCGCCATCTGAAGGAAGTATCTCTGAAGAATCATGTATTCCGAAACTACATCGGGCAGGGTTATTACGATACGATCACGCCAAGTGTGATTTTACGTAATGTGTTTGAAAACCCGGGATGGTACACCCAATACACTCCGTATCAGGCTGAGATTGCGCAGGGCCGTCTGGAAAGCTTACTGAATTTCCAGACTATGGTTAGCGACATGACCGGTTTGCCAATCGCTAATGCTTCCCTGCTGGACGAAGCAAGTGCGGCTGCTGAAGCTATGGCAATGTTCTTCAGCGCGCTGAACAAAGATCACGACAAACTGACCCGTCCGAAATTCTTTGTTGATGCAAACACTTTCCCGCAGACAACTGACGTAATATACACCCGTGCTACTCCACTGAACATCGAAGTAGTAGTGGGTAATTATCATACCGCAGAAATCGACGAAACTTACTTCGGAGCACTGATTCAGTATCCAAACAGTGTAGGTAGCGTTGAAGATTACCGCAACTTTATAGAGAAAGTTCATGCTGCCGGCGCTTATGTTGCTATGGCTACAGATCTGCTGGCCCTGACATTACTGACTACTCCGGGTGAACTGGGTGCTGATGCAGCATTAGGTTCTGCGCAACGTTTCGGTGTGCCATTGGGTTTTGGTGGTCCGCACGCAGCTTTCTTTGCCGTAAAAGATGACTTTAAACGTAGCATTCCGGGCCGTATCATTGGTGTGAGCATCGATGCACAAGGTAACCGCGCATTACGTATGGCGCTGCAAACACGCGAGCAGCATATCAAACGTGAGAAAGCTACTTCCAATATCTGTACTGCACAGGCACTGCTGGCTAATATGGCCGCCATGTATGCAGTATATCATGGTCCTAAAGGACTGAAAAACATTGCTACCCGCGTTGCCATCCTGACAAATGCACTGGCTCAGAAGCTGAGAGCAAAAGGTCTTGAACTGGGTGCTTCTTTCTTCTTCGATACCATTGAAGTACGTGTTAGCAACAGCGCTGCTATCAAGAATAAAGCGGAAGCAATAGGTATTAACTTCTTCTATCCTGAAGCTGGTCGCGTTATCATCTCTCTCGATGAAACCGTAACTATCCAGGATGTAAATGATATTCTCGGCATCTTTGAAGCAGAAACTATCTCCAGTAACAGTCCGGAACTGAAAACTACCAGTGTCCCTGCGGGTCTGGAAAGAACTTCGGCTTACCTGCTGCATCCGGTGTTTAACACCCATCACAGCGAGTCTGAGATGATGCGTTATATGAAGTTGCTGGAAAATAAAGATCTTTCTCTGAACACTTCCATGATCTCTCTGGGTAGCTGTACCATGAAACTCAATGCAGCTACTGAGATGATTCCGCTAAGCTGGAGCCACTGGAGCAAGATGCACCCGTTTGCACCTAAATCGCAGACAGGCGGTTATCAGCAAATCGTTGATGAACTGGGAGATTACCTGTGTAAAGTAACCGCATTCGATGCATGCAGTCTGCAACCTAACAGTGGTGCGCAGGGTGAATATGCAGGTCTGCTGGTGATCAAAGCATACCATGAAAGCAGAGGAGAAGGTCACCGTAACGTGATGCTGATTCCTATCTCTGCACATGGTACCAACCCGGCTTCTGCTGTAATGGCTGGCTTTAAGGTAGTAGTAGTGAAAGCGTTGGAAAATGGTTACATCGATGTAGCTGACCTGAAAGCGAAAGCTGCGCAGCATGCTGCTAACCTGGCAGGTATCATGATCACTTATCCTTCTACTTACGGTGTGTACGAAGAAAGCGTAAAAGACATCTGTAATACTGTTCACGAATTTGGCGGACAGGTGTACATGGATGGTGCTAATATGAATGCACAGGTAGGTCTGACTGCTCCTGGTCTGATCGGTGCAGACGTTTGTCACCTGAACCTGCACAAAACCTTTGCTATTCCTCACGGTGGTGGTGGTCCTGGCATGGGCCCGATCTGTGTAGCTAAACACCTGGCTCCATTCCTGCCTGGTCACGTTAGTCTGGATACAAAAGCACAGGCAAATGCTGTATCTGCAGCGCCATATGGTTCTGCTTCTATCCTGCTTATCTCTTATGCATATATCCGCCTGCTGGGCTTTGATGGTCTGAAAAAGGCCTCTCAGTTTGCTATCCTGAACGCTAACTATATGAAAGCGCGTCTGGAAAAAGCATACGATATCCTGTATAACGGTGTGAATGGTACCTGTGCACACGAGTTCATCGTTGATCTGCGTCCGTTCAAAGCGTCAGCTGCTATTGAAGCAGAAGATGTGGCAAAACGTTTGATGGACTACGGTTTCCACGCTCCAACCCTGAGCTTCCCGGTACCAGGTACCATCATGATTGAGCCTACAGAAAGTGAAGATAAAGATGAACTGGATCGTTTCTGCGACGCTATGCTTTCTATCCGTGAAGAGATTGCAGCAGTAGAAACTGGCGTTGCTGATAAACTGAATAACGTACTGAAACATGCTCCGCATACACAGTTTGTTATTACTGCGGATGACTGGACACGTCCATACACCCGTCAGCAGGCAGCTTATCCACTGGATTACGTGAAGCTGAACAAATTCTGGCCATCTATCAGCCGTGTGAACAACACGCATGGCGATCGTAACCTGATCTGTACCTGCGAGCCTGTTAGCGCATACGCAGAAGCAGAAGCTTAATTGTGATTTCTGAGCACTGAAAATAAAGTCCTGGAGTCAAGACAGGCAGAAAATATAAGCGGCGGTATCGAAAGATATCGCCGCTTTTTTAATGCGCTGTTTCTTACGGTACCAGCCAATGAACACCCGCCGGTTTGATGATCATGATCTTACGTTGATCCTACGTTCAAAGACGTAGGATCAACGTAAGATCATGACAATTTCTCTCGTTTGCACGATCCTGAAAAAGGTTGACATTTCCAATGTCCACAATTGGCCAGATGCATGCACTCGATGAAGTATAGCGCTTTCAGGATTACTTTGTCAGCTTCACGGCAATTAGCGTAAATACCCGTAATAACTTCAACCGTAACGGCGCCATCCTGGTCCGGTATGCCCTGCAAGAGAGCCGTTTTCAGAGACACAATAACTATATGAATATAAATACGTTATATGAAAAGGCAGCGTCCTGTGGACACGTTTTGGCGTCCTATGGACATTGGCCGAAAAAGCCTTCAACTTTGCCCTAATATTGTTTCAGTTCTTTGAAATTGAATGTTCGGATTTGCATGTAATAAGTCACGGCTATAGCTTGTGACTAATTGATACAATAGTGTAGCTACAGGGATTTCTGCGCTTCGGCATGGAAGCTGGGAAAAGGTTACGGATGAGGAAAAATTCTTTACTGACAACCAGTTTGTTAAGTTCTGCTGATACAAATTTCTCTCTGTTTGCCACGCTATCATGATCAATTCAGTAATTTTTTATATATATTACATAGTAAGAAAAACCACTATACTTATGCAGGAATACTCTTTCATGACCATCGAGGAGATTTTCCTCCTTCAAGATGCGCTGAAAAAGAACAAAAAGCAGATTTACAAATTCATATCGTTTGGTCTGCTACTGGTAATCATCGTTGCTTTTGTACCTCATTATTTTCTGAGCAGGCGTCTCAGCGAAGAAGAGATCAATGACTCACTGTTCTCTTACAGAAATACCTGGTTCTGGATATGGCTTTCTTCATTTGTGGTTGCACTGATTTTTGCGTTGATTAAAGTAACAGATGTACGTTACTTTACGATCAAAAAAGATCTGACCAAGCTGGAAAAAGGACAAATACAGGTACCATTGGAAATGGTGTACCAGGGTAACAATGAAGAGCAGACCAGCTTTATTGTAAAACAGGAAGGTGTGAAGAAAAGCAAGCGACTGTTTTACTGGATGCGCGGCCGGATGGACGAGTTCAAAGCGGGTCAGGATGTCGAGATTATATACGGGCGTTATTCCCGCGTTATTCTCTCCATCAACCGGCTGTAAACTTATTACTATTAACCATATCTACTGCCTGTAGCAACTTATCATCTCATTTATAACCATGGGTCAACCGTTATCAGGTTGGCCCCTTTTTTTTATATTTGATAATCACCTTACAGAGATACAACATATCATGAATATTGAGCAATTCAGGGAATATTGTCTGGCGCTGCCTGCCGTGACAGAAGAGTTTCCTTTTGGAGAAGAGACACTGGTTTACAAGGTTAAGGGGAAAATGTTTGCACTGACCCAACTGGATAATTTTGAAAGCGTTAACCTGAAATGTGACCCTGAAATTGCGGTCGAACTTCGTGAGCGTTATGAAGGCGTTACGCCAGGTTATCATATGAACAAGAAGCATTGGAATACAGTGGACGTTCATTCCAACATCCCGGGCCGGCTGATCTATCAATGGATCAGAGACTCATATGATCTTGTGGTGAAGTCGCTGCCGAAGAAAGACAGGGAAAGTCTGTTATCTTAAATTTCTAAACCGTTAAATAGCTTATGAGAAAACTGTTAATGCTGTTTGCAGCAGCACTGATCCTGCATAGTTCCTGTGTGCATGCACTTAATCAGGACTCACTGTGGGTACGTGAAAACTACATTAAAAAGGAGGTTTATATTCCCATGCGGGATGGCGTAAAGCTGTTTACCTCGATCTATATGCCGAAGGACAAATCGGAGAAACACCCCATTCTCATGTCCCGCACTCCTTACTCCTGCGCCCCATATGGAGAAGACAATTTTCTTCCTTTCTGGCGCAGTCACTTTAAGAAGTACCTCGATGAAGGCTACATTATTGTGATGCAGGATGTGAGAGGCCGCTGGATGAGTGAGGGAAACTTTGTTGATGTACGCCCGTTCCAGCCGGAAAAAAAGGGTAAAAAAGACATTGACGAAGCCAGTGATACATATGATGCGATTGACTGGCTGGTAAAAAACCTGGAAAGTAATAATGGCAATGTAGGGATCATGGGTATATCTTACCCTGGGTTTTACTCTACTATGGCAGCATTAAGCGGTCATCCGGCATTAAAGGCTGTAAGTCCGCAGGCACCGGTTACTGACTGGTTTATCGGAGATGATTTCCACCATAATGGTGCATTTTTTATCACAGATGCCTTCGCTTTTTACACCAGTTTTGGTAAGCCGAGACCTAAGCCGACTACGGTTGGCCCTACCGGTTTTGACTTCAAAAATATGGATAACTATGACTTTTACCTGCGCACAGGAGCCGTAAAAAACTTTACTAAGCTGATGGGTGATAGCATTGCCTTCTGGAAAGACCTGGTGGCGCATCCAAACCTGGACAACTGGTGGAAGGCGCGCAACGTAAGGCAGTTTCTTACAGATGTAAAACCTGCAACGCTGGTTGTAGGCGGCTTGTTTGATGCGGAAGATTGTTTCGGTGCGTGGAATACTTACAAGGCCATTGAAAAACAGAGCGCCAGGACCAACAACCGTATTGTAATGGGCCCATGGTATCACGGGCAATGGTCTTCGATTGTTAATGACGGCTCATCACTGGGTAATGTACGTTTTGAGAGTGCTACTTCTACCTGGTACCAGGACAATATTGAAGTACCATTTTTCAATTATCATCTTAAAGGGAAAGGCGCTGACAGCATAGCAGAGGCTACTATCTTCTTTACAGGAGAAAACAAGTGGCGCAAGCTGCCGACATGGCCGCTGGCTGGTGTTCAGACTCAACCTATTTATCTGCAGGCCAATGGAAAGCTGAATTTCAGTAAACCGCAGGCTGCATCCAGTTTCACCGGGTATGTGAGCGACCCTTCCAAACCGGTACCTTATACAGAAGATGTACATTTCAACCGGACGATCACTTATATGACAGATGATCAGCGTTTTGCTTCCAGGCGGCCGGATGTAGCTGTATTTGAGACAGATGTGCTGACAGAAGATGTTACAGTGGCCGGTCCGCTGGTAGCGAAACTGATAGCGAGCACCAGTGGTACGGATGCTGACTTTGTGGTGAAGCTGATCGATGTTTTCCCTAATGACTTCAAATACCAGCAGGACGCGCCAAGCGACCATCGTAGGGTGCCTTCTGCCACTTATCCGATGGGAGGATACCAGATGCTGGTAAGAGGCGAGATCATGCGTGGAAAGTATCGTGGCAGTTTTGAAAAGCCAGTGCCATTTACGCCAGATATGCCGACAGCTGTTAACTTCAGTATACCGGATGTAGCGCATACATTCAAAAAGGGGCATAAAATCATGGTACAGGTACAAAGTAGCTGGTTTCCACTGGTAGACAGGAATCCGCAGGTATTTACAGATATTTATACCTGCGATGACAAGGATTTCCGCAAAGCAGATATCAGAATTTATCATGATGCACAGCACCCATCGCACATAGAGTTGCCGGTAATCAAATAGTTACTAACTTGCAGGGCATTCCGGTAGGGATAATCTGCCGGTTATCTGAACAAGTTCAATAAACCATTTTATGATCAGAAAAGCCCTATTACTTGGAGTTTTAGGCGTGGCAACCCTTCCAGGTTACGCGCAAAAGAAAAAAAAGTCTAAAAAAGACAAAGAAGCTCCGGTAGCTGTTGCGCCGGCACCATTATTACAGACCAAACTGGATACGATCAGTTATGCGATTGGCCTGGAATTTGGCAGTATGCTGAAAACGCAGGGACTTGACAGTGTGAAAACTGCAGCATTAACCCAGGCGTTACAGGATGCCCTTAATAACGGCACACCTTTAATAACTAAAGAACAAGGCAATATGAGTGTAAGCGAATATTTACAACAGTTAAAAGCTGAAAAGATGCAGAAAAACAAAGTAGCCGGCGAGCAGTTCCTTGCTGAAAATAAGACTAAACCAGGCATCGTAACGTTGCCAAGTGGTTTACAGTACCAGATCATTACTGAAGGTACCGGTCCTAAACCAACGCTGAACAGTAAGGTGAAAACTCACTACCACGGTACCCTGATTGACGGTACTGTATTTGATAGTTCAGTAGAAAGAGGTCAGCCGATCTCCTTCCCTGTTAGCGGTGTTATCAAAGGTTGGACAGAAGCATTACAGTTGATGCCGGTAGGTTCTAAATGGAAACTGTTCATTCCTTCTGATCTGGCTTACGGTGAGCGCCAGGCAGGCCCGAAAATCGGACCAAACAGCGCCTTGGTGTTTGAAGTAGAACTGATTGCAATTGAAAACTAAGTTCAAACAGTCAGGGATATAAAATCGGCATAAAGCATACAGCTGTTCAGTTAATGATAGGTTGTGAATGCTGATTTCTTTCCGGATGTAAATAATAAACGGGCGCTTCAAGATGAAGCGCCCGTTTATTATTTAGTATGCTGATGCTTATTATCTCCAGATTCTTTTAGCCTGATGTTCCAGCAGCATAAAGTCTGCCAGTGCCATAGCTGTCACTGCTTCCAGTACAACAGGTACGCGTAACGCGATACAGAGATCGTGACGGCCTTTTACACTGAAGTTTTCTACTTCACCACTTTTGATGTTCAGTGTATGTTGTTCTTTGGGCGTGCTGGAGGTAGGTTTTACAGCTACACGGAATACAAGCGGATTGCCGTTGGTAATACCGCCTACTACACCACCAGCGTGATTGGTAGCCGTTTTACCGGTTGCATCAAGAATAGCGTCGTTATGTTCAACACCTTTCATCCGGGCAGCGGCGAAACCTGCGCCAAACTCTATACCCTTGATAGCAGGTATGGAGAAGACAGCATGTGCAATCGTTGATTCGATAGAATCAAAGAATGGCTCACCCAATCCGACTGGCAGTCCGTCAACTACACATTCAACGATACCGCCTACAGAGTCTTTCGCTGCAATTGCAGCTTCAAGGCCTTTTTCGGCATCAGGTAAGCCGGCTACTTCTTTCAGGGTAGCCTTTACAGAAATACCAGTGCCCAGGATCTTTTTGGCGATAACACCGGCAGCAACCAGATTAAGGGTGAGACGGCCACTGAAATGGCCACCACCACGGTAATCTTCATAGCCGCCGAATTTATGTGTAGCTACAAAGTCCGCATGACCGGGGCGGGGAAACTCACGGAGCTTCTCATAATCGGTACTGCGGGTATTATTATTTTCAAATAATATGGTGATAGGAGCGCCGGTAGTATGATCGTTGAATACACCGGATTTGATGAAAGGCAGGTCCTCTTCCTTACGGGGAGTAGTGCCTTTTGCACCGGCTTTACGTCTTTCCAGGTCAGGCAGGAAGTCTTCCTGAGTAAGTGGAATACCGGCAGGAATGCCGTCAATATTCACACCTACGCTGGCACCATGCGATTCGCCAAATACATTCACCCGGAATAATCTACCAAAGCTGTTCATGCTGTTTGAATATTTTTTCAATACTGGTCGTCAGTATAACACTGCCGCCCCGTATTTTGCTATTAATGAGTGAGGCTTGCAGCGCCCTGCTGTTTTACAATACCGCCGATCTGCTGAAGATGATCATAAAATTCGGGATATGATTTATTGATTGCTTCTGCATCCTCAATGACAACGGGAGCATCGGCAGTCAGCCCTGCTACAGCGCAAGCCATGGCAATGCGGTGGTCGTTGTGAGAGCTCACTACAGCACCTTTGATACCTGTACCGCCATGTACCAGCATTTCATCACCATGCAGGTCAATGACGATGCCCATTTTACCAAATTCTTCCTGCAGTGTTTTACCACGATCGCTTTCTTTGTGCGCCAGTCTGTTTACACCAATGATTTTGGTAGTACCTTCACAATTAGCGGCGAGCGCCACCAATGGAGGGAACAGGTCAGGGCAGTCAGTAGCGTCAAAATCAAACGCCTGTAGTTTTTGCTTTTCCACGATTACAGTAAAGACGCCAGGCAACAAACCTGCACCGCATTTCTCCAATGCTTCGAGGATGGCTTTATCGGATTGTGCAGACTGAGTATTGAGGTGATGCACTTCTGCTTTACCAGCTACAGCAGCAGCTACCAGCAGGAAAGCAGCGCCGCTCCAGTCGCCTTCCACTGTATACTCGCCTGCGTTATAAGACTGGCGTTTGCCAAAGTGGAATGTTTCAAAATGCTCTTCCTTTACCTGTACGCCAAACTGCTCCATCAGCTGAAGCGTAAGTGCAATGTAAGGTTTGCTTTTTAGGTCTTTTACAGTGATAGTTACATTTTCTGCACTGGCCCCGTAAGCCATAAGCAGACCTGTCAGGAACTGTGAACTGAGAGAACCATCAATAGTAATATTTTTCGGCTGCAAGGGGCCCTGAATCTTCAATGGCAGTTTGCCTTCGCGGGTGGTGCATTTAACATCCAGCTGTGGCAGCACTTGTTCAAAGAAATCCATAGGACGGGTAGTAAGGCTACCATGCCCGTTGATGGTGATTGCTTTATCAGAAGTTGCTGCAATCGGCGTAAACATACGAATACCCAAACCGGATTCTCCGCAATTAATTTCATCTGCAACAGGTTGTACTCCTTTGCTGGTAATGGCGATGTGATCTTCATTACGTTTAATCTCAGCACCCAGTTTACCGGCTACATCCAATGCTGCAAGGCAGTCATTACTAAGGCCGGGGTTACGGATGATGCTGGTCCCGTTGCTCAGCAGCGCAGCAGCAACGGCACGTTGCATAGCACTTTTGGAAGGATTGGCGGTCACTGTACCACTGATAGCGCCGGGCGATATTGTTACTTGCATAATTAGTTTGATTTAAAGTTCATCCAGCAATTGCTTCAGTTCTGCGATAGGAACAGGCTGTGTCAGCGCTTTTCCTATTTCTTCGAGCAGCACAAAGTGAATCGCATCTTTCTCACGCTTCTTATCCAGCTTGAAGAGGTTAAACACTTCTTCTTTATTGGATGTCAGCGTTACTGGCAACTGATAATCGTTGATGAGACGTATTAACCTGTTGGTTTGTTCTACAGGTAAGCCTTTCAGTTTTTCAGATATTTTGGCAGCAGCCACCATGCCGATAGCTACCGCTTTACCATGAGCGATGTTGTCGATCTTTTCAACTGCATGGCCGAGTGTATGACCGAAGTTAAGCCAGCGGCGGGAGCTGGTTTCAAATTCATCTTCCAGTACAACCCTGGTTTTCAGTTCTACAGAACGTTCAATCAGGTATTGCAGTACGGCCATATCGCGCTGCATGGCTTTATCACGGTTTTCTTCCAGGTAGGTGAACAGGCTGGCATCGAGGATGCATGCATACTTGATGATCTCAGCAAACCCGTTGTGCCATTCTTCTGCCGGCATTGTAAGCGGCAGTGAGTAATCAAACAGAATGAACTCGGGCTGGCGGATGGTACCCAGCATGTTCTTATGTTTACCATGGTTTATTCCGTTCTTGCCACCAATGGACGCATCCACCTGTGCCAGCAAGGTAGTAGGAACAAAACCTACAGGCATTCCCCGCATGTAAATGCTGGCAGCATAACCTGTAAGATCGGTGGTCATTCCGCCACCGATGCCGACGAGCATAGTTTTACGGTCAGCCTCCAGTTCTATCAGACCATTAATGATCTGGTCAAGGACTTCACCGCTTTTATGCTCCTCTCCATCCGGGATCACCAGCTTTTTCCAGCCTGGCAGTTTATGCCCGTGGTGTTCGTCCACATTTTCATCCAGCACAAGTACAGTACGGGAAGGATCAGCATAATTGCCCAGCTGTAGCAGGCTGTCACCCAGATAGTATTTTGTATTACTATGCTGGAACTGGTAAGATAACGTTCTCATATTTGTGTTGTATCTATTTGTCTTCGTTCATCACTCTGTTCTGCCTGTTGATGGATTCCAGGTGTACTGCATCGAAGTATTTCAGGATGAAATCTTTAGTCAGGCCCAGTTTCTCACCTTTAGCGATACCACGCTCCAGGATCTCGTTCCAGCGGTTAGTCTGCAGGATCGTCACATTATTTTCTTTCTTGTACAGACCTATCTTTTCAGCGACTTTCATACGGTTGCCGAGCAGCAGCAGTATTTCATCATCGATCTGGTTGATCTGACCACGGAGTTTATCGAGAGCAGAGTTAAATTCTTTTTTATTGGTGTGCTCATGACGCCAGGTGATACCTTCCAAAATTTCTGCCAGTCTTTCAGGAGTAACCTGCTGTTTTGCATCGCTCCATGCTTTATCAGGATCAATATGAGATTCCAGCATCAGACCATCGTAATCCAGATCTACTGCTTCCTGTGCAAGTTCCTGCAGGATATCGCGGCGGCCGCCGATATGGCTTGGATCGCAGATGATAGGCAGTTCAGGCATACGGCGCTTCATTTCGATAGGCAGGTGCCACATCGGTGCGTTACGGTATTCGGTATTGCCATAGCTGGAGAAACCACGGTGGATCAGACCAATTTTAGTGATGCCTGCATTGCGTACACGCTCTACAGCGCCGATCCACAGTTCGAGGTCAGGGTTGATCGGGTTTTTGATCAGTACAGTTGTATCTACACCTTTCAGGGCGTCAGCAACTTCCTGTACAGAGAACGGGTTTACAGTCGTACGTGCGCCAATCCACAGGATATCAACTTTATGCGCCAGTGCTTCTTCTACCTGTTTAGCGGTAGCTACTTCTACTGCCAGGGGAAGACCAGTCAGTTCTTTCGCTTTCTGCAACCAAGGTAAGCCCTGTACACCAATACCTTCAAAAGATCCCGGACGGGTACGTGGTTTCCAGATACCTGCGCGCAGTACATCTACTTTACCAGTTTTAGCCAGTCTAAGGGCTGTATCAAGTACCTGTTCTTCGGTTTCTGCACTGCATGGACCGGAAATGATCAGCGGCTTCTTATCTGAAGTCGGATCGGAGAATTTAGTTTTTGCGAGAATCTGTTCCATCGTTTGACGCTTTGCAGACCATAGACGATAGTCGTCCATAATCCTGTTAATGTTTGTTTTCTTGTTTGTCCGACTATCGGCTATTTTAATATTTTCCTGATCTTGTTTGATTTCTGGATCAGCTTATAGAATGTTTCATAATCTTCACTATCCAGCAACTGTCTCATCTGCTGTAACTGATGGATATGCTCATCCAGTACGTCCAGCACATTATTTCGGTTGTGTTTGAAGATAGGCACCCACATGTCAGGGGAGCTTTTTGCCAGCCTCACGGTTGATTCAAAACCACCGCTGGCCAGTTCAAAAATGCGGCCCTGTTCCTTTTCCTTTTCCAGCACAGTTAATGCGAGTGCGAAAGAGGTAATATGAGAGATATGTGATACATATGCTGTATGCAGGTCATGCTCAACACCATTCATATATACGAGGCGCATCTGTAGTTTGTCTACCATATTTTCAACAACTTCCAGGGCATCTTCATCGCTATTCTTCACATCACAAAGTACCATTGTTTTGTGAGTGAAGAGGTTTTTAATAGCAGCTTCGGGGCCGGAATACTCCGTGCCGGCCATCGGGTGAGCCGCTACAAAGCGTCCTCTATTAGGATGACCGGCAACGAGTTGCAGAATTTTTTCTTTGGTAGAACCAACGTCCATGATGACATGTTCAGGTCCTGCGTTATCAAGTATAGTTGGCAGTATCTGCAAGAGTGCATCCACCGGAATAGCCAGCACGATCAGCTTAGATCGCTGCATAGCATCTTTAAGGGAAGCACCTTCGTCAATGATCTTAAGTTCCTGCGCTTTCTGCAGGTTAGCTTCAAGCTGGTCTACCCCGAGTATCCAGTTAGCCACACCTTTCTCTTTCAGGCTGATAGCCAGTGAACCTCCTATTAATCCTGTTCCTACTATTGTTGCGATCATGACTGTTACTGCTTAAATTTCGTTTTTATTCTATCCAGCACTTCCTCAAACACTTTTTCATCCTTACAGAGGCTTACCCTGATATAGCCATTGCCATTGCTACCAAAGATGCCACCGGGAGTGATGAATACCTGTGCTTTTTGCAGGATTTCGTCTGTCAGTTCAAATCCATCTTTTACACCTGCTGGTATCTTTGCCCAGACGAAAAGACCTACCTGATTTTTATCGAAAGTGCAGTTGAGCAGCTCAAGCAGTTCAAAGACTTTCTTACGGCGGCCTTCATAAATATCATTCAGTTCCGCATACCATTCAGGACCTAATTCCAGTGCTTTGACAGCGGCCATCTGAAGCGGCTGAAACATACCAGAGTCCATATTACTTTTAAAACGCAGCACTTCATTGATCCATTCCTGTTTACCTACCAGCATACCTACACGCCAGCCGGCCATGTTAGAAGATTTGCTGAGGGAGTTCAGTTCAAGTACCACTTCTCTTGCGCCAGGCGTTTGTAAAAGGCTTTGTGGTTGCTTGTTAAGAATGAAGCTATATGGATTATCGTGACAGATTAAAATATTATGCTGTTGGGCAAATGAGATCAGTTTAGCAGCAAATGCTTCATTGAAGCGGGCACCTGTTGGCATATGCGGATAGTTCACCCACATCAGTTTTACTTTGCTCAGGTCTCTTTTTGCAAGCGCATCCAGGTCAGGCAGCCAACCGTTCTTTTCTTCCAGGTCATAATCAACTACGGTAGCGCCGCTCAGATTTACAGCAGAGCGGTAGGTAGGATAACCAGGATTGGGAACCAGCGCCTCATCTCCTTCCTGCAGGTAAGTCATGCAGATATGCATGATGCCTTCTTTAGAACCTATCAGTGGCAGCACTTCTTTCTCAGCATCCAGGGATACGCCATAAAAACGTTGGTACCAGTCAGCCATTGCCTTGCGGAGAGCAGGAATACCTTTGTAACCCTGGTAAGCGTGCGTATCAGGTTTCTGCGCATATTCATGCAATGCAGCAATAACAGATGGATGCGGGGGCAGATCGGGACTACCGATACCGAGGTTGATTACCTTGGCACCTGCCTTATTCATTTCGTCTATTTCCCGGAGTTTCCTGGAGAAGTAGTATTCTTCTGTTTGCTGCAACCTTTTTGCTACCTGTAAGTTCATAATACTTTGTTTTCCGCGTCCTGATGTATGTGATTAATGAGTGTTTCCTTTCTGATAGATACCTAATACTTTCAGGTCTTCTGTCAGCGGCTGAATTTTGCTGATACTTTTTTCAAAGTGGCTCAGATTTTCAAATTCAAAGTCAGCATGGAAGTAATAGTTCCATTCTTTAGCAGGCATTGGGAACGACTGAATTTTGCTCAGGTTGATTCCTGCCTGTGCTACCTGTGTAAGTACCTTGGCGAGACTTCCACGGTCATGAGACGTTTGGAAGTAAACGGAGGCTTTATTAGCATCCGGCGCAGGTGTTACTCCGTTGGGAGATATAACCAGGAAGCGGGTATAGTTGTTTTTTATCGTGTGGATATTCGGCGCGATGATATCGAGACCGTATATCTCTGCAGCCAGTTTACCAGCTATGGCCGCGGTACTTTTCAGTTTTTTCTGAGCAACATGTTTGGCACTCAAGGCAGTATCTTCTGTTTCTACCAGTTTCATATGCGGATGCTTATCCAGAAATTCTGTACACTGGAGCAGTGCCATATGATGTGAATGTACTTCACGTATATCCTCCAGGGTCTGGCCTGGTAAAACCATGAGGTGCTGTCTGATGTGCAGGTATACTTCACCGATTACATGCAGACCTGAGTTCTTCAGCAGTGAATAGTTAGGCAGAATGCTTCCGGCGATGGAATTTTCTATGGCCATTACTCCGGCGTCAGCATCTTTTTGTTTACTTACTTTTTTTACGAGTTCCGGAAAAGACGCGCAACATTCAATTTCTATTCCTTTCCCATAATAAGCCTCTGCCGCTATCTGATGAAAACATCCTTCAAAACCCTGGATTGCGATACGCATTTTTTAATGTTTGATTTGGATTTGTAGTTGCTGTAGCAACTACCGTATAAAATGAAAAAGGGCCCCGGTTGAGCCGGGACCCTCTTTTTTTGCAGTTATTTTTTCTAAGTGCATTTGTTACAAAAGAGTCCCGGCCTTTACGACGTAAAAGAAGTAAAAGAAAAAGTAATAAGAATAAAGGCAGAAGCTGCGTAACATAAATGCTTATTGAATGTTGTCGGAAAAAAAGAAGGCCTCCCATCCGGGAGGCCTTTGCTAGTTTCTTTTATATTTCAGTACTACAAACGACCTCCCTATTTCTGGTACCAGAAAAAGTAGAAACCATAAAAGTAACCAAAGGTTGTTTGCTGTATCATATATGCTGTATTGCCTGACAAAAATACATCACGATTTGAATTGTCCAAGCACCTTTACTAAAAATTATATTATTTCTAATAAAAGAGCATTTTTTAATTATTTTATTCAATAACTGATGTTAACTTGGCAGCATAACAAAAAAAAACCGCTCTGTTCAGAAACAGAGCGGTTATATAAAAGCCTTTTATTTGCTTACCAGTTGATTATTTTTTGGTAGAGTCAACAACAGCTTTAGCTGAATCTACTACAGCAGCAGCAGAATCAACAGTAGCAGCAGCTGTATCTACAGTTGCAGCAGCTGAATCGATAGTAGCAGTAGCAGCTGTATCTTCAGCTGGAGTTTGGCTGTTACCACCGCAAGAAGCTGCAAATACACCCAGAGCTAAAGCTAAGAAACCAATTTTCAGAGCATTTTTCATTTTGACTATGTTTTAGGTTTTTTGAAATATTATTTACTCTTTATACCGGGTTAGAAAAAAGGTAACCCACTTTTTTAAAAATTTTTTTTCTCCTGTTATGGAGGGGTATTTCCGGCACTTTGGCAACAACATCCTTATATGGGGTATCAAGTATATATGAAAGGGCCACCTTTAGAGTCATCTATCAGGCAGATGTTCTACTGTATTTGGGATTTGGATTTTTTTTCTGCTACTTTGGGTTACCAAAGCCAATTAATCGTATTAATAAGTGAAGCATAATCAGAACATAGAACGGGATCGGGAATTACTGCTGGGACTTACCAGGAATGATGACAGGGCGCTGGCTACCATCTATAAGGAGAACTATCCTTCGATATTAAGAATGGTTTTACAGTATAATGGGTCTGAAGATGACGCGAAAGATCTTTTCCAGGAGGCGATGATTGTATTATATGAGAAAGCCGGAAAAGGCGAGTTTGACCTTTACAGCAAGCTAAAAACTTATCTGTACGCTGTATGTCGTCATCTCTGGTTGAAAAAGTTGCAGACTGGAAGCTGGCAACTGGCACTTCCGGAGGAATTGGAAGAAGTGCTGCCTGCCGAAGAAACTGACTCTTTGGCAGAACATGAGGAGAAAGACCAGCAGTTCAGAATTATGGAAAAGACAATGGGTGACATGGGAGAACCATGTAAAACCATCCTGGAAGATTATTACGTCAGGAAGATGTCAATGCAGGACATTGCTGAGAAATTTGGTTATACCAACTCAGAAAATGCTAAGAATCAGAAGTATAAGTGCCTGATGAGATTGAAGAAACTATTTTTTGAACAATATAAATCTAAGACCTGACAGGTGTTACATCTGGCAGATCTGCAAAAGCGGTTACAGGGATGAACGAATTTTCATTGATACGGGATATTGAACGCTACCTGGAAGGCGAAATGAACGAGCAGGAAAAAGCTGCGTTCGAGTCGCTTCGCCAGTCCGATCCGGTAGTTGATGAGCAGGTGCTGGCACATCAGCAGCTCATTCAGCAGCTGGAATATTTCGGACGCAGAACAGCGTTGCAGAATAAGATGGATGCAATCCACGCCAGCCTGGCAAATAATCATGTATCAGCCCCATCGCCTGTACCTGCACCCAAGAAAGTTTTTGTAATCAGCAGACGGCTGGTATTAAATATGGCAGCAGCTGCCAGCATTGCCCTGCTGGCGTCTATTTCTACCATTGCGCTGATGCAGAAAGCCAGCAGACAGAAAACTACTGCTGAGTATGAGGATGTAAGACGGGTATTGAACCATATCCAGCGCTCCCAGAACGCCCTCATCCATGACATTAACAGCTCAAAGAAAGCGCCGGTTAATCCGGGTACCTATGGCGGTACCGGGTTTGCCATCTCAAACAATGGCTATGTAGTAACTAACTATCATGTCATTGCAGGCGCTGACTCCATATATATACAGAATACAAAAGGTGAGGCATTTAAAGCAGCCAGCGTATTTGAAGATATTTCCAGTGATCTGGCTATTCTCAAAATTACTGACTCTACCTTTAAAGGCCAGCCGCTACCCTACTCTCTGAAACCACAGCGTGCGTTACGTGGAGAAGAGGTATTCACATTGGGATATCCCAGAGATGAGATCGTGTACGGAGAAGGTTACATCAGTGCTCAGACTGGCTTTAATGGAGACAGCGCAGCGTACCAGGTGTCTATTCCTGTTAACCCTGGTAACAGTGGAGCACCGCTGATGGACAACAAAGGTGACGTAGTAGGTATTATTACCGGCAAACAAACTACTTCAGATGGTATTGCATTTGCAGTGAAGTCAGCTCACCTGAAACGTTTGCTGGAGCAAATGCCGAAAGAAAAGCTACCTAAAAAGGAATGGAACCATAAAAATAAGCTCGAAGGACTCAACCGGGTAGACCAGGTGAAGAAGGTGGAAGAGTTCGTTTATATGGTGAAAGTCTATAACTGATAAGATATTTTCTATTGGCCTCTGCATGCAAACGGCCACGCTGGAGACAGGGTGGCCGTTGCTTATTATGGTAAGTGTTTATTTTATTGCTTTATCCAGGCTTTATACCTGTCAGTTATCCAGTAGATCAGATCTTCCTGAGGCATTGTTCTAAGCATATGATGATCAGGATGATTATTACGCATGAACATCTGCAATGAATCGCCTTTCAGACTGGTCACTTTACTGACGAACACCGGAGTATACCTGGAATCTACGTAACGCTCCTGCTCTGCTTTCGCAAAGATCTTCTTGAACTCACGTTTTTGTTTCTCTTTGCGGGAGTAGCGGGTAAATGGGCTGAATACAATACCGGCACCTACGGGCGTATTGCTTCCAGCAAGCGGCATATCTCTTTTATCCAGAATATATCCGAATGTTTCCCTACGGGCGATAGAATCTGCCTGATAAGGGGTGTACTGCGTACCAATTTCCACACCATGCAGCTGGCGGGCTTCTACTACAAGAGACATATCGCGCGTCTCGGTTCCGCTGCTTTGTGTTACTACCAGGCTATCCGGTTTATAACCCAGGAAGGAAAATACAATGACGTCCTTCGGACTAGCTGTTATTTTATAAAAGCCTCCTTTATCTGAATAGGTGCGTCTGCCAGTACTTTTGTTGGTAATGCTGGCATATGGAAGCACCAGTTGATTCTCCTTGTCTATAATGGTACCTGTTACTGTTACCTGCGCCTGTGCATCTTGTGCCAGCAGGGCGCAACAACAAAACAGTAATAATAACCCGGTGATGATTCTTTTCATGTAGCTGATGGATTAATCTACTGGCAATATCCTAAAAAAATAATGAAAAATCCTCCCGGGTAGCGGGAGGATTTGCATGATATTAAAATTACAGACTCATCTGGATCCCCGGATAATCTGAAGGAGGATGGCTACGATCGCAATCACTAAAAGGATATGGATCAGCCCACCTGCAGAGTAAACGAAGAAGCCTAACAACCAGCCAATAATAAGTATAACAGCTATCAGATATAACAGACTTCCCATTTTACGCAGATTTTAAGAGTTTAATAACTTCGTCGCGTGACTTTCCTAATTTCTGCTGGAGTTTACCAATCAGACGGTCTTCCTGACCCTCTTCATACAGCAGATCATCGTCTGTAAGATCGGCATACTGTTGCTTAATCTTGCCTTTAAGCTCGTTCCATTTGCCTTTGATTTCTAAAGTATCCATAACATATCTTTTTTGGGTGAACAATACAGGTAAAGTTCCAAAGACTATGCCAACGGGAGGATGCCAGCAATCACCAGGTTGCGGCAGCTATTGCGGTGGTAAAGGTTCTGCTCTCTCCTGCCGGCAGGGTGATGAGACCTATTCCATTATTAAATGCATTGGGTACACCTGTCAGGTTCTCAATAGCAATACTATGGCGATGAGGCGGTGTATATAGCTGCAATACGGGGTAGCTTTCGTCTGGGTAAAACGTAATAGCAATATGTTTATTTGGGTCCCTTAACGTACAGGAAGAAGCATGTTGCCTGAAATTGAGCAGGAAGGAATTATCCAGCGGAATACCGGTCAGAGGAGATGATTCAAGGAATCTGTCATAAGGCAATACCTGCCCTGTTGGTATCAGCTGCGCATTAAATTCCACTATCTGTTCCGATGCAAATTGCAGTTCCATTTCATCTACTGGCGTACCTGTTGTAAAATAAGGATGCCAGCCATCCATCAGAGGAATAGCCGATGTATGAAGATTGCTGATAGTAGTAATTATTTCAAGGCGCATGTCAGGCTGCAAGCGATACTCAACATCACAAGTATACGGAAACGGATATCCGCTATCCGACGCATTATATGTATAACGCAGTTTCACGCGTGCACTTCTTTCGTCTGCTGTTGTTTCTACCACATCAAAAGCAACATCATGCAGCAAGCCGTGGAGGTGATTACCAGGAGTGACAGATTTTTCGATAGTATATTCCTGTCTGTCCCAGGTATATTTTCCACCAGGAATACGGGAAGCAAACGGACTTAACTTGGCACCTTTAAAATACAATGACTTATTAGCATGATAGTCCTCTATACTATCATATCCATCAATGATATTAAGCATGGCTCCTTCAAATGGTATATTGAATGCATGGAGCATAGCGCTTTGTGCAGGAAGAACGTGTATCTCTGCATCACTCAGGTCATCTTTTAGCGCAATGATATCAAAACCATTTACATGAATCTTTCTTACAGAAAACATATGTTGTTTTTCAGTTTGTAACTGTTATAATATCCGGGCATTAACATTGGTATTATCACAGCTGGTATATATGGTAAGTTACACAAACTTCCCATCACTATCCACTACCGGCAATGCTTAACGATTTAGTAATTAATTGTATGCTACGCAGGCAGGGGGCATTCTATTAATCAAGTATGTTCATTAGCCGGAGCTATAAAAAAGGCAGTCCCGCATATAGCGGGACTGCCTCTATTTCAACTCAACTACAGCGTGTATAATCAGATATACTGATTGATGATATTTTCCAGCCATTCCTGTCTGCCGCTGATCAGCTTAGGCTCACCATTGCTGACAGCAAAGCTGCGCAGGTCTTCGAGAGACAGTACACCGTCTTCAAAGTCTTTACCTTTACCACTGTCGAAAGATGCGTAGCGATCTTTACGGAACTGTTTGTAAGGAGACTGTTCCAGCACTTTCTCTGCAATAACAGCAGCACGTGCGAAGGAATCAATACCACCGATATGAGCATGGAAGATGTCTTCCAGATCGGTAGAGTTACGGCGTGTTTTCGCATCAAAGTTAACGCCACCGCCTGAAAAACCACCTGCTTCCAGGATTACCAGCATGAACTCAACCATATCATTCAGGTTCATCGGGAACTGGTCAGTATCCCATCCGTTCTGCGCATCACCACGGTTAGCATCAATGCTACCCAGCATATCTGCATCTGCGGCTACCTGCAGTTCGTGCTGGAAAGTATGACCGGCCAGCGTTGCGTGGTTTACTTCCAGGTTCAGCTTAAAGTCTTTATCCAGTCCGTAATGACGCAGGAAACCAATTACAGTAGCAGCATCATAATCGTATTGGTGTTTGGTAGGCTCGCAAGGCTTAGGCTCGATAAAGAAAGTTCCTTTAAAGCCCTGTTTGCGTGCGTAGTCTTTGGCCATAGTCAGGAAGCGGGCCAGGTGTTCCTGTTCGCGCTTCATGTTAGTGTTCAGCAGGGTCATATAACCTTCGCGTCCGCCCCAGAACACATAGTTTTCGCCACCCAGTGCAATAGTTGCATCGAGTGAGTTTTTCACTTGTGTACCGGCATAAGCCACTACAGAAAAGTCAGGGTTGGTAGACGCACCGTTCATGTAACGCGGATTGCTGAATACATTAGCAGTACCCCACAGCAGTTTTACACCGCTGGCTTTCTGTTTTTCTTTTGCATACTCTACGATCTGCTGCATACGGCTTTCGTATTCGCTGATCGTTGCACCTTCGTCTACCAGATCCACATCGTGGAAGCAATAATAAGGTACACCCAGTTTGGTAAAGAATTCGAAAGCAGCATCCATTTTATCTTTCGCACTCTGTACTGCATCTGTTGCAGTTAACCATGGAAAGTCTTTAGTACCCGGACCGAACGGATCTCCACCAGTACCACAGAAGGTGTGCCAGTAGGATACTGCAAAACGGAACAGTTCCTTCATGGTTTTGCCACCGATCTTTCTATTCTCGTCATACCATTTATAAGCAAATGGATTTGTTGATTGAGGACCTTCATAGGCTATTTTGCCAATGCCTTTGAAGTATTCCTGATTCCCTAAAGTAATACTCATTGTCTTTCTTTTTTTGAACCAATACGTATGTGTATGTTATGCAACTGCTAACGTGTAACGCAGTTAACTGATAATGTGTTGTAATCCTTCCAGCCACTGGTTGTAGATACCAGCGTACTGTTGTTGCAAGGCGGCCTCTGGCTCTATAGTAGCCAGGCACTCCATGCCGCGGAATGCATCCTGTTCACTGTAGAGACCGGCTCCTATACCAGCTGCCCTGGCCGCACCCTGTGCACCGTCTGTATTATACAGTTCGATTACTACATTGGCGGTATTGGCAAATACTTCCCTGAATAGTGGACTGAGGAACATGTTTGCTTGTCCTGCTCTTACCCGATGGATCTGTAAGCCCATATCGGTCATGATATCCATGCCATACTTCAGGGCAAACACGATACCTTCCTGTGCAGCACGCAGCAGGTGTTCGCGACTATGTATATTGAAATTAAGTCCGTTAAATATTGCACCGGTATCCCTGTTGCTGAGAATGCGTTCTGCACCATTACCAAAAGGATAAATGTTTAATCCACGAGCGCCTGCAGATGCTTTGGCGGCCAGAGTATTCATTTCATTGTAGCTAAGATTGCCGGTAGCTTGTCTTAACCAGCTATTAAGAATACCAGTACCGTTAAGGCACATCAATACACCATTACGGGGTGCTTCAGCAGTATCATTAACATGTACAAAGGTATTTACCCGGCTTTCTTTATCAAAAGCGATATGATCATGTACAGCGTATACCACACCGGATGTGCCTGCAGTAGTAGCGGCCTCTCCTGGTCTCAGTACATTCAGTGAGAAGGCATTATTGGGTTGGTCTCCTGCACGATATGTAACTGGTGTACCGGCAGCAATGCCCAGCAAGGAGGCCGCTTTCTCTGTTACCTTACCCTGAAGCCCGAAGGTAGGCACTATCGTAGAGAGCAGCTTTTCATCAATAGCATAATGCTTTAATAATACCGGCGATACCTGGCGACCACTAAAGTCCCAGAATATTCCCTCTGACAAACCCGAGATTGTGGTAGCAGCCTCGCCTGTGAGGCGCATTGCAATAAAGTCTCCGGGCAACATGATCTTATCTATGCGCTTATAGATTTCCGGTTCATATTGTTGCACCCAGCGGAGTTTGGAAGCAGTAAAATTACCTGGGGAGTTTAACAGGTACTGTAATGACCAGTTTTGCCCTAGACTGTTGAATGCTTCATTACCAATTTCCACGGCACGGCTGTCACACCATATAATTGAAGGACGCAGTACCTGCTGGTCTTTATCAACACAAACCAGACCATGCATCTGGTAAGCGATACCAATACCAGCAACAGCATTCCCGTCAAAGGGATGCTGTTGCTGTAATTTTTTCGTAGCATGCTGTATCTCCAGCCACCACAATTCAGGATCCTGCTCTGCCCATCCTGCTACAGGGGCCAGCATGGGCATTTCCTGTTCGGGACTGATGGCTGTTGCAAGGCACTTCCCTGTTTCTACGTCCAGCAATGCTGCTTTTACAGAGGAGGAACCGATGTCATATCCTATCGTATATCTCATATAGCAATCTTCTTCGTTCTTGATGGTTAATTTGTCAGTGCGTGTACTATTACCAGAAGATAGTGTACAGCGCAGCCAGGATACCGCAGATAAGCAGTGCGATTACAGTAAAACCAGTTGATGGTTTGAACATGGAAGGATCCACTTCAAGACCTTTAGGCGCATCATCTGTTACCAGTGTACCGCCAACCAGGACATGTTTTCTTGCCGGAGCTACCAGTGAGATAATGATCATACCCAGTACGCAAACGACAAACACAATACCCATACGGTCCAGGAACGGAATTTCATAAACGCCCTGTGCATTAGGTACAGCGAATCCAATATTATACAGTGGAGACAGATCTACGGAGTTAGGCAGGAACTTCAGAATGATCGACATAAGGAAACCACCGATCATTGCAAACAAAGCTGCATTGGAGGTAGTTTTCTTCCAGAAGAAACCAAGCAGGAACATCGCAAATATACCTGGCGATACGAAACCGGTGTATTCCTGTATGAACTGGAAACCACCCTTTTTATCGATACCCAGGAATGGAGAGATAATGATAGCCAATATCATGGATACAATTACCACGATACGACCAACGTTTACAATCTCTTTTTCACCTGCTGTCTTGTTGAAAATTTCTTTGTAAATATCCAGTGAGAAGATAGTGGAGATACTGTTTGCTTTACCAGCCAGGGAGGCTACCACTGCTGCAGTCAGCGCTGCAAATGCCAGACCTTTCATACCAGCAGGCAGAAGGTTCATTAACACAGGATAAGCATTATCAGGATTCAATTCACCAGCTTTCATCATTTCGGATGAGAACACACCTTCTTTATATAACACATATGCTGCGATACCTGGTAATACCACGATCACAGGCATGAGTAGTTTCAGGAAACCTGCAAACAGCAGACCGCTACGGGCAGTTTTAAGATCTGCGCCTAATGCACGCTGTGTAATATATTGGTTACAACCCCAGTAGTTCAGGTTCACTATCCACATACCACCTACCAGTACGGTCAGACCAGGAAGGTCGAGGTAATGTGGATTATCCTTTTCCAGGATCATATGGAAATGCTCTTCTGCATTTTTAGTCATTAATGAGAACCCTTTCAGAACACCTGTTTCACCGAAATGCTCAGATACCATGCTCAATGCCAGGTAAGTCGTTACCAGACCACCAAGTATCAGGAAGAATACCTGAATAACGTCTGTATAACCAATTACCTTCATACCACCCAATGTAATGATGATCGCGAATACTGCGATAAGGCTCATACATACAAAGAAAGGAATACCTGAAATTGTATTTACGGCCAGGGCACCCAGGTAAAGGATGGATGTGAGGTTTACCACCACGTACAGTAATAGCCAGAAGACGGCCATGATGGTACTTACAGTTTTATTATACCTTGTCAGCAGGAATTGCGGCATGGTATATATCTTATTCTTCAGATAAATTGGCAGGAAAAAGACTGCAACTATAATTAAGGTGGCTGCTGCCATCCACTCATAGGTGGAAATAGCCAGACCAATATTAAAACCGGAACCTGCCATCCCGATAAACTGCTCCGCAGATATATTGGAAGCAATCAGGGAGGCACCGATAGCCCACCAGGTAAGAGAACCCTCCGCCAGGAAGAAATCTTTAGAATCGGTCGTTGTGCGTTTTTTCTTTCGGTAGATATAGAGACCGTAGCCGGCAACAATCACGAAATACACTAAAAAAACAACATAATCGAGGAATTGTAAGCTCTTTTGCATAAAAAACGTGGTACGTGGTAATTAAATTAGGAATCAATATAGCAACATTTTTAATAAACGTAAAATTTACGTTTAAAATTTTTCACTACGTGTTGGACATATATTCTGTTTTTCATTAGTTACTCAGTCATAAACGAAGAAAGTTGTTCTCCTACAGCGGAACCTATTGCGACGCCCATACCTCCCATCCGGACTCCAGATACTATGTTGCGGGTATAGAACTGTATCAAGGGTTGGCGGGTCTTTCCAAAAGCCATGATACCTGTCCAGCGGTCAGTTATCAAAAAGGAACGTCCTGGTAAGATAATATCCCGAAGCCGGTTTTCCAATTGCTGCTGTATCTCCTGGTTAATATCAAAACTGGTTGTGGTCTCTTTCTCAAAGTCCAGGTTTCTACCTCCGCCGAATAATACCTTGCCTTCCAGCTCTCTGAAGTAATAATAGCCCTCGTCCATATGAAACACTCCCCTGAAGGGGAGATCAGGTATTACATTTGTCAGCAGCACCTGCCCTCTTCCAGGTTGCAGATCAAGGTCTGGCAGCAATTGCCTGGCAAAAGCGTTGGTACAGATAGCCACCCTGCGGGCCAAGAATCCGATTTCCTCAGCGTTAGCCCTGGGTACTACTACGCGTACACCTGTTTCCAGGTCTTCCAGCCGGCTGACAAAACACCCCGTTTTTATTTCTACTCCCCTGGCGATGGCAATGTCTATGAGTGTACGCATCATTTTACCAGTATGGAGCTCTCCTTCAAAGTTATTGCTAATCAGCGCTCTGACATATTTACTGTCAAAACCGAAGGCACTAATCCGCTCACTGACCAGTGTAAATGCATCTGCTCCCAGTAATGGACGTAACATAGCATTTACCTTGTCTATTGCTGAAAGGGCATGTTCTTCCTGAACACCAATCAGTTCATGACTACCATTTTCCCGGTATTCCATGTACTCGTCCCCTATTCGTTTACGCAACAGCTGCAGTCCATGCCTGCGCATCTGTAAAAGGGAAATTACCTCATCCGGGGGCATGGTTTTCAGATCTGACAACAATTCTGTCAGACTTCCAATACAGGCAAAACCAGCATTCTTTGTACTGGCCCCCGTTGGAAGTATATTGGCTTCTAATACCAGAATATGTGCTGCCGGCAGTTTCTCTTTCAGGCTGATGGCAGTCGAAAGCCCAACTATACCACTGCCAACAATGATATAATCATACTGTAAAAGGCTTTGTTTCTCCCAATAACTCAGCATGCGCTTTGATTTGGCTGTAACAGCCTGTTTTTCAAACGTTGGAATCTACGACGTATTATATCTTCAAATGTAATCATTTTTTAGATGTCAGGCTGACATTAATCAGGCTTCAATCCTTTGTCTGATATAGCTACACTGTTAATACTATTTTACCCCTTCCATGCCCTTGTTCCAACTCCTGGTGTGCACGGACAATCTCTTTGAGAGGAAATGTTCTTTCCACTTCTACCTTCAGGCGGTTATTACTCAACAGGGCAGCCAATTGTTCCATTCTTTCGCCTGAGGGCCTTACTGACATCCACTTTACTTCGACTCCCTTCTCTTTTGCCTTTGCTATAGCCGCCGGATCATCTTTATACATACTTGGTAATGATACTACTATACCACCACGATTCAGTATGTCGATAGAGCGGAGGGTAGTCTCACCACCCATTCCATCAATGACTACATCGAAGCGTTCTGCCACATCCTGAAAATTCTCAGTTTTATAATCAATTACCAGGTCAACACCGAGTTGTTGGAGAAAAGGGTGGTTAGCGGCAGATGCAGTAGCTGCCACGAAACAATGTTTCCACTTCGCCAGCTGCACCGCAATATGGCCCACACCACCTGCGCCGGCATGAATCAGCACACGCTGTCCCCAGGTAATACCGGCATGATCAAACAGCGCTTCCCAGGCAGTAAGTCCTGCCAGCGGAGTACCTGCTGCTACTTCAAAAGATATTTCTTTAGGTATAATGGCAAACTCTTCTTCCTGTACTACGGCATACTCGGCATATGCATTTCCAGGCTCCGGAAAGTTACTCATACCGAATACACGGTCCCCTGTAAAGAACTTACTTACGCCTTCTCCTACACTTACCACTTCACCGGCTATATCCCAGCCAAGTATAGCTGGAAGGGTTTGATGTGAGGCATATCCTTTTCCTGAACGAGTTTTAAAATCAACGGGATTCAGGCCAGCCGCCTTTACTTTAACAAGCATCTGTCCAGCGCCCGGCAGAGGTATCGCTACTTTCTCAATCCTGAAAGCAGTGGCCGGCCCGAACTCTGGCAACACAGCCGCCTGCATAAAATTACTCATACGTACAGATTTTGCCTTCAAATTAGCGATAAAAACGCTAAATGCCACATATGCAAAAGGGGCATTATGTTTTATAACCAAAACATAATGCCCCGTTAAAAGCATGTCGCTTACACCGGCTTATACCAAGTACCCGAACAGGTTATCGTCTTTGTTCAGCTCAGTGAAATGAATATTGTATTTACGGAAATTAGCTACCAGGATGTCATAGTCTTCCTTATTTTTCAGTTCAACACCAATGAGTGCCGGGCCTGTTTCCTTGTTGTGTTTCTGAATAAACTCGAAGCGGGTGATATCATCATCTGGCCCAAGCACATGGTTCACAAACTCTTTCAGTGCTCCCGGGCGTTGTACGAAACGGATGATAAAATAGTGTTTCAACCCTTCATATAACAGTGAGCGCTCTTTGATCTCCTGCATACGGTCAATATCGTTATTGCTACCGCTTACCACGCAGATGACCTTTTTGCCCTCAATCTCCTTTGCATAGTAATCCAGGGCTGCTATTGAGAGTGCTCCTGCCGGTTCCACCACAATAGCGTCTTCGTTATACAATCTTAATATAGTAGAGCAAACCTTCCCTTCCGGTACCAGTTGCATTTTTGTCAGAACGTCTTTGCAGATGCTGAATGTCAGCGCACCTACTCTTTTTACGGCAGCTCCGTCCACAAAACGCTCAATTTCAGTGAGTGTAACGGGTTCGCCTGCCTCCAGCGCACGGCTCATGGATGGAGCGCCTTCGGGCTCAACACCAATGATCTGCGTCTGGGGACTATATGTTTTAAAATAAGTACCTACGCCAGCTGCAAGTCCTCCGCCACCTATGGGCACGAATACATAATCAATCTTCGCCTGATCTTCCAGTATCTCTACGGCTACGGTACCCTGTCCCTCAATGATTTTGGCATCATCAAAAGGAGGAATAAAAGTCATATTGTGCGCTCTGGTATAAGCCTGAGCTTCTGCTGCACAATCATCAAAAGTATCTCCAACCAGCCTGATCTCGATGTTGTCGCCACCGAACATATTCACCTGGTTTACTTTCTGTTTTGGCGTAATAATAGGCATGAAACACACGCCTTTGATATCCAGCTGGCGGCATGCATAGGCGAAGCCCTGAGCATGATTACCGGCACTGGCGCAAGTCACACCTTTTGACAGCGTTTCTTTATCCAGGCTGCTAATCAGGTTGTAAGCTCCGCGTAGTTTATACGATCTTACAATCTGCATGTCTTCTCTTTTAAGATAGACATCTGCATTATACCTGCGGGAGAGCGTGGCGCTGTAAGTAAGCGGAGTACGATTCACCACAGGTTTTAACTTAACCGCTGCATCAAGTATATTGAGCGGATTTACACTTGTTAGTACCTGGGACATTTGTTGAAAATTAGCATCAGGAATCAGGAATTAAATTGAATGCAGCGAAGATCTCCGCTGCATTCAACTAATTACTATTCCTAATTATTAAATTAATTATTAGGGCGCAGCTTTCTTACAGCAGCACCAGCCTGCCACATTTCGCTTTCACGCAGTTCTCTCAGCTCTTCGTTCAATTTATCACGATAGTCAGTAGTACTGTTAGATGCGATAGAACGCGCAGCTTCTTTACCAGCAGCAACGCTTGCATATAATTCTTCAAATACTGGCTGGCTTGCTTCTTTAAATTTCTTCCACCAGTCAAGCGCACCACGCTGAGCGGTAGTAGAACAGTTAGCATACATCCAGTCCATACCATTTTCAGCAACCAGCGGCATCAGCGACTGCGTCAGCTCTTCTACTGTTTCGTTGAATGCTTCAGATGGAGAGTGACCATTCTTGCGCAGTACTTCGTACTGAGCAGCGAAGATACCCTGGATAGCACCCATCAGGGTACCACGCTCACCTGTTAAGTCAGAAGTAACTTCTTTTTTGAAATCTGTTTCAAACAGGTAACCTGAACCTACACCGATGCCCAGTGCGATAACACGGTCACGTGCTTTACCTGTTGCATCCTGGTAGATAGCAAAGCTGGAGTTCAGACCCTGACCAGCCAGGAACAGTCTGCGCAGAGATGTACCGGAGCCTTTAGGAGCTACCAGGATTACGTCTACGTCAGCAGGAGGAATAATGTTTGTCTGGTCTTTATAAGTAATACCAAAACCATGGGAGAAATATAATGCTTTACCAGCAGTCAGGTGTGGCTTCAGTGTAGGCCACAGTGCGATCTGACCGGCATCGCTCAACAGGAACTGGATAATAGTACCTTTCTGTGCAGCTTCTTCGATCTCAAACAGTGTCTGACCTGGTACCCAGCCATCAGCAACGGCTTTATCCCAGGTTTTAGAATCTTTACGCTGACCTACGATCACGTTGAAACCATTATCTTTCAGGTTCAGTGCCTGGCCGGGGCCTTGTACGCCATAACCGATGATAGCTATCACCTCATCTTTCAGCACTTCTCTAGCTTTTTCCATTGGGAATTCTTCTCTGGTTACTACGTCTTCCAGTACCCCTCCAAAATTGATGGTTGCCATGTTTTGATAGTGTTTGTTTTTTTTATAAATGATTTAAACTAGATACTTTCTTCTTCCGCAGATACTTCAGTATGCTCTTTATACTGTGCCTGCTTCAGGTTGTCAATACGCTGTGTTTCCAGCTCTTTCAGATGATCGTGGAAACGGCGGCTCCATTTGATAATGGCTACTCTTCCGCTCTTAGAATACTCAATCAGTCCATAAGGCGCAAGTTTAGCCTGCAGATTGATCAGCTCCTGCTGATGGCCTGTCTTTTCCAATACAAAATACTCTTCTGTAATGGTAAGGATACGGGCATTGTTCTCACGGATCAGCTGCTCTATATTACCATTCTGCAAAGCCTTTGTGGAGATCTTATATAGTGCCAGCTCCTGATACACCACCTCGTCCTCGTCATGTACGAATGCTCTGTGAATTTCGATCAGTCTTTCTATCTGACCAACGATCTTCACCAGCTTTTCCTTTTCGGAGATAACCGTGATGATGAACTTATATACGCCCGGAATCTCAGTTTCAGCCGTTGTAAGACTCGTGATGTTGATTCCACGGCGGGTGAAGATAACGCAGATACGGTTGGTGATACCAATTCTGTCTTCCGTATATACCGTTACTGTATATTCTTTTTGCATAGTGTTCGTTGTTAATGATTGCAGATTGCTTCTTCCTCCTACTCAAGCCTGATGTTAGCGATCGGCTGACCGGAAGGAACCATGGGGAATACGTTGTCTTCTTTCTCCACAACTACTTCCAGCAGGTAAGCTCCTTTATGAGAAATCATCTCATCTACTGCTGCAGCAATTTCCGAACGGTCTGTTACCTTCTTACCAGGAATAAAGAATCCTTTTGCTATCTGTACAAAGTCAGGATTGGTCATTTCGGTGGAAGAGTAACGTTTGTCAAAGAACAGCTGCTGCCACTGACGCACCATACCCAGGAAGTTGTTATTCAGGATCACTATTTTCACGCCTATCTCTGACTGATATATAGTACCCAGCTCCTGTAAGGTCATCTGGAAGCAACCATCACCGATTACTGCTACCACTTCTTTTTCAGGCGTACCTACTTTCGCTCCCATTGCAGCTGGCAATGCAAATCCCATAGTACCCATACCACCGGAGGTAATATTGGTATTCGGATCTTTAAAGCGATAGTAACGGGAAGCAATCATCTGGTGCTGACCTACGTCTGTTACCAATACCGCTTTACCTTCTGTTCTCTCAGAGATCAGACGTACTACCTCTGCCATCTTTAAACCACCTTCAGCAGGATAAAGTTCTTTACGGGCTACTTTTTCTTCCTCCTGTTTATCTGCTTCACGAAACTCCTGTATCCATTCATCATGCTGCTGTGGCTTCACTAATGCAATCAGTGCTTCCAATGCAGTTTTTGCATCTGCATGTATAGCTACATCGGCCTTAATGATTTTGTTGATTTCAGCTGCATCAATCTCTATGTGGATAACTTTGGCCTGTTTCACATATTGGGACACATCGCCGGTAATACGATCATCGAAGCGCATACCTACTGCCAGTAATACATCACACTCGTTAGTCATGATGTTAGGAGCATAGTTACCATGCATACCGAGATAACCTACATACTTCGGATGATCAACCGGTACTGCAGACAGACCCAGTAAGGTAGATGCCACCGGTATACCAGCTTTCTCAGCCAGCGCTATCAGTTCTTTCTCTGCACCTGATAATAATACGCCATGGCCACAGAAGATGTACGGCTTTTTGGAATTATTAATCAGCTCTGCTGCCGCTTCTACAGCCTCCAGGTCCAATCTTGGTACGGGGCGGTAGCTACGGATATAATCACACTTCTTATATTCAAAGTCGAATTTGGCTACCTGCGCATTTCTGGTAATATCAACCAGAACAGGTCCCGGACGGCCGGTGCCTGCGATATAGAATGCTTTGGCAATAGCGCCAGGTATATCTTCAGGGCGTGTAACCTGGATATTCCATTTTGTAATCGGCATAGTAATACCAATTACATCGGTTTCCTGAAAGGCGTCAGTACCCAACAGGTGAGCAGCTACCTGACCGGTAATGCACACCATAGGTGTAGAGTCCATGTAAGCGTCTGCCAGGCCTGTGACCAAGTTGGTAGCGCCAGGACCTGAAGTGGCAAAGACCACCCCTGTTTTGCCAGAGGTACGCGCATAACCCTGTGCGGCATGCGTTGCACCTTGTTCGTGACGGACCAATATATGATGAACTTTATCCTGGAAATCGTACAGGGCATCATAAATGGGCATAATAGCGCCTCCCGGATAGCCGAAAATGGTTTCAACACCTTCTGCAATCAGCGAGCGGATCACTGCCTCGGAACCAGTGATATTAAGTGGAGCAGCATTTGCTACTGCCCGCTTTTCAGCCGGCTCAGGCTTCATCGGTAACACATCCTTCTGTTGCATTTGAAACGAGTTTTGCATATTTATATAATACACCGTTAGTTACTTTCAATGCGGGTTTCACCCACTGTGCCCTGCGGGCTGCCAGCTCCTCAGCACTTAATTCAACATTGATTGTATTTTTCTCGGCGTCAATCTCAATAATGTCATTGTCTTTTACTAATCCGATAGTACCGCCTTCTACTGCTTCAGGCGTGATGTGACCTACTACGAAGCCATGCGTACCACCAGAGAAACGTCCGTCTGTAATCAGCGCTACGCTTTTACCCAGTCCTACGCCCATGATCGCGGAAGTTGGTTTCAGCATCTCAGGCATACCAGGTGCGCCCTTCGGACCAACCTGCCTGATTACTACCACATCGCCTGCTTTTACACGACCGTTTTGTATACCTGCAATCAGCTCATATTCACCTTCAAATACACGTGCAGGACCACGGAAGCTTAAGCCTTCCTTACCGGTTATCTTAGCGACGGAACCCAGTTCGGCCAGGTTACCATACAGCATCTGGATATGCCCGGTTACTTTCAACGGTTTATCAACAGGCACTACTATATCCTGTGAATCGAAATCGATATCCGGAACACTCTCCAGATTTTCTGCCAGGGTTTTGCCGGTAACTGTCAGACAGTGGCCGTGCAAATAGCCCTTTTTCAACAGATATTTCATTACTAACGGAACACCACCAATATTGTGAAGGTCTTCCATCAGGTATTTACCACTTGGTTTCAGGTCGGCGATCAGTGGGGTTTTATCACTGATACGCTGAAATTCAGGTAGTCCGAATTTCACACCTATAGCTTTTGCAATGGCGATGAAATGGAGTACAGCGTTAGTACTGCCACCCAATGCCATAACAACTGTAGCTGCATTCTCAAATGCCTCATATGTCATGATATCAGAAGGTTTGATATCTTTCTCCAGCAGGATATGGATATACTTACCTGCTGCCAGACATTCTTCTCTCTTCTCTTTACTTAATGCTGGATTGGAAGAGCTATAAGGAAGGCTCATACCTAATGCCTCAATAGCGGAAGACATGGTATTTGCGGTATACATACCACCGCAGGCACCAGCGCCAGGGCATGAATGCTGTACAATTCCTTTAAAGTCATCTTCACTCAGCTGACCAGCCATTTTCTGGCCTAATGCTTCAAAGGCTGATATGATATTCAGATCTTGTCCTTTGTATTTACCAGGAGCGGTAGAACCACCATATACCATGATAGCCGGACGGTTAAGACGTCCCATAGCGATCAGTGAACCTGGCATGTTCTTATCACAGCCTGGTACGGTAATCACACCGTCATAGTACTGTGCGCCTACAACGGTTTCGATGGAATCAGCAATCAGGTCACGGCTGACGAGGGAATAACGCATACCGGGTGTACCGTTTGTCATACCATCGCTAACGCCAATGGTATGGAAAGTGAGTCCAACGAGATTATTAGCCCAGACCCCTTTCTTGACCTCCTGTGCGAGATCATTCAGGTGCATGTTACACGGATTACCATCATAGCCCATACTGGCAATGCCTACCTGCGCTTTCTTCAGATCTTCTTCAGTTAGACCGAGTGCATACAGCTGCGCCTGTGTGGCTGGCTGCGTAGGATCCTGAGTAAGCGTTTTGCTGTATTTGTTTAATTCCATCTGTTTATTAAAATTTCCTGGTTGCTATTTAAGTAGGTACAAAATAGCAGTGATAAAAGCCAAGTTCCAAACCAATTACTGACCTGTTAACCGGTATTCAAATCTCTTCATTTTATGGCTAAATCCGCTGTGGTACTAGATATCCTACTTTGAAAAATCCAAATTCCAACTAATTAAAAAAGGCTGTAACGGGAAGACTGACAGGTTGGTACGAAGTGTTATAAAGAGCATCACGCTTTGTTTTATCAACACGAAGCGTGATGCTTTGTTAGCTATCTGATTGAAACAAGGATACAATACTATCAGTTTTGACTAATAGTGTATCACTTCCAGGTATGGCATATTGAGTAAGTCCAACCTGAATCAGCACGAGTTTTCACGAATATCTGTGTACGGATACCGGTCGCTTATGCAACAGGGACCGCAGCGCGATCAAATTCTTTCTCGAGTACTCTCGCTTTGTAAGCCTGCTGTAGCACCTTACCCAGGGAAGAAGCCCATGGTTTAGCAAAAGTGTGACCGTCGAGTGAATCCCATCCAACTACCTCAGCAGCAGTACCGCAATAGAATACGCAATCAGCTGTTTTCAGTTCATCAACAGTGAAAAGCTTTTCCTCCAATGGAATACCCAGTTCGTGGCACAGTTCAATCACTGTTGCCCTGGTAATGCCTGGCAGAATGTTGCCTGGGGGAGGGGTAAAGATTTTACCGTCTTTCTCAAAGAAGAGGTTTGCACCCGGACCTTCAGCTACATAGCCGTTGATATCCAGCAACAATGCCTCATCATAACCGTTTTCCTTCGCTTCCTGTGAAGCCAGGATGGAGTTTACATACAGACCAGCGGTCTTTGACTCGATCTTAAATGCTTTCGGGTTAGGGCGCTGGTAAGACGATGTCATAACGCGCAGCAGTTTTTCACCCAGGTAAGCACCCCATTCCCATGCACAGATCAGTACATGCGTCTCGGAAGCAGCTTTCAACGTCATATTGGGAGGACAGAAAGCAAGCGGACGAATGTACGCTTCTTCCATATTGTTCATTTCCAGCACCTTGTAACATGCAGCAACCAGCTCGTCGTTATCGAATGGATACGGCATGTGTATCAACTCGCAGGAACGCTTAAATCTGTCGAAGTGTTCTTTTGCTTTAAAAATCTTAACAGTTCCATCAGCTGTTTTGTAAGCGCGGATACCCTCAAATACGGCATATCCATAATGCAGTGACTGGCCATACAGGTCGGTAGTAGCGGCGGTGGCTTTCTTAAACTCCCCGTTGATGTAAAGAATGGTGTTCTCGTTGTAATAGCTATACATAATTCAGATATTAGAAATTCGATTTTGGATTGAACTAATTACAGGCACAAAAAAATGCCTTCCTCGATGGAGGAAGGCATTCTATTTATCGTTAGTGATTGTACACGTTTACCTATCCTCCATATTGGTGGCTAATAATGACAACGACAATCACGACTAGTGTAATGGCCCAGTTCAACTGAGCTACTATGTGATTAATCTTGTTATTGTCTTTATTTACCCACATGGAGGTATGTTTTTATTTGCTACTACAAATGTATTGGTCGGTTGACTAAAAAACAATACAATGCAAAAGATTTAGTCATTTCGCAAACAAATCTTCACTTTTTGAAGATATTGAAATAAAACGTCCTTTCTTTAACCAAAATCCACACAAATAGCAAAATTATTACAATTCATCCGAGGTTATTTCCAGAGATTATCCGGATACTCACCTCTTTTCACCAGTGAAGAAAGACTTTCCTGTACACCAGGAGCATCTTCTTTGTATGTTACACCAAACCACTGTGCAGCAGTTGGGATCACATTTACAACACCCAGTTTGTTCTGAATGAAATGATCAATCACGATAGGAATAAAGAACTCAGACTTAGGCTTATCACCGCTCTTTTCCAGGAACTCTTTGAATAAACCTTTGCTCAGTTCAAATACCGATGGATGGAAACCCCAGAAATTCATGGAAACAGGTGTATCACCTGCCAGCGGATGTTTGGTGCCATCTGCATCTTCATACACAATCTGCTCGCCGTCTTTATACACATTGGTCCTTTCATTGATAGCCGCCAGGTTACTGTTTTCATCAGCCGCACATACACCGCGTGAAACAGATCCATGCTCGCTGATCGTTTTGCTCAGCTGATAGCCAATTACGCTGTAAACGTCTGGCTTTGCAGCATTTTTCAGAAAAGTAGCCGCCTTCTCAAAAGAGTCACGACCATAGAAATCATCTGCATTGATCACCGCAAAAGGCTCATTGATAGCATCTTTTGCACAGAGTATTGCATGCGCAGTACCCCAAGGTTTAGTGCGGTCAGCAGGTACCTGATAACCATCCAGATATGCATTCATATCCTGGAACACATAATCAGTAGCTATACGACCTTTCAGTTTGGGTTCAAATATCTCTTTAAATTCTTTTTCAAATTCCTTACGGATAATGAACACTACCTTGCCGAAACCAGCACGGATAGCGTCATAAATGGAGTAATCAACAATTGTTTCACCACTGGGGCCAAACTGCTGTATCTGTTTGAGGCTACCATATCGGCTAGCCATACCGGCAGCAAGGATCAATAAAGTTGGTTGCATTTATAGATTTGTTTTTTGTGTTTCCATGTATTAGATGAATATTTTCCAGGCGCTAAATTTAACGATTAAAACTATTTTCACAGCTTCTTTTTGTTATGAAACTGTTACGCCTACGGGCCATCATGCAACAAATCCCGTACCAACCGGGGCTGTTTTCGTAAATAAACAAACATTATAGATTAAATCCATGTGAATCAAAAGATGAAACGACTATTCTTATCCGCAGTGCTCATGCTGCCACTATTGCCAATTGCCAATGCTCAACAACACACTCCACCCGATTCTATCCGGAACAAAATGCAATGGTTTGCTGATGCAAAACTTGGCATTTTTATCCATTGGGGCATCTATTCAGTCAAAGGGGTAGACGAATCCTGGTCATTCTATAACAAAAAAATAGCTTACAATGACTATATGCAACAGCTGAAAGGGTTCACCGCCAGGAACTATCATCCGGAAGAATGGGCCGCCCTGATCAAGGAATCCGGTGCCCGCTACGCGGTGGTCACTACCAAACACCATGATGGCGTAGCCCTATGGGATAGTAAACTGAGCAAGCTGGATGTAGCTAACAGCACTCCCGCCAAACGCGACGTACTCACGCCCTTATATACGGCCCTACGGCAGCAAGGGATTAAGACAGGTGCATACTTCTCCCTGATAGACTGGAGCCATCCTGATTATCCGCAATTCCTGAAAGACAGCAGCCGCTATGACGCAAAGAAAGATGCCGCACGCTGGCAGCGCTTCCTCCGCTTCTCTCAAGGTCAGCTGAAAGAAGTGATGCAACAATACAACCCAGACCTCTGGTGGTTTGATGGCGACTGGGAACACAGCGCTGAAGAATGGGAAGCCCAGAAAATGAGAAAAATGCTGACGGACCACCATCCAAACACCATTATCAATGGCCGTCTGCAAGGCTATGGCGACTATGAAACGCCCGAACAGAACTTCCCCGTATCCAGACCCAACTATCACTGGTGGGAGCTGTGCATGACTATCAATAACAACTGGGGCTATCATCCTGATGATACTAATTTCAAAACACCTTACGAGGTCATCACCATCTTTGCCGACGCTGTCAGCAATGGCGGAAACATGCTATTGGATATCGGTCCTGCCGAAGATGGCACTATTCCTGCTGAACAAGTGAACGTATTGAAAGAACTGGGCGCATGGAATAAGAAACATGCTCCCGCTATCTTCAATACTGTAGCGGGAATCCCGGCAGGACACTTCTATGGTCCTACCACTTTGTCAAAAGATTCCACTACCTTATACCTCTTCCTGCCCGGCAATATGACTGGTCAGGTAATGGTAAAAGGCCTGGTGAATACTATTAAAAAGATCAGCGCAGTCGGAAACGGCCAGCAGCTACATCATAAAGTTGTAGGTAAAATATCCTGGAGCGCTGTACCCGGACTTGTCTATATTGACGTGCCCCCGGCTGTGCAGGATAAATACATGACGGTACTGGCCCTTGAACTGGACAGTAAGGTAAAACTGTACCGCGGAAAAGGTGGATTCCTGACTAATGAATAACAACTCCTGCAGCCCGTCTCAGGGCGGGCTGCAGGTCGCTATATACAATAGAGGTGAATGTGAACGATGAAGAATGCCAGTAAATAACCATACCAATATTATGCATATGAAAACATTATTCCTGTCAACGCTCGCACTATGCTGCTTTCTGTCCGGAGTAGCACAGCTGAAAACCGGTGACATTACCATCATCCCTGAACCGCTGCTGCTCAATCCTATGCCTGGCAGCTTTGTTGTGAATCAAGAAACTACTATTCAATTCAGTGGTAAAGGCGGAGAAACAACAGCCGCATTCCTCAATGATTACCTGCAACGTAATTACAACTTTAAACTACCTGTCAGTCCTGCTACCAAAGGCACTCCTAAATCATTACCTGTCATAAAAATAGTAGAAGCGCCTACTGGTAAAAAAGAAGGATATATACTGGAAGTAAATACCGGCCGGGTATATATGCAGGGCGATGCGCCAGGGCTATTTTATGGACTGCAAACACTACTACAACTGTTTCCTGTAAACAAGCATTTTAAAGCGGCTACTGACTCCGTCACTCAAAAGCCCTTCAATGGCAGCCTGCACCTGCCGGGTGTAAAAATCCAGGACTATCCGCGCTTCGCTTACCGCGGGATGATGCTGGATGTAAGCCGCCACTTCTTCCCTCCTGCGGCCATCAGACAGTTTATTGATATGATGGCGCTCTATAAATTCAACCGCTTCCACTGGCACCTTACTGATGACCAGGGATGGCGTATTGAAATCAAGAAGTATCCACGTCTGCAGGAGATTGCCTCCACCAGGAAAGAGACCATTGTTGGTCATCACCGACGCAGTAATACTTATGATGGCAAACCTTACGGTGGCTACTATACGCAGGAGGAAGTACGGGATATTGTCAAATACGCAGCCGACAGAAATATTACCATTATACCTGAAATAGAAATGCCTGGTCATTCGCAGGCCGTACTTGCTGCCTACCCATCATTTGGCAATACAAAAGGGCCCTATGAGGTGCGCACTACCTGGGGAATATCCAAAGATGTGCTCAACCCTGTTAATGACTCGGTATTCGTATTTCTACAGGATGTATTAACGGAAGTCATAGATCTATTCCCAAGCAAGTATATACACATTGGCGGCGACGAATGTCTGAAAGACCGATGGAAAGAATCTGCTGAAGTACAACGTATGATCCGCAGGCTGGGACTGAAAGACGAGCATGACCTACAAAGCTATTTTATCCAGCGTATGGAAAAGTTCGTCAACAGTAAAGGACGCTCTATCATTGGCTGGGATGAGATACTGGAAGGCGGCCTCGCGCCGAAAGCCACTGTTATGAGCTGGCGCGGTGAAGAAGGCGGGATTGCTGCGGCTAAGCAGAAACATGATGTCATCATGACGCCTAATACTTATCTCTATTTCGATTATACCCAAGGTCAGCCGGCCACTGAACCACTCAATGCAGCAGCCTATCTGCCACTGCAAACTGTATATAACTATGAGCCCTTACCCCGGTCTCTCACGCCTGCCGAACAACGTTATATCAAAGGCGTACAGGGGAATATCTGGACAGAATTTATACCTGATCAGCCAATGCTGGACTATATGCTATGGCCTCGCGCACTCGCCCTGTCAGAAATAGCATGGGCCCAGCCCTCTAAAAAGAACTACGACCGCTTTCTGCAAAAGCTGCCGCTGGAACTGGCGCGTATGGATTATACGGGCGTCAACTTCCGTATACCAGAACCTGCCGGTCTTGAAAGCAAAGTAGTAACCAGTACTACTGCTACTGTCACACTTAAACCGCCAGTGAAAGGTAGTATGATCTATTATACCATTGATGGTAGTCAGCCGGGAGTACGCAGTGCGCCATACACCCGTGCCTTTACCATCCATGTACCTGAGAATGGTACTGCTACGGTCAATTGTATTGTAGTACTGCCCAACGGACGTATCAGTCCGATGTACAGCGCTACCTATGTACATAAGCCTTTCCTGCCTGCAATTGCTACAAAACAGGGAAATAAGGGCATCAGGTTCTCCCTGGTGAAAACACCGCCATCCAGTGCCAGACAGCTGACGGAAACGGGCGACAGCACCGGCCTGTTACCTGCTATTGATATCCGCCCGTTACCTGTAAAGGAGTTTGGCGTTACTTTCACCGGACTACTAAAAGTCCCTGCGGATGATCTTTATGAGCTTCATCTTAACAGCGACGACGGCGCAATATTTTATATTGATGATCAGGTAGTAGTTGACAATGATGGCCAACATGACTTACAGGACCGCAGCGGCTTCATACCACTGCGTAAAGGACTGCACCGGATCAAGGTACAATACTTTAACACGGGATCCGGCGCATGGCTGGATGCCGGCATCTACAGGAACAGAGAGAAACTGAATCCTGCAGATGTATTGTATACAGGGCAGTAGTCAGCGATCATGGAGTATCTTTGTCAGCCATATATTTGACAACCTTATCTGCAGCCGCTGGAACGAAAAGCTGCAGATAAGGTTGTATTCCTCCCCCGGCCTTTAGGTATATGGCAAACATCCGACTACTAAAGGAACCAATTCCTGCTACTTTGCAGGAACGGAGCTATACTGGACTAATATGTGTAAATGATCGTTACTTTGCCGGATGCAGTTCAACTATAACAATATCTCTCTGCAACAAATTACCCCTCCCTGGCTTCCGGCTGAGATACAGGCATGGGTATTACGGCTTGACCTGCTTCACCCTGAGGTATCAGGTAACAAGTGGTTCAAACTAAAACACAACCTTGACGCGGCTATCCGGCAAGGTAAGCAACGACTAGTCACTTTCGGTGGTGCTTACTCTAATCATATTGCGGCCACTGCCGCTGCCTGTCACCTGGCAGGGTTTCCGTGTACAGGCATCATCCGGGGAGAACAGGCAGCTGAATTGAGTCATACGTTAAAGGGTGCAGCTGCCAAAGGTATGGAGCTGGTCTTCATCAGCCGGGAAGCTTATCGTAACAAAGCCAACACCGACTGGGAAGCCCTTTATCCGGAGGCTTATATAGTGCCTGAAGGAGGCAACAATGCATTGGGAGCTAAAGGCTGCGAAGAAATACTGCCTCTTGCAGTGGAGGCCCTGAAAAACACACCTTTGAAGCAATCAGCAGGCGTTGATAAAAGTGGGATTTCTGATCCGGATACCTTCACGCATATCGCCTGCGCTGTTGGCACAGGTACGACCCTGGCCGGTATTATCAACAGTGCGGCTCCAGGTCAGACGGTGCTGGGTTATGTCGTATTGAAAGGGGCCACCTATCTGGAAGGCGAAATACAGGCGCTACTACATCCGCAGCCACTGCCACACTGGGAATTACTACATATGCATCATGGAGGAGGATACGCAAAAGTATCTCCCGAACTGAAAGCATTCATTGCGGCAAGCAATGAGGACATGCACCTGCCCCTGGACATTGTCTATACCGGCAAACTACTGATGGGCTTCCGGACAGATGTGCAGGCCGGAAGATATCCTTATGGCAGCAACGTGCTACTTATCCACACAGGCGGATTGCAGGGGAACGCCATATAACAGTTTTGATTATATTTACGCTAATAACTATTTTCAGTCTCATAGGGGCTAATAATGCCTTTGTTTTGATTTTTTTAACGATACTTAGCACCTCACAGGTGCATCATTTTATTATTTTTGCCAACTTAAAGAGGAAAGCCAGGATATCTGCGCAGGCGGGTTACTGGAGACATGGATACAGTACAGGAATTAGCATATATGAAGCAGTTGTCGCGTTTTATTTTATTCGCATTCATTTTAATAGCATCAGTATTTTCAGCAAAGGCACAGACTCAACCCAATACACCTCCGGTATTACCTGATTTCTCTGCCCTTATTAAGACCGGTAAAATCCAGCTGGATTTCATATCCGGGTTCCGGGATGTGAAGTTTATAGGCGTGCAACGCTCTCTGGATAGTATATTGAACTTCAGCACTATCGGACTGGTTAGCAATCCGAATGACTTCAGGATCAGTTACCAGGACTTTAAACCACTACCCGGCTCTAACTATTACCGCCTTTTTATCCAGTTTAATAACGGGCGCTACCTGTATTCAAAGATCATTATGGCCGTTCCTGACAGTACTATTGACGGCAGTCAGAAGCTTCAGCTGGCAGATGTCAAGGAGGCTATTGCCGCTGCTAAAGAAGCTGGAGTAAATACCGGTACTAATCCGACTACTAAGGAGAAGGCGGTGAAAGAAGAGAAAATTGTATGGCATCCGTCAAATTATATCTACACCACCGCGGATGGCAACGTGAATATTAAACTGCCAGATGCACCTGATAAGAAGTACAGTGTGAAGTTTTTTGAGCCAGATGGCTCCTTCCTTTTTGAGATCCGGCAGGTGAAAGAACCCTTCCTGATCCTGGAGAAAGCGATCTTCCTTCATGCGGGTTGGTTTAACTTTGAGATCTATGAGGATGGTAAGGCTTTCGAGAAATGGAATCTCTATATACCATTGAGCTACAGGAATTGAGTATTCCATGTAAAAAATAGTAAGTACAAAGGCCTGTAATATAGTATTACAGGCCTTTGTACTTATGATGTTTTGATCAAGTCCACCTTCTCTTCGTCGCTTGTTCGTCGCTTGTTCGTCGCTAGTACTACCTGGGTTCACCCCTTCTTTACCCCTTGGCCGTCGCTTGGCCGTCGCTTGTACTACCTGGGTTTACCCGCTCCTTGCTCCTTGTTCGTCCTCTGATAGTTGTTTATCCTGCGCTAATTTATGGCACATTCATAATTAACTCTGCTTCAAACACTTCCGAGAAATGCCGGGCAAGACGTTCCTTAACTTCGGTTTCTGACACTTCCCTACCCAGTTCCTCATGCATAGCGGCTACTTTCTTATCCACGATCCCACAGGGCACAATGTTACCAAAGTAATCCAGGTTCGTATTCACATTCAGTGCGAAGCCATGCATGGTGATCCACCGGCTACAGCGTACGCCCATTGCACAGATTTTACGCGCCCGGGCGGGATCGTGCGGATCTAACCAGACACCGGTTTCTCCGGCGGAACGATCGCCTTTAATGCCATAGTCTGCCAGTGTCAGTATAATCACTTCCTCCAGGTTACGCAGGTATTTACCAATATCTGTAAAGAAATTTTCGAGGTCCAGGATAGGATAACCTACTACCTGGCCGGGGCCGTGGTAGGTGATGTCGCCCCCACGGTTGGTATTTGAGAAAGTAATGCCCTTATCCTCCATCTGCTGGCTATTCAGCAGCAGATGCTCTATATGCCCGCTCTTACCAAGGGTATAAATGTGCGGATGACCACAAAACAACAGATAGTTAGTGGTTTCCTTTGCCAGACCTGCCGGCTCCTCCCCCTTTGCCAATGCCTGCTTGATGCGGACATTCTCCTGTAAAAGTTGCTCCTGATAGTCCCAGGCCTTCTGATAATCAATGATTCCCAGGTCTTTGGTATGGATCTTCTTGTTCATATTACAGGTGCAAAAGTACGCATTTACCGGTTGCGGAGATTACTGCCCCGGAGACGGCAACCGGTCGAAGATATGTTTTCAGGAAGACGAATCTGGCAGGTACATCGTATAGACCTGCTTACTTGCGCGCGGTTATTTGTACCTTTGCAAAAATTTAAAATCCTCATGGCGGAAGAACTGATTGAACTTGACGATGAATTGGAAAATGGAGAAGGCAGCGAGGAGCTGTACGAGCGGGTAAATATTATAGCGGACAAAGGACAGGAGCCACTTCGGGTGGACAAGTTCCTGATGAACCGGGTGGAAGGTGCTACCCGTAATAAGATCCAGCAGGCCTGCGATAATGGAATGGTCATCGTTAACGACAAACCGGTAAAATCCAACTATAAGGTAAAAGCACACGACCGCATTGTGGTGTTCTCTAACAAAAATCCGGAGAATACGGAAGTACTGCCGGAAGAAATGCCGCTGGACATCGTTTATGAAGACGAAGATCTGATGATTATCAATAAGTTGCCCGGCATGGTGGTACACCCCGGCTGCGGTAACTATACTGGTACCCTAGTGAACGGCCTGGCCTGGTACCTGGGAGACCGTAGTACGACCCCTGTACCGGAACCGGCAATACCAAGATTCGGGCTGGTACACCGTATTGACAAGAATACCAGTGGTTTATTGGTAATCGCCAAGTCTGACAAGGCGATGAACGACCTGGCCAAGCAGTTTTTTGACCACACCGTACAACGCAGATACCTTGCCCTGGTATGGGGTGATTTTGAGGAAGATGAAGGAACAATTGAAGCCCATGTAGGCCGTCACCAGCGATTCCGTAAGATCATGGATGCATATCCGGATGGGGAATATGGTAAAGAGGCGATCACACACTATAAGGTACTGGAACGTTTTAACTATGTGACACTGGTTGAATGCCGTCTTGAGACAGGCCGTACGCACCAGATCAGGGTGCATATGCAGCACATTGGTCACTCCCTGTTTAATGATGATACCTATGGTGGTAACCGTATCCTGAAAGGTACTGTTTTCGCCAAATACAAGCAGTTTGTGGAAAACTGTTTTGAAATCATGCCGCGTCATGCCCTGCATGCGCAAACACTTGGATTTATCCATCCGCGTACCCGCAAACCTATACATTTTGAGAGTCCGTTACCGGAGGATTTTAAGTCTGTGCTAGAGAAATGGAAGCGCTATGTAAGTGCCAGACCACTGGAGGAGTAAATCCATTAAAAAATTAAAACATATCATTTTTTGTTTTAATTTAGCGGCTTACCCATGTCCCTTCATGAGAAACCTATACCTATTTATCGCGGTTTTGACAACCATGCTGGGTGCATTTAGTGCCCGCGCACAGACACAATTTACGTACTCGACGACCTGCCGGAATGATAGTGTTAGATTTGATATTGCACAAGCTGATCTTGCAGGTATCGACTCAGTACGTTGGTATTTTGGTGACCCGGCTTCCGGAGCGGCTGATACTTCACGAAGAATAAAAGGCGCCCACCTTTACAATACCATTGGTGACTATACTGTGCAGCTGATCGCCTACAGAGCAGGCGTTCCGCAGACATCTACCACAACATTTACCATCGTGGAGCCCGTCATACATGACTTTGGCCCTACGGATCAGACCCTCTGTGACAGCACCACAATTACTCTTACTGCACCCGATGTACCTGGCGCTACTTATGAGTGGCAGGACGGTTCTACCGAGCGCAGCATCCTGGTAGACTCGATGACAACCTACAAGGTGAAAATTAACGGGTGTCTGGTACCGGATTCTGTAAATATCTTTTATACACCTGTTCCTGAACTGGACCTGGGCGATAGCAGCCTGGTATTATGTATCGGCGAGACAATCGAGCTGGATGCCACCGCACAAAACTGTACGTATCTCTGGAGTACCGGAGAAATTACGCCAAATATCATTGTACACAGCGACACCGCGATGCCATCCACTCAGTATATTGTTACAGCAGATGCGAAGGGCTGCGGAGTATACCGGGATACCATATACATCGCATTTGCCGGCGCAGAACATCCGTTCTCTCTGGGTAAGGACACTATTCTTTGTCCGGGGGAAACTGTCACGCTGGATGCTTACACCGATGGCGCAACCGGCTACCGCTGGGGCAACCGTGCAACAACGCGGACTACTACTATCAGAAGCAGATGGGACCTGTGGGTATTTGTAGAAATCAATAATACCTGTGAGGTACTGGATACAATCCTGATACGTTATAACCCGGAAAAAGCGCTGGAACTCGGCAATGACACCGTTGTTTGTAAAGGCGAAACGCTGGTATTAAAAGCTGATTTTGGCACTGCCGCATATCGCTGGCAGGATACCTCGAAGCAGGCCACCTTTTATGTAAGGGAAACCGGTTATTATTGGGTAGAAGCGAAGGTGGGACGATGTATAGATCAGGATACCATTCATGTCATCTTTGAAGATACTTTACGTACTAATTTAGGTGCAGATACCTTGTTGTGTATGGGTACGGTGTATAACCTGCATCCTGACGGAGCCGGCGCTAATTATAAATGGCAGGACAGTTCGTCTTTACCGATATTCCCGGTTACGCAGGCAGGGCATTACGCGATCGTGGCCAATAATAGTTGTGGTCAATCAATAGATGAAATAGATATTGCGTTTCAGGAATGTGGTTGCCAGGTATATCTGCCTTCAGCATTTACACCTAATGCAGATGGGGTGAATGACTATTTCCGGCCGAAGGTCCGATGTCCGATCAGTGACTTTGAGCTGGTCATCTATAACCGGTGGGGACAGCGAATTTACTATACCACAGATCCGGAAGTTGGCTGGAAGGGCACGTGGGATAAAGGAAGAGTGCCAGTCGGCACATATGTGTGGGTGGTAGACTATAAGGTGATATCGACAGGAGAGAAAGTAAAGAAGACAGGTGCAGTAACCGTTATATACTAACAAGAAGGGATGCTTTTATACAAAGCATCCCTTCTTGTTTATAGATAGTTGACCAGATGAACGATAAGAACAGTTATTGACAGTTATCAGTTTGCCGTAAACGAATGAAATTTTGCAATGAATTTCGCCGTCTCTCTTTTCTTGAAGGGTACGTCCCAGGTACCATCATAAGTAACGAGCGCGGGAATGAGGAGGCCTTGTTGTTTGGTCATCTGAACATCCATTTTCACGTCGAAATCAAACATCATGGTTTTGTAAGACAGCGAGTATTTACGACCAACAATTTCAAAGTTATCTTTATTGAAGTAAGTAATCAGTTCGTTAACCACTACATCTCCCCTGTCTATACTATTCAGATCGGGCCTGGCTTTGGCGCTGAAGACATAACAGGTTACACCAAGATAGTCCTGGGAGGAGATAGCGAAGTTATACAGGCGCATTACTTCCGGATCGAAGATAGCGACTTTACCTCCAACGATGGGCACACCGCGTACAGGCTTACCTGGATTGAAGATGAGTTTTTTCAGCTGGGCTTTATGCCGGGCCATACTACCTTTTGCACTTTCAGGTTCTTCGCCGGTCGCGTCTGCGCAGACAGTACCTTTGGTAAAGAAGAGATTACCATACAGCTCGGCGGTGTAGTAATTGTAATCTCCTTTTTTATCAAAGAAGTCGCCGGTGACCTGCTGGTCGAGTACTTTCATACTACGGCATCTGCCTTGCATGGACTGTTGGGTTTCACTTTTCAGTGACGCCTGTACTGCATTGCTTTTATTGTAGATGCGGATGTCATTGTCAGCGGTATAACCGAGAAGGTGTAGGTTTTTAAAAGCACGATAGAAGGTTGTATCGTCTTCTACTCTTTTGATAAAGCTGTTGACGTCAAAGCCTATACGTTTGGCTTCAACGATCACTTCATCGAGGTTGACGGTCATTCCTTTATAAATGGCGGTATCCTGTGCAAAGGATTGTTGAAAGCATAGTAGTGAGACAGTGTAGATCCAGAGTTTTCGCATGTTGCGAAATTATGTATTTTCTTGTACTAGCTGGCTTTTCCTGCGACATACATCTGATCAAGCGTCGGGGCCGGGCTACCACCTTTCTTTTCGAGAGTGATAGCGAACATTTCAGCATTTTCGATCGATTTCATTTTGTGCAGCAGTTCGGTAGTGTTGGTAGTTTCGAGTACACCCATATCAACAGGTTTACCATCTACAATAGCCCAGAGCTGGTATTGTTTATTGGCAGCGGGCGCTGGCAGGTTGTTGGCCATGAGGAACACTTCCTTTGACTGCTGGTTCCAGTATACAGTTGCCAGTGCAGTTGGGAAGGGTTTGGTACCGGGCATCCTGACAGCTTTCATGGAGGGATCTTTGAAGATGTTGATGGTATGTTCCATCTGTTCCATGCGGGCGCGGTAAAGATTAGACTCGGAAGCTAATGTATTTTGTGCGGAGAGTAATGCTTCGTAACGTCCTTTGTAGTCATTTATCTGACCGAAGAAGATGTAATTCATGGCAACGCTACCCAGGAGCAGAAGGATCGCAGCGGCAGCAGCCCAGCGCCATGCGCTGTTGACATAAACGGTTTGTTTTGTTTCTTCCGGAAATTCAGATGTTTCGACATAGGTTCCGTTTTCCCGCGCTGTTTCTTCATCAGCTATTGTTTGAAGAAGGTTTTGTCTGATGAATGCGGGTGCAGGTTTTGCCTGCAGGATAATGTATTGTTCCATATCCAGCTGGCAGTCATTTACTGCAGCCCTTACTTCCGGATATTGTGCCATGGCGCGTTCCAGCTCCTCTATTTCGTTGGAGGTTGCTAATCCACTAACATAAGCTTCGATCAATCCGGACGATATGAAACGTGATGCGTCCACTCTTATACTAATTTTAACAAGTTTCTCAATTGAATAATTGCATTCCTCATCCTAGTCTTAACTGTACCCAAAGGGATCTCCAGCACCTTGGAAATTTCTTCCTGGGTGCAACCTTTATAGTACGCTAAATCAATGATGATTCGTTGTTCCTTAGTTAATTTTTCAAGAACCTTTGAAAGTCCAAGATGGTCAACGGATGGGTGTACAGTTAAATTACCTGTATATAAATGTACGTCATCTCCAATGTCTTGGATTTTCTGATCCATTTTATGTGCCTTTGAACGGAGTGTGTCAATAGCAGAGTTACGGGTAATATTGAGCATCCAGGTAAACAAACGTCCTTTACTTTCATCGTACCGGTCTATATTACGCCAGATTTTTAAGAACACTTCCTGCAGCACATCATTCGCATTACTCTCGTCGTTGAGCACTTTAAGTGCTACCCCGTACAAGGCAGGCGAATATCGGTCATACAGGTAGCCGAATACCTTCTGGTCTTTGGCTTTCAGCCCCTGTACCAGCTCAGATTCCGTATATGTGAACGCGGATTCCAAAACAGTTAATAATTTTGTTAAAAATACTTTTCACAGTGTTCACTACATTCAGCTGCAGGTGCTACAGTCTACTAACTGGTACCGGTACAACATGAAGTTACAATCCAAATAAATCCTAATAACGATGGTTAATGGGAATGCAATAATAAAGGAAAGATAGCAATTATTACGGAATAATTGATAATGAGCGTTATAGTTGGAGGAATGGAGTAAAATTAGTGAGATGGTCAACCGGCAACTTTACCAGCTACATACATCTGGTCAAGGCTTGCTGAGGTGCTGCCGCCTTTCTTTTCGAGGGTTACTGCGAATACCTGGGCATTTTCAACAGCTTTCACCTTTTGTATGACGCGGGCATTGTTACCCAGTTCAAATACACCGGCATCAATGGGTTTACCGTTAACGATAGCCCATAACTGGTATTGCTTATCAGCAGGCGGCTCGGGTAGTTCCTGTGCCAGGATGAAGGTTTCTTTGGTTTGCGGATTCCACCCTACGGTAGCTACGATGCCGGTATGTTTTCCCATACCCGGCATGCGGGTCCATTTAAAAGCGGGATTTTTCAGAATGTCAGCCTCTTTGCGAACCGAGGCTAGTTCATCCTTAAGCGCTTGTTTTTCGGCATTAATAGCTTCCTGTTCAGCCTGCATTTCGGCATACTGATCTTTAAACTGATCGGAATTGCCATAAGAGACTACATTCATGGTCACACTGGCCAGCAGCAATATGATAGCTGCAACGGCACTGTATTGCCATATACGAATAGGAGCAACACCTTCGCCTTTTTCTTCGGAGAAGGGGTCGTCGTATGTTTTTTCGGTAGTAGTTGTGATTGGAGATGCAGCGGGTGTGTCTTGTACATCGTCTTTACGCAGGCGCTCCATGAGCTGCCGTTTGATACCTGCCGGCGGTTTCTGGGCCCACAATTCTATGTAGCGCTCCATATCCTGCCGGATGGCGTCTGCTGCGGCTTTTACTTCCGGATACTCCTGAATGGCTCCTTCTACCTCACGGGCTTCAGGTTCAGAGAGCAACCCTGTAACGTGATTTTCAATAACACCGGACGATATGTAACGTTGAACATCCACTTGCTTAGATCTGTTTTAAAATATTCCGCAATTGTATGATCGCGTTACGCATCCTGGTCTTCACAGTTCCCAGAGGGATGTCCAATATCTTCGCTATTTCATCCTGCGTACATCCTTTATAATAAGCCAGGTCTATAATAACACGTTGTTCCCTGCTGAGTAGTTCCAGCACTTTCACGAGTCCGAGATGATCTACAGAAGGGTGAATAGCCAGTTGTTCAGAAGCAAGGGTATTGCTGCCTAATTCTGCAACCTTTTGTCCCATTTTATGGGACTTTGAGCGGAGTGTATCAATAGCAGTATTACGGGCGATATTCACCATCCAAGTAAACAGACGGCCTTTGTCGGTATCATAACGTTCAATACCACGCCAGATCTTGAGAAAGATTTCCTGCAGCACATCACCGGCCATTGACTCATCGTTAAGAACTTTAAGTGCAATACCGTATAATGCCGGTGAATAATGATCATATAAGTACCCGAAATGTTTTTCGTTCCTCGCCTTGAGGCCAAGTACCAATTCGGATTCTGTATATGTGACTGCCGCTCCCAATGTATTGTATTAGTTTGCAGGCACTAAAATAACAGGCTTTTCTTACATTACAAAATTTTAACTTATTTTATTTGTGAAATATCATTTTGTAATCAACGTTTATCTTGCCTTTGGAGATGTCGTCCAGCTTACCTTTGATCATCCTGCGCTTTAATGGTTTCAGGTGATCAATGAACAGTTTACCATCGATATGGTCGTATTCATGGAATATTACGCGGGCGGTAATGCCGGTGAAGGTTTTTTCCTGTGGCTGGAATTTTTCATCTACATAACGTAGCGTTACGGTTTCGGGACGGTATACGTCTTCGCGCACTTTAGGGATACTAAGGCAACCTTCGTTGTATGCCCATTCATCTCCGCCTGTGCTTACGATATATGCATTAATGAATGCCTGTTTGATACCATTATCGCCCGGGTAGTCTTTTTTCTCATCTTCTTCCAGGCTGTTAATGATCTGCTCACTATCAACCACAAAAAGACGGATAGGTCTGTTAATCTGCGGAGCAGCCAGTCCAACACCATTGGAAGCATACATGGTTTCCCACATATTTGCGATCAGTTGCTCTAACTGCGGGTAATCAGGAGTTATATCTTCACACATTTTACGTAATACCGGATGACCGTAAGCAACTATAGGTAGAATCATTGTATATTTTTTTTCAGAAATGCAAAGGTAAGAATGAATTGGCAATTACTTATTCTGCAAATATTCCTGCAGTATGATAGTGGCGCTGATCTCGTCAACCAGGCTTTTATTCTGCCGGTCTTTCTTTTTGAGTCCGCTATCAATCATTGCCTGAAAGGCTATCTTGGAGGTGAAGCGTTCGTCCACTTTTCGTACAGGTATCTGCGGAAAGTTCTTTTCGAGGATACGTACACACTCAGTGACCAGGGCGGTAGCATGAGTTGCACCGCCATCCAGGTTCTTCGGGTCTCCAATCAGAAACAGCTCCACTGCTTCCAGTGCCAGGTATTTCTTCAGATAAGGGATCAGGTCATGAGTAGCGACAGTAGTCAGTCCGGTAGCAATTAGTTGCAACGGATCGGTTACTGCCAGCCCTGTTCTCTTTTTTCCATAGTCAATCGCTAATACGCGCGCCATATAATATATATTATCCGAATATGAACATGTCGGCGATGGCGAATACGGCAAACACCACACTGGCGATACCATTAGTGGTCATGAAGGCAATATTGACACGACTGAGGTCATTGGGTTTTACCAGCATATGTTGCGTAACCAGCATTATTATAAATACAAGCGCACCGATAGCATATACCCAATGGAACTGGCCATAGATACCTATAATAACAGCCAGCAACCCGGCTACGACGTGAAGACCTTCCGAGAAGTGCAGCGCGCCAGATTTGCCTAACCAGGTAGGAATAGAATTTAAAGCAAGAGAACGGTCAAAATCTTCGTCCTGGAGGGAATAGATAATGTCAAATCCTGCCACCCAACATAGTACCAGTACAGACAATAACACCGGTAATACTGCAAATTCCCCGGTCACAGCCAGGTACGCTCCTACCGGTGCCAGGGAAAGCCCCAATCCGAGTACCAGGTGACAAAAAGCCGTAAACCGCTTGGTATAGCTATATCCCAGTACCACCATAAGCGCTACAGGAGATAAAAGGAAACACAGCAGATTGATAAACCAGGTAGTGGCCATGAACAACAGGCAGTTAACCACCACAAAGATGAAGGCGTTTTTTTCGGTGATCACCCCTTTCGGAATCTCACGCTGTACTGTACGCGGATTCTTCCGGTCGATATCCGCATCAAGGTACCGGTTGAAAGCCATAGCCGCGCTACGGGCAAACACCATGCACAGCACCACCATCAGAAACGTTTGCCAGCTAAAAACAGCGTCCGTCTTGACAGTAGCGATGAAAAAGCCTGTCAGTGCGAAAGGCATTGCGAAGATGGTGTGGCTGAATTTAACCAGCGAAAGATATTTATTAACAGTTGCGATCATGATGACTGTTGTTTTTTCAATTTTGCAAAGATATCCCAAACCACAATACCAGTACTCACGGATATATTCAGGGAATGTTTCATACCTGATTGAGGTATTTCAATACAGCCATCCACAAGTTTCATTACTTCACCATCCACACCGGATACTTCGTTACCGAAAACCAGCGCTAGCGGCTTTTCCGCGTTCGGCGTGTACTGATCCAGCATAACGCTGTTCACTGCCTGTTCAACCGCCATAATAGTATATCCGGCTTCGCGTAATGCATTAACTGCTTCTACGGTAGTTGGAAAGTATTGCCATTCAACCGTTTCTGTAGCACCTAATGCTGTTTTCTGAATATCGCGGTGCGGAGGCACAGGCGTATATCCACATAAAACGATGCCTTGTAAGAGAAATCCATCTGCTGTACGGAATACGGAACCGACATTATGCATACTGCGTACATTGTCAAGTACCAGTACCAAAGGAGTTTTATCTGCCGCTCTGAACTGGTCAACCGTCTTACGGCCTAGTTCATCCATGCTAAGTTTGCGCATTTTGCAAAAGTACAATAAAATGTAAAGTGTGAAGAGCCCTACCAATTTGCATTTTCAATTCTCAATCCCTAATTCTTAATTTCCAATTCTCCCATATATTTGCCGAATGGCAAAAAGCAAATCGGTAGAAACCCCGCTCATGCAACAGCATAAGGCCATCAAGGCCCGTTACCCGGACGCTGTGCTGTTGTTTCGCGTGGGAGATTTTTATGAAACTTTTAATGAGGATGCGATCATTGCATCCAAAGTATTAGGTATTGTACTGACCAAAAGGGCTAACGGATCTGCCTCTCAGCAGGACCTGGCAGGATTTCCTCATCATTCCCTGGATACCTATCTGCACAAACTGGTAAAAGCCGGTTACCGTGTGGCCGTATGTGACCAGCTGGAAGACCCGAAAGTGGCAAAAGGTATTGTGAAACGAGGAGTTACCGAAATGGTAACGCCGGGAGTTGCAGTAAACGACAAGATCCTGGAAAACTCCAGCAATAACTTCCTGGCGGCCGTTCATTTTGGAAAAGACCTTAATGGAGTCGCCTTTCTGGATATTTCTACCGGAGAATTTTTTATAGCGCAGGGTAATCTTGAATATGTAGATAAACTACTGCAAAGCTTTAAACCAGCAGAAGTCATATTTGCTCGCCAGCAACAGAAACATTTTAAGGAGCAATTTGGCTCCAGGTTTTATACATATACACTTGAAGAGTGGATCTTCACTGCCAATTATGCGCAGGAGACATTGCTTAAACAGTTTGAAACCCACAGTCTGAAAGGTTTCGGCGTAGAAGGGCTGCCTGAGGCTATTATAGCAGCAGGCGCATGCCTGCACTATCTGCGCGACACAGAGCATCCTCACCTGCAGCATATCACCAACATCCAGCGTATTGAACAGGATGACTTCCTGTGGATGGACAGGTTTACCATCAGGAACCTGGAACTGCTGAGCAGCAGCGTAGAGAATGGACATACACTGCTGAAGACACTGGATACTACCGTTACGCCAATGGGAGCCAGGTTATTGAAGCGCTGGATGGTACTTCCGCTTCGGGATATCAACCAGATCAATGAAAGGCTGGATGTAACAGAATACTTTATTAAACAGGGTGACCTGGCAAGGGAAGTACTGCAACACCTGAAACAAACGGGTGACCTGGAACGTCTGGTTTCCAAGATTCCGCTGCGTAAGATCAATCCACGCGAAGTGATGATGCTCGCCAAAGCATTACAGCAGGTAGAAGGCGTGAAAAAGCTCCTGGATGCATCCGACCATCCATACCTTAAGAAACTGAGCGAGCGACTGGATCCTTGTCCGGGCATACTTTGCCGCATTATCGAACAGATAGTGGAAACACCTCCGGTGCTTGTCAGCAAAGGAGGCGTAATTCAGGATGGCATACACGCGGAGCTGGACGGGCTACGCACGATTGCGCACTCGGGTAAGGAATATCTGCTACGTATACAGCAAACAGAATCTGACGCCACTGGCATTCCCAGTCTGAAGGTTGCATTCAACAATGTATTCGGTTACTATCTGGAAGTTACCAATGCGCACAAAAACAAAGTGCCTGAAACCTGGATCCGTAAGCAAACACTGGCAAATGCAGAAAGATATATTACGCCTGAGCTGAAAGAATATGAGGAAAAGATAGTAGGAGCAGAAGAGAAAATCCTTGCCCTGGAAATTCAACTGTTTGATGAATTGCTGTTAGCCTTGCAACCGCATATTCAGGCTATACAGCAGAACGCGCAGGTACTTGCACGTCTGGACTGTCTGCTGAGCTTTGCCAACAATGCCATTCAATATAAATATCATCGTCCTAAAGTAACAGAAAGCTATCATCTTGATATCCGCGAAGGCAGGCATCCGGTGATTGAAAGGGGTTTACCACCAGGAGAAAGTTACGTAGCAAATGACATTGTGCTGGACAAAGAACAACAGCAGATCATCATTCTGACGGGGCCTAACATGAGTGGTAAGTCAGCCTTACTCAGGCAGACAGCGCTCATTACCCTGATGGCGCATATGGGTAGTTTTGTGCCGGCTACGGCAGCGGAGATAGGGCTGACCGACAAGATATTCACCCGTGTAGGCGCATCTGACAATCTCAGCGGAGGCGAGTCAACCTTCATGGTAGAGATGAATGAAACAGCAAGTATTATCAACAATATTACTCCGCGCAGCCTGGTGATACTTGACGAGATAGGCCGTGGTACGAGTACATATGATGGCATCTCCATTGCATGGAGTATTGTAGAATACCTGCATGATATGACTCCGCATAAGCCTAAAACACTTTTTGCCACACACTATCATGAACTGAATGAATTGGAAAATAAACATGGTCGTATTAAGAACTACCATATTACCAATAAAGAGTCAGGCAATAAGGTGATCTTCCTGCGCAAACTTGCACCAGGTGGTAGCCGTCATAGTTTTGGTATACATGTAGCGCGCATGGCGGGCATGCCACCTCAATTACTGCAACGTGCTAATGAAGTTCTTTCACACCTGGAACAGAAACATATTGATGCGCCATTGGATAAGCATGTGAAAGATATTGCAGGTCCTGCACAGAAAGTACAGCTTAGCATCTTTGATGCCCACAGTGATACGTTTAAAGAGATCAGGGATATGCTGGGTGAGGTAGATATCAACAGGCTTACGCCGGTGGAGGCGTTGTTAAAGCTGAATGAGATCAAGAATCTCTTATAACAAGCCCATTACCTGTATTTACAAGAAAGGGACTGTTCAGATAAATGAACAGTCCCTTTCTTATTGTTGGTATATAACTAATGGTATTAAGGTCGTTTTAAGTCGCGCCCTTCATCCCCCTCTTCATATGATAATGTCATCATAATCATTGTCAGCATTTCATCTTTTGTTCGCATAGCGCCGTATACTAACTGGGGCGGAAAAGAAGGATTTGAGGCGTTATTCACGGTGTTATCATATTCACCCTCCATCATCAGCACAGCTCCTTTGGGCAGTTTAACCATCTTCGGAAACCAGTAAATCTCCTGCCAGTTAAAATCCCATTGCGGAACAGAAACAAGCCTGATAGTGTCTTTAGCCGGTGTAACAGCATATGCTTTGAAAGACTTACCTAACAGGTGCATATGTGGCCAAACGTATAATAATGACTGTGTTTCAGTTAGTTTTACTTTCAGCTTGAAAGACTTTTCAACATTCGCAGGGATATAGAAGAATGGTTCAATGTCTTTTTCTCCTACTCCACCGGAACCGTAAGTGGTAGCATTGATGATCCGCTTTATCAGTTTCTTTCTGAAATAGAACTGTACTCCGCTGATAACTTCTTCATCTTTTCCTACAGGCGCATAGTGTACGGTGAGCAATACGACGCCACGTTTTGGCATCATCCACCCAATATCCTCAGGGTAGGATTCGTAGCTACTGCCTGGGATCCATCCACCGAAATACTTCATCTTTTTACGATAATTGATATACTGTTGGTAATAATCCAGGTGAGATTCTGTGTTATCTACATAATCAGCAGTATTATCAAAATCGGCGTGAGGTACGTCATTGATTTCGTAATTGGCATGATGAATAACCTTACGGTTGCTGGACACAAACTCAATGGCTTCGACCGCCATAGAATCAGGCAGTTCAAACGGCAGTTTATATACAATAAAGCGCTCTACATTATCTCCTTTCAGTGTATAAGCAGTTTTCATCTTCACAACCAGGTCGGGCTGTCGGTTATTAAGCGTGCCCGTTGTTGTTACTGGAGGTTCTTCCTTAACAGGAGCATCGCCTTTAGACATGCCTGACTCAGCCCATTCACCGATCAGCCTGATTTCTTCGGCTGTAAGCCTTCTTTCGTTGGCAAATGACACATAGTGCGGATCAGGTTTCCAGGGAGGCATATAGCGACTTTCTGTTACACGCTTGATGAAATTGGCTCTTTTGGCAACATCTTCATAAGTGATAAGCGAGAAAGGAGCCGCGTCTCCGGGACGGTGACAAGGAGTACAATTACGGTGGATAACAGGCGCGATATGCTGAGACCAGGTAACCTGCTGGGCGGACACGTGGAGTACCGGCATTACTAGGAGCAGGCAGCAGCAAAATGATATAAAACCTTTGTGCAGCGTTTTCACAGGAATTAGGAATAAGTTAAGACCTGTAAGGTAGCTAAAAACGTGGAAAGGTAGGGGTAAAATAATAAGGGCCGGCTTGGTAGCCGGCCCTTATCAGGATATTATATTTACTGGAGATTACTGAGCATCCCAGAAAATTGGCCTATCGCGTTTGTCTTTCTCCACAACTTTGCTGTATTCGGTTGCGTTGTACATCTGTTCGCTAGTTGGATATACCAGACGTTTTGGAGGGTTTGGTGCCATAGAGTTAGCTACGTTCGGGAACTGTAATACCGGGTATCCAGTTCTTCTCAGCTCTGCCCATGCCTGACCTGCCTGCAGTACAAAGAAATGTGCCCATTTCTGTGTATAGATTTTCGCCAGTTTCTCTGTAGTTGAACCAGTATATGCGATAGCTGGTTTACCCAAGAAATTGTTGATAGCTTCAGCAGTAGGAGAAGCCAGTGGTGCACGGTTGAAGTTATTCTGACCTTGTCTCTTAATAGCAGACTGGTTGATACCGTAATAGAACTCGATTGACTGTCTCAGACCGTTTGTGTACTGAGTTGCCGCATCACCCAGACCCCATCTTTCATAAGCTTCAGCTTTCAGCAGGCTTACTTCAGAAGCGGTAACGATCACACCAGGGATGTTATCGTTATAAGTGAAGGTAGCGGTATCAAACGCAGAGTATTGACGCTGAGTAGCTTCCCACTGACCAGCAGTACCGTTCCAAGGGAAACCATTGTAACCGTTGAACTCATTTTCATCCCACATTACGTGTATACGAGGATCTTCGTTTGTTTCCTGCAGGGTGTTGATCAGATACTCAGGACCGAAATAGTAGTTAGTGAACGGATCAACCAGGTCACTTCTGATAGCGGTTGGGCTTTCTTTGAACAACACGTTTTGAGCGTTATTAGAAACCAGCGGATAGGTAGCCTCGTTAGCCAGCATAGTGGTAACTTCTGCCTGTGCAGCTGCGTCTGTGTTAGAGATACGCATCAGCAGACGTAAGCGCAGGGAGTTAGCATAACGCTGCCAAGCAACCAGGTCGCCTCTCAGCAGGATATCAGCAGTTGTCAGTTCAGACTTTACGTCAACTTCTACATTAACTGTGTCCAGGTAAGTGTTGATGTCTTTCAGCTTAGTGATGAACTCATTATACAGACCTTTCGCATCGTCAAAAGGAGCATCTTTTGTAACACGGTCAGGTGTATTCAGGTTACCAGCCTGGTAGAATGGAATGTCACCCCACAGGTCGATCATCTGAGATGCCTGATCGTATAACACTACTTCTGCACATTTCAGGAAAACCTGGTTTCTTGCCTGCTGATCAGCTGGCAACAGACCTAAGGTAGTCTGCATTTCGCGATAGTTGCTCAGGATACCAGGACCATTGTAGTTATAGTCAGGGTTCTGACCATCATCTGCACGGGAACCAGCATAAAAGTCTGTCCAGCGAACGTCTATGTACGCAGGGTTTACGATATACATCTGGTTACCTGATGGAGCAGCTACTAATTGAGAGTAGTTAGCCGTCAGCGGCATGATGAATGTAAAGTAGTCATGATAGGTAGGATGTATCCTTTTGTTCAGGAACATACCTGTCAAAAGTTTACTTAAAGAACCCTCGGAAATCTTCTCCGGGTTGTTGAAAGACTCCTCCATCTTTTTAGCGCAAGAGCTGAACAAACCAGCCAATGAGCAGAAGAGGGCTATATTTACGAAGACTTTTTTCATTATTTTCTATTTATCCAATTTGCAATTACACATTAGAAACGAGCACGAATGCTAGCGCCGTAGCTTCTTGTTGGACCAGCAGTACCTTGATCGATACCTTGAGCAAACCACTGAGAACCTACACCAACCTCTGGATCAAGACCTTTAGGCAGTGATTTGTAAACATACAGCAGGTTACGTCCGATCAGAGACAGTTGAACACCCTGGAAACGAGCTTTGTTTGCGATGCTCTGTGGTACATTGTAAGTCAGGGCAACTTCACGCAGTTTGATATAGTTGTTTTTGAAAACAGCTGCGCTATAGTCACCGGTGTTACCCCATGTGAAGTTATTGAAATAGTAATCAGCAGCAGAAATCATTCTGTCGTTAGGAGTACCATCAGCTTTCACACCTGGCAGGATCAGACCATCTTTACGAGGACCGTTTGGATCAGCTACGAAAGAGAACTGGCTTGGATCCTGGGTTGCTTCATTACCTTCAACACGGTAAGAGATACCGCCACGAGCTAAGTCTCTGTACTGCAGGGAGCTTTTCAGCATACCTGTACCCATCATGTAATACTGAGGAGTAGAAACCAGGTGACCACCGAAACGATAGTCAAGTGTGAAATCCAGTGCGAAGTTTTTATAGCTAACTGTGTTAGAGAAACCACCTACCAGTTTAGGCATGATGTTACCAACTTTTACGTAATCAACAGTGTTGATAGTATAAAGACCGTTTTCGTCAACAACTTTGTTACCCTTACCATCAGTTACGTTAGGGTGAACATAGATGTTACCTAATGCATCACCTACCTGAGAACGAATTACAACATATCTGTTATCCAGGTTGGTTGCTTCCAGGAAGGTCTGTCCGTCAGGTAATGCAGCCAGTTTGTTTCTGTTTACTGCAAAGTTGAAACGGGTGCTCCAACGGAAATCTTTTCTTTCAATCGGAGTAGCGCTGATTGCAGCTTCAAAACCATAGTTAGCAATGTCACCGGCATTTACCAGCTGAGAGATTGCACCATCAGAAGGTTTAGTGCTTCTGAACAGGATCTGATCTTTAACCTTATTGTTATAATAACTCAGGTCAACACTGATTCTGTTATCCAGTAATCTCGTTTCCAGACCAAATTCTGATTCTCTTTTCCTTTCAGATTTCAGACCACCGTTACCGAAATCTTTGTGGTTAGGCTGCTGATACAGTACATTGTTGTTGTTGTACAGCACACCATACTGTGTGTACAGTACGTTCGCCTGATACAGGTTAGGGTGGTTACCTACGAAACCGTAAGAACCTCTCAACTTAGCATAGCTAACTGCTTTTGGCATTTTAACTACATCAGAAAGGATGAAACCTGCGTTGAAAGATGGGTAGAAATAAGAATTTACAGCTACAGGCAGTGTATTGCTTGCTTCGTAACGAGCAGTACCTTCTACATACAGGAAGCCTTTATAAGCGAAGTTCAGGACACCGAAACCAGCAACATCATACTGAGTTGCACGTTCAGAAACTGCCTGTACCTGCTGTGCAGAGTTCTGCATACTGAACCAGTTTTCAGTAACCAGACCGTTCTGTGTGCTTACTCTATTATATTTATAGGTAGTCTTACGAGCAGTATAACCACCGGTAACAGTCATATCCAGGTCTTTTGTCAGCTTAGGGTTGTACACCACCATCGCATCGCCGTAGAATACGTTGTTATTTCTTGAATCAGTAGCGTACATACCAGAGTAACCAAGTCTTGCTGGTCTGTCGTTATGACGCATGTCTGAAGAGGACATGTTAGTGAAGTCTCCACCCGCTCTACCTCTGATAGTCAGGTTATCCAGTAATCTGATGCTCAGGGTAGCAGTGTTGATGAAACGGTTCTGAGTCTCATCGAAGCTGTTACGCAGGTTATCCCAGAAATAATCCAGCAACTGATATGCTCTCAGGTTAAGTGGGAATCTGTCTTCCGCACCATATGCCAAGTTATTAAATCTTACATATTTGTAACCATCTCTTGTCTGATATCTGGTTTTGAAAACACTCATATCATCCATACGGCCGAACATACCTTCATAAGCGTTGGTAACACTGTTCAGTACGTTAGGACGGTTGTGGTTGAAGAAGTTGTTGTAGCTAGAAATTACATCCAATGTTACTCTTTCATGAAGTTTCAGAGTACCATTGAAGTTAAAGTTGTTCTTGTACAGGTTACTTCCTGGCATAATGCTCTTATAATCAAGACGAGTATAAGAGAAACGGAAACTACCTTTATCATTTGCGTTAGAGATAGCTACGTTTGCCTGTGAGTTGTAACCGGACTGGTAGAAATCTTTATAGTTATTTGGCTGAGCCTCATATTTTCTTTTAGAGCCATCCCAGTAGGTAACTTCACGGCCATCAAATCTAGGACCAAATGAAGCATACGCTCTGTAGTAAGGGTGTACATCACCATCATTTTCAGTGATCCAACCTTCAGCGTTAGGGTTGTTAGGAGAAGCACCCAGGTTAATACCAGGAGTATAACCAGGTCCAAACTCATTCTGATAATCAGGTGACATTGCCAGTCTTTCCTGGTTGAAGGAATAGTTAGCTTCTACACCGAGACCTTTACCTTTTGTACCTTTTTTAGTTGTGATTACTACCACACCATTGGTCGCTTCAGAACCGTACAGCGCAGTTGCACTCGCACCTTTCAGGATTGTCAGGCTTTCGATATCTTCCGGGTTGATGTCATTCGCACCGTTACCATCGATCCTTCCATTGCTGGTACCGAAGTTGTTGCTTGCAGGGTTAGAGAAGTTTCTCATTGGCACACCATCAATTACATACAATGGCTGTGTGTTCAGACCTACTGAAGACACACCTCTCACCTGTACGTTAACAGCGCCACCAGCACCACCTGGAGCAGTCGAGATTTTTACACCCGCAGCTTTACCATACAGGGCAGAACCGATGGTAGGGCTGGCAGTCTGAGTCAAATCTTTAGAGCTCACAGTGCTTACAGCATAACCGAGTGCACGTGATTCTCTTTTAATACCCATTGCAGTTACAACAACCTCGTTCAGGTTCTTGTTATCTTCCTGCAATGTGATGTTGATTGTAGTTTTTCCAGCAACAGGAATTTCCTGGGAAACAAATCCTACATACGAAATTACCAGTGTTCCTTCTGCTGGTACAGACAGCCTGAAAGTACCGTCTGGATTCGACATGGCGCCATTAGAGACACCCTTTTCTTTAACGGTCACGCCAGGGAGAGGGGTCCCTTTGGCATCTTTGATAGTTCCCGTCACCGCTATCTTAGTCTGTGCTAACGCAGTAAAGCAGCAGCATAAGAAAAGCAATGTGCACACTAAGAGAGATCTTCGCATAGCTTTCTTTTGGATTTTAGTTTATTATGTTTGTTTAGTCTTATGAAACACACAGGTATAGTTGCACCTCTCCCATTAAGAGGTAACACTTCATGTTCCTTCATAAAAAATCTTTACTACAATGCTGAGATTAAAAAGCAGATTCGTTTACCTTCTTGCACAGTTTCCTTCTTTACAATAGCACCTTATTTTATGAACAGTATCAGCGTAAATCATTCGGCATAGGTGATACTTTATTCCGATACTTCTATTGTTGGTTCTCCACTGTTCTATATGTCCCTTATTTATTCGCTTTCCTCAATTCACACATTAAATAATATTATTATTTCTCTTTCGAACGCCAAGCTAAAAAATAAAAACAGAATGAACAAGAAACATTTAACAGATTTTTGTGCTATTGTTAACAATCAGGTTAAAACGAGAAATTTGCACAATGAAATAATAAAATAGTATTATATCCTATTTCAATATGTTTTCATTTTTCAGCGGAATTGTTTCGTCTCCTTTCTCATAATTCAGATAAAGCATCACTAATGTTAACATTTCATCTGTCGATTTCATGTCTCCACTAGAGTAGATCAGCCGTGGGGGCGATGATGGGTTAGCCGGGTTAGCAGCGGTGTTGTCGTAGATCGCCTCAATATGGATGACCGTACCCTTGGGTAACTTCAATAATTTAGGGTACCAGTAAACTTCCTGCCATTTAAAATCCCAGTCGGTGACTGATACCATCTTAACAGTATCTCCGACAGGAGTAACGCCAAATGCCTTGAACTTCTTCCCAATGTAATGCATGTGTGGCCACACATACATTATAGACTGGTCTTCAGGCACTGTAACTTTAAGACGGAACGTTTTAACTGCATCCGCCGGTATATAGAAAAATGGATCAATGTCCTTCTCACCTACTCCTCCTGAACCAAAACTCACTGCGCGTATCTCCCTTTTTACCGGCGTTTTAGTAAAGAACAACTGTATGCCACTGATATTGTCCTCCTCTTTTCCGACCGGCGCGTAATGCAACGTCAGCAGGATTACACCGCGTTTAGGCATTACCCAGCCAATGTTTTTAGGGTAAGACTCGCACGTCGCTCCGGGAATCCAGCCTCCATAATATATCATTCGCTGCCGGAAAGGTACATACTGAAGGTACTTTCCCCTGTCTTCCTCTGTTAGGTTAATATACTCCTGTCCGGCATAAATATCAAGGTCAGGTACAGCATCAATTTCATAATTGGCGTGATGGATAACCTTTCTGTTGCTGGACACGAACTCAATTGCCTCTACATTCATATCTGCCGGTAACTCAAACGGTATTTTATATACAATGAATCGCTCCTTGTTGTCTGCTTTCAAGTGAAAGGGGCGAGACATTTGTAATATAGTGTCCGGCTGACGGCTATAATGCGTCCCTTCCTGGTATCTGACTGGCTCCTGTTTCGCTACATCTTTGCCTTTCGGCATTTTAGTGTCCGCCCATTCCGCAATCATCCTGATCTCCTCGTCTGTCAGACGTCTTTCATTGGCAAAGCTGGCATAGTGCGTATCCGCTTTCCATGGGGGCATATATCGGCTTTGAGTCACCTGCTTGATAAACGCCGCTCTTTTCGCCACGTCTTCATAAGTAACCAGCTCAAACGGTGCCGCATCTGCCTTCTTATGGCAAGGTGTACAATTAGTGTGAATGATCGGCGCTATATGCTGATTCCACGTAATTTTCTGCGCAGATGCGCCTTGCATAGTTCTTAAAAAGATTGCCAATAATATTATCACAACCCTACAGTGCATGCTCACCAGATTGGTATATTAGATTAATAATTGCTGATAAGACAACCAATTGGTCGTGTGGAATATGTCAAGTCGCTGCCTGATAGCAGGTTCTCTATAGCCAGTTCCAGGTAACGCTTACTCGCTTTAGCGCGCTTGGTACCTAATCCGGTTACCCAGTCATCGATCAGGCCACGGTAGTATTCCCTTCCATTTTCACCTATCAGCAAGGCTTCCGGAGTCACTGTAGCCCGCAAGTAGTCCGCTACCTGCTTATCCGGATCCATCAGTATTGGAAACGATATTTTATAATCTTTGGCATATTCTCCAACCATCTCTCTTGTAAACGTCTTTCCACTCACAATGCCATAGAACTGTATCTCTGGATATTTACTTTGTATTGCCTGTACAACCGGCGCATAATTCTTACACAACGGGCATTCCGGAGAAAGAAAAAGGTATACAACCGCTTTCCCCTTAGGCCTGATGGTATGGGTCTTTCCTTTGTAATCTTTTAATTTCTCTCCCGTTATTTTTCCAGTACTGGCTATCAGATGTGTCGTAATGGTTTGAAAGGATAGCAGCCCTGACAACAGGACCCAAAAAAATAATTTAGGCATAGTGACAATTGTTTTCTCATAACAGTATATCCGATCGTTCGTGATGCAGAGTAGTTAGGTAATTGCTACTCAGGCTCTCATAGATTCTTATAGATGTTGTGGTTGATATACATCCTAGTTTCTCATATGCAGCAATATACAATTAAAACAAGTAATAAAAAAAATCCATGCATAAGCATGGATTTTTTTTATATTATCCTATATTCTTTTCTAGTGTTTAGCCCACCATAATGGAGTAAGTACTGCATCTGCACCTTCAAGCAATGATACTGCCTGTTGGTATCCCTCAGCATTACTATTGGGGAGCCCGCTCGGGTATCTTAGACGCTGCGGGAAGAACCGAATATCACTTGTCATGTAATTACCAGCATTAAGTGCCGGTAAATTTGGCAAAGGACGTTCAATAGCTGGATTCTCATAGAATGGTAATCCCAGACGGCGCTGATCGCTCCATGCTTCCAGCGGTAACCATGGCACCTGAGCAATAAACTTCTGTGTTATAATCTTGGTCAAAGCATCATTTTTCACCGTACCATTTTTATACAGCGTATTTGACGGATACAGGATATTGGCTGTACCAGGAGCTTTGGTGTATGCGTCAATATAATTCATAGCATGCGTTGCTCCAGGCTCTGTTGTATGCGTCCATCGTACAGAAGTGCCTGCTCTGTTGTAGTCCTGAGATGCCAGGTAAGTGCTGAGGAACTGAGTTACTCCCCAATACTCAAAACTTTTTGAAACACCTGTCTCATATGCATTCTGTGCAGATACCGGAGTAGCCCAACCTCTAACCGCGGCTTCAGCCATCAGAAAATAAGTCTCCCATGGTGCAAAGAATATACGCTGACTAGTGCTGTTTCTGAAACGTTGTGCCAAGCGAGGATTAGTACCCGGATATGTATAAAGGAAGTTTTTCGCTCCCTTTTCACCCCAGTCTCCTGTTGTCGCTGCATTCCAGGTGAAAGACGCATTTACTTCTCCAAAACCGTCCATATTACGCTTTACAGTTTTCGCGTCATTGGTGTAAGTTGGATAAGGAGAGAAATCAGGGTTATTGAACTGCCCTGGAACAATAAATGTCTTATAAGCACGAGGGTCAATAGTCTGTTGCAAACCATCAAACCAATAACCAGCAACAGGATCATTCGTCATAGACGCCATGTGATTGGCAAACTTCAGCCCCACATAATCAGCAGGTTTGATATACTTATGCAGTGAATCCGGCAATTGCTGCTGAGAAGGTATACCACCCAGACCAACATACAGATTATTAAGTGTTGCCGACAGCAATTGTGCGTTCCACTCACGGCTCATCACACCTGTTAAGTCATCCCATCCTGGTTTTTCTTGTACTTTGAAAATATGATCTGCTTCGGTAATCAGTTTCCCGGTAGCTACTGCCGCTTCAAATTCTGTCTTTGCCTTCTCTGTATCTACCTCTGACAAACGCATAGCCAGGCGCATACGCAGGGAGTTAGCGTAGCGGACCCATTTAGCATAATTATATCCATACGCAGGATCGAAATTGCTCAGACCATCAGGATTGGCTACTGATTCGTCTATAGCGGCTACCGCTTCTGTAAGCTCTTTCAGGATATAATAGTATACTTCTTTTACACTATTGAACTCAGGGTTCTTTGACTGGAAAGCTTCAATTGGCAGCGGACCAAAGTTATCTGACGCTTCACTTAATAGGTAAGCTCTCCATATACGCGCTACCTGCAACAGGTTTTTTGTATGCGGTTTAGCCGAATTGTCAGCCATTCTTTTCTCGGCCAACTCTATTGCCAAGTTGATACCATTCAGCCAACCAGACACCTGATTATAGTAGGCGGATGTCCATCCATCATCATAACCGCCGCTAGAGAGACCACCTTGTCTGTGCTGGCGACCGGCGGTTTTCCAGTAAAGCACGAAAGAACGTTCTGCTACATCAGGATTCATCTGCGCACCTGTGATGGAACCGTTAATTGCGTATTCTACTTCTACCTGGCCTTCACTTGCACTATTAGGATCGTTGTTAATCTCTTCAAACTTAGAGCACGACTGTAACAATAAGCTACCAGTCAATACTAAACAAGCACTCTTTATTATAGCTTTCATAAATTCTTTTTTCAACAATTAGAAACCAACAGTTAAGTTAAACAGGAAAGAACGTGATGTCGGAGCACTACCTGCTTCAAAACCTGTAGCATTCGTGTAAGTTGCATACACCGCCTCTGGATCAAGCCCTTTCATATGGCTGGAGATCATCCACACGTTGGTGCAGGTGAAACCAATGCTTGCTCTCTGTACTGGTGTTCTTGACAGCAATTTACCTGGCAGGTTATAATTCAGATTCAGGTTCCTCAGACGAACATTTGTTGCATCATACAGGTTTGCTTCAACAATACCAACGTTGGTACCATTGATAGCTAAAGACCAGTATTGCTCAGGTCTAACCGCTACGGTGTTCTGATCATAGGTTTTTGTTTGCTCATTATACACTACACCATCCACTACAAATTCATCACGTTTGCCGTTCACAACAGTTTCTGCCGCCATACCATTTCTCTGCAGGGCAGAGTGTGTACCTGAGAACATCTTTCCTCCGATACGTGCATCTACCTGGAAACCTAGAGAGAATGCTTTGTAATAGAACGTGTTTGTCACACCCAGCATACCAACCGGCTGTTGATTACCCAAATATCTCTTATCGGGTGTAGCCAACGGAAATCCACTTGCGCTTACTATCATCTTACCAAATGCAGGGCTATTTGGATCTTCTACACGCTGGAACGCAGTACCCCATATATCACCATACTTCTGATGGGTTTTTGCCAGTACTTGTACATCATCAAAGCCACCCAATGGATAAGTACTAATACCCGGTGTCAGCTCTTCAATTGTATTTTTGTTATTGGAATAGTTAACTGTTACATCCCATGACAACCCTTTTGGATTATCCAATGCACGTGCATTCAGCATCAGCTCGATACCAGTATTCTGGATATTACCTGCGTTAATCTTTCTTTTTGTATAACCACTCAATGGGTCCATCGGCAGATCTATCAGCTGACGGGTTGCATTAGACTTATACCATGCGAAATCCACACTCAGGCGATTGTTGAAAAAGCGTGCTTCAGCACCCATTTCTGTTGATTTGATCAGTTCACTGCGAACGTTCGGATCATATAGTACTGGTTTTCTTTTTACTACTGTATTACCGTTAGGATCTTTAGTCACTTCATACGTGTTGTACAGGCTATATGGATCCAGGTCATTACCAGCCATCGCATAAGACGCACGTAATTTACCATAGGAAAGCCATGAAGGGAGGCTGCCTCCCAGGTGTGAAATCATCTCGGTAACTACAAGTGATGAACTCACAGACGGATAGAAATACGACTGATTGGCTTTGCTTAACGCTGAAGACCAGTCATTACGCATTGTTACATCCACAAACCAGTATGCATCCCAATTCAGACCAATGCTTCCATATACGGAGTTGATCCTTTTTTCGCTCAGGAACGGAGTGATTGATGGCGCAGATCTTCCGTTGTTAAGGAAGAAGAAATCAGGTATCTGCAATTCACCTACAGAGGCATCCAGCTTATCACGCTTCTGTCTCATCAGGTTTCCACCTACAGTCAGCGCACCTCCCAGTTTACCAATGACATTGTCTTTTCTTGCAGTCACCAATGCACTGTAGTTTAATTCTGAGAAGGTTTCTTTACCATGGCTGTAGCTGCCATTCACCGGAGAAGGACTACCTGCATAACGCTTAGCTTCTATGTTAGTACCGTACATATCAGCGCCTGCTTTTAATTCAGCATTCAGCCAGGATGTGAAATCATATTTCAATGCCCCTGTCATCAGGAAACGGTCTCTTACGTCTTCGTTCAGATCGTATTGTCTTGCCCAGTACGGATTAATAGCATTACCGTTACCATACCATAACATTTTGCCGTTGTCCCTTCTTGCTACGCTGAAATCTCTGATGTCCATGTTTACAGGCAACATGTAAATGGTACGGAATACGTTACCTGAGTTATCACCATTTTGTGGACGGTTATTAGCTCTGGAATTGATGTATTGTATTTTGGTATCGGTTGTCCAGCGTTTGGATGCACCAAAGCGCGATACAGCACGGGCGGTCAGATTAGTACGATTCAGGTTAGCGCCTGGAATAATACCTTTATCAGTAAGGTGAGTAATGGAAGTGTAGATAGAGGTACCCTCACTCACTTGCTGCTGGAAAGAGATAGTATTCTTAAAATTAAATCCTCTGTTAAAATAGTTGTTTACATTGTCATATGTCCTTAATTGGGTTTCTTTACCCTGCCAGTCTGTTACTGTCTGGCCTTCAATAGCGGGACCCCAGTTTACTGTTTCCTCCGGATTAAAGATGTTTTCTTTACCTTGAGCAAAAGTGTTCTGTCTGTTAGGTTGCGCGAAGATATCAGAGAAGCCTACCTGAGAGGTATAAGTAATACCTAGACCTTTCTGTTTTCTACCAGTCTTGGTGGTGATAAGGATCACACCGTTACCAGCGCGGGAACCATATAATGCAGATGCTGCAGGACCTTTCAATACCGACATAGACTCAATGTCGTCCGGGTTAACGTCAGCAAGACCATTACCCATATCTTTGGAAGGATTCCAATAGTCATTATTAGAAGCGCCGGTGAAGTTATCCAGAGGAATACCGTCAACAACGATCAGTGGCTGGTTACCACCTTCTCTAAAAGAGTTATTACCACGCAGGGTAATTTTAGTAGAACCAGCAGGACCATTGCTAGAACGGAGTACCTGTAGGCCGGCTACTTTACCGGTCAATGCGTTAGCCAGGTTACTTTCCCTTGCAGCAACCAGCTTCTCACCACTAACTTCCTGCAATGCATAACCCAGTGATTTCTTTTCACGTTTTATACCCAGCGCAGTTACAACCACTTCGCCAAGATTTTTGTTATCAACGACCAGACTCACATTAAGTGTGCTCACGCCGTTTACAGCTACTTCCTGTGAGATAAACCCTATACCGGAAACTACCAGCACAGCTTTGGGGTCAACCTGTAGTCTGAATGATCCGGCCGCGTCTGTAAGCGCGCCATTTTTAGTGCCTTTTTCAAGAATTGTTATGCCTGGTAGCGGACTACCGTCTGCATCTCTGATAGTACCTGATACCGCCTGCTTATCCTGTGCGGACACATTGATGCACACGCATAGGAATAGCGATAAAAAGATGAGCAATCTTTTCATAGTTCGATTTTGATGATGAATGTGGATTTAGAAAATATATGACATGCAAACCGGTTAATCAATACGCCTGAGATCGTACTGTTAAGCAGCTCCCGTTTGTTTTTCCGTGTTTATTCCCCTTTTTGTCCCTGAGTTTTTTTTAAATTATTCTGAAAATTTCCCTCCTCCAGAGTAACTAATAATTGTGGAATGATTTAGTTCCAGTTGATAAAAATTTTTCTTGCGTGGCAAGTCTGTAAAACGTTTTAGTACTATGCTGACAGTTCGGTAAAATTACAGTAGTTCGACACCAATGAAATGACACAATGATGTTATATTCATGAGTAGTAACACACAGTTCATCACAAATCATCACATGAAATGTCCATAAATACCAGCAGCCATAAACATGTCAATTCAAAATTCCTTGTTTATTGAAAATTGATCAAGTAAATGACAGCATAGTATCAGGTTGGACTATAATTGCTTCTCGGTGAATGCCTGTCAGACGTTAGCATGAACAGCCGGTACAGAAGATTCTCTTTTCCTGAGCTCAAGTGAAAGTACAACGTGTTGTGCTACATGTATTTCAGTGGTTTGCTCCAGTTCATCAATCAGCATATGTATCAGTCGCCGGCCTATTTCCTCTACCGGCTGAGCTACGCAGGTAATGGATGGGCTATGCAATCTGAAGATGTCATGATCGTCAAAGCTTACCATACCCAGGTCTGTACCTATATGCAAACCAATAGCACGGATACTCTCTATACCACAGATTCCGAGGTAATTAGTTGCGAAGAACAAGGCATCAAGATCCTTATTCGTTTGCAGATACTGGGTAATTTCCTGAATAAATCCAGCTCTGTCCAGATCAAATGGAAGGCGCTTAATAACATTCTTGCCTGCCGGCAGTCCATGTTTCTTCAAGGCATCCACAAACCCTTCGAGACGCTGCTGCATCTGAATTTGGGATGAAGTGGTAGTAATAATCCCGATTCTCTTATATCCCTGCTCTACCAGGTGAGTAACTGCTGTATAAGCCCCCTGAAAATTGTCTACCACCACATAATTGGAGTCTGCGATGTTAGGGAAGTACCGGTCCATCAGCACAACCGGCTTCTGTAATGAGGCTATTTCTTTATCAAGATTGAGCGTAGGAGTAATAATATAACCATCCACCTGACGATATCTGAGTACTTCAAGCAGACCTTTGGCCTTTTCTTCATTGTCTTCGGTACTACCAAACAACACCTTATAGCCAAACTTATCCGCCTCGTCTTCAACGACCTTTGCCACATTAGCAAAAAAACTATTGGCAATATCTTCCACTATCAATCCGATTGTTTTCGTTTTGCCGGTGCGTAACCCCCTGGCAAGCTGGTTGGGCTTATACTTAAGTTTTCCAGCTATCTTCAGGATCCTTTTGCTGACCTGTTCACTGATTCTTTTTTCTTTTCCTTTACCATTCAATACAAAAGAAACTGTTGTAGGAGAAACACCTGCCTCTTGGGCAATATCTTTAATGGATATTCCTTTCACGAAATTCAGATTTGGTTTGATATTCGTTAGAAAATTAGACTCTTAAGTGCAGATTGCCAAATAAAATAAAAATAACAGGCGGATTTTTTAAATCATGAATATTGCGGACAATTGATGCTTTTTTAACCAAAATTTGATAATTTGGCACTTTCTGAGAAAAAGTTTTGTCAGGGAGATTTGCAATTACTGTCTGTATAACTTACAGTAGGGGGGTCATATACCGAACGATTGTTTATTTATTACTGTTTCGAGAGTCATCACAGGGTTAAAGGGAAGATTAAATTATAACTACATGAAACCCATTCTGATAAAAGTGGGGGCATTTGCCGACAATCAGATCACCATCATAGAAAGATGTGATCCATATTTTAATACACCATTTCACTTCCATCCTGAATGTGAACTGGTATTCGTCATGGAAAGCAATGGTAAGAGAATCGTTGGAGACAGCATCGAAAGCTTTGATGTAGGCGACATGGTGTTTCTGGGACCACACATTCCACACGTATGGTACAATGATGAAAGCTACCACAAGAACAATGAGCAGCTGAAAGCCCGCTCGGTGGTGATCTATTTCCCGAAAGACATCTTCGGGGAGAAATTTTACGGCCTGCCAGAGACAAAGTCACTGACAGACCTTTTCCACAGGGCACAGCGAGGTATGAAAATACTAGGCCCAACCTATGATATACTGAAGGAACAGATACTTTCCCTGCCTAAGAAAGAAGGACTGGAACGTATTATATCCCTGCTCAGTATCCTTAAAATACTGGCCGAAACCAAAGATGTACAGTATCTCGCAAGCACTGGTTATTCACATGCCTTTAACGCCAAAGACAATCATAAGATTGACGAAGTATTCAAGTATGTGATGGGTAATTTCTCCAAAGAAATCTCGCTCCAGGACGTGGCCAGTATTACCAACCTTTCTCCGCAATCCTTCTGCCGCTTCTTTAAGAACCGTACCAAGAAATCCTTTGTACAGTTCCTGAATGAAGTACGCATAGGACATGCATGTAAACGGCTGACAGAAGAAGACTGGTCCATTGCGGAAATAGCTTACTCCTGCGGATTCAAAAACCTGTCTAACTTCAATCGCTTCTTTAAAGAGATTGTAGGCAAAACACCGAAAGAGTATAAAAACGAATTGAGACTGAAAGAAGCGTGAGATATACGCTTATAAAGCTTTGCTATTGAAATCAGCAAGGCTATACACTGATCTTCAGCCAGGTAAGCGCCATGGCCAGGATAGCTTATTGTAAATTATTTGGTAATTGACTAAAATGTATTAATTTCCTTTCGGCTGATAACGAACGATGCCGACATAAATGGAGTTATTCGCTGATAATAAGCCATTTATCAACCAAAATCTATTTACTGTAATCCATGTATAGTAATTATACTGACCAAGAATTACTATCGCTGCTGCAAAAAGACAGTGTAAATGCTTTTAACGTTATTTACGAGCGTTATAGTCACCCGTTATACCTTTACATTCTTAGTAAAATAGATGGCGCTGAAGCTGGCAAAGATGTATTGCAGGACCTCTTCACTTCCCTCTGGGAACGAAGGCAATCCATCAGTGTCAATGAATCACTAAAGTCTTACCTGTACCAGTCAGCCAGACATAAGATCATCGACATCTACCGTAAAAACTCCACCTACCGCAAGTACCTCCAGCAACTGATAGAACATTTTGACGTACAACCTGGCGGCATTGCCGAACTGGTTGATAATAAAGCCCGTACACAGGATGTATTTGAAACCATCAACCACCTGCCAGGGCGCATGAAAGAAATCTTCATGCTAAGCCGCGTCGAACATCAGACTGTTGAGCAAATTGCCACCAGGCTCGGACTTTCCCCGCAAACCGTTAAAAACCAAATAACCAAAGCCCTTAAGATACTACGTGCCAATCATGCCAGAACAGACCTTGTAGCGTTCCTACTCATTACAAGGGCCATGTACTCATTTTTTGCTAACTGATGGTACTTCTGCCCCTATGGCACGACATCAGCATATCATTGGGACATTTCAAAATTGCAAGCAGTGGAGCAAGATCAGATCAGGAAAATATTAGAACGTTATAATCAAGGCCAATGCACCCCGGAAGAAACCGCCGTCATCGAACAGTGGTTTGATAGTATTGGTAATCAACATACGTCGTCTAAAAGTGAGCGTGAGATACAAGCCGACCTCGCGGAGGTACAACGCACGCTTAACTATCATATACAACCCGCTACCCCGGTACGCCCCCTTTTGCGCACCTGGTACTACGTGGCAGCCGCTGTAACGCTGCTGGTGGCCGCAGGGGCCTGGTTCTTCCAGCAAAAACAACGAGCGGCGCATCCTGCTTCTCCCAACCAACCGCTAGCCGGTCATGTCGCTGAAAGCAACCGCACCATAGCTAATGGTTTCGTGACTGTCCATACTTCCAAAGGCAACCAGGAAGTAGTGACCCTGGAAGATGGCAGTAAGATTATGCTTAATGCCGCTACCCGGATACGCTATCCTGAACATTTCTCAGGTAATAGCCGCGACATCTTCCTGGAAGAAGGGGAAGCATGGTTTGACGCTGCTACTGCTCCCAATAAAGCATTTACCGTTCATGCCGGCAATATTAATACTACTGCCCTGGGTACCACCTTCAATGTACGCGCCTACCCGCACGAACAACAAATCACCGTGGCCCTGCTTACTGGTAAAGTAAAAATCACTACCGCCTCTCAACCACCGGTTATATTACAGCCAAGTGAGCAGGTCAGCTTTGACCTCCGCTCACAACAACTGGTTAAAACCGCCTGTAATACAGAAGAGGCAATTGGCTGGCAAAAAGGCTACCTGGTATTTAAAGACGCTTCCTATGAACAGGTACGTATCGCCATCGAAAATAAATATGGCATTACTATCATCAATCAAAGCGGCAAAAAAGACTGGACCTACACCGGCAATTTCAGACAGGAAACCCTGGCAAATGTCATCGAAACCATTTGCCTTACAGAATCACTTTCCTATTCAATCGGGAAGGACACCGTATGGCTGAAGAATAAGTAATACTGTTTTAGCAACTGCCCTTCGCAGGGCATATCATATTTCGTCACTGAAGCTGCTTTTGTATCTAAACGTAAATGGGGCTATATGAGGGGAAAATCATACTTCTGCAAAGTATGTATTATTGCCGGTTTCCTGTTAATGGCCTCATTGACTGGAATCAATCCCGCTTGTGCCCAACCTGCCGGTACCTGCGATCAGTGCGTCACTATCACTGCCAACGATAAGAACATCTCTGAAATCATCATTGACATATCCACGCAGAGTAAGCTGAACTTTCACTACGATAAAAATACCATTGATCTCAATAGAAGAATATCTCTTCATTGCAAAGATCTGCCGGTACAGGAAGTACTTACCAGGCTGTCTTCCCGTACCGGCCTTACCTTCCTTATCAAAGGCGATAAGATCATCATATCGTCAGATATACAGCAAACGGCTGGTACAGATCTCCCCTCCGACAGCAGGAAAGACGATTTCCGCATAACCGGACGGGTACTGAACACGCATGGAAAACCTTTACCAGGTACTACTATTCTGATTAAAGGCTCTCATAAAGGCGTACAAGCTGATGATGAAGGTTATTATAACATCGGCGCTGCACCAGCTGATGTACTTGTCTTTCGCTCAGTAGGCTATCTGCATAAGGAAGTTGCTGTCAGCGACCGGCCACTGGTCGATGTTACCCTGACAGAAAGTGTACACGGACTCAATGAACAGATTGTCACGGCCCTTGGTATTCCCAAAAGCAATAAAGAACTCTCCTACTCCACCGGCCAGCTGGCAAGTGAAGACATCTCTACTGTAAAAGACGCTAACGTCATCAACAGCCTGTCAGGGAAAATTGCCGGCGTCATGATAAACAGAAGCGCATCCGGTATAGGCGGTTCTGCCAGGGTTATACTCAGAGGGAATAAATCGACGAGGGAAAACCAGCCACTTTATATTATTGACGGGGTTCCTATGGCTAACTTCACGCCCTCACAGCCTACAGATATATGGGGACAATCCTCTGGTATTGTAGGTTCTGCCGGAAGAGATGGTGGCGACGGTATCTCTAACCTTAATCCCGACGATATTGAGAGTATCAGCGTACTGAAAAGCGCTTCTGCTGCTGCCCTTTATGGCAGCCAGGCTGCTAATGGCGTCATCATGATTACTACTAAAAAAGGACTGGCTGGTAAAGCGCGGATCCATGTATCGTCTGACCTGATGATAGACGCTCCTTTACTGCTGCCCAACCTGCAGTTCCGCTACGGACAAACCATACGCCCCTACAGAGATGATAAAGATAACCTGCAGCCTGGTTCGGCTGACAGCTGGGGCGGTAGTATCAATGTGCCCAACCATGTAAAGAGCTTCTTCCGCACAGGCCTTACTTCCACCAATAGCATCTCTTACAGCGGCGGGGCCGAAAACACCCAATACTATCTGTCCTACGCCAATACAATGAATAAAGGTATTCTACCGGCGAACCGCCTGCAACGACATACTTTCAATACCCGTGTCACTGCCAATCTGCTTAAAAAGAAGCTGCTCGTAGACGCCAACTTTACCTACCTGATACAGGATGTGGAGAACAAACCCTCCTCCGGACTTTACTACAACGCACTGACTGGCCTGTACAACCTACCCCGGGGTATCAATTTTGATGATTATAAGCAGTACCAGTACTTTGACACACGCCGTAGCCTGCCCTTGCAGAATTGGTGGAACATCCGCAATGACCTGAACTGGCCGGGGCTGGATGATCAGCAGAACCCTTACTGGATCCAATATAAAGCGCAGCGAAAAGAAGCCAGGAACCGTAGCATGTTATCCCTTTCACTGAAATACAAGATTACAGACTGGCTGTCCTTACAGGTAAGAGGTAATATAGATCGGAGTAACGACAGTTATCAGATGTCGGCTCATGCTGGTACCCAACAGGTGTTAAGTCCGCCAAATGGCAGGCTTACGCGCGAAACAGAATATAATACCCAGCTGTATGCAGATATGATGCTGACTGCTACCAGGAAGCTATCACCAGGCTTAAAGCTACAGACGATGCTGGGTGTAAGTATTACAGATGTCAAAGCACATGACCGTTCACTGATCAGTACTAATCCTACTGCTGCTGAAGGACTGATCGTACCAAATGTGTTCGCAGTTACAAACATTTCTCCCAGTGCACTGGACGCTCAGCAAAGCATTGATAAGAAACAACTGCAGGCGCTGTTTGGCAGCGCACAGCTTAACTGGAAGCAACGCATATTCCTGGACGTAACGGGCCGCAACGACTGGTCCAGCACATTTGCCTTCACGCCTATAAAGGCCAAAGGTTACTTCTATTATTCGGCTGGTGTTAGCGCCATATTAAGCGAATGGCTCCGTATGCCGGCCGCTGTAAGTTTTGCCAAAGTACGCCTATCCTATGCGAAAGCCGGTAACGACATTGCTCCCTATGCTTCCAGACCGGCCCGGTTCCTGTTACAGACTACCGGCGGCGTAACGCGTGTCAATTTCAATACGCGTGCCCCCTACCCCGGCATCTACCTTAAGCCGGAGGATAACCGCTCACTGGAAGCCGGCGCAGAGATTCGGATACTCCAGGATCGCGTAGGCATAGATCTGACATGGTATAAGAACAATAACTATCAGCAGTACATGGAAGTGCGTGCCCCTTCCGGATCGGGCTACCTGTTCTACTATCTGAACCTGGGAAATATACAGAACCAGGGATGGGAAGCCATATTAAACCTGGTGCCTGTTCAACGTACCCATCTGAAATGGAGCAGTACTTTCAACCTGACGGTAAACAACAATAAGGTGGTTACACTCAGCAACAACAGCATCCCCGGAGCCGGACCGGATAACTACTATATCCTGACTGACTTTGTCACCAACATGTATGGGTCCTTCATCAGGGAGGGCGGCTCATGGGGAGATATTTACACCAATAAAGAACTATACAAAAACGATAAAGGACAGTTTGTTATTGACAGCAGAGGAAATCTGGAAACACGCAACGTACTCAAAAAAGTAGGCAACCCTAATCCGCGGTTTATGCTGGGATGGAACAACTCACTGACCTATAGAAGCTTCGCACTCAGCTTTCTGATAGACGGCCGTTTTGGCGGTAAAGTCATGAGTGTAACCAACTCTGTACTCGATGCCTACGGCGTCAGCGAAGCCAGCGCAAAAGCCAGAGATGCAGGCGGTATGACTATCAACGCAGTCTATGAAGATGGTACCCCGCTCATCACCACTTATGACGAACGCAGATTCTATGCTACAATCGGCGGGCGGGCAGGCATCGGAGAGATGTATATGTACGATGCGACCAATATCCGGCTCAGAGAGTTATCACTTACCTGCAGGCTGCCACTGAAGAGTAAATGGATTAATAAACTCCAGCTCGGACTGATTGGCAGAAATCTATGCTTCTTTGCCATCCACGCACCTTTTGACCCGGAGGTATCCATGAGCAGCGGTAACGGCCTTCAGGGCATAGACGCTTTTGGTGTATCCGCGCTAAGGAGCTTTGGTGCCAACATTAAACTGGTTCTTTAAAAAGAGCTTATGAATGAATAATAGAAAATCTGTCACCGAAATTATCATCATACTATTGCCACTGCTGATCTTACAGGTTGCCTGCACCCGCAACTTTGAAAGTATCAACACCAACCCCTATGACATGTATGATGATGAACTACAGGGCGACTTCAGACTAATAGGCGACCCTTTAGTACAGGCTATGCTGAACATTTATGTCAGCAATGACGTATCAGTCACCCAGCTACAGCAGAACCTGATGGGGGATGTGTTCTCCGGTTATATGATGACGCCCAGCCCCTTCCAGGATAACCGAAATAATATCACCTATGACCTGCTGGATAACTGGAATGATGACGCCTGGCTGACTGCATACGGTAATGTAATGCCGAATTGCCGGTTTGTAATGGATAAATGCCGGGGCAGGTATCCCGACTTCTATGCATGGGCCAAAATTATCCGGGTACTGGCCATGCATAGGGTAAGTGATATCTATGGTCCTATTATCTATACCCGGTATGCCATGATCAATGAGGACAGAAGTATTGATTACGACACACAGGAAGAAGTATATAATGCCTTCTTCAAAGATCTCGATTCAGCGATTACTACCTTAAGCCAGTATATACCAACAGCGACGGACAACCGGTTCAGGAGGTTTGACCTGTCTTACAACGGCGATTATACCAAATGGATCAAACTGGCCAATACTATACGACTACGCCTGGCACTACGCATTTCTGCTGCTGACCCGGTTAGGGCCAGGCAAGAAGGAGAAGCGGCACTCAACCAGACATATGGACTTCTTTATAATACGGAAGACAATTTTAATATCAGTATTGCTCCTGTTACCCACCCGCTGAATGTAATCTGTAACTCCTGGAATGATATCAGGATGGGGGCACCAATGGAATCTTTCCTCTGCGGATACCGGGATCCCAGGTTGCCTCATTATTTCGTACCTGCCGATACAAAAGACTCTATTTACCATGGTATCCGCAACGGTATCACCATTACAAGCAAGGATATCTATGCAGGATTCTCCAAACTGGCATGGCAGCCCTCCCGGATACAGCTATGTACTGCCTCAGAAGCCTTCTTCCTGAAAGCAGAAGCGGCACTTTACTCCTGGAAAGGTGCAGGCGATGCACAAGAGAACTATGAGAAAGGCATCTACGCCTCGTTCAGACAATATAACCTCACAAATGCTTACCACCGTTACGTAAACGATGATACGCTGAAGCCTAAACCCTACACAGATCCTCAAAATCCTGTCAATAATATACCCGAAGGCAGCGTATACCTTAGCCAGTGTACCATCAGATGGAATGAGCAAGCACCCGAACATGAAAAGCTGGAACGTATCATTACCCAAAAGTGGATTGCTGTATTCCCTGACGGACAAGAGGCCTGGTCTGAATTTCGGCGCACCGGTTACCCGAAATTATTTCCGATAGTTATAAATAACAGTGGCGGAAAAATACCTTCTTCCTCATTTATTCGCCGCATTCCCTTCATTCAATTTGAATACGCTACCAACCCTGCAGGCGTGAAACGCGCTATCAGCAAGCTTCGCGGAGAAGACAACGGAGGCATCAGATTATGGTGGGATAGAAAGTAACTTTTTTTTCTGTTCGCATGGTACCATTGTAATTTCCGCACGACACCTCTTTATGTGCAGGATATTTCCTGTTGAGACACAAAGGGACAAGGCCGCACATCACGTAATGAACATGTAACTAATAATCAGATTAACGAATTGCAACACAACAATTACGAGCGTGAAAAACGTATCGATATGCATTGGTATGCCGTTCATCAACCAAAGTAAAAACGTATCGCAGAAATAGTATAGATGGCTTCTGGACAAAAGAATGTATGGATGCATCCCGGCATCCAGATGCCCGTACTATGTCAAAAAAAAGGGTTAAACAATTCAACCAAAAGGAGTATCTATGAGAAGTACACTACGCTTTAACAAAGCATGCGTTACTGCAGGAGTCATGCTTGGTCTGATGCTTACGGAAGGCATACAGACTGCCTACGCAGCTCCAACGCCCCTCTCCAGCATGAGGCAGCAGAAGCAGGTAAGGGGTGTCGTGCGAGACAAAAACGGCAATCCCATCCCAGGCGTTAACATCCAGGTTAAAAACACCACAACAGGTACTGCGACCGGCGCAGACGGAAAATTTGTTATCTCTGTTAAATCCCCGTCAGACATTCTGATATTCAGGTTTATCGGTTACCTCACACAAGAAGTTCCTGCCGGAGACCAGTCATCCATTGACATTACCCTGCTGGAAGATGTGGCCAACATCAACGAAGTAGTTGTAACGGCATTAGGTATACGTAAAGAAGCTCGTAGTAACGGCTATGCTGTATCTAAAGTACAAGGCGCTGATATGACCAAAGCCAGGGAAATCAGCGTAGCCAACGGACTCGTTGGCCGTGTTGCTGGTGTGAACAGCGCACCTCCTGCTACTGGCCCCGGCGGCTCATCCCGCGTAACTATCAGAGGTAACTCTTCTCTGAGCGGGGCTAACCAACCACTCTATGTAGTGAACGGTATCCCTATGCATAACGCTAACCTCGGCTCTGCCGGTAAATGGGGCGGTACTGACTTAGGCGACGGTATATCCAGCATTAATCCTGATGATATTGAAGATATGACCATCCTCAAAGGCGCTGCTGCCTCTGCACTGTATGGTCAGCGTGGCGTGAACGGGGTTATTCTCATCACCACCAAATCCGGTAAAGCCGGCCAGATGCGCGTTGAACTCAACAGCAACGTAACTGTAGAAAAGGCAAATGACTTCCTGGACTTCCAGGATGTATACGGCCAGGGTATCAAAGGCGCTAAGCCTACTGATAAGCAGTCAGCCCTTAACAGTGGCCTCTCCAGCTGGGGAAGCAAACTGGATGGCTCTGCCACTACCCTTTTTGATGGTGTGGCACACCCTTACTCCAAACAGGGCGACCGCATGAAAGACTTCTATAAAACAGGTTCAACATTCAGTAATACCCTGTCAGTAGCCGGTGGCAGCGATAAAACTACCTATCGTGTAGCTGTCGGAGATCTTCGCAACAAAGGTATCTACCCTAACACTGAATACATCCGCAATAACGTTAACATCGACCTGAACTATAAGCTTTCTGATAAATTCAGCGGACAAACAAACGTTATCTATACTAAAGAAATAACAAACAACCGCTCTAACCTCAGCGATGCCCCTGGTAATGGTAACTATGCTATTGCATTCCTGCCTGCCAACGTAGCAGCCAGCTACCTGGAACCAGGCTATGATGCCCAGTTCAAAGAACTGGTATATACCAGCGATCTGTTCAGCACCAATCCCTTCTTTGCAGCCAACCGCTTCAGAAATAATACAAAGAAAGATCGTGTGCTGGGCGTAACCAGTCTGCGATACACACCTGTTCCCTGGTTATTCATACAGGCGCGTGTGGCCAATGACTACTTCGGATTCAACGCAACATCCATCACTCCTACCGGTACCGCCTACCGCCCTGCCGGCAGCCTTGACCTGGAAAGAAACCGTCAGTTCAACGAAACCAACATAGACGCATTGCTGGGTATCAATAAAGACATCACCAGCAAGTTATCACTGAGCTTTAACGCCGGCGCAAACCTGCTGAAGAAAACTGATAAAGTCAATGATGTAACTGCCTCTAACTTCGCCTTTCCTTTTGTATACAACCCGGCTACAGCCGCTACCAAAAACAGCTCGATTATCCAGTATAATAAAGAAGTACACTCTGTATACGGATCACTGGAACTGGCATGGAACAGCACCCTGTATCTGAACGTCACTGATCGTAATGACTGGAGCAGCACATTGCCTAAACAAAACAACTCTTACAACTACCCTTCTGTAAGCGCTTCCTATGTTTTCTCTGAAACTATCAAAACAAACTGGCTCAGCTTCGGTAAACTGAGAGCTGGCTTTGCACAGGTAGGTGGCGACGCAGATGAATATAAAACTGCACTCTACTATAGCACACTGGGTAACACCATCAATGGCGTACCGCTAGGTGAAATAGAAAGCAAAATTCCTAACAGTGCGCTAAAACCACTGAAAGTTAAAGAGGTGGAAGTGGGTGCAGAAGTGAAATTGCTCGACAACCGCATATTCGCTGACTTCAGCTGGTACAATAAACAGGCCTCCAACGATATCGTTACTGCCACTGTATCCTCTGGTTCAGGGTATACCAGCGCGCTGGTAAACGTCGGTAAACTGGAGAACAGAGGTATTGAAGTAATGGTTGGTGGTACGCCTGTCAAATCAGCCAACTTCTCCTGGACAACTACCTTCAACTTTGCACATAACAAAAACAAGGTTATTCAGCTGGCAGAAGGTCAGGGTTCCATGCTGGTAGAAGGCGGCGAATCCCGTACTGAAGATGGCTTCATCAACCACGTAGTTGGTCTGCCGTACTCACAAATCATGGTGTATGATTTCAAACGTAATGAGAAAGGTGAGATGATTGTGGATGCATCAGGTATTCCACAGCGCACAGATGCCCTCATTGCTCAGGGTACAGGTGTTGCGCCTTATACAGGAGGATGGAGCAACGAAGTGTCTTACGGCAGGTTACACCTTAGTTTCCTGATTGACTTTAAAGCCGGTGGTAAGATCTATTCCGGTACAAATGCCAACGCATATAGCTATGGTCTTCACAAGGAAACCCTGGCAGGACGTGAAGGCGGTGTGGTAGTAACTGGTGTAACCGAGGGCGGCGAAGCTAAAACAACTACTATCGTTGCGGATGATTATTACAACAGACTGGCCTCTATCTCTGCACTTCAGGTATACAAGTCGGACTTTATAAAGTTCCGATCACTGGCGCTGACTTACGATTTCTCCAGAAAAGCATTACATGAAAAGCTGAATGGCATCAGTATCTCCCTGGTAGGCCGTAACCTTTTCTACTTCAAAAAGTCTACGCCTAACATCGATCCTGAATCCAACTACAGCAACAGTAACGCACAGGGACTGGAGTATGCAGGTCTGCCTACCACCCGCTCTTTTGGTGTGAACCTGAATGTTAAATTCTAAAATCCGGAATAATGAAATCTCTCCATAAACTCATACTTGTACTTTGCCTGCCAGCGCTGTTACTGGCTCCGGCATGTACCAAGAACTTTGAAGACATCAACACTGACAAAAACAAGTCTGGCGAAGCCAGCGGCGTACCCGAATATAACTTCTCCCGCGCCTTGCTGGAATATACAGGCAACAGCGATTACAGCTATGAAACATGGCGTGTTAACATCATCTACTGCGCAATGATGATGCAACAGCTGTCTAATGTAAGCTGGTATGCCGGCGATAAATACCTGCAAAACGAAGGCTGGGCAGCTTCTTACTTTGAACGCGCCTATCCTGATCAGATCAAATACATCACGGATGTAGTCAGAGTAACCAAGGATAATCCCTTCCAGGCTAACCTGTACAACATCAGCCGTATTGCAAAGGTTATGATCTTTCACAGGCTGACAGACATCTACGGCGATATTCCTTATTCTGAAGCAGGTAAAGGTTACAGCGACAGAAACTTCACACCTAAATATGATGCACAGCAGGACATTTACCTGGACATGCTGAAAGAACTGGATGAAGCGGCCAAAGCATTGGATGCTACCAAACCATTACCTGGACCCGGCGACCTGATATACAATAAAGGCGGTTCCCAGAATGGTACGCAGATAGTTGCCAGCTGGAGAAAACTAGCTTACTCACTAATGCTGCGCCTGTCTATGCGCCTCACCAAAAGAGACGAAGCAGCTGCAAAAACCTGGGCTGAAAAAGCATATGACGGCGGACTATTTGCCTCTAACGAAGACAATGCCTTTATCATACATGATGCTACTGGTGGCAGAACTACGGTGAACAGGGTGAGCAACATCCTCTCGGGTGAGTGGAATGCTATTAATACTCCCGGCGAAGCCAGCATCAGTAAGACCTTCATGGATTTCCTGAAAAACAACAATGATCCACGCCTGCAATACATCGCAGTAGTACCTGCCAGCAACAGTGAAGTACCTGCCGACCAGCTGGGCATGCCTAATGGCTATGATACCAATGGCAGCAGCAGTCCTACAGATATTTCCAAAGCACCCGGATACCCTGGTGACCTGAAGAAATATTCAGTGCTTAACAAGAATGTCTTGCTGAGATTAAACGGCCCTTCCTTCCTAATCACTTATGCACAGACAGAACTGTTACTGGCAGAAGCGGCAAAAAGAGGCTGGGATGTAGGCGCGAATGCAGCTACTCACTATAATAATGGTGTAAGAGCAGCTATGAAACAACTGGCGCAGTATAGTGCAACAGCAGCGATCAGTGATGCTGATATCCAGGCGTATCTAACTGCACATCCGTACACTGATGCGGATGGATATAATCAGATCAATACGCAATACTGGGCAGCAAGCCTGCTTGACTGGTATGAATCATGGGCAAACTGGCGCAGAAGCGGTTATCCGCAGCTGACACCTGTAAACTATGTAGGCAATGCTACAGGTGGAAAGATTCCACGCAGAATGCTGTACCCATCTACAGAGTTAGCCTCTAACCCTACTAATTACCAGGAAGCCATTACAAGACAAGGCACAAATGCTTTGACCACTCCCGTGTGGTGGGATAAGCAATAAAAATTCTCGTATAGCCATCTATACCGCTATAAAAAAAGCAGCAATAACAAGCCGGACTTGTCGAGGTCCGGCTTTTACTTATTTAATACAGCGATGTGGTGGCAGACCGTTTATGCAGAAAGGCCTTCCTGCTTATCAGCAGGTACGTATACTACTTGAAAAAGCGGTGGAAATAAAATAACTGATACATGATGGAATTACTCCAGTACTCCCAGGTATGCGCACCTGCACGTTCAATATAATCATGCGCAATACCCTGCTCCAGCATCCGCTGATGCAACTGGCGATTCACATCAATAAAGAAATCTTTGACACCACAGTCAATAATGATTGACAGCGAATCACTCTTCAAACGGGATAACTGATTTACAACTACATGCTGGTCCCAGTTGGCGGCATGCGCTTTATATGAACCCAGCTTCTGTGACAGCTCCCAATTATTAGGGAAAGGGCGTACATCCACACCTCCGCTCATACTGCCGGCAGCGCCAAAAGTTTCCTGATGACGAATAGCCAGGTACAATGCACCATGCCCGCCCATACTCAGTCCGGTGATAGCACGGCTTTCACGGGATGCTTTTGTACGGTAGTTAGCATCTATAAATGAGGGTATTTCTTTCCCGACATACGTTTCAAAACGAATGGCACTGTCTACCGGACTATCCAGGTACCAGCTGTTATAGCCTCCATCGGGACATACCAGTATCATCTGATAGGCGTCTGCTACTGCGGCTATAGCTGGTATCTTCGTGATATAATTGCTATAATTGCCACTATGCCCGTGCAGGATGTATACTACCGGATAACGCTGCTGCTTATCCTGGTAACTGTCTGGCGTAATGACCACACATTTCAGACTTTTGTGCATAGCCTTGCTATAGATCGCAACTGTATCCACTTTTGCGGCATTGGCACTGAAAAAGCCCAGCAAAAGCAGCACACTTCCTAACATATACTTCATATCGTGAATTTTGCATTAAAATAAGCTGTTTACCCGAAGCGTACAAATTCACCTTCCGGTTACTACCCTATCCCTGCCGTTTGCATATTACCAGATATGCATACCTATCCACTTAAAAAACGGACTTGGCCGTTCAATAACTTTTAATTAGATTTGATATCATTTTGATATCAAAACAAGATTAACATGGAAAAGATCATTAAACCCGTCTCCGGCTACCTGGCAATCTTCCTTGCTCTTGTAAGCCTGCTTGCTGCCCTCATACTTTTTATCTGGTCTTCAGCACAAGGCATTGGCTCTTACGCCTTCTTTGCCAGCATCTTTTTCCTGGCAGGCATATTTATCCTGAAAGGAGTAATCATCGTCAACCCTAATCACTCCCGTGTATTAACCTTCTTTGGTAAATACATCGGCACTGTAAAAGAAAACGGTTTAATGTGGGTAAACCCGTTATATAAAACAGCTCACCTGTCCCTGAGAGCCCATAACCATAACGGGCAACAGCTGAAAGTGAATGATAAACTGGGTAATCCGATAGAAATTGCCGCTGTAACTGTATGGCGGGTGAAGGATACTTACAAGGCTTCTTTTGAGGTGGATAACTACCTCCAGTATGTGAATGTGCAGAGTGAAGCGGCGGTACGTCACCTGGCAGTAAGCTATTCTTATGACAGAATGGAAGATAATGAATCTTCCGAAGACATTACCCTGCGGGATGGTGGCGACAAAGTAAATGAGATGCTGGAAAAAGAACTGAATGAACGCCTGAGCCCAGCCGGTATTAGTGTACTGGAAGCGCGTATCAGTCACCTGGCCTATGCGCCGGAAATTGCGGGCGCTATGCTACAGCGCCAACAGGCAACTGCTATCGTAGCAGCGCGTACCAAGATCGTTGAAGGTGCTGTAGGAATGGTAGAACTGGCCCTGGACAGATTATCCCAGAAAGATATTGTTGTACTGGATGAAGAACGTAAGGCAGCAATGGTTTCCAATCTGCTTGTCGTACTTTGCGGTGAATCGAAAGTAGCACCTGTGGTTAATACAGGTACCCTTCATCAATAACCTGGTAAATAAAGGGTATGGCGGATAAGAAAACATTTGTACTAAGAATTGATACCCAGACGTATGAGGCTATTGAAAAATGGGCTGCGGATGAATTTCGTAGCATCAACGGCCAGCTGGAATGGATCATTCACCGTGCATTGAAAGAAGCAGGACGGTCCGTAAAGAAAGGACCTGAGAAACCGAAAAAAGACGGTCAGTAAGGAAAACGCTACAGGAAAAGTTAGCAGTTATCCGGTAACTACCCTTTAAAAGGCTTAGAAATAAAAAGGCCTGGTCTCATGGCAGATCAGGCCTTTTTTGCGTCTGGCCCCCTCCCATCTCCAACCTGGCCTCCTTTTGACGCGGTAAAGCTGTCAGAACCCGTTGGAAAGCCTGTCTGATAAGGTCTTGTCTTTTACATTTTCTCCTCACCATAAGGTCACCAAAAGGGCACTTCAATATCCCGGGGATATTGAAGTGCCCTTTTGGTGACGGATAAGTGAACCGTTAACATGGATGCCAGAGCGTTATCAGGCGGTAGCCCGGCAATGAAAAGGCCGGGAGATAGTAACCGGATGGCCATTTGCAGCAAATAAGAAAGCCGCCTCAACATACTGTTGAGACGGCTTTCTTATTATATATTATTCTGGTCTGTAACCTGCTGCATACCAACAGCAGATACTACCTGAATGAGAAATCCTGGTTTTACTTTCTTGCCCGCTGCATCGGGTTGCTACCGGTGGAAGCTCCACGGATACCTTGTGACTGACGGAACATCTCAAAACGGGACGGCGCAGCTACACGCGGCCAGCTATTATTGCTTTCGTCAATATCAGCAGTTTCACGCAATGGATCCAGTTTGATGCTGGCTACTTCTTTATCCTTGGCGAATACCTTGGTCACTTTGAACTCGTTTTTACGCCAGATGTAAGCAGAAACACGGTCAGTTTCTTTTGTACCATCGGTGAACGTCCACTCTACAATCAACGGCATTACCAGACCACCTACGTTAGAGAAAGACAATTCGTAGAAGTTCTTTTTGCTTTCATACAGTCGTTTTTCTGCCGGTGACAAACCTGCTGTGAATGCATCATATGCAGCTTTATCTTCCGGTGTTACTTCAAAACGGTTCCATTTAACGTAGAAGTCCTGCAGACTGGTGTCTTTATCCACTTCAAACGTCATACCTGCTGCTTTGTTACGCGCCCGGGAGATATGGTCAGCGCTGCGCTCATACTTAGCTTTAGCTTCTCCCTTGCTGATCTGAGGATCTTTTGTATCGAGGCGGTACCATCTGACACTGTCCAGAGAAATATCAACAGGTTCTGTCCCAAAGAACCATCCACGCCAGAACCAGTCGAGATCAACGGCAGATGCATCTTCCATTGTACGGAAGAAATCAGCCGGCGTAGGATGCTTGAATGCCCATCTGCGTGCGTATTCTCTGAATGCGAAATCAAACAGTTCGCGTCCCATTACGGTCTCGCGCAGGATGTTCAAAGCGGTTGCTGGTTTAGAATATGCATTCGGACCAAACTGGATAATGTTCTCTGAATTGACCATTATCGGCTCCAGCTGATCTTTCGGCATCTTCATATAGTCAGTGATCTTGTAGGCAGGACCGCGGTTGGAAGGGAAGTTATTGTCCCACTCCTGTTCTGTAAGGAACTGGCAGAAGGTGTTCAGCCCCTCATCCATCCAGGACCATTGGCGCTCGTCAGAGTTAACGATCATTGGGAAGAAGTTGTGGCCTACTTCGTGGATGATTACTCCGATCATACCATTTTTGGTAGATTCAGAGTAGGTACCGTCTTTTTCTGCACGGCCATGGTTGAAGCAGATCATCGGATATTCCATACCATTAGCCGCTTCTACGGAGATGGCTACAGGGTAAGGATATGGGATAGTATGTTTCGAATAGGTTTTAACGGTGTGTGCGACTACTTTGGTAGAGTAACGATTGTACAGCGGATAGGCTTCCGGACCATAATAAGACATGGCCATTACCTTTTTGCCTTCGACGTTGGTAGCCATGGCATCCCATACCAGACGGCGGGAAGATACCAGGGCAAAGTCACGTACATTCTCAGCCTCATATACCCATGTTTTGCGGGCAGTTGCATGGCCGGCCAGTGACTTATTAGCTTCATCCAGCGTTACTACTTCCAGCGGCTGCTTGGCAGTCTGCGCCTGCTGCCAGCGCTGAAACTGTGCCGGCGTAAGTACTTCCTTATAGTTCTGACATTCGCCGGTTGCACCAACAATGTGGTCAGCAGGTACGTTCATACGTACGCGGAAATTACCAAAGGTTAATGCGAACTCGCCACGACCGGTGAACTGCTTGTTCTGCCAGCCCTGGAAGTCAGAGTAAACAGCCAGACGGGGGTACCACTGCGCTATTGTATACAGGTAGTTTTTATCTTCAGGGAAGTATTCATAACCACCACGGCCGCCCTGCACCATACGGTCAGAGATATTATACCACCACTCTACCTTGAAACGGATCTTCTGGCCTGGCTGTAGGGCCTGCGGCAGATCAATACGCATCATGGTCTGGTTGATGGTATAAGGTATTGCCTTACCATTTTCATCTGTCAGCTTAACAATATTTACCCCAAATTCTTTACTGCCAGGGTTACCCAGCAGCCCATTCACAGCACGCATGCTCATCCTTTCAGACATGGTGGTGATGTCAAAGCTGTTATTATCGCTTTTCAGATCATGCTCGTTTTCATCCAGCTGCAGCCAGATGTACGTCAAGGGATCCGGAGAGTTATTGTAATAAGTAACAGTTTCTGCACCGGTGAGCTTCTGCTGCTCATCATCCAGTGTGGCAGAAATGTCGTAGTCAGCACGTTGCTGCCAGTACTTAGGTCCGGGCGCTCCGGAGGCAGAGCGATACATATTCGGATCAGCGATCATGGTACCAAGTTGTTCAAAGCGGTTACCATGATTAGATCCCGGATTCTGTGCCTGCGCAAGTGCCGTTATGAAGGACAAGGCTAGTGCAAGTCGGAAGGATTTCTTTCTCATAAACAAAATCTATATTTCAAAGGTCGCAGCTGGTTGAATACTGCTTACTTAACCATTAATTCTTTAAAGCGCTCAGCAGCCATCAGGAATGCTATACCGAAAATAGCAGAAGAAAGGAACATATTCCAGTCCCGCTGTTTTACACGGGTAACATTAACAATGATTCCTGCCAGCAGCATGACACCTGTAACGATCATTATCTGGCCGAACTCCAGACCCAGGTTGAAGGCCAGCAAGGGTTTAACAACATTGGTCTGTGTGCCCAGCAGACTTTTAAGGTATCCTGAGAAGCCCATTCCATGGATCAGGCCGAAAAACCCTGCAAAGAAGTAGTTCAGCTGCACTTTACCCGGAACAGTCTGCTTCCTGATAATATTGAAGAATGCGGTGATAAAAATAGTAACCGGTATCAGAAATTCGATAAGACTACTACTGATATGCACCACGTTTGTTACGCTCAATGCCAGGGTGATAGAATGACCGATGGTAAAAGCCGTGATCAGCACCAGTACTTGCCGCCAGTCTTTGAGCAGATAGATAGCGCATAAAGCCGCGATAAACAGAATATGATCTATGCCTTCCCAATCCACGATATGCTGCCATCCCATTTCAAAGTACATCACAAACTCATTCATTACCCTATATTTGTTGCTAGTTTCAGTAATTATACAAAGCTCAGTTTAATATTTAAAATTTTTTAGGCAAGTGGGGGTATTATTATATAAATGGTTAGTGACCGCATGGCTGGCATGGCACCCTTTTTATGTAAGCGTTACAGAAATTGTGCATAACAAGGCTAGTAATGAACTGGAAATCAGTTGCCGGATCTTTGCGGATGATCTGGAGAATGCCTTGAAGAAGCAATCCAAAGGCCCCCTGGATATTATCCATCCTGCCAACAGGGCGGCTACTGACAGCCTGATAGCGGGTTACCTGCGTAAACACCTTTTTATTACTGCAGATGGCAAACCGGTACGCCTGCAATATCTTGGCTATAAGATTGAAGAAGAGGCAGCCTGGTGCTTCCTGTCCGCAGAGAAGATCCTCCCTTTCCGGAAAGCGCACGTCCGTAATGACATCCTGTATGAAAATCATCCTAATCAGATTAACATGATTCATATTATCCTGAACGGGATAAGAAAGAGTACTAAACTGGACAATCCGGAAGCAGCGGCAGACTTCTCCTTCTGATTATCGCCTGTCGAGGAATTTAATTGGTTTCCTGCTGCCCTCAGGGAACTGCATCTTCATGACGTCAGCCTGTGAACAGTAACGTACCTGTGGTATAACACGCAGTTTTGCCTGTAGATAGGAACGGATCTTTCTGTCAATATCTTCTGTTTCTGCAATCGGCCAGAGATGCAGCAGTATCTCGTCAGTACCTATTTCATTGGAGAATACTTCCACTACGAACTCTTTCACTTCCTCCATATCATTGAGCAGATCAAACAGCGCAGGCGGATAAAGGGTAGTACCTTTATACTTGATCATCTGCTTGCGGCGCCCGATTACAGGAGACAGGCGCATGGTATGCCTGCCACAGGTGCATGGTTCTTCATAATACCGGCAGATGTCGCCTGTTTTATAACGCAGGAGCGGCATGCCTTCCACACCTAACGTGGTGATGGTGACTTCCCCATCCTGCCCCGGACCTACGGGTTGATTGTTATCATCGAGTAACTCTACATATAACAGCTCCGGATGATGGTGCCCTCCATGTCCGGCAGTACATTCTGTAAAGGCAGTCTGCATCTCGGTGGAGGCGTAGGTAGAATATAGTTTGATATCCCATTGCTCAGTGATCTTTTTACCCAGCACATTCAAAGAGAAATCCACATTACGGATGTTTTCACCGATGCATACCGCACTCTTTACAGAGGATGCATTGATATCGATATTATGTTCTTTGGCGAAAGCGATCAGCTTCACAATAAAAGACGGTACTGCCACAATGGTAGTAGGTTGTATACGGCGGATGTTTTCCCATTGCAGGGAGGGAACGCCCGGCCCAACGCGTAATACGCCGGCTCCTAGTTTACGGATGCCGTTATAATAGGCCATACCGGCCATAAACTGACGGTCCAGCGTCAGCATCAGCTGGTAGATATCGCTGTCAGTGCCGCCGGCACAGCAGAAAGAGATGTATTCATTATAGCTTAGGCGTTCCTGATCTTTCTGTGTCAGTGCAATGATCACAGGATTACCCAGTGTGCCCGAGGTAGTTGTATATTCAGCAATTTTACCCTTATCCACACATAAAAAATCCCAGTTCTGCTGTTGCAGATGTTCTTTAGTTACCGGTGGAATGAGCCAGAGATCGTTCAGGGATTTAACGGTGGAAGGTTGTATACCATGCTGCGCAAACCATTCTCTGTAAAAAGGAGAAAACTGGCGCAGGTATCCCAGCAGGTGTAGTACTTCTTTCTCCTGAAACTTCCTGATGGCTGCGGCCGGTTGCAGTTCTATGTCGGGTATATACATGGTAGTAGGTTTTCAGACCTCTATGAGCACCATAGCGACAGCGGTTGCTTTCACATGGGATAGAGAGACATGTATCTGTTTAATCTGTATTTGTTTATAACTGTCAGCAGCATGCTCTGTAAGCTGCAATGAAGGTTTGCCTGTTTCACTGTTTACCACCTCAATTTCGTTGAAGTGTACATCTCCATGTCCGAAGCCGGTACCTATAGCTTTCAGGAAAGCCTCTTTTGCAGCAAAACGGGCAGCGTAATGCTGTGCAGGATGTACCTGTTGCTCGCAATAGGCAATCTCTTTCCCGGTAAATACCAGGTCGCGGAATCCCTTCCCCTTCTGGATTTTAGCCGCTATACGGTCTACTTCAACAATATCGGTACCTATTCCGTATATCATACTTAATGGGTTTCAGCGCACTTTTCAAGCTGTGTGCGGATATGTTCTTCCTCTGCTTTGGTAGCTATGACCTTGGTCAAAGCCGTATTATAATAGGCGGCGGCAGTGCCGTATTGCTTTCTTTTAAAGGAATAGTCGCCGGCCAGTACATAAGCATGATAATACTCAGGATTAAGCCTGATCAGCTGTTTTACATCAGCGTCTTTGCCGTCCATGATATCAGTTTTGATCTTGCGGAAGGCGGCGAATGACTGGTAATCCTGTGTTTGCAGGAACGGATCAGCAGCGATAGTCTGCGTAGTATCCTGTATCTCATGATTGTACTGCAACCCTTTCATACTGAATACACTATCGAGGTTGTAAGCTACAAATTTACCTAACTGCCAGGGGGCAGTAGACACCCAGACCATCTTCTTCTTAGGCTCAAATACCACAGCGTGATGAGCGATAAACTGGTTAATGGCCCGCTCGTTGCCCATACCGATATTCTGTCCGTGCATACCAAAACGGTCACGGAGAATGTCTACCGTTTGTTGTACCGTATTCGGACCTTTCTTCTTCAGTAATTCGGATAAGCGGTTGAAGCGATAGCCTGAAGCAGTTGCATCCCGCTGTTCGACGTTCTGATCTTCTTTACCCAGTAGATCTCCCTGGAAGTGGTTGGTACAGGTAATGAACTGATTTTTAGGATCGTAGATATCTATCTTTTCAGGCGTTTTCTCGATAATTGCAGCGCGGTTATCTTCGGCAGAGCCGACCAGGAAAGATTCAGAGACAAACATCTTGTGCTTGTTAGCTATCTGCCATGCCTCGTCAATATTGCGGGCATATTGCAGGATCTCTCTGGCTACCAGGGATACAGGTGTTGCAGAACCGGTTGGTATATCGCTCTTATCTGCATTGATAGTCACCGTCAGTCCTTTTTCATTCATTCCGGATGCTACACCGGTAAAACCGGCCCAGGTGACCATCATAAAGCGGTATCCTTTCTCCGGACGGTAAAATGCAACGATTTTTTCTTCTGCGAATTTGTCGCCTACATAGAAGTCGAAGTTACGGCCGATGATCAGGTTACTATCCGCAGAAGCGCCATCCCAGGTACCGAAAGAGGTACAGGCTACCAGCGCCATATTCTGCAAGGCATGTCCAATGTCATGGGCAGCATGATAATTGAGGATACGCTCATAATTACTACCGATAAAGTCATACTTATCAGAAGCAGAAAAAGAGATACCGTAAATTTCTTCTTTATTTTCTTCAGCAATATTGTCAGCCAGGTTTCTGTTAAAGAAACCGACAAAGTAGCGCAGGAATTTCAGGTAGGACTGAGAGGGGATCATTTTCTTGATCTGATCAGTAAAGTGGTCTTCCTGGCGTTTTACCAGTTCTGCTGTCAGTTTTCCCTCTACTACGCCTCTTTCAAAGGGCTTTCCTTCAACATACAGTTCATATAGTCCGCTTTCGCTTTTCCGGAACCAGCTGTTACCAAGCGTGTAGCTGGTACTGTCCAGTGGTTTACGTTGCCATTGCAGGGAAGATTTATCAGCTATCTCTGGTGGTTTTATGTGTGAGACACTCATCACATACACCACGAGTATAACCAGCAGTAACATAATGGCCCCTATAACATACAACAGCGCCCTTCCCAGTTTACGCCATCCGCTCCGTCTTTTTCCCTTATACAATGACATCGATCAGTTTATTTATGCCGCATTAATATCATTTATCAGCTTTTCCATGCCCAGCAATACGGAACTTGTCACTATTGCCGTCATCGTTACGCCTAAAATCCCATGCAAGTTCAGATTTTGCCCTGTAAGATACAAATTGGGGAGCCTGGTGGCGGCAGATATAACTGTTTTTAACGGATCGTTGACATCTTTTGCTACCCCATACATGCTGCCTTCCGGCATGGCCAGATAGTCTCTGTAGGTCAGCGGAGTAGACGAATAATAGGCAAGTATGCAATTACGCAGCCCTGGGAATTGCCTTTCTACAGCGTCCAGTAGCTTTTCTGACCTTTCTTTCTTAAAAGCCTGATAACCAGCGCTCCTTTCATCCGGAAGGGAATCTGTATTAAATGTATCCTGCCATTCCGCCACATCTTCATACCGCATATAAGTCATAATGGACAGGTTATCAGCATATACTTCCTTACCTGTACAGGCAGAGACGAACATCGCATAGGTATTCGGCCAGTTGTCATCGGTATATTTTACGCCATCCCAGGCATTATCTGACAGGTGATGGTAGTAGTTGTAGTTCTGGTACCGGAAAGTGCCTGGTTTCAGTACTACGTTCAGCATGAATGTACCCAAGGTATTCTCCAGGTTCAGTAACCTGTTGCGATACGCACTACGCAGGCTGACGCTTTGTGTCATGCGCATGGTAGTTGTCGGGTGCAGTCCTGAGATATAGTGCCTGGCGCTGATCTCTTCCCCATTGCCCAGCACGATATGGTCTACCTTTCCATCAAACTCAACGATATGTTTGACTTCTGTGTTCCGGATAATATCGCCACCATTTTCCTTAATGACCTTACTGAGGCTGCGGGCTATCTGGGAGCCACCGTCAATACACTTCCAGGAGCTTTCGATATAGCTGTGCTGAACCAGCGCATGGACATAGAAAGGGGTTTTCCCCTGCTCCCCGGCATACAACATATTGTTACCAGCCAGTACATGCCGCAGCCTTTCATTATCTGTTATACTACGTAGAAAATCATAGGTATCCAGCTTCATGACAGCTTCCTTCTCCCGATAATCTCCCATCCGCAGGTTGAACAGGGGGAACTTATCGCACACATCTTTTATCTTTTCGCAGTAGGCATGTAAAGCGTCTTTTTCTTCGGGGAAGTCTTTCAACAGCTGGCTGATAAAATTATCATATCCTTGCGCCAGCCGGTATTCCTGGGTTTCATCTCCGAAATGGATACGGTCAAATCCATCCAGATCCAGCCGTTTCAGCTTCATACTATCCATTATACCGAGGTAGCGGAACACCTGATTTAACGTCTCTCCCTGTGCCAGTCCGCCGATATAATGCACACCTGAATCAATAATGGCTTTATCTCTTGCGAAGGTCTGGAGGCAACCGCCTATCTGCCGGTTCTTTTCATAAATACAAACACGGTATCCGTTTTTGCCGAGAATAGCTCCGCACACGAGGCTTCCCAGCCCGCTTCCGATAATGACTACATCATACTGCATATACAGCGGGTAACTTTTTGATGATGAATATTACGTTCGAGGTATATCTGGTATTGTCTATCTGTTCCATTACTGCGCCGTTTGCAGCAACGATTTCCCGCATACGGGAAGAAGAAAAGAAGGACAAGGGTTTATCCTTTGTTTTGTTGAAGCCAATTAACTTGGTAGAGAATAACTCTGTCAGCTTAGTACCTTCATGGCGCTTTTCCAGATCGCTGTCTCCATCCCTTACAATGATGACGCCATTGTCATTCAGCTGGCCGATACAGGCCGACAATACCTTTTCCTGTTCATGCGGTTGCAGATAATGCAGTACATCGCTGATGACGTAGGCATCATACTGCCCGAAGGTGTAATTGGTAATATCGGCATGGGCAAAGCTCACCTTTTCATTACGCAGGTAACAGTGTTGCGCAGTGGTTATTTTCTCTTCGTCATAGTCCAACCCTTTCACTTCTCTGTCTGCAGAGAGCCAATGCAGCATGTAGCTCATGAAGCCATAGCCACACCCGATATCGAGTATACGGCCCTTCTTGGGTAATAACTGGTCGAACAGGGCATAATTACCTTCCAGTTTTGTTTTGATACGCATGTACCACTCCAATACCGGACCTTTATAGATATAGCTGTAAATGAGTTGCTGACGGAAATAGGCAGGCGTTTCGGTCTCACTGCGGAGCTTTTCATAAGCAGCCTTAAAATAGCGGCTGACCTGTTTAGTACGTGCGGCGTATCCTTCACCCCAGCTGTCATCTCCGGCTTTGATCCTGGGCAGGTATTGTACGGTAATAGTACCGTCTTTCAGCAGGAAATCATTTTTACTCATGGTATAGGCGGTGCCATGCAGCATGATAGGCAATATGTCCAGGCCCAGCTGCTCAGCAATGTAAAATGCGCCTTTATGAAAGCGTTTGACGCTGGCATCAACAGAGCGGGTACCTTCTGGGTATACAACGATAGAGTACCCTTCCGCTACCTTCCTGCGTAGCTTTTCAATACTACCTTCTGCACCTTCAGCTACCGGGTAGTAATCGGCCATCCTCACAACAGCGCCGAATACAGGTGAGTTCCATACCCAATCGCTGGTCAGCAATATTACCTTGGGATGCAGCATAGTAGAAACCAGTATATCCAGGAAAGACTGATGATTACTGATAATGACCGCAGGAGTGTCCAGCTTTTCTCCCAGCGGATTAATGATCTTCTTTTTCACATTACCCATGATGTAAATCACAGATCTGGTGTAAGCAGATAATATACGGTGGTAGAGATATTTAGCTTGTTCTTTCTTCTTAAATGGATTGTACTTCACCAGTATCCAGCCAATTACGGTTAATACCAGGCAGCCTATGGTGAAATAAGTAAATGCGAAAACTGACTTTAACCAGCCGTGCATGGTCCAGGGAGCCCTGCCTTTTTTTACACGATTAGTAATCAGCCAGTTAAAGAGTAATGGTATCAGTACCTGGGAGGTCAATACCACACAACTGATACCTATGATAGAGATCAGAGCTACCGACTGCAGTGAGGGATGTTTGGCAAAGATCATAACGCCTATACCCAGGATGGTCGTTAATGCAGACAGGAAGATTGAGGACCGGAAAGAGGACAGATTTTCCTTTTTCCCGTATTTATATTCCTGCATCAGTCCATCCATGGTGAAGATGCTATAGTCATCTCCGAGGCCGAAAATGAAGGTGCTGAGAATGATATTAACAATATTGAATTTAATGCCGAATAAGCCCATTATACCCAGAATCCAGACCCAGCTGATTAACATTGGTATAAAGGTGATCAATGCCAGCTCTATACGTCCGTATGAAATAAGCAGCGCTGCAAATACCAGGAGCGACGTCATCCAGGCTATACTGTTAAATTCATCACGGATTACTACAGCCAGACGGTTAGCTACATATTGCTTATCGAAGATGGTAGTATGTTCCTGATGGCCAAGCGCCTCATATACACTATTCTTTTGTGCGGGATCTATTTTGAGGAGCGTAACCAGGGATACACTGCCTGGTTTCTCTGTAATAAAATCACCCAGGTTGCCTGTTCGTAATGCTTGCAGCTCTTCATCAGGTATAACAGTAAAGTCCTGCTGTAACCAGTTGGCAAAAGAGTCGAATGCAGCCGTTTTATAGCCTACTGCAGGGCCATGCTGCTGCAGGTAACTGATCAATAGCTGCTTCTTTTCAGGCGTCCAGTATTCATTCCAGCGTTGTATTCTATGTTGCTGTTCCTGGCGAGAGAAAAGCAGGGTGTTAACGCTGGTATACTTTTTCACAATGCCTGCTGCCTGTAGCTGCTGTACCAGCGGCTGTAGCTTTTCACTATTACGTAAGGCCTCTTCCAGGTTGGCACCGTCGGTTACGAGGTAGACAGATTGTGCAGTATAGGCATTGATCTTATTGAACTTTGCTTCCGCAGCTTTCAGCTCGGGGCGCATGAAGTTCATCCGCATCATATCACTTTCAAATTCTACCTTACTGGAAGTAAAGAAGAAAAATACGGTGAGCGCCAGGATACCCATTACGAGTACCTTATTCTTTTCAGGGCGGTAGGCAGCCAGCTTATCCAGCCAGGTATCGGCATGCGCATCTTTCTGTACAGACTCACGGCCAAATACAATCCAGTGCGGCAGAAATATCAGAGAGAAAAAGGCAGCACCGATAAGGCTGTAGGCAGCGAAGAGTCCTACATCCTGCAACATAGGCGAATGTACAAACTGCAGGCAGAGAAAACCGCCTACAGTAGTAAAGCTACCTATAGTCATAGGTTCAGCCAGATCCCGGATTACCTCCCGGATATCGGGCGAGTGACGGTGGTGGTTAAAGATATGCAGCGAATAGTTCACTGCTATACCCAATACAGCTGCGCCTACGCCCAATGCGATACCCGAAATACTATGTTGTGTAAGCGCTATAATTGCGAGCGAAAACAGGCCACCGAATACTACAGGCAGCATGATTACAACGGGGGCGCGCTTTCTGCGGAAAAACAGTGCGATGAGCACCACTATAAGGGTAATAGTGATCCCTAGCGTCAGGAACGAATCCTGCTTGATCTGGGTAGCGTTGCCGGCAGAAACAGCAGCAGCGCCAAAGAAAAAGGCATCAGTAGTAGTAGCGTATTGCTGTAGAGCATCAATTTCATGCTGCAGACCGTCGAGCAGTACCATGTTTTTACTGGTAGCGCCAGGGGGATTGGCAGGCGTGATAAACAACAGCAAATGCCGCTGATCTTTACTCATTACAAACCCGTCATACAACTCGAATTGGTCATCATACTGCAGATGCTGCAGCTTCTTGATACCCAGCCACGACATGCCAACAGGATCAGCAGCAATAACCTTTTTCACGACAAGTCCTGCAGGAGATATCAATGTATTGTAATTGCTCTGCAGCGTCTGTTGTAACCTGTCCGGTATGATCAATGAATCGATCTTCCGGTAGTCGTTTTCTTCCAGGAATACCGGCAGGTGTTGTTGTATTACCTGCATGAGATCAAGGACAGTATTGTCTTCTACCCTGGACTGAAAGGATTTGATATGATCGGCATACTTAACAGTGACTGTATCCGTAAAGGCCTGGGCGAAAGCAGTCAGGCTATCAGGCTGTGGAGCCTGGGTAGTATCTTTCTGAGATACAATCACTACGAGCTTATCTGCAAAGCGGGAGTCATTGAAGACCTGCTGGAGTTTGTCCAGCGTTTTATCTTTAGGAAGAATACGGGTAATATCTTCTTCCAGCTCAATACGGGAGGCAAAATAGCCAGCCATGGCAAAGCAGACGATGGTACATATCCAAAGCCAGTCTTTACGGCGGTTGAAGAAATCATATATGCTTACGAATAACTTACCCATATCTTTTGATAGCAACTACTGTTGTACCTGGCGTTGCCTGGCCGGATCATTCCGGAAGATAGCCAGCAGCACATATACAAACAGTGTGACGAGTACTCCGGCAGCGACCGCCAGTGTACAAGCGCCAGTTAAATATTGAAATAGATTCTGTTTAATAATATCGAGGGAGAGGCTGGTACTAAATGGCAGCAGCAGACTCCCATCTTTTACCCATATCCTGCCGGTAGCAAAACTGGCGAAGATGACGAAAGGGATCATAGGCGGCAGGCTTACATGACAGAACATAAACACCAGCGCCTTATTCATTCTGAATAGCACAGCCAGCGCCATTGCCGTAACCATCTGAAAGCCCCATATCGGGATAATACCCATGAATACGCCAAACCCAATAGACAGGGCCTTGGTAAAGTTAGATTCTTCTTTATTCAGCACGTGATCGTACCACATACTACGCCAGCTTTCAGCTTTCAGCAGGTACCGGAAGAAATCCCTGGGTTTGATATATAGGAAGGCGATGGTTACAAGTACCGTATTGAGTACACTGATACGTGAAAAGTCCCTGAAAGGACGGAAATGTGAAACTCTTTCTTCTGCGGGGGGATAGTATACCTTAATAGGTGCCCAGTCAATCTTAATGCCTTTCCAGGAGCTTCTGACCAGCACTTCTATTTCAAATTCATACTTAGTACACCAGAAACGCATCTTACGCATGGCATACAACGGGTACAGGCGGTAGCCGGATTGGGTATCCGGCGCTTTCAGACCTGTTTCCACATAGAACCAGAAGTTAGAGAATTTATTGGCGAAAGTATTCTTACCAGGCATATTCTCCTGTTGGAGATTACGGGCACCGATAACAATAGTCTCCCTTTCTGTTTTCAGTTTTTCCAGGAACACCGGCAGATCAGACGCGAAATGCTGTCCGTCGGCATCCATGGTAATCACATACTCATAGCCCTGTTCAACAGCGTATCTGAAACCACGGCGTAGTGCAATTCCTTTACCTCTGTTAGGTAAGTATTCAACACGTTGTATCTGCGGGAAGGTATCCAGGATGGCCGCAGTTTCATCTGTGCTGCCATCATTAACAACAATAATATGGTTAGTATAAGAAAGAATATCTCTTATAACTGATTCCAGCGTTTTAGCATTGTTGTAAGTGGGTACCAGGACTGCTGCTTTCTGTGCAGTGAACTGATCGTTATATGTAGTAAAATCGGTCATTATGCACTAACAAATGTGCCCTGGAATTTCATAAAGGTGATAGCTTCATGTTTTAGAGAAGCAGTCACTTTTATCTCTCCGTCCTGCAGTTTATACTGAACACCGATCTCTACACGCGGATGAGCGTTAGGATCGATCATATTGAGGAACTTCTGGCTGGCAGCCTTTTTCAACACTACCTTTTTATCCAGCAATTTTTCCAATAGCTCCTGAATTGTCTGCATCATGCAAACACCAGGTACTACAGGACGGCCAGGGAAGTGTCCTTCAAATACGGGATGCGATGCATTCCATAAAACCTGGTATGTGCCAGTTTCTCCTGCAGTCTGCTCCTGCTCTACTGTATATAATTTTCCTGCTAACATTATTTCTGTACGCGTTGTAGTGAAATATTAAATTTAAAGCCCTGGTGACGGATATTGATGGTATCCGGTACGCCAGCAGTATAGTCCTGCATCCAGACCTTTACAACCGGCTTTCTGCTGGAGGATTTTTCAATCCTTACAAGCTCCTGGCAGGTTGTATCTGTGATGTAGTAATTATTACCTTTTTCTGTTGGTACCACAGTGTAATGATAGTCCTTGTCCCGTTTTATCTGCGCCTTACTCAGATCCGGCTGCAGGAGTACAAGTTCAAAGTCGCTGCGCAGTGTTTTAACGACTGCTTTCTTATCCATCTTAGGCAGCATGTAATGTTTGAAAAAACCGCCGTCTTTAGTAAACTCAAAATCAAAGAACTTAAAGCCCATCTCATTGGCAAACACTACCCGTAAGCTGCTATCAGGCATTTGCTTGAAGAACAGCAATCCGCTAAGATGATGCTTCAGTACATCAACCTGTGTGCTATAGAGCGTATTCTTAAACTGCGGGCGGAACTTTGTGATACAATGTACGTCTCCATTAGTCTGCTGCAGATTTTTATATGCAGAAGAACAACCAGACAATAGTCCAACCAATAGTATACTATTTAACAGCAAAAATCGCATCTGCAATGTTTACATTCAGTTGTTTGTGCAGGAAGCTGATACTGGTATCGTCGCCACCAGCTTCATACATTTCAATTTTACTAACGGAAAAGTCTTTCTTATCTACCAGCAGATGAATTGATTTAAAATATTGCGCCAACGACTTATTAACTGGCGTCATCTCCAGCAAATAAGCCTGTGCATTTTCAAGCACCTTTGTATTAAAATCTGCGTTATTCACAATATTTCCCTGCACACAGTCTACGGTGATTTTATTGATCTGATCGAACAATTTGTTTCCTTTGGTGGATACACGGTTCTCTTTTTGCCCGTCTTTCACTTTGATATCCTTTCCATTCATTATCAGCAGGTAATATGATGGTTGTGCATATTCCATACGTACCTTGTTGTCCTTTTTGAACCAGAACTTCCCTTTTGATACAATCTTATCAGCCAGCATGCTCAGATTCTTTTCCTGCACAAAATCACACTGAATAGACTGGGTGGCCTGAGATGCTTTTGCGAACTGTTGTTTGAAGGCACTCACATCAGCTACAGGCTTAAAACCTGATTGGGCCATCAGAGGAAAGGCGCTGATCATACAAACCAATAGCAGAATCCATCTACGCATAAGCAGGTATATTTAATAATTTATCAATTCGTTCAATGCAGTAACCCTCCTTCCTGAGATAAGAGATCAGTTCGGGTAGTATCTGCGCGGTTATTGCCATAGAGTCGTGTAGTAGTAACACCGCTCCAGGGCGTATACCTTTCTTTATTCTTTCAAGCAGTTCCGTCTTATCTTTCGCCACCGTATCCAGCGAACGGATATTCCAGCCAACCGGCGTGTAATTTCCCATTCTAATGGCTTTAGCCAGATTAGGGTTAGTCACCCCGTAAGGCGGTCGAAAGAGCAGTGGACGTTTACCCGTTGTATGTTTTACAGCATTATCCATCTGTTGCAACTCCGCCAGCATTTTTTGTGGTCCGAACATATCAAACCAGAAATGGTGGGAGAAGCTATGATTACCTATGATGTGTCCTTCTGCATCTATGCGACGCAATATTGCTTCTCTGCCACCGATGCGGCTACCGATACAAAAGAATGCGGCAGGCGTTTGTTCCCGCTGCAATATGTCCAGTATAGCAGGCGTATGTTGCTCAAGCGGACCATCGTCAAAAGTAATTGCAATCTTTTTCTCTGCTGTATCTGCCGCACATACCACTGGGATATAAAAATCTGAGCTGATTGTACAGGCTCCCCACACCAATGCTGCAACATAAGGTACTGGCAATATGAGAAAAATCCACCAGGGTAATGTCAGCCACAGGTTATGTACCAGCAGCGCTGTTACTACCAGTAAGCAAAGGCCGATATTTGCGGTACGGTGTGTCAGCATGCCGTTAAGAGGATCAGCGAATGATGCGTCTGTTTGTAATGATTGTAAATCAATATCTTCCGCACTTCTCCAGGCAAATGACCTTTGAACAGGGCAGCAGCAGGTGCCTGCTGTGCAGCAATGATTTTAGCCCCCATCCACATACCAAAAGCAGCAGCTGTCGGATATTCTCCGCAGAGGTGCTTAAAACAGGCTACAGGTTTACCTGGTAACAGCTGAGTTTCCACATATTCATACCATTCATCACCGCTGGCATCACCATTGCGCCCGGTAATCACCAGGCTTACCTCTTCCTCACTGCACTGATGAGCTGCGAGAAAAGCAGCAATATCTGCTGAAATTTCGGCTTTCCCTCCCGGTTTATATAAGGTAGTCACACCAGCCAGTTTCACCTTTGTATTCGCTCCTTTTTCCGTTCCAAGTACAAAACAGGTTGCTCCTTCACCTGCTACAGTACCATGAGTATGACTGTTTAACAGCGTATCAGGAGTAACAGGCTCTTTCTTATATAGATCAAAACGGGAAAGTATATTAAAGCTATGATTAGTCAACTCATCCATAGCTCCTGCCAGGATAGTGGAAGACTGGCCTTCCCTGAGGATCATGACTGCATCCAGCAGGGCGCTTTCAAAAGAGAATCCTTTATGTACAAAGGTATTGTTATAACCATGGCATCCCAGCATCAGCGCTATTTGTCCGGCGACAGTATTGTGCGTTGACTGTATAAAGGCTGTGGGTGTCAGCATCTCTTCCTGCTGGTTGATCATTTTTGAAAGAAACACACCGGTATCATCCAGGCAACCATAAGCAGTGCCGGTGATGATAGCGTCAGGTTTCTGCACACCTGCTTCCTGCAGGCCCAGCTGTGCCGCTGCGACTCCCATCTTTATGACGCGACTCATACGGCGTATCAGCTTTACATCTATCCATTGCTTGTAGTCAGGCTCACTGGCTTTCAGACGTGGTCCCTCCCAGGGAAGTATGTCCTCCGGGAACGCGCCACCTTTTGAAGTTTCCTGCGCAGATACACAACCCGTTCCTTGTATATAGATGTTCATATATTACAATTGCGCACTTTTTGAAAATATCAGACTTGAACAGTTTCCTCCAAAACCAAAGGAATTGGACATGACGTGCTGCAGCTGATGACCGGAAGAGAAGGCTGTTACCGGCGCAAATGGTAATTCCTTCATTTGTTTAGTAAAATTGGCATTGGGATAGATCACCCCTTCTTTCACTGCCCAGGCAGAAAATACCGCTTCTATCCCGCCACTTGCACCTAGGGTATGGCCAGTAAAAGATTTTGTACTGCTTACCGGTGGATAATGCGGCTCGAATAATCTTGCAATAGCGCTCCCTTCCGCCGCGTCATTATTCTGCGTACCGGTACCATGCAGATTGATATAGCTCACATCCTCTGGTTTGATTCCACTCATATCCATTGCACCTTTCATTGCCAGGAAATTACCTGTACCGTCAGGAGAAGAGGCCGTCTGATGATAAGCGTCGTTCGCGTTGGCAAAGCCGCTTAGCCTGCACCAAGGGGTTTTTCCTGCCGGCATTTCTGCGGCCAGCGCATCACTTACCAGTACTACATAACCAGCGCCTTCTCCAAGATTCAGCCCGGTACGGGTGTCATCGAATGGACGGCAGGCAGCCTGGTCCAGTATCATTAAGGTGTTAAAACCATTCAGTGTAAAACGGGTCAATGCGTCAGTTCCACCAGCAATGACTACATCCACCATATTATTTTTAATCAGCCTTGCTCCATACATTAAGGCATTCGCCCCAGAGGAACAGGCAGTACTGATTGTTGATATATGATGACGGATACCCATTGCGTCAGCTACCAGTTCGGTGATAGCACCACATTCATGATGTATTACCTGACTGAGTTGGCCTGCGGAATTATCCTGCAGATACTCAGCAAAGAAATCTTCTGTTTTATCCATTCCACCGACCGTATTAGCTGAAATAAAACCAACACGGAACTTGCGTATATCGCCCAGCCCTGTACTCTGCCATGCTTCTTCTGCAGCCACACGGCTTAATAAAGCTGTGCGGCTAAGTTTAGCAGACATACCGGTCCATCCGGCCAGCATCTCATTGGAAGCTTTCACTTCTACTACCGGAAATGTATGACGGTGTACAGAGTGCAGATACTGCATATGCGCCATACCCGGCTCCATATGTTTGAACGCAGTCATGCATTCAGACAGATTGTTGCCTATACCACAAATGACGCCGCCTCCGGCAATCCATACATCACTATGCATTATTTATTTATTTTGGTGCGCGGTAATGAATGCTGCGATCGTACGCACGGAATGAAATATTTCAGGTCCCTGTTCAGGGTTAGCTATCTTAATACCATACTGCTGTTGCAGCAATACAATGATCTCCAGTGCGTCAATAGAATCCAGCCCTAAACCGTCTTTGAACAGAGGTTGATCGTCTCCGATATCCTCAGGTTTAACTTCCTGCAGGTTCAGCTGTTCCACGATCTGCGCTTTCAGTGCCGCCATCAAATTTTCCATGATAAAATATTACGCTATAATGATTTAATGTTAATTGCCCGTTGCAGGTTGTGTGTATTAAATATTTCACCGTTCCCTTGCTGCTCTACCCGGTATAAGAATACATCATAAACAGGTCCCATCACCTCCACCCATCCACAGATACAGGCGTTCATAGCTCCTTCTGCAAATAACTGCGTGATATAACCGGTCATGAATGCTGCATCAAAAGCATCCGACGTAAAGAAGGCATTTTCTCCTTTGAAACCATGCCGGATACTGATCTCGCCCATGACGATATTGGGAAGTGTGTATACGAATAACGCCGGACTCGCAATATCCTTCACAGTATCGAAGTACCGAAGGTCCGTGTCAAGACTGGCGCTTTTATTTGCCAAAACCAGCCCGATTCTCTCAGCAGGATAATCCAGCGGCTGATCTTTAAGCAGCACTTCCGTTGCCAGCCAGCCTAGTTTACTGAGGGAGTCCATTTTATGAAACTTTGGATACTGGCCGGCAAAATGATCATATCCGGCACGCAGAAACTCAGGTAATTCCTGTTCCTGCGGTGCTTCCCACAATAATGTACCATTGCGGTAAACCCGGTTATTCCGGATCACACAACTACCTGTTATATATGCCTCGTCGTTATACAAAGCTATTGGTCCTGTTTTATTATTTCTGTTAATTCAATAGTACGCGCCAGTCGTTTCAGGGCTGTATTGTGGTTCTGAACAAACGGATTGCTCATATCCCATACATATCCTGCTAGCACTGAACATATTTGGTTTTTCACCTCCGGGCGCTGATCTTTTGAGAAAAAGATCTTATCCAGCGTACCATCATACCAGGCCATCACGTAAGAGCGGAAAGTATTCACACCCTGCATGGTTGGCTCCATGTATTCCTTATCCCAATCCACCGACTCTCCTTTCAGTTTGCGGATTACCAGTTTAGCTGCAGTCTGTGAGGAAACGCATGCCAAAGTTACGCCAGATGAGAAAATAGGATCTAAAAATTCTGTTACATTACCTGTCAATACAAAACCATCGCCATAGAACTTATCAGTCGTAGCAGACCATGATTCCAGTATACGCGGCTCAAATACCAGCTCCACATCGCGAAAACGCTCCCTGGTAAATGGCTCTGACTCCAGCATAGCCCGGTATTTTTCTTCTGCCGTTCCTGGAAATTCTTCAAAGAAAGACGGATCTCCCACGAAACCAAGAGATGTTATACCTGTTGAGAATGGAATGATCCAGATCCAGGTGCCCGGTTTATGTACAACCGCTGTGATACGGTTAGGTTCATCTGCCATAGAGCGGCGTGCATCAACTGTATGAGCAAACAGCGCTTTACGTGGCTGAAGCACTGAATTTTTCTCCAGGTTAAAGAGACGCGGTATTACCCTTCCATAACCACTACCATCTACAATGAAGCGTGCAGCGATCTGACTTTTGTTTCCGTGCTTGTCTTCAACTGTTGTTACAGAATCAGATCCGTTAAACTGAATATCAGTCACGGTAGTTTCATAAGAAACCGGTACACCCATAGCGGCCACTTCATCAGCCAGCGCCTTGTCAAAATCAGCTCTTGTCACCTGCCAGGTCCAGTTCCAGCCCGGAGTATGCTGCTCTTTGAATGTGAAGTCACAAACACTATCTCCTTTCACGAACTTAGCCCCATACTTTTCCTGAAAGCCTTGAGCCTTGATCGCGTCGATGAACTTTGCTTCTTCCAGGGCTTCCATACTACGTGGTAGCAGACTTTCTCCGATTACAAACCGGGGGAATGTAAGCTTTTCTACGATCTTTACGGAATAACCCGCCTGGTGGATAATTGACGCTGCGACTGTTCCGGCAGGGCCTGCACCTATCACTAATACGTCTACTGTTTCTGTGGTCATGGGATATGTTATGTTACATGGATTATTTTCTCTTACATTTCAGCAGTGTGTAGCTTAAACCCATTTCGTTGTTCTCTTCAATAATCTGCAATCCTGCATCTTCAATACATTTGAAGAAATCATCCGTGTGGTACATTTGGCTGTTGCCGTTTGCCATAGCGGTGAAATACAAGGAAGTCTGCTGTAATGAAAAGGCTGCCGCCTTGAATCGCTGTCTGTTCCAGAAGGGCTCAAGAATGTAGATCGTTCCTTGATCTGTTAAGGCATCTCCACAGCGCTTCAGAATAGAAACGATCTGTTCTTCGGAGAAACAATCCAGGAACTGGCTCATCCAGATAGCGTCAAAACCGGAAGGGAAAGGCAGGCTTTCATCTAAGATATTAGCTTCGTGGAACGCTACCCGATCGGCTACACCTGCATCTTTTGCACGCTGAGCAGCGATAGCAATCTCGCCTGGCAGATCAAACATGGTTACCTGCACATCTTTGTCGTAGGCAGTACAAGCAAGTGTCCATTTGCCAGTGTTGCCACCAATGTCAAGCAGGCGACGTGGTTTATTTGCAAATACGATTGGCAATGCCTGTGGAAACGCCAGATCGGAATAATAATGGTCAAAGTCAAACCAGCTTTTTCCTATTTCAGGAGGCAACAATGGTAGACCAGGATAGATAGTATCCCATGGACCGAGTTCTTTTAAGCCAGCAGGTTTACCTTCCCGTAAACTTTCCTGCAGGTGATTCATGCCGAGGTAGCAGATATCCTGTGAAAAGTCCATGTTAATGCGGGTTAGTTTGTCGTGCAGAATAAAATAACCTGTCTTAGTTAGAATGTATTTTTGATCTTTGATGATCAGCAGTTCAATACCCAGACCTGCTTCCAGTAATACGCGTACAGCGTAACGGGAGAGGGATACTTTCTCAATGACTTCCTCAATTGTAAGCCCTGTTTGTCCGGCATCGCTGATAGCCTGCAGAATACCCATATCGCGTAATGCGCGGGTGGCCTGAAAAGCTATTGGGGCAAAGGCTAGTCTTAGTGCTGCTTCCTGTGCCTGTAATGCTGTTTTCGTCTCTTTAGTAAAAAACTCCATTCTAAATTAAGATTAGATTATTTTGAAAATATCATGGCCGCGTTGCAACCGCCAAAGCCTGATACTGTTTTCATAAAATATTGCATAGGCCTGCTGCTGATCTGATTGCTCACCTTTACAGGATGAGGTACGCCCAGCTCACGAAATCCTATAGTAGGGATCACTATCTGTTGTTGTAAAGCATGCATGCTTATTACAGCTTCAATAAGCCCTGCGGCTCCGAGTGTATGCCCATAATACCCTTTCAGGCTATTCACTGGTACATCCAGAAGCCCCGCAAGGTGTAATGCTTTTGACTCCATTTCATCATTATATAACGTAGCTGTACCATGCGCAGAAACAAACCCAATATCAGCAGGCGTAAGCCCGGATCCTTTCATTGCCTGCTGCATAGCAAGACTTAGCTCTGCACCAGTGCGGGAGGGACCAGATATGTGATTGGCATCATTGCTCACTGCGCCGGCTCCTACACGAATAGATGCAGGAGTCAGATAAGTTTCATCAGCTGTCATGATCACGGTTGCGGCACCTTCACCCAGAGTGACACCTTTGCGCTCAGCATCAAAGGGACGACAAGGTTCATTACTAACTGCCTGAAAAGACTGAAATCCTGATAATACAAATCTGGTTACGACATCAGCACCGGTTACGACCGCATGGTCATACTGGCCGGAAAGTATCAGCCTTCTAGCTGTTAGAATAGCCAGCAATCCTGAAATACAGGCATTACTAACAACAATAGGTTCTGCTGTATAATTAAAGTATTGCGCCACTTTCTTTGCCGTATTGGTCAGTTCCATCTCCTGCAAAGGCGCATTTGCAGGATTTTCCTGCTGTTCAAGTAATTCAATATTTCCTTTTGTTGTGGAAACAATGAATGCAGTACGACCATTGTTAATATTAATATCCGTTCTGTCCAGGGCGTTCTGTACTGATAGAATTAACAGCTGCTCAAACTTGGTGTATTGTTCCAGAGTTTCATCATTCCAGCTACTCTCGAGCTGTCCAACTCCCATCATAGCAGCATAGAAGGGCCCCGCAGACATTTTAGGATCATCATGCAGGCTTATACCGCTTTGCCCACTGCTGACATTTGCAAAATTCTCTTCAGTTGTTCTGCCCAGCGGAGATAAAATATTATCCGCTACTACATACACGCTTTTCATCTTTTCACATTATTAGGGGGAAGAATCAGTCCATGATCGGCTTTCCATTTCTCGAAAAACGGTGGAATAGTCAATTGTAGTGTAGATGTTGGTGCATCAAGAAATACCTGTAGCGAGCTGCCATCTGCTACCAGTTCACCGGTTGTAAAATTATAGAGTTTATACTCGAACTTTATTTTTGCCGCAGCCGTATTTACATAGGTAGTGTCCACAATAACACGATCTCCATAGCGCAATGAGCGCTTGTAGTTGCATTGCACATTGACAACGGGAACGGTATATCCTTCCCTATAAACATCGAGGTATCGCAGCCCGTATTTTTCACCGAATGCTTCCCTACCATCCTCAAAATAACGAACATAGTGTCCGTGCCATACAATCCCTAATGGATCTGCTTCATTAAACTTTACCAAAATGTTCACTTGCTCGGTCAATACAGGGCTCATTATCTTTATTTTTCCTGATTAGTTTGCCATCTTCCAGTGCTGACCGACAATAGCAGCTACCTTAGTTTCAGCTGTCGCTGTAGCCTTGGTTTTCCACTCTTTGTATTTACCATGGTCAATAGAATTGAGCACCTTATATATTGGGTAAGCCCAGTAGTTACGGAAGCCAAAGCCTTTTGCTGTACCAGCAAAACGTTCTGCCAGGAGCACCTTTTTGCTGGCCAGGTCAATCAAAGTTGCATATACGTATGCTTCCTTGTTTGTCTTACTCATTCCATCTACAATAAATACCAGTCCAATACCTTTTTTGCCTGACAATTCATATTTCTTCACATGTTTGTCAATATCAACCGCAGTCAATCCTTTTTCCAGCTCTGCTAATACATCTGTTTTGATCTTGTCAGTTTTGACACTCGCATTAAGTTTTCTTACCGCATCAAGGTAATTTATGACACTTGTTCGCTTAAAACTGCCAGCTACATCATACTTCTTTGGTTCTGTAACTATAACGGTATTAATGGGTTCAAATTTAGCCACAATCTCATCAGCGGTAGCTACCTCGCCTTCCACTTTTGCAATGGAGAAGTCAACACCGAGGTAAGTCAGCGGAGCGGATTCATCGCTGAAAAAATCTCTGAGGCTCTGCCCATGGGTCTCACTTTGAGACAAGCAGATTAATACCAGTGTCAAGCTCGCAAACAGACATTTCCTTAAGGTGGTCATATACAAAATGGATTTATGGATTTATGAAAATTTTCAGTTCACATTGAGCCATTAATCTTCCATCCAGGGTCACTTTGGCAGCAACCATTGTAGCATTGAACACCTGGCTTTGTATTTCTGTGGTAGTTTCGATAAAAGATCCAGCAGGTGGAAAAGCGAAGACTTCAAAGTCTTTTACCGCGCCAATAAAACCGATAGGTACAGGTGTGCCTTCCTGTAATGCAACATAACCCACACGCGCAGCGGCGGTCTGAGCCATGTTCTCCAGTAATCCTGGTGATTTAAGCACACCTTCTTCGACAAAAAGATTGTCTGCGGCTATCTGGAGACCAGTACGGGTGATATTGTCTTTCACTTCCAATATTCCGCTGATCATCACGATTGGTGTACGCTGCGGGATGTATGCTGTAATGTTGTCGGTGTGGATGAACATAAAAATCGTCTATTTTTCTTCTGGCATTTCCCAGAAATCGTAATAATTAAACCATTGCTCAGGATATTTTCTTACCATTCCCTCCAGTTCTCCAACAAAATCCTGAACGGCATTTTCTACCCCTTGCCGCCGGCGGCCATGATATTCCCTTGGCTGGGTAGCATACAGGTGATAATGAGTGGCAGTTTCCTTAAAGGCAAACACCAATGACACCGGTACCCTAAATGTAGATGCCAACAGGAACGGTCCTGCTGGAAAACGGGCATCTGCTCCCATAAAAGGAACAGTCACCGTTTTGTTTCCCTTCAAGAACCGGTCGGCATGCATACATACCAGTTCCTGATTACTGAGGGCATCATTTATAGCGTAAATGTGCGACAAATCGTCCTTAATAACAATAATATTCACGTTACGTTCTCCTGTAACGGATGATAAGTATTTCTTGATACGCTCATGCTCGCCATCAAACATGACAATATTGATACGTGTTTCCAAACGACTAAATAAGTGTCCTGCTACTTCCCAGTTACCTAAATGAGCACTGAGCATAATACCGCCTCTACCAGCAGTAGTAATTTCCCGCAAGTAATGTTCACCATCAAATTCAAAGGTGAATTTATTTTTTATGCCAGACATAACAACGACCTTATCAATAAGCACCTGGCCGAAAATATAATAATTTCGGTACAGACTTATTAGAGAACGCCACCAGCTATATCCGACCCTGGTTCTGAAGTATTGAAAAATGGGGCGCGAGGAGCTATAGGAAAACAAAAAATAATATGCGGCTACAAACCTTAATAATACATAAGCAGGCAGTACGCCCCCATAACGCAATGTTCCTATAAAAATACTATACCCCAGCTTATTTCCTTTGGATTTCCCCTCCCAGGAAGACATTATACCAGCTCCTTTTGTTTGATACGATCAGCCACGTAATCATAAAAGTTCTGGAATGTGGCTATTCCCTGGAAATCTTCAGGATTTACTTTAAATCCAAAGTTGTTTTCAATTACAACTACCAGATCAATATAGTCCAGACTATCCAGATCAAGTGTAGCTTTCAGGTTGGCATCAGGCGTGATTTTGTCCCCATCCGCTTCAAATTCCTCTACTAGGAATGCATTCGTAATTCTTATGATTTCTTGTTTGTCCATATCAGTGTAACTCTAGGATATAGGTTGAGCTATATACGTTATTATTCAGAATTAAAGTTCGCTTTAGATTGGCTGTTAATCCGGACTGATGTTTCTTCAATTGTTGCGATCCTCCAAATAGTTCACCGATTAACCTTTCCTGCGTATTGTTCTTTTAGTCCCTCAAAGGTAAAAATATCCGGGCAGATATTAACTATTGCCGGTGTTGTGGTAATTAAAGTGTTGACAGTTAACTATCTATTTTTCCCATTTTCTGACTATTAGGGAAGAATTTGTACCCCCAAAGCCAAAGGAATTAGACAAAAATATATTAAAATCTTTATTAATGGTAGTATTGTTAATATTTAGCCTTTCAGCTGCTCCATCTGGATTTTCTAAGTTGATATTAGGAGCAATAAAACCATTTTGCATCATCAACATGGAATAAACGATCTCACTTGCACCCGCCATCCAGCATTCATGGCCAGTCATCGACTTCGTGGAACTCACATATGGCTTTGAATCGCCAAATACAAGATCAATTGCCGCTGCTTCACTTGCGTCGCCCGCTGGAGTACTAGTTGCATGAGCATTGATGTAAGCGATATCTTTAGGTTGTAAACCTGCATCCTGTAATGCAATCTGTAAAGAACGTGCCGGTCCCTCAATAGTAGGGTTCGATATATGTGCACCATTGGAAGAAAATCCGTAACCAATCACCTCTCCCAGAATATTTGCACCTCTGCGCTGTGCAGATTCGAGACTTTCCAATATCACGGTAGCACCACCGCCACTTGGTACAAGACCGTCACGGTTCCGATCAAATGGGCGGCTGGCTTTTGCCGGATCATCTTCCCTCACAGAAAATGCGGCTATACCATCAAAGTTTCCCATTGAGTAAATATTAATTTCCTGGGCTCCACCACATACGACACAATCCTGCATACCATTACGAATAAACATATAGCCCAGTCCGATTGCATGCGAGCCGCTCGCACATGCTGCACTTACACTAAAATTAATTCCCCTGAGCTTAAAAATAGTAGCCAGGTTCATGTTTACAGTAGAGTTCATTGTCTGGAACACAGAGCCAGAACCCACTAGCATTGTATCCTTCTTCTCCCGCATAATATCATTCGCTTCTATCACCGGCTTGGAAGAACTGTCATTGCCAAACAATAATCCAACTTCTGTTTTCTCTATATAATCAGGATCTATTTTTGCCTGTTCCAGCGCTTCGCGAGTGCTCATATAAGCAAACTCCGCCTGCTCCGGCATCATTGTCCGGGCGCGGCGGTCGAGAACGCCTTTCAGGTCTGGACGATCTACATAACCCGTCAGTCCTGAACGATAACCAAATGCCTTTCTGGCAGGATCCAGTATAATACCGGATTTTCCTTTGTATAATGAATCACGTACCTCCTCCAGGTTCTTACCGATACAGGAATATATTCCTAATCCTGTTATCACTACTCTGTTCATGCAATACTGTTTAAATTAGGAATTAGGAATGAAGTATTAAGCGTGGAATGCCGTGAATATCTCCACAATACCTTCTTATACTTCTGATGCCTAACTTTTCAGGTATCTTACTGATGCAGGAATTTATGTTCAATCCTGTTATCATTATACTGGTATACAGTTGTAAAATCAAAAACTCAGGACAAATCGAGATTAATGGCAAAGCAAATTTCTCTAAAGAAGTCCAGTGTACAACAATTCTGATTCTTCATTCTAATCACCAAGGCTCACGTGTATAGTCCACCATTGATTGACAACACTTCCCCTGTGATATAGGAAGATGCTTTAGATGCGAAAAAAGCAACGGCTTCTGCTACCTCTTCAGGCGTACCAAACCGGTTCATCGGCACCTGAGCAGCAAGTTCTTTCTCATTCAGTTCTGCTGTCATGTCTGTTTTGATAAAACCAGGTGCTACTGCATTCACCGTAACGCCCCGTTTAGCTACTTCTTGAGCCAACGCCTTTGTGGCACCTATTACGCCAGCTTTAGCAGCAGAATAGTTGGTTTGTCCCGGAAGGCCTTTAATACCTGAAAGTGATACGATGTTAATAATACGCCCATAACGTTTCATCAACATATTATTTAACACCTGTTTGGTAACATTATAAAAACCATCCAGACTGATATTCAGTACATTTCTCCATTGTTCCGCATTCATCCAGAATAACAGATTGTCCTCACGAATACCAGCATTATTTACCAGTACCTCTATCTGTTTTTCTTTATTGTTTTCCACCCAAGCACCTAACACAGCTTGTACGTCCTCATTGTTGCCAACATTGAACTGCAGCAGCGCTCCATCACTCCCCTTCGCTCTTACCGCTTCAAGCGTCTCAATGGCTGCTGCTTCATTGCCTTTATAATTAATCAGTATATAGTACCCCATTTCGGCCATTTTCACACATACAGCCCTGCCGATACCTCTGGAGCCACCTGTTATTAAAGCACATTTCATCCGATAATTGTTTTAGGAGGTTACCACACGATTGCTGGATCATGCTGCAACAGGTATTCCTTGATCTTTTTAGCGTCTTTATATTTAGGACTGTCTTCAATAAATTTAGGGAAAATTGCCCTTACTTCAGTGTAAATGCGGTTTGAGATGGATGACAACTTCTCATGGCAATTCAGATAGTCTACTGCCTGCAGCATTGTCATTACCTGGATAGCCAACACTTCATAAGCGTTCTCGATCACGCGATTTGTCATAAGTGCCGCATTACAACCCATGCTCACAATATCCTGATTATCATTATTGTTAGGAATGCTATGCACATACATTGGGAATGACAAAGTCTGATTTTCCGCTACTGTGGAGGTAGCTGTAAACTGAATACCCTGCATTCCAAAGTTGAGACCTAATTTGCCCAAATTCATAAATGGAGGGAACTTATGGTTCAACTTGTCATTCATCAGGTAGTTTAACTGTCTCTCCGACAACATTGATAACTTTGTTATTGCAATCTTCACCTTATCCATTTCCAACGAGATGTAATCTCCGTGGAAATTACCTCCATGGAATACATTCTCCTGATGGTGATCCACTACCGGATTGTCACTTACAGAGTTCAATTCCTGCACTACAATTTGCTCTGCTTGCACAAGAGTATCATAGATAGGACCTAGCACCTGTGGTACGCAACGTAAAGAGTAGTATTCCTGCACTTTATCTTTAAAGATTTCTTCTTCAAGCTCTTTGTAGAAGTGGTCTGGACGATGCCTAATCATCTTACTATCTTTCAGCACGTTACGCATAGCGGCAGCTACTTTATTCTGTCCCTCATGACGCTTAACAGCATTTAATTCTTTTGACAGATGATCGTCAAAAGCTTCAACTACCTCGTTGATCATAGACGAAAGGATACAGCTCCAACCAAGCAACTTCTTCGCTTCAATGATATTTACCAATGCAATACCTGTCATCGCTGAAGTACCATTGATCACAGCAAGGCCCTCCCGTACATGCACACCTATAGGCTTTAAACCTAATTGGGCATATACTTCTCCTGTCGGACGAAGTTTACCCTCATACATTACTTCACCCTCACCAATTAGCACCAATGCCAGGTGAGCAAGCTGTACCAGATCGCCGCTGGCACCTACACCACCATGTTCACACACACAAGGATATACATCTTTATTAATCAGGTCACGCAGTAAATGCACTACTTCCGGATGTACTCCAGAATGCGCCTGCATGAAACTGCTGAGCCGCGCTATCATAAGACCTTTTGTCAATAGTGGTGCAAGGAATTTCCCTGCTCCTGAACTATGGCTGCGGATAAGATTATACTGTAACTGGTGGGTATCGCTCTCGCTGATGCGGTATTGAGCCATCGGCCCGAAGCCTGTATTGATACCGTAGATAAGTTTTTTCGCCGCAAACTTCTTCAGAAACTCAAAGTTTTCTGATACCTGCTGTAAAGCGGCTTCTTCCAGGCTTAACTCCTCCCCATCAAATAACACGCGGTACACTTCGTCCAGTGAAAGCACCTTACTTCCTAAAACAACCATTATCTTAAATTAAATTATTTGATTATGTAAAAAAGTGCTCAAAATTAGCAAAAAACAATTACGAATTACAAATGGGGAACTACGTAATTTATCAGTATGATAATCCTACGTATCCGGCCACTTACAATTCGTAACAAGTGTGATCTCGTACAGCTTATGTAATCAGCCCTCTTCAACGTCTTCCCCCGGTGCTTCTACAAGCACTTTGTCAATACGGTGGGCATCCATATCAACTATCTCAAAAGTAAATCCTCTCCACTCGAACTTTTCCCCAATCTTGGGAATATGCTCCTGATGGTGCAGGATAAAGCCGGCCATAGTATCAAATTCCTGTTCAAATTCCGCCATCCAGTCTTCCCGGTCAAATTTGCCCAGGAAGTCATAAAAAGGTATCTGTCCGTCTACCAGGTAAGAACCGTCTTCCCGGAGCACAATCTCATAATCATCGTCCTGCCCTGTTTCCGGCATATCGCCTACAATTGCTTCAAGAATATCGTTGAGTGTAATCATTCCTAGGAAAGTCCCATATTCATCCACAATAAAGGCTGCGTGACTTTGGGTTTCCTTAAATTTCTCCAATACTTGGTATGCTGAGTTATTTTCAGGGACAAATAGCGGCTTTTTTATGATCGGAGCGAGCGCATGTTTATTATCAGCTGCCGCCATATAAAGGTCTTTGATAGATATTATACCTTTAATATTATCGATTTCATCGTCACACACAGGATAAACTGAATGAGGACTATCAAATATTTTACTCCGGATAATTTCTTTGGGATCATTGATATCCAGCCACACTATGTCTGTACGGTGCGTCATTAACGACGTGATATTCCTGTCCCCTAGGTGAAATACCCGCTCAATTATCTCCTGCTCCGTTTCTTCAATTGCTCCTGATGTAGCACCCTCGTTGATCAGCGCTTTTATTTCCTCCTCAGTGGCATTGCCATCGATGGTCGGTTTAAGGTTGAAAATATTAATCAGGAAATTTGTAAAAATAGACAGTAGCCAGATAAAGGGATAAGTAATGGTAGCAACCCATTTCATCGGTCCAGCCATCTGCCGGGCTATTGATTCAGGCCTTAAAATGCCCAGACGCTTAGGTACAAGTTCTCCTATCACTAATGTGAAGAAAGTAACAACTACTACAATTATAGTGATTGCAATGCCATCACTATAACTACTTAACTGAGGGAAAGTAGATATGTAAAAAGCCAGGTGCGGTTTAAGACTAATACCTGATAATACTCCTATCAAAATGCTGATAAGTGTGATGCCTACCTGAACAGTAGATAGAAACCTGTCCGGGTTACTGGCCAACCTGAGGGCTGCCCTTGCCTTTTCATCCCCTTTGTTGGCCAGAAATTCCAGCCTTGCTTTACGAGCATATTCCATGGCAATCTCTGACATTGAGAATAAGCCATTTAGTAAAATAAGGATGAGGATAATGACGACGACTTCCATGTTTAAAAGCCTAAAAATAAAGAATTATTCAAATATTAAGGTAAGAAATGCTAAAACCAGACCCGCCGCTATGGCTATCACCTTACGATAGCTGAGCTCATGATGCTTGGTACCGCTTTCGTAAAAAATAGTGGTAGAAATATGTAAAAATGCCCCTATAACCAACGCTACAATATAAGCCGTAAAGTTGGAGATAAAAGCTGAATGTTCACCGAGCTCTGATGCCAGTAAAGCCGCCACGGGCGTTACCAGTGCAAATAATATCAATGTACGCCAGGTAACAGCCGCCCGCTGGTGCGAATGCATTAATACCGTTATCAACGTAAACGCTTCTGGCAATTTATGCGCAGCAACGCCAATTACCAGGGAAGATAAGGCCGCCTGGTCATGAAAACGAAAACCGAGCGGAATCCCCTCCATAAAGGCGTGTATTGATAATCCCAGCAGCAGTGGTGCAAGGTGCACGTGGTGATGCTTATCCGTCGGTATATGAGTATGCCCATGCTCTGTACCATGCGACAAGGTCTGCAATGCTACCTGCAGAAAAAAGCCTAATACAATAAAGATTCCGGCCTGATGCCCCAACTCATGGTATACCTCTGGCAACAGATGCATGATAGTAATGCCAAACAGACATGCTCCTGTAAATGCCAGCATATAAATGGGTAAATTGGGATTTACCCGCTTAACCACCATAGGAATCACTCCACCAACTAAGGTAGCCAGTAAAACAATTAATAAAAAGATCCAGTTCATGTTGATAATTCAGGTTCCAGTCTGATACGCCGTTGAAAAACTCCGGCGCTCATTACTCCAAGGAATATACCTAACAGGCCACCTCCTGTTACATCCAGCGGATAATGGACGCCCACGTAGACCTGTGCGTAACAGATCACCGCGGCCCAGACAAAAAACGAAGCGGCAAACCATTTAGAGATATGCCTAAAAGTGAGGAAACAAAAAGTGCCCAGTGCGAAATGATTGGCTGCATGAGAGGAAGTAAAACTACCGCTACCCGGACAGTGTACAACGAGCAATCTAACGAAGTGCTGTATCAACGGATCCCGACAGGGCCTCAGTCTCCCTACAGTATCTTTGATAAATAGACTTGACTGATCTGCCAGGCCGAAAGTGATCAGGAAAAATGCTGCCCACCACAAACCTCTCCAGCCATAATTCATCGTTACAAACATTAGCAGGAAAAGATATAACGGTGCCCATACAAACGGCTCCCTCAACCATGGTACAAAAGCATCCAGTACTGGATGGCTCCATACGTTATTGATATGAAAGAATAATTTGTAATCCAGTCTTAACAGTCTTTCTAACATGGCTATTGTTTTTCAGCTATAATAATCAGCCTCGGCGAATGCTGTTCATCATAGCTATTAAAATGATAGTCTCCAAAGATATCGGTTATCTGTAAACCCTGGCGGACAAACATTTCTTCAAAATCTGACAAGGTAAATGCACTCACATTCTCTGTAAAGGTCGCACGCTGTAACCTCGCACGGTCTAATATATTGATCTGCTTCTGAAACTTACCATCATTTACCTCCCGCACTATCTCAAATACAACGTCTCCCTCCTCTTTCACCTCATTTGGCACCAAATTAGCCATCGCATAGGCGCTATTCAGATAATCCAGTACCAGTTTTCCACCTGGCTTCAAGGAGTTTTTCATCGTACGCAAAGCGTTCTCGTTCTCACGTTCGGTGTCAAAATAACCAAAGCTGGTAAAAAAGTTAAATACAAGGTCAAAGTAATTCACTCTGAATGGCAGCCGCATATCATGCTGAAAAAAACTAAGATGGTCATTTTCCAGCTTTTTGGCAATGTTAATACTGCGGATAGACAAGTCAATGCCCGTTACCGTATATCCTTTGGAGGCCAGATAGCCAGAATGTCGCCCTTTTCCACAGGCTACATCCAGCATTGTCGCGTCAGCCGGCGGACGCAGGTACTGCAGCAGCTTATCAATGAATGTCGCCGCTTCTGCCGTGTCCCTGTTATTATATAACAAATGGTAATATGGCGAATTGAACCAGTCTTTAAACCAATGTTTTTGTATTTCCACTGCTAACTCATTAAAAACTTCCATGATCAGATGAACGCCCCAAAGCTCTATTTTTTATTGTTAAACATCAAATATCGGGTGCTTTCGTAATATGCACGCGTTAAATTATCCAGCGCATTTGCCGTATCCGGGTACTGCTGCCGCACGTCCTTTAACGGATCTCCCTGCATATCATATAGGTACGACTTCTGAGAAGACGTGTTAATCTCATACTGATAACGCTCTCCAATCACTGACATATAAGGCTGGAGATTCTTTAAATATATAGCAAATGCGTACCTGTTAGTAATAGTGGTATCCAGCATATCCCGGCCTAAAGTATAATTTTTTGCAGGTACTCCCGCCAATTTTGCCATAGTAGGATATATATCTACCAGACTTACTGCATAGTCCACAACCTTGGGCTTTGCAAGCGCCGGGCAATAAATAAAACAGGTAGCGTGCACCCCTCCTATAATAAGCTCATATTCTGGCGTAGGCATAAAATGATATGGATTCAGGGTACAATTATGATCTCCGAACATGATAAATATCGTATTCTCCAGGTAACCGCCCTGCTTTGCCAGTTCCATTAAGTGCCCAATATTATAATCTTCATACCTAATGGCGTTAAATTGTTCCATTGATACAAATCCTGCCTTTTTAAACTTCTCCTGGTCAATGTCCTTTTCAGTCACCCTCTTAAAATCACCCCGGCCTTTGGTGGTTGTATAGGGCGGATGGTTGTCTGCCAATTGTAGAAATGCGATAAATGGCTGCTTCCGCTTGGTGGCGTCCCTGAAGATCTCATCTGCTTCCGTAATCAGATCAAAGTCTGACACCCCCCATACATCTGCCTTAGGGGCTTTATAATACCCCTCTTCAAAGATCCGTATTCCATCCACATTGTTGGTGAACACCGCCCGGATATTAGCCCAATTGGTATTTCCTCCCAGCATATAAAATTTCTCATAGCCCTTAAACTGATCCATTAATACCCGCTGGTCTACCATCTGCGGATGTCGGGAAGCAGTTTTTGTGGCAGTAATATCAGGTAGTCCTGTAGTTACGCCATAGACTGTTCTGGCAGTACTGATCGCTGGTACATAGAAGTTTTTAAACAGTATTCCGCTGTCTGCCAGCCGTTTCATATTAGGAGTAGGCATCATGGGATTGTTATACATACTGGTAACCGCCGCTCCTGTCGATTCCAGCATTACCAATACCACATTCATCCTGTTTCCGTCCTTTCCAGGTATACTACGTACAAAGTTCAATTTTTCTATATCGGGCTGTTCCACTCCCAGATATTGCGACATTAATGGGTAAAACTCCTTAGTCTTACTTACATCATATGTGTCCTTCTGCATCGACATGTTCGATACATAATATAATACCGGATTCAGGGACAAACTGGTTACACCATTGTCTTTAGTGAACATCGCCTGGCTCCAGCGCAATGGGAAATAGGCAATATTGGCATAAATACCTGCAGCAAACATCACCACCAAAGCAGCCACCCAGCCTGTATATCTTTTCCAATTCAGGAAAACTGGGGGCTCTTCCCCCAACCTGTAATAGCTACGCGTGAACTGTACCGTTATCAGAAAAAGGAATAGCCCGATTCCAAACACTGTACGTACTACCGGGTAACTCTGCCATAGCATACGGGCGTTATCTGCCCGCTCTCCGTAAGCCAGAAATCGGGTAACCGTCGGATCCATCCGTAGCCCCAGGTAGGCATAATGTCCCAGGTCAAACACGTAGGCGAAGGTAAGCAGCAGGTATACCAGGAAGAGGTATATAAACAACGGCCTGCGGATACCTGCCTTTGTAAAAAAATGGTTCCTGGCGATAAAAGCAGTTATAAGTAGCGGTATCGACAGAAAAAGAGCCAGCCGTAGATCAAACCGTAATCCAAGGCTCCAGGCTTTTAGTATGGGAGCACTGCCAGTAATTGTCGTCTTGAAGAAGAAAAGGAAAAATACCAGTCGGAATACGACCATGAACAGGTACAGGAATAAGATTTGAACGATCACATACCGAATATACCGGGGTATACTCTTCCATAAATATTTCATGTAAACGTAGCTGTTGATTAATTTGACACGCAAAAGTATGCTAAACTGTGGCATTAAAGAAAAACGGCCAAAAGATTCCCAACCCCTATATAATACACCCACATTAAAACTATAACACATCTATTATTTTACTATATCACTGGAAAGCAGTACTATATATTTAATTCATTTGTTCTTTGCTGATTGTAATTTTATATTTGCCCTTCCTTTAAAATTGAAATTCGTGGCACTGATCAAATCGATTTCTGGTATTCGCGGAACCATCGGAGGCAAACCCGGAGAAGGGCTCTCTCCTCTCGATGTTGTAAAGTTCACAGCAGCATACGGCACATGGCTACTCAAACAATCCGATAATAAAAAAGTGGTGATAGGACGAGACGGACGCATTTCCGGAGAAATGGTCAAGCAACTCGTTGTAGCTACTCTTAACGGATTAGGCCTGGATGTTGTAGACCTCGGCCTTTCAACTACGCCAACTGTTGAGGTGGCAGTTAAGGCAGAACATGCAGCAGGTGGTATTATCCTTACCGCCAGTCACAATCCAAAAGAATGGAATGCGCTGAAACTGCTGAACGGTGATGGTGAATTTATCTCCGGAGAAGATGGTGCTATTGTACTTGACCTGGCCGCCCGCGAAGATTTCTCCTTTGCTGACGTCAATAAACTCGGCTCTTACAAACAGGACGACTCTTACATGCAGAAGCACATCGATATGGTGCTCAACTACCCGCTTGTAGATGTTGCAGCTATCAAAGCCCGCAACTTCAAAATAGTGGTAGATGCTGTTAACTCTACCGGCGCTATCTTCGTTCCTGCCCTGTTGAAAGCACTGGGTGTAGAAGATGTTACCGTACTCTTTGAAGAAGTTAACGGCCGCTTCAGTCATAACCCGGAACCTCTTCCGGAGAACCTGACCGCCCTGAGTAACGAAGTCAATAAATCCAGTGCCGACCTTGGTATTGCTGTTGATCCTGATGTAGACCGCCTATGCTTTGTATGCGAAGACGGTAGCATGTTCGGTGAAGAATATACACTGGTGGCTGTCGCTGACTACGTTCTCAAAAGCAGAAAAGGTAACACTGTATCCAACCTGTCTTCTACTCAGGCTTTGAAGGATGTTACGATCAAAAATGGCGGAGAATATCACCCTTCCGCTGTTGGTGAAGTAAATGTAGTCCGTAAGATGAAGGAAGTAAATGCTGTAATCGGTGGTGAAGGTAATGGTGGTATCATCGTTCCAGACCTACACTATGGTCGCGATGCACTGATCGGTATCGGTCTCTTCCTAAGCCATGTGGCACTCAGTAAAAAGAACCTGAAAGCAATCCGTAATAGCTATCCAGACTATTTCATTTCAAAGAACAAGATTGAGCTCGATAAAGGTGTTGACGTAATCACCATCTTTGACAAAATCAGAGGGAAATACAAAAACCAGCCTATAAATACTGAGGATGGACTGAAAATAGAGTTCGACAGAGACTGGGTACACTTAAGAACTTCCAACACAGAACCTATCATCCGCATATATGCTGAAAGCCAGAATGAGACAACAGCCGACAATATTGCGAAGAGAATTATGCAGGATATCAGGGAGTTCATGCATTAAGCATTAACAATCAGAAACTAAGATATTGCTTTATAACAGAACAACTGTTTTGAGGCCTCAATTTCTTAGATGTTCATACATAAAAAATAATAGGGTGCTTCTGATTGAAGCACCCTATTATTTTTTACAATTACAGTAACTATCGATCTCTAGCTACTTTTTTATTATCCCTGGATAAACTACTCCATCTGCATCCTTCAATTCAATTCCTAACAGCTTCGCTATTAACGGAGCGACATCTTCCAGCCCCATTTCACGTAATACACTACCACTGTTTAACCCTGCTCCCATCGCCACGAAACCTGTACGGATCTCATCAAAATCAGGGAAATATCCATGTGCCCCCCCTTTACCTGGCCTCAGGAAAGGCCCTTCAGCACTGTTATTAAAAGTAATACCCTGCATACCAGTCAACGCCAGGGCCGCAGCCGGATCACTTCCCATCCTGTCCATTGTTTTACGATCTATTACCCTGAAAAGTTTCTGCTGAGCAGGTGGAAGCGACCCCAGCATATTTTCTACCTGTTGTAAAGTCTTCATATCCTTGGGATCCTTGAGAATCAGAAAAGAAGAACCTCCTGAAGCATGAAAGGTAGCCTTCCAGTTCCCCCTATCAGGTGTAGTACCTATCAGTCCCATCTTTGCCAGCCATACATTCGGGGACAAACTGGAATGAGTATCTACAAATCCATGATCACCGGTTATGATAATAGCTGTACTATCTTCGATACCTGCCTTTTGCACTGCTTCCCATATACACCCTATCGCTCTGTCAGCGGATGCTACTGCTCTTCGTACGCTCTCTCCTTCACGTCCTTCCCGGTGCTGTGCCTCATCGGTACAGGGCAGATGCACTGTTACCAGGTTAGGCTTGTATTTCCTGATCAGGTAGGCTGTCATCCTACCCAGGTTTTCGTTCATACTCAGGTAATGCAGATCCATATCATTTGCTTCCAGTTTACCAGTTGCATTATCCTGCACCTCTTCAAATAATCCCTTGGGTGTGGCATCCTGACTAGTAGCCGGACGACGGTCACCCGGATGGTTCTCAGACCATGTCTCAGGAATATTGTAATCAATATCTGCTCCTACTGATACGGGCCAGGAAACAGAAGCCGTCTTCAAACCGGCTACATGCGCCGCTGCCCATAATGTTTGTGCCTTGATCTCTTTAGCATCCTTTACCCATTTGCCGGACAGTCCTTTAGGGTCAAAAGGAGTATTATACACAATACCATGCTTTGCCGGCATCACTCCGGTTACCAGTGTTGTATGTGAAGGATAGGTCACAGTTGGAAAAATACCCCTCACACCTGCTGAATACACTCCTTTATGCATCATCTGCTGCATGTTAGGGGCCGGATAAGACGGATCAATATAAAAGTCAGGCCTGAAACCATCTACACTAACCATAATAACGTATTTCGCTTTCTGGGCCATCAGCAAACCACTGCAACACAATATAATAATAGTCAGAACGGATATCTTTCTCATGTAATAGTTTATTTGATAAAAGGGAAAATGAATGGAGATGTCTTATTAGACACCAGTACTCTGTTCATGTCATATTTCATTGTTACCAGGTTATTAGTAACATCATAGGTAAAGTCGTCCATACCACGGTTCAACGGAATAAAAGAAGGAATCTGTGCTTTGATATCTGCATCTTTTACATTGCTATTATTCAGTTGCTCTGTCTGCGATACCGGGAACTTAATACCCAGATCCATCATTCGACGGCCCTCAGCAAAAAAGATCTCCTGACGCATACGGTACAACAGGTACAATAGCTGGTCCTGTGTAACAGCGCCATCAAGCAAAGAAGGGGTTACTTTTGTGCCGGATACTGTATATGCGGTAACCGGACCAGCTTTACGGTCAAGTACATAGCCACTTTTCGGACTGTCTTCTGCATCAAACTTCACCTGCGCTGAAGTAAGCGGATAATCTTTTCTATTTCCTCCATTGCGGGTCTCCTTGGAATCGTCCAGTTGTACAGTCGGGCGCTGTGCTACAACATTCGTAAGCAGGTTTTTGAGCGTTGTTCGACCTGCATCCAGGTTATTGGCAGAGATCTGTGTTTCTGCCAGTATCAGCCACGCTTCTTCGGCCTTCACAATTGTTACAGGCTTCTGATCTGTAGCGATCAGATTTATATGATAGTACTTAGGATCCAGAAAGTCCAGCCTTGGTAAAGGGGCAAACTCATTGTTCACGGATGAGAAAATGTACGTCTGCATGTCATTAGATACACCATTCGCTCCGTCATACTTTACCTGGCGCAATAATGCTGTGTTACCCATCGCCTCCTGCGCAAACTTTGCCGCATTGGCCGCATCTCCGAGACTGTAATAAGCCCTTGCCTTCAGCAATGTGTAAGCAGCCTTCTCAGCAACATTAGATTGTAAACTGATTGCTTTATCCAGGTTGCTGATAGCTGTATTCAGGTGTTCTGCCGGTGTTAGTACCCCCCCTTTATCTGTAGCAGGCAAGCCTACGAAGATTTCACCACTCAACAGATGCGCAAATCCCAGGCTGAAGTATACTTCTGCTACCAGTGAATCCCTGGTACTGGAGTCCTTTGGTAACACTGTACTCAATCCGTACTCGGCCATCGTACGCAGTGTCTGTATCTGTACCTGCATGTTATTGACATCCAGATCGAAATAATCAATCTGAGGAATATCAAACACTTTACTACTCAGTGTACGGTTATTAAAGTAGTTGTCAGATACTAGCTCCGTACTCACCACTACCTGATTCATTGTTAATGCCAGCTGCCTCCGTAATCCATTCATCCAGCTGGATGTAGCGCCGGCATTATCCACATAGACATCACCAGTCACATTAGGATTCAGTACATCACAGGCGCCCAGGCCTAACATTGTTATTACTATTGTATATAAAGCGAGTTTTTTCATTGTTTCCGGATTTAAAAGTTCAATCTTAATGATCCAAGCCACTGGCGGGGAGCCGAGTATGTGGCATAGGAAATACCGCCGGTCGTTGCACCTCCCTGTCCCTGAGCAGCGCCACTAATAGTCGCTTCAGGATCAAAGCTGGATGCTGCAAAATTCAATGGATTGACCGCCATGAAGCCAATCACTACCGATTTGATCCTATTGTGCAACACACCGCCCCGCAGGGTATAGTTCATACCAATAGTTCTGATCTTAATAAAGTCTGTTTTTTCAATAAACCTGTTGGTGAAGTTCAGCCAGTTTAAACGGCCATTCTTATCAACCTCTGCCTGGGAAATACCCTCATTATCTGCACCATAGTTGAAGCGGAACTGCCTGTCAAAGGAATTGGCAAATGCACCTTTTTGATAATCACCGTTTGCATACAGCTCGAAGTTCTTATAGCGTAGGTTCATGCCGAAACTGCCGAACATATCAGGAATAGTAGTTCCCAGATTCTGCTGTGCAGTAGTACTTTGCAAAGTTCCATCTGCGGCAAATACGCCGTAGTTACCTCTCAGGAAACCAATAGGAGAACCTTCCTGTACCACAGTCTGGATAGTTCTGGCACTGAAACCATTAATATTGAAAGGCGCTACTCCGTTAGAACTCAATACATTATTATACAGGGTATTGACTGATGCATTAAAGCGAAGGGTGGTATTTTTAGTCTGTATTGGCACCACCATCATATTGAACTCAAAACCACGGTTCAGAATCTTACCTACATTATACAGCTGCGACTGCGATTGGCCACTGGAGGGTGTTGGTGGTACATAAAACAAAGCGTCCCTGGTAATAGAATGGTAGTAACCTGCTGATACAAGTATGCGGTCCTGTGCAAAGCCCATGTCAATGGCTCCTTCCGCCGTCTGTGTCTTCTCTGGCTTCAGGTTATCATTGCCTGGCTGACCAAAATAAGCTGCCTGTTGTCCCTGGTAGCCACTGAAGGTAATGGTACGCTCATTGGCAAACGGTGTTGGCAAATTACCCGCTACTCCAAAACTACCTCTTACCTTGGCGGAAGACATTACTCCTGCTATTGCATCAAACCATGGCTCTGCACTTGGCACATAAGACAATCCTACCTTAGGATAGTATTGTATACCAATATTCTTACCGAATGCCGGGTTACCATCGCCTCTCAGACCTAAATCCAGGAACAGTTTGTTTTTATAACCAATATTCTCCTGGATATAGATACCATAGTTTACTGCCTCCAGGTAATATTCATCACTTGTCTTTAATGCGGCATTGGTGATAATTTTGGAGCCATCCCTGATATCGCTACCTACATAGGATATCTGCTGATCCTCATTACGGAACAGCTGTCCGCCGGCGGTAGTCACAAATGACAGATCACCCAGTTTTGCATTCCACTGACCATTGAGTTCCAGCGTAATACCCAGGTATTTTCTGTCTGCATTTGTTACACTACCCTGGTTGGTAACATTAGTATTAGTGGTAAAGGAAAGGTACCGGTTAGTAGATATCACCTGATTTCTCGATACCCGGTAGTCTACCCCGCCTGTTGCTTTAAATACCAGATTTTTAAGCGGTGTATATTTGAATACCTGCGAGGTCTGAAAACGGTTTACTTTAATGCTATTATCCTGCAATTGCTCTGCTGTCCATACATAGTCCTTCATTTGTTGAAACGCCGCATCAGACAATGAGTCTATCTTGGGATTGAACCTCGGTCCGGTAATAGCAGAAGCGCCACTCTCTGCAAACCAAAGACCAGTATAAGCGCCCTGATTACCATTTCTGTTACGTTTATAGTTATTGTTCACATAGGTCAGTGAACTTTCATAAGTAACTTTCTTACCTAATGCTGCACGGAAACCACTGGAGAAATCTATACGTTTGTTACGGTTCTGATCAAATACCTGTACACCGGCGCTATTACTATAATTCCCGGAAAAGCTGTATCCAAAATTATCCTTTCCTCCGTTGATAGCCAGGTGATGCTTCTGATAGAAACCATTCTGGAATAACAGGTCTTTGGTACGTTTGAAGTGCAGGTAGTCCGACGTAGGCGTTTCTATGCCCATCTGTGTTTCGAGCGTGATATCGGTTCTGTCAGAGCCTCCTTTTTTGGTGAATATCTGGATCACACCATTGGCTGCATCCGAGCCATACATTGTGGTAGCTGCACCGCCGTTAATGTATTCAATCTTTTCAATATTGTCCATCGGAATGTCGGCAATAGCGCTCACCGCAGCACCTGATGCACTACCTCCTCCTAATTTGGAGGCGGTATTCAGGTTATCCATTCTTACTCCATCCACATAAATAATAGGCGTAGAGTTAACAAAGGCAGAGTTTACTCCTCTGGCGCGGATGATAGAAGTAGCGCCTGCCTGTCCGCCTGTCAGTCTTATCTGAGCATTTGGCAATTTACCCTGCAGCATCTGGTCTATCCTGCCTGACGGGGCCTGATCCAGTTCTTTTGCGCCGATGCTCACGATATTAGTTGACAATCTTCTTTTACTTACGTCCAGTCCCTGCCCGGTTACTACCACTTCATCCAGTCCCAGGCGGTCAGTGGCCAGCGCTATCGCCAGTGGGGCACCTGCATTAGCACGGGTGATATTCAGCTCCTGCTTCTTATAACCCAGATAGTATACAACCAGGGTTATGTTTTCCATCTCCTGCGGATAACGCAGTGAAAACTTACCTTCTGCACTGGTAGCTGTTCCGGAAGAAGTACCTTTTATGCTGATGCTTACACCTGGCAAAGGTTCGCCAGAGATCTTATCAGTCACTTTACCAGTGACGAATACCTGTTGTTGCAGCAATAGCTTCTCGGCCAGGCTGACTTTATTCACAACAATATATTTCTCATTAACCTGTTTAACCGCTACCGGGTAAAGGCGCAGCAGATCATTCAGCACGTCGCTTACCGGCCTGTTTGTAGCGCTGTACGTTACCCGGCTGCTATCAGGAATGTTATCTCTGTTATATCCTATAATAAAAGGCGATTGCCCTTCAATCAGCGCAAAAACCTCTTTCAATGGCCTGTTATTAACCTGCAGGCTTACTTTAACCTCATTCATAGACTGCCCGGTGCTGCTCGCAGCGAAAGACAGCATGTAAGAGAAAAGCGTCAGTAAGGTGGTAAGTCTCATTTTTAGCGAAAAAAGCATTTTGAGCAGGTCGCGATAACCTGCGAATTTTTTTTGCATCTTTGACATGTTTTTAATGTGAGTTGAATCCGTTAAAAATGTTGCTGCCTTTGAGCAGTCAACCATTACCGGGAGTGGTTCCAGCACTTCCGGTTTTTTGTTGGCATACTGATTTTTACATTACCATACTGCTAATGTGTTTTTTGTGTGTAAATAATGATGCTGTCAGGCTGTATCTTGTAGGTAATTCCTGTTAACCCTGCCAATACTTTAAGCACTTTGTCCACCGGCTCGCGGGAGAAACTGATCTGATAATGTCCCTGCTCCTGCCCTGAACCATGTACCGACACTTTTATATTGTATTGCCGCTCAAGTTCTGCGGCAATTTCACTGATGGAGCTGTTATTGAAGTAAAAGATGTTATTGCGCCATGCGCCTGTCATATTAGTGTTGATATCACTTACTGTTACTTTATTGGTCAGGCGGTTACAGCTCAGGGCTCTGTTTGCAGTAAGTGTATCTGCCAGGATCTGCTGTGAAGCAGCATCCATCACCTTCACCTTTCCCGAAGCAACTGCGATCTGCCATTCTTCCTGTCCCGGATAGGCGCGGATATTAAAGGAAGTGCCTAACACTGTAGTGATGATACTGTCAGACTGTATCTGGAAAGGATGTGCCGCATCGGGAGCTATCTCAAAAAATGCTTCTCCGGACAGCTTCACCAGGCGGCGCTCTTCTCCATAATCACCAGATATAGATACCCGGCTGCCTGCATTCAGGTGAATAGCTGTTCCGTCAGACAAACGGATGGTTTTTCTATCTCCGGCGGCTGTTGCCACGACCTGGTCAGGTTGTATCTGCTGCTGTTTACCAGGATTCTTCCACAATAACCAGGTGCCTGCGGCTATGACACCTGCTAGTACAGCGGCAATATGCCGCCAGCGGTACGTACGTCGTTTTTTAGGCAATGCGGCAACCTGCAGCTTATCCACAATATCAGTTACCACCTGTGTACGCAATACTTCCCTTTCTTCCGGCAGTAAAACCTTCTCGTCCTGTCCAAATGAGTCATACCATTCCCCGATCGCCCGGATCTCTTCGGGAGTGGCAGTACCCTGCATATATTTATTCAATACAACCTTCAGTTGGGCCGTAGAAAGACGTCCTTTGTTCATACGCAATACATATCTCCCGGCAGAAACAGTGGTACTGCTAAAGTGTGTTAAGGAATTATGAAGGAATAATAATCGTAATCAGTAGTATGCCGGCCATACCGTTTTGCTCATTGAAATGAGTGCGCAGGTATCTTAATGTAATAGATATATTGTTTTTCACTGTCTGTTCTGACAACGACAGCCGGGAGGCTATTTCCCGGTTAGACAGATGCTGGTATCTGCTTAGGCGGTAGGGTAGCTGCAGGCGTTCCGGCATACGATTCAGTACCTCGTCAACCTGTTGTTCCATTTCCTTGGATACTAATATCTCATGTGCCGAGACGGTTATGTGCGCTGCCAGGCTTTCTGCCAGCAACTCTTCGTTGTAAATGGCCGTCTGCGGTTTACCAAAATGATCTATGATGCAATAGCGGGCCGCCCTGAAAAGGTAGGAAGCAATTGTTTCATTGTCATCTACAGTGATGGTCTCTTTGTTCTTCCAGACAGATATAAATATTTCCTGCAGTATATCATTCACATCATCATGATGTTTCAGCCTGGCATAGATATGCGTGTACAGGTTTTCCCAATACCTGTTCACTAAAGCTGTAAATGCGTGATTATTGCCCTCCCTGATCAGATCCAGTAGCCGGATGTCTGAATAATTTTCCATATCAGGGTACAAACATACTTTCCGGATGTAAACTCAATATTAACTTCATCATATCCGGCATTTTATTATTAGTAACCATCCACTCCGTACAATGTCAGTATCCAGGCTGTGATGTAGAAAGTATAAAGTAATAAGCAGTCGTATACGGGCTATTCTATGGTAGATCAGCCTATAAAATGGTGAAATAACATGGTCCCTGGAGAAATTTATTAAAAAAGATAGCGGCCTATCTTATACTGGGAATAAACACCTTTAAAACAACAGCTCAATCCCAGTCGAAGTGTAAGCCTCCTGATGCTGACAAAGCCTACTGGGTTTGCATAGAAGCTATCATCACAATAGTGTCACGTAGTATATTACACCAGGTATTTTTTGTAAAAAATTCAGACCTTTGTCACCGCCAACGGCATTTTTTTATCAAAAACCACCCACTATCTTGAAAAGAATTTATTTTGATAATGCAGCCACCACGGCGCTGGATAAAGAAGTGCTGGACGTGATGCTGCCCTACCTTACAGAAAAGTTCGGGAATCCGTCTTCCATCTACTCCTATGGCCGCGAAAGCAGACTGGCCATAGAGAATGCACGTAAATCAGTAGCCAAAATCCTGAATGCAAATCCCGGAGAGATCTTCTTTACTTCCGGTGGTACAGAAAGTACCAATACCACAGTGAGTGCTGCAATCCATAACCTGGGCTGCCGTCACATTATCTCTTCTGAAATTGAACATCATGCTACCCTGCACTCAGTAGAGCATGCACATTCCAAAGAAAAGATAAAACTGAGCAATGTACGTCTGCTGCCAAACGGCCATGTAGATATGGCACATCTGCGTGAATTACTCGCTAACTCTCCTGAGCGTTGCCTCGTGAGTCTCATGCATGCCAACAATGAGATCGGTAACCTGCTGGACATTCATGCTGTAGGTAACCTGTGTAAGGAGTTTGACGCTATCTTCCATTCTGATACCGTACAGACTGTAGGCCACTATCCATTTGACCTGCGTAACACACCTGTTCACTTCATCAACGGTTCGTCTCACAAGTTCAATGGTCCTAAAGGCGTAGGGATTCTGTATGTGAATGAGAATGTAAAAATATCTCCTTTTATTCATGGAGGATCTCAGGAGCGTAACATGCGTGCCGGTACTGAAAACGTATACGGTATCGTTGGTTTCGCCAAGGCGCTGGAGCTGGCTACTGAACATATGGACAAATACAGCAGTCATATAAATGACCTCCGTATGTACATGATGGATGAGCTGACAAAACATATTCCCGGTGTAGGATATAATGGCGACCTGTATGGACGCAGCCTGTACACAGTACTGAATGTTTCATTCCCTAAAACAGAGAAGAGTGAAATGCTACTGTTCAACCTGGATATTAATGGTATCTGCGCTTCCGGCGGTAGTGCCTGTACATCCGGCGCTGATGCGGGATCTCATGTGATCCGTGCTATCAACAGCGATCCGAATAAAATAGCTGTACGTTTCTCTTTTGGAAAAGATAATACCAAAGAGGAGATTGACGCAGTTGTTGCCAAACTGAAAGAGATTGTCTAAGCTGTAATATCCGCTTAAGCTATAAAATGACAAGGGGAATCAGTATTATACTGGTTCCCCTTGTCATTTTATAGCTTAACAGTTGCTGATGTACTAACTATTCCGGTTAATCACATCATAAAACTTTTCCCTGTAGCCATCGCTGATAGGAATAGACTGATTGGCAATCATCACGGTGTTCTTTTCTACAGAGTTGATCTTATTCAGTGACACTACATAAGAGCGGTGTACCCTGATAAACTTGTCTGCAGGCAAACGGGTCTCAAATGATTTAAGGCTGCGCAGTGTTAATACTGGCTGAAAAGGAGTATAGATTTTCGTATAGTCTTTCAGTGCTTCGATGAATAAAATATCTTCCAGGTTGATCTTGATGATCTTGTATTCCGTTTTAATGAAGATGTAGTCATTGACATGCCCATTATTACTGTCGCCATTCTTCTGCTGCGACATACTTCTAAGCTCAAGGGCTTTAGTAGCTGCTCTCAGGAAACGTTCAAACGGTACTGGCTTCAGCAGATAGTCCACCACTTCCAGGTCAAATCCTTCCAGTGCATACTCTCCATATGCAGTAGTAAAGATCACCATAGGGGGATATTTCAGGGACTTCATCAACTGAATACCGGTAATATCGGGCATCTTGATATCCAGGAAAAGCAGGTCAACACGCTCTTCCTGAAGAAAGCGTAAGGCTTCCGTCGCATTCTCAAATGTGCCTACCAGTTGCAGGAAGGGCACCTTCTTTGCAAAATCAGTGATTATTTCCAACGCAAGTGGCTCATCATCCACCGCTATACACCTGATCATTTTTCAACACAATTTTTAAATCAACAATAAATTGGTTATCGGATTCTGTGATCTCCAGCTCATGGTGATCAGCATACAGTAATTCAAGGCGCTTACGCACATTCTGTAAACCAATACCTCCCTTTTCTGCTACTCTTTGCTTGAAACGGCTGTTTTCCACAACCAGCCTCATCTCATTCTTTTCAATAGCCAGTGCAATGGCAATGAACGAAGGCTCTGCGTAGCTGATACCATGCTTAAAGGCATTTTCCACAAAGGGTACCAATAACATGGGAGCTATCTTTAGTCCGGCGGTATTCCCCTGTACCGCATAATCGACAACTATGTCATCAGGCATTCTAAGACGTTGAATATCAATATAGTCTTCCAGGTATTGCAATTCCTGTTGCAGCTGTACCTTGTCTTCGTTGGAGTCATAAATCATATACCGTAAGATGGTAGACAGCTTTACGATAGCATGTTCTGTCTGTACGGAATGTTTATGTGCCAGTGAATAAATGGTATTCAGGCAGTTGAACAGGAAGTGTGGATTAATCTGCGACTTCAGAAACTTCAACTCAGCATTCAGGTTCTCCACTTTCAGGGCTTCTCTTTGCTGCTCGCTCTTGAACCACTCCTGAGCAATTTTGATGAACCCGCTCATAAAGAGCATCAGCAACGCTGCAAAGATTGACTTTCGCAGTATTTCGGGGAACACTACATAGTCCACGAAGGACAGTTCCTGCCGGCTGGTGATCATCCCTCTTCCCCTGAAACCGAGCGAGTCATTCAGCGTGGCAGCTGCATATTGCGGCGCTGCATCCTTCAACTCGGCATGTTTTGCATGAAACCGGCTTTCCAGGAGGTGATACCTGATAAATCCCGGAGGCGGTGGTGCAAAAGCGGCTTCTCTGTTCCCTCCCGGTACCATGACTGTTTCCTGGGAGGCAAAGGTTTTCCAGAAAAAGTACTCTGTGACAGCCTGCTGCATAATGATGAAAATCAACGTCAGCAAGACAAAAGACAGATAGTATACAATCTTCTTTAAAGTAAAAAACCTGGGAATGAGTACATAAAAATTGAGATAAAACACGCCTATGAGGAAGAGGTTATCCACAATTTCCCGGGCGAAGAACCAGGGATGCTGGATCTTAATCCGGTAGATAAAAAAGGGAAAGAACAGGAAACTGGTCCAGACGACAATGTGCAGTCCTACCCTGAATAACCTGCTTCTATAGAGTTGTTTTAAATTTATCATGTAGCCCAAAAGCGCGATAAACTTACACTCAATTCTGGTAAAGAGGCTGTTAAAATTTGTTAAGCGTAGTAAAAGGAATGTTAAAATTTGGGAGGGAATAGGCAGCCAGTATGGCCAGACACAATACTGTGGCCAATATTAAAGGAAGTTAACATATTTCTACCGGAGAGTTTTAGTGCTACTCTACACCGGCTATTTTCATTTCAAGCAGCTCCTGCCGGCTGAGATCTGGCAGTCCGCCGGGATTATTCCTGAGCTTAGCGGCAATATTTTCTCCTACTTTCCTGGCATCGGCCTCGCTTTGAAAAGGCTTATTACCGATGATAACCGGAATGAATGGCTGTTCAATGTAGGTGTGGGAGCCTTTGTTGATCTTATAGCCCCAACCACCGTTGTCCAGCTTATATGTAACTACCGCAATGCTGTCATGCACTGCGGTAGTTGTAGTCTGAGTATGTTCAGTTCGTTCAGTCTGTTTTTGCTGACAGGCTGTAAAAGCCAGTCCCATAGCCAGAGAAGCGATCAGAAAAGACCTTTTATTAGTCATTCGTATCGTTTTCCTGGTCTGGATAAAACTCATACAGATCATCCAGGTAAGTGCTGCTGGAGTAACCAGTACCTACAAAACCTCTGTTTTTGATAGAGAAACCAACTGCGCTGGTACGGCTAGCACCATCGAAAGCGGTTTTTTCTGTCCAACGGTCGTTAATTGGGTCATATTCCCAGGTAGCAGAGCTTGAACCTGTGGTAACATAAGCTTTGTTGTTGATTACGAAAGCAACACCAGCGTAACGGGAGATAGAAGAGTAGTCATCATCGAAAGACTCATCAGTAGCGTTTTCGATTTTAGCCTTTTCAACCCAGATATCGTTGGTAGCATCATACACATACATACGGGTAGGAACTGTACCAGCGCCGGTACCTGTTACTACGTATGCGCTATCATTGATTACAAAAGATACTGCCTGTCTTCTTTTATCTTTCAGTGCAGTGATCGGCGTCCAGCTGTTGCTAGCCGGATTGTATTTGAAGAAGTCACTCATGTTGTTACCGCCATCGTAGCCGGTACCAATGTAACCCTGACCTTTAACAGAGAAACCTACAGCGAAATAACGTGCAGCACCAGGGAAGTCAGCTTTGCTGGTCCAGCTGTTGGTAGCAGGATCGTATTCCCATGTATCCCGGAGGGATCTGAAATTTGCATCGCTACCGGTAGCAACATAGCCTTTACCAGCAGCAGCAAAAGCTGAAGCACCTGTACGAGCCAGGTTTCTGGTGGCATCTGCCGGATCCTGTAAAGACGCTATCATAGTCCAGTTGTCTTTCGCTGCGTCGTACTTATAAAAAGAACTTAACAATGTACCACCATCAACACCACTGGTGCCAGTTCCCACATACGCTGTATCTCCGATAACAAAGCTTACGGCTTCCCTTCTGGCGTCGCCCTGGTAATCTGCTCTTCTTACCCAGTTACCCAGCCTGGTCGTATCTTCGCTTGATGAACAGGAGGCTAACGTAAGTACTGCCAATCCCAGAAAACATACATTTAAATAGCGCATAAGTTATTTTTACTTTTTTAATAGCTGCCAAAATTATCCGCACTTATTTAAGTGCAATCAGAAAATAGACATTTAGGTACTTTTGACAGATAAATCCCGGCATTTTATCTGCCAACTGGTTTTTTAGGATATAGCCAGCCTTGCTACCCCAACAGTAGCACAAAGAATGTGAATGGTTATTCGTCGATGAAAAGAGCTTATTCGCATATTAAATAAGCAGGAAGTTGGGTTCCTGTCTAAAATTGCGCTCCATGAATAAAAGTATCCGCGCCAAAGTGGCCTGTAAATACCTGGTTTGTGCTTTATTGATCACTGGCGCCGCTGCCTGTGAAAAGGAAGGTTTTTTGTATGAAGGTATCACAGACCAGAGTGGTACAGAGTATCTGGTAACAGATACCATTACTATGAACATGAGCACGGCATACCTTGATTCTGTTCCTACTTCCAACATGGGTGTTGCCCTCGTTGGTACCACCAATGACCCGTATTTCGGAAAAATAACCGCCTCCTCTTTCTGGCAGGTACGCTCCTACAGTGGTAGCGCTATCCCTTCCAGGGCTATCTATGACTCAATTATATTATTAATACGTCCTAATAAGCAGCATTACGGCGATACCGCCTTAACGCAGGACATTTCAGTATATCGTGTCACAGAGGAGATCAAACGCCCGGGTAACAGTGCATTCCTGTATAGCTACAGCAATTTTGCTACTGACCCTACGCCGCTGGGTAGCCTCTCTATGACTTTCCGCCCTCACCGTGATTCCATCTACCGGATCAAAATCAATGACGAACTGGGTAGAGAGTTCTTTGACCTGGCTAACAAAAACTCCACCACCATCACCAATCAACAACAATTCTTACAATATTTTAAAGGTCTGGCACTGAAACCTGGTCCTAACAGCCAGCTCATCTCCTCCCTGAGAGCAGATGACTCTCTGTGCCTGCGCCTCTTCTTCCATACCACTCCGGGAGAGATTAAACAGGAAACCAGGGACTTCGCTGTATACAACCCTGCCTTGCAGTTCAACCATGTTGACGTAGAACGTCCGGCAGGATCCCCGCTGGTTAACATCGGTCCAGGCAAAAAACTGCTGCCTTCGACTGCTGCTGGCAACAGACTTTATGTACAGCCGCTGACCAACCTCGTAGGCCGTATTGATTTTCCATACCTGCGCACCTTTAACCTGCTGAGCAAGTTCTCCAAAATTATGAGAGCAACACTCACTGTCAGACCGGAAAAAGCAACCTACAAGTACCCATACTTACTGCCGGCGAACCTGCCTCTAGGTGAAATCAATAACGCCAATGTGATTGTAGACACAGTCCGTTCACCGCTCACCGGCGGTGTCCAGTATGGCAATCTGATCACTGACTTCATTTATAATACAGGAACTGAGTATACTTACGATATTACCAATTATTGTATTGCACAATTGAACGCTACGGATAATGCATACCGTGGGCTTGCATTGCTGCCTCCGAGAACGACCGGTTTAACTACCTTTGAACGCACAGTACTCGGGGATAGCAGAAATTCCTCTAACAGGATCACAATACAGATTTATTACCTGCGGTATAAATAATGCAATCAAGAATTGACTACATGAAGCGAATACAATATACGACCGGCTTATGCGGCCTGATGCTCTTACTGGGCGGCAAGGCAATGGCACAACACGGTATCAATTCACTCTATTCTGCGTATGCCATCGGCGACCAGGAAGAACATGATTACACCCGCAACTTCGGTGTGGGAAGCTCTGGTATAGGCCGTCGTTCAGATAACTACCTGAATGAGCTGAACCCTGCCTCCTATGCAGCTTTGCCTCGTCAACATTTCATGTTTGACGTATCACTGCGCGCTCAATCAGTTACTTATAAAGATGCCAGCACCCTCAACAGACAAGCAGGTGATGTTAATATCAAGCGTCTGGCCATGGGTTTTAAAGTGAATAGCAGATGGGGTATGAGCGCCGGTTTCGGTCAGTTCAGCAACGTTGACTATAAACTAATATCCAATAAATTCATCGATACATCACCCCAAACCACTACTACTGAAGGTTCCGGTGGTGTGTATAAAGCATATATCTCCAATGGCTTCCGACTGAATAAGAACTTTGCCGTTGGGGTGTCTACCAACTTCCTCTTTGGTCCCAACAACGTCGTTGAAAACGTAGGCCGTGATACAGTGTCTACCAAAACCCAACGCTATGCATTCAGTACCATGTTCAATACAGGTATACAATATGCCGGCAGACTTGGCGGAGACTGGGTACTGGGCCTGGGCGCTACCTATCGATTCAAAACTAATCTCAGCTATGATAAAAAGCTGATAGTGATAAACACAAATGAGACTACCCTCTATGAGGATAATCTCCCTAAAGAAAAATATACCCTCCCGGAACAATATGGTGCCGGTATCCACTTAAGTAATGGTACCATCAGCTGGTTGGCTGACTGGCGCAGACAAATGTGGGGGGAAACCCGCTCAAACACCGCTAATTATAAACTGGCCAACTCAGAACGTATATCAACCGGTCTGGAATATACCTTCAGACGCATGTACGGCTCACAACAGATTGAAGGTGTAGTTATCCAGGCAGGCGCCTCCTACTATAAATCTTACCTGGTTGTCAATAACAACCAGATCAAAGATATCGCCGGTACTGTAGGTGTATCACTTCCTTCCAAATCTAACTACCTCCGTTACTATATCGGTGTTGAAGTTGGACAAAGAGGTACCACCAGCGGCGGTCTGATCAGAGAAACTTATGTGAACGGTGTGTTCCACTTCTCATTAAGAGATATCTGGTTCCTGCGCAGAACTTACGATTGATCTGATTCCATCATTCCCGAACATATTAAAGCCCGTAGCAATTGCTATGGGCTTTTTTCATTAAATGATATGCTGCCTCGGATATACATTGTATAGTACTCCTGCTCAGCAATTTCCAGACCCGGTACAGGATGAATACACTACTTTCTCACCGCCCTGGTCAGATACTCCGGACAACTTATCCACAGATAACCTACCCCCACCCATTACCTGACGCAACGTGTTATCTCCCCAATACCATTCGACACAGTACCCTACAGGAAAGTAACCTAGCTATCCGCTGCGGAAGAACAATTCATCGCAATTCCTTAAGTTAACATATCCCCCGACTTCCAAAAAACTCGCTTTCCTGTGCTACTATTCCGGTAACGAGGTAGCGTTGTTCATCCTAATGTATGAGGCTAGCCGCGCCTGCTTCTCTATGCCATCCCATTACTGTAGTAAGAACATGTAACACCGTACTCTACCGCGAAATAATCAACACAGCCTCCCCGGAAAGGCCATCTAAGGCAATTCCCTAAGCAGAATCCTCACCCTGCTTCCAAAAAACTTGCTTTTCCGTGTTACTATCCCGGTAACCGGGTAGCATTCTTCATCCTGTTTTATCGGTTTATGCTCGTCTTATTCTTTATTCCATGCCTTTACCAAAAGGTCACCAGAAGGTCACTTCAATATCCGGGGGATATTGAAGTGACCTTCTGGTGACCTTTTGGTGCATCGTTGATGTAAAACATAAACCCTTATCTAACCGACGCCCATACAGCTACAATTGCACCCACTACCAGCCATTTCAATATCGATAAGACCTGGATAAAGGCCCTGGCAATTGTAATAGGTAAATACCGGCAAAAAAGCAGGCCTCTAAGTTCTCAACACAATGATTATCAGCGGCAAGTAATATTTTCTATTAAAGGGGGAGCCTGTGGGAAGCGGTTTGAGAGACACGGAAATAGTTCTCATAGCAGCTCAATTGGAATAGTGGCCAGCGGGCCATCAGGAGATATAAGTGTATTGCCGGGTTTGGTACGGGAAATGTGTAACCCGTTTACTATCATTATCGTCTTTCCGAGTAGGATAATGTATCAAAGGGAATCACCAGGTTGTTCAATAGATCTGGTAATGGTGTAAGTAGACCGTCTAACGAACCTTACATACTGATTACCTGATGGGCAGATAGGTAAGCTATCATTATTGAAAGTGAACAGTGCAAGCGACCAGACAGGAACAAAATAGCTGTTGACAGCGCGCATACAGTGTACAATAACCGTCCGTCATGCGTTTAACAACCAGCTAAACCATTGGCCAGAGCTCTTCATCGTACGTATCTGCGTATCACGGTCTACATGTACCAGGCCAAAACGGGCACGGTAGCCCTCCGCCCACTCAAAGTTATCTGTCAGCGTCCAGGCAAAGTAACCATCTACCGGTATCCCCTCCCTTTTTGCCTTCAACACGCCTTCCAGGTATTCGCTGAAGTATCTGATACGATCCTGATCATCAATTTTACCTCCACTCATAATATCAGCAAAGGCAGCTCCACTCTCTGTCACCATCATACGCCTGATATCTTTGTAAGCGCCAAACTGCTTCAGAATAGCATACATTCCTTCTCCACTGATCTCCCAACCCAACGCTGTCATTGGCACCTTACGGATTTTAGGCTTTACTTCAGAGATGCCCACTACAGGCATAAAGGCATTGCGCCGCACGACCAGCGGAAAGTAGTTCTGTATACCAATAAAATCAAAATCGAAAGACAGCTGATCCCAGTCCCGCCATAATGCATAACGCCGCTCTATCCGGCGCAACAGCGGAAAGCTATCCACCGGATACCCCATCCCCAGTACCGGCTCAATAAATAGCCGGTTGAACAAGGCATCCGCTTTCCTGGCAGCCTGTATATCAGCTTCCTGTTGCGTATACGGGTAAATATAAGAGCAGGACAAGGATGTCCCGATGTTAGCTCCCTTTACGGTTTCCCGTATCACTTTAGCGCCCGCAGCCTGTGCAAGCAATACATGGTGCACGGCAGGCAGAAAGTAGGAAACGCCAAACTTGCCTGGCGCATGCACCCCCAGCATATATCCAAGCGAGGTAAACCCAAAGGGCTCATTCATCACGATCCAGTTCTTCACTTTATCCCCAAAAGCCTCTACACAGATGCGTACATATTCTTCAAAAGCGAAAATGACACCACGATGGCACCAGCCTCCTTTTTGTTCCAATGCATGTGGCAGATCCCAGTGATATAACGTAATATAGGGTATGAGTCCGGCTTCCAGACAGGCATCTATCACCCTATGGTAAAAGGCAATACCGGCAGCATTCACCTGACCGGTACCATCGGGTAAGATACGTGGCCAAGATATAGAGAACCGGAAGACATTGAATCCCATCTGTTTTACCAGCAGGATGTCTTCTTTGTAACGGTTATAGAAATCAACGGTAATAAGCGCATTGGCACCATCCTTGATTTTACCTTTCTTCCTGGTAAACTCATCCCAGATAGACTTTCCTTTCCCATCTGCATCGCAGGCACCTTCGTTCTGGAACGCGGAAATCGTTACTCCCCAAAGGAAATTCTCTCCAAAATCATGACGGCTGAAAGGTGCGCTGAATTGTTCCATAGATAAAACAAGGATGCAGTTTACAATAGTTTATTTGTATAACCGATTATTTAATTGTTAAGCAGACTAAAATTTAACATACAGATTAACGATCTTGAGACAATGTTTAGTAATGCTACTGCCAGATGGATGCTGATTTCCAGCCTGTTGTCGGCTGCCTGCGCACAACAGCCAGCGCCTGTCACCAAAGCCACTACTACTATTACACCTGCACCCGGCGACGCAGTGAATCGTATGGTATTAGTACCCGGAGGCTCATTTACGATGGGTGCAGATGATGCCGATGCCCGTGCAGATGAGAGGCCACGGCATGAAGTATATGTAGACAGCTTCTGGATGGATGAACATGAGGTCACTAATGAGGAATTTGCTGCTTTTGTACAGGCTACAGGTTATGTAACTACAGCGGAACAGCCAATATCGAAAGAAGAACTGATGCAGCAGCTGCCTCCCGGTTCTCCGGAGCCTGACAGCAGTGCGCTTGCACCTGGCTCTATTGTTTTTACACCACCTTCGCAGCCTGTTCCGCTTGATAATGTGTCTCTCTGGTGGTCTTTTATTAAAGGGGCCAGCTGGCAACATCCCGGCGGACCAGCTACTGATATTAAAGGGAAAGAAAATCTGCCGGTGGTACACATTTCCTGGTATGATGCACAGGCTTTTGCCAAATGGGCCGGAAAACGCCTTCCTACAGAAGCAGAATGGGAGTATGCTGCCCGGGGTGGACTGAAGGACCAGCCTTTTCCCTGGGGCGGGGAACCTTTAGCCACAGGCAAGGTAAAAGCGAATACCTGGAACGGACACTTCCCTTACGAGAATACACAAACGGATGGTTATTTCGGAAGTGCGCCTGTGAAAAGCTATGCGCCCAACGGGTATGGATTGTATGATATGGCCGGTAATGTATGGGAATGGTGTGCAGACTGGTATGACAGCAGGTATTATGCGCAGAAAGCACAGCAGAATCCACAGGGACCTGCCGGCGGTTATGATCCTGATGATCCAGCCATTGCTAAACATACGATACGGGGTGGTTCTTTTATGTGCACAGATGAATATTGTTCAGGATACCGGGTTACAGCCAGGATGAAAACATCTCCTGAGTCAGGGCTGGAGAATCTTGGATTCAGATGTGTGAAAAGTATAGCGAAATAGTGTTGGGAAATAAATTAAAAGCGGGTGTATCATAGCTGATGCACCCGCTTTTAATTTGTGTTGTTTTATTGATGTGATCACCGCGTATTACTTGTTATCGGTAGTATTAGCAGTATTTGTATTTACGTTGATCTGTGACTTAACATCTGTGCTACCGTTTACAAAGACATTGTTTTTCCCGTTACTGGTAACCGTCACTGCAGAATGGGAAGAGAGAGGTTTTCTCAGTGAGATACCTCTGGGTAATGCACGGTGTTTGTTTCCCTGGATGGATAACGCACCCGGCGCAGCAACAGGGGTATTAGTAACTCTTGATACCAATGTGGCTGGAGCCGTTTTCTGGCTGGCTGATGTCTGTACATTCGCATTTGCCGGAGGAGCGCCATGGGCGATTGTATAAATTCTAACCACGCCATTTTTACCTGCTTCACCATATTTCTGTATACTCACTTCATCTTTTTCAACGAAGATGCAGGCGATATCTTTCCCGTCTATCATGCCTTCTGGCAGGTCATTGCCAATAATTACGTCATCGATGAGATACAGTGGCTTCTTAGTGATGCCACCTCCATTTCTGAGTGTAACACTTGCTTTACCAGGATCAGCCTGAGGTGCAGGTTCTGCTGCAACGGCCATTGTCAATGACTCATCAGCAGGAGCAGGTGCAGGAGTGGCTGCGGGCGCGGGTGCTGCTGCAGGAGCAGGTATTGCCGCAGGTGCAGCTGGAATAGCTGGCGGCGACACTTTTGCTTTACCTTTCACCGGAGGAGGTGGAGCCGGAGGAGCTGGCGGCACAGGTGGCGCAGGCGGAGGTGGTGGTAGCGCATCCTTTTCAGTCGTATCCGGATGAAATACTACGGCTAATTGTTTCGCAGACGTCTCTACTCCGGCAATAGCACGAGTGAAATTCAGGGAAAGTACCGCAATACCCATCACAGCACCCAATACCACGTAACGCAGCAAGTTATAACGGGATGAGCGTTTCTTATTCATCATCATAATCCTTTGTTTTAAGTGTGAGAAATTGAAATTGTTTGCGATGGCCGTCGCATATGGGATCCCACTTACTTTTATAAGGCTGTATTGATAAGCTTTTGCATCAATTCCCTGGCGGAGAATGCTCCGGTCAGTAATAAACTCAAGGTTCTCCCGGATGGCAACACTCATTAACCATGCACCCGGGTTAAACCAATAGAAGATCTTGTTCAGCTCTCCCAACAGTACATCAAGGCTGTGCCATTGTTGTACATGTATTTTTTCATGCCGGATGATAGCAACAAGTTCATCCGGTGTATGCAGGGATGGATTGATATAGATATTCCGAAGGAAAGAAAAAGGATTGGCCTGCTTTTCCATTATCCGCAGCGACTCATTTTCATAGATCGTCTTGTTGGTTTGCCGATGTAGCCCCCATAAGGAGAAAAGCTGTACCATCAGTCTGACTGACATTATCACCACACCGCTCCAGAATACATATTTCAGGAGGGTGTTGATAAAGGGCTCCGAAGGATGTTGCTTCAGGGTAGACAGGTCGGGTATGTAACTGATTGCCACCGCATTCAGCTCATGATGTTCCCTGATGAACAGTGAAGGGTCAATCAGCGGACAAACCGCAGCGCATAAGATACCACCTACCAGGAAGAAACGGTTGAGGGTATAGAATGTCAACCGCCTTAATCCGAAGTAATAGGCCAGGTAAAACAAAACAAGTGCTATGTTAGCTTTCAGCAGATAAATAAGCATGGTTATCAGTTTTTCTCTATCATCCTGACGATTTCCTTTAGTTCTTCCGGAGTGATCTTCTTCTCTTTGGCGAAGAAGGTAACCAGGGCTTTATACGAATCCTCGAAATAGTCTTTTACAAAACCGTTCATGAATCGTTGTTTATATTCTGCTTCGGGAATGATGGGAGTATACTCGTATACATTCCCGGTTTTACGGCTGCTGAGATATCCTTTCTTTTCCAGGTTCCTGATGGTAGAAGCCAGGGTAGTATATGGCGGTTGGGGAGAAGGATGTACTTCCAGGAAGTCTTTAACGGAGCCACTACCTGTCTTCCATATAGCCAGCATTGCCAGCTCTTCCTGCTGTGTAAGCTTTTCCATATTTATTCAATTTAGAAAACAACCTTTTACGATCGTTTCGTAAATCTACGAATATTTCGTAAACCGCCAAATTAAAAAAGAAAAACACCCGCTTGTGACGGATGTTTTTCTTTTATTATACGGTGGGTACTTACTTTAATACTTCTTCCAGCTTACGTTCCAGTGCATCGCCGCGTAGATTCTTTGCGATGATATTACCATTTGGATCGATGAGCAGGTTTTGGGGAATAGCTTTGATACCATATTTCTCAGCGACAGCATTTTTCCATCCTTTAAGATCAGACACCTGGGTCCAGGCAAGATTATCTGCCTGGATAGCTGCCAGCCATTTTTCCCGCTTTTCATCCAGGGAGATAGATACGACATCAAACCCTTTGTGTCTAAAGCGGCTGTAGGCTTTTAGCACATTTGGGTTTTCAGCCCTGCAGGGACCACACCAGCTGGCCCAGAAACCCACCAGCACATACTTGCCTTTATAGGCCGAGAGGGTCACGTTTTTACCGTCTTTATCCGGCAGTGCAAAGTCCATTGCCGGCTGACCAATGGCTGTTTTCTTTGCTTTTTCCAGTCCGGCGGCAAATTCCTTCCCTGACGGTGTAGTACGGATGTTTTTGGCCAGTCGGTTGAACATAGGTTCAATTTCAGCCAGGTCAATATCGTAATCGGCGTATTTATTTAAGACAAACAGTGCGATAGGCGATTTGCTGTTATTCTTCAGATAACCGGTCAGAATCTGTTTCTGTTGCGTCTCAAGTTCATCGAACTGGGGCTCCAGCTTTCTCATACCTTCCTCATCTTCAGCCATATATGCCTGCCGGTATTGTTTTTCCAGGTCATCCAGTTTACCGTTAACGTCTTTCAGCAGCTGGCTAAGCTGCATGTAATCATCATGTGCTACTGATCCTTTTACCACTGCGTGACTGATAGAGTCTTCTGTAGTAAGCGTCATATTGCCTTTATCGAGGAATACGGTCAGTAGGTCACAGCTTTTCCTTTCCTGAGAGTCAGTCTGCACGACAGGCTCCTGGATTCTGAGGTACATATTTGCAATTGTAGGTTCGGCCAGCGTGCCGGAAAAGGTAAATTTACCTTCTTTCACCTCGGCACTATCGAGTGTATGATCACCATAACGTCTGATATTCAAATATACTTTTGCCGGTTTTTGTAATGCAGTAACGGTTCCCTGAATCGTAAACGCTTGCTCGCCCTTCCATTTTTCCTGCGCCAACAGGACCATAGGCGCAAGAAACGCCACGGCCATCATTACGGACTTCATTGATTAAGATGATTTAAGACTAACGAAATTCACATATCCCGGCAGGAAAATCAACCTGATTGTGATAAACGGTGAAGGGAGTGAGGGTAAATAAAGCGGCCTCGTGTGGGAACGAGGCCGGCAAGTTGATTATTTTAATATTTGTTCCAGTTTGGCTTCCAGAGCCCTACCTCTCAGGTTTCGTCCTATTATATTTCCTTCAGGGTCTATTAGCAAATTGGCAGGAATTGCGTTAATATGGTACAACTGTGCTACTGAATTGCCCCATCCTTTCAGGTCAGAGACATTGGTCCATTGCAGATTATCCTGTTTGATAGCGCCTAGCCAGCGATCTTTGCTCTGATCCAGCGAAACGCCGAGGATAGTAAAGTTTTTACCTTTGAAACGTTCAAAAGCCTTTACGACGTTGGGATTCTCTGCTCTGCAAGGCCCGCACCAGCTGGCCCAGAAGTCAATCAGCACATATTTACCACGGAAGGAGGACAGGCTCACGGGTTTTCCATTCACATCATCCTGGGTGAAGTCAGTGGCTACTCCACCATCTTCTCCTTTTGCCGTGCGTATATATTTAGCGGCTGCTTCTCCGTATTTGGTTTTTTTAAGTGATTTATCCAGCAGGTCGTAATACTTTTCAAAGTCTTCCGGTTCCAGTCTGCCTCTCAGTTCATTGACCAGTATCCACAGGCTGGCCAGCTGTTTTGGATGGCCTTTGATAAAGTCAGTACCAGCGGTGATGACATCTTCATTGAAGATAGATGCTTTAGCACGGAAAGCGTTCTTACCTGCTTCATCGTCTGTCTGGATTTTTGCAGCTTCGGCATTCAGGGCCTGTGCCTGTTGTACAAGCGCCAGGAATGTTCTTTGATAGGCCTGCATCGTCCTGTTATCCTCATTTCCTTTGAACGAGGAAGCTACAGGGAATTGCTGGGCGGTAAGTGTATACTGAGCAGTCTCCTTTCCGGATACAACCAGTAAGGGATTCTGAACATCCTGAAGGATGACAGCAAATATCCTGGGTCCTTCGGTAGCTGGTATCTGAAAAGAAAATTTCCCACCTTTCAACAGGATGGAATCTTTCGGCGTATTACTATCATCTGAATACAGGTACAGCTTTTTGCCGTCTGCGCCTGTCAGTGTACCCGATACCTGCTGCTGTGCAAAGGTTGTAAATGAAAATAGCACCGCAAAGGCGCTGGTAACAAGTTGTTTCATTCCCACTAATATATAAAATAACTGCTATTTACTGTGCCTTTTCTGGAGAACGGCCAGCACGTCTGACAGCTGGTAACCTTTAGCGTTTAACAGCACCAGGTAATGGAATAGCAGATCGGCAGACTCGTTCAGAAAAAGCTCTTCGTTATCATCTTTCGCCTCTATAACGACTTCCACAGCTTCTTCCCCTACCTTCTGTGCAATTTTATTGATTCCTTTAGCAAACAGTTTGGAGGTATAGGAACTGTCTGATGGATTGTTTTTACGGTCAGTGATAATGCTCTCCAGTTTTGCGAGGAAGTCATTGCTCACATTACTTTCTTCCCAGCAGGTATCTGCACCGGTATGACATACTACGCCAGCAGGAGTAGCCTTTATGAGTAAGGTATCACTATCACAGTCTACTCTTATTTCCTGAAGGGTCAGGAAATTGCCGCTTTCTTCTCCTTTTGTCCACAGGCGCTGTTTGGAGCGGCTGAAAAAGGTCACCTTTCCTTCCTGTAGTGTTTTATCCAGGGCTTCCTGGTTCATATATCCCAACATGAGCACCTTATGAGTTGCTGCATCCTGCACGATTGCAGGAACCAGGCCATCGGCACTTTTCTGGAAATTGATCTGTTTATTATTGTACATGCTGTACGCTTGTTTATTGATTGGTAAGGAATCCCTTTTGCGCGGTAAAATTAGTAGTTTTCCGGCGCATCAGAACCTGATATTCAGTCCGCGCTGATACAGGTAGGTCTTCAAGGCAGGGATTTCGATCTCTTTATAGTGGAAGATACTGGCAGCTAACGCAGCGTCAGCCTGCGCATTTTCAAATACATCCACAAAGTGATCCATAGTACCTGCACCACCTGAAGCAATTACTGGTACATTCAGATGCTGCGATAGTTTACCGGTAATATCCAATGCGAAACCCTGCTTGGTACCGTCATTATTCATAGAGGTAAGAAGGAGCTCTCCTGCACCGCGTTGTACTGCTTCTTTTGCCCAGTCGTACGCTTTAATATCTGTTTTAACACGACCGCCATTGAGGTATACATACCAGTCTCCATCTTCAAACCGGGTATCAATAGCTAGTACAACACATTGACTACCAAATTCGCGGGCCAGCTCGTCTACCAGTTCGGGACGTTTAAATGCGGAGGTATTCACAGAAATCTTATCTGCCCCGGACTGTAACAGCACATTTACATCTTCTACGGAAGATATTCCCCCACCAACGGTAAAAGGAATATTCACATGTTTTGCTATACGGGTGACCAGTTCAGACAGTGTCTTTCTGCGTTCATTAGTAGCGGTAATATCCAGGAACACCAGTTCATCAGCGCCTTGTTCTGCATATAAAGCACCAAGTTCTATTGGATCACCGGCATCGCGTATATTTTCAAAGTTCACACCCTTTACTGTACGACCGTCTTTAATATCAAGACAGGGAATGATGCGTTTTGTTAACATAAAACAAGTTTTGTTTAGGGAGCTAAGCGTCAGTAATCAGTAACGGAGGCAAGAAGCTTATCTGTTGGCAATAGCTATCAGTTCAGATCAGCTGAGTGTAGCTTATCAACCCTTGGTACTGATTGCCGATGGCTAGTTTTTTGATTTGATAAAGTCTGCCAGTTCCTTCATACTGATCTTTTCCTCATAGATTGCCTTACCGACAATCACACCGCTACACCCGATTTCAGCCAGTGTATGTACATCAGCCATTGTGCTGACACCTCCGCTGGCAACAAAATCAATACCCGGAAACTGTTGTAATATCTTTTCATATAGGGCGACAGAAGGCCCCTGTAACAGACCGTCTTTAGCTATATCAGTACAGAAGATATGATTGACACCCTGCTTGATATTTTCCTGAAGGAAATCAAAAACAGAGAGTTCAGTTGTTTCCAGCCATCCACCTACAGCAATCTTTTCCTCTTTTACGTCAGCGCCCAGGAAGATTTTATCTGCACCGTATTTCTTTACCCAGCTGGCAAAAAGGGCAGGATCTTTTACTGCGATGCTTCCGATAGTAGCCAGCGCAGCGCCATTCTCATACACAATACGCAGATCATCTTCTGTTTTGATGCCGCCGCCAAAGTCAATTACCAGGTTAGTTTTACCTGCAATGGCTTCCAGTACTTTCCAGTTAACAACAGCACCTTTCTTTGCTCCATCCAGATCTACCAGGTGCAAGCGGCTGACGCCAATACTTTCAAATGCCTTGGCTACTTCCAGCGGATGCTCATTATATACTTTCTTCTGTGCATAATCCCCCTGTGTAAGGCGCACGCACTTTCCATCTATAATATCGATAGCCGGAATAACGGTAATACCGGTATCCGTTTTTCTGTCAAGTTGTACTTTCATTTTGATGAAGACAATATTATCTTTTGTGAAATGATCCCCTACATATTCATACCCACGTTTCTTATAAAAGCCGGCAGCAGTATCACGTGCATTACACCATAAGGTTTTGACATGTTCTTTCCGGCAGAAATCTTCTACATATTGCATCAGCAGACTGCCATATCGTTTGCCTTGCACATCAGGATGTATTGCCAGTTTACGGAACTGAGCACTGTCTTTCTGCAGGAAAAGCGACACCACTCCTCTTAGTCTGGTATCTTCATATAACCCAAAATGCAGTCCGTCGTCATCATGATCGACTCTGACTGCATGTAGTTCCCACTCCGGATACAGCACATCTCTGCGTAATGGTAAAGCATCATCAATGACAATTCTTCTTATCTGTATAGCCATACTATAACTTCAGGAAGTTCTCAAGTATTTTCTGACCAGCTACAGCTGACTTCTCAGGGTGGAACTGTACTGCATAGAAGTTGTCTTTCTGCAAGCCTGCACTGTAGTTGATAACATAGTTAGCAGTAGCTACTGTTTCAGATGAAAGCGCTGCGTAGTAGCTGTGCACAAAATACATGTAAGAGTTTTCAGGCACATGCTCAAACATAGTGCTGTATAGTCCTGTGATATTATTCCAGCCTATCTGTGGTATTTTCAGAAGATTGTCTACCGGAGATGTAAAGCGTTTTACTTCTACGTCGAAGATGCCCAGGCAGGGTGTATTATTTTCTTCCGAATGTTTACACATCAGCTGCATACCGAGGCAGATGCCCAATACCGGCTGTTTAAGGTCTGTAATAAGCTTATCGAGTTTTCTTTCCTGCAGGTATTTCATGGCGGTACTGGCTTCTCCTACGCCAGGAAAGATAACTTTATCTGCAGATTTAATTGTCTCCGGATCGTCCGTTACAATACCTTCCACCCCTATTCTGTCCAATGCGAACATTACCGAACGGATATTACCGGCATTGTATTTTATGATAACCGTTTTCATATACTAGTTGTGTTTTACCCCTGCAATAAATTCTTTTATTGAGGTATCCAGGTTGGTCGTATTTTCAATAGCGCGGATAAAGGCAGTACCGATAATCCCTCCATTGCTGTGAGATGCGGCTGCCTCAAAGGTAGCTTTATCTTTAATACCAAACCCGATCAATACCGGATTAGTAAGTTGCAATGCATTCAGGCGCTCAAAATAAGCCTGCTGATGGCCCATGTCCTTATCCTTACCGGTAGTAGAAGATGAAGATACAGCATAGATAAATCCTTTACTAACAGTATCTATCTTTCTGATCCTGTCTTCCGTAGTTTCCGGTGTAACCAGGAATATCAGATGCAGGTTATATTGCTCAAAAACGGGTTTATACTCAGTTTCATATTCATCCATGGGCAGGTCGGGTAAGATAACACCGTCTACGCCTACTTCAGCACATTTCTTACAGAAGTTCTCAATGCCATACAGCAATACAGGATTCAGGTATCCCATCAGCAACACAGGCAGGTGTATCTGCTGTCTGAAATCTTTCAGCTGTTCAAACAGGACTTTAAGGCTCATTCCATTTTTGATGGCACGGGTACTGCTATCCTGTATAACAGGGCCGTCTGCCAGGGGATCAGAGAATGGCATACCTAATTCTATCATATCAGCTCCATGCTGTTGCAGCGATTTCATTACAGGCAGGGTATCGTTGAGCTCAGGAAATCCTGCTGTGCAATAGATATTTAGTACACCTGTTTTTTTGCCGGCAAATAATTGATCTATACGATTGCTCATAAAAATGTATTTATACGTTACCGCCAGTATTACCGGGCAAATTACGAATGTATGTTTCCATGTCTTTATCACCACGGCCGCTCAGGCATACTACTACCACATCATTTGGTTTGAAGGCAACCTGTGCCAGTTTTGCAAGTGCATGAGAAGACTCCAGCGCAGGGATAATTCCTTCCAGTCTGGTCAGTTCATAGGCTGCCTGTAATGCTTCTTCATCTGTCGCATTGAGGAAGGTTGCACGGCCGGTCTCATAAAGATGTGCATGCAATGGGCCAATACCCGGGTAGTCCAGGCCGGCAGATATAGAGTATGGTTCAGTGATCTGACCGTCATCCGTTTGCATCAGCAGGGTCTTGCTGGCATGAATGATACCCAGCTTTCCTAACTGTGTAGTAGCTGCGGAATGACCTGAGTGGACACCTTTACCACCTGCTTCTATTGCAATGAGCTTCACATCCGGCTCATCCAGGAAGTGGTAGTATGCGCCGGCGGCGTTACTGCCACCACCGATACAGGCCATCACGTAATCCGGATTAGCCTTGCCTGTCTTTTCAAGCAGTTGCTTCTTAATCTCTTCACTTATTACAGACTGGAAACGGGTAACCATGTCAGGATAAGGATGTGGGCCGGCAGCCGTGCCGAGTATATAGTGTGTATTCACCGGATTGTTAATCCAGTCACGGATAGCTTCGTTACAGGCATCTTTCAGGGTCTGGCTGCCACTGGTGGCAGGAACAACGGTTGCACCCAGCATCTTCATACGGGCTACATTTGGTGCCTGACGCTGAATGTCGATACTACCCATATACACCACGCATTCCAGTCCCATCAGGGCACATACTGTAGCAGTAGCAACGCCGTGTTGTCCTGCGCCGGTTTCTGCAATGATACGTGTCTTACCCAGTCGCTTTGCCAGGAGTATCTGACCAATAGTATTGTTAACCTTATGTGCGCCTGTATGGTTGAGGTCTTCACGTTTAAGATAGATCTGCGCTTTGTATTTCTCAGACAAACGTTTGGCGAAATACAAAGGAGAAGGACGACCTACATAATCTCTCAACAGGTCATCAAACTCCTGCTGAAAGGCCGGATCTTTCAGAATCTTGAGGTAGTTACGTTGCAACTCGTCCACATTAGGAAACAACATCTCCGGGATGTATGCTCCACCGAACCGTCCGTAAAAACCTTTCTCATCTACATGATACTTAGAGCCGAACGTGCTATCCGCTATCTTCATGCTATGACTATTTTAAGTAAGTTGATTGAATCTGATCTATAAACAAACGTACCTTTTCCATATTCTTTATACCTGGTTGCTCTTCAAACCTGCTATTGACATCTACTGCGAATAGTGCCGGCAGCTGCAATTGCAGCAGTTCGGGAGTTTCTTCCAATCCTATTCCTCCACTCAGGTAAAAAGGATGTGTATATGGATATGTCTGTAATAATTCCCAGTTGAAGCGTTTGCCTGTACCACCATATGCTTTGCCTGCTTCTGTATCAAAAAGGAAATAATCAGTTACCGGCATATAAGCAGCAAGCAGCGCGTCCCAGTTGACATCTTCTCCTACACGGAAAGCTTTGATCACCGTGACTTTCTCCCGGATCGCAGCACAGAAAGCTGGTGTTTCATCACCATGCAGTTGCACCATATCCAGGCCAAAGTCCAGGATGGTGCGTAGCACCTGTTCCTGTGAAGCATTCACGAATACGCCTACTTTCTTTATTCCAGTAATCTCCCGTACAGTGCGTGCGTCAATTTTGCTGGCAGCAAAACGAGGCGACTTCTCATAGAATATGAATCCGGCATAGTCTACCTGGTACTCTATGAGCCGTTGCAGGTCTTCTTTCCTGGTGATACCGCAGACCTTTATTTTCATTGTACTGATTTATTAGCCAGTTCTGTAACAAATTGTTCAAACGCCCTGGCCGGACTATCCTGCTTCATGAAGTTCTCCCCGATCAGGAAGCCCTGGAAACCTGCCTGTTTCAGTGTAATGATCGCATCGGTATTGCTGATACCGCTTTCTGCTACTTTACATTTACCGGCGGGTATCTGCGGTGCCAGCTCGCAGGAACGGTTAAAATCTACATTAAAAGTAGTAAGATCACGGTTATTTACACCTACTGACTGTATATGATCTGTTACCTTTTCGAGCTGATCCCCGCTATGCACTTCCAAGAGCACTTCCAGTCCCAGGTTATGCGCAAATTGTGCCAGATGTGCAACCTCCTGTTTAGTGAGGCATTCGGCAATCAGCAGAATAACATCTGCACCAATAGCTTTCGCCTCTATGATCTGGTATTCATCTACTATAAAATCTTTGCGTAATACCGGTATATGATTCAGTGTACGTGCCTGCTGAAGGTCTTCTGAAGTACCACCGAAGAACTTTTCATCTGTGAGTACAGACAGAGCCGATGCGCCACAGCGGGCATAGGCAGTTGTCACATCCTGCACAGTAGCAGTACCATTGATCACTCCTTTTGAAGGAGAGCGGCGTTTGAACTCAGCAATGATTCCTGTCTTTGCAGGGTCCTGCAGGAACTGCGCCATTGACAACGTCGGGCGCTTGAACCAGGCTGCCTGTTCCAGTACTTCCACACTTCGCTGTTGTTTCAGAGCCGCTACTTCGATACGCTTATGAGCGACTATTTCTGTAAGGATATTCTTCATGATTGCAGGCTTATCAGCTTCTTGAATGCATTATGTGCAGCACCTGATTCCAGCGACTCCACAGCCGCCTGAAAACAATCTGCATAGTTATCATATTTCTTCATACAATACAGGCCCATTGCAGCATTTGCCAGCACCACAGAGTTTTGTGCCCAGGTACCTTCTCCTTTCAGGATCTTCATAAAGATCTTTGCGGCTGCTTCTACTGTATTACCACCGTAGATATCTTCAGGATACACTTTACGTTTACCCAGCTGTTCAGGTGTCCAGTCTTTTTCACCTTCATTGGTGATAACACGGGTATCAGCAGTTAATGAGATCTCATCATATCCATCGAGGCTATAAACAATTGCATAGCGTTTGTCAGTTTGTTGGAACAGGTAGTTATACACTCTTGCCAGTTCCAGGCTGTACACACCTATCAGCTGATGTTGTGCAAAAGCCGGGTTCACTAATGGTCCCAGCATATTGAAGAATGTGCGGATACCCAGCTGACGGCGGATGCCTGCCACATTTTTCAAGGCAGGGTGGAACAATGGTGCATGCAGGAAACAAACACCTGCTTCTTCCAGTTCCTGTCTGAGTTTAGCATCATCGTTCTTGAATTTGTATCCGGCAGATTCCATCAGGTTGGATGCACCGCTGATTGAAGAGACTCCGTAGTTACCATGTTTAGCCACCTTACCACCCGCGCCTGCCACGATGAAGCAAGACAGTGTGGATACATTGAAGGTATTTTTACCATCGCCGCCAGTACCTACGATATCCAGTACATCATACCCATTCAGATCTACGGGAATACAAAGTTCCAGTAAGGCATCGCGGAAGCCAAGCAGTTCGTCTACCGTGATGCTACGCATGAGGAATACTGTCATAAAGGCGGCCAATTCACTCTCATTGTACATGCCTTTTGAAATACTGATCAGTATCTCTTTAGCGGCATCGCGGGTAAATGTTTTATGTTCAAATAAGTAGTTCAGTATCTTTTTCATTGCTTGGAATTTATGCATTCAACCAGTTACGCAATATCATTTCGCCCTGTGGCGTAAGTACACTTTCCGGATGGAACTGTACTCCGCTTACATCGTATGTCTTATGTTGTAATGCCATGATGAAGTCGTTATCATCTTTTGCGGTAACAGTCAGTTCGGCCGGCAGTGTTGCTGCATCCACCACCCAGGAATGGTAACGGCCTACTTCCAGCTGATCAGGCAGGCCATTGAACAGGCGTCCATCTCTGGCAGTGATATTTACATTGGTAGCAACACCATGGTATACATCCTTCAGGTTGATCAGCTTAGCGCCAAATGCTTCCCCTATAGCCTGTTGCCCGAGGCATACGCCGAATATAGATTTGCTGGATGCATATTCTTTAATCAAAGGCAGCAACAGCCCTGCTTCTTCAGGAATGCCGGGTCCTGGAGACAAAATAATCTTGTCGTAATCTTTTACTTTCTCTAACGGAATCTCATCATTGCGCACAACAGTTACTTTGCCATTGATGATCTTTTCCACCAGGTGTACCAGGTTATATGTAAAAGAGTCGTAGTTATCAAATACCAGAATGTTCATGTCAGATATTTTGAGCCAGGATGATGGCCTGTTTTAAAGCATTCAGTTTATTGTTCACTTCTTCCATCTCAGACTGCGCGACAGACTTGGCTACTACACCAGCGCCTGCCTGATAGTACAGCGTATTTGCCTTACTGAGTATGGAACGTATCATAATTGCGTGGTTGAAATCGCCATTAAAGCCTACAGCGCCGATACATCCACCATAGAAGCCGCGTGCAGTTGGCTCATTTTCATCAATGATCTCCATCGCTCTATACTTAGGCGCACCTGACAGCGTACCTGCCGGGAATGTAGCTGCCAGCAGCGAGAATGGATTTAGTCCCGGCTGTATCTTACCGGTCACCTCACTAACAAGGTGAATAACGTGTGAGTAGTATTGTATTTTCCTATAAGAGTCTACTTCCACATCAGTAGCCAGTCTACTCAGGTCATTCCTTGCCAGGTCAACCAGCATCACATGTTCTGCATTCTCTTTAGGATCTTCCAGCAGTCTTGCTGCTAATTCACGATCCTGCTCATCATTGCCTGTACGTTTGAAAGTACCTGCTATCGGATGGATGGTTGCTTTATTATCTTTGATGATGAGCTGTGCTTCCGGGGAAGAACCCATCAGTTTATAGTCACCATAATCGAAGAAGAAGAGATAAGGAGAAGGGTTAATAGAGCGGAGTGCGCGGTATACATTAAATTCATCACCTTTGAACTGCTGTTGGAAAGCTCTGGAGAGTACTACCTGGAAAACGTCTCCGCGGAAGCAATGTTGTTTTCCTTTTTCGACAATCTCCATAAATTGCTCATCAGTAAAGTTGCTTTTTTCTGATCCCTCTGCCTTGAAGCCATAGCTAGGCACATCTTTCTGCCTGATGAGTGATTCAATGTGATCAAACTCGCTATCAAGGCCATCCACCTGATTTTCGCACAGATACAACTCATCTTTGAAGTGGTTGATGGCGATTATATACTGGTAAAACCTGTAACGCATCAGCGGGATGGTATTACCGTTCTGCTTGTCTTTATTAAACTCTATTGTCTCAAAGAATTGAACAGACTCAAATGTGCTATATCCAAACAGGCTGTGTACTACGGGTAGTACTGGTTTATCAACGAAGGAGAAGTTACCGAGGAATTTCTCCAATTCAGTCAGTACACTCTGCTTGTTCTTGAGTTGTTTCCTTTCTGGCGGGAGGTTTGGATATTTAAATTCAAAGTCCTTGGTACTTGTTACCTCTATTCCTGCTATCGGCTGGATACAGATAAAAGAGAAGCTGTTTTCGCTGGCACGATAGTCTGTACTTTCCAGCAATACTGTACCGGGGAATTTGTCGCGGAGCCGCAGATAAATACCAACAGGCGTAAATACGTCTGCCAGCATTTTTTTGAATTTGGATTTGACTTGAATACTGCCCATTGGATTTGTGATTGAGTTTTGTCGGGAGACTATCTTAAAAACGAAGAAGGCCCGCTGTGTAACAGCGGGCCTTCCAATTATATCTCATTACGAAACATGGCACTGTAACACACTATCAGGATCTGATATTGTGCCACCACCAATGCTTGTTTGTAATAATTGTTGTCATGTTTAAATTTCTTGCGAAACAAATATCCGGTGTTTTTTGAAAACATGCAAATTTATTTTGAGATTCGTGGTGAAGTGACAACTTCCGGGGGAATTATTGATTTTCTGTCAATACTCCCTGTATTTGTCACCTCAGTCGTTTGGGATATCTTACCCTCACCAGACGGCTACAATACCCCTTTGGTACTTGGCAGCTGCATATTCATCGGGTTACGCTTTACTGCCATCTTGATAGCTTTCGCAAACACTTTGAATATTGCTTCTATCTTGTGATGCTCATTTTCACCTTCAGCTTTGATATTCAGATTACACTTAGCTGCGTCAGAAAATGACTTAAAGAAGTGGAAGAACATTTCTGTCGGCATTTCCCCTATTTTCTCCCTATTGAACTTAGCGTCCCAGACAATCCAGTTACGGCCGCCAAAATCAATAGCAGCCTGTGCCAGACAATCATCCATAGGGAGGCAGAATCCATAGCGCTCTATGCCTCTTTTGTCAGCCAGTGCCTGTGCCATTGCTTCGCCTAATGCCAGCCCAGTGTCTTCTATCGTATGATGCTCATCAATATGCAGATCTCCTTTGGCCTTTACGGTAAGATCTATACTGCCATGACGGGCAATCTGATCAAGCATATGATCGAAGAAGCCCAATCCGGTGCTGATATCGGCCTTACCGGTACCATCCAGGTTGATAGCGATAGTTATATCTGTTTCTTTGGTTGTACGGGTATGCGTAACTGTACGCAGCCCTACCTTCAGGAACTCGTATATCTTCTCCCAGTCAGTCGATTCCAGTGCAATAGTATCTTTCAGCGCTGCTGCATCCCCGCTGATTTCTGCTCCGCCAAGTCCTGTACCTTCATTGATCCAGATGGCTTTAGCACCCAGGTTCTTTGCCAACTGTACATCTGTGATACGATCACCGATCACGAATGAATTAGCCAAATCATAGTCCGGAGAGAAATACCTGGTAAGCATACCTGTGCCCGGCTTACGCGTAGGCGCATTTTCGTGCGGGAAAGAGCGGTCTATGAACACTGCATCAAACTTCACTCCTTCGTTCTCAAAAGCACGCAGAATGAAGTTCTGAGCAGGCCAGAAATCGGCTTCCGGGAAACTATTCGTACCCAGGCCGTCCTGGTTGGTTACCATGGCCAGTTCATAATCCAGCTCTGCTGCTATACGAGCCAGATAGGTAAATACCTTCGGATAAAATTCTACCTTTTCGAGGCTATCGATCTGGTAAGTTGGAGGTACTTCCTTGATCATGGTACCATCCCTGTCTATGAAGAGGACTCTTTTCATTATACTGTAATTATGGCGCTTTATGTTTTCCTGGCCGGCAGAGATATGATGCTGCCGGAGATATCTTAATGAGCTGTATTAAGCTGTTACCTGCACTTCTGCAATCGTCTGAAGCAACACGGTATTCTCATCCGGTGTTCCTACGGTAATGCGCAGACAACCATTACACAGTTCCACTTTCGAACGGTCACGCACAATAATACCTTTTTCTACCAGGTGATTATAGATACCTTTTGCATCTGTTGTTTTAGCCAGCAGGAAGTTGGCATCACTCGGGTATACTTCCAGTACCTGTGGCAACTGAATCAGACCTGCTGCCAGTTTATCTCTTTCCACAACTGTCTCACGTATCCATTCATTCACCTGCGTAATGTTATCCAAGGCTTCCAGTACCAGGTCCTGTGCTGCCTGATTGATGTTATACGGAGGCTTTACTTTGTTCAGGACATTGATAATCTCTTCTCCTGCGAATGCCATCCCTACGCGTAAAGCTGCCAGTCCCCAGGCTTTGGAGAGCGTCTGCATTACAACCAGGTTAGGATACTCCGTCAGTTCGGCAATGAATGTTTTCTGACGGGCGAAGTTGATATAAGCTTCATCCACCACAACAATACCATCGAAGTTATTCAGGATCATCTCTATATCTGCACGTTTGATAGAGTTACCGGTAGGATTATTCGGAGAGCAGATAAAGATCAGCTTTGTATGTTCGTCCACCGCTTCCTGCAGCGCGGCCATATCTATCTGGTAATCGGGGGTAAGCGACACCTTCCTTACGATTACATCATTGATATTAGCACTTACTTCATACATGCCATAAGTTGGTGGGAACAATACTACATTGTCAACTCCGGGACGACAAAATGAGCGGTACAACACATCAATGACTTCATCACTGCCATTACCGAGAAAGATGTTCTGCGGAGGCACGCCTTTAATGTCAGCCAGCTTATATTTTACCTTCCACTGCATCGGGTCAGGGTAGCGGTTATAGTTGACCGGCAACGGAGAACCAAAACTGTTTTCATTGGCATCCAGGAATACTGATGCTTCTCCTTTAAATTCATCCCTGGCGGTAGAGTAAGGCACCAGGCGTTTTATATTATCGCGTAGTAAGCTGTTCAGATCGAACATAGTAGTTAGTTTTAAGATTGAGCCTTTTGTTTGAGACGTACTGTTACTGCGTTCTTATGCGCATCCAGTCCTTCAGCTGCCGCCATGATCTCGATAGTATTACCGATCTGCTGCAATCCTTCCTGTGTCAGGCGCTGGAAGGTGATCTTCTTCACAAAACTATCCAGTGATACGCCACTGTAAGCTGTTGCATAACCGTTGGTAGGCAGGGTATGGTTAGTACCGGAAGCATAGTCGCCTGCGCTTTCCGGAGAGTAGTTACCAAGGAATACAGAACCTGCATTCACCACTGCATCTGCAATAGCTATATCATCTTTACAAGCTACGATAAGGTGTTCAGGCGCATAGGTATTCAGCAGTTCCATAGCCTCGGCTGTATCTTTTACCAATATGATACGGCTGTTTTCCAAAGCACGTGCAGCTATATCCTGACGGGGCAACTGGGCCAGTTGAGCGGCTACTTCTTTCTGCACTTCCGCTACAATTTCATCTGTAGTGGTGACCAGCAGCACCTGACTATCGGGGCCGTGTTCTGCCTGAGAAAGCAGATCTGCAGCTACAAAGGCAGGCACACATGTTTCATCTGCCAATACAGCCACTTCTGAAGGGCCAGCAGGCATATCTATTGCTACGCCGCTTTTGTTCACCAGTTGCTTTGCACATGTTACGTACTGGTTGCCCGGACCGAATATTTTATGTACACGCGGTACGCTTTCTGTACCATATGCCATTGCACCAATCGCCTGTACACCACCTATTTTAAATACGCGTTCAATGCCGACTTCCTGCGCTGCAAATAACACTGCGGGATGTACTTCTCCGGCAGCATTGGAAGGGGTGCAGAGAATAATCTCCTTACAACCAGCAATCATCGCAGGTATACCCAGCATCAGTATTGTTGAAAACAACGGTGCTGAACCTCCCGGAATATACAGTCCCACTTTTTCAATGGCCACCGGCTTACGCCAGCATTGTACGCCCGGCATTGTTTCAATAATCTTGCTGTGCTCCTGCTGTGCTTTATGAAACACTTCAATATTTTGCTTCGCCTGGAGAATGGCTTTCTTCAGAGCTGCATCTAGCGAGGCTGTTGCTGCTGCAAATTCCGCCGGACTAACTTCAAGCGCATCGAGGCTGACTTTATCAAACTGTTGTGCATACCTGCGTACGGCAGTATCACCTTCCTGTTGTACAGCGGCGAGTATGTTACTCACGCTGGTTTCCAATGCTGTTGTATCTAAAACCGGCCTTTGTAATAGTTCCGGCCATTGTGAGCGTTCAGGATATTTGAAGAATTGCATTCTCAATTAAACATTAAGAATTAAGGATTAATTGTTTCAGTTGACGCTTTGCTTTCAGTGCCGGTGATGCTTTCAGCAACAAGCTATTGTTGCCTTTTACATCACCGACCTGCTATTGCATCAGTAAGATAGTAGGTGTAATGACCGGATGAGATGTTACATGATCATCTTTTCGATCGGTACTACCAGTATACCTTGGGCACCGGCAGCTTTCAGATTTTCAATGATATCCCAGAAAGCATTTTCATTCAGCACGGAGTGTACGGAGCTCCAGCCTTCTTCTGCCAGCGGCAGTACGGTAGGACTCTTCATACCTGGCAGCAGTTTGATAATGTCCTGCACTTTATCATTCGGAGCATTGAGCAGTACATACTTGTTGTTCTTTGCTTTCTTCACGGCCTGGATACGGAACAACAGCTTCTGCAACAGCGCTTCCTGCTCTGGCGTCAGGTTATTGTTACTGATCAGTGCTGCCTCTGATTTCAGGATTACTTCCACCTCTTTCAGGCCGTTCATAAACAGCGTAGAACCACTGCTTACCAGGTCGCAGATGGCATCTGCCAGACCGATACCAGGCGCTATCTCTACTGAACCACTGATCTCATGGATCTCTGCAGTAATATTGTTTTCATTGAGGAAGTTCTGTAAGATCACCGGATAGCTGGTAGCGATACGCAGTTTATCCATGTCCTGCACGCCATTGTATTCTACTGTCTTAGATACGGCCAGGGACAGGCGGCATTTACCAAAACCCAGCTTTTCTGCGATTCGGACAGGGCGACCTTTTTCCAGGATTACGTTTTCACCTACGATACCGATGTCTGCTACGCCGTCTTCCACGTATTGCGGAATATCATCGTCCCTCAGGAAGAAGACTTCCAGCGGAAAGTTGCTGGCTTCTGTTTTCAGCTTATTAACACCATTGTTGATGTCTATGCCGCATTCTTTCAACAATTTGATGGAGTCGTCGTGTAAACGACCGGATTTCTGAATCGCAATTCTGAGTTTCATATTTTATCAATATTCCGGTGAAAACAAAAAAGGGGCTTACCGTTCGGTAAGCCCCTGATCATGTTCTAATTTCTTTATTATTTAGTACATAAAATCATCCCAGCCTACCTGCGCGGTAAGAATGATGGTGATGATGGGTATGTACGTTGATGCTCATAATTTGAATAATGATGCGAAGGTAATAACTATTTTGAATAATCAAATTAATTTTTACCTTCTGACCTGTTATTTTAATGTAAACCCTGCCGACCTTACGTCCCGGCTATTTGTGCCCACAAAAACCGTAAAATCGCCTGGTTCAGCCTTCCAGCGCATATCCTTATCATAGAACTTCAGGTCTTCCACGGCTATCTCGAAAGTAACTGTCTTCGTCTCCCCCTTTGCTAATGCGATCTTTTTATACCCTTTCAGCTCCTTAACGGGGCGTGTTACTGAGCCTACCAGGTCGCGGATATAGAGTTGTACTACCTCTTCCCCGTCATAATTACCGCTATTGGTAACCGGTATACTGACCTGCAGCTTATCTGAGGCGGTCATCTGTTGTTTACTCAGTTGTAACTCTCCATAGGTAAACTTTGTATAACTCAGTCCATAACCGAACGGATACAGGGGTTCATTGTCAGTATCCAGGTACTTGGTAGAATACTTATTGGACGGATTCATGGGCCGGCCGGTATTTTTATGGTTATAGTATATGGGTATCTGGCCTACATTACGCGGGAAGCTCATGGTCAGTTTACCCGACGGGTTATAGTCGCCATACAATACCGACGCAATGGCATCACCCGCTTTTGTACCCAGAAACCATGTTTCGAGGATAGCAGGTATATGGGCATCTTCCCATTCCAGGGTTACAGGCCGGCCATTCATCAGTACCAATACCACTGGTTTACCGGTGGCGTATACTGCCTTCAGAAGTGCCTGCTGGTTTTCCGGAATACTGATGTTGGAGCGGCTGGCTGCCTCTCCGGTCATGCCCTGCGATTCTCCTAAAGCCATCACTATGATGTCAGACTGCTGTGCCAGTGCTACTGCTGCTGCCAGCATCTGCTGACTATCAGCAGTATCAGCTGCATCCAGCTTTGCTTTTTGGGTGGCCCTTTTGTATAAGGTAGTGTCGGCGGTATAATGTGCCCCCGGGAGGTAATGCACGTTGGCCCCTTTCTTCTTCAGCGCTTCCAGCAAGGTTACGGCCTTATTAAAGTCGCCAGCGGCAGACCAGTTACCAATCATGTCTCTTTTGCTGTCGGCCAGCGGACCAATCAGGGCTATTTTAGCGTCCTTTTTCAATGGTAGCAGCTGATTGTGGTTTTTCAACAAAACAATAGAGCGCTCCGCTATCTTTTGTGCAGCAGCCAGGTTCTCTGCCGACATAATCTCTTTTTCTGCCCTGGCATTGTCGCAGTACTTATACGGATCTTTGAACAATCCCAGGTCATATTTGGCTGCCAGTATGCGATATACCGCACTATCTATTGTCTTTTGGGTAACTTTTCCATCCTGTACCAGCTTTTTCAGCTGACCGGAGAAGACACTTCCCTGCATATCCATATCCACGCCTGCATTCAATGCAGCAGCGCCTGCCTCATACTCATCTTTCACATTTCCATGGGAGATCATCTCGTTGATGGAGGTATAATCAGTCACTACAAACCCTTTGAAGCCCCAGTCTTTTCTTAGAAGATCTGTCAGTAGCCACTTGTTCGCGGTAGCCGGCGTACCGTCTATCTCGTTGAAAGAGGTCATAACGGTTGCCACACCCGCGTCAATTGCTGCCTTATACGGAGGCAGATAGTACTGGTACATCTGGCGACGGCTCATATCTACTGTGTTGTAGTCTCGTCCTGCCTCAATGGCTCCATACAGTGCAAAGTGTTTCACACAGGCCAGTATGGTATTATTGGCAGACAAGTCTGATCCCTGGTAACCCTTCACCTTTGCCTTCGCTACCTGAACACCATACCAGGTGTCTTCACCTACCCCTTCTGCTACACGTCCCCAGCGTGGGTCACGGGCAACATCTACCATAGGTGAATAAGTCCATTGTAAGCCGTCAGCGCTCGCTTCCTGTGCGGCGATCCTGGCGCTTTGCTCCAGTAATACCATGTCCCAGGTACAGGCTTCGCCTAAAGGAATAGGGAAAATCGTCTTGTGCCCGTGGATAACATCATAGCCGAACAGCAGTGGTATCTTCAGCCGGGTTTTCATGGCCATATCCTGTAACTGGCGGGTGTACTGAGGTGTATAAGCGTTAAAGATGGAGCCACACAGACCTGCTTCAATGTCCTTCTTATAGCCAGGTTTCATGAAGGGGCCGGTAACATCCATATCACTGGTTAACAGGTTGAGCTGGCCGATCTTTTCATCCAGCGTCATTCGTTTAATAAGATTATTCAGGAAGGACTGTTTTGTAGTCTGGGCCTTCCCGCTGAGTGCTGCTAATAGCAGAAGGGCTGTTAACAAGCGCTTCGGGTTGTTCATAACTGTGTCGTTTAGGAGTTAATTGAGGGGCTAAAGGTAGGAAATCTTTGTATTGGGAATGATGCACTGCCGGCCACCCAACCTGTATCCAAAACCATACGCTGCCTAGCCTACCATTGCAAGGCAGTTGACCATTGAAAGCGGGTTATAAAACAATACTCCCATCCAGCTATGCTGAATGGGAGTAACATAAAATTAAATTACTGTTTATAACCGTTTCACAACTACCCGCTTCAAATCTTTCCCGCTATACACTTCCCTTCCATCTACCATCACCCTCAGCCCTTTTCCTTTGCCATACCGCTTGCCTGTTTTGTCCCAGATCACACTTACCAGCTTTCCGTGATATGGTACTTCTTCCAGGTAAAACCAGTCCCACTTACCTTTAGGTATCAGCGGAGATATTTCAAGTTTATTATCAGCAGCGGGCTTCAGACCGATAAGGTCATTGATCACAAGGTCACAGAAGCCTGAATGGTTATAGTAACTACTTCTCGGATCATCTCCTTTCAGCCAATAGCCGGTACGTTCATCCTGGTATTCACCCAGGTATGGTTCACCGTTTTTCTGGTGAGAACGGGCATATACCTGTAGCGTATTGTAGTATACGTCGGACGTCATCCCATCCCTATGCTTATAGTTCGTAAGCAGATTAGCCAGGCCTTTGAGTGTCTGGGTGGTGGCAAAGGGCCATAATGCACCATCCCACTCACAGCCTCCTGATCCGTGAGAGCGGAACAGGGGGTGTCTTCTTTCTGCTGTGGTAATACCCCATGGGGCATCAAACCCGCTTGTATCCGTTAGTTGTTCCCAGGCTTTTGCATACTTTGCCTTATCCGCAGGGAGATCAAAATACCAGGGTATAAAACCTATTTGTTCCCTCGCATTGGAGAATCGGGTATCGCTTCTGCCTTTTATGGCCTGCCTGACTTTAAAAAACGCTGCGGTATCATCCCATAACCTGTCCTGTACCAGTCGCCTGATCCTGGCTGCATCAGCAGTATAACGGGCTGTCAGGGTATCATTCCCAGCCATTACCGCTATCTTTGCCAGGGCCTTGGCATTACCATACATGTAGCTGCTGATGGTAGGGCGGGTATGCTTTTCCCGGCGTGCACCACTGATAGATTCTTCCATTCCATCCTTCACATCAAATTGCCAAAAGAGGCCGTCGGGCAAACGCTTCTCCTGTTCCCAGAGCCGATAATCGGCATCCATATATGGTAACAGCTCTTTCACAAAACCGCTATCGCCATCCGTCAGGAAGCGGCTATAGATAGCATCAGGTGCCCAGCTGCTGAACTGATGAAAGCGGGGCGCTTTCTGTTGCGCATCTTTCAGGTACCAATACCGGATATACTGATCTATGTAGGTCTTATTCTTTAACCAGCGGCCTTCATATACATGATGGCCGAAGGCGCAGCTCAGCGCATTAAACCTGCCTGCATGTTTCACTGGCAAGATAAATTCTGTGAAGATAAAACCATCAGGGGTTTCCTTCAGATGTTTGCGGAACGTCCACCACCGGTAATAGTAGGTCTGTTCAATAGTCGTGTCCGGACATTCAAATAACGGCACATTTTCCTGCAGCCATTCGTAAGCCTGTGCATTACTCACATGATTCTTCACATATTCTGAATCGAGCGAATTGAAACGCGCTACATACTTTTTCAACACAGGATTGAGTACCTGTGCATTCCCGGAAGATTCATTCACCTGCTGTGCAAACAAGCGCAACGGCATGAAAAGACAAGCTACAATTATTACTTTAATGGATCCCAATTGCCAAATACTTTAGTAAGTGTAATATATTTTCCACGCTTTGCTGTTAACAGTTTCGCCCATGCAACACGTCTGGTTGTAACGGCACCTGCTCCGCTATTGTTATACTCATTGTACCGTGCTGTGAGTTCGTTTTCCTGTTTTCCCCAGTTATGCCACCCGTCAGGGTGTATGTGGGATCCCAGCTCACTATTCATAAACAAAGTTGCTGCATAGGGCCTCCAGGGACGGCCGAGGTATACCTTTCGGGCAGTACTATCTGCCGTGAGTCTGCAATGATTAAATACCAGGCCATAAGATTGACGCTGTGTAGTAGAAGCAGCTGTGATATAAGAATCTCTTTTACTGTGGATAGTACATCCTTCAAACCACACAGTTGCTGCGCCGAATATGAAGTCTGTCGTTCCCTCTATATAACAATCCTGGAAATACTGTCTGCTATCTGCCCTGCCTGCATAGAAAGTATCCTGATTACCTAATAACCGGCAGTTACGGAATATGCAGCGATCTCCTTCTACGTGAAGTGCTACTGCCTGTCCGACAGGGCCGGCGGCATTTTCAAATGTCAGATTCTCTGCTATGATATCATCGCCTGCAACCAGTACAGTATAAGAGGTGAACGTACCAAATTTTGTTCTTCCGGAGGCATCTTTACCGGGGTAATCCTTGCCGGAATAATCGGCATTGGTAATGATGGTGCTATCCCTGTCTTCTCCCTGTAATGTGATACTGCACTTCCAGGTAGGTATACATAATTTCTCATGATACACACCTTTACGGATGAAGATAGTTACCCGGAATAGTGTAAAGTCCCTGACTGCATTCACAGCTTCCTGGATAGTCTTGTAGTCGCCTGTTCCATCCGTGGCTACCACCAGGCGGGCACGTGTATCCTGTGCCGACATTTGCGCACATAGCAGCAATAAAACGGGTAAGAAAATAACAGACAAGTACTTTTTCATAACAAGGAATTATTCACCAACAGAATTGGACAAGCTAAAAAAAATCTACCATTTCAGGAAGCAGCGGGAAGGCTTTATTTACGCAATCGTTACCGGAAAAGCCTAGGGCAGTCGGCGGGCATTTATTGTGTACGACGGCTAGTTATCCACTTGTATTTTGCTTGGAGGTTGCTTGGCCGTCGCTTGTTTGCCGCCTGGACTACCCATGTCCACGGCTTGGCCGTCGCTTGGAGGTCGCTTGTTCGCCGCTTGGACTACTCAAGTCCACGGCTTGGCCGTCGCTTGGAGGTCGCTTGTTCGCCGCTTGGACAACTCAAGTCCACGGCTTGGCCGTCGCTTGGCCGTCGCTTGTTCGTCGCTTGGACTACTCAAGTCCACGGCTTGGCCGTCGCTTGGCCGTCGCTTGTTCGCCGCTTGGACTACTTAAGTCCACGGCTTGGCCGTCGCTTGTTCGTCGCTTGTTCGTCGCTTGGACTACCCATGTCTACAGCTTGGCCGTCGCTTGGAGGTCGCTTGGCCGTCGCTTGGACTACTCAAGTCAACCGTATCTTCACCTCTTAGTACCACCTTCAGCGAATAATACCCATACTTTTACCTAACAATTCCCGGCAACCTACAATACCGCTGCGCCCAATAATTCATAATCTCCTGACCCTAAATGAATCACGGCCCTACCCTCTTCGTACCGCTGCACGTCAAGCGCATTCACTTGTCCAGCATTACCACTAACTGCGCTGACTGGCCGGTCTTTGGTAGCCGGGAGCTTGACAATAGCCGTTGTATTAGGCGGAATACTGATGTTATAAGTCACCTTCCCTCCCTTCTTGTTCCAGGCGCTCCGAACAGTTCCGTGTGGCGTATTATAGGTGGTTTTGACCCAGGTAATATCACCTACCAGTTCGGGACAGATCTGTATCTGGCGATAACCTACTGATTCAGGTGATTGCGTAATACCTCCGAGTCCGGTATAAAACCATTCCATCAGGTGGCCTAACATCAGGTGATTATTAGAAACCTGCTCCAATGCTGCCCAGGATTCTGTTAAGGTTGTTGCCCCTTTCGCAAGCTGAAAGCCATATCCTGCTACATCGCTGCGATTGTTCATTTCATAGAGCAGGTCGGAAGCCCCGCCCTCCTGCAATGCCTGCACCAGGAAGTGGAAGCCGATATCGCCGGCTGTCAGTTTTTTGCCCTGCTGACGAATGGAATCAACCAGGTTATTGAACACTGCTTTGCGGTCAGCACTGTCCACCAGACCAACGCATAGCGGCATCGCCATGGCCGTCTGACTGCCGGTAGCGTAAACTTTCGTAGCGGGATTGAAGTATGCATTGTTATAAGCACTTTTTACCGTAGCGGCCAGCTTATTCAATGCGGTGGCATCTGCTGCTTTACCCAGTATCGTTGCCATCTTTGCAGTTAATACAATATCATAGTAATAGATAGCTGTTGCTGACGCGCCTACAGGTGTTAACTGCGCCACTCCCGGCCGGTTAGGTCCATTGTCAAACCAATCTCCCAGGCCGTATGATAGTAGATTGTTCACCGCTTTGGATGTCAGATATTCCACATATTTACGGGCCATCGGGTAGGCACTATTGATAATGGATTTGTCTCCATACCAGCGGTAAGTCAGCCAGGGTACAATGACGCTGGCACTACCCCATTCAGGAGAATCGCGGAAGCCAAATCCTTTATCGTCAAAAAATACATACTCCGGTGCAATATCAGGTACCAGCCCTTCTTTAGTTTGTGCTTCCTGCATATCCCGGATCAGCTTACGGTATAACAGGTCAATATCATAGTTGTATTGTATAGCATTGCCCATCAGGTAGTCCTGTTCCAGCCAGCTGAGTTTTTCTCTATGCGGACAATCCGTCAGCACACTCTGCATATTGCTTTTAATAGCCCACAGTATCAGGGTATGTATACGATTGAACAAGTCATTAGAACAGGAGAATGTGCCATTAACCGGCGCTGCATTACGGGTATGTAGAAGGTCAAGGTTGGTCAGCACAGGCAGGTCGCCTCTATCTGAGGCCGTGTCTGGCGCAGCGCCCTCTACCTGTACATACCGGAAACCATAGTAAGTAAATCGTGGCCTCCAGCTCTCTTCCCCATCGCCTTTTAATGTGTAGCTGAAATAATACGGTCCGCCAGTGGCTTTCTGGTTGGCCAGCTTACTGTCATTGATCAGTTCAGCAGGAATCAGTTTGATAGTCTGTCCTTTCTTTCCTTTCACTTTCAGTGACACAATACCCGAAGCATTCTGTCCGAAGTCATACATGTATACGCCGGTTTGCGGTCGTGTAACTGCTTTTACCGGCAATACTTCCATCACCCTCACCGGGTGATCTTCTTCCGGTAGCAAACGTTTCTCTGTTGCTTTAAGGGTAATAACGGACTTCCATGTGGCGTCATCAAAGCCCGGTTGATCCCAGCCTGTCTGTTCTTTAGAGGCGTCATAATCTTCTCCCCCATATATACTGCTGAAGGTTATAGGAGAAGGAGCCGTTTTCCAATCCGGACCGGAAATGATATCCTGTACTTTGCCATTTTCATAAGTGATCAGCAATCTACAGATCATGCGTGGCATACCATAGGCGATTGACAACTTACGGTAACGTTCTTTATTCACATTAAAGAAGCCATTACCGACAATCACACCCAGCGTATTCGCACCTTGTCTGAGCTGTGAAGTGATATCATAGGTGTTGTAAAGTGCTGTTTCATTGTAGTGCGTCCAGCCAGGAGCGAGGAAGTTATCTCCCAGTTTATTGCCGTTAAGGCTGGCTTCATAATGCCCTAATCCACTGATATACAACAGGGCGCTTTTAATCTTTCCCGTGGCACTAAATTCCCGGCGAAACAGTGGAACTACAGGCCTTTGCTGCGCTTTATGTTTCTCGTAGAACTTGTCAGTACCTCTGTGTACACCTGGTACTACCAGCATGGAATCAGGTATCTGTTCATAACCGATCCATTGAGCGCCTTTCCAATCTGCTACTGTTTTCAATTCGGTAGTAAAATGCGCTATCCTGCTCCACCCGGAGGTACGACCTTCTTTATCCCATACCTGTACACGCCAGTAATAAGTACGTGCCGGTTGTAGACTGAGATTGACCGTAGCGGGCAGCAACCTGCAGGAGGCGTTGGTATCGACAATACGCTTGCTGGTATGTGCTTTTGCTGATAAGGTAGTACTATCTTCAGATAGCTGAAGCTGATAGGCCTGCTGAGTACAGCTATAGTAATCGGCTGACAGCTGCCAGCTAAGTCCTGGCGTCAGCTGACAACCTACAGGATTTGTTTTACTGTCTGTTCGCAGGTTAACTACCTGCAATTGCTGCGCACTTCCTTTCCCACACCATATCAGCAATAACAGGGTCATCCACTTGTTCATATGATCTATTGTTATTACAGGGTGGAATTAATTGTGATCTGTGCAGCAGGTAAACCTGCACCATTCACCTTCAGGGTAATATCACCTGCCTGCTGCTCAGCTTTGATGATAACCAGGCATTTCCCTCTCCAGGCTTTGCGTTGCGGTTGCTGGTAACTTTCAGTACTTACCGGGTTCGCGTTGCCAACGCCGGCGATAGTACCAGGGCCTGTGATATCAAACTTCAGCTGTGTATCGGCATCAGGACATATATTGCCATCAGCATCCCGTAGCGTGATTGTAACATAACTGAGGTCCTGACCATCCGCAGTGATCTTTTGTCTATCGGCAGTCAGGTTGATCTGAGTAGTATTACCTGCCGTTTGCAGTGCTACTTCTTTAGATTTCTTTTTCCCATTGTAACCGACGGCGCTGATCTTTCCCGGGGAATACGGCACCTGCCAGACAGCCATGAACCTGTTGGCACGACCAGCAGTTTTACGTCCGAGAGACTTACCATTGAGGAACAGTTCTACTTCTTCGTAAGATGTGTACACACTTACATCCAGCGGCTTGCCTTCATGACCCTGCCAGTTCCAGCTATCGCGTGCGTCATACCATTCCCAGCGGCTCCATTCAACTTTACGGGTGTTGGTGTCGAACGAAGGCGTAGGAGGTTTTACAAACAGTGATATCTGGTCAGGCATCCACAATGCGTCGCGGTAGTATGATTGCGGACGTTTCCATCCACAGATATCAATATCGCCGCAATAGGCAAGATTCCAGGGATAGAAGCCCTGATGCTGCATATATCCTAACCAGCCTATACTTGCTTCTCCGATATAATCAAAAGCAGTCCATACGAAATCACCTATCACCCAGGGATTGTCATTCACTGCCATCCAATACTTATCCGCATCTATGGCAAAAGATTCGGTAGCCATCATGACCCGCTGTGGTACCCGCTCGTGGTCTTTCACGTACTGATCAACAGCATAATTATACCCGGCTACATCCAGTGTAGCAATGAAGGCGTCTTTATCAGGTGCAATACCATTTACACCGCAGGTAACGAAGCGGGTAGTATCGATACTGCGAATATGATCACGCAGCATACGCGCCACTTTTGCTACTTCAGGCTTTTCTCTGTGAGGGATTTCATTGCCGGTACTCCACATAATGATCGACGGATGATTTCTGTCACGATACAGCATGCTTTCCAGGTCGCGCTGCCACCAGTCTTTAAAGTAGAGGTGATAATCGTCAGGGTTCTTACCATCATTCCAGATATCGAATGCCTCATCTATTACCAGCATACCCTGTTTGTCACATGCATCCAGGAATGCAGGCGATGGTGGATTATGTGAACAACGTATTGCATTGTAGCCGCTGGCTTTGAGCAAGGCGACTTTCCGTTCTTCGGCCCTGTCATAAGCCTTTGCACCTAGCGGACCGTTATCATGATGCACACATCCTCCTTTCAGTTTGATGGTTTTGCCATTCAGCTGAAAACCTTTTTCTGCATCCACAGTAATCGTACGTATACCAAAGGGTGTGGTCACACTGTCTTTAAGCACATTATCCACATATACGTATGAGATGGCTTTATATAATACCGGTGCGTTGACATCCCATAAGGCAGGGGACTTCACCTGCAATACCTGTTGTAATGAAGTATCGCGGGAGTTACTGACCAGCTGTTGCGTTTTCTGCTCCGCAACCATACGTCCTTTAGCGTCCAGTAAGCGCGTTAGCAGCGTTGCAGTAATTGCGGTTTTATCCTCATTCTTCAGTGTTGTAATAACATGTACATCAGCAGATTGTTTTGTAACAACAGGCGTAGTAATGTAAGTACCCCATTGTGCAACATGTACAGACTCCAGCGTTTGCAACCATACGTGCCGGTAAATACCGGAACCGGCATACCAGCGGCTATTCTCTCCTTCATTGCGCACTTTCACAGCAATGATATTCTCCCTGTCATATCGTATGTAGGGAGTAAGGTCATACCAGAAAGCAGTATATCCATATGGATGTTTGGACAATTTTTTTCCGTTGATCCATACCTGCGCATTCATGTAAACACCATCAAACTGTATAACCGTACGTTTGTTTTTGTCAGCAGCAGGTAGCCGGAAATGCTTGCGGTACCATCCGCTGCCACCGGTAGTGAAGCCACCGCTTACCTGGCTTAAGGCACCTTTGCTGAAGGGAGAGCCGGTACCTGGCAGGTCTTCTATACTCCAGTCGTGCGGCAAACCTACCTTACGCCAGTCAGCATCATTGAACAAGGTATCTTCTGCACCCTGTGCAGCACCACGCCAGAACAACCAGTTGTCGTCAAACAATTGTATCCGCTGCGCTTTAGCCGGCATCCAAGACAGAAAGAGGAAAGAGATGATTAGTAGACAGCGCATTATTTTTTAGCTTTCGTAAATTGAAGAGTACTTTTTCCGAGATCTTTAGAAGTTGCAACAGCAATACCGCGCTGATCTTTCTGATTCACTGCGCAGTAGTAGTGATATACAACTCCTTTATGTTTTACTACAAAGGATTTATGTGCGAACCGCCCATCGTATTCCTCTGTAGAATTAATCAGATCAGGCCCATTCCAGTCGGTCCAGTGTACCAGGTCATAGGAGCAGGCGAAGCGGTTAAAGGCCGTCGGGCGGTTTTTCCAGAAGGCACCGAAATAGAACATCACCCAGGTATTGTTCATCCTTTGTATCACTGCGTCGCCGGTAATACCGGTGAAGTGATCCAGTACAGGATCTTTACCGAACCGGGTCCAGTTCACCATATCATCTGACACAGCCATACCTATCCGTTCTTTGCCGCGCTTAGGCTTCAGACTATCTCCTTTAGCATTGTAATACATCACGAATGGGTGTCCGGTAGTATTTGTTTTATCCCACATCACCGAACTTTTGTAGATAGTATTATTCTCCCACCAGCCGGCATTGGTATCTGTAGCCATCAATGCGGGCTTATTGAAGCGGTACCATTCATGTGGTTTGGTAATATGCTTGCTGGTATTGGCAATTCCTACAGACAATAAGCCCTGTTCATATCCTGTCTGTGCACCTCCGATGTAGGTCATCCAATGTTTACCTTTGTAATCATACCATTTATAATTGCCACCCCATATATGGTCCTGCAGAGAGATATAGCCTGCACGCTGATTACTGTCCCAGGTAGTGGAAGTATCTGCGAATGACATCATTTTACCTTTCGTTTTCCAATGCAACAGGTCTTTACTTTCGGCCAGCCAGGTTTCATAACCACGGCCTTCATCATAGATGATGTAGACCATATACCACTTACGTCCTTTTTTGAAAATGCTCGGGCAATCCAGCTTTTTGCTATCATCCGCAGGCACCATAACCATTCCATACTTATAGGGAGTTTTCACTTCTTCGTAGACCTGCTGCATAACAGACTGTGCTACCTCTCCTGCCGGCACCACCACTTCCTGCTGTAGCTGTACCGGTCCTAGCAGTCCCGCCTCCAGTAAAGACGTCTTTTCAAACCTCAATGGTGCAGTAGTATTGGTGATGCGCTGATCTGCCGGTAAAGCAGTATCGCCGGTCAGGCGGTTACCCCAGGTATTGGTTACAGCAATTACCAGTTCGTTGGTACCGGCACGAACAGCATGGGTAATATCCGCTTTATAAGGCGGAGTCCAGGTTACACCACAATCAATACCATTGACTGTTATGGTAGCAATATTGGCCACCTTTCCGAGATCAATGCATATGCGGCTCATGGTATCCCTGTCAGACGCCGTCCATTGGAAGGTCTTCCGGTAAAGTGCCGTTCCTGCGTAATAACGTATCTGCGGAGTAAGGTCTTTACTCCAATCCTTCAACTCTTTGAATAATACCGGTGCGGCGGGACCACCCGATGCACTATCGAAGGTGACTTGCCAGTCATTATTCAAGGTTTGCAGGGTAGTAAATGCGGCCCAGTTAGGGGCATGATGCATAGTATGCGGCGATACAGGTTTACGGAAAATCACAAACAGGGAACCGGCAGCGGGGAGTTGTATTTTGAGCGACGTTCTACCGTCTTTCATCTCCCAGTCGGAAGCTGTGCGTTGTTCGCCGGTTACTGCATTCCACAGCTCCGGTAGGCGATTAGTTATACGGAATGAAAAATCGAGGGTACGCTCTCCTTCCTGCTGATTGGAAATAAAATAAATATCGTAATCGGGAGCCGTACGATGTGTCCAGGCGATAGCAGCGGCCCTTTTACCTGAAGTCTCTTTTACCAGTACGTCGGGAGTCAATCCCAGCGTCTCCAGCGAGCTATTTTTCCAGGGGCCTTGCAGCACGCCGGGACCTTTCAGCACGATAGTACTGTCAGGCGCTTCCAGCGATCTTACCGGGCCGTTGACCAGGATGGTAGCACCTTGTGACAAGAGTCTTCTGAGGTGGAAAACGGTCTCGCGGGAGAGAAGATTACCTTCCGGGGACATGGCCAGCTGGCCGGGTAATACGAGCATGCGATATACAGCGCCGCCAGGTAATACGATGTTACCGTCTTTAACACTGGCCAGTCTGACTAAAGCGTCTTTATTAAATGAGTCGTAATGGTATCCTTTCAGGGCATCAACCCAGTGAGCAGGGTCTGTGATGTTAGCCGAGGCGGTTACACCTATAGGCATTTCACGAAGGGGGCTACTCCTGTTAGCCATGCGTTGTGATTCCGCCTGTCGCAGGCTATCGCCGAACAGACCGGGTAATACGTTCACCAGTCTTTCCGGTAAGATAGCCCTGCGGGGAATACCTTCTCCCGTAAATACTGCAATATCAGCTACAGGCCTCCCCTGCTGTAATAACGCCTGACAACGTTGCGCGTAAGTGACCCATGCTTTGCCAGGTTTCCACCATGTCTGATCACGCTGGAAGTATAGTCCGACACCATCCAGCGTCATACCTGGCTTCCGGTCGATCCAGGGGTTGTGTGTAAATACGTGGTAAACCAGTTTGTTGATACCCAGTGCATAATTGCGGTCACCCAGCGTTTTTAACATACCGGGGTGCTCATCCCAGCGCATGCGGAGTTCTGTAAAAGCCTCTGCCTGCACGATGCGCTTTCCGTAGATGTGTGCCCCTGATATAGCATCCAGCATATCATTAGGTTTGTCGTGCGTGGGGCTGCGTAACCAGTATTCACCCATCGGTATATCGGCAGACTGATAATGTAGCATCCCGTCTCCGGGCATTACCGGAGCTACGCTTTCAGCGGTAAAGAGGCATCCGTGAGCGTGTGCCAATGCCGACAGTGTATCGTAAAAGTTCTGTTGCACTAATGCGGTGATGGTTGATCTGATGTCATGCAGGAAAGCTTCGGAGGTGTTGGCATCCTGGACGGGATAACCTGCCATGGCAGGCAGGTAGCGAAGGAGGTCATATCCCCGGCGTCTGCGAAACTCACTGCGAAAGTCGGGCGACCAGTTCTGGCTGCCACACTCCCAGCTGTCAACATGAAATACTTTCAGGATACTATCTGCCAGGGCAGGACCTATCTGGCGTCTTGCCTCTCCAAACCAGCGGTCAAACTGAAGCTTAACTACCGTACTGCTGAATTTATCTCCTTCAAGTCCGGCACCAGCACCACCGGTAGCATTTGTATGTCCTGTAGAGGTATGTCCGATTCTTAGCACCGTCCAGTTACCGGCCGGCGCTTTCCAGTTAAGGCGGCCATTAGTATCCATCAGTGCAGTGAGGTCAATAATTTTATCCAGGGGAATACAGTCGGCGTCAGGTAGTTGCTGAGGCGTTGTATATGGACTGATACGCCATACGGCGGCACTCTTACCTTCAAACTGGTGAATCCGGGGCTGATCGGATAGAATAAGTCCGGCTATTTTCAGACTTTGCTTCCATTTGGCAGCGTCCAGGTCTTCAGCGCCTGGTTCCGAACCTTCTTTATCATAGTAGAAACGAAAGTAGCGGGCCGTTACAGGCTTAATTGCGTGGGTAACAGGCGCGTCGGTATCCTGCCATCCATGGCGGGGCGCTTCCATTTTACCAGCAGGCCTGAAATCAACCCCATTGTCGCTAACGGAAATACGCAGCCGGTGTGACTGGTAGTTGTTCCCGTTTGTCATTATGGTAATAGCGTGACAGGTAAACGGCTTTTCGTAGGCATATTGTATCCAGCAGGGCTCCTGGCTGCGGAAGCTTTCTTTACTGCCCGGCGATGCCAGGAATTGCGCATTTATACCCGGCTGACTGGTTGTTACCACAGGTACCTGCAGCTGGGGAGCGGTGGACGGGAATGCGAGAACAGCAATATCCTTGTAATAATGCTGATAAGCCGTTGGCTGAGTTAAAGTGTTATTAAAAGTGACGCCGCCTCTTACCTGGGTGGCCGTCCATACTACTTTCTGCATTGACTGTTCCGGCTTGATCCATGGACCGCCACCAAGTGCAAAGCCATCGCTGAAGTGCATACCCAGCTGTAAGCCAAGCCGGGCAGCTTCGCTGTGTGCAAAGCGTACCATATCCCACCAGGCAGGGGTTAACTGCTCTACCGGCGGATTCATGTAAGGAGGCTTTGCCTTGCCTTTGATAGGCATCAGGTAAGCGCCACCTATACCTGCTTCTTTCATTGCTTCCAGATCGGCTGTTATGCCTTCCCGGGATACACTGGCATGCATCCAGTACCAGAACACCCAGGGCTTTGCAGTAGCCGGTGGCTGCCAGAACAGGCTGTCCAGGTTTTGCGACCTGCCAGTAAATACACTAATCAGCAATATGATCGATAAGCAAAACTTTTTCATAACATTTAATCAGAGAACTTAGCTAATGGAACTTCTTTCCGGTCGGATAAATATGAGGTAACGCCTGCTATTACTGAAATACTGATTTCAGGTAAGCGGTGTTGGCGCTGAAATTCTTTTTTACATTACGCGGGTCGTTGGCATCGCGGGAGCGCTCAATAACGAGCCAGCCACTCCAGCGCATTTTGTCCAGGGTCTTTTTAACAGCCTTCATGTCAATACGTGGGTTATTTTGTAACCATACACCATCTGTATCAGTACAATGGATCTGGCAGATGCGTTTTGCGCCTAATGTTTTCAGCTCTTGTATCAGGTCTCTGCCGGCTTGCAATGCATTAGAGAAATTAAAATAGCTTTTGACAGCGGGTGAGCCGACTTCATCGAGTAATTTCACTTCTTCTTTCGCAGGCAGCGCTGTTTCAACACCGATGATCACACCGGCTTTTTCTGCATGAGCAGCGACGGTTTTCAGGCGTTGTACAATAGCTGGGCGCAGCTCAGGTTGTTTTACCAGGTCGCCCTGTACACCTAAGGGCAGAAAGGCAACCTTCACGTTCATCTGCACCATGGTATCTATACAGTCCTGCACCATCTTTTCATACTCGGGTCTTTCAGCAAATGACTGCGCATAAAAACCTGACATAGCGATGGAACTGATTGCTACATTCAGGTCTCTTGAGGCATCAAGGAATTGTTGCCTTACAGCAGGATCAGAGAGTTTACTGTCAAAAGTGGGCCGGTTACCCAGGCCACCCATATCTACCTCTAGCCCATCAGCCCCAATGTCTTTCGTAAGCTGAAAAGCACTTAATTTTTGCCGTTTCAGTATCATCCAGTCACAAACGGCAATACGGTAACGCGGTGCTTTTTTCACTGCCGCCAGCAGCACATCTGGCAGTAACATACTACCTGCCAGCAAGGCAGCATTACCCAGGAACTGTCTTCTGTTTGTTTTATCTGTCATGGCCATTGTTCGTTGATTATTGGTTTGGTTTCCAGCATGCGTGGGTCGATCTTCACATGCCTGATGCGCTGTCTGCGCCAGGTATATACAACATGTACATATCCGTCTGCCGTCTGAATAATGGATGGATAGGAATACTGGCTTACCGGAGAGTCTTCCAGAATAAGTGCAGCAGACCAGTGGATGCCGTCGTCAGACACGGCGATATTGAGTGGCGTACGCGCGCCTTTGGATTTTCCTTTGGGTGTTTTCACATGGTTATATACAATCATTTGACGACCATCCTGTAGAGTAACCGCGTCTGTACCCGAATTATTATTGGGCAACTCAGTGGCTGTCATTGCTGACCAGGTACGGCCATTATCGGCCGACCAGGATTGCACTACAGCGCCTTCTTTGCTGCGGCAAAGTATCTGCAGCTTACCGTTACCATGCTTGAGGATACTGGGTTGAATAGTATTGAATGCTTTACCATCATTGATGGGACCTCTCATTGTCCAGGTACGGCCATTATCAGTGGTTACTTCAAAATGGACTTTCCAGCCATTACCTTCGGTACTGGAAGGGCAAAGCAGCTCGCCGTTATCCAGCAATACCGGCTTATTCTTTACAGGCCCGAGGAAGCCTTGAGGTAGCGCTTTGGCAGCAGACCATGTTTTACCATGATCTTGGGAGGTACGCATCCATCCTACCCAGGTAGCGACCTTTGTACCGGTTTTATAGTATAGCTGTAATTCGCCGCCCGGTACCTGGTACAAGACCGGATTCCAGCAGGCGACACGGAGCGTGTCAGACATAATACCATTGGCAACTTCTACAGGAGGTGTCCACTTATTACCGACTTTATGGCTTACCCATATACCCACATCCGGGTTTCTCTCTTTTGTACCTCCGAACCAGGCGGCGACAAGGCCGTCAGGCGTCTCGGCTATAGTAGCAGCGTGACTCTCGGGGAAAGGCGCGTTAATAAAGATGTATTCATCTTCCAGGATACCTTTCTTCCAGGGCAGTTGCAGATCGGAGGCAAACTCATAATCCCCCGATCCGATACTGAATACTGCCTTACCATCTTCCATCCGCAGGAAGGTGATGTCTTTACTGGCGGAGACAGGCTTGCCGCCTTCCAGCACTGCATTTACAGCTGACGCAGGAATATAGATCGTTGCTGTAGTATTTACAGGAATGCTCAGTTTCCAGGAGAACTGATTTACGTCCTTTTTCCAGTTGCTGCGCACCATTCCGTACATAGTATGAAATGACGCATTGACGAAGTCCATACCAGGCACCAGCGCAGGCTTCATCTCCAGTTGCTGATAAGCAGGTCCGCTACTCCTGATACCGGCGAGATCTTCATACAACCATATTAGCAGGTCACCGAGTAACATGACGTGGTTATGAGAGTTCATAGCAGGATTAGCCGTATTACCATTCCATAGTTCCCATATGGTAGTAGCCCCGTTAGCGACCATATAACCCCACCCAGGATAGTCTCTGTCAGCAGCGATCAGGTAAGCTACATCCGGACGTCCTTGTGCAGTAAGCCCACGCATTAACCATTGGGTACCGATTACACCCGTGCTTATATGTCCGCCGTACTTCAGCATTGTGCTGTCTATAATATGCGTAAATACCTGCTTACGTGCAGCGGCGGGTACTATATCAAATGACAGCGGCAGCAGGTTAGCCGTCACTGTATTATTGCCGTAATGGTCTTTATGGAAGAAACGTTTATTAAAAGCAGTCCGTATAGTTTCAGCAGCGGACTTAAATGTCGCTGCATCCTGTGGTTTATCCAGCAGGGTAGCGAAGCGGGCCATCATTGTCAGGTAGCGGAAATAGTATGCCGTAGATAGCAATGCGCCTTCAGTAATACGGGAAGAGTCTTTGGAATGGATGAGCTGCTTGGATTCAGGTGGCACGCACCAGTCGCCGTATTTGTCCTTAGTCATGATACCATCTTTCAGGTACTTGGTTTTCATATACGCCAACCAGCGCTTCATGGAAGCGTAGTGTTTTGTGATAGGTTGAAGATCGCCGTATTGATGATACAGCATGTCTGCTATCATCAGGTAAGTACCTGGCCAGGTCATGTTATCGGAATAGTATTTCCAGTAGGCAGGTGCTACATCCGGGATTGCGCCGGCATCGGTCTGGGATTCACCGATATCATCCAGCCATTTGGCATATAGCTTAGCATTGTCGAATAAGAAGCTTTCACCGTAAGCACCAGTAGGACGATCACCGAGCCAGGGCATTCTTTCATTGCGCTGCGGACAATCTACCGGCATTCCTTTATAGTTGCCCAGTATACCCCAGTAGGCATTTTTATAGATACTGTTGATTGTAGGATCGGAAGTTTCAAATGAGCCGGTATTCACCAGATCATCACTGACAACCTGGCCTTCCAGGTCTTTTTCCGACAACTTACCGGGATAACCGCTGATCTCTGCATACCGGAAACCATGGTATACGAAAGAAGGAGCCCATACTTCTTCTCCCTTACCGTTCAAGGTATACTTATCTGTCACCTGGGCATCGCGCAGGTTATCCATGAATAAGGCAGTATCATTTTTCAGTGTTTCTGCAAACCGTAATACCACCTGTTGTCCTCTCTTGCCTTTGACTTTTATCTGCAACCAGCCGACCATATTCTGGCCCATATCAATGATATAGTTGCCCGGTGCTTTTTCCTTTACAGCAAGTGGGGTTACTCTTCTGACAACGCGCATCGGCTCATTCATCTGAGCGCGCAACACACCACCCGGAGCCGGCACTATACCAGCCGGTAGCCAGTTGTTATCATTAAATCCTGTAGTGTTCCATCCAGGCATTTCTTTAGTCGCGTCATACTCTTCGCCGTCGTATTCATTGTTGCTGCGGATCGGGCCATCGGCAGTAAGCTTCCAGGTTTCGTCACTGACAATCGTTTCCCTTTTACCATTGGCATATTCCAGTTCCAGTTGCAGTAGCAGCCGGGGATACCCGAATGTGGTAATTTTATGCGGTTTATACTGCTGACGCATAGTGAAATAGCGTCCGTTACCCAGCACAGTCCCGATGACATTCTCGCCTTTTTTGATAGCATTGGTAACGTCGTAGGTATTATACTTCACCGACTTCCGGTAATCGGTAGGCGACTGAGATAGAACGGCGGAGCCGGTACGTTGACCATTGAAGTAGCATTCGTACAGTCCGGGGCCAGCGATATATACCATTGCCTTTTTTACAGGATGTTTCACTGCAAATGACTTACGATAGTATCTGGCAGAAAGCCTTGAGAATTTGGCATGTGCACTATCCCAGGCGAAGCTGGTATCAGCGCCTATCCAGCTGGCTTTCCAGTCGGCAGGCAGTAACAGTCCCATACTCCACACTGCTACCTCACTCCAGTCAGAAGCGCCGGCTGTTGTAAACACCCGCACGCGCCAATAACACTGTTGGCGGCTTAGCAAAGGTTTTCCATTGTATGCGATATGGATGCTATTACCAGCAGCTACCCTTCCACTGTTCCATAAATCAGCCTGGTTTGACAGCAGCTGCTGACGGGTAGAAGCCACCTGTACCTCATAAGCCACCTGTTTTACGTTTCTTGCGGAGGCAGTTATTTCCCAGCTAAGGCGGGGACGGATAGCGTCAATCCCTTCAGGGTTCACCAACATCTCACAACGGAGATTGGAAAGCGCTACAGGAGCAGCACTTTTTACAGCATGCACACTTCCGAGCAGGAATAATATGTATAGAAAAAAACGCATTATAGTGGTAAGGTTTTGAGCGACCTGATATAGAATTTCGCAGTATGTGGCTCTTGTTCTCCGGCACGTTTAAGATCATATTCCTGGTCTGCCGGCGTATCCGCATCAGGAAAATGCCTGGGCTCACCTGTACGGAAAACGATTCTTTCCATTTTGTCTACCGGAGCGAACGTCAGGCTGGTCAGCACATCTTTACCGTTCACATTGATGGTATAAAAACGATTCGCAGTGTTGATTTTCAGGCGAACGTTATATACACTATCAGGTACATATTTCATAAAGTGTTTGAAACGCGCGCCTGCTTTAGCCTTGAATACACTATCTGCATCAAATACCAGTCTGATACCTGGTATACCTTTCCCATCCTGTAATTCAATCTGTAAACACCCATGGTTGTTCTGCGCAGGCGTTACAGTAAAGCCTACTTCCAGTTGCTGTGCCGCAGGGAACAGGCGTTCTGCCTTGGCATAGTCGAAAGGATCTTTGTCCTCCAATATAAGTTGCTGTTCCTTACCGGGAGTAGTACCTATTGATACAGACGCCCAGCGTGGGCTATAGATATTCCAGCTGTTAAGTGCAGTAGCAGCAGCTAATGACGGGAATACATCATTGACATGTGCAGACACCTTATCGGTAACAGGGACGGGTATTTTAGAGATCCAGATATCCTCTTTATTCATGCTATAGGTTACCCACAAGTTGCTATCAGCAGGGATACCGTTGCCTTCTTCAATACCTCTGACATACTGCGGGCCATAGGATTTATAATTACCGCCATACCGCATCGGAGTAATTTCACCGTTGACAAGTAAAAGGTTGGTATAGTCAATACCATCCTGACTTACAGATAATGCCAGTGGCCAGCGATACTCTGACGGGTTATATACGGTAGCATAACGGCCGTCGGTGGTACGTTGCCCCCATATTTTGGCATTGCTGTTAACAAACCCGGGCGCACGCGCAACGGTACTCCAGGAACGCCCCTCGTCCTTACTCATAGCTGTGAGCGCATTTTTCCATAACCCTACCACTTTACCGTCTGGCAGGTGATAGTAACAGAAAGCCTTGTATTGCTTCTGTATGGGTATCAGGGGATCATCTCTGTCAGCTTCTTCATTCCATTGCTGCATCATCAGCGGAGTAGCCAGCAGGTCATTACAGGCAGCTATAAAAGCTTTGTCTTTACTGGTAGTGTAATAGGGATAAATAGTGTTGTTCTTATTCCATTTCTTGTTATACCTGATAAAGTAGATAGGGCCGAATTTGCCATCCGGTAATATCTCACGCACGACACGACCTATGCCATTGCCGTCATTAGGATCATCTTTCTTATCCAGACAGATACCATAGAAGCCCAGTGCAAGCAGCTTATTGCTTTTAGAAACATAAAACCCCATACGCTGGTGCATCACCGCGTACAGGTCTTTAGCAACACCAGGATGCCCTTCCTTAGTAGTACCGTCAGGTATCTTATATGGAGGAAACAGTAATACTGGTTTCTCCCAATGATAACCATCAGCGGAAGACAGCAGCAGGGTTTGTCCAGGAGGGATGCTTTCACCTACTTCGTCGCTCAGGTATTCCACATAAAAGCGTTTGTTCCAATATGCCAGCATGGGTGCATGATTGTACGTCCAGCCCATATCGTCACCTAGTTCCGGGTGTTCCCGGTTAGCGCGCATGATCTGGATGTTATGCACACCTGCTACCGGACGTAGCTGACCATGATGGTAATCCACATTTACCAAGGTATTGCTAGTATAGCGGATACTTTCCTGGGCAGTAGCAGCCAATGATGCAAGCAGCAGACATATCGTTGCAGTAATCCTCATATTCGTCATTTGAGCTTATCCAATATTTTACGGCGTACTTTAAATACAGTGCCATGTTTATGTCCTTCAGGTACAAGGATGGATGTATTGATATCTTTGAAATGGCGGAAGTCGGTTGTAGCTACAGCGCCATATCTTTTATTACCGTAGTCATCAAAGTAGATCAACCATTCTTTACCAGGTTTTAGCACCGTGGGACCTTCTGTCAGTTTGCCGGTAAAAGGAGCAGAAGCCTGGCTATAGGGTCCTAAAGGACTTTCAGCAAAGGCTATCTTCAGGTTTCTTTCATTGCGGGTATTATCCTTTAGTACCAGCGTATATGCCTTTGGCGCAGTCTTAACAATGACGGCATCAATTACACTGAAGCCCGGATCCAGGAAAAGTTTCGCGGGTGAAAAGGTCTTAAAGTCTTTAGTTACAGTGTAATACATCCGGTGATTGTTATCTGCAGCTTCGATGCCTTTCTCGAATCTTTCGGGTATACAGGAAGCCCAGATGATGATGAACTGTTTACTTACATCATCATAGAACAACTCGGGAGCCCATACATTTACCGTGGATGGTTCATGCTCCATGGCAGGTATGAACTGCTGAGGTGACCAGTGTTGCAGGTCACGGGAAGCACTGTAACCAAAACCTTTGTCGCCTTTCCAGCTGGTAGTCCAGACAAGATGGAAGGTACCGTCCGGGCCTTTTACAATGCTGGGATCGCGCATGATCTTGTCTTTTCCGACAGAAGGTGGAAGAAAACTACCAGGCAGGCTATCCCATTTATAGCCGTCGTAGCTGTATAGATAGTGTAGTCCGTCCTTACCGGGTTCACGGAAGGAGCTGAACATGTACACATCCTTACTGCTGCGACATGCGAAAAGTGAGACAAGTATGATATATAAAGCGATTCGTTGCATATGCACAAAGACTATTTAACACTATCCATCACCAATACCCAGTCGTTACCTTCTTTCTCTTCTCCCGGAGGGTCAAACACGATCACGCCTTTATTAGGGTATGTGCCGATCTCTTTCGTCTGTCCGTTTCTCGGGTCGTACCAGGCTGCTTTGACACGGCTGCCTTGTATACGTCCCATATTGACAGCCATATTTTTACCGGTATAGGAATAAATAAATGCGTAATCTTTTCCACGGGTGGCTTGTAAATGCTGGTAGCCTTTGCCATCTTCAGCAATAAGCGACTGATCAGGAATACGTGCAGCATAGTTACGGGAGCAGATCAGTTCCCGCAGGTATTTCATTTGCCCGGCACCAGGCGCATTTATAGCATCTTCCCAGTATTCCCTTACACCATATACACCTTTTCCATCGCCATGTTTATGCATCTGCATTACGGCGTTGTGGCCATAGGTATATCCACATGCACCGGCAAAAACAGACCAGTATCCGTACCGGCGTACATCTTTATCTTCCCAGAATGGCTCAATAGGGTCATGGAGCCCCTGTGGGATACCCTCGTAAGAGGGTTCTCCGTCAATGACAGGTTTAACAGGCTTTCTGTTGTAGTCTGCATTTACGTATTTCCAGTTATCTTCTCCATATTGCTTATCGATGGCAGCAGTATCCTGGTTATAACGCCGGTGTCCGGACTGGAACATGTTGAATGCGAGCCAGGGCGCATCATGAAACCAATCTGACGACTGCGTGCGTCCTCTGGGATGGAAGGTGATGAGGTGTCCGGGATCTTTCTGTTGTAGCGTTTTGCCGATGGTCAACCACACATCCATACCATCGCTGCCTTTGATGTCGCCGCCGTTCATCCAGATGATGTTGGGCGCATGTTTATACCTGTCGGCCAGGAATGAGGCATAAGTTCCTGCGTCCTTAGCTGTTACCAGCCCGGCCTTAACAGGGCTACCCCATACCGGTACAAGCGCGAGGTACAATCCTTTTTGTGCCGCTTTAGAGACGACAAAGTCCACATGGTCCCAGTAATCGTATTGCACAGAATCTGTATGCTGATTGCCGGTAGTCGTCAGTGTCTGACCAACATTTGTTCGGATCAGGGCAGAATCGCCGTAGATATTAGCAGCGGTAACTGCGGGCAGCACCATCACCTGGATAACATTAAATCCTTTCTTGCGACGGTCATCGAGATATTGTTCTGTTTCTTCGCGGGTAAGACGGGTAAAGAGCAACCATCCAGTATCGCCCAGCCAGAAAAATGGCTTTCCGTCACTGGTTTCAAAATAGCGGCCATTAGCAGATACCTTTAATGGTAACAATTTCTTCTGTTGTGCCTGGGTCAATCCTGAAAAACAAAGCAGCATACAGAATGAGAGCATGGCAATACAATTCCTGTTCAGCATAGTAGGTCCTTATTTACGTACGAGCCAGAGTACCAGTGCACCTTGTTGCGGCGCAGATAATGCGTGACCGGTACCGGCTTTAATATTTTTCTTACTGAGTATGGTTTTACCGGTGGATGGGTCTATCCATACGGCGTGGTAGCCGGCAGCAGCGCCAGGGATATTGATACTGGCAGCACCGGCGGTATAAATAATATAATCACTATGATCATTAGTCAGCGCCCATAATCCCGGCATGTCTGCCGGATGCATAGTAGCAGCGGCAGACAGAAAACCAGGATCAGCTATGGATGGAATACTGGCGAGAGAACCTCCTGCCATGAATACAGCCCAGCCGTATTTATCGTAACTATCAGCAGAATAAATGACCGCTTTACCGGGATACTTGTCCCGGTATTCACGAACTGCCCGATAGACTTCTTTCTCATTAGTACGTTTAGGCTTCAGTAAGCGTGCGTGCTGCCTGGGCGCGAGATGTTGCCCGCCGGCAGGTGCATAAGCTGTACCATTCTCCTGATAGTGCCAGTACCTGATATCAATCAGGTCTATTACCTGCGCACGATGCGCATCCTGAAGCAAGGCATCCTGTACATCTTTAGTAGTGCTCAGGCCAATAACAGGATGTTCCTGTTTTTCCTTTTTCCATTCTGCTATCACGTCTGTCCAGAAATCCACAAAGTGCAAAGGCCCTGTAAATTCAGCGCTAATCAGCTGAATGACGTTATGATTGAGGCGGAAGTTGTCCAGGCATTGGCGGATGTAAGCACGGTGTAATTGATTCCTCACAGGATGTGTGGTATCATAAAACTGTGCAGACATGAAGATGCGTTTACCACCTGCATATGGTGGTGGTTCGGGAAATCCGGTGTTATTCACGTTATTGGCAGGTCTCCAGGGGAAATCAGCATAGTGAGCGCCCGCTTCAATGATATTATGCTGGAAGTATTGCTGGTGTATCAGTACCTGCCCCTGGCGGTCAGCTCGTGCAGCAAACTGCTGCAGCCGCCACCAGTACCAGCGGTTATACTTTGTCAAATCATATTTACTGAGTCCATCCCAGCCAATACCCTCACCGCTACGGGCGAAAGGTTGTTCATAAAATGGCGGCCATACATCGCCATCAAGGCGCTGTACCCTTTCATGGTCGTCTCTTCTTCTTTCATACCACAAGCCGTAGTTATGATCCATAGCAACGACATGCTCGCGGGTCATAAAGGCCGTTACTGAGTCGAGATTATCTGTCAGACCAGTTCCTGTTCTTCCCGGAACAAAGCGGGTAATATGCGGAGTGCTCTTTTCAATACCATCCGGTCTGATATTCCCTCTCCACCAGGATACGTCCCTGCGCTCTCCTACAAGTACCGAGCCTTTGTTAACCAGCCATCCGTTGACGATTTGCATACCTGTTACTGCTACAGGAGATACTGGTTGTACTATTTCCTGTATACGTATGCCTTTTGTTTCAATGGGAATAGGCGTGCGTTGAGCTGCCTGCCCTATCCATTCGTATAGGGTAATTGCAGGTTGAACTGCCTCGTTGGACAATTGTGCAGCTACCGCCGGCGTGGGGCTGCTTGAGGCATCTCCCAGATCGGGCAACAGGAATGCCCGTTCAGCAGCTTTCTCTCCTATTCTGGAGGCCAGCTGTGCATAATATAAGCTGCGAGGCTGTATATATTCATTAGAGGCATACCATTCGCCAGTACCTGCAAACTGTGCCCATGCACCAAAAGCCCAATTCATGGCCCCTGGCGGGCGTGGACAATCTATCCTTGCTGCGGCACATTGCCATAATACGCTATTAGCTGCAGTCCATCCTGCACCCTGGCCATCCTGGCCGCGGTCAGGAAAACCCAGTGCCTGCGCGTTAACTATCACGTTATCCAGCAGCAATCCGGAAGCCCAACTGTCAATTGCCCCACTGTAACTGTACGGCATATCAGAGGTACACTGTACAAATGCGTTGGGACCAGCTGCGCAGAAACCAGCTGCAAAGTCATGATAGCCATGTTGTGCATAGTTACGCTGGAACAGAGTCTGTTGCCCTGACGTAAAAAAGGTATAACGGCGTTGTCCGCCTATTTCTGATACCGGAGCAGTTGAAATACAATCTTCCACTGTAACGCGGCGGGCAGTTTCCAGTACCGCTACCGCAGAACCAGCAAAATGTTCAAATCTCACCTGTCTAACCCAGGCATCAGCAGCATTTTCAATTGCAATGGCTGTCCAGCAATGATCTTCATCTTTGAGATTAGTCGTATCATAGATGGAACGGCAATGCAGGTTTTCCACACCCGACTGTGTAATACGTCCAGGCCAGGTATAAGCGGCAATAGTTGCTATACCATAAGTAGTATCCAGCGCATTAGTCAAGGGCACGTCGAGTGTAACCTCATTTTGCCGTATGCTGACAATCTTCCTGGACCAGTGTATATCACGATCACCGGGTTTCCACCCCAGAGCTGTAATACCGCCACCGAAATGGGCAGTACCAAGTAGTTGTATCCAGGAAGCAGTACTGGGCCTGGTAACTTCTACTTCATCACCTACCTTGAAGGTTGTTCCCTCCGGCACATGCAGCACAGAGCTATTCACAGGAACATAACTGTCGGTAATACCCACAGGTGTGGATAGCTTCTTATCACTCCGACCACTGATACGGACAAGTACTTCTCGGCTGTAGCCTGTTGCCAGTAAAACCGTGCTATCTCCGCTACCGCGCAATACCACACCTGAAGCGTTGATATGCAGGCCGCCGTTAATCTCGAAAATACCTTTGTCTAACACTACAGCGCCGCGGAGTCCATCTTTCAATGGCAGAGCAGCTACGTAGTCCAACGCAGCCTGAATGGTAGCCGTCGCATCACCCTCCATAGCAAGCACCCTGACCCTTACGGGGGCCAGGGGCAATTTCTGTTCACCAGCCATATATCCACACCAGGAGAAGTCAGGAATACGATTTCCCTTATCATCCGGCTGATATACCAGCTGTCCTTTGTCCCATGACACGGGAGGTAAAGGCTTTGGTTTCTTTGCCTGTGCGCCTGCCAGTAATGGCAGGCAACACGCTATACATATCGTTAATATTCTCTTAGCCATTCCGACGTTTCTTCCATTCGGCTTCCGCCTTTTTCATATCAATACCTGCTGCAGAGAGGTAATTGTTAATACGTCCCTTGTATTTACCGAACCAGGCATGTTTCTGCTCTGAAGATCCGGCATCCATTGCTTTCTCACGCGCTTCTTCCAGCCAGGCAAGAATCTGTTGCTGCTGCTGCTTTGAAAGCTGCGGTAGCATTTCGAGATAGGCATTGTATGTAATAGGCAGAATACCATAGGTCATTCCGTCTTTAACACGGGTTACCTGTTCGGTAGTCAGCATAGAAGACAGTTTTGACAGATAGCGATCATGCAGCTGACGTACGCGTACAGTGTCTTTCTTTTCGTCCAGTTCATGCAGGTCTGCATATTGCTGTGCAATTACATCCTGTAGCTCCAGTGACTTACCGGCATCGTGTATATCAAGTGTAGACACTATTTTAGCAGCACGCTCCGTAACGATCATCTGGTAGCTTTTCTTATCTCCCTTGATGTCGTTCAGGAAGTCCTCGATATTTGTGTATCCATCTCCATTGGCATCCAGTACAGCATCTTTTGGATCTTTAGGGTTCAGCTTATGACGGATCTCCCATTCGTCTGGAATACCATCGCCGTCGCTGTCTTTGTAAGGTTTACCTTTATATTCAGGATAACCGCCTACCTGGGCAATATCGTAGATAATACCCTGCTTGTAAGAGTCTTCACCCAGGCGACGTTTGATGTACTCGCTACCTACTTTTGAAGTAGTGTTCTCTTTATACTGGATCTTACCTGTTCTTACAGTTTCAACTACTCTTCTGTCTACCGCATCACGAACAGGCAATGTAGCACCTGCATTATCCAGCACGTACTGATAAGCATCTTTCGCTGACATGACCATCATACGTGGCATTGGCAGCGGACTATTCACTTTCATATCTGCCTCATATTCGCCTGCGTTATCCATATCTTCTATCTGAACGCCACCAGCCCAGTTATTGGCAGTGATCTTCGGATAGCCTTCCATAATATTGCCATTTACATAGGCCCTGCCAAACTCACGGTACTTCAGTTTGCTACGACCGGATTCAGGCTTCAGTATGCGGTGACCTACCGGATCATCAGCTGGTGTAATAGGACCAGGTTTAAAATAGTTATTTACAATATTGTACTGGGAGCGATAGTCGCCACCGTCTACAGTACGGTGTTTCCAGTTGAATACTACGTTATTCACAAAGTTGAATATGCTATACCAACCGATAGAAGGGTTACGGCCGGCATTAGAAGCCCAGAGGTTACGCATGAAGGAGCAGTTTTCTCCACCCAGCGTACTACCGAAGGCATGATTGTAGGTATCGAGCGCCTCTGATGATATAGTGTTCTGAATAGTGATATTTACCGTAGGCAGCTTCTCTTCTGCATAGCCAGTACCCGGGTTATACATATGCCGGTATAGAGAAATATTCTCGTCAAGACCCCAGCTGGTAGAGCAATGATCGATGATGATATTACCGATAGGATTACCGCCCAAAGCATCATCCCTACGACCAACATTTGTCTCCCCACGGCGGAAGCGCATATAGCGGATAACGACATCGTGCGTGTTAATCCAGAATGATTCTCCGGCAACACATACACCATCGCCCGGAGCAGTTTGTCCGGCAATAGTGATATAAGGTGCCATCAGAATGATAGGTGTTTTCAGCTTAATAATACCAGCAACGTTGAACACAATTGTACGTGCACCGCCAGCTTCACATGCTTCGCGTAACGTACCAGGTCCGCTATCTTCCAGGCTGGTTACTACAAATATCTTTCCTCCTCTGCCACCGAAGGTATACGCACCGCCACCTTCTGCACCGGGAAAGGCAGGAATTGCGGCCTGAGGCAGATCAGTAGGTCTGGAAGCAAAGGGTATAAACGGTTTACCTTGACGCGCTTCCTGTTTTACTATAGGCAATGCTTTCTCCCATGCTTCGTCAGCATGCTTTTTTGCTGCGTCCAGCATAGAATCACTGACGCTCTGCACAGCCTTGGGTATGGTCGGATACTGGGCGAATGCTCCCTGTGCCGCGCCCAGTGCGGCAATCAACATAGTTCCGGCGAGATATTGTTTCATACGAGTAGTTTAATGGTCTGTGTACCTGCATGGCTCACAGATAGTATATTAAGTTATGTTTTTAATCCAGAGGATTGAAGTTGCCATTCCCCCACCCCTGGGTTTGCACAAGACTCGGGTTTCTGGTAATATTGGTAGTGGGTATGGCGTAAAAATAATAGTTTGACGGATAGTTAATCGGCCGCTGTGTATCCAGCACATCTTCCGTTGCCGTAAAATACGTTGTATAATCCGGTCCGTTAAGATCAAGTTTATCACGCAGTGGAATACCAGTTGCGTCCGGCTTCTCCAGATCTGCTACGGTATATGGTGCCTTAACGCTGATTTTCAAGATTGTACGCTTCTTACCGTTCAGCTTATCAAACAACTTATTTCTGCGCAGGTCATCGTAACGTTTACCCTCAAATGCCAGCTCTATACGACGCTCATTGATGATTGTCTCAAACATCTCATCTTTGGTCATTCCTGGTTTCAAACCATATAGTCCACCTTCTCCAGGATTGATACCGGCTCTTTTGCGAATAGCGATGAGCAGGTCATATGCTTCCTGAGTACGACCGGTAGCATTAGCGCACTCTGCCAGGTTTAGCATTACTTCTGCGAAGCGCATTTCTATCCAGTCCGTTTTGCCAAGTTTTGTATTATCCTTGATAGTAGACGTATTAATATGTTTACGGCAATAGAATCCGGTAACATTAGGCTTATTCCTGTCATCTGTTACCCCAGCGTATATCCATTGTTTGCGACCGGTTTTATTGCTCAGTGCCCAGGTTGCACCATTGTAAACGATAGTGGCATCAAAACGCGGATCGCGGTTCTTCCAGTAATATACAGGATCATAACCTGAACCAGCATTGGTAATAGGCACGCCATCGATGGTCGGGAATGCATTCACGAGATCCAGTGTCGGTTGATAAGAACCTCCGCCACCATTGGACTCAGAATTAGGACGTGCAGCGTCTTCAAACAAGCTGGCCTTGGTAGCACCATCAAATGAGCGTAGCATGATAATCTCTTTGTTACCACTCCCTTCATCCAGCCATATATTGGCGAAGCTGGGGAACAAACCATATCCATCTATCAGGAGGGTATCATATGCCGCTCTATTGGCTTTATAAGCCCTTTCCCAGCGCAACTGATCATTTCCAGGGTTGAACTGCGGACTAGCCCAATACATCAGCATACGCCCTTTTACACCCAATGCAGCGCCTCTGGTGATCCGGCCCTTATCTGCACTACCCCAAACTGCAGGCAAGGATGTAGCCATATCAAAATCACGGGCAATAGAGTCTATACATTCTGAAGTTTTATTCCTGGCAACGTAAAGATTTTCAGTTACCCAGTCCTGCGGATGACTAATATATGGCACTCCGCCATATAACTTCACCAGCTGGAAATACATCCATCCTCTCAGAAAATAAGCCTGCGCCTTAATCTTGGCTTTAACATCCTGTGGTAAAGCGCCTTTCTCAATTTCTGTCAGCAGGATATTTGTTTTCCGGATGTAGGCCCATACGTTATTAGACGCATTACCCCCAAAGAAGTCATTAATGTTATCTACAGACAGGGTGCCGTACCATATCTTCTGATCACCGCCGTTGTAATCGTCGGAAACGTCATGAATGGCGGTAGGTAATGTTGACCCACTGCTGAGATTAGGCCAGGTAGGCATAGACAGATCATATATCCTGTTAAGATATAGCGTAGCTGTAGACTCGTGGTCCCAGGTACGTTCGTCAATTCCTGTCAGGTCACGCTTGTCGAGAATATCTGAACAGGCTGTGAGACTGGCGGTAAGTAATATATAGCTGAGTATTTTTCGCATGGCATAATAATTTAGAGGCTCACATTCAGACCAAAAGTATAGGTGCGTAAAGCAGGATAATCAACAGCCAGATTAGTAGCCGGATCCTTGTACGGCTGGTTATTGATAATTGACCAGAGATTAGTACCTGTTACAAAAACCCTCAATTCCGGAATTTTCAGACGGGAAGACAATGCCTGCGGAATAGCGTAAGACATTGTCGCATTATTGACGCGCATAGTCGTAGCACTCACCATCCAGATATCTGAGATTTCCTTAATTAACGGCGCATTGATCAGCGGATACTTGGCGTTTGGATTCTCCGGTGACCAGGAATCTCTCCAGAGGGCCAGTGCACGCTGATTTTCTGTGGCCGGTGTACGTGCGGTTTTGTCATATACCGTATGACCGCCTACCTGTAAAGACATATTAATATTGAACTTGAAGCTTTTCCAGGATGCACCCAGGTTAAAGCCTACGCCAAACAGGCTGCTACCTCTCGGGGCTATCCTGGTTTTGTCATTCTGATCTATCCGGCCGTCTCCATTAATGTCTTCATAGTTCATAAAACCAGGAATAGGTTTTTCCCCATCTATGGTCCAATCAGGATTCTTTGATAATAGCGCATCCACGTCAGCCTGTGTGCGCAACATGCCGGTTGCCCTATATCCTTCCAGCCCATTATCTGTTCTACGCCCGATTGGATTTCTCCAGGCAGTATCGCCAGCGCCGTAGTATTTGCGGATTACCTTATTATCGCTGATACCAAAGTTAACAGTGGTGTAGTATCTAAATTCCTTACCAATAGTACCATTGTAAGTCAACCCGGCTTCTATACCATAAGTCTTCAGGCGGCCATAGTTCTGGTCAGCAATACCGCCGCCGAAGCTGGTAGGTACTGTACTGGTTGGCTGCATGAGCATATCATAGTTATAGCGGTGATACAGATCTATGGCAAAGTCGAAACGACGGTCGAAGAAGCTACCATCAAAGCCCAGGTTTTTATAAAGGGCTTTCTCCCATGTAATTGTGCTATTAGGAATATCATTATTGTTTAAGCCACTGGTCATGGTATTGCCAAACAGCATACCGGTGGTCTGTGTATAACGTTCTCTATACTGGAAGTTCTTCACCGCGTCATTACCCGTCAGACCTACCTGGAAACGGATCTTCAACTCATTCATGAACTTCACATTATCCTGGAAGAACTTTTCCTGCGATACTCTCCAGCCTATTGCTGCAGAAGGGAAATATCCCCATCTGGACTGTTTAGGGAAGTTCGGCGAAGCATCTGCCCGGAATGTAGCTTCCAGCAGATAGCGATCATTAAAGGAATAATTGAGGCGGCTTACGTAACTCATCCTGCCTGTCTCACCAGAAGAGCCGGAATTATCGTAGAAGTTCTTGTCCATACTGAAAGCAAACAACTCGTCGATACCTGGTATTACAACCTGCTCACGACGGGTATCAAATGCATCAGAAGTTCCTTCACTTTGCTCTGCAACAAGCACCAACCCGATGTCATGCTTTCCAAATGAACGGGAGTATGTGATCGCTTCATTCAACTGATAATTTGAAGACCCACCGTACGACTCTGTCATGACGTTCCCATTTTTGATCATCGTCATCGGGTTCGTACTGGTAAGCTGGTTGGTAAAGATGACATTCTGTATGCTTTCATGCGTTCCCTCTTTAACAAAGTTGTAGAGGTAATAAGGCACATAGAACTCTTTACCGAAGTTAGTCCTGTTACTGCGTGCATACTGTACGCGGAAAGACAGCCCTTCAACTACCGGCACCTTATACTCCAGTGAGGCGTTAATCGTTTGTCCCTGCGTACGGCTACGGCTATAACTGCCCGTTTTTACGAGCTCACCCGGATGCCATCCTGGTATAGAAGAGAATACCGGCCTGCCATCGATATACATGGGCACCCATCCTGGCGTAAGCAATAAGGCGCTGACAGTAGCACTCATCTGGTCTGACTGTTCTGTCATTCCGGCCTGCACTGTCTTAGGCGTGGGCCTGTTTATTTTTGAGTTATCTGTTGCAAAGGAAATACTGGCCGTAAGTCCATCCGTTATCTTAGTATTAAGACCCATACGAAGGCCATACTTAGTAATATTCAGATCACCGACATTACCATCTTCGGAGTAATAGTTACCACCTGCGAAGAAAGTGATCCGCTCAGTACCACCACTCACATTGATAGTATGACGGCTGAGATGAGAGTTTTTCCACACATCATCTATCCAGTTATAGTTATGCGTCTTCAGATATTCCAGTTCTTCAGGCGAATAAAACTTATTCTGGTTGGTTTCCTTAAGCGAAGTGTACTTATTGTTCAAGAGGGAAGCATGGTCATAAGAGTTGAGCATTTCCGGTATATAAGTCGCAGAAGAGATACCGTGTGAACCGGCATAACTGATACGAGGCTTACCCGGACGGCCCATTTTTGTTTTCACCAGTACAACACCATTAGCGCCTCGGGCTCCATAGATAGAAGCTGCTGCATCTTTCAGGAAAGTAATGGTTTCTATCTGGGTAGCGTCAAGGTTATCGAAATCCTGCTTGGATAACTGGAAACCATCAATTACGTATAGTGGATCTGTAGAAGACCCGGTAGCAGCCCAGGTGACAGGATTACGGATAGTCAGACTGGTTGAAGAACCAGGCCGTCCTGAAGCCTGTGCAATAGAAACTCCCGGTACCTTGTTCTGTAAGGCAGTTGCCAGATTCGCTACTGGAAGATCTTCAATTTCTGTAGCATTGACAGCTGCAACTGCACCCAGTACATTTGCACGCTTCTGACTACCATATCCGACAATCACAGTCTCACCAAGCGCTTTCACATCTTTGGCAAGATTCACATTGATCACCTGACGGCCGTTCACAGGAACTTCCTGTGTTGTGTACCCAATCAGGGACACTACAATGGTAGAGTTCTCGTGCACTTTAAGTGTGTATGATCCGTCTACACCGGAGGTAGTGCCTTTGTTGCCTACTTTTACACGTACAACAACACCTGGTATACCAGCACCTTCTTCAGTACCGATAATTTTCCCCTTCAGGATAATTTCCTTTGCCTGAGTAACAGCCGGCGGCGCCGTATTGGGATTCGTTGCAGCAAGTTGCTGCGCAGAAGCTGCCATTTGCAGTAATAGTGCGCCTGGCAGTAATAATTTCTTGTGGAATAAAAAGTCTTTCATCAGCTGATTTTTTTGCTGAATACAGCATGCATTAAGCGGTTGGCGTAACGAAATGCTGCTTGTAATAGTGGAATTATACTAGTAATGGTACCCTCTTAATTAAGGAAACGGTGCAAACATAGTCGCCTGCCAAAAATATTCTGTGCGACCAGATGGTGGAATACATAAATTTTCATACCAAAGGAATTTTAAAGCTTATCTTCATAACCTTCACCGAGCATCTTGACAATATGTACTGGACCAGTCGTTGAGCTACAGCCCCCCTTCACAACCATGGAATTATTACCTAATTATTTGTCTACAGTGTCTTACTGACACTAATTTCTGACAAGCTACAGAATAATTTTATTCTCTCGCTTTTTATTTACGCAATCGTTGCCGGAAATCGGGGTTAACAATCTCACTGCGTGAAAAAAGCGGGGGATTCCATATGTAAATGCGCGAAAAACCTTTACTGTACAAGATATGAGCAGGGAAAAGACATTGCTTTTATCTACCAGAGAAGCAGCATTTAAATATGTAAAATGTTGTAACAACAATATAATTGACGCTTAAAAATTGTCATGTAGCCCACTGTCATAAGCTTTTATTTCCCAGATTAACAATCCCTCTTTCATCCGGGGTTAATGCACTACCATTACATTCGTATAGAAACTATAATTCTTGGACTGAATAGTCACAATATATGCCCCGGCAGGGATACTACTTACATCCAGTGTGAGGGCCTTACTATCCATTAACAGCTCCTTTTCATACACTACTACTCCCCTGAAGCTGGTCATCGTTATTTTAGCCCTGTCATTGACTGTACCTATGAACTGCAGACGCATCATGCCGGAAGCAGGATTAGGATAAACTTTCTCAAAATACCCTCCAAAGATAGCCTCCATCTGAAACTGGTCTGATTCCAGACTGGGATTCCCGGCCACATCATGGGAGGCACCGGCTGTAAGACCAAGCGTAACCGGACCATCATATGTAGGAGACACCAAAATGGTCATCACATTATTACTGATATGTTCGAGGTTGGAAATGGCCGCATTGGTCACCCGAAGGTAACTCAGGTCAAAGTCTGCTATAGGCTCGCTGAAACTGATATATACTACAAAAGCCTTTCTCACCGGCGAAACGTCAAGTGTATTAATGGTGGCTACCGGCGGCTTTTTGTCGATGTAAACCCGACTGTTATCTGTAGTTACTGTGATTGTATCGCCGGCATTGCCATTGAGGCCGTGAAAGCGTATACTGAAAGGTACGTTTCCATCTATATCCTGCTCTGTAACGGTATAGGTTCCTGTATATTCCTTCTCTCCCACCGCTACCACCGGAACCTGCCTGTCAGCAATCAATATCTGCGGTTCTGCAATGCGATCTTCCACAGCAATATATACGGTAATTACGTCACCTATTCTTGCATAAGAATTATTCTTATTGTCAGATAATATAGTCACTGCCGTCGGACCAGGCACAGATATATCCCTTACAACGGGTACAGCTGCGCTTAATTGACTTACATTCCTGGTGGCATCAGTAGCAGTGGCACGCAATACATGGTTTCCATCAGTGATGCCGTTCAACGTGTAAAGGGCGGTCCAGTTGCCACTATCATCTGCACTAGCAGTAACCAGTATACTGCCATCCAGATAAACCGTTACGAGTGACAAAGGTTCGGCTGTGCCACTGATCGTCATTGCTATATCTGTATAGATTGTATTGCTTAAGGGAACGGTTATTACAGGCGCTGCCGGAGCATTATCGTCCGCGGTACCTGTATCGGGAAAGAAATCCGACCTGTTGTCCTGTATCCTCGTTATGTTATACTGATTGTAAGCAAACCGGGCATGATCAATGACATAGGTATGCTGTGCATGAATAAATAAGGATGAGGCCAGGCAATAAATAATGGTTAGCGCTATTGAGGGAAGCGTTTTCTTAATTGGTATAGTCATCAGGTTCTCCGGATAGTTAATTACTATCAAAGTAATGAATAGTTTTCTTAAAAAAGAATAATATTCTTATATATGTAAGACAATAGAGGGCTGCCTGATATAACAAGCAGCCCTATACCCTATTACCATATTGGGTATTAATCAGTTATCCGTCAGCTGTTTCAACGACGCTTATCCAGATACCCTAATGTGTCTCCCTGACATTTTATGCCTCTGACTGGCAATGTTACTTATCCCAGGAGCATTAATCCCACCTGCCACTGTACCATTTCTCCTCACTTCCTTACGCGAACGCCTGTCGCTGATACCGGGAAGTATCCTGTAAACTCCAGTCAATGTTACCTCGTACAATCATCGCCAGGCAAAAGGCATATTTATATACTTCCTCGTCCGTCTGATCATCAAAAGAAGGCAGGGAATGGAAAAGCCGCTCAAACTGTATCATCTCCTGGTTATGAAGCCGTACTGTCTCATTGATGGCCTCCTCTATATCCAGCTGCCGCTCCTGCCTCATTACGAGTACCAGATTGTGGGTATCGCCCTGCTCTATCTCCTTCTTCAATGAATACAGGTCGTTGGCCCAGCAACCCAGGTGACCGCACAACATTGTCAGTGTCATAAGTTTCTTATGATTAATGATATGCTCCGGCAAGTGAACCTGTTCGGCCAGTTCAATTAATGTGGCGGCGATATGAGCACCTCCTATCAGCGGACGGGATTCGATATAGTCAGCTACAGATGGTATACGGTCGGCATTCACATTCTGATTCTGCCAGTCCACCGCGTGAAACAATTTCAGCATATCCTGTACAAAAGTTTGCTGGTACCTTTCGGAGGTACAATGCTGAACGCGTTGCCAGACGTCAGACAATGCCGCCAGGATGTTCAGATGTTCTTTTGCGACCATCGCCTGGGTGATACTCCGGTGCACAATATCCTGTCCCGGAGTATTCCTGTCATGCCAGTCTTCCAGCGTATAAATGTGTCCTTCCCTGAGAATACCCAGGCACGCATATAAGAGCTTCTTCAGATTCTCAGGATGCTGGGCTTCCTCATCTTTATTGTCAAAGATGTCGTCCATCAGGAAGAGTAATACTAACAGATCATTCGCCAGACAAAGACGTTTATACTCCGCTGTGGGGTAAAAGCGGGATGTCATGTAAGCGAACTTGGATTCTTTGTAGCCTCTTATAGCATCATGTAATCCGAACCGCTGCACCCATTGGGTTGTATGGGCTTCTACGGCACTGGCATAAGGGCTGATCTGCGAATTAAAGGGGCAATACAGTGTGGGGATGTTGAATGTCGAATACAACATGGCAAAGCGATTTAGAAATGTTAAGAGATCGTTTCTTATCACTTTGAATTTAAATAAATCCATGCTGCATTTATATGGCTGCACAGCAACCAACATAGGAGGAAAATAACTATTAATCAGTTTGCTATTGTCGGGGTGAATTTGACAATTTCATTGTACAACTGACTTGAAGTAGTAATAGGCTTGACCAGGTAACCGTCTGCACCAAAATTCTTCATATCGGCAATAGTCTCTTCATATGCATCTGCTGAACAGATAATAACCGGTACATCTGCCAGCCGGGGGTGATGCTTTATCTTGTGAAGCATCTCTTTTCCGCTTATACCCGGCATATTCAGGTCCAGCAAAATAAGGTTAGGCGGCTGTTCGTTAGCAAGCCACAGACCATTGTCCAGGCTGTCTGCCACCATGACGCTTCTCACCATTTTGCTCAGCAGCCTTTCTGCGATAGTCCGGCACATAATATCATCATCTACTACCAATACATGAAATGGCAATAGTGGCTCATGACTATGGGCGGCATTGATCTGATGACCTGCCGGAGGCAGAATCTTCGTTTGTGGAGGAGTTCCTTGCTCAAGTGGCAGTGTTAAGGTAAAAATACTACCTGTCCCAGGCACGCTTCTCACGGTGATATTCCCGCCCATACGACGGGCAAAATGCCTGGAAATAGTCAGTCCAAGGCCCGTGGATTCGGTCTGCTGATGTTGTTGCGATACATAAGGACTGAATATCTTTTCGAGGTTCTTTTCCTCAATGCCCAGGCCTTCATCTGCAATATCAAGACATATAGTAGTACCCGCCTGCTGGTATACATGCAGTTTTACTATTGTATCGTTCCGGGTAAACTTGATGGCATTGGTTAGCAGATTGATGACGATGCGGTGTAGCTTAGCGGCATCTGTTACAATATAGTCCGGAACGTCGTCCTCAATATGGCAGGTTACGGTCACGGCCTTCCTGTTTCCGAGCACCTGATACCCTGCGGCCCGCTTTGCAAGCCATTCCCGGACGCTGACTGTTGACCGCGTGATGTCGTCATAAGAGCCTGACTCGATTTTACTGAGGCTTAGTACATCATTCATCACCAGCTTGACATCCTGGGTAGCAAAGTACATATTAGATACCTGGTCATAGGAAACTGTAATAGACTCCCCTGGTGCTGTATGTGCAGGATCAAACCAATCTTCCAGTATACTTTCAATAACGTTGATCGATCCCCTCAGGTCATGGCTGGTTTTGGCAATAAAATTACTCTTGGAATTACTTTTAATTTCCAGCCGTCTTATCCAATCAGAGAAGTCCTGACTATAAAAACGTAATACCATAATATTCAGGAAAGTCACCAGGAAAAAGATGATAGTATACATCAGGTTGCCGGCACTTTCCGGATATGGCAGGTGGGGCACCACATTATAGAACGAATTAAGCTCTAAAAGCAGGGCTATGACCAAGAGAGATGAGATGCTTAATATCTGTTCTTTCCGGCGTTCAAACAGCAGGAAACTAAAGCCAATCATAAATATGACGATCCCTTCTATGCAGGCAGCCCTACCCAGAAAAAGCCCAAAGAAAAAGAGTCCGAAAGAGTGTACCAGGAATGTCAGCAAGGCTGCCCTGTTGAACTGGTGCCTTTTATTGAGAATAACAGCGGCGGTGAGTATACCTGCTTCTATCCATGGGTAAATCAGAGTTTGCCAGCTGCCGGTTATAGCAAATAGTACAGGCCCCATAATAAGTGCAAGTATAGCAGGGATTATCGCCATGACGTTGACTATAACAACTGTGGTGCGCTTCCTGTTCTCCTCCAAAACATCGGTCCCCGTCTTGATCAGGGAAAGCAATCTGTACATATTTTGAGGTTTTCGCCGGTGTAACTTTGTAGGGTGTTATTCAATGCTAATTTAATGAAAATGAATGACAAATAGCTAGAAAGTAGAGACCGCAGGGCAACAAAATTCCGGGAAAAGACGCATGTCTTCTCCCGGAATGACTGGAACAGTTCATTTTGACACAACAAGTTAACGAGGGAAAGGTCGGGCCATACTGAAACTGTGCAACACTAGTCCTGCCTGCCATATGACGGATTAACGGAATGGATGAATTGTAATGGCAGGCATCAATCTGACACTAAAAGAAGTTTACGAACAAGCATCGCTTATGACGGCTTTTCTTACTGAAAAGACCATCTCCATTGTTATAGCGAAATGCTTTACAAGATGTTCGGAAAATGTCCCGCCTGGACAGGCAGAACAGCTAGATATCCTCAATATACCATTAAAAAAAGCTGCCTGGCATTCATATTTCACCAGCGGAAGGCCATCCCTTTACCTTGTGCAAAGGAGTGGTCATCCTGCTGATGGATCTTCATGCGGACATACTTACTCCGTAAGTAGTTGAGGAAAACAGCATTCGTTGGAGAATACCTGTCCGCATTATTATGAAAAGGCAAATATGTTTAATTACGTTTATTATGCTTTAAGTGATACTCATCGTCAGATCAAAAACAAGGGTCTATCAGGTACATATGTGGCATTAACTATCTGACTCAGGGAATACTCAATATGGGTTAATATCATTGTTACGTCACAAATATCGCCAACCACCTTAAAAAATAGCAGGACAAAGGCAAATAACCATTCTGCCTTTTTTATTTCTTTTCTCCTATATACCGCTATACAGTTGCGCTGTGATCACTCCGGTACCGGCCGGGTGTCACACCTTCTGACTGCTTAAATATCCTGATAAAGTAAGAGGGGTCTGAATAGCCTACTTCCATAGCAATATCTGTAATACTACGCATCGTTTCTACCAATAACTGTTTGGCCTTCTCCAACCTTTGCTGTAACACATAAATCTTTACAGTACTACCCAGCTTCAGCTTAAACGCATTCTCCAATGCCCGTTCTGTCAATCCCAGGGCGTGGGCGCGTTGTTCAACATTGACATGTTCTTCCGGACATTTATCCACTCTCTCTATAAATTCATCAATCTCTTTTTCGTGGAGCAATATAAGGCGGCTATCCTGCAGGGTTATACGGTGCATGCTATCCAGGTAAGAAATGACAATATCGCTGATACGGTTGCTATAATACTGATTGCGCACCTGGCCTGTTAATGAGCAACATCTCATTTTGCCCATTTCTGTCCGTACAGCGCTATTGAGGCGGATATACGGCAGATGTGCAGCGTAAGTACTATTCGCAGCTACCGCCTGCAGCATCTCATGCAGCTGCGGATAGGCACCCGTCAGCTCCTGAAGCATGGCGACCGGCGCTTGCAAATAAATACTGCGAAAAGGCTCACCGGCTGTCAGTCTGATGCTATATTCCACATCAGACGACAGGTATTGCAATCCGATTTTACCTGCCTGCAACTGTATATGACTGGCGGGGTAAGTCATCCGGGTACTGCCACTCATCACTGTATGAACTATGATCAGTGGTCTGGCCACTGCCAATGTAATAGTCAGGTCTTCAGCAGGCTCAATGTACAGCTCACAATAAAAGCCGTCTGTAAGCTGCACCTCTTGTTGTAACAGTGTACCCCATTTGCCGGAGGTACAATAAACAACCGTATCATCCACCGGCAATCGTAACTTACGATAACGCGCGGGCACAGCGTGGGTTACCACTGCCTCCCGGGCAAGCGGCCCGGGTAACCGGAACTCAATTGGCATATTGGTAAGGTTTTATGATAGAATCATGGTCAACAATTGTTACTTCCGTGCCTCTGTATTCAACAAACCGAGGGCAAAAAGGAACTTGTTGATAAAGGTAAATGTATCCGCACTTTTCATACTTTCATAATCATCCTGCTCGGCAGAAAACGGAAACGCCAGTAACTGGTAGTTGCCTTTGCTGACTAATACCCGCAGGTCTCTGGACTGGAAACCTCCTCCCAGATAACAGTAATCGTTTTCTGCAATATCAATACCTATATCCTGGTGGAGGAACATGATTTCATTATCGTTCCTGATGGAATAGATTAATAGTTTCTGCAAGCCCGGGGACACGTCAAAGCGCAGCAGCAGATTGTCATCAGCCGCATTGACAACTGTATACCAGAAACTTCTCTCAAAAAGATGCATTTGTTGTATCAACACACTGCATTGTGGCGTGTCGTAATACAACGGGGGCTTTTCCGAAGATAAAAAATGCTCGAAAGACGCAGGTATTTTTTCCGATTGTTTAAACGGTAACAATGAATTGAAGTTTACGTCAAGTTTCATGTCAGTCAGTTATTTATAAGTGAAGAGGATAACAGGGGGATAAGCTGTAACCTTCCTATCCGGGAGGCTTATTTACACGTTGGAGGGATATCACTGCAGGCAGGATGCAGTATCGTCGGTGGCAGCAGGCCGAAACACCTGGAAAAGTGAAGTATAAGCTTGATTGTAAAGACATTACGCTTCTCGAGCGTAGGTAAAGATTGCCTTCCATTTCAGGTTAACTTAACTGTACACGGTTTTGTTGTAATCGCTGATTCACCACTTTACCGTAGGCTGTTTGTCACTTGTTTGTTTCTTCATCGATCAGGGTCTAATTCTTCTCCGATGTTTGACCGTCGCCTGGTCGTCGCTTGGACTATTCATGTCCTCGTCTTCGAATTCGCTTGGCCGTCCCTTGGTCGTCGCTTAGACTATTCAAGTCCACGTCTTCGACTTCGCTTGGCCGTCCCTTGGTCGTCGCTTGGACTATTCAAGTCCACGTCTTCGACTTCGCTTGGTCGTCCCTTGGCCGTCGCTTAGACTATTCAAGTCCACGTCTTCGACTTCGCTTGGTCGTCCCTTGGCCGTCGCTTGGACTATTCAACTCCATGGCTTCGACTTCGCTTGGCCGTCGCTTGGACTATTCATATTCACGTCTTCGACTTCGCTTGGCCGTCCCTTGGTCGTCGCTTAGACTATTCAAGTCCACGTTTTCGACTTCGCTTGGTCGTCGCCTGGTCGTCGCTTGGACTATTCATGTCCACGTCTTCGACTTCGCTTGGCCGTCCCTTGGTCGTCGCTTGGACTATTCAAGTCCACGTCTTTGACTTCGCTTGACCGTCGCCTGGACTATTCAAGTCCACGTCTTCGACTTCGCTTGGCCGTCCCTTGGTCGTCGCCTGGACTATTCAAGTCCATGTCTTCGACTTCGCTTAGTCGTCCCGTGGTCATCGCTTGAACTAATCAAGTACACCTGGTGGCAGTCGCCTCTTCGTAGGATCTTCGTCAAAACATCGCTGGTCCTTTAAAACAAACAAAATACTTCCGTACGGCTGTTATTTAGCTAGTTCCGCGCTTCATACCGCAGCAGCAGTGCAGTAGCGCATTTCAGTTGTAAATGTGACAATTGAATTTACAACATTTCCAGAAATAAAAGCCAGAAACATGATGAATAGTTATCAGCTATCGCAGACCGTTACACTAAAAAAACAATTGCTCACACTGCAGCTTTTTTACAGGATGATAAGTTGTTTTATTTAGCTGCAAATGATTAGCGGAGATAAGATGTCTTCAGCAATATAATTAACACTATTACGCCATGGCAGCCTCTTGCTCTTCCGCTTCAACCAGCGCTACATCCTTCAATACCGGATGAAACATTTCCATCATCACATACATAGAAATATATACGCTGACAAAATAATACGCCAATAGCCCATTCATCTCTCTGTCAAGCATTACTTTACACGCCAGCGAGCACAGATTGAATCCCACCATCCAGTAGACGGCACTTTTCACGCGCTTCAACATAGGATACATCAATGCCGTGAGGAAAGATAATACAGCAATACCTGTAGCCACGCCACTACCTAACTTATCAGCAGCAGTCATTGAATGGATACCTGATATCAGCGTTGCGGCACATCCTATCCTGATAAAGAAATTATTCAATGACGATCGCTCCCTGGTAAGATAGAACTGCGCATTTTCTTCTGCTGTTGTATGGACCTGCGCGGCCTTCAACCAGGATATGACAGGAACAATACTAAACGGAAAAGTAAAATGAAAGAGATATGCACAGCCATTTTTACTGCCAATAGTCAGACTCCTACTCATAACAATGTTGCGCAGCAAATAACCTGCGAGTAAACAGACGGCCAGGTAGGCCACACCTCTGGTTAGTAAAATGCTGTAAGGTAAAATCACGGGGTACCAGATATCGCCACCCTTTGTCTTGTAATAGATGGCTTCAGCACTATACCCCAGCGCTGCTGTGCTAAAGAACAGCACGCCAGCAAGGAAGAAATATAACACCAGGTATTCCCTGCTACTTATAACCTGTATTATGGTCAATTATATCGGATGCCAGGTAACATACAAAATATACCACCAACATGACCCATACTGAGGTAAGTATGCGGCGCTGGGTTGTATTAAAATATGTCGTCATAGGTCAGGTATAAAGATTTGTAATGGATGCAAATTACATACTTATCGATGTTTTATTTAATATAATTACCTGCAAACAATATGGCCCTCAAATCATGCTGATAAGCAGATTTATCTTTACTTTTGCGCCACATATGGCTAATAAAGTAATTTTGCTGGTAGACGACGACTTGGATGACCAGGAGCTTTTTGGGGAAGCGATGTCTATAGTGGATAATGAGGCCACTTGTTATTTTGCTTCAGACGGTGAAGAGGGTTTATATATGCTGGAGAATGAAAGGCTTGAATGTGATCTTATTTTCCTGGACCTGAACATGCCAAAGATGAACGGCAAGCAGTTCCTAGCCGAGATAAAAAAGAACAGTGCCTATCGTAACATCCCTGTCGTGATCTTTTCTACCTCTTTAAGAGAAAAAGATGGTATGGAAACTGCTGAGATGGGCGCATCTCACTTTTTAACTAAACCATCCAGTTTCGGTGAACTTTGTAAACAACTGGAGGCGGTTATCTCTAAAGCACTTCCTCAGTAAACTTCCAGTTTGTCTTTAACTGGTAGTTTAGGAAATGTATTATGTGGTTCTGTCTGGTACCAGTAAACAACAGATGATATGTCAGAATGCTGCTGCAAATAACGTCCTCCTTCCCTCCATCCCAGATCCTGTATAGTAACACGTAAGTCCTTTTCAAAGCGGACAGGGTCCATGATATGCCAGCGATACATTCCAAATCGCTGCCGGGCTTTATATGTCCCATCGGGTCGTATTACCTGATGTAATCCGGCGTAGGGTGTACAAAACTCAGTATACTTCCCTCCCCTGTCGAAATTGTATGAGCCACAGAAGTAGTCTTCCGTACCTGTACCGCAGATTGTCGGAAACCTGGTATCGCCGTCCATAAAGAACTTGATCTCCCCTTCTCCCCACCAACCCGAGTTATTCACACCCAAGGCCATGAAGGTACCCACATACTGCCCTTTCCCTTTGATATTATCTACCAGTACATAGTCAGACGCAGTATCCGGATTTACCCGGCGGAACTGTGCATGAAAGTAAGCTGCATCATCGGGCACATCCGTTAATGTATAATCTATCTGGTAGTACAATGTCATCTGCTCCGTGTTGATATTTTCCATTGTAATACGGCATTTCTTTCTGAAGGGCATCATCCAGTAACTATTAAAGGCACTACCCGGATTGACAGTAACAGCCATAGAATTTAACGGTGCATATTCGTTCCAGGCCATCCCGAAGAAGTCGCCCACCGGACACTCTACAGATGGTTCGTTTTCATCATCCCAATAGATGCGCAGAATAGAATACCGCCATACACCAGTAGGCGTCATCCAGATGTGCTGGATAGCGCCGGGTCCTGTTATTTCCCCCATAGTAAAGGTTTGTCCGGGCTTGATGATAACAAAGGGATTGACTTTCCAGCCTTGCCCCAGATCGCGGGCAGCATGGGAAGCATTTGCTGTATTAGCTGGCCCATCTTTGGCAGGGATGGCCATACCGCCTTTACCTTTTTCGCCGGTAAAGTTTTCGGGGCTGATAGAACGGGTCTTTGCATCAGATAACCTGTACAGGTTACCAAGATTCATATCCAGACCATTAAACTGCTGTGCCATCAGAGGCAATGCCCAGAAAAAGAAGAGGAAGGATAACGGGAATTTTCTCATCGTATTTCAGGTTTGCTACATAAAATACGGAAAGAAAATCAGTAATTCCTGATTACTGATTTTCGCTCGGTTAATTCTGCGAAAGCAGCCCTGAATAGATATCGTAATTCTCTTTTTCAAAGCAGACAAATATCAGGTGTGTGATCCTGTCATCCTGAGACATAAACTCCTTAACGGCAGCGACCGCAATTGCCGCTGCTACATCTTTAGGGAAGCGGTATACACCCGTACTGATATTCGGAAAAGCAATTGTCTGCACTCCATTTTTAACAGCCAGGTCAAGGCTGTTGAGATATGCATTGCGCAGCACCTGTTTTTCTTCGTCGTTTCCTTTATTCCAGACAGGACCTACAGTGTGAATAACGAACCTTGCCGGCAGGTTACCTGCTGTTGTGATTACGGCTTCACCTGGTGCACATCTTCCCTGACGATCACGAATCTTACGACATGCTTCCAGGATGGCAGGTCCACCGGCACGATGGATAGCGCCGTCTACCCCTCCGCCACCTAATAAAGAGGTGTTGGCTGCGTTGACAATTGCGTCTACTTCCATCTTCGTAATATCTCCCTGTAATAGTATTATTTTCATAAATCAATCGCTTTCACATACTATAATAAGACCGGCTATTCTTACATTTCCACAAATCGGCTACCGGTCCTGTAAGGCAGCCCCTGCAGCCGATCAACATCACTTGTTACCAGTGCCAGCTACTTCTCAAATGTATAAAATTTATACCTTGTGCGCTTGTTGTACTGTAAATGCAAGCTGCTTATGCGTAAAAAGACCAGGCTTACCGGCATACTGGCAATTATTATTGGTCTGTTATTCTTTGGAGGACTGCTATATATCATCTTCTCGACGATGAACAAATACAGCAGGATAAGCGCCCAAAGCGATGCTGTGATTTATAGGCAGGGCAGCACAACAATACTGGCTACTGTTGTCAAGAAGTTCAACGCTCATTCCGTCACAAAAGGCGGCGGTACCACCAGCGTATCAGGTTCCACTACCTACTACGCATGCGGATACGATATTGCACATGGAGAAAAACGGTGGGAGGTAAAACTGAATGCCAGAAATGGTTCTGGCAAGAATTGGGGTGATGCAGTGTTATTAGGACAATCAGACAAATATCTTTTCTTTCTACGAAACGAGTTATATGTAATCAGTAAAGAAAGCGGGGAACTGATTGCCCGCAATAAAGACCTGAAAGGTCTTGAAGGCAAGACTATGAATGAAAGCAGTATTTTCCCTGCATTTATCAACAACTATGTATACGACGACTCCCTGCATGCGGTTGTTATAAAAGGCGCTGACGGACTGGCCTATCTGCTGGATGAAAACACCCTTGTTGCAAGACCAGCCAGTAACATACATGCAATCAGCTATTTTCGGCAACAACAGGAACGGCACCGTAAAGCAGCTATCAGCACTTACCAGGAGCAGCTGGTTACATTGACAAAAGCGGATGGCCAACTGTTCGCTTTTATGGATGATAATGACTATGAGTTACTGCAGGAGGGTATGGCGTTACCCTACGGCGCTTTGGAAGCTCCCAGACGCTTTCTTTACACCACACAGCAGGATACTGCAATCGTATCGCTAAACAAGATAAATAATAAGGTATTTCTATATGGTGGCTTTCTGAAAGCACCCGGACAGGACAGCAATTTATTCTCCGTGAAGGAGCCTGAATTTTATAAAGCCGCTAACCAGTTACTTAGCAGGGGTAATCACCAGCAAAACATTCCGCTGAGGCTGCCGGGAGGTGGATACCTGGTGTTACACAAAGCGACGGTAGCACAACATGCGCCGCTATTACTTACCGCTATCGCTGCTGATGGTGATAAGCTATGGCATGTTGCTACCAGGTTAACTGGTATTAGCCAGGTGCGCAGGGCAGGTAACCAGCTTTATATACTCGGCGCTGATCACGGCGGCCGCTCCGGTGATGCAGACCATATACTCCTGATTTCACTGTCTGATGGCAGGACTATCGACTACAATATCCGGTCGGATAAAACGGAATAATCTCTTTAGAAAATAAAAGAAAGGCCGGCACTCTTGCCGGCCTGCGGATCTAAAACCTCCTGATTTTGAGGGAACAGGAAAACGTTAGGGGCGTTTTAACAATCGCCATTCAGCCAGCTGGAATAAGTCACTGTTTCTGACAGCCGACACGTTCAGCCGGTAAAACTTATAAGCTACCTGGTTAGAAAATGTATACTTCACTGTCAGAAAACGGGAGCCAAAAGACTGATCGGTACGCGTATCCAGCACTGTCCAGTCAGAGCCGTTATCAGAGCCTTCCAGTGTCCAGTTTTTCGGGTCACGTTCAGGTCCGTCATTTGCGGATGTCAGGGTATAGGCACCGGTTGTTTGCGGTGTGGCAAACTCCAGCTGCGCCCAGAGAGTTGAGAAGTTAAACAGCAGGAACTTGGAGTTGACGTTGTTGTCAATCAACTTGCCGGATGTCTCATTCGCATTGCTGGTATTCTCATATTGTGTTTTGAAACCAATATTGGTATTGGTAATATCTGTTTCAATCAACCTTGCAGGCTCCAGTTCCATTACAACAGTACTACGTGCTGTATCCAGCAGATGTTTGGTGGGACTGCTGAGTCGCAATGCCAATATAGGTTTATTGAGTTCGTATTTTCTCAACGATTCTGTCTTGATAACGAGGTCAAACCGGGCTGTATTCGTATTAGCCGGAAATGACAACGTAGAAGGAATAGTGTAGTCATCACCCTCTTTGAGTATAACAGATTCCGGCAATGAGCCGTTATCTATTAATGCCTGTGCAGTATCTGCGCTTGCACTCACATTCACCGTAAATGCACCACCGGCTAACCCGGCCAGCGTTACACTAACCGGCAGTACTACCAGGCTGGTACCCAGGGTATGATCTGTGCCGGAGGGTTGTTTCAGGATGCTGCCACCGCCGGTGAAAGAGATATAGTGTATGTCTTCTTCTTTAATTATTTCCTTTGTATTAATCAGCAGCACAGCCATTTTCCCTGCGGCATCCAGCGTATTCTGTTTACCGGCATCGTCAAGCGCGATGGCTAGTGCAAGGGTTTTACCATAGAATCTTTCGATGGCCTGCATACTGATTTGCAAAGGTAGCGCTAGTGTATCTGTACCAAATCGCATCTCTGCTGATTTAGGTAGTTGATAATAATTCTCTTCCAGTAATACAGCATTGCCTAGTTGTCCGGCATCGATCATATGTTGCACGGTGTCGTTGTTAACCAGCACATCTACTGTAAAAATCTTTGGTGCAGTAGCAGACAACTGAATATTCACGGGAACATTCATGTAATCAATCGTGCGGGTATAGTTATTGCCCGAGGGGACAATGATCTTTCCATTCGTACTGCGGATGGAGACGTTTACAGGCGACAGCTGCTCATCGTTGAACTTATTATCCTTTTTACAGGACAGTACTATGGACAGCGATACTAATAACAGTGCAGGAAATATATTGCGGCTCATATCAGCGTATTTGCGATTTAATAATTCAGGTTCAGATGGTCGCGTAAGGCGTAACCCATACTCGTCCATCCATCTGCCACCTGGTGTCTGCGGCGATCTGCAACCAGTTTAGTATCTGCCGGGCTACATCTACCGGTTGCGGCACCAGTTGTGTCAGGTTAGTAGCTGTACTGGGGCACATCAGGTCATTGAAGTCATCCCATTGGTAAGCGCCATGTAATACGAAGTCATGCTGATATTCCGACTGATCTTTGAACACGCCTCCGAAACCGTCCCGGCATGGCCAGTAACCAATGAGGTAATCCCTGTAGGGGTGTGAGGAAGGTAATTCGTCAGCGCATACATATGCTTTGATCACGCTGTCAGGTAGTGCTGCTCTCCAAAACCGGATTTCGGTGATATTGGCGTTAAGCCAACGGTTATCATCAACAACATTACCGGGCACCCAGCCTAGTGTGAGGGGCGCGTCTGTATCAAAATTACCATAGGAGGTAATTTCCTGTTCGGTATTGAAGTTACCGTCAGTGAACAGGCGGATGAAGCGTTTGTTATCACGATTCAGGAATACTGCTGTCAGGTCGTGCCACTTACCGTCGCTGATATTTGCGCCGGTTACCATATTGAAGCCGGCGCCTGATTGTCCGTAGTGTACGCCCCAGGCATTTGTCTCAAGAGACATGCTCCAGCCGGTATTTTTCCACCAGTCCAGTGACAGGTTATTACCGATAATATTTGGATAGGTATAGGAATAGTCTCCGTAGATAGTCTTATTTTTTTTGATTTTGAGGGCAATGGTTACCTGGTTGGTTTTACCCAGGTTCAGATCTTCCTTGCCCTTATCGATGGTCGCATATACAGCTTCTGCGGCCGTCTTGCCATACAGGCGTACTGATTTGCCGGTATAACGTGCGCCGGTATAAGGGCGATCAATAAAGCTGGGCATATAACGGGTAGAATAGAAGATCGTGAAGGTATTTATTTTAGGATTACTGAGGATGGTACCGTCATCTTCGTCGGGTGAGATCTGATAGGAACCGCCATTGCCGGAAGTGATAATAACCAGCCAGTTTTCCTGTGAATAGCTTTTCCTTCGCCTGAGTGCGTCCATGATATCGCCTATATAATCGTCTATCTGAAGGATAGCATTTTTATATTCCGGAATGCTGATGTCATATCCGTAATTGTTACCGGCAACTGCCACCTGGTGAAACTGTCCGAATACCAAGCCGGCAGTGTCTATTTTCAGTTCATCCAGGATTGCCTGCCTGGTAGCATTATCGTCATTACCGAAGGTACGGTTCACATCCGCATCTGTGATGAGCATTTTACCCAATGAGTCGCTGGAGCTATAGGCAGCTACGCGAAATGCAGGCATCCGGTCTTTAATGTATTTGAATATGACAGGATACTGTGACAACTTGTTATCACTGAAATCACTTTTCACAACACCATGTTTTTCTTTCCGTACACCGGTGAGTAGGTCAGCCCAGCCTGTTGCAGTGAGGTGCAAGGTATCGCTCACACTATTCCACGAATAGATGGCATTATCTGCCAGCGCCAACAGGTTAGCCCCTTGTGCTTTTCTTACAGATTCTCCGCGTGCACCATCTATCACCAGGAACAATATCTTGGGCTGTTTGCCTGTTACGCCAGTAGTGTCAACATATTCCCTGTCTTCAAGCAGTCGGTCAAAGCCTTTATTACAGGCTGTAAAAAGTATACCGATGATGAGTATCAGCCAACTGAACTTCTTCATATAAGCGGTTATTATTTTTATTTGAATAAGAGACGGACCACGTTCCCGATTTCTTTTTCATTGAAGCGGTTGAACCGTCCCATGATCAGGGCTTGTATTTGTCCGGAGCTATTGGTGGTCTCAAGTAGCTGAACGAGGGTACCTGAGAAATCACCGGTATTATTATACCCTGGTGCCAGCTTACCTTTACTGTCAAGTATCATAAAGCCGCTCCGGTGTACACCGTCATAACGGGTAAATCCACCGTTGACTACGATCATTCCGTTGCTTAATTGCTGTGCGGCCCAGTAGCTTTCGTTGCTGGCTTTGCCGAGGGCCCTGAACTGTTCATCAGGCGTACCATCTTCACGCAACAGGACTAATCCATCCGCAGGAGAGCTATCAAACTTTTTGAATTGGCCGGCCAGCACAAAGCGTCTGGTGACTTCATTAAATCGAATAGAGCCGATTGTATTGTCAGCACCGCTGCCTCCGAAGCCTGCATCCAGCGTACCGTCGTTGTTAATACGGGCTATATAAGGTGCAGGCAGACCATTATAGCGGGTGAAGCGTCCGACTATAATGATTTTACCATCTGCCTGCTGATAAGCGTCTGTAACAGGGCCGTTAGGGCCGTCGAAGCTTCTGTGCCGGGTCAGATCATAATTAAATGAAGAGTCCAGCGAGCCATCGGGGTGGAAGCGTATCAGCTGACGTACCAGTATACTGTCAGTAATCAGGGAGTCGCGTTCCTGGCGGTAGTCGGATTTACCATATACAAACTGCAGGTAGTAATTAAAACGACCGATAGCAGTGATACGGTTATTATGTACAAATACTTTAGAGATGTGCCCATCTGTACCGCCATTGAATGAAGGAACGGTATCCCTGTCGGTAAAGGTCTTGACGTTAACAGAGTCCAGCGACCCGTTACTGTTCAGCACCGTAATATTATGTATTTCCGCCTGGTGGATATCATAAGAAGCGAAGCTACCGGCTACTACCAGCTTACCATTGGGTAGCGCTGCAATGCTGTTAAGAGAGCCGTCTGCACCTCTTCCAGACTGCAGCGTACGATCCATTTCACCATCCCTGGAAGTGAGTACAATTCTGCTGATGGGGCGTACAATACCTTTGCGTTCATAGTCAAGGAAATCGCCTACGAGCAACAGCCTGCCATCCGCAAAGCGGTGTACATCATTTACCCAGTTATTAGCGCCTACAACGACCTTGTAGTTATTATCAATATCGAGGTTACCTCTTACCCTGAATAGCGGACCAAAAAAGATCTGATCTCCTATTGTTACAGAAGTTACACCTGTACTTGCCGTTACCGGAACTTTTACCTGTATGCCGGCAGAATCTACATTGACGATTTCGCCGGGTTCACTATTAAAATTGAACTTCAAAACATCCTTATGTTTGAGCAGTCCTTTTCCACGGAACTTTATAGTAGTACCGGGGCCTGCTTCAGAAGGAGCCGGAATTTCAGTACTCAGCTGTACTCCTAACGGATCTTTACCTCCCGCATACGGATCAGTATACTTTTCGTCTTTTTCGCAGGCTGCCATGACAAGCATCAGCAGTACTGCACTGGTAATCATTTTCATATGCTACAGGCGTTTAATCAACCTCCGTTTTCCATGTAGGAAATCACATCGGCCAGGAAGAGATAGGGGTCAAAACCGAAATAATAGTGATTGGTATTGAGGGCATGTACTACCCCATTACTGGTTGTAATGTTACAGGATGCTACATACTCTATAGTCCAGTTATCCCGGGGTCTGGCCGGGTCGGGTATCCAGGCGAGGGTAAGTTGCCGGTAGCCCACATATTTCACTCCATTGTCGGTATTGAATACCACGCCGATATTCATCGGCGTACCGAACCAGGACAGGTATCCCTGGCCAGGATATGTATTGAGCAGGTCATAGTCTATCTGCGGATAATCTTTCAGTTCATTGCGGCCGTGGAACATGTACATCTGCAGGTATTTCTGCCATACAGGCCGGGGCACGTCTGCCAACGTTTTAAGCGTATCATATCCCTGCATGTAAAGCTGTTCGTTTAATAACTGCATAAGTCTTAAGACACTTCTGTCAGTAGGTGCAAAGAACGTCAGCGTATCAGCATTGAACACTTCTTCCATACCTGCCAGTCTGACGATAGTGGCGACAGAGTCAAAATAAAATGGAACAGCATCCAGGTAGTCCAGCGAAGTACCATTAAACGCAGGTTCGTGAGTACCTGAGTCCTGGTAATATTTATCTTTTCCACAGGCGCTGCACACAAGTAACAGCGCTATGATCGGATATAGTATTGTGCGCATAAAACTGTTTTTATCTTAACCAATAGTTGTTCAGTTGCATGTAAGGGTTGTTATCGAGTGCAGCGGTGTTGATAGGCCAGGTCCATCCGCCGTTATCGAACTGTGCCTGAGTAAGTGGATAGTAACACCATTGCTGATTGGTAACGCGGCCGGTGCGTACCAGGTCGAAGTAATAGTGTCCTTCCATCATGAGTTCTTTGGCTCTTTCAGTGAAGATGGCATCTTTCACCGCCTGCAGGGTACCGCCCCGGTATGCCGGCGTCCTGGCCCTTTGGCGGATTATGTTCATCAGATTAACCGCTTCATCCGGTCTATTAAGCTCTGCCAGTGCTTCTGCTCTTAACAGGACAGCGCCGGCGTATCTTAACACAATGAGGTTGTTATCCACATTCACATCAGAATTACCCTGTTCGTACAAGCTGTTATATTTAAGGAACATGAATGTGCCGTCATTGGCAAACATCTGTGAGTCAAACCACATTTCTATACGTGCATCAGGTACACCGGAAGGATACAGTCGGCGCAGGTATTCAGCGCGGAAATAGGTAAAGCTGTATTGGTGTCCGTTTGCAGGACGTTTGTAGGGATAGTGTACTACAAATTCAGACAGGTCATTCCATTTTTCTGCCAGTCCTTCTCCGTAGTTGGAACTGATCACGATATCAAACAGACTTTCTCTTGAGCGGCCTTTAAAAATAGTGAAAGACTCTTCCATTGGCAGCAGCATATAAGCGCCGCTTTCCATCAGTTCCTGGCCCAGATCGGCTGTGGCCTGGTAATGTTTCTGCGCATTGGCTTTATCAAAGCCGGCATTCCACATATGGAACTCCATTAACAGGGCGATAGCTGAACCTCTGCTGGCACGGGCACCCTGGTAGGCAGGCTCGTTGAATGTCCAGGGAAGATCTGCTAATGTGGCATTCAGTTCTGTAATACAGTTATCTACCACGGTCACCATTTTCTCTCTGGGCAGTGGCGACTGGTGATAAGCGTCAGTATAATATACCACATCGCCCCAGAGTCTTACCATGATAAAATATGCCATGCAGCGCATGAAGGTAGCTTCTGCGATATAGGCCTTTTTACGGTCTTCAGTCAGGTCGGGAATAGCCCGCCTGTTAATTTCATATATAAGGATATTACAGGCCTGTATAACACGGTAAAAGGGCTTCCAGTCAGCAAGCATATGCAAGTCGAAGATGTCCCAAAATTCCTTACCCGCAGGCCGGTAAATAACCGGTATCAATTCATTCCTTGATACAAACTCCACAAATGTCCTGTCAGATCCATCACTTTTAGGTGACATAGCGAGCATACCACCCCTGGCTTCTCCGGCAAGTGCAAACAGCGGACAGGAGCCTGTCGCATCTCTGAACAAACCGTATAAGTCCCATGCATTATCTTCCACATCTTTCACTGATTTGAAAAAAGTGTTTCCTGACAGCCGGTCCAGCGGCTCCACATTCAGGAACTTCTTACACCCGTACTGACTTATCAGCAGCAGGCAGGCAGTTATATAAATAAACCTCCGGAACATAGCAATACATTTTAAACGTTAAAATTCCACATTCAATCCTACGTTGTAACTGCGGGCTATCGGATAACCACCCGACTGATCGCGGCCCATAGCTGACACATTTTCCGGGTTAGGACCGCTGTAAGGAGAGAAGGTGATCAGGTTGTTTCCAGACATATACATGCGGACAGAGTTGATACCATAGCGGTTGGTGAACTTCCTGCTTACCAGGTAAGCCAGCGTCATGGTATTCACTTTGAAGTAAGAGCCATCTTCCTGTATCAGCGTCTGATCATAACGGTAGGGACGAACATCATTGTAACGTTTATAATCAAAAGGATTAGGATATCTGGCGCTACTACCGGGGCCTTTCCAGTAATCCACATCGCTGAAGTCAACCATTGCTTTAGTAGCGTAAGGATCACCCAGGAACTGCATTCTTTCAGCGAATGCATTGTTGAGAATATCTCTTATCAGGGTGAAGGAAGTACTGATATTCAGCGAGAAGTTCTTCCAGTTAACGTAAGATTGTATACCTCCGGTGATCAGTGGCTGTGAGTTACCAGCTGCCACATAGTCGTTGGCATCCAGGATGTAGTTGCCGTCCACATCTTTCCAGATAGGATCGCCGGCTTTGAAGAAGGTACCATTGGCGGTACGGTAACGCTGGCCTGTAGCCGGATTAACCGGTACATCTGCATCAGATGCGTATACCCCCTCTGTTTGCAGCAGATAATTGGTCAGGCTGTTACGGCCCACACGGAACAGCGTATGCTGGCTCGTATTATTATCATACTGTACCAGCTGTCGGGCCCCGTTAGGAAGACTGGTAAGGATATCCTTATTCAGTGCAGCGTTAAATGACAGTGTCCATTGTACTTCACTGGTACGCGGCAGTGGCCGGAAGGTCAGTGTCAGTTCATATCCATAGTTAATCAGCGACGTTTCATTGGTAGTAATTTCATTAAAGCCGGTGATGTTAGACAGGGACTTGGTACGTAACAGGTTCTTCACCGTCTTGTAGTAAGCATCAAATATCACCTCTATCCTGCTGTCAAAGAAGCCGGCCTCAAAACCGCCATTATACTGGGTAGTAGCTGTAGGTTGCAGGAAGGTATTGGGCAACTGGTTAAAGCTGATACCAAGGCGCGGATTAGCATTATAGGTTCCTCTCGGATCGTAGGTACCATAGATGGAAAAGATATCGCCGGTAGGCACAATATTCTGTCCCCAGCTACCACGCAGTGAACCATATGTCAGCCATTTACTGTCACCGAAGATGGCTTCTTTATTGAAGTTCCAACGGAACCCGATAGCGGGGTTTTTAGAGTATGGATCTTCAAAGCCAGAGCTGGAAGTACCATCCATTCTATAGCTGAAGTCGAATACATATTTCTGCTTGTAGTTGTAAGAGAATGTTCCTGCAAAGGAGGCCACATGTTGCTTGCTGTAGTTATCCAGGAGACCCCCTCCGCGGGAAGCATATCCATCATAACCAAGCGGTCCTTCGTATTGATTATTCGGCGTTTTTTCCTGCCGGATAACCTGTGCCTGGAAGCCGCGGTTATAAAATTCATTGAAAGCAGAGATGAAGAAGTTATGGTTTGTATTCAGGACATGGTTGTAGGAGATCGTGTTACGGTTATACAAAGTAAACTTACGGTCATTGTACGCATATATCTGTGAGAAGTCGTTATTGGCTTCTGCAGGCGTAAACCTGTCTTCCGTATTAGAGGCGTAATCATAGCTTACGCTTGAACCCAGGTTCAGTCCTGGCACCAATTGGTAGCTCACATCCAGGCTGGTACGCACGTTGCCCGTTTTATTATCGTTCCTGGTATTCAGGGCAGATAATACACCTGCGGTGCTCTGATAGAAAGATGGGCCAGGTAATAAGGATGAACCGGAGGCATTGCTGGATACCCCGCTTTGCGTCAGACCGTTACCATTCCCTTTGTTCCTTCTTCCCACCTGGGTGGATAGCGTAGTAAATACACGGAATTTAGGATTAGGCTGGTACAGCATATTTGTATTGATGGAATACCTGTCAAAGCCGGTATTACGTATCACACCATTTTCATGGTAGTAACCCAGATCCACCTTGTAATTGAACTTAGGATCGCCACCGCTGATATTTACGTTATGCGTCTGGTTGTAGGTCGTATTATAGAAAACAGCCTGCCAGTCGGTCGAGTTGTTATAGTAAGGATTCAGGCTATCTGCCAGGAACGGCTTGGTAGAAATCAGGTAGATATCTTCCATGTTGCTGCCACCGTTGATCATACCCAGACGGATCCTTCTCTCTTCTTTACCACCAATTGTCGGACGCAGTTTAGGCGGGTTATTCATAAAGAAGTTGCCTGTATATCTTACCAGTGGTATGGGTGAACTACCTCTTCGGGTAGTGATCAGAATCACACCATACGCACCTCTTGAACCATATAGGGCAGTAGCCTGGGAGTCTTTGAGAATCTCCATGCTTTCAATATCTTCCGGCGGGATGAGGGATAAAGGACTTACACCCGGCCCTGCAGATTGGTAGCCATATTCAAAATTTGCATCTGCTTCTACGGGCACACCATCTATCACATACAGCGGAGATGTGGGAGACAGGAACGCGTCATTACCACTACCGGATACGCTGATGTTAGAAAGTCCCCTTATCTGTATTAATCCTCTGCCACCCGGCGTACCGGTGTTATTCTGGATATTCAGTCCGGCTACACGGCCCTGCAACAGCTGTTCTACGTTGGATACAGGTATGTCCTGCAGTTCTTTACCACTGACAATCACGGCCGACCCTGTAGTTACTTCCCTGGTCTTCTTCTGATAGCCGATAACGATAGCTTCATTCAGCTTATTTTCCGTCACCACCAACCGGATTACCAGGTCGCGTTTATCTTTTAGCTTCAGCTTATAGTCAGAGAAGCCGATATACCGGAATACGAGCGGAGCATCCGGAGGTACAGCAACAGAGAATGTACCACTTGCATTGGTCACCCCTACCGCTTTAGGGGGCGTGCCCGCCATAATACTTACCCCGACCAGCGGCTCATTGGTCTGTGCGTCTCTTACCACACCTTTGATCTCCACTTTCTCCTGAGCCTTCAGGAAAAGTGGTAACAATAGTAGTAATAGCAGTCCTGAAAATTTATACATACGCTTACATTGCATAGCGATAGATTTTTGTGTTGATAACTCATTCATCCCTGAACCGGGGGTTATTTCGGAAGTAGAATATAATTTCCCAGTCTCCCTGCTGATAGATATTGAAATTGAGGTCCAGTACCCCTACCCGGCGGATATTGCCGAACCCTACGCGGCTGAAACTGAATTTTACGTAAGCCTGAGATCCGTCTCCATTAGTATATCTTGTTTTGAAGCGCATCGCAGGTATGGGGTAAGCCACCTGGTAAGTAACTTCTGTAGCCGTCATCTTTTTATCGAAGCCATGCAGCAGCGAATCCCAGGGCGTAAGGTTGAAACTAGCTGGATTAATAGGCAGCGAGTCTTTATCCATAAATTTGAAAGACAGGGAATTGCCATTGCCTTTTCTGTTGAAGAATACCCTGACGCTATCGCCTTTCAGATCCAGATTGGTATCATCATCCACCATATTGTACACGCCAGGATGATTATAGATCAGCTCAAACTGGGAGGAGTCATTAGGGTTGGGATAATTGGCGCGCCGTCTTCCTGTGATGGCGTCGTATTCATAAGGCGCATAGGCCTGTTCCCGCATAGGCATCAGGGAAAGATCCTTGTAGGTATTAGTACCGCCGGAGTTAGTGGCTTCCACATCAAACAAGTATCCTGAGTCTGGCTGGTGACGCATATTTGCAGATACAGCCTCTGCCCAAAGCATAAAGTCGCCGGATGTAGGATTCACTTCAAAAATGGGCCGCTTTTCAATACTCCGCTTGGCCTCTATTTCTGCAAGGGTTTTCTCTTCTCCTGTATAGGTAGATTTCCATACGCGTACATCCATCTGCTGCTCAAAATCGGCAGCGGGCTTACCATCTTTCTTATAACGCACGTTCAGTATGCGGAAGCTGATTGGCGTACTGGAATTGTCCGTGTTAAAGATCTGGGAGTACAAAGTTGTTCTGCCCAGTATGGGAGAGAAGACTTTCTGGTTGTACACTGCTCTTCCGCTAAGGAAATCCAGGTCATCAGCTGCCCATTTCCGGCAGGCAAACAGCAGCAGGACCAGTGATAATATCAGTAAGGTTCTTCGCATGGGTGATCGTATTAGTTTAATGGACGGAAAGTGACAGACTTTACATCAAAGCCATCATGATCAATAAAGAAGCGCATCACATGTGTTCCTTTAGTCAGGTACACACTGGTAGCAATAGACTGTCGCTTGTGATAACCGCCGGTATTTGGAACTTTCAGGGGGCCTGTTACATCTACACCGTCAAACTCCAGATGAAAGCGGCCATTGACACCTTCTGAACCTACCAGGATAAATGTGTTGTAAGTACCAGTCTGTTTCACATTAACTGTGTAATTCATCCATTCCCCTGTGCCGGTCCAGCCTATCTGGTAACCACCGCCTTCGTTCTTGGCGAAGTCAATATCAACACCTTCTGACTGGCGGTACTTATTGCCTTCATTACGGGTATTGTTGTCATGGTAGCCTACGCCTTCTCCACCTGGATCGTAATCTTCCAGGGTAATGACACCTGGTATTGGCATTGGCGCATTCTTACGCACAAACTTCAGGAAGCGCAGATCGAAATTGGCGAAGTCATAATAGACTTTCAGCACGTGCCTGCCTGCGGTAAGCTGCACCGTCGTTGTAATATCCCGGAAGGAGTCATATCCTCCGGTACCTGGCATCAGTATAGCACTACCGATAACAGGGCGGCCATTCATCTCGAGATGTATACGGCCATCATCTCCCCCGCTGCCATAGCGAAGTGTCATATCGTATTCACCTGTTTCTGTTACCTCAACAGTATAATCCAGCCACTCACCGGTTTCAGTCCAGCCAACCTTTAGTCCGCCTTCGCCGGCTGTAGTAATGTCTACCTGGTCAGCAGGCCGGTATTGTCCGCCCTGGTTGTTCAGGGAGAAATCCAGGTAAGCCACCTTATTACCGCCACGGTTAAATTGTTCCATTCCGATAATACCCGGGATGTATAAAGGGAAATCATTCCAGGGAGATGAGACGGTGGGGTTCATCCTTGGGATAAACTCATCGAAGCCAAACATGTGATCCTTTTCCAGCACGTTCACCAGACCAGTCTTAGTAACAACATCTATGGCTACTGTAGTGGCTTTACTCCAACGGTTGGTATAGATCACTCCTTTGGTATCGCTGAAGGTGATTACACCCGGCCCTCCTTCTACATGGCCTTCCGCATCAGTACGTTTAAACTTGCCATGCATGGGGTAGCTATACTTGATAGCCGTTAAACCTAGTCCATCCTGCAAAGTCATTACACGTGAGGAGAAGGTATCCCTGATGATATATCTGCAAACCAGGGAATCCAGCTGCTCATATGGTACTGTATTGATGTACATATGTGCCCTGCCTTGTATGGTACGCAGGGTGTTCATGTTTTCAATAGCCTGCTTAAAACTGGCGTCTGTAGGAGCAAAAACAGTATACAGACCATTCCTGAGTGTATCTGTAAGCTTAAGCCTGTCAATAGCCAGCAGGAATGAATCATACTGATGTTCACTTTTAAGGAAATCGTAAGTTGTGCCATCAAACTCTTTACGTTGGTTCTGATAACCATAATACCCGCTATCCTTTTTACAACCAGCATACAACAGTGTAATACAGGCTGACAGTACCAGCCAACCGCTGAGAGCGAACCTTTTTTTCTTCTTATTTATCATTGCCAATAAGGATTCTGGGTGATCAATGGGTTCTGTTTCATAACATCGTCTGACACAGGCCAGAATATGCCACCGCTATTAATCAGCGACATAAAAGCCGGATCATTCTGTTTGATCTTGTTATAGCGGATAAGGTCAAACCAACGCCATCCCTCTCCCATGAGTTCCTTCCGTCTTTCCCGGAATATGGCATCGATCAGATCTCCTTCTCTTGCACTGTCATATCGTTTTATCCTACGGAGGTCTCTGATGGTATTCAGCAGGTCTATGGCGCGTTGTTGCTGCCCTATTACGGCCAGGGCCTCTGCCTGTAACAGGGCTATATTTTCCAGTCTGGTGATAATAATAGTGCTGGAGTAAATCCGGAACGAAGGATCTGCCACATTACCATCCTGTATCACTTTGATCTTACTGAAAATGGGTATCTGGCTATTGAAATTGGTAAAGTAGCGTTGTGATGTTGGCACTCCGGTCAGTGTATCCAGACTGAAGCGCTCATCCACCGGCAGATTGAACAAAGACAGGATAGTATCTTTCGGAACATAGATATCTGGCAGGGCCTTATTCACCACCGGCGCAGCCAGTGTCAGTTCTTCCAGGTGCCCGGAGAAAGACGCGTCTACATGCCCCCAGTCAAAATTGAAGCCCAGAATATGATTATCCTTTTTCCATTTGAAGAAACCATTACTGTTAACTAATTCATCTGTACCAATGTAGTAGCTGCCTCCTTTAGAATAGTTATCCAGCACAAACTGACCATACACAGAAGCATCCACGTATTTACCCTGCCAGGCGGCAACATGCGCCAGAATAGCATAGGCAGTGTGTTTACGGGCCAGTACACCAGACCAGCGGGTGTTGGTTTCATTATAGTAGCTACCTGACTGTTGAGGATCATTGGCGCTGTACTTGTAAGGCAGATCGGCGGCGGCCTGTAACAGTTCTTTCTCTACAAAAGCAAGAACGGTTTCCTTACTTTCCCTTGCCTTTAAGGTGAACTGCCCATCATGAGAAGCAGTGATCAGCGGCACGTCTCCCCATACTGACACAAGAAAGAAGTACACATATGCGCGGATACAACGCATCTGTGCTATATCCACACGCATATTCTCTTCAGAGTATTTAGGGTCGCGTATACGTACATTGCCAACATTTTCCAGGAACATATTAGCGGCATTGATCACCGCATAGAAACGCCTCCAGTTAGACAGCTGTTCCAGTAAAGGATAAGCAGCCCTGAGATCATTTCTGATCAGCGCTTTCATATCCTGCCGCTGTATAGCGTAGAAGTCGCCCTTGCGAAATTCGCCATACATCCACCAGGCATTATTATCCGCCAGCGCTGCACGCAGCAACCCATAGACGCCTATCAGCGCTGTGCGGGTATCCTGGTGAGAGTTCCAGAAGTTCTCCTCAGATACAGCATGAGATGAATTAATATCCAGCAACTTGTTGCAGCCTGTAAGCGCCGTACAGCAGCAACAGATTATTATAAGCAATAAACGTTTCATCAGAGATCCATTTTAAGTCCTATGGTATATGTCCGGGAGAGCGGCAGGGAGTAACCGGTATCAAAGCCATTGAAATCCACCAGTTCCGGATCGCCACCAGTGTAAGGAGTGATGGTAAACAGGTTACTGGCTGTTGCATATACCGACAATCCGTTAACCTTTCCTTTCTTGTTCCACCACTTAGCTGTTGTCAGATCATATTGCAGGGAAAGGTTTCTTAGCTTCAGGAAGCTGCCGTTTTCGAGAAACATATCCTGATCTATACGGTAAGCGTCAACTGTGCTCCATGGATTATATAAAGGATACTTGTCGTAGTCGCCTGCCTTGCTCCAGAAAGTGATCTCCTTTACTGCGCTCATGTCTATCTTTCCTTCACGATTGATAAAGTCAAACCTATCCGCCACTTCTGCATTCATCACCTTCCTTCCGAGTGTATAGTAGAAGGAGCAACCAAGTGTAAAACCTCTCCAATAGAAGTCACTGTTGAAACCACCGGAAAGTACTGGCAGCACATGCCCTTTCAGCACTTTATCTTTATCATCGATTATATAATCTCCGTTCTGGTCTTTCCAGCGGGGATCGCCTGCTTGTAGCGGTATACCTTTGTAGTTCAGCCGCCGGCCTTCTGTAGGGTTCACAGGAATATCTGTATCACGATTATAGATACCATCATTCTCCAGTACCCAATACTGATCAATTGCATGCCCTACTCTTAACAGTTTAGTGCCATTTGCAATGGTAAGTTCACTGAGTCCGTCAGGCAAAGCCAGCAGGGTATTCCTGTTGTAGTTGAACGTGATGCCAGGCACCCATTGTACAGCACTGGAAGCAGGTAATATGTTCACCTTCACACCAAGGTCTATCCCACGGTTACGTACGTCCATCCCATTCTTATACCGGAAGTTATAGCCGTATTCCGCACCGAAGGGAACACCTAATAACATGTTGTGATCAACCTTGTTATATAAGTCCAGGGACACTTGCAACTTATTATTAAACAAAGCGCTGCTGACATTTATATTCAACTGCTCAGCGTAAGGCCAGGTAATACCATATCCGATATAACCGGAAGAATATGCCCTGCTGATACCCGGGAAACCATTGTATGAGAAACGCACAGGATTATTACTGAATGACATATCGGAAGTATACTGCGGACCTTCACCGAAGCGGTCATCAGGCATCAGTCTGCCTATTCTTCCCCAGCTGGCCTGTAACCTCAATGTGTTCACCTGCTCCTGGTCTTTCAACCAGATATTTTTGATATTTACACCTCCTGTGAATGTTGGTGTGTATAACCACCAGTTGTCAGGCTGTGCACTGGAAGAACCATCTGCACGAAACAGGAGGGATACGTCCAGCAGGTCATCATAGGAATAAGCAGCACGGCCATAAAAAGATAACAGGCGTGCCCGCTGCTTATCCAGGAAGGAGAATATCAGCGCATGATTAAACGACTTAGGAGAAAGATATTCTGATTTGGTATTGTCTGAGTGCAGGAGATTTACCCGTATCAGATCGTTAGGCCCTTTGTACGCATAAGCGTAATTATAACGATGATAATCAGCCTGGAAGTTCTCCCCCGCTTCTACAGTCAGGTGGTGCTTCTGCTTCCAGGTATGATTATAACTGATGGTATTGTTAAAGAAAACCCGCTGGTTATATCCGAAGTAATTAGAGAGGTAGTTTACCTTTTCAAGCAGTGTGCTGGGATAGAACAGGTCCCTTAAGCCTTCATTATAATCAAAGCCAAACATAGATGTGATCTGCCAGCTGTCTCCGAGCTTTACGTTCATCTTGAAATAACCGTTTATTTCGTTGGTCTTGTTGTCATCGAAAGATTTGTTAAACTCATTCAGGTACTGACCGTAGTATTGCTTGTTCGGCGGCAGCGGACTACTCAGATCAGGCATATACTGCATTTCAGCGAAACGATCCCGTAGCCAGGAGCTACGGCTTCTTTCCAATCTGGATGCACTGATCATAGAAGACACTGTAAAACCATGCAACGGCACCATGTTAATTTCAAACATGGCGTTATAGCGATCCATTTTACTATTGTCTGCTGTATTTGCTGAGCGCTGGTTACCGGCAGCAAACATAAAATTGGCGCGTTCGGTACCACTGGAAAGACTGGCATTCACACCATACACCGGGGTATTTTTAAAGTAGTGATCTGTCCAGTTGGAAGGGCCATAATAGGCATTGTTAGTAGAATCCCGCAGATAAAGCGGGTATGTCTGCAGTTGCTCGGTAGTGGCATATTTATCATAAAACCGTTGTCTGAAATCATTTTCAAACTTAGCATTGGTCGTATGGATATGCGGGCGTTGCACCATACCGAAGTATGTATTGAAGCTTATTTTACGCCGGCCTATTACAGGCGCTTTAGTAGTTAACAGTATTACACCTCCATTCGCAGCGCGTGGCCCATACATGGCAGCGCGCCCGAAGTCTTTTACCACTTCTACCTTCTCTATATTGTTCAGGTCAATAGCAGAGAATATATTGGTAGCAGGTCCCAGCCGATTATAACCAAACAGTTGTATATCAAAACTGAACGGATGATCCATAATCAATGGAATACCATCCAGTATAACAGTAGGCTGCGACTCATATATATCCTTACTACTGATAAAAGGAATAGCAGTACCTCTCAGCGCAATACTGCTGAAGGCCCCTTGTTCTCCTGTAGGCTCCTGTATATATACGCCGGCTGCATTTCCCTTCAGCAGTTGATGCAAAGAAGAATATGGATAAGCATTTTCCCGTTCCATCGGGATAGAGTCAGCCCTGGTCACATTGACCTGGCGTCTGTATAACTTAGCAGTGTCCTGCCCTGCCAGAAGGTTAGGGCAATATACTGCCAGGCACGAAACTATGATTCGTACAAGTACACGCATATGGTAATAATTTAAGACAGGCAGAGTTGATCACGTCAACGTATACGCGCTGAGTAATCGATTACATCATGTATTTTAAAGTGATATTAGCAGAAGCGCATAACCAAAGTCATTATGCCTTCTTGCAGCATGCCGCTAAGAGAGGTATTTATACCAGTATTCTGGGTGAACAACACGAACCAGACCCGTGGAAACTATAACGTGAAATAGATGCTTATGCAGTTGTCTGCAAGGGATTTAGTATCTCTTAACTGTCGTATAAAACGTTTTAGCGTATGCTTTTCATCAAATGTCTTCTGTGTTTAGGTTTAAGAAATAAATGTGTTTGGCTGTTGATGCTTGTGAAGCTGCTGGTTACTTTACTCCTGTTAATTTAATTTTTAGATCCTGCTACAATTTTTGTTTTCTACGGTGATATTAGGTTGAATACTTATGATTAACTAAACGTCTTCGATTTCATCAGGGCTCGCTAACGGGAATCCATACATCCAGGTTAATGCTATCTGCATTTGTGCCTTTATTACGATTCAAATATAATGAGCCATATGATAACTTTTTAACCTTTTTTTATAAAGAATAGACATTCCCAATTACCTCCTCCGGCGCACACAACAAAACTACAGACCCCTACCACACGTTCATAATCAACAATTTAACTCTGTTCTAATTCAGAACAATTATATAATATTTACATACATTTATGATAATCCAAAAGCATAATGATGGCTTCACAAGTTGAACTACGTACTATTCGTTATTTAACTTATTTTGTTTCACATCAACCAATATCTGTTTTCATCAACAATGGAAAATTTTGAGGGCTTATAAATCTAAACGACCAGAATTATGGCTAAAGCTGATATGCTTAGCAGGCTGATTAATACACTAACCAAGGCTGAAAAAAGATACTTTCGCATGTATACTGCTCTCCAACAAGGAAGTAAAGACTATGTCAATCTATTCGATCTGATGGAACATCAGTCCTTCAGAAGTACTGCTGCTCTCAAACTGGCATTTCAGGAGCAATACGCCGGGTGCAGTTATGAGGTGTGCAGCAAATACCTTTATAAGGTACTGCTGGACTGCCTCCTGCACCTTCGGATGCAGAAACACCCTACTGCAATGCTGACCGCCAGTATACTCAAATGTGACATCCTGTTTGAACGGTCCTTACATGAAGATGCTTTAAAACAACTGCAGAAAGTACAGACTACCGCTGCCCAGAATGAAAAGCAACTATTACTCCTATGGGCCCAGCAAGAAGAGATACAACTGCTGCAACAGCTGAACTTCCAGGGTATTACTGAAGAGGAACTGGCGCATAAACAGACAGACATCCTGCAGACTATGACTGCCATGCAACAAATACGGCAACAGGCTTCGCTATATGAATCATTGCGCCATACACTGCTATACAGAGGCAGCGCACGTACGCTCAGACAACAGGAATCTGTTGACATATTACAGGCAGGAATGCCTGATCCATTGCCTCATTCAGCTACCAGCCTGAAAGTACACCTGCTCTTCCAGGCGCACTATCACCTGGCTACCAACGATCATCCTGCCGCATTACAGGTGTTCCACCAGCTGAATCAGTTACTGGAGACTCACCCCTCATTGTTTGAAGATACGCCAGCCGACCACCTGCTGATCATTGAAGGTATACTTGACAGCCTCCGGGCAGGTAAACATTATGAAGAACTCCTCTCCTTCATCGACAAGGTAAAACGCCTTAAAAGTGATGGGGTCTATTTTGAGATCATGCAGCAACGCCTGCTCTTTATTTATGAATCAGGCGCATATATTGATAGCGGCAACTTTAAATTTGCACTGACACTGTTATACCAATATGTACCTCTTATAAAGAAGAACATCCCCCTGATGGACATCAGCAAGCAGGCAGAGTTCTATCTATATATGGCGCTCATCTACCTCGGCAATGAAGATATCAACAATGCACATAACAGCCTGGAGCAGGTATTGCAAAGTAACCTTTACAGTACCCTCCCGGTATACCGTACCTGCCGGCTGGTACATTTGCTGATCCAGTACGAACTGGGTAACTATGAATATATCCGCTATGAGACAAGGGCCTTCCGGCGGCACCTGCAACCGGATACCAGGCGTTCTTACCTGTTGGAAAGAACAGTGATCAAATTCCTGGGAAGTGGTGAAATACCTGCCGTAACAGCTTATAGAACGGCGCTGTGGAAAAAGATCAATGCCAGCTTTGACAAGATAAGAGCCGACAAATACGAACGACAACAGTTAAAGCTGTTTGACTTCAGCGCCTGGATAGAAGCGAAACTAAAGAGGAAATCTCTCGGGGCAGTGCTGCAGGAAAAGCAAGGTACCAGAAACTAGTATGCTGCAGGTGCTGGCTGATTATTCCTCAGATTAACCACTGTACGATTCAGGTAAGGCGCAAATGCAATCAGTAATATAATCGCCGCCAGTACACAACTGATCATGTAATAGTAGTCCATAGAGAACCTGATCTGCGACTGTATATCTGCTGTGCGATACAATAAACCGTTAGCAATTTTTGATGCCTGGTCCGCTGGGATCCCTTTTGCTGCAACAGCTGTTTTATAGTGTACCAGCTTAGCCGTCGCCAAAGGATCCAGCGATGTGACCAGGTCCAGGAAACGGTTGTAGTGAACTTTCCTGGAGAACAGTTGAAAGTAATTGATTAACGCAATACTGATACAGAACCCCGCGAAACGGAACAATACGCCAGTTGCGGATGCGGTACCACCCAGGTGCGGAGGTACCGAGGAAATGGCATAGATAATCATCGGTGCCATCAGGAGGCCTACGCCTATGCCCTGCAAAATTAATGGTACAATAAAAGTAGGTGTATCGGCCTGTGTTGCAAAAAGTACATGCATCCACAGATGAAATATGAGTAAAAGAGAGAATCCTGCTATCCAGATCCACCGCATGGAACGCTTCAACAATATCCATCGGGAGGAGTAAAGTACGCCCACAATAATGCCGGCAATATTCATCAGTAGTATATAGGACAAATGCCTGGGATCCATACCCAGTACTGTTGTGAAGTAGTTAGTAGTAATATTAAAAGCCCCCCTGCACACGTACAGTACAACAATCAGACTTACTCCTATCACATAGTTACGGTAACGGAATACCTCCAGGCTCAGGTAAGGCCTTTTCAATGAACGCTGCCTCAGCACATGTATGATCAGCAGTAGTACTACGGCAATACTGGCGGCCTGAATACGCGGATCATTCAACCAATCGTACTGTTGTCCGTACAATAATATGTATCCCATCAGACAAAGCATAGTGGTATACACTACATAGCTGGCCCAGTCAAGCTGGTACAACGGAAACTTCTTTGTTAGCCGTATCCTGTTCATGATAATAACCAATAGTACAGCTCCGGGCACATAAATGAAGATCATCCACTTGTACAACACATTGAAGTCAAAAGCATCGATAATCGGCGCAGTAACGAGTGTAGTAAATGCGGTAATACACAATAGCACCCCATAGAAAAGGGAATAACCAATCTCCCGTGAGCGGTTCGTCTTCAGTCTGCTGAACACAAGTGTAATACACACGCTGGTAGTCACACAATTTGCCATCCCCTGTATGAAGCGTAATGGAAGTAATACATACAGATCCCGGGTAACATAGCAGAAATAAGACGTTACGATCTGCAGGATCACACCAATAACAAGGTACTCCTTGCTGGCGATGAAGTCAAAGAATCTCCGCTCAAGCGCAAAGAACCCGGCCAGCGATGCATAGAATAATACCATGGAGTACTGCACATCTGCTGGTTCTATACCGTAGTAGCCGGCCGCATTAGGCCCGCTGGCGGTAGAGATACCAAACATCAGCATGGATGGAAGCAGGTTCAGAAAGATCACCGCACGGATAAGCCATTCGGAAGCCCATGGTTTGAATATGGTATGTCTGTTAGCCATTTTTCTTACTGATTGCTACTGTAGCATTCATGCCTGCACGTAACGATACTGTTTCAGCACTGCTGCTGGTAAGTTTGATACGTACAGGTATACGTTGTACAATCTTCACAAAGTTACCCGATGAATTATCCGGAGGTAATAATGAAAACCTTGCGCCTGTAGCGGGTGACAGGGACTCTATTGTTCCATTGAAGGTCTTGCCGGGAAAAGCGTCTATTTCAATATCTGCAGGCTGCCCTATATGCATATGGCTTACCTGCGTTTCTTTGAAGTTGGCGATGATCCATTTACCGGTAGCCTGATTCACGATGAATGCCAGAGTCTGTCCGGCTTGTATCAGTTGTCCTTCCTGTATGGTACGACGTCCCATTTTACCGTCATAAGGAGCACGGATAACTGTATAGGATACATCCAGTTTATTACGTCCCAGCAATGCCTGCCGGCGTTCTATTTCTGCTAGTAGTACTGCTTTCTGTGACCGGATGTCATTGACTTTTGATACTGCTGCTTCATAACTGTTCTGAACTGTTTCATAATCTGCCTTTGCCACATCCAGCGCAGTCTGTACATTCTCCAGTTGCTGTTTCGTAGCAGATTCTGCGTCGTAGAGTCTTTTGTAACGATCGTATTCCTGCTGCTGCTTCCAGAGCTTTGCTTTTGCTGCCGCTATCTGAGCCGCTGTAGCCGCTGCACTTTTTGCTGTAGTAGACACACTGCTTTGCAATACCTCCACCTGTGCCTGTGCATTCAGCAGCGCCGCATTCGCTTCCTGCTGCTGAAGCTGATATTCGCTATCATCAATGATCAGCAGGGTGTCGCCTTTCTTTACATCCTGGTTTTCTTCGTAATTGATCCTGCTGATGTAACCCGTTACTCTGGCAGTAATCGGGTTAATATATTCTTCTACCTGCGCATCATTGGTCTCTTCGTACCTGCGCAGCTCAAGTAATGTCATTATTCCCCATATACCCAGCACCATCAGTATAATACCTGCCGCCCATCCTGTGATGGAGGTAATTAACCTGTCTGTCCGGCTATGACTGTTCTTCCTGGCTGTCATACTTTATAAATTGCCTATAGCTTTTTGTAACTGATAATATCTGACACGTGCAGCAATGCTGGCTGATACCAGATCAAACCTGGTCTGTAACATCTGCGTATCTGCATCCAGCAGGTCGGTAACGAGAGACAGCTGATTGAAGTACGTGTTATTCACTATCCGCAGGTTCTCTGTTGCCTGTTTAATATTGGTCTCTGCTACATCTATTCGTGTCAGCGCCTCCTTATAACGGAGGTATGCCTCATTTACCTGTTGCCTTACCATGTCTCCTGTTTCCTGGTGTTCTACTTCCTGCCTTTCCAGTTGCAGCTCGGCAGCTTTCTCTTTATGCCTGTTGTGGTAGAACGATGAGATGGGAAAAGAGGCTTTTACACCATACATACCCAGGCCGTAAGCAGCCCCTTCATATGGATAAAACTGTATCTGCGGATAAGAAAAAGCATATTCTGCAAACAGTCCTACGCTGGGCGATACGTTTGCTTTTACCTGTTGCAGCGACAGTTCTCTTAACGCGGTCTCACCTGCTGAGATCTTGTACTCATGCGCATGTTCTGCTGCCATATCCAGATATGCCTCGTATGACGCCGGTTGCTCCAATGCTGCTGTAAACGAACTATCAGGCTCAATCAGCTGATGTTCATCCACACCAATCATCAATGCCAGCTTCTGACTGGCAATAGCGATATCATTTTCGATCTGTACCATGCCCATTTTCTGACGGGACAACTTAAGCGTTGCTCTCAGTACATCACTTTTTAGTACCACGCCATTCTTCTGTAACTCCCGGATATGGGCAAGTTGCCTTTCCTGTTCTTCTATATCTCTTGCTATTAGTTCTTTAAACCGGCAACTACGCGCCAGATCCAGGTAACAGACTGCCGCATTGAATTTGACTTCTGATACGGTCAGGTTCTTTTGTTCTTCCGCTATTGCATGTTCCGTAATGCCTTTCTTAATCTCAAGATTCGTCTTATTGCCATTGTAAATATTAAAGTACGCTTCTCCACCTACCTTGTAAAAGTTGTGCAGCACCGGAAATTGCTCAGGCGTGTTAAAATATCCGTCCTTGTATACGGGCATATTGGTAACACGGGCATAAGTGCCGGCAGCATCTATCTCTGGCAGGCGTTCCGCCTTCGCATCTTTAATTGCTTCTTCCGTAGTTTGTACGCGCAGGCGGGACATGGCTATCCTTTTGTTGTTAAGGGCTGCTTTCTCCCAGATCTGCGTGATGGTGAGATGTAACGGTGCTGTAGTATCATATGGTTGATGTGCCGTTACACACATTGTTAGAATTATAAAAGGCAGTATCAGCACCACCTTCCTTATATCGGTACACATAATCTTTATTCTGCTGGCAAAGGTACTATGGGCAGATATGAACGCTTTTATCTAAATTGCCAATTATTTGTCCAATCAAGCCATTTTATTTATATGCAGGTACTGGCAGATTATTTAAATGAGATAGATGTACATCCTACGTCTGTATACGTCATGCATGAAAAGGTGGAACGCAGGTTCTCCATGCATGCCCATGAAAAAGGCCAGTTAACATATGTGGAGAACGGCATTGCTTTCTGCAATATGCCTGACAAGTCTTACGTCATACCTGCCCGTCACTATATATGGATTCCGAAGCAACAGGCGCATTACATGCAGATCCGGCACTCCAAGTCCACAACAACCAGGAACCTCTATTTTTACAGCCAGGAAGATCATCTTACACCGTTTTATACACGGCTGGGAATATACCCGGTGACTGAACTGTTACTGGAAATGATTAACTACTCTGCCAGGTGGGAAAGGCATGTATTACCAGGAGATCCCGGCTTCCGGTTTCTAAGTTCAATCAAAGACATCCTGCCTGATATCAGTACAACAGCATTGCCGGTTTCCCTGCCTACTACTCAGCATGAACGTCTGAAGCCTGTGTTACAATATATTGCAGCGCATTTTGATCAACAGCTGACCCTGGAAAGTGTTAGTCACCAGTTTGATATCAGCGCACGCACCCTCTCCCGACTATTCACCAATATACTGGAAATGTCATTTGTACAATATCTGCAAACCTTACGGGTTGTGAAGGGTATTGAGATGATCTTACAAACAAATCAAACGCTGAGTGAGATTGCGTATCAGACCGGCTATAGCAGTATTGCCGCTTTCAGTAAAGTGTTTTATCAGCTCACCAACAAACGCCCTTCCAGCTTCCAGCATGATGTACATCTGAAAACCAGCTAAACACTTCTTCTTCAATAGTATATTAACACCGTAACACGCCAGCTAAAAGTTTATTGGTTAATCCAATTGAATAAATCTATTACCACTAACCACTTTTAACATTTCCAATACTATTAAATTTCTACCTTGCGCCACAGTATTTCGGTCACGAGCACGAGTCAGAGCACCTCAGGATTGGACGTAGCATTTATAAAACATACAATTCAATAAACCAACCCCAGCTAGTCGCCAAATAGAAAAGACTACAGCTGATCAATGAATTTTTTATCACATGAATATTTGTAAGAGAGCGGCAGTTGTTGCCACCTTATTATTGTCCGCGTATGGTGCTAATGCACAGAAACACAACTGGCAGAGCATGGACCTTGAGAAAGATTCCGTATTCGGTATCAGTGTTGAGAAAGCTTATACTGAGCTCCTGAAGGGCAAAAAATCCAAAACAGTTATTGTTGCAGTAATCGACAGCGGTGTTGATACATTACATGAAGATCTGAAAAGCGTTCTCTGGATCAACGCTAAAGAGAAAAGAGCGAATGGTAAGGACGACGATAAAAACCATTATGCTGACGATATTTATGGATGGAACTTCATCGGTTCCCCCAAAGGAAATGTCGATTATGACAACCTTGAGCTGACCCGAATGGTCCGTAAGCAACAGAAACAATTTGGCAGTCTGAACAGTGTTGCAACTGATACTGCTGGTTTGTACCAGTACCAGACGCTGAAGTCCAAATATGATCTGAAACTCTCAGAAGCTCAGCAGACACTGGCAGGTATCACCCGCTTTGTAGGTATGGTAGATACAATGTTGAATAAGATGGGCAATACTAATCCAACGGCGGCAGACTTACAGGCCTATACGCCACAGAATCCTGCTGAGGCACAGATCAAACAAATGATCTCACAGCAGCTGGAACGTTATCCTGATTTCAATGCTTTCAGAACAGCAGAACTGGATGCTGCACTGAACCATTTCAAAGAGCAGGTAGAATACCAGCTGAACCTGGATTATGATCCGCGCGCTATTGTTGGTGACGACTATAATAATCCAACTGAAAGATATTACGGTTCTGGCGATGCCACTGGTCCGGATGCTGACCACGGCACACACGTGGCAGGTATTATAGGTGCTGGCAGAAATAACAGCCTGGGTATTGACGGTATTGCTGATAACGTACGTATCATGTCAGTAAGAGCAGTACCAAATGGCGACGAGAGAGATAAAGATGTGGCAAATGCTATCCGTTATGCAGTTGATAACGGTGCTAAAGTGATCAACATGAGTTTTGGTAAAGCTTACTCTCCTGAGAAAAACGTGGTAGATGATGCAGTGAAGTATGCAATATCCAAAGACGTACTGCTGGTACATGCCGCAGGTAATGATGCTGAGAATATTGATGTAACGCCTAACTATCCAAGCCGTGTATACCAGAATGGCGATACCGCTACTGCATGGATTGAAGTAGGTGCCTCAGGTCCGGAAAATAATGAAACGCTGGCTGCTCCATTCTCTAATTATGGTAAGCTGAGTGTAGACGTATTTGCTCCTGGAGTAGCTATCTATTCCTCTACACCGGGCTCTAAATACGCATTGCATGATGGTACCAGTATGGCGGCTCCTGTAGTTGCCGGTCTGGCTGCGCTGATCCGCTCTTATTATCCGAAACTGAGCGCTGTTCAGGTAAAGGATATTATTCTGAAGTCAGTAGTACCGGTAGATCATCCGGTGACCATCGTCGTAGACGAACAGCCTAAATCAGTACAGATGACTGATCTGTGCCGTACAGGTGGTGTAGTAAATGCTTATAAGGCATTGGAACTGGCTGCCAAAACCAAATAAGACAATCAAATCTCCAATTTCCAATAACGGGCTGGCCTCCAATAAGGTCAGCCCTTCTTTTTGCGCTATATCGTACGTTGGTTTCCCAGTGCTAAAAATATTTCACACTCATAACCAATGACTTGTAAAATATTTCATGATTTTTTTGGAAAATGTGAATTATTGTATAATTTTGCCGTCCCGAACAAGCAACAAGCTAACGGGAAACAAACACTACCTTGCCTGATAGTATAACGGTAGTACGACAGACTCTGACTCTGTTTGTCTTGGTTCGAATCCAGGTCAGGCAACAAAAGAAGCCCGCTCAATGAGCGGGCTTCTTTCATTTTACCCGTACATAAGCCGCCCGCCGCTATCGTACCGCTACGCCTGGCAACCAGCTTACCATCCCATGCTATTATCGATCCCTGACACGACCTTATCTCCCCCGTTTAAAATCACTTTTCAACCAATGCCGCCGGCCACAATTGCCGGGTATGGAGGTATGCTCATTCAGGGCTCATGTTTTACACTAAACAGGGATTAACAGGTCACCAAAAGGGCACTTCAATATCCCGGGGATATTGAAGTGCCCTTTTGGTGACCTGTTGGTGATGGGATAATATAAAACATAAGGCCTGTTCAAGACGGTAATTAGCGGTTACGACACCCATATCTATGACCGTTCCTGCCAGGGCGCTGCCTAAGATCCTTTCCGTTTAAAAAGCCATTATTCTGACCGTTGCCAGGCCTACTATCAATAGGGTTATTATGTTGGTCTGTGGGGACAAAGGAAATTGACCACGGTGGGTTCAAGCTGATCAGACTAATAGTAGCCCCGGCACCAACCCTGATTTGCTGATACCGGGCGCACGGCGGCAGGGAAATGCAGATGGCTGTTACCAGAAAGCTTATCTACAATAATATAACCTCTCACTTTACAGAATTATTAATATTTAACTATTTGATTAAAAATTATTATTATTGAACCGACACTATATTGAACGGTGTCAGTTCGTGAACAATTCCAAATTCCCTTACCTAATTATTTTTAATGAAAACGAGATTTATCCCAGTATTACTGCTGCTGGCAGCCTGCGCTAAAGAAAAGACGCCTGAGGAGATCAATACACCAACCCCGCTGATCACAAAAACGTATACCTATAGTGAATCGGAAAATTCCAATGTGAGAGATCTGTATATTATCGATTCCTTGGAATACAATACCAATAAACAGCTAAGCAAGCTCTATTCCTACTGGCGTAATACTGACACGTTGGAATATACGTTCCCTTATAATGGCAACGGAGAGATAACCGAGATGCATATCAGGAATGAGAAGAATACCAGTTCAAACAGCGATTACTTCTTCTATTACAATAAAGATAACCGCCTCGACAGTATTGTACAGAAAGAGGCATTGGAGCAATTTTACAGCCTGCTGAAATACGATTCGAAAAACAAGATATCAAGTGTGCTGACGTATCAGACTTTTCCTGGGGATCTTACACTGATATCAACAAATGACTACTACAGAAATACGCAACTGGATTCTGTTGTATCTAAAAATCTGTATCCGACTGTGCTTTCAACCATGCGTTATGTCTATGATACTGCGCCGGCAGATGCGAGGCCCCTACTTAATTTTGACAGGAGTTATATACTTGCACTGGCACACAGAACGAACTTCAAAACCTTGTTCGCTACAAGTTCATATGCGAATCACTTTACCAATCAGTTTGTCAATCCACAGGACCTGGCTATCAGAAATGGGACTGCTGATTACCGTGTAACTGCCCCTGCTGCCCCTTTCAACACCAAAGAAGATGTGCTGAACAAATTTGAACTGAATACAGCAGGCGACGTTGGTTCGTATAGAATATCTTACTTTAATGGAATGTATCATAATTATACCTACATGACATTTGAATATATGATCAGATAATACATAGCGGCGCTATAGTGAATAGCTATAGCGCCGCTACTGCTAAAACAATGCCCTTTGTATGCAGGCCCCTTCTTCTCTACCTATCACTCTCCTCATATTAGTAACCCATCATCCCTGAACGCTGGTTTACACCATTTTTACCTTACTGGTGATTTCGATTTAACACTGATAACCAGCGGCACCTGGGATATTGAACGATGCTGAAATTTGACTAGAAACAGTTTCCCTGATAAATAATCGCGTCTTCAATGCTTGAAATTGAGTACTTTTAAATAAATAACGACTTTAGTGAATACAGAAAAATCCCCTGTTACTTGTTTTGTTGTAGATGATGATATTGATGATCAGGAGTTATTTTCCGCTGCGATGGAGAATAGTATACTGAAGCAATACTCGTGCGTATTTGCCAGTGACGGGGTAGAAGCAATGGAAAGACTGAATGAAGGATTGCTTCCTGACTATATTTTTCTCGATCTCAACATGCCCCGTCTGGATGGCCTGGAATGCCTCAGCGAAATCAGGAATCAGGAAAAGCTGAAACAGATACCCATTGCCATCTATTCTACTTCAAGTGATGAGCACAATAAGGCGCAGGCACTAAGCCTTGGCGCTACGGCATTTATATCCAAGCCAACAAAATTCAATGAACTGGTCAACAGGTTGAGTGATTTCTTTACGACATACAAACCAACCCAACAAGGTCTTTAGCATGACAGAAAATACTACGCAATTCCTTTCCGGTGGAGGGGAAATGGGGAAACTTATTCGCTCAATGGACTGGTCTCAAACGGCGCTTGGACCGATAGAGACATGGCCGCAGAGTTTAAGAACTACCGTCAGTCTTTGCTTATCATCTACATTTCCGATTCTCATTGCCTGGGGGCCGGAGACTATTCAGATATATAACGACAGTTATCGCCCTATCTGTGGGGCAAAACATCCCGCCTCTATGGGACAGAACTTCCGTATTTGCTGGGAGACAGCATTACCGGTAGTAGGCGATGCCTTTACACGCGGACAGGAAGGCGAGGGTACTTATATCAAAGACCAGCGCATGTTTCTGGATCGGTATGGCTACCTTGAAGAAGCCTTCATGACCTTCTCCTTCGCCCCTATCAGGGATGAATCGGGCGGTGTCGGAGGGATCTTCCACCCTATTACCGAAACAACAGAAAAGATGCTGAGTGCTCGCCGCACGCAGGTACTCCGTGATCTTGCGGCGCAGATAGGGAAAGCGCAGACTGTTGATGACATCTGCACACTGGCAGGCGCACATCATGAGGATTATGTTACAGACCTGCCCTTCCTGCTATTATATAAGATCAATGCCGATTCTGGCGAGTCCACACTAATGACTTCTATGGGTGTGGAGAAAGCTCCGATGCTGGCTCCGGAGACGATTACGCCTGACAATGACCATGACAAATGGCCGCTGCGAAGCGTATTAGAGGGCAGGATCCAGCAGGTAGATGAACTAGGCAATATTTTCGGTCAGTTTGAATGTGCGCCTTATCCGCAAGCGCCAGGTACAGCCATGCTGCTACCTATTCAGATATCCGGCCAGGAAACACCTTTTGGCTTTCTTGTAGCCGGCGTGAGCGCCTGTCGTGCTATGGACCCGGCCTACCTTAACTTCTATGAATTACTGAATAACACCTTTAATACGGCCTTCTCGAATGTGTATGCCTATGAGCAGGAACAGAAACGTGCGGCCGCACTGGCAGAAATTGACAGGGCTAAAACAGCCTTCTTCAGTAATGTAAGCCATGAGTTCAGAACTCCGCTGACACTCATGTTAGGCCCGCTGGAAGAATTGTTACAGCATGATGCAATCAAAGAAGAACCTGCCGTATTAGACAATATTGCCTCTACCCACCGCAATGCACAAAGGCTGCTGAAACTGGTAAATAACTTACTGGACTACAGCAGGGTTGAAGTAGGTCGTGTACAGGCGTTCTTTCAGCCGGTTAATCTTTCCCAGCTTACCGCTGACCTGTCCAGCAGCTTCCGGGCGATCATTGAAAAAGCAGGCATGCAGCTGCATGTAGAATGCCCGCCAATGAGTAAACAGGTATATGCCGACCAGGAGATGTGGGAAAAGATCATCCTGAACCTCCTGTCCAATGCCTTCAAGTATACGATGGAGGGTGCAATCACCGTGCGGCTATCTGAGTCGGCAACAGAAGCTATACTACAGGTGGAAGATACGGGCACCGGCATTCCTGCAAAAGAGCTGCCGCATATGTTTGAACGCTTCCACAGGGTTGAGCAGGCCGTAGGCCGTACCCATGAAGGATCAGGCATAGGCTTGTCGCTGGTGCATGAACTGGTAAAATTGCATAACGGAGACATCAGCATAGAGAGTGAGTTAGGCAAAGGCACCTGCTTTACTATCCGCATCCCTTTCGGCAGGTCGCATCTGCCGGCGGCACAAGTATCAGAAAAAGAGAAACAGATAGATACCAATTTTCTGAAAAAGGCATTTCTGCAGGAAGCAGCTTCTCTGCTGGATAATAGTCCGTCGAAAGCTGAAGAATTTGCTCCTGACCTGTCCGATGGAAAAGACGTCGTATTGGTGGTGGATGATAATACAGATATGCGTCAATACCTCACAAGACTTCTGGAACCTTATTATACCGTACAGACTGCCACAAACGGGCAGGATGCACTGCATAAAATCAGGCAGCAGCCCCCTGCACTGGTACTCAGTGATATCATGATGCCGGTAATGGATGGAAAAGGCTTGTTGCAGCGGTTGAAAGGAGACGTTCATACGATGACGATTCCGCTGATCTTCCTCTCAGCCAGAGCGGGAAATGAAGCCCGGGTAGATGGATTGGAAGACGGCGCAGATGATTACCTGGTGAAACCGTTTTCGGCAAAAGAACTGCTTACCAAGATCAAAACGCAGATAGGCGTTGCCAGGACACTGTCAAAAAGAACCAGCGATCTGAAATCTGCCAATGAGGAATTACTGCGTAGTAACCAACAGTTGCGGGACTTTGCCCACATCTCCAGTCATGACCTGCAGGAACCGCTGCGTAAGATTCAGATCTTTGCAGATATCCTGATTAAACAGTCACAGGAAGGCACTATTGCGCCCGATAAATACCTGGAGAAGATTGTAGCTTCTGCGAATCGCATGTCTACGCTGATCAACGACCTGCTACATTTCTCAAAACTGAATATTACCAGCGCACATACAGAAGTTACAGATCTTAATACTATTGTACAACAGGTCATTAATGATTTTGAGCTGGTGATCCGTAACAGGCAGGCAGTGATCAATGTGAGTCATTTGCCAGTTATAAAAGCAATACCAGTCCAGATGAATCAATTGTTCTTCAATCTGTTGAGTAATGCGTTAAAGTTCTCCACAACAGCGCCTGTTATTCATGTCACAGCCAATGTAATTACCGCCGGAACGCATAATAACATACGAGGCTTGCTGAAGAATGTAGACTATCATGAAATAGTAGTGAAGGATAACGGGATCGGGTTTGACCAGCAGTATGCAGAGAGAATATTCACTATCTTCCAACGATTGGTGAAGCAAACCCATTATGAGGGTAATGGTATTGGACTAACTATGTGCAGGAAGATTGTTGAGAACCATGAGGGAATGATCAACGTTACTTCAAAGCCGGGAGCAGGTAGCTCTTTTTCTATCTATTTACCTGTTCTTGATGGAACAGCGGCAGTAGATCCTGTGCAGAACTAAACATCTATTTACTGATAAAAGCATAGGGGCCGCTGAGATAATCAGCGGCCCCTATGCTTTTATCAGGCATCAGCTTCAAAGCCATGACCATTTGACCCATAGAATATCAGCCAGCGTGCGGCTGAATAGAGAATGTGTACCTGGCTGGATAGCGACCCTACTTCTACGTCGGGCGGCAACTGCTGATCTTTAAGAGAACAAAGATTGTGTGTACTGGCCAGTTTGTCTGCTACTTCCAGCAGCTGCTTACCATATGCCAGCGTCTCTTCGGCTGTATGGGTTTCCCATGCTTTGTTATATAATGCCTCTCCCAGCAGTTCTTTACAGAATACTTCAATAAACTTTGCCCGGAACACATTTTCATCCTGGGTTTCAGAGATGTATACCGGTACGCCTTCTGTTTCTTTTGCCAGTTCTATGACGTAGTATCCCTCGTAGTGGCGTTGCCAGTCCTCCAGGGTATCTGACTGCTCACTTGCCTCATATAGCCTTTTTACCCAGTCATCCGCCTCCTGGTCTCTTCCTACCCGGGGAGCCTGGATCGTTTCATAAGATGGGATCTGGATATCAAACCATTCCGCTTTCAACTCTTCCCTTGTAAAGCGCTTTCTTGTACCGGGCTTAACCGGTATAGGATCAATACCACGGAGTATGCGAAACAACTGATCAAATCGGTCCTTACAGCCAGGCTTTGGTTTGCCTAACGGACGCCAGTCTAGTCCCATAAAAAGTGCTAATTAGAGTTTCAAAAAACGAGGTAATCAGATATTGCCTGCAAAAAGGTAAATATATAAACTCAAAAGGATTTATACGAATATCATGATAAGTTCCTTTTGTTATACCTGTTTAAAACCTGCAAAACCATCATTATTTCGTCCTATGACATGCACAGGTAGTATAGTCGGTATATCCTTCACTAATACACTGAATCCGAAAGTAGCGTTGTTCTTCCTTTTCTTTTTTCCACAGTTTATCCGGAAGGAGTATTTTAATAGTCCGGCACCATTTATAACACTGGGGATCACTTATGCTATATTGGGAGTGATGTGGTTTCTGATAATAACTTATTTTTCTTCCATGTTCTCTGACCGGCTGAAGGCAAATCCGGGCTTCAATAAGTGGATGAATAAGACCTCTGGTGTGGTGTATATACTGATGGGGATTAAGATTGCTATGACGAAGAGGTAATTAGTTGTTTGATATATACTGAAGGCCGGTGATAGGATCTATATCTCCGGCTTTTTTATTTAAGGAATAAGTATTGCCAGGCGAGGATGTACATATATGATCTTCTCAACAATTTAAAAAACAGTACAATACTAAGTCATTCATTATAAAATATTTACCACTGGATTTGTATGTCTGTGTGTGAAAATATCTGTATCTTGTATGCATAGACTGACCTCAAACAGCGACGCGAAAACCATAACTATTATACATCAACCAATCAATTTGACATCCATAACGATTTAACGAACACCTTATCTGAAAACTGCATGGCAATAACATGGTGCAGGACGCAACATCCGTCTGTGGCATTATTGTCTTGTCTATTCCTCCCTTCACGCAAAATAGATCTGGTAATGAAGTGTACACGTAAGGCGGAGATCGGCATGTTACGCATCGCTGTTACTGCTATGATATATTTTTCAGGTAACAATGGCACCGGCAAAACAAAGGATATTGATGGAGGTGTACCGGGTGTGATAAGGTAAGTCAGGTTACTTGTATTCCGTGGTATGATAATCTTCGGTTTGCAGCCGGATATACTTACGCTATGTATAAGGCAAAGTATCCTTCCAAAGCATTGCTGCAAAAAATGGATAAGCAAAGAAAGTAGGACGGTAATAAATGAGAAAGAACAAGTTACGGCCCGTTTTCGGGCTGTTTCTTTTTGTGGGAAGCCACCTGCGGTATTGACTATTACATTCCAAATATTCTATATTTGACATCCAATCGAACTTTCAAACCTATACCATGGATAATGTTGATATCGTACAGATATTAGGAACCGGCCTTTCCGGTTTTGGCTTTCTGCTGATGTACCTGGCTTATAAACTGATCAGCAGCCTGGTTCCATTGCCTGATGTTAATCCACACATCATTAAAATGATTAACCGTTATATGCTGGTATGTTTCATCATGACGGTGACAGTAGGCATTTTTACCTTTATGACTACTTCGTACAAGAACCATGTCATTTCTGATCAGGCAGCATTGCTGAAAAGTAAGGATACTGTGTTAAACATTCTGGCCACCTCCCAGAAGAGTAAATTATTATCGGATAGTCTTTGCCGGAATCTTGACAGTCAGCTGATTACTGATGCAAAATCAAGGCAGAACAGCTACCTTGATACTTTGCAGAAATATATGGAGCTGGAGGATAACCCGGGACAGCGTGAGCGTTTTAATCGTTATAAAGAGAATCTGTCGGCCGTAACAGACTCACTGGCAATGGATCATTTGGACAGAGGAAAAAGGGAATTTCTGAAGGAGAAGTTTGTGGTATTGAATGATTCAATAACTCGTCTTTCGTTGAAAGTGGCAGCTGCCAAGAGCGTTGTACAACCGAAATAAGCATATCTTTTTTAGTAAGGTGGCCCGCTGTAGTCTATACAGCGGGCTTTTTATTGGCGGCAGGATGTAGGAGGCGGACAGGTAATTTTGTTGGTAAGGAGAGGTGTAGAGGTGAGATTACTTATAGAATATGCTTTGAGAAAATAGGTTGTATGGTGAAATTAATTTGTCGCTTTCAGTAAAAAGCAGTCTCTTTGTGTCATTATTACGCAAAGAATTTTTATCGGATGAACAGGAATGAAAGAGTAAGAATTGCTTATGAGACCCAGGACATATTAGCGACAGGCAATTACACCAACCGGAGCAACGAAGTAGTAGATCTGAGTGCAGATCTGCAGTATACAATAGGCCAGACCGTTCACTATACCCCCGAGGATTTTGATCAGGTGATCATCAGAAGAGACGCATTACTGCAAACGCGGGGAACTGACATGTGCAGGTTTGAGGTTACCGCCGAAACGACATTTGGAGCAGCTGCAAGGCTGATCATAAAGGAGCAGGAGGAGAATGTATGCTGCCTGAATTTTGCTTCAGCGAAGAACCCTGGCGGTGGGTTTCTGACAGGCGCACAGGCACAGGAAGAGAGCCTCGCAAGGGCGAGTGGGCTATATGCCAGTCTGCAAGCTAAACCAGAGATGTATCAGATCAATCGAGAAAACCGCAGTTTACTGTATACGGATCATATGATCTATTCTCCCTTGGTACCCGTATTCAGAAATGACAGGGACCATTTATTGGACGTACCTTACCGCGTCTCTATCATTACAGCTCCCGCTGTAAATAGAGGGGCATTATTGAATAATGAGCCAGCCAGTGAACCTAGAATAGAGCCAGTAATGATGGAACGGATAGAAAAGCTGCTGTCGGTCGCAGTTGTCAACAACCAGACGACGCTCGTACTTGGCGCATGGGGATGCGGTGTATTCAGGAACAAGACGGAAGATGTGGCCCGTTGGTTTGCCCATCATCTGTATAGCGAGACTTTCAAATATGCGTTTAAACGTATTGTATTTGCCATCTATGATCCTTCTCCAAAACGTACAAGCATTGATGCCTTTAGAAAGGAATTTGGAGCCGTAGGTTATACCGGATAATAGCAGGTAATATTGTAGCCTCCATTACTAACCAGCTCACACCCTTATGACTACTACTGCAAGGCGGATTTTTCTGTTATAACTGGTTATACCAGGAGTGATCCGTCAAGGATCACTCCGATTACAAGGGCAGAGTATGACAGCTAACCTGGACAAAAGCCTTAATTTTAGCGTGTCTGAAACTGTTTGTTATGAAAAGCTCCATGTATTTACTGGTGTCGTTGTGCCTGATGGTTGTGCAGGTAAGCGGGCAACAAAGGACGTATTGCAATCCTGTAAATATAGACTATGGGTTTACCCCTATTCCTGACTTTTCCGAAGCAGGCAGGCACCGCGCCACCGCAGATCCGGTAATTACTTTATTCAAAGGCGATTACTACCTCTTTTCCACTAACCAATGGGGATATTGGTGGAGCAGTGACATGTATGACTGGCATTTTGTACCCAGAAAATTTCTGAAGCCCTACCATAAGGTATATGATGAACTTTGTGCACCGGCAGTATTTGTCATGGGCGATACGTTGTTTGTTATCGGGTCAACCTACGAAAAGAACTTCCCTATCTGGATGAGCACAAATCCCCGTACTGACACCTGGAAAGAAGTGGTGGATTCTTTCCGTGCCGGCGCATGGGATCCTGCCTTTTTCCTGGACGATGATAACAGGCTATACCTGTATCATGGTTCCAGTAATACCTATCCGCTGTATGGTCAGGAGATTGACAGACACACCCTGCAACCCAAGGGCGAGCGTCAGGACCTGATACAGCTGCATGATGATGAACATGGGTGGGAGCGTTTTGGAGAATACAGTGACAACAACTTTATGTCGCCCTTCATGGAAGGCGCATGGATGAATAAACAGCAGGGTAAATATTACCTTCAATACGGTGCACCAGGTACAGAATTTAGCGGGTATGGGGATGGGGTATATATCAGTGATTATCCCCTGGGGCCATTCACCTACCAGTCACACAATCCTTTCAGCTATAAGGCAGGTGGGTTTGCCCGGGGAGCTGGGCATGGGGCGACCTTCCAGGATACGCATCATAGATGGTGGCATGTGTCTACTATAGTAATAAATGTTAAGAACAACTTTGAACGGAGGATAGGTATCTGGCCGGCGGGTTTTGACAGCGAAGGAATATTATACTGTAATACCGCATTTGGAGACTATCCGCACTACCTGCCTGACAATACCAGCGCAGGACAATTTACTGGCTGGATGCTGCTGAACTATCAGCGTCCGGTTGCAGTATCCTCTACCTATGGAGCCTTTCATGCCAATAATGCCGTAGATGAGAGTATCAAAACGTATTGGTGCGCAGCTACTGCAAAAGCTGGGGAATGGATCCAGACGGACCTGGGAAAGGTATCAGCAGTACATGCAGTACAGATCAATTATGCTGACCAGGATGCAGACATTCTGGGTAAACGGACCGACATCTACCACCAATACAGGCTATGGCATTCTGTGGATGGCAGGAAATGGCAGCTGCTCGTTGATAAAAGCCGCAGTAAAAAGGATGTTCCGCATGATTATATAGAGCTGGGAAAGCCGGTGCATACCCGGTATATAAAGCTGGAGAATGTGCATATGGCTAATGGTAAATTTGCCATCAGTGGACTTAGGGTATTTGGCAAGGGTAATGGGCAGCCACCCGCTGAGGTAAGGAAGTTTATGGTACTCCGGCAGGAAAGTGATAAACGGAATGCATGGTTGAAATGGCACCCTTCGGCAGATGCATATGCTTATAATGTTTACTATGGCATATCACCGGATAAGTCATATACTAGTATTATGGTATACGGTGTAAACGAGTATTATTTGAAGACACTTGATAAAAATACAAGCTATTATTTTTCGATCGAACCCATCAACGAAAACGGAGCAGGTATAAGAAGTTCGGTGATAAAAATCGAGTGATTCTCAGTGATTTTTCGTATCTTTATATGCAAAAACTAAGAGAAGTTAAGACCAAAACAATTGTTTCCCCAGGATAGGATTTTGATTCGCACGTTACTATTTAATCAATAAATACTTATTAGATGTGATACCTCAACGCTGATCTTTTATCTATTACTGCGTAATCGATTACCTGGGGCATTAGAACTATTCCACAACGACTAAAATCAATTAATAACCAATCATTTACAGCAATGAATCTGTTTAAGACCGCAAGTGTATGTTTATTGAGTGTCGCGATTGGTCAGGGCCTGATGGCACAGACCGGTTGGCAGATCCAGCCAACAACGATTAAAACACGTTGGGCCAAGGAAGTTTCCCCTACCAATGCCTTACCAGAGTATCCTCGTCCACAGATGGTACGTGAGAACTGGCAGAACCTCAACGGATTATGGAGTTACGCCGTTACCCCTAAAGATGCTGCTACTCCTACAGGTTACCAGGGAGAGATATTAGTACCTTTTCCGCTGGAGTCAGCACTTTCCGGCGTGAAGAAGGCACTACAGCCTTCTGAGAATCTCTGGTATAAACGCACCTTTACCAAACCAGCGCTGAAAGACGGAGAGCATGTACTCTTACATTTCGGGGCAGTAGACTGGCAGGCTACAGTGTATGTAAATGGTAAAGAAACCGGTACACATACCGGCGGTTATCAGTCTTTCTCGCAAGATATTACCGCTGCGCTGAAAGATGGTGAGAATGAGATTATCGTGAAGGTATATGACCCCACCAGTGAAGGGGTAGGTCCACATGGTAAACAGGTGCTGAACCCTGAAAATATCTATTATACGCCTTCCTCCGGTATCTGGCAAACAGTATGGATGGAGACAGTGCCGGCTGCACATATTGCCGGACTTACCCTCACACCTGATATCGACAAGAATATACTGAACGTTAGTGTAAATGCGCCTGCCGGTACTTCGGTTGAGCTGATTGCTATCGACAACGGTACTGAGGTAGGGAAAGTGAAGGGAAAGCCAGGCGTTGCACTGAAGCTGCCTGTTAAGAATCCGAAACTCTGGTCTCCTGCCAGTCCTTTTCTCTATGATCTGACCGTTAGATTAACCAAAGGCGGTAAGGTTACTGACGAGGTGAAAAGCTACTTTGGTATGCGTAAGATTGCTATCCAGAAGGATGCTAAAGGTGTTGACAGGATATTCCTGAATAATAAGCCATACTTTAACCTGGGTACCCTCGATCAGGGGTTCTGGCCTGACGGACTATACACTGCCCCTACAGACAATGCACTGAAGTATGACATTGAAGCGATCAAAGCCATGGGCTTTAATACAATCCGCAAACATATTAAGGTAGAACCTGCGCGTTGGTATTATCATGCTGACAAGCTGGGTATGCTGGTATGGCAGGACTTTGTGAACCCAAACCAGGGATTGCCGGAAGGGTCTAAGGTGCAGTATGAGAAAGAAACTAAAGAGACTTTGGAACAATTACACAATAGTCCCTCCATTACTACTTGGGTTATCTTCAATGAGAAGTGGGGAGTATATGATCAGCAGCGTATCACAGAGTGGATTAAAACAGCAGATCCTTCCCGTATAGTAAATGGCCACTCTGGCGAGATGTTATATGTAAACGAGCAGCTTCGCAGCCCATCACCTAATGCCTGGGTAAGCGCAGACATGACTGATGTTCACTCATATCCTGACCCGATGAATGCACCTGCAGAACCAGGTAAAGCGAGAGTACTGGGTGAATTTGGTGGTATTGGCGTATTTATTCCTGACCATCAGTGGAATACTGGTAGCGCATGGGGGTATATACAGGAAAAACCAGCTGCCCTGGCCGCGAAATATACTATTATGAACCAGCATCTGAAGCTGCTGGAAGCAGATGGTCTATCTGGCTCTATTTACACACAGCCTTTTGATGTGGAAGGAGAACAAAACGGTTTATTAACATATGACCGTGAGGTAGTGAAAATTCCTTTTGAGCAAATGCGTCAGATACATGCGCCGCTCAATCCTGATCTTGGTACTATCCCTGCTGTAACAGCAATGAACGCTGATCTTACTGATCCAGCAGTAGCGTATAGTAAGTTGCTGCAGGAGTATATCGACGGACGCCGCGATCCGGCATTCCTGTTAAAAATGGCAATGATGGCCAAACAAGCAGGTGACAAAGAAGGAGCAAATATTGCCGGAGGTGCATATATTGCATCCCTTCAGGCTCCATATTCACCTGAGCAAATGGACCTGATCCTTCAGTTTACTAATAGTACCAAAGACAAGGGCTTTGCAGTACTACAGCAACACCTGAAAAGCAGTAACTCCAATACTGAAAAAAGGCCGGTTACTGTAAAACTGATGAACATAGTATTTAAAGATGTTATCGACCCGGTATTGCAGAAAAGCACAGATCCTGATTGGTCAGCTATAGCCAATAGCATCAAGCCTTATGGCGATCCTGGTGAAGAAATTTACCTGAGAGCGAAAACCGTCTATACATTTAATAAACAGGATTGGTCCAACTACGCATCTGTAGCTAATACTTACCTGGAAAAATATGGACAGAATATTCCGGAGCAAGAAAGGAATATGTTCCGTCAGGCGATTGATAACAGCAAGAATCAATAACTTTATTATATTACCCGTTGCAAGAGGGACAGTAATCTGTCCAACTAATCCGGCATAAAGAAGCCCGGGTTAATCATTAAAAGACAACAACAATAAAGGGCTCGTTTATCTAAACGGGCCCTTCACTTTATATAGGCATTTAAGACCTAGTCAATAGCTTTTACTTCAAAGTCCTCGAAGACAACATGGAAAGAGGCTTTACCAGGAGCAGCAGCTACCACACCAATACCAACTTGTACATCAGGAGGGAAATAAGCTAATCGTAGCATGTCATACCGTGTATTGTCAAATGAATACCTGATTTCTACATAGTCACCTTTACGCAGTAGTTTAAGCCAGACGGCTGCGGGATTATCATGCCTTGGTACCACCGACCAATCTGACACCTCCCGGGTAACGACGGCGCTCACCTGTTGTACACCGTCTACATATTCAATACCGGTCTTAATCCAGTTCTTTTCATCAATACGTATCATTAATCCCGCCTGATGATACAGTTCTTTATATTCTCCGGTAATCTTCACACTTGCTTCAAAATTCCCAGTAAGCTCCTGGTAATAAAAAGGACCATTATCCCGGATAAAACCATAGTGCGTAATTCTCCAGTAGTCGGTATCCGGTTCAACGGTACAAGTCATTTTCTTTTGATCGCCCGACCAATGCAGGGGTTCATTATTCCATTTCATCTGATTATTTTGAGTGTCTGACATGATAAATGAGATTACAAGTACAGGAAGTTTACAATACTCACCGGCACTATCACTAATATACAAAAAACCGGCAGGCATACTGATAATATCAGTAGCCTAACCGGCTTCACATAGTATAGGGAGTGACAATCTTACGGGAACCTCATTAGCTGATTCCATTCAAAAGTCCATTCTGGAGTATTCAATATTTTTTCACCTTTATATTGATACCATGGCTGTTGTGTAGCTGAAGGATTTTTAAGTATGTGAATATCCTGTGCGGGCATATAGCTCTGTGCGAGCAGGAAGGTCTTTTGTCCGGCAGCATTTACTGCCACGTCCATCACGAGTACAGCATGACCGGGAGAACCACCTCGGATAAATACATCTCCTGCCTGAATAGCACCTGGGGTATCCACAGTTTTCAGTTCTTTACTCAGAGAGAGCGTACCGGCATAAGAAAATACCACCTGAAGATATTCACTAAAACATGCATCTCCCTGACACGCAGCGCCAATAAGTTTCTTCTGCAAACGGCCATTCTTTATCACAAACCGGTAGCCTTTCATCCAGCTGTTATAATCCATTAGCGTACCATCCGTTGCGTGGAAGGCTATCTTTCCATATTGGCGGGTTTCATATAAATATTCTGCATACAACCGAATTACCGCATCTGCACATTGTTGCAGATCCTTTTTCCCTACAGAGATATCCAGTACTGCAAACTGCGCCTGCTGATTAGGCTTTTTTTCACCATTATACAGGTATACTGTATTGTTTTCTTTCAGTGGCCGCGCCCTTAGCCACGCAGCAAAAGATCCGGGGGCAGCTGCTGGTCTGGTATAACTGGCAGGCAATGGCAAGTGCCCTACTGTTTTATAATGAACAACAGAATGTAATTGCAGGCTTCTTGCTTCAAGATATTGCCAGAATAACATAGAGGCCACGGTAACAAACAGGACCATAGTAGTCCAGGTAAAATATCTCAATGGATCAGCATTTTTATTAAGGATGCAGCAGAAAGGGCAATTCCATAACTGAAAGATAAAATTTGTTGGGGAAGCGTTAAGAACCTGGGAATTAAAGATTAGTAATTGCGTACAGCATACTTTCACAAGATGCTCTCAGTTACTGCACTACAAGTATTAATCAATAACACCCCAAGTTCCAAATATCTACTTATCTGTTCTGTCCAGGTCTGTGATCAACAATGGGTTATACTCTCTTATTTCATTAATGAGCCGTTCTACCTCACCGGTCTGCGGTTTTGCAAGTAGTCGTTCAACTTCTTTTGAAGTCAGTCCTACCATTTGCAGGAAGGTCACCTCGCCGTGAGGTGTTTTTATAGTTCCCAGTTCAGGATCTGGTGCAAAGGCAAGTCCGACGATATCTGTAGCTGTTTCCAGCCTGATAGGTCCTTTGGCAGGTATAAAATGGTAGGGTTCAAACCAGCGTTTGCTTTGATATACATAGCGAGCAAGGTTATTCATTACCTGAATTGCCCACAGTGGATCTCCGTCATCTTCTGCAAACGGCTTCAGTCTGAAGGTAAACTCAAACCCCCATTTACTAAATTCGCCTCCTGCCTGCTCTTCATCATAGTACAGCTGTGACATACCATAACTGATAATATGATAGTGCCTGAATTGCTTTTCGCTATCATAAATACTACTGCCGTCAATAGGATCTTCGCCACCTGCAACATAGTGTAAAGGCGGCGCATAATGTCTGGGTTCCTGCTTTCCGTAGATAGTTTCCAGTTGTTTATCTATAGACAACCAGCCTACGGCATCTTCTTCATTGAATAGTTTCTGATACTCTTCCTTTGTCATAGGTTATAAACATTTACAATTCGTGTCTGATCATTTTCCTTACAAGGTCATCCTGGGTTTCACGTTCTCTGATAATATATACTTTGTCCTTGTCTACCATAATCTCTGCTGGTCTTACGTGCAGATTGTAATTGCTGGACATCACCATGCCGTATGCACCAGTTGTAAATACCGCTACATAATCTCCTTGCCTTAAGGTAGGCAAAGGACGTTCTTTTGCAAAGTAGTCGGACGATTCACAGATAGGCCCTACTACGTCATAGTTGGTAAGACCGTCCTGCTCAACCGGATAATTCCTGTTAGTAAGTATGTGCTGAGGTTCAGGCTTAACCGGCCAGATGAAATGAAAGGCATTGTACATAGCAGGCCTGATTAGCTCTGTCATGCCACCATCCAGGATAGCAATGTGCTTTTCGCCTGATTGTTTTACGTATAATACTTTCGTAACCAGTATGGCAGTATTGGCAGAAATAGATCTTCCTGGCTCGAGAATAATCTTAAATCCTTCGTTTTTTACATAGGGTTCCAACAGACTGATAATGGGTCCTGCGAAACTTTCCCAGGAAAAGTTATCATTGTCCATGTAGTTAGCTGGAAAACCTCCTCCGATGTTAAGCACCTTCAGAATGATATTCTTTTGTTTAAGCGCCTTGGTAAGCTCCACCATCTTGTGGATACATTCTTCATAAAAAGTATATGAAGAGATTGGAGAGCCTATATGACAATGCAAGCCTCTGATTTTCACATACGGATGATCAGCATTCTCCTCTATCAATGTCTCCACATTGGCATAGTCAATACCAAATTTAGCCCCCTTGTAACCGGTACGGGTCTTCTCATTAGTTTTCTCATCCAATATATCAGGCAGAATACGGATCAGTACATTTACCTCACGCTTTAATTCCCCTGCCAGTTCCTGTACCCGGGCCAGTTCCTGTTCTGACTCGATATTGATGTATCCAACTTCACTGGTGATTGCTTCTTTTATCTCTTCATCTGATTTACCAACACCGGCAAATACGACTTTTGACAAATCAGCATTGCTCTGTTTTACAACAAATAGCTCTCCGCCACTTACAATATCCATACCTGCGCCCAGGGCAGCCAGTTCGTTCAGGAGATGCACATTATTACAGGACTTGACCGAAAAACAAAGCGTAGGGTCCAGTTTTTCAAAAGCACTGTAAATCTTTTTATAATGTAACCGCAGGGTATTAGCAGAATACAGATAAAAAGGTGTAGGTAGCCCCCTTTCAGGCAGACTATCTACAGCAATGTCTTCGCAATGCAATATGCCGTTCTTATATTGAAACAGATCCATAAAAAATTATCTATAAAACAGTAAGATAAAAGAAATTATTTTCATAAAAACATTATGAAATCCCTAACTATAAAAATCGAGTAATTCCGATACCTTTGTACGTATGGATCAAGTAGAAGTTTTTAAAGCCTTATCCAATAAAAAAAGGCTCGAAATATTAGCCTGGCTAAAAGAACCGGAAAAACACTTCCCAAAACAGGAATGTGGTGAGTTCGATAAGACAGGCGTATGTGTGGGGCATATACAACAAAAGTCAGGACTTACGCAATCTACAGTATCAGAATACCTTTCTATGCTGCAGCGTGCTAATCTGCTGATAGCAACCCGTATGGGACAATGGACGCACTATAAGCGAAATGAAGAAGCTATCAGGCAGCTAGGGATGCATATAAAAGAGGAACTGTAATAAGATTCCTGAAACATACAAGTCTATATAATCACCAAGGGCGCTTCACAGTATGAAGCGCCCTTGGTGATTATATAAGATTCAAAAAAATGAGTCACTGACATTGACCAACCATCACTAACTGTTAATTGCCAATAGCTGACACCGGTGATGCCTTTTCGTCCGCACCCCATTGCTTGTTAGGCTGCTCGCCCATAACCAATTTCAACACCCCTCCTTGCATTAACTCATCATGTGTAAACCAGGGCTTGTTGAGCGTCTGACCGTTCAGCATAGCGCTCTGTATGTACTTGTTAGTTCCCGAACTGCCTGGCGCTGATACCGTAAATGTCTTACCATTGGCAAGCTTAATACTGATTTCTTCAAATACCGGACTGCCAATGTTATATACAGGAATACCCGGCGTTACAGGGCAGAATCCCATCATAGAGAATACCACATAAGCAGTCATCCCACCGCCATCTTCATCTCCAGGTATACCAAACAGGTTGTCTGTGTACCAGGTATCCAGCAGCATACGAATACGCTTCTGCGTTTTCCAGGGCGCACCGGTATAGTTATAGAGGTAGGGAATATGGAAGCTAGGTTCATTACCCATCACAAACTGTCCGACAAGACCAGTTGCATCAGGGAAAGTATACCATAACTGATATTTGCTGCGACCAAGGTTTTCACGGAAGAGATTATCCAGCTTCTCTTCTGCTTTTGCTCTTCCACCCATTAGTTCAAACAGCCCCTGCAGATCATGCTTAACATCCCAATTATAAGTATATGCGTTATTCTCTGTAAAATAGTCACGCCCACCCTGTCCGCCGGAGAACTTTGGATCAAAAGGTTCAATCCACTTACCTTCAGCGTCTTTCGGCCACATAAAGCCTTTATCTGCACGGAACACATTCTTATAATTGGCGGCTCGTTTCAGGAATAGTGGTACGTCTTCAGGATGACCTGCTGCTTTTGCAAGCTGTGCAATGCACCAGTCGTCATAACTATTTTCCAGCGTTACAGCCACTGCCTGACGGCGCTCAAAGTCATGCACTTCTTTGACTGTTTCCTTTTCTCCAGGCTTAAGTGCCGGCATATAACCATGCTTATTATAAAAAGAGTCCAGAGATGTAGCCGGACCGTTTCTCCAGGGTAGCAATGTTGCCTGCAATGAGTTCTTTTTCAGTCCCTCATAAGCTTTGGCCAGATCAAAACCTCTTACTCCTTTAAACCAAGCGTCAGCTATCCATGCAGCGGCATGGTTACCGGTCATACATGGCATATCTCCATGAGCAACTGCAAACGAAGGCATCCACCCACTCTGTTCATACATCGCAATGTAAGAATTGATCTTATGTACCTGTGCATCCGGATTGAGCAATGTCTGTAAAGGCTCTAAAGCTATATAGGTATCCCATAGCCAGTTATCCACATAAAACGGACTACCGGAGTTATGCACCTTATGATCATAAGCACTGTAATACTGACCATATTCATTGATATCCACCATTCTCTCGTAAGAGCGGTAGAGCGACGTATAAAATACCCTTTTCTGCGCTTCTGTACCCCCTTTCACATTAATACCGCCTATTACACGCTGCCAGGCCTCATAAGCCCTGTCTCTGACTGGCTTGATATTCCATACATTAATTTCTCTCTGAAGATTAGCCTTTGCCTTTTCCACACTAATAAAAGACACGCCATAACGTACATCTACACGCTGTGACTTGTTACCCAACGCAACAAACATATGCTGCTTCTTATCTCCACGGTACTCAGTGCTAATAATATCAGCGTTTAACTCTGCATAAAAGAAGGCACTCATTCCGTTAAAGGTCTCTTTCCCGCTGATAACGCGCTTACCTTGTGTGTGCAACTCACCATTGTTATTTAAAACACTGAGACGCAAGAAATGTGGCTTATTACCCGAAAATCCAACACTGAAATAACCACTGCGCTCAGATGGAGAAAATTGCAATGTATCCACATCTTCCAGGTATACTTTATAAGCGTAAGGCTTAACTGCTTCCTGGTCATAGGTGAGGCCACGCTGCCAGTTATCACTGGTTAGCTCACCAGAAACCGGTATAAATCCAAACAGGCTCTGTTGCCTGTGTGAGGCAATGGTAAGTGGAAAATAACCAATCTGGTCATCCAGCTGATCTTTGCGCGACGGGAATACCCGGACCATACTGTTGGGCAGGTACATGGCCGGACGCGTCGGCTCAAGTATTAGTCCTACGCTACCAATTGTTGGATCAATAAATTCAAGGTTAGCATTCCCGGAGGCTGTGGGTGCTTGTTGCTGCGCCACACCTGTAGTGACAATCCCCAATAACATGGCTGTACTTATCAAGTACCTGTTTCTTTTCATAATTCCATTTTGCATGATAGGACAGGTAAAGTACAAATGAAAACAGAGACTCCAAAACCGGCGTCTCTGTTTTCTGCTATTTTCCTACGTTATAGTACTGACGACTTCTTTTGTACTTGCCCAACCAGCGTCAACATCTTTACCACATACACCTGAAAAAATGATCCCATATAACATCAAAGCATACATTGACATCCTGGCTACTGTCTCGGTGTATGTTTGCAATTCAGAAAAGGCTAACAGCATTATCTCCAGCCACACATGCAGATAAAGCGGCTACTACAGCGTCATATTACCATAGATTGCGCGGACACAGATCCGCTAACCGGTTTCCAGTCATCATACCAGTAACAATTTCATAAAAGCCTTGACTTATGATATTGCAGCCTGATGCTCTATAGTTATAAGCATAGCCAATATTAAAAGCAGCAGTAATATTTATTCCTACCATCGCAGCCATACTATCATGATGACGATAAGCACTATCTACCCATACACGATCTCGGTATTGCAATCCTGCTTTCATATCAGATCTTACCGGCAATGTGGTAAGATATCTGATCATTACAGAAGGTAACAGGCTGATGTACTCTTTAACCCACCTGCTGTATCCTGCTGTACAAATCAAAGGTGGCACCAGCTTCCCTAGATAGGCACTCACGCCTTAGAATGGTTTATATGCTCATTATTTCGTAGTATCGTATAATGAGGAAACAGATCATCTTTAACAGCCTGCTGGCGATATTGTTATCTGTAGCAATAACAGCGCCTGCGCAGAAGAAGAAAAAGGACCACAAGAAGAAAGATAAACAAGAGCACTCTTCGCAGAAGAAAAAGAAATCCTCCTCACTCAATGCATCTGTCCAACCGCAGGTGCTGGGGATAGTACACTCATCTGACATTACCGAAGCCTCCGGCCTTGCAGCAAGCAAAGCGTTACCCGGCCATTTCTGGACACACAATGATAGCGGCAATAAACCAGAGATATACCTGCTGGACAATAAGGGAAATCTGACCAGCACAATACAGCTGGAAGATGTAAAGAACCGCGATTGGGAAGATATTGCGGAAGGCCCCGGCCCGGTTCCACAAAAACAATATCTATATGTGGGCGATATTGGTAACAATATTCACCTGGACCTGGGTACGCGCATCTATCGGTTTCCTGCACCTGTACAAACACCAGGTAGTAAAACGAGCATCAGACCTGAGATATTGAATATTACTTACCCGGATGGCCCTCGGGATGCTGAAACACTAATGGTAGATCCTATCGGAGGATTCTTATATGTGGTAAGTAAGCGCGAGAAAGCCGTAGGTATTTATAAAACGCCATTGAACTTCAAAGATGGCGATAAAGTCACGTTACAGAAAGTCGGTACCGTACCTGCTACCTGGATCACTGCCGGCGATATATCCCAGGATGGCAGACATATCGTCATAAAAGATAAAAACCAGGTATACTACTGGGCCAGGCAACAGGGAGAAAGTGTAGAAGCAGCCATGTCAAAACCTGCGGTGATGCTGCCTTATATTCCTGAAAAACAAGGAGAAGGAATTGCACTGCTGCCGGATAATTCAGGATATGTAACCATCAGCGAGGGCAAAGAGCCTGCATTGAACTTTTACAGTCATCAGTTCTGATCACTGAGGGAAGCGCTTACCTTCAAGCTGCGATCAAAAGATATCTCCCATTATCAGCGCCAGTAGAAATTCCGGGATACCTTCCAGCACTACTCTTTTCAGCAACGTCGTGACACGCCGGCATCCCTTTTTTATGCTTGTCGCCACTGCATGCTGCATTACAGATAAATTTATTAGTATTTTATTAATATATAAATTAATGGCAGTGATACTTCCTTTATGAGGATTGTATTGCTTTTACCCACTAATACCTTCCTTTCCATACCAGATCAGGTTGCTGTGTCAGGCAAATATAAAGACGGGCAGTCATACCTGGCCAGCTGTTTCTCAGGGATCCGGGTCCAACCACTCCCGGTCAGCAGCATGTCAACAGCCTTATTGACTTATCCGGTAACTGGCCATTTCCATATAGTGTACCTCGCCTGGTATCGGTCTGGCATGCATATTATCCCTATACCATAAGGGCACCAAAAGGGCACTTCAATATCCCGGGGATATTGAAGTGCCCTTTTGGTGACGGATAAGTGCTGATATGAATTGGATATTAAAGCCTGAACAGGCAGTAAATGGACCATCTTGTATCAGAGTGCATTTCAGAGAAAAGATGATTCAAGATGAATGCGTTAGTATTTTATGATATATTTTCTTCATACCTGCGCAAATAGATTGCATACAGGTACCCTACTTTGCAGGCGAAACAATAAGCATGAAAACAATGCAATATGAACAAGTACGAAAGATTAAAAAACGAGCTGGAAGTAACTGGCCGGGGAAAGATGAAGGCGTTTGGCAGCTCAATGTTGCCTATTCTTAAAAGCGGAACCAGCCTGACCTTTGAGAAAGCCAGCGAATACAAGGTCGGAGATATTGTATTCTGCAAAGTAAAAGGGCATTACATTGACGCCCACAAGATCATTAAAACGGATGCACATAAAGGTTTCCTTATTGCCAACAACCACGGATTTGAAAATGGCTGGACCAGGACGATTTATGGAAAGGTAGTGACCGGAGAATACCAGCACCAGATTATCTATGAGGCTTCCGCTAAAAAGAAGTAACATTTGAGGGTAAGTGTTTAACCCGCAGACCTTCCCTCAAAATAATGTGACTACCCCCTCCCATCTGTCTGTTACCTTCCTGAAAACACGCTACTACCCTTCTACCCCATCACGGGATATCATATCAACACAATTTACACCAACTAATAACAGTTATCCATCTAAGTAACTACAGTACATTTCTATACAACGGAATATACTGGCATTACTCAAAAGAAAATGCCCGGCTGTTATACCGGGCATCTGATAGCAATCATGTGATGTTATGCTTTTATCTTGAAGCTGTATTTGCCACTGCCTAATGTTAATTCTTCATAGGGTTGATTACCGATGGTAACCTTTTTCAAAGATTTGTCTTTTAACAAACCTGCAGGCAACCGCAACGTAGCCGATGAGGGCACTTCAACCTGAAGTGTGATAGTTTGTTTGTTTCTTTTCCATTCTACCTTGATCTTACCATACCGGCTGTTATAATCAGCTTTTACGAAGTTGAGCGCCTGTACAAAAGCAGGCTGTATAAAGAAGTGTTTAAAGCCAGGTGCATTTTCATCCGGACGGATACCGGCCAGTGTCTTATAAAACCAGGCACAGTAGTCGCCAAAGAAGATATGATTATGTGATAACTCACCTGGCCAGTCTTCAAACAAGGTGGTAGCGCCATTAGCAATCCAATGTGCCCAACCGGCGTAACCGGTATCAGTCAGTAGTCTGAATGCAACGTCGGCATACCCATGCTCACTTAGCATCGGTAATACATATTTGGTACCCATCACACCGAAGTCTGCATGGTAGTTATTTCGCGCTACTTTTGCAGCTAGTTGTTTCGCAGCAGATACTGCTGCATCAGGTGAAGCCAGTTCATGAAAAACGGCTGCACTTAATGCCGTCATGGTACTATCTTTATAATGCCCTGAATTGCCATCAAAATAAGTACGGTTAAAAGCATTGCGGATACTATCTGCCAGTGTTGTATAAGTAACTTCGTCTGCCTTATTTCCCAGCACCCGCGCCATTTTAGCTACCAGTAACGCATCTGTGTAGAAATAGGCAGTAGAGGTAAAGGTAACAGGTGTTTTAACCAGCGACATCCAGTCGTCCAGTCCATGTTTAAATAGATACCCTTCTGCACCTTTTGCTACCACATCTGTATACTTTTTAAATGCGTCATAGTGTTCACGTACAAGGGCCGTATCTCCATGATACAGGTACATGTACCAGGTAACAAATCCCAATGCACTACCCCATGCAGGGCCAAAAGTAAACTCTTCATTACCCGGGCGGTCATACCCCCAGCCATTAGACGGAGCAATACCAGGCATACTGCCACTTGGTAATTGGGCATCTCTCACATCATGTAGCCACTTACGGTAACTGCTGGCAGTATGATAGTTCCACAGGCCGATCTCTGCTGAAATGTGTGCATCAGCAGTCCAGCCGTTCTTTTCACGTTGCGGACAATCTGTAGGTATACTGAGGAAATTGCTACGGTATGACTGGCGGGCAGCTTCATATAGTTTGTTCACCATCTCATCTGAGCTGGTGAAGTGCCCAGCTTCTTCAAAATCAGTGCTATAAAAAAGCCCTTCAAGAGACTGTTTATCCAATGCAAGATCATTGTCAGCTTCTACCTGTACGTATTGAAATCCGTGGTATACAAACCGGGGGGTAAACGTTTCCTGGCCGCCACCTTTCAGGTAGTATACGTCTGTCTGGAAACGGAGTTCGCCGGGCATACTACGCATATGTTCTGTATTATGGACCATATCGAGCGCGCCGTCTTTAAGGACTTCTCCGTAATACATGGTCACTTTGGTACCAGCTATCCCTTTTACACGCAGGGTGGCAACACCTGAAAAGTTCTGGCCCATATCAAAGAGATATTTGCCGGTACCCAGCTTCTTAACAGATACCGGTTTTATATGCCTGATGATTTTGATTGAAGGCATTATCTGTTCATGCAGCTCTCCGCCGGGAGAGGATGTTTTCATCGCCTGTTTCCATGAAGCGTCATTGAAGGTAGTTTGATTCCAATCAGGTACTTCCTGGCGTGCGTCATAGATTTCTCCGGAGTAAAGGCAGTTGAACTGGCTGGGACCAGTTGCACATTTCCAGGAATCGTCAGTAGCAATAGTGGTAGTAGTACCATCTTCGTAACGGATGACCAGGTCCAGCAGCAGCCGGGGTGTGTTTCTCCAGGGTGCATTCTGAAAGCCCCATACCGCGTGTGACTGTATATTGTACCAGCCATTACCCAGCTCGGCGGCAATACTTTGTGGTCCTTTGGAGGAGAGTAACGACGTAACATCGTATACTTTATACAGCAGTCTTTTATCATAGCGGGTATAGGCCTGTTCCAGTACTGCGTCAGTAACGGAGCGGCCATTCACATATACGATATGATAACCTACGCCGGCTACATAGGCAGTAGCGTTAGCAATCTTTTTATCAACGCGGAAGGTCTTTCTGAAGTAGGGTGCTTTGGTGGCTGTGGTATCTTCTGTATTTGTGATCCAGCTACCTTGCCAGGAATTGTATTGGGCATGCAGTGTACACGTGATCAGTAAGAAAGCGAAAGTCAGCAGCTTCCTTAGTGCGGCAGCGCTGTACACTATCCATTTAATATTCATTTCTTAGACTTGAGTAGTGAGTAAATATGGAATTTTAACGTGGGCTACAAAATAGTAAATCCCGGTAATAATTAGGCATTTACGGGCAATAGTATATCCGCTGCTATGCAGACAGTATAGGATGGTTATATAGTGAGGATGATAGTATGGCTACATGGATGGTGCATACAGTAGCGGCAGTACATCTGAGATATGTTCTACCTGCCTGAAGTTTGGATTATCGATATGCACATCTACATGTTCATGTTCCCAGGTGATGTGATATGGGATATGAATAGCATTGCCACCAATACCGAGTACAGGCAGTACGTCTGACTTCAGGGAGTTGCCTATCATCAGGAATTGTTCGGGCGCAATATCCAGGTGTTTGAGCAGTTTGCGGTAGTCGGCTTCCTGCTTATCTGACATGATTTCGACGTGATGGAAGAAGTGGAGCACACCGGAATTACGCAGTTTACGCTCCTGGTCCAGCAGGTCACCTTTGGTAGCTACTACCAGCCGGTAATTCTCTTTCAGTGCAGCAAGTACTTCGGGTACGCCATCGAGTACTTCTACTGGTCTGGCCAGCAGCGCTTTACCATACTCAATGATCTTTTCCACAGCATTGATATCAATAGTTTTATTGGAGATGGTCAGGGCGGTTTCGATCATTGACAGTATGAAACCTTTGATCCCGTATCCGTAGAGAGACAGGTTTTTGATTTCAGTCTGGAGTAGTTCACGTACTACGGTATGCTGTGGCAGGTAGCTTTCCATCAATTGGCAAAACTCTGCTTCAGTTTCGCGGAAATAGGGTTCATTGATCCAAAGCGTGTCATCCGCATCAAAGGCAATTACTTTTATACTCATATTGTTATATAAGGGTTAATGAAACAAAAGTATCCAATAACAGCCGGTTTTCCCTGTTTTTTAGCCGTTAATGTTCACTGCATCACTGGTGCAGATTTTGCGGTACATGGGATAACTATCAACTACTTTCACTTTGAAGATACTGCTGACAGGCGCAAATGGCTATATAGGCCAGCGACTGATTCCCGTACTGCTGGAACAGGGACATCAGGTAATATGCTGCGTAAGGGATAAAGACAGGTTTAACCAGCAGCAGAACTATCCGGTAGAGGTACTGGAAGTGGACTTCCTGCAATCTGAAGGAGCAACAGTCTTCCCTAAGGATGTTGATGTAGCGTACTATCTGGTACATTCTATGAGCACACGGGGTAAGTTTGAGGAGAAGGAAACTGCCTCGGCTAAGCGTTTCGTGCAACTCATCAGTAATACCGATTGTAAGCAGATCATCTACCTGACGGGTATAGTCAACCAGGAAGACCTTTCAAGGCACTTAGGTTCAAGGTTGAAAGTAGAGAACATTCTGAAAGAGGGGCCGGTACCTTTAACCGCGTTGAGGGCCGGTATTATAGTAGGTTCCGGCAGTGCTTCCTTTGAAATTATCAGGGATCTGGTAGAGAAGTTGCCGGTAATGATCACACCCCGCTGGCTGAATACACGGTGTCAGCCGATAGCCATCAGAGACGTCATCTACTTCCTTTGTGGCGTGGCAGGCAGGGAAGATACTTATAATGCGAATTACGACATTGCCGGTCCGGACGTACTTACTTATCGTCAGATGTTGCTACAATATGCGGAAGTAAGGCAACTGAAGCGTTATATTCTGACATTACCGGTAATGACACCCCGGTTGTCTTCTTACTGGTTATATTTCATTACGTCTACCTCTTATCCGCTGGCAGTAAATTTGGTGGATAGCATGAAGGTAGATGTCACAGCGAGGCCTAACGATCTGGCCGGGAAACTGGGCATTCAACCCGTGCCCTATAAGAACGCAGTACAGCTAGCCTTCGGGAAGATAGAGCAGAACCTGGTGGCCAGCAGCTGGAAAGACTCCTTTTCTTCAGCCAACACCCCGCAGACGTGGATGGATAACATTGAAGTACCCACTTATGGCTGTCTGAAAGATGAGAAGAGTATACCAATCCGTAAGGATATGGATACGGCCGCAGTGCTAGGGAATGTATGGCGGATAGGTGGCAATACCGGTTGGTATTATGCGAATACCCTCTGGCGTATACGGGGCTTTCTGGATAAAATAGTTGGCGGAGTAGGCTTACGCAGAGGGCGACGCCATCCTGAGGATATCCATGCCGGCGATGCATTGGACTTCTGGCGGGTATTGGTGGCAGACAAGCAGCAGCGCAGGTTGTTACTGTTTGCGGAAATGAGATTACCCGGCGAAGCGTGGCTGGAGTTCCAGATAGTGGAGGAGGATCAGCAACCAGTATTGAAGCAAACGGCTACTTTCCGGCCCCGCGGACTTTGGGGAAGGTTATACTGGTATGCGATGTTACCCTTCCATTACTTCATTTTCGGCGGTATGATTCGCCGGCTATCAAATGGAATAAAGGATAAAGGGAAAAAAGTGTAAGATTGAGCATCAAACCTATAATGCATATTGAACATGGAAAACATCTTTTCCGCTGAAGGCCTGTTTACAATAGATTCACTGATCAGCCTTTTAACACTAAGCGTGCTGGAAATTGTATTGGGAATAGATAATATTGTCTTCATTTCCATCCTGGCAGGTAAGTTACCTGCGGATCAACAGAAAAAAGCACGCAGGCTGGGTCTTACCCTGGCGATGTTTGTACGGATACTGCTATTACTGTCTATCAGCTGGATCATGTCGCTGACTACCCCCCTGTTTAATGTCGGGGAATGGATAGGTATAGCGTCGCCCAAATGGCTGGAGGCTACTGCTATATCCGGCAGGGATTTAATTTTGTTGGTAGGCGGCTTGTTCCTCATCTACAAGAGTACCGCAGAGATTCATGAAAAGCTGGAAGGCGGAGAGCATGAATCAGAGAACTTTAAACCGGCCAGCTTTACCCGGACAATCATACAGATATTGTTGCTGGATATTGTTTTCTCGCTGGATTCTGTTATTACAGCCGTGGGTATGGCAGACCATATCCAGATTATGATAGTAGCGGTAATTATTGCAGTAGGCGTAATGGTACTGGCAGCAGAAAGCATCAGCAACTTTGTAAATAAACATCCTACGGTGAAGATGCTGGCACTCTCCTTCCTGTTATTGATTGGTGTGTCGCTGATTGCAGAAAGCTTTGAGCAGCACATCCCGAAAGGATATATCTACTTTGCGATGGCGTTCTCTGTATTTATAGAGATGCTGAATCTGAAAATGAAGTCCAAGAGTACCAAACCAGTACAGTTACGTCAGCCCCGGCTGAAGGATCATTCATAAAAGACTATACATATTTATGGAAGCTGCCTCCTGACCCGGGGCAGCTTTTACATTATACCCCTATCTGCCAGAAATTACTTAAATTACAGATGTTACTGCTTGAACCCTATAATCCCGAAGATATTACCCTGTAACAGTTTGCATCTCAATAAATACTATGCGGTACCTGTCTTATTTCATATATATTGGCTGGCATTGGGGTATCGCCCTGGCATTGTTCATCATCCGGCATGAGATCCGGGGAGAGAAAAAATACGGTATCCGGACCATCGGCACAGACAACCTGGCGACAGAAGTGTCGGATGAGGACCGGCAACACATTGCTATGTATGAGCCGGTTAACTATTATACCGCAACCTGGCTACTGGACCACCTTCAACCAACTGATCTGAAGACCACCCTGCTGGATGTAGGCTGTGGCAGAGGCAGAGTATTGGCTATGGGTGCCGCCTATGGATTCAAAGCATTGGCAGGTATTGACCTTTCCCCACGCCTGTATCAGTCGGCCGTCAAGATGCGGGACATGTTATATACCCGTTATAAGAACATCCGGATCAGTGTTGCTTGTCAGGATGCCCGCAAGTATACCGTTCCTGAGACAGTGGGCGTCATTTTTCTGTTTAATCCTTTTGACGAGGTGATTATGGAGGACTTTATCAACAAGGTAAAAGAGAGTATTGACAGGAAGCAACGACCTGTTAAGGTGTTGTATGCCAACCCTCAATGTAAGCAGTTGTGGATAGATGCCGGCTTCCGGGAAACAGACTCATTTGTCAAAATGGACATCCTGAAGGGTTCGGTATTGGTAAGCACTCCTGGCTAGACGCTACTTGTTATAGTAGTTAAAATGCCCTCTTTTAAGTAAGGGAACCAACAGGTGAGAGAAAGTATCTTTGTCTTACCATACTTTAGAAAAACTTTTATCATGAACACACAACGGAAGGTAGAGAGCCTGAGCTTCCTAAGGGCACTTGCTGTGCTGATGGTATGCTTTTGCCACTTTGGTCAACCATTTAATGAGGGTAACGCCTTTGCAGGAACTTTTAATGCATTTCATGAATATGGCAAATACGGCGTACAGGTATTTTTTGTTATCTCCGGATTTGTGATTCCCCTTAGTCTGGACAAAGGACGTTATCAGCTGGAACACTATGGAAAGTTTCTATTAAAACGCCTGATCCGTTTACATCCTCCATACCTCATTGCGCTGGGCATCACACTGGTTGTACTGGCATTATCCACAGCAGTAAAACATATTGCTTTTCCCGAAACCACCTGGTCTGTTTTCCTTAGTCTTTTTTACCTGCATCACCCAGACTCCAATCCGGTATTCTGGACACTGAAGGTAGAAGCGGAATACTATCTGTTTATCGGGTTATTCTTTGTATTACTGCAAAAGTATCAGCGATTGACACTGGCAGTAAGCATTCCTTTATTTATGCTGCTTAGCCAGACAGCAGTAGTGAACTACATAGACCTTTTTAGTCATCTGTTATACTTTATGATAGGCATCATTGGCTATGTGATGTACATGAAAGGCGGGAAAAACTGGCTGGAAGCAGGGTATATTACAGCGATAGTTGCATTTACCTATCTCTTTGATGGGGCCGCGCCGACTATTGCCGCAACGTTCACAATCCTGGTGATTATGCTATATACCGGCAAGGTGCATAAATCATTTGATTTTCTGGGGGAGATCTCTTATTCAGTATACTTACTACATTTCCCGTTGGGGATAAAGCTTATCAATCTTGCAGGCCGGTATGTCAAGCCTCAGTATGATATAGCGCTGTTTGTTTTCACTGTATTATTCTGCCTGGGTGTGGGATATGTATTCTGGAAGTACATAGAGCGTCCATTCTCTGAAAGATCAAACAGGATTAAATATGCGCCCCGGAAGACGGTGCAGATGGAAGTTGCCGCCGCAGCCTGAGTCAATTAAACTGATTATATAAGAAAAGCCAGTGAAACGATGATTTCACTGGCTTTTTTGTGTATGATAACTGTTTAAAGCTGGTATTAGCCTTCTTCGCGTAACCGTTCATCGGTGTAGGTAATCCTGGTACGTCCATGTGGCCAGGGAGTACCATTTTCATCCACGCTTACAAATACCATTTTATCCACAGTCAGGATGGTTTTCTGGGTGATTTTATTTCTCACCTGACAGGTCAGCGTCAGGGAGGTACGCCCGAAGTGAGTAGCTTTTATGCCCAGTTCTACAATATCGCCCTGTTTTGCAGAACTGACGAAGTTGATCTCGGACATATACTTGGTCACACATCTGTTAGTTCCCAGCTGTATGATAGAATAGATGGCTGCCTCTTCATCTATCCACCGCAGCAGGCTACCTCCGAATAAGGTACCATGTGCGTTAAGGTCTTCCGGTTTAACCCATTTGCGCGTATAAAAATTCATTGCTCTGTTATTTAGCCGTACACGTATAGTTGCAAAATTATACTACAGCGGTAACAAATGCAGAATTGATTTTAAGTGTTCTGTCTGGAATAGCGTAGCATGACTACACCGGTAGAGTAAGTTTGGGTTTCTTCCAGTTTAAAACGGCGCTCGAAAGTACTGCCTTCAAACAGGGAGATGCCTTCTCCGATGATAACGGGTATGACATGGATGATCATTTCATCAATCCAGTCATGTTGAAGAAACAGGGTATTGAGCTTGCCCCCTCCTATCAGCCAGATATCTTTACCTGGGGTTTGCTGCAGGTGGTCAATAAAAGCCGGAATATCGTTACGGATGAACTTTATATTGTCAGTGTCTTCACCGGCAGCGGAACGGGTAAATATATAGCTCATTTTATCGCCGTAGGGCCAGGGCTCGAGTGAATCCCTTACGACGCTATAGGTGGCGTTCCCCATGATAGTAGTGTCAATACGGGAAAGCAGGTCTGCATATCCATAGTCGTCATTTTCCGGATATGGAAATTCAGTCAGCCATTTGATATCATCGTCTTTACGGGCAATAAAGCCATCGAGGCTAATAGCTATGTAGAGGATTATCTTTCTCATAGGGGTATTTTTTACAAATGTTAAGTTTTTTGAACAACCGGGTTACGTATGGGTAATAAAAAAACCGCTGCAAGAGCGGTTTCTTTATTCTGTTGTCCTACCAGGATTCGAACCTAGACAGTCTGAACCAAAATCAGATGTACTACCATTATACTATAGGACAGCGCGATTTGGGATGGCGAAATTAGTATTTTTTTTTAATCTGCAAAAAAATTCTTGAAATTTTATTCAGATTCTGTCAAATTTATCACTTTCTCCTCTACAGAAGCTGGGGGAATCCACTCCATACAGGCATGATCCCCGCGGAAGCAAGGCTTGTTGCCGAAGATGGAACAGGGCCTGCAGGAAAGGTTTTCCAGTTGTACCGCATTCTTTTCATCCTGGCCAAACCCCATAAAGCCGGCGTATGGATGGGTAGCGCCCCATATAGATACAACCGGCACTCCAAATAGAGACGCCAGGTGCATATTGGCAGAGTCCATACTGATCATGACATCGAAGTTACTAATGATGGCCATTTCCTGTGGCAGGCGGAATCTTCCTGCTACAACGACAGCCTCAGGATATTTTACAGCCAGGGAAGTTAGTTGGGCGACTTCTGTTGCGCCCCCGCCCATCAGCAATACCTTGGTATGTTTTCTTTTTACCAGGGCGGCTAGTACCTCTTCTATTTTAGCTAGCGGGTAAGTTTTCTCTTTGTAAGTAGCAAAAGGTGCCAATCCAATCCATTTATCTCCATTCTTAGGACCAGTAACTTCCCGAATCTCATTACTTAGCTCCTGACGGGTGAAAACGGGACGATCTGGGTGAATGGTGACCGGGAGGTTCAATTTCCTGAAGACCGCCGCATATCGCTCAATAGTACTGGTTAATGGTACCAGGACTTTTGCTTCCGGACGGGCAAGCGCTTTCTTTTCTGCCCTGCCTTTGTCAATAGCAGCTACTGGCCTGCCACTTAATTTGAAGAAGGTACGCACGATCTGTGAGCGCAGTACATGATGCAGATCGGCAACAGCGTTAATCTGGTAGGTCTGGTTCAGTTCACGAAACAGGCGGAAGAGGCCTTTGAAACCGTTATGAGCACCTTTCAGATCAGCAGGATGGAATATAAGCCTGGGAATACCGGCACAAAGAGCGCCCCAGTTCTTGTTAGAGACAAAAACGATCTGTATATCAGGATGTTGTTCCAATACCTGCTGCATTACCGGAATGGTCATTGCCACGTCTCCCATGGCGGAAAACCGGATTGCCAGTATAGTTTTCAGATGTTGAGGCATAGACTATTTTCCCTTGTAGAGCACCGGATTTAAGGAAGGATCGTTATACATCTTCATCTGCTTATAGACTTTCATGTATTTCCGTCCAGCAGCGATATCTTCCAGTAACTGGCTGATAGCACTACCCAGATCCTGACGCTGTTCCAGGAGGATATCCAGTTTACGCTGGCAGGCCTCACGGTGTTCCGGAGTAGCGTCAGCACGGGTTGCTTCCTCCCGCATATGGAATATTTTCAATGCCAGGATAGACAGGCGGTCTATTGCCCAGGCAGGACTTTCTGTATTAATAGTCGCACCGGCTGCCGCTGGAGTATCTTTGTATTTGTCAAGGAAATAACCGTCAATATACTCTACCACATCAGTACGCTCCTGGTTAGAGCGATCGATCCACCGCTTGATTTCCAACGCCTTTACCGGATCTATTAATGGGTCGCGGATGATGTCCTCCAGGTGCCACTGCACAGTATCAATCCAGTTTTTCAGGTACAGGAGGTGCTCAAAAGCTGTTTTTTCATAAGGATTATGGATAGGCTGGTGTACGCTGTTGTGTACATGATAATCAGCTATACACTGATCAAATATCTTATTATACAATTCTGTAGACATGGGGCAAATGTATATAAATTGATGAAATAGTTCATAATAGGCTAGTTTCTACCCACTTTCCGACAGCTGAAATGCCCTGCTACAGAGGCTTAACATTCAAGTAACATGTGCTGCGTACATTTATTTTCCATTATAGCAACCATATATCAAGCACTATGTCTGATAACCCATCCAAAATACTCTTTGGGCAGTTATTTGAAGCCAACAGGGAGAAGGTGTACAGGTTCGCATTTAAGCTTACTGATGACCGTCAGCGGGCAGAGGAAGTGACACAACAGTGTTTCATCAAACTTTGGGAGAATATTCACAAGGTGAATAAGGATCAGGACGTATTCCCCCTCCTGTTCGTATTTGTCAAACATATTGTGATTGATGAGACCAGAAAACTATACCGCGAAAGAAAATCACTGTCAGAACTATCAACAGGGCAGGCAACAGCAGAAAGCGGAGATGAAGATTCGCTCATGCGGAAGGAATTTAGCCAGCAGGTACATAAACTGATAGAACAAATGCCTGAACAACGGCGGAATATCTATCTACTGAGCCGTGACAAAGGTAAAAGCCATAAAGAGATCGCTGACCAATTAAGCTTGTCGCCCACTACTGTAAGAAATCATCTTAATCTTGCCCTGCAGTATATCAGGCGGGAAATGATGGCGCATTATGATATGTAAACAGATTAACCCTACAGTGATATGCTTCGGAAGCCCCTTTTCATGATAACAGCTTCTTTACTGGTCATTAGCTGCTCAAAAGATGATGCAGATAAGCCCGCAGTGCCTACAGGTGTAGTAACCCGGCATGAGGTCAATACCTGGATACTAGACAGCATGAGATACTTCTACCTCTGGAACCACACATTACCTGCCAGGGCAGATAGTCAGCCGTCAGCTATAGATTTCTTCAGTATGTTGAAAGACAAGGCTGATAGGTTCTCGACTATCTACCGCCCTGACAATCCATCCTCTAATACCAGGTATATGCTGCATACCTTTGGACTAACCTTTAATATCATCAGCCATACCAGTGCACCAGGCGGAGCAATTGGTGTTGTACAACTGACCGTACCCGGCTCCGGGCCTGCAAACCTTGGCATCAAAAGAGGAGATTATTTCATTGCTATCAATGGTACAATACTTACCCCTGACAACGCAGCATCGCTGAGCCGGTCCATGCTGAACAGCAATGATGCTGTACTCACAATGGCCACTGCTGACAATAATGTAATTACGAAACGCGCAGACATCACCCTGAATGCCAGGACCATCAGAGAACAGCCTATATACAAACAAGATATCCGGAAGGTGAATGGTAAGAATGTAGCCTACCTGTTCTACAATGCATTTAACGACAGCTACAATGCGAATGTCATTCATGCATTCACCCAGTTCAAAAGCGTTGGAGCCACAGAGCTGATTCTCGACTTGCGTTATAATCCAGGGGGCAGTGTAGCAGGTGCCGCCTTACTTAATGCCCTAGTTGCGCCAGATATTGATGAAAATAGCACCTTCGCTAAATATGCAGGTAATAACAATATGGGACATCGCACTGTTTCATTTAAGTCTGCTTTATCAGTGCCAGAGAATAATGCTCCTATACAATTTAGTAGTCTTACTGACGCCAGATTGTCCTTGCAGCGCATATTTATCCTTACCGGACCACAAACAGCTTCCGCGGCTGAACTTACCATTAATACGCTGAAACCTTATATGCAGGTAATACAGATCGGGCAGTCTACACTTGGAAAAGATAAAGCAGCAGTTATTATCACAGATATGCGTGCTCCGCAGCGTATACCATATACTTTACTACCTGTCACTTACAATCTGTTCAATGCTAGAGATGCAGGCGGTTATGTGGATGGTATTACTCCGGACTACCAGGTAGATGAAATGGGCAAGTTACCATTGGCCGAAATTGGAGAAGAAAGTGACCCTCTGATAGCCAAAGCAATTGCTATCATATCAGGCGGCGGAAGAGAACATATACTCCCAGAGAAGTCAGTGAAACGCTACTTTGATGCCCAGGGTGACATAGCAGACAAGAACATCCTAAAGATACCAACGGTATTAAGATAATCACTAGTTGATATAACCCTTATGATAAAAGGGCTGCTTGCTGTTTTCAGGCAGCCCTTTGCTATTATGCGAAAACCAATTGTCAGCATCTTGAGAAGCCTTCTGTCCAGTCAGGAGCCGCCAAGATATATGCATTGATACCTAGTACTTCGGCAGCACAGCTACAGTAGACAAATAGCTTACTGCAGTTGTTGGATTACGCTATTATAGGTTAATGTTTAAGGTCAACAGTACAATAATGACTGGGACTAGTCAAAAGGTCATTTTCATAACAATCTTTTTAATAAGGTATTAGGGATAGAGTTCCTCAGGTATACCAGTAGCTTATAATAAAAAAAGGTACGCTGTTGATACAACATACCATTCGGTGAAACATTCTAGGAGATGTTATGCGATGCAAACATCATATTTTGCCAAAGGGGTTAATTTATCAGTCATGATTGTTAATAATATCATGTTTAATAAGCAGCGGTATCCGTCATAAATTTCCATCTTCCAAATGCCTGCATGGCTCTAAATGTGATGATCTGCCTTTCGCCAGGCAAAAAGTAGAGTCCAAGTTCACTGATACCAAAAGCATCTGACAGATATTCACCGGTTTCACTATTCTTTAGTTTGACCATATATTCAATAGGTGATCCATCTTCTGCGGTCACCTGTATTTTTGTCTGATTTGGATGCAGCTTGTTCTTCGCAAAATCAATCCAGGAGATACCTGTTTCAACATACTCAGTTCCATTATATTTGAAAAGAAAAGCGTCAACATGTACATCGTCTGCCTGTAATTCAACCGGCAACTGATTAAATATGAAGAACACAGCTGTATCTACTGCTATATTCCCTTCACTGGCTGAGATAAAGCTTTGAATACCAAGCTCCGGGCTACAAGCCAATTTTAACGCCAGTTTATCACCAGCTGTAACATTTACCACTGTATCAATCAGCACTTCGTCTGTACCCGCCTTTTTAAATGCAATTGTGCTTTCCCTTCCGGCGGCTAGCATTAAAGGTGAGGCAGTACCTATAATTTTTCCTGATTCAAGCGAATCAACTTTTACGCCATCAACGTATGCATCTATTGTCGTTGTTCCTGGTAAAGCGAGTAATTCTGCTGTGAATGAAGCAAAATAAAACTCATCTACAGGTTCCCCCTTTTTGCAGGCAGCCATTAATACGAAAACTGCCATTAACATAACCTTTGAAAATCTCAACATGTTTTATTGTTTTTAAAGAAAGTGTGGAGAGACTTGCTCTCCACACTCTATAATAGTGATCACTAGAAACGACCGAAACCAGCAGTCCAGTCAGCACCACCAAATGTGAATGCACCGGCAGCAAATGTGCGCGCATCACTAGTAGCAGCAGGATAATAGTTAGCAGCTGTACCTCTTACGAATGGGTTAACCAGACGAATACCAGCGTTAGCATTAGTACCGCTGTAAGGCAGTACCTGTGCAGCAAATCTATTAGCCAGCAGCGCAGAACACAGGCTTGAACCTTCCAACAAAGTTGGGTTAGTATAAGCATGTACCAGGTTATTGCTCATTGTAGAAAGGTTTCTTACATAAGCGCATGGAGTGTTGCTTACTCTTGTTACACCGCCAGATGTTACAGAAGAACCATCAACAGAGATACCATTGGTGAAGCCCATGAAGATAGAGTTTCTTACATCGAAACGGCTGCTTCTGCGGAAGTGTGCAGCACGACCATATCTACCAGTACCAGACGGAGCGCCGTTAGTGATAGCAGCAGCAGCAGCAGTTGACTGACCGATGATAGTCATGTGATTGATAATAGCTTTAGTGTAAGGAGCAACAGTTGAATCACCAGTAGCCAGGTTATCGCTTTCGATACCATTTGACTGGCTCTTATCAGCACGGGTAGGATCAGACACACCTAAAGCGTAGTCGATAGTACCAGAGAAACCGTTGTCGAAATCGAACATGTCATCCAGCGGATCGATAGCGATCAGATAAGAAGCATTTACAGTACCACCGAAGAACTCAAATGCGTCATCGTTAGATTTGTAAACTTCAACGTGGTGAACTGTAGTACCGGAACCAACACCAGCCAGTGTCAGACCGTTCAGTTCGTTGTCAGAGGTCAGTTCAAAACCAGCGTACTCAATTCTTACATAAGTCAGTACACCAGAGTTGTCATTGTTGATAGAACCGCCATAATAAGCGCTTGCTGGAGGTGTACCACCGATACCTTCTACCAGTGCAGAATCACCCTGGTTGATGTCAGCTCTACCTAATACTACTACACCACCCCAGTCACCAGAAGCTGGCGTTGCCTGGTTAGAAGTGAAGATAATTGGAGCTGCCTGGGTACCAGCAGCATTGATTTTAGCACCACGAGTGATAACTAAAGTACCACCTGCAGTACCTGCAGCACCTTTAACACCATGGATCAGAGCGCCTGGAGCAATAGTCAGTGTAGCATTATTAGATACGTACACAATACCGCTCAGTTTGTAGATCTTACAGTCACCCAGATACAGGTTAGAAGTGATTACACCGGAGATGGTGCTATCACCACAAGTGTGGTCAGCTGCTGCAGCTGTCAATGGACGATCGTTTACGATGTTGCTATCTTTCTTACATGAAGAGCTGAAAGCGATCAGCGCTACTGCTACAGAAAGAATCAGAGATTGTTTTCTCATGGGTTCTCGTTTTGAGTTTGTTTGTTTTTTGGTTTGTGTGTCTAAAGAATAATACCTGATCAGGGTTTTATCTTGGGTTTACGCGTATGCAAAAAAGCTTAGAAATTATAAGTGATAGTTGCGCTAAAAGTCCTTCCTGGCCTTGCCTGATAATCGATCTGGTCTTCTCCTCTTTTAAACAGGAGATCCTTCACACTTGGGTCTTTCTGATGGGTGCTTATAGCGGGGTCTTTATAGAAATTGCGGTATACAATTGAATAACTATTCAGGAGGTTGGATACATTCAGACGTAGCTGCATTTTCTGCTTGAGCAGCTTAACTGCTACCTGAGCATCGAGTGCTTCCAGCGGACGTTCAAAGAGAGATTCGCTGTAGTATACTGCCGGACGGAACATTCTGTTACTTACATAGTTATACACGAGGCTGAATGAGGCAAACTTTTTATCATAATATAAGCCGGCATTAACCATGTAATTACTTGCGCCTGTTTGTGGCCTTTTTTCTTCCTTTCTTACTGACTCACTTGGTAATACTTTATTAGGATCATTCGGATCAAGTCTGTTGAAGTCAATATCAACCGGAGTTACCCGGGAAGCCAGCATTGTAAAGTTTCCATATAGTGTAATGTCTTTGATGAAAGGAACCTTTGTAAATGCCAGACTTTTCCTTGCTTCTAACTCCAGACCATAGTTTTTAGCTGTCTTATTATTTTTCAGCTGATAGACTCTTAGATCTCCCATTTTATAAATTTCCATGGGGTCATTGAAATTCTTGTAGAACAATGACGCAGACAGGATCTCTCCAGGTCCGGGATACCATTCATACCTGAAGTCAAAGTGCTTAACTGTTGTTGATTTCACCAATGCACTTTCATATGCACCACCCAGCTCGAAGTCATACTCACGGAAGAAAGATAGCTCTCTCAGATCCGGGCGAATAATACTTTCTGCATATGATAAGCGGAGGTTCATTGAAGGCGTCATGCTATATGTCAGATTCGCTGATGGAAACAATCGCCAGTTGGGTTCTCTGTTTAACAATGAGCTATAATCCAACTGATTATTTCCTCCTCTCGAATCATTGATCATTCTGAATACCGAATCCAACACATTGTTGATTCTGTTCAGGTTAAAATGTTCTGCTCTCACACCCCATACTAGTCTCCATTTATCGTTGATTTTGTTATCCAGCATTGCATACATACCGTGTAATGCCGCTGTTCTGCGAAAATCATCAGAGAATCGGCTCAGAAAGATTTCACCTCCTCTTTCCGGTGAGAATGCCTGAGACAATGGCGGATAATCCTGTGTATCAAAGTTGCTGGATCCTGTGTTCAGTACGTAAAACAGCCTGTTTTTGCTCCAGCCGGAATAGCCTGCTTTGAAAGTATTATCTGTACGGAAGCTACCCTCACCTAGTTTGAAGGGCGCTGAAATTGAGATATCCCAGTTATAGTCTTTCTCATAAGCACGGCTCCACCAACGTAATGCCCCGGCATTAATTCCGCCACTAAATGGCCCGCTGATATTAAACTCATTAGAAGGCAGCTTACTATCTTCCAGTGTGTAGGCCAGGAACTGGTGGTTGTCTGGCTTCTGTTTATCTAATAACACATAACTACCCAACCACTTCAATTTAATACCACGACTACCAATTGCCTGTTCCCCTTTCAACTGGGTCTGCGACAATGATGTTTGTGTGGTCAGGTCATAATATCCAAGCAGATATCCACTTGGATCAATGTGTCCACCCTGTCCTATCAGCAACTGCTGATCGAGTGTACGTATATAAAGACTTTGCAGGCTTAATCTGGTACGTTCGCTTTTATAACCTATACCCACAAGACCACCGAGGTTTGTTGTGAATCCATAGCGTTTACCACTGAAGCCATAATCAAAACCATCTCTCGTCATATCAATTTCCTGCGTCTGAAAAGTATTCCTGTAACTGGCAGATGCTACAAAACCTATCTGTCTGTTACCGGAAAGTGGCAATACCTTACCACCAGATAACTGGTAGTTCTGAGATAAAGGAGCCTTCATTTCATATACACCCCAGTTATTACTAAACTGCCTGAAGTCTTTGTTACTAGCGTCGTATTTTGCTATCACCTCCGCAGAATTATTCCACTTCAGTTGACCGAGGAGATTACGATGATCAGCGGCTTTACCCCAGTATTCTTTTCCCTCCAGCTTTAATGTGCGGAAGTTTTCTCCTGTAGTGAGCGTATTGATACTTCCACCCACACCAATATTCAGGAAATCTCTAACAGGCATATCCAGTGTATTAACTTCAACCAGCCCACCACCAAATTCAGCACTACGGTCAGGAGTCAGCGTCTTTACTACTGTTACGTTTTCAACAATGTTTGCGGGTACAATATCAAAGCTGAAATTCTTCCTGTTTAATTCTGTACTTGGCATGATCTGGCCATTCAATACAGCCTGGTTGTAACGCTCACTCAAGCCGCGTACTACAACATACTTGTTATCTACAGTAGAAAGACCAGTGACACGTTTCAATACGTCCCCGATGTTTTTATCGGGAGTGCGGCTGATTTGCTCAGCGCTAATGCCATCAGTAATAGCAGCATTATTTTTTTGAAGTGCGTACAATCCTTCTACAGATGCACGCTTATAGTTACCAGTTACAGTCACCTCTTTCAGGCGCGAACTGCTGCTCTTCATGATGATGTCTAATGGAGTTACACCTCCTTCTTTCACAACTACTTCTGTCACCTTACGGGTGTCGTAAGAAACATAGCTGAATGTAAGTGTATAGGTTCCTGGTGTAAGATTCAGCTCATAAGTACCATCCACACTGGTCACTACGCCTAAACCTCCATCTGCTTGTACTGTCACGCCAGGCAAAGGTTCATTCTTGTTATCAACGATCTTACCCTTAATACGGCCTTTCTCTTTTACAGAAGATCTATCTTGTTTACCCTGTTTAAGGGCAACAGTATTATTTGCAAAAACAATATCTATAGGTGCATATACGTCCAGGTAATTCAGGACCTGGGCTAGCGGCTGACCATTGAATTTTACCGCTTCCAATGTACAATGTGCCAGGTATTCCGGATCATATGCGAACGTATAGGATGTTTGTTGTTCAAGTGATTTTACCACTGCTGCAGCATTGGTATTTTGTAGATTCACAGACACTTTGTCCCCTAGTGTTTGATAAGATTGCCCCATTAACACAGCAGGCGATCCTGCTGCAAAAAAACATAACAGGAAAGCTTTCCAGCTCTGCATAACTCTCCCATTACAAAACCCTTTTGTAGATTTTTGCATACTTTAGAAATTGCTATTTGATAGTAAATAAATACAGGTCAGGTGCTCCCTGATAATTATGTTGTGACCTTTAATTGTTTCCCGTAGTTATCTCATACGTGTTCTCATCAATTTTAACCACCTCAAAGCCATGGACAAATTGTATTGCTTCCAGGATATTTTGTACCGGTGCTCCTGCGCGGAACACACCGGAAACCTTTTGTGACTTTACTACAGTTTGATCTACCATTATCTTACATCCATAGCGGGATTGCAATTTTGCAAATACATCTCCTAACGCAGTTTTGTCAAATACCAGTTTCCCATTCCTCCAGTCCATCACTTCCTTCGTACTGAATGCTATAGGTGTGGAGTAACTACTATCACTACAGCGGACCATCTCTCCTGGACGTAATATGAGTGAGAAAGTCTTGTTGATTACCGCTACTTTTCCATCTTTTAAACTTACCTGGATGCTACCATCAGCATAGTTGCCGGTAGAGATGTTAAACGAAGTACCGAGCGCAATCGTCTTCAGGTGACCAGTATGAACACTGAAGGTCTTTTCGGAATGCTGAGCAACTTCAAAGAACGCTTCTCCGTGCAACCACACTTCCCTGCTGGTATCGTTGTAATTATTGGGATAAACAATACTTGAATGCGGAGCGAGCCATACACGCGAGCCATCAGTCATTGTCATCAGCTTGATACTCTTATCATGATTGGCCAAAGTATCCCAGGTCAGTGCTAAAGTCACTTTTGCACCATTACGGTGTCTGGTCTGTAAGAGCCAGGTACATACACCAACCAGTACCGCTATCGCTGCCGCAATGCTATACCATCTGCTGTAGATGATTGTTGTTCTCGTTTCTTTAATAGCCTGAGTTGTTGGTTGTACATCCTCGCTCTCTACTTCCCTGTACGTTGCATTGAACCAGTCGTCAGCCTCAGGAGTATCCGGCTGAGTCAGATAAGCTGCCACCTGGTCGGCCTCTTCAGCCGTACAGTTACCCTTAAAGTATTTTTCCAGTAGTTGCTTATCTATTTTCATTTCCGGTATTCGTAGTCCTGATTATTCAATCTACAAAAAGAGAACGCCACGAAATAGAAGATGTACCAATCACAAAACCGGACTTCATAATTCCTTAACATTAAGCAGCATTTAATCAGAAATCACTGTGTGCTACTAATAACAGTATATCTATTAGAGACAGGACATAACTAGGAGGTCAATATAAAGCACGGGGTATCAATAGACATGGGCCAGCCTGGAACGGGCTTTTATCGACGGTACTGTTGAAAGTGGTCATTGCTAACAGTGTCACTCTGCATGTTTATAAATATAAAAAAAGCGTATGGTAGATACCATACGCTTGTTGTTAAGATTGTCATGTGAATGTTCGAGAATGCAAATCTTTCAGGCGTTCAATGTTCATTGTAGAACTGAGAGATTTCTTTCAAAATCTTCTGCGCCTCACATAATGAGCAAGAATTGCCTTATAATAATTTATGATAAATGTCTTTTTCTGATGTCGTTTGTCGGCATATAGTCTTCTAATGTTAACCTTCTTCTTTTCTGAACGCAATACCTATCTTCAAACAATGTTGATGGAATGGTCATTCTTTCATACACATCTGAATTGGATGTCGGAATGGCTCTTCTAACTCCTCTTTATGCTTGTCGGGCTTCCAACCGTAGGCTATATGATAGGTTCCCTCCCATACATTCACCACTTTCTTGGTAAAGTAGCGCTCTTAGTTGACAAAGGGTTTTCTATTCATACGTGTCGTTGAGTCAAGGGTTACACATAACTTGATCCTCTAATCCGGAAGTCTTCATGCAAATTACATCAATTCACTGAAAGTTCCACAGCAGTAGGATATTTTTTCAACCATTTTACATACAACTTTTGTGTAACAACAAGTATTTCTTGTCCGTTTTGGCTTTTGGTAGACCTTTATACGCTTTTTTGTGTCTTCATGGCTAAATAGTATAAAGGAAAGCCTATAACAATAATCAATAAACCTGATAAAGCGTAGCCACTTTCAAACATCAGCAGTAACAATGCGAGTGCTGAAGCCACTACAATATAGATCATCGGTAACACCGGATACCCCAATGCCTTGTAGGGACGTTCGATATCCGGACGTTTGTTGCGTAACACAAAGATACCAGCAATTGTGATAACATAAAATATCAGCACGCCAAATATAACCATTACCAACAAATCATTATACTTACCTGTCAAACAAAGTAAAGAAGCCCACAGGCATTGTATCCATAAACCGTTGGCTGGCACTTTATGCTCATTCAGTTCAGCAGCTTTCTTAAAAAAGAGCCCGTCTTCTGCCATTGTATAATAAATGCGAGCTCCGGCCAGGATCAGTCCGTTATTGCAACCAAAAGTTGACACCATGATCATTATAGCGATTACATAAGCGCCGCTATTACCAAAGATCTGTTGTGCGGCTACTACGGCTACACGATCTTTTGCAGCAAATGCAATATCGTGCATAGGTACTACTGCCAGATACATCAGGTTGGCACTCACGTATACGATTGTTACTAATAAAGTTCCAAGGAAGAGCGCTCTGCCTATATTTTTTCTTGGATTTTTTATTTCGGCGGCAATGAATGTTATATTATTCCAGGCATCACTACTGAATAGCGATCCTTTCATTGAAATAGCTACCGCTCCGCATAATGCCAGTCCTGAGAGCAATGTGGTTGTGATCTGACCACCATCCTGCGTCAGACTGACTGCCTGCCAGGCATTAGTCCAGTTAGCGTCCCATACCTCCTGTTTTGCTCCCAGGAGAAAGCCGAATATGATCAGGCCAAAAAGGGAAAGCAGTTTTGCCAACGTAAATACTGTCTGGATAATCTTTCCATTTTTGATTCCTCGTGTATTGATCCAAGTAAGTAGTATAATGGAAATAATTGCTACTATCTGCGCAGCAGATATTTTGAGAAAACCTAGATTCAGCAAGTAGTTCTCTTCACTAAATGCCGGTATCATATATGAGGAAAACTTTGCGAAAGCAACCGCTACAGCGGCAATGGTTCCGGTCTGAATAACGCTGAATTGCGTCCATCCAAACAGGAACGCCACTAACGGATTATATGCCTCACGCAGGTAAACATATTGTCCGCCGGCTTTAGGGTACATACCAGACAACTCTCCGTAACTAACAGCTGCTATAATAGTTACGATGCCTCCCAGCACCCACATTAACGTCAGCCATCCTGCGGAACCTACATTTCGGGCTATTTCAGCAGATACTAGAAAAACACCTGAGCCGATCATAGAGCCGGCAACGATCATGGTTGCATCCAGTAAACTAAGACTGGGACGAAAAGCTGTGTTCTGGTTTTCCATATCTGGGAATATTACAAAAAATCCCGTCTCTTATTATGAGACGGGATTCCAAGATATAATATTTTCTAATGTTTTTGCTATAGCAACTATTATTTTTTCTGAGAAGCTTCAGCGTTCGCCTCGTTCAGACCTTTAATTACTTCATTAGTAATGTTATACTTCTCATCCTTATAGAGTACGTTGCTAGCTCCTGTACGATAAGACAGTATATAGGCATAACGTTTATCTGCATTGAATTTTGTCAGGAAGTCGTTCAGCCTCTTTTGCAGGTCCTCATTGAACTTATTCTCCTGCTCAGCATATTGTGAACGCATATTCTGTGCTTTGCCTTCAAGCTGCTGCTGCTTATTGTACAGTGCACGTTGAGTTGCCTCTCCCTCTGATTGGGTCATTGAGCTTGCACGACGCTGGAAATCTGCTGCTTCATTTTGTAACGCGCGTACGTTGGCGTTTAGTTCATTATCGATAGCCTGCTGTTTCTTCTCCAATTCTGCCTTCTTCTCCTTGAAATAATCGTAATGAGCTTCAACGGTGTCGATATCCACATAAGCAATGATAAAGCTGCTATTAGTTACAGCACCGCCATCTTTTGCAGCAGCTGCCTCGCCACTGTTACCCTGTTTGTTACTCTGCTGGCAAGCAATAAATGTTCCGGCTGTTAATACCGCTAATAGTCCGCTTTTCACAAATTGTTTAGTAGTACGCATGTTGTTAGGTGGATTTTTTAATCTCCTTTAATACTTTTTAAAATTGAACGGCTAAAATAAGGTTTTTAGATGATTATACTAAGTCCCTCACTAACTTAACAACACTTTCACATATCCCTTTTTGAAATGTATACCCAAGAGAATGTTAATGTACAAATGTTGTTAATTTAAAAGAGTCAGGTTTCATCGCATTTCCGTAACCTATAATTGTATAATGCTTTTGATCCTCGATATTGCAGCTATAGCCGGAAGTCCCATTTAATGCCAGCGTAGAATCCGGATACGTTACAAACAATGAATGCGGACCTGCTGCCACATCAGCAAAATCTGTTGCTGCCTGGTAACTTAATCGACGGAAATATCGTGCTGTATCAATTCTGCCATCCAACAAAGTTGTGTGCACCTTGATGTCTACAGTCAATCTTGTAAAATTGTTGATAAATGCGTCGCTCAGATTAACGTAGCGCATCCTGCCATAACCGGCAGTCGTAGTCCTCAGATTATCTTCCACTAGCAGCACCTGTGGCAGCCTTTCATTATTCTCTGACAGAAATATTGAATAATGATAACCATTACGTAAGCTTATTTGCCCCCCGATATAGGGAGAATCCGGCTTACCCGCAGGTGTGATCATCATCACGTACCGTTTAGCTTCAAACGATTTATATCCAGTGCTTCCACCATATTCCACTCCTTTTCCGATGCTTACCGTGTCCACATATACATCAAATGATCTGCCTGGTATAGCCTGGAATAAATTGATGTTGGAACTGGTAACCGGTATCGAGTCGTCACTATCCTTGTTGCAGGCAACGATGCCCACAGTGGCGATAATTAATACAAAATAGATCCAATGCTTCATAACATTCATCCCATGATTTAAATTGGCCGAAAGTTACACGTAAAAAAAATGTCCCGGCGTAGTGCCAGGACATTTTTTTTATACATGCGTGTATTAATACTATTCTTCCTCGTCAAACTGGAACACTTCTTTAGAAGATGCCAGGATGTCGTATTCTTCTTTAGAACCTACGATCATATTCTCAAATTCGCGCAGACCAGTACCTGCAGGTATCAGGTGACCGGTGATCACATTCTCTTTCAGACCGAGCATGTCATCTGTTTTACCGTTGATGGCTGCAGAAGACAATACTTTGGTTGTTTCCTGGAAGGATGCGGCAGAGATCCAGCTGTGAGTACCCAGGGACGCTTTCGTGATACCCTGTAACAGTGGACTGGAGGTAGCCGGTTTCGCATCGCGGTATTCCACCAGTTTTTTATCTGCACGGCGCAGCAGGGAGTTTTCTTCCCTTACCTGACGCAGCGTAACGATCTGACCAGCTTTCAGCAGGGTAGAGTCACCAGCTTCAGTTACAACTTTCTTATCGAAAATATTATCGTTTTCCTCGAAGAACTCGAATTTGTCGGTAGTGTCACCTTCCAGGAAGCGGGTATCGCCCGGATCCTCGATGTTCACCTTACGCATCATCTGACGTACGATTACCTCGATGTGTTTGTCGTTGATCTTCACACCCTGTAAACGGTATACTTCCTGTATCTCATTTACCAGGTATTCCTGAACAGCAAACGGTCCTTTGATAGACAGGATGTCAGCAGGAGTGATAGAACCATCAGATAACGCTGTACCAGCTTTCACGAAGTCACCGTCCTGCACCAGGATGTGACGTGTCAGCGGAACAAGGTATTTCTTGATATGACCTTCACGGCTTTCGATGATGATTTCACGGTTACCACGTTTGATGTTACCGAATGCTACCACACCATCGATCTCAGATACGATAGCCGGGTTGCTTGGGTTACGTGCTTCAAACAGTTCAGTTACACGTGGCAGACCACCCGTGATATCTCGCAGTTTACCGAGTACACGAGGGATTTTCACGATTACCTGACCAGCTCTTACAGCTTCACCCTCTTCAATAACGATGTGTGAACCTACCGGAAGGTTATAAGATTTAACCTCTTTATTACCGTCTACATAGATAGACGGGATCTTGTTCTTGTCTTTGGTTTCAATAACCACTTTCTCACGGTGACCAGTCTGCTCGTCAGCTTCTTCACGGAAGGTGATACCTTCAATGATGCTGTCAAAACGGATGTTACCCGCGATTTCAGACACGATAACGGCGTTGTATGGATCCCATGTACAGATCATATCACCTTTAGCAACTTTCTGTCCGTCTTTCACCAGCAGTGTAGAACCGTAAGGAATGTTGTTAGTGATCAGTAACCTGTCATTTTTGATGTCCATGATACGTAATTCACCTGTACGGCCAATTACCACCTGAACTTTCTCGCCTTCGTTGTTTTCGTATGTAGTGGTACGCAGACCATCGAACTGGATAGTACCATCAAATTTAGCCTGTAAGCCGGTTTCAACGGAAGTAGAACCAGCCACACCACCTACGTGGAAGGTACGCAGGGTCAACTGTGTACCAGGCTCACCGATGGACTGAGCAGCGATGATACCAACAGCGTCACCACGCTGGGTAATGTAACCCGTAGCGAGGTTTTTACCGTAACATTTCACGCACACACCTCTGCGGCTTTCGCAGGTCAGTACGGAACGGATTTCAACGGTGTCAATAGCGCTGTCTTCGATACGATGAGCAATATCTTCAGTGATCTGAGCACCTGCTTCAACGATCAGTTCCTCTGTGTGAGGATCGAATACATCATGCAGTGAAGTACGGCCGAGGATACGATCGTACAATGGCTCAACCACCTCTTCGTTATCTTTCAGTGCGGAAGTCGCAATACCACGCAGGGTACCACAATCTTCTTCATTAATTACAACATCCTGTGCAACGTCTACCAGACGACGGGTCAGATAACCCGCATCCGCAGTTTTCAGTGCCGTATCCGCAAGACCTTTACGAGCACCGTGCGTAGAGATGAAGTATTCCAATACGTTCAGACCATCTTTAAAGTTGGACAGGATCGGGTTTTCGATGATCTCTGAACCGGTAGATCCACTCTTACGCGGTTTAGCCATCAGACCTCTCAAACCAGCCAGCTGTTTAATCTGCTGTTTGGAACCACGCGCACCAGAGTCAAGCATCATGTACACAGAGTTGAAGCCCTGTTTGTCATTTGCCAGCTCACGGATCAGCGTTTCTGTTACTTTGGTATCTACACGGGACCAGATATCGATGATCTGGTTATAACGTTCGTTATTCGTGATCAGACCCATATTATAGTTATCCCATACCTCGTCAACTTCACTGGCAGCACCATCGATCATGTGCTGTTTCACCTCTGGGATGATCAGGTCATTGATGTTAAAGGACAATCCACCACGGAATGCAGTACGGAAACCAAGCTGTTTGATATCATCCAGGAACTTCGCAGTTTTAGGGATATCAGTATACTTGATGATGTCACCGATGATTTCACGCAGGGACTTTTTAGTCAGCAATGCGTTCACATAACCAGCTTCTTTTGGAACGTACTGGTTAAAGATTACACGACCTACGGTTGTTTCGATCAGTTTATTCACCAGCTCATCTTTCTCATTACGAACATTTGCTTTTACGCGTATGTTCGCATGCAGATTTACTCGCTGCTCGTTGTAAGCGATGATTACTTCTTCCGCAGAATAGAAGGCCTTACCTTCACCTTCTACTTTTTCAGTAGGAGTAGATTTCTTGCCTTTGGTGATATAGTACAGACCCAATACCATGTCCTGAGAAGGCAGGGTAATTGGCGTACCGTTCTGCGGGTTAAGAATGTTATGTGAAGACAGCATCAGTAACTGTGCTTCCAGTATCGCAGCATTGCTCAGCGGTACGTGCACGGCCATCTGGTCACCGTCAAAGTCAGCGTTGAACGCAGAACACACCAGCGGGTGAAGCTGGATTGCCTTACCTTCTACCAGTTTAGGCTGGAACGCCTGTATAGACAAACGGTGCAGTGTCGGAGCACGGTTCAGCATTACCGGGTGTCCTTTCAGAACGTTTTCCAGGATATCCCAAACCACTGCTTCTTTTCTGTCAACCAGCTTCTTCGCTGATTTAACCGTTTTTACAATACCTCTTTCGATCAGTTTACGGATGATGAACGGTTTGAACAGTTCAGCAGCCATATCTTTAGGTAAACCACACTCATGGAGTTTCAGCTCAGGACCTACCACGATAACGGAACGACCAGAGTAGTCCACACGTTTACCTAACAGGTTCTGACGGAAACGACCTTGTTTACCTTTCAGTACGTCAGACAGGGATTTCAGTGCACGACCACCTTCTGCTTTCACCGCATTTGATTTACGGGAGTTATCGAAGAGCGAGTCAACTGCTTCCTGCAGCATACGTTTTTCGTTACGTAAGATCACCTCTGGCGCCTTGATCTCGATCAGACGTTTCAGACGGTTATTACGGATGATCACCCTGCGGTACAGGTCGTTCAGGTCAGAAGACGCGAAACGGCCACCATCCAATGGAACTAACGGACGCAGTTCAGGTGGTACTACAGGGATGTATTGCATTACCATCCACTCAGGACGGTTTTCAACACGACCATTTGCTTCACGGAAAGCTTCCACCACGCTCAGACGTTTCAGGGCTTCTGCCTTACGTTGCTGGCTGGTTTCAGTTGCCGCCTGGTTACGCAGCTGGTAAGAAAGGCCATCCAGATCGATTCTGGCCAGCAACATTTCTACCGCTTCAGCACCCATTTTAGCGATGAACTTATTTGGATCCTCGTCAGGCAACAGTTGGTTGTCTTTCGGCAGGGTATCCAGTATGTCAAGATATTCTTCTTCAGTTAACAGATCGCCATAGTTCAGGCCTTTCTCCTGTTTGGCACCTGGCTGTATGATCACGTACCTTTCGTAGTAAACGATGGTTTCGAGTTTTTTAGAACTCATACCCAGCAGGTAACCGATCTTATTTGGTAATGATTTGAAGTACCAGATATGAACAACAGGCACAACCAGACGGATGTGACCCATTCTTTCACGACGTACTTTTTTCTCAGTTACTTCCACACCGCAACGGTCACACACAATACCCTTGTAACGGATACGTTTGTACTTTCCGCAATAGCACTCATAGTCCTTTACGGGGCCGAAGATCCTTTCACAGAATAAACCATCACGCTCCGGCTTGTAAGTACGGTAGTTGATAGTTTCCGGCTTCAGCACTTCCCCGTACGAGCGCTCCAGGATTGAATCCGGAGAAGCCAGACTGATGGTAATGCTGCTAAAGTTAGATTTAGGACGATTTTCTTTCTTGATGGCCATTGTATGTTGTTTAAAGAAAATTCACATGTTATTCAGTGCGCGGGTCATAGAAGCTGATCCATGGACCGTGTCTGACTATCTAAAGCCTAAGGCCCATAGTCCCAGGCGGCTGCCAGGGACTATGGACCATCACTTATGGACAAATATTAATCAAATTTCAAATCCAGACCCAGACCGCGAAGCTCATGTATCAATACATTGAAGGACTCCGGTACGCCTGCTTTTGGTATGTTATCGCCTTTAACGATAGACTCATATGCTTTAGCACGGCCTACGATATCATCAGACTTAATGGTTAACAGCTCCTGCAGGATGTTGGATGCACCGTATGCTTCCAATGCCCACACCTCCATCTCACCAAAACGCTGACCACCGAACTGCGCCTTACCACCCAGCGGCTGCTGTGTAATGAGACTGTACGGTCCGATAGAACGGGCGTGCATTTTGTCGTCAACCATGTGGCTCAGTTTCAGCATGTAGATAACACCCACGGTAGCTTTCTGGTGGAAACGCTCTCCGGTTTCGCCATCATACAGGTAAGTATGGCCAAAGCTTGGTAAACCTGCTTCGTCTATATAGTCTGCTATCTCTTCGGTAGTAGCACCGTCGAAGATAGGTGTAGCAAATCTTACTCCCAGTTTCAGACCAGCCCATCCAAGTACAGTTTCGTAAATCTGACCAAGGTTCATACGGGAAGGTACGCCCAATGGGTTCAGTACGATATCTACCGGTGTTCCGTCTTCCAGGAATGGCATATCTTCATCACGAACGATCTTGGCAACAATACCCTTGTTACCGTGACGGCCCGCCATCTTATCACCCACTTTCAGCTTACGTTTGCTGGCCAGGTATACCTTCGCCAGTTTCAGTACGCCTGCTGGTAACTCATCACCTATTGAAATGTTGAACTTCTCACGTTTGTAACGTCCCAGTTCTTCATTGTACTTGATGTTATAGTTGTGCAGCAATGTGTTGATCTGATCGTTGGTCACCTCGTCGGTAGTCCAGCCAAGCGGATTCACATTCTGAAAGTCGATGTTTGCCAGGTTCTTGGAAGAGAATTTAGATCCTTTGGAGATCAGTACTTCACCGTAAGTGTTGGTGATACCCTGAGAAGTTTTATCCTTCAGGAGTGTCAGCAATTTACCCATGAGTACTTCCAGCAGGTCTTCTTCATTCTTCTGGTGTACTTTTTCAAGTTTCTCCAGTGCCGCTTTTTCACGTGTTTTGGAGTTCTTGTCTTTCTTGGCGCGGCTGAACAATTTCTTGTCAATTACCACACCTTCTGTGCTTGGAGGTGCCTTCAGGGACGCGTCTTTCGCATCAGAAGCCTTATCACCGAAGATCGCACGAAGCAGTTTTTCTTCAGGAGAAGGATCAGATTCACCACGTGGGGTGATCTTACCAATCAGGATGTCGCCTTCTTTGATATGCGCACCAACACGGATGATACCGTTCTGATCCAGATCTTTGGTAGCTTCCTCACTTACGTTTGGAATATCCGGAGTCAGTTCTTCTTCACCCAGTTTAGTATCACGTACTTCCAGCTCGTATTCGTCGATGTGGATAGAGGTGAAGAGGTCTTCACGTCCTACACGCTCAGAGATTACGATCGCATCCTCAAAGTTGTAACCTTTCCATGGCATGAACGCCACTTTCATGTTACGGCCCAGCGCCAGTTCACCGCCACGGGTTGCATAACCCTCAGTCAGGAAGTCGCCAAACTCCAGTACCTGACCTTTCTTCACTGCAGGACGCAGGTTGATACAGGTGCTCTGGTTAGTTTTAACGAATTTGGTCAGCTGATATATTTTCAGGTCATCCTCAAAGGAAACCAGTTTCTGCATTTCATCACGCTCGTAACGAACATGGATCTCGTTTGCATCAACAAATTCAACCACACCTTTACCTTCAGAAGTGATCTGAAGACGGGAGTCACGCGCAGCTTTTCCTTCCAGACCAGTACCCACGATAGGCACCTGAGGATTGATCAGCGGTACAGCCTGACGTTGCATGTTTGATCCCATCAACGCACGGTTAGCATCATCATGCTCAAGGAACGGAATCAGGGAAGCACTCAGACCCACGATCTGGTTAGGAGCAACGTCCATGTATTCTACCTCCCCTCTGTCAAGGATAGGGAAGTCACCGGTTTCACGGGATTTCACCTTATCATTAACGAAGTTGCCTGATTCATCAAGCGGTGCATTTGCCTGTGCAATCTTCACCGAATCTTCTTCTTCCGCACTCAGGAACTTCACATTATCCATATCAACTTTACCTTCATTCACCTTACGGTAAGGAGTTTCGATAAAGCCCATATCGTTCACTTTCGCGTGTACGCAAAGTGTAGAGATCAGACCGATGTTCGGACCTTCCGGAGTTTCGATAGTACACAGACGGCCATAATGGCTATAGTGTACGTCACGCACCTCGAAACCAGCTCTCTCACGGCTAAGACCGCCGGGACCGAGGGCAGAGATACGACGCTTGTGCGTGATCTCAGACAGCGGGTTAGTCTGATCCAGGAACTGGCTCAGCTGGCTGGTACCGAAGAAGGAGTTAATTACAGAAGAAAGTGTTCTTGCATTGATCAGGTCTACTGGTGTAAATACCTCATTATCACGAACGTTCATTCTCTCACGGATGGTACGGGCCATACGGGCCAGACCAACACCAAACTGCGCATATAACTGTTCGCCCACGGTACGCACCCTACGGTTAGACAGGTGATCGATATCATCGATCTCCGCTTTACTGTTGGTAAGTTGTACCAGGTATTTAATGATCGCAATGATGTCTTCTTTGGTCAACACTTTCATGTTGAGCGGAGTGCCAAGACCCAGTTTTCTGTTGATCTTATAACGACCTACATCACCCAGATCATAACGCTTGTCAGAGAAGAACAATTTATCGATGATACCCCTTGCTGTTTCATCATCCGGCGCATCTGCACCACGCAGCTGGCGGTAGATGTGCTGAACTGCTTCCAGCTCAGAGTTAGATGTATCTTTATTTAAAGTATTGTAGATAATTGAGAAGTCGCCGCTCACCTCTTCTTTCTGCACAAACACGCTTTTCACGCCCATATCCACGATGGTCTCGATATTCGCCTCATCCAGGATGCTGTCACGTTCCAGCATGATCTCATTACGCTCAATGCTCACTACCTCACCGGTATCTTCATCTACGAAATCTTCCACCCAGCTTCTGAGTACGCGCGCACCCAGTTTCTTACCGGCATATTTTTCCAGGCTCTTCTTATCTGCTTTCACCTCGTCAGCCATTCCGAAGAGCTGGAGGATATCTTTATCTGTCTCGTAGCCGATCGCACGCAGAAGGGTAGTTACAGGGAACTTCTTCTTACGGTCGATGTAAGCATACATCACGTTGTTAATGTCAGTCGCAAACTCCATCCACGCCCCTTTGAACGGAATCACCCTTGCAGAGTAGATTTTAGTACCGTTTGGATGTATGGATTGTCCAAAGAATACACCAGGAGAACGGTGGAGTTGGGATACTACCACGCGCTCAGCGCCATTAATCACGAATGTACCTCTAGGCGTCATGTAGGGTATATTCCCAAGGAATACGTCCTGCACAATAGTCTGGAAGTCAACGTGCTCCTCATCGTTACAGCTCAGACGTAATTTCGCCTTCAGCGGTACAGAATAGGTAAGCCCACGTTCAATACATTCCTCTATCGTATATCGCGGAGGGTCTACAAAGTAGTCCAGAAACTCCAGATTGAAGATATTGCGGGTATCTGTAATCGGGAAGTTCTCCTTGAATACTTTAAAAAGGCCTTCATTGTTACGTTTGTCTGGTGTGGTTTCTAACTGGAAGAAATCCTTGAAAGATTGGATTTGGATAGCCAACAGATCCGGTGTCTCAGTAACTTGTTTGATCTTTCCAAAATTTACTCTTTCGTTTGCTTGGGCTTTTTTTAGAGACATATTCGAAGTTAGCAGTTATATTAACTTATATAATATTGTGAAGTAAATCACAACATGAATCGGGGAAATTAAGACATCTTTGTCAAATACCCTCAAAATTTCTGTCTTCGCTTGTTGTGTCAGATCCACCGACCTGGTGATTCCCCCTTATTTGACGCTCCAAAAAGACACTTTCCCAAAGGGAAGAAGGCCAAAAGTGCCAGGAGCACTTTTGACCTTTATAAAGAGGTATCTTTAAGCAAAGACTACTGAATTTCAACTTCAGCGCCAGCTTCAGCCAGCTTAGCTTTCAGATCTTCTGCTTCAGCTTTGGAAACACCTTCTTTCAGTGGCTTAGGCGCACCGTCTACCAGTTCCTTAGCTTCTTTCAGACCAAGACCAGTCAGGTCTTTAACGATCTTAACTACGTTCAGTTTGCTAGCACCTGCATTTTTCAGGATAACGTTGAAGGAAGTTTTCTCTTCAGCAGCAGCTGCGCCACCACCTGCATCACCAGAAACTACTACTGCTGCAGCAGCTGGTTCGATGCCGTATTCGCTCTTCAGAAAATCTGCCAGTTCCTGAACTTCTTTAACAGTTAAACCTACTAATTGTTCGGCTAATGCTTTAACGTCTGCCATTGTATAGTGTTTTTAAGAATTTTAAGTATTGTAATGATTTATATTGTGACTTGGAAGCCATTGTTGTTATGTAAGCCCAGTAAGGCTTGTAGCTGATTACTCAGCTGGAGCTGCTTCAACTTCAGCACCTGCACCCTCTTTCTTAGCTTTTTCAAGCAAGCCAGCGAGAACACGTTTTGCAGGAGATTGCAACAGACCAATAACGTCTCCGATGAGTTCGTTTTTGGTTTTGATTTTCACCAGGTTAGCCAGTTGAGCATCGCCAGTGTAAATTTCATCACCTACGAAAGCTGCTTTCAGCTCAGGTTTCTCAGTTTTCTTGTTGTCCTTACGGAAAGCAGAAATAATTACTGCCGGCTCTTTCGGACTGTCAGAGAACATCAGGGCTGTTACACCATTCAGTGCATCGTAAACACCTGCATACTTTTCAGCATCCAGAGATTCCAGTGCTTTACGAATCAGGGTGTTTTTAGCCACCTTCATTTCTACATTCTTGTCGAAACACACTCTTCTCAGGTTGTTCACCTGTGCAACAGTCAGTGACTCAGTGTTAGTGATGTAGAAGTTGTTATATTGAGTGAACTTACTTTTCAGCAGTTCAATCACCTCATTTTTTTGATCTTTGTTCATAGCTTTTGTCAGTTTGTTGATCTGCCAACCGGCCAATCATTAGTTTTGAACTGATTTAGTGTCAACTGTAATGCTCGGGCTCATTGTGCTCGCCATTGACAGTCCTTTCAGGTAAGTACCTTTCGCTGTAGCTGGTTTCAGCTTGATGATAGCGTTGATCAGCTCCTGAGAGTTCTGCTCAATTTTATCAGAAGCAAAGGAAACACGGCCAATAGAAGCGTGAATGATACCTGCCTTATCCACTTTAAAGGTGATTTTACCACCTTTCACCTCATTAACAGCTGCCGCTACATCATTAGTAACAGTACCTGTTTTAGGGTTTGGCATCAGGTTACGAGGACCCAGGATCTTACCCAGTTTACCGATCTTAGGCATCACAGCAGGAGTAGCTACGATTACATCGATATCAGTCCAACCAGCTTCAATCTTCTGGATATACTCGTCCAGACCAACATGATCAGCACCAGCTTCTTTTGCAGCAGCTTCTTTATCAGGTGTGCAAAGAACCAGTACACGTTTTGTTTTACCAGTACCGTGGGGAAGCGTTACGGAACCACGGATAGCCTGGTCTGCTTTCTTGGGATCAACGCCCAGACGGATATGTAAATCGACAGAGCTGTCGAATTTAGTGCAGTTAATATCTTTTACAAGTGTGGAAGCTTCTTTCAGGCTGTAAACCTTGTTTTTGTCCACCTTTGTATCGGCTGCTTTTCTGTTCTTAGTTGCCATTGCAAAATGTTTTTAAAGTTAACCTGCGTTCAACAGGGTGACACAATTAGTTACTCCACGGAGCGTTACCATCAACAGTAATACCCATAGAACGGGCAGTACCAGCTACCATCTTCATAGCGCTTTCTTTGGTGAAGCAGTTCAGGTCAGCCATCTTGTCCTGAGCTATCGCTTCTACCTGTGCCCAGGTAACTTTACCAACCTTGTTACGGTTAGGCTCTTTAGAACCACTCTGCAATTTGGCAGCTTCCAGCAGCTGAACAGCAGCAGGAGGCGTCTTAATTACGAAATCAAAAGACTTGTCAGTGTAAACTGTCAGCAACACAGGCAATACTTTACCCATTTTATCCTGGGTACGGGCATTGAACTGCTTGCAGAACTCCATGATGTTCACACCTTTGGAACCCAGCGCGGGACCAATCGGAGGAGCAGGGTTGGCCTGGCCGCCCTTCACCTGCAATTTCACATACGTAGCGATCTCTTTTGCCATGTTATAATGTTTAATTTGGTTAAAACGTCTCGTTTCTGACGAAACTCCCAAAACTAAAAGGAGAAAATTTACCTTTTAAAGGGGATGCAAAGGTAGACAATAATATATTAAATCTCAAAAAGAATTTGCTTTCGGGCATTCTTTTTGCTATTATAATCAGTTCGGGGCAGAAATTTTACAATTCTATTGCAAAAGTATTTTATCTTAAACCCTCCTCAGTAAAAACTATCAAGGGCATTATCCATGTCTCTATGGTTGGCAACAAATCTAGTTTAATTTAATGGTATTCCCATCCATGTCGTCTTATAAAATAAAGATTTTCTGAACAGCTTGCCAGTCTTCACATATTTCTCCACAAATGCCTGCTCCTCCACTACCCGCTTCTCCAGTCCCGCCAACGACTCCTCCAGCTCTGCAATATTACGCTTCAACGCCGGCTCATTCCTATCTAACCCCGCCAAACCATTCCTGCTCTCTGCTAATTTTTTACTGATCGCCGCTACCATATCCTTAATCTCCTGGTCAGATTTCGCAGGTCTGAACTGATTATTCTTATACTGTACAAAATCATTGAACAGGTTAACGGCCCTGTTATACTTACTACTGCTTGTATTAAAATCATCAATCTGCCTGTTCTGCGCTGCCACCTTCCGGTTATCTTCAATAAATCTTACCAGGTTCTTGAAATACATCAGTTCATGACTGATCATCTGATTGGTAATACCTGCGCCTTCTATTCTACTAACTACCAGCCTGTACTTCAGCAGGTCGTCGCCCATATTATTATAAGCAGCTACTGAATCTTTATAATTGTATACACCTCTGCCGGCAGCAGCCGCCCAGTTATTATCACGGAACTCTTCATTTCTTACCGGATGATCCAGCAACTGCCACAGCGGATCAAATGGCATATGCGTTCTGATAAACGCTGCCGGCGATACCAGGTAATAACTCTCTACCGGCTTACGCAAAAACTTGTTATTATTAACTACCCCGGCACCCCAGGTCGGATCCGTCATGTACCAGGTCGTGTCCAGGCGAACAGCCACCCATGCATGGCTGGCATTATCAATCCTACCCTGCGTTTTGGTATATCCACCGATCAACTGTACCGGAATACCAGCCTCTTTACAGGTCAGATAGTACAGATTTGCATACCCCTGACAAACACCGGCCTTCGTAGCCAATGTCTTGTTGGCTGCGTCCAGCGTATCTTTATAATAATCGGGCTTATACATATTGGTCACATCATAGCTGATGATCCAAACGATCCAGCTATATAGCTGACGAACAAATTCCCGTTGTGAAGTGGTGTGTGCGCTAAGATAATGACTTAGTGTTACCGGGGTACGACAATCATCTGCCGGAATCGTCATAGCGGCTGGTACAGGGCGCTCGCTGCTCACTCTCTCTTTAGGCTGTGCATATGTGCTGATTGCAAATATCATTACAGCTAACAATAGGTATACAGATCTCATATATATCATCAAAGAAGTCACAAAACTAAGAATAATCAACGATTTACAGCGGACATGGTGCCAACCTTCTCTCGTTTTAAACGTTATTTCTTCAATAAAACTCCACCAATTATGAGACGTCTATTGTTATTTTCAGCCTCAGCGATCGTATTCTTTCTTTTGTTTAACACCGCCGGAAAGGCGCAATCTGCGGAAGAGAAAGCCTGGATGGATTATATGAGTCCCGGTCAGATCCATCAGATGATTGCCAAATCAGATGGGGAATGGGATTTTGATATGACGATGTGGATGGCTGCGGATCAGCCACCAACGAAATCAACCGGTACTACTGTCAACAAGATGATATTAGGAGGCCGCTACCAGGAATCTATTCATAAGGGCACAATGATGGGAATGCCTTTTGAGGGTCACGGCGTATTAGCTTATGATAATGGAAAGAAGATTTTTGTGAATAGCTGGATCGATAATATGGGTACAGGTATCATGACTACTGAAGGGACCTGGGATGATGCCACCAAATCCATCACTTTTACTGGTAAGGCATATGACCCGATGACGGGTAAAGACATGCCGGTGAGAGAAATCTTTAAGTTGTTAGATGATGACCATCATCAGATGGAGATGTACATGACGCATGACGGAAAGGAATTTAAGGCCATGGAGATCAAGTTTAACCGGAAAAAATAGACAATAAAAAAACGCCTCGCTTAGAACGAGGCGTTTTTAATATGATTGCTGAAATAGTTAGCTTATTTTTTCTACCTGCATAAAGTTCAGCTCTACAGGAGTAGCACGACCGAAGATTTTTACAGTCACTTTCAGCTTCTTCTTGTCTTCGATTACCTCTTCGATAATACCATTGAAGTCGTTGAAAGGTCCGTCGATAATCTTGATAGTCTCGCCAACAATGAAAGGTTCGCTCATGGTCAGTCCGTTGTCAGACATTTCATCTACTTTACCTAACATCTTATTGACTTCTGCCTTGCGCAGGGCGATTGGCTTATCTTTACCCAGGAAGTGGATTACGCCGGATACGTTGCGGATAGATTGGATAACTTCATCAGTCATCTTACCATCTATTGCCTCGATCATTACGTAACCAGGGTAGAAGTTTTTCTCGCGCATCACCTTTTTACCTGCTTGCACTTTATAGACTTTCTCTACTGGTAAAAATATCTGGGTAATTACGTTACCCCAATCGGAGCGGCGTACTTCGATATCCAGGTATTCTTTTACCTTCTTCTCTTTACCACTCACTACGCGCAGAACGTACCATTTGGTGTCCTGGGTCGGAATGTTAGTTTCTTCTGCAGGGTTATTGGATGCATCGATCATTATGAAATAATTTTATAGTATTGAGTCAGCATGAGATGAGAGAGGGCGTCCATACCCCAAACGATCGCAGTGATAACTATAGTAGCAATTAAGACAATCATTGTGGAAGACTGCAGCTCCTGCCATGTAGGCCAGGATACTTTATGAACCAGCTCGTGATAAGACTCCCGGAAGTATGCTCTAACCTTATTCATTGGTTTGAAAAATTAACCGTTTGAAAACATGAAAGGTGAAAAGCCTTCACTTTTCACCAATTTTAGCACGGGCACTAGGATTCGAACCCAGATCAAAGGTTTTGGAGACCTCTATTCTACCATTGAACTATGCCCGTGTATAAAAGACCATTAGCTTCAGCCTAAGGCTATCCGACAAAACAAATTTACATAAATTAAATCTATCTGACGGCTGCAATTTGCTAATTGCTAATGGCCTTTAATTATATCAAAGTGATTACTTAACGATTTCAGTAACCTGACCAGCACCTACGGTACGGCCACCTTCACGGATAGCGAATTTCAGACCTTTCTCCATAGCGATAGGAGCGATCAGTTTCACTAACAGAGAAACGTTATCACCAGGCATAACCATTTCAACACCTGCTGGTAATTCAACTTCACCAGTTACGTCAGTTGTACGGAAGTAGAACTGCGGACGGTATTTGTTGAAGAACGGAGTGTGACGGCCACCTTCTTCTTTGCTCAGTACGTATACTTCGCCTTTAAATTCGGTGTGCGGAGTGATAGATCCAGGTTTAACGATAACCATACCACGACGGATCTGAGATTTCTCAATACCACGGAGCAGCAGACCAGCGTTGTCACCAGCTTCACCCTCATCCAGTAATTTTTTGAACATCTCAACACCAGTACATGTAGAAGTCAGTGGTTTTTCGATCAGACCAACGATTTCAACTGGTTCACCTACTTTAATCTTACCACGCTCGATACGGCCTGTTGCAACAGTACCACGACCAGTGATAGAGAATACGTCTTCTACAGACATCAGGAACGGCAGATCAACTGGACGTGGAGGCAGTGGGATGTATTCATCTACTGCGGACATCAGTTCATCAACTGCAGCTACCCATTTTTCTTCACCAGCCAGAGCGCCGGTTGCAGAACCTTTGATGATTGGTGTGTTATCACCATCATAGTTATATTTGCTCAGCAGTTCGCGGATTTCCAGTTCAACCAGTTCCAGCAGCTCAGCGTCATCAACCAGGTCAACTTTGTTCATGAACACAACGATACGAGGAACGCCTACCTGACGAGCCAGGAGGATGTGTTCTTTAGTTTGTGGCATAGGACCATCTGTAGCGGCAACCACCAGGATAGCACCGTCCATCTGCGCAGCACCAGTGATCATGTTTTTCACATAGTCAGCGTGACCAGGACAGTCAACGTGCGCGTAGTGGCGGTTAGCTGTCTGATACTCAACGTGTGCTGTATTGATGGTAATACCTCTTTCTTTTTCTTCAGGAGCAGCATCGATCTCATCATATCCTTTCTTCTCTGCCAGACCCTTGCTTGCCAAAATATTGGTAATGGCAGCAGTTAAGGTAGTCTTACCGTGGTCAACGTGGCCGATGGTACCAATGTTTACGTGGGGTTTATCCCGCTTAAAGGTTTCTTTTGCCATTGTATTTTTTTTAGATGGTTTGTAAAGATTGTATTGATAGTTGTTTTGAAAAACGGCTTTTACAAACTTGCCTCGCTGATGAGAATTGAACTCACGCCCTTCCCGTTTTTACCGGTACGCTCTGCCACTGAGCTACAACGAATCCGGACCTCGGATGTTTGGAAATCCGTTGAGCTGTTGATGAGAATTGAACTCACGACCTCTTCCTTACCAAGGAAGTGCTCTACCCCTGAGCTACAACAGCATTGAAAATTTTTAAAGAACTTTCATCCCATGTAATACCACAACTAATGTTGAACCGGTATCACTATGAGCGGGAGACGAGGCTCGAACCCGCGACCTACAGCTTGGAAGGCTGTCGCTCTACCAACTGAGCTACTCCCGCATTTAATAAATGGTACACATTAAAAAGAACTTTGCCTCAACTCTATCGCTCTCCTTCTTATATCAGAGAACCTGCACTTAACAGACAAGTTCCGCCTTTGCTAGGGGCAAAGGCGGAACATTTGCGCTGTGTGGGCAGGATAGGATTCGAACCTATGAAGTCGTAGACAGCGGATTTACAGTCCGCCCCATTTGGCCACTCTGGAACCTGCCCATTTTACCTTAAACTCCTCTCCAAATCATTGTCCGTCCGGACTATTTTTTGCTTCGGAATTTTCCGGAGCCAGCAGAGGGATTCGAACCCCCGACCCACTGATTACAAATCAGTAGCTCTGGCCAACTGAGCTATGCTGGCTTATTATACTGATATCTTATAAGTGATATCCGTTATAAGAGGTTGCAAAGGTAAGTGATTTTTTCATTTCACCAAATTTTTTTTCAAAAATCTTTTTTTTTCGCAACCGGGATACCAACTTTTACGACTTGTATTAATTGGCTAAAACACCGTACAGTAAAGAACTTTACTACCTTCGCCGATCCCTTTTTTTGATCGGGATGGCAAAGGTAGTAATCAGATATTTAATTCCAAAATATTTTTAAGATTTTATTGAAATTTTTTCTCTTTCGTTCTCTTTATCTGGTTAACGACAGAGTCAAAGGCGAGATCAAATGACTCCTCGAAAGATTTGGATTCGTGCTTTACAAATAAGTCTTGGCGCGGGATGTGGACTTTTATTTCTGCTATTTTATCCTTAATCTGATGGGCAATTCCATCCAGTTTTAAAAATACTTCCACGCTGATGATCCGGTCATAAAAAGTGTTGAGTTTTTGAATTTTTTTACTCACATGATCAATCAATTTAGAGTCAGCGTCAAAGTGTACTGTTTGAATTTGAACGTTCATAGCACTAATTTTTAGTTTTAAACAATCTTGTACATGCTCGTAACATTACGTCCATAGGCTTTCATTGTGTTAATGGTCATGGATATCGACTAATGAAAAAAGTATACAAAGAACTCATTACTAATTTAATGAACTTTCAACTCTTTTACATAACCATTTAGTAATATTTTGTTAAAGCTGTACAAAACGTCCTATTCGCCCTTCGGATGTGCCTTTCTGTACGCATCCTTCAACCTGTCAATGCTATTGTGCGTATATACCTGCGTTGACGCCAAACTTGCATGACCCAACAGATCTTTCACTGCATTCAGATCCGCACCGTTATTAGTAAGATGTGTGGCAAAGGTATGCCTGATAATATGTGGACTTCTACGGCTGATCGTCGTCAGCTCATGATAAGTGAGGTAAGTATGCACTACATTGTATACATAACGCGAATATAATGGCTTCCCACTCTGCGGATTCATAATCAGTATCTCCGGGTCCGGCTCCGCTAAATCCCTTTTACACATCGCTCGATACTCCAGGATCTGCTTCAATAACCCCTCACTGATAGGTATAATACGTTCCTTACTCCCCTTTCCCATCACCTTGATGGTTAACCTGATCCCATCCACATGCCGCGCCTTTAACCCCATCAACTCCGATAAACGGATGCCTGTCTGATAAAACATCTCAAATATCAGCCGGTGCGTCTTCCCCGTCAGGTCATCACTGAATATCGGCTCTCCCTCATTTCCCCGGCGCAAACTCCTGTTATCCGCCAATGCCTTCATCCCCTTCTCGTCTATAAACGCAGGTAACCGCACCCCGATCTTCGGAGCCGTCACTTTCGTCATCGGAGTAGTAGTCACCTCCTTATGACGCATCGCATACTTGTAAAAAGACTTAAGTGTGGAAATCTTGCGGTTAATACTCTTCGCTAACATGCCCTCCCGCATCAGTGAGGCCAGCCACGACCGGACATGCAAATGCGATATGTCCGGAAGGGACACATCGCCGTATTGTGACTTCAAAAAAATAAAAAACTGGGTAAGATCCTGCTGATATGCAGTGAAAGTGTGCGCAGAATAACGCTTCTGATACTGAATATAAGCCAAAAATTGATTGGCTACCGGGTGTAAGACTTCACTCAAAATAAAAAAATTGATGATTGTAAAGTTATGGTAAACCTTACAATCATCAGATATTTTGCGTGGGGAATTACCCCCGATAGAATCAATTGTCTAATTTACCACTGGCTAACTGCTGTTTGTAAACAGCTTTCAGCACTTGCGTACGACGCTTAACAGAAGGTTTTGTGAAAGATTGACGTGACCTGAGTTGCAACAGGATGCGAGCTTTCTCAAATTTCTTTTTATATTTTTTGAGCGCCTTGTCAATGTTTTCGCAATCTTTGGAATCGATGATCAACATAATTAATACTCCTTTTTTTTCAGGAAGGCAAAAGTAAAACATTCTTTTTAATTATCAAAAAAATGTCAACACCTCCCCCTACCGCACCCGTATCCCTATTATTACTTAAATTAGCCCCATGTTTACAGGAATAATTGAATCATTAGGAGAAGTAATAGCCACCAGACAGGAAGGTAGCAATATGGTCATCACCATCCGCTCTTCCCTGGCACCCGAACTTAAAATAGACCAGAGCCTAGCCCATAACGGCGTCTGCCTGACCGTCACCCGCGTTGACAACGAATCATACGATATCGTTGCCGTAGCCGAAACACTCATTAAAAGTAATATCGGACAACTTACCCCCGGCCAGAAAGTAAACCTGGAAAGAGCCATGATATTTAATGGCCGTATTGACGGACACCTGGTGCAAGGCCATGTGGACAGTACTGGCGAATGCATATCTGTCACCCCGCAAAACGGCAGCTGGGAGTTCCGCTTCCGCTACCCGGAACAATTTGCCGGCCTGATTGTGGAAAAAGGCTCCATCTGCCTCAACGGTATCAGCCTTACTATATATAATGTTACTAATACGGAATTTACCATCGCCGTAATTCCATATACATACGAACACACTAATATTTCCGCTGTTCAGCCCGGACATACTATTAACCTGGAATTTGATATCCTGGGTAAATTCGTGGCCAGACAGCTCGCCGTCAGATCATAGCTCAAACGTCCACTTATGCAACTAACCTCAGCCCTTGCCATCCGCCATCCGGTTATTATGGCTCCCATGTTCCTCGTCAGCAATGAAAAAATGGTCAAAGCTGCCATGGACAGCGGGATCGCCGGTACTTTCCCCTCCCTCAACTACCGAAAAGAAGGAGAATTGAAGCAAGTGCTGGAACAACTCAATCAACACCGGGCGCAACTGCCCCCCGGACAAGGCTCTTATGGTGTTAACCTGATTGTCCAAAAGACAAACCCACTCTATGCCAAACACCTGAAAGACTGTGTCGCTGCTGAAGTTCCGTTCTATATCACTTCTCTGGGTAACCCCAAAGAAGTGATTGCCGCCGCTCATAGCTACGGTGCAAAGGTACTCTGTGATGTTACCAACATCCAGCACGCTGAAAAAGCTGCCCAGGCAGGATGCGACGGCTTCATTGCTGTATGCGTAGGTGCTGGTGGTCATGCCGGCCCCTACCCTATGCATATCCTCGTGCCCGCCCTGCAAAAAGCCTTTCCTGACAAAATCCTCGTAGCAGCTGGTGGCATTGCTACCGGACAACAACTGGCCAGCGCCCTCATACTCGGAGCACATGGCGCATCCATCGGTACCCGCTTCATCGCCAGTGAAGAAGCCGGCGTAAGCAATGATTATAAAAACGCCATTCTGGATTATGGCATGGAAGATATTGTATTAACTGAAAGACTATCCGGCACTCCGTGTAACGTGATTAACACGCCCGCTGCACAAAAAATCGGCTACAAACAGAACTGGCTGGAAAAACAACTGAGTAAAAACGCCAGTACCCGCAAATATTTCAAAATGCTGGTACAGGTCAGAGGTATGAAGAAGCTGGAACAAGCTGTTAAACCCGGCAATTATCAACAACTATGGACTGCCGGACAAAGTGTCGAAATGGTCGAAGATATCCTGCCCGTACGCAATATCGTAGACCGCCTGGTGCTAGAACTGGAAGAAACACTCGATCGTACCAGTCAGTTGATTACCCGATAAATGACACCGGTCTGCCGGAAACATACAGTGAGACTATATCAAAAGAAAAAGCGGCAGCCATACGGGCTACCGCTTTTTCCTTATATACTATCATATAGACTCCATGCTCCGAATCAATTACCCTCCTGGAGATTAAACCATCCGGTCGATCGCCAGGCAATACTCTCCTGGCTGATCCACGTCTGCTTATACTTCCAGCGTGGCTAACGCTTTTTCCAGTGCGGTGTCCTGTACACCTGGCATATCGCATCCTTCAGCTCTGATCAGCTGCGTATCAGTAATGCCGATGAAGTTTAACATCGTCTGCAGGTATGGCGGCGCAAAATCCATTCCCTTTGCCGGCCCCTCCGAATAGATTGCGCCGGATGCCAGTGCGATATATGCCTTCTTGCCACTTACCAGCCCTTCGGGATATCCCTTTGCATAAGAGAACGTCTTTCCACCACGTACCACATGATCCAGCCATGCCTTCAACGTTGATGGAATATGAAAGTTATACAGCGGCACCCCCAATACAATAATATCTGCCTCCAGCAGCTCCGCAATGGCATCATCTGAAGCCTTACCTGCTTCCTGCGCTGCTACTCCCTCTATATCACCCACTCCTCTGAACGCCGCCAGATGCGCAGCATCAAAATGTGCATATTGCTCTTTCGTCAGGTCTTTTACCTTTACACTGCTACCAGGATAACGCACAATCAATTGTTCAATAATAGCGTCTGCCAGCTGTGTGCTCTTGGAAGCAGCACCTTTAACACTCGATACAATCTTTAATATCTTCTTCATCTGAATAGTTTGCTTGTTAGTTTTTTACAGATTTAAATAAACTTTAGTGAGTAAGCCGGACAAGCCGTGACTAACACTGATAGGACAAAGCTATTCATGATTAGTTACAAATAGTTAGCAGTATACAATAGGTTAGTAGTAACCTATCGGATAGTTAATTATCTTCGGTACATGGAAACACAGACAGCAGAACATCCGGCAAGATCAGCAAAAGCCTGTGCGGCAAGACTTAACGCTATTCATGACGCGATCTATGCCATCGGAGGTAAATGGAAACTCAAGATCATTATCGTGTTAAGAGAAGAAGGCAGTAAACGCTTCAATGAACTGCAGCGTTTAGTGACAGGCATTTCTGCCAGAGTATTGTCTAATGAACTACGGGAACTGGAATTGAACGGCTTTGTGATCAGAAAAGTATATGATGGACGTCCTGTAGTGGTAGAATATGAACTGACAGATTACAGTGATACGCTCGGCGGAGTACTGCATGCGCTTGATGCCTGGGGCACCATGCATAGAGAAAAGATCCGCAGTGAAATGCAAGCTGCTGCCAACAGTGAGACGAAGTAATTATCTGAAATCTATATCACTACCTGGGTAGATACTTACTATCCTGATGCGCATACCAGACCTGCATAAAAGTGTACTTCGCCGATAGCAGTAACAACATCATTACCGGGTCCAGCAAAGAACGCGTGGAGAAATCATATTTATCCCACAAAGCATTCATGCTGATTTCCAATAATACACTGAGCGCAAATAATACAACATCTATCCCCAGGTGTATTGTCCATACAGCGTTAGACTCTCTTTTGGTCGCTTTGAACATCCGCTTATTTACCACGAAAAAGATGAGCGAGATCAATAGCAGAAACGCAATAGTAAGACCGGGATTATCATCAAAATTGTCCTTATAAGTTCCTTTGCCTAAAGTGGCAGCTACCGCCTTGACATATGGAACAGTCAAGAGGCTTATCAATGTAAAAAAAGCAACAACATACAGCACACGGAATAAGTGTACCGGACTGTCTTTCAGGTATTGTAAATATTTTGCCATGGGGAGATATTTTCGTACAATGAATGGTTTCCTAATATAACACATTTTTCCGGGATTATTGTCGGGATGGGTTATGTTTTGCCTTTACTTTTAGTCCATACTAGCATTATCCGGTCACTAAGAGGTCACTTGGATATCCCAGGGATATTCAAGTGACCTCTTAGCGACCTTCTAGTGACCTTATGATAGCCTTAGAGCGTAAAATACTAACCCCGATCAAAACGAACAACTAAACTATAGCCTCAGTCCATGCAGACTGTTAACATCTGTTAATACTCCCCCATTACTACACTTTATTTGAAAATATGGAATGATTTTTTCACTTTTCAGCTAAAAAAAGAACTTGAAAGCTTACCTATTCTTTGCACCACTACTATTTCTTATCCATTTTAATGCGCAGGCACAGCAGCGTACTATCACTAGTATGAAAGCAAGCTATGATCCGGAAGGTGTTGCGGAGATATATGACCGCATACGGATAGGACTGGAATTTAAGTATACTGACGGACAGGAGGTTAAAACTGAAGGCTTATTAAGCGGAGCATACCGCTGGAGAAGTATCAAGATCAGCAGTTCTAATGGCAATGTAGAGAACGGTTATTTGCTGGTTAACAGGCAGCAATTGATGGAAGATCATTATGCTATTGATCTGACGGTTACTATACCAGATGCATCCAAACCATTGAAAGCAACAATTGTGCTCCCCCGGCTGGAAAGCATCCGATTTAACCATTATGCTGATAGCTTGAAACGGGGTATAAGATATTACCTGAACGTAGAAGGTATCTTCAGCAGTGGAAAGATATATCCCCTGGATACCAATACGATAAAATTTGAGACAAGTGCGGGAAAACTGATCGGGCAGGATCTGCTGCTAAACAGTAATGATGCGACTACCCGCTCCATTACTGTTACAGCTACGAATAAGAGAAATCACGCGATGACCATTACCAGTACTATTCCCGTGAAAATATTATTAGATGAGTGACCGGGCCTTCAGCTCCAGGTACTTATTTACAACGTTTAATGTAAGTTGCTCGGGGGGAGTCAGCAATGACAGAATACCATAACGGGTCAGTTCCTTCACCATCTGCTTCTTATCATATGCAAACTTTTGTGCGATTACCTGCCGGTAGATTCCTTCAACAGTATGCACATCGTCCTTTGTAACTTTTTTCAATTCGGTGTTCTCAAAAAACACTACCAGCAACAAGTGATATTTTGCCAGTCTGCGGAGGTAAGGCAACTGTCTTTGCAGACCAGTCATCGATTCAAAGTTTGTATACAATATCAGCAGTGAACGTTGTGAAAACATACTACGCAGAGATACACTCAGCTTTTCATAGTCACTCTCTTCCCACTGCGTTTCCTGCGCGTACAGCCGCTCCAGCAACAGGTTCATCTGCGTCTTCTTATTCGAAGCTGGCAACACTTCTACTTGCTGCGCTGCCAGCGTTACCATACCAGTTTTATCGCCCTTTTGTAACGCAATATTACTGAACACCAGAGACGAATTAATTGCATAGTCCAGCAATGACAGGCCGTTGAATGGCATCTTCATATTACGGCCTTTGTCAATTACACAATATACTTGCTGAGACTTCTCTTCCACGTAATTGTTAACCATCAGCGTTCCTCTTCTGGCTGTTGCTTTCCAGTTAAGTGTACGTACATCATCGCCACGACTGTATTCCTTGATGTGATCAAACTCTGTACTATGACCAATTACACGTTTTTTATGCACACCTAATTCCTGCAATCTGTTGTTAAATGAGAAGAACTCATAATTGCGCAACTGCATGAATGAAGGATATACCTTAATAGTTGTTTCATTTACAGGCGCAATATGCCGCTGCGACAGCCCTAGCAAACTACGTACAAAAGCATTTGTTTTGCCGAACTGGTACTCCCCTCTTTCTACCGGACGAAGCGTATAACTCATATCCTTTTCTTCTCCGGATTTAAGGAAGACTTTCTTTCGGAAATCACGCACCTGAAACTGTACCGGCAGTTCTTCTATCACAATAACAGTGACGGGAAAACGATAATTATTTACCAGCTTTAAACTGATATTATTCTCATCTCCGTTACTGAACCTGCTGGCCATATCGCGTTGCACCTGTAAAGGTTGTTTACCAGCCTGGTAAAGGAAAAAGATATCCACCATGACCAGTAGCAATAGAGCCGCTGTCAATAGCTGCGCTACGATCAATAAAGATGGGAAAAAGAAAGTCACTACAAAGAAAATAGCGATCCCTCCCATTAATGCATAGAAGCGGGTGGTAAAAAACAGTGACTGATAAAATGCCTTTAACATAAGAAGCTGTTTATCGTGGTACCTCTACTGACTTCACAATCTGTGCAATCACTTCATCTGTAGTAATACCTTCCATTTCACGTTCCGGAGTCAGTACAATACGGTGACGCAATACATGCGGCAGCATATTGACAATATCATCCGGAGTTACAAAATCGCGGCTATTCATGGCAGCATGCGCCTTTGCACAATTCATTATAGCCAGTGAAGCACGCGGGGACGCGCCCAGGTATAAAGATGCGTTATTACGTGTCTCATGAATCAGGGCAGCTATAAAATGCAGCAGTTTGTCTTCAATATGCACACGGCGCACCAGTTGTTGGTACTCGATGATTTGAGTAGCAGTTACAACATGCTGCACCAGTTTGGTAATATCTGATAATCCATTGTGCTGATTCATTGCCTGTAACAGCGAAATTTCCTCCGCCAACGTCGGGTATTTTACTTCTATCTTAAAGAGGAATCGGTCCAGCTGTGCTTCAGGGAGACGGTAAGTTCCTTCCTGCTCTATCGGGTTTTGAGTAGCGACCACCATAAAAGGCGCAGGCAGATGATGGGTGATACCATCATTTGTGATCTGTCTTTCCTCCATGACTTCAAACAAAGCCGCCTGTGTTTTAGCCGGGGCACGGTTGATTTCATCTATTAGTACCAGGTTACCAAAGACAGGCCCACGCTTATATTCAAACTCTCTCTTTTCCGGATTGAATACAGATGTGCCTACTACATCTGCCGGCATAATATCCGGTGTGAACTGTAATCTGGTGAAATCTGCATCAATACAACGTGCCAGCAGCTTCGCAGTAAGCGTTTTTGCCACACCGGGTACACCTTCTATCAGTACGTGTCCCTGCGTCAGCAGGCCTGCTATAAGAAGGTCAATCATTTCATGCTGACCAACAATTACTTTTCCGATCTGCTCCCTGATAGCTGTTACTGCCTCATGCAATGCAGTAAAATCTGTACGGGGCTGAAATGTAGTCTCCTCCATTTATTTCGTATTTATATAAAACGTCTGTATTTTCTTGTAAAAAACCTGTAACTCTTCGTCTGTAACCCGTTTGGTCTGCTGAATATGCTGGATATCCTGCAGCAGCCCCTTGATGTGATTCATCGGCATTACTGATTTGCGGGATAATGCTTCCGCAAACAAGTTGTCCATATTTGTTGTATTCAGATAATAACGTGTACGTACAAACTCCTGCCACTGCAGGATGATCTTTTGTGACAGATTACGGTTATCATGCTGCTGATAGTATAGCTGACCCAGCGCATCTACAAATTCCAGAGAGTTGTTCACCAGCGGAGGTCTGTCAGGAATAATGCGTTGTCTGCGCTTGCTTTCAAACAGGAGGTATATCAGCAACAACGCTACTGCCATCCATAATGCCCACCGCATGGAAGGGTAACGCATCAGCACCTGCCATTCGCTGAAGTCAGACGATTGTCTGTAATTCTGATATTTATAAAACTCATCCCAATATACATGGTCCATGTAAAGATGAGTATATGCCATTTGTTTTTCGAGCGATACCATATTCCTGTCTTTCATGAGGAAGTAGTTGGTCAATGTGGATGGTTGTAGCAGCAGGAAAACGGCACCGTCATCTACAGTTACACGTACGAAATTCGGGCGATGGTATGCATCTGTTCCTAATATGGTGGTACGACTGGAATCAAGACTGGTAATGTAACTCCCTCCTTTTATCCCTTTACGGGAGAAGGCAGTGTCTGGGGCCAGACGTTTATTCACATAACGCTGATCAGCATTGGTCATGTACTGGAAGATGCCTTCATCCTGTATGGAGATATGCAATTCCGTCAGCAGCAGGCTATCAGGTTGATTACTTGCGATAAATAACTGGTTGCCGGCGGCGGCAAATTGCATCATATTACTTGCATCTTCCGGCGAAATAAATAGCTTATCTGCAACCAGTATATACAGGTTATAATCTGTGGATGATAAGGTAGCATCTTTCGTATAGGTGCGTGTAAAAGGTTTTGTAACAACCTGTGGCTTTATCTCATAATAAAACAGTCCGGATATTGCTTTGAACATGGCATAACAACCACCCGGGCTTTTATCCTTGTAGGAAAAGCTTTGTCTTGCCAATTCTTTCTCTTCGATATTGTTACTATCCGGCCGCGCCTTTTTTGAAAGGAAGGCCAGCAGGATTACAAATACCAGGATGATGGCCACTACTATTACTATCAACTTTGATTTCACCGGGTATAGCCTAATTCGTTCATAAATTGACGGAATTGTGTGTGGATGTTGTTAAACTGTGTGTTATCAACAGGCACTTCTCCGTACCAGATATATTCATAATCCAAGGTCAGCGCAGCAAACTGTTTGTAGAAGGGTGTTGACAACATGCTGCGCAGGTATGCAGCATTTGTCTTTTCCCTGCTATAGCTGATGATCTCTTTATCTACAAGCACCTTTAAGGTTTGCAGATAGAGTAATCGTACCGCTACCCTGAACCGACCATCTTTTATAGCCTGTTCAATCTGCTGATGATAGACGTCTACTGTCTGTACTTCTTCTTCCAGACCTGTTACTTTCACTGTATGCTGTAACTTTCTTTTAAACAGATAACCATTCTGTTTCAGGTATACGTACAACAACCATGCGAAGCAGGCGCTGATGAAAATTATAACCAGCCAGGGGAAGTAGCCAAGCAGCTGACTAAGCGCTAACAGGAACTTGGTAAGTGCAGTATTTTCCTTCGGAGGTTCTTTGGTTCTCAGTACATACTGCAGGTCTTTATCTTTCCTGAGCATGTTTAATAAAGTATCAGGTACGCCACGTATGACAAGCGGGTAATCAGCATAAGATTGTATCGTATCTGCCAATGCAGGCGACGCCTGATCCCACAGTGCGTAATTCTGTCTGGTACGTGCCAGTACAGCCGCAGCTGCCGCAGAATCAGCCGCTACCTCAACAGCTTCTTTGGCTGCCGCTGCTTCTGTTATATCAGCTACCGCAATGGAATCCTGTTGTTCAGAAGAGACTACTTCCTGTGCGAAGGTGCATAAAGGTAAGATGAATAACATCAGGATATAATAGACACGCTTTTTCCTCATCGCTCCGGCTTTATAATTTCTGCTTTAGGACCTAATTTATATCCTTTATTATGCAGGTAGATCGGGTAAACAATAAAGTATCCTACAATAAACACCAGTGATACCAGCAGAATACTGAAACTGGCCCATAGCGGCATAGCAGTATGACGGGTTACAAAACCTTCCAGAAAAGCTGCTACAATAAATACAGGCATCAACGTTATGACGATTTTAACACCATCCCTGGCAGTCTTCTTTAATGCATCCAGCCGCTTACGCGTACCTGGAAACAGTAATCCGCTGACCATTACAAGGCCTGCGCAACCTGCTATTACAATAGCAGAGATCTCAAGCGTACCATGTATCCAGATGACCAGTACAGATTTGAAGCCTAGTCCTTTTGAAAAGAAATAGTACTGAAATGCACCCAGCATCACAGCGTTTTTCATCATATACCACAGTGTACCGATGCCCAGTGTAATACCACTGACGAAAGTAATCATTGCAACAGTGATATTGTTTCTGGCAATCCACAGGAACATGGTGAGTTCATTCTCCTGTTTGTAAACGCCGAAGGGATCTCCGTTATTGATGTTCTGTTCTGTCATGCTCACATATTCATCTCCCAGCACGCCACGCACAAAGGTTTCATCATGTGCGGCAGAGAATGCACTGATAATACAGAACAGCAGAAAGAACAAAAAGGTAAAGAGAAAAAGGCGGTGGTATTTACGAAACAACAGGGGCAGTTCATACACAAAGAAGTTGCGGAAGCGATGGTCCTTTTCTTTACGATTGCCGTAGATACTATGATAGATGCCTGCTGCGAGGCTATTGATATAAGTAGTGACTTTACTGAAGCTGTAAAAGGTTTTGGCATAAGCCAGATCGTCCAGGATGCTTGTAAAGCGTTCTGCCATTTCATCAGGATCTTCTGCAGGTTGTTCCTGATACTTCTTCCAGCGCTGGAGATTCTTTTTTATAAACGTTGATTCACGCATGGGCTGTCTGTTAGTCCGTCATCCTGGTTTGAGAGGCAATAATGTCCAAAGTTTACATGCCGGTTACTGAAGTCAATAAGCGGCCATTTGCTCATTAGGCGGATATTCGTTCAGAATATACAAAAAAATGTGCCGATATCATTTTATATTAGAGAAATGTAGCTAGATTAGTCTGTAATCTGCGCCATACAGGCTGCTTACAAACATATAGATTAATCAGTAAATTTATACATGGCCAATATAAAAATACCCACTTCTTTCAATATAGACCTGGAATTTGAGACAGCTAATCTGTTTCAACGTTTCGTTGGCTGGCTGATTGATAGTTTTATCAGGGGGGTGTATATTGTCATATTAGGATATACAGTCAATAACCTGCAGTTGGATCAGGTAACGAGTTACGTGGTGTATTTCTTTCTGGGTGTGTTACCGGTGTTATTCTATTTCCTTGTGTTAGAGATTATTATGAACGGACAAACACCCGGCAAGGTAATAATGAATATCAAAGTGCGGAATATGCAGGGCGGGCAACCGAGTATCAGTCAACATCTGATCAGGTGGTTGTTCAGATTGCTGGAAGCCCCTTATTTTTTCTGGAATGGCATTATTCCAGTTATTGCGGTGATAAGATCTGATTATGATCAGCGGTTAGGAGATATTGTGGCAGGAACAATTGTAGTAAGTACAAAGACAAGGGCAACGCTGAGCGGTACTATTTTCAGAGATATGTCTGCGGTGGATTACACCCCACAGTTTCCCCAGATACTCAAGTTATCAGACAGGGATATCAATAAGATCAAGAATCTGATGGATCAGGCATTTAAGTCCAGGAATCCGGAACTGACAGCACGCGTGGCGTATCGGGTAAAGGATGTGCTTGAGATACAGACAGACATGCAGCCAGCTGAATTTCTTGAAACTATCCTGAATGATTATAACTACTACACGACCAGGTAGTGCTTACTAATACTTGATAACCATTGTTTTTGACCATTCATCGTGCAAGGGTATATCTCCCAGACCAGAGAAAGTTTCCAAAGGTATCCAGCGGCACAGCGATCTGATAAATGCATCATTTAATTGAAGTGGGGCACCGCTTTCCTGTACAGCTCTGGTTGCAGTAATCATCTTTCCGATAGTGCGGCCGTTATTACCATATTCAAAACCAATATAGTACGCTATTTTCCCTGTGAAGTAAAGTCCCATCCACAGAAAGACGAATAGGTCTGACTCTATAAACCCTGGTTTGTTCAGTATGCTGCTGATCATAAAAAGTAATACACCGGAGAAGATTAAGCCGGTGATCGCGCCGATGAAGTAGTCAACGATGTAGTTGACCAAACGATCTGCTTTACTGGCCCGGCGGGTATATTGAATAGCGTGTAGATCTTCTATGAGTCCTTTTTTGTGAATATTGTCTCCGAAGCGGTTTTGCATATGATAGTGATAATTGTTGGCGCTGGTAAAAGAAACTGCCGGTTGCTTTTTAAGCACAACCGGCAGATAACTAATTATGGCAAAAAGTTGTTCAGACGGCAGGTTTCCCGATGCTGCCTATCTGATTATCGAGAGAAGGATCGCCAGGGTTACCGGCGGGTCCTACGTATTGAATATCATTGTTCAAGGCCATGATAGGAATAAAGATGAAACTTAGGAAGAGCAGACCAAGCGTAAAACCGATATCTTTTCCGAAGCTTTTGCTGAAATCATGGGTAAGCATGATAGGCAAAATGAACCATCCGTAAATAGGAATCAGAAACATCAGCAGGTACCACCAGGGTTTTCCAACGATCTCCAGCATAATGATTGTGCTGTAGATAGGAATGATACTGGTCCAGCCTGGCTTTCCTGCCTTTTCAAATATTCTCCAGCTACAATAGATGTAAAATACGATAATCGCGAACCAAATTAAAATAAATACCAGGGAAAATCCGGTAATGAGGGCTTCGCCGGAAGATTCATACGATGCTTCTTGCATGATGAGAGGGTTTAGGTGAAGAATGGATGTATGTAATTTGATGATGCTGTATCATGAATTTTGCCTGCATGAGGTAGATTTTTTCAAGATCTCAGCAGCAACAGCAGGGTTCAATTGTTCACTTATTACAGCTTTATAACAGCAAAAGATACAGAATTGATCATTGGATTAGCGGTTTTTATCAACTTTTTTAAAAAAAGTTTCGTGTTTTCTAAACATTTATTTGTTCGTTATCTGAATTATCTTACCTTTGCAACCGGCAAGTCTTATACGACCAGCTCCTGCTGAACTCCCCCAGGACAGGAATGTAGCAAGGGTAGGCGGTTGTAGCGGTGCGATGTAAGTAACTTGCCGTTTTTTTTTCTTTTTTCTATTCCAGGTCATCAGGCGTCTGTCGATATCAGACACATAAATTATACTCACCTTAAAAGAAGGATGACCTGAGATTACTACCCAATGCATCTCAACTGTTTAATTAAAGGTAAGATCTGGTTTCGGTAGTTCATTACCAAATGAATGCTGATTACTATTGATTATATTTTATTTGTTGCGTACTATTGTACCGGCATATTTATTTTAAAGGACTAAATCATTTCACAATGAAATTCTTCATAGATACTGCAAACCTTGCACAGATAAAAGAAGCAAACGACCTGGGCGTTCTTGATGGTGTTACGACTAACCCTTCCCTGATGGCTAAAGAAGGCATCAAAGGTGAGGCAAACATCCTCAAACATTATGAAACAATTTGCGAGCTGGTAGATGGTCCTATCAGTGCAGAAGTACTGTCTACTGAATTTGATGCCATTATTGAAGAAGGTAAGAAACTGGCTGCTATTCACCCGAATATCGTAGTGAAAGTGCCAATGATCAAAGACGGTATTAAAGCCCTGAAATGGTTCACCGACAACGGTATCAAAACTAACTGTACGCTGGTGTTCTCTGCAGGTCAGGCTATTCTGGCTGCAAAAGCAGGCGCTACCTTCGTATCTCCATTCATCGGTCGTATTGACGATGCAAACTGGGATGGTGTTGAACTGATCTCTCAGATTGCTCAGATTTACAGTGTACAGGGCTTCAAAACTGAAATCCTGGCTGCTTCCATCCGTAGCCCTTTGCACATCATCAAATGTGCGGAAGTTGGCGCTGACGTATGTACCTGCCCGCTCGATTCTATCATGGGTCTGCTGAAACACCCACTGACTGACATCGGTCTGGCTAAATTCCTGGAAGACGCAAAGAAAATGTAGTCTTATTTTTAGATGGGTATATTCCCCGGTGCTTGCCAAGCATCGGGGATTTTTTTTTACCGCTGAATCCCCTTTCCTTACCTATTTTTGCAGAATTATTTATCACTTTCACAATTAACTTTCATTCATTTCTGAAAGTATTGTAATTTTGATATGCATTTATAAACTCCGGCGTTTGAATACATAGTGTTGCATAGAAAACAGCACGATCATTTTTGAATTTATTTCTCTGATTGCTAAATGATTGTATTATGATTCAACCGAATATTCCGGATTCAGGACTTCCTCGCGTAGTAATTGTTGGTGGAGGTTTTGGTGGTATTAACCTCGCTAAAAAACTCAAGAATGCACCTGTACAGATTGTAATGCTGGACAGAAACAACTATCACCTCTTTCAACCCCTTCTATACCAGGTATCAACAGCCGGCCTTGAAACAGATAGTATAGCTTTCCCACTTCGTGGAATATTCAAAAAGCAGCCTAATTTCTTCTTCAGAATGGCCGAAGTAACCGGTGTACGCCCTGCAGAAAACATTCTCGAAACCGGTATTGGCGAACTGAAATACGATTACCTGATACTGGCCACCGGCAGCACTACCAACTTCTTCGGCAATAAAGTTATTGAAGAACATGCCATCGGCATGAAATCACTGATCGAAGCTGTTCAGATCCGTAACTATGTGATTAAACAGTTTGAAGAAAGCTTGTTGCTGACTGATGAAGAGCAGATCAAAGCGAAACTGAACTTTGTCATGGTAGGCGGCGGTCCTACAGGTGTCGAGCTGGCTGGCGCATTTGCTGAATTGCGTAAGTACATTATGCCGAAAGACTATCCGGAACTGCCAGTGTCTCTCATGAATATCTATCTTATTGAAGGTAGTAACCGTATACTGAACGGCATGAGCGAACATTCTTCCAAAAAATCACTGGAAAGTCTCGAACACCTGGGTGTGAAAGTACTGTGTAATGCTGTTGTGAAAGAATACGATGGCAAAACACTGGTGCTTAGCAATGGCGATACGCTGAATACTCAATCCCTGCTGTGGGCAGCAGGTGTTAAAGGTGTTCCGGTAAATGGTATTCCACAGGATGTTATCCTGCCTAACGGCCGCATTACTGTCAATGAATTTAACCTTGTGAACGGTACCAGCAACATCTATGCTATCGGTGATATTGCACAGATGGTAAATGATCCTAAATTCCCGAGAGGTTATCCGATGGTGGCGCAGGTAGCTATCCAGCAAGGCGGTAATCTGGCTGCTAACCTGATAAAAATACTGAGATCTTCAGGTAATAGTCTGAAACCTTTCAAATACAATGACCTGGGTAGCATGGCTACTATAGGCCGTAACCACGCTGTTGCTGAATTTGCAGGAATGAAACTGAGTGGCTTTATAGCCTGGATGGTGTGGATGGCGGTACACCTTATGAGCCTCCTTGGCTTCAGAAACAAACTGGTAGTATTCAGTAACTGGTTCTACCGCTACTTTACATTTGACCGTGGTACAAGGATCATTATCAAACGTGGCGCTGCCAATATTGTGAAGCTGCGGCAAACTGTTAATTAGTCATTACCTCATAAGCATGCAGACATTTATAGTATCTGTGCTGTATCAACTGAAATATAGCTGATAATAAAAGATCTGTTACCTAAAACGAGAAAGCTGCGGAGTACTTCCGCAGCTTTCTCGTTTTAGGTAACAGGCAGTATTTTACGCTATGCCTGCTTTCTGACCTTATCTTCTGCTTAATATTGAATTTAATGTTGTTGTAGATACCAACTCATCCGCTCTACCTCCTAATGCACGGTAATACACAAGAATTGTATAGTTATTTTCTGCTTCCCACCAGTCACCTTCTGTCAGTTCAGTGCTCGGCTTACTACCAGCCACCGTATTATCCACTAATGCATACACGTAATTATAGAATCCCTGCTTTAGAAAGAGCGTGCCTTCATAAGCTTTTGTGGCAGGATTGAATATCATCCTGGTATTATCATTACACTCGTAGTTGGTCAGTTCACCAAGTATATACATATTATACCCGGCATAAGGCTCTGCTACCGGGAAGGAAAAGTGCACGGTTGCATAATCTCCCTCAAAGAATGGATCATAATCATCCAAGGTAGCGAGATAATACAGTCCATTAATATCTTTGATGAACTGATACATCTTCCCACCTCTTTCAAAGTCAGGTAATGCGAAGATATTTGTATGGTCCCTCGCATATTCCGTATTTTTTACCCGCTCGGTCTGCAGGCGGAAGCTACGCAAATCAATCCAACGCCATTCTTTACCGGCAGGCATTACACAGTCTACCTCCCAATTGTATTCCAGGACGTTTCCTTTCACAAACAGCGGACGAGGGAATTTTATGGCATTATCCCAACGGTAGTTCTGCAGAATCACCACTTTCGTCTGATCGAAGGGGTTGACAATATTAAGTCCGGCAGTGTTTACAGAGAAATTGATCTTCTGGTGTGTACGGAAGATCTTGGGCGTTACCGGCTGCTGTACAAATCCACTTACGCCTGCTTTATTGCCTACCACCAGCATACGCCTGGTAAATGCCAGCTGACTGGTATCGCTATCCATATATACCTTCAGCAGGTAATTACCTGAGCGGATGGGATAACAGTTCTGGTTAGGCAGTTGCACGGTATAATGTGTGTATTTCTGCAATGCAATGCTGGAAAAGCGGTACTCCTGTATCCTGTTCTCAGAAAAGCCGCGCAGGTATTCAACCTGTGTGATCTGTGCAGGTGTCCAGTCAGCATTGCACAATATGAATGTATAGAAGTAGTTCTTTACATCATTGTCCAGGTCATCGAAGCTCAGCTCCAGTCTTTCGCTGCCATTCAGTGTGATCATGGGGTAACTTAGCTGGTCGCCGGCCTGGTTCAGCTTTACAGACCGGATGTTATCGTAGTATACGTGGTCAGGCCCAATGGTGTTCTCCTGCGCTGTTACAGGCAAGGCGTACACCAGCAAGCATATTACAGGTATACAAAAGAGGGATTTTAACTTCATAATCTCATTTCAGTAGACATTAAGGTACTATTTTTTAAACTTGTACAGCGCGGCAGGCTGTTTCTTTGGTATTATGGCTATACCGGCGGTGACAGAGCCAATATGGGAGGAGCTAACTGTTTAGGATTATATTCAATACATTTGTCGCATGCGTTTATCTTTATTTGTTGCCAGAAGGATCGCATTTAACCGGTCCTCTTCCTTTTCGAGGTTCATCATCAATATAGCCATTGTGGCTACCGCTATCAGCGTAGCGGTAATGATACTCGCAGTTGCATTGGTGAACGGTTTCCAGCAGGTAATCCAGCAGAAGATCTTCAGTTTCTGGGGACATATCCACATTACCCAGTATCAGCCGAATGCAGGCCCACTGACAGAACAGACGCCTTTCATTGCTGATCCGGAGGTAGTAAAACAGCTGAAACAGATTCCTGGTATTCTTACAGTTAACGCATATGCCACCAAATCAGCTATTGTAAAGGCAGAAAAAGACCTGGAGGGAGTGATCTTTAAAGGAGTAGACCGCCAGTATGACTGGAAGAATTTACAGCAGTTCCTGCAGGAAGGTACCCCTATTCACTATAGGGACAGCAGTTATGCTCCTGAAGTCATCATATCTGTCAGTCTGGCCAGAGAATTACACCTGAAACTACATGATCCGCTGATTGTTTATTTTATCCAAGGTGCAGGACAACCTCCAAGGGCGCGTAAACTGACAATTGGCGGTATTTATAAAACGGGCATTGAAGAATATGATAAAACTTATATCATCGGGGATCTTGAACTGATACGTAAATTGAATGACTGGGAGCCCGGTAGTATAGGAGGCTATGAAGTATTTACCAATAACTACAAGAATATACAACCTATTGCAGGCGCTGCTTATGAAGTAATACCCGATAAGCTGTTCATGCGCTCTATTGAAGAAATCTACCCTAATATTTTCGCCTGGCTTAGGCTGCAGAATAAAAATGAGATCATTATACTGGTCATCATGACCATTGTCGCAGTTATTAACATGATTACCGCCATCCTGATACTTATTCTGGAGCGCACAAATATGATCGGTATTGTGAAAGCGCTGGGTATGCGGAACTTCAATATCCAGAAAATATTCATCTATCAGGCAGGATATATAGTCCTGGCAGGCCTTATCCTTGGAGACATTCTCGGGATAGGTATTGCTGTATTGCAAAAGACAACCGGGTTCTTCAAATTGCCTGAGGAGTCTTACTATATGTCTGTAGCCGCTATTTCATTACACTGGTGGGAAGTAGTACTGATTAATGCCGGCACATTGCTGATATGTCTGCTGGTGTTAATTGTGCCATCGCGGGTAATCAGGCGGATTACTCCTGTAAAGGCTATTCAGTTCAAGTAATACTGTTTTATACGAAGACGGCGGCTGTTCTGATGAGAACAGCCGCCGTTTCTGTTATTGTAATATTACTTTATATTAATAATCTACCACAGATTATACCTGCAGCTACACCTGCATTCAGCGATTCTGCACCACCCAGGCGGGGGATAGTGATCTTATGGGTACTTGCAGCTATTACTGCGTCACTGAGTCCCCGGGATTCATTACCAATCAGTATAATCCCTTCCTCCAGCCTCGAAAACCCTGTTATATCACTACCATGGAGGGTAGCGGCATAAGATGACATGCCGGATTGCTGTAAGAATGTGACTATATCACTTTCAATAATACGCACACGGGCAATGCTACCCATAGTCGCCTGGATTGTTTTCGGGTTATAGGCATCCACACAGTCAGGCGAACAAATAAGCTGCCTGATACCGAACCAATCGGCTATACGAATGATTGTACCCAGATTACCCGGGTCCTGAATAGTCTCTAATGCCAGTGATATTGTGCCTTTGAGAGATCCCGGCACAACCGGAGGCGCGACAGGTATATCTAGCAAGGCAAGCGCCTGATTCGGAGTAGTGAGTGCGGACAGTTGCTTCAGCATATTCTCATCTACCACCGTTACACCTACACCAGCAGTACGGTCTAACAATGGCCTGTGAGTATTAATCCAGGCGGTAGTTGCATATACTTCTTTAACGGGAACACCCTCCTGTAGCAGCTCAGGCACGATCTTATCGCCTTCAGCAATGTACTGGCCGGATTTTTGACGGTATTTTTTATGCTGTAATGATTGAATATACTTAATTTGCGCCTTCGACAACATAGAGCCAAACCTACAGGAATTATTTTAATCGGCAAAGCCACACGGAAATGGTCTCTATTAAAATAAACAGAAAACAAAGCTTCTAATTATTAATAATTGTATTGACTCTGATGCAGCAGCGGCCACATAGTTCCCTTTTTACTTATTTGAACTATTCGATCATCCTGATGATATCGCTCGCGCTGGCTGGCTGTTCCAATACAAAGTACCTGCAGAAAAATCAGCTGCTATATGTTGACGCTGATGTAGATGTAAAAGGAGAAGCGTCTTCCGTTGAAAAGCAGGACATCCGCAGCTCCCTTACTTCCAAACAATTAATGCTGCAGCAGTCCAACTCTCTCTTCCTCGGCACCCGTTTTAAGGTATGGCTGTTCAACCAGAAGTATAATGAGAAAAAAAGCAACTGGTTCTGGAACCTGGTGTTATCTCCCCGTAACCTGGAAGAACCTGTTATATATGATTCTACAAAAACAAAAGAATCTGTCAAACGCATGCTCGGCTACCTGAATAACCAGGGCTACTTTTATGCGACAATAGATTATGAGGAATCGGTAAAAAGACAGAAAGTCGAAGTTACCTACAAGGTTAACACTGGTAAGAACTTCGTCATCAATAAAATTTATTACGAGGTTCCTGATACCAATATCCTGAAAGTGGTAAAAGAAGGTGAACAACTATCACTGATTAAAACCGGGATGGCCTATAAACAGGAAGTATTAGGCAGCGAGCGGGAACGTCTTATGCGCCTGATCAGGAATGCGGGTTACTACAAATTTGATCGTGATGCTATCGAGTTTGAGATCGATACCCTGCATAAAACACTGTTCCGCAACCTGATGAACCCATTTGAAGGTATCGTCAATGTTTATAACGAGCGTAAAGGACAGGATAGACCTAAACTGGATATCAGTGTACGTATCTGGCATCCGGAAGATTCGTCCATCCGCTACCAGAAATATGTACTCGATAGTATTGTTGCCTACCCGGATTATCCTGTATACGGCAATAATGCAGACTCGATGTTCAAAACTATCCAGCGAAGGGAGCTGACCATCCGTTACAGGCAAAATATACTCAAGCCATCTGTCCTGGACCGTTCCATTCTGCTGAAAAGTGGTGAAACCTTCTCCCAGCAACATACCAATGACGCCATCAATAGATTATACGACCTGGGAGCATGGCAGTTTGTAACGCTACAATACCGGGAAAGAAAAGATACGCCTAATACGCTGAATGCTTACCTTTTCCTTACCCCTAAACGCCGCCAGGAAATTGGAGCTAACTTTGAAATCAGTACCAGCTCTGACTACCTGATGGGTAGTGGCGTCAGCTTAAACTATAAACACCTGAACATTGGTCATTCAGCTACACAGCTGAACGTCAGTTTGAATACAGGTATTGAACTGATCCGCTCACAAGGCTCCTGGATGTTACAATCACAGGAGATCGGGGGACAGGTAAGTCTGATATTTCCAAGATTCATCACCCCTTTTCGTATTGCCCAGGGTACCCGTACTACAGTGAGAACGAGATTGACCGCCGGAGTTGACTATCTGACCCGTTCTTCCAGATTCTACATATCCAATGTAAACGCCTCTTTTGGCTACGAATGGAATGCTTCTTTGTATAAACGTTGGATCGTGAAGCCAATCTCATTGAACTACGTAGGCGTGAACCTGAATCCTGTGTTCCGTGAGACGGTAGTCAATCTGAACCCGTACCTGAAGCGTAGTTTTGAGCCAGCATTCATTGGCGGAGAAAACGTAACCTACATCTATAGTAACAACGACGTATTACATAAAAATCATTACTCTTATTTCCGTGCCAACATCGAAGAATCAGGAGCCTGGCTGAATGGGATCAATAGTGTTTGGGGCGCCATTGCTACCAATGGTAATGACCTGGAAAGACTGACGAATATGCCAATCGCCAATTTCCTGAAACTGGAGGCTGACTACCGGCATTACTGGACGTTGAACGACCATTCATTACTGGCAACGCGCATTTATGGAGGCGTGGGTATTCCCTATGGTAAGTCAGACGTAATGCCTTACATCCGTCAGTTTACGGCTGGTGGACCAAACAGTATCCGCGCCTGGCGACTACGCACATTAGGGCCAGGTACTTTTAAAGACAGCTCTTTAACTGCCAGCACATTCCCTGACCAGACCGGTGATATGAAGCTGGAAGCTAATATAGAATACCGTTTTGATCTGCTGCGTCTTTTTGATGGCAGTATTAATCTAAAAGGTGCCACCTTCCTGGATATTGGCAATATCTGGATGTTGAGAAAAGATACAACTCGTGTGGGCGGTGAGTTTAATCTGAGGAATCTGTATCACGATCTGGCAGTAGGTACCGGCGCTGGCCTACGACTGGACTTCTCTTTCTTCCTGGTGAGAATGGATTGGGGCATACCAGTTAAAGTACCTTATTTCACAGGTAATAAAAGTGGCTGGTATCTAAGTCAGTGGCAACTGGGAGATTCAAAGTGGCGAAGAGACAATATTATCTGGAACGTAGCTATCGGTTATCCTTTTTAAGCTATACTATCTGTTACTGCAAATAAAAAAGCCTGATCTGGAGATCAGGCTTTTTATATGGAATGATTTATTTCAGTTTTCCTCCTACTTCTTCAATGAACTTATCCATTTCCCAGGCATCCTCCAATTTGAAGGCTCCTATTCTCGTCCTGCAAAGACTGCTCATATATCCGCCCACTCCCAATGCAGCGCCAAAGTCATTAGCCAAAGAGCGGATATAAGTGCCGGTGCTGCAAACCACACGGAAATGTATAACAGGCATCTCAATAGCTGTAATTACAAATTCTTTTATGAACACAGTACGTGGCTCTACCTTTACTTCTACACCTTTTCTTGCCAGCTCGTAGATAGGTTTCCCATTCTGTTTGATAGCAGAATGGATAGGTGGCAACTGCTGTTGTTCCCCCAGGAACTGCTGAGTAGCCTCATGAATCATCTCCGCTGTAATATGATCAACAGGTTTAAAATCTGTAGGAGTAGATTCCAGGTCATATGTAGGCGTAACTGATCCTATGGTGAAGGTGCCAGTATATTCCTTTTCCTGTGCCTGGTATTCATTGATCTTTTTGGTCATTTTACCAGTACAGCAGATCAGTAAACCTGTAGCCAGCGGGTCAAGTGTGCCGGCATGACCAGTTTTAGCTTTAGTGGTATTCCTGATCTTTCTTACGATATCAAAGGAGGTCCATTTCAGGGGTTTGTTGATCAATATCACCTGTCCTTCTTCGTAAATATTCTTTTCAGCAGTCTGATTCATCCCGCAAAGATAATAGAAACACAGCATGAGCGTTCACCAGGTCAGAGAGTAGAGTGGTATAAAATATGCGCTTTTTCAGTATTTTCACGCAATTTTCATAATATGTCTTTAGTACAACACAGCAACGCGAATGTCAGATATCAGCAACAGGTGGATAATTCCATCAACTATGTGCTGCCTTTTATCGATGCAGCCCTGCCGATAACTCCAGACCTGCGGATCATGGAAATAGGCTGTGGTGAAGGAGGCGTATTGATACCCTTTCTTGAAAAAGGTTGTTATTGTGTGGGTGTAGACCTGTCAGATGACAAGATCGCACTGGCACATGACTATCTGAAGAAATATGTGGATGCCGGAAACATGCAGCTTGTCAACAAGAACATCTATGATGTTGATTTCCTGGGTGAGTATAAGCATTCCTTTGATCTGATCATTTTGAAAGATGCGATCGAACATATTCCTGATCAGGCAAAGATTATCGGTTACCTTAAGAATCTGCTTACTCCCCGTGGTCAGGTATATTTCGGATTTCCACCCTGGTACATGCCGCATGGTGGTCACCAGCAGACTTGTGTTAACAAAGTCCTGAGCATGTTACCTTACGTACACCTGCTTCCTAATCCATTATATAGGGGCGTATTACGCGCCTTCGGTGAACCGCCTAATATCATTGCAGAACTGATGGAGATCAAAGAAACCGGTATTTCCATTGAGCGCTTTGAGAAAATTGTAAAACGGCAGGGCTTTATGATCACTAAGAAACAGTTCTACCTGATCAATCCGATTTACAAGTATAAATTCGGCCTTAAGCCAAGACTACAGTTCGGACCAGTAGCGGCAATACCGTTCGTAAGAAACTTCTTTACGACCTGCGTATACTATATGATTAAGGTCAATTAAGAATGGCTATAAGATAATAGAGAGAGGGCGCATCCGGATGGTGCGCCCTCTCTTTATTTAATATTTATTTTAGATCTCTTTATCCGGTGATACCTTCTTATCCATTCCATATTTCCCAACTTGCTTCTGCCTGAAGGATCAACATCTCATGACCATTTTTAATAGTTGCACCTTTATCTGCGCCTTTCTGCAGGAAGGTAGTTACAACAGGATTATAAATCAGATCATAGAGGAGATGACGTTCGGTCAGCAGGTCATATGGTATTGCAGGAGCTGCATCAACGTTAGGATACATCCCCAGGGGGGTAGTATTGATAATTAATGTATGTGATGCCATGGTCGGTGCATCCAGCTGCTCATAACTGATTGTACTGTCGGAAGCCTGTCGGCTAACCAGCTGGTAAGGGATATGCAGACTTTCCAGCACGAATTGAACAGCTTTAGCAGCACCACCGGTGCCAAGTACCAATGCTTTGTTATGATGTGGTGTAAGTAAAGGTTCAAGCGACCTTTTAAATCCGATGGCATCTGTGTTGTACCCAATTCTACGGCCATCTTTAAAGTGAATGCAGTTCACTGCCTTGATCTGAGCGGCAGCAGGACTTAATTCATCAAGATATGGTATAACAACTTCTTTATAGGGAATGGTAACGTTGAGTCCCTGTAATTGCGGCTGTTGAGCCATCAATGTGGACAATTCATCTATCGCAGGAATAGGGAAACTCTCGTATATACATTCTTTAATGCCTTCCCGGGCAAATTTCTCTGCAAAGAACCCTTTAGAGAAAGAGTGACTCAGCGGATATCCTATTAGACCATATACCTTCATAAAGACCGATTAAGCTTTATCCAGGAACAGGTGGAAAGTATCTCCTCTTAAGCCGATACGCATTGCTTCCAGGGAGATCACTTCATGCGGAGCCAGGTTACCCAGGTTTACATTACAACCGATCAGTTCCAGGAAATAAAGCTGCTGTGCTTTCTGCGGAGCTTCCCATATAATCTTCTCTGATGGGATCTTAGTCAGGATCTCCTGTACCAGACCTTCTCTTACTTCACCAGTACCGCGGTAGATACCCACATTTCCACTTTCACGTGCTTCTGCAATTACATAAGTTGCGCCTGCACTCAGCTCAGCATTCATCAGTTCTATCCATTTATATGGAGGAATGATGTGCTCAGCATCTTTAGAACCTACCTCACTTAATACGGTTGCTATTTTGGACAGTTTCTCGATATAGCCGCATTTTTCTGCGTGTGGGATAGTGATAGAACCGTCTGACACTTCAATATGTTTGATACCATAATCTTTGATCACATTCACAAAATCGTCAAACTGGTTACGGATCAGGAATGCTTCAAATAAAGTTCCTCCGAAGTATACGGGGATATCAGCAGACTGGTATAATTCTATTTTCTGGCGCAGGTTAGGAGTAACGAACGAAGTTCCGAAACCCAGTTTCAGGATATCTACGTGAGGAGATGCTACCGATAAAAAATTCTTAGCTTCTTCCAAACTTAGCCCTTTATCCATCACCATAGTCAAACCATGGTTACGAGGTTTCTTTGTCCGATCGGGAATTTGTGTCAGATTAAAATTCATTTGAACGTTTTTTTATCGTCTTGATTGTTTGAAAATCAAACAACTATACTTCACTGGTTTTCCGGAATAGGGACTGCCCATCTTATTTAACCGGCGCAAAATTAACACATTCCGGTTAAAGAGTCTCAAATAAAGGCTTTTATCGGAAAGAAAATTTCTTATCTCATAACACATTACCCATCAATATATTGAAACGAAAAATGCGTAATATATGATGCTAAATTACAGCACATAATATTACGCATTTACGGAACGGAGGTTCCGGACTATGATATAATTACTTCGTTTTTTTGGTTCGCTTGTACCTTGTTACGAGTTCTACAATACCAGGATGTTGTAGTAATGTAGGATCCAGTTCAACGAGTTTCTTCACATGTTTCGGATTCATCTGCAAAGCAGTTTCCAGCTGAAGCATGCCTTCTTTTGACTTACCGGTAGCAAACATTATGGCGGCCAGGTAATACTGTAATACCGGCTTATGTCCTACCTTCTGAATAGCTGCCTCTAACTGAATCAGTGCCTCATCAAAGAATCCTGCTATATACAGGCCACGGATGAACTCCTGCCAGGTAGTGATACTGGAAGGACGCATACGCACGGCTGCCAGCAGGTGGATCAGTCCTTCTTTGTCCTTGTCCAGTTCAAGATAACATTGCCCAAGGGCTATCAGGTATTCAGCGCTGTTCTTGTTGATCTTAATTGCGCTCATGATAGACTTGATCGCATTCTCCCAGTTGGATTCTGTCATATAGGCCACCCCTATCTTGTAGTACAGCTTGTCATCGCCGGGACTTAGGTGAGAGGCTTTGCGATAATAATAGCGGGCCTGTGTGTACTTGCGCTGACGCTCGTAACAATGTCCGATAGCCTCGTAGATAACATCTTCCGGTTTAGCTATCTCGAGGTGCTTCTTCAGGACATCGATTGCCTCTGCATACTTGCGTAACCGGATATAGGCGTCGCCCATGTTCCGGTAGGCATAGTCGAACTTCTCATCAATCACAATAGCGTACTGGTAAGCGTCAATTGCCTTTTCGTATAGTTTAAGTCCCTGATAAGCCGTTCCCAGATTAAACCAGGCTAAGTGATTATAGGGATGCTCATTAATGATATTGGTATGAAGGCGAATGCTCTCTTCATTCCGGCCGGTAAATTCCGTCCAGAAGCAGATTTTATGCAAAGCCTCCTCATTGTTCGGGTCGTGTTCAAGTGTAAGTCTCAGACAGTCAAAAACCTTTTCAAATTCTTCGCAGTCATCATACACATCGGCCAGCTCGAGCAGCAGTTCCGTCTTATCTTCTCCATCAAAAGCAGCTATCTGTTCTTCCAGCAGGGCTGCCGCCTTGTCATGCTGGTTCATTGCCAGGTACACATCAGTCTGCAGAATATACAGGTTAATATCAGTACTATCCAGTATTGCAGCCTTTTCCAGCAGGTCCATGGCCTCCTGGTATTTCTTCGATTCTATAAGTAAATTAGCCTTTTTGAGAAGTAGCGTTGATGAATAAGGAAACTGCTCTATTGCCATCTCAGCAGCCTGCATGGCATTAGGAAGTTCATCGTGCTCATCATAGTAGTCTATGATCAGTTCAAAAGAATCTTCGTCGAGAAAGGAGTGAGACGTGCCAGCTTTCAGGTTTTCAAACTGCAGCAACAAGTCTTTTAACTCCTCAAAATCGTCGTTTAAAAATGGAAAGTCTTGATTCATTAATGTAAATATAAGTATTTTTTGAATCGGCCAGCAATCCACCAGATTGACCAGATTTGTTAAAAATATTTAACATTACTTTAGGAATTTTGTGTATCTTCGTTAAGGATTTGTTATATAATATATAGAAAAGTTTGTACATTTGTGATACAATGAAAAAGATAACTAACATATTGCACACGTTTTCATTGTCTTTCTTATTGGCAGGCCTCCTGTTGTTCACAGGACTAACTGCTGCTGCGAACGATAACTTAACCTCCGATAATAAAGACAAGATCAAGAAGAACGAGACGAAGGTATCCCTGACTAACCTGTCAGGAAAGACAAAACTGAGCCTTGATGCAGGGTTCCGTTTTAATGGTGCCATGAGCTCTAACTTCAAACTGTCTGAAACCAATTCCTGGAACTTTAAGTCAGTAATGACTATCAAGAAAGGGAACGTAACATATGTTCTGCCATATGCTACGCAGATTCAGCCACCTACTAATTTGAACTTCCATCAGCTGCACATCGTGCTGCCCCTCCGGAAGAACTAATTATCATCTACTTTGCATTTGCATAAAAAGAGAAAGGTCCTGTATGATACAGGACCTTTCTCTTTTTATTACTATCCGGATCTCTCCGTATTAACTTCCCATTTTCTGTAATTCCTCACGGCTTATTTCCTTATACCCTGTCTTTGGAACGTCAAAGTAAGAACCTGGTACTGCATACAGATCAACTTTCGTAGCAACTACCTTCATTTTAGAGCCACTCTTGTTAATTATCTCGAATTGCAGCGGAATACCTTTCAGATTGATAAAACGGCGGTTGTACTGCTTGTTCTCCGGTATCAGATCTGCAGTATAATATACCTCAAAAGTCTGGCCGTCTGCCATTTTCCCAATGGCCTTTTTACAGTTATAACCGGCTATCTGCTTCGTCTCCCCGGCATCTTTAAACTGCACCTGGGTATATTCCTTCAGTTCCTTGGTATATTCCTCCTTGCCTGCCCGGATGAGGTATTTGTCCCCATGATTGTTAATAAGCGTTACTACCGATTCCTGTTTACTGTTAATAAGATAGCTGTAATGAACATTCTTAAAGTCGATATCTACCCTGCTCAGATGCCCTTTCATATACTGGGTAAGGGTGCCACCTTCAAAAGAAGGTTCTGTCTGTGGCGGATGTTCGATACTGTAAACAATCTTTGCATCTGATACCAGCCGCTGCGCAAACAGGCTACTGGAAATCAGCAGGCAACATACAAGTGTTAAAAGAGCTTTTTGCATGACAGTTATGTATTTCATCCGAAAAGTTTTAAAAATTAAGGCCGGATGTCACCTTGCATAACGCTTCCGTTGTATAGGGATAATTATGCGTGGCTTTATAGGTGTAGTGAAAAAATCATACCGGATTACCAGACCATCTTTTCCTTCGCCAGAAAGGCCTTTATACCTCTCTGACAGTCAGTGTGTTCTCTTGTATCTGCGTTCAGCTGAGCAGCCATTTCCAACGCGTTTTCTATCGGCTGATCGAATACAGAGGTAATCAGCCTTTTGGTTATTTTCAGTGAGTTGGCAGATGCTCCTTTGCAGAGGTCTTCCGCTACCTTAGTTACATGCGCTGCTATACGATCGGCCGGCACCACTTCATTCAGCAAGCCATATGCTTCTGCCTGTGCAGCAGTAATTAACCTGCCTGTCAATAACAGGTCCCGGGCCCTTCCCTCTCCTATCTTCCTCACCAGAAAAACAGAAACCAGCGCCGGAATAAACCCTATTCTCACCTCTGTATACCCCAGCTTCGCTTCTGGTACAGCATAGCTAAGATCGCAGAGCGTAACAAGTCCGCAGCCGCCGGCAATGGCATGCCCTTCTACCTGGGCAATCACTATTTTGTCATGATAATAAATCTGCTGCATGAGTTGCATCAGCTCTTTGGAATCTGCAAGATTCTCTTCTCTGGTATTCAGCTGAAGTTGCTGAAGATATTCAAGGTCTGCTCCGGCGCAAAAGGCTTCGCCGGCGCCTTTGAGAATGATGACTTTTACCTCCGGATCTGAATCGGCTTCCTGGAAAGCCTTACGTAATTCTGCAACGATAGCGCCATTTAGCGCATTGCGTTTTTCCGGACGGTTCAGCGTGATCGTGGCAACACGCTCGGTTACATTGTACAGGATATGTTCGAAAACCATTGTTATCGGATTAGCGATTTCAGATCGCGGAATGAATATACCAAGAACTTGTTAAATTCCGCGATCTGAAATTAGCTGTTATCCGAAATGCTGCTATTATCTCGCAACTTCTTCTATTACGTGTCCAACATTACCATTCGGCATCTGTATATGCAGCATGGCAGCAATGGTAGGTGCAATATCAGTCATGCCCATCGTGCGGTTGCTTTTACCGGCATGTACGCCCCAACCCATCCAGACTAATGGAATATGTGCATCATAAGGATACCATAATCCGTGTGTTGTACCGGTCTTACCTCCGTCAATATAATTAGGCTGTAAAGCAAATTGTATATCCCCGCTACGCTTCCTGTTAAAACCATTAGCCATCATCGTACGCATAGGCTCAGGCAATGTGGTGGTCATCAGTTGCTGTAAAGGGAATGCATTGCTGACAGCAGGGTCTTTCAGTAATGTATTGATAATGAAATCACGTACTTCCACTGCAGATTTACCTGATCTGGCAATCGCATCGTGATCAAGATACAATTGATAATTGCTGGCACCTGCTATTGCTTTTTCCAGACCGAATTGTTCTTTCACCTGCTTATTCAGTTCAACTACTGCCTTTCCTTCACTCCAGCTACCACCTGGCATTTTGTTTTCCTGCATAAATCCAGGGACATGTGCCACGCCATGATCTGCAGTGATGAAAAACAGGTATTGGCCTTTACCTACTGTCGCATCCAGGTATTTAAAGAAAGCAGCCAGGTCTTTGTCGAGACGCAGATAAGTGTCTTCAATCTCAACAGAGTTAGGGCCAAACTGGTGACCTACGTAATCTGTTGAAGATAAACTGATTGCCAGCATGTCTGTCACACTTCCTTTACCCAGTTGATGCGCCTCCATTGCTTTTTTGGCAAATTCGAGGGTCATGGTATTACCAAATGGAGTAGATGCAATCGCTTTAAACGGATTTCCTTTGTCACCACCCAGGTTATGCGGGAAAGTCGGGTTTACTGCCGGCTTAAACGGACCTTCATAAGGCTTGTTGTCTGCCGTACTTAAAGTATATGTTTCAATAGGATACAATGGCATCCAGGGCTGACTAAGGTAACGTGCAGGCCATTTCATGCTATTGAAATCAGTAGCCCAGTCAGGCAGCTGGCTGGTATAGTAACTACTGGTTACCCAGTTGCCAGTGCTGCCATCATACCAGTAAGCTGCATTGGCGCTATGGCCGGCAGGCAGTATCGCACCACGATCCTTGATAGCCACACCTACCACTTTACTCTGGAAATTAGTGGCTATCCTGAGCTCATCGCCGATAGTAGTGACCTGCATGTTGCGCGGACTCATTTTACCGGCAGCAGAAGTACTACCTACAGTATTAACAGTTGAATCTTCTGCACAATACACATCCCTGTTAAGCTCTCTGTTATACCAATCATTACCTACAATACCGTGCACAGCAGGTACAGAACCGGTGTATATACAGGTATGACCACAGGCCGTAATGGTTGGCGTATAATTAATTAGCGTATTTTCGCAGGAGAAACCTTCTTTAACTAATCGTTTGAATCCACCATCAACATAACGGTTAGCATAACGATATAAATAGTCCCAGCGCATTTGATCGACTACGAGTCCCACCACCAGCTTGGGACGGGTAATATTCTTCTGAACAGCAGGTTTGCTCCATGCAGTTGCATAACCAGGTTTTGGTGAAGTAGCTTTCTGAGCATTCAGCGATTGTGTAACCAACAGCGTTGCCGTGATGCATACATACGACAAGAATTTACAATTCATAGTTCTTAAATACATTATTTATTATTCACATTTTCAAAGGTAACCCAAGTTTACAAAAACTAATATTTTAATACCTTTGTGCGGGTTTTCGAATGATCACTCTTAATTATTATTTAACATATGGATATTTTTGAGAAACTGCTTAAGCACATGGGCCCTATAGGCGAGCACTCTGACAGAGCCCATGGCTACTTCGCGTTCCCCAAGCTGGAAGGTGAAATTGGCCCCCGTATGAATTTCAGGGGCAAAGAGAAAGTTGTATGGAGCCTGAATAACTACCTGGGTCTGGCTAACCACCCCGAGGTACGAGCTACTGACGCAAAAGCAGCAGCAGATTACGGTCTGGCCACCCCAATGGGAGCCCGTATGATGAGTGGTAACACGAACTACCACGAAAAGCTGGAGAAAGAATTATCCGATTTCATGGGCAAAGAAGACACTACCCTGCTGAACTATGGTTATCAGGGTATTATGAGTGCGATCGATGCTATTTGTAACCGTCGTGACGTAATTGTGTACGATGCAGAATGCCACGCGAGCATCATCGATGGTCTGCGCCTCCACCAGGGTCACCGCTATGTGTTCAAACATAATGATATTGAAGATTGTGAAAAACAGCTGAGACGTGCAGAGGAACTGATCAAAACTACCGGCGGGGGTATCCTTGTGATTACCGAAGGTGTATTTGGTATGGCGGGTGATCAGGGTAAACTGAAAGAAATCGCAGCACTGAAAGAAAAATATCAATTCCGTTTCATGGTGGACGACGCACATGGATTCGGTACAATGGGTAAAACCGGTGCAGGTACAGGTGAAGAACAGGGTGTACAAGATAAAATTGACCTGCTGTTCAACACTTTTGCTAAATCTGGTGCTTCTATCGGCGCTTTTATGAGTGGTGACAAAGCTATCATCAACTACCTGCGCTACAATATGCGCTCCCAGATCTTCGCTAAATCAATTCCTTTACCACTGGTAATCGGACATCTGAAACGCGTAGAACTGATGCGCAAAAACCCTGAGCTGAAAGCAAAACTCTGGGAAAATGTGAATAAACTGCAGCAAGGCCTGCGTGACCGTGGTTTTAATATCGGAAGAACGAACTCTCCTGTAACGCCAATATACCTGCAGGGCGATATTCCTGAAGCTACAGCTATGTGCCTCGACCTGCGTGAGAACTATAATATCTTCTGCTCTATCGTGGTATACCCGGTTATTCCAAAAGGACAGATCATCTACCGTCTTATCCCAACCGCTGCACACAACGATGAGGATATCGAACTGACACTGAAAGCATTCAGCGAGACGAAAGAGAAACTGGACAAGAAAATATACGAGGTTGCTGAAATACCTATGGTATAATCAAACTCAATAGAAAAAGCCCCGGCCGGTTGGTCGGGGCTTTTTTTTATTTCCCGGAATCTGCACCAGACAAAGCAACCCACTCCTCCCCTTGACCAAAAAAACAGCCTGCACTTGTTGCCCCCCGACGAAATTCACTCGGTCATCTGACCGCTACCCTGGAAAATATTTGTAAGATCTGACGGCTGCTAATTGGTCAGATGCCGCTTTAACTTTCAAATGATATCATCACCAAAAGGTCATGTTAAGGGCACTTCGATATCCCCGGGATATTGAGGTGCCCTTAACATGACCTTTTGGTGATCCGATGGTATGAAACATTAGTCCTGATTAAATCAAATAATGAGGACGCTTATTTTAATGTCTTTAATCAATTGACACACACAACTTCCAGGAGGGGTTCATCTACCTGGATCGTAGACTTATTGAACAAGAAATAATGGCATATTACTGGGAAAAGTAGGGAAACAAAGGACCAAATAGCACATGTTGTACCGTCTAATTCACGATTTTCTACTCAAAAACTTGAGTAAGCGGGCCCGGGAATAGATAATTTGATCAATTCGCGGACGTAGCGCTGCTATAGCGAAACCCTTATCTGTATTGAATTTTAGAGTGAAATGAAGTTGAATGGTAGTTAATATATACCAGTTAGCAATAAATTTTTGAGGCACTGGTTTTATATCGGCATAGTCAGAAGCGAGTGGCACAACATTTGCATAATCTTAGAACGTATATAAAAAAGTAAACCCCTCGTTTATACGAGGGGCTTCACAACAAATCGTTCTTTCTCACTAGGTGTAAATTTCACTTAGCTTTCATTAGGACATGGCAGAACAATTGGTCTCCATAGAATTGAGAAACCCTAAGGTTTCTGGGATAAATAAACTAGCTTTCATAGGTCTGGAAGCAAATGCCCCCAGGAATACAAATTGTTCTAATTCAAATTGGTTTTCATAGGCTGGAATCCTTTTAATTCCAGGGATAATTGACTAGTTGGTTTTCATAGGATCGGAATCCTTTTAATTCCGTAGGTAAAATGATTCTTTACATTTCATAGGTCCGGAAGTGTTAGTTCCGAGGATAAAATTGGCATCGGTTATCATAGGACAGGAATCACCTTCATGATTCCAGGGATAAAATATTATTGAACTTGGTCCTTTTCATCAGACCCGGTGTATTCGCATTTCTCTTCATCAAAAGTACTCTAAGCAGTGCGATATAAATTCACACGAACATGTCATTTTGTTAATGAGTTGTTAAAAGAAATTAACGATACAATAACAATAACACTACCTGAAAACCGTGATCTGTTGCGATTTTCGACGTCATTACACATGTATAAGTGTATGACGGACAGGCTTAAAATGTTAAGAGGCACAACATAACACCCATGTGGTATATACGTTGTACCTCCTAAATTTTATGGTATGAATATTTTGCTACAGATGAGATTCAATTGCAATATCATATGGTTGTTTCCACACTGCAACAGTACCCCAGTCTTCTCCATCGATCACTACATGCTCTCCTTTCACAACACCCAGCTTCTCAAATTTAATTGAATGCTCAGTAGCATCTATCACTGTATGTAATACTGCATCAAACTTTTCCTTGTCTTCCGGTCTGATGGTAACAATAGCGCGGCTCTGACTTTCCCCGAAAAGGAAGGCATCTTTACGGAAATTAGGGTTCGTATGGATATCAAATCCTAATCCGGAGCTCATCGCGCTTTCCAGTAATGTAACAAACAATCCACCTTCACTTACATCATGAGCTGATTGTATAATACCCGCTTTGTTCAGCTTAGCGATGGTCTGGTGCAGACGATGCTCTTCTTCCAGGTGGAAATGCGGCGCAGGGCTATATTCAATACCGATCAGCTTATGCAGGTATTCTGAACTGCTGATATCATTACGGCTGCGTCCAAGCATATATATCAGGTGACCTGATTCCTTGAAGTCAAGGGTAATACGGTCAGCAATATTATCCAGTAGGCCCAGCATGCCGATTGTTGGCGTCGGATATACGGCACCATCCGGAGACTGATTATAGAAACTTACGTTACCACCGGTAACAGGCGTATTAAACTTGCGGCAGGCTTCTGCTATTCCTTTGATAGCGTGTACGAACTGATAGTACACCTCAGGATCATACGGGTTACCGAAATTGAGGCAATTGGTAATTGCCACAGGTTCACCGCCACTGCATACAATGTTACGCGCAGCTTCAGCAACGGCAATTTGTCCGCCGATATGGGGATCCACATATACATAACGGCTGTTACAGTCTGTAGTCAGCACCAGTGCTTTCTTTGAATCTTTTAATGCTACAACTGCAGCATCACTGGGTGCGTTTGTACTGGCGTTGGCAGCGCCCACCGTGCTGTCATACTGTGTATATATCCAGCGTTTGGAGGCGATATTAGGTAGTTTAACCAGTCTTTCAGCTGCGAACTGCGGGTCGAGCGTGTCTGGTATTTTATGAATATCGAAAGCTTTTACTTTCTCAAAGTATTCAGGTTCAGTGTAGGCGCGATGGTACTGAGGAGCGCCTCCGCCCAGCACGAGGCTATCTGCAGGGATATCTGCTTCCAGCTGACTGTGTAGATAAAACTTCAACTGTTTATCAGTGGTGACTTCACCTATCTGTACACAGTGAAGGTCCCATTTATCAAATATCTTCAGGATATCTTCTTCCTTACCTTTCTGAACCACGATCAGCATTCTTTCCTGGCTTTCGCTGAGCAGTATTTCCCAGGCTTTCATATTTTCCTGGCGGGTAGGAACTTTATCAAGGTGAATGATCATACCATGTCCACCTTTGGCACTCATTTCTGCGGTAGAGCAGGTAATACCGGCGGCACCCATATCCTGCATGCCAATGAGAGCGCCGGTAGGGATAATCTCAAGGCATGCTTCCAGCAGTTTCTTTTCCTGGAAAGGGTCGCCTACCTGTACTGCGGGCAGATCTTCCACACTGTCTTCGGTAATATTGGCGCTTGCGAACGCTGCGCCGCCGATACCATCTTTACCTGTTGCCGAACCGACGATGAACACAGGATTACCGGCACCATGCGAGGTAGCGGATACTGTCTGGCCTACTTTCACCAGGCCGACACTCATTGCATTAACGAGTGGGTTGGTGTTATAGCAATTCTCGAAGTATGCTTCACCGGCAACGGTGGGTACACCGAAGGAATTACCATAGTGGCCTATACCTTTTACAACCCCTCGTACCAGGTGTTGCGTTTTCTTATCATTAATATTACCAAAGCGCAAAGAGTTCAGTGCAGCAATAGGGCGTGCGCCCATAGTGAAGATATCCCGATGAATACCGCCTACACCAGTGGCAGCGCCCTGGAAGGGTTCTATTGCCGACGGGTGATTATGTGATTCGATCTTAAATACGCATGCATAGCCGTCTCCTATATCCACAAGACCGGCATTTTCTTCACCGGCTTTCACCAACAGGCGGTCTCCTTCATGGGGCAATGATTTCAGCCACACGATCGAGTTTTTGTAACTACAATGCTCACTCCACATTGCAGAATACATACTCAGTTCTGTGAAGTTGGGGATGCGGCCCAATATACCTATTATGCGTTCAAATTCATCTGCTGTAAGGCCAAGTTGTTCTGCTGTTTCGACAGTTGTTTGGGAGAATTTATTGGTGGTTTCTACGTTAGTTTGCATGGAACTAGATGTATAAGTGAGAGATAAAACAAATAAAAAAAACGTATAGTTTTTTTTAAGACATCAGACAAAGTTCTTGCCAATTCACAGGCCTTATAAATATAAGATATTCAATACTCTTAGCGATATCATTTTCTGGCAGGTGAGGGATATATCGATAGTACAATGCAAACAGGCCTCAGATATATCAAATTATGTTTTTTTTAATATATCAGTTTAAAAGGTAGTGGGTATTCATTTTTTATTTAAAAATCAAAAATATTAACGTTTTCCAACTCTAAATGTAATTTTTTAGTTAAAATCAACTTAATTCTTGCTTATGTTAGCGCAACACTGTTCTTTTGTGTAAAATTATTTACAGCATGCAATCGTTACGCTTCACCGCACTGGAAAACCTTTCTGGTGTTGATTTAAAAATCAAGCCTGAGCAACTTAACGGTACAAAGATTACCGAGGTGTTCGGCAGCAATGTATTCGCAGGAAAAGTAGTGCGCGAGAATCTGAGTGATGAGGCTTATAAGAGCTTAATGAACTCTATAAAATCCGGCACTAAGATCGATCGTAAGATGTCTGAGCAAATCGCCTCTGGTCTGAAACAATGGGCGATGAAAAAAGGTGTAACCCACTACACCCACTGGTTCCAGCCTTTAACCGGTACGACTGCTGAAAAACATGACTCTTTCTTCACACTGAAAGGTGATGGTTCTGCGCTGGAAACTTTTGATGGCGATGCCCTGGTTCAACAGGAGCCTGATGCTTCCAGCTTCCCTAATGGTGGTTTGCGTGCGACATTTGAAGCCCGTGGTTATACTGCATGGGATCCATCCTCTCCTCCATTTATCCTGGAGCAGGGTCAGGGCAAAACACTTTGCATACCTACTATATTTGTTGCATATACCGGTGAATCACTGGACTACAAAGCTCCTTTGCTGAAAGCACTTTCTGCTATTGACAAAGCGGCTGTAGATGTTTGTAACTATTTTGATAAAAATGTAACCAAGGTTACTGCTACCCTGGGTTGGGAGCAGGAGTATTTCCTGGTTGACGAAAGTCTGGCGAATGCGCGTCCTGACCTGGTAATGTGCGGCCGTACTGTAGTTGGTCACGCTCCATCCAAAGGACAGCAGCTGGAAGATCATTACTTCGGTTCTATTCCTGAGCGTGCATATGCGTTCATGCGCGATTTCGAGGTTGAGTCTTACAAACTGGGTATTCCTTTAAGAACACGTCACAATGAGGTGGCTCCTTCCCAGTTCGAGTGTGCGCCAATCTTTGAAGAAGTAAACATCGCGGTGGATCACAACTCCCTGCTGATGGACGTTATGACCAAAGTGGCAAAACGTCACAAACTGAGAGTATTACTGCACGAGAAACCATTTGCAGGTGTAAACGGTTCAGGTAAGCACAATAACTGGAGCCTTGCTACAGATACTGGTGTAAACCTGCTGGCTCCGGGTAAAACCCCGAAGACCAACCTGATGTTCCTGACCTTCTTTGTAAATACTATCAAAGCGGTTCATGATTATGCAGACCTGCTGAGAGCATCTATTGCATCTCCTAGCAATGACTTCCGTCTGGGTGCTAACGAAGCGCCTCCGGCTATCATCTCTGTATTCTCTGGTAAATACCTGTTTGATGTACTGCAGGAAGTTAAAAACCGTGTGAACAACAAGTTTGATGAGCAGGACGAAGCTATCCTGAAACTGGATCTGCACCGTCACATTCCAGAATTGCTGCTGGACAACACTGACCGTAACCGTACTTCACCTTTTGCCTTTACTGGTAACAAGTTTGAATTTCGCGCGGTAGGTTCTTCTGCAAACTGTGCTTCTGCTATGACTGTGCTGAACACAATTGTTGCAAAAACACTGGCAAACTTCAAAGTGGAAGTGGACGCCCTGATTGAAAAAGGCGAGAAAAAAGAGATTGCTATTATGCAAACTCTTCGGAAATATATTGTAGATTCGGAGAAAGTTTTATTTGAAGGTGACGGTTATAGCGAAGATTGGGAGAAAGAAGCTGAAAAGAGAGGTCTTGCTAACGTAAAAACCACTCCTAAAGCACTGGATGCATACGTTACCGAAAAATCAACTAAACTGTTCACTGAAGTAGGCATATACAACGAGAAAGAATTACATGCACGTCATGAAATCCTGCTCGAGGATTATGTGAAGAAAGTACAGATCGAAGCCCGTGTTATCGGTGATCTGGCTACTAACACTATCCTGCCTTCTGCCATTACCTATCTCAACAGCCTGATTGCCAACATCAATGGTCTGAAGGGTATTGGTCTTGGTGACAACGCCGTTAAAGCGCAGACGCAGATCGCCTCTAAAATAGCTGAACATATTAATGTCATCAGTGAGAATGTACAGGCTATGATCGAAGCGCGCAAAGTAGCTAATAAAGTTACTGACAGCCGCCAGAAAGCTATAGATTATTGTGATAAAATTAAGCCGTACTTTGATGTTATCCGTTATCACGCGGATAAACTGGAGTTCCTTGTTGATGATAAACAATGGGCACTGCCTAAGTACAGAGAGCTGCTTTTCTTGCGATAAAACCGTAAGATTGTTTTGGTGTATGATTAGCCCCGGGTATTTACCCGGGGCTTTGTGTTATAATAACTTATGCTTATCTTCGATAGACTCTTAACCCGATACCCCTCCTGCCCGTTTTTAAGCAATCCTCTATTTATTTCAAAGGCACACACTCATTTTTCATTACCCCTAAAAACTCCCTCATGAGAACACATCCCGCTGTTTCCCTACATGCTGCTATGGGCATGGCAATACTCTGCCTGTTTACAGCCTGCGGCAAAACAGATGTACCACCTCACGGCAGCGCATCTTTCTGCCAGATTGAAAAAGTTGAAGGTACTGACTACATTAACAGTTGGACCAGCAACAGTACTATAGAGTATAACAGCGCCGGTAACCCGGTATTGCGCACCCGCTCAGATGTGGCTACCGGCAACGAAAACGAGCGCTACCGCTATGACGCACGAAACCGACTTACTGACCAGATCACCGGTTATGGACGGATGGAACAAGGCGAAGATTACTGGGAATGGCACCGTTTCAAGTACCAGGGTAACAGCGACCGGCCTTATATGGACAGCTTTTACCTGGTTGGTATCATCGGAGAACATCCGATACCACGTCCAGGTGCACCTTTCCTACGCATGACCGTGCGGTTCGAGTATGATGCAAAAGGCCGTATTATTAAAGAAAGTTCCTTTGATGAAAACGGCACTCAATGGAATCAGGCTACCTATGAGTATAACAGTCAGGGTAACCTGGAAAGACAGATCACCGTCTACAACGAACACGGTACTATAGATACCGTCTATTACCCCAGGTATGATAACAAGATTAATTTTCTGCGCACAAACAAAGTATGGCAGTTCCTGACAAGAGATTATAGCCAGAATAACACTTTCCCTGCTGACAGCTATAACAAATACGGACTGCCCTTACAATTTGCTTCGGCTAATAGAGGAACCCGGAAATTCTTCCTGGATGTAGAATACACGGATCTGAAGATTACCTATAAGTGCAAATAATCAGCTCCCTACTGCTTATTAACCGTCTCCCTCCTGCTATTTTCAGTCAATCTGGCTTCACAGCCTATTAAAGACTCATATTCATTACCCCCTAAAAAATCCCCCTCATGCAAAAACGTCTCAACTTTACTTTTCATGTGTTCATCGCTGCAAGCATGCTTTGCGTATTGGCTTCCTGCGGTAAAACGGACTTTCCCCCTGATTGTGGTGCTCCCCTTTGTCAAATAGAGACATATGTAGGGAACAGCGAATGGGAAGAAGGACAAGTTGTCAATACATTTACTTACAACAGCGCCGGTAATCCAATATTACGTACCCGTTCGGATGTTGCCACCGGCAATGAAAACGAAACCTACCGGTATGATGCCAAAAACCGGCTCACAGATCAGATCCTTCACTATGAAGATGGTAGCTATGGAGCGGAATTTCGGGAATGGCACCGTTTCAAATACCAGGGTAATAGCGACAGACCATACATGGACAGTTTTTATACGAATGGTTTCATCGGTGCTCATCCCATCCCTTATCCATTTCATCCTATGATGCTGATTGTTATTTACTTTGATTACGACCACGCGGGTCGGCTTATTGGAGAAAAGTCTTTCTATGAAGATAACTATGCATGGTATGAAAAAACCTACATATATAACAGCGCCAACAATCTGGCAAAACAAACGTATAATCTCGTAAATTTCGGCTACAAAGACACTATATATTACCGGTTGTACGACGACAAAGTCAATTTCCTGCGCACGAATAAAGTGTGGCAATTGCTAACTCGTAATTACAGCGAGAATAATGTAAAAACAGCCAGCAATTATAATAAGTATGGCCTTCCGCTACGGTTTCCTGCTGACAACACGGAACTAGTAGTTCCTTTCCTGGATGCGGACCTGAGCGATATTACAATTACCTATAAATGTAAATAACGAGTAGTAACCGGATTGCTTAAAAACAGAAAAGCCGGCCTGTTAAGGACAGGCCGGCTTTTATATATCTCACCAGATTAAACCAGTTTGAATGTTTCTGTGAATTTGGTCGTAAAGTTGCCTTTACGGAAGTTCTCATCACGCATCAGCTGCTGATGGAAAGGAATGGTAGTTTTTACACCTTCGATCACAAATTCGCTTAACGCACGCTCCATAGTATTGATAGCTTCCTCACGGGTCTGTGCAATGGTAATCAGTTTAGCCACCATTGAATCATAGTAAGGAGGGATCACGTAACCGGCATAAATGTGGGAATCCACACGTACACCATGCCCACCAGGAATGTGGAGGGTAGTGATCTTACCAGGAGATGGACGGAAATCATTGTACGGATCTTCAGCATTGATACGACATTCGATTACGTGCATTTCCGGAGTATAGTTTTTGCCGGAGATTGGGATACCGGCAGCGATTTTGATCTGTTCTTTGATCAGGTCAAAATTGATTACCTCTTCCGTTACACCATGTTCTACCTGGATACGGGTATTCATTTCCATGAAGTAGAAGTTACGGTGTTTGTCTACCAGGAACTCGATAGTACCCACACTTTCGTAGTTGATAGCAGAAGCGGCTTTGATAGCTGCCTCACCCATTTTCTCACGCAGTTCAGGTGTCATGAACGGAGAAGGAGATTCTTCTACCAGTTTCTGGTGACGGCGCTGGATGGAGCAGTCACGCTCACTGAGGTGACATACTTTACCATACTGATCACCAGCTACCTGGATTTCAATGTGGCGAGGCTCTTCCACGAATTTCTCCATGTAGATACCGTCGTTATTGAAAGCGGCGCGGGCTTCATTTTTAGCCATATTGTACGCGTTTTCCAGCTCTTCATCTTTCCACACTACGCGCATACCTTTACCACCACCACCTGCAGTAGCTTTAAGGATGATAGGCAGGCCCATCTCTTTTGCCAGCTTCTTTGCTTCCTCCAGGCTCTGTAATAAGCCTCCGGAACCAGGAATAACCGGTACACCTGCAGCGATCATTGTTTCTTTTGCAGTCATCTTATCACCCATCTTACGGATCATTTCCGGAGTGGGGCCGATGAATTTGATGCCGTGTTCACCACAGATCTCTGCGAAACGGGCATTTTCTGCCAGGAAACCATAACCAGGATGTATTGCATCAGCATTGGTTATTTCTGCTGCAGCCATCAGGTGAGGTATATTCAAATAGGATTCGCTACTTTGTGGTTTACCTATACATACCGCTTCATCTGCAAACTTTACGTGCAGACTGTCTTTATCTGCGGTAGAGTAAACAGCCACCGTTTTGATGCCCATTTCCTTACAGGTGCGAATGATACGCAGGGCGATCTCTCCACGATTGGCAATCAATATTTTCTTAAACATGTTTTTTCAATAGGTTAAAGAAAAGTAATAAACCTTAAAAGGTTGGAAAACTATGAGATTAGGGAAATTTCCTTATCCATCTCATAATATTCCAACCTTTTAAAGTAATAAATTATGGTTCTACCAAAAATAAAGGCTGATCGTACTCCACAGGGGAAGCATCGTCTACCAGTACCTTTACAATTTTACCGCTCACTTCACTTTCGATCTCATTGAAGAGTTTCATTGCTTCAATGATACAAACTACTTTACCTGAAGTAACATCATCACCGACATTAACGAAAGATGGTTTATCAGGGCCAGGGCTGCGGTAGAAAGTACCGATCATCGGAGACTTGATAGTTACCAGGTTGTCAGCTTTAGCTTCTGCTTTAGGAGCTTCTGCAGCTGCAGCCGGAGCGGCTTGTGCTACAGGGGCTGCCTGTGGTACTGGTTGATAAATCGGAGCAGCTACTGCGGGAACAGTATAAACTGGCTGTTCGTTATCTTTTTGCTTTATAGTAATCTTAAACTTGTCCTGCTCTATGCTCAGTTCGCTGATATTGGACTTGTTGACCATTTTTACCAGCTCCTGAATCTGTTTAAAATCCATGTAGACAGTTTTTGGTTTAGAAATGCTTGTAAGTAGATAATATATGGACTAAAACTATTCTTTTACTCTTTCGATGTAATCGCCGTTTTTGGTGTTTACTCTGATCAGTTCACCTTCGTTTACGAACAGGGGAACGTTCACAGTAGCGCCTGTTTCAACGGTTGCTGGTTTCAGCGTACGGGTAGCAGTATCGCCTTTGAGACCTGGCTCGGAGTAAGTTACTTTTACTACGATTTTATCAGGCAGCTCTACGCTCATTGGTTGTTCAGTTTCTGTATTGATAGACACGCCAACTTCCTGACCTTCTTTCAGGAACTGTGGAGCATCAATCATTGATTCAGGCAGTGCGATCTGCTCGAATGTTTCGTTATCCATGAAGTTATAGCCACTGTCATCCTGGTATAAAAACTGGAATGCTTTCTTTTCAACACGTACAGGGTAAATGGTGTCGCCTGAGTTCCAGGTGTGTTCAATAGATCTGCTATTGTCAACACCTTTCAGTTTAGCCCACACTTTAGCAGCGGCACGGGCTGTTTTGTTCTGACCAAACTCTACAACAGAATATAAACTGTTATCCAGTTTAATAATTAATCCTGTTCTGATATCTGCAGTGGTAGCCATAAAAGGATACTTAATTTATATAGTTAAAAATACGTTAGGAGTGCAAAAGTAACTCATTCTGGCAAAATCCTTCATGAACTGATTGCTTCCTTAATTGTTTTAGTGTAATACTGAGACCCTATTCTTATCTATTATTTTTTTTAGGAATGCAAACATAGTGTAAGGAAGGGTAATCTAGTAATTTTTTTATAAAAAAATCGAAAGATAGTCCACACCCGCCTTCCCTGGCTATAGGATAGCCCTTGTTTAAGTAAATTATTCATCCAAAATAAAGGTTCTGAGTCGCTTAGCATTGGTCTGGACTATTACAAAATTCGATACCTTTAGTCTGATACAAAACTCAAGCGTACAAAATCAGACTCAAACATGAAGCGTTTTCTTACCATTTTATGCTGCTGTCTGCCGTTTTTAATACAAGCGCAGACTAAAACAGCAGTAGGGCCAACGGATCAACCACCTTATCTTCAGTTTCCGGTAGTACCGAATTATAAGATTACATTACCGGACGGACACATCATTAATACTAAAGATAACCTGAAGAAAAACACCACAACTATTGTCTTTGTTTTTAGTGTAGATTGTGATCATTGCAAGCACTTTACAGAGGAAGTCTTGCAGAATATTGACAAATTCAAAAAAACTCAGATCCTGATGCTAACACCTTTCAAGGCGGATCAGATGAAAGAGTATTATAATAGTTATAATATTAAGAAGTACCCAAATATTACAATGGCCAGCGAGCCTACCAGGCAGATCATGTATTTCTATGATCTTCATTATTTCCCCGGCGTGTTTGTTTATGACAAGAAGCAGAAGTTTGTAAAAGGCTTTGAGGGCACCATAAAGCTGGAGGAATTGATGAAATACCTTAATTAATTCGTTGCGGGCCTGTTTCAGTGGCCATGGGTACATTTGTTTCATCCTCATATTCTTCACCTTTTAAAATTTATACAAACGATGAAAGTTACTGTCGTAGGAGCTGGTAATGTAGGCGCAACCTGTGCTAATGTGCTGGCTCACAGAGATTTCTTACAGGAAGTTGTGTTGTTGGATATTAAGGAAGGTACAGCAGAAGGAAAGGCGTTGGATACCTGGCAGCAGGCCCCGATTGATTATTATAGCACCAAAGTGACCGGTGTTACGAATGATTATGTTAAAACAGCTGGCAGCGATGTTGTTGTTATTACCTCTGGTTTACCACGTAAACCCGGCATGAGCAGGGATGACCTGATTTCTACTAATGCTAATATTGTTAAGTCAGTGACGGAAAATATTAATAAGTATTCTCCTGATGCCGTCATTATTGTTGTTAGCAACCCGCTGGATGTCATGACTTATTGTGCATTTCTGACAGCACAGAAAGACAGCAGTAAAGTATTCGGTATGGCTGGTATTCTGGACACGGCACGTTACCGTGCATTCCTTGCAGATGAAATTGGTTGCTCTCCAAAAGATATCCAGGCTATCCTGATGGGTGGTCATGGAGATACTATGGTGCCCCTTCCACGTTATACGACCGTATCTGGCATACCGGTCACAGAACTTATTGCTTCCGATAAACTCGAAGCTATTATTCAACGCACCAAAGTAGGCGGAGGAGAGATTGTAAATCTACTGGGAACATCTGCATGGTATGCGCCAGGAGCTGCTGCAGCACAAATGGTTGAAGCTATCCTCAAGGACGAGAAAAGGATATTCCCTTGTTGTGCATGGCTAACCGGCGAATACGGCCTGAAGGACATTTATCTGGGTGTACCGGTAGTATTGGGCAAAAATGGTATTGAAAAAATACTCGAGTTACAGCTTAATGAAAGCGAGACTAAGCTTCTCCAGACATCAGCTACACACGTAAAAGAGGTAATGGATGTACTGGATAATATGAAAGTGGTCGCTTAATAATATATTCATCCTAATATAAAAGGCTGACTAATAGCCAAAAATGAATAGGCTATCAGTCAGCCTTTACTATGTCCTTTTGAGTACCAACCCTCTCTTTCAGCTGATACAGCTGTACTCTCCGGAATAAATACTTTTCGGTGACTAAAAAGATTTATTACATTCGTTTCAACGGCTATTATACAAAACCTGTTGTTTTGTTTGCCAAATGCATGATTGAATATTCGTATTTTTAACCCGACTACATTCTCACTTATGTCAAACATAGAAAAACTAATCTCGCAGAAAAATTTTACCAGCGAGTATAATAAAGGGTTAATTGGTCTCATCTTCGTCGGCAACTGGATAGTGTCGCGTCATCAACATTTCTTTAAGAAGTTTGACATCACCATGCAGCAATATAATATTCTCCGGATTCTGCGTGGGCAACATCCTAAAGCAGCCAATATCAATACTTTAAAGGAACGGATGCTTGACAGGATGAGTGATGTATCACGTCTTGTGGAACGTTTGCGTAAAGCTGGTCTGGTAGAAAGAAAAAGTAGTGAAGTAGACCGTAGGGCTGTAGATGTACAGATTACAGAAAAGGGCCTGGCACTGCTAGATGTCATAGATGCAGACCTGCCTGATTTGGAAGATTCTTTGAAGTTATCACTTAATGAAGAGGAAGCGATCCAGCTCAACCTACTGCTGGATAAGATATTGACACGTTATTGATGTCAGAATTAAGGACTGAATGAGTATTGTTACTCAATCAGTCCAGTTATTTTTCTAAATTTTTTCTTCGTAATTAAGGTCTTTCCCGAAGGTTTCTTCTACTGTGTAAGATGCAAACATCGCTACTGCTATGCAGATCATACCAACGATAGCACCGCTTTGCAGGTAGGTCAAATAGTTCTGGAAACCGGCAAATAACATGGTAATCAGTGGAAGCATACCCCTTGCAAAGTTAGGTACTGTAATGGCTACAGTGGCACGCAGGTTTGTACCGAAACTCTCTGCAGCAATTGTAACGAAGATTGCCCAGAAGCCTACACTGAATCCGAGGATACAGCAGACTGTATAGAAAAGCCACTTTTCTGCTCCGTGGAGGTTTAAGTAAAAGGCAACACAGACAGCAGTCAGCATTAGAAAGATCATCATGACTTTCTTACGGCTCTTGAGCAATTGACTCAGTAAGCCACTGGAAAAATCACCCAGTACCAGTCCTGCATAACAAAAGGCTACCGCGTCACCTGGATTAATTGGCGATTTTACCCCCATCTCCACAGCAAACTTATTGGAGAAGGCTACCAGGATACCTACCACAAACCAGGTGGGGGTTCCCAGTAAGATACTTTTCAGGTATCTAACAAACCGGTCTTTATTATTAAAAAGAGCAAGAAACTCTCCCCTACCCACAGCATCTTTCTCTACCGCCTGGCTGAACATATGCGATTCCATTACACTGATACGCAGGAAGAGTAACAGGAGACCAAGTCCGCCGCCGATGAAGTAGCAATATCTCCAGTCAGGTACCAGTTTAGCAATAAGATTAGCTGCCACCGCTCCGGATACTCCTACCGTAGCAACAATCATGGTACCGTAACCTCTTTTTTCTTTTGGAAGAATTTCAGCAACGAGAGTGATACCGGCACCCAGTTCACCTGCAAGTCCGAGGCCGGCAATAAAGCGCCAGAACAGGTAACCGTTGGTACCCGTTACAAAGCCATTGGCAATATTAGCAACAGAATAAAGCAGAATGGAACCAAATAATACTTTCAACCGGCCTTTTTTATCTCCCAGGATACCCCAGAAAATCCCCCCTACCAGGAGGCCCAACATCTGAACGTTGATCAGGAGCATTCCTACTCCTGAATCAATTTCATCCTGTGGTACGCCCAGGTCTTTCAGACTGGGCACCCTGACGATCGTAAATAACAGAAGATCATAGATATCCACGAAATACCCCAATGACGCTACTAACACAGCGACATTGAAAATCGTTGAGGTGCTCTTGCCCGGTTTCATAACAGTGAAATAATTATTTATCCATTCGCAACGCTATACTCAGGATGCAGATGGCTTGCTTTTGCCAAAGAATAACTTAATAACGACAGGTAAAGTAGTTATAACTATTAATATAATAACTATCAGCTCCAGGTGATCTTTCAAAGTAGGGAATGCTTTATCCAGATAGTGACCTGCCAGCATCATAGAGAATACCCAGCAGAAAGAGCTGACTACATTGAAGAACATGAAACGTTTTGGTTCCATCTGTACGATACCCGCTACGATAGGTGCAAACGTACGGATGATAGGAAGGAAACGCGCCAGGAAGATAGCGCCGCCACCATATTTCTCATAAAATTCCTTCGCCTGGTAAAGATGTTTCTGTTTAAAGAAGAAAGTGTCCTTCCTATTAAATAAGAGCGGCCCGGATTTACGACCGAACCAGTATCCTACATAGTTACCTAATACACCCGCAACTGCAATCATCAGCATTATTACTACAAAAGGCACATCGTAGAAACTTGCAGAAAGCAGGTTTACATATATACCAGCTACAAACAGGAGGGAGTCACCTGGCAGGAAGAAACCGATAAACAGGCCGGTCTCGGCGAAAACGATCATCAATAATAAATACAGTCCGCCATGATCGATGATCCACTGCGGATTAATAAGATGCTTGAATAATTCTACAAACTGGTCCATATGTTCTTTATAATCTCGAAATCAGGTACTAATATAGGTGCTTACACTGCCTTACTTCCGCATCAGACGCCTTGGTGTGCAATAACGATGGCAGAGGGCCGACAAATTAAGCATAAAACTGTTATTGATTTGTTATACTTCTTTTAACTGGGCGTCAGATACAGGAGTAAGTGAGTTTTCCCATTTGGAAACTACTGCAGTAGCCATTGCATTTCCAATTACATTTGTTGCTGAGCGTCCCATATCCAGCAGGTGATCCACCCCGAGCAGTAATAACAAACCTGCTTCCGGGATGTCAAACATAGCGAGTGTACCGGCTATAACTACCAGGGAAGCCCTTGGCACACCAGCGATGCCTTTACTAGTAATCATCAAGACAAGTAACATAGAAATCTGCTGTTCTATACCCAGCTGCATGTTATAAGCCTGTGCAATAAAGAGACTGGCGAAGGTCATGTACATCATAGAGCCGTCCAGATTAAAGGAGTAGCCCAATGGCAGTACGAAGCTTACGATACGTTTGTCACAACCAAATTTCTCGAGTTCTTCCATTGTACGAGGGTAAGCAGCTTCACTACTTGCAGTACTGAATGCTAACAGAAGTGGATCTTTAACAAGTCCTAGTAGGATAAGTACTTTTCTACCTAGTACAATTGATCCTGCCAAAGCAATAACTATCCAAAGAGCCGCCAGACCAATATAGAACTGCCCGATGAACTTACCATAAGTCAGTAATATACCCAGACCTTTCTGGGAAATGATCGCTGCCATAGCACCAAATACAGCAAATGGTGCAAAGTTCATCACATAACCTGTTACTTTCAGCATGATGTGCGCAACGCTATCCATGAACTTAACCACTATATCACCCGTACTACCGATAGCAGCTGTTGCAACACCAAAAAATAACGCGAATACTACTATTTGTAATATTTCATTGTGCGCCATCGCGTTTACAACACTATCCGGGAAAACATGCTGAAAGAATCCTTTCAGCGTCATGCTGGCTGCCGCCACCCCACTGCTTGCGTGTGAGTCAGGTAGGGGGAGATTCAGGGAATGGCCGGGTTGCATAATGTTAACCAGGACCAGTCCAAGGAAAAGCGAAACGAAAGTAGCTGAAATAAACCACAACATTGTTTTGCCGCCTATACGACCTACCGCCTTGATATCTCCAAGTTTGGCGACACCGACTACCAATGTGGAGAATACGAGCGGAGCAATGATCATTTTTACCAGACGCAAAAATATATCTGTAAGAATCGAAATATTATCCGCAAACTTCTGAATAACCATATCCCCTGTCTTGCCTCTGCCTGTATTCAGACCGGTAATATATCCGGCCAGCCCACCATGTATATTGTTATCTGCTGCTACCTGTTGAGCGCCTCCGCCGTAAGTTTCCGCATAACTTACGTTCACAATGTATCCTGTCAGGATGCCCAGCACCATGGCTATGAATATAAATAAGGTAAGCCGGTTGGATCTCTTCATTCCTTGCCTTTTAATTACAATTAATATATATGCTAAACGCTAAAATTCCCCAAAAATAAGGTTAGTACTGTAAACTTGTAAGCTCATTTATAAAATAAAAGCTGAGCGTTTGCATTTTGATATTTATATTTGGCGATCTGTAATAAAACGAAACAACAAACTAAACCACTTAAACGTCAACCACAATATCTCAATTAGTATGGGCAAACTTTTTGTAAAAAAGCCACTCTCCCTGTTATTAGCTGAAGCATCCGAATCTGAAAAAGGTCTGAAACGTACCCTTGGTGCGGGATCTCTTATAGCTTTGGGTATAGGCGCTATCATAGGTGCAGGGCTTTTTGTTAGAACAGCGGCCGCTGCGGGACAACATGCTGGTCCGGCTGTTACGATCTCTTTCATTATTGCTGCTATTGGTTGCGCCCTGGCAGGTCTTTGCTATGCTGAGTTTGCCTCAATGATTCCTATCGCTGGTAGTGCTTACACCTACTCTTATGCAACGATGGGTGAGTTTATCGCATGGATAATTGGATGGGATCTGGTACTGGAATATGCACTTGGTGCAGCTACAGTTGCTATTGGATGGTCTCAGTATCTTAATAAGCTACTAGACACGGCCTTCGGGTTTTCCATACCATATGAGTGGTCTCATAGTCCGTTTGAAACATCTGATGCAGGCGTTCACGGTATCATGAACTTACCTGCTGTGTTTATATTATTGGTACTATCCTTATTATTAATCCGCGGTATTGAAGGTTCTGCCATTGTTAATAACATCATCGTTATTACCAAAGTGGCTATCGTAATACTGCTGATCATACTGGGATGGCAGTTTATTAATCCGGCTAACCATACGCCATTCACTATTCCAGCTGATGCAGGTTCTGTTACTATGCACAATGGTAAAGTGATCAATTATAGCGACTTCTGGTTTCATGGATTCCCGGGGGTACTACGAGGGGCGGGTGTAGTGTTCTTTGCATTTATTGGTTTCGACGCAGTGTCTACAGCTGCTCAGGAAACCAAAAATCCTAAGAAGAACATGCCAATAGGTATCCTTGCATCACTTGCTATATGTACTTTACTGTATATACTCTTCTCTTATGTACTTACAGGTATTGCGCCTTATAAAGACTTTCTGAGAGAAGGTGGTGAAGCGTCTGTAGCTTATGCAATTGACACTTACATGCCTGGCTACCAGTGGTTATCTACTTTCGTAACTGTAGCAATCCTGGCAGGTTTCTCATCTGTAATACTGGTAATGTTGTTAGGCCAGACGAGAGTATTCTATTCTATGTCAAACGATGGTCTGGTTCCAAAAGTATTCTCAAACCTGCACCCTAAATTCCGTACACCATACAGATCTCAGCTGCTGTTCTTTGTATTTGTATCACTTTTCGCTGCATTCGTTCCTGACAGCGTAGTAGGCGATATGACCAGCATCGGTACCCTGTTTGCGTTTGTTCTGGTTTGTTTAGGTGTCATCGTGATGAGAAAAACAAATCCTGACTTACCACGTGCATTCAAAACTCCGGCAGTACCTTTCATTCCTATTTTGGGCGCGCTGTTCTGTCTGACGATGATTATTAGTCTTGGATTTGAAAACTGGGCACGTCTGTTAGTTTGGCTGCTGCTTGGCTTTGGTATCTACTTTGGTTACAGCGTCAAGCATAGTAAAGCCAGAAAATTGTAATTAGAATCTTAGTATAAATATACTGATCCCGGGGTCGGAAAATCAGGGCTGCAAAGCACATGATTTTCCGGCCTTGTTATTTCAAGACTGCTTAAGAAGCTAATTATTACTATAAAAGTGACTATTTTTGCGTCTCGATTTTCTTAAAAATTAATCATACCCACTATGGGAAGAATATTTGAAGTAAGAAAGGCCACCATGTTCGCCAGATGGGACAGGATGGCCAAACAGTTTACCAGGATAGGCAAGGAAATAGCGATTGCTGTGAAGCAGGGAGGTCCTGATCCTGATAATAACCCCGCACTCCGTAGATGCATAGCGAACGCTAAAGGTGTTAACATGCCCAAAGACCGTGTTGAAGCGGCTATTAAAAGGGCGATGGGCAAAGACAAGACTGATTATGAGGAAGTAGTATATGAAGGATATGCTCCACATGGAGTAGCGGTAATGGTTGAGACAGCGACTGATAATACTACCCGTACCGTAGCCAACGTGCGCATGCACTTTAACAAAGAAGGCGGTAGCCTTGGAAACAGTGGTTCTGTGGGTTTCTTATTCAACCGTACAGGTGTATTCAAGATTAAAAACGAAGGGCAGAACCTGGAAGAGCTGGAATTAGAATTGATCGATGCAGGTCTGGAAGAAATTGGTGAAGACAGTGAGGGTAATATTGTACTCCACGTTGCATTCACCGAGTTCGGTAATATGTCAAAAGCGCTGGAAGAAAGAGGTATTGTTCCTATCAGTTCAGAGTTACAACGTATACCAACGACAACAGTTGAATTGAACGAAGAACAGGCTAAAGAAGTGTTGACGTTGATTGATCGTCTGGAACAGGATGATGACGTTCAGCAGGTTTTCCACAACCTTCGTTAGTAGTTGAGATAAAGTTATAAAAGAAAAGCCTTGTCAAATGACAGGGCTTTTCTTTTATAGTAGTTAGTTAATGATTATATATTGCTATAAAACGCGGCAAACCTCGCTCTCAATTACAAGACGCAATCCTTTACCATGTATTGTTTCCAATTTAATGGTATTGTCCAGTTTGAAATGCTTACGGATACGGGTAAGATATACATCCATACTGCGGCCAGTGAAGAAATCGTCGTTACCCCATACGCTGAGTAGAATACCTTCACGTTTTAAACGTTTATTAGGATTATCGCAGAGAAATTTGAGTAATTCGGCTTCTTTAGGCGGTAAGTTAATAGTTTGGCTAGTTGGTGGATGATAGATTTTAAACTCGCTATAATTGAATATCAATGTTCCAAGTTTAAAAATAATCTGTTTATCATTTTGCAGTAGGCGACTTCTCTTCATAAATACTTCCATCCTGCAAAGAAGTTCTTCCATATTGAAAGGTTTTACCAGGTAGTCATCACCTCCACACTCAAAACCATTCAACTTATCTTGCTCCATGTATCTGGATGTAGTAAAAATAATGGGAACGTTTTCATTCCTATCTCTGATTTCCCTGGCTAGGGCAAATCCATCCATTCCTGGCATCACTACATCAAGCAGGCAGATGTCAAAGGGACGTTCCTGAAAGGTATGCCATCCTTCCTCACCATCAGAGCAATGTACTACAAGGTAGCCCGCTTTTTCAAGATGGCTTTTGATGACTTTTGCAAAAAAATGGTCGTCTTCTACTAACAGAACTCCTGCTTTCATAAATGGCTTTGGGTTGATGGTTAATTTAGAAGTCTTTTCCTGACAAAAAACTCTTACAAAATGACAAATTATTAACTCTTGACGTGGACTAAATGTTTATCCAATTTAGTTTTATTCTCTCAGATTTTGGCTAATCTACAATCTATACTTCTATTCATTTCGTTCATTCGCAACCTAATGAAAAATAAGCATGTCTAATATATTAATTGTCATTCGGAATAGGAAATAACTTTTGGTTAATGTATTGTCCTATAGAAATTCTGCCCTTGCTACTAATAGTTATTAGGCTATTATTTAAGTATTTCTGCATAGAAACAAATTCCAATATTTGTTCAGTACGTTAACATCTTCTTAAACATAATTGAGTAGAAATAAGAAAGCAAGGCTACTATGCCTTGCTTTCTATTATAACGATTTAAACTATTCTTCAACCATTTCCATCACCACCCTAATTACGTCTTCTACATTGGGCTTAGAGAAATAATCGCCATCAGAACCATACGCTGGCCGATGTGCTTGTGCACTCAATGTTCTTGGCGCTACGTCCAGCCATTTGTATCCCCCCTGTAATTCCATCACCTGCTGGAACATATATGCTGTTCCACCACCAGGAACGTCTTCATCCACAAACAGAATGCGATTTGTCTTTTTCAGTGATTCCAGTATCTGATGGTTAATATCAAAAGGCAGCAGTGTCTGTACATCTACCAATTCGCACGATATGCCCATTCTTTCAAGTGACTGAATAGCCTCTTCAATGATGCGCAATGTTGAACCATAAGATACAATAGTAATATCACTGCCCTCGTGTACAACCTCTGGCACTCCCAATTGAACTTTGAAGCTGCCCAGATTCTGTGGCATCTTTTCCTTCAGCCTGTAACCGTTGAGTGACTCAATGACCAGAGCCGGTTCGTTTGCAGCCAACAAAGTGTTGTACATACCCGCAGCCTGCACCATATTACGGGGTACACAAACGTTCATACCTCTTAATGACCCCAAGATCATACTCATCGGTGAGCCCGAATGCCAGATACCTTCTAATCGATGTCCCCGGGTACGCACAATAATTGGGCAGTACTGCATGCCTTTCGTACGATATTGCAAACTGGCAACGTCATCACTAAGGGGTTGCAAACCATAAATAAGGTAGTCCAAATATTGTATTTCGGCTATTGGTCGGAGTCCTCTTAAGGCCATGCCTATCCCCTGACCCATGATAGTAAGTTCGCGTATACCAGTATCGAATATGCGATCTGTACCATGTTTCTGTTGCAAGCCAGCAAACCCCTGATTAACATCTCCAATCTTACCAACGTCTTCTCCGAAAGCAAATACCCTTGGATTGTTCTCAATCAGTTGATCAAAGTACTTGTTTAATATCTCATAACCATTCAGCGAAACAGCATCATTAGCGTAAACTGCAGGCTCAGCCTGTACACTGGATACTGCGTTTACACCTTCGGCATACAACAGTGAATTATAATTGTTCCTTTCCCGAGCCAACAGGTCCTCATAATATGTTCTGAGGGCATCCATTTCTGGTGCCTTCACCCGTTTATGGGTAAAGAGGATAGTTGCAGCAGTTTTCAGAATATCCCTTCTTAAAGGCTCTCGATTTACCTGTAGGTCATGCAGAAGTGTCCTTATTCTGCCATTATCCACGTCCGGCAGCCCCGCCACGGCTTCACCGTGGCTTAACATCTGTTGTACATGCTGACGCACAGGATTGATGTATTTTTCCCAGGCATTTTTACGAGCATCTTGTGCCACCGTTTTAGCCTCGGCTTCAACTGATAGCAGTGTAGCTTCATCTGACAGTGCATTTTCTAGTATCCACTGTCTCATTTGATGATTACAATCAAATTCCTTCTCCCATGCCAGACGGTCTTTAGTTTTGTAACGCTCATGCGAGCCACTGGTAGAATGTCCTTGTGGCTGGGTCATTTCTTCGACATGGAATAACGCTGGTGTATGCGTTTCCCTGATTTTTCTGATTCCAGCCTCAAAAGTTTCACACATCGCCGCATAGTCCCAACCCTTTACTTTATATATATCAAATCCGTTAGAATCTTCAGACTTCCGGAAGCCCTCAAGTGCAGCACTAATTGAATCCTTGGTTGTTTGATACTTCCGTGGTACCGAAATACCGTAGCCATCATCCCATACAAACACAGCTAAGGGTACCTGCAATACACCAGCGGCATTCATTGTTTCCCAAAAATGACCTTCTGATGTAGATGCGTCTCCTATAGTAGCGAAACAAATCTCATTACCATTGTTTGACAGCTTCGTAAATTCTTTAAGTACCTCTACATTTCTAAACAACTTGGATGCAAATGCAAGTCCCAGCGCCCGTGGCATTTGTGCGGCCGTGGGAGACATATCTGTAGCGGTATTCTTGATACTTGTAAGATCCAGCCAGTTTCCATCCTTTGCGAGATTAGGAGTTGAAAAATGAGAGTTCATCTGACGTCCGCCAGAAAATGGCTCATTTGCCAGGTCCGGATCGGCATACATCTGCGAAAAGAATTGTTCTGGCGTGGCAATACCTGTGGCAAAGGCAAAGGTTTGGTCACGATAATAACCTGAGCGAAAATCTCCGGGCTGGAAGTACTTAGCCATGGCGATCTGAGCCACTTCTTTACCATCACCGAAAATACCGAACTTGGCCTTGCCAGTAAGTACTTCCTTACGGGCTAGCAGACTAACTTCCCTACTTTCGCAGGCCAGTCGGTAATCAGCCAGTACTTCCTTCCGAAATTCTTCGAATGATAACCGGCTTTCCGTGTTCATAGTCAGTTCATTGTTTTCTATCATGCCTCTTTGTTAAAGTACAAAAGTAAGGTTAATTATAGTTAATTATACAGTTGCGAAATGTCTGAGAATGTAATGCATAAAATAATTTGAATTTTTTTAATAAGATTTTAAGAAATTCTTCGTCAAGACATTATTTTTGGCTGTAAATTTGTTATTAAGTAAACGATGATCTTTTTTTTAACCAATCGTTTTAAAACCACATTATACATGAAAAAATTCATCTTATCCCTATTTGCGAGCATGCTGTTAACAACAGCGCTGTGGGCGCAAACACAGAACGGAAACCCTGTTGATGCGAAAGTAAAATTCAAACAGGAAACTATTGATTTCGGCAAGACCAAACTGAATAAACCAGTTTCGGTTGACTTCGAATTCACAAATACTACCAAAGAGCCAGTACTGATCGAAACAGCTCGTGCTAGTTGCGGATGTACTACTCCTACTTGGACTAAAGAGCCAATTCTGCCAGGTAAAAAAGGTAAAATTACCGCAAGCTACAGCGCTAACAGTGTAGGCCAACAGAATAAGACTGTTTGGGTAAGGTTAAAAGGTATCGATCAGGACAAGGAACTGCACCTGACTGGTACTGTAGAAAACTAAAATTCATTATACCTTATAAACGTGCTAAACGCCTTACAGATAGTCTGTAAGGCGTTTGCATTTAACTTATAGTTACTCCACGTTGATAATAACTTATCCACATATCCCCTCATTATCCACTACCTTTGTCTACTCAAAAATCAAAACAATTTTATGCCTACCATTAGTAAGAGAGGGGAACAAATGCCACCTTCTCCCATCAGAAAGCTGGTTCCATTTGCAGAAAATGCAAAAAAGAACGGGACTAAAGTATATCATCTCAATATTGGTCAGCCGGATATTGAAACCCCGAAACAGGTTTTAGACGCAGTACGCCACTCAGACTTCAAGGTACTGGAATATAGCCACAGCGCAGGTAATGAAAGCTACCGTCGCAAGCTGGTTACTTATTATGAACGGTTTGGCATCAAATTGAATCACCAGCAAATTATCGTTACTACAGGAGGTTCAGAGGCCATACTGTTTGCCTTTATGGCATGCCTGGATGCAGGAGACGAAGTATTAGTGCCTGAGCCATTTTACGCCAATTATAATGGCTTTGCTATCGAAGCTGGTGTAAATGTACGTACAATCACTGCGAAAATTGAAACTGGCTTTGCTTTACCTGCGATGGAAGCCTTTAAGAAGGCGATCACTCCCCGCACTAAAGCAATCATGATCTGCAATCCTAATAATCCTACAGGGTATTTGTATAGTAAGGAAGAACTTTCTATTTTGAAAGATCTGTGCCTTCGCCATAACCTATACCTATTTTCTGATGAGGCATATCGTGAATTTTGCTATACCGGAGAGCATTTCTCCGCGATGAATCTGGAAGGATTGGAAGAAAATGTGATCCTAATGGATACAATTTCAAAACGTTATAGCGCTTGTGGAGGAAGAATCGGAGCCCTGGTTACAAAAAACCAAACTGTATTAGATGCAGTTATGAAATTTGCGCAGGCTCGTTTGAGCCCACCCTCCTTTGCCCAGATTGCGGGTGAAGCTGCCGTTGATTTACCATTAGACTATTTTGATACAATTAAAGCTGAGTATCAGAGCCGACGCGATGTGCTGGTAGGTATGCTAAATGAAATACCTGGCGTATTCTGTCCCAATCCGGGGGGGGCTTTCTATGCCATTGCCAGGCTACCAATTGATAATGCGGATAAATTCTGTCAGTGGCTTCTGGAATCTTTTTCCTACGAACAGCAAACCGTTATGTTATCGCCAGCAACCGGATTTTATGCAACCCCTGGATTGGGTGCAAACGAAGTTAGATTGGCATATGTGCTTAATCAAAATGATATACGTCAGGCCATGATCTGTTTAGCGAAAGCACTTGAAGTTTATCCTGGGCGAGTGTAAGTACAACATTACCAGTAGGCGAATCGCCTCTTTAATGCATTAAATTAAATTCTATATAGCCTTAATATTTGTAGTTCTACCAAAAAGGGGCATAAAACGCCCTTTTTTAATATTATAAATAATTACATATAGACATTTTGCATAGCGAAACCTAAATTTTTCAACGGGAAATATTTTTTTCTTCAAGTTTCCGACGTATATTTGAATTGCAAAAGGCAACTAAACAAATGGTGTTGAAGAGTGCTGATGATTGTGGCTTAAACTTGTTTAGCATAAATTTAACCTTAAGAATTTCTATAGACGTTTTATTATTCTGAACTTCGAGTTGTGAAAGTGAATTGCGAGCTAGTAACACGGAAGTATGATTTATCAAAATTTTGTAAAAAAGTTTGACAGAAACTAAAACGTTTTAGCTAAATACCGTATTTTTGTATCAGTTTTTCATAACGTGGAATTTATAAAGGCAAACGGCTCCGATCACGGAGCCGTATTTTTTTGCCCAATAATTTCAATCTAATTGATAATCAATTAGTTTAGTTATGACTAGTTGGTTTTATGACTAGTTGGTTTAATAACATTTTCCAGTATTTCTCCCACATCATACTACCTTACCTATCACCGATCAATCAGTGTACTTGTTTCTGAAATACTCCTCGACTAACCTTAGGTATTTAAGAAATTAAAAAATAGGATACAATTTCAGTAGCATGCCGACGTGTTATAATACATGCGTTACTACAATCATGAAGTCTTTAATGAAAAGAGGCGGCCTTGTAGGACCGCCTCTCCAGCTTTATTTTAATAATATCACATGTTTTCTTTAATCATGCTAAAAAAGTCATCGAATAAATATCGACTATCGTGAGGACCAGGAGTTGATTCCGGGTGGTACTGTACCGAGAATGCCGGCTTATTCTTTATACGGATACCTTCAATGGAAGAATCATTTAGGTTTACATGTGTAACCTCCACTGTCTCGCTTGCAGCGATTGCCTTTGGATCAACTGCGAAACCGTGATTCTGAGTAGTAATCTCACAGCGACCTGTTGCCAGGTTTTTTACAGGGTGATTCAAACCGCGATGTCCATGATGCATTTTATAAGTAGGAATATCATTTGCCAGTGCCAGCAACTGATGACCGAGACAAATACCGAACATTGGCTTATTGGCGTTCAAAATCTTCTTAACGGTGTCTACAGCATACTTTAATGGAGCTGGGTCTCCAGGGCCGTTAGAAACAAAATATGCATTTGGTTTGAACTTCTCGCATTCTTCAAACGGAGTATCTGTAGGGAAGACCTGCAGATAAGCACCTTTTTCTGACAAACACTTCAACATATTACGCTTAACGCCGTTGTCCAGCACTGCAATACGAATTTCTGCTTCCGGATCTCCAACATTATATGCTTCTTTGGTTGACACCTCAGCACATAATGCCAGTCCTTCCATTGAAGGCACCTGCTGCAATTTAGCATTCAGCTGCTCTACATCCAGTATTTCCGATGAGATAATGCAGTTCATAGCACCTTTACTGCGAATATGAGCTACCAGTGCCCTGGTATCCACATCATGGATAGCAACCAGGTTGTTTTCAACCAGGAATTTCTCCAAAGAACCGTCAGCCATCTGACGGGAGTAATTGTAAGCTATATTCTTACAAATCAATCCACTGATCTTAACATTCTCACTCTCAACATCATCTTTCTTAACACCATAGTTACCTACGTAACAGTTGTTCATGATCAGTACCTGGCCTTTATATGACGGGTCCGTAAATACTTCCTGGTATCCTGTCATTCCAGTGTTAAAACACAATTCACCGGCGGCGGTGCCTATTTTACCAAAAGCTTTTCCGTGATATACCGTTCCGTCATCTAACAACAGTACGGCTGGCTGGATCGATCTAGTCTGAGGCATGCTTATTTTTTCGTTTTAAAAAATCGTGCAAAGTTATTGAATAAATGGTTAACAATCGTGAATTTACCACGATAAATTGTTAATCTTTTGCTTCGTTATTTGACATGAATCGATTTTATAATACGATGTGCCGTCTCCAATCCTATTGTATCATCCTCTCGATACCTAATTACCACTTCCCACCGATGCTGGCCATTTACCATGAGAAGATTGGCAAAGGACAGACGAACACCGTTTTTGTACAGGAAGCTGCCTTCCTGTAGTAAAGCAGCCATTCCATTCTGGCTCAGGGTATCTGTAGTATATTTCAGATCAGAAATCTCCTTATTCTTCTTCATTTCTGTAGCGGACGCAGCACCTGCGACTTCCAGATCATTTGATACATTTGCCCTATAGCTGTACATATTCACTTCCACGTGCATTCCCTCTTCTACTCTGTTACGATAGCTTTTCGCATACTCTACAAACTGAGCTATTTCCGGTGCCAGAGGTCTATCGTTTACACCAAGATGCATTGGAGTGCTAATCTCAATAGCTTGTCTACCGATTTTTACCGTTTCCCAAGATGAATATAACCAGGCTTTATTGATTTTAGGGTAAATCAAGTTGTATACCACGCGCTTTCCGATATAGCCGCCAGCTACTGCTGCCAGTCCAATCACTAGTATCAGCGTAATGATTACGCCACGTCGGCCAGCCCAGGCCAAATATCTTTGTTGTAAAATCCCCAAATGGTTTGCCCTTGCCTTTTTTTGTTTGACGCCCTTGTCTTTTTGAAACTGCTCGAAACTTCCTTCAGGATGCTTCAATTTCCATTCTGCATAGTTGACAGGTAATTTTTTGCCGCAATCTGCGCAAAAGGTAAGAAACTCAGATTTGAGCTCGTTGTAGTGCCCACAACTTTTACATTTCAGGTAAATCATAAGATATAGAGACTTTAATGCGGAATCGTCCGCCGGAAACTCATTCAAGGCACGATATTACAAAAAAATATAATTAATTTAGAGTGTATGGGGAAGGGTATAGACAAAAAAATCCCGGAGTATTCTCCGGGATCTCTTTATGAATTGAAGCTGTGCTAAATAATTATTCAGCTGCTTTTTCTTCAGTTGAAGCCGCACCTTCTTCAGTAGCTTTTTTCTTGCTACCACCAGCACGACGAGTTTTCTTAGCTGGAGCTGCATCTTTTTCAACTTTACCGCCATAAATTTCGTTAAAGTCAACCAGCTCAATCAGCGCAGTTTCCGCGTTGTCACCAACACGTTTACCTAATTTGATAATACGGGTATAACCACCTGGACGGTTAGCGATTTTCTCACTAATAGCACCGAACAGTTCTTTGATAGTTTCTTTATCCTGCAGGTAGCTGAACACAATTCTACGGTTGTGGGTAGAATCGCTTTTAGCTCTTGTCAGCAGTGGCTCAACATATACACGCAGAGTCTTAGCTTTCGCCAGAGTGGTAGTGATACGTTTGTGCTTAATCAGTTCGATTGCCAGGTTAGATAACAGGCTTTTGCGATGTGAGGCAGTTCTGCCGAGGTGGTTTAATTTTACTCCGTGACGCATGACGCTTTGTTTTTAGATTCCCCTATACCGTGTCAGGAATTACAGGGTACTTATTATTGAATGTTACTATTCTTCGTCTAATTTCAGTTTGGACAGATCCATACCGAAATGTAAACCTCTTTCGTTCAGTACCTGCTCTATTTCGCTGAGAGATTTCTGACCAAAGTTTCTGAATTTCATCAGTTCTTCCTGCTCGTACTGCACCAGTTCGCTCAGGGAATTGATTTTAGCTGCTTTCAGACAGTTAAAGGCACGAACGCTCAGATCCAGATCTTCCAGAGGAGTCTTCAGGATTTTACGCAGCTGCAAAGTCTGTTCGTCAACCACATCTTCTTTCTCAGTATCCTTTGTATCAAAGCTGATATTCTCATCAGTGATGATCATCAAGTGCTGAATCAGTATACGGGAGGCCTGTTTAACAGCTTCTTCCGGGTGGATGGTACCATCAGTGATCACTTCCATGATCAACTTCTCATAGTCAGTCTTTTGTTCCACACGGGTGTTCTCGATGCTATATTTTACGTTTTTGATTGGCGTAAAAATAGAGTCGATAGCGATATAGCCGAAAACAGCATCTTTAGGTTTATTCTCTTCAGCTGGCACATAACCACGGCCTTTGCCGATAGTTAATTCGATATCCAGCTTTGCAGATGGATCCAGCGTACAGATAAGCAATTCAGGATTCATGATCTGGAAAGCACTGGTTGCTTTCTCGATCATGTCGGCACGGAACTCAGTTTTACCTTTAATAGAGATCTGAATTTTCTCGTTGTTAACTTCGTTCTCAACAATACGTTTGAAACGCACCTGTTTCAGATTCAGGATAATTTCAGTAACGTCTTCAGTAATTCCTTTTAAAGTAGCAAACTCATGATCTGCACCTTCAATCTTTATTCCCACAATGGCATAACCCTCCAGAGATGACAGCAGCACACGACGCAGCGCGTTACCCACAGTCACACCGTAACCCGGTTCTAACGGCCGGAATTCGAATTGAGCTTCAAAGTCTGTTGACTTCTGCAAAACGATCTTATCAGGCTTTTGGAAATTCAGAATTGCCATTGATATGTTAAGTTTAATTGTTTATGTAAAACTGGCTTTAGCCATTAACATGCAGCCTTTAGCAACCTGCGTAAATTAAATACGCTGGCAACTAATGACCCATGCTTAACGGCTAAAGACATATTATTATTTAGAGTACAATTCTACTATCAGCTGCTCCTTAATGTTCTCAGGAACGCTCTCTCTCTCTGGATATGCGATGAAAGTACCTTTCATTTCTTTCTCATTCCAATCCAACCAGCTGAATTTAGGGTTTTTACCACGAATGTTGCTAGTGATAGCAGTGTTGGTTGTTGCAGATGGTTTCAGACCGATGATATCGCCTGGTTTCAGCTGATAAGAAGGTACGTTCATTACCTGGCCGTTAACAGTGATATGCTTGTGAGAAACCAACTGACGTGCAGCAGGACGTGAAGGTGCGATACCCAGACGGAATACTGCGTTATCCAGACGTGCTTCCAGCAATTTGATCAATACTTCACCGGTAACACCTTTACGACGGTTAGCTTCAACGAACAGATTAGCGAACTGACGCTCCAGTACACCATAAGTGTATTTCGCTTTCTGTTTTTCACGCAGCTGCAATGCGTATTCGCCCAGCTGTTTACGTTTACGGCTTACACCGTGCTGACCCGGAGGGTTACTATTCTTGCCTAAATATTTACCGTTTCCTAAAATCGGTTCTCCAAAAATTCTGGAGATCTTGGTCTTTGGTCCTGTATACCTTGCCATGTTCTGTAATAGATTTTTTAGTGCTGGTATATGATCTTTAAAAAATCTTAAACCTGATCATATACCCATTATTTAATAAAAGTGTCAAACGGCAACTCGAAAGCGCCGGCCCGAATGATATTCCAGCCTTCCACTTTCGAAGTACCGCAGAATATGTTGAATCCTATACCCTTCTCTTCTTAGGAGGACGGCAACCGTTGTGAGGTAAAGGAGTAACGTCTTTGATCATGTTAACCTCGATACCGGAGTTAGCGATAGCACGGATTGCGCTCTCACGACCAGCACCTGGGCCTTTTACAAAAACATCTGCCCTTTTCAGACCTGCTTCCATTGCTGTCTTTGCAGCGTCAGAAGCAGCCAGCTGAGCTGCATACGGAGTGTTCTTTTTAGAACCTTTGAAGCCCATTTTACCTGCAGTAGACCAGGAGATTACCTGTCCCTGTTTGTTGGTAATGCTGATGATGATATTGTTGAAGCTAGCAGAGATGTGTACATCACCGTAGTTGTCAACTTTAACTACTCTCTTTTTGTTAGCAGCAGTTTTTGTATTTTGTGCTTTTGCCATAATTATAAAAAATTCCAGGTTCCAGGTTCCAGATTCCCCTTGCCATATATACGACTACTGGAAACCGGAACTTGTTATTTGTATTATCAAGTTTATTTCTTAGGCGCTTTCTTCTTACCTGCAACCGTCTTACGTTTACCTTTACGGGTACGGCTATTGGTACGGGTACGCTGACCTCTTAACGGTAAGCCCTTCCTATGACGCAGACCACGATAGCAAGCTATGTCCAACAGACGCTTAATGTTCATCTGTACTTCAGAACGCAGCTGGCCTTCTACCTTAAACTCACCATTGATGATGTTACGGATAGCTGCCTGCTCATCATCGTTCCAGTCCTTAACTTTCTTGTTTAAGTCTATACCAGACTTCTCCAGAATATATTGAGCGGTAGAACGACCAATACCAAAAATGTAGGTCAGGCCAATTTCTCCTCTTTTATTTTTAGGAAGATCGATACCGGCGATACGTGCCATATTTGTATTTTAATTTACTGTGTTATTATAAAATGATTATCCCTGACGTTGTTTAAAACGGGGATTCTTTTTGTTGATCACCAACAATTTACCCTTCCTGCGCACGATTTTGCAATCTGCACTTCTTTTTTTTATGGAAGCTCTTACCCTCATAAGTTATAAATTATAAGTCTGTATTGTTATTTATATCTGAATATGATTCTGCCTCTGCTCAAATCGTATGGACTCATCTCAACCCCTACTTTGTCACCAGGCAGGATGCGGATATAGTGCATTCTCATCTTGCCAGAAATGGTCGCTAAAATCTCATGCCCGTTCTCTAACTTAACTCTGAACATAGCGTTAGACAAGGCTTCTAGTATTATTCCATCCTGTTTAATGAGTGCCTGTTTTGCCATAAAAATTTTTAGGACTGCAAAGATAGTGAAATCTTAAGAAAAAGAAAAAATTAATACCCAAACACGTTCAATAATTGTGGATAATTTTTTGAAACAGTGTTTATGCATTGAAAATCAATAGCTTGAATTAAGTGCAGGGTTGCCCTTTTCCGCCTTTTCTATACCTTCAAATGAGGAAAGTATATCTGGTTTACCCTTCATTACCGCCACATTGTGCTCAAAATGGACAGACGGTTTCTCATCCCGTGTAATAACAGTCCATCCGTCTTCCATATACTCTACCTCTTTCACTCCCAGATTGACCATAGGTTCTATTGCTATTACCAGCCCTTCCTTCATGATAGGGCCACTGCCGCGCTTACCGTAGTTAGGCACCTGAGGATCCTCGTGGAGGTTCTTTCCAAGTCCATGCCCTACCAGCTCACGCACAACGCCATAACCACGCTGTTTCTCAGTATGTTCCTGAATAGCATAGGCAATATCACCGATACGGTTGCCCGCCACTGCCTTTTCAATACCTTTATACAATGCCTCTTTGGTAGCCTTCATCAGCTGCAGTACCTCAGGTTTCACATTGCCGATGGCAAATGTGTAGGCACTGTCGCCATGATAGCCATTCAGCAGCACACCAACATCCACACTTACGATGTCTCCGTCCTGTAAAACATAAGCATTCGGGATACCGTGCACAACTTCTGCATTAACAGATATACAACAGCTCTTCGGGAATCCTTTGTAATTTTTGAAAGACGGAACAGCTCCGTTGTCAACGATGAATTTCTCTACAATTGCATCGATTTCAAGGGTAGACATCCCCGGTTTCAGATGCTTAGCCACTTCTTCCAATGTAGCACTCACGAGCAATGCGCTTTTACGCATCAGCTCAATTTCTTCCTTTGTTTTATAATGCACCATACTTAAAAACGGGTTCGGAAAGTTCAGTTTCGAAAGTGCGGTAACACATTGTGTCAATAATGATCGTAACCACATAAAATACGGAATCTGCCCTTACCGCAAATTTCTCAAAGCTCTTACTTAAAATATGAAGCCACGCAAGCATAAAACCCGCAGATGAGGTGACTCTCTGTTGGTTTTATGCTTCTGTGGCTATTTATCGCCAGTGGCCGGATAAGGATTAAACGTTAGCCGGAGCTGTTCTTCCTTTAATCCTGCCGGTGCTCATCAGACCATCGTAATGGCGCATCAGGAGCTGGCTTTCTATTTGCTGGAGCGTATCCAGGATAACGCCCACCATGATCAGCAGGGATGTACCTCCAAAGAAGGTAGCAAAGTTGCTGTTGATATTCACGGCAGCTGCAATACCAGGAAGGATACCAACCAGCGCCAGGAAGAATGCACCTGGCAGGGTGATACGATCCATTACAGCACCGATGTAATCAGCGGTAGCCTGACCTGGTTTAACACCTGGCACGAAACCGTTGTTACGTTTCATTTCATCCGCCATTTGAGTCGGATTGAATATCAGCGCAGTATAGAAATAAGTGAATACAATTACCAGTACAGCGTAAATCAGGTTGTACCAGCCATTTGTATGATCACTGAAGATGCGGATAAAGCCGGAATTGCTATCTGTAGCAAACCCGATAGCTGTTGCCGGGATAAACATAATCGCCTGTGCAAAGATGATCGGCATAACACCAGCTGCGTTTACTTTCAGTGGAATGAACTGACGTACACCGCCGAATTGTTTATTACCAACAATACGTTTTGCATAGTTTACCGGGATCTTACGGGTACCCTGTACCAGCAGGATCAAACCAATAGTAATCAGTACGAATACAGCCAGCTCAATCAGGAACAGCATTGCACCACCGTTACTCTGGGCGTTCCTGGAGGAAAACTCCTGGATAATCGCCTGAGGAAGACGTGCAAGGATACCGACCATGATTATGATAGAAGTACCGTTACCGATACCTTTGTCTGTGATTTTCTCACCCAGCCACATTACGAACAGTGTACCTGCTGTAAGTACAACGGTAGTAGTCAGCCAGAAGAAAGCTGAACCGTATTCAGGGATTATTGAACCAGCAGATTGCTGTTTCAGGAAGGCTACGTAAGCGCTTGCCTGGAAACCAGTAACTATCACTGTCAATACACGGGTGTACTGATTAATCTTTTTTCTACCGCTTTCGCCTTCTTTCTGCAATTTCTGGAAATAAGGCACGGCAATTGTAAGCAGTTGTATGGCTATAGACGCAGAGATATAGGGCATAATGCCGAGAGCGAAGATGGAGGCCCTGGAGAAGGAACCACCTGCGAACATGTTGAATAGTCCAAGGATACCCTTTTCAGACTTGTTGGCAAACTCTCCCATACCCAAACTGTTGGCATCGATACCGGGTAACGCGATATAGGATCCTACACGATAGATGAGGACAAGAAGCAATGTAGTGAGAATGCGGTTACGCAAATCCTCGATGCTCCAGATATTCTTAATCGTTTCGATAAATTTCTTCACAGGAAGATGAATGTTTAATATTCAAAATTTCATCCCGGTTTAAGCGGGACCAAATTCCGAACCTGCATTAGCTGCTATCCAGTAACTCTGGCCGGGATTTGTGTTGTTTTCTCTGGCTTGATAAAATGTGAAAAGACGCACTACTGCGTAGGCGTCTCCTCAGTCGTGAAATCTTTATACCAGCTCTACCGTTCCACCCGCTGCTTCTATCAGCTGCTTGGCTTTCTCGCTGATCGCACTCACTTTTGCGGTTACTTTCGCCTTCAGTTCTCCCTGACCCAGGATCTTCACTTTCGCAGTCCTGTTGATCAGCCCGTTGATATACAGGTTTTCCAGAGAAAATTCCTGCAGGCTATATTTTTCAACCAGGTGATCGATCTGACCGATGTTGAACACCTGATATTCTGTTGGATTTAAGCTCTTGAAACCACGTTTAGGCATACGACGCTGAATTGGCATCTGACCACCCTCGTGACCTCTTTTGCTCTGATAACCAGCACGTGACTGACCACCTTTGTTACCTTTTGTGGAAGTACCACCTTTACCGGATGCTTCACCACGACCAAGGCGCTTCTCTTTATGTACGGAACCTTTTGCAGGTTGTAACGTATGCAGATTCATTTCTAATTGTTTTTACTTACGCGGAAATTAACCGCTCGCTTTAATGTAAAATGTTTGTTCGTAAATATCCGATATAAATGTAGGATAATTTTCCGGCTAATAAAATTTATTAAGCCTGCTCTCCTTCAATCTTTACCAGATGATTCACCTTGCGCACCATACCCAGGATCTGGGGAGTTGCTTCCACTTCTACAGTGGCGTTCATTTTTTTCAGTCCCAGCGCCTTCAGGGTGAGCTTCTGACGTTCAGGACGGTCTATACCACTTTTTACCTGAGTGATCTTGATCTTTGCCATTGTTATTTGAATTAGCACTTTACAATTGCCGGGAAAGGATCATCCACCCCGTTAACTGGATAGTGTTATTATCCGTTAAATACTTTCTTCAGTGATACGCTTCTGGTTTTAGCTATCTGGATAGGTTCACGCAGGAGACCTAATGCTTTGAAGGTAGCTTTTACCACGTTGTGAGGGTTAGCGGAACCCAGTGACTTTGCAAGAACGTCAGTGATACCTGCACTCTCGAGTACGGCACGCATTGAACCACCCGCAATTACACCAGTACCATGAGCAGCTGGTTTAATCAGGACTTTCGCAGCGCCTTCCTTAGCTAACTGATCGTGAGGAATAGTACCATGCATTACAGGGACTTTGATAAGATTTTTCTTAGCATCGTCGATACCTTTTGTGATAGCTTCCTGCACTTCTTTAGCCTTACCCAGACCGTGTCCTACTACACCGTGCTCGTTACCTACTACTACCAGGGCAGAAAAACTGAAAGTACGTCCGCCTTTGGTGGTCTTAGTAACACGGTTGATAGCCACAACCTTCTCTTTCAACTCCAGGTCACCGGCCTTTACTCTATTAAATGTATTCTTTGCCATTTTGTTATTTGCGAATTACGATTTAATCAATTTGATTTAGAATTGAAGGCCACCTTCTCTGGCGCCATCAGCAACGCTCTTTACGCGACCATGATACAGATAACCACCGCGGTCGAAAATGCAGGTAGTAATGCCCAGGTTTACAGCTTTTGTAGCCAGTGCAGCACCTACAAGCTTAGATTTCTCGCTCTTGGTACCTTTCTGTGCCTGGATATCTTTATCGCGGGAAGAAGCAGCAGCCAGAGTAACGCCATTAGCATCATCTATCAATTGCACGTAAATATCGCTATTGCTGCGAAATACAGATAATCTCGGCTTCTGTGCACTACCTACAGACTTTTTACGGATGCGGTAGCGGATCTTCTGTCTCCTATTAACTTTTGTGCTCATTTCTGATTTTATTTTTATCATTCCGATACTGCCGGAATGTTGTTGAATTAGCTAATCAGCGGCACGCGCCGATTAGCTAATTAAAATTATTTACCTGCAGACTTACCTGCTTTCTTACGAACCACTTCATCGCTATAGCGAACACCTTTACCTTTGTAAGGCTCTGGTTTACGCAGGCTACGGATTTTAGCAGCTACCTGTCCTAACAACTGGTTGTCAATACCTTCCAGCATGATCTTAGGGTTAGCACCTTTTTCAGTCAGGGTAGATACTTTCAGTTCTTTAGGGATTTCAATCACAATGTTGTGAGAGTAACCCAGAGACAGATCCAGCAGTTGACCCTGGTTAGCGGCTTTATAACCCACACCCACCAGTTCCAGTTGTCTTTTGAAACCGTCAGTTACACCGATCACCATGTTGTTGATCAGCGCACGGTACAGACCGTGAAGTGCACGGTGACGGATCTGGTCAGTTGGACGTACAACTGTAAGAACGCCATCTTTCACTTCTATCTTGATGTCCCTGTCGATGCTTCTTTTCAGTTCACCTTTAGGACCTTTTACAGTCAGTTCATTAGCAGCGGAAACAGTAGCTGTTACACCACTTGCTAATTTGATAGGACTTTTACCTATACGAGACATAATTGCAGTTTTTACTGTTATGTTTGAATCCGGATCTTCAGTGTTCAGCCCCGTATAGAAAGCTTAATTGTCAGAAGGTCCAATTGGTTGTGGCCTGTTACCGGTTACTGAGAGCAATAGCTGTCAGGACCGTTAACCGGCCATATATATTAATAGACGTAGCAAACGAGCTCGCCGCCTACATTTTGAGCTTTAGCTTCTTTATCGGTCATTACACCTTTAGAAGTAGAAACGATAGCTATACCCAGACCGTTCTTCACACGCTTAAAGTCACCTGGTTTAGCGTACTGGCGTAAACCAGGACGGCTAATACGCTGCATATCTGTGATAGCAGGTACTTTAGTCTGAAGATCATACTTCAGCGCTATCTTGATAACACCTTGTTTGTTATCTTCTTCGAATTTGTACTTCAGGATATAACCTTTGTCGTACAGGATCTCAGTGATACGTTTTTTCAGTTTAGAGGCAGGAATTTCCACAATCCTGTGGTTGGCCATTTGCGCGTTCCGGATTCTGGTCAGGAAGTCTGCTATTGGATCAGTAACCATTGTTCTTAAAATTTAAAAACTATTTACAATGCGATATCCAATCAGTAATAGATAGGAAAATCAAAAAACTTTGCCTGTTTATACTGTACCTGCTCGGCGGTACAGTCTGGTGTCGGCTTACCAGCTAGCTTTTCTTACGCCAGGTATTTTACCAGCCAGTGCCAGGTCGCGGAACATGTTACGACACATACCGAAGTGACGCATGTAACCTCTTGGACGACCAGAAAGCTGACATCTGTTGTGCAGGCGAACAGGAGATGCATTTTTAGGAAGCTGGTCCAGTGCAGCGTAGTTACCTTCTGCTTTCAGAGTGGCACGCTTTTCTGCGAACTTAGCTACCAGTGCTTGTCTCTTTCTTTCGCGAGCTTTTACGGATTCTCTTGCCATGATGAGTTAATGATTCCAGTTATAAATTCCAAATTCCAAATCCGGTAAGGGTTTGGAATTTGATATCAGATTATTGATTATCCTTCTTGATATTTTTGAAAGGCATACCCAGTTCTTTCAGCAGCTCGTAAGCTTCTTCGTTGGTCTGGGCAGTAGTAACGAAAGTGATATCCATACCGGAGATCTTAGTTACTTTATCGATATCAATCTCAGGGAAAATGATCTGCTCGGTGATACCCAGGGTATAGTTACCACGGCCATCGAAAGCTTTTTCATTCACACCTTTAAAGTCACGTACACGAGGCAGGGAAACTGCGATCAGACGATCCAGGAAGTCATACATAATGGTACCACGCAGAGTTACGCGAGCGCCAATCGGCATGTGCTTTCTCAGTTTAAAGTTAGAGATATCTTTTTTAGATAAAGTAGCGATTGCTTTCTGACCAGAGATACGGGTCATCTCATCAACAGCAATATCTACCAGTTTTTTATCACCAACAGCGCCGTTGATACCCTGGTTCAGACAAATCTTCACCAGACGAGGCACCTGCATTACGCTTTTGTAATTAAATTTCTTATGCAGTGTACTAACCACTTCGTTGCGGTATTTAGTCTGCAGTCTGGGTGTATATGTAGTGTTTGCCATTATTTAATTACCTCCCCTGATTTTTTAGCTATACGAACTAATTTACCATTTTCGCGCTGCCTGTTAACTTTGGTAGGTTTACCAGCCTTAGCATCCCACAACATTATGTTGGAAATGGCGATAGGTGCCTCCTGCTTAACAATACCACCTTTGGTGTTCTGCGCAGTTGGTTTGGTATGTTTGGTGATGATGTTCACACCTTCAACCAGAACGCGTGCCTTGTCAGGGATCACTTCCAGCACCTTACGGGGCTTAGTCCTGTCCTTGTCATCACCGGCAATCACCACTACCGTGTCGCCTTTCTTAATGTTGAACTTAGGCTTGAATCTCGTTTTCATTATTTGTTTATTTAAAACGCCAAGCGAAACCCTCGTTCCGCTTGATTAATATTTTCGTTTTTGAAACGGGCTGCAAAGATATGCATTCAAGCTGAAAGCACAAAGCCTAAAGTTTTTTACTTTCGGCTTTATGCTTTCAGCTCTGTATAAGGCTGTGATTTACAGCACTTCGGGAGCCAGAGAGATAATCTTCATGTATCCCTTATCGCGCAGCTCACGGGCAACCGGACCGAAAATACGGGTACCACGTGGCTCGTCTGAGTTATTCAGCAATACAACGGCGTTATCGTCGAAACGGATATAAGATCCGTCTTTACGGCGCAGCTTGTTTTTAGTTCTAACGATAACAGCTTTGGTTACCATACCTTTCTTTACGCCACCGCCTGGAATTGCGTCCTTCACAGTCACAACGATCTTATCGCCCACTTTAGCGTAATCCTGGCCGGAGTTGCCTAATACCCGAATACACAGTACTTCTTTGGCACCGCTGTTATCAGCTACATTCAGCCTTGATTCTTGTTGTATCATCTTATGAGATTTGTATGTTGTTTACTCAGCGGCTACAACCGGGTATGCCGGATGGAGCTTGAAACAATTAATTATTTTACTTTTTCGATAACTTCTACCAGTCTCCAGCATTTGTTTTTGCTCAGAGGGCGAACTTCCATAATTCTTACGGTATCGCCGATGCTGCACTCGTTTTTCTCGTCGTGCGCCATGAACTTGGTAGTTTTCTTAACGAATTTACCATAGATAGGGTGCTTCACTTTACGCTCAACGCTTACAGTGATAGTTTTATCCATCTTGTTGCTGGATACCACACCAGTCCTGGTTTTTCTTAATTTTCTTTCGATCATTGTTGAAAGTATTTACTCTTTAACCTCTCCCGTTGCCGGCAGTGCTAATGAATTTTATTATTTAGGCTTGTGCGCCCAGTTCTCTTTTACGCAGCTCGGTTTTCAGCTGTGCAATCTGACGTCTGAGAGAGCGAATGCTCATTGGATTCTCAATTGGCGTGATTGCGTGACTGAAGGTGATTTTCTTCAGGCGTAATTGCTCTTCAGAGATTTTCTCTTTCAGTTCCTGGTCGCTTAAGCCTTTAAGATCCAGCTTATCTTTTGCCATTGTTTATAAAATTTCTGGTTTATCGTTTATAGTTTATCTCTTTGCGTTTGCATTCCTGCGAGTTGCGGGGGATTATGCAACGTAATCGGGACGCACTACAAATTTCACTTTAATAGGCAGTTTCTGTGCAGCCAGTTCCATTGCCTCTTTTGCTACCTGTAAAGGAACGCCATCCGCTTCAAATAAGATACGGCCTGGTTTCACTACAGCAGCCCAATGATCTGGAGCACCCTTACCTTTACCCATCCTCACTTCCAGTGGTTTGGCAGTAATAGATTTGTCAGGGAATATACGGATCCACACGTTACCTTCACGTTTCATATGCCTGGTCAGAGCAACCCTGGCAGCTTCAATCTGCCTGTCGGTGATCCACTTAGGTTCTAATGCTTTCAGACCGAAACTACCAAAGGAGAGTGCCGCGCCACGCTTAGCGTTACCTTTGATGCGGCCTTTATGCATCTTCCTGTGTTTCGTTCTCTTTGGCTGTAACATCTTGGTATGTTGTTAATTGTTAATGTTAATTGTTAAGTAAGCTTATCTACGGCCACCACCACGGTTATCGCCACCACGGTTATCACCACCTCTTCTGTCGCCACCTCTTCTGTCGCCGCCACGGTTGTCACCGCCTCTTCTGTCGCCGCCACCGGAGCGTCCACCACCTTCACCATCTTTCGCAGAAATTGCGTTAGGGTTCAGATCGCGTTCACCAAGTACTTCACCTTTACAGATCCATACTTTGATACCGATTTTACCATATACAGTCAGTGCAAACAGAGAAGCGTAGTCGATATCCATACGGTAAGTATGTAACGGAACACGACCTTGTTTCATTTCTTCTGAACGTGCAATTTCAGCACCACCCAGACGACCGCCTACTTTTATCTTAATACCTTCAGCACCCATTCTCAGCGCAGTAGCGATAGCCATTTTAATCGCACGTTTATAGTTGATACGGCTTTCGATCTGCTTAGCGATGGTTTCAGCTACGATATTCGCATCGATCTCAGGACGACGGATTTCCAGAATGTTGATCTGTACGTCTTCTTTCTCTGTCAGTTTCTTCAGCTCTTCCTTGATGCGGTCTACCTCGCCACCACCTTTACCTATGATGATACCAGGTTTAGATGTATGAATGGTGATGATCAGTTTACCTAAAGTTCTTTCAATCACTATCCTGGAGATGCCACCTTTGTTGATACGGGCATTCAGGTAAGTTCTGATCTTGTTATCTTCGATCAGTTTGGTAGCATAATCTTTTTTGCCACCATACCAATTGGAGTCCCATCCTCTGATGATACCTAACCTGTTACCAATAGGATTTGTTTTCTGACCCATGTTCTGGTTTATTTGTCTATTAGATAAATAGTTTTAGTTTCTTTTATTTTGCTTCCACTGCAGGACGGCTATCAACAACGATGGTTACATGGTTGCTTCTTTTACGAACGCGATAACCTCTACCCTGTGGTGCCGGACGCATTCTTTTCAGGATACGGCCACCATCAACGAAGATGGTTTTTACCTGCAGGTTAGCATCTTCTACTCTTGTGCCTTCGTTCTTCACTTTCCAGTTAGCGATAGCAGACAACAGCAGTTTTTCCAACGGAACGCTGGGATGCTTAGGATGGAACTTCAAAATATTCAGAGCTTTTTCCACATCCAGACCACGGATCAGGTCCGCCAGCAAACGCATTTTGCGGGTAGATGTCGGATTATTATTAAGCTTAGCTACTGCTTCCATTTTCTATTATAATTTGATATTTGAGGTTCGAAGTTTGGGGTTTAGAGGTAAGTCAAAACCTCAAACTTTAAACTTCAAACGATTTACTACATTTTCTTGTTAGCGTGTCCTTTAAAGTTGCGGGTAGGAGCAAATTCACCCAGTTTGTGGCCTACCATGAACTCAGTCACGTAAACAGGGATAAATTTGTTGCCATTGTGTACCGCAAATGTGTGGCCTACAAAATCAGGCGTGATTGTAGAACGACGGCTCCAGGTCTTGATTACAGTACGCTTGGTGCCTTCATTCATTTTCACAACTTTCTGCTCTAATTTCTGGTCAACGTAAGGACCTTTTTTTATGGAACGACCCATGTCTTGTTGTTTTTATTCCAGATCGCTTTATACAGTTCCGCTTTCGCGTTGCCTGCGTCAGCGGAACTGCTTAAGGCGTTAAGTATTATAATTTCTTACCGTTTTTCCTGCTGATGATCAGTTTGTCAGAGCTCTTATGCGATTTCCTTGTTTTCAGACCTTTCGCATATTTACCTGTTCTGGATCTTGGGTGACCTCCTGAAGATTTACCTTCACCACCACCCATCGGGTGATCCACTGGGTTCATCGCCACACCACGGTTGCGAGGCTTGATACCTCTCCAACGGTTAGCACCCGCTTTACCAATTGACTGCAGCGCGTGATCTGAGTTGGAAACTGTACCTACAGTTGCAGCACAAGTGATCAACACTTTACGCAGCTCACCAGAAGGCATTTTCAGTACGGCATATTTTTCTTCCTTGTTGGACAGCTGAGCATAAGTACCAGCGCTTCTCGCGATAGCACCACCTCTGCCAGGCTGTAATTCGATGTTGTGAACAACAGTACCCAGCGGCATGTTTTTCAGCACCAGCGCATTACCAACTTCAGGAGCAGCGTCAGGACCGCTTAATACGGTAGCGCCAACCTGCAGACCCTGAGGAGCCAGGATGTAACGTTTTTCACCATCTGCATAACTCAGCAGTGCGATGAATGCGCTACGATTTGGATCATATTCGATAGTCTTAACAGTAGCCGGAATATTGAATTTGTCGCGTTTGAAGTCTATTACACGGTAGTGCTGCTTGTGGCCGCCACCAATGTAACGCATAGATCTTCTACCCTGTACGTTTCTACCGCCGGATTTCTTAATAGGTTCCAGCAGGCTTTTTTCAGGGGTATCCGTGGTCAGCTCAGCGAACGCGTTGCCTATTTTCCAACGGGTACCGGCTGTCATCGGTTTGTATTTCTTCAGTGCCATGATCTAGTGTTCGTTTAACTAGGTTCTGTTTATAAAAAGTGATCTGCATATACATCCATCATCCTGTTGTTAACAGGAATGAGCACTATATGTTAGCATACAGATCTATAGTTTCTCCTTGCGCCAGTGTAACAACAGCTTTCTTGTAAGAAGGCTTTTTACCAGCGATGAAGCCAGCTTTGGTAAAACGTTGCTTAGCTTTACCTGGCATTACGGCAGTATTCACTTCAGCTACAGTTACACCGTAGAATTCTTCCACTGCTTTCTTGATCTCCAGTTTGTTGGATTTTTTATCCACTATGAAGTAGTAGCGGTTGAATTTATCAGTGGCTTTGTTCACTTTTTCACTAACCACCGGTTTGATTAAAACGTCTGAAAGTCTCATCTTATATAGCTTTGAGTTGCGGGCTACCCGCAAGCTTGTGTTTTTGTAATATTGACAATTAAGCTTCTACCGGCTCTTCAGTGAAGATCTTAGCTGCACTCTCCGTGAATACCAGAACGTTGCTGTTCATGATCTCATATGTATTGATATCACTCAGCATCACGCTATCCACAGTTGGAATGTTTCTCAGAGACAGGTAAACATTATCATTGTACTCAGGCAGTACGAACAAAGTCTTACGGCCAGATACATTTACGTTCAGACTGCTCAGGATACCAGCAAAGGTTTTAGTCTTTGGTGCATCAAAAGCCAGATCTTCAACCACGATAATGCTGTTCTCTTTAGCTTTGGTAGACAGGGCAGAGATCTTTGCCAGATCCTTCACCTTTCTGTTCAGCTTAATTTCATATTTGTGTGGTTTTGGACCGAAAATGGTACCACCACCTTTATACAGCGGGTTACGGATGTTACCTTTACGGGAACCACCAGTACCTTTTTGTTTGTGCAATTTGCGGGAAGCACCTTTCACTTCAGCTCTTGTCTTTACCTTATGAGTACCCTGACGCTGAGCGGCGAGGAACTGTTTTACTGCCAGGTAAATAACGTGGTTATTAGGCTCCACACCGAAAATCTCTTCAGGAAGCTCAATTGTCCTTCCGGTTTTCTTACCTTCTTTATTTAAAATATCAACTTGCATGTTACTTCTGGATTAAAACGATTGAACCATTGTGGCCGGGAACGGAACCACTTACCAGGATATAATTTTTCTCAGCGAAAATTTTCACGATTTTCAGACCTTTCACTTTCACTTGTTCGTTACCAGTCTGACCAGCCATGCGCATACCTTTGAAAACGCGGGAAGGATAAGAGGAACCACCTACGGAACCAGGCGCTCTGCTTCTATCGTGCTGACCGTGTGTAGCTTCACCCACACCGGAGAAACCATGGCGTTTAACAACACCCTGGAAACCTTTACCTTTAGAGGTACCGACTACATCGATTGTTTCGCCTTCTGCAAATATTTCGGTGGTAATGGTCTCACCAAGAGCTTTTTGTACATCCGGGTTGCGGAACTCTTTTACAAATCTTTTAGGGGAGGTGCTTGCTTTCGCGAAGTGATTAAGTTCTGCTTTGGGAGTGTTCTTTTCTTTCTTCTCACCAAATGAAACTTGAATAGCGTTGTACCCATCAGTGTCAACTGTCTTTACCTGAGTTACAACGCAAGGACCGGCTTCGATAATGGTTACAGCTACTTGCTTACCACTTTGGTCGAAGATGCTGGTCATGCCGATCTTTTTTCCAATAATACCTTTCATTACTATATATATTTTGCCCAGCGCCTGGGGGTGGATCTAGCTATCCCCAGGATGAGCGGTTTAAATGCTTTATTGGTTGGCCACCCAGAAGGCGTGACCGATGTTTCTTTAATGTTGTTTATACCCCGGCCAGGTGATACAGTAACCCGTACCAGGAAACAACCAGGCATATTAAATCAAATCAGGCAGACCTTTTGCCCACCTGGCTGATGTCCTACGCTTTAATTTCCACTTCAACACCGGAAGGTAAATCGAGCTTGCTCAGCGCGTCTACTGTTCTGGAAGAAGAAGTGTAGATATCCAGCAAACGTTTGTGCGTGCACAACTGGAACTGCTCACGTGCCTTCTTATTAACGTGCGGTGAACGCAGCACCGTAAAAATTTTCTTTTCAGTTGGTAAAGGAATTGGACCTGTTACCACGGCGCCCGTGTTTCGCACGGTTTTAACGATCTTCTCAGCAGATTTATCTACCAGATTGTGATCGTAGGACTTCAGCTTGATTCTAATTCTCTGAGACATATGCAATGAACTTCTTCTTGTTTTTACCCTTACAATTTGGGAGGGCAAAGGTAACCCGTTTTTTTTACATCACAAATAATTTTGTGGAAAAATAATCAGGAACTGTGTATTTACTGCCGGAGAGACCAGATACAATACACGCAGAAGTTATGTGGTGAGGTTCAGCAAAATACTGTTTTTCAATAAACTACCAAAAAAAGGTTGTCCACGCCGCTACAATCCCTGCTGATAAGGCTTCCAACCTTAGCATTCACTTCCCAATAACCCCGCAAATACTCACTTTCCACGGTACAGCCCGATCATCCGGCGCTGACAATTTTTCCCTCCCCCTCCTAATAACCCATTACGGGGAAATCCTGCCCCTTTAGCACTGCTACGGATAATTGGTCCGGCTACCCGACTCCATGGCTCCTAGCCGCCTCTCAGACGCATTTAATGGGATCATCTCCCGCGCCTAGCCATCAATATTACCCTTTACCGAAAATAGACCTTTGGACGTTTGATCAGGTACCACCTCTTTTCTACTACCGCCTATGCAATTCATAACCAGCAGCCTTCAAATAACCTTTGCACCTAATCCGCACTCATCCTACCCACAACCGGCACCAGCTGCCTCTTCCGCACGCTATGGCTATCATCAGCCCCTGCCTACCAGCCATCCCCTAAAATGAAACAGGCCTCCGGGGAACCGGTGGCCTGTCCTGTCTGGGAATGCAATAAGCAATATTTCTCAACCTGTCAAAACTCAGATGGGTAATTCTCCCACTAACGTATTCAGCAAGTCCAGAACTAAAGCCAATAACTGGTTCAATAAATCCATAGTTGTTGAAAGGTTTTTCATAAGGTTAAGCCTACTCTGTTACTTGGTTTTCGGCAATCCCAAATGCGACCCACTGACTGGAGCATGGCTGTAATTTAGTGGCATCAACGGAATTAAAAAGCATTCATTTCATTCATTGTCAAGGGGTTTTAACGGCAAAATGTGAGTGAACAGAAATGAACAACGTTTCTCAGAATGAACGGCTGAGGTACAAAAAAATGGTGCTGTCTCATAAATAACTTATACCCAAATTTATTCGGGTATCTGATGCAGAGAATTTCCATATAAGAAATTCCTAGCGCCATCAGGTTAATTATGATACAGCCCCAACTACAGAAAAAGCGAAGAGCCTCCGACTCAAAGAGGCTCTTCAATAATGTGGAATAGTTAACCTCGTGGCAGGCTAAACCATTTCCGGGGAACTAAGGGGACTATTATTACAGACCGCCCAGTAGTGAATTGAGCAACGCAATCAATGTTGCCAGTAATTGATTCAACAGATCCATTACTTTAAGTTTTGGTGGTTCGTACCTACTCTTTTCTTGGTTTTCGGTAATCCCAAAGGAGATGATCATCTGTCCTGCTGTAAAAATAGACTGCCCCACATACAACGCCTTATTCAGTTTCGTTCATTTTCAAGTAGTTAGATCATTCCGTTCAAGTCAAGGCCGGTACTAAAATGAACAGCTACTGCGCCACAACCACCCACAAAAAAGCCCTGGCAAATATGCCAGGGCCTCAACATTTTAATAATGTCTGTGGAATTACAAACTGCGTAATACCTTTCTTAAGCGTCCAATCAGGGCAGTCTTACATCGCCGGCAATGTTCATTCATTACATAAAATGGACATACGCCGCCGCCGTTTAACTCATTTCCCTTATTTATTCATCTCCTCACGCATAATAGCACGTGCTCTCGCCGTAGGCAGGAATATCTGGAAACCTAAACCAAAATTCAAATTGTGAGAGGTTGTAGAATTACCTCCGCCAATAATCACATTGTACTTAACCAATGCATCTAATGCTACATTCGGTGTAATGAAATAAGACAAACCAGGTCCTACTCCTAACTCAATACCATTCGTAGATGCACCGTTGGCAGGATTGCTACCGCCAAAACCGGCATTCGCCTCACCAAAGAAACGTACTCTCTTAGAAAACTCCAGCTTACGCACATTCTCATCTCTGAAATAGTAACGCGCTAACGCACCTACTCCATAGTTAACATTTGTACCATTACCGCCTGTAGTCTGTAATCCTAACCTGACATACGCACCTAATGCCAGATCATCCTGAACAAAATAAGCGAGCTTGGGGCTTAAATCAAAATGAAAAATAGTGCTCTCTTTCTGAAAATTAAATCCGAAGTCAGTAATCTCCGAACCTACCATGAGGTTTCCTTTTTGCGTCTGCGCTGATACCGTGCTGCCGAAAAATAATGCTGTCAGCGCCAGGGTTAAGAGACGAATTGTTTTCATGTTCTGTGAAGTTTAAATGTATGAAATACTTGCCATCAAAATATTTGTTGCCCATTGCAGGGAAGGAGCTTCTGTAAACATTACACAGTGACTTTTAATCAGTTAAGTGGGTTAACATTCGCATCCAAATTTGATGCCATCAAATGCATCAGCTCCTTAAAATATGCTGAAAATGAACAAAATATACACTCCCTCAGCTCCTCTCCGTGGCGTTAACGGGCGATATCGGGGCTAAACCACTACATATGAGGAACATCGGCATTCATTTAGCCTGCACGCAGACTCCACACTGCTGAAAAACAGGAAAACAACCACCCCGAATCACGAACGGTTAGCTACACTTAAACCAGTATCATAGCCCCCTCCGCACTGACAGCTTGCCATTACCGGCCCTGACTTCCGCAAATGAAAAAAGGGAATGCCAGACGGCATCCCCTTTCCTCTATAAAATGATTCTGAAAATTATCAGTCAGCGTTCACTTTACCCTTTGTTTTTGCAATTTCCTCTTCAGCGATGCTGTTAGGTGCAGCAGAGTAATGTGAGAACTCCATGATGGAAGTTGCACGACCTGATGACATTGAACGCAGCTGAGTTACGTAGCCGAACATTTCTTTCAGCGGAACTTTAGCTTTGATCACCTGTACACCATTTCTCATTTCCATACCTTCCAGCATACCACGACGACGGTTCAGGTCACCTGTTACGTCACCCATGTACTGGTCAGGAGTCTGTACTTCAACTTTCATGATTGGCTCCAGCAGAACTGGTTTAGCCTTACGGCCAGCTTCACGGAAAGCAGATCTTGCACACAGCTCGAATGATACTGCGTCAGAGTCAACCTGGTGGAAGGAACCGTCAAACAGACGAACTTTCAGGTTGTCCAGCGGATAGCCAGCCAGAACACCCTGGTTCATTGCAGACTCGAAACCTTTCTGTACAGGAGGTACGAACTCTTTTGGAATAGATCCACCAAAGATATCATTGATGAACTGGAATGTTTTACCATCATTCTCTTTCAGCCATTCTGGATCAGCAGGACCGATCTCAACCTGGATGTCAGCGAATTTACCACGACCACCAGTCTGTTTCTTGTAAACCTCACGGTGAGTAACTACACCAGTGAATGCTTCTTTGAACGCAACCTGAGGTGCACCCTGGTTAACTTCTACCTTGAACTCGCGACGCATACGGTCAACGATGATTTCCAGGTGAAGCTCACCCATACCGCTCAATACGGTCTGGCCGGTTTCTTCGTCAGTTTTTGCTTTCAGGGTAGGATCTTCTTCTACCAGTTTAGCAATTGCAAGACCCATTTTATCCATATCAGCCTGAGTTTTTGGCTCGATAGCGATGTGGATTACCGGCTCTGGGAATGTCATAGACTCCAGAACAATCGGATGGTCTTCGTTACACAGGGTATCACCTGTTTTGATATCTTTAAAACCAACAGCAGCTCCGATATCACCAGCTTCGATGAAATCGATAGGGTTCTGCTTGTTAGCATGCATCTGCATGATACGGCTGATACGCTCGTTTTTACCGGTACGGGTGTTCAGTACGTAAGAACCCGCATCCAGGTGACCAGAGTAAGCCCGGAAGAACGCCAGACGACCTACGAAAGGATCTGTCATGATTTTGAACGCCAGTGCAGAGAATGGTTCTTTTGCATCTGGTTTACGCTCAATCTCAGCGCCAGTGTCAGGATTAGTACCTTTTACTGCTTCGATATCCAGTGGAGAAGGCAGGTAACGGCAAACCGCATCCAGCATCTTCTGAACACCTTTGTTCTTGAAGGAAGAACCACACAGCATCGGGATAATCGCGATGTCGATAGTAGCCTTACGGATAGCTTCGTGGATCTCTGCTTCAGAAATTGAATTTGGATCTTCGAAGAATTTCTCCAACAGAGTATCATCGTACTCAGCAACTGCTTCTACCAGTTTAGCTCTCCACTCTTCTGCCTCATCTTTCATGTCAGCAGGAATCTCGATCTCCTGGTAAGTAGCACCTTTACCCTCTTCATCCCAGATAATACCTTTCATGGTGATCAGGTCAACCACACCTTTGAAAGTATCTTCAGCACCGATAGGGAGCATCAGTGGAACTGGATTTGCACCCAGCATCTCCTTCACCTGTTTAACCACGTTCAGGAAGTCAGCACCAGCACGGTCCATTTTGTTAACGAAACCAATACGTGGTACACGGTAACGGTTAGCCTGACGCCAAACGGTCTCAGACTGAGGTTCTACACCAGATACAGCGCAGAATAATGCTACCAGACCATCCAGTACACGCAGTGAACGCTCTACCTCTACAGTAAAGTCCACGTGACCCGGAGTGTCAATGATGTTGAATTTGTACTCTTTAGTGTCTGGCTGAAGCTTTCCCTGCGTAGTCGGGAATTTCCAGAAACAGGTAGTAGCAGCAGATGTGATGGTAATACCTCTCTCCTGCTCCTGTGCCATCCAGTCCATGGTGGCAGCACCTTCGTGCACCTCCCCTATCTTGTGGGATTTACCTGTATAGTACAGGATACGCTCTGTGGTAGTGGTTTTACCCGCATCAATGTGCGCCGCAATACCAAAGTTTCTTTGAAATTTTAAGTCTGCCATAATATTAAAATGACTGTATTACTAATGCAATTTGGGGGGCAAAGGTAAATGATTTTTACCAATAAATAAAACTGGCTGATTTACCAAATCATTATTTAAGAATTGCTTTACAGAAAGGCATTTGCCCCGGCTGTTAACGGCGCAAAGTTACGCCAAATTTACCATCATTCCAGCACCCTTCCGGTCCCCTCAAACCAATTGTCCTTTCTCCCCTACCGTTTTTGCATATAATCCTGCCAGCCAGGAATTTGCCATTGCAATTATTTCTCCTTTAAAACATATTTGTATATGATTTTGTTAAAATCATGACCCAAAAAGTCCTGATCGCCCCATACGCTAGTTATATATCGTCGCCGTCCCGCAAAGTGCTGTATCGTCATTAGTCATTTATTCACCCCCAAACATATCTTTTCATGAAGATTATTTACAAACAGCTACTGCTGTTGTGTCTTACTGCCAGCGGCATTACCCAGGCCCGCGCGCAGCTGATACTGAACAGGCAGGTCAACGCCAGTACAGGAGGTGGCGGCCCCGCCGGCGACTTCATCTTCCAGTACACCATCGGCGAGATCACCGTCAGCTCCCTCCAGAAATCAGCTATCATGCTTACCCAGGGATTCCATCAGCCGGAAGAAATTCCCCCTGCCATACCTGGCGCTGAAGTCGTCGTCAACCTAATCCTATATCCCAACCCGGTATCCTCCGTACTCAAAATCCAGTTTGACATGCTCTCCAACAATGCTGTTGTATTCTTTATCGTCAACAGCAGCGGACAAGTCGTTCACCAGGAAAGCAGAACCTACGGCTCAGGAAAAGTGCTGATCACACTGCCGGTCACCAGATTCGCAGCCGGTATCTACACTGTCGTACTCAGAGCCGGTGGTCACGCGTATGAAGAAAAACTGGTGATCCAATAACCTCAAAACTACAGATCATGAAAAAGAATTTTACACTATGGCTCTGCGCTATTGGTCTGCTTGCCCACCCCCCACTCTCTGCTCAGGTGAAGGGCATTAAGGCCATCAATACCGGCGCGGCCTTCCTCCTCGTCAATCCCGACGCCCGTAGCAGCGGTACCGGAGACGCTATGACAGGCCTGGAGGCAGATGCCAATTCCCTGTTTGGCAATGCTGCCAAAATAGTCTTTGCCGATAACTGGGGGGTCAGTGCCTCCTACGCTCCCTGGATGTGGGACCTGAACAATAATGATCAGCGTACCAATCTCGGCTACCTCGCTGGCTACAAAAACTTCAAAGACAATACAGAAGCTATCGGTGTCTCCATGCGCTACTTCTCTAACGGAACCATCATCTTCCGGGATGATAACGGTACTGAACTGCAACGCTATAAACCAAGAGAATACGCTATAGACGCTACTTATGCGCGTAAACTAGGCGCACGCTACTCCCTGGCCATCACCCTGCGGTACATCAGGAGCGACCTCGGACAAGGCAGCTTCAACGGCCTTCAGCAAAAGCCGGCCAGCGCCTTTGCAGGGGATATCGGTTTCTATTCCCAGAACTATGGTAAAAGCGATCCTGCCGGCAACCGCTACTCCTGGGGTATCGCATTCACTAACATCGGTACAAAAGTGAATTACACTGACGATAACGACCGTAAAGCCTTCCTGCCCGCCAACCTGCGCATCGGCGGCGGTTATACCTTCGTCAATACCGAAGAACATCAGTTTACTGTATTGGCAGATGTGAATAAACTGCTCATTCCTACGCCCCCGATATACGCGGTAGATGGCAGCGGACAACCTACCGGTGAGATCATTGACGGTAAAGATCCTAACCGCAGCATGACAGAATCACTGTTTACTTCCTTCTGGGACGCCCCCGGGGGGTTCCAGGAAGAAATCAGGGAGTTCACTGCAGCCGGCGGACTTGAATACGCCTACCAGCGGCAACTATTCATCCGCACCGGCTACTTTTACGAACATCCACAGAAAGGCTACCGGCAACATTTCTCTGCCGGTATCGGCACCCGCATTAAAGGCGTATCCCTTGATATGGCCTATATCATGCCTACCGCAAACAGTCTCTATCAAAGGAAAACACTGAAGTTTTCACTCGCTTACCATTTCGGTAACACCAGACCATAACGCTATTCATCAATCACCCCTTAACTCCAACATATGAAGCCGTACGCTTTACTGATTACGCTATTTTTCTCCGGACTCAGTGCGACCATCGCCCAGGAACGTACACGGGATAAACTATTCCCTCAGTTTAAGGAAGACTACGCAAAAATGCAGCAGAAAGAAGAGAAGCTGAAGACCACGCAACGTAATACTGCTACCCGTTCAACCAAAGAACAGCTGTTTACCGACTATCGTCCGCAGAACATGACTACCCGTAGCAGCAATCTCCCAAAAACAAACAAACCTACTGGTAAAAATGCCTCAGACATCAGCAGTCAGGAAGCGCTGAAAGCACACAAAGCCAGACAGCCCCAGTTACCAGCTCAGGTCATTGTTCCCGACCAGGGCGGCGAGACTTCTGGTAATGCGCCGGTAAAATCTTCATCCCCTGTGATAAGCCCTGCTAAAAGCAACCAGGGTCAACCAGGTACTACTGCGCCTGCAAATGGCGCTGTCAATAAATCTTTCCAGCGCAAGAAACAATAACGCTCGTCACACCATACAAAACACGTAACCATGAAGAAATTATATATCCTACTCATACTACTCACTGCTGCCTGCGCAGGGGTCTACGCCCAGAACGGGCTGTCTGGCACAAACTATCAGGCTGTAGTCCGCAATACAAACGGCACTGTTGTCGCTAACAGAGATATTACTGTGCGCATCTCTATCCTTGGTGGCTCTGCCGCCGGCGTGGTGCAATACGAAGAAACGCATGAAGTAAGAACCAGCGCGCTGGGACTTTTTAACCTGCAGATCGGTAAAGGAAATGCAACTACTGGTACTTTCGCCGCTGTTCCCTGGGCAAATGCCAATCAGTATGTAAAAGTTGAAGTCAATACTGGCAACGGCTATGTAACACTTGGCACCAATGAGTTACTAAGTGTTCCTTATGCCCTGTATGCTGCTAACGGCACACCTGGTCCTGCGGGTCCCCAAGGCCCTGCTGGTCCCGCCGGAGCGCAGGGACCACAAGGTACTGCCGGACCTGCCGGACCTACCGGTGCTCAGGGCCCTGCTGGACCAGCAGGCATTCCTGGTCCGCAGGGAGCTGCCGGACCGATAGGACCTGTTGGACCTGCCGGACCTAAAGGTGATGCTGGTGTACCCGGTGCAGCTGGCCCACAGGGTCCCGTTGGACCTGCAGGTGCTACCGGTGCTCAGGGTGATCCTGGACCCGCTGGACCTGCAGGCGTACCAGGACCAGTAGGACCCGTTGGACCTGCAGGTGCTACCGGTGCTCAAGGTGATCCTGGACCCGCTGGACCTGCTGGTGTACCAGGACCAATAGGACCCATAGGACCAGTCGGACCTGCAGGCGCTACTGGTGCTCAGGGTGATCCTGGACCTGCTGGCGTACCAGGACCAATAGGACCCATAGGACCAGTCGGACCTGCAGGCGCTACCGGTGCTCAGGGTGATCCTGGACCTGCTGGACCTGCTGGTGTTGCAGGACCAATAGGACCTATCGGACCTGCAGGACCTGTCGGACCTGTTGGACCTACCGGGCCAGTAGGACCTGCCGGACCAGCAGGAGACATTAACGGTGTGGCTGCAGGTGGAGATCTGGGTGGTACTTATCCTAACCCGGATGTGGTAAGACTGCAGAATATTCCAGTTTCAAACACGGCACCCGTTGCAGGACAGATATTAAGATATGATGGCGCTAACTGGGCCCCCGCAGCGGCCGGCGGCGGAGGATTCACCCTGCCATATGCAACAGTGGAAAACAATGCTGCTACCCTGTTTTCCATCACTAATGATGGTGATGGTACTTCCATCGAAGCAATCAATAACACCACAACATCCAGCATTGCAGCTATCAGAGGTATTGTAAACAGTACAGCGCCCGGCGGTTTCGCCAGTGCTGTACGCGGTATCAATAATGGTGCAGGTGGATTAGGTATTGGTGTATGGGGATCTCAGGCCGGCTCCGGATGGGGTGTATACGGCACTACCCCTAATGGCCTTGGCGTGTATGGCAACTCTACAGCCAATGGTTATGGTGTATTTGCTAACAGTAACAGCGGTACAGGTCTGAATGCCACATCTACCAACGGTGTTGCAGCCAATATCACCATCAACAACAATGCAAACAACAATAATGCACTGAATGTCTCTACAGTAGGTAACGGTGCTGTTGTAAACGTTAGCACAAGCGGTAATGGTACTGGTATTCTGAGTAGTGCCGGAGCAGGCTTCGGCGTTCATGGTATCACCTCCCAGCAGACTTCTGCCGGTATTGTGGGTGATAACAACGGTGCAGGTGAAGCTATCGTAGGCCGCACCACCTCAGATATTGCCGGTGCAGTAGTGGGCCGCAATGACGGTGGCGGATATGGCGTAAGAGGCTTCATTGCAACCAGTACAGCTAATACCGGGGTAGGCGTGTTAGGCCAGGTGGGGCTGAACAACAGTACTGGTATGGCGGGTAAATTTGAAAACTTTAACCAGGACAATACTGAGGCTAATATCCTGCAGGTAACCAGCAACAGTAATGGTAACATCCCCGATAACACACTTGGTAATGCCTCCTCCTTCCTGTTGAATAATACCAATAGCGTTGGTGCTGCGGTAAGGGCAGAAGTCAATACCATCTTCGGAAATTTCGGTGCAGCCGGAATATTTGGAATTTCTTCCGGTACCGGCGGTAGAGCAGGTTTGTTTTATGCATCTAACCCTGCAGGTAATGGCGCTTCCCTGATTGCTCTTACCGATGGTAATGGTAATGCGATCACTGCGAATGCAGGTAAAGATGGTAATGGTGTGGAAACCAATATTGATGGCGCAGGTACTGCATTGTATGCCTGGGTACCTACTTTTAGCGAAGGCCGTGCTGGCCGGTTTGAGATCTTCAATGAAGACAACGAAAATCCTGTTATTACGGTAAAAACGGTGGGTAATGGAACAGCGGGTAACTTCCTGGTAGACAGAACAACTGGTACATCTCCGGCAGTAAAAGGCGAAGTCAATTCCATCTTTGCCAACTTTGGTACAGCAGGTATATTCGGGCAGTCTTCAGGTACTGGTGGTTATGCAGGTCTTTTTTATTCCTCTAACCCCGCGGGAAATGGTCCGGCCGTACTGGCACTGACAGAAGGCTCAGGTAACGGTATCACTGTCAACGCCGGTGGTTCAGGAGATGGTATAGAGGCCAGCTGCGACGGTACAGGTAATGCTGTTTATGGCTTTGTCCCCAACTTTGGCAGTGGTAAAGCGGCACGTTTCTCCAATTTCAACAATGCTAACAGCCAACCAGTTGTACAGATCACTACCACTGGTACCGGCAACACACTGCTGGTTAATCATGGCGGCGCTTCCGGTAGCGTAGCGGTATTCCAGAGCGGGGCTACTAACGTAGCGCGTATTAATAAGGCAGGCCGCGGCTTCTTTAACGGTGGTACTCAGAACAGTGGCGCTGACGTAGCAGAGGCTTTTGATGTAACGGGTCATGTCAGCCAGTATGCACCTGGCGATGTACTGGTGATTGCAGCAGATGCTGACAGGACAGTAGAGTTATCTTCTCAACCTTATTCCACCCTGGTGGCTGGTGTATATGCCACCAAACCGGGTGTATTACTGACAGAGGAAGATATTGACAATGATCTGGCTGACAAGGTACCAATGGGTGTGATTGGCGTTATTCCTACCAAGGTATGTGGAGAAGGTGGTGCAATCCGCAGAGGCGACCTGCTGGTTACCTCCAGCAAAGCTGGTCATGCGATGAAAGCCGATCTTGATAAAGTGAAGCCTGGCCAGGTGATTGGTAAGGCATTGGAGACGTTTGATGGTAATGGCAATGGTATGATCAGGGTACTGGTAAATGTAAGATAACAGGGGGTACTTGTATATGTGAACGGTCGGGCGACGAAGGGTTGTCTGGCCGTTTTTTTATGCCTATGAAAACAGCGAACCTTTAAAGTATGGGAGATATCTATTTCGTTTTTTGTTCAGGGAACATCATTACGCCTGAGATATCAGCGACAGTTGACAGTAAGGTAAGTGGGTAGTTACAGAAATGGGAAAGCAGATCACCTGTGCGGGCAACCTGTCAGGCAGCGGGCGTACCTTTCCTGTTTCGCCGGAAGCATCTCCTGGCGATGGACTGTATTGTTAAATTGAATGGAGAACAGTTGCGTGGTGAGGGCGAACTGTTGGCGCACTGATGTGAATAGACCTGGTTTGACGGGGATAGCATCGTACAGGGTTTACATCATTGCTGTAATGCTGTGGAAAACGGGAGGCATATCAACCATCCGGGCACAAAAAAAGAGAACATCCCCCGGTATAGCCCGGAGGATGTTTCTCCTATATCTTTATAAACCATCTACCTTGCGGCAGTAGATTTAGATCCTGAAGTGGGAGAATGCCTTGTTAGCTTCAGCCATACGGTGAGTATCTTCTTTCTTTTTGAAAGCGCCACCTTCACCTTTGCTTGCAGCTACGATTTCGTTCGCCAGTTTCTCAGCCATGCTCTTACCATTTCTTTCACCAGCGAAACGGATCAACCATTTCATGCACAGAGAAATCTTTCTGTCAGGACGAACCTCAGATGGAATCTGGAAGGTAGCACCACCGATACGACGGCTTCTAACTTCTACAGCAGGAGTTACATTTGTCAGAGCTTTTTTCCAAACCTCGTAACCGTTTTCACCGGTTATCTGGCTAACTCTGTCAATTGAATCATAAAATATCCTATAGGCAATGCTCTTTTTGCCCTGTTCCATCACGTTGTTTACAAACCGGGTAACCAGTTTGTCGTTAAAGCGCGGATCCGGAGCCAGAGGCATCTTTTTTGCGGCTTGCTTTCTCATTTATTTGGAAAATTTCAACTATTTGTAAAAATATTATTTCTTAGCCTTTTCCTTTTTGGTACCATACTTGGAACGGCTCTGCTTTCTATCTTTAACACCTGCAGTATCCAGAGAACCACGTACGATGTGGTAACGAACACCTGGCAGATCTTTTACCCTACCGCCACGGATCAGCACGATGGAGTGCTCCTGAAGGTTGTGTCCTTCACCAGGGATATAAGCGATCACCTCTACTTTATTTGTCAGACGCACCTTTGCAACCTTGCGCAGCGCAGAGTTTGGCTTTTTCGGGGTGGTTGTGTACACACGGGTACATACACCACGACGCTGAGGACAGCTATCTAAAGCCCTGGACTTGGATTTAGCCCGGATAATTTCTCTTCCTTTTCTTACTAATTGTTGTATAGTAGGCATTCTACCTAAGTTTTTTTTCTGTCGGTTTACAATGACATCCAAATCACCCAGAATGGGAATTTGGGAGGGCAAAGGTACATTTATCCCTATTAATAACAAAATGTTTTAAACATTTTTTTAGAAACCCTCCTGGCGACCTGACAGAACAGTCACCATGTCTTTCCATTCCTGTTCAAGAGACACTTCCGGCATAGTTCGGTTTGCGCGGGAATACCAATAACGGGCGTTACCGCGGTCACCTTCCTTTCTGTGGAGATAAGCGTGCACCCAGGCAGCTATATCGCCATCCAGGTGTTCTATAATATCATGAGCCTTTTGCCAGTTTCCTTTGCCTTCCCACCATAGGGAGGCCAGGTAAGGGGAGATGCCTGCTGGAGGCGTTGCCTGGCTGAGGGATTCCAGAAAAGCAGAAAGTGTCATCCTGCAAAGATGCAGTTTTTCACCGGGAATGCATAATGTTTTACCTGCATCCCTGCAGTCCTACTGCTAACCGCCTGCACAATGTACTGAATTACAGCTTGCTACCCCCTTAATAAGACATATTATAACGTAGCTCAGGATACGATATAATGCCGCTTTAGTCTTCACATTATATTAATACCAAGAGGTCACTAAAAGGTCACTTCAATATCCCGGGGATATTGAAGTGACCTTTTAGTGACCTCTTAGCAACGGCATCATATAGAATACTAACCGATATCAGGCAGGCGAAGCACCCTGGGTCAACCCTGTTATTGACCCTGCCCTCAGCAGGACAATATATCTTCCCGCCCTGCCGCATATCTTCCTAAAGCGAAGGGGCCATCCGCATACAGCGAATGGCCCCTAACTAACACAACTAAGACTATTTTTAGTGTTTTGATACTCTGTAGTTCCAGTTCCTGGTATCTTCTGCCTTTCCGGTACGGATAGCGTCCAGGCGCTCCAGCAGCTCTGCTCCTACTGCATAGTTAGCAGTATCCAGGCGGATTTCATGTTCTTTATAGTGCAGTTCTTCCACGTAAGCAACACTGGAAGCTGTGCCGGTACCGAATACCTCACGCAGTGAACCATCTTTCCAGGCAGCAACCACTTCTTCGATAGACACCGGACGTTCTTCCACGGTAAGTCCCATATCAGAAAGCACATCCATTACACTTGCCCTGGTTACACCTGCCAGGATTGTACCCTGGGTCAGATCTGGCGTGATGGCTTTGTTACCGATGATAGCAAAGACATTCATCGTACCACACTCCTGGAGATATTTGTATTCCACTCCATCCACCCAGAGGATCTGATCGAATCCCTGTTTACGGGCCTGCATAGTAGGATACATTGCGCCGCCATAGTTACCGGCAGCTTTTGCATAACCTACACCACCAGGGAAAGCACGTATATATTTATCCTGTACCAGCAATTTAATAGGTTTATTAAAATACGGGCCGGAAGGAGAATTAATAATAACGAATTTATAGGTATCAGATGGTCTTACACCGATAAATTCATCTGCTGCAATCATAAAAGGACGCAGGTACAGTGAGCAACCCTCATTCGCAGGTACCCATTCACGATCCAGATCAATCAGCATTTCCATACCGCCGATGAATAACCATTCCGGCACATCAGGCATACCCATTCTTTCTGCGGATGTGTTGAAACGCGCGTAGTTGTCATAGGGACGGAAGATCATCGGGTTACCTTCCTGATCTTTGTAGGCCTTGATACCTTCGAAGATAGCCTGACCGTAGTGCCAGGCGGCATTGGATGGGCTTACGGAAATATGCTGAAAAGGCAGGATCTCTGCATTTTTCCACTCTTTACCGTCAAAATCTGCTACCAGCATGTGGTCGGCATATTTCTTTCCGAATACCAGATTGTTAAAATCAATCTCGTTGATCCGGGTGTTGGCTATCCGGTTCACTTTAATCTTCTTAACCGCCTCTTCGAATAATGCGTTTGTCGTTGGATTGTCTACCATCATAAGGACCTTTAAAAAGTTATAGTTGTTTTGGTGTCTGAATAAATTTCAATTCCTGGCCCTGTTCCCGTTTAAAATCTAAAGTCGGAAATCCTGAATCTAAAATTGAATACTCTTACATTTGCTCACTGTCAGATGCAAATAAACTGATTTTTTCCCCAAAGGGGAACGATATATTAAGTAAAATACACATAAACATGTCTTTTGATAAATTGCAGCTTGATCCTTACATTTTGGCCAGGATATACAACCAGCCTATCATTCCGGGCAAAAAGGAGCCTGTTGCAGTCGTAGCTGAAACGCCTCCTAAAGTCAAATTTTTAGGTGAAAATCAAAAAAACATAGCCCTGTTCATACAAAATGAGGGTGAAGCATACTTAAACGACGAATTATTTAATCTGTTAACTAATATATTAAACGCCTGTAAACTGGGTATGCAGGATATTGCACTGATCAACACGGCTCAGTACGGCAATCTTCCTTTTACCAGCTGGCAGGAAGCCGTTCCTATGAAACAGGCTGTAATCTTTGGTTTATCTCCGGCTGCAATGGGACTGGAGGGAATTTCCAACTATCAGCTGTTGCAGGTGAATGGTTGTCCGTTAATCTTTTCTGACGACCTTACGATCATTTCCCAGGATAAGATGCTGAAGGGAAAGCTATGGATGGGACTGAAACAATTGCTTGGCGTCTGATTATTTACCTAAGATATAAACACCGCTTTTCGAATGACACTTGTATTTGCAACCAATAATGAGAATAAGGTGAAGGAAATCCGCGCAATGCTGGGAGACAGCTTTTCTGTCATCACTTTGCAGGAAGCCGGTATCAACATTGATATTCCCGAGCCGCATCAGACCCTGGAAGAGAATGCCAGAGAGAAATCGACTGTCATCTTTGAAATGACCGGTAAAGACTGCTTCTCAGAAGATACCGGTCTGGAAATAGATGCACTCAATGGCGCACCTGGTGTGCTATCTGCCCGCTATGCAGGTGAACAGAAACGGTCGGAAGACAATATCAACAAAGTGTTACAGGAACTGGATGGTCAGCAGAACCGTAAGGCCCACTTCCGGACGGTCATTTCCCTGATACTCGGCGGACAGGAGTTTCAGTTCACCGGCGTATGTCCGGGTACTATCACCACAGAAAGACGTGGTGGCGACGGCTTCGGATATGATCCCATCTTTATACCAGATGGGTCTGATATTGCATTTGCAGAAATGGATATCGCCGGCAAGAACAAATTCAGTCACCGGGCAAAAGCATTACAACAGCTGATTACTTTCCTGAGAGAAGAGGGGAAGAAAAGTCTCAGTCTCTGAACAAGGGCCACCTACCATCAACATCAGTAACAGAATAATATTATAAAGCATGGCAAGAGTTAAGATAGATATGCCGGAAAAACTGGGTTTCACCACTCAGATTCCGGTTAGGGTTACAGACATTAATTACGGCGGACATGTTGGTAATGATTCCATCCTGTCAATTATCCACCAGGCAAGGATTGACTTTCTACAATCTATGGGATACGAAGAACGTGGTGCAGGCGATACAGGTCTGATCATGGCGGATGCGGCCCTTGTCTATAAAGGCGAAGGTTTCCTGGGAGATGTGTTTGACATCGCAATAGGCGCTGCTGACATTGCACCTTTCGGTTTCGATATTTACTACCGGATCACGACGGTACGTAACGACAAAACGATCATTATTGCAGAAGCCAAGTCGGGAATGATCTTCTTTGATTATACCCATCGCAAGGTGGCCAGGCTCCCGGAAGAATGGAAGGAAAAATTATCTGCTTACATGTAAACAGGGAGTTTATCTCCCGCTAACATAAACAATCAAGCTTAAGAATGGAAAACGGAAATCTGACGAGTATTATCAGGCAACGCCGCAATATCAAGCCGGCAAGTATGAACGGGAAAAGGATTCCCGATGAACAGGTACGCGAATTACTGGAACTGGCTGACTGGGCACCTACCCACGGCTATACAGAACCATGGCACTTCGTTGTATTCAGCGGCGAAGGTGTAAAAGGCTTCTGCCAGTCACACGCTGACATCTATCAGGCTAATACGCCTGCTGACAAGTTTTCACAGTCTACCTATGAAAAGCTGCAGCAGCAGGGTGACCTGGCTTCACATGTGATAGCGATCTGTATGAAAAGAGGCACGAAACCAGCTATTCCTGAACTGGAAGAAATAGCTGCCGTAGCCTGCGCTACACAAAACATGTGGTTGGGAGCAACTGAAAAAGGGATTGCCGGTTACTGGGGTTCAGGCGGGATGACCTTTCACCCTGCTATGAAAGAATACCTGGAACTGGGTGAAGCGGATAAAGTATTAGGTTTCTTCTATCTGGGATATACAGATGAGGAGATCCCTGCAGGTAAAAGGCTTAAGCCTGCGGAAGAGAAGTTCCGCTGGAGAAGCTAGTAACCGGAAAGTAAGAATCAGGAATCAGGAATGAAGATTGTACCGGTGGCCGAAGTTTGATTCATTTGTTGAATCGGGATATTTGTTATTTTCATTCATCGATGGCTTCTCCTTAAGTGGATACTGCCCGCCAGGAAATACGAATCGGTTAACAATCCGGCACTTCATCAATGATGGACGACTAACCAATTCCAATTCCTGATTCTTAATTTCTAATTTGTTAACATGTTCCGCCATATCTGCCTCTTCATACTTCTTTGTTGTACGACCCTGCTGGCCACTGGTCAGTCGCGTACTTCAACACAGTCTCCTATTAATTCCCCGAAACCTATTGACAGCGCTACACTCAGCAAAATCATCTCTCAACAGGTAAAAGATACTTCCGGCAAATCGGCTATCAGGTTATCAGACACTTCTGTCGCAATTATTATCACCAGACTGGAAACATATACCCTGATGCTGAATCAGGTAATGAGCACACTGCGCCGCGGGATGGATACTGTGGAGATCAGTGAGAGCATTCCCTTGATAGACTCTTCTATGAGAGTAGTGAAAAAGGATATGACTGCTTTCGGTAGTACCAACAACGTACATGACCTGTACACCAACCGGGTGCTGCTGGTGCAGCTGGAACGGAAGCTGGACAAATGGCAGGACCAGTTATTCAAGTTTCATGACAGGCTCGTAAATATTACAGATACACTGCAGATACTCCGCCAGGATACTTCCATGCGTAATATACCTGCCGAGAACGAACTACGCGATATTTATGTAGGACAAATGGCCTCCCTGATCCAGAAATGGCGGCAGGTGGATAGTGCGAATAAGAGAAACCTGCTGCACCTGGGATTGTTACAGAACCGGGTAGCAAAACGATATATTGACGTGACTAATCTGCTGGAAGATATGGACTACCAGTTAACCCGGTTCAATCAGCGCATGTTTAATAAGGACTTCAGTTATCTGTGGGAGCCACCGCTACCGGGTAAGAAAGGCCCCAGATTCCCGGAGGTACTGCATCGCTCTGTGCGTAAAAACCTTAACATACTCAAGATATTCTTTGCCGTAAGCGGACCGATTTATCTGTTCTGGATATTGGGCGCAGGGTTATTTCTCTGGTGGGTACGCGTAAATGCAGGAAAGATCAAACGCAAACATGAGGACCGGGAGGCAGAGAGCATCCTGCAACATTCCCGTTACCTGTACCGGCATCAGCTGGCAAGTACAGTGGTGCTCACAGCAACACTCTCCTTCCTGGTATCCATCCAGTATCCTATCTTCTATTCAGGTATCTGCTGGATGATAGCGGCAGTAGCCACAACATTCATTATCCGCAACAATGTCCCTGATAACCTGTTCAAACGCTGGCTGTTACTGGTGTTTCTGCTGGCGCTGTATTGTGTGAACAACCTGTTGATACAGGTAACCTTCTTTGAGCAATGGGGCATCTTTGCAGGCGGCATACTCTCGGTTATACTGGGTTTGTACCTGTTAAAAACACTCAGGAATACCACATTGCCATTACCAAAATATTCCCGTTCCGCTATCTGGACATTCACCATACTGAGCGGATTATCTGTGTTACTGGTATTAATGGCGCGGGTAGCAGCAGCAAAGATTATGGGAGCAGCCAGTGTTGTAAGTATCACAATGGCCCTGGCCATCGTATTGACGGTGGAGATACTGATGGAAGCCATCTATATACAGGTAGAAGCCAAGAAGGATTCCAGCACCTTCATTTCCATGATAGACTATCAGAACATCAAGTCACGGTTGAAGACGATCTTCTATATTGTAGCATCTATCGGTTGGGTAGCGCTGCTGGCAAGAAATCTATACTTGTATGATGGCCTATATGAGATCATTAGTAATCTGCTGATGGCGGAACGAAAGATTGGCAATTTTACCTTCTCTTTCAGCAGCGTTATCATTTTCCTGCTCATCATCTGGTTGTCAACCGTTGTTACGCAGATCATCTCCTATCTGCTGGGCTACACCGGACAGTCATCTCAGCCGCAGAAAAAACTGGGTTCCGCCATGCTACTGATAAGACTGGCTATTTTAGGAGCAGGAACCTTACTGGCATTTGCCGCATCGGGGATACCGATGGATAAACTGGCGATTGTGGTAGGCGCACTTGGTGTAGGCATTGGTTTCGGCTTACAGAATATTGTGAATAACCTGGTATCGGGCGTGATACTGGCCTTTGAAAAGCCAATTGAAGTGGGCGATGTCATAGAGCTAGGAACAAGAACCGGCGTAGTCAAAGAGATTGGTATACGATCCAGCAAAATATCCGCCGGTGATGGCTCGGAAGTGATTGTACCCAATGGCGATCTGATTGCACAACAACTCGTAAACTGGACGCTCACCAGCAGAACACGCCGTGTAGACGTGATAGTAGGCGTTGCCTATGGCACTGACCTGAAGAAAGCACTAACTATCATTAAAGACTACCTCCTCAACCTCGACGATATACTAAAGACCCCTGAACCGGTAGTGCTACTGCAGAACTTCCGGGACACCGGCGTAGACATACAATCTATGTTCTGGATCAGCGACCTGGGACAAGCGGGAGTAATGAAAAGTGAAGTGCTGACAGATATTTATGTCAGACTCCAGGAGGCAGGTATCAGTATTGCCCACCCCAGACCGCAACAGTTACAGATCAATATGGAACCTGGTATGTGGAAACAGCCACCGGCGGCAACAACACCAGCTACCCCGGCGCAGCCGGTAGCGGCAGTTACTCCTACACCGGCAGCATCCGCAACAGGCCGTTCGGGAGAGACTTTACCACCAACGGCAGGAGATTGATAACTGTCTTCCAAGTATCAGAATACCCCAAAAGTGGAAAACCTGCCCCGTGGGCGGTGTAACTTCCCCATGGCATCAGCGCTGCGCATGATTCCAGGAAGCCCATTCCCGGAAGGCAGCAGGGTCTTATTTGAGTCCGATTTCTGCACAAGGCTGCGGGCAGCACCGCATTGAATGTACGTATCAGCAGGGTCCGCACGGGCGTTAAGATTGTAATATTTCGCTGATATAAGAGATCAGGCAAAACAGGATTAAAGCAGTCGCTGGCACAGAGTATGATATATTGTTTAAAAAAGAGTATATGAGAAACTTATATCTTGGCCTGCTGGCCTTTTCCGTTATGTTCCTGAGCAGTTGTGAAGTGGTAGGAGGTATTTTCAAAGCCGGAGTATGGGTAGGTGTACTGGCAGTGGCTTTTGTGGTGGGAATCATTCTGTGGCTGATTGGAAGAGGAAGGAGATAGAAATTCTCAAAGTAATAATTCTTGACAATACCCTTCTATTATTAACATTATTGCATAATAAATCCGATTTTTGAATAAATACCTCAAAAAACGGATTTATTATTATGATTATCGAGTTCTCGGTATCCAATTTTAAGACTTTTAAGGAGAAGGCGACAATCAGCCTGATCGCGTCTAACTATGATAAGGACACCCGCGAATCAGAAAATGTCACTTTCAATCCTACTTTCGGCATACGCATATTAACTGGTGCCGTAATTTATGGTGCCAACGCCAGTGGAAAGAGCACTTTTATTAATGCGCTTGCATTTATGAAAGCGTTTGTAATGCGCTCATCGGTAGATAGTCAGAAAGGGGATGAGATAAATATTGATCCTTTCAGGCTTGATCCAGCTTCAGAAAATACATCCTCCGTATTTGAAATCATCTTTATTTACAATGATGAGCTATATCGGTATGGCTTTGAAATATCTCGTAAGGTAGTGCTTGCGGAATGGCTCTATCATAGGCCCAAGACCAAAGAAATTGAAATCTTTTATAGGGAAGGACAACGATTTGAGTACCACGTCAGAAGATTTTCAAAGGGGCATATATTGACCAAAGAAAAACTAGTACGTGAAAATGCATTGTTGATATCTGTAGCCGCGCAATTTAATGATAACACTGCCGGCAGTGTATTAGACTGGTTTCAGCAATTACAGATTGTTTCTGGACTAAGAGAAGATTATCACCGGGAATTTACGGTTACTCAGGCAGCTGACAGCCTACAAAAGAAAAAGATACTTGCGTTGCTTTCAGTTGCAGATCTAAGTATACAGGATATTACTCTTGAAAAAGCGGATCCTGACAATGTATCATCTGATTTGTCAAAACCGGCAAAAACACTCTTAAATATTCTTACTTCACACCGACGTTATGATGCTGATGGTAACTATATAGACGATGTACAGTTATCATTGGAAAAAGATGAGTCTTCAGGTACATTGAAACTTTTCGCGCTGGCAGGGCCTATACTGTATGCTTTGGAGCATGGATATCCGTTGTTTATCGATGAACTGGATTCCAGGTTACATCCTAATCTTGTCAGCAAATTAATTGAGCTATATCACTCGCATACGACTAACCGCCTGCATGCACAACTTATATTTAATACGCATGATACCAATTTACTCAGCTCTAGCCTATTCAGAAGAGATCAGATATGGTTTACGGAGAAAAACAGGTATGGCGCGGCTAAGCTATATTCTTTGAGTGATATTAAATCTGATGTAAGAAGAAAGGACAATTTTGAACATAATTACATTGTAGGCAAATATGGAGCGGTACCCATATTAAATGATTTCAGCCAATTCATTGCATCCAAAATATCCATTGATGAGAACACAAACACATGATACCATTCATGTTCAGGAAAGGACTGCCAATCAGGTAGCCAACCAGCTAAAAAGACAACGAAGTAAACCACCATCATTAAAGCGGCCATTACCGAAACTTGCTGAACATCCAACCATACTCATTGTTTGTGAAGGTAAGAATACAGAGCCCTCCTATTTCAGGAAATTCCGTCTTTCTTCTGCAACAATAAAGATTGCAAGCAGTGGTCATAGCACGTCGGGATTGGTTAAACAGGCAATTAAGATGGCAGCGCAACAAAAGTATCAACAGGTATGGTGCGTATTTGATAAAGACAATTTTCCTTCGCAGGATTTCAATGATGCTATTAAACTGGCTCAAAAGAATAATTTTGGAGTAGCGTGGTCCAATCAGGCATTCGAGTACTGGCTAATATTGCATTTTGCAGATCATCAGGGAAATAGAATGAGCCGAAAGGATTACCACAGCGTTATCAATAATTATATCCGGTATTTGGGCACTACATTTAACGGCAAAGACGACAAACAGATCACAGATGACCTTTTTGACCTGTTAACCGGCATCGATCCTGCAACGAAAAGAAACCGGACAACACTTGCAATTAGCCGCGCGAAAAGAAATCTTCAGTCTTTAATTCATTTAAGTCCCGCTGAACAGGAATCATCTACGACTGTGTTCCGGTTAGTAGAAGAAATTCTCAAGTATGTACAATAACCTGCAGATTTCACCTTAAGGGTTCGCCGCTAATATACCCGTCGCGGTAATATTCTTCCCGGATACGCCCCCATATCCATGCACGGCCTTTACCTGATTTAAGCAACCACTCTCTTTTGAGCGCCAGTTGCTTATCTTCAAAGTGTTCCATATAGACGACTTCCCAAGGGCGGTAAGGGCTTGTACCCTTCTGCCGGCCATGATCATTATGGAAATGGAAACGTTTGACCAGATTGGCGGTATGACCAGTATAGATCTTCTCGAACTGGCGGGAAAAAAGGACGTAGACGGTATACATAAATAGAGTTATTCCTGAAACAAGTAAAGGTTACCCCCATGGAGGTAACCTTCTATTGCCTTCGATTCATAGGTAGACGAATATACTCATAAAAAACAGGAATCAGGCATCCGTATCAGAATCACTGCACAGACAGGTCCGTCCTGCGCATGTTTATCTTTTACTCAAATGCCTGATTCCTGTAAATTAATAGTCCTTATTATGGCGAAAGGAGCTTAATCAATCAGTTCCAGCTCTTTCAATCTGGCAGCCGCTTCTATCAGCATAGCTCCGCTGAGCTGTGTGGTAAGATCGGTTGTAGTTGCTGTTTTTGTCCAGCTGGTATTATACAATATCTGTGGACGGCTGGTACCCTGCAACCACATGGTCTGGGCATTCAGCTGCAGGAAATTGACATACTTCGTAACATCACTACTGTTAATACTACCATCAGTGATCAGTAACATCATATAACGAACCAGGATGCCTTTGAACAGGCCGCCGTCTCCACCACCTTCATCCTTCATAATGTTACCAGTAGTCAAATCACCCGTCAGAGAGTTATTGGCAGTTCTCAATGCGTCATTGATATACACGGCATCACCAGTGATCTTATACAGCTCAACTGCTGCTCCAATATATACACCCTGGTTATAAGTGAACCTCCAGGCTTTGTTAGTACCCGAAGCATCCAATCCATCCCATACCAGTCCTGACACAGGATCTACAAGGTTAGCTTTCTGCCAGTCATAAATCTTCTTTGCCCAGGCCAGGTCTTCACCGTTTCTGTTCAGCTGATACATGCGGGAGGCAATGATAGAAGCAGGAGCATTGGCAGGCGTGTTCTTATTCTGACGGTCCTTGGTCCAGTAGATACCTCCACCCCAGGTCTCATCCCATCCACCCTTGATATCATTCCACAACAATTCAGCAGTTGTCTTATAGCGATTATCGCTGGTGGCTTCGTATGCACGGAGGCAGGCTAATACCATCCATTCCATATCATCATAGAAATGGTTCAGATAGGTATTACCATTTTTAGTCTTCATACCATCCAGCAACTCTTCCATACGAGTCTTAATAGCAGGATTGCCAGTACGCAGATAGATGTCTACGAGCACGTCGAGTGCATGTGCATTCGGCCAGTAATGAAAAGTATTGTCACCGGCATTGTTCTTATTAAAGTACTTACCACTCTGATTGTAAAAATTACTGATCAGAGATGAAGCAGAGGAATCAGCAATAGCCGGCCAGTTATATTTGTAGGTTGTCTTACCGGCTCCTGGTCCCGGACCATCGTCTATAGGCTCTTTTAAACAACCTGTAAAGGTAGTGGCCATAGCCGCTGTTATTGCAAATAGCAGAAAGATTCGACGCATAAGCTTTTTAATTGATCGTTTGCATGATTTGATTCCAGTCTCCCGATTAACGCACAATTACTTCGTGTGTGTAAGTTCTTTCAGGAGAGAAATACAATTTAACGTCGCAGTTTTTAGTATCTACTTCAGAAGCGAATTTGTAACAGTAATTGTATTGATCACTGTTAGCAATTGCTCGCAGTTCCCAGAAGGAAAGCGGCGTAGTAGCAGAAGGACGATTATTGTCTGCATTTGAGCTACCGAACCATTCAGTACCAGCTGTACCATCAGCAGCTTTCACACTTACACGGAACTTATAACGCTCATCACGTCCCCATGACTCCTGATAGAAATTGATCTGTTTATTTTCAAATGCCCATACACCATTACTAGTATAGTTCAGATCGTACATAATGCCATTTTCAGGTGCAAACCACAAACCGATTGCTGTGATTTCTGTAACAGTAGATGCTGCATTATTGAAGTCGATACGAAGACGATACACTTTAGTACCACCGGACTGTGTACTTTCTCCACCTTCTTTCAATGCGCCACCATCAATAGAGAAGCTATTTGGAGTACCACTGTTTCTATCTACGAATTTGTACTTACCATCCTTCAGTGAAGTGTAGATTTCAAAGACACCAGGTGCGGTAGACTTCAGTTTTACAGCCTGTGCCAGATCTGCTCCTGCTTCTGTCGCCTCGCCAGTCAAAAACACATCTACAGGAATTTCTGCGAACCCGTTAGGTCTTTCTACCTCTATTGTACGGGATTCAGCAGCTGGCTGTATGTTGTAACCTTTAGACGCATTTACTGTCCATTTCAGTTTACCAGTTGCCAGCGCGGCAATACCAGCTTTCCCTGCAATGCTGTTCAGGTCTTTGTGTGACAGCGTGAGTTTATTTTGTACACCACCACCATCGGAAGTAATCTTGGCAATAGGATCAGAGAAGTCGCCGTTATCTTTATCAATCACTACTTCGTATAACACCAGTGAACCATCCTGTGCACGCGCCTGATCCCATTCAAAGGTTACAGTGGCGCTGGTAGTAGGCTGCAGCTTGATATATTTATCGTTTACCGGAGCATTAAGCCTGCTTACTGGTTGCAGATTAGTGTTGAGATCATTATCATCTTTACCGCATCCGGTCAGGATAACACCCAGTGCTACCGGTAATGCGAGAAGTATATTGCTGAAAAATGTTTTCATATGTATCAGTTTGAAAGTGGTATTCCCCAATTCTTAGTTCTTAGTAGTTAAGAGATATATGACGCTTACCAGTCCTGGTTCTGACCAAGGTTCGTATTCTGGTCACGTTCAAAGGTTGGCACCGGCCACAGGTAATGTTTAGGATTTATAAATCTCCTATCCTCTACAATGATGTAGCCATTGGCATCAGTTCTGAAAGCGCCCCCATTAACTTTTATACCTCTTACAGGTCTGTTCATTACCTGGTCTGCTATCTTCCAACGGCGGATATCAAGCGCACGTACGCCTTCAAATGCCAGTTCGCTCCTTCTTTCCCTGCGTATAATGGTACGAAGCACATCCTGTCCTACACCGGGAAACTCGGTTGCGCCAGCATCATTAAAGCCGGCACGTAAGCGCAGTGCACGGATTGTCTGATTCCATACTGCTGCATCCAGTTGGCCCAGCTCATTCTTAGCTTCTGCATACATCAGCAGCACATCAGCATAACGAATGACAATAAGGTTCAGACCGGAATTATAGTTAGTGGCTGTGCGGTCATAATATTTATAGAAATAATAACCGGTAGGAGAAGCACCCTGGTCATCTACACTGTTAGTTGATGGAGTCGAGCCCGGTCTTGTCAGAATAGTCTGCAGTCTGCCGTCAAAGTCAGTAACAGTAGAGCCATGGTGTAAAATGGTAGCGTTCATACGAGGATCCCTGTTTGTATAAGGGTCATTCTCGCTATATCCGGAGCCGGTCTCTCTGATACCTCTTCCATTCAACATGATATAATCGTCCACCAGGTCCTGAGTGGGGACCAGCGTACTACGCAGCAGCGCCACTGTCTGTGGCATGAAGGTACGCTGTGCACTGTTGGTACGACCACCACCATACTGAATATCGAAGATCACCTCGTTGTTAAACTCATTCGCTGCGCTGAAGATATTAGCGTAGGAGCTTTGCAAAGCATAATTACCATTAGCTGCATTGCCTATCAGCAACTCACAGTCAGTGATAGCTTTCTGCCATTCACTTTTGAACATGTGTAAACGCGCACTTAATGCTATAGCAGCGCCACGGGTAATGCGGCCTTTGTCTTTATCAGAGTAACCGGCGCTGCCACTGTAGTTATTAACAGGCAGTGCAGCACGGATATCGGCTAATTCAGACTCGACAAAGCTGAGCACATCTTCCCTTTTAGAGCGGGTGATATTACGCGCTTCCTCTACAGTGATCAGGTTAGTATAGAATGGAACATCTCCAAACCAGGTAGCCAGCTGAAAGTATGAATATGCACGAATAAATCTTGCTTCAGCTACTATACGGCGCTTAAGTGTAGAGTCTATTGTAGGTATTCTGTCTATGTTGTTAGTAACGATGTTACACTTACGGATACATGTGTAACGGTATTTCCATTCATCAGACACACGCAGATTAGACGGATCATAAGCACCGGCAGCTATCAATGACACCGCTTTGTAGCCGATGCCACTTACATAACCATTGTCGCTCAGTGCCTCATCTCCGAAATAATACTGATCATCAGACAGGTTTTCGTAACAACTGGCCAGCGCAGCAAGTGCATCGTCCTGGGTCTGCCAGTAAGCAGCATCTGTATAATCAGTCGTGATAGGCTGATCTAGTTTGCGACAGGCAAACAGTACAGATACGCAGAGTATGGATAATATTAATTTCTTCATACGATTAATCATTAAACACTATCATCAGAATTTCAGATCGAGGCCAAACGAGAAAGTAGCTGCATTCGGATAACTACGTCCTGCAATAGCGTTGTAATTGGTGAATGACAGTTTATCGTCAAACTGTGTAAACTCCGGATCTACACCTAGTTCGCGGAAACGGCGTGGAGTGAATGTGAGCAGGTTCTGTCCTGTGAAATACACTCTCGCGCTCTGGATATGCAACGTCTGACTAACACTACGAGGCAGTGTATAACCAAACTGCAGATTCTTTAAGCGCAGGTATTTCGTATCGAACAACCAGTAGTCAGAATACGCGAAGTTATTAGCGTTAGCATTACCAATTGTCAGACGAGGATAAGATGCATCAGCATTGGTAGGCGTCCAGCGATCCAGGTGCTGCTCGAAAGCATGGTCTTCATTATTGTGGAAGGCCTCTACGATATCGCCACGCAGGAACTGGCTTCTTTTACCTACACCCTGCCAGAACATAGAGAAATCCCAGTTATTCCAGCTGGCTGAATAGTTGAATCCGAAAGTGTAACGAGGGAAAGGATTGCCAAATACATAGCGATCATCCGCATCAATAACGCCATCCTGGTTACGGTCGATGTAGCGCACATCACCAGGCATCACCTGTTGATTATAAGCAAAAGGTACACGAGGCGCATTTTTGATATCATCCAGGTTCTGATACAGGCCGCTTGACTTGTAACCGAAATAAGAGGCAATCGGGAAACCTTCTTTAACAATAAAGGAGAAGTCACTACCCTGTATGGATTGCTCTCCGTATTTCACCACTTTGTTGAGGTTGTCAGACAGGTTAGCGGAAACAGTATGGTTCACCGCTCCTGTTTTTGCATGATAGGAAACTGTCAGCTCCCAGCCCTTGTTCTGCACTTTACCAACGTTCTGGAGGGAGGACCCGATACCGGCCGTACCTGGTACTACCTGGAACAGGTAAATACCATCAGTGTTTTTATTGAAGTAGTCGAAGGATGCAGAGATCTTGTTATTAAACAAATCTACATCCACACCGTAGTTGCTCATGGTTGAGATTTCCCACTGCAATGTTTCGTTATATGCGGAGAAATCGGCACCGGCATTTGGCGTATTGTTGAAAGGATATTTCCCGCTGTTCAGCGTAACTCTTGCCAGGTAGTTGAAGCCACCGATGTTGGAGTTACCCACCTGTCCCCAGGAATAGCGGAACTTTACGTTACCAAAGCGTTGCTTAAAGTCACTGAAAATCTCTTCATCTGTAATTCTCCAACCCAGGGAGAAGGCAGGGAAGAATTGCCAGCGGTGGCCAGGAGCCAATTTGGAAGATCCATCATAACGCCAGGTAATCTCTGCAAGATACTTGTCATTGTATGCATAGTTTACTCTACCGAAAAGCGAGTTGAGCGCATACAGCTTAGGATTGATGATCTCGTTGTACGTACCGATATTGGCATAGTCAAATGTGCCATCAGGCTTAGGAATGTATCCGCCACCAATAGTCCAGTCATCATCCAGATTGGTAGTACCGTAACGGGTTGCTTTCAGACCATATACTTCATTAATCGCATCGCTACGACCGCCTACCTGTGCTTTTACATAATGCTTGTTGAACGTGTTTTCATATTCAGCGGTAGCATATACGTTGGAGGCAAGGTCTTTATATTCATACTCGTACATTCTGTTAAACAGCGGAGGGTTTGCTGTTGTATAGTATGGTGCGTAGGAATATTTATTCTGACGGTCCTGTTCGTTAGTGATAGTATAAGTACCAGATGCGTTAAAGTTCAGTTTGAAGTGCTTTACCGGAGAGATTGTGATGTCCAGACCACCGAGCAGGTTATCTTTTTCTTCTCTGTTAAAACCACCGTACTTCAGCTGAGCCAGTACATTGTTACTGTTCAGGGAAGGCACCACAAAATTGCCCAGGGTATCCAGTACCGGATAGATACGCGGAGTACGGATAGCGTCGCGGATCAGGAATCCGATGTCGGACTGCTGCCTGCGTTTGATACCTTTTGTATAAGCAAGGTTCACATTCACCTTAACATATTGACTTACGTCTACTGCAAGGTTTGCCCTGGCATTGTAGCGTTTGTAATAGAAGTCGTCTGTTACGTAAGAGTTTTGCAGCATATTACCCTGATCAACGTAGCCCAAGGATACCAGGTAGCTGCTGGTTTTACCACCACCAGTCATACTGAGGCTATGGTTCTGCATAGGAGTACGGTCGCGCACCATTTCCCTCAGGTAAGCAGGTTCAGAACCACGCTGGTGCCATTGACTGATCTGATCTGCTGAGAACTGAGGCGTTTTACCGGAGTTAACCAGTGCTTCGTTTTTCAGTGTCATATATTCCCATGCTTCTACGTTACGTGGCAGTGTGGTTGGTGTTTGAATACCATACATACCATTGTAGGAAACACTGGGTTTCTCATCTTTAGAACCTCTCTTTGTAGTAATGTAGATAACGCCATTGGCAGCTTGTGACCCATAGATGGCGGAGGAGGCCGCATCTTTCAGTACAGAGATGCTTTCCACATCGTAAGGGTTAAGGTTCTGTAAACCGTCTCTACCTGCCTGTACACCATCGATGATAATGAGCGGAGCATTGCCGGTCAGACTACCTACACCGCGGATGTTGAGGTTCATCTGTGCACCCGGTTCAGCATTGTTCTGCTGAAGGATCAGGTTAGGAGCAGTACCCTGTAACGCCTGAAACATGTTGGCAACAGGACGGCTCTCAATATCTTTAGTGGAGATAGTATTGATAGCCGCTGTTACCTGCGTTTTCTTTTGTGAACCGTAAGCAGTAACCACTATTTCTCCCAGGTCCTTAGAGTCTTCAGTGAGCATTACGGTAATATTGGTTCTCCCGCTGATCCCTATTTCCGATGGGATGTAACCAACGGAAGAGCAAACTAAGGTACCATTGGCTTGCCCATTCGGGATCTTTAACGTAAAAAAACCCTGGTCATTTGTAGTGGTACCGGTGCTGGTACCCTGCAAACGAACATTAATACCTGGGAGACCTTCTCCCTTATTATTAACGACCCGGCCATTGATCGTGATATCGTTCTGCTGATATGTGGTGGTAGTTCCCTGCTGGCGGAGAATGATCTTGTTACTGATCATTTCAAATTTGATATCCAGCGGAGCCAGTACCATTTCCAGTACTTCACCCAGTTTCCTGTCTTTTACAGACAGTGTTATTTTCTGGGCGGCCCGGATTTCGTCATTGGAATAGACGAATACAAAGGAAGTTTGCTTCTCGATTTTCTCCAGTACCTGACCGAGGTGCTCATTGCTAACCTCCAGGCTAATTCGGCTTTCAAAAGGGAGTTCAGTATCTTTTGCCTGTTGCCCCTGGCTGTAGGCAGGATGATTTGCATTCGCAGCAAATGCACTCTGCGCTTTCAGATCCAGCATGTTTACGAACGCCATGCAGACCAGCAGCGGGAAAAACAACGAGCGGAAAATTCCTGAAAAACGCATGGGTAGCGGTCTTTCTTTCATAACGCAGCTGTTTGTGAATGATTGATTTGATTGTTAATGTGAACGTGAACTATTATTCTGTGATCAGTAATGTGCTATCGGTGATGGTGTAATGAAATGCTTTTGATCTTGCGAGATAATACATGATATCCTGCAGGCTGTTATCCTGGAAAGCGCCGGTAAGCCTGTAATACCGGGGAGCTTCACTACCGAAGGTAACTTTCTTGCCGAAGGTTCTTTCCAGCTCGGAAGCTATTTCTTCCAGTGTTTTATCTCTGAATATGAGTCGCCCCTCTGTCCATGCCTTATCATCTTCTGCGGATGTGATTTCCTTTACAATACTATTGCTGTTATTGGTAACAACAGCTGTCTGCAGCGTTACTTTCTCATCAGGTGTGATAAAGATAGTATCGGGCTGCGCCCCTTGCCTGCTGTTAGGGATGAATGCTACTTTCCCTGTTCTTACAGACGTCTGTACGGCCTCATTGTCATAAGCGCGTACATTGAATGAGGTACCGAGTACGTGGACACTCCCGGCACTGAAATGCACAATAAAAGGTTTATCCGGATTGGGTGCAATATCGAAGAATGCTTCTCCGGTAAGATACACTTCACGGGTATTGCCGTCGAATACATCCGGGTAAGACAACTTACTTTCAGCATTGAGCCATATCTTACTACCATCAGCGAGTTCAATAGAAGCCCTTGTAGCTTTCCCATTCTGTCTTTCCATCAGTTTCGCCATTTCGGCAGGACGATCATTGGGCCTGAGTACCATCAACGAGGCTACACCAATTAATACAGCGGCTGTAGCTGCGGCCATCCATTTCCACGGAAACAATCTTCTCACCGGTGTAACAGCGGCAGGAATATGTAAACGGGACATCGTGCGTTGCAAAGCCTGTTCTGTATCTGCAGATGTATGATATGAGGACACTTTGAAGTACTGTTGCAGCAGCTGATAACGTTCGCGTAATGCAGGTTCTTCCTGCATCAAGGCTTCTAGCTCCAGCAACTCTGCCTGAGTAGCTTCTCCTGCCAGTTTCCTGGCGGCTAACGTGGTAAATAATTCTTCGTTGATCATATGTGGTTGTAGTAGAAGGACAGACGAAAAGGAAAAACTACTTACAGCCGATCCTGATTTTTATTTTTTGACTTCAGCCTGTTGGAGATATAAGGACCAATCACTTCGTTGAGACGCTTCATAGCACGGAACAACTGCGTTTCCACAGTACGTGGTGAGATGTTCAATATCTCAGCGACGTCTTTATACTTAAAGCCTTCTTCTTTGATCAATTTAAAAACGCGGCGGCACTGATCGGGCAGGCGGCCTACCTCCTGGTCCATTTTAAACAGGATCTCTTTCCATTCCATTGTTCTTTCGGGATCAATGGAATTGGTCAGCTGGGCAATACCGGCATCGTCACTGAGCGGCGAAATACGCAGAGAAGAATACTGTTCAAGGTAATTAAGCGAATGGTTTTTCACTGCCACGAAGAGATATACTTCCAGATTGGCAATTTTGTCCAGCTCCTCCCGCCGGTTCCATATCTTAACGAACACGTCAGAGACAATCTCTTCCGCCGCCTCACGGGCGTAGACATATTGGACAGCAAAGTATAATAACCGGTCATAAAAATGCCGGAAGAGCTCTGAAAAAGCTTTCTCATCATTTTCACAAGCAATCTGCTGCTGCCAATACCTGATGTTTTCACTGTTACTCATACTCTGTGCTGTGCTGAGCTACCGTTTACAAACGGAACGTTCCCCCGGGTAGTAAATATAATCATCATTATCGCGGAATTTGTCCCCAGTTTCAATTTCGGTATAGTCTTAAATTAACCCCAATCCTTGGAAAATGTTCTCCAATTTATTAAGATCTTATCAGTCTACATAACGCTGTTATGTGGTATCGGTTTATGGCCCGGGCTGGCATAGTACTCATTATGGCTTTAGTATCAGTTTTCTACGTGTATTACCCCCTTAGTTTCTTGCTAGTGCTTGTCCAGTCTGATGCGTAGCTGGCCCGGACTTTGGACCAGTATATACAGAAGGACAGGAAAAAAAGACGAACTACTTACAGGAGTAAAAAAAATATTTGGGAAGTCTCAGATTAGGAATAATTTTAAATCGCGCAGGGGCTATATATGAAACATATAATAAGTGTTTTTCTGACAGAATTTGCGTAAATTTAATAGCTATGACTAAAACCAGTAAACCATAAAATCAGTTATGATGTCAGCTACCTTTTCAACCATCTTGGTGATCATTGCGGCGTTTGCCACACTATCTTTTCCGGCGTTAATGCTGTTAAATGCATCCCGGGAGACAGCCAGGCTTAAGAGAATCCGCAGACATACGCCAAAGGCGCTGGTAGTGGAAGACAAATCAGGACATATTGTAGTGCTTGATCTCGAAAAACAGAATGATACACAACAGATACTCCGTACCCTCGATGTATTATTAGGGAAATAGTTACATACTTCATTTATACCTTATTACTATCGCCTGGCCAACATACCATCATCCACTATATCAACTATAATATTATCCTATAAAACCATTTTTTTTCGTTGGAACAAGAAAATTCACTGGTTGCTAACCCATCCCAGCAAGCTTCTAATACCCAGCAACCAAATTCAACATCTGCCAGTATAGCCGGAGCAGGAGGTGGTACTTTACTGGTGCTGCTTGCAAATAATCTTCCTGATACATACGCCCTCAAGTCATGGCTGGTAATCATTGCACCCAGCGTGTCCATCGTATTGTCCTTGTTCTGGAAATTCATTTCCCGGAAGTCCAATGCATATTTCAAAGTCAAGAAAGTAGAAAGGTCTAAGAAACTGCTGCAGAAGAAAATCGAGGCAGCTTTACAAAACGGTATCATCTCCCCTGAAGAAGCAGCCACCCTGAAAAGGAAAATGGCCGAAATCGAGCTTCAGAGCATTGACAACCTGGCCAACAAGATCAAATCCATTGATTTTGAAGAATAAATGAGGAGTGATATGTAACCCTGACTGTCTATCGCAGACAGCCAGGGAAATTATTGTCTCTTATTTGACCTCCGCTGCCTTTCCCTGAAACTTCTCCTTCTGGGCAAGATACAGTCCGCCGATAACCAGGAAAGTACCTGCAAACGTAAACCAGGTAATTGGTTCGCGTAGCAGCATCCATGAGTATACAAATCCGAATACCGGGCAAAGAAATAACCACAAAGAGGCCCGCACTGCATCTTTCCTCACCAGGTAAAACCATAATTGCAGGGCAACTACTGAAACGGGGATAATGAGCCAACCGACTGACAGCCAGAAGCGCAGATCCAGGCGGGTGGTCTTAAAATCAGCAAATATCCCGGTGATAGGAAGAAACAGTAGTCCACCCAGGAAGACCTGCCACCCATTGATCAACAGGTTGGGCATGTCCCATTCAATACGGGCGTAGTAAACAGTGGCCACCGAGACTGCCAGCATGCCTGCCAGCAGGATGAGCACACCTCCTACCGTGGCATGACTATCCTGTAACAGCGGCCATGTAGCCAGCCCTACGCCGGCCATCCCCAGCAACATACCTGTAATCTCATACCACTTCAAAGCCCGCTTCATCCACAGCGCAGATATCACCATTATAAACAGGGGACTGGTAGCTGTGGATAAACTACCAATACCTGCAGAGACATATTTCATAGCAATTACAAAACACCCGAGATAGACGGTGGTATTCAGTCCACCGAATATCAGCAGCTGCTTCCATTCCTTTCCTTTAGGTAATCGGTGCTCGTCTGGCTTACCCAGGTATGCAAAAAGCAGCATCCCCCCTCCTGCCATCAGAAACCTGACATTGGCAAGAATGAGCGGATCTGCGGAGTATATACCGAATTTAGTCGCTACTGCGGCGGAAGCCCATAGCAGGGCAAAGAGGATTCCTATAATCAGCTGACGCATTGTGCAAAATAGGAATTAAGAATATAAGATTCAGAACTTACCATAGGTAATGCCCTGGTAATTGTCTGTACGGAATGGACTGGCTGGTAATCCGGCACCATTATAAAGATTACCATCCGGGTTATCTGCCCAGCCATAACGTACTGCAACGGGTTTATCCACATCTTTGCTGGTAACTATAACCATATTTCCCTTGATGGTTGCTTCTGCAGGATGGAACTTCTTGTCAGCTCCAGCTACCTCAAAGCCTTTTAATATGTTCCCTTCCTTTGTTTTAAGCCCGTTATCGACATGTTTGAAAGTAAGCGTCACCTTGTTACCCGCTACCTTCTTAGACTGATAAATGGGGCCTGAAAACGGTATTTTCTCACCATATACCTTTGCACGCGCAATGAGCGACAAGCGCCTGCCAACTTCCTGTTTGTTCTTAGGGTGAATGTCTTTGGCGTCTCCGATATCCACAGCGGTGGCCATACCGGTATTGGGCAGTGACAGCGTCATTAACTGGGCTTCGCGTAATTCGGCCCAATCAGACTCCATAGGCTGTGACTGTTTTTCCTTAAAGTTGGCCAATTGGACGAAATAGAACGGGAAATTGCCATTATTAAAATGTTTGCGCCAGTCTTTAATCATCGTAGGAAATACCTCACGGTACTGGTAAGCCCTGTTGGCATTGCCTTCACCCTGGTACCAGATCACACCCCGGAATGCATAGGAAAGCAGTGGATGGATCATACCGTTATATAATAACGTAGGCTTATTGGGATTGGCAGGAGCTTGCGGGGCCGGCAAAGTTTCAAATGCTTTAACGGTATCAGCAAATGCGGGAATCTTCCTGATAGATTCCCCACTTGTCCACGCCTCGGCCACCGTTCCCCCCCAGGATGTATGGATAACACCTACGGGTACATGCTGGTGACTGTAGATCTCGCGGGCAAAAAAGTAACCAACTGAGGAAAATTCAGGAATACTTTGTGGCGTACAGGCTTGCCACCCACCGTCCCATGCATTCGCATCTTCCAGCGGAGCGGTGCTAGTAGTATGTTTCAACTGGAACAGGCGAATCTCAGGATAATCAGCTGCTTTGATCTCCTGCTCATAATTCAGGATCTTTCCCCAACCTTTGAGCGGCATCTCCATATTGGACTGGCCGGAAGCAATCCACACTTCGCCTACCAGTATATTCTCCAGTTTGATCGTATTGTGGCCGGATACAGTCATTGTATAAGGGCCGCCTGCCTGCTGCGCAGGAAGCTGTACCTTCCATTTCCCATCGGCCGCGGTAACAGCTGAATAAGTACCGTTGCGGAAGGAGACAGTTACCTTCTCCCCTTTATCAGCCCAGCCCCAGACGTTCAGCGGCTTATTGCGCTGCAATACCATATTGCTACCGACCAGCGAGGGTAAACGAACATCAGCATAGCTATTTATCACTAAAGCACATGATAGCACTCCGGTAAGAACGGGTTTTAGTAACGTGGTCAGTTGCATGAATTATTGTTTTTTTCCACTCGTCAAGATACAAAATGGGGAATAGATCCACAACCCCCTATCAGCAAAGTATCCTATATAATGGCTTTGGGTGCCGGTTTCAGAGGGCATTTACACTTTGGCACGAAATTTTTATACCTCTATGCATAAAACGATTCAACTATGATAAGCGGTGTTATCACTTTAGATTTCGACATCAAAGCCCTGCACTACCTGCATAGCAATAGCCGTTATATCAAAGCTAGTGCGGATGCAAGCGGAAACCTGGATATCGCGTCAGCAGCTTTAAGCTATTATCAATCGACAACAAATCATCCGGATATAAAACTGGAAGACGAAAACGATGTAATCAGATTCAAACACGTCGCACGTCGTTTCTTCAGTGAATTTAGTCAGAACTAATTATTTCATCGGTTCGTTCCCCAAAACATCCATACCCCATTCATCCATTATTTCCCCAACCATCCATTGATATTTTCATCCATTTAGCTCCAATACATTCATTGTTTAGCTCCAATACATTCATTGTCTGCCCCCGGGTTTTCATTCATTGTGCTCCCCAGCATTCATTGTACCCTAGGCAAGCATCCATGTAATTAAACCTCAATATGTCCATTACCCAAAAAAGTGAGCAGTCCGCAAAGTCATATTTGCGGACTCTTTTTTTTGCCCTGATCTGCTCTTTTTTCAAACCAGTCTACCTAGCCGGTACTAATAATATGCATGACGTAATTCTACCTCAGGAGTCTATTCCAGCCATTCACCTGGCTATTTTTTGCAGTGCGCTTGGCCGTCGCTTGGCCGTCGCTTGTTCGTCGCTTGTTCGTCCACAGACTATCCTGACAATACCCGGAATTTAAGCGCCCTGATCTTTCCGGTTCAATAATAACTATGGAGCAGGATATCATAGCCCCCGCCCCCGTTGTTCCGGGGTATTAGGGCAAGACTAAAGAGAGTAGAAAAAGCGGTATATATTCAATAGTAGTGAAGCAGCTATTCAGCTCGTAATAAACTGAAATACAATTATTTATAATAATCTCCACCTCATATACAATTAAAGCATAGTATACACCTGACATCATTGATCTCTTATGGGTATATAAGTGTCAACATAACTTTGAAAGTGGATAACCGGGAATGGGGAGTTGTATAAAAAAAAGAAGGTCGCCAAGAATGACAACCCTATCTAACCATATCCTAATAAAAACCAAGTTCTTTACACAGTACGCATCAAAGCATACAATGCTTAATATCTTGAATGAGATTTATCAACATTAAATTAAATAGGGAAAGGGGCACCTTTTTTATGAGATAGGACAGTAGAAATATCGTTACTATTATTATTTCTTTCTTTGTTGATACAAATATATGACCGCTTCTGATATTCTTTTGTAGTAGTATTACTACACTTAAACAAGAATAGGATGGTCCCGCTGTAAACGAGCCACCCTATTCACTTTCAGCCGCATGGCTTTGCAATTATTTTTTTATTGTATTGCTTAACAGGGGCATAAAATATCCTCCTACTACACTTCTTGCCTGAAAACCGACCATTTTTCCATCCGCCGTTTCATGCCAGTCACTAATAGGTACACGGGAAGAAGTCTCCTGTGCATATTTATATAGCGGATCAATGAAAGCTGAGAAATCTGCAGCATTATCAGTCAGTGTAGCTGTCCAGATAATCCAGTCAGATTTAGTGTAATTCTTACGGCTATCCAACGGCAAGCCGTAGGTTAACTGACGGGTCAGATAGTACTTGATCTCTTTCTGGTACACTGATTCAGGAAACAGATCCAGGTTCAGCACCTTATCCCAAACGAGGTTATACTTCTGACTCCAGGTTCCTTTATTTTCAAATGCAAGGGTATAGTGGTCGCCATCATCTGCCAGTTGCATCCACTTAGGCACCATCTCTTTTGCAGCGTTCCTGTACTTTTCTGCTGTTGCTTTTTCTCCCAGCATATCCGCCAGCAGCGCATAACTACCAAGTCCGACAATAGCTTTCACTGATAGGTTGGCATTCCTCGCAAGGTGACCTGCGAAGTCGTCTGTACACAACTGATTAGCGGGGTCAAAACCTTCTTTTAACAGATATTCTGCCCATGTGGTAAGCGTCTTCCAGTGTTGCTTTGCATAATTCGCATTACCTTCTGCCTTTGCAATTGCAGCTGTCAGAATAATCATATTGCCAGATTCTTCTACAGGCATGCCTTCTCCATAGGTCTGACCATTCGCCAGCGGATAAGTTCCCAGGTCATGTGCCGCATATGGTTCTTTGTATTTTCCGCTCTCACTGAAATAGAAAATTCCTGTCAGCATTCCTTTCATCAGCTCCGGATTATAAATCAAATACAGCGGTGCGGAAGGATATGTCACATCTACTGTGTTGATACAGCCATTGCTGAAATTTTCCTTTGAAAGAAACAGTGTTTCTCCCTGCGGACTCTTTACCAGCTTGTGTGCGGAGATACTCTGACGATAACCCAGTACACATAATTTAGCATACTTATCACCGCCTCGTTTCTTTGCATCCTCATACAGCTCTTTATCAAACGCATTACAACGACCGATAATGGTAGCATATTCATCCTGCGCTTTCTTTAATTCTTTTTCAATAGTATAACTATCGTCTTTCTTCCACCAAGGTCTCAGGTTAGTGCCGAAATATTGTATTGAATAAATGTCATCATAACCTACCAGGAACAATTGTTCTTTTTCAGTACCATCGACTTTACCCAATGATACAGTGGTGTTCAGCACCAGTTGCGTGCCCTTATCTACCTTTTCAATTTTATCTTTACCGGCAAATGCACCTGCTGCAATACCTTCTTTAGTAGTATACTGCTTTACATTGGAAGACTGTGGAACTGCTACATATAGATATCCCCAATCAATGCGCAGGTCATCTCCTTTTTTTGCCAATACCTGTTGTGCAACAGAACCGGTTTTCAAAATAGATAAGCCTTCACTATTGTACTGTTGTGCAATAACTTCCTGTGCAGACGTATTAACCGCCAGATCTGAAGAAGCGCCGAAATACACTTCTACATTGTGTTTAGCACCGTCATTGGCCTTTACTTTATAAGACACATATGAGACAGGGCGTGCCATCAGATCCAGATCTTTCATCAACAGCGGAGAAGTGAAGGTGAGCTTCACATCTACTTTCCCACAGGTGAAATTATAAGCAGTTTGTGTTGCACTCAGTTCAACATCTTTCTGTGTTGCAAGCTGCACCTTATCTGCCCACTTGTCTTTCACTTCCGTAACTATACCTCCGTCCAGATAAGCGCCTCCCTTAGTATTGGTACAATGCATGGCCAGTACATTGTTGCCTTTACGCAGTTTCTTCTTCGCTTCTTCCTTGATAGGGAAATATGACATATGATTTAACCATCCCACGTAATTGTAGATCAGTTCTCCATTCAGGTAAACCTCTACATTATCATCGTGATTGATTTTCAGCAGCAGATTATCCACATTGATATCATCTACTGTGAATGTTCTGCGTACCCATACGTCATCAGAAAACCACGGAGTACCTTGAGTCTTCTGTTCTTTTTCAAACGGCGCATTCCCAGTCTTCCAGTCTGCGTCATTAAATGCTGGATCTTCCCATCCATTGGCAGGCTTTGACTCTGTGTAACGTACGCTATACGGCGCGGCATCGGCAGTGGCAGCGAGGGACTTATACAGATGTCCGGGAGCGCCAAGTACACGATAAATAACGCCATCGACTTTAACAAAGCCTGTCAGCGACTGTTCTGTGCCTGTCCAGTGGCGGGTTGTAGACGCATTCAGCTGATCGGTCGTTGACCATACACTGAAGTACGGATCATGTGTAATCAGCGGATAAGCGGGAGCCTGCTGTTGCTGCGCATACAACTGCTGTGACAGCAATATGGCTGCAATACCAAAAATTCTCTTCATGATTTTGTGGAGCTTTATATGATAATAATAGAATACGTGGAAATGCGTCGCTCCATCCGCAATAGCTGCAGAATTGTTGAGACTCATGGACCTGTTTTATAAATGATACGTGGATTAATACAACAACACAGTGAACATCCTCACTGCTGAAAAATAGAAATTATTTCTTTTGAAACGTAGTATTTACGCTTATTTTTTATGAAGTGTATAGAAATCAGACAGTAGCACGGGCGGCAGGCACGGATACGGGACTCTTCTTCACCTTTTTATGTCTGCGGCCCCACCAGATATAAATACCAGTCACCGGCAGACTGGCGCAGATCAGACTTGCCATAAAAACGATGATCTTACCCGGCAATCCGATGATAGCGCCGACATGGATATCGTAGTTCATCTGTCTTAACTTGTTGCCGAAGCTGGCTTTGGCGTATTCTCCTGTATATGGACCTTCAGCAGGCAATATTGCCAATGTATTCCGGTCGAAATAGTAGTTATCCATTTTATAATAAGTACCGGGACGGTAGTTGACAGATGCTGCAATAGCGTCAGACTTACCGGATACATACCCAATATTGATAGCGGCACCCTGCGGAGCTTTATTATATAACTTTTCCCACACCTGGTCTTCGGGTGCTGTGTACCTGGCCAGCTTTGTTGTGTCAGATAATGGTGGCGCGTATGGAGGTAATTCCTTACCACCGGAGGTTGTGTAGTACAATGACTTACTGAACCATTCAAAGCCCCAAACCAGGCCAGTGGTTGCCAGTAATAGCCCTATTGCCAGTATATAAAATCCCAGCACGTTATGCAGATCATAATTCTTCCTTCTCCATTTAGCATCCCACTTAATAGTAAAGCGCTGACGAGCGGCGGCTTTATTCTTTGGCCACCACAGAACGAGTCCGGAGATCAGCATAACCACAAAGATCAGGGTGACAGATGCCGTTACAGGCTGGCCGATCTTTGGCGGCAGCCACAGGTAATAATGCCCATGTAGGATAAAGTGGAAAAAGTCGCTTTCTTCGCTCCATACATTAATGACTTTACCGGTATAGGGATCCATAAAAACCTGGTAGTAGTAATCAGGCTCAGCACCGTAGAACATTACGGAGACGCTCTTATCAGCACCTGGATAATTGATACCATTGGGTTGTTTGTCGGTGACTTCTTTCATGGCAATTGCCTTTAGTACCGACGGAGGCAGGGGCTTCTCTCCCTGGCGGGAAGGAGTATGCAGATAAGGTTTAGTGATACTTTCTATTTCCTGCTGGAACGCAAGGATACAGCCGGTAACAGCAATGATGAACACGCCAAGGCCGGAAATAAAGCCAAGCCAGAGGTGGACTTTACCGATGAGTTTTTTTACAGTCATACGCAATTGCATTCCTTCGAAGGTTGCCAATAGGATAAAATTGCGACAAATTACAGGGAATGTATGCTCGAAAAGGGAATTTTTTCGTGACTGGTAATATATAAAGAGAAACGGCCGGAAGATATCTTTTGAGATATCCGCCGACCGTTAATATCAAGTCAAACCAAATTACTTGCTTTTATAAATCTCTGAACCCGCCAGCAGAAAGCAACCCAGGCCAAAATCTTCAAAGTCAGGGATCTTGTCATAACTGACTGGCTGACCATCAGAAGGTTGTTTACCCGTACTCTGTACATATCCCAGCATACCATTTTCATGAACGCATTCTTTTGCCAGGGCATTCCAGGCTTTGGTAATAGCAGGCTGATACGTTTTCTTATCAAGATAGCCTTTACGTACTCCCCAGGCCATGCCATACACGAACAGAGAAGTACCTGTCAGTTCCTTACCGCCATAGTTTGAGGGGTCATGTAAGCTGGCATTCCAAAAACCATCAGGACGCTGAATCTTCAGGATAGCGGCAGACATATCTTTGAAGTCCTGCAGGAATATTTTATAGTAGGGAGACTTTTCAGGCAGCAGATCCATGGTACGTACAAGTGCAGCCAGCACCCAGCCGTTGCCCCGGCTCCAGTAGCAATTAGCGCCGTTAGGCTCTTTATAAGGAGGAACAAAATCTTTATCGCGCCACCAGAGAGACTCTTTCGCATTATAAAGCCCCTCTGTGCCATGCTGGAATTTACTATAGGCATACATTTCATACATCCGACGGAAATATGCTGTGTCATTATATAGTTTGCCCAATTGCGCCATTACCGGCATTGCCATCTGGATGGCGTCAATCCAGTTCCAGTCATCTACTTTCTCGGTCTTCATCATGCTGTCGATAGAAGCCTTGATATCGTGAATGCGGTGTTCGTGTTTCTTTTTATCTATCAGATAGAGGTCAATGTAGGTTTGTCCGCATGCCTGGTTATCTGCGTTGCGGGTAGTGATACCACCGCGAAGTCCCCATTTATGTTTTTCGCCCCATTGTATAGCATAATCGTAATACTCTTTCTGCGGATCTATCTGATGCAATGCCATTAGTCCTTCATAGTACACGGCTCTGGTCCAGATATTGGATGGCCAGGTCTTATGCAGAACGATCTGTTTGCCGGCATCGGGCCACTTATTCATGAAGTAGCGGTTAGCAAGGGTAAGGGTTTTCAGAACTTCCTTTTTTGGCGGCAGAGATGATTGTGCCTGTACCGGCACATAAGTACAGATACTCAGCAAGGCCGCAGCTACTAAAAGACGCATCTTCATTATGTATAGTTTTTACGTGGATGATCAGTTTAAGGCATGGGATTCAGTCCTTCCCACATGACCCGCCATTTACCATTGTCGGGTATTCCTGGCAATGCCTCTTTACAGCCATCATATCCTGCACACATCAGGGCGATAGCCGACAGCAGACCACCATTTCCAGGCAGATACATGCGCAAACGGCCATCCTGGTAATTGTGGCCATTCGTCAGCCAGGTATTGGTCTGTACCGGCATGAAGAGTGCATCCATTGCTTTATCAGGTAATCCCAGGCGGGTAGCAGTCATGGCAGTAAGCGGAAAATCCCAGCCCCAGGTTTCCTGCCAATTCCAGGACGTCCATATCTTATTAAAGGTCCGATGCATGACAGCCGTGTCTACATAGGGACGAGCGGGCAGCATACCCAGCGCGCCAAATACAGCCGGATGATCTGTCATATATGGAGGATGGGTGTAAGAATCAGGGGCGCTCTCAGCTGCCAGATAAAGGCCTTGCTGCTGAGGAAGCGGTGAAAGGCTGTCGAGCACATTATCCCAGCGTTGATTACGGGGCAATCCCAGGCGGGTACGCCATTCCTGCGCAACAGATAAGCCCCAGCGCCAGTAGGCCAGCTCGAAAGTAGCATTGAAGGTACTCTCGGGTTTAAAGCGTTCCTGTGCCGGTATCATGCCGGGTCCCAGGGTATAGCGCTGCCGGGCACTGTCAAATGCGGGGTAGGAAGCCATAAAATCTGCCGTTGCAAATACAAGGTCTTTATATTTATTAAGAGTGCCCTTATCGTGATAGTGCCGATAGAGCAATTCAGACATATATATAAAATGTGGTTGCTGCCATAAAAGGAATGCGCCTACAGAAGACGGGCTTTCATTGCCGGCGGGGTCTGTCATTTTCTGCCAGCGGATGCCCTCATAGCCTTGACGTTTAGCAATTGCTGCTGCTTTACCGGCAACAGTTGTATACCAGTTCAGTCCTTTCTCCAGCATATCGGGGCGCCCCCAGAGAGCAAAATGGACGGCATGCCACCAGTGCATTTCCAGGTGTGGTTTGCCAAACCAGCTGTTATAGGTAAGGCCGGTTTCCTGTGGAGGTACTGTTCCAGCACATTGTACTGCCATCAGGTATTGGGAAAGGATAATTCTTCTTTCAAGTTCGTTAGCCCGGGGGTCCGTGCTACCTGAGCAATCGACTGCGCCTCCGCTTTGCCAGAAATGCTGCCAGTGATCTTCACTAAGCATGCGCACAGTGCCGAAGTTAGGCACATTGCGATAGGCAGGCAGCTGCTCACTGAAACGGAAGCTGCATTCAAGAACACCGCCGGCAGCGGCAGGCGTAACGAGGTGATCGTGACGTTGCTGTTGTGTTACGGTGAGCGCTTCAGTACCTGATACCTTTAAGTAATAGCGGTATTTATCAAGCGTATGTTCCATCGTGAAGGAACGCTGATCATAGTCGATAATGCGGGAAGTATGCCTGTCGGGAAACTCCCTGTTCACACCCGCATCAGTGAATGCGCCGGTGGGATACGGGAAGCGGACCCGCAGTTTGATACGACCTTCTTTCAGCAGGGCAGATGATATCTTTACACCGATGACGTCAACCTCGGGATGAACAGCAGTCTGTACTTCTACGGGAACCCCTTCTACGGTGAAGCGGCTTTTAACGACGCCATTCCAGAGATCCAATTGCTGGTTCACATCTTTTATATCCGCGAGGGTACAGGCCGTACCATTTTTCAAGGTAATATACAAGCCGATATTGCCCAATTGCAGGCGGTGTACATTCTGGCGGAACCAATCGGAGGCTCGTTTATGCCTATCAGGCGTATTCCATTGCACCGCATAGGTAACATCTCTGTTGTTGAGGTGATATGTTTTCAGACTTTCTTCAAAGCGATAACCAGCGGTATCAGTAAAGCTATGCCATCCCCATTCAGACTGTGTACCCAGGGGGATGCCCTGTGCATATGCCTCCGGATAGGATTGCATACCAGTAATATCTACGGTATAGGCAAAGGCACCATTGCCCAGCGTCAATGCCGAGAGAGAATCAAATTTGTTGTTAGTTACAGTATGTCGCTGTACTAATGCCATACGGTCTATACGCTCCTGGCTCCTGGAAGAGGAGGTGATCAGCAGCAGAGAGACATAAAAAGAAAGCGCGATTAGCCGGGCGGATATGCTATTACTCATCATCGTGGAAACACATTTCGATAAATGTATGTAAACGTTTGCGCAAAAACGGATTATTAATTTCCAATATCTAGGCTTACAAAGTATCCCATGGTGTCCTACTAACAACTGGAGCGGATTTTATAATTTAGTCCGTATGAAAACAATTTCCTTTCTACTATCCGCCACCTGGATGCTTGTAGTATGCAGCAGTCTGAGGGCAGGCACCAGCACTATATGTGCACATGAAGACAGTATCCGCCAGGAAAAATATGTACTGGTTATCCATGGCGGGGCCGGTACTATTCTGAAGAAGAATATGACCGCACAGAAGGAGGCTGCCTACAAAGCGGGGCTGGAAGATGCGTTAAAAGCAGGTTATAAAGTGATACAGGCAGGCAGGAGTAGCCTGGATGCGGTTGAAGCTACGATCAGGGTACTGGAAGATAATCCCTTATTTAATGCCGGAAAAGGCGCTGTATTTACTCATGATGGACGGAATGAAATGGATGCCGCCATCATGAATGGAAAGACGCTGGAGGCCGGGTCAGTAGCAGGGGTGACAGTCGTCCGCAATCCGATCACAGCAGCAAGAGCCGTAATGGAGAAATCTGAACATGTAATGATGACAGGTAGTGGCGCAGAGCAATTTGCCAGGGAAGTGGGACTGGAGATCGTAGATCCTTCGTATTTCCGCACACAGGAGCGTTGGGAGGGGCTACAGAAAGCGCTACGTCAGGATTCGCTTAAAAGTAAGCTGGATCATAGTTATCAGCCGGCGGGGAAACTGGGCATAGAAAATATTGATAACAAGTTTGGTACGGTGGGAGCGGTCGCGCTGGACAAAGCAGGCAATCTTGCAGCCGGAACGTCTACCGGTGGAATGACTAATAAGAAGTATGGACGAGTGGGTGATGCACCTATCATCGGAGCAGGTACATATGCCAATAATAAGACCGTAGCTGTTTCGTGTACAGGTTGGGGAGAGTATTTTATCCGTTGTGTGGTTGCCTATGATCTGTCAGCACTGATGGATTATAAGGGTTTAAGCGTAGAGGAAGCGGGAAAGGCGGTGATAGATAAAGTAGGCAAATTGGGTGGCAATGGCGGATTGATAGCGCTGGACAAAGATGGCCATGCGGCACTTCCGTTTAATACTGAAGGTATGTACAGGGGAATGGTGAGTGCCGATGGCAAAATCACCATAGAGATCTATAAATAAGACTGAGGTCCGGGTAGCCCCAGGACGGGGCTCCCGGTATTCTTTTTCAGTTAGTATAGGGTATCAGGATATAGTCAATTAGTAACGGCTAAAGATCCATGAACAGATCAGTTCAAAAAATTAAACCTGTTCTCAAACAATTTTCCAACTCCGGGGACAGGGCTTAGAATTTCTTTTGATGCAGCAACTGCACCAAAAGTCATTAAGACCAATGGAAGAAGGCCGGCAACCGCTAATATTGAGCCTATTGACGGGATGATTGCTGAGATAATCTGAATACCAATCCACAGAATCGCAGCGAATATAAATATGCCCAGGGCCTGGTTAAGGTGGTACTGTACAAGCCTGCTTTTCACAGGGCTATTTCTGTACCGGACATAGGTATATATCCATCCGATCAACGTGATGTAGGCAATAATAGCCAACGTTTGGTTTTTCATAAAAGATATGGTTTAAATTTTGGGCGGATAGGGACGAGTATTGCTACTACAGCCTTTCCGTTTGCCATCAATATCAGGGTGGGTTACCTTTCAGAAGTTGTGTCTATGGTCGTGTTACTAGCTTTTGCGGCTTGAGTATCACGTGTATTCTTTTGTACGCTGATAGCACCAAAGATGCTCAGCAGGAAAGCGAAGGCATAAAACCCTTTTTCACTTGGCAACAGTGTCGCATTCCAGAGGCCTACAGTCAGCAGAACGATACTGAGTAGGGTGGATACCCAGGCGATACCGTAGTAGATATCTGTAACCGGGATTCCTTCAAGGCGGTCTCTAACACATTTCTGTACAGAAACACCTGCAAACAGACCATACATCAGTATGGTAAAATAGTAGCCTTTCTCATTGAGTTGCATTTCTGCGTTCCACAATCCAATGATATAACCTAACACTCCTATCAATAATGCGAGCCAGGAGGTAGCAATAAAGGCAAGCGATGGTTTTTGCTTCATTTGCGTTGTGAACTGATTACGAAATCAAAAGTAGCGCAAAATAGTGCTGCCCGGAATAGCGGTTTTCAGGTATAAATCGTCAGGATTCATTATTTTGGCAGTGAATTATCCGTGATACTTATGCACTACAACAAGGGGACCCACCTAATCGCGACCCTATATACACCTGAGCATCAAGCACTTAATACATTTGAAGCCTTTAGAACGCTGGCAGATGGCCTTATTAAGACCCATCAGTTACAAAAACTGGGGGAAGTGTATCATAATTTTAGCCCCCAGGGCTATACGGGCGTGGTATGCCTGAGTGAAAGCCATCTTTCCATTCATACCTGGCCGGAACATGGTAAAATCAATATAGACATATACCTGAGCAATTATCTCCGGAATAATGATGGTACGGTAGATAAGATATACAGCGCGATCAAGGATCATTTTAATGCGACTGTCGAACAGGAACAATTCCTCAAACGCTAAACAAAATGCCCGTGCCTACATCTACCTATCCATGCCCTTCCTGTAGTCGTACCATTACCTTTACATCACCTCATACTACCGTCAAAGTATGTGAGTGTGGTACCGTTATCAATAAAATGGGAGATGGCAGTTTTATTCCCAGACCGTTTCACACTATTGCAGACAAAGCTTCGGTTATTGCACCCGGTACCCACGGACAGTGGAACGGAAAGACGTTTACAGTTCTTGGCCGATTCCGTACCTGGAATGAAGAGACCGTTATCAATTACTGGACTATCATCTTCCAGGATGAAAATCCAGCCTACCTGGTAGAAGGGTATGGTATATATGCCATTCATCTGCCCAGACAAACACCATCAGAGCTGAAAGGAGATGTGATCAGGAACCTGAAACCCGGCAATAAAAAGGTCCTGAATGGGGAAGAGTATATGCTGCTGCGCAAGGAAACCAGCAGAAAGTGGGATGTGGAAGGTGAACTGTATATTCCGGAATGTAATACGACATTCCTGACCTACGACTTTTCCAGTGCCTCAGGGAATATTATTCATATCATAGAATACTGGCCACAGGTACAACCAGCATTTGAAGTACACTATACCACTTTTTCCGCCCTGTCACTAACGAACAAACGACCATATGAAAACAATGGAATGACATTCCGCTGCCAATGCGGTAATGTCATTCAGGTCAGCACCTTCCCATATGCACAAAGTGCAGCCTGCGGCAATTGCAGCCAGCCATATGTATATAAAAACCTGCTGGATTTCACTCCTGCCACATATAATAAAAAGGCAAAGCCCAGCCCAAGTATCACACCTGGCGCTGCCGGTATGATCAAAGGGATCAACTATAAGGTGATCGGATATATTATGAAGGAAGAGCGAAATCCTCATAAGGCAAGGTGGACGGAGTATACATTATTCAACGAGCAGGAAGGTTATGCTTTCCTGAGCGAATTTGAAGGCCACTGGATCTACCTGCGGGAATACGGGAAAACGCCGGTTCCACAGGACATGTTGACAGAAGGTTTCCGGTATGAGGGAAAAGAATATGACCTTTTCAACTCCTATAGCTTCAGCGTAATCAGTGCGCAGGGAGAATTTCCTGCTAATCCGTTTAATGATGGCAGCGTACAGTGCTGGGAGTTCATCTCCCCTCCTATTATGTGGAGCAGGGAAGAAAGTGCAACCGAAGGTATTGCCTGGTTTAAAGGGCAACATGTTACTGACAAGGAATTACAGGAAGCATTCGGAGATGCTGCAACTCTGCCTATAAAACTTGGTACCGGCGCATTACAACCTAACGGCTATGTCAATCTGAAAGACATGGTAAAGTATACCCTTGCAGCTGTTGCCATACTGATACTGATACACCTTTCAGTGGCCAGTGTCAATGAGCGGAAGTTACTGGTTGACAATGAAGTTTATTTTAACGATTCCACAAATACCCAAACATCCGTAGTAGGCGATGTATATCTGAATAAAAGCAGCAGCAATGTGATGCTGGAAATCAGTTCTTCGCTGGATAATACCTGGGTGGAAGTAGAAGCTACGCTTGTGAATAAGAGTAGTGGTAAAGAATACAGTGTGAGCAAGGGCATTGAATACTACAGCGGTATGGACGACGGCGAGAGCTGGTCGGAAGGTAACAGAAAGGCAGAAGTATACATGAGCAGCATTCCCGGAGGCGACTACACCCTGCAACTAACAGCTATGCGTGATGCATCATTCCGGCCTGCACACTCTTACCATGTTACTGCTTACTACAATGTATCCAGTATGCATAACCTGTGGATCTGCCTCGGACTGTTACTGATATGGCCGATATTCAAGTACATCACAACTTATTACAGCGAAAAAAGACGCTGGTCTAATAGTCCATATTCAAGATTTAACTATGACTCATAATAATATCGACCTGACTAAAAAGGGGGATGAACATCCTGACAGAGAAACGAATGATCAGGATAACAGCCGGATCAATCTGGACAAGTATAAAGCCGGTCTGGACAGGATCAATCCATTCAGACCAGAATCTTCACTACATCCTTTCCGGTGGTTCCTGCTGATTGTTACCTTGCTGGGAGGCATGCTGCTATACTCTGACAACAGGGGAATGAGACTATTGTCCGGCTCAGGTCAGCAACAATGGAATCCATCTGGCCCACGGGCATATCACAAATAACCTATTAAACAACCTAATATGACAAACGCCTTTATCAACTCTATCTTGTATTCCTTTGTCGGTATTGCTATCCTGGTAATTGTTTTCGTACTGGCAGAAATCCTGACACCGAAACACAATCTTCGTCAGGAGATCCTTGAAAAACAGAACATGGCCTTAGCGGTACTGGCTGGCTTCTTTATGCTGGCAATATCTATCATCATTGCATCTGCTATTCATTAAGTAAAAGAAACAATGTCTAAAAAAGAAAGCGGCGCACAGTGGCTGTTATTGACGGCAGTATTTGTTATTGCCACCTGTGGATTAATTTATGAACTGGTAGCCGGCACCCTGGCATCTTACCTGCTGGGTGACAGTATTACACAGTTCAGTACTATTATTGGCGTGTACCTGTTTTCAATGGGAATAGGTTCTTTCCTGTCCAAATATTTCAATACAAACCTGCTGGCATGGTTTATCAGGATAGAGTTACTGGTAGGAATGGTAGGAGGCTTTAGTTCGGCACTCCTATTTATTGTATTTCCAATGGCAGCATCTTTCAGGATCATCCTGTATGCCATTGTATTGATTACGGGTGTTCTGGTTGGTCTGGAAATACCCTTGCTGATGCGTATACTTGAAAACAAGGTCGCATTTAAGGAACTGGTAAGCCGTGTATTCACATTTGACTACATCGGCGCATTGCTGGCCTCCCTGATCTTTCCACTCCTGCTGGTACCACATCTTGGACTGATCCGTACTTCCCTGTTTTTTGGCATTATGAACGTCGGGGTAGGCTGGTACCTGGCGTATAGATTCTCGAAAGACATACGCCAGGGAGCCCTCCTGAAAGTAACAGCCATCCTTTTACTTGCAGCACAAGTAGTTTGTTTCGTCTTTTCTGAAAAGATCATGAGCTTCAGCGAAGCCTTGACCTACGATGATAATGTTGTGTATTCTACCTCTACACCTTACCAGCGTATTGTTATCACTAAAAACAAACATGAACTGCGGCTATTTCTGAATGGGAATCTGCAATTCAGCACAGCTGATGAATACCGTTATCATGAAGCGCTGGTACATCCTGCCTTTTCATCACTTAGTAAGCCTGAACAGGTGCTGGTGCTGGGTGGTGGCGACGGACTGGCAGTCAGGGAGATACTGAAGTACCCTACCGTACAGCAGGTGATCCTGGTAGATCTTGATCCGGCTATGACACAGTTGTTCTCGCGGCAACGTATGCTGGCCAAGCTAAATGATTCATCGTTACTCAATCCTAAGGTACGGGTCTATAATGCGGATGCATTTACCTGGCTACGTAACAATAAGATCCGGTTTGATGCGATCGTTGTTGACTTTCCTGATCCTTCTAACTTTTCCATTGGGAAATTATACAGCACCTCCTTCTATCAGCTACTGAAACATGCATTACGTCCTGACGGAATTGCAGTCATTCAGAGCACATCACCTTTTGTAGCCCCTAAAAGTTTCTGGTGTGTGGATACAACACTACGTGCCGTAGGTTTACATACAGTAGCATACCATAACTACGTACCTTCTTTCGGAGAATGGGGGTATATCATGGCAACACCGACACCTCCACAGGAATGGTTCGGCCATCTGCCATCACCATTAAAATACCTTAATCCTACTACCCTGCAACAGATGCTGACGTTCCCAGAGGATATGAAAGCGCATCAGTTGCTGGACATCAATAAACTCAATAACCAGGCACTGGTAAAATACTTTGAAGAAGAGTGGGGAAAATATCTTGAACGATAAGATATGCGGAGAAGATCATTCATACAATGCATAGCAGGACTCACTGTAGTGAGCAGCTTCCTGCCGTCCTGCCAGCAACAGCGGGTCATCAGCGGTAGTATAATTGGCGCTAGCGCACATACAGGACACCTTTTACGGGATAAGAACTTTGCCGCGCCGGTAACTGTAACAGAACATTCTGTTGTTGTTGTAGGTGGCGGTATCAGCGGCTTATCAGCAGCTCGGCAGCTACACCGGCAAGGCATTACAGATATGGTTATACTGGACCTTGAAAAGGAAATGGGCGGTAATGCCGCCTGCGGAAAAAACCAGATCTCTGCTTATCCCTGGGGAGCGCACTATGTGCCTATTCCTAACAACGACCTTACGGCATACATAGATTTCATGCGGGAATGTGGGGTGGTTACCAGTCCAACGGATGCACCGCTGCCGACGTACCATGACTATTACATCTGTTTTGACCCCGAAGAGCGGTTATATATCAACGGGCAATGGCAGGAGGGCTTAGTACCGCATTATGGTGTGCCGGACGCAGAAAGGAAACAGGTACAGGCATTCCTGCACCAGATGCAGGTATTCCGGGAAGCTAAGGGCCAGGATGGAAAAGACGCATTTACCATACCTATGGACAATGCCAGTAAAGATCCGGCTTTCACAGCCTTGGACACCATCACCATGAAAGAATGGTTACACCAGCAGGGATGGACAACACCCTATCTCCAATGGTATGTTAACTACTGTACCCGCGATGACTACGGCACCAACTACGACGAGATCAGCGCCTGGGTAGGTATACAGTATTTTGCCAGCAGGAAAGGGAAAGGCGTTAATGTAGAACATCAGGATGTACTGACCTGGCCGGAAGGCAATGGCTGGCTAGCAGGTCATCTGAAAAAAGAACTACAACCTTATTTTCATAACGAAGCGCTGGTAGCAAGGATACAGGAGGAGGACGGCAAGTTATCTATCGACTACTTTGATGTCAAGGAAAGCCGTCTAAAAAGAATCAGGGCGCAACAGTGTATCCTGGCAGTACCGCAGTTTGTAGCAGGCAGAATATTACAGGATGAGGCCCGTATCAGGAAAGTACATCAGCACATTCAATACAGCCCCTGGATGGTCGCCAATCTTCGTGTCGGGGATCTGGAAGAGCGGACCGGGTTTCCTTCCAGCTGGGATAATGTGATCTATAATAGTCCGTCGCTAGGGTATGTAAAAGCCACTCACCAGCAGGTAACACAGGAAAAAGCTGTCAGGAACCTCACTTACTACCTCCCGTTAACGGGCGGTCAGCCGGCGGAAGAAAGAAAGGCAGCAATTGAACGTACCCATACAGAATGGGTAAAGATGATAGTAAACGACCTGGACAAAGTACACCCCAACATTGCGGAAGCCATTGAAGAAGTGAATATAATGATTTGGGGGCATGCAATGTCCAAACCAGTGCCAGGTATGGCCCACGGTAATATCAGGCAGGAACTGGCCGCTTCAGTTAATAACCGTTTGCACTTTGCACATACTGACCTGGCGGGTAACAGCCTGTTTGAAGAGGCATTTTACCAGGGATTATCAGCTGCTCAAAAAGTCATTACACAATTATCCGGTAAGATATGAACAAGCAACCATGGATAGGCAAGCCTTGGACAGACAGTGTTTTTATACTGTTACCTCCGTTTTTCAGCCTGCTGGTCATCATGCTCTTCCCTACCCTCTTTCAAAACAACAAGAGCATGCCGGATGCCAGTTGGGTAATATTGGTATTACTGATAGACGTAGCGCATGTATACAGTACATTGTATAGAACCTACTTTGACCCGCAGGCATTGAGTACACAGCGATTCCTTTTATGGATCATACCGGCAGTCAGTTTTATCGGTGGCATCCTGATCTATGCATTTAGCAGCCTGTTATTCTGGCGGATACTGGCATATGTCGCTGTCTTCCACTTTGTGAGACAACAGTATGGATTTATGAGAGTATATAGTCGCCAGGAAACTACAGGAAGCATCAGCAAAAAGATTGACAACATTACAATATACACCGCCGCACTATATCCGATGGCATACTGGCACCTGAGCGGACCGCGCAATTTTAACTGGTTTGTAGAAAATGACTTTATATATTTTGAGTTCACCTTGCTCAGGGATATACTTAGCGTGGCATACTTTATTATCGTGGGTATATATGTAGCTAAAGAGGTGTACAATGCCATCACCACCCGGACGTTTAATATCCCTAAGACGGCAATTATTACGGGTACACTTGCATCCTGGTATTTTGGCATTGTGTATTTCAACGGAGATATGGCCTTCACCTTACTTAACGTGGTGAGTCATGGTATTCCTTATATGGCCCTGATATGGATCTATGGCCAGAAGCAGCATAAAGATCCGGCGGGAAGCAGCTCTTTTCTGAGACTGGTATTCAGCAGGTACGGAGTTGTCGTTTTCCTGCTGCTGATTTTCCTGTTTGCCTTTATAGAAGAAGGTCTCTGGGATGTAACCGTATGGCAGGAGCACGCAACCGTATTTGGAACAGCCCACCTGTCCACACCTGATATAGACCAGCAATTGCTGAGTGTTATTGTGCCACTACTGGCACTACCGCAGATTACCCATTATATACTGGATGGGTTCATCTGGAAGATTAAAAAAGATGAGTTTAAGTGGAGTAATGAGCGCTGACCAATGAAAGTAACTCGTCTTTCTTACCAGTTTGCAGTAGTATATCTATCATCCCGATATACACCCGCTGTTGCTCTTTATTGAGTCCCTGGAACAGTCTTGGTTCTGTAGAGAAGAAGCCCTTAAGGAACTTCTTCAGCTCTCTGCGATTACCTGTATCGGGGAGTATACCATTCTTTTCGTAGATGTCTATGAGTTTTACAGCAGCCTCTCCCTTCAGAAAAGACTTCTGCCTGGTGCTTACCAGTTTATGCAGGTATTTCATCAGGTCACGGAAAACAATATGAAGCTTTGTCTTTTCAAACATGTTGAGCGTCTGTTCCGCATCAGCAGGATTGAAAGCATCAAAGTATCTGGATTCTATGTATACGCTGTGATAGAAACCAATAGCGTTATTATTGAAAGAGGTGAGATCTTTAAAAACTTCTGACTGTCCTGAATTGAGGAAATAGAAGAAGAACTTATCCCCTATCCTTTCGGCCCACCTTACAAAGGTGATTCTGAAATAGTACTCCGCACCTTCGGCATCCTTGAGGGAGAGTACTTCCGTATCATTTTCTGCAATAGCGGCAACATAATCAACAGGTATACCATTAATACGTATCTGGTATTCCTTTTCCCTGTTCAGCATCAGGAACCACCCAAATTCACGAATCAGGAAGCTTTTAAACTCATCTGATTCAAATGAAAAACCGGATACTTCAAACAGGTCATAAAAAGTAACTGTAGTACCTGTGTTTGCTTTAGCTGTTTTCTTCCTTCCTTCAGGTTCATAAAAGTCTTTCGTGTTCCGGCTTATTGTGATGCCATATTCCATCATATCTCCGGACTTGTCATCTTTATAAACAGTGTGCCATACGGCACGACCGCTGAAAGCAGAGAAAGAGAAGCGGCCACGACCTTTGTTTCCTTTTATGAAAGAGGATGACTTTTGAAAAGACGCTTTTTTGATTGAGTCATTAAAATGACCAAAAGTCTCTGCAAGCAGGTCATAATCAATACCTGTTCCGTTATCTGTAATCGATAAGCTATGGATAGTATCTATTTCATTAGATTCAAAATGTATGTCTATGACAGAAGCCGTCGCATCAAATCCATTCCAGATATATTCTGCCACAGCTTCCATATAGTCTTTTGGAAGTCCGGAAGATTGTATCCCCGTATCAGTAACTGACACTTTCTCTTTCATTTTCAACTAATTTTACATACTATTTACTCATTCCTGAAGTAAATTAAGCATTTTGTTTACGTTAAAAGGAAGGTGCAACTATCCGGCCAAGATACATTTACATTAGCTAAAATGAAGACAACAACCCTTTACAGACCTACAGGGCTTAAAGAACTGGAACTGATTGCAGCAACTGATTTTAAGCATTTTCCGCCCAGATTATCCTGGCAGCCGATATTCTATCCAGTATTGAACCAGCAGTATGCAGAACAGATTGCGCTTGAATGGAATACGCAGGACGAAGGTTCGGGCTATTGCGGTATAGTGACCATGTTTGAGGTGGATAGTACGTTTCTGGAACGATATGAGGTGCAGAATGTAGGAGACGGATCACACAATGAGTTGTGGGTGCCGGCAGAAGAACTGGAGCTGTTCAACCAGCATATATCAGGAGACATTATTGTGGTAAAGGCCTTCATTGGAGAGCAGTTTGTAGCACCTGCCGATGAAAGACTGGCAGCAATGATTGTATCACGATCTATATAGACCTGTGATACAATCATTGAATCAGGTTAGCCCTTTAGAAAGGCGTCAATCCTTGTCTTCGTGACATGAGGGAGGTCGCTATTCAGGATTTTCCACCTTTTTACTTTCATTTCTCCGAACCACTTATCCAGTACCTTCCGGAGGACATCTTCATCATTTTTATGCTGTGCAGATGGGGTTATTTCAAGTACCAGCACTTCCAGCTGATCCAGATCTGCACGTTTGCTGATCAGTCCAAAGTCGAGGGCATCAATCCTGGCGGCCCAGTCAGAGGTATTGCGTAGTTTATATTTGGACAATAGCTCAGGTAAGAGATAAGCATACCTGTTTCCGCTGGTATCTTTTGAGTCCTTGTGATAGAGATATCCATCAGTGAATATGACCAGGATATTGCGATAAGAAGAGTCGGGGTCAATAGCGATATCCACATCGTTCTTAAAGAACCTCCATATATCTGACCCCGGCCAGGAAGCCTGCCTGATACTTGTACGATAGATGTAACTGATATTCTCTGCAATGGTATTGCCCAGCGTACGGAAGATCTCCTTCTTTTCAGCCGGTTGCAACCTGGAAAGGTCCACACTTAATTGCTCTGCAGCTTTGCTGATACCAGCATCGGGTGGATTAGGGGAAAATATAATACGCATCTTCCCTTGTGCAGCATGCAAACTCTGAGCGGATATCTGAGCTCTGAAGAAATTTGCGAGGTAATTGATAAGAATGCTGTCTCTCTCGAAATGTTGCGGGATATCTTTACTGCTATTGGGGTCAATCCTGTCAGATAAGTCAAGGAGAATAGACAGATTCAGCTGTTTTTTTAAATGGGGTGCGTCCTGCCCTTTTGAAGATGCAGGTCCATTTATGGGAGCCGGCGTTGGTGTTTCAGAAACACAGGAGGTCAATAACAGTAAGCATAAGGTCAGATAAATTTTCATTGATCTTGTATTTTAGGGGTATTAGCAGAAATAGTATTTACATATTCAACTACGACAGTCTCTGCGGTGTGCAGTTCATCAGCTGACTTGCCGGCACCGCTCATCCAGGACAGCCATCCGGCCATAAAGCTATACAGACTGGTTTCAAACTCACCGGGAATGATGAAACCTGCCAGGCTCTCCTGTAACTTTTTTATTTGTGTTTTGGCATCATCAATATGGTGATTCATCTTATCAATTTCTGTATTCATTTCGACTGTCTGTTTATTTACATCTTCTATCTGCCTGTCTTTTTCCTTTAAGGCTACCCTGACCTTATCCATTTTAGCGTGAGCAGCCAGTACAAAGTCAAATACAAATCCCCAGATAAGGTATACCACAAATCCAGCGAAGATGATCAGCCAGAAATTGATAGCGCGCATTGCTAAGAGAATGGAATATTCAGGCATATCGTCAATACTGCCTTTCCTGACTATTTCATATATCTTCTCAGTAATCTCATAGGCAAGGATGGCGTCAAAGATGAATGTCACGCTAATGAGCAGGCCTATTTTGAAGTATTTGCTCATATTCTGCTCTTCCTGTAATTTATGGATGAGATATCCTAAACCCAGAAACACCGAAGGAATAGTGATAATCAACATTAATTCGGTTACACCGTCTTTCAGCGATTGGGATAAGGCTTTAGCATCGAATATTGATTTCACAACTCCCACATTGGTCAGGGTAAACTCTTTAAAAAAGGTAGAATAGGATGCGGAGCTATAAAATACGAACAGGTACAATGTTAGCGAGGCAAGGATGAAACATCCTACATAGAAACTTGGCTTACCGGTAAGATCCGCTACTATCTCTTGCGGGTGTTGCCTCAAATGCCGTTTTTCTTCCTTTAGTATGTCTGTTCTACGCCTCATTTCGGGAAGGTCTTCTTCTCTGATTTTACGTATCCTGTTCGTCCATCGTTCGATATCTCCTCTATATTCTTCAACTTTCACCCGTAAGGGGCGCTTCAGCTCCTCTTGTTTTTCCTGATCGTTTTTAACCTGTTCCTTAAAGTCGAAGTATATTTTTTGCAGACATACTCTTAAGCCTGCAATTGTACCGGCCAGCAAAGACGCCTGGTGGTAGCCATATTCCTGATAGGTAATTTCTTTTCTCCTGGTTACTGCAGTATCCTGGTTTTCTGGGGGTTCAGGCAGCGTGTCGTTTACGGCAAACAAATCTTTAGTGATCTTTAAAAGACCCATGGTTCAGATAGTTTAATAAGTGGGATAATACTGGTTGCGGGGAACGTTTATCGGGAAGTCTTAATATTTCAATAGGGAGGGATAAACAGGACCGGCAAGTCATACACTGAAATACAGACATGATTCGCCGGTATGCATGCTGACATTCACATTATCACGTCAGATCCTCAGTAGTTGCCTCGGGGGCATTTCGCCTTACGGCTTCAATACCCTCGTCACGGCTATAGGCGGAGGGATAGGTCTCACTGCGACCAATGATTTCGCCATTCTCTGCTTTGAGCACGAAGGAATAACTGTCTTTTTCACTATTGAACCTGCGTTCATATTGCTTATAATAGGGAGCGTTTCTTTTGATGGAAGCGATGCTGTGTACAGCGGCATGTTTTGAGGTATAGCTTTCACTTCCCAGTATTTTTTCCCCATTACCGGCTTTGAGGTTAAAGAAGTAGTCATTCTTTCCTATACCGGAGAAAAGTTCAAATTTGGGATTCTTCATGTTATTGGAATTTTGTGATTATTTGTCCCAGGCTACCCTGAAACCGATAGTAGGTTGCCTTTCATCTGGGTTTGCCAGCATGCGAGAGTCGTTGGTAAGTGCAGTCACCGGACTATTATACGCCCCTCCTTTTACAATTTTACAGGTATTGGTAGTATCTGACCAGTCAGCGCACCATTCAGCAACATTACCAGTCATGTCGTAGAGTTTAAACTCATTCGGCGCTTTGGTACCAATAATGGCCTGCTTTTTTGCACCGTACACTGCTACCCTTTTAGCAGCACTACCACCGCTATACTTTACCGGGAGGCCAGCACTTGCAGCATATTGCCATTCGGATTCTGTAGGCAGGCGGCCGTTGCGGGATTTACAAAACTCAACTGCCTCATACCAGGTAACATTACTCACAGGGGCGTTATCGCTGACATTCGGCGTTTGCGGCGGGAATTGTTTACCTGTACTATCACAATATTTCCGGTATTGAGCTACTGAAACTTCCGTGTTGCTGATATAAAACGAATCAATGCCAGGAGCGGAAACCAATCGCTGTTGCATATATTTTTCGGGAGGAGGTGGTGGAGGATCTACAATAGGCCTAAACACGTTATACGCGCCTAGCGAAAATGCCAGACCTCCACAAATTGCACTGGTAGTAATAATAGTTTTCAGCTGTTTTTCCCATATCTGTCGCCTTATCTTCTCCTTCAACATTGCAGCAATCTCCGCTGGGTTATTCTTCCAGACCTGATAAACAATGTGTTTGGATAATCCATCTATTGGGGTATTATCAAGCCTTAAGGGAAGAATATGTGGCGCACCGGACCTCCTTTCGGCCATCGCTACTAGTCTCTCGATGTTAGCCCAATACTTCTTATCAAATGTTTCACTGACGATCATCAAAACAAACCTTGCGTGCTTACTATAGTTATCAATGGTGAGTCTCATAATGTCTACTCCCCATGTCGAGATACCTTCTTCTACATAGTAGTAATAGCGAACACGGATCTTTTTTAGCTCTGCTGCAATAAGATCTGCGACTTGTTTGTCCTCCTCAGCTACAGATATAACGATATCATATTTAAAACGCCGATTCATCGTGTATGGGGATTTGGTAATGATTGAGGCTATATTTTGCCGTCCTTGATCAATTTCCAGTAATATTTACCAAGGGAGGTCAGGCGGCAACTTTTACTTCTTACGGCAGCCCAGTACATATACTCCTCTCCTACGGGCTCTATGAGACCTATCAGTTGCATTCTGCGCAGGATCTTAAACGTAGCAATATTGGCTTCATTGGGAGTATCTGTGGTATATTCATAGCTGGGATCCAATTGGAAGTCGTTCTCTACGTCCGGGAAGTATTCCTTTAACTTTCTCAATTCAGACAGCAATACAGGGGGATTAACTTTACGCAGGCTGACAGGCCGGATAATATTTGCTTTGAATACAGGGCGTTGGTCCCAGCTACCCAGGGCCCTGTTTATATAACTATATATGCTACTGGCGGTAATCTCTCCACCCACATCCGCAGCGCCACCTTTGAGGGCATCTATTAACAGACTGGTAAATACGCCATGTCCGTTAGACTCTACCGCCGACTCATCACTACGGCTGGAAGCCATAATAATCACACCTTGTTCCAGGAAGGCGGCACTATTGCCCATTATGGCCGGGGTACCCATTGCTCCGGCGTGACAGCAATCCAGTACTACGATCTTATGTCTTGCCCTGGACAAGCCAACAATTTTCAGTAACTCATCCATAGAGATACCAACATTATGGCGGGAGAAGTCGGGCGTAACAATATACCCGCCGGTACCGCTAAAATTACCATGCCCGGAAAAATAAAACAGGTTGACATCATCATCATGACCATTAAAGGCTTCCAGAATGATAGATTTGAGTTCATCTTTTGTCTTTGCAGTGGTGAACAGTTTCACCTGGAAATTGGGCGAGCCATCTGCGTTTTTATCCAGTAATTCGGCTACTGCATTCGCATCGTTTACGCAACCTCTGAGGCGTGCGCTGCCTGGGTAATCGTCTATACCGACTACAAGTGCTTTTCTCATGCTATTGTATTTTCATTGGGATTAGTTGGGATGTCTCACGTTGACAGGACAAAGATGAATCGGTATCGTGGCGGAAAAAACCTGTGCAAAGGGGGAAAAATCCCCTTTTTAACAACCGTCCCGGGTAATTCCCGGGAGGCAGGAGGATTTTTCCGGTATTTGACCAGCACTGATTTTTTTGTTTACCGAAGGCATAGTTTCGCATCGTAAACAGTTTACGCCCCATTTTTCACTACACCTAAAAATTGTCATTATGCAACAACACCTTACCGTAAAACCTCTACCATTTTTCTACGTAGGACAAAAAACTACCGCCGAACGAATTACCCGCTACCAAAAGAACAAACATTCCCTATTAACACAGGCAGCGGGTAGACCTGATACCAGGTCTGTCTGGTATTCAAAAGAGCACTTTGCAAAGCTGCTCGACGAAATCGAGTATGCAGGCGGCGATGGTATCAGGGTTTATTTCGGTACCTATGAAGATGGACATCAATTTGCCGGTCAGACCTGCCTCCTTTTTGTGACGACAAGAGAGAAGCAGATAGGCAATTCCATTACGCATGCGAATGTAATATTGGAGAAAGAAGCTAATTATGCCGACCGGTCATCAATGGAAAGGGAAGTAATTCTGTTCCCTGGGGACGATCCAATGGAAGACATCCGGGATTTCAATATGGGTATCCCTTGTCCACCCCGTTGTGATGAAGAATATTCTGGATAACATTACGTAATTTGAGTGAATGCAGCGATTCTTCAGCTACGAATATATGTATTTGTTACCTCTGTTGCTTAGCGCCATTCTAAGCCTGAAGACGTTCAGGCATAGATGGCCTAAGCCATATAAACTATTTGCTGTACTGGTCATCATGTCATTCCTAACAGAAGTGCTGGCTAATCTCTGGATACATAAGCTACATAACATAGCTGGCTGGAATTATTCGAGAAACAATTTATGGATCTATAACTTTTTCTTCCTGGTGCGTTTCGCGTTGCTATCGACCATTTTTTATCAGATACTAAACGACTCCAGGATAAGAAAGATCATTTATATGGGAGCTATTGTATTATTACTATTTGGCCTTACTGACTATTTCGTTATTCAGGGGCCATTCCAGTATAATACATTCAGCGTGATAGCATGTCACGTATCACTTATTGTACTATGCCTTTGCTATTTCAAACAGCTGCTGCAGGCTCCCGGTATCATCGACCTTCATAAAGAACCCATGGTGTGGATGACATTGGGAACATTCCTATACCAATCAGCATCGCTGCCATTTTTAATAATGTTTGGCTTTCTGAACCTGCAGCATTCTCCGCTGGCGCTATCGCTTCTGTTCATCAATGACATCTTCAATTTCTTAATCTGCACCTGTTATTTAATCAGCTTTTTATGCAAACCTCAACATTCGCAACCGCTCTGACAATTATCATATCGACTTTACTTGTCCTGAGTTTAAGTGCGGCTATCATTTATTTCATCTTCCTTTATCAGAAGAAGAAATTCCGACATCAACAAGAGCTGATTGAAATGCGTGAAGCATTTAACCATGTATTACTTCAATCAAAACTTGCAATCCAGGAACAAACACTTAACCATATCTCAAAGGAATTACATGCCAACTTCAGTCACCTGGTATCCCTGATTAACATCAACCTGTCTGAGATATTACCTAAAAGCCCTGTAGAACAACGGGAAAACATTCTTGAAACCAAGTCGCTGGCAAAACAGCTAATGAGTGAACTGAAAGCACTGAGTGCAAATCTCAATACCGATCACATTATTCATATAGGATTTGTACAAGCACTGCAAAATGAGCTTAACAGACTGGCTAAAACCGGCCGGTATGATGTTAGTATCACCAAAACCGGCGAAGAATACAGGATGCAGCCGGAACATGAGATTATACTCTTCCGCCTCTGCCAGGAGGTACTGAATAATGTAGTAAAATATGCCAAAGCATCCAGGGTGATATCCAACCTTTCTTTCACCCCCGGTAACTTTATACTTACTATTGCTGATAACGGAGAAGGCTTTGACGTAGAACAGGCAGTGAGTCAAAGCGGAGAAAAACAAAGCACCGGATTACTGAATATGCGTAAAAGAGCCGCTCTTATCAACGCTGAATTTGCCATCGTCAGTCATCCGGGTAGCGGTACCACGGTAACGATAAACATTCCACACCCTCAAATTCTAAAAACGTTTGCTGTATGAGAAATGCCAGCCAAAAGTTAAATATTGCCATTGTAGATGACCATAATCTGTTCAGGAAAGGTCTCATCAAGCTCATTAACATGGGCGATACCCAACATAGGTACCAGATACTCTTTGAAGCCGAAAACGGGCATGACCTGCAGGAGAAGATGAAACAACCTCCTTTCCCGGATATCATCCTCATGGATATTGATATGCCGGACATGGACGGATATGAAGCAGTCGATTGGTTACAGCGCACCCATCCCACCGTAAAAGTACTGGTTGTATCAATGGTGGAATCGGAAAATGCAATCCTGCGCATGCTGCGGTTGGGCGTTAAAGGCTATCTGTCGAAAGATATCGAAGTGGAAGATATGAATCGTGCGCTGGAAGCTATTGCCAGTAATGGATTTTACTACTCTGAAATTGCTACTGAAGTTCTGAATCAAAACCTTATGGGAAATGTAAAAACAAATCCTTCTTCACTGTATCTGTCAGAAAATGAAAGGGAATTTCTTAAACTCGCCACTACAGAAATGACTTATCAACAGATTGCTGATAAGATGAATTTGAGTCCGAAGACCATTGATGGCTACAGAGAAGCATTATTCCAGAAACTAAATGTCAAGACACGTGTAACAATGGCCCTTTATGCTGTGAAACACGGAATTGTACAGCTATAATACTAATAATAAAAAAAGGAGGTGTCTGAAAAGGCACCTCCTGCATGTCCTGACCTCCATCAGCACATTGTTTTTTCTCTAAACATTCCACATGATTAACAACCCCTGCTTATTCAGCATGGTACTTTTACTTCCGATGTCGCTACTCACACCTTCAATTCTGGACAGGCCGGAAGTGCTGGTATTGTCTTGACCCCGTTAATATCTTTATGACGTGTATCTGAACTTTTGTCTAAGTACAGCAGTTAGCCGCAGGCTGTAATAGAAAGGTTGCGCCTGTCAGGTCCCTTCTGTTTATCTATGCCATGAGTAGCTCTATAAGAGGCTCTGTTCACTGTTTAAATCATCTGGTATTAGCAATTCTCATCTGCTTAACTAATCATTGTCAGCACACTCACATGGAGACAGGAGGCTTATCGGAGGAAGCCTTTCCTGATTGGAGTCATAATTTTTTCATTGTCAACTGTTACTATATGTGGAATAAAACAAACTTATCCTGTCTACAGGTCCATATAACTATTCTGGCGAACCATTGCTTTATTTCAAAGCAATGATAGCTAAAATGCAAATAACAGACAAATGTTTTTTAATTTGCCCCTACTACAGGTCGGGGGAAGCTACCTGTCCAGGACAACCCGCAGAGAAAGCAACCCGCAAAAAATGATACATACATGACGCTTGAAGAACTACTAAAAGATCAAAGTGAGGAAGCCCCCCATAGATTCCTTGCCCATATATCCATTGATTGTGTTGTATTCGGTTTTAACAACGGTATCGTTAAAGTATTGCTTGTTCGCATGAAAGGTGAAGACCACTGGATGCTGCCAGGAGGATACGTAGAGAAACATGAGAACACCGATGATGCAGCCATCCGCATCCTGGAAGCAAGATCGGGAACAAAGAAAGTGTACCTGCAACAGTTTGCCACTTTCGGTGCTATAAACCGCTCACAATCATTTTTCAAACTCTCTCCTGAACTATGGCATGCGCAACGTTTTATATCAATCGGCTACTTCGCTATGGTAGACTTCAACCAGGTAATTCCTGTGCCGGATGACTTCTCCGATAAATGTGAGTGGCTGCCACTCAATAACTTGCCCCCACTTGCCATGGACCATCGCCAGATCATTAATAAGGCCCTTAAAACCCTGCAAACACAATTAAATTACCAACCTATAGGCCTGGACCTGCTACCAGAAGAATTTACATTACCTGAACTACAGAAATTATACGAATCTATTCTAGGAAAACCACTAAACAGAGGGAACTTCTACAGGAAAATAATGGCGTTGGATATACTGGAAAAACAGGACGAACAACGAAAAGGAGGCGCACATAAATCACCTAACCTCTATCGGTTCAACCTGCAAAGATATCAGGAGGCTTTTGAAAACGGAATATACGACAGATGGTAAGTATTACTCTTTTATTCCTGGATGAAACGCCACTTAGAAGGTGCGCACCGCTATTACCACAACTATAACCAGTAAAAGAATACCTGCCAACAGGTAATACTTATTATCTATAGCACCCTGTATCAGAAAAAACAGGTTGAGTACCACCAGATACATTCCCGTACCAGCAAGCGTATACATATTTGTAAGGTCATAACCACCCCCTCCTATTCCCGGCGTATTATCCAGCCAGCCCCTGATAAGAAAAACATATATCAGCAACATAGCCGGCAGTAAGACAAGTAGTAATTTGAAGAGATCCATGGACTTCATAGTAACAGAAAGATAACTATTTTTCCGTAGTATTATACCGGAATATATTGTCTGATAAAGGATAAATTAGGAACGCTATCTAACCGGAATTATTTATTCAGGTTATCTTTACTGCTGATCAAAGATATATCCTCCTTACCTATGGAACAGTTTAAGGACATACAATGGGGATTTATCTATTTACGCTATATCAATTTGTCAATCTACCATTTACCATGAAACTCCGATTTAACTGGATCTACTTCGCACTTACTGTCTTCATTTTCCTCATTGAAGTGCTAATCGCTCTGTACGTACATGATGATATCATCCGTCCATATGTCGGTGATATACTGGTTGTAATACTGATATATTGCTTTGTCCGCTCTTTTCTACAGGCACCTGTATTACCAGTAGCGGTTGGGGTACTGGTCTTCTCCTGTACAATAGAAATTATGCAATACTTTAAACTGGTGACCCTTCTCGGATTGGATCATTCGCGCCTTGCAAGGATAGCCATCGGCAATTACTTCAGCTGGGGAGATATGATTTGTTATGTATTGGGTATTGGGTTAACGATGTTTATTGAAAAGATAAAACCGGCCAGATTTCATCAATACACTTCCTGACAACCTATTACCTTAGCCATGCATCTGCAATCGTCCATTCACGGAATATGATGCTGGCAGCACAGGCGCGAAAGTAAAACATGCCTTTGGTATTCGCAGTAGATATCAATACTTCCGGAAAGTTAACAACCTCCGGCCGGTTACATCTTGCAGACAAATCAAATGGGTAAGTCCCTCCCTCGATAATACGAAGTGATATTAAAGGGTGGCTATCTGCATTCTCAATAAAACCAACTACATCCTTCATTTCAAGTACACGGCGCTCACTGATATCGTACTGGTTCTGAAAAATGAATAGGTAGTTATTTCCAAAAAAGATTTTTGAATGCACCTGATAATCTTCCAGCTCAATTTGTGTCATCCTGCATAGATTAGTTTGAGGTGCAAGTTAGTAATTAAATGATTGGAGACATCATCTCCTGTTACGAACATCTCCTTACAAGTAAACACATTTTCATGTCATACGACTACTTTTTACAGGCCCATTTACATAGTGGATCCGAAATGATAGCTACCGAAAAGATCTTAGCTATCTTTGAAATATATGTAGTAGCTAAAGACAGCAGTTATATTGATCTCAGATTCGACGATGATAGTACCTGCACAATTTATATGGATATTGATGCTCCATACAATGATGGATTAGTCGTAAATCGTCCCTGTAGTGGTCAGCTGGCTGAATGCCTATACCAGGTAATGCAACTGGGGAATTTTGTATTCTTTGAGCCTGATGGTATACATATGATTATCATCGATGCTGCCGTAGAACAACACCTTCCCGAAGATATGATAGACACGCTAGGGAAACCTGTTGTTGCAGACACGTTTGATAGCTTCCTGGGATTATATAATAATAACAGATAGACATTTCAATACTTGTTCCGCTTCGCAGATAGATAGCCCAGGAACTATCATCACTATAGAAATACATATTTTCGCAAACACTAAAGAGCACCATATGCTTCCTGAAAGTTTAAGGCAAATACTCGATACAATCGATTATGTGGAATATGATATAGAAATTCTTAAAACTGACATATCTGCCAATCCTGTTAAAATAGATTTACTGATACGGGATATTGAGAACTACAGCGGAAATACTGCTGTATCTATGCGTGTTTTCAACTGCCAGGATCTCCATATTAATTATCCACAAAACGATACTTACCCACGTCTCGAAACGGAATGCGCACTACTATGGCCATTCACTGATACCCGCTGTGAATTATACATCGCAGGTGGGCCATCTGGGAATCTTGAAAAGATCGTCTTTGAGTTGCTATTAGTACACCAGCGATTCTTCGGACAATACATCGCCTTTAATCCAGCTATATCTATCCTTCAAAACGGTTATGGACTGTTTGCAAAAGGATCTAAGAAATTGTTAATGGCATATGCACATATACTCAACAGGAATGGCGTTAACACTTCTATCATCGGCGATCTTGCTCCAAGTGCAGCGTATGTAAATCTGCAGGTATTATTCATAGGAGGCAGTTACATCATTGGCGACAGGTTTGAGTGTGAAGTAGTGCCAATCACAGATCAGGCTGATGAAAGGGAGACACATGAATGGTAGAAGCGTTGCTCCTCTTCCAGATATTCGCAGGGATTGACAGAATAACTAGCAACTATAATCAATTTAAAAATGGCTACAGCTATTTCATTACTTCACAACATGTATCGACAGATTATATAACTATTCTTCTTATTTTCATGATAACCGCACTTAATACTTTCACATTATGATCTATCTGACACAACTCATCTATATCCATGAGGGACAACAAGATATCTTTCATCAGTTTGAAGACGTTGCACTGCCTCTATTAGATAAATACCAGGGTAAATTATTGCTGCGAATACGGCCTTCCCAAGGACAGGTCATTGCCGGAGAACTAGAGTCGCCTTATGAAGTTCATCTTGTAAGTTTTCCTTCACAGGCAGCGTTTGATGGTTTTAAACAAGATAAGGAACGCGAGCGTTTCCTGCATCTTAAAGATGCCTCTGTACGTAAGGTTGTGTTGATACAGGGCATGAGTTTGTGATATGGTACTCATCCCTGGCACCATACTGGCAGGTAAGGCAATCCGGAAGTGTTACTGGTGTGTGCATTGCTTATTCGTACAGGAAGCCTAATTAACAGTGATGAGCTGATAATGAGCTTCACGCTGTTGCAGATATATTCTCAACAACTTTCAGCAAAGGTTGTTACTAAACGACTATCTGAACTCAGTATATACGGAAGACGCCATGTAAGTGTATCACCCTCTGTCACACTTTAGCGAAGTAGCAATTCTCTGACCGTTTTATTTCCCGGCAAATCCACTGCTAATACAATCACTTTTCCTCCTGCCGGCAAGACAGTTATTTTATAATGCCAGTCTACGCCATTACGGGCTAAAATAGCGGAAGCGCTTTCGATTATTGCGCCTGCAGCATCTGCCACTTGCACTTTTACTTCCACAACCCGAAATTCATCTTTAGCGGTCACTATGACTTCAGCGTCTTCTAATCTGAGATTTTGAATCTCAGGTGAATGATAGGCATCCTTCACCGCCATATTGTAGGCATTTTGTCCAGGACCGGCCAGCGAAGCATAGTAGGCTTTTATCTCCGGATCGTTCAGCAACATTCGCGCACGGCCTGCGGCGAGGGTCATTTTATACCTGGCTTCCAGCTGTTTGGCAGTAGGTTTACTATTAGATGGACCGCGCTTCTTTGCCATGATAATCTGCCCATTCCGTTCATAAACAGTGACTTGTCTGCCGAGAGAGCCTCGAATCAGCTGTAAAATGGTATTGTCTTTTACTAAAGCCATAAAAATCAATTTTTGAGGTTACTGTCACTAAGTTACCATATGATAGTGCTATGGCTTTTACATTGACATAACACTTTAAGTACATTATGAGGTCATTTAAATATCTTTGGGATATTGAGGTGACCTTATAATATGCTTTAGATGCAGGGATGACATGAAACATCAAATGTTATCAGAAGGGGTAAACAGCCAGGATGACAAAGAATATTTAGAAGAATGCCCAGAGTGAACATATCCTGGAAAGCGAAAGAAGTAACCGATTGACATCAGAATACTATCTTTACGCTATTCAGCGTACATTATTTCACTTTCATTATCAGACATAAAAGCGCCAATAAACCCTATGACTTTTGATAGAGACAAAACTACAATCATTAATTATCCACCTGAGACGTTGCGAACTTTCAGGGTACAGGTATATGAGTGGATAGATAACCTAAACTTCACTTTAAGCCCTGAGGAATGCCTGGAAAACGCGGAGGAGTATGTTAAAATAGCACGGGAAATATTCCTGGAAGCAGGTTGGTATGGAGACGGTAGGATAGAACTTATGTGGATACCACCTTTTATGTATCAAGGTGAACGAACCGAGGCCTTTACAGTTGGGGTTACTATCTGGCATGTCAAGCAGCGGGAAGATGGGATATCCTGGCTATTGTCGCCAATAGAATTGCCTATCTGATACAAGTTGCCGTTGGAGGTAGTTGTCTTTTTATTAGGGGGTATTTGAGGAATAGCGCTTGCATGAATGTCATTGGCTATATCTATAAAAAGCAATTCAATAGTTTGTGTATGGTGTTTTATTTTTTAAGCAAATCATCCAAGACGAAGTCTATCCATTTGTTTTCAGGCAGGGTGAGGAGCACATCCGGGGCAAAACCTGTTTGATCAATAGGCTTAGTGTCAGTCCAACTGGATTTTGTGATGGGTATTGTCAGGATAAATTTATCATATGGCAATATGGTTGGATTAGACATTCCTTCATAATCCATTATACCAATAGTAGGTGATCCGTAAGTAATCACCTTTTGGGATTGGTTGGTAAGAGAGATAAAATATTCAGTTGAACTACCACAAAAGTTATTCACCACTACCGCTACTTTCTCAGGTTGTTTTGTTACTGAGTCGAGAGGGAAGCTAACAGCAGGAATTGGATAGAATATCTCTTTTGTAGCAGGTAGTTCAGTATAGGCTTTTTTGTATGCGTTTTTTTTAACGCTAGACCATTATTATTGTTCGTCCAGGTAGAAAGTTCTTCATTTTCTGCTGGTGTTATCTGTTTAAGCGATACTTTACCCAAAACTGTGTGATTCCAAACATGTAATAGATTTCCGGTCTGTTTGGCGGGGAAATGTTCGATTCATCACCTATAGCCCTTCTCTTGCTTTCAACCATTTAATCTGATCTTCAGTATCAGGAACCTTTAATCCCCTAGCCCTGCTGATGTATTCAAAAACTTCGTCTGCTATATAACCATTCATTAGCAATACACTTCCTGCAATGATAGAAGACCTACCTATACCCATCCGGCAGTGAATAACAACAGTTGCCCCTTCGCAGATCTTTTTTGACAACAGCTTTATAAACTCATTTGGATGTGAAGGAATACCTCTATCTTTTATTGGAAAGTGAAGAAATTCAATTTCATGTTTAGCACAAATCGTTTTCTCTTGTGTAAGTCCCAATTCTATTATTTCCTCTCTTTCCAGCAAAGACGCTATATGTGTGACTTTCTGTTTTCGGAAATTGATTATTTCGTCTTCCAGCCAATCACCACCGCGAGGCCGTGGCATAATGCCTATGCGGGCACCATTATCAAATTGATGCAACCAATAGATCCTAGTAAGCATAGTCTTATAAAAATAAACTAAAAAGGCTTCCAAGCGTCTGCCTGAAAGCCTTTTTTCTATTCGTAGCGAGAAAGGGAGTTGAACCCTTGACCTCAGGGTTATGAATCCTGCGCTCTAACCGCCTGAGCTACCTCGCCGTTTCCCGTCTTTTATCTCAAAACGGGAGTGCAAAGATAATGGACATTTTCAAATAACCAAAGAAATCTTTATAATATTTAAAAAGACAATAATTCTTTAAGTGCTTTAGCTACTTTATCTGGATTCGGCAACATTGCATTTTCCAGGATGGTATTAATAGGAACAGCCGGCAGATCCATAGCCCCCAGGGTGAAAACAGGTGCGTCCAGGGATTTGAAACATGCCCGCTGGATACGTCCTGCCAGTGCTTCTGCGAAAGAGTTGTTCAGCTGTTCTTCCGTTAGCACCAGGCATTTACCGTGTTTTTGTACAGTGGCAAATATCAGCTCTTCATCTAAAGGAAACAAGCTGCGCAGATCAATAATCTCTACCTGACCAGGGAATTGAGCAGCAGCAGCCTGCGCCCAATATACGCCCATACCATAGGTGATGATACAGACAGTATCGCCTTTTTTCAGATCCCGGGGATGCGCCTGCTGTACTACCCTCCCCTTTCCTAATGGTAATACATAGTCTGCGGCTGGTTCAATATTGATGGCTCCCTGAGTACCCGGAACTTTACTCCAATATAAACCTTTGTGTTCCAGCATTACTACCGGATTAGGATCAAGGAAGGCCGCTTTCATTAAACCCTTCATATCGGCAGCGTTAGAGGGATAAACGACTTTGATACCCTTAATGGTTAGTAGTGTGGATTCTATACTTCCGGAATGGTATGGTCCGCCACCACCGTAAGCGCCGATGGGTACACGTACCAGTGTTTGTATTGGGAATTTGCCATTGCTCAGGTAACAGGATTTGGAAATTTCCGTTACCAGCTGATTAAAGCCTGGGTAAATGTAGTCAGCAAACTGGATCTCTACTATAGGTTTCACACCTACAGCTGAAAGGCCGGCAGTAGAACCTACAATGTAGGCTTCCTGAATGGCAGTATTATAAACTCTGTCATCGCCAAATTTCTCAGCAAGAGTGGCTGCTTCGCGGAATACACCACCTAGACGACGGCCCACGTCCTGACCAAAAAATATTGCTTCAGGGAATTGCTGCAGGATCTCTTCTATTGCATGCAATGCAGCGTCCACCATCATCACTTTGTTACCGTTAATGGGCACCCTGTCACCTTTCTCTGTGGTCACTGCAGGCGGAGCAAAGATGTGATCGTTAATAGTATCTGCAGTTGGCTCGAAGGCCTCTTTTGCCCTGTCAAATTCCAGGTTAATATATTTAGGGGTATCTGATTCAATTGATAGAACGTCTTTCTCCGATATGCCTGCTTCCAGTAAACGCTGTCGTAAATGAGGCAGAGGGTCCTTTTCTGCGTGTAAAGCAAGGTCTTCCTCAGTCCTGTACCATTCCTTGCGTACACCCGACGTATGGTGCCCTAATAGCGGTACACATGCATGTACTACCATCGGCTTACGCTCCTGGCGTACATAACTGATTGCCGCACTCATAGCATGGTAACATTCCTCAAAGTCGCTACCATCTACCCGCATGCGTTCCATCCCCTTAAAGCCTGCCGCGTATTCGTAAGCATCCATTACACGGGTTTCCTGCGAACTGGCAGAAATGCCCCACTCATTGTCTTGTATAAGGTAGATAATGGGCAGCTCCCATAAGATAGCGCTTTGCCAGGCCTCACTAACCTCTCCTTCTGTTACACTACCGTCTCCCAGTGAACAAACCACTACCGGCAGCTCACCCTTCGGGCCTGTTTTTAGTAAGGATGATCCTGTCTTCTCCAGGTACTTAATCCCTTGGGCCATGCCCGTAGCCGGAATTACCTGCATCCCCGTGGCACTGCTTTGGTGGGGAATAACCGGCTTCTCAGGATCCAGGCTGCTGGGATGTGAATAATATGACCTTCCGCCGGATGCCGGATCATCTCTTTTTGCCAATAGTTGCAGCATTAACTCGTATGGTGTAAAGCCCATTGCCAGTAACATGCTGTCATCCCGGTAATATGGACTTACATAATCCCACGGTTTTAACTGCATACCGGCAGCAATCTGTATGGCTTCATGACCACGGGAGGTGGAATGTACGTACTTACAGATACTGCGATTCGCTTCATAAGTGGCAGCCATGTTTGCGGCCTGCTGCATGAAACGATATGCTTTTAGTAAGGTCACCTGTTTGCCGGAAGACCGCTCCTTACCGGGAACAGCAGCTTTAAAAGTTGAAACACTTATACTATCTTTAAACACGTAAGGATTGTTTTGGATGTTAAACTTATATTAGTTGCTACTGCAACTATTGCTACTGCAAATTAACAATTATGACTGATACTTTTGTAAGCAATCCGTCTTTTTTTAAGCTGGATGCCACATTAAAACGGATTCGCAACTATTGGCAAAAAACCTTTGACGCACATAAAAAAGACATCACTGTAGACCAGTGGCTCCTGATAGAAAACCTGTACAAGCACAAGAAAATTACACACAACGAGCTTGCCAGAATGACTTCAAAGGATATCACGACCGTATCCCGTATTATCGAACTGCTTGTGAAGAAGGAACTGGTGGTAAGGGAAGGATCGCCACAGGACAGAAGAAAGGTATTTCTGCAGCTTACCCAGAAGGGAACTGACAAATACAAGGAAGTACGCCCACTGGTCCTCGACATGCGTAAAACCGGTTGGGCAGGGTTAACAGAACAAGATTATACTGAACTGACAAGAATATTGGACGCGATCTATAATAACATTCCCTGACCGCCAGCACTCAACACATCCAGCTCGTTCCTGACTATGAGACGCCGCCTCTGAAGCCATTGATTACTATAGAAGATCTGCCAGCTTAAAGCTCTTTCTCATCTGTTTTCCGGGTCATTTGGTTTATGCATCTTCGCACTGATTGCGAAACGCAATTGTATGCCCGTTACTGACCAGCTACAGCGATAAGCCACAATAAAAATGCGCTTAATACTTACTGCATACAGTAAAGCATTAAGCGCACACTATCTTATGGTTAAGACCCTTATTTAATCATAAATTCTAACATACTGTCATTCTCAATGAATGCCTCCAGAGAATCACCTATTTCTACTGGCCCTACGCCTGCCGGCGTTCCTGTAAATACCAGGTCGCCAATATTCAAGGTGAAATACCTGGATATATACGACACCAGGAAATCAAAAGAAAATAACAGGTCTTTAGTATTACCCTGCTGCACTATTTCCTTGTTCTTATACAGGCAAAAATTGATATCCTTCTTGTCCAGTTCAGGGGTAATAGGCATAAATTGGCCAACTACGGCGGAGTTATCAAACGCTTTGGCGATCTCCCAGGGCAGACCTTTCTGCTTCTGCTTATCCTGCAGGTCCCGGGCGGTAAAATCTATCCCGATACCAATCTGATCGTAGTATTTATCAGCGAATTTCTCCTGTATATGTTTACCGTTTTTGCTGATACGCAGCACCAGCTCACATTCATAATGCAGGTTATCTGTAAACTCCGGATAGTAAAACGGATGATTATTCTGTAAAAGCGCGTTCTTCGGCTTCATGAAAATCACAGGTTCGGTTGGCACCTCGTTTTTCAGTTCCTTTGCATGATCAGCATAATTTCTTCCAACACAAATAATTTTCATGACAGGTGTTTCTTGGTTTTAAGGTTAAAAGAGCGGAGCATATCAGTTTATCGCAATTTATTTATCATACGGATAACTCAGCGTATTATACACATTCATGGTTCGGGGCAGACCAATTGAGGCAAAACTCTCAATAACTTCCACACATTTACCCAACTTTGCCATCACAATAGCCCATTCTGTATTTGTCCATTTACCCAACACAAATTCTACTTGTTTTCCACGAGGGAAATTATTCCCTATACCAAAGCGTAAACGCGGGTACTGATTGGTTCCCAGCAATTCTTGAATGCTTTTCAGCCCATTCTGACCAGCATCACTGCCGCCAGGACGAAGACGAATTACTTCCAATGGAAGTGCCAGATCATCTACTAATACCAGTATATTTTCCAGAGGCACCTTCTCCTTGTCCATCCAATACTTAACAGCCTTACCACTCAGGTTCATATAAGTAGTGGGTTTGATCACTACAAAAATGCGGCCTTTCCATTTTACCTCAGCCACATCCGCCAAACGGTCTTCCCTGTAAGTGCCTCCATGTTTACTGACAAAAGCATCCGCAATGTCAAAACCTATGTTATGCCGGGTCTGTTCGTATTCCTTCCCTATATTACCTAATCCTACTATCAGGTATTTCATCGGATTAATATTTTAATAGCCATTCTTCTGACTACACTAGACTTCCATATATACGAAAGCAAAGTGCAATGCAGGGCAAAAATAGAAAAAGTCCCATCCCGGACGAGCCAGAATGGGACTTTTTGCAAAATATTCTGAAAGAAATTATTTCTTTTTACCTTCAGCTGCTTCTTCCTGACGTAACTGACGCGTCATTACTACTGAAGCGATAGGAATACGTGGAGAGTTCAGGATCTCGATGTTCTCAGCAACCACGTCTTCTACACGGATGTTACCGTTCAGTTCCAGGTTGTCGATGTTCACTTCGATGTTCTCACGCAGGTTTTTAGGCAGGGCCTTTACTTTCAGCGCTTTGATCTTAACTACCAGTTTACCACCGGCTTTAACACCTTCAGACTGACCAGTAATTCTGATTGGCAGAGTAACTGCTACTGGTTTATCTTCTACCAGTTCCAGGAAGTCAATGTGAGACAGCTCATCAGTTACAGTATCAAACTGTTTGTCTTTCAGTACGCATCTGTAAGACTTGCTACCCAATTTGATTTCAGCTACCTGGAAATCAGGAGTGTAAACCAGATTTTTGAATGCTACTGCCGGAGCTGAAAAACTTACGGTTTCTGCACCCCCGTAAATAACACAAGGCACTTGTCCCTCAGAACGTACCTGGCGGGTGGCTTTTTTGCCAAATTCGCTCCTGAGTTGTCCTTCGATTGTTATCGTTTTCATTGATTAAACATTTATGTTTTTGTAAATAATGTTCGCTATTATCCTCTGCGGTGGCTATGAACAAACAGATTTGTAATTGATCTGTTCTCGTGCATATTGCGGATAGCTACTGCAAAGAGGTCTGCCACGCTGATCACCTTGATCTTTGGGCTTTGTTGCTGTAAAGGAATAGTGTCGCAAATTACCAGCTCTTCCAATACCGAATTACTGATGTTATCAAATGCCTTACCACTCAATACAGGATGCGTACAGAAAGCACGCACACTTCTCGCTCCTTTTTCCTTTAACAGGTTAGCCGCCTTGGTCAATGTACCCGCTGTATCGCAAATGTCATCAATCAAAACAATATCCCTGTCCTTCACATCACCGATCACTACCATAGAAGCAATCTCATTCGCACGCTTACGGTGCTTATCACAAATCACCATCTCAGCATTGAAATAGGACGCTACTTCCCTTACCCTGTTTGTACTACCTACGTCAGGGGACGCAAAGGTAAGATTTTCCAGCTTCAAATTCTCAATGTACGGGATGAAAATTGCGGAGCTATCCAGGTGATCTACCGGTATATCAAAGAAACCCTGTATCTGCGGAGCATGCAAATCCATGGTTATCACCCTGTTAGCACCTGCTGATGTTAACAGATTGGCTACCAGTTTAGAGGCTATGGCAACCCTTGGCTTATCTTTCCTGTCCTGTCTGGCAAAACCAAAGTACGGAATTACCGCTGTGATGTAACCTGCTGATGCCCTTTTTGCAGCATCTATCATCATCAACAATTCCATCAGGTTATCTGATGGCGCGTTGGTGCTCTGTATCAGGAAAACATAATCACCACGGATACTTTCCATGTAAATTGGCTGGAACTCGCCATCACTGAATTTCTGTATGGTCAGTTTACCCAGACCGTTACCGTAACGCTTTGCGATTTTCTCCGCAAGAGCCGTGTTACTGTTCCCTGTGAAAATTTTTACTGATGGTTGCATGGAGATATTAAAAGAGGTTGCAAAACTATGCTTTTTGAAGTACGTATTCTGTATTTTTTTAGGTAACGTGCCCGCTAATAAACGATTTGGTGATTTAACAAATAGATAACGTGATTATTTACAGTTATTTATAACAGCACACTCCGGAATTTAAAAGATCACAGCAACTAATTTAAAATAAATTGTGACAAGAGAAAAAAACCAGCTGCACGGATGTATATTTGCTAATAATATTAGCAAAATGGAAGTAGCAGTTAACCCGGCATGCACACATATTGCCATTAAAGACTGGGCAGAAGATGACCAGCCACGGGAAAAACTAATCAGTAAAGGCACAACGGCGCTCAGTGATGCAGAGTTATTAGCTATCCTGCTCAATGAAGGCCACAAACAAAAATCCGCAGTTACACTTGCGCAGGAAGTACTACGCACCGCATCTCATAATCTAAGCGAGATGGGGAAACTTACCTTGCAGCAACTTAAAACCATCAAAGGCATCGGCACAGCTAAAGCTGCTAAAATCATTGCCGCCATGGAACTGGCTCGCCGCCGGCAGGCAGGCCATATGCTGGAAAGAAAAACAATCCGCCAGGGCCGCGATGCAGCACTCTATTTTAAACCATTACTCGGCGATGCTTCTCTTGAATCTTTCCACGTACTCTTCCTCAATCACGCCTGCCGCGTGTTACAGCACCGCTGTGTAAGCATCGGTGGCATCACAGGTACAATCGTCGATCCTAAAGTCATCTTCCGGGAAGCACTCGAAACAGGCGCTACCCAAATCATTCTATGCCACAACCACCCCTCTGGTAACCTGCGCCCAAGCAACGCAGACATCCAGGTCACCGAAAAGTTAAAAGCTGCCGGCCGCCTATTTGATATCAGCATACTCGACCATATTATTGTGTCAGAAGCTGGTTATTGCAGTATGGTAGAAGATGGTTTCCTTATATAACATTTGGATTTAATAACCTCTTTTTCCTTACATTCGCAATTATTTTATTATCAAATAGTAACATGCTCAAAATAGGAATCTTCGGAGTGGGACACCTGGGCAAGATCCACCTCTCCCAGTGGGCCACTATGAAAGACGTAGAAATAGTTGGTTTTTTCGATCCGAGTAATGCCAACGCCGACAGCGTAGCCCAATACCAGATTCCCAGATTCGAGTCAGCGGAAGAGCTGATACTGGCGTCTGATGCCATCGACATCATCGCCCCTACCACCCAGCACTTCAAAATATGTGAACAAGCCATCCGCAATGGCAAACACATTTTTGTGGAAAAGCCGATGACCAACACCATGGATGAAGCAAAAACACTGGTAAAACTGGTGGAAGAAGCTAACATAAAATTCCAGGTAGGTCACGTTGAACGCTTCAATCCCGCCTTCCTCGCACTGAAAGGGCACGATCTTAAACCAATGTTCATCGAAGTACACCGCCTGGCTGAATTTAATCCACGCGGTACCGATGTGAGTGTCATTCTCGATCTCATGATCCACGATATCGACATTGTTCTGAGCATCGTTCAATCCACCGTCAACAGAATATCCGCCAGCGGCGTAGCAGTAATGAGCGATACCCCGGATATCGCTAACGTGCGCATAGAATTTCATAACGGCTGCGTAGCCAATCTTACCTCCAGCCGCATCTCCCTGAAGAAAATGCGCAAAATGCGCCTCTTCCAGAAAGATGCCTATATCGGTATAGATTTCCTGGATAAGAAAACGGAAATCATCAAGCTGAAAACGCCTGAAGACGAAGGCCTGTTCACACTGGATATAGATACAAATACAGGTAAGAAAACAATTGCTATCGACAATCCGGAAATAAAACAAACTAATGCCATCCGTATGGAACTGGAACTGTTCCGCGATAGCATCCTGCATAATAAACCGGTACCGGTAAATGCAATCGACGGCCTGCAGGCAATGGAAGTCGCCCACCAGATACTGGCGAAAATTCAGAAAAGCCTGTCTCCCGACACAGCACAATAAAATATTAAGATTACTTTTTCTCTTTTAATAGCGCGCTCGCAATGGTCAAATCCAGCGGACGCGTTATTTTTATATTAGCCTCTTCCCCAGGGATCAGATGCACCCTGCGCCCCTGCCGCTCTACTACTGTTGCCTCATCCGTAAATAACGGATCATAGGGTAATGAAAATGCAGGTAACAACCACTCAGACAAAAACGTTTGTGGGGTCTGTATAATCTTGAATTGCTCACGGTCAACGGCCTTATTCGCCTCCCCTTCCACCTGACGGATACTATCTTTCATATCAATCACCGGAATAGCACTGCCTGTGGATAACGCTGCTTCATAACAGGCGCGGATCAATGTTGTACTTATCAGCGGACGAACGCCATCATGTACAAATACCACGGCCGGCTCCTTCACTTCATGAAGGCCATTCTTGACAGAATGAAAACGGGTTTCTCCTCCTTTTACCAGCATAACGCCAGCTCCTGTACTAAATTCATGTAACCAGGGCTTCACGTAATCAAAATGCACTTCCGGCAATACCAGCACAATCTGCATATCATTATATGCCTGCTTAAATGCATTAACCGTATGCCACAATACCGGCTTACCAGACAGTTCGAGGAATTGCTTTGGTACGGCGCTACCCATTCTTGTGCCCGAACCACCAGCTACTATGATTGCAATCTTTTTACGTTGTTCCATATGGCCTTACATGAATAGTCCTGTTCCGCAGATACGGAACAGGACTTGTTCGAATAGTTTTGTTTGCTAAATCAGATGATCAGCATTGCATCACCATAGCTGAAGAAACGGTATTTCTCCTTGATAGCCTGCTGGTAAGCTTCCATTACCAGGTCATAACCTGCAAATGCGCAGACCATAATCAGAAGGCTGGTTTTAGGCAGATGGAAGTTTGTAACCAATGCATTCGGAATAGCAAAATCGTATGGAGGATGGATAAACGTGTTAGTCCAACCCTCTGCTGCTTTCAGCAGGTTCTGTGCTGTTACGGAAGACTCTACCGCTCTCACAGTAGTAGTACCGATCGCACATACCTTACGGCTCTCTTCTTTGGCCTTGTTTACAATCTTCACCGCATACTCGTCAATGTTGAAATACTCAGCATCCATCTTGTGTTTGCTCAGGTCTTCAACCTCGATAGGACGGAACGTACCTAAACCGGTGTGCAGGGTAACTTCTGCGAATTTAACACCCTTGATCTCCAGGCGTTTGATCAGCTCGCGGCTGAAGTGCAAACCTGCAGTCGGAGCTGCAACGGCACCTTCATACTTCGCGTATACTGTCTGATAACGCTCTTTGTCCTCTTCTTCAGGCTTACGCTTGATGTACTTAGGCAGTGGCGTTTCACCCAGGGTGTCCAACACCTGCTTAAATTCTTCATCGTTACCCTCAAACAGGAAGCGGATCGTACGGCCACGGGATGTGGTGTTGTCAATCACTTCTGCTACCAGCGATTCATCATCGCCAAAATATAATTTGTTACCCACCCTGATCTTACGGGCAGGATCTACGATTACATCCCACAGACGGTTCTGCTTGTTAAGCTCACGGAGCAGGAACACTTCAATCTTTGCACCAGTCTTCTCCTTACGACCGTACAGACGGGCAGGGAATACCTTGGTGTTGTTCACCACCATTACATCCTTATCATTGAAGTAGTTGATGATATCACGGAAAACCTTGTGTTCAATTTTGCCGGTGGCACGATTAACCACCATCAAACGTGCTTCGTCTCTTGTTTTGGAAGGGTGCTGCGCAATCAGATTTAAAGGAAGATCGAATCTAAACTGTGATAGTTTCATATTACGGTATGAATAAATTTAAAGGCTGCAAAAGTATTGATTATTATGCAACTTGTCAAAAATGATTATAGATACACTCACACGTATAAAGTTACGCATAAATATTTTTAGGTATGGAATTAATTAGCTGCCTCGTATATTCACTTTTCGGACTTTCATACACCTCAGCTGCCAGGCCCGCTTCTTCTATCCGCCCCCTGTTCATCACCATCATACGGTCACTGATAAATCGTACCACTGACAGATCATGAGAGATAAATATACTCGTAAACCCAAATTCCTGCCTTAACTGCATCAGCAGATTCAAAACCTGTGCCTGAATACTCACATCCAGCGCAGCCACCGATTCATCACAGATAATAAATGACGGATTTAATGCCAGTGCACGCGCTATGACAATGCGCTGCCGCTGCCCGCCAGAAAATTCATGCGGATAACGTTGATAATGCTCCGGCAACAGCTGCACCTTCTCCAGCAGCTCTCTCACCTTTTCGCTCCTCCCCTTGTCATTACCATACAGTCCATGCACTTTCATCGGTTCCTCAATGGCCTGACCAATGGTCAACCGCGGATTTAAAGAGGAATAAGGATCCTGGAAAATAATCTGAATATCCTTTCGCAGATCGCGCAATTCCGCTGCCGGCAAGGTAGTAATATCCCTGCCCTTGTAATATATGCTGCCGCTCGTCGGAGTAACCAGTTGCAGCAAGGTTCTGCCCAGGGTCGTTTTTCCACAGCCAGACTCCCCTACCAGTCCCATAGTTTCCCCCTCCCGCACATCAAAACTAACACCATTTACAGCCTTCGTCCATGACAACACTTTGCCAAATATATTCTTCCTGGCAGGAAACCAGGTATGCAGATCTTTTACTTCTAATAATAAAGGACGCTGCGCCAATTGCGCTGCTCTATCGTCCATCACGTGCTGCGGCACCTCAAGTCCGCGCACAAACGTTTTCACATCCTGCGCTTTTTCCACGATATGCCCCTGCTGATCAATCTCCATGAAATCCCGGGTAACCGGCAAGCGAAATAACCGCTTATCCAACGGAGGCCGGCAAGCCAGCAAACCTTTCGTATATGGATGCTGTGGATCTGTGAATAACTTTCCAACAGTGCCTTCTTCTACAATATTTCCTTTATACATCACCGCTACCCTGTCTGCAATCTCTGAGATCACTCCCAGATCATGCGTGATGAATATGACACTCATACCTGTTTGCCGTTGCAAGTCCTTCAGTAATTCCAGGATAGTCTTCTGTACCGTAACATCCAGGGCGGTAGTCGGTTCATCTGCTATCAGCAGGCGAGGCTGACAGCTGATAGCCATCGCTATCATGACGCGTTGCTTTTGTCCGCCGGATAGCTGATGCGGATACCGGCACATCATCCCTTCCGGATCCGGCAACCTTACCTGCCGGAACAAAGCCAGCGTTTGTAACCGGGCCTCTTCACGACTCATCTTTTTATGCAGTAACAACACTTCCATTACCTGGCTTCCACAAGTATGCAACGGGTTCAGTGAGGTCATTGGCTCCTGGAAGATCATGGCTATCTCATTACCACGCCAGGAACGCATTTCCTGGTCAGACAAACGAACAATGTCTTTCACCTGCTCTTTACTGCTGGCTAATTGATATAATAGCTGACCGCCTGCTATCTTCCCAGGGTGTTGTAGTAACCGCATTAGCGATAAGGCGGTTACAGATTTTCCTGATCCCGACTCTCCTACAATACCAATAATCTCACCGGGCATAATATTCAGTGAGATACCATTGACGGCAGGTACGCTGCCAAAAGAAACCATCAGATCACGTATCGATAACAGAGGTTGCTGCATATGGAAGACGGTTATTAAAACCGCAGATGTTTCACGGTCTGGTGACTGTTAATCAGATTTTTCAGGGAATCGATTCCTATACGGATATGTCTTTCTACATATTCGGTCGTTACCCGGCGATCACTCTCTTCCGTTTTCACGCCTTCGGGTATCATCGGCTGGTCAGATACAAGCAGCAGCGCGCCTGTAGGAATCTTGTTGTAAAAGCCTACCGAGAAAATAGTGGCGGTCTCCATATCTATTGCCATAGCACGGATGCGTTCCAGGTAACGTTTAAATTCCACATCATGTTCCCATACCCTGCGGTTGGTGCTGTAACAGGTACCCGTCCAGTAATCACAACCATACTCACGGATGGTGGTAGAAAGCACTTTCTGCAAAGCAAAGGAAGGCAGCGCAGGCACTTCAGCAGGAAAATAATCATTAGAAGTACCCTCTCCGCGGATAGCGGCAATGGGCAATATCAGATCACCAATGTTGTTCTTCTTCTTCAATCCACCACATTTTCCCAGAAACAGCACCGCCTTTGGATGAATAGCACTGAGCAGATCCATTACAGTGGCAGCACTCGGGCTACCCATACCGAAATTGATGATAGTAATATCATCAGCGGTAGCGCATTGCATTGGCTTGCCTTCACCGATAATATTGGTGTTATGCCATTCAGCGAAATAATTAAGGTAATTGCTAAAGTTGGTGAGTAAAATGTGGGAGCCAAAGTTCTCCAGCTTCTCCCCAGTGTAACGGGGAAGCCAGTTAGCTACAATTTCTTCTTTTGTCTTCATAGCCTTTTGACAAACGAATATACGGAAAAAATCGCTGATATGCTCAATCAGATCGCCATATTACACTATTCTTCATTTGTACTGGCACCTACTTTATAGCCAAGTATAGCCGTAACAATAGGTAGTAATAAATTCAGCAAAATCATCTGACATATCTTCAGAAAGAACTCACGATAGTCCTTTTTCTCTTCCTGAATATAACGCACCAATTCGATCTTTCTTTGGATAAGGGTGTCTGTTCTCGGAGATGGGATAGAATCGTTTTTCATAGCATCCAGAACGACATCAAAGTTTTGAGTTCCTTCAAATGGAAGGAAGACTAAAATGAGCAGTAAAGAACTTATTGTGAAGCCAATGATTAACAATGTCAGTGAGGTCAACGTAAACTTTTCCTTATTCCCGGGCGGAGGAGGGGGTAACTCAATAGGCCCTTCATCTTTTAACAGCATAATGGATGAAACTAATGGTAATACGGATGAATCAGAAAATAACGGGAATATCGAAGATAACTGCCCGTCAACCAGCCTTATCTCTATGAGCTTTCTTCAATACAGGACTGGTAATCTCCCTGTAACTGTTTTTAGACTCATCAAGAGAGACTACTTTTCTCCCGCTGATGATTTCATTGACAGCCCAGTTGTACAGTGCTATTGCGTCCGAAGCAATCAGGGAAGGCTTAGCATTATCAACCTTGCTTTGCAGATCCTTGATATAATTATCATCAATATTCACCTTAATTTCCATAGTAGGCACATTTTACTCAGCTAAAGTTACCATTTTTTTCGTGTACTGGACTAAATCAGATCATCTGCATGAAGCTCGTAACTGATATAAGCTTGCTAAACTTAATACCTGGAGAAAGCCATCCTAAAAATTCAACAAATAATTGATATTCAATATGTGTCCACGCATTACATCTTTATTACTCTCCTCACATGATCGTGCAGGAAGGTACTTACCCAGACGATAATCGCTGCGGATAAATACCTTTGCGCTATGATCACAATTGAATTTCCGACCCCTGACTTTAAGATTGTAAAAGAGAACGACAAGACGCTGGTCTTTGACAGGTTTCGTAAGCGATATGTAGTGCTAACCCCTGAAGAATGGGTGCGTCAGAATTTCCTCAATTACCTGGTGAAAACGATGAGCTACCCCGCGTCGCTAATAGGCATAGAAAAAGAGATTTATCTCGGGGAATTGAAGAAGCGCTGCGACATTGTGGTGTATAACAGGACTATGCTGCCATGGATGATTATAGAATGCAAGGAAATGGATGTGCCACTTACCCAGTCAGTACTGGAACAGATTGTACGGTATCATATGGTATTACCTACCTCGTTCCTGGTAATTACTAATGGCATCAACACCTTTTGTTGTGAGCATAGTGAGCCGGCACAGGAATGGCAGTTTATTGGCCAGTTACCAGCTTATTTATGATACTATTTTCACTAATTATAAAACACAGCCTGAAAAGAGGGAGAGAAACGCCTGAAAACCCAGTATTGTGGAAGAGTTCAGGACGGCGTAAGTGTGGAGATAAGGTGGACTTGAGGTGGACTTGATAGGGTCAAGAGGTGGTGAATATGCTATCATGTAAAAGGGAACACCAGTAGCAGTGTTCCCTTTTTAAATATATTATGCTGATGCACTAATCAAGGGAAGATACCCAGCTGATCGTAAGCAGCACCAACTTTATCGATAGCGCAAACATATGCAGCCGTACGCATGTCATGGATATCTTTGTGATTCATCATGATAGTACGTACTTCATGCAGTGCGGCGTGCATGGTTTCTTCCAGACCGGAATATACCAGATCCACCTCATCAGCACCGTGAGCGATAAATTTCCTTTCTCTTTCTGACACAGATTTACCGGTCAGATCTTCAATTACGCTCAGGATGTGGATGTTCATATTCTCATCGAAACGTTTGCCCAGACGGCCATAACGTACGTGACTGAGGTTTTTCAGCCATTCAAAGTAAGAGACAGTCACACCGCCAGCGTTCAGGAACATATCCGGAACAACGATCACACCTTTCTTATTCAGGATTTCGTCAGCTTCAGGCGTAATAGGGCCGTTTGCTGCTTCACCGATGATCTTTGCTTTGATGCGCGGCGCGTTATCTTTGTGAATGACATTTTCCAACGCCGCAGGAATCAGGATATCACATTCCATTTCCAGTCCTTCTGCATTGTTTTTCAATGTAGTAGCACCAGGGAAATTGATAATGGAGCCTGTTTCGTTTCTGTGTTTCAGCACTGCGTCAGGATCAAGACCTTTTTCGCTGTACAGTGCACCATCCCACTCGATCAGGCCGACAACAACAGCGCCTGCTTCATGGAAGTATTTAGCAGCATGGTAACCTACGTTACCCATACCCTGTACAATTACTTTTTTACCGATGATACCTGGCTCCAGGCCGATGCGTTGCATATCTTCTTTGATATTGCAAAGCTCCTGCAGACCATAGAATACGCCCAGACCGGTTGCTTCTTTACGACCGCGTACGCCACCCTGGGAAACCGGTTTACCTGTTACACAACCGTAACCGTCGATTTCTCCGGGACGAAGGCTCATGTAAGTATCTAATATCCAACTCATTTCCCTTTCACCGGTTCCATAATCCGGAGCAGGAACGTCTACGCCCGGACCGATGAAGTTTTTCTTAACCAGTTCCGCAGTATAACGGCGGGTGATGTTTTCCAACTGGAACGGGGAATAGTTACGTGGATTGATTTTGATACCTCCTTTGGCACCTCCGAAAGGTACGTTTACGATAGCGCATTTATAGGTCATCAGCGCTGCCAGGGCCATCACTTCGTCCTGGTTAACTGCATCGCTGAAGCGGATACCACCTTTACAAGGCAGTTTGTGGTGAGAGTGCTGAACGCGGTAGGCCTCTATTACTTCGATCGTATCACCTACGCGTACCGGGAATTTCATACGGTACACAGCGTTGCAGGCTTTGATCTGTTCTAGAATGCCTTTTTCCCATTTCGTGAATTTTGCGGCTTTGTCAAAACTTCTTTCTACGCTCTGAAAGAAGTCATAATGTTGCTCTTGCGCCATAGACAATTGTTTTGGTAATATATATGTAGTTGGACTTTATTTACCGTGTGAATTGTTTTCCCGTTGTTCGAGTTTGCTGAGCTTTCTGTCCAGTGCTATTAAAAATATAACAATACCGATAAAGATGATCAGCAGTACTCCTACTATCACATAGATCTTGCCATTGCTTCGGAAAAACTCGTTAACAGGACCTGTCTCCGTATTCTGATTTTGATTTTCCTGTGCATTTGCAAACAGGGAAATGAGTAACAGCATGCAGGTACAGCAGAAAGAAAACGCTTTGTTGATCATTTAAAAATATTTTTTAACTCTAATTTTTTGTACCGAACAAGCAGGGTGTATATCCAGACACTGAGGAGGGTCCAGCCCAGGAAGGCCGGATACAGTACCCACTTCATATGATTGTCGGTGTCGCTGGAGGCGAATCCGGGTGTGGTAGCGCTTCCGGGATGTAAGGAATCGACCATACGCGGAATGATATACGTTAAGGGGATCAACAAAGCAAATGCGAAAATGTTAAATACGGCAGAGATCCTTGCCCGTTTGTCTATGTCCGGAATGGACAAACGCAATACGAGATAGGCCATGTAAATCATCAGTGCTACAGCTGTCAGCATCTGCTTGGGATCACGGGTAAAGGAACCTCCCCAGGTATAGGTTGCCCATAAGGTACCTGTTGCAAAACCAAGCACACCATAAAACACGCCTACACTTGCAGCAGCGCTGGCATATGCGTCTCTGCGCAGATCGTATTTAGAAAGATAAAGTAGCGAATTAACTACGGAGATAGTGAACATGGTGTACATGCATATCCACATAGGAACGTGAAAGAAAAGGCCCCGGGAAGACTGCCCGTTTGTGCCGATAATCGGTATCTCAATCGTAAATCCTGCAATAATGACGTATACCAGGATGATTACTGCTAGAGCTTTCCACCAATGCTTTTCCATTTTTTACCAACTATATTGGGGGCAAACCTACACGTTTTATCACTAATCACAAAATTCAGTAACCTGTTTCCTATTATATGTGCAACGCTTATTAGTCTTTCCACAAAAAAGGGAATAATACCAGAGATAACGCAATGATCAGGATGTCCATACAGCCCATCATTAAGAACATATTGGGCAGTCCCGGCTGATAAACGGTTATAAACGAGGATTTGGCAATATTAGACAGCAGCATCAGCAAAGGCAGCATGATCGGAAAACCCATAATAGCCATCAGGGCTGCATTCTGATTAGCCTGGGCCGCTATTGCCGCCAACATGGTGAACAGCAGGGAAAGACTGATGCCTCCCAGTAGTATCACCCCCAGGAAATACCAGAAGCTGGTAACAGGGTTACCGAGGAATGTCATGCAGCAAACCATGGTAATCAATGTCATTACCGACATCAGGATAATGTTGTATATCAGCTTGGCAGCAATAAAGCTGCGCGGATGTACCAGGGAATAGAAGTATAACAGCCGCCCCCTGTTCTCCTGCAGGAAACTTTTGGCAATAGCATTTACCGCAACAAACAGCTGTACGACCCAGAAAAGCGCATTCCAGATCTTCTCTTCCGGTTTGTCGATCATCAGATTTATTACAAACACCGTAGATATAATATATAACAGGATGCCATAAAAGGCATATTTCTGTCTCAATTCAAGCAAAATATCCTTTCTTACCAGCGTAAGTGTTTGTCTGAAGGCACTAGATTTCATGTGGGGGCAAAGATAGTAGAATCACTTATATTCGCTTCCATGAAAAAAATGCTGGTTGCCAACCGTGGTGAAATAGCACTACGGATTATGCGATCTGCCCGGGAAATGGGGATCGCTACAGTAGCTGTATATTCTGAGGCCGATCGCGCCATGCCTTTTGTCCAGTATGCGGACGAGGCAGTGTGTATTGGCCCCGCGCCCTCTAATCAGTCATATCTGCTAACTGACAAGATCATTGGCGCTGCAAGGCAGACAGGAGCTGACGCCATTCACCCTGGCTACGGTTTCCTCAGTGAAAATGCCCGTTTTGCTCAGGCAGTAAAGGATGCCGGACTTGTATTCATTGGTCCCAGCTCGGCTGCTATCGAAATGATGGGTAGTAAGCTGGCTGCCAAACAGGCTGCTCAGCAATTTGGCGTGCCTATGGTACCAGGAACCGAGACTCCGCTGCGTAGTCTGGAAGAAGCCCGGGAGGTGGTAAGTAAGACCGGCTTCCCGATTCTGATTAAAGCTTCTGCCGGCGGTGGCGGTAAAGGTATGCGTGTGGTAAACGCACCCGAAGAACTGGAAGAACAGATAAGACTGGCTAAAAGTGAAGCCATGAGTGCATTTGGTGATGACGCGGTATTTATTGAGAAATACGTGGGCTCTCCCCGGCATATAGAGATCCAGGTGCTGGGCGACCAGCATGGCAACTATGTCTATCTGTTTGAACGTGAATGCTCTATACAACGCAGGCACCAGAAACTGATTGAAGAGGCACCTTCCTCCTGCCTGACGCCCGACATCCGGGAGGCAATGGGTAAATGTGCCCTGGACGTTGCCCGCGCCTGTAAATATCATGGAGCAGGAACAGTTGAGTTCCTCGTAGACGAAAACCTGCAGTTCTATTTCCTGGAGATGAATACCCGCCTGCAGGTAGAACATCCCGTTACAGAGATGATCACCGGATTGGATCTTGTAAAAGAGCAGATTCGGGTAGCCAGGGGCGAAAAACTGTCTTTCAGCCAGGCAGACTTAAAAATAAATGGTCATGCGATCGAACTGCGCATATGTGCAGAAGATCCAGCTAATAACTTCTTACCTGATACCGGCACATTAGAAACGTATGTACGTCCGCAAGGCTATGGTGTACGCGTAGATGATGGCTATGAGCAGGGAATGGAAATACCTATCTATTACGACCCTATGATTGCCAAGCTGATAGCCTGGGGAGCTAACCGTGAAGAGGCCAGGGAAAGGCTACTGCGCGCTATCAGCGAGTATCAGGTAAAAGGCATCCGCACTACACTGCCTTTCGGAAGCTGGGCACTACAACAGCCCGCATTTATTAATGGCGCTTTTGACACAAATTTTATTTGTAAGTATTTTACACCACAGTCGCTGGACCAAAAAGACCCGGAAGCTGCAAAAGCAGCAGCTATCCTTGCTGTACAGGTATGGCAGGAGCAACAACGCCGGATCAGACAACAACCTTTGAACAGACAACCAAAACTTTGGAAGAACAGGAAATTGTTAAGATAAATCAAAAGCGCAATACAGTAACGGTAAAACTGACTAGTTTTGTCGTCGTACAACTATTTTATGAAAAGGTTCATTTTATTGGTGTTAGATTTTTTTTACCAGCCGTTTGCAAAACTTATGCCGCTGCAAACATTCCGCTACCTGGCCTGTGGTAGCGGGAATACGGCTATGGATATCCTATTGTATTACGTCAGTTACCACTTCATTTTAAATGAAAGTCCGATACAGATCGGGTTCCTCACAGTCAGCGCACACATTGCTGCACTGTTTATGGCGATGATAGTTACTTTTCCCACGGGATTTCTGCTAAGCAAGTTCATTGTCTTTTCTGAATCTAATCTGAAAGGACGGGTGCAGCTGGTACGTTATTTCATGCTGGTAGGTATCTGTATTTGTCTGAACTATGGTTTTATGAAGCTGTTTGTGGAGTACTTCCATATCTATCCGACCATTGCTAAAATATTGACAACCATATTTGTAGTAGGCTTCAGTTACCTGACGCAAAAAAAATTCACCTTCAAGGTTAAGGCAGGAGCTTGATGAGGGATACAGCGTCCGGAATTTCATCGTAGGAATAATAATCAGATACACCATCAACTAGGCTTTAAGTATACCACAACCTGTCATTTAGATTATATCAGGCATTACTACAACATTTATGATTTTGGCCACGGCCGGGTATAAAATGATATGTTATTTCATGCTGCTGATGATAGCTGGAATCACTGAAACCGGATACTGGAATTGCTGGTTTTCAAGTAGACATTATTAATGAAAAAAGCGCCCAGATGGCGCTTTTTTCTAACTATAGTAACAATGCCTGCACCTGGGTTCATACAGGTCTGTTTCACCCAGTAGTACAGTATGATTGTCTTTACTTTTACGATAAGAGTAGTTAGCGATATTACCACACTGGACACAGATAGCGTGCAGTTTGGTAATATAATCCGCTTTTGCAAGCAAAAAAGGCATTTGTCCGAACGGTTTACCAAGATAATCCATGTCCAGTCCGGCCACTATCACCCTGATACCGCGTAAGGCCAGCTGATCGCATACTTCGGGTAATCCACCATCAAAAAACTGCGCTTCATCAATCCCGACTACATCAACCTCCTGCGCCAGCAGTAATATTTGCTGAGAATTTTCCAGTGGTGTACTGATGATACGACTTTCATCATGAGATACGATATGTTGTATGTCGTACCGTGTGTCTATAGCAGGTTTATAAATCTCGACTTTCAAATTGGCTATCCGGGCCCGTTTCAATCTCCTGATCAACTCCTCTGTTTTTCCCGAAAACATTGAGCCACAGATCACTTCTATCCAACCCCTTCGCCCTCCCGCAAGAGAAGGTTCAATGAACATATTCTATTATTTTGATTTACAGTTAATTAAAAAGCTCTAACTTTATGCAAATAAAATAAATTCCCCCATATCGCGTTAACAATTAAGGCATGGAACGCATTTTGCTTTCAATTTATTTTTTTTACTGTTATGGAAAAAATAAGTGCATTAATTGATAAGTTACAGGAACTCAGAGATTCAAATGCTGGTTTACAGTCCATTTCTTACTATGTACAATTGCTGCAGGCAGAAATTCTTCATGCGAGGAACCTGGAGAGAGAGCAGGAGCGTGCCAAACAGAAACAGGATAGCCATATTGCAGTGATTCTCCCTACCGCTCCGCTTACTAAACCGGCTGGTCCGGCCACTATTACGGTGGAAGCACCCGTAACGCAATCAACAGAACCTATTATACCGGTTATACCGGAAGAACGTCAGGAGGCTGCTCCGGTAGCTGCACCTACTGCGTCTTCAGTGTTGACATTGCCGCGCCATCATACCACCATGCCCAGGCCAGTACCTAATCCAGAGCCTACTCCCCAGCCAGTAGAGATAGCCGAAGAGAAGAAACCGGCATTTATCACTATATATGGCAATAAAGATTCTTTACAAACTTCAACTCCTCCGGTTACCAACGGAGAGCAGCTATACAATACCGAAAAGAAAACAGAGACGAATGGTGTACGTAAGGAATTGAAAGAGCTGAATCAGCTGGTAGCCCAAAATACTACTTCCCTCAACGACCGCTGGCGTCAGGGGTATAAAGAAGTAGGTGACAGATTAGGCGATATTCCGGTAAAAGACCTCCGCCAGGCAATTGGTATCAATGATAAATTCCAGTTTATCCAGGAGCTATTCCGCGGTGATGTAGATACATATGAGCGTTCAGTAAGAACCATCAATGAGTTACAGTCATTGCAGGAAGCTGAATACTGGATAGAAAGAGAACTAAAGATCCGTCAGGGATGGGATGATGAAAACCGTACTGTAAAGCAGTTCTATAACCTTGTCAAAAAGCGCTTCTCCTGAATATAGCCTAAGACTTTCTCCGTTGCTCCTTTATTGTCGACAACATACTGTCTGGCCTGTGCGCCAGCCTTCATACATTGAGCCTTATTGTTCAGAAGTATGGACAACTGTGTATCAAGGCCTGCCTGGTCCTCCACACTGATGCCGCCCCCTGTTTCTATTAATGCAGCCGCTTCCGGAAATTTATCGAAGATAGGTCCGAAAACCACAGGTTTGCCATAAGTGGCAGGTTCCAGTATGTTATGAATCCCTTCCTTTCCGAATCCTCCACCGACATAGGTAATAGTTGCATAACGGTACAATGCTGATAGCATACCGACATTATCTATTAACAGTACCCTTCCCTTCCGGCCTTGATGTTGTACCCATTCGGTGTACCGTACTGCCTCGGGAAACATTTCCATTAACTGACTGATATGTGCAGGTTCCACTTCATGTGGTGCAATGATCAGGCAGGTATTGTTGTCCTGCTGTTTGTGCCACCAGGCGGCCAATAACGCTTCATCTTCTTTCCAGGTACTACCGGCTACTATAACCTGCTGGTTACCAACAAACTCACTAATTGCAGGTACTACCCGATTTTCTTCCTGAAGCGCCCATACCCGGTCAAACCGAGTATCGCCGGTAAGAGATGCATTGCTTAATCCCGCCCGTTGCAGCAGGGTGAGTGATTCACTGTTCTGTACAAAGATGGCGGTAAGCCTTTGCAGCAGACGGCGGAACATACCGCCGTAGGGTTTGAAAAAGAGTTGTCCGGGCCTGAAAATACCTGACACCAGCAGCACGGGAATGCTTGACTTATATAAAGCGGTCAGCATATGATACCAGAACTCATATTTAATGAAGATGGCCAGCGCAGGCTGTACGATCTTGATAAAATCCAGGGCATTTTGCCGGGTATCCAACGGTAAGTAGCAAACATGGTCCGCACCGGGATAGTCCTTTCTTACCTCGTACCCTGAGGGAGAGAAAAAGGTAAGCAGTATCCTGCAGTTGGGATATTCCCTTCTGATCGCCTCCAGGACGGGCCGCCCCTGCTCAAACTCACCAAGGGAGGCTGCATGTACCCAAACGATGGGGCCGCCTGCCGGCAGGTGTTGTTGCAATGATTGCCGCCAGTCCTGGCGTCCGGCTATCCAGCGGCGGGCTTTAGCGTTACCCGTGGCTGCTGCCAGGGTTACGGCTGTTCTGTAACCTCGTATTCCCAGATCGTATAATATAGTGCTTGCCGGCATGCCTGAACGTACTTTTACTGTTTTTTAGATCAGGCGCAAAGATACTGCCCTTCCTATGTCAAAATTTGTAAATTTGCTCACTTTAAACAAAATATCTATCCCACTCATGGTTCCTATTCAAATGGTGGATTTAAAACGCCAATACTTAAAAATAAAGCCGCAGGTTGATGCTGCGATGACAGATGTGCTCGAAAATGCAGCTTTTATTAATGGCGCACCAGTACAACAATTCACCACTGCACTGCAGGAGTACCTCGGTGTAAAGCATGTGATTCCCTGTGCCAATGGTACCGACGCGTTACAAATCGCGATGATGGCTTTAGATCTGGCTCCCGGAGACGAAGTGATCACGCCCTCCTTTACATTTATTGCAACAGCAGAAGTAATTGCTTTATTGAACCTGAAACCAGTATTTGTAGATGTGGACCCACAGACATTCTGTCTGGATCCAGAGCAGGTAGAGAAGGCTATTACGCCTAAAACCAAAGCAATTGTTCCTGTTCACCTGTACGGCCATGCTACTGATATGGAACCGATCATGGCTATTTCCAGGAAATATAATATCCCTGTTATTGAAGATAATGCCCAGGCAATAGGTGGTCACTATACCTTTGCAGATGGAACCAGAAAGATGCTGGGCGCAATTGGGCAGATCGGCTGTACTTCCTTCTTCCCTTCTAAAAACCTGGGATGTTATGGGGACGGCGGCGCACTTTTCACCAATGACGACGCTCTTGCAGCAAAAATCAGAATGGTTGCCAACCATGGTCAGTCAGCGCGTTATTATCATGATGTAGTGGGTGTTAACTCCCGCCTGGATACTTTACAGGCAGTGGTTTTAAATATCAAGTTGCCCCTGCTGGATGAATATATTAAGGCCCGCCGCGCAGTGGCGGATGCATATGATGCCGCATTTGCCGGTATACCGCAGATCACGGTACCTTACAGAGCCTCTAACAGTTACCATGTATACCATCAATATACCCTGCAACTGAATGGTGCAGACCGTAATGCTTTACAACAATACCTGCAGGAAAGACAGGTCCCTGCGATGATCTATTACCCCGTTCCGGCCCACCGCCAGAAAATGTTCGAGCACTTCGGTGGCGCAGCATTTAACCTTCCGGTTACCGATGATCTCACCTCTAAGGTTATTTCCTTACCAATTCATACTGAGATGGATGCTGATCAACTCCAGCACATCATCGATTCAGTTATATCATTCATAAATCAGGACTCCAAATGAAAATTACAGTAGTAGGCACAGGTTACGTAGGACTAGTGACCGGCACCTGTTTCGCGGAAACAGGCAACGACGTTATTTGCGTCGATATCGATGTGAATAAAGTTAACAAGTTATCCAACGGACAGATTACCATTTACGAGCCAGGGCTCGAAAAACTGTTCGAACGTAACCTGAAGGAAGGACGTTTACACTTTACTACCAGCCTTGCTGAGGGAGTAAACCACGGAGAAGTGATTTTCCTGGCATTGCCTACACCTCCCGGAGAAGATGGTTCTGCTGATCTTTCCTACATTCTGCGCGTAGCAGATGACATGGGTAAGATTATTACAGATTATAAGGTGATCGTTGATAAAAGTACAGTACCAGTAGGGACCGCTGAACTGGTACAAACAGCGATCGCAAAACATTGCTCCCAGCCTTTCGATGTGGTTTCTAACCCTGAATTTCTGCGTGAAGGTGTTGCTGTAGACGACTTTATGAAACCTGACCGAGTAGTGATTGGTACACGCTCTGAAAGAGCACGTAAAGTAATGGGCGAGCTCTTTGCTCCATTTGTACGTCAGGGTAACCCCATCCTGTTCATGGATGAGAAATCTGCAGAACTGACTAAGTATGCAGCCAATTCATTCCTGGCGACCAAGATTTCCTTCATGAATGAGATAGCTATACTGTGCGAAAAACTGGGTGCTGATGTGGACATGGTACGTAGAGGGGTAGGAAGTGATGATAGAATTGGTAAGCGTTTCCTGTTCCCTGGTATCGGTTATGGCGGCAGCTGCTTTCCTAAAGATGTTCAGGCGCTGGTAAAATCTTCAGAAGATGTCAGCTATGACTTCAAAATATTAAACGCCGTGATGGATGTGAATGAGAGACAGAAACTGTTTCTTATGCCTAAGATCAGTGCGTGGTTTAAGAATGACCTGAAAGGAAAACACTTTGCACTCTGGGGACTGGCATTCAAACCTAATACAGACGATATCCGTGAAGCGCCTGCGTTATATATGATTGACGCACTGGTGGAAGCCGGAGCGACTGTTACCGTATTTGATCCTGAGGCTATGGCCAATGTTGAACGTGTAATTGGCAACAAGGTAACTTACGCAGCTAACCAATACGACTGTCTGGCCGATGCAGACGCACTGGTGATTGCCACCGAATGGAGCGTATTCAGAACGCCTGACTTTGACAAGATTGGTAGTTCTTTGAAGAACAAACTCATCTTCGATGGCAGAAACCTGTTTGACGTATCCCGTATGGAAGAGCTAGGCTATCACTATGAGAGCGTAGGCCGCGCCGCTGCAAATATTTAATTACTATCACAACCATCAATGGCAGTTAACATGAAAAGAGTTCTGATTACCGGCGCCGCCGGATTCCTGGGTTCACACCTCTGTGACCGCTTCATTGCCGAAGGATATCGTGTGGTGGGTATGGATAACCTCCTGACCGGCAACATAAAAAATATAGAACACCTGTTCCCTTTACCTGAATTTGAATACTATCATCATGATGTAAGCAAATTTGTGCACGTACCGGGAGAGCTGGACTACATTTTACATTTCGCTTCTCCAGCAAGTCCGATTGACTACCTGAAAATGCCAATTCAGACATTGAAAGTAGGGTCACTCGGCACACACAACCTGCTGGGACTTGCAAAAGAGAAAAAAGCACGTATTCTGGTAGCATCGACGTCCGAGGTATACGGCGATCCTAATATACATCCGCAACCGGAGGAATACTGGGGCAACGTAAACCCGGTAGGTCCACGTGGCGTATATGACGAAGCAAAGCGCTTTATGGAGTCCATCACCATGGCCTATCATAATTTCCATGACGTAGAAACCAGGATTGTAAGGATATTTAATACCTACGGACCACGCATGCGCCTCAATGATGGCCGTGCATTGCCTGCATTTATGAGTCAGGCGCTGACAGGTCAGGATCTGACAGTGTTTGGCGATGGCTCTCAAACCCGGTCTTTCTGTTATGTATCTGATTTGGTAGATGGTATCTACCGTTTGCTGCTCAGCGATTATCACCTGCCGGTGAACATTGGTAACCCGGCAGAGATCACCCTGAAAGAGTTCGCCGAGGAGATCCTGGCACTTACAGGCAGCAAGCAACAGATTATCTATCAGCCACTTCCGAAAGACGATCCTAAACAACGTAAACCAGACATTACCAAAGCACAGGAGCTGCTTGGATGGGCACCGAAAGTTGATAGGAAGGAAGGTTTGAAGATCACATATGAATACTTCAAAGAAGCATTAAATAAATAATCCCCAAACAGCCGAACCACTGCCACTGAGGCAGTGGTTCGGCTGCAATTGGTAATTTGCATTCCGGAATTAAATAATCATTATGCACAACACCATACTTATTACAGGTGGCGCTGGCTTTATAGGTTCTCATGTAGTGAGATTATTTGTGAACAATTACCCTCATTACCAGATCGTTAATCTGGATGCACTCACTTATGCCGGTAATCTTGAAAATCTGAAAGATATCAAGGAGAAGTCCAACTACACCTTTGTGAAGGGCGATATTACCGATGAAGCATTTATTGATGAACTGTTCGCAACCTATTCATTTGACGGTGTAATACACCTGGCTGCTGAAAGCCATGTAGATAGATCTATCATGGATCCGCTGGCTTTTATCAAAACGAATGTATTAGGTACTGCTATTCTTCTGAATGCTGCCAGAAAGTACTGGAAAGACAATTATGAAGGAAAACTGTTCTACCATGTATCCACAGATGAAGTATATGGCAGCCTGGGAGAAGAAGGATTCTTCACAGAGGAAACAGCATATGATCCACGGTCTCCGTATTCTGCATCAAAAGCCAGTTCAGATCATTTTGTGATGGCCTACCACCACACATATCATCTGCCTGCCATCATATCTAATTGCTCTAATAACTACGGCTCTCATCATTTTCCGGAAAAGCTGATTCCCCTGGCCATTCACAATATCAAAAATAACAAGCCGGTACCAGTGTATGGTAAAGGCGAGAATATACGTGACTGGCTGTTTGTAGAAGACCATGCGCGGGCAATAGATACCATTTTTCATAAAGGCCGTGTAGGTGAAACTTATAATATCGGTGGCTTTAATGAATGGAAAAATATTGATCTCATTAACCTGCTATGCATGGTAATGGATAAGAAACTAAGCCGTCCGCCAGGAACATCTGCAAAACTGATCACTTTCGTAAAAGACCGTGCTGGACATGACCTCCGGTATGCCATTGATGCGACTAAGCTAAATAAGGAACTGGGCTGGGAACCGTCTTTGCAGTTTGAAGAAGGTCTGGAAAAAACAGTTGACTGGTATCTTTCCAACGAAGAATGGCTGGAAAATGTCACTAGTGGGGTGTACCAGGAATATTACAGTGACCAGTATCAAAAGAGATAATCAACTATATGCCTTTTACTGAAACAGGGATACCTGATCTGTTAGTATATGAACCACGTGTATTCAACGATAACCGTGGCTATTTTTTTGAAAGTTACAGCGAGAAAACTTTTCAGGAACAAGGCCTGCACCTTCCATTTGTACAGGATAACCAGGCCAGGTCTACATACGGAGTATTGAGAGGATTGCACTATCAACTCGAACCTTATGCACAGACTAAACTGGTAAGAGTGCTCGAAGGTCGGATACTGGACGTAGCAGTGGATATCCGTAAAGGCTCTCCGACCTACGGGAAAGTGTTTACTATAGAACTCACGGCCGAAAATAAGAAGCAACTGCTGGTACCGAAAGGTTTTGCCCACGGGTATTCCGTATTAAGCGAAGCAGCAGAAGTCATGTACAAATGCGATAACTTTTACCACAAAGCCAGTGAAGGCGGTATCATTTACAATGATCCGGCCCTTAACATCGACTGGGGTATTGACCTGGCCGACGCACTGGTGTCAGAAAAAGATATTGTGCTGCCTACACTTGAAAATTGTACGCATAATTTTGTTTTCAATTCAGATAAGTAATGAAAAATATTCTGGTAACCGGCTCCAATGGACAGCTGGGACAAGCAATAAAAAAGGTGGCTGTGGATTATCCGGGGTTTACCTTTATATATACCGACTTCAATGAACTGGATATTACCAGTGAAGATGCTGTGCGTAATTTCTTTGCGCAGCAGGAAATACATGCATGTGTTAACTGCGCGGCCTATACCGCTGTAGATAAAGCAGAGGGTGAAGAAGACCTGGCTTTCAAACTGAACTTTGAGGCTGTGTTAAACCTGGCAACCATCTGTCAGGAGTATAATACGCAACTGGTCCATCTCTCTACTGACTATGTCTTCAATGGCAAACAGAATGTGCCTTATGTAGAAACTGATGATGCAAGTCCGAACAGTATCTATGGCAGCTCTAAACTGCGTGGTGAAGGGGCGGCAATAGGTACAAATCCTGATACCATTATTGTACGTACATCCTGGCTTTATTCCGAGTTTGGTGTCAACTTCGTAAAGCGTATGCGCGAACTGATGCAGGAGAAGGAAAGCCTGAATGTTGTATTTGACCAGGCAGGCACTCCTACCTATGCGGTAGACCTGGCAAAGGCAATTCTGGACATCCTTACCAAGATTTGGGACGTATCAGGTAACTATGGCGGCGTTTATCACTATAGCAATGAGGGAGTTACGAGCTGGTATGACTTTGCATTAGCAGTCCGTGAACTAACCAATGCATCCTGCACAGTGGCTCCTATCACTTCCGATATGTATCCTACGCCTGCTAAAAGGCCTGCTTACAGCGTGCTGAATAAACAGAAGATCAAAGATACATTTGGTATGCAGATACCTCATTGGCGCGAGAGCCTTAAGGTATGTATACAGCAATTATAATAATGTTAGTATAAAAGAGAAGGGCTGCCTCACCTATGAGACAGCCCTTCTCTTTTATATATCAGTTACTTCTTGACTTTTGTAACTTCCATAACACCGGCAGACTTACCGTCTTTATCTGTATTGATTTTGACAACACCAAAGTCGGGCGCAAACCACTCCGTCATATCCATCTGCACCGGTACATTCATAGACATCATTTTCACCGTGAGATTTACCTTACAGGTAATTTTCAGACAATCCCAGGTGCCGCCGGCTGTTGTCACTTTCTCACGGCCGGCCACTTTACGGTCAGTTACTAAGCACTCCAGGTTCATCTCCATGCCTTCAGCGCTACCTGACATTTGTAGAGCGCCGTCAGCCAGTTTCTGACCCTCTTTCATATTTGCCGGGTAACTGAGCAGGGAATTACCATCAGATTCGACCTTCATATCCTTTATAGGAAACATATCCGGCACGAACTTCTTCATATCCATCAGCAGCTCCCCTCCTTTACACTTGCATTGCCCTTTGCCGGAAGAGACGGTAGCCCCTTTATCATTTTTAGTGGTAATAGAAAAGTCTGATACAGTAGATGCACCTTCTTTCTTGACAGACAATACTTTATAAGTATTCTTAACCATCGCTTTGCCCTTAGCATCCAGCACACTCATCTCTACTTCCGCATTATTCTGGAAATAGTAGTAGCTGCTACAGTTCTGGGCAAATAACAGCTTCACAGCTATCAGCAATGAAGCAATAAGAAACAATCTTTTTTTCATATGGTATACTTTACGGAGAACAGCGGTTTTATTCGCAGTTGAATGTACGAATTTCCCATACAATGCACTCGTTCTCCCATATCGTTTAAAATTCTTTTCTTACGTTTGCAAAAATTATCCCAATTAATCATGAACCTGATAGAGGAATTACGTTGGAGAGGTATGGTGCAGGATATAATGCCGGGCACGGAGGAGCAATTACTGAAAGAAATGACTGCTGCATATGTAGGATTTGACCCTACTGCAGACTCTCTACATATAGGCAGCCTGGTACCAATCCTGCTGCTGGTACACTTACAGAAAGCCGGTCACAAACCACTGGCCCTTGTAGGCGGCGCTACCGGTATGGTAGGCGATCCTTCTTTCAAAGCGGAAGAACGTAAGATGCTGGACCTGGAAACCCTTGCACATAACCAACAGGGTATCAAAGCACAGCTGGAAAAGTTCCTGGACTTCGACCCTGCTAAGCCCAATGCCGCTGAAATGGTCAATAACTTTGACTGGTTCAAAAACATATCATTCCTTGACTTCATTCGCGATACCGGTAAACACATCACGGTTAACTATATGATGTCGAAGGATTCTGTAAAGAGAAGACTGGAAGGCGATAGCGGTATGTCTTTTACAGAATTTACCTATCAGCTGATCCAGGGATATGACTTCTTCCATCTTTACACAGAAAAGAACTGCAAGCTTCAAATGGGTGGTTCTGACCAGTGGGGGAACATCGTAACCGGTACAGAACTAATACGCCGTAAGGTAGGTGGTGAAGCATTTGCATTCACCTGCCCACTGCTTAAGAAGGCTGATGGTAGCAAATTCGGTAAATCGGAGCGAGGCAATGTGTGGCTGGACCCTCAAAAAACTTCCCCTTACCTGTTCTACCAGTTCTGGGTGAAAACTACGGACGAAGACGCTAAGAACTATATAAGAATATTCACATTCCTGGGGCAGGAAGAGATCAACGAACTGATTGCTGCACATGAGCAGGACCCAGGAAAACGGCAGTTACAGAAAAGGCTCGCCGAAGAGCTGACCCGTTTCGTACACGGACAGAAAGAACTGGACTTTGCGCTAAAAGCATCTGACCTCCTGTTCCGCAACGATACCGCTGATGTACTCCAGTCATTGACCGAGTCCCAGCTGCTCGAGATCATGGACGGGGTTCCTCAGGTAGAAGTAGCGGCCGCTGACCTGGAAGCGGGGAAAGATATACTGTCTTTCCTGGCAGAAACGAATATCCTTCCTAGTAAAGGAGAAGCCCGTAAAATGATTCAGAATAATGGTATCAGTATTAATAAGGTGAAAGTCAGTGGAATAGATGCTATTCTCGATAAAAGCCTGTTGCTAAATGACAAATATCTGCTGGTACAAAGAGGTAAAAATAATTATTACCTGGCTATCGTCAAGTAATGCACCTAATACAAAGAGGGCTGTCGTAAAATACAATACGTCAGCCCTCTTTTGTTATTATTATAGCCATTATTCTATATCCAATTCTCCATGCTCGCCTTCCTTATAGCGAGTACCCCTAATAATAGACGTCAGCATATTAAAGAAAATAACCATTTTGCTGGAAGAATTATCCCAAAACCAGGCTTGCTTGGTATCTACCTTTAACAAACAAATCCGGGGATCGTCGATGCCTTCGGGGAACCAGACATCTACAGCTGGCGTCCACAACTGTTTCATTTTTTCACGGTCGAGCACGATCGAACCAATACCGAAAATATTAAGATAGGTGTTGTGACCTGGATGAGAATAGATAAGATTCAGCTCATTATTCTCCGAAATCTGGGTCACTTTACCGGAATATTCATTGGAAAAAAACCATACGTTCCCGTCTTTATCTACATCTACTGTGGCCATGGGCCTTGATATAACGTGGCCATGCTCGTCTATCGTTGTAAACATGCATACCCGCACATCGTTAATTAGGTCAGATACCTTTTTAATAGCCTCTTCTCTTTTGAGGATTGTTGCCATCTATTAATGTGTTTGTATGAAACAATAAAAATTCATGCCATGATAAAAATGAGAAAGGCCCGGGGTTGTTAGTACAACACCGGGCCTCTGATTGAATATAAGTTTTGGCTATTTCAGTCCGTACTTATATTTATAACGCTCATATAACTGTTTGTGTTTATTATCCAGGTTTACTTCTCTTCCCTGAATAAAAGCCTGTGTTACGACACTGCTACGCATATCCAGCAGATCGCCGGTACTGATAGTAATATTCGCATCTTTACCAGTTTCCAGTGACCCGGTTGTTTTATCGATACCTAATATTTTAGCGGCATTCAATGTTACCGCCGCTAGTGCCTCCTCTTTGGAAAGCCCGTAAGTACTGGCTGTTCCTGCTTCAAATGGCAGATTACGCTGCTGCCAGAAGCCCTCATTACTCAGACAAAAGAGTACTCCTGCCTGTTGCAGCTGAGCTGCTGTCTTATAGGGCTGGTCTATGTCATCATCCTGCATAACTGGCAGGCTATGAGGCTGTGCCAATACAACTGCAATATTCGCCTGCTTCAGTACATCGGCAATCATCCAGGCGTCAGCGCCGCCAGCTATTACCACTTCTATATCAAACTCTTTTGCAAAGTCAACTGCCACCAGCATTTCCTTCACAAGATTACAGTGAATGAACAACTTCTGCTGTTTTTCAAAGATGTTCCGTACTGCTTCAAACTTCAGATTTACAGCACTGTGTTTGTTGTCCTGAAAATATGCCTTTGCCTCACGCAGAAATGCACGCACTTTATTGGTCTTTTCTGCAAATTCTTCACTTTTGTCTTTTGTTGCCGGGAAACGGCCAGGTGAAGCAGGTGATGGCAATAAACTTGGCATATAAAAGTGGATAGCGCCATCTGTTTTGTAAGCGGCATCTTCCCAATTCCAGGCATCCAACTGCACTACGGAAGACGAACCAGGGATCATCCCACCTTCTGGTGTAACCTGTGCCAGAAGAATACCATTTGAGCGCAGGGTGTTAATCACTTTTGAATCCGTATTATAAGCTACCAGTGAACGTACGGAAGGATTAATTTCTCCCACTTCACTGAAGTCGTTAGTAGAACGGACCGCTTCCACCTCTGTCAGACCCAGGGTGGTCAGCGGAGCAATTACTCCGGGATAAACATGTTTACCCTGGAGGTCAATCACATTAACGTCTGCTGCCGGCGCAGGAAGATTACTGCCTACAGCGGTGATCTTTCCATTGACAAACGAGAGTGAACCTTTCTCAATCACCTGTCCATTACCCACATGAATAGTGGCGTTGGTCAGGTATACAGGCTTAGACTGCGGCGGGGCAGGATATATAGTTTCCTGTGCCATTACGGCTGAGCAGGAAAATGCTGTGATGTATGTTAATAAACTACGTTTCATGTTGTTTGATTGATGCGTGCAACGATTATAATTCATTCGTTCCGTCGGTCAGGCGCTGCTGGTGACCAGCCTGCAGATCTTCACAATGGTACATTTCCTCCCTGGAAGCTGCTGCTTTCTGTGTTGGTGTTCCTTTTTTCTTCTCACCCAGCATTTTCAGCACCAGGCGGTTACGCTCATTACTGATACGCTGACGAAGCTCCAGATCTCTGGCTCTGTCAAAGTATACAATACCGTCAACAAGTGTTTTCTCAGCCTTTGCATAGATACTTAATGGATTATCACTCCATAGTACCAAGTCGGCATCTTTACCTGTTTTTATACTGCCGGTACGATCTGCTACATGCAGCAATTTAGCCGGATTGAGCGTCACCAGTTTGAGGGCTTCTTCTTCCGTCATATCTCCATATTTTATGCTTTTTGCCGCTTCCTGGTTTAGCCTGCGGGCCATTTCAGCATCATCTGAGTTAATTGCCACATTCACACCTACGCGTTGCATAATTGTAGCATTGTAGGGTATAGCATCCTGTACTTCCATTTTATATGCCCACCAGTCTGCAAAAGTACCAGCGCCTGCGCCATGATCTTTCATCTTATCCGCTACTTTATAGCCTTCCAGAATATGAGTGAAGGTATTTACCTTGAAACGGAAGGTATCTGCTACGTGCATAAGCATATTGATCTCACTCTGTACGTAAGAGTGGCAGGTAATGAAACGCTTACTATTTAGGATTTCTACTAAAGCATCCAGCTCAAGATCGCGGCGTTTGCCTGCTCCTTCTTTCTCATAGTCGCGTGCACGCGTAAATGCATCTTTTAATACCTGTTCAACCCCCATACGCGTTTGTGGGAATCGTTCACGCTGACGCTCACCCCAGTTAGCCTGCTTTACGTTTTCGCCCAATGCAAATTTGATGAACGGATCTGAACCGGCGAACTTCAAGGCCTCTGCATCAGCGCCCCAACGTAGTTTTATCAGCTGGCTTTGTCCTCCTATTGTATTAGCCGAACCGTGTAGCAGATGAGACGCTGTTACTCCACCACTCAGCTGCCTGTATATGTTCACGTCATCAGGATTTACTACGTCTGCAATACGTACTTCTGAAGTAACTGACTGTGTTCCTTCATTTACTCCTTTGGAGATAGCAATATGTGAGTGCTCGTCAATGATACCTGCTGTTAGGTGTTTTCCTGTGCCATCAATTACCTGGGCACTTCCTGCTGAGAGGTTTTTACCAATCTGAGCAATCTTACCGTTCCTGATAAGAACATCTGTATTTTCCAGTTTGCCTTCCTGCTCATTTGTCCACACGGTGGCATTTTTAATCAGAACGTCCTGCTGTTTAGGCATTGTCTCCCAGCCATAGCCATTAAACGGATAATACAGCCTACCTGGTTGCGGTACTGCTTTAGGTTTTGATGTATCCTGCTTTGCATATGCAGTATTAAATACAGCATTCCATTTCACCCATTTTCCGGCAGTATCCAATCCGGTTCCATTCCATTCTGTTGTACCAGCAATACCGCTCAGGCGCAATTGTGCTCCACCTTTTTTCAGTGGGAAAGCGATTTTAACCAGCTTATCATTTATAGCAACAGTACCTGCTACTGTATCCTGCTGAATGAGAGAAAGGCTTGGCGTTGCAGGTGTACCTTTCAGCAACAGCGTGTACTTCTGGTTACCTGGGGTAATGGTCAGGGTATAAGTACCACGAATATCCTTCCACCCTTCTTCTTTAATTGTATACTTTTTGCCCTGTACCCAGTTCTGGAACAATACGGTTTGTTCATTGAAAATAGTTCCGGAGGTTACAAGGAAATTAGCCAGCTTTCCTGCTTCCAGAGAGCCTACCAGATCTTCTGCTTTGATGATACGTGCAGGAGCAAGCGTCAGTGCTTCCAGTGCCTTCTGCTCGCTCAGGCCATGTTCTATAGATTTCCTCACTGCAGCCAAGAACTGTTTCAGATCTTTCAAACCGGAGGCTGTCAGGCAAAATGGAATATTAGCTTTCTCAAAAGCAGCTGCTTCTGTCGGAGCCAGTTCCCAGTGCTTCATATCACTGAGCGCTACAAAACGTGCATCATTGGGATCTTCTACATCTATCGGCTGCGGGAAGTTCAAAGGCAGGATGAAAGAAGCCTTGGTAGCCACCATTTCCGGAATACGCTGATATTCATTACCACTTGCCCTGATAATATACTGTACACCAAATTCGTCACCGATTTTATCAGCGCGGAGTGCATCCCATTTGTCCTGTACGTCAAATATCTGCGGTAAGGCGCGGTTTTCATTCCAGGACTGCAGGGTCAGGTTGGTCCCCTCCTTTGCCGGACGGGACTGGTACCATTGTGCATCCAGGAATGTCTGACGTAACAATGCAATACTACCCATCAGGGAACCAGGATAATTCTGTGAGGAACTGCCCTTATCAAATGAATAATAGGCACCTGCTTTCTCTCTGATCATCACCTTATTCTCTCTATCATCTGCCAGCGATACCAGCGCTCCTGTACCGCGTGCTATACCATCCTGCTGATGGGTAAGTACGGTACCGAAACCGGCATTTCTTAATGATTCGGCAGTAGTTCCGTCAACCTGGAATACACTAGCTGCATTCACCTCACTTTTGATTGCCTGGTTCCAGCCATATGCACCTTTTGTAGCAGAAAGGAACTGTGGTTCTCCTCTATAACCACCTGCAGCTTTCTTCACTGGCTGCGTACCATAATCACTATAAATATCCACGAACGAAGGATAGATATACTTACCCTCACAGTCAATTACTACTGCATCTTTAGGCGCGGGGCTATTACCCACGCTTACAATACGTCCATTACGGATCACCAGGGTGGCATTAGTAAGCACATTCCCTGCACTCTTTACAATAGTCGCTTTTACAAAAGCATAACATCCCTCTCTGGGATCGGCAATACCGTTCACAGGAAATGTCTCCTGTGCAGATGCATACGACCCCGCTAAAAGGCCGCTTAGCAATAGGCACAGGCGGGATAGCCGCTTACGCGGCGAGAAAAAACTACTCATTGGTTTGTGTTTGACAATTTAGATTTTGGGTTCATAGACTCCTGACAATCAGAAGGGTTGCCTATACAGCATTATCCCCCTGAGCCCTAAAAGTAACAAATGATTAATGTGGTGTCTGCATCTTTCAGCAGATTTTTGATGACTGGTAGTAATATTGTGCTAATTCCCTATATTTATCAGGGAGAAAAACCTGTTTTACATCAAAAGCAATATGATCCACTTTAGTTGGCTATCAGCCTGCTTTTTGCTTACAATAAACAGTGATATAATGGAGCCTGTTATTGCCAGAAAAATAGGATTTATTACGGTTCAACGCGATGATAAAATGAGTGATAAAGCTGACCAGCGGCTATATATTTTCTAACAACAAGAGCAAGACATTCTCGCAGCTAGTACGGATATTATGCTAAGCCAGAAAATGTTCAATTGAAATATATAGCTTTCCAGGAAAGGCAAGGGTCACTAAGCGAAAGCACTGCATAAAGCAAGAAGCAGGTATTTCGTACTGGTATTGACTGCAGGCCGGTATAAGAAATATATGATTGGAAGCTAATGTAGCATGAACAAAGAGAAGCCAGAATGGACAAAAAGCAGGAAAGAAGGAATGCCCATTATTCTGGTCTATTAATATAGAAACGACATAAGGATGCTGGTCAGCATCCTTATGTTTTTAATATAGTGATCATGAGCAGAGCAGATGCAATTTTAATATTTAAAGCCGCTGTAGCTGCTGTACAGCCAGCTAGTCTGATGCAGCAGCATATACATGTACAAAGTAATGTATTAACGGTATGTGAACAGCAGTTCCAGCTCTCTCCTGCTACTACAGTATGGATATTTGGTGCAGGAAAAGCAGCCGCGTCCATGGCGCATGCCGTTGAACAGATCCTGGAAACATTACCTCTCAAAGGCCTGGTTATTACCAAGTACGGGCATGCATTGCCGTTACGCCAAGTTAAAGTTGCGGAAGCAGATCATCCCCTGCCGGATGAAGATGGGGTAAAGGCTACTACACAACTGATTGCGCAGCTGCAAACGGTGCAACCGGACGATGTTGTACTCTTCCTGCTGTCAGGAGGCGCTTCTGCCCTGCTGGCTGACTATCCCGCAGGCGCTGATCTGCTACAGACACAGGAAGTATTCTCTCTTCTGCTAAAAAGCGGAGCCGATATCTATGAAATGAATACTGTACGCAAACATCTCTCAGCAGTCAAAGGCGGACAACTGGCATTGCTCGCAAATACGACGGCCTGGTGTACGCTTATACTCAGCGATGTTGTAGGCGATGATCTGTCTGTCATTGGTTCCGGCCCTACAGTGGCAGACCCTTCAACATTTAACGAGGCCATACATATTCTGGACAAATATCACCTAACTGATAAGTTACCTCCTGCCATTTATCAACACTTACGACAAGGGAGTATTGGTAAGATAGCTGAAACGCCTAAACCCGGGCATCCAGGCCTTCAGCATGTGCATAACTTTTTAATAGGTAGTAATCAGATTGCACTGAAAGCTGCACAAATTACTGCCAATCAGTTAGGATATGATACGCAAATACTTACAACAACAGCAACTGGATCTGTTACCAGTCTTGCTAACTATTTAATCAGTACTGCCCAGGAATGGGAAGGTAAAAAACCCGCTTGCCTACTTATGGGTGGAGAGAGTACCGTAACAGTTACTGGCAGTGGAAAAGGAGGTCGAAACCAGCAACTGGCACTGGAAGCAGGCATTTTGCTACATAAGCTTCCTGGTATACTATTATTGAGTGCGGGTACTGATGGTACCGATGGACCAACAGATGCTGCAGGTGCATTTGCTGACCAGGACCTGATGCTGCATGCCACCGCTGAAGGACTGAATGCTACTGCCTTTCTGCAGCAACACGATGCCTACCATTTCTTTGAAAAAGCAGGCGGATTAGTTAAAACCGGGCCTACACAGACGAATGTAATGGATATCATGCTTGTAATCATTTACTGAAGCTTTGGTTGTTCCGATCATATTTTCTTAGGTTTGCAAAAATTCTACAGGGACAGGATGATCATAAACCATTGGAGTACACGCTTTTCTAGTATAAAAAAGGTAAAAGGCCATACTATTAACCCTGTAGCATGAAAAGAATCATTTATTACTAAATCATTAATTATTTTCGGAAGTCCTATTTTTGGGGCTTAAACCTTTATATGCGTATGCTAAGAATGGAACAGACATGGCGCTGGTTTGGACCAAATGATCCGGTTAGCCTGGCTGATATCAAACAAGCCGGAGCTACAGGCATTGTAACGGCTTTACACCATGTTCCGAACGGCGAGATATGGACAGTTGAAGAGATACAAAAACGAAAGGAAATCATCGAAGCTGCTGGCCTTACGTGGTCGGTAGTAGAAAGTGTACCTGTTCATGAAGATATTAAAACACAGAGTGGCAGATTTATAGAGTATATCCAACATTACCAGCAAACCCTGCGTAACCTGGCTCAATGCGGTATTTATATAGTGACCTACAACTTTATGCCTGTACTGGACTGGACAAGGACTGACCTGGCATATACTGTTGCTGACGGCTCAAAGGCCCTGCGCTTTGAAAAAGCCGCCTTCCTGGCTTTCGACCTGTTCATGTTACAGCGCCCGGGTGCAGAGAACGATTATGATCCTGCGGAAATATCCATGGCTAAGGAACATTTCGATAGTATGACTGATGCAGAAAAAACACTGCTGCAAAAGAATATTATTGCCGGACTTCCAGGCTCTGAAGAGAGCTTTACATTAGAAAAATTCCAGGCTGCACTGGATAAATATAAAGGTATTGATGCTACTCAGCTCAAACTGCACCTCTTCTATTTCCTGCAGCAAATAGCGCCTGTTGCAGAAGAAGTAGGCGTAAAACTTGCTATCCATCCAGATGATCCTCCTTTCCCTATTCTGGGTCTTCCAAGGATCGTCAGCACAGAACAGGATGCAAGAGAGTTGCTGGCAGCCGCTCCTTACGCCTCCAATGGTCTCTGCTTCTGTACAGGCTCTTACGGCGTACGTCCTGACAATGACCTGCCAGGAATGGTAGAGCGGATGGGAGAACATATTCATTTTATACACCTCAGAAGTACCCAACGCGACAGTATTGGCAACTTCCATGAGGCTAATCACCTGGAAGGTGATGTGGATATGTACGCTGTGGTGAAAGCTATCCTGTCTGTGATGCATAAACGGAATACCTCTATTCCCATGCGCCCTGATCATGGGCACCAGATGCTGGACGATCTCCACAAAACAACAAATCCCGGCTACAGCGCCATAGGCCGCTTACGCGGACTTGCTGAACTCCGGGGACTTGAACTCGGCATTGCCCGCTCAATTTCCAACAGATGAAAGTCCACACCTGCAGCCTACTGGCAGCTTTATAAGGTTGGGATTAGAAACGAAAAAGTAAGCAGCTGGATTCAAGAACGCTGATCATTTATTAAGTAGCTCCAAAAAAACAATTCATATGAACAGTTCACTGGATGAGCAGTTAGAGCAACATCTGGCGCAACGGCAACATAGCCTGATCAGGATGTTAGGCTTGTTGAAAAAAGATATGGACTGTAGGATCATGCAAAAACTACAGCAAAAAGGTTATAATAACTTTAAGCTGGGAGATCTTGTGCTGATCGTGAATATTGAACCGGAAGGGACCATCAATAATGAACTGGCAAGAAAAGCCCGTATCACCAAACAGGCAATGAGCAAAGTAGTGAAGAACCTGGAAGCAGGAGGCTTCATTCATACCTGCAAACATGCCAGCGATGCCCGTGCTGCGGTTATATCACTTACAGATGAAGGCAAAAAGCTCATCATCTGCGCTGCAGAAAGTTTTGAGGAAATACAAGAAGAATATACTCACATCGTCGGGGCCGAAGATGCCGTATCTCTGAAACGAGTCTTAAGTAAACTGGTCTTCAGTTTACACCCGCAGTGCTGATCAATATTTCCATTTACCACATGCCTGTTCCCGATTCTGGAAAAATCAGGAACAGGCATTGTTGTTTTCGATCACACCCGCCCTTCCCCTATGCCATATGGGGAAAAATATTGAGCAGCCTGCTATACTCTCCTCTCTCCAATGTTCAAAAATGATTTACACATTGCAATTATAACAATACAATGTAAACTCATATATAAAATGCCTCTATAATACGCCCGGCGCAGATTCCGGCACACGCATTGTATTAATATTTTTGTCTATTGACCAGTGATTTAATACTTTTAATATCAAGTAGCACACGTAGCAACTTATGGTTTCCAGCCGGATTATAAATAATGACGATGAATATATCGATGGTTTGCTAGACAGCTCCCCTGCAATTGTTGACGCTATTTACAAACGCTATGCGCGTAAAGTAAAGCACATGGTTACAGGTTGGGGCGGCAACATCAAAGAAGCCGCGAATGTATTTGAAGAAGTGATCATGGCCATCTATGACTATGCGCATCTTCATAAACTGAATCTTACCAATCGATTTGAGCCCTTCTTCCTTTATGCCTGCCAGCTGAAATGGAAACAGGACCTCATGCAGAAATCGCCTAATAAAGCAATGTCCTTCCATCCACAGGCACCAGCTCCTGGCCTGGATGAACAACATATAAAGTATATCGAAGCCGCACTCGCCGCTCCACATACCCGGCAGGGTACTGATAATACCCGCGGCGAACTGGAAGAAATGATTGCTGATCAACGCGAACGCTGGTTCCATACAAAAGATGGCCCTCACAGCAACGTCAGTATATATGTAATTATCACAGCAATTATTGGCGCTGGTCTCGCAGCCCTCCTCTTCATCAGCCCATGGCATAAAGATATCTACCGCCAGTTTTCCGGGACGGAGATGGTACATGCTAACCACGTGGCTTCAGAACAGGATACAGCATTACTCATGCATCAGGCAGCGGTGGCCTTCAATCATGGTCATTTCAATAAAGCAATCGGTTTGCTCGATCAGGTAATAGTCAGGGACTCCTTGCATACTTCTGCCCGTTACTACAGGGGAGTCAGCCTGGTAGACGAGGGTAAATTGATGGAAGCGCGTACTGATCTCAATAAAGTCTTCAATAGCCGCTCCATTTATCGCTATGACGCCGCCTTCTACATGGCATTAAGCTACATCCGCGAAGATGATAAGCAACAATGCCTGGAATGGATACTTAAAATACCGGAAAATTCAACCGTGTACTGGAAAGCAGCCCGCCTGAAGGAAGAACTGAACTACTAGTTCAGGTGTATCATATGCTTGCTGAAGTGAATAATACTCTCTACTTCACCTTTAATCAGCTCGTAGATCTGTACTTTATCTTTTTTGATCATAATGAGCTGTTGCAGAACAAGATAGTAGGTTTCTCCGCCGTGCCCGCTCATCTGGGCTCTCAGGATTTCTTTTTTTACTTCTTCAAAACCAACAGCACCGAGCTTTTGGTAGATTACATTGAGTTCTTCAATCCATTTCATAGGTTATGTGTTTTTGCATAGGCATATAAATATATTCATAATACAATTAATAAACAAGGAGTTGGCAATATTTTTTTTATTGCCCCCGGATACAATTTCCTCCCCTCGCTTTCGTCTACATCTATGCAAAGCGAATCACTTATGTCCGCACCCGCTCCTTTTATCACTTCTTATCAGCTGGCTGACTTTTCTCCCGCAGATATTCCATTTATGGTCGATGCCGTAACACCGGCTGACGCCAGGCATACACACCTGAAAGCTACTCACCGCCACTCCTACTTCATGCTGGCAATATGCATCGAAGGTGAAAGCAGCCATATGGTAGACTTCATGCAAATTGATCTGAAAGCCGGAGAGATGATGCTAATCATTCCCGGACAAGTACATCAGCCACTCGAATACAATTCAAACAAAGGCTACATTACTGCATTCAACGCCGATTTCCTGGTAGATCATCATGCAACTTTACCCATACATCCGTCAGGACCGGTTAAGCTGTCAGACAAAGACTTTTTGCAGGCTGATATCATTATGACCCAGCTGCTAATGGAATACAAACAGCAGGCTCCACAATATGTGGCAATGCTACAACACTATCTTGCTCTACTACTCACATTGTTCTTCCGGCATGCCCCTACACATAATGAATCAGGGCACCCTCTATTGTCAAAATACCGAGCATTACTGGCTGCTCATTTCCTCGAATGGACTAAACCTTCGCAATATGCCAAGGCAATGCATGTATCTGTAGATCATCTGAACGAAGTGATTAAACAACATACCGGTCAGACCGTCTCGGCACATATTAATGAGAGAAGACTGCTCGAAGCCAAACGCCTGCTGCTCCACGCCAAAGAAAGTATTAAGGAAATTGCCTGGAGCCTCCAGTTCAATGAACTATCCTACTTCAATCGCTTCTTCAAACAACATACGGGTATTACTCCGGCAGTATTCAGAGAAAAATCCCGGGAAAAGTATGTATCTGCCCCGGAATAGTATAATCTCTGCCGCTACACACCCAACTACTTTTGCTATATGTCATACCTGAAAGATAAAGCCCAGGCCTTCTTCATGGCCAGGTTGGGCAAAACAGCACACGTCATCAATACTGCATATATTACTGATCACCTGTTGGCTGTCAGACTACGCCTTCCCGACGCACTTAAATGGCGAAGCTGCCAGCACCTGAAATTTGAAGTAGCAAAGTTGCACTACCGTGACTATACCATTGCTTCCTGGAACGCTGCCAAGCTTGAAGCAACCTTACTCATAGACACTGGCCATGAAGGGGCAGGCAGTAACTGGGCACGCCAGCTGCAACCCGGAGATACTACCTTATATGCTGGTCCCGGTGGAGGGTTTCACCAGCCTACCGCGGCATCTCACCTCGTCTGTATCGGAGATGCCAGTGCAATAGGCCACTTCTCTTCTCTCCATCAACGAAAAGCAGCAGAACAGCAATTCAATGCGCTTATCTGCCATCACCAGTCACTCCCCGCTACTATACTGGATATGCCTGTCCACTCAATACTCAACGATACTACTGCTGTTACCGAATGGCTGAATCAGCACAAACTGCCTATGGGAGATGTTACTTTTTATGTAGCCGGACAAATCAGACTGGTTGTACAAACGCGTAAACTATTAAAGCAACTAGGTGCAAAACAGGTAAAACCTGCCGGCTTCTGGGAGTAACTTACTGCCAATAATAAAAGAGCGGATGTATCATACTGATACACCCGCTCCTGTAAATTTCTTATTACTAAACAAATCAGTTGTAGCCCTCATTCTGCTCAAGACTACCACCACTCAGATCTATCTGACGCTGTGGTATAGGAAACACCTTATTGCGCTCATTAAAAGTCTTCCCATGTGCAGTAAAAGCTGCTGCTGCTCTGCCGGGAGATAATTCATCCTGCCTGATCAGATCAAAGAACCTGTCATGTTCCATGGCCAGCTCCACTCTTCTTTCATGCCAGATATCTTCCCTGGTAACAGTCGTTACCGGTCCTAGTCCCGCACGTGGATGCAGCTGTGTAATATCGCCTGCTGCTGTACCACCGTTTCCGAGTGCCAATGCTGCTTCTGCATGTATCAGTAATACCTCCCCGTAACGAAGTATACGCAGATTCTTAGGTAAACGGCCCCTGTTGCCACAGTTCGCCTCAGCTATCTGGCTATGATAGGATTTATAGTTATACCGGTCATTCTCCACACTGTCCCTACCCGGTATACGGAAACCGTCCCAAAGGAAAGTACCGGTTGGCTGTATGGTGATAATGGTAGCGGCGCGACGCAGATCACCGTCCTCAAACTCATCTACAAGGCTTTGTGAAGGAGTGCCGAATCCCCAGCCCAGATCTGCCCATCCAAATCTGCCACCGGCACGTGGTGCCTGCGACTCTGCATAGTTGGCAATTGCCGCTTCACAGGCTGCATTCTGACCTGTCTGTACTTCAAACAATGATTCGCGGCTATTAGCGCCTGACTCTCTCCAGATATCAAAATAATTATCCAGCAATCCGTAGCTACCCAGCTGCTGTGTAATAATGGAGTCAGTCAGATTGTAAGCCCGCTGCCAGTTCTGACGATACAGCATCACCTTGGCCAGCATTCCTGCGGCGGCAGCCTTACTCGCTCTGCCGGCAGCTGCATTAGGTTGCCCTTTTGCAGCTACATTTGCCAGGGCATATTCCAGATCTTCGATGATAAACGCATAGATCTCATCTTTACTGGCTTTGGTCTGGAACTCAGCACTACTTGCTTCCTGTGGAGTAAGCACCCTATCTATCTTAGGCACCCCTCCAAAGAAGCGTACCAGATCAAAATAAAAATATGCCCGCAGGAACCGTACCTCACCCATCAGCTGATTCTTCAATGTCTCATCCAACGTACTACCTTCCAGTGAAGACAATGCCTGATTAGCTCTTGCCACTCCAAGGTAAAAGGTACTCCAGATGCTATTCAGTGTATTCACAGATGCATCGGCTGTAAGATTATCCAATGCACCGGAATTAGGCATATCATCACCGGCATTACTGCCTTTGTCAGCATCATCAGAAGCGATATTGGTCATCTGCACAAATGAAAATCCGTGCATATTTCCCTCCCACATGGTATTATAGACACCAATCACCAGTTTCTGCGCAGTCGCAGGATCAAGCGCAGATGCTTCCTGGTCCAGCTGCCCCTGAGGCTTTACATCCAGGTAGTTATTACAGGATGTGATACCTGTAAATAGCAATACTATCAGGCAGCACAATAGTTTTTTATGTTTACGTATGAAATTCATGGCCTTTCCGTTTTAAAATGAGACATTAACACCCAGCGCGAAAGTACGGGTGGTAGGATATGCGTTCAGTTCAATACCAGCATCCAGTATACCGCTTCGGTTATTGGTAGAATTGGCATCATCAATAGTACCTCCCGGCAGTTCAGGACTGAAACCGCTGAATTTCTTCAGGGTAAAGAGGTTCTGTGAAGTTGCATACACGCGGAAACTGTTGATACCGATCAGCTTCATCGTTTTTGATGAGAAGGTATACCCCAGCATCAGGTTGTTCAGACGCAGATAAGTACCTGATTCTATGAAGTACGTCGAAGCCGGCGTACTGGCTGTGATCAGGCGTGGATCGGTAGCAGAAGGGCGCTCGGCCGTCCAGCGGTTAGCTGCATAATCCGCCTCGATATTGTCTGCAGGATCAAAACGATACGCCTTTTTACCATTGTAGATCTTATTACCTGCATTTCCATAGAAGTTAGCGCTGAAGTCAAAACCCTTGTAATTCAGTCCCAGGTTAAAACCAAAGAAACACTTCGGCTGGAAAGAGCCGGCATATATTTTATCGCCATCATCAATATCACCATCTCCGTCTACATCCTCATATTTCAGATCACCAGGAGCTGCGCCCGGCTGAATAACTTTACCGGCAGCGCTTTTATAGTTATCAATCTCCTCCTGGGTCTGGAATACGCCCAGTGATTTTCTGACGAAGAAGCTACCTACAGGTTGACCATTGTCGGTGCGTGTAACAAAACTTTGCTGTCCTACGTTACCACCCAGCAGCGCCTGTCCGCCATTCAGTCCTGTCAGCTCATTTTTATTAAAGGTGATGTTACCACCGATGTTATAGCTCAGGTCATCGGTGATATCGTCTTTCCAGTTCAGTGAAAACTCCCAGCCTTTATTCTGGAAAGAGGCAGCATTGGTGATGTAGGAATTATCCTGGTCGCCGAGAATGGCCGGAGCATTAACTATCACCAGCGCGTCAGTCGTTTTTTTGCTATAATAATCAACCTCACCACTTAACCTGTTTTTCAGCAATGCAAATTCAAAACCTATGTCATACTGTGTGGTGGTTTCCCATTTCAGGAACGGATCTTTCACTTCCTTCAAGGCTCCGCCTATATTCACATTACCATTGAATATATAGGGTGCATCCACGCTAGTTACAGCGATATAGGCATTTGTAGGAATGTTATCATTACCCAGGCGTCCCCAGCTACCGCGTAGTTTCAGGAAATCGAAAATACCTTTCTCTTTCAGGAAGCCTTCTTCTGACAGTACCCAGCCAAGTCCTACGGTAGGGAAATATCCCCAGCGCTCGCTGAATTTGGAGCTACCATCAGCACGAAGCGATGCAGACAACAGGTAACGACCGTCATAGCCATAGTTCACACGGCCTACGAATGACTGACGTGCATATTTATCACCTACATTGGCAATTGTAGACTGTACGTTCGGATCGCCCAGGTCGAGGTACCACAGGTCTTCAGATTCAGGCACATTGATACGTACGCCTTTCAGGGATGTACTATAGAAGCCTTCTGTTACAGAACCTGCCAGTAAAGTGAGGGAGTGTTTATCGAATGTCTTATCAAACGTAACGGTATTATCCCATACCCATCCCTGAGAGCGGTATTCTTCACCGGTCAGGCGGCTGGTCTGGTTTTGCTGATTACCACCTGCTACCAGAAAAGTATTGTTATCATTCAGGAACCTGTAGGCGTAGATGCGATCATTCCCAAATTCGAGGTCGGCATTAAAACCAGAACGGAATTTCAGCGATGATACCGGGGAATATTCCAGGGCTACATTTCCCTGCAGGCGGCTTTCCTGACGTCGGTCATTTCTTTTATCCAGCGACAGCAATGGATTTCCTACGTTGGCCCAACCGGAGGTATTACCATACAGACCGTTTTCATACGCTTTGATAATGGGGGCGGCCCTGTATACGTTACGATAGGTATCCCGCAGTTCCACATCCTGCGCAGTAGCACGGGAGTAAGAGATCATTGTTGAAAAACGAAGCTGGTCGGTAATATGAAGATCGTTATTTGCTCTGAAGGTAAAACGATTGAAATTATTGGTCTGTACGATACCATCTTCCTGGATGTAACCAGCGCTCAGATAGTAAGTGTTTTTTTCTGAACCACCGGATACAGACACGTTATGGTTCATTTGAAAAGCCTTCCTGAGTATATGATCGTACCAGTTGGTAGTACCGTTATACACATATGGATTATTGAGCGGATCTTTACCGGGAGCAGCGGCTGTAAGATAGGAGATGTACTGATCACGGCTGGCCATTTTCACCAGGTTAGTCGCCTCTCTGAAACCTACATTCGCATCATACCTTACCTGTGGGGCACCGGATTTTCCTTTACGGGTGGTGATGATAATAACACCGTTCGCCGCACGTACACCATAGATAGCAGCAGATGCATCTTTCAATACATCCATGGTCAGGATATCGGCGGTAGCGATGTTACGGATATCATCTGTCAGTACACCGTCTACAACATAGAGTGGGTTAGCGCCTGCCAGTACGGAACCGGTACCACGCACCCTGATCTGAGGTTGGGCATTTGGCTGTCCGGAGGAAATAACCTGTACCCCGGCTATGCGGCCCTGTGCAGCCTGGGTGGCAGTTTGCACCGGCTGGGTAAGCAGATCTTCCCCTTTCACGGACGCAATAGAACCTGTCAGGTCTTTCTTACGCTGTGTACCATAACCTACTACTACCACCTGTTCGAGCTGGCTTTCGGATGACTGTAAGATAACGTTTACAGGGCCAGGGCCGGCTTTGACTTCCTGAGAAATATATCCGAGATAAGAAAACGCCAGCGTATCTTTTCCTGCTGGCAAAGTGAGTGTGAATGCGCCGTCCGGCCCGGAGGTAGTACCTGCGGAGGTGCCTTTTACGCGGATAGTTACACCAATAAGGCCGACACCATTTTTGTCCTTTACAGTCCCCCTGACTGGTCCCTCCTGATCTGCAGTATTGCTGGGAACAATAACTCCCCCTTGCGCCGGTGTTTGCTGTGCTGAAGCAGTCAATACTGCAGACAGTGACAGCAACAGCAATACACCTGCTGTTTTTGTACCATTAATTCTCATAACGATTGATTTTGCTTGGGTGTGATGAATCTTTCAATGCTGACTGTTCGTAGTTTAGTTCGGTGGTTAAATAATTACAAAGGTGGTACGGGTAAACGGACAAACAACCGCTGTACAGTATATCCAGTGATACTGAGGGTTATTACAGCAACTCAAATGACAAGTGGTGATAAAGCAGCTAGATCAGACAAAAAGGTCTGATGTAAAATAGCAAGTTCCGTTTATATAACAAAATGGGGAAATAAAAGTTAAGGGGAGATATACAGGCTCAGCTACCTACCAGGCGTTCATGCATAGCTTTCACGATGGCGCCGGAACGGGAGTTGACATCGAGTTTGCGATAGATATTCATAATGTGAGAACGTACAGTACCTACACTGATATGGCAATGTTCTGCTATTTTCTTATAGGTGTCTCCGTTCACAAGACAATCCAGCACCTCTAGTTCACGAGGAGACAAGCCGTAGCGTTGTTCCTGTACGGCGGTACTTTTACGGTTAAAGAAGGCGAGCACTTTTTGTACTGCCAGCGTATTAGTTTGCATAGCTGCTTCATATACCTGTGAAAAGACATTGGTCAGAGAAGCAGGAGAATCTGTAGAGACATTACGTGGATGAACATTGGTGATCGAAAGGTCATTGCCTTGTAATGAGCATAGAAGGATATTCATTTCCGGGTAAGCTGCTTTCAATATACTGGCAGCTTCGGTTGGCTTTAAACCCGGTATATCCATATCCATAAAGATGACATTGCTTATATCTTTAGCCAGTTGCTGCACAAGTTGGTTGGCTTCGGCCTGCCCTTCCGTCTCTAAAGCACCATCCTCATCAGTCTGTCCTACGTTGTTAGGCCTCACATTTTTCATAATGTTACTTTTGGGTTTGAGTGTATTGCGAAACCTTAATTCCGATGACTGTAAGTGCTGGTGATTCTTTTGCTGGTATGGTCGTTGGTTCTACTTCAGGCTGGATCTAATGGTTTCACATACGGAAACAAATTTGATACAAATACCGCCAGTAGTCAATCGGATAAGTATATGATTTTTCAATAAATACTAATAAGCAAATTATACAATATTATAAATATCCCGAAACGGAGCACAGGATATTCTACTTGTGAAGAGCTTGACATAGGTGTAACGTGGAACTTTTATAATAGCAATTTACAGGTAAATAATGAAAAAAGTGCAGGGGATTGCCGGCGAGGTAAATTTGCGGGTAAGAGCAACTAAAATCTGAAGAAAAGCTGAATCTGGTCTTAACAACCGGTTAACCCCGAATGCCGAAGATAAGTCCTAGCTTTGAAATCAATAACCCCATTTAGTACTGATTATCAAAACGTTTTATTTGTTGCGGAGATCGATATTCTTGCCATTTTTGAATCCGCAACGGTTGACATGTGAATGTTCAGTGCCCTTACACACCAGTTGGTAAGGGCCTTTTTTGTGTACCAACAGTATTCCCATATATATCCAGCATTCAATTGATCCGGTACTTTCAGCTACCAGAAGTGATTGCTATGTGGCTTGTTGGGCCTGGGGACCATAGACCATGAATGGTTGAATAAAATTGTGACGCAGAAGCTGGCGGGCGGTAGTACCAGTGTCCATAGTATAGGCAGGTGCTGCCTCGTTTTACACGTCCTTCCAGGCGATTGTTCTGTTATTGCGCAAGTGGTAGCAGCGTTCCGGCCAGCAGAAGAAGTAAGCCGCCATCAGTGCGGCTTTTCCACTTTTTAACCGCCGGCTTTCGCATGACAACGGCGTTCAGGAACCCAGGTCAGGGCGAGAACAATTGTTTGTCTGATCAGGGTTTATGTTTTACACTATTGCTTCACCAATAGGGCATCAAAAGGGCACTTCAATATCGGGGGGATATTGAGGTGCCCTTTTGGTGAACTACTGACGCTCCGATGGAATAAAAGGAGAACCCTGAATGAATGCATACTAATAATATGATTATAGCTGCCGTAACAACTGTTGGGCGGGGTGGTTTCGGAAGATTGAGCATCGCGTCAAGAGGCGGAGGTTATTCCTTGTGGATGATCCGGGGCGCGGGTGAAGTAAGTGTTGCAACAGGGAAATACCCTGTAACTAAGGGCAGGGATGATGGTAGGAGGATGATACCTGATATTTCAGGATGCAGATGCAGTAAGTGTGACAACAGGGAACTGCCTGTTAGCCGTAGGTTTCAACTATTATGGGAGGATCCTACCATGCGATGCAGGATATAAGTGCAGCGGGGGGTAGCATAAGGGATACCCCTGTAATTACAACCTGTAACCAGGCGGATCAGTATAACCATAGTACTATACTGACTGCGGGGGACAGTACTACTATAACAGCAATAAACGGGCGGGCGCAGACTATTCCTGGTGCATCCAGGCAATCTGTTGCTACCATGAGTTTTCACCAGTTACAATCAGCATGTTCATTTGTCAGATGGCGACCCCTGCCGGCTGCATCCAATGGGCACTGATACTGCCTGTTTGTCTGTCCCGCTGGGGTATGCGCCCGGTATGCAGATGGATATAATGGTCACAGATGCCGGCTATATAGTGCAGGTTGATCATAAACTTTCTTCTTACAGGCAGGAAATGATCTGCAGGTAGCCGTGACCAGACACTTTCCGGAGGTTCTTCAGTTGTTACATGTGTATGGAGCAGATGAAGAATACAACCGTCTGTACGGATTTCTACGAACTGTAATTCCTGAATGGGGATACGGATGCGTTGCCCTTTTGAGAGCACGTAAAAAGCAGCTTGGTGTTTCATTTCGATGCAAGGGATTATGACTGATTTAAGTTATTGATAGTATAGAACATAGTTATAAAACCGGCAGGTAACTGAATAGAAACCTGCGTACAGAAGCTTATGAAATCTAAACCGTCTTATGAGAAAAGTAGTCTGAAAAATTTCTTTTAGATATAGGCTGGAAAGGTAATGAGGATTCTGCCAGCAAGAGTTAATCCGCTGTTAACACAAAAGTTAATACGGAGTTAACTGCGGAGTATTCAACTCCGCAGCAAATCCGTACAGGCAAGGGAAATCCCCTGCAGAATACAATTAATAGCAGGTGGAAAATGGGTTAAGGCACAAGCATTGATATATCCATAAACATCCCATGGAGTGCAACCATGGCAAGTGTCAGGTTTTTAACAAACCGGATATTAAATCCTCCTTTTTCCGAGTAATAGTAACTTTCCTTATAACGATCATAAGCTATTGGTGCGCCCAGCTCTTTCATCATCTTAAGAAATTCAAATAGTGTTCTTTCGGAAATGCGCAATCTTTTAGCAAGATGGGCGGGTTTCCCGGTGCCTTTGATCCTGATTAGGTAGTCAATGGTCTGCAGTCTTTCAAAATAACGTTTAGGCATGCTGGCATAGTGGGGGTTTACAATGAAAAGAAATAATAATAACAAGTAGTTCTCTGGTCCTTATCCGTGTGGGCTGTCTCCGGACTTATGTTGTGAGTAGCCATAGTGTATGTGTCTTTTTTGTATCAAATACTGGAATGCTATAATAATAATCTGATAGTTGCAAAGGCATCTTCATTAGGCGTCATTCGATCCGGATCAGACAAACAGGGCTCACCGTTACCGGCGGTCTTAATTGTAATTTTCATAAACTATATATTTTGAGGGTATGTGATCTAACTCAACTCCCACAAGGATAGCCTCTATGCAAGCTAAAGAAAGCTACTGCTATTTTGTTGCAGGGCTGCTGGTTTTTGCTGCTGTTATTTCTACAGCAAGAATAAACTCCCCCGGTTGAAACCTGGGGAGTATTCATCAAAAACCAACCATTAAAAGTCTTATCTGCCGCGGTTTTCGACTGCACATATCCACAACCGGGTAATATCTTGCTTACAATATATTTATCCAATGTAGCTGTAACCTTCAACCGTGATGAAAACTCTCAGGTAGATACCTGAGGGCTATATCCATGGCTGACAAATAGTGGTATATCCTTATAATTTCTCTGCTGCATCACTACGGTTGTAATACTACAATTCAGGTTGCAGAAATTAGTTAATAAGATGTTAACGGAAGAAAATTGTCCGACTCATCGGTTATAAGCCAATGTGTATGAAAGCATTATAATACCTAATAGGTACAACGTTTTAGCACAAAAACAGAGAGGCGTTAACGTATTGTTAAGCGAATAAAGAGGGGGATAATGTTATAACAAGTGCGAAAGGATCTGCTGTACAACCCCGGCAGCATCGTCATTGTAATGATGACCACCCGGTAATACCAACTGCCTGTAATTGTTAATGGTCAGCCACTTACTATCAAAATCTTTCTCCTCCTGACCAAATATCAATAATAATGGTTTACCCGTTATACGGTTCATCGCCGCCGGCACATTCATACTACCCGGTGTAGATGTCTTACCCAGCATATCCGATATATGCACTACCATATCTGTACTCGAAGAAGGCGACATGAAAACAAGATGCTGTACCTGCGATTGTAACCCCGCAGGCAAACTGTTATAAATAAATGGCAGCACATCCGCTCCCATGGAATAGCCGATCAATATGAAATTGTGATTGTTCCATTGTGTACCATAATACTGTATCAACGCAGCAACATCTGCCGCCGACTGCTGAGGCGTCTTCTTTGTCCAGAAATACTTCAGTGCATTCAGACCAATAACAGGATAACCCTTCGTGGCTAACGTATTTACCATATCTGCTGAAAACTTCTTCATCCCGCCATCCCCACTGATATACAATACAACCGGATGGCCGGTAGTGCCTCCGGCGGGCGCTTTTACAGTAACGGGTAACTTACTGATATCACGCTGTTGTGCAGTAACAGACGCTGACACTATCAACAATATAAAAAGCGCAAAGTTTCGTACTAACATATCTATCAATTAAAAGTCAGGAATCAGGAACTATATACTTTACTGCAAGCGCTGCATAGTAGTACATAACAATCTCGCCAAAGGATAACTACACCTGCTGAACATTCTGTCTCTATAACAAGGACGATCCTTCTAACACCATTCCTGATTCCTGATCACTAATTATACTCAGGCTCTCATCACTTTGCTTAATGCTCCCGGCAATTGAATCAGGTCAAAATCATGCTCATACACCAGGTACTTGTTAGCCCATTCTGTTGCATACTTCTCCTTGAACTCACGCAGTCCGTGGTAATGACGGAAGGCCTTTATCTTTTCATAGGCAAACTTCACTACCTGTTCTGCCGTATTCTGAGGTTCCTGTATACCCGACATAGGTACCAGTCCCAGGTTCAGGTATTGCAATCCCTTATCCTTAGCGTCCTGTATCAAAGCAATAATCAGCGCATCCATGCATCCGCCCGGGGCATCGGTACGTTTACGAATCAGGTCATAAGTGCATTCTCCCGGTGCATAATCAGGAATGATGTTAAGGAAAGCCGCAATCTTTCCAGTCGGATCTGTTACTGTGATAACGTCCTGCTCACGGATGTCTTCTGTATCAAACAGTCCCTGTGAGAAAGTCATCTCTTTCACTTCATACTGTGCCAGCCACTCATCAGACACTTCCTTCAATTCCTGTACCAACGCAATCGGCAAAGGCGCTGTATGTATCGTTGTTGTATAACCTTTGGCGGAAAGACTATTCAATCCATTCCGTAATGATTTTTTATCTTTTCCGCTCAATGTAAACGCTGTTACATCCACGATTCCTTCTTGCCCTATCAGCAAACGCTTCTTACGCAGATGCTCAAAATAGTACATGCTCTGTTCATCCACCCTGTAAAAGGCAGGTCTTAATCCCATTGTACGACATTGTTTTTCAAATGCTTGTAACAAAGGTAATTTCACATCTTCTGCACATACCGGCTCTTCCAGTACGATAGCAAAACTGCTCGCAATACGGTAAGCAATAAAGCCCTGGTATTCATCTGAAACGAAAAGCAGTTTATCATCTCCTACTTTGAAATGATCCATCGATGAGCTACCGTACTGACTCAGATAATAATGCGCCTTTTCCACTGCGGCATTACTATGTTTGCCTGCCGGCAAATAAGGGCGGATAACCGTATAAAACAGGAATGTCCAGGCTCCTACACCCAATACCCGGATGGCACTGAGAAATTCTTTCCCGAATCGTGTCACCGGCCGCAGGCCATCGTCTTCCAGTAATAGAAAACCATGGAACGACGCCCGCAATGACCGCAACCAGGTAAATTCCATTCCGAAATGCCGTGCATTGAGAAAATAAAAGCCGATTGTACCAAATATCAGTACTACAATAAAAGTTCCTATTGCGGTAACTACACCTATATTCACGAGTTGCCGGTTGCTTCTTACCCTGTACTGGCTGGCGGTGATGATAAGTGTAATAGCGGTGAGCATTGCAAGCGAGGCCTCTTCATAATCCAAGGCTTTGCTAATATGTCCCACTACTGATAATAATGATACAGATAACGCTACTATCCATGCACTCCGTAATCCGCGGAATAAGAACGTAGCGGTCACCAGTAGTACCAACCCCAGAAAGACCACCAGCAAATTGGATGCATGAATACTCTCTACCGGAATATATCCGCGCAGCATTTTAAGACGTCCGCCCAGAGGTGGTGTCAGTACTGAAAATATATTGACCATCCCCAGCAGAAAAATCAATACCGGCGGTAATAATCGTAATAACAGATGACGTCCTTTCAGTATGAAAGCAAATACACCGGCTACCAATGGCAGCCAAAATTCAAATAACCGGTATAATAAGGTTATTTCCAGGGCCTGAAGGGAAGAGAAACCATAATTGGTCAGCAGGTATGCAAGCGACAATTCTATAGCCCCTAAACCACGTAGAAAAGGGGACACTATCAGGAAAATAGTGGCCACTATATACCCTACGCAGGCGGCTTCTAAAGAAGGGGAAGCGCCGGTAGCCAGCATACTGATATACAGGTGTGCAATGCCTACCACTTCGATACCCGCTGATACCAGAATTGTATTAACGAAAGAAGTTTTGTCCAGGTTAAATGCGAAGATCTCATCCACATGCCTTACAGCGCCGGGTATATATTTCGCCAGCAAATGATACGCTGCTCCCCGGTATTGTATAGACCGTACCAGCCATACTACAACGGCAAGCAGTCCCAGGATGGTGATAAGTCCGCCAACAGCTTCTGCCATCGACTCATCATGCAATATGGCATAGCCAACTACGGGAATACCTACCAGAAACACAGAAAAGATGCCTGTAAACCCATAAATTCCTGAGCCCTGATGTACCTGTTGCTTATTGAGATTCCCCCGGCGCATGCTCTGTGGAAGATATGCCAGTGAACTTACCCCACCCGCCGGCAGAAAGATACTGAGCAGGTTTCTTTTAAGAAAAAGTTCAGTTCCCCTGTTTAATTCCAGGTCTGCCCCTACTGACCGGAAACTGTATTTATACATCAATGCCTGTAACAGTATATAGCCGCCTGTCAGCAGCACCCCGATAATTACCCACATCCTGTCTGCTCTCTCGATAGCCGGTCCCAGCGAATACAACTCATGCCGTTGCTGACGAAAGAAGTAAATAGCCAGCAGTATAAATAATACCGCCAGCAGCTCCTTCCAATGCAGCTTTCTGATAATCTTGCCTACATTCAATCCGTCTTTCAACGCCATACATTACAGGTTATAGTTTAGTGATAATGCTTGAAAGCATTACAACAAAGCTACGCGTAAGTTAAACGGCAAAACCAGCAGCAAAGCGACTTTAAGCAGATTTTAAGGAAGCTGAAAATTAAGAATCTGCGACTAAGATGCAAGAGAAGCGCAGGTAAACAAAAAGGGCGTTCCCATACCAGGAACGCCCTTTTATATTTTAATGTACATTAGATACTCCTTAAAAAAGAATTAAAATTCTATTCGCTGCAAACGCGGATACGCTGTCACATTTGCATACCTGATGCGTCATAGTTAATTTCTGCTTGACTTATCGGACAAGGTTTGCGGCCGCAACCTGTTCACCATTGTAGCTGTTCTGCTTCCTCTTCCTCTTGTGTCAAAGGCTTTGAACTTCAGTGTGCCATTATCGGTTACAGGACCGGTATATACCTTGCTCTTACTGTTAGGCTCTTTACCATCAGTAGTATATCGGATGGTAAATCCTGGCAACTGGATATTTGCGCTGATTGCACCATTGCTGAGCTTCAGACCTGGCGTAGGAATACGGTAGTTGTAACCACCATTGTAGTGATCCAGTCTTACCAGTTCTTTCTTGCCGACTACGTTTACAAATGTATTCCATGCTTTGGCATACAGTTCTTCACTACGAGCACTGTCTTTCTCTGTTGCCCATTCGGGATTCTTAGCCCATGCACGCTCTGCCAGACCAAATAATTTGGGTAGTATCATATACTCCATACGGTCAGACGTCTTAACAGTCTCACTCCATAACAAACCCTGTACGCCGGCAATGTTAGCTGCTCCATAAGCAGTAAGTTTGTCTTTACCCTGGAATATGGAAGGGTTCAGTGGATTGCCTAGTGCATCAACTTTAGAGTTTTTGTAATAGTTTTCAGGGATGAAGTAGAAAGGCTTATCTATATCCACAAATCCGCCCCAGTAAAAACCTGGCTCTTCAAAGCTCTTCATGTAAGCCATATCAAAATACATATTGCTCACGCCGGATAATACCACTTTATAATTAGCATTCGCAAGTCTGTATGCCAGATCTTCTGCACCGCCGCCCATTACATTATTCCATACATCGACCATGAAACCATTATTGCTGAACTCAGGATTAGGAATGTTATGCGGTTTACCATCAACAGTGGTTTTGCGCATACCCATCTCTTCCCAACCGTATTGCTTCAGGCCGCGGGCTTTAAGCAGATCGTATACTTTGCCATAGTAGTAGTACCACAGGTCATCTGTATTTTTGATAGCAGCTTCTTTCTGCATCAGTGCCTGCACAACGGGAGATTTCTGCCATACACCGGCAGGTACTTCATCACCGCCCATATGCACGTACTCCAGCGGAGCGCCTGCTTCTTTGTAGTAAGCCTGTAATTGCTCCAGCACTTTGTCAAGGAAGGTATATACAGATGGCAGGGCCACGTTCATGACGTTATCATTCCAGTTTTGTACAGAGTGATATTCAGATTTATCTTCCAGGTCAGACAGCAGGTATTGAGTAGCTTCTGCAGTTTTGCCCTGTGCCTGTAACTTTGCATATCGTGCTTCCATTGCTTTAACAGCTGCACGTGCATGGCCTGGCGTCTCAATTTCCGGAATCACCGTAATGTGACGATCAGTGGCATAACGCAGTATCTCCAGGAAGTCCTGCTTATTGAAGAATCCACTGCCTGCTGCATCTGTTACATCAGGTCCTGAGCCATATGATGGCAGCAGAAATTCTTTTTCATCCACACCATGTCCACGGCGTGCGCCTACCTGGGTTAATTCCGGTAAGGCTGGTATTTCCAGTCTCCAGCCTTCATCGTCTGTAAGGTGGAAATGGAAAACATTCAGCTTGTACAGAGACATTACTTCAAGCAGGCGTAGTACATCCTGTTTGCTATGAAAGTTTCGGGATACATCCAGCATAAACGCGCGATAGCCGTAGCGTGGTGCATCTTTAATCTGCATAGCAGGTATCTGGATAGACTTTTGTTTACCTGCCCAGGATGTTGCAGGCATCAGACTTTTCAAGGTCTGGATACCATAAAATATACCTGCACCATCTGCAGCTTTGATAGTGATACCAGTAGATGTTACTGTCAGGTGGTAGGCTTCCGGTGCCAGGCTGGGATCTTCTTCCAGCGCAATACCGTTGCCTGCAGCTATTGCAGGTGGCGTACCGAACAAGGTGGTGAGCTCACCGGAAAGGTAAGCGGCCTCTTTCGCAAAAGCGGGAGCCGCATTGATATGTAAACCGGCCTGCAAGGCATAGGCGCCTGTACCGGGGATGACCTCCTGCGGAGTGGGGAATACGGGCGGCAGCTGATCAGCAGGAATGTCTTTGATGTTTTTATTCTGGTCAAATACGTCTGCCGGAGAAATCAGGGCAGTCTTATCACCCGGGAAGCGGAGGTACTGTTTAGGCTGGGTAGATGGCCTTACTTCCAGGGGATTGAGTTTGTAGCCTTTTGCAGGCTCTTTATCCCATACAAAATATAGTCCGTCCGGCGCATCGGTGAAGTTCACAGCCCAGGCGTCTGCTACGATTTCTATACGCAGAGAATCACCCGGGGCAATACCTTTTGCATCAGCTACCGGAGACAACTTATACAGGTCGCCATTAATATGTGCTGCCGATACGCCACCTTTAACAGGACCTGGTTTGATAGACCTGACGAAGTTAAAATACAGCTGCCAGCCCTGAGCAGGGAAAGGCACTTTACTGTTATTGACCAATGTAAACGCAGACAGGAACTGCGCTTTACCCTGGTGATTGTTCTCTACCACTTCCCACGAAACTTTAATCCTGGAGGCGTCAAAAGGCGCCTGTGCACGCACCGGTGCTACTGCTCCTGCGAGCAGTCCCGTTGCTAATAATAATTGGCGAAAATGCATAAGCTGAACGTAGTTAATCTTTGTAAGATAAGGCGATACCCTTTGAAAACAAACGGATACCGGGTAAGTTTTTCCGCAGTTTACGTTTTTTATCTGGATGGCACAGTTATTACAAGGAGATAGTTATCTACTCATTTAAAATTGATTCATTATGAACACCGATTACACGCAATGGGGTGATCTGATCTGGGATAAGCTGCACCGTTGGACGACCGCTACTATCAAAATGATGCCTAATATGGCAGTTGCCGTATTGGTAATCGTTGCCTTTTATCTGCTGGCCAGGCTTATCCGGATGCTGACGTACAAATTTGTACTGAAGATCTCACATACGCCTGCACTCAGTGGATTGTTTGCGAACCTGATATCCGTGATTGTTACATTAATCGGATTGTTTGTTGCGCTGGATGTGCTGAAACTGGAAAAGGCGGTTTCCTCTTTGCTGGCAGGCGCTGGTATCATTGGTCTTGCATTAGGTTTCGCCTTTCAGGATCTTACCTCCAATTTCATTTCAGGTATATTCATCACTTTCAAGCGTCCGTTTGAAATTGGTCACCAGATTGAGACAAACGGCTTCTCCGGCAATGTGGAAGAGATACAGTTAAGGGCTACCCGCCTGCGCACCCTGGACGGCCTTCACGTAATCATCCCTAACAAGGATATATTCCAGAAGCCTATTATTAATCATTCACTTACACCGGAACGCCGGGCAGAGATTACCTTCAATGCGGCAGCTGCCAACGAAAATACATTGGGTATCAAGCAACTGATAAGAGAGGCCCTTAAAGAAGTGGATAACCTTTCCACTACCCACGAGCCGGACGTATATTTTACCAACATCGACGGTGCAAACCTTAAAGTAACAGTCTCCTGCTGGATCATCAACCAGGACATCCGGACTTTTGAAAGCACAAAAAATGAGATCATTATGAAAATAACTGCCGTGCTAAAGGACAGTAAGCTGATCTGATTTTCCTATCTTAGCCCCTAATTAAAGGGAGCTTATATATGAAAGGATTTATTGCTTTTACGCTGGTCAGCCTGGCTTTTATTACCTGTTTGGGATACTTTTTTCCCTGGGCATGGTGGTTATTGGTGCTGGTAGCGCCATTGGTAATCCTCGGTTTCGTGGATATCACCCAGAAAAGACATGCAATTATGCGTAACTACCCAATTGTGGGTCGTCTTCGCTATTTTATGGAAGATATCCGTCCGAAGATCTATCAGTACTTCGTGGAAAGCGACATTGACGGTAGTCCGATCAATCGTGTAGACCGTTCTACTATCTATCAGCGCGCCAAAAGGGAGTTAAACTCCCAACCATTTGGTACCCAGTTTAATGTGTACGCCGAAGGGTATGAATGGATGGCGCACTCCATCCAGCCCAGGTCATTTGAAAAGATGAACAAGGACCCGCGCGTACTGATTGGCGGTAGTGACTGTAAGCAGCCCTATTCTGCCAGTATCCTTAACGTGTCTGCCATGAGTTATGGCTCACTCAGCTCCAATGCTGTAGAGGCCCTGAATGGCGGCGCAAGACTGGGTAACTTCGCTCATAATACCGGAGAAGGTGGCATCAGCGGTCATCATCTTAATCAGGGAGGAGATATCATCTGGCAAATCGGTACCGGCTATTTCGGTTGCCGTACTGCGGAAGGAAATTTTGACGAGCAGCTATTCTCCGAGAAATGTGCTACTCCACAGATCAGAATGATTGAGCTGAAAATATCCCAGGGTGCAAAACCGGGCCACGGAGGTATCCTCCCTGCCTCTAAAAATACCCCTGAGATTGCAGCTATCCGCCATGTAACGCCGCATACAACCGTAGCTTCTCCTCCATATCATACCGCATTCGGATCACCCAGGCAGATGATGCAGTTCATCTCCCGTATGCGCCAGCTGAGTGGAGGAAAACCTGTAGGTTTTAAACTCTGTATCGGACAAAAACGCGAGTTCCATGCTATCTGTAAAGCAATGCTGGAAACTGGCTGTTACCCTGATTTTATCACCGTAGACGGTGGTGAAGGCGGTACAGGCGCTGCACCTCCTGAATTTTCCAATTCTGTAGGTATGCCACTTATGGATGCACTGGCCTTCGTACACGATACACTTACCGGCTATAACATCCGGGTTAAGATAAAAGTGATCGCTTCCGGTAAGATACTAACCGGTTTCCACATCCTGCGGGCATTAGCACTAGGCGCAGACGCCTGTAACAGCGCCCGCGCTATGATGATGGCCCTGGGATGTATACAGGCGCTCGTATGTAACACTAACCGCTGCCCTACAGGTGTAGCTACCCAGGACAAATGGCTGATGGCCGGTCTCGTCGTAGATGACAAAAAACACCGCGTAGCCAACTACCACCAGGATACGATAGAAAGCGCTATCGAACTGGCTGCTGCCGCTGGCCTGGAAACACCTCACCACGTAACACGCGGCCATATCTCCCGTCGTGTGTTTATGAACCAGGTGAAGAGTTTCGAGGAGATATACCCGAGCGTAACAGCTGGTTCCCTGCTGACCAGTGAAGAACTGGCTAAGATCAATATCGATAACTGGAACTAAATAACTTAGAAACCAGGAGTCGGGCATCCGGAATTAAATCCCAGGAATTGAATCCTTCGCTGTTTCAATTCTTCATTCCGGATGCCTGATTCCTGATTTTTTTTCCTACATTCAGTTTATCGACCAAAACCTATTGCTCATCCATGAATGCCCGCTTGCTGATATTCAGCCTTTACCTGCTGCTCCACCTATGCACGACGCCACAGTTATCCGCACAGGAGCGCCTAGCAACTGACAGTATCCTAACACTTTATGCAGACACCACTGCCGCTGCTTCCTCTTATTTCCTGGTAAAATTCAATGTATTCCCTGGTGATGCGCTTCTATCGAAGCATGGACTGATACGCTCTCTGAGCAGACAGCACCACATCCTTCGACATGCCACATTCGATAGCCTGGAACAAAAGAAAGTCATAGCAGTATTTGATGCCAATAATAACTGGAAATGCAGCGATGCGCTGGTCAAAGAAGCTGCCGCAGTACCCGATTACGACAGTATCTGGCTGCAGGTATCTTACTCACAAGATATCAGCCGGCTAAAGTACTGCCGTCCATTCAGTGTCGCGTCAGACTATCCCGTAGCATTGGCGGTTGTTAAGAAAAAAGACTGGACGCTGTTTACAGCACAGGAAAATATGCGCTTTGCTGAGCGGCTACGTACTCCGCAAACGGAGGTAACTATCAGCAATGCCTTACCCTCCATTGATTTTATTAACGCCCTGCACCAGCAATACCCTAATTTACAAGGGGAACGTCATATCATAGGAATAAAAGAAGAATTGTTCGATACTACCGATATTGACCTGCTGGGAAAATATTATCCCTCTCCCCTTGCGGCCACTACCCTGAATCCACATGCCACGACAATGGCAACTATCATTGCCGGACATGGCAATTCCGGCCCCCGGGGCAAAGGTGTAGCAGTTAAAGCCAGACTTAGTTCATCAGATTATATGCGGCTGCTACCAGATGATAACAGCTACTTCAAAAATGCAGGTATCAGCCTGCAAAACCACTCATACGGTACCAGCATCGAAAACCACTATGGCGCAGAAGCCGCGGCTTACGACCAGCAGGTGTTGGCACTGGATACCCTGCTTCATGTCTTCTCTTCAGGTAATGTGGGCAATACCGCTCCTGCCACCGGTATATATGCTGGCATCGGTGGGTATGCCACGCTGACCGGCACTTTCAAACAGGCCAAGAATGTACTTGTTGCCGGTGGTATTGATACCAACTACCTCATTCCGTTGCTCAGCAGCAAGGGGCCTGCCTATGATGGCCGCATTATGCCGCAGGTAGTCGCTTTCGGACAAGCAGGTACCTCTGACGCCGCGGCTACCACTACAGGCATTGCAGCCCTGGTACAGGAAGCATTTCAACAAACCTATGGCCGTACACCAGCTGCTGCCATGACCAAAGCCATCCTGATCAATAGTGCAGATGATACCGGTATACCCGGGCCTGACTACCGCAGCGGCTTCGGTATAGTGAATGCACTGTCGGCAGTACAGACCGTCAAAGATAAAAGAGTATTCAGTGGAGAACTTGCCGGAGGGAATCAGATCACCTTTCCTGTCACCGTCCCTCCTAATACTGCCCTGCTGAAAGTCACCCTTTGCTGGACCGACCCAGCAGCACCTGAACTGGCAGCAAAAGCACTTATAAATGACCTGGACCTCTCTGTTGCTGAAGCAGCAGGACAAAAGATTTATTACCCCTGGATACTGAGCAGTTATCCACACCGGGATTCTTTAGGCGCAGCGGCTACCACTGGCCGGGACAGCCTGAATAACACTGAGCAGGTTACCATCACAGCGCCGGCAGCTGTTACTACCCTGATACGGGTGGATGCCGGCAGACTGAAACCTGGAAATGTACAACGCTTCTCACTAGCCTACCAGGCAGTACCCCGCTCATCCTTTGAATGGCAATACCCTGTAGCAGGAGAACAACTCAGTGCAGAAAAGAACATCGCTATCCGCTGGCACACTATTCACAGCGGCAACGGCGACCTTGCTTTCAGTGCCGACAGCGGCGCTACCTGGACAACTATCGCCAGCAACGTCCCGCTATCATTAGGTACCAGCAGATGGAATATTCCTGCTGTGTTCAGCAAAGGCCTGCTGCGTATAACAACGGCAGACACCAGCTGGACAAGCGGCTACTTCCATATCTCCGCGCCTGTGGCCATCAATGTCGGATTTAACTGCCCGGACACCCTACAGCTATACTGGCCAAAAGTCAACAATGCCACCGCCTATGAGATACTGACCATAACCGGGCAGACGCTTTCACCTATCACAAGCACACCAGATACTTCAATACTCATCGCAAAAACAAAACTCACTGCCCCCTTTATTACCGTACACCCTGTACATATTGAAGGCTGGACCGGCACACAAAGCAATACTTACAATTATGAGCAGCAGGGCATTGGCTGTTTCTTCAAACAAGTACTTGCCGACGTGATGGAGGATAACAGCGTGGATATCTACGTATCTCTCAGCACCTTAATCAGGCTTAAAGCCATCTCATGGGAGCGCCTGCAGGGCAATGAATTTGTTACACTGGAAACACAGCCAATTACAACGGCTGACAGCTATATCTACAAAGACCAGCCTACCCGTTCCGGTATCTACCAGTACCGCGTCAGACTGGAACTTACCGACGGCCGGATGATCTATTCAGATATACAGACGGTGCAGGTACTCATCAACCAGGACTTTCATATTTTCCCGGTACCGGCAGGACAGGAAATCACACTGCTCAGCAAACAATTCGGAGACTTCCGGGTCCGTATTACAGATATGACGGGCCGTACCCTGTTTGCCGCGCCACTGAACAGCATACGGCAAACCTACCCGCTAAAAGGAATAGCGCCCGGCGTATACCTTTTTGTGATATACGAGGGCGCTAAAAAGATATTCGTAAAACGCTTTATTAAAGCCGGCGATTAAACTATTGGATCTTTACTACAAACATATTGCTACTTACATCTCCTGGCCGTAAACCTGTAAGATTAATCACACAGTCCTTCCCCTGCTGTTGCCAGGTGAGTGGCTTACTGTACCCCAGGATAGTTGCTTTAGCCTGTTTGGCAGGTGTAAAGTTCTTAATGCGCAATTGCGGCTGATAGCCTGTAGAGATACAGTACAGCGTATTCTCTTTCCTGGTGAAGAACATTTCAATATGCGCATACTCTTTTGAAGGCTTACTCATCTTTTCGACATTATAGTCTGACATATAACTGGCTTCCTTCACTGGCGGACGGTTACCAGCACTCCACTGGCGGGTTTCTTTCCAGGGTGTGGTATTGTAAATCGCCTCGCCATTGACCTCCAGCCAGTCCCCAATATCCACCAGGCGTTGCTGCATAATTACTGGTATTCTGCCATCAGCAGTGGGGCCGATGTCCAGTAGCAGGTTGCCCCCACGGGATACAATATCCACCAGTAGTAATACCAGGTCGTTGCTCGGCTTATAGTCGTTTACAGTTTCCATTCTGTTATAACCATAAGAACTGCCAATACCCTGACTTTCCTCCCATACTACGCCCGGTTGCATACCGCTGCCATATTCAGAGGTCAGGTAGGTAGCACCATTGTTATGCCCCCTGGTGTTACTACCCCAGCGATCATCTACCGCAACTTCATCTTTAACCGGCGACTCGTTGTACAGCCAGGCCAGGAGTTCCGTACTATGCCAGGCAGTATCTGACTGCTCCCATTCTCCGTCGGAGAAGATCACAGATGGTTTATAACGCGTCACCAGGTCTTTGAACTGTGGCATCATGACGTTCCTGACATAACTGGCTTTATCTTTCTTCCATAGGGGGTTAAACCATTCATACAGCGAATAGTAATATCCCATTTTCAGACCCGCCTTTCTTACTTCTGTAGTCAGGTCTCCCAGCAGGTCTCTTTTCGGCGTACCGGTTACCGCATTCCAGGGCCGGCCCCATACAGAATCTGCCTGTTTATTATCCCACAGGCAATACCCTTCGTGATGTTTGGAGGTCAGCACTACATATTTAGCGCCGGAACGTTTGAATACATCCGCCCACTGTGCAGGGTCAAATAGTTCTGCCTTAAACTGTGATTCAAACTGCTGATAAGGGAAATCTTTACCGTAATTTTTATCATGAAAGGCCTTTACCTTCTTATGCGTGTCGTTATTTGTACCATCCAGCTGATACCAATACCATTCGGAGTAACCGCCGGGACCTACTACTGCAAAAGAAGGTACCGCGTATACCCCCCAGTGTATAAATATGCCAAACTTCGCCTGGTTAAACCAGGCAGGTATTCCCCTTTTATTCAGGGAGGCCCAGTCGGCAGTATATTGCTGGGCAGCCAATGGAGCACAGCCGAACAGGAATGCGGCTGCATAGAGAATGAGTTTTTTCATAACCGTAGTTGATAGTACGAGACCGTGATTAATAAACTGTAACTAAATATAGATTTCCCGGGCAGTAATTCCTAATAGCATCTGCACCTGAACCGGTATAATATTCAGGCATTACGGCAGATAGCCCTTAAATGAGAACAGGCTGTATCATTGGTATGATACAGCCTGTTCTGCTGTTATTTACAGCAGGCAATAGAACACTGCCCACCATTGATTATCATTGCTTACATTTCCAGTGCGCTGGCTGCTGCTTCATCTACAAACCAGTGTAGTTCACCTTCCTGTGGACGGATCAGCTGAGAGGGGAATTTCTCTGCATCAAAGTCGCCTTCAATTACACTTTTCAGTGTCAGGGCTTTACCGTTACCGGTAGCCATGAAAACTACGCAGGCAGCTTCATTTACAACAGGCGCTGTCAGCGTAATACGGAACATATCCTGTGCCTTCAGGAAGAACGCCTTTACCCAGGCTTTTTTCTCATGTACCACCGGCAAACCAGGGAAAAGGGACAAGGTATGTCCATCATCTCCCATACCTAGTAATACAAGATCAAAAGTAGTCTCTTCCTTCTTGAAATATTGTCTCAGGATGGACTCATATTCTGCTGCCGCAGCTTCTGGTTCAATATCCGTGCGCATGACATGAATATTTTCAGAAGGCACGCCTACTACATCCAGCAGGGTATCATATGCCATGCGGGCGTTGTTGCGCTCATCTTCAAAAGGTACAGCTCTTTCATCTCCCCAGAAGAAGTGAATCCTCTCCCATGGGATCATCAGCCTGTAAGGTTCTTTCGTCAGCAGTGTATACAGTGCCTTTGGCGTACTGCCCCCGGAGAGTGCCCATGTAAAGATGGGCTGATCCTGTAATACTTCCTGGATATAGTTACTGATCCAGGCTGCCAGGTTCTCACTCAGTTCCTGGGTGTTTTTAGCTATATGTAGTTCCATTTGTCTTATTTAGGTAGATTGATCCAGGCATGTCCGTCTCTTGCGATCATAGCATCTGCATCCTCAGGTCCCCAGGAGTCAGGCGGATAGTTAGGGAAGTCAACCGGTGTACGGGATGCCCATGTTTCGAGTATCGGCATCACTACTTTCCAGGCAGCTTCTACCTGATCTGCACGCATGAACAGGGTAGCATCACCTTCCATTACATCCAGCAGCAGTGTTTCATATGCTTCCGGTGCATGGTCGTCGCCATACTGACGGTCAAAGTTGAACACCATTTCAACAGGATCCAGTTCCATACTCTGGCCAGGACGTTTTGCCTGGAAGCGGATACGGATATCCATTTCAGGTTGTATGCTGATAGTCAGACGATTTGGACGGAATGTTTCTGCTGATTCTGTCGGGAACGCATAATGAGGCGGCTGACGGAACTGCAGTGTAATATTGGTCGCTTTCTGGTGCATATTCTTACCGGTACGTACGTAGAATGGTACACCCTGCCAGCGCCAGTTATCAACATAGAATTTGACTGCTGCGTAGGTTTCAGTAGCGGATTGAGGATCCACACCTTTCTCTTCACGGTAGCCAGGCGCTTCCTGTCCTTTTCTCCAGCCTGCAGAATACTGACCACGTACCGCGTTCTCATGGATCTTGTCCTTTGTGAACTTGCGGATTGCGTTCAATACGTCTACTTTCTTATTACGGATTTCGTTTGCATCAAAAGATACAGGCGCTTCCATTGCGATCAGACACATTACCTGCAGGATATGGTTCTGCACCATATCGCGCAGTGCACCCGAGTTCTCATAGTAACCGCCGCGGCCTTCCAGCCCTACGGTTTCAGAAGCGGTGATCTGTATATGATCTATATAGTTACGATTCCATAAAGGCTCAAATAACGCATTGGCAAAGCGCAGCGCGATGAGGTTCTGTACGGTTTCCTTACCAAGGTAATGGTCAATGCGGTAGATCTGTTCTTCGGAGAACATGCTTAACAGCAGTTCGTTCAGCTCATGGGCACTTTGCAGATCATGACCAAACGGTTTTTCTACCACAATACGGGTGCTGTGTTTATCACTGCACAGGTTCAGACTACCCAGTTTCTGTGCGATGGCTGGCATCAGCTGAGGCGCTACTGACAGGTAGAAAATTACATTAGGATGTACGCCCCACTCTTCTTCCTTCGCTTTCACAAAATCAGTGATCGCGCTGTAGGCAGCTCTGTCTTCCGCATCCATCTGGAGGTAAGTAACATGCTGACTAAAGTCATTCCAATGGCCATTCTGCTCTCCCTTACGACGGGAAAACTTCTGAATACCATCCAGTAAGCGGTCACGATAAGCGCCATTGTCATACGAACTACGGCCGATACCGGCAATAGCGAATTTCTCCGGCATGTAGTTATCGAGAAACAGGTTATATAAAGCCGGCGAAAGTTTTCTGTAATTCAGGTCGCCGCTGCCACCGAAGATAAAGATGATGGAGGCAGGCGGACGTTTATGATTCTGCATAACAACTATATTTTATAGTTGAGTGGCCCCAATGGGCCACTCAAAACTCTTTATTCTCCCCAAACAGTGTGGAAACTACCAGCAACATCTATACGCTGATAGGTATGTGCGCCAAAGTAGTCACGCTGTGCCTGTACCAGGTTGGTAGGCATACTCTCCGTGCGGTATGCATCGAAGTAAGCCAGGGCAGACATGATACCGGCAGCAATAGCGCCCGTCTGCGCAGCCTGTGCTACTACAGCGCGGGTATTGGTGATAGCACCTTCTACCAGGGCAGCAATATTTTTGTCCAGTAAGATATTAGGTAATTCAGGCGCAGCCTTGTAAGCCTGCATGTATACTTCCAGCAGTGTAGAACGGATAATACATCCGCCTCTCCATACTTTTACCGCTTCAGGTAAAGGTATTTCCATCTGCAGTTCTTTAGATGCCTGATGCAGCATCGCTAAACCCTGCGCATAGCTGATGATGATACCAAAATGTAAAGCATCATGTACCTGCTGAATCCAGGTGTCTGTAGGTGTATTAAGTTTAGCCGCCGGTGATTTGTATAAAGCAGCGGCCTGCACACGCTCATCCTTATAACCGGAAATAGTACGTAATGCCACAGCTGTATCAATTACCGGAACAGGTACCGGCAATTCCATTGCATCCTGTGATGTCCATTTACCAGTTCCTTTTGAACCTGCTTTGTCAGAAATAACATCCACCAGTCTTGCGCTGGTCTTGTCGTCTTTCTGCAGGAAAATATCCGCAGTAATCTCAATCAGGAAAGATTGCAGATCACCTTCATTCCAGGTCTTGAATACCTGATGCAGCTGATCATTATCCAGTCCTGCCTGCTTTAACAGTGAATAAGCTTCACTGATCAGCTGCATGATAGAATACTCAATACCATTGTGCACCATTTTTACATAATGACCTGCTCCTTCCCTACCCAGGTAAGCAACGCAAGGTTCACCATTTACCTTTGCAGAAATTGCTTCCAGCATTGGTCTCACTTTTTCATATGCTTCTTTGTCTCCGCCTGGCATAATGCTAGGTCCCGAACGGGCACCTTTCTCACCACCGGATACGCCGATACCCATGAAATGAATCCCCTTCTCGCGCAGGTATTTCACCCTGCGTAATGTATCCGTATAATGCGAATTACCACCGTCAATCACAACGTCCCCTTTTTCCAGCAGCGGAATCAGTGACTCAATCACATCATCCACCGGCTGACCGGCTGGTACCAACATCATCAGCTTGCGTGGACGCTCCAGTAATTCTACCATGGTTGCCAGTTCTGCCACTCCCTTTACAGTAGTGCCAGCTGTAGCAGCAGATTCCAGAGCCCCGGTCTTGGTACTATCTTTATCAAAACCAATAACGGAAAAACCATGATCAGCCATGTTCAGTAACAGGTTACGCCCCATTACGCCCAGACCAATCATGCCAAAATCGAATACGCTTTGTGCCATAAATTATCGTGTAAGTGCCTAAAAGAATGAAGTAAAAGTACGAATTATCAATTACCAATTGCAAATACTATTATCTGAGCTGACAAAACTATGAACATACCTAATCAATTACCGCCATTTATACATTAGAATCCGCGATAAATGCAATGTTCCGCAGACTCTTAAATTTTCCTTAAATCTTACCATCCAAGGTATACCATCCCTATGCCGCATATCAATATCGTCAACCCTCCCAAGGCATGCACATACCGTTCCAAACGGCTGGTTTTCAATACAGAAAATCCGTAATAACCCAATAAAACCATTCCCGTCATTGTCAATAGGGTAAACAGTGTAAAAGTGATAACCAATAGCAGCATGCCATACGTTGAATGCTGCGCCGCCGGATACGTCAGCAAAGGTATCAAAGGCTCACACGGCCCCAGGCCGAAAATGAGCAACATAATCCACGGTGTTACCTTCATCCGTTCCTGTGGATAAACAATCTCCCCATGCTTATGTTCATATACATACACATCCCCGCTGTCATACACATCAAAATGTTTATGCACCTGGTCACCTGCTGCACGCTTCAGCCCCCATATTGTGTACAGTAGTCCAAAGGTGAGCAATGCCCACCCTGCCAACCCACCACGGATATCTTCCAGTCCGCTGATCTTTGACAGCGACCAGCCCAGGCCTATACCCACTAATCCAAGTAATACGGAACTGCCCACATGCGCAGCTCCGCACAACAACGTCCATCCTATTGTCCGGGCTACCGTCCACCCCCTTACCCGGCTAAGGGCAATGAAAGGAAGATAGTGATCAGGCCCCGTCACTGTATGCAGACAACTGATAGTCACTGCAGTCAGCATCAATACCCGCAATTCTGTATCCATAGTTTCTTCTTTTCAGAGTTTTCGTTCCTGTCCTGCCAGTACCGCTATCTTTTTAAATAGTTCATACAGCTGCTCTCCACCATGCCCCAGCACCCTTACCAACAAGGCCCCACAAGCTGTTCGTGATACACCGCCGGTTATATTCTCTTCAGATGATAGTAGTACATCTACCTGGCCTGCCATAGCTGCCATATCCTGCTGCTGATTATACCATAACAGCGACGCCTGATGTGAATAGCCTTCCCACTGCCCCGTACCTGCCGGCGCTATCACTGCCGGTTCCAGTATCGTCACATCCCTGAACAATAACCGCTTATCCTGCCACAGCTCCAGCACATTACGGAAATAGTCACACCGGAATACTTCGCCACTCAACTTTCTGCCGCAGGTAATGATCTCTCCCCACAGTAAGCTGCATCCTTCCTCCACCGCTATATGACTGGCACTGTCAAACACTGAGTGTTCATGTGGCACTGAAGGATGTGGCAGATAGTACAAACTGCTACCTTTTCCCATCACTACATTTATTCGTTGCTTTGCGCCTGACTTCATCTGAAAGATCCGCTGATAAGCCTGCGTGTACAGATGCACATGGGCGTCAGCATCCAACCGGATACTAATCTGGTAATTATCCCCATCCAGTATTCCCGGCGAGGCGGTCATCACTGTCAGATGCAGCGGTCCGGACCTGCTACCGCTGATATCCGCCACCTTAAAAGGCATGGTGTAATAGCTATGTTGCAGAAAGGTACGCGCGCCTCTTACTGCTGCATGGATGTCCAGTTCACTGGTCATTGCAATAAGGCCGGCTCCTCAACGGTTTCCAGTAATGCATATTTCCTGATCCAGCCAATCACTGCATCCAGTCCGTCCAGCGTGTTCAGATTGGTGAACACAAACGGTCTTCCCTGACGCATCTTACGGGCATCATGCTCCATCACTTCCAGGCTCGCACCTACATATGGAGCCAGATCGGTTTTATTGATCACCAACAGGTCCGAACGGGTGATGCCCGGCCCTCCCTTACGAGGTATCTTCTCTCCTTCTGCAACATCTATTACGAAAATGGTGACGTCTGCCAGGTCGGGACTAAAAGTAGCCGACAGATTATCACCTCCGCTCTCAATAAAAATGAGCTGCACATCCGGAAATCTTTCTGCCAGTTCTTCCACCGCCTCAAGATTCATACTGGCATCTTCACGGATAGCCGTATGTGGGCATCCTCCTGTTTCCACACCAATGATCCGCGCTGCGGGCAACAGGCTATTCTTTACCAGGAACTCTGCATCCTCCCTGGTATAAATATCGTTTGTGATCACTGCCAGACTATACTGCTGATGCAGCTTCCTCGATAACCTTTCTATAAGCGCTGTTTTACCCGCGCCTACCGGTCCGGCTACTCCTATTTTGATGTATGTGCGTGCCGACATAACAAATACGTTTTTACATAAAATGATTGGATACGGTACTGATTGTACGCAATTACAGACTACGACATATATAGTCTCGAATACAGCCTTTCGTGCTGCATGCTCCTGATATCAAATCCGAAGCTGCAACGCCCGGCCATATCCCGGGGAATGGTCAGGGTATGCGCTACTAATGCCGGTAATTGTGGTAATAATTCAAATAATAACTGCTGCCCCTGTTGTTGCCCCAATGGTACCAGCTTTACACTATTGGTAACCATTCCTGTTGCCGCATTGTAGTAAAATGCTGTCAATGCTTCTTCCAGTGGAATACCTGCGAATGCGGCATATATACCAAATACCAGGCAATAATGCCCGGTAGCCTCCCCGGTTCTTATCTTTGCCTGATAGTTTTCCCCCATAGCGTGCTTCACCAGTGGTGACAGTAATTTCAGCAGGCGCACGCCTAATTTCTGACTGGCCATGCGTAACTCCTGCGGCGCTTTCAGTGCGGTACATTCCTGATCCAGCTCAAGAAGTATAACGGCATCTGCTGCCAGGGCAGCACGATATGCCATGACGGTGAACAAGGCATCATTGTAGGGCAGATTATGTTCCAGCATATTACGAATGAAAGCCGCTGCATCACCGGCATCTTTAATCAATCCCTGTTGCACATATGTTTCCAGTCCGCCGGAATGTGTATAGGCACCTATCGGCAATGTCGGATCGCTGAGGTGCAACAGATATGGTAACCAGTTGTGCATAGTACGCTATTTTCCGGCCAGCTGCATGATCTTACTGAAGAGTGATCCTGAACTGCCATGTTCATGTGGAGTAACATTGCTTCTCAGCATATTCGTCAATGTCCTGAGTTCCTTCACCGGGGCATATCCTTTTGCTTCCAGCCAGCGGAACAGGGGATCTTCATAGGGAACCAGTACCTCATTACCTTCCAGGAACAAAGGCAGATGTTTATTGCCGATCTCATAACAGATAGCGGCCATCTGATACATAGTGGCCGGTTGCAGAACAATGGCCTGTGCCGGCAGGATGCTGACTACAATTGCTTTAGTATCATCCATCCACAATATATCCCCCTGCATCAGCATGGGCGACTCACGCATAAAACGCAGCGCTACTTCCTGCCCGCCAAGCGTATACCGACGCAATACCCGCTTCCCTGCTTCAAACCATTCCAGCTGGAACAGATCTGTCGTACGCGGTTCTGTCTGACAGGTAAGAATATTGCCTGCTATTTGTTCTATAATGATCATATATGTATTTAAAACAGGAAGTACCGCTGTGCCAGCGGCAATACGGTAGCTGGTTCACAGGTCAATACCTGCCCCCCTACTGTCACCTGGTAACTCTCCGGGTTCACTGTTATTTCCGGAGTAGCATTATTGTGAATCATATCTTTCTTGCCAATATTCCGGCAGTTCTTTACAGGCAATACTATCTTCTGCAAGCCATATTCCTGTGCAATGTTTTTACCTGCTGCCGCCTGCGATACAAAGGTTACGCAGGTTTTATGCAAAGCCCCTCCGAATGCGCCAAACATCTCGCGGTACATTACTGGCTGCGGTGTAGGTATGGACGCGTTCGGATCGCCCATACGACTGCAGATGATCATTCCGCCTTTGATAATCATTTCTGGCTTAGCGCCGAATAATGCAGGTTTCCACAACACAATATCTGCCAGTTTACCCGGTTCAAGCGACCCTACATATGACGCTATGCCATGTGTAATAGCCGGATTGATGGTATATTTTGCGACATACCTTTTAGCTCTGAAATTATCATTATCATGGCCTGCATCTTCCTGCAACGGGCCACGCTGCTTCTTCATCTTATCTGCCGTTTGCCAGGTGCGGATGATCACCTCCCCTACCCGCCCCATGGCCTGCGAGTCTGAACTCATCATACTGAATACACCCATATCATGCAGGATGTCTTCTGCGGCGATCGTCTCCGGCCGGATACGGGAGTCTGCAAAGGCTACATCTTCGGGTACGCTTTTATCCAGATGATGACACACCATTAACATATCCAGGTGTTCATCTATCGTATTGACAGTATATGGTCTTGTCGGATTTGTAGACGATGGCAGGATGTTGGGGTACATCGCGGCCTTGATGATATCAGGGGCATGCCCGCCGCCTGCACCTTCGGTGTGATAGGTATGAATAACCCTGCCATTGATAGCCTGAATGGTATCTTCCAGGAAGCCTGACTCATTCAGTGTATCTGTATGAATAGCAACCTGCACATCGTATTTATCCGCCGCTTTCAGTGATGCGTTGATCACTGCCGGAGAAGAACCCCAGTCTTCATGTATTTTAAGCCCAAGCGCGCCTGCTTCTATCTGCTCCCATAGTGGGACATCGGTCGCACAGTTTCCCTTGCCCAGAAAGCCCAGATTCATGGGAAACGCATCTGCAGATTGTAACATCTTCCTGATGAACCATTTACCCGGTGTTACCGTGGTGGCATTGGTACCATCTGCCGGACCGGTACCCCCACCGATCATGGTAGTAATACCGCTATGCAGGGCATGGGTGATCTGCTGCGGACTGATAAAGTGAATATGCGTATCAATACCACCAGCGGTAGCTATCAACCCTGCGCCTCCATGTACTTCCGTACTTGCACCGATGATCATTTCCGGGTCAACACCTTCCATCGTATCCGGATTGCCTGCTTTGCCGATCTTGACGATGCGCCCATCTTTAATACCAATATCGGCTTTCACTATCCCCCAGTGATCAATGATCATTACACTGGTAATGACCATATCCAGCACGCCCTGGTCCCGGGTAGCGGTAGCTGATTGGGCCATTCCGTCACGAATGGTTTTGCCGCCGCCAAATTTGGCCTCATCGCCATATACGGTATGATCATGTTCTATTTCGATGATAATATCTGTGTCGCCCAGGCGTACTTTATCGCCTGTGGTAGGGCCGTACATGGCCGCATACCTTTCACGGGTTATTTTAAGGCTCATTCCGGCTGATGTTTAAATTGTTTTTCAACTACCTGCTGCATGGCCTTACGGCGGGCTTCTTCGCCAACTGTAGTCCCGTTTACCAGGTTGTTCATCCCGAAGGCGCGGCGATTGCCGCCCAGGGCGACCAGTTCTACGGCCTTCTCTTCTCCGGGCTCAAAACGGATAGCAGTACCGGCGGCAATGTTCAGCCGCATGCCAAAGGCGGCTTCCCGGTTGAACGATAACATGCGGTTCACTTCAAAGAAATGGCAGTGCGAACCTATCTGCACAGGCCTGTCACCTGTATTTACTACACGGACCTGCGCCACGGCGCGGCCACTGTTGGCGTCAATTACGCCGGGTGCTATAAAGTATTCACCTGGGATCATACGCTGACGGTAAGGTTTAGAATTTGGTTGATGTGCGTGTCTTATCTGATAGGATGATGTACTGTTACCAGCTTGGAACCATCCGGAAAGGTTGCCTCTATTTGTATCTCATCAATCATTTCCGGAATACCTTCCATTACATCATCGCGTGTTAGTATGGTAGCACCAAACTGCATCAGTTGTGCAACGGTCTGTCCATCTCTGGCGGCTTCCTGCAGTCGGCTGCTGATAAGTGCTATGGCTTCCGGATAATTGAGTTTGAGTCCCCTGGCTTTACGCTTCTCTGCCAATTCTCCCGCCAGGTATAACAATAGCTTTTCAGTCTCCCTTGCCGTTAAGTGCATAGTGATTTTGGTTTAATAGTGTCTTATCTTTCCTGACCGCTGGCCGGAGGGAATGGGTTAATGAATTGTTCAGTGATCTTCCCAGCGTTAATTTACACAAAAAATACAGAATGCAAAAGGCTCAATGCAGTATCGCATTGAGCCTTTTTATATGACAAGTGTATAGCCTGTAAATTAAGCCGAGTTCCTGCCGGCGTTGATGATTCCGAAAGAACAACGTACAACAAGTTTCTCATATAGTTCTTTCAGTCCGTCGCCATTACCGCCTTCATTCAGTTCGCGGATACGTGCCAATGCAGCCTGCTGTATGGTCAGCAGTGGCAATACGATACGTTCACGCATCTGGATAGACAGCTGGTCTGTCGGATATGCAGCCATCAGTTCCGTTTCTCCTACCAGTTTAAGTATAAACGTACGGGTACGCTGATATTCGTCATGGATCATATTCCATACTTCACCGAAACGCGGATGTTTTCCATATGCTGCCGTCAATGGGAAATAGCTTTTCTTCATCGCCATCTGACAGTTACCCAGCAATGTACGGAAGAAGAGTGAATTTTTATACAACACCCTCAGTTCTTCCCATTTACCGGCATTTTCCAGTGCTTCCAGTGCAGCGCCTACACCGTAGAAGCCAGGCACGTTTTGTTTCAGCTGGCTCCATGCACCCACATAGGGTACCGCCCTCAGATCATTGAGGCTCAGTTTAGCTGATGCATTTCTCTTGGAAGGGCGACTACCGATGTTAGTCTCTGCGTAATAACGCAGCGGACTGGCAAAATCGAGGTAGTCCAGGAAATCAGGATGATGCTTCAGTTTATTGAATGATACATAGCCTTCATCTGCCAGTTGCTGCAGCAATGCTTCTTCCTCGTCTGACAATGTCTTGGCTCTTGAAGAGAACAATTCATTGGCAATACCGGCATGTACTAGCTGCTCTATGTTAAACTGGGCAGATTCCACTGTACCAAAATTAGAACTGATAGTCTGGCCCTGGATGGTAAGCTGAATTTCCTCATTGGCAATGTCTTTACCCATTGAGGCATAGAACTGGTGGGTTTTTCCGCCACCTCTCGCAGGAGGACCTCCACGGCCGTCAAAGAAGACAACGTCTATCTCATACTCCCTGGATATACGGGTAAGCTCCTGCTTTGCCTTATAAATGCTCCAGTTAGCCATCAGGTAACCACCATCTTTGGTACCATCAGAGAAACCAAGCATGATAGTCTGCTTGTTATACCGCTTGCTCAGATGCGCCCTGTAAGCCTCATTGTCATACAGTTCCCGCATTACATTGCCGGCAGCTCTTAAGTCATCAATAGTTTCAAACAGCGGTACTATATCGACGCTCAGGTGTTCTTTCTCCCACCCTGATGCCAGGAAAAGGCCAAAGACTTCCATTACGTTCAGCGCATTCATGCTATGGCTGATAATGTATCGGTGGCAACCAAACTCTCCGTTGTTAAGCTGTATTTCCTTCACAGCAGCAATGGTAGCCAGTGTATCTTTCTGCAGCTCATCTGTCAGCACTTCCGGATCTGCCTTCTTTTTGATATTGAGCAGGTGAGTGATCTTCTCATTGTCTGACAGCTCTTTGTAGTTGTCAGGTAACAGATCGGTCTTCTCTGCCAGGCAATCCAGCAAAGGTCCGTGTACTGAGCTATCCTGACGGATGTCCAGGGTAGCGAAGAACAGGCCGAAAAGCTCTACGCGGCTTGCCAGGTCGTCCAGCAGATTCAGGAACAGACCATTATTTTGTTCTATGAGGATGATACGGATGCCCGCAAGCACATCCAGTATCTCTTTTTGTGTAATTGTTTCAGGATGGCCGGGTACGAACAGCTTATTATACAACCGTTGCTCCAGCGTGTTCAGTTCAGGTTCAATCCCTTTGAAGGTAAGGCGGCGTTTCAGCTTACGGACGTCCAGGTAGTAGCACTTCAGGATTGCGCCTCTCAATGCTTCCGCAGTACGCAGGGTAATATCCGCATTTACAAATGGGTTACCATCACGGTCGCCACCGGGCCAGAAGCCCATTCTGATAACGGGGTTATTACTATTGATCGCAGTGGGGAAATGCGCCTTGAGCTTAGACATGATACGGCCGGCTGCAGGGTAGAATGTATTCTCCAGGAACCAGATCAGGCTGATAGCCTCATCATATGGGGTTGGCTTTTCCTTCTTGAAGAATGGGGTCTTACCCAATTGCTGCAGGTAAGCATTCACCTGGGCGGTATTGTCATTGATCAGTGCACGGGAAAGGTCGTTGATGATAGTCAGCACCCCGCCAGGATAGAACTGGGTAGGGTGAGCAGTCAATACCAGTCTTACAGAAAAGTCCTGCAGCTTTTTGGCTAGCATGTCCTCTGCCTGTTCTGCGGTAATTTCCGACAAGAGGTGACTGAGCGTACCTGTACCATGCACATCGTGGATGTGACGGAAGGCTGCATCTTCCAGTGCGTCAAATAAGACTACCTGCCTTTCAGCATATTGCACAAAGCGGAACATCTGATCCAGCTTCTGCTGCTCATTGCTGCAAGCAGTGTACTGTTTAAAATAAGAGTCAAGAATTTCCTGGGGACTTTTTTCCTTTGAGTACCCTTCTTCACAGTGGATGAGAAATAAAGACAGAAATACGCCGGTTCTTTCCACCTTATGAAAAGGTAATGCGGTAAAAAGACTATTGTATAACTGGAACTTGGTACCAACCAGGTTCTTAAACAACTGTAAGGTATTATTAACCGGTGCTTCCATAACTAAATTTGGTAATATTAAAAGAGCCTTTGCCAACCGGGAGCTAAAAATAATATAAAATACTTACAAAGTAGTATGCAAAGTTATTGAAACAAATAAGCCGCAGCATAATGCCGCGGCTTGTTGCAAGTCCCCCGTAAATCCGGGGTGTATTGAGAGAATAAATCTGTTAATTAAATAATACTATCTGATAAAAAGAAATCAGTCATACTAGTGCTCCAGCTGGAAACCGATAGGCAGGTTAAATCGCACATTTACATATTCCCCGTTCTGCTTTCCAGGCTTCCAGTCAGGCATCATCTTCACAACGCGCATCGCTTCTTCTTCCAGTCCACCACCTTTATGCGCACCTACCGTCTGTACATCACTGATCTTACCCTGCTTGTTCACGACAAACTGCACAAATATCTTCCCCTCAATACCCGTTTCCTGCGCCATCCGGGGATAACGCATATTCTTCTGCAGGAATTTACTCAATGCTGCATCTCCACCAGGGAAAGAAGGCATCAGTTCTACCCATACATAGGGTGGATGATCTACAGGCGCTTTGGCAGCAGGCGGTTCAACAACGCCATTGTGATTGTCGCCGCTCTCAAATGGATTGTCTACTCCGTTGATATCGTCTCCTATTGTGTTGGCAAGCCCGATAGCTTTATTACCTATACTATCCATAGGTGGTACTTCTGTCTCATTTTCAGCAATTTCCTGATCCGTAATTTTAGGTGTTACAAAGCCAATGGTTGAAGAGGCCGGCGGGGGTGTATGAACAGCTGGTGGCGGCGGTGTAACCGGCGCTTCTTCCGGTATCTCCAGTATTTTAATAACAGTAGGTGGAACAATAATTTCCTTTCGTGTATGCATGTCCGCAGCCATCAGTTTATTACTCACCACATATCCACCTATCACTACCAGTGCGATGGATGCAGTGCCTACAATAGCATTGCGTACACGCCTGTTTTCACTTCTACGTAACTCATAGGCACCATAGTCTTTATTGCGACCATCAAAAAGAATGTCGAGAAAATCTGCGTTAATAATAGTTCTTGCATTCATGGGATAAACATTTACAATATAGATGCGGGGTAAATAGTTTTCCATACGGATTCATAAAAAAAATTTCTTTTTACTTTAGTTACTGCCTGCTGTATGATTAATAATAACAGACAGTCGAAGTAATATATACACCGAAGCAGTTACCTGCAGACATAGAAGTAGCCATGCCCAGAAGGTGGACTTGATCCGGAGATGGTATGCCGGCAAGGAGAGACAATGAAAGTAAAGGAAAACGCTGGCGAGCGTATGATAAGGCAAGAGATGGCCCGCCGCCCGTTATTCAGGCAGCGCATCTTTGGGAAGACGACCCAGTAGATGCAGTAAAAGATATGTTACGGAATGGATAGGTTGACTCACCACAATACAACTACCTGGCAGTCATCCCTTATTCACGTTGAATAAATCCTGTAGCAGTTGTATCATACGCACATGCAGACGAATACCTCGTATATCTGTACGCACGCGGATATACGTAGCAGATAGCACTATCAGCTGATGGCTGCACAGCAGGTAATTGTACAGCGATAATATCTGCAGCTATATACTGCGCATTCGCTGAAGGCACATCGCCAGAGAGACATCTTACCTGCAGGGTCATCACAAGGCATCCCTGCCCAGGTGCATACATGGTCATAGCCGCTCCTGTGAATGGTACATGTAAGTCAATGACCATACAGGCTACATCTGTGCTGGTAACCTGTTGTGTGATAAAGTCAATACGCGTAGCGATGATCTTCACTTCCAGCGCTGACATATGCTTATGTACCGGCAAGACCTGAGCAGGAATATGTACGGTATTATCAGCTGATAAAACAGGCATCGACGCAAAGAAACGGTTGATGCCTGTATGCTGATGGAACCGGAAGCCGGCAAGCTTGCTGATATGATGCATACCGGTACGCAATAACATACTGGTCAACCGGTTTACATGCTGACCATCAGGCATTATATCCAGCTCTTGTACACATGCCTGACGAATCAGCGCAGCCCTTTTACTGGCTTTACCGAATCGCTTTGCAGCACGCCGTGTGGCAGGCGTTTGCCGTACTACTTCCGGCTTACTGCGCAGAAAATATTTACCCTTGCGGGAATAACCGATCAGGTTACCTAACCGGCCAGTGAACGTGATCAATGAGGTTTGCTTTGCCATCGTTGTTGTATTTGGTGATATCATAAAAATACTACAAACGACTGTGGTTATCCGGAGCATGGTTTTACGATTGTATAACAGGTATATACAGCATCTTACGAAACAGCGATAGACTGTTCGAATGGAGATAGATAGCATGCAATAATGATAGAACAGCCGTTAAATACTTTCGAAAAAAAATGCTGGAAGTGTTGATGATAGAGAGGTGCAAAGATCAATACCCCAGTGGGTAGGCACTGTTTATTCAGTTCATTGACAACAGTGCTACCATGTGGGAAGATGCTGGTTGATAAAATGTAAGGTCTAAATCTTTCAACAAAACTACCATTCCAGATCAAGATCCGGATCGGGATCATCTATTTGCTAAAGGAAGTATTCACTATTTCTCTGTGATAACAACTATGTTGATACACAAATATCTTCAGGTCAGGCATAAATAGTACTCAAAAAAGTCACCATTCCAGATTGAGATCCAGATTGGGATCACCTATTTGCTAAAGGAAGTATTCACTATCTTCTCCAGGTCACAATGATGATGTTACCTGGCAGGTATAATATCGTTATATTGATAAGAAGTAAGGTGGAAAGTTAATGCAGGCAAACTGTTTCTGCCTATAGCTGTACATGAGTGAAGGAATAATGCCAGGGGGCGCGGGAGGTATATTACATAGAATTTACCACCAATAAATCTGCAACACACCTTCCCCGCTAACCTGACCGGGCATTTTTTATTTACAGCTAATAGCAAACAATATCTTTAGTGATCAGCAACAGCTGTTATCAACAACTGCCTTGCAAGATGTGATATGATCATTCATCACCACTTCACCCACTGAATAAGTATGTATCAATAATTGGTTATGCTGGAGCATAATATCGTCAGTTTTTGATTTTCACGAGCTGATAAAGATTGCTCTGCTGGTGGTTCAGAACAAGGAGAATACTCAGCGCTTTTCTCCGGGTGGTGGTAAATACTAATAGTCTACTGATTCTGTAGACAAATATACAGCAGTAAATTATATTTCCAAATCAGAAGCTGTATTTTTTTTTCAGGCAGAATAATTGTGTACCCATAGTACAGAGCAAACTACTGATTATCATATGAGAAAACATTTACCAACTGCAGCTATTGTATTGTTATCAATAGCTGCCTGTAACAACGCTCCGAAGCCTGCCGACCAATCAGCAGACAGTCTTGTCAACAAAGAGAACATTACCGGTAATGATTCATTGCCTGCACCTTATGCCACCAAGTCAGTAACGAGGTATAGTAATGTGATGGGATGGCATGAAGGTAAAACACCGGTTGCGCCAGCAGGTCTTACTGTATCTGCACTGGCAACAGACCTGAAAAATCCTCGTTGGATATATGTATTACCTAATGGCGACATCCTGGTGGCAGAATCCAGTACCCGTTCAGATGTGGGTAAAAAGGTAAAAGATGTAGTAAGCGGCAGAGCCGGTTCGGGGAATTTCGGCAACAGTGCAGACCGCATTACTTTATTGCGCGATACTGACAGAGATGGTAAGCCAGAAGTGCGTAGCATTTTTCTGAAAGATCTGAATCAGCCTTTTGGCATGTTACTGCTGGATAAAACATTTTACGTGGCCAATACCGACGGTATAATGCAGTTTCCTTATACTAATGGTGATACTGTTATTACAGCAAAGGGTAAGAAGATCCTTGAACTTCCCGCAGGCGGTTATAACAACCACTGGACACGTAATATCATTTCCAATGCCGCCGGCAACAAGATATATGTCAGCGTAGGTTCTGCCAGTAACAATGCCGAACATGGTATGGAAGTAGAACACCGCCGTGCCGCCATCCTGGAAATCAATCCTGACGGTAGCGGTGAAAAGCTGTATGCCAACGGGTTACGCAATCCTGTAGGCATGGACTGGGCACCAGGTACCAAAACGTTATGGACAGCGGTAAATGAAAGAGATGACCTGGGCGACGAACTGGTACCCGACTACCTCACCAGTGTGAAGGAAGGTGGCTTCTATGGATGGCCTTACTCGTACTGGGGTAAGAATCCCGATCCGAGAATGGAAGACAAGCAGCAGCCTAACCTGGTAGACAGGGCGATAGCACCAGACCTGTCCCTGGGCGCACACACCGCCTCATTAGGACTCGCTTTCTACAAGGGTAAGGCCTTACCTGAAAAGTACAGAAACGGCGCATTCATTGGCCAGCATGGGTCATGGAACCGTTCTACCCTAGCGGGATATAAAGTTGTCTTTGTGCCCTTCAAAAACGGCCAACCGGCAGGAAGACCTGAAGACTTCCTGACAGGGTTTATCGCTGATGAAGAACAAAGCGAAGTGTACGGACGTCCGGTGGGTATTGCTGTAGCGGCAGATGGCGCACTCCTGGTAGCCGACGATGCCGGTAATACCATTTGGCGGGTGAGATAAGGAAAATACAACTAGCTTTGAACGAATAGAAGACACTACCTGATGAAAAAAATTCTATTGGCCCTTGGAATACTACCACTGGCCAGTTATGCGCAGTCAGATGCCGATACTACCCATCGTTTACGGGAAGTAGTGATACAGGCATACCCTGGCAAACAATTCTCTCTGCTGCAGGTACCTACCAGCAGCACTGTACTTACCTCCAGGCAATTATCATTACAGCAGGGCGTTACACTGCTACCTGCCATGAATACAGTGCCAGGGGTACGTATGGAAGAACGTTCTCCGGGCAGTTACCGCTTATCATTAAGAGGTAGCCTGCTGCGTTCACCTTTCGGCATCAGGAATGTAAAGCTATACCTGGACGAGATCCCGCTGACAGATGCCGGTGGCAACACCTATCTCAATCTGTCTGATCCCGGCAGCTTCCAGGGTATTGAAGTATTGAAAGGGCCTGACGGCAGCCAGTTTGGGGCTAACTCCGGCGGGGTAATACGGCTGCATCCCGCAGGTACCTTGCCAGACAGTAATCACCTCCGTGCTGATATACAGGGTGGCAGTTACGGTCTTTTTCGTGAACAACTCGGATGGCAGCATCAGTGGGGCAACTATAAACTGAACATCTTTCAGGCGGTACACCGCTCAGACGGATACAGAGATAATAGCGCCATGAAGCGGTATTATATACAGACCGCTCAGGAATGGCAGTACAATCCCCGCAATCAACTGAAATTGATTGCCTTCTACAGTGATCTGGACTATCATACACCGGGAGGCCTGACACTGGCGCAGATGGAAGCTAACCCTAAAGCTGCGCGTCCGGCCACGCCCGCCTTACCTGGAGCTGTAACACAGCAAGCGGGCATCCGCAATAAGACAGCTTTCGGCGGTCTGGTACATACCTCCCAGCTGGCCACACATTGGCAGCATGTAATTACAGTATACGGCAGTAACACACATTTCGAGAATCCGTTCATTACTAACTATGAAGCCAGGGATGAGAATACCGCCGGTGCACGTACCTACATCGCCTTACAGGATCAGCCACTGGGTAACAGTGGTATGCGCCTCGACTGGACCACCGGTATAGAATGGCAGCAGACGTCTTCAGATATCGACAACTATGGCAACCGTGCCGGAGTAAGAGATACCCTGCAGGCAGCCAGCGATATCACCGCCAGACAGTACTTCTATTTTACAGGCCTGACCCTGCGTCCGGGAAAGCAATGGGTAGCTGAAGCAGCCGTGAGTGTCAACTATTATCGTTATCACTTTAATGATGTAGCAGCAGGCATTGATGGCAGAAAAAAGTTCTCCGCAGAGCTGATGCCCCGCTTTTCCCTGTCTTACCTGGTCACACCTTCCCTGGCAGCCCGTGCAACCGTCAGCAGAGGATACTCCCCTCCTTCCATAGCGGAAGTAAGGGCTTCTGACAATATTATTAACACAGCATTGCAGGCTGAAACCGGCTGGAACTATGAAGCAGGACTCCGGGTGAACTCCCGTAACAACCGTTTCCAGGCCGATGCATCTGTATTCTACTACAAGCTGGAAGATGCTATAGTACGTAATCTCCGTGATGACGGGGCAGAGTTCTTCACCAATGCCGGTGGCACCAACCAGACAGGGGTAGAATTTCAGGGAAGCGCCTGGCTGCAGGTGCCTAAAACAACCGGATTTGTACGCGGTATTCAACTCACCAGCAGTTATACCTACAGCCATTTCCGGTTCAGTAATTACAATAGTGCCGGTAAAGATCTTTCTGGTAATATGCTGACGGGAGTACCGAAACATGTAGTAGCTACCTCCCTGCTTGTTGCCTTGCCTGCCCGCGTATCAGTGTACGGGCAGTATAACTACACAGACAGGCTGCCTCTGGATGATGGGAATACTGCTTTTGCAAATGAATATCACCTGGTACAGGCAAAAGTAAACTGGGGAGTAAACAGATGGCTGGCAGTATATGCAGGCGCTGACAATCTGTTGAATCAGCGTTACAGCCTCGGTAATGACCTGAATGCAGTAGGCTCCCGGTACTACAACCCGGCCCCTGACAGAAACTATTACGGTGGTGTAAGAGTTACACTCTGACCTGTTAATATAACAACACGAACATACAAAGGCTGATCTGCAAGGGTCAGCTTTTTTTTATGGAGTCAATGGTTGATGGTTAAGCTATTGTCATCAGCAGTAAATAAAAGGGGACTGCTAAAAAGCAGTCCCTGCACATTATTGGTTCAAAAAAATAAACAGTTTAAGCGGGTATGCCTGCTTTCTTGTAATGCACTACCGGCAGTTCTCTGAGACGTGCCGCCGCAAATTCCGGCGTAATATCTCTCTGCGGATGCGCCAGCATCTCATAACCTACCATGAATTTCTTCACAGTAGCTGAGCGTAATAATGGCGGATAGAAGTGCATATGCCAGTGCCACTCCGGATGGTCGTCGCCATCATTGAAAGGCATCTGGTGCATACCAGCTGAATATGGGAATGATGTCTCAAACAGATTGTCATATCTGGTGGTAAGATCTTTCAGGATAGCTGCCAGTCCATCGCGTTCTGCAGGTGTGAACTGTAACAGATTGGTGACATGACGGCGGCTGATAATCATCGCCTCGTATGGCCATACTGCCCAGAAAGGTACCAGTGCTACAAAGTGTTCATTCTGAGCGATGATACGTTCTTCCTGTTTCAGTTCCTTTTCCAGGTAGGCAGACAGCAGGCTGCGGCCATGTTTCCTGAAGTATTCACGTTGCTGACGAGTTTCTTTTTCCAGCTCCATCGGCACATCTTCAGACGCCCAGATCTGACCATGCGGGTGCGGATTACTGCATCCCATGATCTCTCCTTTATTCTCGAAGATCTGTATGTATTTGATAAATGGTACTGCCGCCAGCGCTTCCAGCTCGGTATGCCAGAGGTCTACTACCTTACGGATATCCGGCAGTTCCATTTCAGGTAATGTCAGGTCATGTCTCGGACTAAAGCAGATCACTCGGCAGATGCCTTTTTGTGAACGTGCTATCAGCAATTCATCTTCATCTACAGCACCAGCCGGAGTATTTGCCAGCAGTGCAGAAAAGTCGTTTGTGAAGGCGATTGGTCCGTCGTATTGCGTATTTTCAGTACCATCTGCGCGGGTATTACCCGGACACAGATAACAGTCTTCTACATAGGCGGGACGCTGCACCAGGGCGGGCGATTCTACTTTTCCCTGCCATGGGCGTTTAGAACGATGCGGTGATACCAATACCCACTCTCCTGTAAGGATGTTTAAACGGGTATGGGGATGTGCAGTCAGATCAAAGGTATTTTCAGACATTCTCTCAGAACATTTAATGAAGGGTGGTCCGGGACATGGTATCAGACCACCCTACGCTATCATTACTTAGTTATTAACAAGATCATTTACAGTGCGGCAACCATCTTCAATACTGGTTACATAAGCTTTCAACGGAGTTTTGAACGCCTGTTCGTAACCTGCGCCTGCCTTCTCCAGCAGTTCAGGCACGGCCGATTTTTTCACTATGTTGATGGTACAGCCGCCAAAGCCCCCACCCATCATACGAGCGCCAAGTACTCCCTGCTGCCCTGCTGCAAATTCTGCCAGCCAGTTCAGTTCAGGACAGCTTACATTGTACAGTTTATCCAGTCCTTCGTGCGTAGCAAATACCTTTTTACCGAAGGCTTCCAGGTCGTTGCGCTGCAGGTCTTCACATGCATCCTGCAAACGCTGGATTTCCTCTACCACGTAGCGGCAACGGTCATATACAGTTGCATTATATGATTTCACATATGCATCCAGCATGTCCATGTTAGCATCACGCAGGCTGTTCACATGCGGATGGTGCTTCTTTATTAATGCCACACCAGTCTCACATTCTTCACGGCGGGTATTATATTCAGAGGAGGCAAGTGAGTGTTTTACCTGGGTATCCAGTAACACAAGGCTTACATCATCAAAGTTGAAAGGAATATATTCATAGTCCAGTGATGCGCAGTCCAGTTTAATGAGCTGTTGCTTTTTACCAAACATACTTGCAAACTGGTCCATGATGCCACAGCGTACGCCCACAAAGTGGTTCTCTGCTGCCTGTGCCAGCAGGGTCATATCTTTGCGGCCTATTCCCAGTCCGAAAAGTTCATTTAGACCATAGATAGTTGCACATTCTAATGCTGCGGAGGATGAAAGGCCGGCGCCCAGGGGAACATTACCGCAAAAAGCACACTCGAAACCACCAATGATGTGGCCCGCCTGCTGTAGCTGCTGTACAACACCCAGCAGGTAGTCAGGCCATTGCTGGGCAGTACGCACCAGGTTATCCAGCGAGCCTTCAAAGCGATCGTTTACATCCAGTGCATGTAAAACGATCTTACGGTCGTTACGTTTTACGATAGCCAGGTAAATCGCTTTATCTATGGCAGCGGGCAATACGAACCCGTTGTTATAGTCAGTATGCTCTCCGATCAGGTTAATACGCCCTGCCGCTCTTACCATAATTGGTTCCTGGTCGAAATGCTGCCGGGAAAAGGCGTTTAATTTAGCTTGTTCCACTGTATTTATTTTTTTGATGATATACTAAAGGGAGGTCATTGTGCTCCCGTCAATGATTTAATAACTGTTACTTCTTCTGGCTTGTAAGGTGTGCCGTCCTGACGAAAGATGTCATGGAACCATATAGCAGGTTCGCCGCCATCTCTCATGGGTGTATCCCATGCATAGATGGTATTGGTCTTACCAGATACCAGTCCCCAATTATAAGCGGCTACTTTTTCCTTCTTGAGTAGGGGCATTATGTTCTGGAACAGGCTATTCCTGGTACGAGCCATATATTCTGTACAGATCAGCGGACGTTCATACTTACGCAGGCTGTCAATGGCCTGCTGATGTTCCTTTTCATCTGCATAGTTATGATAGGTGATAACGTCTGAGTTGTTCAGCTGATACACGTTCAGGTCTGTCAGGTCTTTGGACCAAACGCCTGCCGACAGTGGCTGTTCTGCCGGCGTTTGTCTGGCCCAGCGGAAGACTTTCTGTAGCAGGTCCATGCTTTTGTTACCGTATTTGGAGTTACCTGGTTCATTATACAGGTCCCACAGCAGTATGCGTTTGTCTGTTGCGAAGGTGGTAAGTATATCTTTCACATATCGCTCCAGGGTATCGGTCAGCGCCGGGGATGTTTCCCGTCGTATGCCAGGGTCCTGTAACCAGCCGGAGTTATGTATACCTGTTTTAGGTGCAGGCTGTGTACCAGTTGCGTAGGTATTGTTCCAGCAGTCGTCGAATAGTACGAACATGGTGGAGATGCCGTTTCTGTCAGATATATCCAGGTAATTGTTTATTCTTTGCTTGAATCCTTCCGCATCTTGTTCCCAGGCCGCATGATGCAGGAATACGCGCATAGAGTTCATCCCAATGCCTGCTGCATAGCCCAGTTCCCGATTGATGGCGGCAGTATCAAATGTTTCTGCCTGCCACATTTCCAATTGGTTGATTGCGTAGCTGGGAATGAAGTTGCTTCCCCGTTGCCAGGCATGCTGCTTATACCATTTAGCGGCTTTCTTTTTGGACCAGATTTCCCTGGGAGTCTCTTGCGCAAAAGCAACAGTGGCCATTGTTGCTGATAGCAGAGCAGTCAGAAATACTTTCATTTTCATGTTTTTTCAATTTTGTGGAGCTTATATGATTGAATAGAAAGAAACATTGTTGGCATTATCTACTGACTGCGGAGATATCCATGGAATTTGCTTTTTGTGGAATAATACTCAAAGTTAAAAGATTTACGTAAACGATTACAATACCTGCTTCTAAAATACTGTGCGGCACTTTCAACCTATTGACATCATTTACAATAAATAATTGATAAACAGCACTGTATCTAAAAAAGACTGTGGAATAGACATTAAATGTAATCGTTTACTTTCAATTTTACAAGCCTCGCTTTAGCTGAGCAGTTAGGGAAGGGTCAGATTAGTGTTTTTGGGAGGATTGACGAAAACGGGTAACGGGGTCAAGCACCACCTTGGAACGGACCTGTGTAGTAACAGCACCGTTCCCTTCAATGAGTTCCATCAGCAGGCGGCAAGCTTCTTTTCCCATTTCAACGGTTTGTTGATCTATACTGGAAAGACTGGGAGTAATATGCTCGTCGAAAGATTCATTTGCAAATCCGACTACACCGAAGGAGGCCGGAATATCCACCTGACGGTCTTTCAGTTCTTTGACCGCACCTAAAGCAGTAAAGTCCTCCACTGCGAATACAGCGTCCGGCGGGTGAGATAATGAGAGCAGATGAGCGATAGCCTGGCGGCCGGCATTAATAGAAACGTCTCCGAAGTAGACCAGGGAGTCATCAAAGGGAACATTATAGGCAGTTAAAGCGGCTTTATAGCCCTCAAGACGGTCTTTGAAGATCTTCAGGTGCTGTTGTCCTGCTATATGGGCAACGCGGGCATATCCTTGTTTTAATAGATGTTCTGTAGCAAAATAGGCACCCTTGAAGTCATCTATTACTACAGAGGGTATATTCAGACTATCATTTGCACGGTCAAAAAAGACCAGGGGTACGCCCCGTTCTTTGATCTCCAGGTAGTGGCTGAACTCCATCGTCTGCTTGGCAATAGACGCCAGGATACCATCCACACGCGTACTGAGGAAGGTTTCGATGGCCTTCTTCTCGTATTCCGGCTGCTCATTAGACTGATAGATCAGCACATTGTAGCCATGCTGATTGGCCATACTTTCAATACCGTGGACCACAGAACCGAAGAAGTTGATCTCTGCACTGGGGATGATCACACCGATGATATTGGTACGTCCTGAGCGGAGTGACCAGGCAATTCGATCCCGGCGGTAATTCATTTTCTCGGCGGCTGCCTGTACCAGCTTCCGCGTCTCTTCACTGGTACCCTTACGGTTATTTAAGGCTCTGGAAACAGTAGCACCTGTTAAATTCAGTTCTCTGGCGATGTCTGCTATGGTGACTTTGTTATTCAACTAAGGGGATGCTTTACCACTAAAGTAAAAAAATCATTCCGGATACGCTAAAATTTCTGCCTATGCGTAGTAAAATGGTTGTATTATATTTATAGAATATCCAACAGAAATCTATGACTACGACATCACCGCAGCGCTTTTTACCCCTGGACGTGTTCAGGGGCCTGACCGTATGTTTCATGATCATTGTGAATACACCCGGTTGGGATACCTCCTATTCCATCCTTAACCATGCGCAGTGGAACGGCTGTACCCCTACAGACCTGGTATTCCCGTCCTTTCTATTTGCAGTAGGTAATGCGATGAGCTTTAGCATGCGCAAGTTTCAACAACTGGATAATGCCACTGTGTTAACCAGGATATTCAAACGCACCTTGCTGATATTCCTGTTAGGATTCCTGATGTACTGGCTGCCCTTTGTTAGGCACACCGATACAGGCCTTGAATTTATACCACTATCTGATACCCGTGTTCTGGGGGTATTGCAACGTATCGCCCTGTGTTATTGCTTCGCCTCACTCCTGATTCATTATCTGCCACAGAAAGCAGTATGGGCAGTGAGCGCTTTATTGCTGCTTGGCTACTGGGCCATCATGTATACCTATGGCAGTCCGGCAGATCCATATAGCCTGACCGGCAATGCCGCCATCTATTTTGATAAGCTGATAATGGGAGATAGTCACCTGTACCACGGGGAAGGAATTGCCTTTGATCCGGAAGGCCTACTCAGCACGATGCCGGCTATTGTAAATGTGCTTGCTGGTTATTATACAGGACTATTTATGCAGGAAAAAGGTAAGACAAGATCAGGGCTGGGCAGGTTGGTACAAATGGGTACCTTCCTCATATTGCTGGCACTGGTGTGGAATATCGTATTCCCTATCAACAAAAAGTTATGGACAAGCTCTTATGTGTTATATACTGTGGGTATTGACCTGTTGTTGCTGGCCATCCTGATTTATGTGATCGACTTTCTGAAGCTGGAAAGATGGACAGGCTTCTTTACTGTTTTTGGTAAGAACCCATTGTTCCTGTACTTATTGTCCGAAGTAGTAGTGATACTCTTCTTCTTTTTTAGGGTAGGCGATATTAGTCTTTACAGATGGATCAATGCAAATATTTTTCAGCCGATAGCTCCGGGCAAACCTGGGTCGCTGTTATTTGCGTTAGTATTTATGTTGTTTTGCTGGAGCATAGGGAAGGTTTTGGACAAAAGACGTATATACATACGTGTTTAGAATAGAACAGGATATCCTATCTTAGCTAAAACTATCTCAACGGCTTTTGCAGATCATTGTGTAATTATCAGTTATCTAATAGTATGGAACTATCGTTAAAGGGGAAAACCGCCGTTGTCTGTGGAAGCACTCAGGGAATAGGATTGGCGACAGCCAGTGAGCTGGCAGCTTTGGGAGCAGAATGTATTCTACTGGCCAGGAACAAAGAAAGTCTGAAAATGGCAGTTGCCGAACTGGCTACTGAACATTTGCAGGAGCATAGCTATGTGGTAGCTGACTTCCGTGATACCAAACAGGTAGAACAGGCCATAAAAAGTATTACCGAGCGCAAAACGGTACATATACTTGTTAACAATACCGGCGGCCCCAAAGCCGGTCCGATCATAGAAGCAGACATTCATGAATTTACAGATGCCTTTCAGCAGCATCTGATCATCAATCATATATTGGTACAGGCAGTGATAGCCGGCATGACAGCTGCAGGCTATGGACGCATTATCAATATTGTTTCAACATCAGTTAAATCACCCTTAAAGAACCTGGGAGTATCCAACACTATCCGGGGAGGTGTTGCTTCCTGGGCGAAAACGATGGCGGGCGAATTAGCCCCCTATGGCATAACGGTAAATAATGTGCTGCCTGGCATGACTAATACAGCCCGCCTGCAGTCAATGCTGGAGTATAATGCCGATAAACGCAATACTACACTCAATAACATCGAGGAAGAGCTACTGAAAGAGATTCCCATGAAAAGATTTGGAGACCCTAAAGAGATTGCGGCGGCGGCAGCCTTTCTGGCTACACCCGCAGCAGCGTACATTACCGGCACCAACATATGTGTAGACGGTGGCAGAACTCCTGTACTTTAAACTTATAGTAATATAAAAGCCCCGGCATAAACCGGGGCCTAATTCATCACTTTTTACTATTACAAATTGAACAAGTGTGTATCTGAGATAACAAAAGTCCACATTCCTGTTTCATCCAGTAAAGCAAAAACGGAATTTTATTTACGCAAGCGGGAAAAGTATCCCGCTTTTTAGTTATTCCTTGTCAAACCACAGGCGCGTAGTCAAAGCATCTGCTCCCTGATTGGCGACAGCTGCTTTATAGTTGGTACCATTCAGCGCCTGCTCTGAAGACGGATATGTTAATCTTAAAGGTATTTTACCACTCAGATTACCGGTAAATGCGGCCGGTAATTTAGGGTAATCCAATCTACGCCACTCTGCGAAACCTTCCAGTCCGTCGCCAAACAGCGCCAGCCATTTCTGATCTCCAATTGACTGCTTGTAGTTAGCCGCATTGTATGCAACAGATGCCTGTGACAGGTAAGTAGCAACATTAGCATCACTTACATTATACTGCTTCAGAGAGGTTGTTACTGCCTGGGTATATAATGTCGCGGCATTACCGGATATCAAACCAACCTGTGCAGCTTCTGCTTTGATGAATAGTAGTTCAGCTGCATTGAACAGCACTGCCGGAGCAGTAGTTGCCGTAAATACAGCACCTACGTCGGAAGTTTTATTAAAGCCCAGACGGGATGCTGAGTCAGTAGCCAGACCATTTGTTACACCAATAATCTTATTTGTATCCCTTGGCATTGCTGCATATATAGTCAATCTCGGATCATTCAGGCTATTGAGCTTATCCACCACACTCTTACTAATTCTATAGTCATTCCGGGTCTCCCTGTTTCTGGCTACCGGATTCTGGTTTGGAGATGCCTGGTATACCAGTTGGGCGTTATCGCTATTGCTGACAATCAGGCTGGCGTCATCTGTACCTATTTCGTCAAACACTGCCTTTGCCGCAGCAAATTCTTTGTCAGAAATACGCAGGGCAATACGAAGCCGGAGGGAGTTGGCAAACTTCTTCCATTTGTTCATATCTCCGTTGTACAGAATATCTCCACTGATAGGATTAGCAGCTGGCGTAATGATGCTTGCAGCACCTTTCAATTCAGTCAGCAAGCCAAGATATACGTCTTTTTGCTTATCATAGGCTGGCGTTAAGTACCTTTCAATCCTTGCGGCTTCGGTATATGGAATATCCCCATAAAAGTCGGTCAGCACCTGGAATATCCATGACCGCATGATGATACCAACTGCTTTATAATTGGGATTCTGCAGGGTATCTCCCAACTCGATCAGTTTTGTGAAGTCAGCCACACCCTGCGCATAGAAGTTGTTCCATACAGTCTGGATACTGGTAGCAGCAGGAATGTACCTGTCAGGATCAGTATACTGGATTTTTGCCCAATACTGTACATACAACAGACTTGTTTCCATTGCCGCATCGTTACCCCAATAAGTATCCACATTCTGCTTGATACCATTTGTCAACAGGTAATCTGGCTGCACCTGCTCTGATTCGTTCGGGTTCTTGTTAATATCTTCCAGTTTAGAGCAGCTGCTCAAGAGAAGAGCGGCACCTGCAAGACCTAATATATATTTAACTAGTTTCATGATTTACTGCTTTAATCGTTTCAATTAAAAGGATACCCTCAGATTCAGACCAAGGCTACGGGTAGTAGGGATCTGCAATGTTTCCAGGCCTTGTCCGTTACCAGTATTGAACGCTGTTTCCGGATCAATGTTAGGCACCTTCTTATCAATATACCAGAGGTTACGTGCGGTAACCGTCAGGTTTACCGCCTGCAGTCCCCATTTTTTGATCAACTCCTGCGGGAGGGCATATCCCAGTCTTACTTCACGCAGCTTGATGAAAGAGGCGCTATATACACTACTCTCGTTGAGTGCAGAGCTATATACTGATTTATAGTAACGCTGTGCAGGCAGTATGGCCTCATTCTTCTTACCATCTGCGGTAACGCCGTCGAAGATCATACCATCATGATAAACAGTTTCGCCGTTGGGCGCTGCTGCGTTATGGTCTGTCAGACGAATAGCGGTACCATTAGTGCTGTTATTTGCATAGTAGTACGGGAGGCCACCATTTTCCGCGTCACGACCAGGCAGACTCGCCGCCAGTACACCAGTATAAATACCTGTATAGTTGGTACCTGACCAGATAGAACCACCCTGTCTTGTATCGATCAGGAAGCCCAGGGAGAATCCTTTGAAGGAGAAGCTATTATTTACACTACCAGTCCATTTCGGAGTAAAGTAGCCTAGTACTTTTTTATCGTTAGCGATCTGCGGCGTACCATTGGCATTGACCAGAATACGTCCTTCTTCATCGCGTGCATATGCTTTACCATACAGTGCGCCATAACGTTTGCCCATGCTGGCCAGTACCTGGATATTGCCGGAGCTACCCAGTACATAGTCATTCAGGTATCCTTCTTCATCCAGCGAGATTACCTTGCTGATGTTCTTCGCATAGTTGAAGTTAACATCCCAACGGAAACCGGAAGCAGTAGATACAGGGGTTGCACCTAATGTTACTTCAACGCCATGGTTATTGATTTCACCTCCGTTAAGCAGCTTTTTCAGATAACCCGTGGTCGCACTTACGTCTGCCAGCAGAATTTGGTTATAACTGTTAGAGGTATAATATGTGATGTCCGTGCGGATACGATCATCCAGGAAACTAGCTTCAAGACCTACTTCCGCTGCTCTTGTAAGCTCTGGTTTAAGATCTCTTTTCAGGTATTTATCATTTACAGTCAGCATTGGATTAGCGCCAAACGGCTGACTAAAAGGATATGTATTGATCAGGTTATAAGGATCAGTATCCTTACCTACCTGTGCCCAACCACCTCTGACCTTCAGGAGAGATAGCACAGGACTCTTAATATTCAGCGCGTCGCTTAATACTACAGCTGCATTCACAGACGGATAGAAGTAGGAGTTGTTCTCAGATGGCAGTGTGGAAGAACGGTCGTTACGTGCCGTCACATTCACATATGCCCAATCTCTGAAGCTCAGTTGAGCAGATGCGAAAGCACTATATACCTTCAGCTTGGTAAACAGGCTGGTAGAAATCAACGGATCTCTGGAGTTGGCTAGTGTATACACATCTCTTACTGCCAGTTTAGGTGCCTGCTGATAGTTTTGTTCATATTGGTTCGTGCGTTCATTCACACCTATCAGTCCGTCAATTGAGAAGTCACTGCTCAGCTTCTTCTTTGCATTCAGTGTAAATTCAAGGTTAGTTTCTGTTACTACATAGTTATCCTCTGTGTAAGACCCGAATGGTGTACCATTTGTGTAGAAGGCAACTTTGTATTTACGTTTGTCGTTGTAAGTATCTGTACCTACACGCAGGTTGGCAGATAACCAGTCTGTAATGTCGTATGAAAGGCGTGCATTACCGAAGAAACGGTTACGTGCCTGACCTACCGTATTTTCATTTTGTATCCAGTATGGGTTGCTGTAGTAACTGTGGTTCCAGTTGTAGTCAGTACCATCGGGATTTTTATAGTTACGCAGTAAACGGGTATCTACCTGGCGGCCAAACCAGATGAACTGCAGGGTAACACTGTTACCACGGCGGCCGTCTACACCCGGTAGGTTATCAGCCCCAGCTCTTACATAGTTAGCAAAGGTGCTCAATGTCAGCTTTGGCGTGATGCGGTAGGTACTGTTTAAAGCGAATGAGTTACGGGTAATACCAGTATTTGGCAGAATACCTTCCTGTTTGGTGTTATTATAAGAGAATCGGTAATCCAGCTTTTCGTTGCTGCCACCAACAGATACGCCGTTGTTTAAAGTATAACCTGTCTCATAGAAATCTTTTACGTTATCCGGATGAGGTACAAAAGGAACTGCCTCACCATTAGAGAAGAACTGGGGGATCAGGCGACCATCCATTTTAGGGCCCCAGCTTTCATCCACACCATCATTCAATCCACCGCCTTTACCGTCTACATAGGAGAACTGTCCGCCTGTACCCTGACCATATACGTCCTGGAACTTTGGCAGCACTAGCAGGCTTTCAAAGGTAGCGCTGGAATTAACAGTTACACCCAGGCCCTTTGCGCTTTTTCCTGTCTTTGTCTTAATCACCAGTACGCCGGCAGCAGCGCGTGAACCATAGAGAGCGGCTGCATTGGGGCCTTTCAATACGTTCAGTGATTCTATATCGTCTGGGTTCAGGTCAGATATTGCATTGGCAAAGTCCCGGCCACTACCTACACCAAGCTGGCTATTATCTACAGGTATTCCATCCACAACAAATAATGGCTGGTTATTACCTGCTACTGAAGTCTCACCACGGATGATAATGCGGGAAGAACCCATATTACCTTGGCTGTTGGTGATAGTCACACCGGCCAGTTTACCTGCCAGGGCATTTACCAGGTTGCTCTCCCGGGCTTCCGCAATGTCCTTTGACTTTAATTCCTGTACGGCATATCCCAATGATCGTTTTTCTCTGGTAATACCTAATGCTGTCACTACTACTTCATTCAGACGGCTTTCTGTACTTTCCAGGGCAACGTTCACAACTTTGCCGTTACCTACAACCTGGTCAACAGCGCTATATCCTATAAAAGAGAAATGAAGTGTATCTGTTGGACTGGCAGAAATAGAGAACTTACCATCTGCATCAGTACTGGTACCACGGTTTGTACCTTTTATGGTAACGATAACACCAGGAATACGCTGTGCATCAGAGCGGGCTGTTACCACACCAGACACTTTGTTTTCCTGTGCCTGAACACTCTGCAGACCCAGAAGCACAAATAACAGTATCGCAGCTGTTCTTTGTAATTGTTTAATCATTGTATCAGATTTATCGAGATTGTTATATGAAGGATTACTGGCCTGGCAGGCAAAGGAATGTCCTTGTCCGCCGGAGAAGACCGGTAGTTGCTGTTAGCTGGTTCCTATATTTGATTTAATTACTCTTGAAAGATGGCATCAATTTACTTGCACGAACAAGAAGCATGACACGTCCTGGTACAACACCCGGACATGGAAGATATGACATTGGTACAGACCCCTTTTGCAGCACCGTTATTTACCCTATAGGCTGTAAACATTTTTAATGTATGGCTTTAAGTACGGGACAAAATTAACATACATTTAGTAATCTACAAAGCGAGTAGACTAAATAGACTGAAATAATATTTATTTCAGTACAAATCAGATTGATTATTAACAAGATAGCACTTATGGATTTTCTTCACTTAATAGGCCAGCATCCTGTAATTGCTTTTTGATGGCCGGGTTACTGCCATATTTAGTTATAGCCACCTTCAGGTTTTTAGCGTCCAGAGTTAGGGGATTATATTGGTCGCTGAACGCGTTCGCAAAAGCATTCCCATTAATAAGATTCATCCACAGGTAAAAGGGCTCGTACCGGCCATAGCCACGATACTGCCAGAACTTGTCCATCTCGCCGGTAAAACGAGTCAGTCCTTCGCTAAACCCCTGTTCCGAAACTTTACTGATAGGTATTTTACGTTTTTGTGCATCCAGCCGCTCCTTTCTGTATAAAGTGATACTGAAATGAGAACCAGTATCTTTTCTGGCGGCATTCATTGCATCCTGCAAGGTTTTGTAAGCGTCGTCAGCGCCATCGGCACAGAACATGACCAGGGAATCCTGCTCTTTGAAGTATTTAAAGGTGGTACAAAAATATAAATCATCCTCTGACATGTGGAACATATAAGTACGCCCATTAGCATTCATACGCTTGACCGCAATATGCACCAGTCCATCATCTTTTTTCCCTCCGCCTGCCAGCTTCACTTCTCTTGAGGGAATACCGGCATCTCCTATTACCAGCTCGTCATCACTAATCTTAATATGACAAATAGGCGAAGCGCCGGCAGTACTGGTATACCAATCTCCCTTCTGCGCAAATAGAGAGATGGACATCAAACATGCTAAGGATAAAATATAATAAAAGCGGAATATTTTGGGTGTCATAAACAGCAGTTAAAGGGTTATTCGCTTTGTTGCATCAATGTAAATAATATTTTCTTCTGACCTTCATCGAGACTGGAACTATTGGTTGAATCTACCGGTATATAGTGCCGTTTAAATGCTTTGATAACGGCCGAAGTATCTCTGGTGTCGTAGCCGACAATACGTAATGCCTGCCGGCTGTTAAAATCCACCGGTAATATCACCTTGGAGGTATCTCCATACCAAAGGCCAAAACCTTTTTCTGAAAGTTGCTGCCAGGGGAACCAGGCACTTGGATCTACCTTACGGCCAGGTGCAATGTCTCCATGACCTATGAAGTTGGCAGCAGGGATGTTATATCTATGTTTAAGGGTATCCAGCAGTACTAATAGACTATTAATCTGTTGTGGCTGGAAAGGCGTCAGGCCATTATTATCGAGTTCTATACCGATAGAACAAGAGTTCATATCTGTCACATTGCCCCATTTAGACACACCTGCATGCCATGCCCGCAGATAATCATTCAGCATCTGCGTGATGGTACCATCTTTACAAACTACGTAATGCGCACTTACCTGCGTGCGGGGTAGTGTAAAGGTGTTAAAAGTCGTATCACAGGAGCCCTGGGCCGTATGATGAATAATTACGTAATTGGGCTTACGCATATTAAAATTGGTCGTTCCTATCCAGCTTGCCGGTATTGGTGCACCACTGGCAGGTATAGGGGTCGGCTCTGCTTTTAGTATACTAGCATACTGTTTGGCCTGTTGCCGGTATATTTTATTGGTTGCTGCGTAGGGTTTCGGGGCACAACTATATATGGTTGCTGCGATTACCCATAATAGTAAACAGACATATTGCGTCATCGAATGCTTCTTTGGTAATTTAATTTAATGATTATCTATTAATTAATAACAAAGCCCGGCTCCTTTTAGGGGAGCCGGGCTTGATTTATGCCGCTAAGGGAAGTTTTATCTCTTTAACGCTGGTATCTTATTTAAGTTCTTGTGTGAGGGAGTAAGGCACATTGCCTTCTGCAACACCTCTTGACTTGTTTGGAACTGCATCCATATCGACATTGATGACAGCACCTTTCATCAATTCGTTGTGATCCAACCAGTTATTACTATAAGGTTTACCATTCAGGGTAACGCCTTTGATGTAACGGTTAGCCTCGTTATTTTTAGGTGCAGAGATCACGACTTTCTTTCCTGACTCCAGGGTTACAGTTGTCTTCTTGAAAAGTGGTGCCCCAACTACATACTGCTGTGTACCAGGACATACCGGGTAGAAGCCCATAGACGAGAACACATACCATGCAGAAGTCTGACCATTGTCTTCATCACCGCAATAGCCATCAGGAGTTGCTGTATACATACGGTTCATTACCTCTCTCAGCCAATATTGTGCTTTCCACGGCTGACCTGCATAGTTGTACAGGTAGATCATGTGCTGAATAGGCTGGTTACCATGTGCATACTGCCCCATGTTCATAATCTGCATTTCACGGATCTCATGGATAGTACCACCGTAGTAACTGTCGTCATATACCGGAGGCATAGAGAATACGGAATCCAGCATAGAAACAAATGTCTCTTTACCACCCATCAGATTGATCAGTCCCTGTACATCATGGAATACTGACCAGGTGTAATGCCAGCTATTACCCTCGGTAAATGCATCACCCCATTTAAAAGGATTGAAAGGTGTCTGGAATTTACCGTCTTTGTTCTTACCACGCATCAGCTTAGTCTCATTATCAAACACATTACGATAATAGCGAGCCTGTTTTGCAAACCTGTCTACTTCAGCAGCAGGACGGTTCAGCGCCTTTGCCAGCTTATAGATTGTAAAGTCGTCATAAGAATATTCCAATGTACGAGCGGTGTTCTCATTTACATTAACATCGTAAGGCACATACCCCAGTTCATTGTAATATTTAACACCTGCACGACCAACGGATGTCAGTGGACCCGCGTTGTCTGCATTTTTCAGCAACGCTTCATAAGCTACATTAATATCGAAACCTCTGACGCCCTTTAAATAGGCATCAGCTATCAGGGAAGCAGAGTTAGAACCGATCATACAATCGCGGTGACCAGGGCTTGCCCACTCCGGCAACCATCCACTTTCTTTATAAGCATTCACCATACCTTCCATGATATGCGCATTCATAGACTGGTACATCAGGTTGAAGAACGGGAAGGTAGCGCGGAATGTATCCCAGAAACCATTGTCTGTGAACATGTAGCCCGGCAATACCTGACCATTGTATGGAGAATAGTGCATTACTGCGCCTTTTGCATCATATTCATAGAACTTGCGAGGAAACAGCATTGTACGATAGAGGCAGGAATAGAAAGTGCGGGTTTGCTCGTAAGTGCCACCTTCTACTTTAATACGGCCCAACTCTTTGTTCCAGGCTGCCTTTGCCTTATCCTTCACCTGATCGAAGTTGCTGCTGCCAATCTCTGACTGCAGGTTTAATTCTGCCTGCTCAGGACTAATGAAAGAAGAGGCTACTTTTATGTTTACCTTCTCCCCTTTCGCAGTAGCAAAACCAATTACAGCACCTACGTGTTTATCCTGTGCTTCTGCCTCACCCTGCTTCAACTCACCGTTCTTGAAGGTAGCAACGTAGGTGAATGGCTTATCAAAAGTCAATACAAAGTAGTTCTTGAAATTAGCAGGTACACCACCACTATTTTTGGTTGTATACCCCACAATCTTACGTTCAGATTGTAAAACCTTTACATAAGATCCTTTGTCTAATGCATCGAGTACCAGGAATGCGCTATCTGTCTGAGGATAGGTGAGGCGGATCGCTGCTGCTCTTTCGGTTGGTGTTATCTCGGTGGTTACATTATGGTCAGCCAGATATACACTATAGTAATAGGGCTTAGATACTTCCGATTTATGAGAAAACCAGCTTGCTCTGTCGTCTTCCTTAAATTTCACCTTCCCGGTTACAGGCATGATGGCAAACTGTCCATAATCGTTGATCCAAGGACTAGGCTGGTGAGTTTGCTTGAAACCGCGCAGTTTATCAGAAGCGTAGGTATAAGCCCAGCCATCTCCCATCTTACCTGTCTGCGGCATCCAGAAGTTCATACCCCATGGTGTGGCAATAGCAGGATAAGTGTTTCCTGTAGAGAGGGAAACTTTAGAATCGGTACCCATCAGTGGGTTCACCCACTCTACCGGATCGGTTACACTGTTGACGGTCTGTGCCTTTACCCAGCACGACGCCAGCATAAGGGCAGATAAGATAACTCTTTTCATGTTGAGACTGAATGGAATTTTAGCTTTTATGTATCTGTAAAAATAGCGTTTCGACTGAAAAGTACTAGTTTATTTTATAAATGGCGATACTATGACCAGTGGCGCGGCTAAAATGTTTTAGCTTTGTATGAATTATCAGACCGTCTTTATCAAAAACCTAATATGTTTTGTTATGGGAATAAACCTGCCCCCCAACTGTCCAGTCAAACGATAGATTTGAGTTGCCGGCAGATTAAATAAGACCATGTGAGTGAATAACATACCAGAAATACAGCATCTGCCGTTCTATTACCGTTCGACGCAAATCAGCCTTCATATCAGCATTATTCCTGTTCTACATATAAGCTATAATGAACTTTGAACATATGATCAGACATTTTACGATAGCCGCGAAAGTGGCCCTAGTGGGTATTTTCTGCAGTGTGCTGCTTTATGCCTGCCGTAAGAACGACGCCGGCAAGATCGATAACACCACGCCAACCTCCTCTTCAGTAGTAAGTGACGAAGACTCTCTGAAGTATCTTATGTACCGCATCATGCAAGTGACGTACATTAACGGCGGCCGTAATAAGACTACTGACCTGCCTACTTACCTCTGGTACAACCAGGTACCCCAGCTGGACCCTTCCAGTAACAGCTATACTTCTGCAGAAGATCTGCTACAGGCTATCAAAGGATATGCTGTGACGAACGGTGAATTAATGGACCGCTATAGCTTCCTCGACCGTACCGGAGACCTGTCCAATTCCCTGCAGGATGGTCTATCTGAAACCTTTAATAAGGTAAGCGCTACAGGCAATTTCGGAATGGAAGTCAGCTATGCCTCCGACGGTAATCAGTCATTTCTATATATTGTATATGCTGACAAGAACTCGCCTGCCGGTAAACAAGGACTGACACGGGGCGACGAAATTATCGCTGTCAATGGTGATACCAACATCTCCTATGACAACGGCTCCAATGTACAGAAGGTAACCAACGCCATTTACTACGCTCCTTCTGTAACCTTGCGGGTTAAAAAAGCTGTAACTGGTACTATAGCTAACTACTCCCTGCAGGCCGGAACTTTTAGTATTAACCCAGTATTGTTTGATACTGTATATACAGTAAATAATCAGAAGACAGGCTATTTTGTACTATATACTTTTACAAATACCTATAATAGCCAAGGCACGGCAACGCTGACCAAAACCAGCCTGGATAGACTCTTTTCCAAATTCAAGGCCGCAGGTATCACCAACCTGATCGTAGACTTCCGTTACAATGGCGGGGGATCGGTAACGACGGCTGAATACCTGGATAGCGCTATTGCACCTGCATCAGCAGCAGGCAAAACAATGTACTATTACAAGTACAATGACAAGCTGACGGCCAACATTGATGGAACAGGACTGGAAACCAACGTGCAGTTCCCGTCTGTAACCGGCGGATTGTCATTGAATAACGTATTCTTCATTACCTCTTCGCAAACAGCATCCGCCAGCGAATTAACGCTGAATAACCTGTTACCTTACATGAATGTGAAACTTGTCGGAGATACTACTTACGGTAAGCCCGTAGGATTTATCACGTTTAATATTTCAAAGTATGATAGCACACATACCAAGCAACGCCTTGCCGATCTGTATGCTATCAACTTTGCTACTGAAAACGCGAACCGCACAGGCGGGTACTATAAAGGTATCGCACCTGACCAGGTGGCCAATGATTATATCAATGTACCTTGGGGATATCATACTGATGATGATAACCTTGATCGGATTTTTAATTATATCAACACTGGTAGCTTTGCCCGAACCTCCGCTAACGCCAGGGTGCTTACCCAGACCGCGGCTTCTCAACGTTCGGCTATACAGCATTCCATTACGTCTCCAAGATTTAACGGGATGGTAGACTACCGCAGAAGTAAACAAATCCAGTAAAGACTATCAACGATGCTGATCGTAATAATTAGCGACCAGCTCGTAGCCTAACAATAATCTGTCCGCTGACGTGAGCGGGGTGGTCGCTGGTAAACCTGCTGCCTCTTCCAATTGCGTCGGCGTTCTTATTCCTACTACTGCCGCCCTTACAGCTGGCTCGCCCAGGATATAACACATCGCTGTCTGTGCAGGTGTACGCTTATCTTCCGAAAACCTGACAACTGCGTCTGCCATCTTCCTCACGTCTTCTGCACTATAGTTCAGGTAGGCTTCTGCTGGCTTGCCGGCTAATAATCCCTTCGCCACACTACCCCTTGCCAGTACCCCTACATTGTGCTTATCGAGTAATGGTAACATATCTTCTTCCGGGCGCCTGTCCAGGAGACTATATTGCATCATGACACTACTTAAATTAGAACGGTGTACCCACTCCCGGATCACATTAGGCCTGATGGACGAAATACCATAGTAACGGATCTTACCTATATGCTGCAATTGCTCAAAAGTGGCAACAATATCATCAATAGGGTCTTCAAGCGTACCGCCATGTAACTGATACAGATCTATATAATCTGTACCCAATCTACGCAGGCTCTCATCTACCGCTTTCACAATATATTCAGGCGAAGGATTCCAATCCCATCCGCTTCCGTCACTACGCCACTGATTTCCTACTTTAGTTGCAATGATCGCGTCGCCCCTGCGGTCTTTAAGGGCCTGACCTAATTGCCGTTCATTTTCTCCTTGCTGATACAGATCTGCGGTATCAAAGAAGTTAATTCCTTTATCAAGTGCCTGTCTGATTAACTGCTCATTTTCAGTGGCATTATTACCCAGGGACATACATCCAAAAGCGATTTCACTGATATCCAGATTAGAATTGCCTAGTATATTGTAGTTCATAGAACTAATTTAAGCATTTCCCTCCATCCTGTCTATTGCTAATACAGTTACATTTTATCACGGGAAGCAGCCTTTACTACCGCCTCGGAAATAGTATGAATATATCCGTTGACTGGCCTGTATAGGTGTTTGATCTGCGTATACCGTTTATTGTTAGCCATTCCTTTTATATGTACATCCCCATCCAGTAACTCTTTATACTTCAGCTTAATTACCATATACTGATGCCCGTCATCTCTGAACAATGGATGTGTTGGTGGATATATGTCCCGCCAGGCCTGCTTGTCGGTACCTGCAATTTCATAGAAACAACTAATACCCTTCCCCTCAATGTAGGGCGCGAAATACCTTACTACAGATAAACTTATCAGCGACTCCCATTTTCTCCAGGGGAACAACAAGGCCACCTGGTCAACCAGCAGCTCGCCCATGATCCCGTCAGCGGCAGATACCGGAGCAACAAAGACGTAAGCGTCAACATTCTTTGCGTCAAGCCCCTTCTGTATAGATTGATTGTTCAGCAATGTCTTACTGTCTGAACTTAGCAGCATACGCAGGTGCTGTTCCAGGAATATACTACCTGTTACTTCGTCAGGTAGCAAAGGAATACCGCCCTTATTACCTCTCAGTACCACTTCTTCATAATATAGCCTGTAGCTGTCTTCCTTACATTTACCCGGGTATAATACATAGGCGGCTGCAATCTCTTTTGTATATTCATAGCCACTACCCTGCATTTTTCTATTGTAAATCGCTTCCTTATAGTTGCTCATTTGCTCAAGGTCTTCTACTAACGGAACATCCATATTCCCGTACTTCTCTGACTCCCTGAATCTATATTTGGCATCAAACAGATAGGTGAGATATAAATTACGTGGCTGGTCTTTTTTACCGATCCGAACAATAATATCCGGCCGTACCAATCCTTCCACTGTGCCTGCATTTGTTTCGTTAAAGTCTGCTGTATACCGCAGTTCCTGATACAATTCCACCACGGTTCTGTCCTTGCAATTGAAGGTAATTTTCGATTGCATGTCCTTTGGTGGGGAAAGCCGGAAACCGGCATCTTTAATAACCGGCATTTTGGTAATATCAGGCGTAACACCAGTAATACGCTTCAGCAAATCTGTTATCGCCAGGAAACACCAGATCTGATATAGGTAGGCTATATCCTTCAATTCAATCTTATATAATCCATCCAGTAACCTGTAGCTTTTTTCTAAAGCCTGCCAGCTCTTAAAAAGGCCCGCATATCCTGCTCTGAGCCTCAACACCTGTGAGGGTAACCTGCGGCCATCAAACTTCTTCACAGATTTAAAAATCCGATGCTTCAATACCGGCCGTAGGGCCTCGCCAAAAAACTCAAGCTGAACCTGGTATTGCTTGGATATCCGCTTAATACTATTGTCTTTGACTACTTGCCTGTATATCTGGTCATAATCTGAAAGGATATCCAATAGCATGTATTTCACGAATCTGTTCTCATAATTATCCTCTATAAGCTGCGTGCCTGATACCTCGAAATACTGGGTAGGATCACCCGCCAGCAAGTCCATTTTATACGCTACCGCCCCTTTGGGCTTCTTTATTTTCCGTGCCTTTACCGGATGCTTTACGATACCAAAAGTCTTATATGGATCATCAATAATAATTCTCACATTTCTTAGTATAGCACTGTAGAGATTACTGAAAATTGTCCACCATACGATGTTGCTTGTATCAATACCTTTCAGCTCAAAATTGTGATAGGTCTTTTTCAGGTAGTCAAGCGCCAGATGAGGGTAAATAATATCTATCTGCCGCAGCATTGCCGGGAAATGCTGCTTGAAGTTCAGCTTTACCGGAAACACTTCAAACCGGAAAGTGACATGATACGGTATAGTCCTATAGTGATAGTAGATGTGCAGCTCATAATAGCCGGGTTCGTCTCTGAAGTTAAGTAATGCTGAAGCATTCCAGGTGTCCACCGCTGTTAATCGCATGTGAAATTGCCGTTCTTCGCTTTTTAATCTGGTAAAGATATATGGACGTATGACCTCTCCCTTGAAGTCCAGATCAAAATAGTAGCCTGTATTATTGAAAAATACCGGATGTATAGCCCTGCTTATGTCCGACTGCTTAAATCCGGTCACGTCACTTCTCCAGATAAAAAACTGCTCATACGGGGATGAGAACTGGTAGGAAGTGACAAAGCACTCAGGCCCATGACATTTTTCTGCAGCATGGTACATCTTTATGAAATCAAGATCATCTGTCCCGTCCTGCAATCGTACATCCAACACAAAATGTTCATGCTCTATATATAGTATCTCCATAACTTACCAGTAATAGGTATGACTTCCGTTTTCAAGCATAGACAGCATGCGTATCAATCTTTTGTTACTTACCGGATAATGCTTTGTAGCAGCTATCAGTTTATTTAAGAGGGGACGGCAGGCTTCGTCCTCTCCGGATATCCTCACAATTATTCTCATGGAAATAATCTCGTCCAGGCAGGTATATAACCACTCTTCGGGCATATCAGCGACCATTTCACAATGCAGAAAACAGTACACCAGGGTATCATGAGTTACCCGCGTTGATAGCTCAAATGGAGGCTCATCCAGGATGGCATACAGTTTTTCCAGTTCTCTGATAATGCGTTCTCCTATACTAGGATTGTCATTATAAGCCTGAACCCTGTCTAACGGAGCAGCTACGAGCAACCTGGCGTACTTATCGTCCTCACTATACTCCCACTTTTCGGGCGCAGCTGACAAGACGCTTCTCAGCTGCGGCCTCGTCATCTCTACTACCATTGCCCTGTCCAGCAACCGGATGCTCAGACTTTTCGTTGTCTCATCCATATTCAGGGTGCCTACCACTATCAGATTTGATGGCATGGCGATGCCATTCTCCTTAAAATGTTGTTGCAGTTTATAGTCTGACTCTACTCTTAACTGTACCCAGAACGTATCGTCTTCTCTGTCATATTGCCTTACATTGGAACCAGTGATAAACGGGTCATACGCAATCTTTCCGTTATGTGTTCTTGCCGTTTCCAGTATGCTCAGGTAGTCAGAGAAATAATACTCAATATGGGCCAGGTTCATTTCATCCAGGCATACGAAAAATGGGACTTGCAGATATTGCCATGCCTTTACTATGAAGCGGAGCAGATCTGTACAATGGTATCTGAGTAATCCCCCCTGCCGGGCCTCATATCCCAGCAGGTCATCCGGCTCATGCCAGTCCGGCCTGACGCGGACCATTAGAAAATTACCGGGACTACTTACATTCCTCAATGCCTCATCTGTACAGGTAAGATAAGCAAGCTTACGTGCTGTCCATGACTTGCCCGTGCCGCTTACACCGCCTAACAGCAGGAAAGGCCTTGTTCTGATAGCCATCAACAGCTTACGGTATGTATCATCGAAGGCAATAGGCCGGTTGACTGACTCTTGGCTGTCACTAGAATGAATGGAAGAAGAATTTTGCGCCGGCGACACAAGTTGCAGTTTTACTTTACTCTGGTTAACTGGTATTTCCAGGTTGGTGACCTCTACGTGGTAACGGTCCAGCTGCTCCCACGCTGGCCCATCTGTAAATATCTGCTGCAGGTCCTGTATCATTTCAAGCCTGCGGGTATTACCATCATGTTTCACCCATAGGTTGGCAGTTGCATGATGCCGGAAGGCCTTGCGCCATTTCCATTGTTGTGGGATGGACGCGCGCTGCACGATCGTATATTTTCTGAATACCTCACCAGTCTCGCACGTATATGTCTTTGACAGATAGCTAAATACCGGCTTCATGGTAACCGGATCCAACTTTGCCCTTCTTAGAACGCCCGTTGCAATCGCAAATAACCCTATTCCTTCCGCACGGTTGATGAAAAATATATGTTCTCCTGATATGCTGCCCGAAAGCTGTTCTTCGCTCCAGAATATGAAGTTTCCATCCGGAGACAACATGTTATGGTAATCTGTGTCTCCGTTTCTGATGTCATATACCCGTGCACGTTTCATAGCGTGCAATTTATTTCAAAATAGCATTCAATACACTGTTAATCAATAATTTATCATTGTAATAATTACATTATCAGAATGAGAATCGCACAACTTACGGTATATTGATAATCATCCCTAACCAGACACTACTTTATTTACCTTAGTCTGCCATTATTAGAGGCAATATTTAACGCATATAATATCCTCGAAGAGATTCGCCCAAAGCCAGCACATAGTACTTTAGGCCAGCAGGCAATCACCTTTCCTGCAGGCTGTAAACTGCTCAGAGCTGTATCTCGAAATGATAAGCAGGTATTCAAAGACAAGGCCGTCGAATCATATAAAATGGACAATTGTCAAAAAAAATCGGCAATTTGCAGTAGCAACCTATTATGACACCCTCGTAACAAGTCACCGATGGAGCAGGTACAGATCGGAAAGTGTGTTTACATTATCAATACGGGTAAAAACCTCTTTAAAATTGGAAAGACGCAGGACCTTCAAAAAAGGCTTGCAGCTTATCATACCCACCTGCCTGTTATGTTCAGGGTCATCAGGCAGTATACCGCTGCTAACATGAGTGAACTGGAGGAATGTCTCCATATCGTCTTTCAGCATAAACGGGTAAAAGGTGAATGGTTTGAACTCAGTAAAGATGATCTGGTGATCTGCGATAATATAGCCCGAAACTATGCCTTGACAGAATTACACAAGCAGGCAAGAAAATATGCGGTTATCAGGTATAGTGATAATCCATTACTTCAGGTAATGGAGGCTAACGAAAAATACCTCCAGGACTACTCCCGTGTTGCCCAGGACATCGAACTGGGACTTAATACAGACGAAATCTTTGAACTTAATGAAGGGCAGGTCAGCAAAGCGGTGATAGAAACGGTACGCCGCCTGCTCAAGTATCGTACTCCTAACTCCGAGTTTCTCAGTAAATGGCTGCGTATAGTAAATGACCTTGGAGAAGGGTTAAGCGAAAATGCAATCCTTGAAAGATACAAAGGCCAGATCAGCCGCACCACTATACAGATGATCAAGCGGATTCTGCGCAATCAGCTTTATTAGTTCGTTTAATAATATATCTTCTCGACATCTGTCAGATGTTTCACTGTTAGTTAGCCCCACTAATCTATCACAGCTAAACTTACTCATGCTTCGCAAGGTTACCACCTATTACCCGGTCACTGAGCAACACTTCCTAGCCCATATCTCCTGGAAGCCTCCCCTATGATATCAGCCAGCACTATAACTTCTATCTAACTGATTATCAAACAATACTTATTTGGTATAGGAATTGTTAAAATCCATTAGCAGTTAAACTCTGCTATAAGAAATACGTCTAATTACCAATACAGCGGGACAATCAGCACTCATTCAACTGGTACAAAAACGGTTGATTTGCAGCCAGATGATCGAGCTTGTAGCACCACACTAAATTCATCACAATGAAAAACAGGATATTATTTCTGGGCACACTGGTTGTACTGGCCACTTTGAGTACCATCAGCAGTGCATATGCGCAACGCGGACGTTTCGGCGGAGGTGGACGGGTATCTGTAGGCCCGGGAGTAAGCAGAAGAATTGTTTCTGCCCCACATGTATCTGCAAGGATAGGTGTGGGTGCCCGCTACGGTGGATACCGCCGCTGGGGTAGTTATTATCGTCCACCCGTACGCTACTACGGCCGCCACTATTACCGTGGTGGATATTACTACCGGCCTTACCGCTATTTCGGTCCGCCTATCGGCTTCCGAGTCGGAGTACTGCCATATGGTTTCCTGACCTTTAACACCGGCTGGGGGCCATACTATTACTACGATGGCTTCTTTTACCGGTCTTACGCCAATACACAGACACAGACAGAGCAATATGAGGTCGTTGATCCGCCTATGGGAGTAGTGGTTCCATCACTGCCAAGCGGCGCAAAAACAGTCGTGATTGATGGTAATACCTACTATGAGAAGAATGGCACTTTCTACCAGGAAGTATTACAGGACAACCAGACTAAATACGCTGTTGTTGGTAAAAACGGCGAATTGAACACCGGCGACGATCAGCAGGATCAGGACAATACAGAAGCGCCGCAGTCAGAAGAAATAATGGCCACCTTACCGGACGGCTGCCGTGGTGTAGAAATCAATGGCCAGCAACTGTATGTTTCTCCGGATGGTATGTATTATCAGGAAGTAACCAATGCCGATAATTCACGGGGATATAAGCTTGTAGGTAAACTATCTGCCGACAACTAATTGTCCTCCAATTTAGAGTATAAAGTGGAACATAATGGCTATACGCCGGCATGTTCCACTTTTTTAATGTGGAGATATATAAAACAAAAAATCCATAGCACATCAGTTTTCCACTGATATTAGTCTGCTGTTTGCTTGGTTTTTAATATTTATTTTTATTAGCTTTATCGGACCTGTAAAAGCATCTACCCGGTCTGGTAATATGCATCCTGTATACTCAGACACATATTAACTTTTTATAGGTCTTATTACCCTGGCATAATGACTTCTTTAGTCAATATTGCCCTCAACAAAGTCGCCCTTTTATCCCACTTGCCTGACTGAAATACATCTATATCTACGTTAAAAGATAATTATAAGCCGAACAGTGAACATTGATCATCCAGGCTGGAATATTGAACAGTGCCAGCCAATCTGCCTTGAAAAATTCCGCGTTATGAAATACTCTTCCTGATTCATACAGTACCCCGGTATGCAATATTTCACGTCCCTTCAACGTTAGCCCTTCAGCCTGGGGTACACAGCTGCTTGCCAGGAAACGTCAGTTTTAGCAACGTTTCATGGTTACACTCTTCCGGAATATTTGGCATAAAGAGAACTATCATCTTCTTATTGCTGTTCTTCCGTGAGGTAAAATGGCTGTACCCGCGCCAACAATCAGGAATATTATATAATTTAGTCATGGTAATAGCCTGGTTGTTACAGGCAATTTCCTGTTACTAAAACGACCATGCATGAAACGCATCATTGCCATATTAGCATTCACTTTACCCCTTACCATTCAGGCGCAGACAAAGTTGGAGGACAAAATTGCGGAAGACTATTCCAGTAAGTTCGCAAAGCGTTATGAAGTGAGGACTGATTCTCTTATCGTTTTCGTAACCGAACAAATGTCCAGAAGCGGAGCTGCAGGTCTGGATATTGATAAGACAATGACCGAGCTGGAAAAAGATCCTGCCGCTCTCGATGCATCTTTAAAATTCATCTACCAGTATAGCAATGCCAACAGGCAACAGTTCATTACCAATTTACGTGAAATGAACCTGCAAACCAATAGTGTATTTCCACTGGCTACTTATACGGTCAACAAGTTTAAAGGTGAAGCTAAGGAACTGCTGGAAGAGAAATCAACTCTTTATACAACCGGCGCTATTCCTGCCCAACTTCCACCTTTACAACTGCCAGTACCTGCAGTAGCTGATAACAATACTTCGCCGGATGCAAATAACTCCGGCAATGAGTCTGCCGCAACCGCCAGCAATACCACAACGCCAGGTAATACCAGCATTCCTGCGGAACCAGGAACTACTCCGGCAGAACCAGCTAACGCAGCCACTGATAACTTTAACTGGGATGTACGTCCTGTCTTCAAACTGCGAGATCCTGAGCAGCTGTATGCGCTCTATGGAAAGGAAAATGTATCTGCACGCTCCGCCCAGGACTTCCAGGGAAATGATATAGGTACTGCTTATTATGTGTTTCCGGATACCGACAATGAGATGCAGGTAATATTCGATGGAGAGAAAGGCACTGGAATTATCCTGACCAAAGAAAATTCCAAATGGAAGCCTCCCTTTGGTATCAAAGTTGGCGACCCGTTAGATAAAGTAGTAAAAGTGAACGGCCGCGACTTCAGAATCCATGGTTTTGAATGGGATAACGGTGGTGAAATAGCTGATTGGGAAGGCGGTGCATTTGCCGGTAAAGGTGTAAACATTATGTTCAAAGCCAATAACTCCAGCGACCCAAAACTCTATGACCAGGTAACAGGCGATAAAAGAGTAAAGAGTGACGCTTCTGCTATGAAAAAGCTGGGTGTAGTCATAGACAAGATCGCTTTCAAAAGCAATTAATCACACCAGTAGCTTGTTATCAACTGCATACTTTATCAACATAGCGGTATTCTTTACTTCCAGTTTGGCAAGTAACTTCTTCCGGTGACTATTCACAGTATCTGCACTGATAAACAGCTTTTCTGCAATTTCTGCATTCGTATTCCCTTCAGATATAAGACTTAAAACTTCTTTTTCCCTTCTCGTAAGAGGAGGGAAATTTTTTTGTAGCCCTCCCCGCTCACTGCTCATAGCCTGTTTAATAGCAGGTGACAAATACAGCTCTCCATCCTGTATGGAACGGATAGCAAACAAAAGTTCTTCTTTCTCAGCAGTATTTAATACATAACCCCCGGCTCCACTTTGCAGCAGCCTTGCTATATATCTTTCTTCCTTTAGAAAACTAAGTACTACAATATTTACGGTAGGATATTCTACTTTGATGCTGGCACACAATTCTGCACTGTCTATATCAGGCAGGCAAGTATCAATAACGATCATATCAACGCTGTTGTGCAGCAGAAATTCTAGGCAATCATAGCCACTTCTGGCGTGGCCGGCTATTATGATATCATTTTCATCATCACAAAAAGAGTGCAGGCCTTCCAGGATAAGAGGATGATTGTTTACGAGAAACAGGCGGATCATGTGTATCCATTTAAAATATGCCAAAGTGGGCAGTTACGGGTAACATTTAACTTACAGCGGGCAAGCGGCTTTATACTAAATATACCAAAAATATTAGCATAATAACATACACCGGTCCCATGCGGGATTGATCTCAGGATTTACAGCAGCAATCAGTGACAGTCCGATACCGGCCACTCCCTCCAGAATGCCGTAGCTGTTTTCATATTCTTCTTTACCATAAAAGCGGAAACCGGCAGGTCCTCCCTGATGTGTATTTTGTTGTAAAGTATGTTGTAACCAATAGGTAGCTCCCTCCAATAACAAGGGTTCCTTCGTTTGCAACCATGCACGCCTGTAAATATGCGCAATGCCTGCGCTACCATGACAAAGACAAGCATCATGAACATGGCTGTTACTTATATTCCTATGCTTCAGGGTATGTTCAAATATCTGTAAAGCGTTTTCTCTATAGCTGTCATCTCCCAGCCAGCTGCCAGCATTCAATAACAGCGTAGCTATACCTAAGTCTCCATAACACCAGCCCATACGGCTTTGTCTGCCGGTAAGCGGCTGATGCTCAATATTTACTAGTACCGGGTACAATGCAACGCCTCCTTCATCTGATGGATTCCTACATGCCTGAAGCCAGCTGATGCCTTTTCTAAGCATGTCAGCAGTCTTCCGGGTAGCGATACCTTTCTGATGAATCATGCCTAAAATAGACAAAATAGCAGGTAGCCCATGCGCCATGCCCAGGTTAAAGGACATGGTTGTTCCTGGTAGGTCAGGTGTGGCTGTAAGGTGATCCTGCCAGGTGATCCCGGCAGCTGTTGTAATAGCAGTTTTCTGTAAACTGTTCACCACTGCCTCCAGCCATTGGCCGGCAACCGGGTGCTGTTCCCGTTCCAGGAAATATAAGGCAATGCCCAATCCCTGATGCAGAAAGTCATGGCCGCCCTGTTGTAAGGCAGCTGTCATTTCCGTACCAAGTACTTCATCTACGTCTTCAAAGATGTCTTCAAGACCGTCTTCACCCGCAAAACCAGCCTTCATCAGGTGTTGCACCCCCCATACAATACCGGCAATACCGCTGCAATACGAAAATGGTAATGCATTGGTTCCCATATCCTGCAAGGCATTTTCCAGGAGCTGGTGCACCCTCTTCAGGTGTTTTCTTTTTTCTGTGAGCTGGTAATAGTAAGCATAGAATAAAGCAGCTCCGGTATAGCCCCCCAATAAGCCGGGACCGGTATCATGTAGTACTAAGCTGTCAAGTGAAGCGCTGATTTCCCGTAACGTCTTTCCGGCACTTTTCTTATAATCCATATTAGATCCTCACAAAACATCATAGTGCGGCAGAAAGCATTCCACCGCACTACGATACATAAAATTAGAAACGGCAGGAGTCAACACTGCAGATGGGTGCACCCTGGCTAATGTTGTCAGTGCAAACTTTAAAGGAAATGATTGTTGTGGTAGGCACTAACGCCTGACCATTCATCATATCCTGTTTAGCACGGTTCAGACTGGCAATTTTAATTTTACCCAGATCAAGTTTCTTTTCAACTGTCTTTTTCATAAAAATGCGGTTTTAGAGTTTCAATAATCAGCTGTACTTAGTTTCTGGCATCCGGAGGAGGAGGGCATTTGAACAGACTGCAACCAGTATAAGTTGGCGCATTCGCCTGCTGATTGACTACTTCCTGCTTTGTTGCGCTCAATCTTGCAATTTTTATCTTGCCGAGACTTAGCTTTCTGCTTGTCGCTTTTTTCATAGTTAACAAATGATTTATATTAGGAAATGAATACTATCTCTTTAGTGGTCAGTTTTTTTTGTGGACAATGAGGGTTCCGGGTTTCATTAGTCTTAAAGATAACGATAATGCCTGCTCTCCCCTATCACTGGAAAGGGGGATTTTCTTGCCTTTTTTTCCTGTTCACAAAATATCACCTTTTAAGGGGGGCAGCCAATCTCGGGATAAGCGCTAACTTATTATCCCTATTCAGAAGATTATGATTGTTAATAAAGGATTTTACCTGCTCAGATCTCCGCTGATGCCGGTAGATTTTGTGACCCGTATCCTGCAGCTGCCACATGCAGCATTGGCTGATGAACTTAAATCAGTTTTTTCTTTACCCTACCTTGCTGAAGCGATTTACATAGCTTCCCCGGAATTGAGCAGCGAACTAAGGAAATGGCAGCAAGGTCACGCTCTGCATGAAAAAGACACACAAAAACTAGTGCTCTCCTTGTTCAGATATGTACTACGCATGAGTACGCGCTGTACACCCTATGGTCTCTTTGCCGGATGTGCTACAGGCACAATAGGGACGCGTTCTGATATACATATTCAGACAACCGACCAGCATACAAAGCATTGCAGACTTGACATGAACTATGTTGCAGAACTTGCATCAGCGATAGAAGCATTACCCGCTATGCAGGACCACTTGCTGTATTTCCCCAATAATTCACTGTACAGAACCGGAGACACTTACCGCTATGCGGCATTTACTGTAAAAGACAAATTCCGCCAGTATGACCTTACCGCAGTCAATCACTCTACCTACCTGGAGGCTGTGCTTGACAGGGCCGCAACAGGAGCTACCAGACAAACACTCTATACACATATTACAGATGCAGAAATTGATCAGGAGGAAGCCCAGGACTTCATTCAGGAACTGATAAATGCACAGCTGCTCGTCAGTGACCTCTCTCCCACCATCACCGGAGATGAATTTTTTCATGTACTCTGCGAAACGCTGCGCCCTATAGAAAGCATGAATGACATCTACCAGGTACTGATAAGTATCCGGCAGCTATTGCAGCTACCGGAAGCAGGGATAGAGAAATATCTGCAAACGCATGCACTGGTAAAACAGTTATTGCCCAACACCACTAATAAAGACCTGATACAGACGGACCTCTTCCTTGCAACAACTATCAATACTATCAGCCGGCACATCATCGACGATATCAAAGATCAGATGACTACTTTATGGAAGTTATCTGCTGTAAATAAACACCCTGATCTTCAGCAGTTCAGCAAAAATTTCAGTCAGCGTTATGAAGAGCAGGAAATTCCATTGGCAATTGCACTGGATACAGAAACCGGCATTGGTTACGGTGCTTATACCAGCCATTATGCAGCCTTTGCGCCATTACTGGAAGAGATCACCGCAGGCAATACCGCTAATAGTGATACTATTCCCTGGAATAACATGCGCCAGTTTCAGCTCAGGCGGTATATCGATTGCTTACAGCAGCAATACATGGAACTTGAATTAACGGAAGATGATATCAATAGCCTCGCCTCTCCGGATGAAGCCCCGGTTCCGGATAGTTTTTACCTGATGGGAAGTATCATAGCCGACAATGCTACTGCGGTAGACAATGGAAATTACCTCTTCGATTTCAGTTCCTGCGGAGGACCCTCTGCTGCTAATCTGCTGGGACGATTCTGTCACGGAGATCAGCAACTGAAAACGCTTGTCAGAGATTGCCTGGATGAAGAAGCGCAATGCCGGCCTGACGTTATCTTTGCCGAAATTATCCATCTGCCAGAAGCCCGCACCGGAAATATATTGCTCAGGCCACAACTCAGGGATTATGAAATAACTTACCTGGGCATTGGCAGTGTAGCTGCAGAAAGACAAATTCCGGTGACAGACTTGCTGGTAAGCGTACAACAGGATAAGATCATCCTACGTTCAAAGAAATTTAATAAACAGGTGATACCAAGATTAAGCACCGCACATAACTTCACAACTGGAAGTCTGCCCATATACAAGTTTCTCTGTGATCTCCAGTTTCAGCAGTTAAAGCATGCAACCGGCTGGCAATGGCAATTACCCATAGACGCTCCCTTTTTACCCCGGGTAAGGTACAGGCAATTCGTCTTACAGAAAGCCACATGGGTTATCCACAGTAAAGACTACCCTGCACTGAAGAGAAACGACAGCCTTGAGGTATATGTTACGGCATTCAAAGCTATCAGAGCAGCTTTAAGGTTACCAAGGTATATTTCTATTGCAGAACGGGATAATGAACTATTTATTGATCTTGATAATGAAACCTGTATTTATTTGCTGGTAACCACATTATTGAAAAAGACGCAGCTGACATTACAGGAAGTACTGCAAACGCCGGAACGATGCTGGGTGGAAGGAGATGCAGGTAGATTTACCAATGAAGTGATCATCCCTTTTAGTCACGTAACGCAGCAGTCAGTTGATGTAATACCGCCAGGCCATCATACGGTACCACAACGTCACTTTCCTCCCGGCAGTGAATGGTTGTACGTCAAGATATACACAGGAATTAACACAGCAGAGAAGGTGTTGAAAACAGTCCTCCTTCCACTAGTGCAAGACTTGCTGGCAGGTGACATTATCGATCAATGGTTCTTTATCCGCTATACTGATCCTGATGACCATCTGCGCGTACGATTCCATCATGCCACAAACAAAGACTTCTGGAAAACAGTACTATCAGAACTGAATACCCGGCTGGCTACTGCCATTGCCCCGGGACTGATACACCGCGTGCAAACAGACACTTATACCAGGGAGATAGAACGTTATGGTGCAGCCACAATGGCGTTGAGTGAACTTGTATTCTGGTATGACAGCGAGGCTGTAGCTGGCTGCCTGGATCTCCTGGAAGGAGAAGAAGGAGAACAATACCGTTGGCTGTTGGCGATAAGAGGGGTGGATATGCTACTGCAGGATTTTGATTATTCGCTTGTACAGCGCGCTGCCTGGATGAAGCGTTTACAGCAGCATTTCTTCCAGGAATTTGGCGGTAGTCAACCGTTACAGCAACAGCTGAATAATACTTACCGCAAACAGATGCGTCAGATCAGCAGCTTTCTTGATCCGCAACGGGATGTTCACAATGCCATTGAAGACGCCGTATTGCTGTTTGAAAAAAGATCGTCCCGCATCAGAGCGGCTATCAGCGATATACCATTCAGTCTGCGGGACAATCTGTTATCGAGTTATATACACATGTTCCTGAACAGAATGTTGTCTTCTAATCAAAGGAAACATGAGTTAGTGATCTATCATTTTCTGAGTAAATATTATGATTCCATGGTAGCGATGCAAAAGCAGCAGCAGCTTACTTAGCTTTATCCCAGAATAATTTCGTCAGTTGTGCAATTACGCTGTCGCGCGTTGCCTCATCTGCCCTGGCATCACTGACAAATACTACGATGGCATACTTCTTACCATTGGGTAAAGTAACGATACCGGCATCGTTTGTAGCTGCAGTAATACCATCTTTTGAGCCGGAAGTACCGGTCTTATGAGCCACTTCTGCATTCTTGGGAAGCAGTCCTCTCATTCTGCCAGGTCCTGTAGTTGTTTCCCGCATGATTTGTAAAAGGAAGTCATTGCTGGAGGCAGAGAGATATTGGCCGGCATGTATTCCTTTTAACAACTGCAGCATAGCTACCGGTGTGCACCAGTCGGTATATTGCACTTCCCAGGCCTTTGCCATTTGCTCTTCGTTGGCTTTTATGGATATGCTGTCAATGCCCAGACCACGAATATATTGTTCCACATAAGTAGTACCTCCTACCAGGCGGAATAAGATATCGCAGCCGTTATTATCACTTTGCGATACGGTGTATGCCAGTACATCGCGTAATTTCATATCTGTTCCTTCCGGGAATTTCTTACCTATAGGACTCCATGTGGGAAGTAATTCTTCTTTCCTGATATGGATAAGCTGATCCAGGGATAACTTGCCTTTATCTACCTGGTCGAGTACAGCAATGGCAAGCGGCACTTTAAATACGCTTTGCATCGGATACCTGTCATATCCGTTCAGGGTGATGGTATCTCCATCTTCCAGTGACATCATGGCCATGCCTACGTGTCCACGGGCAGTAGCAGCAATAGTGGCGATTTTTTGTCTGATAGTATTCTTCTGCGCAGTACTATGTTTATAAGATAACAGGGACAGGAGCGCGATAGCGCAGGAAAAGATACAGTTTCTCATTTGGTTTGGAGGCTTTAGCGACTGGCATTATGACTTCATGCGTTCGTCTGCCAGTTGTTGCAGCAAGATAGCAAAATCTTTATCATTTGGAGGCATCAGAAACGTCTTATGATCACCATTCACATCATGTACATGGATACCGGCTTTGGCATAGGGTTTCCATCCAAGGTAGATGGGGTCATCCAGGTAATACAGCCTGGTACCTACCCGGAACAGGTCAATAATACAGGCGTCGGATGGTTGCATATAATATTTGCGGTAGGCAGCTTCATATTTCTCATTGATCCTATCTTCTGCCCTGTCAGATTCGGGGGTTTGCTGCAAGCCAACATATACTGCCAGTTCATTGTATTTCCTGACGAAGTACGCCTGTTGATAACTAATCGTCTCCTTCGGATGACGGAACAACGATCCTGTAATGAACAGGAATTTAGGAAACTGCCTTTTTACCTTGCTGACGTACTTGGGTACTCCTGTTTCAAAGTGACCTTTATTGTAGGCGTAGGTATCAAACATAGCCAGCAGCTTTACAGTCTTTCCCATGGCCTGCAGCTGCCTGGCCATTTCAAATGCGACCACCCCTCCATAGGAATATCCAGCCAGGGCGTAGCCGTCAGTAAACCCTTTTTCCAGTAATGCAGCAATGTATTCCGCGGCCATATCTTCCAGTGTTTCAAAGGGCTTATCCACACCGTTAAGTCCGCGGGGCTGGAAACCATATATTGGCTGGTCGGCATCCATATTCCGGGCGATGTTGTTGAACAGCAGCACGTTCATGTCAAGACCATTGACAATAAAAATGGGTGGTTTATTACCGGTGGGTTTGACGGGAACCAGCAAATCCCAGGAGATAGCCTGATCATCCAACAGCATTTCCCTGGATAGCTTTTCGATGGTATTTTCAGTGAACAGGCTGGCAAGTGGAAGACGTTTGCCTGTTTCCCGCTCAATACGGGCCATTATCTGCATGGCGACTATAGATGTACCCCCCAGCTCAAAGAAGTCGTCTTTGATGCCTATTTTCTTCACCTGGAGGCATTCCTCCCATATACCAGCTACCAGCTTCTCCTGTTCCGTACGGGGGGCCACATAGACCCTATTGGCTTTTTCTAGCTCAATACCCATGGCTTCCAATGCATTACGATCTACTTTTCCATTGGGTGATAAGGGAAACCTGGGTAACAGCACAAAATTACTTGGCACCATATACTCAGGCAGATAATCTCTCAATGCATGTTGCCAGTCTGCGAAATTAACAGGATCGTTGCCTTCCATAACTACATAGGCGACCAGTCGTTCATCTTTCGGGAGCACAACAACGTCTTTGATTCCCGGCTGTTTACCGAGAGCATGTTCTACCTCGCCAAGTTCAATGCGGTAACCTCTGATTTTTACCTGGTGATCCATTCGTCCCAGGCATTGAATTTCATCCCCATTTACAATCCTGCCCAGATCGCCTGTTTTGTACATCCTGGCACCGGGAACGGTAGAAAAGGGATCATCCATGAAACGTTCCGCATTTAGTTCCGGTCTGTTAAGGTAACCAGGACCTACGCCTGCTCCGCCGATAAATATCTCTCCCACAGTACCGTCAGGCAGAGGCTTTAACTGGCTGTCCAGGATGTAGGCCACCATGTTTTCTATCGGCCGGCCAACGGTGATCACTTCATCATCCAGATGTATCTGCTTGAGTGTGGCCCATACGGTAGTCTCAGTAGGACCGTACATATTCCACAGACTATCACATTTTTCCAGCAGTCGCTCTGCCAGCTTTTTGGACAGGGCTTCTCCTCCGATTAGTGCTTTCAGAGGGAGTTTTCCTTCCCAGGCAGACTCCAGCATCATGCGCCAGGTGGCAGGCGTTGCCTGCATAACAGTAACACCTCGTTGGCGAACTATCTCCATGAGTTGCCGTGTATCTCTGGATGTTTGTACATCAGTTAAAATAATCTCAGCACCTGCCAGCAAAGGGAGGTATAATTCCAGTCCGGAGATATCGAAAGAGATAGTAGTCAGGGCAAGAACGCGGTCGTTTTCGTCCAGTCCGGGCGCTTTGAGCATACCGATCAGGAAGTTAACCAGTCCAAGCTGCGTAATCTGTACACCTTTGGGCTGGCCGGTTGACCCGGAAGTATATAAAACATACACTACATCGTCCATACTGATGGGCACATCAGGAGGCGTTACCGCATATTGGGGAGCCTGCCGGAGGATGTCTTCCATTAATATGACCCGGGCGTCAGTCGTGAATTGTCCGCTATATTTCTCTGAAGTGATGAGATAACCTGCGCCGGCATCTTTGAGCATAAATTCAATTCTTGCTTTCGGATATTCCGGGTCTAACGGCAAATAAGTTGCGCCGGCTTTTACAATAGCCAGCAGGCAATACACCATTTCCGGCGAGCGGTCAACAGCCAATCCGACAATAGCTCCTTTACGGATGCCATAGTCAGCGAGCAGGCGGGCGAATTGATTGGCAGAATTATTTAATTTATGATATGTTATTACGTGATCCCTGAAGCGTAGCACTGGCTTATCGGGTTGGAGGAGCGCTTTTTCATGGATAAGTTCCTGCAGGGAACGTAGGTCCGATAAAGATAAAAGGCGATTGTCCGATGGGGGTATGGGATTCCGTTCATTTGTTGCTTGTCTTTCCGACATAGATTCCCTGGTATAATTGTAATATGCTGATTATATCTCTTAAAACAACGGAATATTGAATTGGTTTAGTATAAGATGAAAATATACTTAGGTAAGCAGCCTTCCGACTGATCCATTAATTTTTATCATATATAAGGTGGATGTGCCTAATTACATACCTGAGAGTACGGCACAAATGCTGAACATGGCCTGCTGAAAACCATCATCAGGCAGATGTTACCCGGTATTACTTTGGACAATTAAGCGGAGGAGGGGCATTGTTAATTAGCGTTTCTGTCCTTGAGAATAGAATAAGACTGCTGAACTTGGACTGGTTTAGACAAATGATACCTGGTAGTACTTTTAATGAATCAGTGAAGGGTATGCATTGTTAATTAGCATTTCTGTACTTGAGAATAAAGTGCAATCGCTAAACATGGCCTGTTTTAGACAAATGTTATCCGGTAGTACTTTGGACGAACAATAGAAGGAGGTGCATTATTGGTTGGCGTTTCTATACTTGAGAATAGTATACGACCGCTGAACTTGGCCCGTTTGAGACAAACTTTATCCGGTAGTAATTTTGACGAATAAGCGAAGGATATGCATTATTGGTTAGCGTTTTTATACTCGATAATAAAGTACAATCGCTGACCATGGCCTGGTTTAGACGAACGTTATCCGGTAGTACTTTTGAAGAATAAGCGAAGGATGTGCATTATTGGTTAGCATTTCTATACTTGAGAATAGAATACGACCGCTGAACTTGGCCTGGTGTAGGCAAATGTTATCCGGTAGTACTTTTGAAGAATAAGCGAAAGATGTGCATTATTGGTTAGCGTTTTTATACTTAAGAATAAAATACGACCGCTGAACTTGGCCGGGCTTAAATAACCATGGGGCAGATGCTATTTGGTAGTACTGTGGACGAACAAGGGACGAACAAGCGACGAACAAGCGACGAACAAGAGGTGGACTTGATCAATGTAGGACCTGTCCCTTTCGATTAACTGCTGGATAACAAGATAAAAATTACTGATTTATAAGGCACAATATGTAACAGTCCATATTGACTAGTTGGTGGAGCTGTGGAGAAAATCATAGTTGTTCTGAGGTTATACAAAGATAACCCTAATTGTTTACTCGTACACAATCCAAGCAGTTTACATTATCGTGTCGCAACACTCGCTGTTCTTTTACCTGTGGTGGACTCCGGATAGTCGGTTCTTGGTGTACATCAATATTCAAGGTAATATTTGCAGCCTGCCGCACCGCCTTGATCTTTTGCCTACGGTGAAATTCAGATTGTCGGTTCCTGGTATACATCAATTGCCGAAGTGATATTAGCAGCATGCCACATTATCCTGTACATCATTTTCGGGATACACAGAGTTTCTGGAGGAGGCGATCGACCCCAGGCAATATAAGCGCCCTCTTCTGGAGATAGTGGTAATACTTATCATAAGGCCTATACGGGCATTGCCATCTGTTATAGTTTTTTTTGACAGCGCAGCTGACCAATTGGTATTATCCCTAGTAGTGGCCAGGCAAATGCCGAGGTCTCTCCACCAGCTCAATTCTTCTTCAAAGAGGAATGCAGAGTGGAGAAGTAACCGGATGGCATAGTAGGTTAAGTTACTGCTTATCCCGGTTTGTCATCCCGCAGCTGTTGGTAATCCGCCAAGGTATAATGCTAGTTATTATACAGCACTATTTTCCGATACAGAACTTGCTGAATATGAAATCCAGCTGATCTTCATTGGTAATTTGTCCGGTTATTTCACCCAGGTAATGAAGGCATCTGCGGATATCCAGGGATAGCAGGTCTCCTGGTAACTGATTATCCAGTCCGGCTCTGACATCCTGTAAAGCTTTGAGGACTTCCTGCAAAGCGGTATAATGCCGTGCGTTGGTAACAATTGTATCTTCTGTATTCACGTCGCCGCTCATTACTTTCTGTACCAGGCGGTCTTTTAATTCCTGTATATGTTCATGCTGCTTGGCAGAGATAAAAAGGATGTCTTTTATGGGTGCAAACTTCTCCTGCATAACAGGTAGTCCAAGAACATCTGTTTTGTTACCAATCAGCAGGTAGTTGATTCCTTCTTTATCGAATGTTTCTACCTGGGTTCGCAGTTCCTCTAGTGAAGTCTGATTTGTATCAAACATATAAAGGACTACACCGGCTTCCCGGATCTTCTCCATGGTTTTCTGCACCCCGATACTCTCGATGACATCTGCACTTTCACGAATACCTGCCGTATCAATAAGACGGAATAATACTCCCTGGATATTGAGCACTTCTTCAATGGTATCGCGTGTAGTACCCGCAATATCACTTACGATAGCCCTATTCTCATTCAGGAGCGTGTTGAGCAGGGTAGATTTACCTGCATTTGGCTTACCAACAATAGCAGTGTTAACACCATTTTTGATGACATTACCCATTCGGAAAGATTCTACGAGATGAGTCACTACGCCGTTAGCTTCATTGATAAGTTTGTATAATTGAGTACGATCGGCAAATTCTACGTCTTCCTGACTGAAGTCTAGTTCTAGTTCTATCAGAGCGGAGAAGCTGATCAGTTGTTCTCTGAGCGCATATAGCTCTTTGGAGAAGCCGCCTCTCATTTGTTGCATGGCCGTCTGGTGACTGGCTGCCGAGTTACTAGCGATGAGGTCAGCCACAGATTCCGCCTGTGTAAGATCCAGTTTGCCATTGAGGAAAGCACGCATGGTGTACTCTCCTGGCTTGGCCATTCTGGCGCCGGCGTTGATACATGCATCAATGATCTGTTGCTGTATATAAGGAGATCCGTGGCAGGAGATTTCCACGATGTCTTCTCCGGTGTAAGAGCGGGGTGCCTTATAGAGGCTGACTACGACTTCATCAATCGTACGTCCTCTGTCTATAATAGATCCGAAGTGTAGTGTGTGTCCTGGCTGTTTATGCAGGTCTTTCGCAGGAAAGAGGGTATTACAGATGTCAATTGCATTTGTTCCATTGAGGCGGATCACCGCAATTGCGCCTATACCTGGTGCGGTCGCCAATGCTACTATTGTTTCGTCGTATCCTGTAAGATTATTCCCTAGCATAATTATTCACAATTCAGGCAGCAATATACCAATAAATAGAAAAACCCGGTCTCAGCAAAGCCGGGACCGGGTTTTAGATAAATATCCTTAGATCTGCTACTCTTGCAAAGTAAAGCGGATTGGCAGGTTGAACTGTACAGATACCTGACGGCCGTTCTGTTTACCAGCTTTCCATTTAGGCATTATTTTTACCACACGGATTGCTTCTTCTTCCAGACCGCCACCTTTCGCAGCACCTACAGTTTTCACATCTTTGATGTTACCGTCTGAGTCAACTACGAACTGTACGAACACAGTACCAGAGATCGCATTTTCCTGCGCAACGCGAGGATAACGGATGTTTTTGCTCAGGAACTTAGCCAGCGCTTCTTCACCACCAGGGAAGGTAGGAGGCTGTTCTACGAATGTAAAGATCTCTTCTTTTGGAGGAGGAGGAGGAGCTTCTACCACACCTGTACCTTTACTGTCTTCCAGCAATCCCGGATCTATACCGTTAGGATCACCTTCTACAGTTTTAGTACTGATCGCCTTATTCTCAATTTCCTTGATTTTAGGCGGTACTTCATCTTCCGGTACTTCTTCATCCTTCTTGATTACAGGAGGAGTGAACTGTACGGATGGCTTCACCGGTGGTGGTGGAGCTGGTGGTGGTGGAGGCGGAGGTGGAGTTTTCGGATCATCCGGAATCTTCACATCCTCCATCTTAATCTGTTCTATAACGGGTTTCTTATCAGGATTTTCCCGTTCTAATTTGTTGATATAATTACTGATACCATAACCTGCGATAACAACAAGCATCAGTGCTGCGCTACCGATAACGGCGTTGCGCACCCTTTTGTCGTATTGTCGTCTGAGGTCATAAGCCCCATATTCCTTATTCCTGTTCTCAAACAGGATATCCAGAAAATCGGACTTTAAGACTTTAGCGGAATCCATTGTTTAAATTTTAAGGATGGATACAAAGATTGTTTCTAAATTACTTGGAGCCACCTCCTCCACCGTTAGCTGTTTCAGTCTGTTGTATCCAGGTTTTATCCTGGTCACTGATGTCAACTGTAGCATAACGTTGAATACGATTAATGGCCATTTCGTCCAGAATGTCAACGAAATCCTTGTATGTAGCGTTATCATCTGCTTTAATGATTATCACCACATCTTCAGGCTCTCCCTTTGAGTTCCTTAACTGAGCAACCTCATCACGCTTTTTAATAATTACATCTCTGATGCCGCCGGTATTAGCAAAGCTAGTTGCTTTGAAAAAGTCAGGATTTGCCGAAGCATTCGGGTCCTGTGCCAGACCTTCGTAATAGTATACGCGGTCCTTTTGTCCGAGCAGTATAGTGAGTGCAGTACTTTCTTTTACCTTGTTCTGCTCTTTTTCATCCTTAGTATCCTTCGGCATGATCAAGTCCATTGTTTTGGGCTTACTCATAGTCGTAGTCAACATGAAGAATGTTATCAGCAGGAAGCCGAGATCCACCATTGGAGTCATGTCTACGCGCGTAGACTGCTTCTTGGATTTCGTACCCTGGTGTTTACCTTTCCCACCACTACTGCTGGTATCCATTTCTGCCATAGTAGCTCTTTTTTTTAGTTTTCAATAGCAACTCAGTGCCGCAGCGCTGCCTGCCGTTTGCTTGAAATCTGTTTATTCTTCGGATTTACCTTCGGCACGTGCCAGAGCTGCTGCAGATCCTGCAGGAGCAGCTTCAAGGTTAGTAACCAGGTTCAGCTTCTGAATCTTTTTCTCCTTGAAGGTATCCAGTATTTCCTTGATTTTAGGATATGGAGTACCATTGTCGGCTTTAATGCAGTACTGCAGTCTTGGGTTTCCACCCTGTGCAGATCTTGCATATTCGATCCATACAGCTACTTCATTATTGGCAGAATCAGAAGGAATACCTTTTTCAAGGCCTGCTTTCTTACGCTCTTCTGGTTTCATTTCGAGGTAAGTCTTCAGACTTTTGATGTCGGTACCTACACTGGAGCCAACGACAAAGTTGTTTTTCTCTGTCTCAGTCAGACCGAGCTTAAACTGTTGATCCAGATCATTGATCAGCTGTTGCCTTTTAGGCTGGCCGTCCATGCTGAAAAATATTCTACCGTCTTTATCAACTGTCAGCATGATCACATCAGAATCCGGCAGCAGTTTAGTATTGATGGAAGACGGAGTAACCACAGTTACCGGCTCATCCGGCTTAAATTTGGTTGCCAGCATGAAGAAAGTGAGCAGCAAGAAAGCCACATCACACATCGCGGTCATGTCAACCAACGTGCTCTTCCTGGGCATTTTAACTTTAGGCATCTTTACTCCTTTTTTAGTTTACTTTATATAGATTCAAAACTGCGCGTTTTCCACACAAATAATTAAAAATTATTTGTGGTTAGCTGCGAAGCTCTGAGTCAAAGTGAAACCAGACTCGTCGATTGCATAAGTAATGCCGTCGATATTTGTAGTAAAGAAGTTATACATGATGATTGCGATAGCGGAAGTACCGATACCCAGAGCGGTATTGATCAACGCCTCAGAGATACCCAATGCCAGTTTAGCAGAATCTGGAGCACCACCAGCAGACATCGCGGAGAAGGATTTGATCATACCCAATACTGTACCGAACAGACCAAGCAGGGTTGCTACTGAAGCGATAGTAGAAAGGAACACCAGGTTCTTTTCCATCATTGGCAGTTCCAGAGCTGTAGTTTCTTCGATCTCGTTTTTGATTGTCAGGATCTTCTGTTCTGTGTCCAGCTCAGTGTTGGTGATCATTTCTTTGTACTTTTTCAGACCTGCTTTCAACACGTTACCTACAGAACCTTTCTGTTTGTCGCACTCAGCCAGAGCTGCGTCTACGTTTTTGTTAGCCAGGTGGAACTGAACTCTTCTTACCAGATCAGCGCCGCTGAACTTACCTTTAGCTTTGTTGATATAAAGGAAACGCTCAATTACGAAAGTTACACAGATTAATAGTACAGAAATAAGAATAGGTACGATAACCCCACCCTGATAAACTGTTGCGAACCATTTTCCGATACCATCTTCAACTGGATGAGCGTTCGGACCTTTTACACCGCCCTGGAAGTTAGCGTCATTACCTAATACAAAAATGTAGAAGAGAACACCTATAACAATACAGATAGGTACAGCCAGCATTGCAAATACGTTGGATGACTTCTTAGGTTGATGAGAAGATGCTTTGGCAGAACCTGCAGTCACAGTTGTTTTAGTCTCAGCCATGTTGATTGAATTTTAGTGTTAAAGATTAAACTATTGTTTTTTGTTATTTCTGCAATATAAATACGTGATTCGCAAAGTTATACGGTTGACCCAAAAAAACAAGTGCAGCTCTTAAAATCTCACAAAATTTAACGCTACCACCGAAAGCCGCCAGCAGGCAGCCTTACAATCTCCTGTTTTATTGAGCATACACTTAAATGTCAATTGCAACCTACATCAAAGAAATGGGTTATACCCCTTATGATAACTATCCCTTGGAACCTGAAATTTATTGATTTTTTTCAAAGTTGGACGCACAATTTAAGAAATTTTTTAAATGTTCCAACAGAAATTTTCAGCCATATTTTTCTCCCCTTATCCGCTACCATCCACACTTTGCGTCTTTTTCGCTTTCCCTTGTAGTCATTATAACGCCACACAATTACAGCAGATTACATATTCGTTTCACTGTTTTAAACGTGGAATGAAATCTTCATTGCCCGCTGAAAAACCTTTATATTATTGACATGGCATTAGTTCATTCACTCTGTAATATAAGCATAAAAGATACCATATCAATAAATTTATTCATAACGCTGTCTCCATATTAATGGTGTAACGATATCTCTGCTCCCTTCCCCTATCTCCATTCCTGTAATATTTTAAGCGTTCATGGAATTACCCGATAAGTTACTGCTTAATATGTGTATTTTCAAGATTACCCTGCCAAATTCTAAATAAACCGACCTTTTTTAATAAACGCAAATGAAGAAACATTCAATCCGTACCATCGCCACAACAGCAGGTACGCTACTGTTGGTACTGAGTATCAACACTATGTCGATAGCACAAAAGCGAAAGAAGACCCAACAGGAACCCGTTCCCGCTAAAGATTCGACTGTACGTCCACCTATGCTGGCTAAAAATGGCCCTAAAACAGCGCCCAAGAAGTTTGGGGAAGTAATCACATCCGCTGCTGTAGCAGACTCTGGTCTATTTAACATCTACAAACAGGATGATAAAGTCTTCTTTGAAATAGCTGATTCACTATTAGGTCGAGATATCCTGGTAGTAAATCGTATCTCCAAATCAGCCGCGGGTTTACGTGCTGCTATGATTGGTTATAGTGGTGATGAAATCGGCGAAAATGTCATCCGGTTTGAAAAAGGACCTAATAACCGCATCTTCCTTAAGAACATTTCTTACTCAGAAATATCCAGGGATTCCAGCCAGCCAATGTTCCATGCTGTTATGAACTCTAACATACAGCCAATTGCAGCGGCCTTTGACATTAAGGCATTCTCAGATAAGGGAGGTACCGTCATTGATCTGACCGATTATCTCCAGGGCGATAATGACATCTTTTTCTTTGACTCACGCGTCAAATCAATGCTTAAACTAGGGGCGGTACAGCAGGACAAATCCTATATAGTTGATGTTAAATCTTATCCTATCAACACCGAAATAAAGACTGTCAAAACTTATTCAAAATCTGCTGGTCAACCTGGTCCGGGTATGGCTGCATCCGGAGGTAATGCAACTCTGGAATTGAACTCTTCAATGATTTTGCTTCCTGCTGTTCCAATGAAACCAAGATACTTTGACCCTCGCGTAGGCTATTTTACTACATCGGTAACAGACTTCGATCAGGATCCTCAGGGTGTAAAAAGGCTATCCATGGTTACCCGCTGGCGCTTAGAGCCTAAAGCAGAAGATCTCGAAAAATACAAGCGTGGTGAGTTAGTAGAGCCTGTAAAACCAATTATCTTTTACATCGATCCAGCTACACCCAAAAAATGGGTACCGTATCTCATTCAAGGGGTAAATGACTGGCAATCTGCTTTCGAGAAAGCGGGCTTTAAGAATGCTATCGTTGCAAAGGTGGCCCCCACACGCGACCAGGACTCGACCTGGAGTCTCGAAGATGCTCGTTTTTCTGCTATAGTATATAAACCTTCAGATATTCCTAACGCTAGCGGCCCTCATATCCATGACCCTCGTTCCGGTGAGATTATGGAAAGCCACATCAACTGGTATCATAATGTAATGCGCCTGCTCCGTAACTGGTATTTTGTACAGTGTTCTCCAAATGATCCGCGGGCTCGTAAAATGCAGTTTGATGACGCATTAATGGGAGAACTGATCCGGTTTGTATCTTCTCATGAAGTAGGTCATACTCTTGGTCTTCGACATAACTTCGGTTCAAGTTCAACCTACCCTGTAGAGAAACTAAGAGACAAAGCCTGGACAAAGGAAAACGGCTTTGCTGCATCTATTATGGATTATGCCCGTTTTAACTACATTGCGCAAGCAGAAGATGGCATTACTGGCAGCGATCTTTATCCTCGCATAAACTTCTATGATAAATGGGCAATCGAATGGGGGTATAAACTCATCCCAGAATCGACTACTGCTGAATCCGAAAAAGCTATATTGAATAAATGGACTGTTGAGAAACTCAAAGACAAGAAATATTGGTTTGGAACAGAAATGAATCCTGATGATCCAAGATCTCAGAATGAGGATTTGGGTGACAACGCTATGAAAGCGGGCGCTTATGGTATTAAAAATCTTCAGCGCATCATGCCTAATCTACTTAGCTGGACGAAAGAAGATAATGAAGGATATGCCAATCTCACAGAACTATATCGGGAGGTAAATACCCAGTTCGGACGTTACCTTGGTCATGCAGCTAAAAACATAGGCGGTATTTATGAGACCCCTAAAACTGTAGAACAGGAAGGCGGCGTGTATGAAGCTGTTCCAAAAAGCATTCAGCTGGAAGCTGTTCAGTTCCTGAACGACCAAGTGTTTACAACTCCTAAATGGCTACTTGATAAAGATATACTGGCCCGTACTGGTACTAATGCTACTACTATCGTCAGTGCCCGCCAGAACCCGGTATTAGATCGCATACTGAGCACTAATACACTGGTAAAGCTTATTAACACCGAAGCTAATGACGGAGCTGGTAGCTATCAGGCCACTACTTTCCTCAATGATGTTAAAAAGGGTATTTTTAGCGAAGTATATACCAGAAAGAACATAGACGTATTCCGCCGTAATCTTCAGAAGTCTTACGTTGATCATATCATTCAGCTTCTTACGCCTAAAGATCAGCCAAGTATGGGTGGTATGGTTATAATGTTTGGAGCGGCACCTGCTGACCCTACCAAATCAGATGTTAGCAGTATTGCACGTGCACATCTGGTATCTCTGCGTAGTGACATCCGTGCTGCAGCAACTGCAATTCAGGACCCATTGAGCCGTTATCATCTCAATGATCTTTCTGAAAGAATTGGTCAGGCACTTGAGCCCAAATAACTTAACTGTTTATAATTTAACCATAAAGGCCTGGGTATACCTAGGCCTTTATGGTTTCTAAATGATAATATTTAACCCTATGAAAATAATGAGGTTGCTTACTATTAAAGTTGGTCAATATATCGCTATATTTATATACTGAACCTCAAAAATGTGAAAGAACGAAGTACAAAAATTACCATCTACGACATCGCCAAAGTGCTCAACTTATCTGCTTCCACGGTATCAAGAGCTTTACAAAATAATAAACTGATTAACCAGGAAACCAGAGACAAGGTGCGCCAGACAGCCACCGATATGGGCTATGTCCCTAACTGGATCGCCTCCAGTTTGCGTAAGAACCGTTCCAATATTATCGGCCTTATTGTACCTCGTACCTCTATGTACTTTCAAAGTACTGCCATCAGTGGCATACAACATGAAGCACATAAGTATGGATTTAGTATCGTAATAGGTCAGTCTGATGATACTATCGAAATGGAAAAAGAACTGGTTAATACTTTCTTTTCACTTCGGGTAGATGGATTATTGGCTGTGTCTTCTATGTTCACAACTGATTATGAACATTTCACCCCATTCATAAAAAACAATATTCCTCTGGTATTTTATGACCGTGTTCCTGCCGAATTTTCAGGCTATACTATTACGGGAGATGACTTTAAAGGAGGATTTCTTGCTACTGAACATTTAATTAAGCAAGGCTGCACAAGAATCGCTTTATTTTCTGGAATACTCAGTTGTAATCTTTACCAGCAACGTCTGAGCGGCTACAAAGCTGCACTTGACAATTACGCTATCCCTTACGACGAGAAACTGGTATACGTGCACAATCTTACTACGGAAGCTGCTACTACCGCATCAAAAGAATTATTATCAGAGATTGAGAGACCGGACGGATTGTTTGCGGCAAATGACACTTCGGCCGTTGCATTTATCCAGGAAGCCAAACGGCAACATGTCAAAATTCCTGAAGAGATTAAAGTTGTAGGTTATTCCAACGACCAATCTTCCAGAATTATCACCCCTGCGCTTACTACTATAGAGCAATCAGGTTACAAAATGGGACAAAAAGCAGTTGATACGCTTGTTCAGCTGATTAATTATGGTGATACTATGAAGGTTACCAAACATTTTGTATTCCCCGTTGAGCTAATTGAGCGAGAGTCAAGCAGGCAATAAGTAAACGCTTATCCCTATTCTGTCATACGAAATTATTTCCCCGTGGCAGCTATTTCTTATTCCAGCATGCTGTTGATATTGTCTGCGTGTACAGCCATATTTATGTACCTAATATTGTAAACGAGCCTTTGCTTGAAGAAAAATATAATTTAAAGGCAGTATTTCTCCTACCTACTTCCAGGCAGCATTTGCAGTATTTAGAATATCGCTATTATGGCTAATGGGCAATATGTCCATAATTACAATGTTAATATAGACGATTCAGATGGACAGGAATTGTTTATAGATAAAAATACAAGAGGAGGAGTATTGGTATGATGATTTTAGAAAAAGATCATGCAATTAGGAAGTATATAAATAAAAAAAGCTCCTAGACTTACGTCCGGAGCTTTTTTCAATAAATATGGCAGCTACCTACTCTCCCGCATGGTTGTGCAGTACCATCGGCCATAAGGGGCTTAACTTCTCTGTTCGGAATGGGAAGAGGTGAACACCCTTGGCAAAACCACCATAAGATCTTTAATATGATCTTCGTCTTGTCATCAGCACTTTACAGCGATATTCCGATAACAGACTTTACAATAAGTTACATATTGGGAAAGTTATAACAGTAGTCACAAAAAAATAAAATTAAAGCTTACGGGCAATTAGTACTACTCGGCTTCGATGTTACCACCCTTACACCTGTAGCCTATCAACGTCGTAGTCTCCGACGGCCCTTAAAAGTAAACTCATCTTGAGGTAGGTTTCACGCTTAGATGCTTTCAGCGTTTATCCTTTCCGTACATAGCTACTCAGCACTGCACCTGGCGGCACAACTGATACACCAGCGGTACGTACGACCCGGTCCTCTCGTACTAAGGTCATGTCCCCGCAATTTACTAACGATCACAACAGATAGGGACCGAACTGTCTTGCGACGTTCTGAACCCAGTTCACGTGCCACTTTAATCGGCGAACAGCCGAACCCTTGGGACCTTCTCCAGCCCCAGGATGTGACGAACCGACATCGAGGTGCCAAACCTCCCCGTCGATATGAGCTCTTGGGGGAGATCAGCCTGTTATCCCCGGAGTACCTTTTATCCTTTGAGCGATGACCCTTCCATGCAGAATCACCGGATCACTTTAGCCAGCTTTCGCTCCTGCTCGGCTTGTCGGCCTCACAGTCAAGCACCCTTTTACTAATGCGCTCTGCGTACGATTACCAACCGTACTGAGGGTACCTTTGCGAGCCTCCGTTACTTTTTAGGAGGCGACCACCCCAGTCAAACTACCCACCAAACAATGTCCCTCTTACAAGGTTAGACTCTAAACAACAGAAGGTTGGTATTTCAACGTTGACTCCACAACTCCTGGCGAAGCTGCTTCATAGTCTCCCAACTATCCTACACATCTGTTGTTCAAAATCAATGTTAAGTTGTAGTGAAGGTTCACGGGGTCTTTCCGTCCCGTTGCGATTAACCGGCATCTTCACCGATACTACAATTTCACCGAGCTCGTGGTAGAGACAGTGTCCAACTCATTAGACCATTCGTGCAGGTCGGAACTTACCCGACAAGGAATTTCGCTACCTTAGGACCGTTATAGTTACGGCCGCCGTTTACTGGGGCTTCAGTCAGAAGCTTTGGGTT
>NZ_JAICCF010000020.1 GCF_019492185.1 Chitinophaga rhizophila
CTATGCTCCGACCGCTTGTAGGCGCACGGTTTCAGGTACTATTTCACTCTTCTATTCGAAGTGCTTTTCACCTTTCCCTTACGGTACTGGTTCACTATCGGTCTCTAGGGAGTATTTAGCCTTACCAGATGGTGCTGGCAACTTCACACAGGATTCCTCCGGTCCCGCGCTACTCAGGATACTACACGTCTATCAGAATTTCTATCTACAGGGCTATCACCTGCTATGGCTCATCTTTCCAGATGATTCAATTTGATCTGACTTTCTAAAAGTAGTCCTATAACCCCGCGGCAGCACGCCACCGCGGTTTGGGCTGGTCCCCGTTCGCTCGCCACTACTTAGGGAATCATTAATTTATTTTCTTTTCCTGCAGGTACTTAGATGTTTCAGTTCCCTGCGTTGGCCTCCTTGCGGATAATACATCTTCAATGTATTGAGTTGTCTCATTCGGAAATCTACGGATGTAACGATCGTTTGCATCTCCCCGTAGCTTATCGCAGCTTACCACGTCCTTCATCGCCTCCTAGAGCCTAGGCATCCACCATGCGCCCTTATTCGCTTTAAATATCTTCAAAGCTTTCTGTAATCTACTATTACAACTTATTTTTCCCAATATGTCAAAGAGCTTGTGCTT
>NZ_JAICCF010000021.1 GCF_019492185.1 Chitinophaga rhizophila
ATGAGTTATTAGGTGGGACAGGTATAGTAGGGGAAGACAATAACCGGTTGTTTTTACTGTTGGTCGCATTGAGCTATAAGATGGCAGCACCGCTACATGCACTGATCCAGGGGAGTAGTGGTAGTGGTAAGACGCGGTTATTGAAGCAGATATCAGACTGTATGCCACCGGAGAAAGTAACGCGTCTGACGCGGGTAAGTGATAAGGTGTTATACAACTACCCTGAACGCTACTTTATGAACCGGTTGTTGTGCTTAGAAGACATAGACGGTCTGAGTGAGGAAGCAGAGTTTGCGTTCCGTGAGCTGCAGAGTAACGGAGAGCTGAACAGCGCAACCAGTATTAAGTTAGAGAATGGTCAGATCACGAGTGGTCAGAAGACGGTGCGTGGTCCTATTGCCAGTCTGGCTTGTACGACACGTGGAGAGTTGTACGAGGATAATATGAGCCGCGTGTTCCTGATAGCAGTAGACGAGAGTAGTGAACAGACACGCCGTATCATCGATTATCAGAACCGTAAAGCGTCCGGGGAGATCGATCATGTTAAAGAGGAGGAGCATAAAGCCTTTATCTGTAACCTGGTACG
>NZ_JAICCF010000022.1 GCF_019492185.1 Chitinophaga rhizophila
ACCGCAAGGAACCGCCTAGGGTAAAATCGGTAATTGGGGCTAAGTCGTAACAAGGTAGCCGTATCGGAAGGTGCGGCTGGAATACCTCCTTTTTAGAGCTACATTATCCTGTAGCTGTTGTTTCCTTCTTCAATATAGATCCGTAGCTCAGCCTGGTTAGAGCACTACACTGATAATGTAGGGGTCAGCAGTTCAAATCTGCTCGGGTCTACTTCTTATAACTGGTCTGCTGACCAGTTATTGGTATGGGGGGTTAGCTCAGTTGGCTAGAGCATCTGCCTTGCACGCAGAGGGTCATCGGTTCGACTCCGATATCCTCCACAGTTCTTTAAAAGTTTAATGATGTTAGATGATTAAGCATCGTTCAGATCGGATCTGTAACATCATACAACGCTGGAGTTTTTAAACTAAAGCACAAGCTCTTTGACATATTGGGAAAAATAAGTTGTAATAGTAGATTACAGAAAGCTTTGAAGATATTTAAAGCGAATAAGGGCGCATGGTGGATGCCTAGGCTCTAGGAG
>NZ_JAICCF010000002.1 GCF_019492185.1 Chitinophaga rhizophila
CTGAAAGTGGTTTGCGGGCTGCTCCTGAAAGCCGCCAGCGATGGGCCGCCCATCATCATTTATCAAGCATTGGTTAAGCTATCAAAGAATTATTTTGATAGCTGATCACCATGCAGGACACTCAGTAACCTGGGTTTTGATCTGCTGGTGTAATATCGTCGTTTAACTTCATTTCTGTATCCGGAATCGGGAACAGGGTATGGAAATCCTTGATATTACCTGCCCGCTTCGTCCACTCGTTACGGGCTTTCACATATTCAACGAATTTGCCGGTACGAATCAGGTCAATACGACGCCAGTCTTCGGCAAACAGCTCCCGCATCCTTTCATCCAGAATAGCTGTTCTGAAGGCATCCTGGGAAGACGCCACCCATTTCTTATCTTCCGGCAATGTGCCACCCCAGGCACGGGCCCGCACTTCATTGACAACAGTGACAGCGTCGCCGGTACGCCCCATCTCATTCAGGCATTCCGCGTAACACAGCCTGGCGTCGGCCAGTCTTAATACGGGTATGTTCTTACCGGAGTTCCACATGTTATTGATCTTCTCTTCTGCATGTTTATCTGTACGGAAGTCTTCATACTTTTTTATATGTGGTAGTAGTTCGTCAAAGTCATCACCAAGGTCCTCCCACTTAATAGGGTCGAGGGTGGGCGTTACGCCATAGTAGGTAAAATCATACCGGATGCTTTCATACCGGCGCAGGTCCCCTTTTTCCCAGATGCCGCCGCTGTCTACTGAGGAATAGGCGTATTTCGTAGGTACTACCTTGTCATATCCTGCATAGTAACAGCCATCGCCAAAGTATGCCTGTACAGCGCGGGAACCTATCTGGAACTGCAGCCTGTTATTGTTTGGATATACAGGGCTGAACTGAAATTCCAGTACCGCCTCACGGGTATTAGGTCTGGTATAGTCCCACAGGTCTTTATAAGGTACAAGGGTATACTCGCCCATCATCTTTTCAAAGCAGGAAGCTGCTTTTGAGAAGTCACGTAATCCTGTTTCTACCGGTGCTGACATATATGCTTTTCCCAGCATCATCCAGGCAGCGCCGGCAGTAGCACGGCCCGGGTCATTGGTCTCCGGACAGTACAGTGTTGCCCGCTGCAGATCCGCGATAATAAATGCCCATACGTCCTTTAGTGGCTGCCTCCGGAAGCCCAGTTCCGCGCTTCTATCCAGATCGATGATAGGTATTTCGCCCCAATACATCGCCATCTGGAAATCCAGGAAGCCGCGTATAAAAGAAGCCTCCCCTACCAGCTTCGCTTCTCTGGATGCCGGCGTTAGTGTTCCTGCGCCTAACCCTTTAATGATTTTGGCCGCCTCATTAATCATTGGCCAGCGGATATTCCACTGGTTGGCAACATGATTCAGTGTAGAGTTAAGGTTACCGTCAAAACGATCAAGACCGCCTTTCTGCGGATCGCTCTTCATCTGAAAAGCCCCCTGCTGGATCTCGTCTGTTCCCATCATCATAATAAGCCCCTGTTCATCTGTACGGATAAATTTCCACTTGGCGTAGACGCCTTTCAGGCTTGTTTCTACCAGATTCACATCCTCATACACCTGGCTCTCGTCCAGCCGGGTAGTACTACGTTCGTCCAGAAAGTTGCTGCAGGATACGGACAACATCGCAATACCTGCTATCAGTCCCCATTTTATAGTGCGTTGCATAATAATCTAACAGTTGAGAGTTAAAAACCTACATTCAGTCCAAATACATACATTTTCACCGGCGGATAACCGTAATCGCCTGTCTCGGGATCCATACCCTTATACGGAGAAATACAGAACAAGTTAGAGCCGGTAACATAAAGGCGGAAGTTATTCAGCTTCCAGTTGCTCAGTTTCTGCTCCGGCAGATTATAAGACAGGGTAAGCGCCGATAATCTCAGGAAAGAAGCATTCTGTATAGCATAATCCAGGTCAGAAGGATTATAGCGGTTATAGCTGGTATTAGCAATCACACGCGGAATATTCGTATTGGTATTCTCGGGCGTCCACCGGTTAAGCAGGTCTGTCGAAGCCATACTTTCCCCTATACTGTTGGCCAGTGTTTCGTAATAACTACTGATTTTCTTAGCTCCATAGGAATAGGTAAACATCGCATTCAGGGAGAATGCCTTATAAGAAAGGTTTGTGGTGAACCCACCATAGAATTTAGGATCTGTTATCGCTACAATAGTTCTGTCATACTGATCCACTACGCCGTCCGGTACACCATTCGGACCAGAAATATCTCTGGCAAACAGATCCCCCGGACTAACCGTCTTACCGTTGTAGTTAATACCTTCCCAGTCCCTGCGGTTAGTTTCCTGCGCAATACCGCCTGACCGCATCGTATAGATAGTATGCAGTGATTGCCCCAGGAACAGATTGTCTGTGCGCTGAATATTGTTTTCATACGTATTATAGATGGCGGTAGCATCGCCGTATAGCTGAGTGATCCTGTTCCGGTCAAAGGAGATATTCGCTGATAGATTCCAGTTGAAGTCTTTACTACGGATCACATCCCCATTTACAGAAAACTCCATCCCTTTATTGTTCACACTACCGATATTCTCCCATTGCTGATTGAACCCGGTGCTGCTTGCCAATGTACGCTTCAGTAAGAGGTTATCGTTATTGATATTAAAGAAATCAGCGGTGATATTCAGTCTGGATTTAAAGAAGCCCATGTCGATACCGATGTTACTTTGCTTTTGCTTCTCCCAGGTGATGTTCGGATTACCGCGTAAGCCATCATTTTCAATCAGTGCGTTGCCATTGTCTATTCTTGAGCCGTACAGGGTCTGGTACACATAGTTGTTGATGTCCTGGTTACCTACAACACCATATCCGACGCGCAGTTTCAGCTGACTGAATACTGGTACACGCTGCATAAAGTCCTCCCTGATCACATCCCATGCGGCAGACACTGAAGGGAATACGCCCCAGCGATTGCCTTGCGCAAAGCGGGAAGAACCATCATAGCGGGCAGTGGCAGTTAAATGGTATTTGTCTTTGTAGCTATAGTTGACACGTCCCAGGTAAGAGAGTAAGGTAAAAGCATAAAAGTCAGACCCTATTACTGATTTTTCAATAGCCGCAGCACCTCCGATGTCGTTATATCCCAGGCCGTCACTGGCGAAGCGGTCGCCCTGTGCTTTGGTATAATTGGACTGCCTTCTGCTGGAGCTGGTTCCGGCCAGTGCGGTGAGGCGGTGATCGTTTGCGATAGTTGTTGTATAGGTTACCGTATTGTCCCATTGCCAATAAGTATCTGCCCATCTTTCATGTTTTGCCCGCGCATCTCCGTTGTACTGACGGATAGCTTCCTGTATGTTGTGCGGTGTAAACTCAAACCACTCCTGCGTACCATAATCCAGGGAATAACTGGAGCGGATATCCAGCCCTTTTATAGGTGTGATATCAATATAGTTTGCGCTGGTAACACGATTACGGGACCGGTCACGCTGGATATGCAGTGAGTTGAACGGATTGTAATCGTTGTTGTTCTGCTCTCCGTGAGAACGGTAGTAAATGGTTAAGTAATCATAACTGTAACGGGTAGCACGATCCCGGTATGGCTCATAGTTCAGCAAAGGATTTGCGTTCAGCGCCTTGTTATATACATCATCAGAAGGCATGTCGTCGTTAGTACGGGTGAAGCCGGTATTGGTACCGACCTTCAGCCACTTCTTAATGTTATACTCAGCATTAAAGCGACCGGTATACTTGTTCTGGGCAGTGTTTTCAATCACCCCTTTGGTACCTGCGTACCCAAGACTCAGATAGAATATACCCCGCTCGGCACCACCAGAGAAACTCACTGCATGGTTCTGCTGAAAACCAGTACGTGATACCTGGTCCAGCCAGTTGTAAGTCTGTTTCTTATTGTAAGTATCAAACTCCTGGTCAGAGAAGGCGATATTCGTCTTCATCAGGGTATTATCGATATAATCCTGGCGGTTAGCATTCGGATTGTCTTTCATATAACCATTGGCATATGCGTCCAGGCGCAATGCAAACAGCTGTTGTGCGTTCATGGTCTTAGGTATCCTGGTAAAGTCAGATACACCCGCCCAGCTGTCATATGTGACCAGGCCGTCGCCACCTCTGCGTTGCCCTTTTTTGGTAGTGATTACTACAACGCCATTTGCGCCGCGGGAACCATATAATGCTGTAGCAGAAGCGTCTTTCAGTACCTGCACCGACGCCACGTCATTGACGTTCACTGAATTAAATCCACCCTGGTTGTTTTCCATGATCACGCCATCCACTACATAGATCGGGGAAGCGCCTGCATTGATGGTATTGATACCGCGTACACGAATAGTGGCATCATCACTTGGACGGGTTGCATTGCTGACAAATACGCCTGCTGCATTACCCTGTAAGGCCTGGTTAATATTCGTTGCAGGACGTTCCAGTAACTTCTTGGAATCTACTGTTGCCACAGCTCCGGTCAGGTCCGACTTCTTCATGCGTGCGCCGACAACTACCACCTCATCCACGACGGCGGTAGCCTGTTGCATTTTAACGTTAACAGGCCCGGTACCATTGAACGGAACAGACTGTGTCTCAAAACCTAAAAAGCTAAATTCCAGGGCACCTTTGGCATCATCCGCAGGAATCACGAAAGAGCCCTTGCCATCTGTTACAGTACCCGTTTTTGTACCAACCAGTCTGACCGTCACACCCGGCAGTGGTTCTCCCTTAATATCAGTAACGCTACCCGCGATCCTGCCCCCCTGGGCAAATACTGGTATAGCGCCGGTCAGCGTAGCTATGAAGCATAGGAGCATCCATAGCCTCCTTGAAGCATTTCTTACATGCATAACGTGAAGCATAAAATGTTTAGTAAAGATTCTTGTAATGACAGGTATACTAAGTAATTGGCATTCTTCTTTTAACGTGAAATCAATCTTACGAACTACTGTTCCCATGACGCAAAACAGTACCACCCAGCTATATATAGCTGATAATCAGTATCATCGCATGTTCTGATATCAAAAGTATTCTAGTCTGGTCTATTAGACAAATATAGGGTTACTTTTCAAAATTCAAAGCATATTTTTTTGAGTATTTCAACATTCAGCTTACCTCCGCTTACTAGATAATAGGCAGGGGCTAATCAGCAAAACGCTACATCCTGTTCAGGGTCACCATTGACTTACTCACGGACTATCCTGTCCGGTTGCCGGCCTTACCACTTGACCCGAGCACTGTAACGGCCATACCTTTACACCCGTAACAATCATTAACACATCAATCAACAACAAAACACAGCATATATGAACAAACATATCATCCTTAGCCTGGGCATCATCTTGAGTTTCACAGCACTATTTACCTCCTTACCAGCTAATGCACAACAACCAGGTATAAAACGTACTAACCTGCAACGTCATGATCTCAGTACAGCAGGTAAAGAGACGATTCAGGTGCGTATAGATTTCGCTCCGGGTAGCGCTTTCGGGAAACACACCCACCCCGGGGAAGAGATCATTTACGTACTGGAAGGTACCCTGGAATATGAAGTGGAAGGTAAAGGAGCCATTATACTGAAAGCCGGCGACGTACTATTTATACCGGCCGGCGTCGTACATGCCGCCAAAAATGTAGGTAAAGACAATGGCGCCGAACTAGCCACCTATGTCGTTGAAAAAGGTAAACAATTAGTAGTACTACAGCATACAACTGATACCAGCCCAAAACACAGGTAGATGCCAGCAGGTGGCAGTGATAACGCTCCCACAACGAATTTACTTGCCATACTGGCAGCATTTATTTGTACTATGCGACAATCTGCTAAATTGGCTGTCAATATTTCCCTGGCACAAATGATGCTGCTATAAGTCTAAAATACAGAACATGTCAATTCAAACTGCAATACTAGCCGGTGGATGCTTCTGGGGAGTGGAAGAACTTGTCCGTGCATTACCTGGTGTGCTCGAAACAAAAGTCGGTTATACCGGCGGCGACGTGCCTAATGCTACTTATCGCAATCATGGTACACATGCAGAAGGTATAAAGATTACATACGATACCAACCAGCTTTCTTACCGCAGATTACTGGAATTTTTCTTCCAGATACATGACCCTACCACGCTCAACCGCCAGGGTAATGATATCGGTATGTCCTATCGCTCTGCTATCTTTTACCTGGACCAGGAGCAGCAGGAGACAGCCACACAGCTTATCAGCGAACTGAACGCCGCTAACATCTACAATAAGCCTATTGTTACACAGGTAGTACCGGCATCAGACTTCTGGGACGCTGAAGAAGAACACCAGGACTATCTCCAGAAACATCCTTTCGGATATACCTGCCACTTTATCCGGCCCGAATGGAAGCTGGAGCAAACCCAAGGAAAATAACCTGATGATAAGACCCGCTGTAATGGCGGGTTATTTTTTTTCCTCTGTACCTGCTATTTCAGTGATTCTCTATATCTGCTAAATTGGATAACAAGTTTATTCCCTTCATATATCCAATCCATTTATTTTTGTCTCCGGCGTTCACCTATATTCCTGTTTGTTAGTTAATACGCTACCAGAGACCCATGCTTTATGCACATTTTGCTAAACAATAAATCCCCTTTTTATGAAAATGAAAACCTATCTGACGTTGCTTGCAATCACCCTGTCTGTTGCATGCTTCACCTATTCCTGCTCCAAAAAAGGTCAGGACGTCCCCAACACAGCTATCGGTTCGGAAAGACACACCGAACAGGATGCAAACCCTCAATGGCAGGCTATTCAATACTACAACAGGATCAATGAATCCTTTGGCATTTCTCCGGACAAAGACAACAGCGCGGCTATTGCCGGCATGCCTGACTACTATGGTGGCGCATTCATCAACAAACAGCATAAACTGGTAGTTTATGTAAAGGGCGATGTCGCTACTGCCAGCAAACAGATTGCTGATATTACAGGCGCTGCCGACGTTATCATCAAGCCTGCAAAGTTCTCCTACAAAGAACTCACCAGCGTGATGGACAAGCTGAATAACATTAAACTCAGCAGCGCTGCAAGGACCTATGCTACCAACTATGTTAGCTGGTCGCTGATGGATGCAGAAAACAAAGTTGTAGTAGAACTGGAAAACTTCAACGATCAGAAGATCAGCGAGTTTAAAAAAACAGTGCTGAACTCCCCTGCTATCGAATTTAGAAAATCTGCCGGAAGGGTTAAACTGGAGGTAAACCTGGATCCAGGTTGTAAAGCTGCCCTGAACACCTCTGGTACCAGCTACGGTTCTTATGCATTCAGAGCAAGACGTACCTCTGACTCACAGGTAGGTATGGTAACTGCTGGCCACGTTGTATCTGTAGGCGGCACTATCTACAACGGTTCCAGTGTTGTAGGCACCTGCTCTGCTTCCATTCAGTCAGGATCTACTGACGTTGCCTTCATTCCTGTTACCAATACCGCGTCCTTCACGCCAACAAATACCCTTTGCGGTACATCCACTACGCTGTCTACTTCCACCAGCCTGCCAGGTGTTGGTACCCTGGTGAATATGAGAGGCGCTACTACTGGTACTTCCTCCGGCAACATCATCAGCACCAATGCCAGCACGACAACTGCTGCAGGTATTTCATACACTAACCTGACCACTGCCGATTATGCCAGTGCAGGCGGCGACAGCGGTGGTATCATCTACACCTATGTTAGCGCAAGTAATACTCGCTTCACCGTGGGTCTTCACCTCGGCGCAGGCGGTACTACCAGGTACTTTACTAAAGCTGGTCTGGCTCTCAGCGCAATAGGAGCTACCAGATATTAACAAATTGTGGTGAATGAAATTTTTCGTAATATAGTTGGCAAATTTACCATGCTTATGCGTATTTCACTGTATTACCTCATCATTCCCGCGTTGATCCTTGGTAGTTGTGCCTCCAATAACAACGCAGGCAACAACAACACCGGAGACAGCACCACTGTGGACTCCAACAATGTTTCAAAGATGCAAGACACTGCAACTAACACCAGCACCGCCGATCCGGCCGGCAACATCGCCATGACCCTGTCGCCTGGTACCTATAAGTCCAGCACTGTAGGTAAGGCCACACTCACCATCACCAACAACTCTACTGAAGACGTCTCCTTCGGCGATCCTTATAAAGTAGAGTATAACAACGGTGGTAACTGGGAGAAAGTAAGCATCTTTGACGAAGTGGTTTTCACTGCCATGATGCATGCTGTCGCTCCCGGCAAATCCCAGGAATTTCCTATTAATCTGCAGCCCGTGCCGTATGATTATAAACCTGGTGAATACCGGATACTGAAAGGTGCACAGTCAGGCGATAAATCATTTCAACTGACTACTACCTTTACTGTAGATAAGTAAAGATCATTTACTTTATATTAACTAAAAAGCTGGCGGTATCTCTCCGCCAGCTTTTTTATTTCAGCATACCTTTAACTGTTTACTTTCCGCCTGCACCACTTCCAGGTAAGTACCAAACCTGTAATACTCACAAGTGTACCTCCTGTCAACAGCACTAACACAACAATATCCCATAAAGGCCGCTTATACACTAAAAAGCTGAAGTCAAAACTATGTAAACCATGATACAACCACCTCTCCACACGGCTTCCCTTTTCATGCTTCAATGCCAGCTGCCCTGTCGCCAGATCTATGTAGTAGCTTGTCTTCTCCGGATTATCAAAGCTGACGCGCAGTACTGGTAACCGCTTGTCAAACGCACGTGCATAGTAATAATCATCATACCTCTCCAGTACTTCTGCACTACGCACTGAATAGTTCTGCTGAAACCCCTTCACCGCCGCCAGTAACGGTGCCACCGGGTAATACCTGAAAGGCTGCGTATCTGTTTCGTCAGCGGCCAGCAAACAGGTATGCATCCCGTCTTCATAAGCAAGGTAATACGGCCTGCCCAGGATGCTGATCATCTGCAGCTCTTTTACGGTGACTGTTTTGCCTAACCGCTCCATGGCCTGCGCTGGTGATAACTGGTAACCGGCAACGTCTACCCATGCCCCCGATAGCACATTCCGTTCGGCCAACTGCCTCGCACTATCAGGCCCGATTGCCAGCGGCCCCATAGAAAACAACCCGCTCAGCACCCAGGTAAACACAAATAGTCCGAATACAAAACCTGTATAATGATGATAACGGAACCAGCGTTTCTTATACGGACTGAAATCCAGTCCATTACCGCGCTTCCGCTTATAGCGGATGATTCCCATGATAATCCCGCTCAGGCACATTACACAACCGATCAACGACACCCATATCACTACCTGACTCCATACCTGCCGGTTGCGGATCAACACTGTCGGATATATCCAGTGAGGCACAGGTCCCAGCCACGCCCAGAATCGTTGCCTGCCATTAAGCTTCTGTACGGCCTCGCCGGTATACACAGATACATAGACGTAAGTACCTGCTGCATCATCCATCTCACACCGGTGCACCTGTGGCAGGTATCCCTGTGAACGATGTGCTGCCATCCATTGATCGATCTGCGACAATGTTTCTATCCGTTGCGGGCGACTGCTATTATTCACGAATGCCGTAGCAACCTTTGCTGCCAGCGCAGTATCCACTTCACGAAGTACAGTGCCGCTATCTGCAAACACCGTCAGGTGCTGATTCTTTTGAGTGATCATGCGATACACGGGTCTGTCCAGCAACATGCCTATACGCATACTGCGCACAGTATCTGTAATGCCGGCAGTAACCATTGCCTGCTGCGGCGTAAGTCTACACGCTCCGAGGCGAACGGCAGGTAATTGCTGCAGGCGCTGGTGATACTTCATTGTCGGATAACTGGCGTACATCATTACGAAACCAGACAGAAACCAGCATACAAACAGCAGGCTTAATACAAACCCAAGATACCGGTGCAGGAGCATCACTCCTTTCTTCAGTTTTTTCATGCCTGTTATATAGATGGGAATTAAGATGATAATGGCTGATACAGGCAGACAGCCCTCCCCTGCACACAAAGGAGAGCTGCTATAGCCTACTAAAGTGAATATTTAAGGGTTACCAGGTAATTACGTGTTGCGCCCGGGTAGAACTGATTTGTAATAATCACGTTTGAAAAGTAACGCTCGTTAGCAAGATTGTTTACATTCAGTCGCAGACCGACATGCCCTATCTGATAGCCCAAAGCGGCATCCAATACAGTATACGCCGGCAACACATAAGTATTGGCACTATTCGCATAGGTATCTGACATATAATTTATGCCCATACCAAAGCTGAATCCGCGTAAAACGCAACGTTGCAACTGATAATTCGCCCATAGATTAGCCATATGTTTTGGCGCAAGTACTACGGTATTCCCCGCCACTGCATTTACATGCCCGCCGGTAAACGGACGATATACAGCTGCTGTATAAGTATAGCCTGCATTCAGATCAAGGCCCGCCAGCGGACTACCCTGCGCCTCTACCTCATACCCTTTTGACTCCGCAGAACCAATCCTTCTGTAAACACCGCCCGGTAAACCTTCGACCTGATTGTTCTTACGCATATAATACATAGATGCTGTAATCAGCCAACGGTTGCCTGATTCGAGACGCGAACCTACTTCCGCCTGGTAACCATCTTCCGGATCAAATGTTTCACCATTAGGCGCGACCCTACGCGAAGGCTTGAAATACGTAGCATAAGAACCATATACCGACCACCTCTCGGTAGGCTGATAAACCAGTCCGCCACGATAGGTCAGCGCAGCTGCCGGGATATTTGTCTTTGCACCGCGCTCCGTAACATGAGCCTCCCGGTCTACCTTATCAGTATAATACGTACCTCGGAATATATCATAACGCACACCTACCAATGCCTTCAGCTTCTCAGAGAAATTCAGCCATTCCTGTACATAGATTCCGTGTACCGTTTCATCAGTTGCCCGGTATTGCGTGCGGTAGTAATCCAGATTCCCCTGGTTCAATACCGGCTGCTGCACTGCAACGGTTGCATTCAATGCTGGACCGAAGATGTTACCATTATAAGTCTTTCTGTCAAGAATGCTAAGTGCATACCCCACCAGCAACTTATGCTCAATCTTACCTGTATGCGCTGTGTACGTCAGTTCCAGCTGATTCTGAAGCGGCTTTGTCAGGTGATTAAAGTATAGCGGAGAAGTACGTGTGAGGGAATCCATCGCCGCGTTAAAAGACAGTTCTTCAGTAGAGAAATAGTCTATATTATCGTCTGAGTAAGACAGCTGATCAGACAGTGTCAGTGCATTATTAAACTGGTGAGTATACCTTAGCTGGAAGTCATACCGGGTATTCTTCAGGAAGTCTGCCGGATCGTTGTAACGTGTATTCACATTCATGCCCGGTGCTACTTTACCGCCTTCCAGCATAGGTATACCTGTGTCAGTATCGTATCTGTCTTTGTTAGCCCCTACGGTAAAGTAAAAATTATCGCGGACGGTAGGTGCATATTCCAGTGCCAGGTAGATATTGTTTGTGTTAACGCCTGACTGCCGGTAACCTTCTGTTTCCGACAATCCTACATCCACGCGGTAGGACAATGTTTTACTGAGTGCCCCGCCAGCTCCTACGCGCATTCTGCGGGTATTGAAGCTGCCATAGGATGCAGAGAAGTCGGCCTTTTGTTCTTTAGTCGGACGTTTACGCACCAGGTTAATGATCCCTCCAAGCGCCGAATGACCAAACAATACGGAAGCCGGACCTTTCAATACTTCAATCCGCTCAATATTAGCCAGGTTAGTACTGGGAGCACTGGTTGAAATGTTATGCCGTTCATCACGTACGCCATCCACCAGTAGTACAAAGTTGCTGAATCCGCGGACGGTGAAGTGCTGGAAACCGCCGTAGGTGTTATTAGCGCGTACCCCGGTAGTATTCTTCATAGCCTCACCCAGATCATCAATACCACGTTGTTCAATGGTACGGGCCGAGACCGCACTGGTTGTCAGCGGCAGATCTCTTACAGGAACCGCTATCTTGTTTACATTGGTGAATGATGCCCGCTGAGCGGTGCTGATGGTTACTGCTGAAAGCTGTCCTGTGTGATTACTCAGTTGTAATGACAGCTCAGTCGTACGCCTCGAGATTACGACTACCTCGTGCCTGGCTACCTGGTAACCAACGCCGGATACTGCCAGTGTATACGTCCCAGTGGGTACATTGGCTAACTGATAATAACCCTGGGCATCTGTTACACTACCGTAGGTGGTCTGGTCAAGTCTGACCGTCATTCCGGGCAATGGCTGACCAGCTGGTGAAGTGATCTGTCCGCGGAGGGTTCCCTGTTGCATACTGCCTTGTTCTGTCTGGGCATAGCTACGCACAGCGGGCGCACAAACCTGCAGGAATAGGGTCATGGTACACACTATCAGCGGATGAAAATAAATGTTTGCCGGCCTGGATACCGGGAAAGAATTGCTGCGAATATGGCAGCGGGTGATGGTAGAAATCTGCATTGGTAGGTTGAAGAAAATGAAACATTGTTCTTCCTGAACTTTACCATGCCGTCGGATGTAGCGTTACAGAAAAGGTCTGAGGATTTGTAATAAGTACATACCTATTTCCGGCAATACGCGTATTACCGGATACAAAACCTCCAAACCAGACGTTGCTTCAGTCCACGAAAGCATTGCCATCATAAAAAAGGCAGGTCTCCTGACTTGTAACATTGCTGCCGTCCTTCCCAGTCATGATAGATGACCAGTGGACTATTGCTGGCAGCAACCGTAGCGTTACTTACAGTTGCGGGACAGTTCGTGATTCACACACGATTCCCTATTAATCTGCACTTAAGCAGAACCTTTTTTAGTTGGGGAAAGAAAAAGAACTTAAACGGCGCAAATATAGGATCTTTTATACCTCAAAGCTGCGCGGCCAAATTTTTATTTCAGGATAGCCATTTAACTGGCAGGAGTATTTTCTTCGATAGACTTCAGGGCCATACGGGCAATTGCAATATTTGCAGTAGTTGTCTCGGCGGCAAAGATCAATTCGCCCAGCAGCAGCCGTGCATTTTCTTTCTCGCCTTTATTATTGAGCACCAGTGCTTTGTTGATCAGCAACATTCCTTTTGTTTCTGCATCCGGCGATTTTAGCAGTCCGGTGTTAATGGCTTCCAGTCTTTGCGTATCATCATCCAGCAGACCAGCCAGTTCTTTCCATGCCGGTGCGAAGTCAGGAAATTGCTGGGTGATAGCCCGGGCAATGCTCAGTTTCTCAGTTTCATCGGTGGTCCATTCTATCTGCAGATAGGCCATATAAAGGCCGGATGGAAATTTACCAGCCTTCTCACCTTCCAGCGCATAGATGGCAGTTTTAGCGGTGAAGAACCCCCTGGGTTGTAGTTTATCTGTCTGCTGATAGTAGTCCAGCGCTTTCGCGGAATCTCCTTTTAACAGATAGGTAAACGCCAGATCATATAAGGGGTATGCCCAGTTTGGAGCCAGTTTAATGGCAGCTTCCAGTTTGAGTATTGACGCCTCATACTGACCGGATTGTCCCAGTGTTCTGGCTTCGTTATGCAGCTGCTGAGCGGCAGGCTGTATGTGCTGATCGTCCGTCATGTTATAATCTACTTCACCTGTATATGTTGTCAGATCTGCTGCCGTAATGATATTTCCCTGGTTGTCCTGGTATACGATTCTGGCAGGTTGCTGACAACCATACAAATAGAAGGATAATAAGGTATAGAGATATAGGTGTATTTTCATATAGTCGGGATAGTTTGATGCCAGAGCGCGGCACAAATATATTACTTTATTTTATATATCAGTCCGCTGTCAGGCGTCTACCATCCTAGGTTATACAAGAATACGGGCAGGATCGGGATCCTGACCAGCAGCAAATGCGGCGATACTACTGAGTGTAGTATCTGCGATCTGTGCCAATGCCTCAGTAGTGAGGAAGGCCTGATGCCCCGTAACCAGCACGTTCGGAAAACTCATCAGGCGCTGTATCAGGTCATCTGCGATGATTGCACCGGAAAGATCATGGAAGAACAGCTTTTCTTCCTGCTCATATACATCAATTCCCAAATAGGCGATTTTACCCGTTTTAAGGGCCTCTATGGCATCTTTTGTATTAATCAGACCTCCACGGCTGGTATTGATAATAGTAACGCCGGATTTGGCCTTATTAAGCGTTTTTTCATTAATCAGGTAACGGTTCTCCGGCGTCAGCGGACAATGAAGGGAAAGAATATCTGACTGTTGCAGCAGTTCGTCAAAGCTGGTGTATTGAACGCCTGCCTGTTTTAATGTTTCATCAGGGAAAAGATCATAAGCCAGTACGCGGCAGCCGAAGCCTTGCATTATCTTCGCGAAGGCCCGTCCAATCTTGCCGGTACCGATTACACCTGCGGTTTTACCGTAGAGATTGAAACCTAATAATCCGTTCAGCGAAAAGTTCTGTTCTCTCACACGGTTATATGCCTTATGGGTTTTACGGTTCAATGTCAGCAACATAGCCACTGCATGTTCTGCAACCGCTTCCGGTGAATAAGCCGGTACTCTGCATACCCTGATACCCAGTCTGCGCGCTGTATCCAGATGCACATTATTGAATCCCGCACAACGCAGGGCAATCACTTTCACACCTTTAGCTGCCAGCACTTCAATCACTTCCGGCGTGAGCCGGTCATTTACAAACACGCAGACGGCGAAAGTACCTTCTTCCACTGCATTTACGATATGCGGACCAAGATGCGTATCCAGATATTCGATTTGCTGGTGATAGCTGTTGTTATGCTCATTAAAGGAAGCCTTCTCATAAGGCTTCGCAGAAAAGAAAAGTGTCTTCATGGCACGTCATTTTATATACCCTTCTATGAATTTCCGGAAAAATCCGGAGAATCAGACACGTTTCGGTCTTTGCAGATATAGAGTTTTTTGATATCATCACTATAAAGCATACACTACAATATACTATAACGCTTGTTCCGCCAACAAATACACATAGATGCGCAATATGCGCTTCCTTCCTGCTAAGAACAGGGGTACGCACAGCAAAGCATCATCAACACGGTAAAGCAGGCATGATGTAAGACGGTAGAAGCCCAAATGAGGTAAATGATACGGCAAAGGGATGAAGAAGCAACGATATGTAGGTGGACTTGATACGGACATGTTATCTGACGATATTGGAGCGGAGATTAGTCAGATATATAGCGCAGCCGTTATCTAACAGGCACAGGGAGGCCATTACAGGATAGACCTGCAGATAGTACGATCAGTTTGTGATGTACAGTAGTAATATGTCAATATAGTATTCAATGGATATGTAAACTCACCTGTATCATTCTTTACTGGCAGCATGCCTATTCACGTTGAACGTGTATGCTTTCAAGATATGTCTTATTGTTATCACAACATACCTTGTGTATGTAATCTGCCCTAGGGATAGACAGCGATAACTCTCTGTCAATATACTCCTGCTCCTGTGGCAGTTGCACGCCAATAATATCTGCCGCATAACTATCCTTCCCAGCAATTTCATATCCATTCCCGATGCAAGTGATCTGCATGGCAACCAATATAATACCAAGACCCGGCAGATCAACAGGAACGGATAATCCACTGAAAGGCTGGCCGGCGTCAATAGTCGTAAAAATGGTATCCGTTGCAATGATACGATGGCTGGTAAAGTCAATACGGGAGGTAATAACTTTTACCACTACAGTTCTGACGTCCTTACCCACCAGCAATGATTGTGCAGGTATTGCTACAATACCGTCCCGTCTCACTACCGGCTTTTTAGTAAAGAAACTTGCCACACCGGCATGTGTATTGAAACGGAAGCCTGTGATCGTCTTCAGGTTGTCTGTTCCTCCCTGTATCAACAACTTGTTCAGCCGGTTGACAGTAGTACTGTCATACTTTATATCCAGGTGACTTTGTATCGCATGACGGATCAATGCCCCTTTCCTGCTGGCAATACCAAAACGCTTTGCTGCGCGCACAGTAGCCTCCGTTTGCCGTACTCTTTCCGGTACGCTACGCAGATAATACCGCTTATTACGGCAGTAGCCGATCATCTTTCCTAACCGGCCGGTGAATGTGATTAAAGATGTTTGCTTAGCCATCAAAAATGATTTAGGTGAAGACCGAAAATACATCAATTCACTGCAGGTGTTATAGTGGAAGATTAGAGGAGTTTTAACACAGTATTTGCGGAGATTGAATGAATGAAAAGTATTGTTATAGCAGGATTGATAATTGTTGAATAGTGGAAAAAGACAGGTTGGATAATATTGAAAAATGCGCCGTTTTACGACCCTTAGCTAGAATGGAAAAGTCTTTGTCGATACCATTTGGTAAATTGCATGACACAACATTAGAGACAAACATTTAAACTTTCCACTAAATAATGCGGGCCTCACCCACCCTTTTGTTACAATATACTTTTAACCAAATCCAAACGAATTAACAATGCATCATCTCCTTAAAGCGTTCCTATGCGCCCTGGTATGCAGCACTATCCTTTTCTCCTGTAAGAAGGACCAGGTCAGGCAACAAACCCCGAATGAGATCAGCCAGGATGTGATCGCCAAGATCAAAGCCCTGGGCTTCAGCACGCATGAAGTAAGAAGAGTTGAAGATGGTTACGTCGTAGAAGGCGATATCTTTCTACCTGATCATTCCTTTGACGAGCAGCATAATGACAGAAAAGTAGTGATCGCGAAATCGGAACAATACCAGACGTGGAATATCATCGCTACTTCTGCACATCGTGTAATTACAGTATCAGTAACCAATCTGCCCGCAGCATATGTAACTGCGACCGACGAGGCTATTGCCCGGTACAATGCAATGGGCCTGCGTATATCTTTCCAGCGGGTAGCCAGCGGCGGAGAGATTGATATCATCAATGCCAACCTGGGATCAGGCGTACTGGGACAGTCAGCCGGTTTCCCGGATGCACTGGGTAATCCTCCCAGCCCGATCAGGTTAAATGCTGCGTATATTGGCAGCAACCCTAACCAGGGATGGATGGCTACGATTATTGCGCATGAGATAGGTCATACTATCGGCTTCCGCCATACAGACTATTTCAACCGTACCTACAGTTGCGGCGTGGGCGGTAATGAAGGCGTTGCCGGCATAGGCGCAGATCATATACCAGGTACACCTACAGCCGCTGATCCGAACAGCTTTATGCTTGCCTGTATTGGTAATGGTATTAACCGTCCTTTCAATACTAATGACCAGGTAGCACTAAGGTACTTATATGGTACTATCAATGGTACTAATGCCATTGCAGATGGCACTTACAGAATCACCAGCGTAGCCAGTGGCAAAGTGGTAGATGTAGATGCCGGCGGTGTTGGCAACAATGGCGCTAAAGTACAACAGTGGTCATGGCTGGATGGCGTGAACCAGAAGTGGGTGTTTACGTACCTGGGTAATGGCTACTACCGTATCACCAGTCTTGCCAGCGGCAAAGTGCTGGATAGCGATGCCAACCTGATTGCGGCAAATGCTACCAAAGTACAACAATGGGACTGGCTAAGTGGAGACAATCAGCAATGGGCCGTACGCCCCGAAAGCGGTGGCAGCTATGCTATCATCAATAAGCGCAGCGGCAGAGTACTGGATCTTGACGCTGGTCAGTCAGCCAATGATGGCGCTAATATCCAGTTATGGGCGTGGCTGAATGGCGTTAATCAACGCTGGTTCCTGCAGCCCCTCTGATACATTTAAAAGATAAGCGGAGGTGAGGCCCGCTGTATAATCCATCGCTGACGCCAGTGATCTGTCAGTTTTCCAACATCCTGTAAACCATTGGTGACAGGACCAGGTTGATGAGTGCCTGCCATTACATAGTATATTTTCACTATATTGGCACACTTCGATCAATGTAGGATCAGGACAACCTCCAGCTTGCCCCTCCTGCTGAGATCAGTAGTATAACAAAGCTGATATGAGTACTGTAGGCACGATAAATCTTTATGAGAGCGCTTTCCCGGATGGACACGCATTAGCCGAATTTGCCTGGGGAGGACGCCTGGATAACGACGGGCAAATCTATTTCGATTTTCACCTGAAAACCATCGACATCCATATCGATGTAGAAGAAGAAGACATACAATACCCGGAGGGCTGGAAACCTACTATTGTCTTCGGAGGAGAATGCATACTATCTTCCAGTTACTATGGCACTCCCGGTATACTGGTAGATACCGGCAACGACTTGCTGCGCTTTAACGCATTGCCGGAAAGACTTTCAGCAGATCCACTCCCCTTCTCCGAAGAGGAATTTGCCTTTCACATCTACCTGCAGGGCCATGACTCCTGCGCAGACCATCACCTCAGATTCCTTAAGACAAGTCAGGGACTTGACCTTGAATGGACAGGCAAGATTGAACTGACGTATTATGGTGGCAATGGCTTTGTGCATGACTTTAAAGTGCTGGCACATAATATTCAGTTTGATGGCTTCTATTATCCGGTGGACTGGACTAAAGAGGCAGCGGCAGAGATGTTTAAAGCGAAAGTAGCCGGAATAGATCAGTTTGAGTTTGTAGATATTAATCCTGCTTACGGGATGGGTAGTTATAAGCTGGTACCAGTAAGTGGAATTGAGTATGGGGTGGGGTAAGGAAAAGGGTGATACATAATTGTCAGACTATGTGATTGCCACAGTACCGGCAATATTAACGGAAAAGTATTAGCTTTCCCGAAAACCTTTCTTTTTGGTTGTAAAACTGACAGTAATTCACTACATTCAGGGCACTGTTGACCAGTTTACGCCGTACGCACCTACCGCAGGCATTCGATAATACCTGTGATATAACACCAGAGGTACGGCAGATAAGAACACTGACAAATTCCTGTTAAATGAAAATCAAATTACTGTTGTTTATTTGTTGCCTTCATGCTGTACTGGTATCCGGTCAGCAGCGACCTGTTTCCATTACTGTTGATGTACAAAAACAGAAAGGACCACTTAAACCTATATGGGCGTGGTTTGGCTATGATGAGCCGAACTATACCTATATGAAAGACGGACGGAAGTTATTATCAGAGCTGGCAGCGTTAAGTCCTGTTCCGGTATATGTTCGTGCGCATAATCTGATGAATACCGGCGATGGTACTGCCGCCCTTAAATGGGGATCTACCAATATGTATACCGAGGATAAAGATGGTAATCCCATTTATAGCTGGAGAATTGTTGACTCAATCTTCGACACTTATATTAACCAGAAAATGAAGCCGCTGGCACAGATAGGCTTTATGCCCGAAGCATTGTCTACTAATCCCGACCCTTATCGCCATTATTGGCAGCCTGGCCGGAACTATAAAGAGATCTGTACTGGCTGGGCATATCCACCTAAAGATTATGACAAATGGGCTGAACTGATCTACCAGTGGGTAAAGCATTGCATTGAGCGTTATGGAAAGGAAGAAGTAGAAACATGGTATTGGGAGCTATGGAATGAAGCAGATGGGTACTACCTGCTGGTGGATGATAAATTCAAGGTCTACTGTAAGATGTATGATTATGCTTCAGCTGCTGTTAAGAGAGCGCTACCTACTGCCAGAATGGGAGGACCGCATGTAACAGGAGGAGCAGGAGAGTTTATGCGTAAGTTTATTGTACACTGCCTGAGTGAAAAGAATGAAGCGACAGGTCAAACAGGCGCTCCTATTGACTTCCTGGCATTTCATGCTAAGGGCGCTCCTGTATTTACAAATAATAGAGTACGCATGGGCATGAATAATCAGCTGAAAGATGTAGACAGGCATTTGAAGGTGATATCCTCCTTTCCTGCCATGAAAAATATTCCTATTATTATTGGGGAATCTGATCCTGAAGGCTGTGCAGCCTGTGGTATGAAGACAGATCCGCAGAACGCTTACCGTAACGGCACGATGTACTCCAGCTATACGGCTGCTTCTATTGCACGTATCCTGGAATTGGACGCTGCATATGGTACAAACATCATCGGTGCTGTGAACTGGTCTTTTGAGTTTGAAGATCAACCATGGTTCTATGGTTTCCGGGAGCTGGCAACCAATGGCGTAGATAAACCTGTGCTGAACGTCTTCCGTATGCTAGGCATGATGAGAGGCAACCAGGTGGAGGTATCAGGAGATCTGACCTACAATGCAAAGACAATCATGACAGCCGGAGTACGCGGAGAACAAACAGACGTCAATGGATTGGCTGCTACAGATAAGAAATCCGTAACAGTCATGCTTTGGAATTATCATGACGATGATATTATCGAAGGAGAAGCAGCGGTAGAGTTGTCTATCCGGAACATACCTTTCAAAAAGGGTACGCTCCACCATTACCGCATAGACCAGGAACATAGCAATTCCTATGAGGTATGGAAGAAAATGGGATCCCCCCAGTCTCCTACCCCGGAACAATATAAAACACTGGAAGGATCCGGCCAGCTGCAACTCTTATCTTCCCCCGAAAAGGTACGGGTAGAAAACGGTACATTCAAAGTGAAGGTACGTCTACCAAGACAGGCAGTCTCACTGATCCGGATCACTGGCGCTTAAGCAGGCATCAGGTGGCTATCAGGCGTCTTATTAGGCGTTTTCCTGCGCCTTGCCTTTTATGCTTCCGATGGGTTGCTGTACATCCATAAATGCATTGCAGGCTGTTTCCCAGGTCTTATCTCCGGCATAAAGCGCACTACGCAGATAAGCCCAGGTAAGCGCTTGCACTGCTGCTACCCGCTCAGGGTTTTCATCACTGGTTTCCGTCACCAGGTAACCGGAAATACCACCAAGCAGGTGCTCTCCGCCAAATAACGTCAATAGCCACTTATCTCCGGGACTGAGTAAGTATGCATCATAGAACCATTCAGGTCCCCGAACAGTTAAAGGAGAATGATCCTGATCGCCGGCTACAATAAGTGTAGGTGTCGTCATATAGCTATAACCCGGATTCATGAATGGATAATTGGCAGCTGCAAAGGGACTCAGGTCTTCTCCGCCACGGCCGGCAGCACAGAGTAAGATACCTGCTTTAATTCTCGCATCTGACAGGTCCTCTCCCGGATTACCGTCTGCATCCAGGATCCTCGCGCCAAGCAACATACCTGTTGTCTGTGCACCAAAGGAATGGCCTGCAGCCGCTATGCGCGTCTTGTCCACCCGTTCACTGAGTCCGGGGATAGCCTCAATAATGATGTTAAGGTCATCCAGTATACGCTTCATATCGCTCACCCGGTATTTCCAGATCAGAGGGGTACGCGGATCATCCTGTCCGAGTGCTAATGTCCGGGAATCAAGAAAAGTGGGCTGTACTACTACAAAGCCGTGGGCTGCCCAGTAGTTGACCAGCGGAGCATACCCGTCCAATGACGATCCATACCCATGAGCGAATACAATGATAGGCAGCTGGTCGCCGGTAATAGGTGCAGAGATGCGTACCTCTATGTCAGTTCCTCTTTCTGGCGCAGACAGTATCACCGGACTTACAGATATCACTGCTGTTCCTTCTCCGGCGATAGCCGCTACCTTCAATCCCGATTCAATGATTGTTTCCTTTTCCATGTTTGTTGTATGGTTAAAGTGTAAACAAGACCAGCATTAAAGGGCCGGCTGATTTATTTTATGCACACAAAGCTCCGCCGAAACGATAGACGGTAATAAAGAGAATCAAACGAAAAGTTATGAAATTCATACTTTGCCCTGGGCTTTCCTGAAAGTGTTAGGGGTATGACCGCTGACGCGTTTGAAGTAATTATTGAAGTAGCTGGGATACTCAAAACCAAGGCCGTAGGCGATATCAGCAACGCTCCAGTTGCTATGTAGTAACAGGGCCTTTGCTTCTGCTACCACCCGTTCCGCAATATGTACAGAGATAGGTTTACCAGTGATCTCTTTAACAGACCGGTTCAGGTAATTAACATGAACAGACAGGCTGGCGGCATAGTCTGCCGGATTTCTAAGCTTCAACGCTTCCCCGACCGATCCGATAGGGAACTGCCTTTCCAGCATTTCAAGAAACAGATAGGTGATTCTGCCTGCCGCATTTTTCTCCTGTTGTACTACCTGCGGTAGTATCCGCAAGGCCTCGTGCATAATTAGATCAATGCAGTTCCGGAGCATTTCATCCTTTCTGTTATAGTCGCCATCATACGCTGATATCATCGTCTGGTAAAGGGTTGTAACGAATGCGGCTTGTTCTCTACTTACAGGTACAACCGGCGTTCCGTCATACCGGAATAGGGCTGAGTTCAGCAGACTGTCCTTCCGTTCCCTGCTGTCAATAAAGGCCTCAGTAAACAGACAGGCAAATCCCTGCTGCTCGGCAGAATGATGCTCTACGGAATAAGGGATATATGGGTTACCAAAGAAGAGAAATGTGTCGTCCATATCAAACACCTGGTCGCCATAGCAGATACGCATGTTTCCGGTGGTCAGCACAATCTTATATACATCCCGCCGGCCATACACCAGTGCCGGATAGGATGTTCCGGATATTTCGTATACTTTAAATCCTCTGAAATCAGCAGGTTGAAATCCTGCAACGGTACAAACAGGCATGCTTCTCATAGTACAAAGTTAAGAAAATCAAACCTTATGAGAAGTCTTTTGCCATCCCGTAGACTGACGGTGTCCCCCCTGCTATCGTAACAGCTCCCTGATTGCCTCCATATGTGCCACCAGTTGTTGCTGCTGTTGCCTGGAAAGCCTCTTTATCAATGTAATTACCTGCTGGTCAGACGCCTTGTTCAGCTCATTGAAAAGTGCTGAACCAGATGATGTTAAAGACACCAGACTGACGCGGGCATCTTCTTCTGAAAGCTGTTTTGAGATAAGTCCCTTCCTTTCAAACTGCTTAAGTACACGGCTTAAATACCCCTTATCAATATCTATTTCCGACATTATATGAGACGCGCTTACAGGTTGATGAGTATGAATCTCATAAAGGATGCGGGCTTCCACTAAAGAATACTCACTATCAAGCAAATGATCATCCAGCAGGCCAATCAATCCTGTATAATACCGGTTGAAGGACCGGATACTGTCTATTGTTTTCTGTTTCTCTTGCATACTAGAATCTTTAATCAGAATAGAACAAGGTCAAAACGCCTTTCGACGAGCTTTTTATCAAAGCTATCAAATTCCTTTTCTTCTGTCAGAGTGAACCCAAATCTCTCATACAATGCGGTGGCTGTATGTTGCTCATCGGTCGTCCATAAGTAAGCACGCCTGATCTCTTTTTCTTTCATGAAGCCGATGAACTCCTGCAGGAGGTGCTTGCCCAGACCTATACCCCGATATTCCGGGCGGAAAATGAAATAGCGCAGCTGTACCTGCTCCGCGCGATGCTGGGCTATCAGGCTGCCAATCATCTGCCCATTATGTTCACAGATCCAGACTCTGTCCCGAATGATGCTATATTCACGGGCAAAGTCTTTCAATCCGTCGAGCACATAAGCCTCGAAGTTGATGCCATACCCACATTCCTTGGCGTACAAGTCTCCATGTATATATGCTATGTAGCCCAGATCCCCCGGAACTAAGGTGTTTCTGATCTGAATATCTGATAAAGCGATCGTTGGCATAATTGTCACTGTTTGTTAATTTGAAAAGATGTACTACTCCTGCGTCCAGTAAGTAATAATGGATTTGATCCTGTAAAATGATCAGCTTTACTGAGACCTATTTAGTTGACTTTTTCAACCAATAGACAGCACAAAGAAAGCAAATAAGGTTGAAAAAGTCAACTTATTTTTCTAATGTAATATATTGGTGAGGGTAATTAATATTCAGTTTCTATATCAAAATACAAACGGGACTAGAGCTTAATATACCATGGTCTTCGTTACTATCCCACAGCGCTCACCCTTCTCCACGCTGCACAAATCCTGAACAACATATTTGTACTAATATTGCATCAAAGGCTGAAATCAGGAATAAATGCCGGAGCCATCACTCTCATTACTCTTCCTGCATACAAAAACGGATTATTATGCTATACCACTTCCCTTATTTTGGCAATATTAACATAGCTGAATTGAAGGATTACTATCAGACAAAAATCATTCTTTCTGGAAATCCTGTTTCAGTAGATCTCAACTTTAACGGACCATCTATTGATCTGCTGCTGGCAGATAGTATCAGTACATTTCTTAACAACGCGGCAGCTCTCGGAGTGCGGACAAATGACTATATAAAGCAGGACTTCGTTACCAGGACCGGAGAAACGCTACCATACATCACGGAAATGCTTGAACACATGGATAAAAAGGAGTTGTTGGATCTGGAAAACAATCCGATAAAAAAGGCATACTATCGAGGCTTCGGATTCAGTAATAAACCCAGATATTTATTAGGTAAGCTAAAGTTGATACGTATAGGATTGTATCCGGAGAGCAGTAACCAATTTGCCATCTTTGATTACACTTATGATATAGGCGGAAGCCCTTGCAATCAGCTACTGGTAGTAAGAACGGATATTGGGGGTACATTGCAGGAGGTAGATTGGGAAAGCTGAACCGGAAGGCTAAGTGAATAACCTTCCGGCAGCTACTGTAATAATTTCCCTGTATTGCCACTCATGATTGCCTGTCTGAGACGTCGTTATCTGCAACGACCCTGACTGGCAATCAGCAGCCTCTTATTTCTTCGTTGCAGCAGTTTGTTTGCCTCCTTCCTTCACATATTTCTCCAGCCAGGCATTCTCCTCATACAACATATGCAACAGATTTTCCCTGCCTTTATAGCCATGCGCCTCATAAGGTAAAACCACATAACGTATTATACCTCCATGTCCTTTTACTGCGTTAAATAAACGCTCACTCTGGATAGGAAAGGTACCCGGGTTATCATCCATTTCGCCGTGTATCAGCAATAATGGCGTTTTAATCTTATTCGCATAGCTGAACGGACTCATTCCGCTGTACAGATCTGGCGCTTCCCAATAGGTGCGCTCTTCATTCTGGAAACCAAAAGGTGTCAATGTTCTGTTATAAGCACCACTGCGGGCAATACCTGCCTTAAACAGATTAGTATGCGCCAACAGGTTAGCAGTCATAAATGCGCCGTAGCTGTGTCCGCCGATAGCGACACGTGTACTATCTCCTACGCCCATCTCGGCCAGCTTATTAATAGCAGCTTCCGCATTCATTCTCAGCTGATCTACGAAATTGTCATTTGGTTTTTTAGTAGAATCAGTAGCAACAATCGGCATCTCGGTGTTGTCGAGTACTGCATATCCCTGTGTTACCCAGAATACAGGACCACCATAACTAACCATTGTAAAACGATGCTGTGATCCGCGGATCTGTGCTGCATCGGCTGCATTGTTAAATTCCCTTGGGTATGCCCACATCAATACAGGCAATGGCCCATCCTTCTTCGGATCATAATCCTTTGGCAGATACAGGTCTCCGGTCAGATCTACGCCGTCAGCTCTCTTGTAACTTACTTTCTGTTTGCTGATACCTTCCAGCTGCGGATAGGGATTGGTAAAGCTGGTGATAGGTCTGTCAGCCACACGCAGGATCAGGTTTTTGATGAAGTAATTAGGCATTTCCTTCTGAGACTCCCTGCGGGTCAGTAATACCAGCTTTTCTGCATCGATCACATCTGTTACCGTTTCAAATGTACCTTCCTGGCAACGCCAGATAATCTCGTTCTTCTTTGTACTGAGGTCAAACTTCGCGATAAATGGCAGATCACCTTTAGCTGAACTTCCTACATGATTGTTCATCAATAGTTTAGTACCATTATCAATCGTTTTGATTACCTGCTTACCATACTTATTTTTCTCAGTAACTGGTGTACCCGGATTATTATAAGCGTCAGTAATATTCCTTTCAAACAGTGTTTCCAATTCGCCGGTAGAAGGATTATAGCGACTCACACGTGTTGTCTGCTTACTTTGCTGACGCTCAGTTACCAGTGCTAACTTATCATTTCCCCAGGTAATACCGGCATAACGCCAGCCGGTCTTAAATAATTCTTTCGCTGTTCCGGTAAAAGGAGCGCTTAATGCATACACCGCATCATGATAATCTTTCCTGCTCTTGTAAATACCACTATCCAGCGGCGCACACCATACTACTGTAGCAGGTTCATCACTGCGCCATTCAAAATAACGTGGTGCATTCAATACGTTGTCATAACCTGATGGCGATAATTCTGTTGATGGCAACACTGCCAGCTCTTTCAGCACTTTACCTGTGAGATCGGTAACTTTCAAAGAAGAGTTAAATCCATAAGCGGGTACCAGGTAAGAGAATGGCTTGTTGATCACGCGTGTAAGCAGATACTTTTTATCGGGGGACATGCTATAAGCATTATAAATAGCCGGCTCTCCTATCTTCGTTTCAACTCCGTTTACATTTTTCACCAATTGTGCGGTACCATAAAATGCAAACAGCTTCTCATCATAAGGAGACTTGATCAGATCCTGATAGGTACGGCTGGGTGCTACCTTACCGAGATTCTGCTGAATAGCAGGACCTGATGACATTAATGACCTGACTGGCGCGGCAGTAGCCGGCTGCAGGATCGTCTTATACAGCAATGTGTTATCGTCCATCCAGGTAAATTCCGGACCCAGTAGTATATTCAGCGGCTGCTTATTGACTTTAACAGCTTTACGGGCAGCAACATCAATCACATAAAGATCTACTGACTTATTCGTCGTATTGGTAAAGGCAATCTTCTTTTCATTGGGACTCCATTCCACATTGCCGGCCAGCATCCCCGCAGGTAATCCGGCAACAGCAAACTCCTTACCGGCATTAATATCTTTCAGTTTGAAATTATTGATGAACGTCTGCCTGCTAGGAGCATAATTATTAGGATTGATACGCTGGCCTGCAATACGCAATTCCGGCTGGGCCAGCTCTTCTACACTCGGATAGCTGTTTCTTTCCATCAGCAACATCCAGGTACCGTGACCGTCTACACTCACTGCTGGTGTTGGCCTGGCGAGCAGCAGATCTGCTATCGCTTTAGGCGGCATTTTGTACCCTTCATCCTGTGCAAAGCTTGTTTGCACAATAATCATTGAAATAAATAAAATAAATCTTCTCATATGTGACGATTTGGTTGAATCGTCCGCAATTTAGGAGCTTCAGCTTATAAATGGTATAGAAAAAGTATGAATGGAAAGCAGCCGCATTACAGATGGCAGCACACCAACTACAGTTTCCTGTCTTTACGCATCATACTGAGAAATGCAGGTGTAATACCCAGGTAGCTGGCTATGTGCTTCTGCGCAATGCGCTGCTCTAATCCAGGGTAGCGCCTGCGAAACTCCTGGTACCGTTTTCCGGCGTCTTTCGACAGACTGGACACAAGACGCCGCTGATACATATCATATCCGTTTTGGGTTAGTATACGGAAAAAACGTTCAAACTTAGGTACGGCTAGAAACAACGCTTCCAGCTGTGGTAGTGTCAGACAATACACCTCCGTATCTTCCAGTGCCTGAATACTGTTCGTCGATGGCTTCTCTTTAAAGAAACTGGCAATATCCACTGCCCACCAATTTTCCGGATGAAAACAGATGTTATGCTCCTGTCCATCTGTATCTGTATAAAACATTCGCAGACACCCCTTATTTACAAAGTAAATATGCCGCTGAACAGTGCCAGGATGCACTAACATGGTTCGCCGGGATACCGTCTTCTGCTGCAGCGCATATTGCACCTGCTCCTGTTCTTCAGGGGCAAGTGCAATATGCATAGCGAAGTTGGACATGATCAACTCAAACATGTACTAATTTACGTATTAGTACGCAATACTACGGGTCATAAACAACCTGATATCCGATAAAGCGGCGAGACGTAAAGGTTCGGCTATCTCATGGTATTCCTTACTTTGAGCCATTGTAGCGAAAGCTGCTACACTTGGATATTCCACCAGTACAATAGCATCCCACGCCTCTCCGTCAGTAACTACCAGATTAGCAATTACATCGTTTGTCATTATCACTTTAGCACCTGATAGCCCCAGTTTTTCTACTACCTGATAGAATGCAGGAAGATACTCCTCAAAATATAAACGCCGGTCTTTGAATCTCACCATATTGAGCATCAGTATAGGACCATTTCCTTCTTTGATTTCGGGTAATGTCAGCATCTGTTATCTATTTATTTCCAACGAAGGTATATGCCCGTTACCGGAAAAATATTCAACTGGTTGAAGGTTTTATACAACTATATTCCCTTGTCACTCTTAGCTTACAAAGTACTGAGATGGGTATATTTAAAGCCTTCTTCCCGCTTCAGGCCATAACCCATCGCTCTATCCAGACTGCTATGTCCTAATAGAATCAGACCCGCCAGCTGAATATACGGCTGATGCATCAGGAGTCCCGCTACCCATACCAATATAGCCACCAGCTGGTGATGAAAGATATTATAAACTACGGCTCCTACCCTGTTATTTATAGCGTAGCCAACCATACTGATATCCGGAGCCAGGAACAATAGTATCCATGCCCACCAAGCAAAGTGAACCGGTAATAGATTGATCAATACTACTGATATAATAAAAGGAACGATTGCTTCTACCTGTAATAAGTACTTCATAGATGTTGACGTTTTCATAATGCAAAGATCGGAGGTCGCCTGCCCTGAATACGTTAACAAAAGATAATAAATGCTATTTGTCTGATAAACGTTTACGGATCCGGCTCAGACTAACGGGTGTGATACCAAGGTAGTTGGCGATATAGTGCTGCGGAATCCTTTCAAGGATCTTATGCTTATTTCCCTGCAGCAATTCAATATACCGCTCCTCCGGACTCATTGTCAGCAATCCCGCCATGCGTTCTTCCAGTCCGGCAGCCAGATATTCTGCTACCATCCGCCCGAATCTTTCCCATTTCGGACACTGATCATACAACGATTTAAGGTGTGCATAGGAAAAAGTCAGTAGCCGTACATCCGTCAGGGCTTCAATCGTAAGGCGTGAAGGCGTATTATTGATAGCGCTGAAATACGATCCAACGAGATGGTTCTCAAAATAAAAGTAGGTTGTTTTCTCCTCTCCGTCACGTGTATAAAAATGACGCATATCACCCTCCAATACAAAACCCATATACCGCTCCTTTTGCCCTTCCGTAATCCAATGTTCTCCCCGGGAAAGATAGCAATATTGAAGATCTGGTACCAGCATCTCCCATTCTTCATCTGTTAGCAGAATAAATCGTTGTATAGCAGCTCTTAAAGCATGCAGGTCCTTTGTTTCCATCACAACCGGAAATTACATAATATTTGTTACCATCTACCCTCCTCCCGCTCTATTTATATCTCTTCACAGAAATACCATATATTGTACCCTGACACATTCCATTTCAGACAAGATGCGCCGGCAAAGAAAAGTGCATCACCCGAAGTTTATATCATTTAGTGTTGCCCGAAACCATTACCCAAAGATTCACATAAGTAAATAAGCATCCACATGAAAATGATTACCTTACTTACCTCCTGCCTGCTTTTGCTAACCACATACAGCAGTATGGCCCGTCAGGCGACAGATAGGGCAACGCAGCAGATGGACAGCCTTTTTGCTGCGTATAATACCACTACTCCCGGAGTAGCAATAGCGGTTGTAAAAGATGGTCAGACGATCTTCCAGAAAGGTTACGGAACTGCCAACCTGGAATATGGTATTCCTATCACACCATCTACCGTCTTTCAGAGTGCATCCGTTTCCAAACAGTTCACTGCCTTTGCTATCTACCTGCTCGAAAAACAAGGTAAGATCTCTATGGAAGATGATATCAGAAGATATTTCCCTGAGTTGCCTGACTATGAAAAGCCTGTCAGAATAAGGCATCTGCTGGCACATACCGGCGGAATAAAAGATGAATGGGCATTTCTCACCATTGCCGGCTGGCAGGAAGAAGATGTTATTACAACTGATCAGATATTGCGGCTGCTCGCAAGACAAAAAGAGCTGAACTTCACACCTGGTACTACATTCGGATATAGCAATACCGGTTACACGCTGCTGGCAGAACTGATCCATAGAGTAAGCGGACTGTCATTCTCCGCGTATACGAAAAAGTACATCTTTGAACCTCTTGGAATGGTGAATACACAATTTTATGACGACTACCACAAGATTATAAAGAACCGTGCCTATTCCTATGAAAAAGCAAATGGCGTATATGAAAGAAGAGAACTGATCTTCTCTAATGTGGGACCAACCAGCCTTTATACCACCGCCGAAGATATGACCCGATGGGCGGCTAACTTTACAACACCCAAAGTAGGAGACGCTGCGCTCATCAAAGCATTTAATACCATCTCCCTGCTGGACAATAATAAGCCAGTAATTTATGCTATCTCCGCAAACGACACACTGTATCACAGCAAAGGCCAGGTAAGCTGGCGGTACAGGGGCCTGAATGTGTATAGTCATGGCGGACATGTTGCAGGATATCGCGCCTGGCTATTCAGAGTACCGGAACAAAATTTCGCCATCGTTGCCCTTAGTAATGATGAACATTATGACATCTTAAATACAGGGAAACAGATCGTTGGATTTTATCTGAAGGATAAACTAAATGAAGCCCCTGGCAATACGGCAGATGCAGCCACGCCACTAAAGGATACAACTGCTGACTACAAGACGAATCTCAATGAGCTGGCAGGAGAATATTACAGCGAAGAGCTGGATACAAAGTACAAGATAGCAGTCAGCAACGATACACTAACAATGCATCATACAAGATTGAAAGACATTGTATTGAATCGTAAGGGTGAATATGCTTTCTCTGGCATCAATACATTCCCATTTGATATAGCATTTATTAAAGACGGAAAAGCAATTACCGCTTTCAGTATCTCCAACTTCGGTGTGAAAAATGTACGCTTTACCAGGATTGGCGGCGGTACTTTTAAACGCACGGCCAGTAATACTTCTGCCAAAAAATAGTGTACGACATGACACATCACTACTGCAAACTAATATGCGAACCGTAAGTAACACACATCGTTATAGTGCACTGCTATTATTCGACATATACAGATCGCTGTAAGCACAATGGATACTATCCCGGAGGAAATAATCTACTTATATTATCCATCAATAGCCAAACATGCAAAAGCCCGCAAACACAATGCTTGCGGGCTTTTATATAATATGCTGATATATCCAGGTAAATGCAGAAAGATCTCCATCCGATATCGCTGTGTATAATATCTATAGCTAATATAGTAATACTGCTATAACGTTCATATGCATACGAACACGTGCTACGAACACATGCAACTAGAACTGTTCCAGTGTTTCGTTCTGCTGAAGCACCTTCTCATGGTTTTCCTTTTTCATTGCTGCCAGCTTTTCTCTGAGCGTGCTATTGCTGGTAGCCAGAATTTGCACTGCCAGTAAACCGGCATTACGTGCACCATTTACACTTACAGTAGCTACAGGTATATCACCAGGCATCTGTACGATAGACAGCAAAGAATCCCAGCCATCCAGGGAATTGGAAGACTTAATCGGAACGCCTACTACAGGCAAAGTAGTGATAGCAGCAACCATACCTGGCAAATGTGCAGCGCCACCAGCGCCTGCGATAATGATCTTGAGACCACGTCCTTCAGCAGCAGCGGCGTATTCAAACATTCTCTGGGGACTACGGTGTGCAGATACAACACTGAACTCGTAACCTATGTCGAATTTCTTCAACACCTCTATTGCCTGACGCATAATAGGCGCATCAGAACTACTGCCCATAATAATGCCTACTTCTACCTCTTTCATATTTCTTAATTTAAAATTTTCCGAATGGTGTCAGCTTTTGAGACAATACCTTCCATTGTACTGTCTGTGATAGTAACATGTCCGACTTTGCGGCCTAATCTATTACCTTTCTTACCATACCAGTGAAGGTGTGCACCTTTGATATCCAACAGTTGCTGTAGTTTTTCAGCCCTGTTAGCATTCAGTCCTTCCGTCTCCAGTATGTTCAGCATGAATGAAGGGAAATGAAGGTCAGTTGCGCCCAACGGCAGACCTAATATAGCGCGCAGCAATTGCTCATACTGTGATGTGATGCTGGCTTCTATTGTATGGTGACCACTATTGTGAGGTCTTGGTGCAAGCTCATTTACAAGGATCTTATTGTCTTTGGTGACAAACATCTCCACCGCAAGAATACCCACTAGCTGCAATGCATCTGCAATTTTCTCAGCAAGCGCATTTGCTTCTTTCAACAGGCTTTCGTCTAACTGTGCAGGCGCTACCTGAAAGTCAAGTACAAACTTCTCCTCAGAAAACACCATCATTACAGGATCATAGCATTTTACAGCGCCATGTTCATTTCTGGCAACTATAACGGAGATCTCATGTTTGATGTCAACTAATTCTTCCAATACACATGGTTCATCGAAAGCTTTAGCTATATCAGCCGCTGTTTTCAGCACCATTACTCCATATCCGTCATAACCATTCCGGCGCTTTTTCAGACAGCCAGGCAGTTTGTTTTCATACCGTTGCAGATCATCTTTATTTTCGACTGCCTCACCTGGTACTACCGGTATATTATGAGAAAGCAGGAACTGTTTCTGTGTAAACTTGTCCTGAATCACCTTGATGGTATCAGGAGAAGGAAACACCTTTTTACCCTGCTTTTGCAGTTCACTTAAGGCATCTATATTCACCGCCTCCATTTCTATGGTAATCACATCGAGGTCTTTACCAAATTCCAGTACTGCTTCATAAGATTTCGGATCGGCACAGAAAAATGAGGAAGTATGACGGGCGCAAGGCGCATTTGCATCTTTATCCATTACTGAAACGCTGAGGCCCAGATCTATGGCGTGCCGAATCAGCATACCACCTAGCTGACCGCCTCCTAATATTCCTATTTTCAAATTTTCAAGCATAATCTTCAATTGGGATGCAAAGGTATAAAACTATTGCAAATGATCGTAATACCATTCTCCAAGGGATTGCCATTGATCAGTATACCAGGTAAAGATGATGAAAAAGCGCTATCTGAGAGGGTGGCCATCTTTGATTAATAAACCATCTCATGATCAGCCATCCAACGCGTCAAAGAATTGAAAATATTAATATTCAACAATAATTTATGATATAACTGCTGAAGTGTTGCTACATGTTTTTGCCCCGGCACCTGCCTATCACACGGTAAGCCTATTATAATAACCAGCTCAACGGAGCATGCACTTTTGCGGGATAGAGGGTTAGTCCCGTACCGGCGGATGTGGCATAACAGGTGTTGTGGGATGGGTCTATTCTTGTCTAATGTTTCATATCATCGGGTCACCAAAAGGTCACTTCGAGGTCACTTCAATATCCCGGGGATATTGAAGTGACCTCGAAGTGACGAAAAAGTGCTGGTTTGGACTAAAAGGTAAAGCGGGAATTAGTGAAAGGTTATACCATAGGAATGGCAAATTTGGGAATCGATTGTATCGATAGTAATGGGTAAGTACACATTCCGGAATTTGGAAGGGAGCGCTATGGCCAGCTGATTGATTATTCACATACGGAACAGGCTGGTTATGGTGCATGAGGGTTGTATGGAAAAGAGGGCTATCTAACGAAGGCGTCCCGGCCAGCCAAAACCGGGCTCACTGCTGTGGCAGTAGCCAAACCCGCCGGGCCACCGCCAGGGCATGGTAATGGTTATTCCGCCAGAAAGCAAAAAGGACAGAATGGTATAGATTCCATTCTGTCCTTTTTTGTGTCGGGGCGGCAGGATTCGAACCTGCGACCTCCTGCTCCCAAAGCAGGCGCGATACCGGGCTACGCTACGCCCCGAAGACGGCGCGAAATTATGGATCTTAAAACTCACTGCCAAATTTTTCTTTAAAAAGTTTGATCTTCAATGTAAGATCTACTCTATTTGATTGCTTTCCAAAGCTATCCCCCGCAACCAGTGTGCACTTAATATTCCCTCTATTTTAATATGGCTACTATTGTCCAATTGCCAACCAAGCACATATTTATGTATCTTGGCTCTTATGAGCAGTCCCGCTACCTTACTGATACCAGAAAAAACAGATATTGAATTTGAGCAGGTAGAAGCTGCATGGCGCAGGAAAGGCGGAAGTGTCATGCGGCTTGGAAAATACTGGGTTAAAGACGAGCAGCTTTCCAGTCAGTCTATCGCAATTTATGGTAACCAGACGTTTGCACTGGTACTTGCGCAGATCTATAATGTAAATTTGCTATCTCCTGATGATGCGCTTATTGCAGAAATGGAGGTTAAGTGGTCGAAGAGAACGATACAGCTATTGCCGGTCAGTAAGATTGGCAAGGCCTGTTTTCCCGCATTCGTTAAACCCGTTATACCCAAGCTGTTCCTGGCAGGTATATTTTATCAACAGGAGCTCTTTAATGACGTGATAACCGGCTTACAGCACGATGAACTGGTATTGATGGCCGAGATCATTCATGATATCAAAGGCGAAGCCAGAAGTTATGTACTGCAAGGCATTATTCTGGATCTTGCGTGGTATGAAGGAGAAGGAGATCTTAGCATCGGTTATGAGTTTCTTACTGAATTTGTCTGCGCTTATCAAGACAGGTTACCTGTTGCCGTTGTTATTGATATTGCCTTTAGTGAAGAACGTGGCTGGTTTATCCTGGAATTTAATGGCTGTTGGGGTGCGGGGCTGAATAATTGCAACGCTGAAAAAGTGATCGACTGCATCGCAAACGCTACTATCCCTGCTTAAAATATTATAGTAAGATTTCTTATTGTAAATTGCCTGCTAACAACTATAAACCATGACCAGGTTCACCCCCTGCAGCCTGATGCTGTTATTTCTTCTTGCCTGTGGCAATAATAACAATCAGACCGCTTCCCGTACACAGCATAACGATACTGTAAGTATTACCAGTCAGGGCGCACACATCAATTATGAAGATTCTAAAAGCGGCGACACTACTCTCCTGTTTGTTCATGGCTGGTGCATCAATAATACGTACTGGAGTGCGCAGAAGGAGCATTTTGCGCCCAGGTACCGTGTGGTGACAATTGATCTGCCGGGATTCGGTAAGTCTGGTAAACAACGGGATACCTGGTCTGTTGAAAACTATGGAAAGGACATTCATACCATGATCTCCCGGCTGGGACTAAAAAATGTGATTTTAGTAGGCCATTCCATGAGTGGAGCCATCGTACTTGAAACTGCTCTTGAGCATCCTGAAGATGTGATTGCAATTGTTGGAGTAGATAATTTCAAAGACGCTGACTACGAAGAAACGGATGCATTAAGAAAAGAAAATGATGCTTTTTACCAAAGCGCCAGGGAGAATTTCCGGGAGTCCATGGGGCCTGCTGTAATCAATCAATGGCTGTTTGCAAAGAATACTGATACAGCGATCATGCACAGGGTCACTATCGATATACTTACTGCTGATACTACTATTGCCGTTGATTGTCTTGAGTTGAATGACCGTTATCCGCTTGCCCGGAAATTGCCTCAGTATTCACATACCCTGTACCTGATCAACAGTAGCGGATTTCCCACTGATACGGCGGCTTTTACCAAACTAAAGATCAGGTACAAATTATACGAAGTAGGTCCTACGGGGCACTATCCGATGTTGGAGAGTACGGACAAGTTTAACAGTGCGTTGGAAAGTGTTTTGGCGGATATTGGTCAAGGCAAATAGATTTCCGGGCCATGAAACTTATAGTTCTAGGCACTGTTATCCAGCCGTGGTAGGGTTTACAAATAGTGAAACAAAACAAAAGCCCTTCAGCACGAATGCCAAAGGGCTTTATAGCAAAGAAACGCCACCCGGTCAGGAACGACGTTTTTTAGGAATAACCTTGTATTTACCATTATTCTCCAAAGGATTGGCAATAAATACGCCATTTACTTTAGTGTCAATCTTCTCGGTATATTCTGCGTCGTACACAAGCTTTCCTTTTTTGATTTCGTAGAATTTAGCCGGCACGTAATACATGGAATCTGCAGATGGATAGAGCTCTCCTGCTTCGCTACCACCAAATTCCAGTAAGCCGTCATGATCCCAGTCTTTAATATCAGAACTGATAGTTGTCAATACAGAATCAGCAATTGAATTATTAATGCTGAATACATACAGCTTATTTTTCTTCGGACCATCCTTTACATCTAAAAACAGGAATACACTGCCTTTGTCCTCTTCCACGCGGTTACGCTTGCTGGCATAGTTAATACTATCCTGTTTGAAAGTGAACGTCTTATTACCATTCACAATGATAGTACCTTTGTACACTGAAATCTGGTGCTGCTTGCTACTGGTGAGACTTAATCCTACTTTCGGTTTCTGTGCCAATGCCGGAAGGCTGATCAATAACAGCAGGCAATATCTGAGTCTGATACGCATAATAATACTTTTAAATTCAAGGCCTGAACTTAAGCAAATTTTATAACATAAAATAACAGCATTTTCGCTTTGCAGCAGCACAGCCGTAGCAGCAAAGGACGGCAGGCACGGTCTGTCAGCCTGAATGAACAACCCTAGCGGCACACAGACATAGCTGGAAGATTGTATTGGTAAACCGGACAGTATGGAATGATAGTTCCACGAAAAAATAATAACTTTCATGGAAGATAAGATCTGCAGAGGGCAACAAATACGCCCTGTCTTTTATATACAAAGAAATACATACAGAAGTCAGTCCGGCGTTAATCAGCAGGGCAAAACGAAAAACAGCTAGCTATATGCAATACGTATATAAGTACATGGATACGCCGGTGGGAAGGCTTACATTGATAGCTGCAGATGAAGGGCTGGCCGCTATCTTATGGGAGAATGACAATCCAGGTCGTGTACAACCTAAAGCAACTATATATGATGATTCTCATCCGATACTTCTGGAAACAACGCAACAGTTAGAGGAATATTTCGCAGGTACGCGTCATCACTTTACGGTTAAGCTGGCTCCTGTAGGAACATCATTTCAACAGGAAGTATGGACAGCGCTGTCGGCTATTCCGTACGGACAAACACGCAGTTATACGCAGATTGCCGATCAATTGGGGAGACCAAAAGCAGTACGTGCAGTAGGCGCTGCGAATGGCCGTAATCCGATATCCATCATTGTACCTTGTCACAGAGTGATAGGAGCTTCCGGGGCATTAACTGGATTTGCAGGCGGATTAAAAACGAAAGCAGCATTGTTATCGCTGGAAGGGATTAGACAACGTGATACACAGATAGCTATTGAGTGGTAAGACACATGTGATACATAAAGGAAAAAAGTCCTGAAGACTGCTTTGGCAAAGCGCTTCAGGACTTTTTTTCTTTATCTGTATCTATTATTTTTACATCTTCATTCCACCTTCGATTACACCTGTCAGTTTCCTTGTAATGAGTTTTTCGCCATCAAAGAATGACACAGTAGCTGAATCTTTTATCATAAACTGTGAGCCTTTCCAATAAGTCACATCACCTTTAAAACTCTCCATTTTCATTAATTGTCCTGTACCATTATGCTGTACCTGAATGTAAGCAAGTGAGGTATTTGAGACGTCTTCTTTAGACATGTTTATATAAAAAGTATAGTAGTAACTCGCATCTTTCTGGTATCCGATTTCAGTAAAACTTGCTTTAGCAATCTTTGCATCTGCACCATTTCCAAAAAAGGAAGAAAGCGTACAAGCAACAACGAAAAATAATAGGTAAAGTGCTCTCTTGTTCATAGGCCTTGGCTTATTTGATAATGTGATTTCTGATCTATGCTACAATTTAACATATTATTATATATAAATAATTCATTTATTACCTATGGGGATAAATAATTTTTTAGTCGGCCGGGAAAAAGAGGGCAAAAAATATAATCATAATTGATAATCAACAAGTTTCAGGAAAGAAGCGGCCAATCTCCACTTTCTTTGTTCAAGGGCTGCTCAGGGCTGGAATGCCGGTTTTAATCCGCAGACACCAAACAAGTTATGCTTGCCTGACCTGCCTATTTCGCACCTGTCCCCATAAGCAGTCAACAGGTACCCAAATAAAATACTTTAAAAAATTCTTTAACACTTGTACGCATATCCGCTATTAAATCTTGTCTTATAGGAAACGAATAATTCAATTGATAATGCGCATTTGTCTTTTTGATTATCTACAATATTTCATATAGCATTTTATAAAGGATATACAGATGAACAGAATTTTGATGTTTCTCGTTGCGTGTTTGATATCAATGCCAATGTTTGCTCAGACAACATTCTATATCAGAGGACAACTCGGGAAACTTCCAGCTCCAGCAAAGGTTTATATAGGCTATTCAGTAGATGGTGAAGTGGTTTATGATTCTGCAGATATAGAAAAAGGCACGTTTAAAATTGTACAGCAAACGCCTTACCCCGTGAATGCGATGCTGATGGTGAGTAAGAACGGCGAACCGGTAAATGTTTTTAACAGCAAGAACCTGGCGCATATGTATGTTGAACCCGGAGCGAGCATCTGGCTAACCTCCGATGAAGACATTGCGAACTTTGAATCAAATGGTTGTAAAACTCAGGATGAATACGTAGTGTATCAGACACATATGTCCGAAATCAATGCAAAGATTGATGCACTGACTGCGGAATCTTCAAGTACGATGTTTGGCGATGGCAGCGCTGCAGGCCTTTCCGCTAAAAAGAACTACATGGAACGTTTTCGTACTGCAATGGATGAAAGAAGGACTATGATGAAAGAGTTCATCCAGCAGTATCCTGAGCTGTATATCAGCATTGATGTACTGGATGAATATGCAGGTGCATTTATTGAATTTGCTGAGATTGAGCCATTGTATAAAATATTGAGTGACAGAACGAAAAAGACCATACGTGGTAAAGCATTCCTGAAACGATTGCTGGATGCAAAGCAGGCGGCTGTAGGTACTGAAGCACCTGATTTTACACAAAAAGATCAGGAAGGTAATAAGGTAACACTTTCTTCATTCAAAGGGAAAGTGGTATTGCTGAACTTCTGGGGAAGCTGGAACCCTGCTTCAAGGATTGAAAACCAGGAACTGAAACAGACTGTTAAGTCATTTGATAATAAAAAACTGGTAGTTATTAATGTCGGTATTGAAAGCCGCAGAAATGACTGGAATAATGCGATCAGCGAAGACAAGCTTACCGGTTATAATGTGTCTGACCTGAAATTTATGCGGAGTGAGACGGCGCAGTTGTATAAAATTACAACCGTACCACAGAATGTACTGATCGATGAAACCGGTAAGATCATTGCAAGAAACCTGAAAGGGAGTCAGCTGGAAGAAAAGCTGAAAAGTTTACTAGGGAATTGATGATTGATAAATACAACAGTGGACAACTGTTATAAACGGAAACGCTGCTTAAATTTTGCGACAAGTGTATACGGCCTCAGTTTATACTGAGGCCTTTCTTATTGATCTGGTAGTAAGTCTGAATTTCGTCTTAGGTCAGCAATGATCTGGCAATGGTATATTATTTACAGCGACAAGACTGTCCAGCCGGATCACCAGCCCATTGTCCATGCGCATATATTCTACCTTATTGAGTGCATATACATCTTCGATACGTGCCAGTACCTCCTGTTCCTTTCCATCGTCATCACGAAACAATATGGTACATACCGTACGCATAGTTGCCCATGCTTCCAGGCGATCATAATAGTTACAATCAATAGGTTGATAAGAATTGTTGGTTGAATCCATACAATCAGATTTTACAAGTTAGATTATATATTAATTTCCGACCATCTACTACTTCCTTTGTACCGCTCATAAAGGCTTAACAGCCTGCATACCGATGATCTACAACAAGTTTACTATTTTACATCAATAATACAAAGACTATCCAATGAAGACATTGTTCCTGCTCATTTGCCTGATGGCAAATGGCCTACTCATGCCTGTTAATGCTCAGCAACATATGACAGACACTCCAAACCTGGCGATGTTCGGCCGGGGGATCTATCCGGGAGATGATACCACTTATTTGCAACTGAAAAATGCCGGTTTTAACACCATTATGCTGTCTAGTTTTTACATTCACGCAAATGGAGATGTGTATTCCGGGGATGATCATGCTAATCCGATTATCCATAACGGCAAATACACCGGCAGCAGAGAATGGTTACAGCGTGTAGCGGCACTACGGCAGGCTCCTACTGCTGTTACCCGCATCGAAATATTGCTGGAAGGCAGATGGTACAACCAGCCGCCGAATACCTATGACCATATACAGGACTGGTATGATTCTTCCAAAACGGTAGCCGGTATTGTAACAGGTCTGGGACCTAATAGTACGTTATACAACATTTGCAGGATATTTAAAGAAGAGATTGGAGTTGACGCAGTGTGCATAGATGATGAATCTGTATACAACAGCACCTGTATCGGAGCACTAGGTGAAATGATCGGACAATTAGGTATGCGGATGACGCTTTGTCCTTTCCGTAAGCCAGCCTTCTGGAAAGATGTTATCTGCCGTTCAAAACCAGGTCTTATTGATGCTATTTACCTTCAATGTTACGACGGTGGAAGAAATAATAAGCCAGGCGACTGGAAAAAGAAACTGGAAACAGACCTGCCTGTATACCCGATCTTCCTGTGCCGCGGTGCATTCAGCACCTGTGCAGCCGTGCATAATAGTAAAACGCCGGCTGATATCAAAGCAGATATGGTCAGCTTTAAAAAAGACTATCCGGAAATGAAGGGAGGCGCTATCTGGCAGCTGGCAGATGTCAAAAGCTATATTAATAATAATTGCGCAGGCAAAACACCTGAATCCGGCACTGCTGTTTCGGTAGTACAGTATATGTCCGAGCTCAAAAACAGCCTGCAGGAAGGACTTGAATAACGATTACGACTTTGGAGCTTCCACTCCAAAGTCGTCCTTCAGAAATAGAGTAGCATTGGCCTTAACCAGCATTCTCCTGCGTACTACATTTACAGGAATGGTACTGCCTTTGGATCCCGCTGTTCCTGTAGTAAAAGAATACTGCTAGAAGTGATACAGGCTGCACTATCGTATCCCGTGATAAAGGTGGTGGATTATACCAGGATCCCGCAATACCTTGTTGCTTACGGGACAGCCGTCACGCTATATTGTATTATACTATTACATTATGTATGGCTTGTTCTGGCAATCTTCTGTCAATACCGTCCTTTCAGGACATATATTATTCTATAACAGATATTATACACGACCGCCGGTAGTGTGAGTATAACAATTCATCCATTTAATTGTCATCTTAACACTTTTATCATTATATTGGGATTGCTTTATAATTCCACAATAATGAAACACTGGTTATACCTGGCATTTCTCTCCTGCCTGACGCATACTGTCACGGCAAAACATGATCCGGACTCTGTCTATCTCTTCTCCTATGCGACAGAGAAAAACAACCATCATAACGGCCTTCACTTTGCGTGGAGCAGGGATCAGCAAGACTGGTATCCTATAGGTAATGAATGGGGATATGTAAAAAGTGACTACGGACGTTGGGGCTCACAGAAAAAGATGATCGCCCCCTACCTGATAAGTGGTCCGGATGGCAACTGGCATTGTGTATGGGGATTGAATGACACAGAAATGGTGTTTGCACATGCGGCATCTCCTGACCTAATACACTGGAAAAGACAGAGTTATCCGGTGATGAAGGCCGGTAAGAATGTACTGGCACCTGTCATATCCTATCACCCTGATCTGCAACAATATCAGATCATATATACTACTGCTGAGCAGAAATACTACCAGACTACTACAAAAGACTTCGTTACTTATACGGCAGCGCAGGAAGTTCCGGCTACTGCATATCGTGCGAAAAACGTTTCGCTCACGCTTCCCGGTGGAAAAGCCACAGGACAAATACATCGCGTAACATGGGATGTGGCCGAACAACTGATTAAAACTTACGAAGGGAAACAATATAAGCTGACCCAATATAGCGAATCAACAAAACAGGATAGCAGCCGCTTTGCCGGTATAGGGAAGGTTACTGCAGACTTCACGCTCTACCCCGAGAAAGCAAAGCCAGTCAGCGACCTGCTGTTCGGTGTCTTTTTTGAAGATATCAATTATGCAGCTGATGGTGGCCTGTATGCGGAACTGGTTCAAAACCGGGACTTTGAGTATGCACTGTCTGACAAAGAAGGCAGGGATAAAAGCTGGAACAGTCAGCACTCCTGGCAACTACAGGGCGAACAGACCATTTTCACTATTGATAGCGCCTCCCCTATTCATGACAATAACCGGCACTACGCTGTACTTGATACCAAGGTTCCTGGTGCCAGACTGTCCAATACCGGCTTTGATGGCATTGCAGTCAGCAAAGGCGAGAAATACCGGTTTTCCCTGCTCAGCAGAAAAAAAGGCAAATTACTCGTTAAACTGGTAAGTAAGCAAGGCGAAACACTGGCTCAAACCACACTTACTCTGAACAGCAGCAACTGGAAACCATCTCAGGCAGTACTTACTGCGTCAGCTACCAGTACCGACGCTCACCTGGAACTGGAGCCTTTGAATCCAGGCCGTCTGGAACTGGATATGATCTCCTTGTTCCCGGCAAAGACTTTTAAAAACAGAAAGAATGGGTTGCGTCCTGACCTGGCTCAGACGATAGCTGACCTACATCCACGCTTTATCCGGTTCCCGGGAGGCTGTGTAGCACACGGGGATGGCCTTGGCAATATGTACCGCTGGAAGAATACCCTTGGGCCGCTGGAAGCACGTAAGCCCCAGCGCAACCTCTGGGGGTATCATCAGTCTGCCGGACTTGGCTACTTTGAGTACTTCCAGTACTGTGAAGATATCGGCGCTGAACCGCTTCCGGTTGTTCCGGCAGCCGTACCCTGCCAGAACTCAGGTGTAGGTGGCGGCGGACAACAAGGGGGTATTCCTATGGAAGACATGGACGAATATGTACAGGAGGTATTAGACCTGGTAGAATATGCTAACGGGGATATTACTACTACCTGGGGCAGAAAACGTGCAGAAGCAGGCCATCCCGCTCCCTTTAACCTGAAATACATCGGTATTGGTAATGAAGACCTGATCACTGATGTATTTGAGGAAAGATTTACCATGTTATTTAAAGCCATGCAGGCCAAACACCCGGAGATTACAGTAATTGGTACTGTGGGGCCGTTCTATGAAGGAACTGACTATGAAGAAGGATGGTCCCTGGCCAGAAAACTGCAAGTACCAATGGTGGATGAACATTACTACGAAACAGCCGGCTGGTTTATTAATAACCAGGACTTCTATGATAAATACGACCGCGCGCATGCCAAGGTATACCTGGGTGAATATGCCGCTCATCTGCCGGGGCAGCAGGTCAACCTGGAAACAGCCCTTGCTGAAGCCATCTATCTGACAGGCGTGGAAAGAAACGGGGATGTTGTCAGTATGACGTCCTACGCCCCTCTTCTGGCCAAGGAAGGACATACCCAGTGGAATCCAGACCTGATCTACTTCAATAACACAGGCATTAAACTTACCACCGGTTACCACGTACAGCGGCTATTTGGCAATAATGCAGGTAACGAATACCTTCCAGGGGCCTTGACACTGTCAACAGCCCAACCAGCATTGAATAAACGAGTGGCAGCATCTGTAGTACGTGACAGTAAGAGCAATGACGTGATTATCAAACTGGTGAACATTACGCCCTTTAATATTGATTCTAACATAGACCTCGGAGCACTAACAGTGGCAGGAAATACCGCCACCTTAACCACCTTGCAGGGTAAACCAGCTGATAAAGATGCAGTACCAGCTACTTCAACAATCACAGTAGCGCCGCAGTTTAAAACAAGTATGCCAGCATATTCGTTCTCAATTATCAGGATCAAAACAAAGTAAACAATGAGATCAGTTTTTTTATGGGCCTTTTTACTAGCAGGCTTTACCAGCTTTGCACAAAAACAGCAGGACTTTCACTCCTGGGCGGCAACACCCCCTATGGGATGGAACAGCTGGGATTGTTACGGCCCTACAGTGACGGAAGCAGAAGTAAAGGCGAATGCCGATTATATGTCCAGCCACCTGAAACAATACGGATGGCAGTACATCGTTGTGGATATCCGCTGGTACGTAGGTAATGATAAATCACATGGTTACAATGAGAAAAACCCTGACTATAACATAGATGAATACGGACGATTTCAGCCTGCTATAAACCGGTTCCCTTCAGCAGCCAATGGGCAGGGTTTTAAACCACTGGCAGACTATATCCATAGTAAAGGTTTAAAGTTTGGCATTCATATTATGCGTGGCGTGCCTGTAATCGCAGTTAACAAAAAACTGCCGGTAAAAGGCACAAATGTGACTGCAGCAGACATCTATAGCGAGGCTAATCAGTGTAAATGGCTGCATGATATGTACACTGTAGTACCAGGCAAAACCGGTTCACAGGAGTACTATAATTCACTGTTTGAGCTGTATGCTTCGTGGGGGCTGGACTTTATCAAAATTGATGATCTCTCCGCACCTATCTACTTCAAAGAAGAAATTGAAATGATCCGTAAGGCCATAGCACGCACAGGCCGTCAGATCGTACTGAGTACCTCACCCGGTGAGACGCCGCTCGCGCAGGGAGAACATGTACAGCAACACGCCAATATGTGGCGTACAGTAGATGATTTCTGGGATAACTGGCCTCACCTGAAAGATCACTTTGAAGTGTTTGACCGCTGGAACAAATGGCGTACTACCGGTGCATGGCCTGATGGGGATATGTTGCCGCTGGGACGTATAGGTATAAGGGCAGAGAGAGGGGAACCCCGTATGAGCGCTTTTACCAGGGATGAACAATATACCCTGATGACGCTCTGGTGCATTTTCCGCTCCCCGCTGATGTTTGGCGGCAACCTACCGGATAACGACAACTTTACATTATCACTGATCACTAACAAACGGGTATTGCAGGTACTCAATAACAGCAGCAATAATAAACCGCTGTTCAATGAGGAAGAAAAAGCCGCATGGATAGCTGATATACCTGGTAAGTCAGGCAAGTATCTGGCGGTATTCAACAAAGCAGATAAAGAGCCTGCGCCTGTAGCTGTGGATCTGAATGCGCTCGGCCTCAAAGGTAAGTGTACTGTTACCGACCTGTGGACGGGCAAGGTAGTAGGGAAATTCACTGGTAGCTTTGCACCACAGGTTAATCCACATGGTGCCGGACTATATCAGATCACCCAGTAAGGGCGGATACAACGGCAATGGACGGGCATTTAGTATTATTAAAATAACTACCTGAATCCATCAGGAATATGAATAAAGGGAGGCTGTCTTAAGTGTATTAAGACAGCCTCCCTTGTTCACTGGCCAGTATTTATACCTGGTAGGTTCTTTCACATCCCGTGTGACATTGCCGGCCATATCCGGTCAGCCATTCTCTGACCAGTTCAACCGTACTTTATACGGTCTCTACTCGCTCGGTAAACTGATACCAGCTATCTACTTTCCTTTGCATTAATTGCTCAATAAGTATTACGGCCTGGCTAAAACGCTCATCCCAATCACCACTGATCTCTTCACAGGTAATAGCATATTTATCCAGCACACGCCGATGACAGATATCCAGGAGATTCCTGTCTGATTCACTCAACCGGGTACCATCCTGCACATAGGGTACATCGCTGCTGAGGTAGAGGTACAGATCTGCCCTGTTACTCTCAAAAATGTTCCTCTCTACAGGTAGTTCATGGTTAAAGGCAAACTCTCCGTATGACAGCGTGATATGGATGTTAGTATCAATCACTATCAGCGGACTGTCACCCGTTGCAGCTTCGTCGATGCGGTCAGCATGCTCCTTTGCTATGAGCTGCAGATCGTCAGGACCGAAGTTCCGGGAATCGGCAATAATATCTCTGCCGGCTTCCATAACAGCGCTGCAATTGAAATGTGCTGCCAGCCGGGAAGTAAGTGTAGTCTTACCTGTTGACTCAGTACCCAGGATAACGACCTTGGTCACGAGTGATTGCTTGACTGTATCCGGCAGGTATTGCCAGGTGGCAGGCAGATCGGCGCGTATTTTGGTTGCCGAGACCGGGTAACGACCTTTCTCCACATCAAAAGGAATATGGGTGATACCCAGGAAATTAGCCACCAGTTCCCCGTAAGGTTCTGATGTTACCACCAATGTATGATCAGGAAATATCAGCTTAAATTGCGCTGCCCACATTGCTGACACTTCTGCTGAAGATGCAGATGTATTAGGTAGCAGGCTCTCGTCATAGCGGTATACCATTACTCTGATGCGGGGCTCCTCACGGAAAGTATGCTCCAGCCAGACCTGACGTACCGGTGCGGGAAGCGTTTCCCGGTTACTGCAACAGATCAACACAGACAGTTCATCACAATACGAGAGGGCAAACCTGATCATCGCTTCATGCCCTTTGTGGAAAGGCATAAATTTCCCAAAAACAAATCCTTTACGCATATTTCAGTTGTTTCCTCCATTGTAGCAGGCCGTAAGTGGCCAGCCCTAAAAAAATTATATACTCCAGTGATAAAAAATAAATCTCTTTATACAGATATAATACAACGCTGACCACATCCACAACTATCCATAATATCCATGTTTCAATGCGCTTCTTTGCCAGTAGAAACGTAGCCAGCATGCTTGCCATCATCACAAAAGAATCTGCAAAGGCATAACTTGCCGGCAAAGGAAAATAGTCCGGCATCCACCGGTTGAACTGTTGCACAGTCAGTCCCATCCCTACAGTGCCTAATAGCAGGACAATAGCATATACGGCGGTCATGGTGCGAGACATCCGGCTAACCGGTAGCTCCATTGTTCTATGTTGCCAGTTATGCCATCCAAATACTGTCACTATCAGGAAAAAGACCTGCAATAACATATCTGCATACAACTGAACCTGAAAGAATAGCGCAAACAACGCTATCTCATTAACGATGCCTGTCGGCCATGTCAGCACATTGGCCCGGGAAGCATAGTATACAGAGATAAGTCCGAAGACTGTTCCTAACAATTCAATGTAACTGATAGGATACCCCATTATGCTAAAGGCAATATGTTGTACATCAAATAATGTCATCAGAAGCTGTATTTAAATGCAACATACATATTACGTGGAGCCTGTACAAAGTATTTGCGCGTACCATCTGCCTCAACATTACCGTCATTGTAGTAGCTGGCGCTGGTCAGATTATTGATAAACAATGACAATGTACATCCCTTCCATGTATACTGCGCTCTTGCATTCAGCAATACGTAATCAGCTGTCATAGCCTCGTTTGCAAAGTCAATATACGCTCCCTGCTGATACCTCCCCGATAGTGCCAATCCCAGGTCTTTACGCTGCCAGGCAACTTCCTGGTTGATAATCAGCGCCGGCGTCAGCACCGGTGTAAAAGCTACTGACTGCTCCTTAATGCGGCTATGATTGAACGATGAATTGTTGGTAAAGGTAAAAGCCTTCAGCTGGTAACCCACATGCAGCTCCACGCCTGTGCGATAACTACTTTTCACTTTGTTGGTCAGCAACAGGCCATTAGGACCCAGCTGACCATTCAGCACAATCTCATTATCAAAGTTCATATAGTAACCATTCAGATCAATTGCCAGATTTCCCTTCCGGAAGCGGAATCCCAGCTCCTGATCTACTACAGATTCTGCGTCCTGGTTAAAGATAGCTGCCTTGCCGGTACTATCTGCCACCAGATCATCATTACCTCCAAAAATATCATTACGCGTCGGTTCACGTCCTGTACGTCCGATGCTGTAATAAATACTCAGGGTATTTCCGGCCGCGAAATTAATACCTCCTTTTGGATTCAGGAAATGCCAGTTCATCTTATCAAAAGATACACTGCCTTTATAGTCGAATGTGGTATACCTGTACTGCAGATCTCCATACAAAGTCACCCTGCCGAGGTCGTATTCTATCTTACTGAAACCACTGATATCATGCTTATAGCCACGGTTCTGATATAGCTCTCCCAACCAGTTATCAGTACCGGTATGCCCGCGTGTATACATATTACCATGTACGCCACTGGTCCATCTGAAATGGTCGTGTGTCAATGAATAATTGGTAAAAAAACCACCAAAATGGGAGCGGAATCCATAATTGAAGAGATTTCCATCGGAGGCTGTACCCAGGAAATTATTGAGGTCAAAATCATACCCCCCGTTCAGATAAGTATAGTAAACGCTGGAGGTGATGCTGGTGTATATAGTTGGCCGCCATATGTGCTGTAGCTGTACCAATCCTTGGAAGAAACGGTCTTTCTCAGCTTTAGTATTGGCATTTGTACGACGGTCTTTGGCAATAAGCGTATCAGCTACTGGTAGCCAGGCCATGCCATTCTGCTGATGACCAGCCATGACATTCAGCTTCCAGGTGCTTTTGTCATGGTATAGGCCTCCGCTGACAAACACCGACTGCGAATTATTAAAGGAATTGTATTTGTACCCATCCGTGTAAACCTGTGATCCTCTGACATACAAGGACTTATTGTTCCTGACAGCCGTCTGGTGTTCAGCAAACACCCTGAAGCTGTTGTAAGAGCCATATCCAAGGCCGATATTAGTGCTGGGAGTATCACCTGCTTCCGGCCCAAATAGTTGTACGCTACCCGCATAACTTGCAGCGCCGTTTTTAGAAGTACCCACTCCGCGCTGTACCTGCAAACGGCTCACCGAATTTAAGATGTCAGGGTAGTTAGAGAAATACGCCCCCTGGTCTTCCGGCTCATTCAATGGCATACCATCCAATGTTGTATTAATCCTGGTCTGATCCATTCCACGCATACGGTAATACGAATATCCCTGCATATTGCCAGCATCAGAATAGACAGTAACAGCGGGTGTTTCTGACAGGAGGAAGGACGGCTCCTGCCCAGTATTCTTGTCGTCCAACACTTTCATGTTAAGGTCCTGGTAGGTAACAGGTGTCTTATTACCTGCCTGATAGGTCACAATGACCTCTTTCAGACGGCGGGTGCTGTCTTCATTACTGGATGAGGGCGTCTGGGCTCCGGCTAACAAAGACAGGAATAACAGTGACACGGTGGTGATGTTCACACGACTAAAAACGTCCATAGGATAAAAAATGTAATAATTACACAAATATATTAAGCCGAGTCCGGAGATCCTTTCACATCTTTGTGTTAGGCAGGTAAATTGTTGATACACTGGATAAAAATAATCACTAAATTTATTTCCTATGACAATAATGGCATTGTCAATCTCGCTAATAACCTGTAATCAGGGGCATATTTATCCCACAACGAAGCGATATGAAAAGTGATACACCACTGCTTAGAAAACTGGAACAAAACAGAAAATTCCTCTCTGGCTACCGCCTTGCCTTTGAAGCTAGTCACCAGCGTAAAAACTGGCGACATATTATAATGACCTGGTTTTCAGCTGCCACCCAGGGAGATAAGCGCGCGCAATATTACCTTGCCAGTTGCTATGACAATGGCTGGGGCGTGCAGAAAGATGCTGCGATTGCCTTTAAATGGTATCAGAAAGCGGCCATGCAGGGCCATATGGAATCGCAGTATAATGTGGGCTTCTTTTACCGGGAGGGAGAAATCGTGAAACAAAACGATAAGAAAGCCGTCTACTGGTTTCAGTTAGCTGCGAACCAGGGAGACACAGAAGCACAACGCGACCTTGGTTTCTGTTGTTTCTACGGATTGGGCATCGAGAAGAATGTTTCCCAGGCCATCGGCTGGTACAAAAAAGCTGCCGCCAAAGACGATCCTAAAGCCTTATATAATCTGGGACTTTGCTACAAACACGGAGACGGGGTAGCCACTTCCCAGCGTTGGGCTAAGTATTACTTTGAAAGAGCGGCCAGACTCGGTAACAATGCAGCCTCTTTACAGTTGCGGGAGATTATGAGAAATACGCAGGTGCAATCCGCTATCAGGAATTAGTACTTAACTTTGGGTAATCAGCAATACCCCGATAGTATACTGCGAATATGTCAGACAGCCGGGAATTGTGCAAGCAGCAGCAAACTTTAGGGTATAACAGTGAACGAAAATTACTATACACTGATAATCAACCTTCAAGGGGCAAAGGTTGAATATCGTACTACGAAAGAGAACCAGGTAAATACTTAAGCAATCAGGTCATGTAGATATTATTATGCAGCCGATTATTCACCGCGTCAACGCTTACCTGGACTCAGTTACACATCACGCTTATAATCAATCACACAGACTGATCAAGTCCACCTCATGTCCACCTTGAATCCGGGGCATGTTCTAGTGATCTTCGAACCTTGCTATGGCCATGTCCGGATTAAGGACACTTTTGGTATTCCTAAGCCATGGCTACATCAGGGGGCATCCTCCCTCCTTGCCGAGGCCATGTCCGGGTCGAACCAAATTCCAGCTTGTAGCATAATCGCAATAAATCATCAACAAAAAAGGCAGTACTTCCCGTACTGCCTTTTTTGTTGATAGAAGTATCAGCTACTGATTTAAGAGCTCCGCTAATTTCTTGTTGAGCGATTCTCCTCTCAGATTGTTACCCACTACTTTCCCATCAGGTCCGATCAGGAAACCTGCCGGTACACCGGATACACCGTATAAAATACCAGCCTCGTTAGACCATCCCTTCAGATCAGATACATGGATCCAGGGAATACCATCTTTGGCGATAGCGTCTACCCATTTGCCTTTGTCGCTATCCAGCGATACACCCAGAATCTCGAATCCTTTGTCTTTGTACATCTTATACTGTTCCCGCAGGTTCGGATTCTCTGCTCGGCAAGGTCCGCACCAGCTTGCCCAAAATTCCAGCAATACCAGTTTACCTCTCAGATCTTTTAATGACACTGGCTTACCATTCACATCATTCATAGTGAAGTCAGGGGCTTCTGCTCCCGGCGTAGTCAGCTTCACAGATTTAATGCGTTTATCCAGTTCCTGCCCTTTCTTAGAGTTACGGAACTGCGGATTCAATCCTTCATAAGCGGCAATGATCTGATCCATGTCTCTGGACGCATTTATTGCTTCTGATAATGCAATAAGGCCGAAGATGGAATTAGGATGCTCCTTCGCGTATTTCAACTGTGCCGCCGTTCTGTCATGCATACGCTTGCGGAAGCGTTGGTCTATCGTTTTGATAAAGTTGGTGTCAGCACGTTGTTCAGCGGTTCCTGCGGAAAAATCCACATTTGCCTGTTTTGTAATGGCCATGACGGTACCACCGATCTCTTTATTGTAAGCATCTTCTTCAGCATGTATCTTCGATCCTTTGAAAACAGCATTTGACAATGAATCTTTTGAAGTAATAGTGATGTTCTCTTTGCCAAAATTGAAGTAGATAACATCACCGGTATACACCGCCTTCATCTTGCCGTCGCCGTGATGAGCCAATGCCATGCGGCAGGTGGCTACGCCGGACATTTCACCGGTAAACTTAAAGGTTCCGTTGACAACATCCGCGGAATCTTCCTTTCCTCCTCCGGCGTTCTGGAAATCTGTCCAGTCAAAGTATACCCTGGCCGGTGCATTCAGCGAGCCTATCTTTCCTGTAATTGTAAACTTTTTGGATTGTGCAACTGCCAGCATAGGTATTAGGGCTGCAGTGAGCAATAGCGCTTTTTTCATGGTTGATAAATGTAAATTGGTTGGTTGTATGCTAAGCTAGGAAATGAATAGTATAAAGACTGTTAACGAATATTAAAAGCAGTAAATTAAGCCTCGTCAGCCAGGCAGAATGAGCTACTTATGCCCCTCCTTGGGCGTTCTCTCGTTGGTAAGCATATGTGGCTCAGGCACTAATACAAAAAGGGCTGACCAGGATCGGTCAGCCCTAACAAATCACAACTATAGGGATATTTCACGGATAAGCATTATCGTTCGAGCACATTAAATTCTGCTCTGCGGTTGGCCTGATGTTCAGCCTCGGTACAGTTTACGCCATTGGCACAACGGTTAATCAGTTTCGTCTCACCATATCCTTTGGCAGCCAGTCGCTTCTTATCAATACCTTTTGACAGGAAGTAGTTGAGCGTAGAAGCCGCACGTCGCTGAGACAATTTCAGGTTATAGTTATCATCAGAGCGGCTGTCTGTATGGAAAGACATATCGACTTTCCAGGAAGGATTTTCCTTCATTAGCGCAATCAATTTATCCAGCTCTTTCGCTACATCCGGACGGATATCAGCTTTACCCAGATCAAAATAGATATTCTGCGCATTAAATTTAGTACCCAGGTCTATCTTCTTTGCAACGCCAATGCCTTTAACTGGCACAGGATCTTTCGGTTTGTTTACTACCGTTGCTACTTCGATCTTTTCCAGGTAGAGGTCGCGGTGTAACACTGCTGATTCGGTTAATCCTTTCGTTACTACCGCAACCTCAGACGCTGGTCTGAATAAGGCTTTTCCGCCTTCCAGCCCATAGGCTGATAAACTATCCAATGCAAAATGAAAATCACCACGGCTGTCAGTTGTTACTGTTAGTACAGCGCCGGTCTCTTTATTAGCCAGGGATACGTTAGCATCCGCCAGCGGTTGATTTGTCTTTTTATCCAACGCCTTGCCTTCCAGGCTAAACACCAGAATTTTAGCGGGGGTGAAGCGATAAAGATCGTCGCTACCTTTACCCCCTTTCCTGTTGGAGGAGAAGTACAGCGTATTAGTCCCATTATAAGCGGGTGCAAAATCGTCCTGTGCACTGTTTACTGGTACACCCATATTACGTGCTACCCAGGAACCATTTTCTTTTACTGCGCTGAAGATATCCAGTCCGCCTAATCCGGGACGGCCGTCTGTTGAAAAATACAATATGCCGTTCTGGTCCAGTAATGGTGAGCGCTCGTTACCGGCCGTGTTGATGGCTGCGCCTATATTCACAGGCGTCTGCCATTGTCCGCTGGCATCTTTAGTACTGTAATAGATATCAGTACCTCCATTACCTTTGTCGCCATAGTCTGCTACAAAGAGCAGGGTTTTACCATCGGGGGTAATAAACGGATCTCCGATGGAGTGATTGAATATCTCATTAAAAGGAAACTCCGGCAGCACATTCCATGCACGGGTGGCAGTATCCCACTGTTGCCCCCTGATCTCTACATTTAAGGTGTAAGGAGTTTCTTTACCCAGGAAGGAGCCTTTCTTCCGGGCGAGTTCAGTCACTGAATAATACAATGTCTGACCGTTGCCGGTATAGCTGGCATGGGCGCTGTGGTAGTCGCCGTTTACATCTCTAACCAGCAGTTTGGCAGTACCACTGTCCAGACCATTACTCTCATAGAGATGCAGATAGCTGTTACCGGTATAACCGTAATATTTTCTTTTGATATTGCTCCTGTTGAATAAGGCATCGGGACGGAGGGAATCGTAGGGACGGTCGGATGCGAAGATAACTTTGCCATCACGGAAGGCAGTACTCCAGTCAGACCATTCACTGTTCAATCCTTTGAGGTTCTCCAGGTCTCCCCTTATCGGTGAAGACAGCCAGACAGCTGCACTGTCACAGCCAGCCTTCATGGTTTCAGCCTTTTGATCGCCGGGAACTTTAGCCAGGTAACCAGCTAATACCTGCTTAGCAGCATTGTATTGCTCGTTATTCATAAGAATAGCCGCATAATACAATTCATCTTCGGATGTATGTTCCGGCATGGCTACCAGTTTTTCATACCAGGTAGCCGCAGCAGGATAATCTTTTAATAGCCGGTAGCTGGTAGCCAGGCCACGTGCAGCATTGACAGTTTCTTTTCTGTCAAATGCCTTATGATATAATGGGATAGCTGCTGCGTAATTATATAAGGAGGCCTCTGTATCGGCTGCTTTTATCACGTATTGTCCACTTGCCGTATTCAGCATACCTGTGAGCAGTAAAGTGCTCAGTAATGCAGGAAGGGTGTAGTGTTTTCTATTCATATTTGTACTATGATATCTGTTAGGGTAAGGCAATAATGTTAGAAGTATCGTGGTGATAACATTCTTGCTTTAGGATTGGCCCAGGTATAGTTAATGGAAAACTCATGTGTAGCATAACTATTTGCACCTGTTCCGTTTAACGTCTGATCATATGCATAACCGATGCGGAGTTTACTGTTGATGAAGAAGTCAACCATACCGGTAACCGCACCCGCTTTAGTCAGGTAGTTTTCAATATCACGCTTGTTGAACACAGCAGTACGATAGGAAGCACCGATCCATAGCTTTTCATGGAACAGGACGAAGGCGCTTACATCGGCGCTTGTCGGACCGGCAAAGTCTTCTTTCACCAGCAGTGAAGGTTTGAGGGAAATATCTTCTGACAAAGGCACCAGACCACCTACTGTATAGTACATACTGGGTTTAAGGGGCAGATAAGTGCGTAACTTATCTGACTTCTGGAAAGAACCGGCTACGAGATTATCAGCAGAGACACCTGCAAAGAAGCGCTCAGTATTGTAATAGATACCAAAGCGTGCATCAGGCATCATAGCAGTACCTTTTGCATTCATCAGCAGTGCATCATTCTGTGCAGCTGGATTGAGAGCTTTCATATTCAGCCGCTGTTGGATAAAGCCAGCGCTTACGCCAATAGCGAGGCGTCTGTTACCATCTGCATCCAGGGGAATACGGTAGGCGTACGTACCGTAGAGGGCAGTATTCTTCTCAGCGCCCAGCTGGTCATTCACTACCTGCAGACCTAAACCTACGCGGCCATCGTTTACAACGCCGTCAACTGCAGCTGAAAATGTCCTCGGAGCGCCGGGAAGACCTGCCCACTGAGTACGGTAGAACATATTAAGGTTCCACTGTTCTTTATAGCCTGCATATGCAGGATTGATGTACAATCCATTGAACATATACTGGCTGAATTGCGCGTCCTGCTGCGCATGAGCCGACTGGAAGGATAGTAGGAATAATATAGGTAAAATGATCTTGTAAAACTTGCTAGTCATAATCTCTTTTTTACTGTATAAAGGGAAGCCGCAGTTGAATTACAGGACCGCCGGCGGGCGCCGGCAGTCCTGTATGCTGATTATTGTAGCAGCAGCATAATATAACCGTTGTAGGTATGCCACTGGCCATTGGCGTCCAACCCCTTCAAAGTATAGTAATATGTACCTGCGCGCAGACCTTGTCCATCCCACTCACCCTGGTAGTTCTGTTTTCTGTACAGTACATTATTCCAGCGGTTGTAGATGACGATCTCGTTCTGCACGAACTTGTTCAGTCCTTTGATTACCAGTTTATCGTTAACGCCATCTCCGTTAGGAGTGATCACATTAGGCACTTCCACTTCATCAGGCGTCACATTCATGTTTACTGTAGCTACATTGCTCCAGCTGCCCTGCTGATCCTTTACGCGGTAAGTGAAGGAGTCAGAACCGAAGTATCCTTCTTCAGGCGTATATACGATAGTACCGTCAGGATTCACGATAAGCGTACCGTGCGCCGGTTGCTGTACAATTTCTATGGATGATGGATCAAGCGGAGCACTGCTCTTTCCTGGCTTATCATTAACCAGTACCGGAATAGTTACCGGATTGTTTGCCCTTACATCTCCATAATCGTCTGTATCTGCAACAGGTAATGGCTCGGCAGCTACAGCAGGTGCTGTACAGCCTGCGCACTCCGGAGCAGGATCACTGGTCTCACTGCTTACATCTGCCACGTTAATCAATGCACCCTGGAAATCATCAGGCGTAGTAACGGTGACTTCATAAGCAACTACTGACTGGTCAGGCATCAACTCAATTGTTTCATTGAGATTACCAGTGCCGCTTGTGCCAGGCAGCGCTACAGTACCATTGATAACCGTAGCCGTCCATGCACTGATAGTAGTCCCTGCCGGCGCGATGTCTTTGATATTGACCTTAGTAGCTGGTGCAGGACCATTGTTCTTCACAGTAATTACATACACCACATCCTGACCGGCAATGAAGTGCTGTTGTGAAGGATCTTTCAGTTGTTTACTTACTTCCAGATCGGCAGTCTGCTGCGGAGTCAGAGTAGCGGTAGTGCTGGTATTATTACCCGGTATATCGTCAGCAGTCGTACTACTTACCGTAGCCGTGTTAGTGATATCGCCGGAGAAGGCAGCCGGTATAGCAACCGTTACTACGTATCTGATTTCAGCTGCGGACGGCAGTATGGTGATTGTTTGATTCAGATTGCCCGTACCACTGTTTGCCGGCAATGTCACACTACCGTTTGTTACAGTAGCCGTCCATGCACTGATGGTGGTACCTGCCGGTGCGATATCGCTGATATTGACGCTTCTGGCAGCTGATGGACCGTTGTTGACTACATCAATAGTGTAATCTACTGTGCGGCCAGGGATATAGTACTGTGCAGTTGTTGTCTTACTGACAGACAGATCAGCGTTTGTTACTACAGGAATAGCAGGAGTTGTGACACTGTTATTTGTAGTTACAGGATCTGCGGTGATGCTGGTAGCAGTAGCTGTATTGCTGATGCTCGTGCCGGTATAATCCTGTGGTATCAGTACATTCACATGGTACAGAACTACTGCTCCAGTTGGCAGTAAGGTAATCTCTGCATCCAGGTCGCCCGTTCCGTTTGCGTCACGTAGTGCAGGCGTACCGCTAACTATTTCTGTGGTCCAGTCATGAATTGTTGTACCTGCCGGTGCCACATCTTTCACATTTACTTTTGCAGCTGCGTCCGGACCTGCATTTGTTACAGTAATGACATACTCAAGTATGCGTCCCGCCGTAGCACTAGTCTGGGTAGCAGTTTTCTGCGCTTTGGTAATAACAACATCTGCACTTGAAGCGTCAGTCAGTACCGGACTTGTACTTGTGTTGTTACCTGGTACAGCATCCGTTGTTGTAGTAGTTACTGTGGCAGTATTGGTGAGATTGCCGGTATGATCATTATGTACTTTCACACCTACCTGGTATCTGATTACAGCGCCAGCAGGCAGTAAAGCCACTGTCTCATTAATGTCTGTGTTACCATTACGGTTTGGCAGACTCACCGTTCCATTCAGGATGTTAACACCCCAGTAGAAGATGTTCGTGCCCGCAGGGGCAGTATCTTGTATATTCACGTCAACTGCATCGGAAGGACCATGATTCTCTATAGTAATGTAATAGAACACTTCATCACCTGGTTTAAAGGTAGTCTGAGCAGGATTGACCAGGGTCTTATTGACAGCTATATCGGCACGGTATACTGGCGTAAGTGGCGTTGTTGTGCTGGTATTGTTAGCCGGTGTTACATCAGTGACATCACTACCCGTAACAGCGGTATTGGTGATATTGCCTTTAAAGTTAGCCGGTACGTCGAGTATAAGATCATACCTGACCGCTCCACCCGCTGGCAATATATTTAATACTTCATCCAGTCCGCCGGCCCCGTTAAGTTGGACAAGTGGTACATTACCAGCTACGCTGGCTGCTGACCAGGATCTGATCATAGTACCTGCCGGAGCGATGTCACGGATGGTCACGTTGCGTGCGTCACTTGACCCGTTATTCGTCACTGTGATAGTATAGTTGATAGCGCTACCCGGAATATAAGTTGTGATGGTTGCATCAGTAGTTGTCTTGACAACTGACAGATCTACCTCACGTGTTTCAGTGATACCAGGAGTTGAGCTGCTGTTATTACCTGGCGTGTTATCCGTAGCGGTAGTAGTAGCCGTAGCGGTATTACTTAAGTTACCGGTTCTGCTAGCAGCCACCCGAAGCGTTACAGTATAGGTCACTATAGCGCCATTTGGCAAGGTAGCAATTGTCTGATTGATGTTCCCAGTACCGGAATTAGCCGGCAATGTAACTGTACCAGTGGTTACCGCAGCAGTCCAGGAAGTAATAGTGGTGCCGGCTGGGGCAGCATCCGTAATATTTACTGCCGGTGCGTCGCTTGGACCATTATTGGTTACAGTGATAATATATACCAGCTCTTTACCAGGCACATAGGTAGTAGCAGTTGTTGACTTCGTTACTGCAATATCTGCTATAGGTGAAGGAAGGATACCTGTAGTAGTACTGCTGTTATTACCTGGCGTATCATCCGTAGCGTCACTGCTGGCAGATGCACTATTGCTCAGGCTACCTGTAAAGCTGGAAGGCGTGGCTACTACAACAGTGTAGGTAGCTATTGCGCCATTCGGCAGGTTAGCGATAATCTGATTGATATTACCTGTACCGGAAGTAGCAGGCAGTGTAAAGGTACCGGCAGTAGTAGCCGCTGTCCAGGACTTGATAGTTGTGCCAGTAGGCGCATTATCAGTCACGACGACATTAGCTGCATCACTTGGCCCATTGTTAGTGATAGTAATAGTATAAGTAACATCCTCACCCGGAGCAAAGGTAGTAGCGGCCGTTGACTTAGTAATAGCAATATCAGCTTTCCGCGATGGTGTGATGCCAGTTGTGGTGCTGGTATTGTTACCCGGCGTTTCATCCGTTGCATCGCCAGAATTGGCAGATGCACTGTTGCTCAGGTTACCAGTGAAGCTGGATGGCGTAGCTACTACAACAGTGTAGGTAGCTACCGCGCCATTCGGCAGGCTGGCGATAGTCTGATTGATATTACCTGTACCGGAAGTAGCAGGCAATGTAAAGGTTCCGGTAGTGGCAGCTGCGGTCCAGGACCTGATAGTTGTGCCAGTAGGCGCATTATCAGTTACTACAACATTCGCAGCATTACTCGGACCATTGTTAGTGATAGTAATAGTATAAGTAACATCCTCACCCGGAGCAAAGGTAGTAGCCGTGGTAGTCTTCACTACGCGAATATCTGCTTTCGGTGATGCTGTAATACCGGTTGTAGTGCTGGTGTTGTTACCAGGTGTTTCATCCGTTGCATCGCTGCTGGCAGAAGCACTATTACTCAGGTTACCTGTGAAATCAGCAGGCGTTGCTACTACAACAGTGTAGGTAGCTACTGCATCATTCGGCAGGCTAGCGATAGTCTGATTGATATTACCTGTACCGGAAGTAGCAGGCAATGTAAAGGTACCAGTAGTGGCAGCTGCGGTCCAGGACCTGATAGTTGTGCCAGTAGGCGCATTATCAGTGACTACAACATTAGCAGCATTACTTGGACCGTTGTTAGTGATAGTAATAGTATAAGTCACATCCTCACCCGGAGCAAAGGTAGTAGCCGTGGTAGTCTTCACTACGCGGATATCTGCTTTCGGTGATGGTGTAATACCAGTTGTAGTGCTGGTATTGTTACCAGGTGTTTCATCCGTTGCATCGCTGGTGGCAGAAGCACTATTACTCAGGTTACCTGTGAAATCAGCAGGCGTTGCTACTACAACAGTGTAGGTAGCTACTGCACCATTCGGCAGGCTAGCGATAGTCTGATTGATATTACCTGTACCGGAAGTAGCAGGCAGTGTAAAGGTACCGGTAGTGGCAGCTGCGGTCCATGATCTGATAGTTGTGCCAGTAGGCGCGTTATCAGTTACTACAACATTAGCAGCATTACTCGGACCGTTGTTAGTGATAGCAATAGTATAAGTAACATCCTCACCCGGAGCAAAGGTAGTAGCCGTGGTAGTCTTCACTACGCGGATATCTGCTTTTGGTGATGGTGTAATACCAGCTGTAGTGCTGGTATTGTTACCAGGTGTTTCATCAGTTGCATCGCTGGTGGCAGAAGCACTATTACTCAGGTTACCTGTGAAGTCAGCAGGCGTGGCTACTACAACAGTGTAGGTAGCTACTGCACCATTCGGCAGGCTGGCGATAGTCTGATTGATATTACCTGTACCGGAAGTAGCAGGCAGTGTAAAGGTACCGGTAGTGGTAGCTGCTGTCCAGGACCTGATAGTTGTGCCAGTAGGCGCATTATCAGTTACTACAACATTAGCAGCATTACTCGGACCGTTGTTGGTGATAGTAATAGTATAAGTAACATCTTCACCCGGAGCAAAGGTAGTAGCCGAGGTAGTCTTCACTACGCGGATATCAGCTTTTGGTGATGGAGTGATACCAGTTGTAGTGCTGGTATTGTTACCAGGAATATTGTCATTTGCACTACTGGTAGTCGCAGATGCAGTATTGCTCAGATTACCTGTGAAGCTGGATGGAGTTGCTACTACAACAGTGTAGGTAGCTACGGCACCATTCGGCAGGCTGGCAATAGTCTGATTGATATTACCTGTACCGGAAGTAGCCGGCAATGTAAACGTACCGGCAGTGGTAGCCGCTGTCCAGGACCTGATGATTGTACCGGTTGGCGCATTATCAGTCACAACAACGTTCGCTGCATTGCTCGGTCCGTTATTAGTTACTGTGAACGTATATACTACATCTTCACCCGGAGCAAACGTAGTTGCCGTCGTTGTTTTTGCTACGGCAATGTCTGCTCTTGGTGTTGGAGTAATTGCAGTCGTAGTGCTGGTATTATTGCCTGGTGTTTCATCAGTAACATCACTGGTAACTGAAGCACTGTTGCTCAGGCTACCTGTAAAGCTGGATGGTGTTGCTACTACCACAGTATAGGTAGCTACTGCACCATTTGGCAGGCTAGCGATGGTCTGATTAATATTACCTGTACCGGAAGTAGCAGGCAGGGTAAAGGTACCAGTGGTGGTAGCCGCTGTCCAGGAACTGATAGTAGTACCCGCCGGTGCATTGTCGCTTACCACTACATTTACCGCATTACTCGGACCGTTATTCGTTACAGTAAAGGTGTAAGTTACATCTTCACCTGGCGCAAAAGAAGTTGCGGTTGTTGACTTTGCGACAGCCAGATTCGCTTTTGGCGCTGCCGTCAGCGTTGAAGAGCCGGAGTTATTTGCCGGAACATTATCAGTTACCGGACTGCTCACCGTAGCGGTGTTAGTCAGTGTACCCGTCTGACCAGAAGGTACAGATACGACTACTGTATAAGTCACTACACCATTGGCCGGTATAACCGGAATAGTCTGATTGATATTACCAGAACCGGTCGTAGCAGGTAAGCTAACGCCAGGAGTAGCAGTAGTTGCTGTCCAGGACTGAATAGTAGTTCCGGATGGTGCATTATCAAGGATATTTACGCTGCTTGCATCACTAGGACCATTGTTTGTCACAGTGATGGTATATGTAATCGTCTCACCGGGAGTATAAGTAGTTACGCCAGTATTCACCACCACAGACATATCTGCCTCCGGCGAAGAGCTGATAGGCGTAGTAGTAGCAGTATTGTTGGTGATATCGTTATCCGTTGAAAGGGAACCGACGGTAGCCGTATTACTTAATGTACCGGTAAAGTTGGCCGGAGTTGACACTACTACGACGTAGTCTACATAAGCTCCGCCGGGTAACCTGCTGATGGTCTCATTAATATCTCCTGTACCAGATAAATTGAAGGCAGGAAGACCTGCTGAAGGAGATGTAGCGGTCCAGGACTTGATAACAGTCCCTGTTGGCGCAACATCAGTAATGTATACTGAATCTGCCACACCAGGACCATTATTAGTGATCGTGATGTTATACGTTACATCTTCGCCCGGTGTAAACGCAGTAGCTGTAGTTGATTTGGTGATGGCCATATCAGCTCTCGGATCAGGACCTATCGGCGTGGTAGTGACAGAATTATTAGCCGGCGTCGGATCAGTTTCATCAGCGGATGCACTTGCCGTATTGGCTATTGTACCATTGTAGCCGCTAGTTGTATGAAGTCTGATGGTGTAAGTCAGTACTCCCCCGTTAGGCAGTTCTGCGATGGTCTGATTCAGATTACCAGTTCCGCTGGTAGCTGGCAATAATACCGAACCAGGTGTGGCGGTTACTGACCAGTCAGATATTACTGTATTAGCTGGTGCATTATCTACAACCACAACGTTACGAGCAGTACTTGGACCATTATTCATGACAGTCACTGTATAGGTCACTGGCTGTCCTTCTGCGTAGTAGGCATTCGTAGTTGTTTTTTGTACCTGAATATCTGCCTGAGGTACGGCAGGTATTGCAGAGGTAGTACTGGTATTATTAGCCGGCGAATGATCATCCGGGGAGCTTGCACTGGCCGTATTCTGGAGAGTACCCGTAAAGCCTGAAGGTACGGATACTGTTACTGTATATGTAACAACAGCACCTGCAGTTAAGGTACTAATCGTCTGGTCAATATTACCTGTGCCGGTAGTTGCAGGCAAAGTACCTGTGCCGGTAGTGAAAGCGGCTGTCCAGGCACTGATAGTCGTACCGGTAGGTGCATTATCTATCACTCTTACATTGGTTGCATTGACGCCACCAACGTTCCTTACGGTGAAGGTATAATTTACCGTATTACCCGGTATGACGCTGGTCGCTGTTGTTGTTTTGGTAACAGCCAGGTTTGCACCTGCCACTACGCCTACTACTGAGTTATATTTAATGTTGTTACAATTCTCTGTTGCGCCTCCGTTTCTACATTCCACATGCGGATCTGTAGGCGGTACATTGGCGTCAGGATTGGTGGCATCGGGATCAGTGACGTCTTTTGGACGCATGATGCTGGTCTCGATGTTTATAGGCTGACCTATGAGTGCGTTGGTCGCTGTACCGGTAAAGGTAAAGGTGATCGTGGCACCATTAGGCATATCAAGTAGCGCTGAGTAGTTACCGGAAGCATCCAATGCCGGACTATTCACTGTAACATTTGTTGTATTATAAGTAACTGCACTTACGTTAGCGATGGTAAAGCCTGTGGGTACCTTTATAGCGAAAGGCGCTCCGGTTACTCCACTTGGGCCGTGGTTCATGACAGTAACTGTATAAGTCACCTGATCTCCTTCGGTAACCTGTGTAGCTGAAGTGGCAGGGGCCACATTTTCTACTGACAGATCAGCGACTACAATATTCAGACTGGTATTTTTAGTAACGGCCTCTCCGAGAATGTATGTCCAGGTATCCATTGTCCTGTCATTACCGAAGTTGCTGCCCCACCTGTGACCATTAGTGTTACTGGATATACCATTGCCTTCATTACCGTTGATGAGCGGGTTACTTTCAAAGCCATTCAGTGCAAATGAGGAATCAGCCCAGTATACAATGTCACTTTCTACGGTGACGTTGTCATCTGCCAGCTGCTCAATGATCAGGCCATTGAAGTTATCTTCCACGTCAATAAACGGGAAGTGAATCTCAGAACCCTGCAGCTGAATATTCGCCGCTATATTAGCAGTACCCAGTGAAGGCCTGTTGCCCGCTCCGTCTCTCCCATCCCAGAAGATGCTGTTGGCTCCAGCTACAGCGGTACCTGTCAGCTTTCTTGGTACAAACGAACCGCTTCCTGTTAATGATATACGGAAAGTACCTATGGTGCTGGCGTTGAATTTAATGTAAGCGCCTTTGCTACTCACCTGACCGGCAGTACCTTCTACCCCATCCACATTGATGTCGGATACGGTTGGTGCTACCTTAGGCATATTCAGCCAGGTAGACTTGTTTCCTGGCATCGGTGCGGTAGCTGGCATTGATTCGTCAGGGACGTTGTAGAACATCTTATGGGTGATGCTGATAGCGCCGTCGTCTGCTCTGGGGTCCCAGGTAAATACGTTACTACCCAGGTTCGTTCCGGCGACGCTTTTATAAAGTGGCGCATCGCTGTCAGCGCCTGTCCTAGTTAATCCTCTGTTATTGACAAAACCAACGAAACCAAGTCCGTTGGAACCATTATTATTAATGGCAAATACGTACCCATCTTTCGTCATTACAAAGAGCTTACCACGGTAATCGCCGTATTGCACGAACATATTCAGTACGTTGGTATAGACTCTTCCCCGCACGATTGTATTGCCGGCATTTCTCACGGCCACATCCCAGGCACAGATTGCACTACTGGCGGTGTGCTGGGTCCAGGCAGCATTCGCCTGCCAGTTAGCGCCTGATCCTTCAACAATTGAAGTAGAAGGCTGGGTCGATAACAGTTCAACCTTCCACAAACCTGTTTGTCCTGCACCGGCCACTCTGGTATAGGGGGTGTAACCCACCCATGGTCCCTGCAGTTCCTGCGTCCGGTTAGCGATATGTCCGGTTGTAGTAGAACCTGTAGATGAAGAATAAACGGTTCCATCAGGCGCTGTAAATATAATTTGTCCCGATGCGATACCCTGAGCGCTACTGGCCGCAGCAATCGTCTCACCTGCGCGTACATATGCATAATGCACGCCCCGGTTAGTGAGCGTCCATCCGGTTTTAGTCGCACCGGTGGAAACGAGGCAAGCTCGTCCTCCCAATGCACCCGCAGGATACAAATCCTTTGACCCCTCGGCATAGCTCTTCACGGTGGTGAACAGGCCGCACAGGATCAACAAAAAGGCAAATTTCACTTTGTAGAATTTATCCATCATTATTGAGTAAGTGATCAGACATTTCCTGCCGGCTGTCTCCGGACAAGGAAATAGATTCTCCTACAGGGCCATCTGGTCCCTGCAATTATTTAGCTGTAAGAATTGCGTTGTGATAGTAACGGCATGCAGCAACAAGTAAGATGTGTGTGGACATCCTATATAGACATGCGGGCCGTTTAAGGTTCATGGTACATCACCGGGTCATATTCACAGGTACGGGTACGCCAGTAGCGTTTTCTTTTATCAACAACATAGTATCTTATTAGTATCTCGGTATAGTATCTTATGGTAGTTGCATCCAATCCTCCTGATAGCCAGGCAGGAAATTGCATAACAAAAATAAATAACGTGACTACAGCCATGCATAGTAAATCTTTGACATACTTGTAGTACAATTACTACAGACTGTCAACTGGCAAGACAAATCAAAATATTATAAATTTGCCGTATATACCATTTACAGCTAGTAACCATCGACATTATCCTATAGTGAATGAACTTTATCCTAATTGCCCATGAACCCTCTGTCATGCGTTGCGGCCTGTCTCAGATCATTTCAATGCTACCTGCACCATTTACAGTACTAATGGTGGAAAGTAACGCAGAAATGACAGGCGCTATGCAGCAACAGTTATTTGACCTGCTGATTTTGAGTAGACATCTGCCCGGTATTGACACACTGTCAATGATGCAGGAAACCAGGAGGAAACATGCTGATACCAAGATATTACTGTACTCTTCCCAGGAAGACAAGACAAGAATTGTAGATCCCTTGCTGGACAGTGCAGATGCTTATCTCTGTAACCATTCCACTGAGGAAGATATCAGAATGGCTATGTCTGTACTAATACCGGAACGACAAAAGCTATCCTCCCTCAGAGCTGCATATTTCAACCCGCTGGAACAACTTTCTGCACGTGAAATAGAGGTCATGAATCTGCTGGCGCAAGGGCTGCCTTTACTTAAAATAGCAGCGCGTATGGAACTACAGCTCAGCACTGTCAGCACCTATAAGATCCGCATCTTCAAAAAGCTGGAAATCAACTCTATAGTAGAATTACTGGACAAGATGAACACTTTTGGCGCACGTAAGCTAGCATAACCTTGAAAGCCTCTACCCACGGGGCTTTCAAGGCTAACAAATTAAATTTCTACCATAGGAATAATAGTTTTAACTTCACCTACCAGCCATCACCCCAGGCGGTAATACAGTAATTTATTTATAGCCCCAAACCCCCGATTTACATGGAAAAGCCACTAAGAATCGTCATTTATCTTGTGCTCGCATTTACCATTATTAACGCAATCATCACTTTCTTTGAGAAAAGCCAATTAAAACAAATACAGAAGAACATAGAAGCCTCCCAAAGAAACATCGACACTGCACTGAACTATATTAATGCCTCCCGTACCAGACTCGATTCGCTGCAGGGAGATGTAGATAAGTTCAAATACTACATTAAAAACATCCAGGCGAACGTCTCCATCCTGAATACAAAAAAGGAAATTGAGGAAGCAAAATCCAACTCTAAGCTGAAAGAGACTGTTGATGAACTGAATGCCAAAGTCAAAGTATTTAAAGATGAACTGAAAGCTACAGACAGCCTTCCACCGTTTGATGTCAAACCCCTCTAAACAGACAATACTCATATGAAACCATCATCTACTCACCACAAGCTGCTGCTTGCGCTATGCTGCTGCCTTACCATGCTGCATACCAACGGTCAGGGTATATTAAAAACATTCAAAGACAGCACAGGTACCAGCATTTACAACATCCACCGGGGCGATACCCTGCTGATACAATGCGATACTGCCTTCATTCTGAACAAAACAACCTTCCACATCTACAAGAAGTTTTACGACAAAACCAGGCAAGGCAACTCCTCCTTTAAAGGCATTATGGACAGTTATGAAAGCATGATACATCAGCAGGATACTATGCTCCGGATCAAAGAGTTTTACTATCAGCAACTCCGGCAACAGATGGACTCAGTCACTAACAGCTCGCTGACCTTCATGGATAAGACCAGCGTTAGCCTGCAGGGTATCTCTGCATCTCTTGATAAAGCCACTACCAGCCTCACAGAAACTCAGAAACTACTGGAAGAATCCCGGCAAATGCTACAGGAAGAACGTAAAAAGAGAAATGCAAGAGCTATAAAATTCGGCATCGGAGGTGTGGCCATCGGAGCGTTAATTACTGCACTGATTATGGCTAATTAAGTCGTCAGTCAATATTGCCCAGAAATGTATAACGATTCCCATAGTTCTAACTAACTACGAATACCATCTGTGTATGACCTTTGTGTTATCAACAAAAGGTCATGTCATACAGTATTCAATTCACAGCAAAGCATGATGCATATCGTTGCAGGCAGACTACAACCTTGTATACTTTCAGGTTGGTCGCCTGCGATGGTATATCAATTCCATACAGCCTGCGAGCTGCTATAGACCAGTTCTACCAGGATAGCAGAACTGAAAGGTCGCCGTTCGGTAGTCGCAGCTGGTATTCATCAATAGTACACCTCTCTGATTTAAACGCCTGTCAACCCTTTCCACACTACCCTTGCTCCACTGCACGATAGTTTCAATAGACGAAGTATATCATCAGTCAGGCAATTGATCAGCGCTGTCAATCCATTACCAGATACCTGTTATCTGCCAGGTGAACAACTCCAGGCAGATACTACTGTCACACATCTACCCGTCCTTCCTCCGAGTATAGAGGAATGTATTATGCATGCGACTTTCTCTATCCGGGGATTGCTATCTATCTGAACCTGCTGTTAGGCAACCCCTAAACACTAATATTAACCCAAATCAACAATTATTTATCGTTTCTCAATAAATTTATTTTGAATTATGATAAATTAGGCTTTACCTTTGAAGTACAAAACACACACGTATGAAAACGAAATCCATTCTTGTAATCCTGAACGTATTAGCGATGTCGGCATATTATGTAACGCTGTTAATCATCGTCTTATTAATCTCATTACGGATAGCGGGGCATGTTACCGGCACACGTGAACTGCAGCAAATCTCCGGTTCGCTGGTTCACCGCGTAACATCTTTCGGGGAGCCTGAGCAGCCAGTGCAACCACGCTTCCTGGCTGATGGTGCTACCACTTACAGGCCTGTACAACACCAATATGAAGTAGTAGCTACCTCCAATTCAGCTTTCGGCTATTACTCGCTCGCTGTAGGCGTGATTAACCTGGTGATATGGCTGCTGATTCTGAAGTCTTTCATGAGTATATTTAAGGCCTTAGACCCTGACCGTCCGTTCAATCAGCAGATCATCCGGCTGTTGAAGCAACTTTCTCTGCTTTTTGTGGCCGTAGATGTAATCCGGATAATTCATTACTTTATCTTCAGCCGCTTTGTAGCTGATACGGACGCACCCTTTAAACTGGCGCTCAACATAGACATTGGAAGCAGCCTGATAACCGGCCTGATTATATGGGTTATTGCTGTCATCTATCAACGCGGAGTAGAATTACAAACTGAAAACGAATTAACTGTGTAACACATGCCTATCATTATAAATCTGGATGTCATGCTGGCTAAACGGAAAATGTCACTGACGGAATTGAGCGAGAAAGTAGATATTACCATGTCTAATTTATCCATTCTGAAGACAGGCAAAGCCAAAGCTATACGGCTCGAAACACTGGACGCTATCTGTGCAGCACTGCAATGTCAGCCAGGGGATATACTGGAATATAGTCCTCCGGCAACTACCAACGATTAAAACTATCAAGGCTGAAGAAATTCAGCCTTTTTTTAGTATCTTACATATGTACTTATGATCTTGTTGTCCTGAAGTATACCTGCTTCTCACGGCCTCACATCAGGTCTGATCTCCGAAGCAGCTACTGATCAAGTCCACCTCTTGGCCGTCGCTTGTTCGTCCCTTGGTCGTCCTAAATCCGAAGCAGCCATTGATCAAGTCCACCTCTTGGCCGTCGCTTGTTCGTCCTTTGGCCGTCCTGAATCCGAAGCAGCTACTGATCAAGTCCACCTCTTCGCCGTCGCTTGTTCGTCCTTTGGTCGTCCTGAATCCGAAGCAGCCATTGATCAAGTCCACCTCTTGGCCGTCGCTTGTTCGTCCTTTGGCCGTACTGAATCCGAAGCAGCTACTGATCAAGTCCACCTCTTCGCCGTCGCTTGTTCGTCCCTTGGTCGTCCGCCACTTATCTTATCTTCACCGTCTGCACATAGCTTGAAAAGCGCATATCCTACGTTCCGTATCCCTTCCTTTAACCTATCCGCAATCTTATCCCCTCCTCTCACCGTCCTGTTTATACAGTATTAATCGTCTTTAAAATCGTGGAATAAACAGCATGCTCCCGTCTACAAAATTCAGCTGATTAATAAATTACCTATATTTGCGTAATCAGTTACATAATTATCTACATAATTATACCACTATGAACTTCTATGACAATGTAGGCAAGCTTGCCATCGGCAGCAGACTTCGCCAGCTAACAGAGAAAATAACAGAAGATGCTACACAGATATACCAACTGTATAACATTGACATGAATCCGAAGTGGTTTCCCGTATTCTACGTGCTGTCGCAGGGCGCATCCAGGACAATCACTGCTATCGCCAAAGAGATCGGTCACTCTCATCCATCCGTCAGCCGTATTATCAGCGAAATGGCAGAGAAAGGACTAGTGAAAGAGAAAAAGGACAAAACGGATGGACGCAGGAACATGGTCAGCTTATCATCCAAAGGCGAAGAGATCACTGAAAAAATTGAAGCACAATATGCTGACGTGAACAGCGCTATTGAAGCTATTGCTGATAACACCCGTCATGACCTGTGGAAGGCCATTGAAGAGTGGGAGTTTCTCCTGGAACAAAAAAGCCTGTTGCGCAGGGTGCAGGAACAGAAAAAAGAACGGGAAAGTCGGAAAGTGGAGATAGTAGCCTTTAACCCCTCCTATCAACAGGCCTTCAAAGCCCTGAACGTAGAATGGATCTCTACCTATTTCCGGATGGAGGAAGCTGATTATAAAGCACTGGACAATCCACAGGGATATATCCTGGACAACGGCGGGCACATTCTCGTTGCCCTCTACGAAGATACACCGGTAGGCGTATGCGCCCTGATCAAAATGAACGATCCTGAGTATGATTATGAACTGGCTAAAATGGCTGTTTCACCGGCTGCACAGGGCAAAAGCATAGGTTGGCTACTGGGTAATGCTGTATTAGACAAAGCCCGGTCACTCGGCGCAAAAAACGTATATCTCGAAAGTAATACCATCCTGAAACCTGCCATTAACCTTTATCATAAACTGGGCTTTGAACGGGTGATCGGTCACTCTTCCCCGTATGAAAGATGCAATATTCAGATGGTGAGAGTGCTATAATGCCTTATATCCCCGGCAAGTAATATTTGTAGTTTCCGGGTTATCTTGTATTTTTCCTCCATGCAACCTAAGAATATACTGCTCTACGGAGCAAATGGCTATACCGGCGAACTGATTGCCCGGTATGCCGCTCAGTATGGTGTTCAGCCCATCCTTGCCGGTAGAAAAAGAGATGCTATTGTAGCCCTGGCCAAGGAATTACAGCTACCATACCGTATTGTTGAACTGCATGATGCCACTGCCCTTAAAGCGGCCCTCGAAGATATCACACTGGTGATACAGGCTGCCGGGCCCTATCATATTACCGCACGTCCCATGATCGATGCCTGCATCGCCACCCAAACACACTATATAGATCTCAACGGAGACCTGGATGTGTTTGAAATGCTGCAAGGCTATGACCAGGCGGCCAAAGAAAAAGATGTCATGATCCTCCCGGGGGCAGGATTTGATGTAGTACCAACGGATTGCCTGGCACTGTATCTCAAACAACAGTTACCTGACGCCAATCAACTCAGTATCGCATTTGCGGTGATAGGTAGCGCTTTATCCCGTGGTACTTCCATCAGTACACTGCATAAGCTGGGTACTCCGGGCGCTATCCGTAAAGACGGCGCTATCACGTACGAGTCGATGGGCAAAAAGGGTATGTCTGTGCGTTTTCCGGGTTATCGGAAACCCGTCTTTGTAATGAGTATTCCCTGGGGAGATATCAGCACGGCATGGTATTCGACCCGCATTCCCAATATCAGAACCTATACTGCCATCAACAAAGGAGCCTGGTACTTCCTGAAAGGACAATCGCTTTTTAACTGGTTGCTGAAGACACCTTTCATGCGCAGTATAATCATGGGTATCCTCAAAATGCAATCCGCCGGACCTAACCAGGCCGTGCGCGATAAAGCAACGAGCTATATCAGGGGGAAGGTGAGTAATGCCAGCGGACAATCAGCTGAAGCCCACATGGAGACGCCTGAAGCTTATTCGCTCACAGCATTCAGTGTACTCGTTATTGCCAAAAAGATTATCAACGGAGAATATAAAGCCGGTTACCAGACACCGGCCACTGCCTATGGTGCTGACCTGATTATGGAGATAGATGGCGTAAAACGTACCTTGCTGCAGTGATAACAACACCTGCTGTACAGCTAAATTATCAATACTACGCTGCGACAGACTAATACAAGGAAAGAGGTTGCTCAATGATATGAGACAACCTCTTTCCTTTTATGTCATATCCTTAGCCAGAACTACTTTAACATAGTCGCCACCCTGTACGCATAGCAGAGACAATGTAGACCTGCGGCCATTTTCTTCGCACGAGCTACCTATTAACCAGCTGTTTTTGCCGTTTACCTTCTACGCAAAAATGATTTAATCGCCCCGCGCTGCTGCCGGTATTTTGACATCGTGCCGGTCAACCGACACATCCTGATTAAACTGGAAGGCATCCAAATGTGTACGGTATGTTTCCGGGAGATCTGCAATAGACTATACATGGTTACATACAGGGCCAGCTGACGGGCCAGGAATAATTCTGGCAGAAATGTTGTGAAGACTTAGCGTATCATCAAAACTTCATCAGCAATGGCAACGATTTACGACAAATGGTGGCAGACAGGAGTTATCTATCAGGTATATCCCCGGTCTTTTCAGGACAGTAACGGAGATGGCGTAGGCGATCTGAATGGTATTATTTCAAGACTGGATTATTTGCAATGGCTGGGTATTGACGCCGTGTGGCTATCACCCATCTATCCTTCCCCGATGGCGGACTTCGGATATGACATTGCAGACTACACAGGTATACATCCCTTGTTCGGATCAGCGGCAGATTTTGACAGGCTACTGGAAGAAGTACATCGGCGTGGCATGAAGCTGTTACTGGATCTGGTGCCTAATCATACATCAGATCAGCACCCGTGGTTCCTGGAGTCCCGTTCCTCGAAGGATAGCCCTAAGCGCGACTGGTATATCTGGCAGGATTCACTGCCTGATGGCGGTGTACCTAATAATTGGCTGAGTGTATTTGGCGGTGAGGCATGGGAATGGGATGCCAATACGCAGCAGTATTACTATCATGCTTTCCTGAAGGAGCAACCGGATCTGAACTGGCGTAATCCGGAGGTGAGAGCTGCTATGTATGACGTTATGCGATATTGGTTGAAAAAGGGAGTAGACGGTTTCCGGGTGGATGTGATGTGGCATATGATCAAGGACGATCAGTTGCGTAACAACCCCACTAATCCGGAGTATGAACCACACATGGGGACATATTCCCAGGTGTTGCCGGTCTATTCCACAGATCAGCCAGAGGTACATGAGGTAGTGAGAGAGATGAGAGCCGTGATGGAAGAATTTGAAGGCGACCGGGTGATGATTGGAGAGATCTATCTGCCTATCCAGCAGCTAATGGCGTATTATGGAGTAGATAACAAAGGCGCTCACCTGCCGTTTAATTTCCAGCTGCTTTCTTTGCCATGGCAGGCATCTTCTCTGGCCGTGGCTATTGACCAGTATGAGGGCGCACTTCCTGCGCAGGGATGGCCCAACTGGGTGTTAAGCAACCATGACCAGCACCGTATTGCCAGTCGTGTAGGACAACTACAGGCGCGGGTGGCGGCCATACTGCTGCTGACACTTCGCGGCACGCCAACGATCTATTACGGAGACGAGATAGGTATGCGTAATGTGGCAATTCCTTTTGAGGAAGTACAGGATCCGCAGGGACTGAACATGCCGGATAAGAATCTGAGCCGTGATCCTTCCCGGACGCCGATGGAATGGGATGACAGCGAAAATGCAGGTTTTACGACAGGTAAGCCATGGCTGCGTTTGTCCAAGACCTGGCAGCGGAACAACGTGCACACACAGCAGACAGACTTGTATTCTATGCTGACACTATATAAACAGCTGATTGAACTGCGTGCAAAAGAGCCTTCCTTACATGCCGGCGACTACCGGCCTGTGTATGCGGATAACCAGGTGATAGCATTTAAGCGGTGCCTGGAAGGACAGCAACAATTCCTGATTGTACTGAACCTGACACATCTGCCATGCTATTTCAGGCCACCGCATTTCACTTTCTCCGGTACTGTGGAGATAGCGACTTTCCCGGAAATCAATGGCAGCAGAGTAGAAAATAGTATCAGTCTGGATGGAGATGAAGGGCTGGTGATAAGGCTGGACAGTCAGCAGTAAAGTGCTGGCACACTGGCCTGATTTTTATGCCTTGTTCATTATCAAAAACCCCCATCTTATGCAGAGCATATTAGTTCTAACCGACTTTTCTGACGTAGCGCTACAGGCTGCCAAATATGCTGTTCGCCTGGCAGCACGCCTTCAATGCAATCGAGTATTGTTACTGAACGCTTACCAGAGCCTGGAACCGATAGCCAATGTACCGGTATCCCCAGAGCTTCCCATCATACAAGCGAACCCGGACGAATTATATAAGGGCAGCAGCAGTCAGCTGGAAGTGCTGCGTAAAAGGCTGGAACCGGAAGCGGCAGGTATCACTATAGAGACACTGGCGGAAGACGACATACTGGAAGAAGCCGTGAAACGGGTCGTTGCGCGGGAACATGCCGGACTTGTTGTAGCTGGTATAGCAGATAAGTCGAACCTTGAGAAGTTCCTGGTGGGCAGTCATAGTATCCGTATTATGGAGAACTGTGAATATCCGTTGGTGATTGTACCGGAGGACAGCCGGTTGCTGTTGCCGCAAAGGATATTATTAGCAGTAGATTTTGAAGTACTCAGAGAAGGGAAGGCATTACCCGGACTGGTCACTTTGCTCAACAGTCTGCAACCGGAGGCGTTGTTTGCCGTTAACGTAGCGGGAGACGATGAATATTCACCGGAAGCAAAGCAAGACATTGCGCAGATGCACCAGTTACTGGAGAAGTATCCGGTAACATTCCATTATCTGAAAAAAGATGACGTCACGGAAGGTATTACCGACTTTGCAACTGCTAATAACATTGCGCTGATCATTGCTTTACATGAGAAGAAAGGGCTGCTGGCCACACTTTTTCAGAAGAGCGTGTCCAAGCAACTGGCATGGAACAGCAATGTACCATTGCTGATACTGCCAGCCTGATTATCGGCATTTCTCACTATAATATAGCCTCCGCAGGTTTCCTGGCTACAGCAGTGGATGACACCCATTGTTGCAGGAAGCCTGCGGATTGCTATTAGCAGGCAGCGTAACGCTTAGCGGACAGCCAATTGGGGAGTATAGCTTTTGGCAGCTTTGTAACGCTTCCAGGCATAGTAGGGTACGGAGAGTATGAGCAATGCTACAAGCGGAGCAATCAACTCACCGGCAGGGTCACCTATGGCCAGTCTGGAGAAACATGCGCCAATAAAGTTGATGGTAAAGCCAGCAAAGGCCCACTCTTTCAATGTGTCGAATTTAGTCTGGATAATAGCCAGCGCACCGAGTATCTTGGCAATGCCGAGGATGGTAAGTATATATTCAGGATAACCCAGGTGTTTCATGACAGCTACACCTGTTGCTTCATGCGCTAAACCGGCCAGGCCATCTGCCAGCATCATGAGTGCGAAGACAATGGTTGATACCCAATAGAAAATGCTGATCTTGTTCGTTTTCATAATAGTAGGTTTTATGATGCAAACATATCAGCATTTTCTGAAGTATATAATGTGCAAATGGGACTGTCTGAGGGGGTATTCAGGACATTCCCGGGTATGTGCTAATTCTTGGTAAATACAGCTACAATGTTACAACCGTCTATCCAGGGAGAGAACAGTTTTACAACAGCTTTGTATACAGGGCGTGGTACCAGCGACATGATGCCGCCCAGTACCGGCTTAGTCTCTTTGAAGTAGTTACGTTGCGCCAGGTACCATTGTTTAGCGAACGGCTTCATATTACTGAGAGGTTCAACGATGATATCCTGTGGTGTGATGTTATAGAAATTCTGCAGTTCCATAAAGGCCTTTTTGTTCCACAAGCCGGCATGATGCGGCGGTAGGTTCAGGGTATGCCATTTGTCCTGCTTGAACATATAAGGGTTGTTGTTAGGCACAGCAATGATCAGTTTACCACCTTTCTTCAGCGCCTTGATACAGCCATCGAGGAAACTCTTTACATTATAAATGTGTTCCAATACCTGGAAGCAGCAAACCACATCATATGTTTCAGGGTGTGCAGCCGCATGATCTTCTATCATTTCACCGGACATACGCAGGCCTTTTTTTGCACCTTTGGCAATAGCGTCCTGATTAAGCTCCAATCCCAGCGCGTCTATGTTCGCTTTCTTCAGCTGCTCCAGAAAGAAACCGTCACCTGCGCCTACTTCAAGTACTTTGTCAGTAGCTTTTATCTGGCCGATGGCATACTTATGCTCCCACCTGGTTTTTGAATAGTAGCCTTCATTGTCTTTGTGCAGGTCAGCATAGAACTGGCCATCGCCCAATATGGTTTCCGGATGATAAAAGCGGTAGCCCGTTTCGGTACATTCATACAATTCTACAGCAGGTACCCCTTTAAAAAAGCGGCGGGTATCTACTTTGAGGTTATCCTGGTAGATCTTAACAATTGAATCAGTCGGAAAGGTTGTGATCAATTCCACACGGTTACCTCCTGTAACAGGACTCTTCATACAAGTAATGCTTTTTTATGATACCGGAAAATCTTCCAAGGTAATGAAACATTTAATATTTATCAATATTAGTTACCTCACTGCTGGAGCAGTTACAAGAAATGCGCCATTAATTGTGTGTTATACAGTGTAGTTAGACTGATCTTCATTTGATAATCAGGGTAATACGGGATGTGACGCTGATTGGAGGTAACTACAAATTGTGATAGCAGCAGGCAGTGATAGTGGCGGACGGAGTATTGCCAAGGGGGATAGTTACTGCGGAGGGATAGTCAGCTGATGCGGAGCACTGAAGGTCAGGATTGTTCCTGCTATAAGTGATATGGAAAGTCGGGGTATGGCCAAGACGGATAGTTACTGCGGAGGGATAGTCAGCTGATGCGGAGCACTGAAGGTCAGGATTGTTCCTGCTATATTGATTTTGGCAGATGGGTGGAGAGCTGGTAGAGTGTTGTACAGGATATTGTAGTCAGGCGTACCCGGTTTACCCGTATTTATTTAGTAATTTCATTGGCGGCAGACAGATAAACATTTCGTTAGATAAGACAGGATATGAAACAGTTATACGTAACCATACTGCTGCTGACAACAGCATTTCCTACTGTTACAGCACAATCAGGACTACAGCGTCTGGATGATAAAACGCTGGAGTACCTGGCGGACAGGCGAACACCTTCACAGACGAAAGCCTGGTTGTTCATATCCAACACAAACGATTATGTGAATGTGGCCATTCCTGCCGGTCTGCTGATAGCAGGTATTATTGACCACAACCCTGATATGCGGCAAAATGCACTTTATGTGGCTAGTAGTACCGCCACGACATTCCTGCTGAATACCCTTATCAAAAAGCTTGTAAAACGGCCCCGCCCCTTTATATCTAATACACGCCTGACAGCTGTATATCAGCCCAGGTCTACCTCCTTCCCTTCCGGCCATACTTCGTCTGCTTTCAGTTCGGCCACTGCACTGGCCAGGGCATATCCGAAATGGTATGTTATAGCACCTGCGTTTCTATGGTCAGGGGCAGTAGGCTACTCGAGGATGTACCTGGGCGTACACTACCCTACCGACGTTACAGCCGGAGCGTTGCTGGGTGCAGGTACTGCTTTTGGACTAGGGTTTATAAGACCATAATGGGCAGGTAGACAGTCAGGAACTTGTGATGACGCTAACCAGTATGATAGTACTGCGTTATAACACTCATTTCAGCTGATCTCATGTTGGAGAACAGCGTTGGCAGCAGTCCTCCCTGACTTAGACAAGTGAAGACGTATACTTTCGGGAAATGTCCCGTTTTCCCCCTATTTATGTCGTTTTTACGACCCATGCAACCAAAAGGTTTCACATATTTTTGTAACCATAAGGTTCCATATAAGGAACTATTGCCTGAGGGCAAGGTCTGATTAAATCCTGCAACCTGAAATATTTGTGTATATGGTAGAAGTATTTAAAACCAATGTTAACAACAGGAGGAATGCGCTATTGCTCCTCCGGCAAATACACAATACCTGCGCCGGCTATAGCGCTAACTTTGACCTGCAAGACTGCGACCGCATATTGCGGGTGGAGTGTGACACAGGAGCTGTTGATCCGTCGAAAGTGATACGTATGTTGCAGGATGCCGGGTATAGCGGGGAAGTACTGGAAGACGTCATCTATTCTTATTAATAATAAAACCCATCAAAATGGTAAAAGAGATCTTCGTCAATCTGCCCGTAAAGGATCTGGACAAGTCAAAAGCATTCTTCACAGCGATTGGCTTCACCTTCAATGCGCAGTTTACTAATGAACAGGGAGCCTGTCTGGTACTTTCAGAGAACATCTATGCGATGTTACTGGTAGAGGAGTTCTTCAGCACCTTTATTAAAAAGGGTATTGCTGATGCGTCAAAGGTAACTGAAGTAATCAATGCGGTATCAGTTGAAAGTAAGGAGAAAGTCCACGAGGTAGTAGATAAGGCACTGGCAGCAGGCGCAGTTGCTTATAATGAGCCGCAGGATCACGGCTGGATGTATTCGCGGGCGTTCCAGGATCTGGATGGGCACCTGTGGGAAGTGCTTTACTCTGATCCGACAGCCTTTCCTGCTAATTAAACCTTGTCGGCAGTAACTACAGATGCGCCCAATGTTCCCGCTATGAGAAGAGACACCTTCCAGGCAATTGCCGACCCTACCCGCCGGGAGATACTTGACCTGATTGCCTGTAAGCCGCTGAACATTAATGCCTTGGCTGGCCGGTTCAGTATAAGCCGTACAGCTGTATACAAACACCTCAGAATACTGCTGGAGTGCGATGTCATTGAAATAAAGCAATGCGGCCGGGAACGTTACTGTATGCCGAAGCCAGGCAAAATATCGGCAGTAAGGGACTGGCTGGACGCATTTGAATTAAAGCTACGGGACGTGCCATGAACTGATTTCAATAACGCCATTACTGAAACCTGATCATCTCCCTTCCGCTACAAATAACCACCGGTGCCTGTGGCTTCTCAGCTGTTATGGCGGAGGAGACCCGGGTCCGGTTGGTTATTATTCAAAGAAAAGCCCATCATAGACTGCATAATACGGGCAATATTGCCAGCCCTGGCCTTGGCATTGTCAGCAACTTCACCCTGAAATAAGGTGTCTACTGTGCCTAAGAATAGTGTCAGCCACTGGCTGAAATGCCGTGGGTCAATAGGAAGGGACATATGTTTACTCATTGTGTCGCCTTTATACCTCCCCGAGTACAACAACATCGTACTCCAGAAGTTACACATAATATCCAGGTGCGGGCCCCAGTTACCGGCAATTGCCTTCTCAAATACAGGCCCCAGTAGTGTGTCATCCTTTACTTTGGCGTAAAAGGTATGCACCAGCTGCGCTATATCTTCTTCATTCTGAATATCCGCGAGTTGCGGTCTCTGCTCTATATCAGACATAATAGTATTTTATTTCATCAATAACTCCAGTGGTGCTGTAATACAGTAAAAGATTGCCCACCCCAGGAAAGCAATCAACAGTACAAACACCCAGAACGGAATGCTTTGCGGGGTTTCACTGCCAATTATCAGGAAGTTGCGCTGATCGCCTTTGCCATATGCATTGATCATCACTGGCACGACGCCATCTACTACGGCGTCTTCCCGGATACCTTCAATGGAGATGGCCGGACCATTGCGTACTTCAAAAGGTACCAGTCTGATACCTTCCTTTCCGGTAGGGTCGCGACTAACGATCTTAAGCGTATGTCTACCATCTACCAGCCGCGTAGTATCCAGTTCAAAGTTAACAGGAGATTCCAGTATGGCAATAGGTTTTATTGCATCGTCTATGAATATGTATATCGTGCTCTTATCCTTCATAACTATTGTTGTTCACCACAAACTGTTTAATATGATCTACCGACTTTTCTCCGGGGCGTATCAACCACTTTACCGAATAAAACAAAGTAAGCAATACTATAGCCGCTATAATCAGTACAATGAGGTAGTCCCATTGACTATCGGGCGTTTTGCCATGGGTTAGTCCGCTGAAGACAACCGTCTGTTTCCTGTTACAGGCATCACAGGCCGTTGACGGCAGGTAGTAGCTGGTCAGTAATGCCAGCAGTAAAAATAACTTCTTACGCATGAGATTGGGTTTCGGTTATTTGTTGGCAGCTTTTGCATTTATCTCTTCCAGGTACTTCCGCACTTGTGCGGTGGTTACGGCAGGCGCGTTGTTGCCCCAGCTGGAACGTTCGTGGTTCATGATAGCGGTGACTTCTTCGGCAGAAAGATGACTGTTTGTACCTACGGCCGGCATGATGCCATATCCTTCGCTAACGCGTGCATCGAAACCGTTCATGATGACATCCACCAACTGTATCGGATCAGGATCAAGTACGACTTTACTTCCTTTTAATGAGGGAAATGCCCCCTTTAATCCTTCTCCGTTCTGCTGGTGACAGCTCTGACAGTTACTAGTATATAAAGTAGCGCCATCGGGAGTGCCTGAAGCGGCAGTGGTAGTAGTGGCGATACTGCCATACAGAAATGCAGGTACACCCACCCCATCCGGCAGTTTCACCTGTTTTAATTCCTGCAGATAGGCAACAAGATCCAGGGCGTCCTGCGTAGCAACAATAACAGTACCTGCCGGTATATATTCCTCCGGCACCTTTACAATAACGTCTGATATACTGGCAGTATCCCGGGCTTGAAACAGCCAGGGGTAAGCAGGCATGATAGATGCCGGCGCAACAATACGCGGATTGAACAGGTGAGTCAGGTGCCAGTCAAGGCTGGGTTGGCGGTTGCCTACATCTGTAAGGTCCGGACCAGTACGTTCTGTGCCCATCAGTGTTGCAGTATTCCGCCAGAAATCTGTGCGGTGATTGTCAGCATAGTCAGCAGCAATACCAGGCCGCCCGCCCCAGACTTTGTCCATATCTACATTGCGTACCTGCTGCGTATGGCAGGCAACGCACCCATTGCTGATGAACAATGCCTTTCCGCTACGTGCAGCAGCGCTTAGCGACGATGCATCGGGCAGCGGGGCATTATTATGCTGATTAGTCATGGCAGGAATAATAGCAACAAACAGGGTGAGTATAATAAATAACAGGAAGGCCGTTCTGTACAGGCGCTTATGATCATCAAAAAATTCCATAATTACAGCGTTGATTCTATTTCGGAATAAGATTGATTCAGTCTTTGCACAGCAGCGCCTCTGCTATCAGCCGTATCATCACCCAGCATCATCTTATATAGATTATAGGCAAAGAAGAGGTGGGATAACCACATTAGACTTCCACCTATAGCACGCCATAGCCAGTAAGGTGCCATCATGATTACGCTGTCAATGAATGGTTTTCCCTGCATCCACATAATGCCACGCAGCGTGCTGCCATACATAAGCGGAATGGTATAAAACAACAAGCCTATCAATGCCAGCCAGAAGTGCGCACCGACAGTAATCTGCGGAGCTTCTTTACCAGACAGCCGGGGTACTACAGCATAGATAGCAGCCCATAACAGGAAACTGACAATGCCATACATCGTGAGATGAGAATGCGCGACTGTGAAGTCAGTAAAGTGCCATATCAGGTTAGTGGTGCGGAAAGCTTCTGCCGTACCTTGCAAAGAGCCTGTAAAGTAAAAGATGACACCCACCAGGAAGAAAGGCAGTATATAGCTGTTGTTCAGCTTATGCCACCCGCCGCGGAAAGTCATGAAGAAATTAGTAGTACCAGCAGCTACCGGAATGATCATCCCGACAGAGCCTACGATAGCTACTGTTTGCAGCCACCAGGGAATAGCACTGAAAACGAAGTGATGCGTACCGATAAGTGTGTAAAAAAGTATCTGCGCCCAAAAAGCCAGTATACCCAGGCTGTAAGAGTAAATAGGCTTATTAAGTTGTTGTGGCAGGAAGTAATAAACAATGCCGAGTGTAAATAACATGAACCACATACCCACCCCCTGGTGCATATAGTATCCTTGTATGATCGTTTCTCCCAGTCCATCCTGCCATAATGGTATATATGCTACAATGGATATTACCAGTGCAAACATCAGTGCAGCTACAATATACCAGTTGGAGATGTAAATTTCCCTGGTAGTACGTGATGCAATAGTGCGAATAAAGTTGCTGAGTGTCAGCAATAACCCTATGCCGAATAAGAGTTGTATCGGCCATATGTATTCGCGGTACTCTCCACCCCCATTATTGATACCTGCCATCAGGCTAACCGATCCAAGTAATACAGCAGTGTTTATTAGCCGCAATGCCCACCATCCTTGTTGCAGACTGGCAAGTGGTACATTACTTACCCGGGGCACCACATAATAGCCCAGACCGAGCATACCCAGAGATGCCCATCCCCAAAAGACAGCATTAGTATGCACAGGCCGTAGACGGCCAAAACTCAGCCAGCTGACGTGATCTACGTCCGGACTGACGAACTTAATTCCTACGTACTCGCCTACCGTAGTACCTACTACTAACCAGAAAGCCGCACAACCAATATACCACATAACCAGGTTCGATAAAGCAGGATCAACAGGGGGCCGTCTGCCGGCACGCTGCTTCTGCGCAACCACTGATAATCCCGCGTGCAGATTGATATTACCAACGAGGCCTTTCTCATCGTCAGCAGGGGCATCTCCGGCAAGTTCTTTATTATGCAGCTGATAGGCCAGCGCACGCTTTCTTTTCTGCAATGCCTCCTCTATCAGTGGATTATCAGGGGTTGTGAGATAGTGTGCAAAAGCGGCCGCTTGCTGTAAGTATTGCTCCCTGTTACGCCGACGGACAAGTGCTGCCACCTTAACAGCCATCAGGAGAAGTCCTGCAAGTACGGGTATCAGCAACAGCACCAGGGTGATAAGGATACCGGTCTCCTGCAAGAGGGAAGATGGCGAGCTATCTATCTGTTGTGAAGCAACAGGAAGGGATGACAGGGAAGCGATCATCAACAGGCCTATACCTTTCAAATCGCCGGACGTGGGTCGCTGCTGCTTTTTCTTCAAATTCAGGTAGGTATCTATACTTTTACTGTTTAGCGCACTGATATATTCATTGAATCGGGTAGGCTCAAATGCAGTATCAGACCTCTTGCTTTTTGTATGTATAATACCCGTCCGCACTTTCAGTGCGATGGCTGTTGTCAGTATCATTATAACGAGTAATAGTAGAATAAACAACCATCCTTCGACAGCGTCTATGGCAAAGAAGGCGCGTCCCTTCGTTGCAGCCAATAGCGGTACCGGCATGACTGTCAGCAAGACAGGCAATACCCGCATGAGTAGATTAACCATGATAAAGTATGTGAAACGTGTGTCTTTTAAAGCGCCTGCTGTTTACATAACAGGACTTAGCCGGAAAGGTGTTTCTGTGCAGATGGTTCCGGAATGATCCGTTGGAAACACTATTCCTCTCCGGATCAAAGGTAGCCAACACTATCCATTAAGAGGAAGCATTATCGTTGATGTTTTATGGAATCTGGTGTACATATCACACTACCCAATTACACGAAGACAACCAGCGTTTCGCATAAAGGAGGTACTGGTCTTTTATTCTTTAAATCCCCTTATCTTTGGGTCATAAATACCAACAATGTTTTCAAAGACATGTGAATATGCCATTCGTGCCATGATATTTATTGCACAGAAGTCAAAAGACGGTAGTAAGATAGGTATCAAAGAAATAGCGAAAGGGATTGATTCTCCGGAGTACTTCATTGCCAAGATCCTGCAGGATCTGAGTAGAAAAGGAGTTGTGCAGTCACAGAAAGGACCTACCGGTGGCTTTTATCTTGAAAACAGCTCACGTAAGACATCGTTGGCTACTATAGTGAAAGCAGTAGATGGAGATAGCATCTTCTCAGGCTGCGGACTTGGATTAAAGCAGTGCTCTGATAAGCATCCCTGCCCGCTTCACCACGAGTTTCTAAAGATCAGGAAAGATATAACTGATATGCTGAACAAAACAAGGCTTGGCGATCTGCAGGAAGAACTGGACCAGCAGCTTACATTTCTCAGAAGGAACTGAGGTAATAGAAAGGGATGTAAAAGCACTAAGATCAGGAAGCCTGGTATCTGATAGAGAATTAATAGAGGAGTTATACGAGTCAGGTAATCACCTTAAATGCAGCCCAGGCTGTGAGAGGTTAACAATCTTAATATGGCCAGTTTAACAACATATGTAGCCTGATCCAATAAAATAAAGAATTAAGAACTAATATATGAGAATACTGTAAATGTTCCTTCAATAATATGAGGTAAGCCGACTCACTATATATTAGTCCTTAATTCTTAACAGATGACTTGTTACTCTGCAAGCTGCTTATTTTCCGGCGCTGCTTTTTCACTAAGCTGTTCAGTACCGATTGTATACTCGAATACCTTTTGCTGTTTGTATTCGATGAAGCCGGTCTTCGCATAAAATGCGTGCGCACCTTCCCTGATTATATTACTGCGTACCCGCAGCTTTTCAATGTTCCTTTCAGCAGCCCACTTCTTGGCTTTCTCCACTAACAGTCTGCCAATACCTTTACCATGAGCATTACGGGATACTACCAGTCCGCCTATTTCACAAAACGGACCTGACTCCAGTCGAATGGTGTAGAGAACGTGAATCCATCCCAGAACGGTTTCTCCGTTAACTGCGACATAGGCGACATCACAGATACTCTTGTCAATTGCCTGGATGTACGTGATAGTGTCTTTAACTGTTGAGGGGTAACCTAACTCTGCTGATAAAGCTGATACCTGCGTAGCATCCTTTACGGACACATGCCGGACATAAATCGCACCGTTCATTTACTGCTTATTTGTCTTAAAGAAATTTTCAATATAATTGAATGGAATAAAAGTAATCATTTTCATGCTTTGGCATGGCATATTTATTGGAGTTATATACGTCAAAAATAGTGCTATGGAAACAACACATGAGATTAAAATTGTACCTATTGACTACAACTCGTCTGAAATGCCTGAGGCAGTGAACAGGTATAAACCTGTACTATTAAGAGAAGGTGATGAATACTGTTGTTTTCTGGGAGAGAAGCCGGAATACGGCATCTATGGATGGGGTGACACTCCTGAGCTGGCCATCATGCATTGGAACCAGAAGTATCTTCAGAAAACTGTAGAGGGTGCCTTGTTTTCTACCAAAAAACCAATACTGGAAGAACCTGATAATACTGAGGTGGTGAGAGCTTATTTTTATCGTCGAGTGTCCAATTAATGCAACATCCCGTAGAAAAAGAAGTATCTTGCATTGAAGTATTATTACATATATGTCCACACTTGACACATTAAGGAAATTATTTAGCCGGGACCTCCATAAACTCATATCAGAAATTTCCTCCTATCAGCATGAGCCTGCCTTATGGAAGATTGACAGCAATATTGCTAACTCCGCAGGAAATCTTTGCCTGCATCTTGTAGGAAATCTGAATACATATATTGGTGCACAACTTGGGCAGTCCGGATATATTCGTGACAGAGAAGCCGAGTTCTCCTTAAAGGATATACCGCGTGCGGAACTCCTTCTTAAAGTTCAAAATACAATTACGGTTGTTGACAATACCCTGGCGATGCTTTCAGAAACTTCGCTGGAAGAAGAGTATCCGATGATTGTATTTGATAGTAAAACAACTACTGGTTATCTGCTGATCCACCTGGCTACTCACCTGACATATCACCTGGGCCAGATTAACTATCATAGAAGATTACTGGACCAGCAGCAATAGCTGCTAACGATATTATAAAAAAGGTTGCTTATTTACAGTTATAAAACCATTCGTATAACTGTTGGTAAGCAACCTCTTTTTTATTCAGCAATCCTGCTCTTTCTTCCGGCGAAGACAATCCTGTTATAAAAAGGATCATTAACAGTTGCTAATACCACCGAAGGATCATAAAACGCCTCCTCAATACCTGGCCGGTTCTATTTGTATTGCTTGTCAATCAATATGTGGTGATAAGCCTCCAGGCCTTCAAATTGATCAACATAGAGTTTACCCCCTGGACTAGCATCGCCATGATGCGCTGAGAGATGTAGTACAATATCTCCTAAAGACAGCTGCATGTAAAAAGATGCATCTTCAGGTTTATGCTCCCAGTTTACCTGGAAACCCAGCCATTCTACATAAAATTCAATCACTTGTGCATAGCCGAACGCGCGGAGAACTGGTTTTACTATTGCCATATGTTCATTTTTACCATTATCAGATAAAGGGGTACTGGGAATAATACCGGTCTGCCTGCCCGGCGATTACCAATATACTGTAAGTCCGAACTGCCCAGGGATATATGTACATAATGGCTGCCCATTTAATTAACACACTGTATTCCAGCACAATACCTGGTTGACCTCAAGCCGGAATATACCGTATGCGTTATAACATGCACATCTCTGAGGTTCAGCATGATAAACCTGCAGTAATATAGAAGGGAAAGCCTGATGAATATTTTATGGGGGTAAAAATTTTTTCCACGAAGGAATCACTATTTTTGCGCCGCTATATGAATATTTATACAACACTGCAAAGGGGACGGTACCATCCGCTGTACTGCGAGGACCACCTGTTCCACGACAACATTAACCCACATACGTATGTTGCCGCAGTGATGGATGGCAGTACGATGGGTAGGGACAGCCATCTCATATCAACACTGACGGGCAAACTTTTGAGAAAGATCGTAAAGGCAAAAGCCTATGCCGATTTACGCTCGCTTGTTAACATATCTCCGGAAGAACATCTCCAGGATACTGCTCGCCAGCTATTCCAGGAGCTGAATGCTATCCGGAACCAGGTACAATTAGAGCGTTATGAACTCATGACTACCCTCCTGCTGATGGTCATCGACACCAAACTCGATAAAGCAGTCATTCTCATTATCGGAGACGGTGCTATCTGTGTCAATGGCAATATCAGCATCTTCAACCAGGATAATAAACCCGACTACCTCGGCTATCATCTGGCGGAACATTTCGACAGCTGGTATCAGCGACAATACCGCCTCACTTTCCAAAACATCAGAGATATCAGCTTATCTACCGATGGTGTTACCTCATTTACACCATTGAAACCAGTCATCGCAGAGATTGACCCTATACGTTTTTTGCTGGTAGATCATGAAAAAGCGGAAACTGATGAAATGCTTAATATGAAATGCAAATCGCTGGAGTTTCAATACCAGATGCGGCCAACAGACGATGTTGCCATCGTACGCTTTATTAAGTAAGTTACCAGGTAAGAGGCTTTTCCCTATCTTCGCCAACCCAATACCTATATCATGGAAGCAATCATCTTCTGCGGCATTCAGGCTACCGGCAAAACAGGGTTTTATACCTCCTACTTCTTGCAAACACATGTTCGGATATCTTTAGATCTCCTGAAAAGCCGTTACCGGGAAGATCTGTTCCTCGATGCCTGTATTAAAAGTGCCCAACCATTTGTCGTAGACAATACTAACCCTAGCAAAGCCGAAAGAGCGAAATATATCTCACTTGCTAATAAGCATCAATTCAAGGTGAAAGGATATTACTTCCGTTCCAGCCTTACTGCGGCATTGGAAAGAAACAACCTGCGTACCGGCAAAGCCTTAATACCAAAAGTCGGAATGCTGCATACTTACCGTAAACTGGAAATACCATCGCTTGAAGAAGGATTTGATGAGTTATTCTATGTTGAACTTGATGATAAAGGTTTTACAATAAAAACATGGGATCATGAAATTTGATGAACTAGATAGTAAAATGCGCATTTTTGAGACGGCGCATGATCAGACTGTATTACCAGGCATGTATATAGTAGCACGGATTGATGGCCGGGGCTTCACAAAACTTACCAAGGAGGTGCACCCATTTGAGGCGCCTTTTGATCCGGTATTTAAAGAATATATGATTGAAACAGTTAAACACCTCATGAATTGCGGGTTTAACATTATATACGGTTATACTGAAAGCGACGAAATATCACTCCTGTTCCATTTACAGGAAGGTGCATTTGGACGTAAGCATCGTAAGTTCAACTCTATTCTCGCTGGTGAAGCAAGTGCCAAATTTTCTCTACTATTAGGTAGCCTGGCAGCATTTGACTGTCGCATCTGTGAACTGCCAAATCAGTCTCTGGTAGTTGACTATTTCAGGTGGCGAAACGAAGATGCACACCGGAACTCTCTGAATGCTCATTGCTACTGGCAGTTGCGAAAAGATAATCACACCCGCCAGACTGCTACGCAGATAATTGAAAAGATGACCACCGCTGATAAAAATGAGTTACTATACCGTTACAATATTAACTTTAATGATTTGCCGTCCTGGCAGAAAAGAGGTATCGGTGTTTACTGGACAGAAGTAGACAAAGAAGGGCTGAATCATAAAACAGGCGAACCAGTAATTATAAAAAGAAGGCAGCTACTCATTAACGAAGCATTACCTATTAGAGACGCCTACAATACCTTCATACACCACCTGATCCTCCAAAGCGAAAGCTAAATACAAAAGGGCCATGCCCTTTCTACAGAAAAGACATGGCCCTTGATAACTTCTTTATACCTTATTTTCCAACCGCTTCTTTCCTCTTCTCATATTGGCTCTTCCTGTAAGCACCCAGTTCGTTCTTATCGATATATGAATCTTTATTTGTATCGATTACAGCGAATTTGTCTTTCAGAATGAATCTGCCACCCTCCTGCTTATCAGCTTCTGCCTTACTGATTTTACCATCTTTATCGGCATCCAGCTTCTGGAACAGTCCTTCTCCACGCTTATGTGTTCCGTGTGGTTGATGGCCGTTTTTCTTTCCGTAAGCAAACATCTCTTCTTTGGTAATGTATGCATCGTTATTAGCATCTATCTGACTGAACTTCTCCGTCAGGTTAAAGCGCTCATTGTTCATCTTCGCGGCTTCTGCTTTACTGATCTTACCATCCTTGTCAGTATCCAGGCGCTGGAAGAAACCTGTGTGCTTTCCGCCCGGACGATGACCATGTCCCTTCTTCTTCCAGTAAGCCATCATTTCTTCTTTGGTGATATAGGTGTCTGCGTTGGCATCTATTTCACTGAACCTGTCAGACAATCTGAACTTACCTTGCTCCTGCTTGTCTGCTTCTGCCTTACTGATCTTACCATCTTTATCTGTATCCAGTTTCTGGAAGATACCTTCATGTTTAGGCTTCGGCTGAGCGGCAGGCGTCTGTTCCTGAGCATAAGTGTTTACTGTAGTTAAAGCAGTAACGATTATTGCAGCTGTGAAAAATCTCCTGTTCATAATTGTGGGTTTTGGATTTAAAATGTTGTTAAATTCACTTTTCAGGCCTACCTGCACATGATCAATGTCTGCTGGTCTGTATTCCTGATCGTGATATACATTTGAGCTGTTATTACCCCTTAGGTTTAATGCATGGTTAGCGGTCGCCTATCGGACAGTCTACGGCTCATCCATTCCACTAACAGACGCTGAAGCAATACCATGGCAAATTACGACAGAACAGAACGGCTATTTTCCTACAAAAATGCTTAACAGTATTTAACAGTGATTAGAAGTAGTTAACAGTCAAACAGTACTATCTGCAGCAGCGGTATCGTTAAAACGGCTCTTCTCTTTTATTGATATTGCCGGGTGATTTTTTCTTCTGCCAGGTCCAGCAGGGCAAGGTGCTTACGTACAAGCTCCTCACTAAATTCCTCCTTACGGTTGATCTTCTTCAACATATTACGCTGCTCGCTGATCAACGCATTGAAAACAGTACTATACCGGTGAATGGCTTCTTTCCTGTTAACGTCCGTTGCATGCGATGCTGCATACAATTGCAGGAACTCATATTCATTCTCCAGGGTTGCACGTAACTGACGCAGTAATGCATTCTCCTCCACGTCTATCTTATACTTCTCATCCAATACCTGCAATGCTGTATAAGATAACTTCTTCCTGATCAGTGTTTCCTGCTCTACGTCAGACATCATATAGTCGCGCTCTTCCAGTTTAAGCTTACGGATCAACCAAGGCAGCGTCAATCCCTGAAAGACCAAGGTGACCAATATAACGACGAAGGTGATAAACAGAATCATATTCCGCTGTGGAAAGGCTTGTCCGTTTACTGCAATAGGAATAGACAATGCTGCTGCCAGAGACACCACTCCACGCATACCTGCCCATCCAAAGACAAAAGGCATCTTCCACCCCGGACTATTATCCGCCGTGCGGATAAACCGACTGATAAATACCGTAAATACAGAGGAGCCCAACGCACACAAGATACGGGTGACGATCACAACTACTGAGATGAGTAATCCGTATAGTATCGCGTCGGTTACCGAACTTTCACCCAATTCTTTAATGATAACAGGCAATTCAAGGCCTATCAACATAAACACAGTCCCGTTCAGCACAAAACCTACCGTCGCCCACACATTAACACCCTGCAAACGGCTCAGGTGACTGAGGATAGATTGTTGCCTGCTCGATATAAATAATCCACCGCTTACCACTGCCAGCACTCCGGAATAATGGAAATGCTCTGCCGCAATGTACATCGCATAAGGTGCAGCAAAGGTTAGTACGGTATCCATACTTGCTGTAGTAGGCAGCCAACGGTGAATAGCATAAAAGACCAGCGCAACGGCCAGTCCTGTAATTGTGCCCATCACAATCACCACAACAAAACTGGTTGCAGCCTCGTGAAATACAAAAGTTCCCGTCGTTACGGCCGTCAGTGCAAAACGATACACGATCAGGCTCGAAGCATCATTCATCAAACTCTCGCCTTCGATGATGGAAACCAGCCTTTTGGGCACATCCAGTCCACGCATGATACTGGTTGCAGATACTGCATCAGGCGGAGAAATGATCCCTCCCAGCAGAAAGCCCAACGCCAGGGTAAAACCTGGAATGACACTACTGGAAAAGACAGCTATTACACAAGAGGTAATCAAAATAATAAGAAAGGCAAATGAACTGATCACCCGCCGCCATTTCCAGAACTCCTTCCACGAAGTATTCCAGGCTGCATCATATAATAATGGTGGCAGGAATATCAGAAAGATCAGATCAGGGTCAATAGCAACAGGGGGTAATCCGGGTATCATACTGATGGCCAGTCCCCCTAATACCAGCACTATCGGATAAGAAATCTTCAATCGTTGTGCCAGCATTACCAGCAGGAGGAGGACAAGGAGGAGGCTGAGGTATAAAATGAATGTAGCGTGCATAATCGAAAATTACTAAGAATTGAGAATTAAATACGAAGTTTTGCTAAGCGCATGACTTACAGGAGATGGCGTACCAATGGAAATTGACTACTTTTGAAACAGAACATTAACTGCCGAAGATATGCAAGTGATTAACGCAAATGATATTACGATAAGAACAGCACTAAAAACCGGTGACCTGGGATATGTGGCATATATGCATGGCGACATCTACGGCCGTGAACTGGGATATGGATTCAATTTCGAGCGTTATGTGCTGGAAGGACTACTTGAGTTTTCCCGGCAATATGACACAGCCAAAGACCGTGTATGGATCTGCGAATATAATGGACGTATGGTAGGGTTCCTTATGGCGCTGAGCCGTGGTAAAACCGTACAACTCAGATACTTCATTATAGATCCTGCATTTCGCGGATATGGACTCGGAAAAAGACTGATGGATCATTTCATGTCGTTCATGGATGAACGCGGGTTCGATAATGCTTACCTGTGGACAACCAATCAGCAGGACACCGCTGTGTCCTTATATGCAAGACATGGCTTTGTACTTACCGAAGAGAAAGATAGTCAGGCATTTGACATCCCACTAACGGAAAAAAGATACGACCTTTTCAGAACGCCCAACCCTTTACTGGAAGTGTATGATACGCCGTATGGACTACCACCGTTTGAACGCATCGTACCGGCCAGATACCTGCCCGCTTTTGAGGCTGCCATGCAGGAACATCGCGCAAATATCAATAAGATTACCACCCTGACAACACCTCCGTCTTTTGCTGATACGATGGAAGCCTTTGAAAAAAGCGGTAAACTACTGCGCAGTGTGAATGCGGTATTTGCTAACCTGACATCGGCCAACACCTCTGCTGAACTGGAAAATATCTCCCGGCAGCTGGCTCCCGTGCTCGCGAAACATAGTGATGACATCTACCTGGATGCTACATTATTCAACCGGATAAAAGCGTTGTACGAAAAACAAGGTACACTACAGCTTACCGGCGAACAAGCCAAACTACTGGAAAAGACCTATAAAGACTTTGTAAGAAGCGGTGCAAACCTGGATGCTGCCAGCCAGGAACGACTCAGGGAGATCAATAAACAGCTGTCATTGCTCACCGTTCGTTTCGGACAACACCTCCTGGCAGAGACCAATCATTACGAACTAATGGTTACGGATGAAAAAGACCTGGCAGGACTACACGCTTCACTGATCGAGGCTGCGGCGCTGTCTGCAAAAGCAGCTGGCAAATCAGGAGGCTGGCGGTTTACCTTACATAATGCCAGCGTAATGCCTTTCCTTCAATATGCAGACAACAGGGCGCTACGTGAGGAGATCTACACCGCATATGTTAACCGCTGTAATCATAATGACGATAGGGATAACAAAGCCATCGTCACACAACTGGCGGCTTTGAGAGCAGAAAAAGCTGCGCTGCTGGGATATACCTCTCATGCTGATTACATCCTGGAAGAGAATATGGCAAAGACGCCTGCCAAGGCAAACGAACTGCTGCAACAACTCTGGAAAGCTGCACTACCTGTAGCCACACAGGAAGCAGCTGCCATGCAGGCCATCATGGACAGGGAAGGAAATAATGATAAACTGGCAGCATGGGATTGGTTCTATTACGCGGATAAAGTCAGAAAAGAGAAATATAGCTACGATGCTGAAGCTTTACGCCCCTACTTCAAACTGGAAAATGTAAGGGACGGACTGTTTTTCACCGCCAAACAACTATACGGCCTGAACTTTCAACTGCTGGAAGGCGTACCTGTTTATCATGAAGAGGTCTCGGCGTATGAAGTGACAGGAGCTGACGGACAACTGGTCGGATTACTGTACCTGGATTTCCACCCGCGCAGCTCAAAACGCGGTGGTGCCTGGATGACCTCCTACCGCAAACAGGCAGTTAATGAACAGGGAAGAGTCGCACCAATTATCTCTATCGTGTGTAACTTCTCCCGGCCTACAGCAACACAACCTGCCCTGCTTACGCCGGATGAGGCAGAAACCTTCTTTCACGAAGCAGGACATGCTTTGCATGGTCTGCTGTCGGATGTAACTTATGAGACACTGTCAGGTACTGCAGTACCAAGAGATTTCGTAGAACTGCCTTCGCAGGTAATGGAACACTGGGCATTTGAACCGGAAGTGCTCGCGCAATATGCACGACATTATGAAACAGGAGAACTGATCCCGCCAGCACTTGTAGATAAGATGAAAGCAGCCTCTAAATTCAATCAGGGATTCGCCACGGTAGAATATCTCGCTGCTTCTTTACTGGATATGGCTTATCATACTTTGCCGGCTGGCAACAATGTAGCCCCGTTGGAGTTTGAAAAGGAACAGATGGACAGAATAGGACTGTTGCCTGAGATCGCACCGAGGTACCGGAGTACCTATTTCCAGCATATCTTCTCGGGAGGTTATTCCGCAGGCTACTACAGTTATATCTGGTCAGAAGTGCTGGATAGCGATGCCTTCGCTGCCTTCAAAGAAGCAGGTAATATATTTGATGCTGCTACCGCTACCGCTTTCCGTAAGAATATATTGGAAAAAGGAGGTACAGAAGAACCAATGGTACTCTATAAAGCTTTCCGCAAAAGAGAACCTGATGTGAAATATTTGCTCCAACACAGGGGGCTGGAATAATATATTCCGGTAACCGGTAATGGCTGCAGGCTGTTACCGGTTACTTTACTATCAATACGCTACCTGTTTGTTTCACAGGCTGCTGTCTGCCATCCGTATACGTCGTCATCCACAGGTAAGCGCCGGGCGGCAACGGCTGACCTTTATAATCTCCCTTCCATCCTGCCTTGATGTCGTTGGTTGTATACAGTAACTCTCCCCAGCGATTAAACACAGACATCCTGAAATCTGTGATCTTGTCGAATACTTTTACACGAAATATATCATTAACACCATCGCCGTCAGGACTGAAAGCATTCGGCACGTAGATAGCACAGGAGTGCGTCGCTGCAGGCACTTCCACACTTCCTTCCAGCACACAATCCTGGGCATCGGCAATATGGTATCTGTATACCCCGCCATTCAGGTTATACATCACACTGTCAGTCTGCGACATCAATCCGGTTAATGAATAACTATATGGCGGTACCCCACCGTTGACAGCAAAGGCAATCTGTGCATCATTAGCACCAGCGCAACTCATGGCTGTTATCAAGGTATTATCAAGCGTAAACAAGGGCGGATCAGGTATCAGCAGGTTCTCAAGTGTATCCAGACAGCCCTTTGCATCTTTGACAATGATATTATATGTGCCTGCGTGCAAATCGTCAAATTCAGGCGAGACCTTCACTGTTGGACTACCACTTAACAAATATTCGTAAGGCCCTACTCCGCCTTCAGTACGCAGGATGATCTTATTCAGCGCTTCGCCGGTACAGCCTTTCACTTCGATAGCAGCGTTACCATTAAATTCAGTATCATGCACTATAATGGTGTCGCGCACACGCACTCCGTTAGCGGCCTGCGTAACCAGGATATATTGTCCGGCGCTGATACCATCCAGCACATTGCCAGTGCGACCTACCGTTTCCCACTCAAAAGTAAATGGCGGATAGCTACCAGTAGCACTGGCTGTGATGCGACCGTTACTCATTCCCTGGCAACCTGGTTCTACCTTGTAAGTTACAAGCGGTAATTCGCGGAGCGTGTCCGACAGATTATCCAGTGCAAGCGCTATCCCAAATTCATTGTTACAGGCAATACGCACATCTCCTCCTAATACTATGTAAGGATAGTCTGCATGAGGTGTAAACTCTGCCGTAAAGCGCTGCCACGTCACATTATAGAAGGGGCCGGATTGCCAGAGTAGTTCAAGTGTATCTGTGAGCGTTATACCTCCGTAGATAGCCAGCGCACCGTAGCAGGTGGCAGAGTCATACCCGCGTTCGAAAGACAGATCCATCGACAGCCGGTATTTCCTTCCCTCCAGCAAATCGGTATTTAGTTTCTGAGCAATTGCTTCCAGCCAATGGGATCCACCTCTGAAACCAACATAGGTCTCACCATGAGAAGCAGGCGCATATACACCTGTTATTCCCGGCTGTATATCGGGCGTGGAAGAGACAACGAGCCATTGTCCCGGTGCACGGTATTGGGCAGGTACCCCTTCCAGGGATGGATTACGGATATTGATATCCTGTGCATACAGTGCCGGCAGGTATAAAAACAGGAGTTGGACAAGCAGCAGGATACGGGTTACCGCTCGGAAGCTGCCGATAAGGAGGTATGCAGGATATTGTTTATCAATTACTATTGCAGTCAGAATAAAGGGTTGGAGAAAATCACTCTCGTCGCATGATTCACACTATCTGCAAAACTAGCATTAATTGATATTTTTTCATAATAACTTCTACAGCAATACTCACAGTCTTTTGAGTAGATTTTCCCTGACGGAGCCTTCCCATTCATCCTTCAGGATGCTCAGTACGATGCTGCTTCGGCGGGTGCCGTCTGCATTGGTAGCGCAACTGCGAAGAATGCCTTCTACCGTACAGCCAATACTTTTCATTGCAGCGATGCTCTTTTCGTTGGTGTGCGCTGCGCGAAATTCTACGCGTTCCATACCCATTCTTTCAAACGCGTATTGCAGCAGCAGGAATTTACAGTGTTTATTCAACCCTGTTCCCTGAAAATCTTTGCCATACCACGTGTACCCTAATTGTAACATCTTGTTCTTCAGCTGTATATCATAAAAACGGGTACTTCCCGCATAAAGTTGCAGCTGTTTGTCAAATACAATAAAGGGATATTCCTTTCCCTCATTACGTGCTTCAACAGCGAATCTGATGTATTCCCGCATGCCGCCGGGGCCTACCGGGGGTACGACAGAAAACTTCCAGATGTCTGGTTCCGTTTGTGTAAATGGTATAAGATGTTCATCATCAGCCAGTACAAGTGGACGTAGGATAACTCTTTCATCTTCAAGTACTACGTTGTCTGAGAAATTAAACCGGGTCATAATATGGCTTTTCGGGTATGTGCACACAAATATAGGCATTCCGCGTAGTCATACACCTGGAATTGCAGGCCTGCAGAACTTCCATTGCTGAAACTGGTTTGCGCTATCGCCGGACGGCCTCCTGGCAGATTCATTCAGAAAACCCGGACAGCCCGCGTGCGTTTTTTGGTTTGTTAAGGGTTAATGTTTCATTCCATCCTATCTAAATAAGGGCACTTAAAGGGCACCTCAATATCCCAGGGATATTGAAGTGCCCTTTAAGTGCCCTTTTGGTACCTGGTTAATGTAAAAGATAAACCGGGATCAGATCGAGGGCTGTAGAAGGATGGGCCTACCACAGGACAGATAACTAACTCACTGGCGGTCAGCTGAATGTGATAATTGTTGATTTACCGGGAAAGGAATTGAAATGAGGGTGAATGTCTAAAGAAAACAGCGGCTATAATTGAGGTAATACTAAGCTTGCCTTATAACATATGAACAATATTACTTATGGGTTATTTAAACACAAGGCGTTCGTTACTGCGAATGGGATAACTGCCGGTCAGCGGCATTTTATCAGTTTCTCGGAAGATACCGCAGTGCGATTTGTCGAATGATAATCAACCTGGTATATCAATGGCAGATACGCATTGAAAGACAAGGCAATAGTTACTGCAGACGGGGCGACTGCCGGTCAACGGCATTGTATCAGTTTGTCGGAGGATGCGGCAGTGCGATTTGTCGAATGATTATCAACCTGATATATCAATGGCCGATACGCATTGAAGGGTGTCTTACTACTTGTAATGCTGGTAGATTAAAACACGAATAGCGCCCAATGTCAGGCGCTATTCGTGTTAAGTATGATATGTATCAATTAAGCTTTTGCTGGTCTGTTCTGTTTCCACAGCATAAAAATGCTACCTGCAATTGTTAACCACAGGAGGATATTAGCGATATACACCAACGTCTGACCAGTATAGTAAGACGCAGGTTCAAATTTGAACTCAATAGTGTGGTCTCCCGCAGGAACAGCTATACCGCGCAGGATATAGTTTACATTCGCATAAGCGGTTTCTTTACCATCAATATAAGCCTTCCAGCCTTCCGGATAATATACTTCGCTCAATACGGCAAACTGATTACTCTTCGCGCTTGTAGTATACTTAATAGCATCATTCTCATAAGCTACCAGCTTAATGGTAGCGGCAGAGTCAAATACCGGCTGTGCGCCCGCTGCTGCTTTGAAACTATTATCGAGGACTGCTGTATCCTTTGGATTTAGGTTGTCCAGGGATTTAATAGATTCGATCGGTCCGTTTACATAGCTGAGATGTTTTACAAACCAGGCAGCACCCAGTGCATCCGGGTTACGTTGTACTACAGGTACTGGCTGTTGCTGATCCTGAGAGCGGGTAATGAAGTAACGGGTATCCAGCATATTTAGTAAGGCCATATTCAGACCAGCGCCTGGTTTGGCGAACTGATTTTCTATGATATCCTGGTACATACGCAGCTTTGCAGCATGGTACCCACCTACGGAGCGATGGTAGTAAGAAGTGATAGCATCATTGAAAGGATCGCCGGTAGAGAGATTCAATACACGATAGTGGGGATCTTTGTCCAGCAGAATCTGCTGATCAGCAGGCGTTGGCGCGAAGTTACCGGCCTGGTAACTGGACGCATCCTGGTAGTTTTCCTTATTCAGGTATTTATTGGCAACGATCAGCAGGTCTACAGTGTTGATAACGATGAACACACCCAGTATCACGGATGGCTTCACCCTGTCTTTCATAAACAGGTAGAATGCGCCCATAATCACTACCCATATCCATAAGATATGGAAGATACCTGCACCAAACATTGCTTTCCTGTCGGCAATCATGCCATCCAGTACCGCACGAGCCAGATCTGCTCCTGCCTGTTGGGTCAGGTTATCGAGGATTTGTGCATCATAACTGCCTCTGTAATCATTGAACAGGTATACCAGTACTGCCAGTACGATTACACCGCCACCTGCATACAGTATTTTCTTAAAGTGTTGCTGTAAATGAGTTCTTGCTGCTGCGGAGTACAGCAGTCTGTCTACCGCCAGGACCGCCAGCAATGCGAGCAGGAGCTGTGGAATGATCAGTGCCATTGAAGGTGCTCTGAATTTATTGAACAATGGCATATGGTCAAACAGGAACTGGTTGAAAGCAGAGAAGTGACTACCCCAGGAGATAAACAGTGTGATAGCGGTTGCAATAGCTATCCACCAGCGGGTTACATTACCGGAAGAAGTAGCAGTTTCGCCAATACCCAGGGCCACAAAACCTATTACCGCCAGCAGGCAGATCAATGCACCACTGTAGGGAGGGCCGGCAGTAAACGGCGCTACCCCGCCCCAATATCTTGGTAAGCTGGTCGCCAATTGGCTGGCCTGCGCTTCCGGAACGTTATTTTTGACAAGGTTACCTACTACTTTGGAGTCAGCATCGAGGTGCTCTGACGAACCACCGCCAAATGCTCCCGGCATAGCCAGTACGAAGGTCTCTCCTACTCCCAGGCTATATTGGAACGCATAACTTTCGTCCAGCCCCTGGGTCTTGGTTTGAGTCAGTTTACCATCTTCAGAAAGATCAACTGTCTTACCGCCACGCATAGTATATTTTGAATACTCATAGGTGGTCAGCAGACTCTGAGAAGTATTACCCACACCTATCAGACCAGCCAGCAGGGCCAGCGACAGGGAGATAATCATATGTCTGATCTCTCCGGACATTACCCAGCTAATAACATAGCCAATCGTCATTATACCCAGGGTGATCAGGAAATAATAAGTTACCTGCGGATGCCCTGCGCCTATTTCCAGTGTAGCAAAAAGCGCTGCCACCGCCAGACCGAGTACATACCGCTTTTTGAATATCAGTACTAAACCAGCAAGTAAGCCAGGCATGTAGGCAATAGCCAGCATTTTTGTCTCGTGTCCGACAGAGATAATGATTGGATCATAAGTAGCATAGGCATACCCTAAAGCACCCAATACTGCTGCCAGTACATTTACGCTGTATGCCATACCGAGGATGTAGAAGCACAAACAGGCCAGGAAGAAATAGCTGGCAGGTTTAGGCAGATACAGTTGCAGCATGCTACCAAAATCAGGCAGGAGCGTCTTGGTATCCATGGTGACCTGATAGTTAGGCATACCACTGAACAAGTGTGTGTTCCATAAAGGGAAATGCCCGTGTACCTCCTTGTAATTGAAGGCATCCTGCGCCATCCCTTTCCAATGCACAATATCAGTCTGCTGTAAGACCTTCCCTTCCAGGGCAGGGCTGCAATAGACCAGCGCAACAATCAAGAAGACGGAAATCGCAATCACATGAGGGATGATCTTCTTCCAGGAAAAACTGTTCATAGATCTTTGTTGTTTACAATACTTATTTACAGACAAACATAACCTCCTCTGCATCAGAGAACTGTTATGTAGCAGTCTGTTTGTTTACAATGATGGCTGAGCCGATACTATTATTTAAAATAATAATGGGAGGCAATTTAGGCTTAAATGTTAATCTTTCAAAGTGTTATGACGGTATGCCCTGCATTTCCTGCTTAGTTACCATCTGTAAGAGCGTCCATAAAAGCTATCAGGGCCTTTTTTTCTGCTGCAGTCAGTTGCAGCGGAACGGCAGATAATGTCTGATTAGGGATAGACAGTCCGATACCATTGCCCCCTCCTTTGTCATAAAAATCAATCACCTGCTCCATGGTTAGTAAAGCGCCATTGTGCATGTAAGGGGCGGTAACAGCACTGTTTCGTATTGTAGGCGTCTTGAATGCGCCTTTGTAAAAGTCTATGGGAAAGAATGCCAGCCGTCCGCTATCATTATCAGTTATAGGATGTAGGAGGTCTTCATTAGCTGGTGTACCCAGCACTTCAAATTCTGTACGGTTATATAACGGGGGGATCAGTCCGTTAAACAGTGGCGCAAAGTGACATGTTGCACATTGCGCTTTCCCCATAAAGATGTTCCCTCCGAGTTTTTGTTCTGCCGTCAGCGCCTGCCTATCCCCCGCCATAAACCTGTCAAACGGTGCGTCAAATGGGGTAAGCGTACGCAGGTAAGCGGCCAGCGCTGCCTGTACATCAGACAATGTGAGTGTGCTATAGGACTGGTTGCGGTGTAGCCGTTGTAATAAAGTATCGTCCCGGATATCCATTTCCTGCGGGCTATGCAATACCTGCAATACCTGGTCTTCCAGGCTGACTGCCCTCCCATCCCAGAACTGGGAATACTGGTAACAGGCATATAACAATCCCGGCGTATGTCGGGGTAACATTGTATTCCCTGACACCGCCACATTTCGGGGTAAGCCATCGGTAAAGAAACGCCCTGGCTGATGGCAGGTAGCACAACTACGGGTATTGTTGCCGGATAGTGCTTTCTCGAAAAAGAGCTTCCTCCCCAACAGGGTATCACCGTCAATATTGCTATGCGGGAACTGCATTTTATCAATAGTCGAAGGACTGAACAGGTCATGCTTGCTGTTAAGCACCAGCCGTTGCAATGGCAGCATATCGTTTACGAGGAATGACAAACGGTCAAACTGATCAAAGTCAGGCGCTGCAGCAAGCGATTGTATGCCGCGTTGCAGATATATACGTATACTGTCCTGATGATCTACACCGGTGTAGGGCATCAGGACAGTATCGATTGCATTAAGTGCAGCAGCGGCTTCCAGAACGCCACTCTTAAGTAAGGGCGCATCGTAACCGGTGATATACAGCGCCATAACACGTATCAGCTCCTGTTGTACGCTTTCCAGTACCTGCTGTTCGCTGGCGCTGAACTGATATAACAAAGCCGGCAGATCCTGTGCCGTCTGTACTAAGACAGTTGTCTGTTCTGCAAGTGCAGCCTTGTGCTGGAACACGGCGGAGTCATAGAGCAATGCTTCTATTTGTTGCAGGCCTACAGGTTCTTCATATTCAATGTAAGGTTCCTCTATCTCATATTTCGCCGGAGCGTTGAATACATAGGCTTCGCTGGTGAAGAAGTATTCCAGGAAAAAGGCAATAGCCTTATACCTGATCCTGCATGAGCGTAGTGCATTACGTGCATTCATCAGCGAGGCTGTATCTCCTTCATGCAGCGCTGCGACCGACTGGCGGAGTTGAACCGTACTCTCAGCAAATAGCGGTTGCTGCCTTTTGAAATAGGCAATCGTGCCCGCTGCAATTGTTGCATGACGTTCTCCTTGTGATGCAAGCATCACTGCCATTAGCAGTATTACGCAGATACAGGAGAACGTCAGCTTCAATCGCATGTTGTTTATTTAGTTGTGATAATGGTAAAAGTATCTTTCAGACAGCTTTCCTTGTCCTGTACCGTGTAGGTGGTAGTACCTGCACGTGGTGTAACCGTGATACTGCGGGTCTTTTGTCCTTTTTCGCTCCACTGGTAGTTGCCGGTGAAGGAAGCGGTCAGCGTAACTTTACTTTTTGCTTTTACACGCAGTACATTTTGTTTGTTCACTTCTTTCATCATGGTGAACTTATCCCTGATGACGCCGTCCGCGCATACCCATTTCAGATCAAGGCGGTTACCTTGTATTTCCAGCATGGTAGCACCACCGTCGGTAGCATTGGCATACTGCATGGCGTTGTGAGGATACTTCTTCTGCATACCACCCAGTTTACCGGCAGAACCGCTTAGTACATATACTGTTCCCTGGTTACTACTGTCTTTTACATAAGGACAGGAATTATCACTACCGTCATAGATACCGGATGACTGACTCAGGTTATGCTGTGCAGCGCTGAAGGTTTCGGACATACCGTAGTGCCCCTTCATGAGGCGGGTACGCTCATAGTCGTGACTATGGCCGCATAATATCAGGTCTACACCATAACGTTCCAGTATACGGATGAAGTTTTCGCGGATATGCACCAGCTCATCTTCTGTATCTGAATTATGAGAGCCCATGGTATAAGGCGGGTGATGCCAATAGGCAATGACCCACTGTTTGTTAGTGTTAGCTTCCAGGTCACGTTTGATCCATTGTACCTGCGGACCGAGTGTATCGTACAAGCGGTATTGTTCTGCCTCTTTACCGTAGGAGTCCAGCGACAGGAAGTGGATGTTCCCCAGATCGTAGGAATAAAATGCCTGGGTATTGGAGGCCACACCACCTGATTGTCCGTCGGTAGGCATGGTAAAGTTCTGATAGTAAGCCGTCTGGTGTGTACGTTGCGCGTTCTCTACTGCCCCCCTGTAATCCTGGTCATTATAGTCATGGTTGCCGGGAGCGGGGAACATGGGATACCGTTTCAGCAGATCGTCTTTATAGACATTGAAGAACTTAGCCTGGAACTCAGCATCGGTTCCACTATTATAAGCGTTGTCTCCGAGTAGAACCCAGGCGTCCATATAATTTTCACCGAGGTAGTTCAATACTGCCTTCTTGACGTTACGCTGATTAACGGAGTTATTACCACAATCGCCAAAAGCGCCGATACGGTACAACCCTTCTTTGCCTGGTTCCGGCAGGGTGTAGAAGTAGTTACTGCTATCTCCCTGAAATACTACTTTGAAATCAGCTATTTTATAGTAATAGCGAGTATGAGGCTGCAGTCCTTTCAGTTTTACGATATGCTCTGTTGTCAATGTTGAATCGTTGATGACCTGGTCTGTCTTATCAGGCTTCTCGCCAAAGTGTACCCTGCTACGGGTAGCAGTACTGGTACGCCAGCGTACGGTAATGCTATGGTCAGAAGCGGCCTGCAGATAAGGGCCTCGTATTAATTTCACCGTCAGATCATCATCAGATTGTGCTATTGCCAGCGAGCTGCATGTCAATAAACTGCCCATTAAAAGGCAGGACTTAAGTATACCCATCTCCTAAATTTTGTGCGAGGTACTCAATTTAAAATTTTATACGGCTATCAGGTGTATGAATTTATTGTTAAATAAAAAAAATCGCAGGCATGTAGCGATAGATTGCACATACTGCGATTCATCTTTTCTGATGTCCCGATCAGCTACAGCTTTAGCTTCAGTCCCATTTCATGCTTCATGGTCAGCAGTGCTTCTGCATTACCTTTGGCATCATCTACAGGGTGATGGGTGTGCCTGGTTTTTCGGAGATGTTTAAAGTTGGTAAACATATCTCGTTGCAGTCCTTTATATATACTGCCCAGGTTCTGAGAGCTGAAGCCAAAAGGATTTTCTCCGAGAAAGTGGTGAAAGTACCAGCAGACAAACATCCAGTCAAAGCCGTTGTTGTCGCTGATGAAGATGGGACGGTCTTTACATACTTTATCTAGCCAGGTTTTAAAAGCTGTCATTACCTGCACCGGATCATCGAAAGTAGGGGTATCCTGTCTGCTGTGCCCAGATACAGCAAGCGCTTCGGGAATATACTTGTCAGAGATAGGTTTAAGTTTGCCGTAGAAGGTTGTCTCAAGTTGCTGATCTACCAGTACAGCGCCGAATGAGATCATTGAATAATCACCAGGAATAGGGCCATCGCTTTCCACGTCAACCATTATGTAGGCCATGTTTGTTTGTTTTTGAGTAATAAATGAAGGTTTAACAGGAATTGCCTGTGTCGTTCCATTCCTGGAAGGAACCTGCGGATACTGTAGTCTTAGCCGGTGTAAGTTATGTAGGATCGTTAGGGTATTTCCGGGTGGAATGCTTGTTTATAAACGAGGCAAAGGTATGAATATAATTCTTTATAAGATAATTGCACATAGGGCATTGGTCAGGAAACTGTTAGGGGTTGTTCACCAAAGCAGTAGGTAGTGAATACGCAATGAACAAAAAGAACGGATGTATTGTGAAGATTGTGGTTAGATTTGTTGCTCCTGATTGCTTTCAGGGGGAAACTTGTATGTTAACACCAAACCAACAATCAGGATTTCAACAGCCCTGAGTGGCCCAACAGCCTGGTTATCTTATACGTTAAATAATATGTCATCTGGAACTATCTACAATGCAAATGAAGTAGCTGACTGGTTCATTACCCGCTTGAACACAGATGCGGGAGATACTATGTCACCATTAAAACTACAGAAACTGATTTACTATGCACAGGCATGGCACTTGACAATTTTCAAACAGCCGCTGTTTCAGGAGAAAATAGAAGCCTGGGTGCATGGACCTGCCGTTGCTACCGTTTATCAAAGATTTAAAAGTACAAGCAAAGATGCTGCTATTGACTGGAAAGTACCTGTCAGTAACGTCGAATTTCCGATTGAGACACAACATTTGCTGGAAGAGGTTTACTCCATATATGGCGAACATTCGGCTGGCTTTCTGGAAGAACTTACCCATAGTGAACCTCCGTGGATCAAAGCCAGAAAAGGATTAGATGTATATGAGAAATCAAATAGAGAAATCACGCATGAATCAATGATCAGTTACTATAGTAGCATAAACCATGACTAATAAACATCTTCATCGCAGCATTATTCCTACCAAAAGTACCGCAAATATTAAACAAGATCAGAAGTATATAAGCACTAACTCGTACGAGCTAAACGGCTGGAAATTGAAAGGAAATGATGCACATGTAATTGCTTCGATTAGACTTATACAACACGACTACCAGTGTTTTTCTGATTGGAGTAAACAGGATATGAGATCATTCTGGAGTTTTATTGGAAAACTGCACAGGTATGATTGGAAAAATTTACTGGACACCGGCGGGAAAGTAAACAAAACAGGCCTGGCACCCACCATTATTTCAAAAGATCGATATCCTAATACAACATTTCGTAATTCAATGGAAGACAACATTGATATGATTGAATTACGCGTAGATAATACCAAACGTGTACATGGCTTTCGGGTCGGTCCTATTTTTTATATCTGCTGGCTGGATAAAAATCACGCAATCTGTGCTTGATGATGATGAACTGATTTTCCAAAGTGAAGATCAGTTCATTTCTTTGCGACAAACAGTTCCCGTACCTACAACGCACAATTCTCATGGTAATTCACCAGCTCAATCGGCTTACGTGCAAATTCAAAACCTGCATACACCTGTCCTATTTCATCCAGCACAGCAATCACTTCCGCTGACTCAACAGGCGTAACCAACCGGCTTCTGAATGTTTTAAAATCCGGTAGTCCTTTCAGGTAGTTGAAATAGTGCTTGCGCATATTGAAAATACCGGGGCCTTCCCCACGCCATTGAACAGATTTCTCCAACTGACGTTTACATACCCCAATCCGGTCTTCCAATGTGGGAGCCGGCAGCATCTCGCCGGTTTGCAGAAAATGTCTTACTTCCCGGAAAATCCATGGGTAGCCAATGGCAGCCCTGCCAATCATGATACCATCCACGCCATAGCGATTTTTATATTCCAGTGCACGTTGCGGACTATCAATATCTCCGTTGCCGAAGATGGGAATATGTATACGGGGGTTGTTCTTTACCTTGGCAATCAGCTCCCAGTTAGCCGCCCCTTTATACATCTGCGTACGGGTACGGCCATGTATAGCAAGCGCCTTGATGCCTGTATCCTGGAGGCGTTCTGCCACCTCCTCAATATTTCTGGTATCCTCGTCCCAGCCCAGCCGGGTCTTGACAGTAACTGGCAGCTTAGTCGCCTTCACACAGGCAGCCGTTAGCCGGACCATCAGATCAATATCTTTCAGTACGCCAGAACCAGCGCCCTTGCTCACAATACCCTTAATCGGACAACCAAAGTTAATATCCAGCAGATCGGGCTGAGTCATATCAACAATGCTTGCAGCCATTGCCAGCTTCGTTTCATCACCACCGAAGATCTGTACACCAGCAGGACGTTCTTCTTCAAAAATGGCCAGTTTACGGCGACATTTCTCCGTATCCTTCACCAGTCCCTCGCTGGAAATGAACTCCGTATACATCAGGTCAGCCCCGTTCTCCCGGCACACCACACGGAAAGGCGGATCACTCACGTCTTCCATAGGTGCCAGTAGCAGCGGGAAATCAGGCAGCACAATATTGTCGATCTTTACCAAGGTTGCTTATTTAAAAAATTGGAAGCGCAAATTTACGGAAAAGAACGTGCTCTTACGATATACTCGTCAAGGATGCCTGCCGGACACCTGTCTAATCGCTGTAGGCACCTTACAAAATTCAAAGAATTTACTGAAAATCATACTACCCGAAGCTATCTCCGACCTATTCTGAACGAACAAGCGGCGAAGAAGCGACGAACAAGCGACGAAGAAGAAATATCCCGCCGTTTCTCTGCGCACGGCCTCAAAACGCGACTTTATCACAAAAAAATAGCCCGGCACATCAGCCCGGGCTATTTATATAGTTGCAAAATTCAATCAATTAAGAAAGACCTGATACTGGATCACAAAGCTGCCCTTCCTGTCAATTTTGTCAGCCAGCATAGCAGCCGGAACAGTCTGGTATACCGGACGACTCTGGTAGGCAAAAGTCAGCTTGGATGTCTGTCCTTTCAGCAGCCAGTTAACTCCCCCATCCCAGTAATACATATCATCCGCCAGGCGATCGTAATGTGCATATTGCAATGACGCGTACGGCATCAGGGTTGTTTTACCAATAAGGTTGTTTTTAAACTTGTAGCCGACCTGTCCATACAACAGATTACCTGTACCAAAAGAAGGATAGCCATTACCACTGCCATTCAATATATCAGTTCTGTTTGTTCCCATAGCCGGGTTCATAGTTGCCTGATTACGGATATAACCTTTACCCCAGTTAAAACTGATATAAGACACATAAGCGCTGATGGCCGTTCCTGTAGCAGCGTTGATAGGTGCGTCATAATAAGCATCTACTGCAAAATGCTGCATATTGGATTGAATGGTGTCACCATTGGTACCCGCCCTCCACATCGCATCAGGCTGATATTGGAAGCCCGCACCGATGTTAAAGACCTTTTTGGTACCCAGATAAGTACCGGTAGTATAAGCGGTGGTATTAGCTTCCTGATCCAGGAACTGCCATTGGAAATAACCGTGGACCTGCATCTTCGCCGGCTTGGCAGAGAAGGTAGCATGATTAGTAAGCGCAGCGGAATACCCGGGTGATTTCAACGGAGACATAGGACTGCTTACCGCTACCCGGTAGTCAAACTTCCCAAATTTACCCTTCGCATATACACTTAGTTTACGCAGGAACTGATCAGTCACATCATTGGTGCTCTGTTCAAAAAGAGGGGCATCTATTCCCATAATAGAACCAACAGAAGGCGCAGAAAAGCGGCTCAGTCCATTCCAGGCCGTCAGACCTGTACCCAGCGATAAGTGCTTTCTGACTACTTCGTACTCACCCATGATGTCATGGATGAAGAAACCCGCTTTTCTGTCGGACGAATAGTTGAAGTTATTCATACCAAACTGAGAATAAATAAACACCCTGTCGGCAATCTGGCCAAAGGCCTGGAGCCTTGCCCTGCGGATACCGATGTCGGTAAAGTTACCTTTCTCAAAGCCGTTTATGGTTGATCCGGGATTCAGATCTGTATTCCTGAGCCATACCTGGGAGACGAGTGTGAATTTGAAGTAGTTACTACCATCTTCATTCAACCAGATTTTGCCATCTTTAAATCCCTGGGCATGTGCTCCCAATGTGGCTCCTCCGATGAGCAACGCACACGCCGCCAGCTTCATAAGTCTTTTAATGTACATTCCTGTAAGCATGTTTTTCTTAACTGAAATCTATAACGTTTTATGTTAGCTGCCGTAACAAAAAGGTTGTTGTCTCTGGTTTTCACAGCTGCAATTAATGGCCGCTACGGCATAATATATCCGATGTGTATGCTACTCCAGGTTATCCTGGTGAAAAAATTGATAATTCTCTTATACGATTGCGTCTCTCTTTCGTACAATATGGGTAATATCTGCCTGTATCATTTTCTCCAGCAATTCGTATCCACCGTTTGCTTTCTCATGTGCATACTGCCTTTCCGTAAGGGTTACCGGGCTTGCCCAGAAAAGGTTTACCTTATCTCCATACATTTCCGGCATTTCAATGCCTTCTCCGTTATACAGGGCTGCAGACAATACAATACTCTCAAAAGGTGCAGGTAGTTTGGCAGAACCTATGGTATGCCCCTCTCCTAACCAGCTGATATGTCTCCATGGAATATCTGCCATACCTGATAATCCTTCAGCCATCTTGGTGATCTCCTCCTCTGAAAAGTCGTCTTTGCTGATGGCAAGTGCCAGTTCCATTCTACGGTAAGCCGGCGCATGATCATTATAGAGGTAAGATACCCATGGCATCGGACGGATACTAACGCCCATTGTAAGAAAATAAACAACGTTATCTTTCTCAAACTTACCAAGCGCCATAGGTGGCCATTGGTTATTGTCTATGGCAAAGTACTGTTTAAGTTCGCCGAAATGTTGCTGGTAAATATTAATAAACTGATCCTGGATCACAGGCCATTGCGGCGTTTCTGTGTCATCCCATAGTTTACGGAAGGTGACTGCTTCAGCCACACGTGCATGTTGCTGGTTCTTGCTGGCGTCTCCCAATGGGAATACGAGCGCATCGCCATCACCGCCTGTACAATCAGCTGCATATGCAGCAGGGTCTTCAGAATAAAGGCTCCAGCCAGGAATGACACCCAATGTTTCGCCATCATACAACACAGCCGCCCCGTCTTCTTCAGGCATCCATACAATAGACAGCCGATCTGCCTGTAAGGGTTCTTTACCCTGTGGATGATTACAATAATGTGCCTCCAGCATTGGAGCATCTCCATTCTCCATAGCTGCGCTGTCTCGTTTGGATGGTCCGGGCTGCAGGTTACGCAGCCAGCAGGCACGCATCCGGTATTTTTTGCTCTGCAATTCAGCAGGATACAGGTAAAAATAAGCTGTCCGTTCGTCCTGCTCAACCACTGCTATCATTGTATAGCGGGTGTTTGCCTGTTCTATCAATACTGTTGGTCCGTTGCTCATAATAACGCAAGATAGTTACTAATCCCTAAAACATCCCACCGCATATCATTTATTTAGTGTACCTTTGCATCACTTTTATTCTCTTCCTCACCTGCTTTTGCAGTTAGCTTCAAAACATTGTGCAGGCTTGCGAGTAAGGCGGGTAAAGTGTCAGCAGCATTCACCGGGATTGATCCCACCGCTGACAGCCTTACCACTATTGATCATCAAAAATTAAAGACTTTGTCATTTGAACAGTTAGGGCTCATTGAGCCACTGCTGAAAGCCCTGGAGAACGAGGGTTATACCTCTCCCACGCCTATTCAGCAACAAGCCATCCCACATGTCCTTGATAAGAAAGACCTGTTGGGCTGTGCCCAGACCGGTACCGGTAAAACAGCTGCTTTCGCTCTTCCGCTACTGCATCTCATGTCTCAGGATCAACAGATGCCCCGTAAAGGCCCCCGTAACATCCGTGCACTGATATTAACACCTACCCGTGAACTGGCTATACAGATACAGGAAAGCTTCACCGCCTACGGTAAGTTCCTCGATCTGAAAAGCCTGGTGATCTTCGGCGGTGTGTCCCAACACCCGCAGACAGAAGCGCTGAAAAGAGGCGTAGATATCCTGATTGCTACACCAGGCCGCTTACTGGACCTGATCAGTCAGAACTATATCACACTCAGAGATATCAGATACTTTATCCTGGATGAAGCAGACAGAATGCTGGATATGGGATTTGTACATGATGTACAACGTGTCATTGTGAAACTGCCGGAACAGCGTCAGTCACTCTTCTTCTCAGCAACCATGCCTCCTGAAATACAGACGCTGGCAAAAGCAATTCTGCGCAATCCGGCGAAAGTGGAAGTAACCCCTGTGTCTTCAACTGCAGAGACGATCACACAGTCTGTTTACTTCGTCAGCAAAAATGATAAACGCAACCTGTTACTGCATATACTGAAAGATCAGTCTATTAAAACCCTGCTGGTATTTACCCGCACCAAACACGGTGCTGACAGGGTGGTGAAAGATCTGAACAAAGCAGAGATTACCGCAGAAGCTATTCACGGTAACAAATCACAGAACGCTCGTCAGCGTGCGCTGAATAACTTCAAATCACAGCAAACCAGGGTACTGGTAGCGACCGATATTGCAGCAAGAGGTATTGATATCGATGAACTGACGCACGTTGTCAACTACGAACTGCCAAACGTACCCGAAACATACGTACACCGTATAGGCCGTACCGGCCGTGCAGGTGCAGATGGTATTGCTATCTCCTTCTGTGAACCGGAAGAAAAAGCATTCCTGAAAGACATCCTGAAACTGATTGCCCGTGAGATTCCGGTAATAACAGCACAGCCATTCCATAATGGAGACAGCCTCGCTACTCCGGCTCCTAAACCTGCTCCGCAGCAGAAACCTAAACAACAGCATCCCCGTGATCGTAAAGGAGGTTTCTCGCAGAACCGGCAGGGTGTGGTTAATCCACGTTCCGGTAAAGGAAACGGTAATGGTAATGGCGGCCGTTCAGGCAACAGCAATAGCAACAGCAACGGTTATGGCAATAGTAATGGTAATGGTCAGCCACGCAGGAAACATCAGCAGCATGGCAAACCACAACGTCAGCCATCAGCATCGTAATAAGTAATGTAAGTATAAACAAAGAGCGCCGGACATTATTGCCCGGCGCTCTTTGTTTATACTTTGGATCAGAAGTACTTCTCAAATGTTAATCCGTAGCTGAACAACAGGTTTTCCCTGTTGGTACGGTTCAGCTTATTATAAGTAAGCGTTGCGGTAATACTCAGCCATTTCCGCAGCAGGAAAGACAGATTGGAAGTCGAACGGATATTGAAATCACTACCCAGTGATAATGAGTTCTGGAGGAAGTGAGTGCCATCAATCACAACAAGATCATTTATTACAAACTTGTACATCAGGCGGAAGGAGTTACGGAAAGTGTGATATACATCGCGTATAGTATCCTGCAGGAACAGGTCGCTGTTCTCAAACAGAATACCATCACTAAGCGATAAATATGCCTTCTTACGGTCAATAACATTATAGGCTATACCAGCGCCTCCCTGGAACCGGTCGTTGATCTTCAGTGATACACTTTTGTCATAAGTGGCTAATCCCCAGTAATAGATCTGACGCACGTTGCGCAGCAGGCTGAAATCCAGGGCTGTAGAAAGGTCATTATTCGTAACGCCGCCATCCTGTTCCCCATATATCCATCCTCCGCTACCGTTCAGTGAGAGATTCTTTTTACTGACGCCTACCTTGAAAGAATTATTGAGTAGATAAGACCTTCCATCCTGCGTTGTATTGAGCGTGCCGGTGGAAGCCAGCTTGGCATAGTAGTGCACAGAGTCGCTGTATTGTCCGAAAGCTGTAGTATAATAAACAAGGGTGAGCACTAAAGCGCATACATACTTCATAAATAACTTCATTCTTTTAAATCATGTAATCAAACCTATGTGTTTGGAATGGGCAATCGCTTCGCTGCTATGTTTAAAATAGCAGCAGGGAATACCTCTTGACATGATCACATCAGCAATTTCCTGGGTAGCCGCGTACCGGCTGTTACGCACATGCCGCAGGTAAACGGCAAGTATCTGCGAAGTAAAATGTTTCGTAATAGCCTCATATATATTCGGATCTTCCTGTGTATCGTCTCCCAGCAAAACAAAGCGCATATGCGGGTAATGCTTGAGTACACGACTAATCCTGGTGAATTTGGTGGCGTGTTTCTGCTGTCCGCTTTTCAGTAAAAGCATGAGTGGTTTTAACTGACTAAGCAGGAATACTCCTTCCGGTAACCCGTTCATCCGGCAGAACTCACGAATATATGCATACAGGTTCCATTCACTACTGGATACGTAAAAGAAAGGACGTGGCATTCTTCCCTTGTTGGCAGCATCCGCTAAAAGCTGATAGTGATTTACCACTCCTTCAAAAGGCTTACGGGTACGCGCATTGCGGGTGAATAATACGTGCAGCCTTTTGAATAACGAGGCCGAATGAGACACAAGGAAAGTATCATCTATATCTGAAATACAACCATACTGACTCCGATGTGGAATTATCACTACACCTACTGCACGGGTCACCGGGCTCTCCTCCACATTTGTAATACTTACTTCTACGGGATGATCGCCTGGTTCAGGCATAACCGCAGGTTTCCATTGCAGATGGAAAAACCCGTCTTCTTCTGTTACCCCGTTAACTACCTGACCTTCCCACACCAGCTGCACAGCCGCTCCTTTTCTGGGCTTTACCATAAATAGTCGGATCAGTGCCAGCGTGTTAACCAGCGGAAACCGGCTGTAATGCGTACGAGGTAAAGGTCCGCGGTCGAGTACATGACCAAATATTTCCAGTTGTTCTGCACCACCCACACCATGATAAACTTTAATATGAGTCCGTGCTTCCAACCCCATCCCATGTAGAATTTTATTCCATACAGACATTCAGGCGCTTATTTTGCAATGAACAGAAAGTATAACTACCAGCAAAGCACATGGCGCAAGAATCACCTATGCGGCTCAGGCTCCTTTTTGTGATCAATCCGGTTTCAGGCGGCAAAAAAAAGGCCGATCCTGAAACATTCATCAAAAATTATTTCAGCGAGCGCGCCGAAGAAGTACATTTTTTCAAGCTCAACGAGCCACAGCAGGACCTTTCAGCAACCATAAAAAAAACGTCTCCAGACCGTGTAATTGCAGTTGGCGGAGATGGTACTGTAAAAATGGTTGCAGAAGCACTGTTGGATAAAGACATTCCGATGGGCATACTACCTGCAGGATCAGCAAACGGTATGGCTACGGAGTTAGGCATTCCCCCCGACTGGGAAGAGGTACTGGCACTCATCTGCCACGATCAGCCCTCTATGGTAAAAGACATTGACCTGATCAGGATTAATAAAGATATCTGTATTCACCTGAGTGACGTCGGACTTAACGCATTACTGGTAAAGAATTTTGAACAACGCGGTATTCGTGGTAAACTAGGTTACGCCCTATCTTCCTTTAAAACCTTGTGGCAGAACAAAAGACTGGCTGTACGTATTGAAAACAGGAAGGTTAGTCTAACCCGCCAGGCCCACATGATTGTACTGGCGAATGCACGTATGTACGGTACCGGGGCATGTATCAACCCAGATGGCGACTTGTCTGACGGTATGTTTGAAGTGGTTATTTTAAGACGACTGTCAATCCCCGAATTGCTTAAAATGCTATTCAGACACCGCCCTTTTGACCCTACCAAGACAGAGATTCTGCAGGCCAGTCAGGTAACAATCAGTACAAGGCGAAGGGCCCATTTTCAGATAGATGGTGAATACCAGGGGAAGACTAATCAGGTAGTCGCCAGTATATTACCAAGGGCTTTGAAAGTGATTGTGCCGGGGTGATCTGTTACTGATGGCGGGATGCATATATTGTGGGGTATACCGGCAGAAACTGTTGCTACGTATTCTTTGTAAGAACATGGAGCTTCAGGGATAATATCATATTAGTAAATACGCTGAAAATATCAGCCTCAAACTAAGATAGATGCAGGCCTGTATGCGAAATACCGTTCTTCCTATCTCCTTTCCATCCGTCAACATATTTATGCATTTGAGTTAGCTGCTTACTATTTTGTATGCAAATAACTTATATGCGGAAGATACTACTGCTCCTGGCAATGCTTGCGCCGGGATACGGACTTATTGCCCAACAGACTTACGAATTTAAAGAAGGACTGATCAGTGGTCCCTGCCATCAATACGGCAGGACAGCCCTGTTTACAGATCAGCTGGCATATGCGCTTTGCAATGGCCAGCTGAAGGCTCCTGCTAAGGGTACCGCCTCCTTCCCTGACGAGAAAGGCGCTGCACAGCAGTGGCAGGATATTGCAGCTGCCGCCGATGGTTCATTCTCGGGCCGTGCTATCAATAATGGCTATCTCTTTGTTACATATAATGCGCCTAAAGCGCAAACAGCTATCCTGAATATCTCCGGCCACCAGATGGTATATGTAAATGGTACTCCACATGCCGGAGATATGTATCGTTATGGCTGGATGTATGTACCAGTACAGCTGCGCCAGGGCGTTAATGAATTTTATATCCGCACCGGCCGTAGCTGGGGCAGACAAGGCGTAAAAGCAAGACTGATGTTTCCTGAAAAACCGGTGTACATCAGCATTGCTGACTCCACAATGCCGTTTGTAGTGGCCGGGAACAATAACAGCGCGCTTCAGGGTGCGGTGGTGATCGTTAATACAAGTAACAAACCGCTGAAAGGGGAGCGTATGAAGGCTACTGTAAATGGTAAAACCATCGTGTCTGAACTTCCTGAAATAGCGCCACTCACCACTCGGAAAGTAGGATTTCAGTTTGATGCCAGTGCGCCGGCTGCCAATGGTGTATACAACTGTACCCTGGTGCTGGGAGATAAGCAGACATTGGATACAAAAACGTTCGCGCTGACTGCTGTGACCAACAAAGATCATTACAGCAATACCTTTGTCAGTGATATTGACGGTAGTGTACAATATTACGCAGTTTCTCCACAGGCAAATCCTGATGGTAAAGCACCTTCCCTGTTCCTGTCTGTACATGGTGCAGAAGTACAGGCAATCAATCAGGCAAGTGCTTATAAGTATAAAGATTGGGGCGTACTGGTAGCGCCAACTAACCGTCGTCCACGCGGTTTTAACTGGGAAGACTGGGGACGTCTTGATGCACTTGAAGTGTTGAATATAGGCGTAAACACCTTCCGTCCCGACCCTGAGAGAATATACCTGACCGGCCACTCTATGGGAGGTCATGGCACCTGGTATCTCGGCGCTACATATGCAGGTAAATGGGCGGCAATAGCACCTTGCTCCGGTTACCCTACACTGATGGGATATGGTTCTGCAGATGGACTGATCCCTGACTCTCCGCGTAACAGTACGGAGCAGGTACTCCTAAGAGCCAGCAATCCAAGCAACGTGTTTAAACTGGCAAATAACTATAAAGCCGGCGGCGTATATATCCTGCATGGCGATAGCGACAGAGTGGTATCGGTAGACTATGCCCGGCAAATGAAAAAGATTCTGGCAGACTTCCACAAAGATTTCAGCTACTATGAATATCCAGGCGGAGAGCATTGGTATGGAGACACCTGCGTAGACTGGGGACCACTGTTCCAGTATTTCAAATGGCATACAATTCCGGCAGATACCAGCGTCAACGAGATCGACTTTACTACTGCGAATACAGCTATTTCATCAGTACACCACTGGGTACGTATACTACAACAGCAACATACACTTGAATATAGTCGTATACAGCTCAGCAGGAACAATGCGCGCAATAAAGTGACTGGTACAACAACCAATATCCGTACGATGGCCATTGATCTGAAAGACGTTCCTGCAGGTCAGACACTCAGCATTGAACTGGATGGCAGCCCTGCGATCAATTACAGCCGTAAAGCCGGAGACAGCTTGTTGTATCTGACGCATGGTAATCAGTGGGCCATCGGTAATGCACCAGCAGCTACTGACAAGGGCACTATCCGTAATGGTACCTTCAAAGAAGCCTTTAACCACCGGATGGTATTTGTGTATAGTACCGCAGGGCAGCCAGCAGAAAATGAATGGTCGCTTAATAAAGCCCGCTACGATGCAGAAACATGGTACTACAGAGGTAATGGCGCTGTAGACATTGTGGCTGATAAGGACTTCAAAGCTGCCAACTATCCGGACCGGGGCATCATTCTCTATGGTAATGCCAGCACGAATAATGCCTGGAAACAGTTATTGCAGCAGTCGCCCGTACAGGTAAGCCGTGGTAAAGTTACAGTAGGACAACGTGAGTATACCGGCGATGGCTTGGCGACCTATTTCATGTGGCCAAGAGCTGATAGTAAGAAGGCTGCTATCGCTGTAGTGGCAGGTACCGGTCTGGCGGGCATGAGAGCTGCTGACGCTAACCAGTATTTTGCAGGTGGAAGCGGCTTCCCTGACTATATGGTATTTGGTATCGATCTGTTGAAGGGAGATATGCAATCAGTAAAAACCGCAGGATTTTATAATACTGAATGGAAACTGGATGAGAGTGAGGCAATCAGCAATCAATAAGGAATGATTCGAGTAGATACTAACCCCCTGACTGGTTTGTAACAATACATTCCGGGATAAAAGGTAAAGGGCGATTCACTGCGTGAGTTGCCCTTTACCTTTTTAGCTGTATGTTTTCGTTTTTATCTGCCATAGCTTTCCTTTACCACTTACCGCCCGGCACGACACATCCATCACAACATGTTCCATCTCCCATATCATTCCTTCCATACTACTTTCAGGAGAAGCAAAAAGCTGCATAGCCATGGCCATGATTTCATCCCGGTTGGTAGTCTGCTGGAGCAGGTTAGCCATAGCTCCCGACACGGATGCAGGGGGTAGTTCTCCTGCACGATCCAGGTTGAGTAGTCTGGCAGCGGAGATATTGATCCAGCTGGCATGACCTTCGGCCCCTATAAATATCAGTGCTTCCGGAAGCGTATTAAGTAATGCCGAGTAAAGGGTGAGCGCATTTTCAGCAGACTGTTCTATATGTGCCTGACGGCAAACTTCTGCTATCCGGATACGGACAACATCGATAAATTCCCGGAAGACAGGCTCAGCGGATTGCGGCTCGCTCCATCCAAGCACGATTAAGGCGTTTATTACACCCTCCCTGACCGGAATGATTACCGCAGAGGAAAGTGCCTGAAAAAGGTCCTCAAATGCGTTTTTTACCGGCACCTTGGTCCAGTAGACAGGACGTCTGCCGTTTGCTTCTATAAGTTCATGAATGGGCCCGGGGTTAAAAATGAGGTCGTCGAGGTAGAAAGGATGTGCATCTTTGACTCTGGCAGTATAAGTATCTTCAAAGTCTAACTTGAGGGACATGTATGCACCTGTCAGTTCCCTCAATAGCGATATACCGAATGACAGGAAGGACTGGACATCTCCCCTTCTGTCCCATTCGCTTGTCTGGCTGATAAACGTAAGTGCTTTTCTTTCCCAGCTGGCCACTATATGCTTGGTTTAATTGGTAGTCATTGAATAAATGAACGGATTGCGCGGATTACTTCCTCGGGAGCCACAATATGAGGAAAGTGCCCGGTTGCCTGGACGTTTACCTGCTGGCTGTCAGGAATATGCTGTTGCAGATATTCCCCTACAACTCCCGGTACAGCGACATCATCAGAAGTCTGAACGACCAGGGAGGGTATAGTACATAAGGCAAGGTCCTGCCGGTGATCCATCTCAAAGATAGCCTTTGCCACAGAGAGCGCAATATCGGGCCTGATAGCAGATAATGTAGCGGCAAAGGCTTCGGCAAGGTGGGGCTGATCGGGATTGCTCATTACAAGTGCAGAGAAACCACTGGCCCAGGCATAATAGTTTGTACTCATTGCGCTATACAAACTATTGAGTGTTTCCATATCAAATCCACCGGTATAACCGGTTGCAATATCATTTAAGTATCGGGGACTGCTACCCAATAGTATAAGTTTGCTGAAGTATTCAGGGTATTTGTTGGCTGTCAGTAGTCCTATCATACCGCTAACAGAGTGACCGACATATATAACATCTGAGAGCTGCAGCGCACGGATAATATCTGAAAGGTCTGTCACATATCCCTGCATCGTGCTGTAACGGGAGGGATTGAAAGCGTCAATATCTGCTTTACCACCGCCTACGTTATCGTACAGTACTATTTTGTAATCGGCTGCAAAAGCTTTCACTATAGGCGCAAACGCCGTCTGATCGGAACCAAATCCATGGCCGAAGATGATAGTCTGCGCTGCGCTTTCATTTCCAGTAACATGAACATTATTCTTCTGTTTTACACTTGCTGTTATGCTCATATGAATATGGTGATTAGTAAAGTGGAATGCTACATCTGTAGCTAAAGTACGCAATTTATATGGTTAAACAGATTTACATGAACTGAGGAACAAAAGATACCGGACAGCACAAGATGTGTAAAATTACCCCTAGCAATAATCAAAAGTCAGCAACATTACACAACACGATTTCTAATGGCACAGTTTATGTTTTTATGGGAGTAAATAAATTTCTTAATTTTTAAAAAAGATCCAAAGTTATGACACCTCTGAACCAAGCCAGCAAGGGTCTGTTAACCATGTTAGCCCTGACAGGAATGTTTGCATTTTCATCATGCAGCAAAGATGATGACGATACAACAGTGGACCCCGATGCAACTGTTAAAATTGTGAATGTATTACCGGATGCAGGACCAGTAGATGTGTACAATGGTACCAGCAAACTGAACTCCTCTACCATTGCGTATGGTGAAGCTACGCCATACATCAGTGTAAAAGATGGAGATGCAAGGATTGATTTTAAATCAACTGTAACCGGCAACACCGTACTGTCTACTCCAGTAGACTTTGATGGTGGTAGTTACTCTTTATTCGCTGCAGGTGAAACTGACGGTAATGCTACTGTAGGTATCCTGGCGAAAGACGATCTGAAAGCGCCTGCAAGTGGCAAAGCAAAAGTACGTTTTGTACATGCAGGTAGTGATGCGCCAACTGTGAATTTTCTGCTGAATGACAATGTACTGGTTAACAGTGCAGGCTTTAAATCAGCTTCTGAGTTCAGAGAAGTAGATGCAGGTACTTATACCCTGAAGTTGAATAATGCTTCAAGTGGTGAAACTGCGCTTACAAGAGACGGCATTGTAATGGAAGCAGGAAAGATCTACACAGTAGTAGCACAGGGATTGCTGACCCCAACACCAGTGTTGGAACAGCCACTGTCTTTGAATATTCTGACGAACAACTAAGTTCAGAAGATCTGAGATCAGGAATTAGCTATGCAGCAAAGAAAGATGGTAATGTGCAGGAGGATGTTGAACACTTAATTCCTGGTTAAAAATGAAAGGGCGACCGCAGGGGTCGCCTTTTTATTTTTATACTATTCTACCATTGTAATTCAAAAGAACCACCGCCATTGACGATGTAAGTAGCTTTGTTATCGCCTTTAAATGTGATAATACCCTGGTAGCTGAAAGCAGTACCTTTGCTATCCTTACCTGAGATTTTTACAGAAGCAGTTCCTGCTATGATCTGACGGGTACGTTTGCTAACCTTGATATCAGAAGATTCGTAATGAATTTCACTTGAGTAAGATGGAAATTCTGTTGTTTTTGCATCAAGTTTACCTGTTGCATCATACTTCTGGCTGATTTCCCAGTTAGCGCTACCTTCATTCAGACCTCTCAGTGTATATACAGAAGCATAATTGCTGGAAGTGGAGAATTGTTCAGTTAATAAGGCAACACGACCGGAAAAGTCAAAGGCGAACTGGGAAGGAATAGTATTTTGCTGACAAGTCAGTCCGTAGCTCCAGTAGAGTGCATAATCAAAACCGAAGTTATTACCGTTGCCGGATAATTTGATCGAATCTTTTTCTGATTTACCGCAGAAGTCAGCTAGTCTTCCACCTTCCGCTTTCCTTGCCTCCAGGCTGGAAATGGCTAGTGTAGCTCTATTTACCTGTTCAACAAAACCACCTTGAGCAGTTACAGATTGTGTTACCATTACTGCAGCATTTTCGTTAGACACTTCAGATTTCGGAGCGTCTTCGTCTTTGGAGCAGGAGGTAATACCAATGGAAAGGCCGGCAGCTACTAACAGAAAGAACAGTGTAGATTTGCTTTTTGCGAAAGCGAGAAATTGTCTTTTCATAGAACGAGACATTTGGAATTTAATGATGATTGATATGTTGATTGATGATGTATAGTATTCTCGAACACTTGTTATTGCCTGCTGTCTCAATTACTATGCTAATATATGTTTAAATTATAATATAAAAGCATATTTCTGCTGGTCTATGCTTCTTAAAGCGCTTTTGTCAGGCTTTGTCATTGATTATCACTACCTAAATATTATTGGTTAACGGGATGGAGATGTGGGATATAGTCAAAAAAAATCGCTTCCACCAAAGATGGAAGCGATCGCATAATTATACGTTAAGCCAGAGTATTACCGCCGACTATAATTCTCTGATCCATATGTTCCTGAAACTCAGCGGCTCACTCTTGTCGCCGTGAGATTGCAACTTAATTGGAGAAGCGCCATGTGCTTTCTCGTAAGAAGCTTTGCCGATATATCTTGTCGGACCAAGCAGTTCAGTATTGTTCTGTACCAGTACACCGTTGAAGAATACTGTTGCGCGGGCAGGAGATTGCAGAGAGCCATCGCTATTGAAGCGCGGAGCAGTCCAGATGATGTCATATGTTTGCCACTCACCCGGCTTACGGTTAGCATTTACTAACGGAGCGGTCTGCTTATAGATACTAGCTGACTGCCCGTTTACATACGTCTTATTGTTGTAATTGTCAAGAATCTGAAGTTCATAGCCATCATCTCCCGCACCCGTTGATGCGAGGAACAGGCCACTATTACCTCTGCCCTGTCCGGTACCTGTAATATTCTTAGGTACCCGCCATTCGATATGCAACTGGTAGTTCGTGAAAGATCTCTTCGTCTGAATATTGCCGGTGGATTTATCTACAGTAAAAGCGCCACCGCCAACTTTCCATTTGGCAGGCTGCGACTGATCGTTTACTGAAACCCACTGGTCCAGGCTTTTGCCGTCGAATAGGATGATAGCATCTGAAGGCGCATTGCCCCACACGCTGCCAGGAGTAACTACCGCCGGCACTGGTTCCCATACTTCTGTGTCTTCTGGCTTGGACTGCGCAAATAACGTGGCAGAAAGTACAACAGCGGCCGCTGTTGTAAGCGTTTTCTTGTACATGATCTCTATAATTTAATTCTCTAAATTAAAAATAGATATAACAAATAACAATCCAGTCATCATTATTTGGACCTTTTTTGAGGCTTGATGACTCAAGGTCTGCTATCATAGTCCATATATTTATATATGATATATAAGCAATAAGCTGACAGACTATCCAAACTGGGACTGTTTTTAACTCCCCGATATCCAAATTTTAGCGCTGAATCTTTTTGAGGCCGTGAAGCAAAAATTTTGGGCTTTTATTAACAGTCCGCCGCAGTGGAATGATGTTAATACGGCGTTTCTGGCGTAAATTTGTGTTAGCAGATGATGTCCAATCTACATGGTCTGCTGTATTGTATTTCTTACACGCCAAACCCTGGATCATGGACAAAAAATTCGTGCGCGACGCTTATAAAACTTACTGGCTGGAAAATGGTAAAAGGCCTGTTTCTGTATATACCTTTTGTCAGCAATTGGATGTATCGGAGACTACCTTTTACGATAGCTACTCATCTTTTGATGCATTGGAAAAAGACATCTGGCGTTCCTTCTTTGAGGAAACGTTAGATAAATTGAGAGAAGATGAGATTTACCGGAATTATTCTTCCCGTGAAAAGTTGTTGACCTTTTACTTTTTATGGGTTCAGCAACTACGTGAAAACAGGAGTTACATCCTTCAACAGAAAGACCAGTATCTGGTTCCGGGCCTGCACCTGGACAAGCTGGAGTCTTTCCGGATTGCCTTTTATGATTATATACGTGAGTTGATTAAAGAAGGTTACCAGACCGGCGAAATCAAGGAACGTAAGTATATCTCTGATCAGTATGTTCATGGCTTCTGGGTGCAGGCTTTATTTGTACTACGCTACTGGACCAAAGACGATAGTGAACGCTTTGAGATGACAGATGCCGCTATAGAAAAAGCTGTAAATCTCAGCTTCCAGCTGATCAGTTCCAATACATTGGACAGTATCCTGGATTTTGGAAAATTCATGTTTGCAAGGAAATAAATCAGTGATGAAAGAACAAACCAACATCCCTACCGGAAAAGTTGAACGTGCCAGCAGATTTGTAACAACTGGATTAAAAGTAGGTACTAACTATCTTAAACATTATACAAAGAAGCTCATAGACCCCTCCATCAGCCGTGAAGAACTTCATGCGGATAATGCAGAGGATATTTATGATACGCTTAGTAATCTGAAGGGAAGTGCCCTTAAAGTGGCCCAGATGCTAAGTATGGACAAAGGAATGTTGCCGAAGGCCTATACCGAGCGTTTTGCCATGTCTCAATATAGCGCTCCGCCATTGTCTGGACCACTGGTTATCAATACGTTTGTAAAGACGCTAGGTAAAACGCCATCCCAGCTATATGACAAATTTGACATGCAGGCGTCTAATGCAGCCTCAATAGGACAGGTGCATAAGGCTGAAAAATGGGGAAAATCACTGGCAGTTAAGATCCAGTATCCGGGTGTAGCTAATAGTGTTAAGTCTGACCTCCGAATTGTAAAGCCGTTTGCTATTCGTATTGTCGGCATGAACGAGGTAGATATGGACAAGTACTTTGAGGAAATCGAAGGTAAACTGCTGGAAGAGACAGATTATAAACTGGAACTACAACGGTCAATGGAAGTATCCGCACAATGTGCGCATATTGAGAACCTGGTATTTCCCCACTATTACCCAGAACTGTCCAGCGACAGAATCATTACTATGGATTGGCTGAAAGGATTTCACCTGAAGGAGTTCCTGGATCGCAATCCATCGCAGGAGGCGCGTGACAGTATCGGACAGGCATTATGGGATTTTTATCAGTTTCAGGTACATGCACTTAAGAAAGTGCATGCTGATCCGCATCCTGGCAACTTTCTGATGCGGGAGGATGGTACTATAGGCGTCTTTGACTTTGGCTGTATTAAAGAGATCCCGGAAGAGTTTTATGTTAACTATTTCCTCCTCACAAATAAAGAAATCCTTAAGGATGAGGTAAGACGTAAGGAGATTTATACTGCACTGGAAATGATCCACCCTAGTGACACCGAAAAAGAGGTGGTATTCTTTTCGGGGCTATTCCAGCAGATGATTGATATGCTAACATTGCCCTTTACACAAGAGGAATTTAACTTCGGTAATGAGAGCTATTTTGCAGAAATATATGCCTACATGGACTATCTCTATAACCTCAAAGAAGTGAGAGAATCCAAAGTAGCCAGGGGTTCCCGGCACTCACTATATGTAAACCGTACCTATTTTGGTTTATATTCTATTCTTAGTGAGTTGAAGGCAAAGGTAATTACGAGTGAGGCACGTATCAAGAGTATGATGCATCCTGCCTAGCAGGTTATAATATTATGCTACGTACCCGGTATAGCGATATAACTAACAAGGTTATATTAACCTGTACCGGGTTTTATCTACTAAATACCTGATTCTTAATTTTTTATTGCTACAGCAGCGTTTTTACAAGACATAACTATTTGTTAATCAGCTACATCATAACATCATTAAAACTTCGTTAACATTCTGTTAAAATCTATTAACAGGTTTGGAAGATAAATCCTATTATTTTTATAGAGTCAGGTCAACCAAGATACAGTAATCGAAATAATAAACAGATCGTCTTATGATCCCTGGTAAGAGATTAAGATTCTATGTTTTGAGAGCGCAGAGAGGATAAACCAAAATCAAAGCAACAGATAGTAGGTTACCAGCCTATGCCGGTAACTGCCTCTATCCCTAAGGAATAGCTAGTTCGTCATTATAAAAGTCAGCCACATGGGGGAAGTATAATCGTTATGTTTTTAGATGAACAAACGCTGTAGCACGTAATTATTATTTATTCACTGTAACAATCTTCGTGTAACGAAGTGGGTATTGTCTGTCTTGTTACTGCTTAAAAAAAGCATACCGAGAGACAAACGGGATACTTATGCCCTGCTGTGAACAATTCTATCTACCAGCATATTCAAGCCAAAATCGATATGACAATGAAGATTCACAAATCAGCCAACATCAAAGCACTGGTATTCCTGGCGCTGATAATGGCGGCACTCGCGGGATGCGACAAAAAGAAGGAACGCATCTATGAATTACTACCACCTGATCCTGAAACTGAAAAAGATCTTACTGAATTAGCTATTAATCTGAAAGTGAATATAGAGAACTCAGGAGGTGCTAATGCAGGTGAAGGTTCCAGGAAAGTGATTGACAACGATCTGGATTCTAAATTTCTGATCTTCTCCTTTGATCCTACATTCTATATTCAACTGGAATATGATATTGCAGAACGATTGGATGCTTATACACTTACTTCTGCGAATGACGCTGATGGCAGAGATCCTAAGAACTGGAAGATACTAGCATCAAATGACCTCGAAAACTGGAAAGAGCTGGATAGTCAGACTAATCAGGCATTTGACAGCAGAAAGAAAACTGTACGTTATGAATTTGTCAACGCTGATAAATACAAGTACTACCGCTTCGCTATTTCCGAGCTGAAAGGAGGCACCAGCGGACTATTCCAACTTGCGGAATGGCGGATGCTGAGAAGGCCTCAACAATAATATTCAATCCTGTCTTATCAGTTATATACCTAATCATCTATACTGGTAAACTTTCTATAATCAACCAAACAAAGCAACTATGCTTGGAAATCTAAAGAAATCTATTTCGACAGGCGCTCTATGTTTGTCGGGTCTCTTTGCTACTACAGTGGTTGTAGCGCAGCAGGCAGAAAAAATCACCATCACTGGTAATGTAAAGGACGAGCTGAGATCAGCAATGCCAGGTGTGATGATTATCAATCAAACGTCCAAGGCAGGTGTTCCAACTGATGAAAAAGGACATTTCTCTATTAGCGCGAGAAGAGGCGATTCACTAGTGGCACGCCTTGTAGGATATGAACCTTACCTATTTGTTATCAATAAAACTATTGATTTTGATATTACCCTGAAAGCTACTAACAGCTCACTGAATGAAGTAGTAGTTGTAGGTTTCGGGCAGCAAAAAAAGATCAGCCTCGTAGGAGCGCAATCCACTGTGAAGGTGGAAGACCTGAAGCAACCTGTGGCCAACTTAAGCGCAGCACTGGCAGGTCGCATTGCGGGTATAGTCGGAGTACAACGTTCCGGTTTACCTGGTTCAAATAGTGCTGACCTCTGGATACGCGGTATATCCACCTTCAATCGCTCCGGTAATAATGCAGGTCCTCTGATCGTCGTAGACGGAGTACAGGGCCGTGATATCAACTCCATTGATCCAGAAGATATCTCTTCATTCACTGTATTGAAAGATGCTGCCGCTACAGCTGTATATGGAGTAGCCGGTGCAAATGGTGTTGTAATTGTTACGACTAAAAAAGGAACTTCCGGAAAGAACAACCTGATGTTTAACTACAACCATGGTATTAGTTCATTTACCAAAGTTCCTGAACTGACTGACGGTGTAATGTACATGATGTTACGTAACGAAGCTCAGCGCAATACAGGATTAGCTCCTGAGTACTCTAATAATACTATCAACTCAACTATCCTTAAAGAAGATCCAAACCTGTATCCGAATGTTGACTGGATGGAGGCATTATTCAATGATGTAAGCCAGAACAGACGCGCCAATTTTAGCGCACGTGGAGGAACTGACGCAGCGACGTACTATGTATCATTGGGCTATTATGATGAAACCAGCCTATTACGCACAGATGCGCTACAGAGCTACAATGCCTCTACCCGTTTCAAACGTTATAACTTCACTTCCAATATTAATATGAATTGGACCAAGACAACCAAATTTGATCTTGGTGTTCAGGGAAATATTGGCTCGACGAATACTCCTACCGTAGGTCCGGAAGACGCATTCGCCAATGTAATGCAGACAAATCCCATCCTCTACCCGATCATGTATCCGGGCAATCTGGTACCGAGTGTAAACTCACAGGGTGCGCAGCCAAACCCATATGCACAGATTACACAGACCGGTTATAGGAATAGATTTGCTAATCAGGTTTATTCAAATGCACGTATCTCTCAGGATTTGTCAATGATTACACCTGGTTTATCTGCTTATGGTTTATTCTCCTTTGACGTATTCAGTATGCACGAGATCAACCGTTACCGCAGTAGAAGTGGTTACCTGATCAATAAAGCTCGCCCGTATAATGCCGACGGAAGTATTAACCTGAACCTGATATCTAATGGTAGTGATGATCTGAAATATGGCCGCAACAACGATGCTAACCGTCAGTTTTACGTAGAAGGAGCTATTAACTATGATAAAAACATAGGTAAGAAGGGCCATATGACAGGCATGTTGCTCTATAACCAGCGGGAACGTGTATTTGCTTTTGCAGGAGATGTAGCCTCTTCCCTTCCTTACCGTAGCATTGGTATGGCAGGTAGAGCCACTTACTCTTATGATGAAAAATACTTTGGAGAAGTAAACTTTGGTTACAATGGTTCTGAAAACTTCAATCCTGAAAACAGATTTGGTTTCTTCCCCTCTTTCGGTGTTGGTTGGGTGATTTCTAATGAGAGTTTCTTTGAGAAGTTTAAAAACTCTGTGCAATTCCTGAAACTTCGTTATTCTGACGGAAAGGTAGGTGATGGCGGAAACGGTGGTCGCCGTTTCGGTTACCTGACGCTGGTAGCAATAGATCCTGTTGATCAGAACGGCAATTCGCAGGACCTTGGTCTTGACTTTGGTCTGAATGGTTCGGTTAGAAACAGAAGCATCGTGATCACGGACTATGGTACCAATGTAACCTGGGCCACCTCACGTAAGCAGGATCTTGGTATAGAGATCAAAACACTGAATGATCATTTGTCTATTACAGCAGATGTATTTAAAGAGAAACGTTCAGGAGTATTTCTGCAAAGAGCATCCCTGTCTTCCTTTGTGGGCTTAAATTCAAATCCTTGGGGAAACTTAGGTATCATCCAGAATAAGGGTTTCGATGCAACAATTGAATTGATGCCAGTTAAGATTGCCAAAAACGTAACACTGGACGGACGTGCTACCTTCACGTACAACAGAGATAAGGTGATAGAGAATGATCAGCCGGTACAACCACATCCTTATATGGAAAGACGTGGCACAAATTATAACTCAACATTCGGTTATGTAGCTGAAGGTCTATTTGCTGATCAGGCTGAAATTGACAAACATGCTAATCAGTCCATTTTTGGCACTGTACGCCCCGGCGATATCAAGTACGCTGACCTGAACAATGATGGAGTTATTAACGCTAACGATGTAGCCCGTATTGGTAATGGCGACGTACCAACAACTATCTATGGTTTTGGCCTGAACCTTACCTGGAAGAACTTTTACATTGGTGCATTCTTTCAGGGTGTAGCAGGAGCAGACAGAATGCTGAATGGCGACGGTATCATTCCATTTAATAACAGTACTGGTCCAGAGAGAAGTAATCTTTTTGCTATTGCAGAAGACCGTTGGACAGAGGCAAATCCGAATCCAAACGCATTCTATCCGCGCCTGGCCTATGGCAATGCAGCTAACAAGAATAACTCACAAAGTTCAAGCTGGTGGGTAAAGGATATCTCTTTCCTGCGTCTTAAAACGGCAGATTTAGGCTATAATCTTCCTAAAAACCTGATGAAACGTATCGGTGTTAAGAACGCACGTATCTATGTACAAGGACTCAATTTGTTCTACTGGAGCAAATTCGACCTGTGGGATCCAGAATTGAATACCGGTAATGGTACAAGATATCCTAACACGCGCTCTGTGAACTTTGGTTTCCAGGCTAATTTCTAAATAGGATTTGAATCACCCGGTGTTGATAATAACGGGTTATGTGACAACGTCAAACTATCGTAAATGAAAAAAGTCTTCTTAATATTAACTGCTGCGGTGTCTTTGGGCATCTCCTCCTGTAATAAATATCTTGATCAGGTACCGGATGATGTACTGACAGTTGATGATATCTTCAAATCAAAAGACAACACTGACTACTTCCTGGCAAACGTTTACTTTTCGCTACCAAACGAATTACAGCAGCGTTTTACTGGTAACCAGAACTCGGGTGCATGGTATGCCGCTTCGGACGAGTCTAAGTATAACTGGTCGTTCAATTATACTAATAATATGAATACCGGGGCCTGGGCAAGTACCGACGGTACTGCTGCGGTATACTGGAATAATTATTATAAGGCCATCCGTAATGCATCCGTATTGATTCAGAACATTGACAATGCGAATCCGATTGAGGTCAACGAAGGTCTGAAGAAACAGTATAAGGCAGAAGCTCGTGCATTACGCGCCATATTCTACTTTTTCCTCGTAAGGATATATGGTCCGGCGATTATGCTCGGAGAAAATCCAATTGACATCAATGCCAGTGTAGATGAACTGAAACTGAAACGTTCGCATATTGACACATGTGTTAATTACATCGTTACGGAACTGGACAAAGCAGCCGCTGATCTGGATGCAAAAGTTCCCAGTGAACAATATGGCAGGATTACCAGTGGAGTAGCTAAAGCTTACAAGGTACAGGCGCTGATGTTGGCTGCAAGTCCGTTATGGAACGGCAATACCGATTATGCAGATTTCAAAAATACCGATGGTGAAATGCTGGTTAACACCAGCTATGATCCACAGAAATGGGTTAGAGCTGCAGCTGCAGCAAAAGAGTTCCTGGACATCTATGTTCCTAGTCAGTACGACCTGTACACCGCTAGTGGAGCTGACGCTTTTACTGCCGCTTACAATGCCTGTCGTCAAGTAGTGACCGTTGAATGGAACAAAGAATGGATCTATGGACGTGCTAATTCCGGAAGTTACCTCCGTTATGACAGGACACCTTTCCATGCGGGTTCACCTGCGAATCAGCGTGGTGCCGGTGCTAATGGCGCTACCCAGGCAATGGTAGATGCTTACTTTACAGCCAATGGCCGTTCTATATCTGACCCTGCCTCCGGCTATGTGGCCAGTGGTTTCTCCAGCTTCAGAGCTCCTTTTGATAACGCAGCCAGAAATACTTATAATCAATGGGTAAACAGGGAGCCGCGGTTTTATGCAGGCATTACCTATAACAATAGTTATTGGCTGTTTCAGGAAGGTTCTACACCTATCATTACCAATATGGAATTTAATGGTAATTCCGGTAGAAGCCAGAGTACATCAGACGTATCTCCTACCGGATATATCGTAAGAAAGGACGTATTCACTAATGATAATGCGCGTGGCGTAGTACTGCTCCGGTTGGCGAATATCTTCCTGGATTATGCTGAAGCATTGAATGAATCTGCGCCAGGTAATGCAGACATCATGAAGTATGTGAATTTAATCCGTAACCGTGCAGGTATCCCTCAGTACGGCACAGGTGAAGGAATGATCCCGGAACCAACTACCCAGGAGGCGGTTCGTGAAGCGATCCGTGCAGAAAGAAGAGTGGAACTGGCATTTGAAAGCTCCCGCTACTTTGATACACGCCGCTGGAAGATCGCTAAAACGACTAATAATGGTCCGGTGTACGGTATGAACATGATGGGTAATGGGGCTGAATTTTATCAGCGTACACTAATAGAAAACCGCATCTTTACAGACAAAGACTACCTGTTCCCGATACCTAATACCCAAATTCTGATCAATCCGAATCTGGTACAGAATCCTGGTTGGAAATAACTAAATCCTATGAGAATGCTGTTTTTTCATTTAGCACTCCTGGGAATCTTATCTACTTCCTGCAAACATGAAGCGGAGGTAATAAGACTAACAGGTAATCAAACAGATCCCAATGCTCCTTCTTCCACCTGGAAGGAGCATTGGTTTGAACACAATCAGCTGGTTAAACTGGTATCGTTTAATGAGGAAGTTGGTGTATACTATGACGATGATGTACCTAGAGATATTACCTGGCCGCAAAGAAAATTGACCGCCATCTGGAAATATACTAAAGCAACTTATGGCTCATTTGGTCAGAACAAGGATAAACGGCTGTCAGTCATCCTACACTTTAACAAGTATGGGGGCGGGCATCCGGCTACCTATTTTGACGCAAGTCATGACTACCGGAATATGATAGATGTAGGTTCTAATAATCCATGGACAGATAGCACTGGCTGGAACCTTGACATAGTAGCTCATGAAGTGGGCCATATTGTTGAAGGTGCCTCTAAGGGTATGCATAACTCCCCGGCAATGGCTATCTGGCATGATAGTAAATGGATGGAGATATACCAATACGATGTGTACAAGAATCTAGGATGGGATAACGAGGCTGTACGCTGGTATAATGACAAGATGAATACAGTTGATGACTATCCCAAAGCTGGTACGCAGTGGTTTAAAAATTGGTTTTATCCAATTTATCGTGATCATGGCGGGAAAGATGTCCTGAACGGCTTCTTCACTTTATTATCCAGGCATTTTCCTTCCAGGACTATTGGATTGGGTAAGGAATACACCAGAGATATGAATATGGGTGAATTTGTACACTTCTGGAGCGGGGCTGCTCATATTGATCTTAAGCAGCTAGCATTGGATGCATTCGGTAGCAGGGATGAGCAGGGACAAGATTGGGTATCTCAATTGGATCAGGCAAGGAGAGAATTTCCCGGCATCACTTATTAGTCAGTTGTTGTTTCGTTTCGTTATAAAAAAAGCGTCTGCTGTATAGCAGGCGCTTTCTCATTTAGCAAATACGCTATTTATTATTTTACTGGTACTTCCACATGCGTCTGATCCCATTCTACCACCAGTTTGTTAGCTGGAACAGTGATGGTAAGTTTTTCAACAGGCGCACTAGTTTTGGTAGCCTTCGCTTTTACTTCCAGTACATTCTTGCCTTTGATCTCCTCATATTTATATGCTCCCCATTGCTTCAAGTCACTATTGAGAATGAATGTCCACTCGTTTGCCTCAGGGATAGTGAACAGTGTGTAAGTACCCGCTTTTACAGGCTTACCTCCGAAGCTGCCATCTTTAGCAAATGTTATCTCAGTAGCCTCATTAGCACCTAGGCGCCATACTTTGCCATAAGGCACCAGCTCGCCGAAAATAACTCTGCCCTTTTTAGAAGGTTGACCGTAGGATACTTTTACATTTTTTCCTTCAGCAGTCACGCGTGGACTTTGCTGTGCTTTTTTCTCCTGAGCGGATACAAAGCTGCTGGTACCTGCCAGCAATGCAAAGAATAAGAGAACGTGTTTCATAGTAATGTGTTTGTTAGTTTTACTATTCAAAGTTTTATGAAAATACACTCTTTCAGTCAAACATTGCTACCGTCTGTAATAATTAGGAAACGCAGCAATAACAATCAGATTATTTCTGTTCACAAAGATTTCTCAGTTTGGTAAGCCCGGTTTCCAATTGAGGCCCTGTAAGCTTATCAGCCAAAAAACCTCTGAGTTTCCACCATGGCAGCATGCCGAGTTTGGTTTCCAACCGCCATTGAATAGCTGTACCCTTTCCATCAGCAGAAGGTTTGATCTCAAATGCACCGGTCATTGGCTTCATCCTGGAAAAGTCCAAATTATAGTATACCCCTTTTGCCGGGCTACTTTCTGTAATTATAACTGTACCGGACACAGGCTTTTCCCGCTGCATGCCAGACCATGTATAACTTGCGCCCTTACCTTCTTTCTTATCAGCAAATGTAATCTTTTGAGCCACATCAGGTGCTGCCCAAGGATTCCATTCAGGCCAGGTTGACAGGTTATTGATCTGTGCATACACCTTTTCTATTGGTGCGTCGATTACTCCAGAACGCTCTACAATTGCCCGAGAGGGGAATAAAAGAGATATCAGGAAAATCATGGTTCCGAATACGATAGCGCTAAGCAGCAATAATTTAATAAAACGCATATAAATTGTTTCCCGGGTACAGTCACCCGCGTTTGAAATCAGTTTTCACATTATTCCCAGCGGAATACTTTTACCGCTACAATATAAACCACTACACCCCATGCGGCAATCACTCCTAACTCAAATCCGACATTCCAGATATGCTGCCCTTCAAAAGCAATCTTTCGGAAAGCGTCATTCAGATATGTTAGCGGCATAATACGGCATAGTGGCTGCAACCAGGAAGGAAAGGAGTCTACCGGTACAAAAGTACCAGCCAGCAGAAATTGTGGTAAAGTGATTACGTTAGCAATTGGCGGAATAGTACTCTCACTGTTTGCAATTCCGCTTACTACAAAACCAAAGCCCATAAATACTACCACACCGAATGCTGTGAGAAAGAGCATTTCAATGAAGGTGCTCCATCCGTGTACAAGGGTAAATCCGAAAGCAAAATAGCCTATTGCAATAATCACAATTGCTCCCGCTACTTGAAACACAAGACGAGCCAGGGCCTCTCCCAATACGATGTAAAGACGACGGATTGGTGTGGCAAAGAAACGTTTAAGTACCAATGTCTGTCGTAAATTATAGAAAAGGAATGCCGTGCTGAATACTGCCGCACTTAACAGCGAAAAACTCAGCAATCCTGGTAATATAAAGTCTATAGTACGGTAACGACGCCCTGGCAGTACTTCAATAGGTTCAAGTTTAGCGATGGACCTTCTTGGATAATAGTTGTCGTCTGCTTTGTAAATGAGGCTAGTAAGTATACTATTAAATAGCGAGATTTTATCTACGGATGCTGTTGACGTACGTACTTTCACATTACTAGAGGGTACACTATCCTGGGATGGCTGCGGAGTAATGCGTATAATAGCCGTAATACGTCCCTTCCTGAGTGCCTCCTCCATTTCAGCGGCTGGTTCGTCAGTGACTAACTTCAAGCTTTTCTCATTAGCCAGTTGCCGGTACAGATAGCTGGTCGTGTCTGTTGTCGGATCTACTCCTACCTTAACAGAAATGCCATTATCACCGATAAAGCCGAATACCAGGATAAATACCAGAGGGAATCCCAGACTAAAAATTACTGCCGAGGGACTTCTCAATATTCCTATCAAGCTTGCTTTGGACATGGCGAGTAGCGCCTTCCACTGATTGTATTTAACCGCCATACTTACTTTCGCTGGATCTGTTCTAAAAAATCGCGTAAAACTACTATTGTTTTACCCATTTCCATAAAAAAACCTGCCGGTTAAGGCAGGTTTAATACTATTTTAAGTTATAACAGGGAATTTTTCCAGTCCTCCCTTAGACCAATAAGTCCTTGTTTATCAATATTATTACCTGATCTCCATGAAATATGGCAGTTTTGCCTGAATTTCTCCTTTCATCTCTTTCACCTCCTTTAACTGCTGATATATTTTATACTGATCACCCAATTCTTCTTTTACGGCAGCGTCAACGCGGGCGCTCACACCAAAGCTCTTTACCATACGGGATATGGAAGCATCTGTTTCAGGATATTCACGGAGGCGGTATGAGCTAACCTTAGCCATACCCGCGGCGCATCTAATGGCGTCGCTAATACCACCAATCCTGTCAACAAGACCAAGTTGCTTCGCTTGCACGCCACTCCATACGCGCCCCTGGGCAATACTATCCACGATCGGACCACTAAGTTTACGACCTTCTACTACACGGCCCTTAAAGGTACTATAGATGCTATCGATAGAATTTTGTATGAACCTCTTTTCAATCTCAGTCAACGGGCGGGATGTGTTACCCAGGTCAGCATATTCCGCTGTTTTAACACCGTCGAATGTAACTCCCAGCTTATTTTTGAAAAATGACTGCATATTAGGCAGTACAGCAAAAACGCCGATAGAACCAGTTAGCGTATTAGGTTGTGCAAAGATCGTGTCGGCCATACAGGAAATGTAATAGCCGCCTGAAGCAGCATAGTCCCCCATTGATACAACTACAGGTTTGCTTTTTTTAGCCAACACCAATTCCCGCCAGATAGATTCTGAGGCCAAAGCACTACCACCGCCGGAATTAACGCGGAATACGATAGCTTTTACTTCCTTATCTTGTCTGGCCTCGCGGATCAGTTTAATAAAGTGTCCACTGCTTATGGTACCCTCTTTCTCACTGTCCCCACCAACAATATTACCTTCTGCATATATGACTGCAATCTTATTATCAGCGCCCTTGTCCTCTGTCAGATCGGTTGCGCTCATATACTTGGAAATGGACACAAATGATACGTCTTCACTACCTTTCAACCCAATTCTGGACTTAATTTCGTCCATCACCTGGTCATTGTACTTAAGACCGTCCACCAATTTATATTTCAGCGCGTCGCCAGCTTCCTGAATCAACCCTTCATTAGCAAATCGGTGAAGGCTGCTGGTATCTATTTTGCGAGATATACCTATATTTTTAAGGAAGTTGCCATAAAGATCTCCGAGGTAAGCATTGGTTTGGATACGGTTGGCCAATGTCATCTCAGTTTCACGTAATGGCTCAGTAGCACTTTTGAAACGGCCATCATAAAAGATCTGTGGTTGAATTTCCAGCTTTTCCAATGCTCCTTTCAGGAAGGTAAGCTGGGTGAAGAACCCATTAAACTCTATGCCTCCCTTAGGATGTACATAGACCTTATCAGCCAGGGAAGCTATATAATAGCTCTTCTGATCCATTGTTTCACCATAGGCTAACACGAATTTACCCGACTGCTTAAAGCGCAGCAGGGCATTACGAACCTCCTCATTGGTGGCGAAACCGTTGGCATTATTATCAGCCTTTAGGTAAATCCCTTTAATATTATCATCTGTTTCGGCATGTTTTACCAAGCGTACCAGGTCATTAACGCCGGGAACATTCTTAGGCTCCTGACGCAAAAAAGCATTGAGCGGGTTGGATACCTGCTGTTCATTATACTGCTGGCTGGTCTCAAGGACGAGTACACTGTTGGGCGACAGGGTAACAACTTCGGAGCTTAAGGCGCTGCCAATAAAGCCCGACAGTACGATCACCCCGAGAATGATGATCACTACGAAGGCCAGCAACGTGGCAAAGAAAATTTTAAAAAAGCTACGCATTATAGAGGATTTAGTTTTAAAGCAGGCTGTGGCCGTGCTCCTTTTTTCCAAAAATAAAGAATATGTCTACTTTTGGGCTGTTGAAGATACATGAATAAAGCAATATTACTTATAGGTGGCAATCTTGGGGACCGTACAGGTCATCTCCGGGAGGCAGTCAGGCGGATAAATGAGGAAATAGGACAGATCGTTAAGATTTCGTCGCTATATGAGACAGCTGCCTGGGGCGATGTAGCGCAACCAGACTACCTGAATCAGGCTCTTTTTGTTTCCACTGACATGGACGAACGAACGCTTCTGCATACTGTCCTGGAGATAGAACAACAGATAGGCCGGGTGCGCCGGCAGAAATGGGGAGCCCGGGTAATAGATATTGATATCATATTCTATAATGACGCTATTATCAATATGCCAGACCTGAAAGTACCGCATCCCCAGATGCAGTTCCGCCAGTTTGTACTGGTTCCGTTACAGGAAATCATTCCTGAATGGGAACATCCTGTGTTGCATCAAACCGTCAGGATACTGCTTCAAAATTGTACAGATCAACTGCCTGCGAGAAAATATGAAAGTGCAGGATAAACTATTCAACTGGTTCATGAAATATAGATATATTACAATAGAAGGGAATATTGGCGCAGGCAAGACGACTTTAGCAAACAAACTTTCCGCACATCTGAGCGCTAAACTGATTCTGGAGGAATTTGCAGATAACCCGTTTTTGCCCAAATTCTATGAAAAGCCTCAGCAATACGCCTTCCCGCTTGAGCTCTTCTTCATGGCAGAGCGCTATAAGCAGTTAAAAGAAATGCTGCAGATGCAGGATATGTTCAGCAATCTGGTAGTATCTGATTACCTCTTTATAAAGAGTCTTTTATTTGCCAAAATTAATCTTAAAGAAGAAGAATATAGCCTGTATCACAAACTGTTCGATATCATCAATCCTCAGTTGGTACAGCCAGACCTGTTAATATTTTTGAATGCGCCTGTCAGTAAACTACAGCTAAACATTAAGCACCGCAATCGCTCTTATGAACAGCAAATAGAAGATCAATACCTGACCAGCGTTCATGATATGTATATGCAGTATATACGGCAACATCCTGTACGTGTGTTAATGGTTGATATGACCAAAACTGACTTTGTAAAGAATCCAGGGGATTTTGAACGACTATTAAATGCGCTGGACAAAGATTATGAAACCGGTATACATTATTTATAATCAGGGACTAAGGACAATTGTATCAGCAAGAAATGGCCGTTCAGCCAGTAAAACTAACCGTGAACCTATTATTGAAAGCTTCAGATTAGCCTTAAAGCAACAACATGCGGTATGATTGGCATTACCTAATGTCGAAAATTTAAGCGCCTAAAGAAGCCATAGATAAGGTACGCCCGGTAAATAGGCCAGTACAATTATCTATGGCTATCCGCAATTACTCACCAGCCGCTTTCGACATCCTGTCACTCCTCATGGATAATCCAGGCTTATGCCTTCTGACCGAGTTGCGCAGCAATCCAGCCACTTGTCCAGGCATGCTGAAAATTGAATCCCCCAGTTATACCGTCAACATCCATTATTTCACCTGCAAAAAATAATCCAGGTGCCAATCGGCTTTCCATTGTGGAAGGGTCTATCTCTGATAATTGTACACCCCCGCAAGTGACAAATTCTTCTTTAAACGTAGTCTTTCCCTTTACAGGGCATTCCATAGCAGTCAGCAATTTAGTTAGTTTATGCTGCTCTTTCGATGGCATATCCGCCCAACGAATTTCTTCTGCAATGCCAGACTGCTGTAATAAGAATTGCCAAAGGCGTTGCGGCAGACCAAAAGGATTTTTATTATGCATCTTCTGACCGCCAAGGGAGAACCTCAACCCCTGAATTTCATCTCTCAAGGTATTTTCATTAAATGCTGGTAACCAGTTAATGATTGCTACAAATTGATACTGAATAGCCGCAAGTTCGCGTGCCCCCCACGCAGAAAGCCTCAATATGCAGGGTCCGCTCATTCCCCAGTGGGTAATAAGCAAAGGACCCTTTTCAAGGAGTTTAGTACCTGCTACTTTAACCATAGCTTCTTCCACACTAATACCCATTAGAGCAGTAATAGGATTGCCTGGCATATTAAATGTAAAAAGGGAAGGCATCGGATCAATGATCTGATGACCAGCTGCTTTCAGCCATGTAAACTTGTCTACCTGAGCATAGCCGCCGGCAGCTACGCAGACATAGGTGGCTTTTAACGAACTGCCGTCTTGTAATTGAACGTTCCAGTCATCCCCGTCTTTGATTATTGCAGTTACTGCCGCATTCATTCTTATTTTAACTCCATATTTATCAGCTTCTCGAAGCATACAGTCAATAATTGTCTGCGAACTATCTGTGACAGGAAACATTCTGCCATCAGCTTCGGCTTTGAGTGAAACACCCCTTTCCTTAAACCATAAAATAGTATCAGGTACAAAAAACCGGTTAAAGGCCTTTTTAACAAAATGCTGCCCTCTCGGATAGCGTTTAGACATATATAATATGTCTGGGGCATTATGGGTCACATTACACCTTCCTCCTCCAGAAACCTTCACTTTAGATAAAAGTTTACTACTTTTTTCTATCAGTATGACTTCCAGGTCAATATGAAGCCGAGCAGCGTTTACCGCACAAAAAAAACCGGCTGCTCCTCCTCCAATAACTACTAATCTCTTGTTTATCATTATCTTATAAAACGAGTTGTGCAAAATTCACATTCCTGTCACAATAATAATTCAAAGCTGGGACATTCTAATTTATTAGCTACCAATAACATTATTTGCATATATTAATTTTTCAGTCTATTTTGCATATTATATTTTTTGATACTATATTGTCGCAAAATGTTGTTCCACATGCAATCTGTGTTCTCTAAAAACAAAAAACGCTTTAAGTGGCTCCTTCCCGCGTGTCTGCTCGGGATTACAGGTGCCCTTGCATTTTACCCTGCCGACGAATGGCAGGATAAAATCACTGAAGCCTTGGAACTGTACAGCAAACGCTTTCCCCAGGAAAAGGTCTACCTGCACCTGGATAAAGATTATTATGCCGCTGGGGAAACCATGTGGTTCAAAGCGTATGTTTTGCTACAAGGCCAGCCATCTCTTTCTGCTACCAACCTGTATGTAGAACTGGTTGATAAAGGCGGGAACGTGGTAAGTAAACGACTGATCTCCGTCGGTGGTGCAACCGGTTCTGGTTCATTTGAGTTGCCGGAGCATCAGAAACCAGGTCAATATCAGCTGCGTGCATATACCGCATGGATGCTGAACTTTGACGCTGACTATCTTTTCTATAAAAGCATTGAAATATTTGACCCCGCTAAACCGGCAGGGCCTGCAGCAAGACCAGCTTCTGCTGATTTTGCAGTAAACTTTTTCCCGGAAGGCGGTAACCTGGTCGCTGGTATCCCAGGCCGTGTTGCATTTAAAGCAATTGATCAACAGGGCTATCCCACAGAAGCAAATGGTATTATCCAGAATTTGAAAGGCGAAACGGTTGCACAGGTTAAAACTACCCGTGACGGTATGGGTATGTTTGAACTAACTCCGGCTGCAGGCGAGACCTATAAGGCGCTGATGCAAACTAATAAGGGCCTGCAAAAAACCGTTCTATTACCTGTTGTCAAAACAACAGGCGTAGGGATGAAAGTTTTTAACAAGGGAACCCGTATATTCTATCAGACATCTCCCGCGACTAAAGACAATCCGATGTACAATAATATGATGATCGTTGCACAGATGCAGCAACACATCGTGTACAAGGCTAAGCTGAACGCCGGAGAAGGTCAAATGAGTGGTTTCATTCCTACCAAAGAACTACCATCTGGTATTCTTCAGCTGACAGTATTCAACAGCGATGGTTTGCCATTGGCAGAAAGACTGGCTTTCGTTAGAAAGAACGACTTCCTGTCCCTGAACCTGCAGAATATGGCTATTAATACACAGCCAAGACAGAAAAACACCCTGGAGATCAAGATTCCGGATACAATGCTGACAAGCTTATCGGTATCAATTACAGATGCAGATAATATTGTAAAAGATCAGGACGAGAATAATATCCTTTCCAACCTGCTGCTGACCTCCGATCTGAAAGGCTACATCGCTAACCCTTCTCAATATTTTAAAGATGCTGATCCTACTACCCTTGCAGGTTTGGATCTGGTGATGATGACCAATGGATGGAGAAGATTTAGCTGGGACAAAGTACTGCATAACTATATGCCTGACATCAAGTTCCCTTATGAACAGGGCTTGCTGTTAAAGGGCCTCGCTACTACCAACAAAGGGGCTTCTGCGCTTGCCAATGGTAAAGTAGACTTTATCCTCAAGCAGCCTATCGATACTTCTACTGCCTTCTCCTCTGTGACTACCAACGATAAGGGTGAATTTGCCGTAGATCGTCTGCAATTCGTAGATACTATCAACGTATTCTATCGTGCGAACGATCCTAATAAATCATGGAAAGACGTTGCTGTGAAGTTTGAGCCTCACTTCTTTGAAACGACCAGTAACGTTACCCTGCCTTATCCTTTCAGAACAGGTGTGGAAATTGAATCAAGAGTACTGAATACCTATTTGTCTACTGTAGCTGAAAATACCGCTGTAAACAAATCTATTCAGAACAAACCGATCTTCCTGAAAGAGATTAACATACGCGAGAAACGCCTCAACAAGACTGAAAGTGTTGAAGCCCGTTATACAACTGGTATGTTCCATGCAGGTGATGGTTATTCTTTCGACCTGACCAGAGATGAAGTAGGTAGTCTGAGTATCTTCCAATACCTCCAGTCTAAAGTTCCAGGTCTGACTATTAACCTGTCTGATCCTACAACTGGTCCGACTATGCAATGGCGCGGTGGTCCTCCGGTATTATTCCTGAATGAAATGCCTACCAACGTAAATATGCTGAGCAATATCAATATCGGCGACGTAGCATTTATTAAAGTATTACGCCCGACGTTTGTTGGTGGCTTTGGTGGTAGCTCAGGTGCTATCGCTGTATATCTCAGAAAAGGCGGTGACAGCAAAAATGATGTGGATACCCGTGGATTTGAAAAATACAGAAAAGGCGGTTATAACATCATGAAAGAGTTCTACGCACCGGATTATACCGTTCGTAGAGACATTCACATACTACAAGACAAAAGGCTGACGCTTTATTGGAATGCTAACCTGGTAGCAGATACCCTGACGCACACCGCTAAAGTCTCCTTCTATAATAACGACTTTACAAGACGCTTCCGTATAGTAGTAGAAGGTATGGGTGAAGACGGATCACTGGGACGTACAGAACAAGTATTACAATAACGACAATAGCCCCTGGCTAATAAAAAATAGTCCATAGTTCATCACTATGGACTATTTTTATTTATACAATATGCCAGGATATGAAGACTTATATAATTAGCAGATCCAAAAGCCATTCCGCTTATCAACGCCTACTCAGATTAGTACTTACAGGGTGCCTGGCTCTATTAATGCCTGATTTAGCAATAGCCCAACATCTTAAACCAGGATTTGATTCCAAAGAATACCTTGATATGCTGGCTATCGACTTCCTCCATGCTGATACGCCTTGGACTAACAACCAGATCGTCCCCCCTGAGCATGCCAGACTTATGTACCGGTCTCCCGAGACAGGGCTGCATAATCGTTGGGACTTGTGGTTACGTGATGACCAGACGGCTGTCATCAGTATTCGAGGGACGGTAGGCAATAAAGAGTCCTGGATGGAGAATTTCTTTGCCGGTATGATACCAGCTTCCGGGCAACTACAATTAAATGATAGTACAATCTTTAAATACCGGCTTGCAAAGGAGGATAAGGCATTTGTGCATGCCGGCTGGACATTGGCGCTTGCCAGTATGGCACCTGATATTGTTAAACATATCAAAGAGCTACATCAAAAAGGCATTAAAGAGTTTCTCATTTCCGGCCATAGCCAAGGTGGTGCTATCTGCTTTCTGCTACGGTCATATTTGCAATACCTCGATGATCCTGATTTTCCGAAAGACGTTATATATAAAACATATTGTAGTGCTGCGCCTAAACCAGGCAATCTTTATTATGCCTATGATTTCGACTACATTACCAGAAATGGTTGGGGCTTTCGTGTAGTGAACACAAGGGATTGGGTACCGGAAACGCCTTTTTCTCTGCAGACTACCAATGACTTCAATACACCAAACCCTTTTATGAATGTTAAAGATGCCCTTAAAAAGCAGAACATCTTTATACGGCTGATAGTCGGAGGTATGTACAATAAACTAGACCGTAGCAGCAAAAAGGCAAGCCGGCGTATGCAGAAAATGTTAGGCAAAAGATTATCAAAACTGGTAAAAAAGTCTATGCCGGAATATGTACCTCCCCCCTTTGTAGAAAGCCATGCTTATAGTCCTGCGGGCACCCCTGTAATACTGTATCCAGATGCTGCATATGATAGCAAGCATGTCTTCGACGGAAAGAACATCTTCCTTCATCATATGTATATGTCTTACAAAGAACTTGTGGAACGTATTTATCAGGAATAATTCATAGTCTTTGCATATGATCTAAGACACACTATGACAGCTAATTCATTTGTTAACAAGGGGTTAACTTTTAGATTAACCTGAGGTTAACACTTCTATTTTCTTTTCGTGGTATGTTTGTATTGATAAAAGCAAAAGCACGTTGTCCTTTACTTCCAGGCTTCTCATACATAAGTATGAGAGCTTGGGTGGTAAAGGGATTTAAAACGAAATTTGAGATAACACGCTATACATACCCTGCAATATGGTTTAAGATATCAGAGGGGGGAACAATATAGATAAATATACTTTACATGACTACCAGTAACTCACTGTAGTCAATCTAAATCAAAAACCAACTAACGGAAAAGGTCTCGTTTTCACGAGACCTTTTTATCTTTTAATAATATTCAAGCATCATGTTTATTTATCTAGTGCCGGCGCGATATCAACCGGACCAACTGCTAACCTCTGAGCTTATGCAAAAATTAGATAACTTAAGAGTAATCCATCCATGTGTCGGTGCAATATCAACTGGGCCAACTGCTCGCCTCTAAGCTTATAAAGAAATTGGACAACTTAGAGAGTATCATACACATGTCCAGGCGATATTGCCAGATATCAGCGCGCGGTATTAACCGGACCAACTGCCTCTGAGCTTATACAGAATAGAACAACTTAAATAGTAATCCATCCAGGTGCCGGCGCAATATCAACAGGATCAACTGCTAGCCGCTGAGCTTACACAGAAATTGGACAACTTAAATAATAATTATCCACGCGCCAGTGCAATATCAACAGGACCAACTGTTAACCCTAGGCTTATGCAGAATTAGACAACTTAAATAGTAATCCATCGAGGCCGGCGCGATATCAACCGGACCAACTGTTAGCCCTGAGCTTATACAGTAATTGGACAACTTAAATAGTAATCCATCCAGGCCGGCGTAATATCAACCGCACCACCTGCTAGTCCCGGAGCTTATGCAGAAAAGTGGACAACTTAAATAATAATTCATCCTGCAGACCAGCACGTAACTTGGCTTCCTCATCTGTAATACCCAACTTCTTCATCCGTTGATAATATCCATAAGAGCCGCCAATTAGTTCCAGGCACTCTTCAATCTTACTTCTTATTTCTGCTTCCTTATTCTTTTTGTCGTATTCCTTCCGGGAAAGTATCTTGTCAACAAAATATAGATTATCCTTCGTTTCTACCCACTTGCCTCTGGACTGATGCTGCGGCTTATACACTTCAAGGTAGCAATCATCCAATTGCAGTATTTGTCCAAATTCAGCCCTGACATCTATAGCTACCGGTTTGCCCTTCTGTGCTCCGGATATTCTCTTTTTGATGAAAACGCTGATCTCATTACCAGCTTCGCCGCAAGCCATCAACATCTGTGTAAGCTGGGAAAATTCCATGACCATTGTTACCCGGAGGTAACGGCTGCCAGATTTCAACTTACCAATGATACTGGGCGTTTGCTGCTCGTCAAACAAAATATCTTCAACCTGCAACTTGTTTACCATGCGCAGGTTCGGTGTATACCCCTCAGATGCTGGCAATGCCTTTTTACCTGCTGTTTTCGCATTATGCTGCTTAAGTGAATGCTGCACAAAATCATCAATGAAGCGCAGGTCATGCTCCTTCATCCGGTGATAAAGTTCATGCGTATTATAATGCACAATCTTACTAAGTAACAACATATCATCCCAGCAATCAGCATACTGGACTTTCTTCAGTTCGTCAAGTACATCTGCCGCTATCATGTTCCTTCGGTAAAGCAGCTCCCCGATCATAAAAACCGAATAATCATTTACCGGATACCCAAGCTCTGGTAACAGATCGTATGGCGTTTTCTTCAACTCCTTAGCCTGCTCCAGTTGCTCCAGATCAGACATTACAGGCGACAGCAAATACTTCCTGGCTGCTGTACGCAGTTTCTTACTCACATAGTCCAGTAGATGTTCATTTACTTCACGCTGGCTGACAAAGTCATGCAGTATCTGCACAAAACGTTTAGATGCAGGCAAGCCGAACTGTAGCAGAATATCATTTTCCATATCCAGTACACTTGCTCCACCCGCCTGTTCCCTACTGGTCTTACTACGCGTTTCCTGCCGCTGGCAGCGCTGATAATATTCCTGTAATTTCAGTTTAAGCTTATCCATATATATGTCTTATTAAATCATTTCTAATACATCCCGATCCGTCAGAACAATAAATGCCCTGTCCGGTTCCGGATTTAGTTAAAATAATGTCCAAAGCAAACACAACTGCCAGTTACAGCAATTACAATTGCTTGTTTTACAATAAGTTATTCAATGGGAGTAGTATGATGATTTAATGGGAAGAATGCAAATATACAGATTTTGGGGCATCGCCCCAATCAATAAGTGTCAACTAATTGTCAATCGATACTAAGCAATCACAGCTTTAGCCTGCTGCCAGAACTCTTGCCGGTCGTCGTAACCATTCAGTCCGCCATTGATTTTAATTGTCAGCCACTGAAACTTATTATAGACCTTACCCCTGTAAGTTGTAGACCATGCATCCGGCTCATCAGCCACCTGGTTCAGACCCTTATATACTGTCCAGAACCAACAGGCAGAGGCTACCGCATATTGTGGCGTTGTCAGCAGATCCGGTGCATCCAGAAAGGTCTTTCTATCCCCTGTCAATGCCTTGCTGCAATCACTATAAGTCTTCCTGCCAGTAAGCTGAATAAGCCCACGACCGCGAAACCGCCATCCATCTCCGGAGCTTTCATCACCATTACCCATCCTGTTTCCATAGACGCGGTTAGCAATCCTGTCAGGCTTACCCGCATAAGCCTGGGCAACTGCCATATCAGGAAAATATTTCGGAAAGACTTTCAGTAGTCTGTCCGCCCTGTAATTCAGATTCTCTGTCACCACACTGAATTGTCCGCTTTCATGGGCCAGGTGAGCCAGGAATGCGCTGCTTCTGGCAGGAGTGTTGATCTGGTACACAGGCATTTCCTGATTCAGGTATGGCAGGTATTGCTGAATGTTTGTCGTGGTGGCGCCAGGCATAATTGCCTTTAACTGTTCGCTGGTAATATTCATGAGGAGTGTGAGATTAACCTTACAAAGGTAGGTGAATCATTTTACTATAACTGGACCCACACAATATAAGCCTTATGATCCCGGCCCTTGCGTTCTACCATCACAGTAGCATACTGCATATCATCATCCCTGAAAGCACTAACTCCCAGCTCACTGAACCGGGCTTCACGCTGATTTGCCGGCTCACCGAATAGATACTGCCTGCGCACTTCTTCACCATCAAAAACAGCCAGCATAGTATTCGTTTCATTCATCGCATATACATCTTTTATCTTCCTGTAATCGTGCTCCTGATTTGCAACATTAGCAGCACGATCATTATAAATAACTACCCCCTTCGCGGGTAGGTACTCATACGAATAAAATCCAGCAATGTCGCCATAATGATAAGGTTTGCGATCACGTAGGCTTACATCCATATAAGGACGGCGATACTGATAGTACATCCCGATCTTTGTATTGACGTGCTGCGACTTCGCGATTGCATAACTGCTTACTTCTCTCCCATCAGCATCCAGCCTAACGATGCCGATCTGTCCCAACCTCGTACGGTAACCTTTCTGCAACGAGGTGATAGCTGTCAGGGAATCAATAGCTGTCAACGGCCCGGAAGTTTTATCATCAACATATATCTCCTCAAATAACAGACTTACACCATTGTCATCATTGATGTAAAAATCCTGTATGAGGCCCCTATAAGCATTACGATACCTGAGGCGGTGTTTTACATATGCATCCAGCTGCGGATGATCTACAAAATATTGCCTGCGCAACTGTAATGAAACAGGATCGAAAACGGTCATCTGCAAAGCATAATCATAAGCAAAAATATGCTGACGCATAATTGCTTTCTCCCTGACACTATTACCATGCACACTGGTCAACAGGTACATTTGTCCTGTATGCTGGTTATATTTCATAGCAGCTGCTGCATCCCAGTAATCCTCCGTACTATCCAGCAAAGCATGCTGGAAACTATCATGCTGTTCCTGCCGCAAGGCAGATAGCATAACAGCAGCTCCTTTCCTCACAAAAGAACCCTCTTTGTACAGGTGAGAAGCCAACGTCACAAACCTGCCACCTTCCACGTACATATCAAGAAATTCTACCCGGCTGAACGGAGCGCCTGTTGCTGTATAAGTAGCCCTGCTAATAATCTGGTGTGCCGGCGTATAGTGCGTCACCCTGATCAGTTCATCCCCGGCCACCTTCTTGTCCTTGTACACCGCCACGGCATAAAATGCTGATGCAGGATCCTTCCGTACATAGTACCTGGGTATAACATTCCTGGCAGGTAATAATACAACTGCCGGTATCTTTCTGCTCTCTACCAGGTCTTCACTTAACAGACCGCCCGTATGTCCATCGAAGATAAACCTATACAAATTCACCTCCCGCCGTACCGTCATTTCCAGAAATACAACAGCCTGCCCGTTCATTTCAAACACGCCTTTCAGATTCGCTTCCGACAGGTCCCTGTTCTTCCATGAACGCACATCGTTATTTACAACTGGTGCTGCATTTCTTAAACTATCATACACGGTCACACTAATGCCCTTTCTATAAGTGAACTGGAAATACAATGTATTCCTGTTACTCATCAGCAACAAACGGCTCGAACTATACTCCGAATCCGTAAAAGCTTTACTACGAGCTACCTCCGGGACCTGTGCAATGGTTACAAATGGCAACAACAGTGTGGAAATTATGGTTAACAACACAGTCATTTGCATAGGTAAGAATTTAGCAAAAGTTACGATTTTCTGAGCGAAAAAACAAGGAAAAATCAGGGGTAAAAATTTTGTTAACTGAACAATCTAACAGTCTCCTTTCTATTGATAATAAATACTTTATACCTGTATATATTACTCTCCCTCCCAACATATTTCAAGTACAGCCTCGAGCTGCCTTTTAACACCAATTTCCAGGTCAAAACCCGATTGTAACGAGGAGTTTGGTAGACAGATTGGATCGGAGTTTGGTGGATAGATATCAGACTAACGAACAACTTAAAAACGTCAGGTTATGCAAATACAATCCAACACGTTTACTAATACAAAACTGGAGCAATTCTTCAGTACTATGTTGCAGGAAATTTACTGGTCAGAACAACACCTGGTAAATGTCCTCTCCACTATGACCGGCGCTGCTACCAACACTGAACTGATTCAAGCCTTTGATCAGCACAGACAGCAAACCGAAGAACATGTAAAGATTGTGGAACAGGTATTCGACCTGCTGGGTATACCCGCCGAAGGCGAACCAAGTATGGGCTTACAAGGCCTGTTTGACGAAGGATGGCAGGTAATCGACGAAACTGATGAAGGTTCTGCGCAACGGGATGTCGCACTGATCATCGCTGCTCAAAAAGTAGAGCACTATGAAATAGCCTGCTACGGTAGCCTGGTGACGCTCGCCAGCACACTAGGTGAAACTGAAGTGGCAGATCTGCTCAGAACAGTTCTGACTGAAGAAAAAGAAACTGATGCACTGCTTACAATTATAGCAGAAAGTAAAATTAATGCCCAGGCAAGTGAGGAACCGGCATAAGTGTAAATGGGTAGTTACAGGCAATGATCACCATATGTGTCATTGCCTGTAATCATTTATAACAACTACTTAAAGCCCTGTCTTTCCATACTTCCCCATCAACACACCTTCGGCAACTATATGCCCTTCCATAGCAGACCTCAACGCTGCCTTATCAGCTCCCCCCTCCAGTTCCAACATCGTATCAAGTGCATACACATTAATAAAATACCGGTGCTGCCCTGACGGCGGACAAGGGCCATAATACCCCGTATTTCCACCTCCATTCTTACCACAGATTCCCGGTACACTGTCACCACCAATCATAGCGCTGGCAGGTGGAATATTCCATACCAACCAATGATCAAATGTACCATTCGGTGCATCCGGATCTTCCATGATGATAACGAGCGATCTTGTTCCGGAGGGGATCTGATCAATCTGCAAAGGTGGATTCACCTCTTCGCCTTCACAGGTGTACTTTGCGGGGATCATTCCTTCATGGTTAAAGGCACTACTCGTGACCTTCAGTGTTATTTTAGTATTATTTTCCATATACCATTAAGTTAAAAAATCAAGCCAGAACGACAATATGTCTATATACTCCAAAGGGGGGTCAACCTGCTACAGGTATTTCATGATAGTGGGGAGGTTGTAGAGACTATTCATCAGTGATCTCTGCGAGTTCGTCAATAAAACTACGCTGCCGCTCAAGTATCTTTTCACGTGCTTCCGCTAAGGTAAACCATCCGCCCCGGTCTATCTCCGGAAAAGACTTCATCTTACCTGACCGCGGCGGCCACTCCATCTCAAAAAGATTACTTATCATCGCTGCCGGATCCATGTCCCCCTCTACTGCCCAGCAACGAACAACCTTATGCCCCTTCTGACGGATAGTGGTCAATGGTATAAAATCGCCTGCAGGGCGATAACCGGTCTCCTCTTCAAACTCCCTGATAGCCGCATGCAGCGGCTCCTCCCCTTCCTCGTATTCCCCCTTGGGTACCGACCAGCTGCCAAGATCTTTCTTCGCCCAGAATGGTCCGCCGGGATGCCCCAGAAAGACCTCCAGCTCACCGCCTCTACGCCGGTACAACAATATGCCTGCACTTTGCTTCGCCATATACGCTTACTATATCAATTCCGGTTCCAGCCGATCGGCTTCGGCCATCATAAAATAAATTCAAACAACGCCTCTCTGCCCATAACATCAACATAACCGCTCCAGCCAACTGCATATCTTACTCATAACTAAGCTTGTAACAAAACGCCCCGCAGAAAGTATAAATTTTTCCTGCGATGGCAACGACATCGGATGAAAAATAGCGCTACCTTAGAAGTCTAATGATCGTAGCAGCCCTTCTGAGTTTGGTAGTTAGTTATACCGCCGGACCAACACTAGCCCCAAACATCAACACGCCCCTCTTCAGCCTGACGGATACATTGTCAGCATCTTCCAGAGAACATGTACTGGTTGCGGACAAGAACGGCCGGCTGGTAATCGATAATAAAAAGAATACTTATCGCCCCGGAGACATCCTCCTGCTAAAAGGTACTTTCAAGTCTGTGCTGATCAGCAATCTGAGTGGTACCGCTCAAAAACCTATTATCATCCGTAACTACAGAAGTACTACAGTGAAAATCGGAGAACCCGGCTGGAATGGCGGCAGCTGGTCTGTTGCCTGCGAATTGAGTAACTGCCACTACATCCGCATCGGTAGTATGTCTGACAGAAATCAGTTTGTTATCAACGGTTCTGTGCAGGCGGCAAGAGAAGCTTACAGGGCACTGCAACTCGGAAATAAAACAGACAATGTTGAAGTCTGTTTCCTGACCATCCAAAATGGTGGTAATGGTATCGTTGCCAAGACAGATCCTGTGAAGGGAGACCCTTCAACTGCCTATCCCAAAACATATATCCGCAATCTTTCCATACATGACCTGACCATCACCGATACGAAGAATGAAGCGATGTATATCGGTCACACTGCCACCTACTGGGATCATACTGTTAATCAGCCGTATTACGGTTCACCCTCAAAGTTTGCAACTGGACACGACTACGTACAACCCATCAAATGGCAGGGTGTAAAGATTTATAACAATCTTATCAAAAACAGTGGACTGGATGGTATTCAGACTGCCGCGATAGACGGACTGGAAATTTACAATAACGAGATAGTTAACTGGGGTACGCAACACAACGCCGCACACAATGGCGGCATCCTCATTGGCGGACGTACGACAAATACCAATACACACGATAACTACGTTCATGACGGCTGGGGGGAATTTTGCCAGTTCTATGGCTCCGGAGAGAACAATGCCACCCATATCATCAGTAATAACCTGTTTATCAATAATCAGAGTGATGGGATCAGCATGCGGGGCACTGATAATGCAATTGTCAGAATTACCAATAATACTGTTGCCGGCACAAAGGGTAATAGCCTGCGCATCAATGGCTATACCGGTATGAAAGGCAAACAGATCGTCAATGCTAATATCTTCATCTCTCCAAATGGAGGCAGGAATATCGGGAACCGGAACTATGTCTACGTAGAAGTAGGAGGAGACGCAACAGAGGGAAGCGGAGATAATGAGAATAAGAAGTTTGCAGATGCAACGGCTGCCGGGGTGAATACCCGGGAATATTACCGGCCGGCACAGGGTAAAGCCGGCTATAGACGAAATTAGTCAGTAGTATGGATCCTGCCTTAAACGGACAGTATTACTTCCAAATTAAGCGCAAAACTGAATATAAAAGAAGAGGGCGTATCAGCTAGCTGGCACGCCCTTTTCTTATTGTTACCCGAAACTCATATCTGCGATTTCTAATTTATAACTGTATAAACAATAATCAACATAAGTACTCCTTACTAACTGATTTCCTTCACATACCGACAAATACTCATCTAAAAAATATTTCCTTTCTAAAAAAAAGAACATATATCTTTGTTCCGCATTTTTTTGTATACGAGGATTTTGACCCTAATCTATTGACAAACCAAAATTTCTAAGAACCAGCGAACGAGAGCGCTTTCTTCTATTATTTGGAACCTACAGACTGTCACGACGGACTGTTGCACTATGACACCCAAAACAGGAATAGTTCCTTATGCATAATACAAGCAGAAGGCATTTTTTAAAGAATGCCGCCATTTTATCCCCTGTACTTACCTTTCTGCCTTCTTATATGACGGCAGGGACAGGTTCCCGCTTACGCACCGGTTTTATTGGTCTTGGCCCCTGGGGACAAGCATATCTCGCTCAGGCACTTCAGCACAGAGATATCGATGTAAGGGCCATTTGCGACACTGATCCGGCCGCTATCCGCTCCGGACTCCGTCTGTTCAATGATGCCGGATACAGCCGCCCGGATGTTTTTGAAGAAAGCTATACCGCACTATTATCCCGGAAGGATATTGATGCTGTAATCATTGCCGCTCCATGGCAACTGCACTACGAAATTGCCAAAGCTGCCATGCTTGCTGGTAAACACGTAGCATGCGGAGCTATAATGGGCAGCACGATACAAGAGCATCAGGACATAGTACGTATCAGCAGACAAACCGGCCGCCAGTATTTTATGCTGGATGAGCATAGTTACCGGACTGACCTGCTGACGGCCACACATATGGCTGCAACAGGCGTATTTGGTACACTGGAATCTGTACATGCAGGCGCACGTCACGATAACCTTTCAACAGCGGGCGGCCAGGTAGCCAATTCTTACCCTGTTTACCCGGCATTAGCTGCCGCCAGAATACTGGGAGTAAACAGTACTAATCCTTACGTTTCTCTGGAAGTAGTTAAGGAAAAACAGAATTATGTGATCAATAGCCCGTTTGCCAAAAACGGCCGTAACACTTTGTTCTTTAAGACAGGAGAGATCAGTACTATCCGCCTGACCACAAAAAAAGGGCAGACTTTATCCCTTCAGATGGAATCGTCATTGGAACAGCCTATTTCAACAGGTTTCCGCATCAATGGAACAAATGGAGCCTGGGTAGACCTGTTCAACAGTATTTACCTCAAAGACCAGCATTCTGCCTCGCAGACATGGGCGGCAGGTAAACCTTATCTTCAGCAATACACACAGCAGGCAGACCTTCCACGTTACAGAAAACCTGCGGCAAACAATGGATATGCAATTGCTCTACAGGAATTTGTTAGCGTAGTTGCCCAGCCGGCCAACCAGGAACTGCCTGTATACGCAGCCGCTGCAAACAGTATGATCGGACCTATGGCCCAGCTGTCTTCTCAAAAAAACGGCGCTGTCATTCACTTCCCTGATTTAACATGACCCACCTTTTTTAATTAGTAAACAAACCAATAAACACTATCAACATGTATGAACCTTTTATCGCAGCCATCGTGCTGTTTGCGGGTAATTTTGGGCCAAGAGGCTGGTATTTATGTATGGGACAGATCATGTCCATCTCTCAGAACACTGCTCTTTTTTCACTCTTAGGAACTAGCTTCGGTGGTAATGGTCAAACCACTTTTGCATTACCGGATCTCAGAGGACGCGCTCCTATCGGAACAGGTCAGGGTCCCGGATTACCTCCTATAAATCTTGGCCAGATCGGTGGTGCACCTACCCATACGCTGATCATTACTGAGATGCCAGCACACAACCACGTGGCTATGCCTAACCTGACAGCAACACCGTCAGCTTCTACTGCTCCTGGTACAAGCAATACTCCTGCTGTAACTATGGTACCTGCTGTACTTCCTTCTATCGGAGGTGGTCCTGCAGCGCAGCAAATCAAAGGTTATGCAGCACAAGATAATACTACCACCCTGGCTCCGGGCGCTGTTACTGGTTCCGTTACCATCGGTATTGCAGGTGGCAGCCAGCCACACAATATTATGCAGCCTTACCTCGGCATGAACTATATCATCGCTGTAGAAGGCGTTTACCCTAGCCGTAACTAACCTTATAATATGCCATCGACACTTTCTATTGGGTTCCTTACTCCCTATTCCGGTGTATATCCCTATTATTCTGCTCATCTTGTTACAGGATGGCTGATTGGTATGGGCCTTGACCCCGCGCGACAGAAAACAGTGAAGTTTACATCTGAGTACACCCATATGGGAAGTGCTGACGCATCTGTTAAGGCCGCACGCAAACTGCTTTTTTTTGACAATGTGGATATTCTCTCCGGTTTGATCAGTTATAAGGTCTCACCGGAGATCATCCCTGTGTTAGAAAATACCAGGCGTCCCGGGTTCTTCTTTGACATGGGCGAGTATGTACCGCACTTTCCTTACCTCAGTCCAGAGGTATTCTATGCCTCCCATCAGCTATGGCAATCACAATTTGCATTAGGCAAATGGGCAAAAGGCAAATTTGGAGATGGCGGGTATGTTATTGCCCCGGCGTACGAAGCAGGATATCACCTGCATAGCGCCTTCAGGGAAGGAGTAGCAGCTGCAGGTGGCACAGCGGTTAAACTGGCTGTATTACCCCATGTATCCGAAAACCCTAAAATGTTTGATCTGACTGACTTTTTCGCATCCCTGGAAAAGGACACGCCAGCGTATGTACACGCCATTTTCGCAGGCAACATGGGAACGCTCTTTTTACAGCAATGGATCCAGAGCGGCTATCACAAAAAGATTCCCTTGCTGATCAATGAAACCATGGCTTATGACGATATACTGGAAGATGTGAAACACATCGATATGGAACTCTATACCTCCATGATGTGGATGCGCGAAGATCAGGGCAAAGCTAATCAGCAGTTTGTTAAGAAGTTTGAGAGTGTCGCTCAGCAGCCTGCCAACATCTTTGCTCTCATGGGATATGAAGCAGGATTAATGTGGCGCGAACTGTTGCCCCATGCGCTAAAAAAGGATTGGGATATGGTAAAACAAAAACTTAGGACAGGCGTTGTCGATGGCCCGAGAGGACCAAAAAACTTCTACCCCGCTTCAGGATTTGCCCTGCCATCAGCTAACATTTTGAAAATCAGTACAACGGGTAATAAAATAAACAAACTTATTCTTGACCAGGGAACAGGTATGCGTTACGACGCGAAGGAATTTGAAACGATTCACAACGAATCGTTGTCAGGTTGGCAAAATCCCTTTCTCTGTATTTAACAGCCTCAATTATGAGTAAAACATTTACAAAATGTATCAGCAGGCTCCTGCTGGTACTTTTCTTCATTTTAGCCGGTCATACAGGCTTCGCTCAATATAATAAGAGCGTACTTGAAACCGGCTATTACTACACGGGACTTGCCCGCAACGGAAGCGGCGATCTCTTTGCCATACGGTATAATAACGTAGCAGGCAAATACCGTGTAGTAAGGTATGTGGGACTTACCGGCTCCCGGCAGGAAATCCCGACCGATCTTGAGAGCGATAATACCTCGTATCCTTATGGTATTGCCGTTAACTCACGCGGAGATATCTTTGTTACAAGCAACGTAAATCCAGGTTGGGAGGTTATTAAACTCACCTACCCATCCTACACACCCAGCAAGATACTTGCAGGCAAATTTATATCAGGATTAGCCGTTGATAAAGACGATAACCTGATCACATTAGAATTTGACGGTAACAGTAACTACATCGTTAGAAAGTATCCGGCAGGCAGCGAAGGCAACAATGGGCTTGGAAGAACACTGTATACCGGTATGCCGCTTCAATCTACATCGCGCTATCCTTCGGGACTTGCTGTAGATTCCCGTAACAACATCTATTTTACTGATTTCCTGGAGAATAGCGGAGGAAAAATTACAAAACTGCGCGCGCCATGGTATACCAGCGATTCTTCTTTCGCTATCGGACGCGCACCGGTGGCACTGGCATTTGATGAATTTGATCGTCTTCATACAATTGAAACCACCAATGCTGCCACTCCGGAGGTAGCATCCATCATCAGATACAATGACTCAAGCTTCACCAGCTCAACCGTTCGGTACAATGCTCTTAATAATGGGCTGGGATCTTATCCCGGCGGTGTTGTACCAATGTCTACCGGTCACATTTTAGCTACCGACGGCGTTGATCAGGAGATTGTAATGCTTACGCCGACGACGACGCAGATAATGGATATCTACAGCAGTTCTCCTAATCCTACCGCAGCCAACCTGATCAACTTCCAGGTTTACTATAGTGGCAGCGTGAGCGGCGTAGGAGCAAATGCATTCTCTCTCGTAACTACGGGAAGTATCACAGATGCATCCATTGCCAGCATCACTGCTATGGCAGAACCTAACCGATATGTGGTAACCGTTAACACTGGTTCAGGTTCTAATTCAGGTACCATTAAACTGGTTGCCAACGCAGGCAGTATCTCTCCGGCTGTTAGCAACGCACCGCAGGAGTCAGAGGAAGTCTTAATTGATAAAGACCCGCCGAGCGGAACTATAGTGGTGAATGGTGGCAACATATATATCAATACGACCACTGTGCCATTGACGCTTACTGCAAGTGATGCAACATCAGGTATCGGCAATATGAGCTTTGCCATTGATGGAGGTTCTTTCAGTACGCCAGAGCCTTTTGCAACAAGTAAGAATGTGACTATTCCGGCAGTTGAAGGTTCTCATACTATTAGCTACCGGGTTTCGGACAGAGCCGGCAATGCGATCTCAATGGGAAGTACTGTTATTTATGACGTTACTCCTCCGGCAGCCCCAACTATCCAGTCCGGCCCTGCTACAGCAACTACTTCCAGTACTGCAACCTTCACGTTCGCAGGCGAAGCCGGTGCAACATTCAGCACGTCATTGGATGGTGGTGGATATGCCAATGCAGGCACACCACTGACCTTTACTGGTATAGCTGATGGCACACATACACTGCTGGTAACACAAACTGACCGGGCAGGTAATACTTCTGCAACTGCAGCAAGCTACACCTGGACTGTTGACAATACTCCTCCGCAGATCACCAGTGTTAGTGTTCCTGCAAATGGATACTACAGGGCAGGAATGTCGCTGGTCTTCAAAGTTAAATATAATGAGGTTGTTAATGTGACCACTGCTGCGGGTACTCCATATATCAATATCATCATCGGTCTGGATGCCGTACAGGTTCCTTACACCGGCGGAACCGGCACTGATGAACTGACGTTCACGTATGTAGTGCAACAAGGTGAGGACGATAATAATGGTATCAGCGTACAGCCAAACGTACAGAATAATAGTGGATTCATCAGAGATGCCGTTGGCAACAACGCTTCCACTGCATTACAAAATGTAGCAACTACAACAGGTGTGTTGGTAAATACTGTCATCCCAACGGTGACCTTGTCTACTACCGCCAATGCCGTAATTAACGCACCGTATACAGTAACCGCTACTTTCAGCGAGGCCGTAACAGGTCTGGTGGCTGCTGACTTCACAGTTACGAATGCAACTGTGTCTAATCTTCAGACTTCAGACAATATTGTCTATACATTGACAGTAACACCTGCTGCCAATGGTACTGTAACGACTACGCTGCCTGCGAATACGGCAAACAACATCGGTGGTAACCCGAACACGGCTTCTAACACCATCAGCCGCACTTTCGATATCACTCCGCCAATAGTTACATCCGTTTCTGTACCGGCAGACGGTTATTACAGAGAAAATGGATCGTTAACCTTCACGGTGAGATTCAACGAAAATATCATTGTAACCACCAGCGGCGGTACACCTACCCTCAGCCTGACTATCGGTTCGGCTACAGTAAATGCTGGTTATGCGGGTACATCAGGTACTGACGGAATTGTATTCAGTTATAGTGTGAATAGTGGCGATGAGGATATGGACGGTATCCAGGTGGGTACAATCAGCCTCAATGGCGCTACCATCAGAGATGCAGCTACCAACAATGCCACCCTGATACTGAACAACGTAGGCAACACTGCAAATGTGAGAGTGAATACTACCAGCGCTACTGTTGCGCTGACTACAGCTGCAGGTGCAAACGTAAATGCTCCGTTTACCGTAACTGCTAAATTCAGCGAAGCAGTAACCGGCGTAGCACTGACCGACTTCAACGTTACTAACGGAACGGCTGCTAATTTGCAGACTGCAGACAATATCGTTTACACGATTACTGTTACTCCGGCCGCACAAGGTAATGTGACCGTTCAGGTACCGGCTAACGCAGCAGTTAACGTTGGAAATAATCCGACACAGGCTTCTAACGTGCTGACTACCTTATATGATAATGTTGCTCCTACCGTAACCGCGGTAAGCGTTCCGGCTAACGGATACTATAATGCCGGTACAAACCTGGACTTCACGGTAACTTTCAGCGAAGATATTACGCTGAATACGACAGGCGGTATTCCTTATATCAATATAACAATTGGTTCGAGTACGCTACAAGCTCGCTACAATACCGCTTCGACTACCAATGGACTCACCTTCCGCTATACTGTTGTGAACGGTGACCAGGATATGAACGGTATCGAGATCGGAGCTTTACAGCTGAACGGCGCAACTATCAGAGATGCTGCTGCAAACAATGCAACACTGACACTGAATGGTGTTGGCGCTACTACGGGCGTGTTCGTTAATACGACTCACCCGACAGTTACTGTAAGCACAACTGCTTCAGCCTTAACCAATGTTGCTCCGATTGTTGCTACGATCACCTTCAGCGAAGCCGTAACAGGACTTGTTGCAGCTGACCTGACAGTGGTAAATGGAACAGCGGCTAACTTACAGACTACCAACAACATCACTTACACCGTAGATATCACTCCTGCCGCTGACGGTACAGTGACGATATCGGTGCCAGCTGATGCTGCTGTAAATATTGGAAACAATGGTAACTCCGCTTCTAATACGCTTACGCGTACTTATGATGCTACTGCGCCGGCGGTTACAGCTGTAGCTGTTCCTGCGAATGGCTATTATAAAGCAGGTCAGGCGTTGAACTTCGTTATTCGCCTGTCTGAAAATATTACTATCAATACTACTGGCGGTTCTCCGGAACTGAATCTGACGATCGGTAGTACGGCGGTAAAAGCTACCTACACAGGGGCAAACGGCACCGACGGACTAAACTTCAGCTATACCATCCTGGATGGCCAGCTGGACATGAACGGTATCGAGATTGGTACACTTGCACTGAACGGCGGAACTATTGCCGACCCAGCTGGAAATAATGCTAATCTTACGCTGAATAATGTTGGCAACACTACCCTGGTAAGAGTCAACACCACTCACCCGACCGTTACAATCAGCACTACTGCTCCTTCACTGACCAATGCAGCATTTACCGCTACTGTTACATTCAGCGAAGCAGTAACTGGTTTCACTGCCGGCGATGTAGCTACTACCAATGCAGCTATCAGCAATGTAACCACTACAGACAATATCACCTACACCATGTTGGTTACGCCAGCTGCGGACGGTGCGGTTAGTCTGAACATACCTGCTGACGCAGCCGTTAACATCGGCGACAACGGCAACAGTGCATCCAACACCCTGAACATGACCTACGATGGTACAAGTCCTGCTGTAACGGCAGTTACTGTGCCTGCAGATGGTTATTACAGAGCAGGTGATGCCATGAACTTCACTGTTACATTCAGTGAAAATATCATACTGAATACAACGGGTGGTAATCCTACCCTCTCCCTCACGATCGGTTCTGCTGCCGTTAATGCGACCTACACAGGTCTTTCCGGTTCAAACGGACTTAACTTCAGCTATACGGTTGTAGATGGTGATCAGGATATGGATGGTATCCAGGTAGGTACGCTGGCACTGAATGGCGCAACTATCAGAGATGCTGCTACCAACAATGCAAACCTGACACTGAACGGCGTAGGTAATACCACCGACGTAAAAGTGAATACGCAGGCTCCTGTGGTAACGCTGACTGCTGCGGCTATTGTGAACGCACCGTTTACAGTAACTGCTACTTTCAGTGAAGCAGTAACCGGTCTTACAGCGAGTGACTTTGCCGTAACCAATGGTACAGCTGCTACTTTACAGACCAGCAACAACATCACATATACTATCACAGTAACACCGGCTGCTGAAGGTAACGTTACCATCAGCTTACCTGCCGATGCAGCTATGAACATTGGCAACAATGGTACGCTGGCGTCTAATACCCTGACTGTCCGATACGATGCTACTGCTCCGGTAGTATCAGCTGTTAGCGTTCCGGCGAATGGTTATTACAAAGCCGGACAGACTTTAGGCTTTACTGTCACTTTCAATGAAGATATCACACTCAATTCCACCGGTGGTAATCCATCCCTCGGTGTGGTGATTGGCACTTCAACAGTACAGGCAGCCTATACAGGTACTTCCGGTACAAATGGCCTTAACTTCAGTTATACGGTGGCTAACGGCGATCAGGATATGAACGGTATAGCAGTAGGTACGCTCACGCTGAATGGTGCAACCATCAGAGATGCAGCCACTAACAACGCTAACCTGAACCTGAACGGTGTGGGTACAACTACGGGTGTATTCGTGAACACGACACATCCTACAGTAACAGTATCTACCAATGCTGCTGCTACTACTAATACTACATTCACTGCTACTATTACCTTCAGCGAAGCCGTAACTGGTTTTGCAGTAACAGATATCACAGTAACAAATGCTACACTCAGCAGCTTCCAGACGACTGACAACATCACCTTTAATGTAGTGGTTACACCAACTGCAGAAGGTAATGTAACGTTGAATGTACCTGCTGATGTGGCAGTGAATATTGGCGATAATGGTAACCAGGCATCAAACACCCTGAGCGTTGGATATGACATTACTGCTCCGGTAGTAACGGCTGTCAGCGTTCCGGCGAATGGTTATTATAAAGCGGGTCAGCAACTGTTGTTCACCGTTACATTCAACGAGAATGTTACCCTGGATATTACAGGTGGCAGACCATCGCTGGGTGTAGTGATAGGTACCTCAACAGTACAGGCGGCATACGCGGCTGCTGCTGGCAGCAATGCATACACCTTCAGTTATACTGTAGCCGATGGCGATATGGATATGAACGGTATTGCTGTTGGTACACTTTCTCTGAATGGTGCAGCTATCAGAGATGCAGCAACCAACAATGCTAACCTCACCCTGAACAACATCGATCCGACCAACAACGTGTTTGTTAATACGACACGTCCGACAGTAACAGTATCTACTGCTGCGGCAGCACGCACCAATGCGCCGTTTACTGCTACGATTATCTTCAGCGAAGCTGTAACAGGTTTAACTGCCGGAGATATCACAGCAACCAACGCAACACTCAGCAACCTGACCACTACAGATAACATTACCTACACCGTGCTGGTTACACCAACCGCGGATGGTACAGTAACTGTACGTGTGCCAGCTGACGCTGCCGTGAATATTGGTGACAATGGCAACCAGGCTTCCAATACCCTGAGTCTTACTTACGATGCTACTGCTCCGGTAGTAACAGCTGTAAGTGTTCCGGCTGATGGTTATTATAAAGCCGGCGATGTACTTAACTTCAGCGTTAAGTTCAGCGAGCAGGTTACCCTGAATACTACAGGTGGTAATCCTTACCTGACCCTCACAATCGGTGCAGCTACCGTGAACGCTGTTTACACTGGCAACGGTGGTACAGACGAACTGGAGTTTGCTTACACCGTAGTAACCGGTGATCAGGATATGGATGGCATCGCGGTAAACAGCCTGTCTCTGAATGGCGCGACCCTGAGAGATGCGGCTACTAATAACGCTAACCTGGCGCTCAATAACATCGGTAATACTACCAATGTAAGAGTGAATACTACCAGCGCTACCGTTACGCTGACTGCCGCAGCTGCTATAGACAATGCTCCGTTTACAGTAACAGCTACTTTTAGTGAAGCAGTAACCGGCCTTACGGCTGCAGACTTCGTTGTAACCAACGGTACCGCTTCAGGTTTACAGACAACAGATAATATCATTTACACAGTAACGATCACTCCGGCTACTGATGGCGCAGTAACGATCCAGTTACCAGCTGCCGCAGCTGTGAACATTGGTAACAATGGCACACAGGTTTCCAATACGCTGACAGTGACCTATGATGCTACCCGTCCGGTAGTAACAAGTGTAACAGTTCCTGCGAACGGTTATTACAAAGAAGGCGACGTACTGAACTTCACCGTTACTTTCAATGAAAATACCGTCCTGAATACTGCAGGAGGTAATCCTTACCTGAACGTAGTGCTGGGTACCGGCACGGTAAGAGCATCCTACACAACGGCAACTGCTACTTCAGTAAGTTTCAGATATGTAGTACGTCCGGGCGATATGGATCTCGACGGTATTGCACTGGGTACGCTTAACCTGAATGGCGCAAGCTTGCAGGATGCAGCTACTAATGATGCAGACCTTACCCTCCGCAACACAGGTAACACAACCGGTGTATTTGTTCACACTGGTTCTCCATCGGTACAGCTGTCTACCACCGCCGGTTCCCGCGTTAATGCTCCGTTCACGGTATCTATCGTGTTCAATGAAGCAGTCAGCGGTCTGACGGCAGACGACTTTACTGTTACCAATGGAACGGCTGCAAACGTGGCTACCACTGACAATATCACCTATACCCTGCAGGTTACACCAGCCGCTGATGGCACCGTAACTATTCAGCTGCCAACCGGCAAAGTGGTAAACGTGGTGAATTATGTTAACACGGCTTCCAACATCCTGACCCTGACTTACGACGCTACAGCTCCTGTAGTGGATGGAGGTCTGGCATTCCAGGCACTGGAACGAAGCGCAGCAGGTACACAGGTAGGTCAGGTTACAGCGACCGATGCTTCCGGTATCTTCCAGAACTGGACAATCGTGACTGATGATTCCAATGGGGCACTGGCAATAGATGCTGATGGTAACCTGACAGTAAATGATCAGGCGAAACTGAATGCGAAAGCAAACAGCACTATCACGCTGACAGTAACTGTCTCCGACGGACTGAACACCAGCGCGGCTGTACCGGTAACTGTAGAAGTACTTGCAGTAAACCAGGCACCTACGCTGAATGCCATCAATAATGTAACCATCTGTCCGGATGCACAACCGCACACTGTTCAGACAACAGGCGCTTCTGCGGTTGAACCGGCACAGACTTACGGCTTCTCTATCCTCACTGACAACCCGGCTAATTTCGATCAACTGAGCATTGACGCGGCAGGTTTAATCACCTATCAGCTGAAAGCCAGCGCTTCAGGTGCATCTACCGTAATTGTCACCATTAAAGACAATGGTGGTGTAGCTAACGGAGGTGTAGATACATTACGCCGTTCCTTCACTATTACTGTAGCTACCCTCGGTCAGGTAGATATCACCAGCGATAAAGGCGCTACCGTCTCCAAAGGAGATGTGGTACGTCTGACAGCAACCGGCGGTACTATCTTCAGATGGAATGACGCAGATGGTATTGTCAGCGGTCAGCAGAGTGAAACATTGACAGTAAGACCAATGGAGAATACCACTTACCGTGTAACTGTAAGTAACGCTGCAGGTTGCAGCAACACTGCTGAGTTTACACTGACGGTAGTGGAAGACTTCAAAGTAGACGCTATCAATATCCTCACACCTAATGGCGACGGCATCAACGATAAATGGTTGATCCGTAACCTGGATAGCTACCCTGATAATGAAGTGAAAGTGTTTGACCGCGCCGGCCGTATGGTATTCGTCCAGAAAAATTACAGCAATAACTGGGATGGTACCATGAATGGTAGTCCGCTGGCAGAAGGCACTTACTACTATATCCTTACGATAGAGGGTGGGGCTAAAACAGCGAAAGGTTACATCACAATTGTCAGAGATAGAAGATAACCGTGTAATAACTATTATTATGAGCTATAAACTAAATATACGTTCGTTAATTGTCAGCAGCCTTTTATTGGCTGCTGGCATTACCCAGCAGGCGGGCGCACAAAGTCTCAGCAACGCGCAGGCATTGCTGGAACCTTCGGGCACACAGTTCTTTCAGAACCAGTACCTGGGTAACCCGGCTTTCGCAGGCATGGAAGAAGGGGTACGGATCAACGGGGCTTATCGCCGCCAGTGGACTGGTATTGATGGCGCCCCTGTTACCAAATTCTTTACAGCAGATGCTGCATTTGGCAATAGAGTGGGTGGTGGTCTTAACGTTTTCAATGACGTAGCGGGCCTTATCAACAGGACCCGTGTTGCACTGACCTACGCCTACCATCTGCCACTGACTAATCCTGATCAGCAACTCCACTTCGGTTTGTCGCTGGCCTGGAACGTTCAGCGTATCGACTATAAAAACGTCAATGGTGAAGCTATCGACCCTTCCCTGGGTGCTTTCAACCGTCGTGACGACTACTTTGAAGCAGAATATGGAATGGCCTACACAGATACCCGGCTCACACTGCAGGCGTCTATCCCGAATATCAGAACCCTGGTAACCGGTGACGATAAAGCTGTAAATGGTGGTGGTATCTTCTTTACCGCAGCTTCTTACAAGTTTGCGGTAAATGATGCAATTTCCTCTATCGAACCAAAGATCTGCTACCGGGGTGTACGGGGATATGACAATATCCTGGATGCGGGGGTAAATGTCTCTTTCCTGAATGATGTAGCCAACGTAATGGCTATGTACCATACATCGAAGAGTCTGACTGCCGGTATTGGTGTTAACATCCTGAAAACGGTAGGTATACAGGCTATGTATACTACACAGACAGGAGGCATCAAAACCTATGTGGATGGTACCTACGAAATAGGCGCTACCATCAACCTGTTCAGATAGGTAAGATAAATGTAAAGGTCTGCGCTGTCTCCGGATAGCGCAGACCTTTTTTTATGCCCCTGATTACTATCAGTATATCCCGCATATACTCAAGTAGAACTACGGAAAAATTGAGTACAGGGTATAATTAACCCTTCCTCCCTCTGACAGGACTATATCTTCGCCCCACATAACCGAATATCAAAATATGAAGAAGACATCCCTTTACCTGCTTGCAGGCACACTGTTGTGCGCTGCTACCAGTCCCCTTGTTGCCCAGACTGTCAGTTACCAGGAGTTTACCGCTCCCGTATACCGCTTTGCTGAAGATCAGCGGTTCAGTGATCACAAGAAAGTATTTTATCTGGCCGACCTGGATAAGCCATTGCTGGAAAGTCTGCTTAGTTCTTCTGCCAATAAAGAAGCAGCTGTAGACCAGTTCCGTGTAAGCATCATGCAGGAACTGTCCAGGACCGGCATCAGGTCTACTGCCGACGGTGGCGACCTGACTGTAGCCTACCTGGTGGATAAAATGAACCTGTCTCCGGTGAACAATGCCGGCTTTGGCGTAACCTATTCCGTTGAAGGTATAATCCGGGAGGTGGTAATGAACCGGAAAGGAGAGCCTTATGCTAACAAAACGCATAAGATCTCTAAACAGGAAACACTGTCAACTGCCGACCAGATCTCTAATGAATTTACCAAAATGCTGACGAATGGTAAAGCGGTAGACGTATACCGTGTTGCATTTAAAAATATACGCAGGCTGGCAGCGGAGACAGAAAAGACCTATGTGAATGGCTACCAGACACAGACATTCAGCCTCCCGTTCATATACAGAGCAAAAAAGAAGTACCCGGAGTTCATGGTGCTTGACTCTCTGAACGAGTCGCTGGTTAACACCCTCAAAAAGAAGGAAACTACCGACTACAGCAATATCATCAAGCCATATGAGCAGCAGTATCTGCAAATAGCTGGTCAGCAGTATCCTGCAGATTACAACCTGAAACAGATCAAGGTGGCGGCCTATTCCCAACTGTCTTTCCTGTATTACCTGGCATATGATACCGTAAACCTGAAAAACGCACTGGATACATTGTACGCCAATTCCAGCAAATTTCTCGGAACAAGGGCAGACTACGAACTGCGCGGTTCGCTGGCAAAGGAGCTGAGAGGCTATTATGCTACTGTTAATGAGCGAAAATATCCCCTGGATTCATCTTCCGGCGAAATCAGAAGCGATATGTTCTCTACTGAGAAATTGTCTGATGGCTGGATACTGCTGAACCAGGGAGATACTATCAAGGGCCGTTATATTGATGAACATTTCAAAGGCACTATGATTGACCTGGACGCAGGCAAATATGTAAAGTTTGAGATCATTGAAAAAGAGAAAGCCAGACGTAAGAACTATAAACTGGCAGATGTTAACTCTTTCGGCTTCCTGGGTAAGACATACGAGATCCATAAGTTCAAACCGGTATTTGAACAGAACAATGCGGTAGGTCTGGATATGCTGCGCAGTAAGAACTATCCTCTGCAGGTCATCTACAGCTCTCCTAAGATAAGGATACTGAAAGAGAATTTTGGAGAAGGAGCAACCAATGCAATTGTGTTCATCCGTCCAGCAGAAGAGGAAGTAGCCAATCAGGGCCGTGACTGGTTCAAAAAGAAGGAAGAGATGATGAAGGAATACTTCAAAGACTGTCCGGAGATGATTGCTAAGATCGGCAACTATGATTTCAAGACAGAAGCCGGATATATTAAGATGGCAGAAGATTATACTAATAGTTGTAAATAAGTACAAGAACAGCCGGTTTAAAGCCGGCTGTTCTTGTTTTCAGGCGCTCCTTTACACTGGTTGTATCACAGGTTTAGGAGACCAGACGGATAGATTTGTAAAAAAGTCTTAATTTTATTCGATGAATGTCAAAAGCTATGCCTTTTTGAATACTTTCGTCACTTGTAGGGAGACTATCAATCTATTAGCGGGCTGACACCACAAGGGGGCCTCACATGCTATGAAACCGTCAAACAATAAAGAATTTACAGCTAAATATGAGTAATAAACCGACAGACTTCACGTGGAGTAATGAGCCGAATCCGCATCACGTACGCGTAAGGCAGATTCTGAAGCAACATCCTGAGATGAAAGAGCTTATAGGGAAAAATCCCTATACTATATATGTGATCATTGGCCTGGTAGCTGCACAGGTAGGTCTTTCCTATTGGTTGCGGGATGCTTCCTGGTGGTTGATCTTCCTGGTAGCTTACGGTGTAGGTGCATTTATCAGCCATGCACTGTGGGTGATGATCCATGAAACCAGTCACGGTCTGATCTTTAAAGGTAAAATACCTAACCTTCTGGCAGGTATCCTGGCTAATCTGCCACATATCTTTGCCAGCTCTGTCTCGTTCCAGCGGTACCACCTGAAGCACCATGCCCATCAGGGAGAACATGATCTGGATGCAGACCTTCCTGATTTCTGGGAAGCCAGACTGGTAAGTAACAACCCGCTTAATAAAATGATGTGGTTCCTGTTCTTCCCGGTATTTCAGATTACCCGTACTGCAAGACTGAATATATCTCTGTTTGACCGCTGGGTAGCTATCAACTGGGTAATACAGCTGGCGTTTGACGTGGCTATCGTAGCTTTCTTCGGACCAAAGGCACTGGTGTATATGCTCATCAGCTTCTGCTTCTCTGTCGGTTTACACCCCCTGGGGGCACGCTGGATTCAGGAACACTACCTGACGCTGGACCCTGTTCAGGAAACTTATAGCTATTATGGTCCGCTGAACACTGTAGCTTTCAACGTAGGTTTCCATAATGAGCACCATGACTTTCCGTCTATCCCATGGAACAAACTGCCACAGGTGAAAAGTAAAGCGCCTGCTTATTACGATTCCTTGCTGTCGCACCAGTCCTGGACCAGACTCTTCTTCAGCTTTATCTTTAATCCTAAGCTTTCCCTCTACTCCCGTGTACTGCGTAAAGAGAAAGTGAAGATTGCCAAAGACACAGAAGCAACTGTTGCTTAGTCAACAACTATATAACTTGAAAAGGGGAGCTTACCAGGCTCCCCTTTTTTAATGTTGTCACCTGATCGCCCAGACCAGCCAGCGCAATCTGCTCATGGCATTGGCCCTTACCCTATCCAAGGCTGATTATTAATAACTTATAACAAACTTCCTGTTAGTACTGCTTTGCCTGCTTATCAGCAGGATGCGGGTGATTGGCTTACGGGACCAGTTATCTGTCAACCTTCTCTCATCTGCACCTTTACACTCCATAACGGTTGTTTTCACCTCCCATAACTGCGGCTCATAACTTAACCGAACAGGTTTAGCACCGGGTACGTTAAATTGAATGACGCCTTTCTGGGATATATCCACCGGACAAACAGTCATAAATGTTTGTGTAAGTGAGGATGCGGGGCTGGCTAAGGTGAAATCATCGGTAATAATGATTTGCCCCTGACGCCGGTCCATTTGCACCGCTCGTACCCACCTGCTTACTCCGGCCTCCTGTGGGTAGGCCCCGGCAATGTCCATGCGCAGTGTTGCCCCATTCTCATCCTTATGGTATTGCACATTACCAGCTCCGAATTTACGCCCTTCTTTCTGCTGCACATTATTGATGGTCGGCAGGTTATGATAGGCAGAACTGTTGTACCATAACTGGTACCGGTCCTTAGAGAACGTCTTCGCAGTGTAAGTACCCAGTCCGACGTCAATAATAACCGGCTGCCCGGAGGCATATACGATGAAGTCTCCCACATCATTATGATTATGGCTTTCACCGTTATGCCCACCGTGACTGGCGACAAACAATCCGTTATCTGCCCTGGCAGCCATCAGTTGTATATTCTCCAGCCATACATCCGGAAGAACAGGTTCGCGGCCTTCGCTGCGGGCGCATTCCTTCCAGGCTAACATATTAAACAGCATACGTGGCTTGGCAAAATCACCATTAATAGGTGTATAAACCGGGTATCGGTGGAATGCCCATGCACCGAAGTCCTTCATCACAGGATCTCCCATCAGCTGCCCCATTCTGAAAAGCAGCAGTCCGTCTGTAGGAATCACAGGCGAAGCATCTGCCACATTAATATAGTAGTTGCCGGCAATGTGCATTTTGTAGATATAAGAGGCCATCCTGCTAATGATAGGTGCATTATAGATCTTCAGCTTACCACCAGTAGCGCTTTCCAGTATTGTCAGCGCGTCAAAGACTCTGCCTGTAGCGCCGGACCAGTATACAGGTCCTTCATCTACAGCGCCGTCTTCTCCAATAAAGTTGATATAATGATCAAGCAGGTGAAGGGCATGTTCCAGTTCTGATATACGGCGGTCATTACTCTTTTCAAGCAGCAACAGACTAGTCATCCAGTTGCTGATGACCCAGGGGTTCCAGTTATTGATCGGATATTCCCTGGTACCTTTTTTCAGGTAAAAATAGCGGTCGCTATCCTTTTCCAGGGGGGTCAGCAAACGCCTGTTCACCTCATGATAAATGCGTTTACGTAGTAGCTTTGAATAGGCATCCAGCTGTGGTCCCAGCAGGTAATCCGTCAAGGCCAGCACGGTAGCTGTTTCACTGGCAAACAGGTCTACCGAGGGGTCTTCCACGTCTGCCAGGTCAATCCCCGCTTTCTGCAGATACAGATGTCCCGGAGTACCCCAGAAACTTTCTTCGCAGATAGACCATATACCGTTGATAATAGCAGTAAGGAAACGGCCCTTCCGTTCTATTGCTTCGGCAACTGCCATGGTAAACAACTGATCTCTTTTGCGAAACAACATCTCTTCATAGCGCGATCTGTCGCCGTTCTTCTGATACTCCATCATCATAGAGGCCGGAATAGCGACGAAGGGAATCTTCAGGTAACTTTCCGCCTGACGGAAGATGCTTTGCTGTACTGAGTCAGGGATGATCTTTTTCCAGCCTGCGGCATCTGTGGGGAAAGGACGCCATTCCCCGGCGGGTAATAGTGCAGCAGCTATCTGTTGTCGGGAAAAACGACTTAAAAGGTTACGGGGTTCCTGCGCGTTAGCATATCGGGGCATTGTACTGAATGACACTAACAGCAGCAAGACTAATACATATTTCATCACCAAATATAAGATTTGCGCGCACGATTCTTTGTTGAACAATCATACAACCGTTCCGGAAAGACAATAATTACCTGCTGATCAGATCAATATAATATATGCTGCATCTCACAGGTATTGCGGCGATGCATTCTTAAACAGACTCAATCAATATCAATGAGGGTATTATACCTCCCGCCGGGGAGCAGGAAATCACCCGTTCTGATGCCACCATTGCAACCAGCTACCTGGTTGCAGCGATCTGCATCCCCGGTTATCAAAGAAAGCTCGTAGTATGAATATGCAGGCTGTAAAAAGAAAAGGCGGCCCGATGACCGCCTTTTCACTTGCCTGATTAAGGTCTTGTAATGAGTATAAGATTGCCCGTAGCCTTTTCCTGCAGGCTATCCAGGAATATGTCGGAAACCTGGTTCACAAAGTAGACAGGTTCTTTCTTGGTAAGTGTTCCGGCAGGATCATTGGCATACACCAGCTGCTCCTTGAATGGGTAGTTTTCGCCCATCATATCATCTTCAGGGCGTTCTCCTCTCAACAGAACGGGTAGGCCATGTTCGAGCATTGCCATAGAAGATCCGCTTTTTCCAAATAAGGCATAGTCTGCCCGTGAAATGCCTACATCTGCTTTCAGCATATGACCGGATACAGAGGCTTCAGATAAGAAACCGTGATCAATGACATTGTCTTCTCCGAAAGCACGTCTGGCAATATCTACTGCTTTGTCTTTATGTACGCCGCCATCGCCCAGAATCTCCAGGCAGATCGTTCTGCCGGTTTTTTCTCCTACCGCCTTCAGATAGTCTACCTGCCGCTGATAGTCATTAAGCGCACCTGTAAAGGAGCCGAAATGGATAGCAGTCAGGCTGTCTGTCGGAGGTGGTTCTGGAGGTGTCATTTCCGCAATCGGGATATTGCTGAAGAGGGGAATCAGGTTCACCTCTTTCCAGCCCAGGCTCTTCTTATAAATCCCGATTGAAGTAGTTACAGACGCCGGATTGAGCACTGCAAGCATGTGCCGGATAATCACCTTTTGCAGCAATCCAAGCACTTTCAGTTTGAAGTTGCTATAGCCATGCAATCCTACCCATAGTTCATGAAACATAACATGCCACCTGAAGTCTTTTCCGAGTGAGGTCAGATGCCGGGTGAAAGAAAAAGGTAGTCCGCGTTTTTCAAATGAGAAAGGCACATATTGCAGACTGACCCATTCGGGATTAAATTGCCCGATATAGTTACGTGCTGCCGCAAAACGTTCCCGTTCGCGCATATCTCCCGGTAAACGTAGTACGGGTACCTCTATGTCATTGCTTACCTGCATACCCTCATACAGGGTAGTCGTTTTGCGGTCATTCAGTGCTACGATCGCCACGTCATGTTGTTTACGAATCAGTTCACAGGCCAACCTCCGGGTATAGTCTCCCACGCCATCTCTTCCGGGTTCCAGTGAACCACATAGAAAAACTATTTTCACATTACAATCTTTAAGGGTTATCAATAAGGGCTAAGCCATTTTGTAAGTTGGTTTACAAAGTTTCATTCTGAAGAATAATGCCGACACAAGGTACTGTAGATTAATAGATTATAAAAGACCCTCTACGGTATGAGCCACCTTAACAGCCGCCTTAAACAAGTAGGATTTCTTCTGAGAATACAAAATATGCAAGAAGAATATTTTGTTACAGATAGCCGAGAATTACTATTTATAAAAATAAATATGTTGACTATTTCTCCAGAGTACCGGTTCTCCCCATCATATTATCCTGAAAACATATCTCTTCAGTCGGGTTAAAGTATACACACATGACCTTACATGCCATGATTAACTGGCATATCAATTTTTAACAAGTGAGTGTTTCATGGACGTTATTCCCAATTCTCCTCCATCTTCTTGTAGCTTTTCTTGCTTACAGTAGAATTTTTCTTTGACCGGGAACGGCCTTTCTTCTTTCTTGCATTGATGTTATTTACCAGCGAGTTTTTCACACCTAACTTGTTCTTGCGGGTGCGTTTCGTCTTACGTGTTTTTGTACGTGTTGCCATACTATTCGTTTATATATCAGCACACAAAAAGCATTCCCCTGCCAATAGCAGCCCCGGCGCTAAGTAATGACCTTAGCGCTTCCCTGTCAGACAGATTGTAGTGCTGTTATAGATAGCGTTCAGGTTTTTGCATTATATTTAATTACAGTTAACCAATCTCCACGTATGAAAACTCAACTCGTCCTCTGTCTGTTCCTGCAGCTATTTGCAGGATCCTCCGCCTGTATCAAAGAAAAAGCTGTTGCTGAAAGCCAGGTAGCGCATATTACCGCCTCCTCTCCTGTTGCTGACTATGGGATATACACCTTCCGTTGCGTTGCCGGTGGCAAATACATGGAGGTGTCAGGCAATCCGCTTTATAATGAGAAGTATGATGATGCGCGAAAGATCACGCAATATGCCGCTTCTGTATCAAACGGCAGCATAGATGGGTGGCAACAATGGCATGTCATATACCACTCAACGGCAGGTAACATAAAGTACTACCACATCAGGAACGTATTCAGCGGCAAATTACTGGACGTTCCCTCCGGTATGGCCACTCCGGGCCTTCAGCTACAACAGTATGCGGCGTTACCCTTTTCAGGCGATCAGCAGTTATGGAAAATAGAAGCAACAACGACATCCGGAACGTACCGTATCATCAACAAAGGCAATGGACTGGCACTGACCAATGGCGGTGCTGCTGCCGGCAATGGAACTCCCATTACACAGGAAGTAGCTGCAACGACTGCAAGTCAGCAATGGATGTTGACTGCACAGCCGGCAACGACTTACCGTGATGATGATGTTGTGCGCTTTTTTAACCGTAACAATCCCGCACAAGGGTCCGTTGCCTTTGACCAGGGCAACAGCATTCCACTTGGCAATGGTCAGGTACTCTGGATAACACAGGATGCCTGGGATGGCATCTCTATACAGCCTAACGGACAATTCCGCTGCGAAGCTTTCTTCAGTTACGGTAACTCTATCCTGATACAACCCACCATCAGCAACTGGGACCCTGCTGCTACCCCTAATATGCTCCGCGACTCCAGCGCGCAACAAAAACCCAAGCAGATCTGCGACATACAACCAGGTAACACCTTTGCCTGGCCAGGTCCGGGTGTTCAGATTGGCAATCATGTATACGTACAGTGTGGCGAGGGATCAGGACTTATCGCTACCAACCAGTCCTTATATGACCTCACGCCACTAAACGGTAATAAGTGGCAGGCTACACGCCTGCTCCCCCCTAATATGAGCGGACAGGCTGCCATTAACTATGCAACAGGTATGGTGAAAGCAGCAGATGGTTATGTATATACTTTCGGATCACAGGCTACCGGTTTCGGTTATGCATGTAATGTACACGTAGCCAGATTTCCGGAGAACAATCCAATGTCATGGAGCTTCTGGAACGGGAGCAGCTGGACCACTACTCCTGTTAGCGGAGAAGCAGCCCGTATCACCGAAGGACTAGGCACTGTTGCAATGGCCTACTTTAATGGCAAATATGTACTCATTACCATGGATCAGGGCTTCAATTGTGACAGCAGCAGGAATATCTATATGGCAACGGCTGATAGTCCGACGGGCCCCTTCACTGCACGCACACGGGTGTATACTATCAAAGAATACCTGTATGGTAGTTATGCACGCTACTACACACCGGCCATACATCCGCATGCGGTAAACGGACGAAATGAACTGCTGGTAACTTACTCCCTCAATTATTCAGCTTGTGGTGGTGAAGAATGCAAAGATGGATACAGAGACCCCTATTACTACAGGGTCAAAGGTATCCGCATACCCTGGGAGCTATCAGGAAATAGTAATCAGTAATAGGGTATCATCATACAGCAATGATCAGTGAGCATTCAGCCCGCCGGAAAGGCCTGACGCTGCCCCATTAAGGAGAAAAGCCCTACATTTGCAACTTCGTTGCGACTATCTGGTCGTGAGTATTCGTTTGCAATAGATGCATTTATTAAAAGATTGACATGATGAGAAGATTTCTTTGGGTGCCACTGATGTTACTATTATTATCTGGGTCTGTAACCGCACAGTCCTCCTTTCACTTTCAGGAAAAAGAGGTCAGGCCGGGCACCAGGCAGCACTTTATGATTCCTATCATAACAGCGCAGGATACTACCTGTATACCTATTACGGTATTTAATGGCATAAAGGATGGAAAAACATTAGGTATCACAGCTGGCGTGCATGGATATGAATACTCACCGATATTGGCCGGACAACAATTAATCAAGTCTATAGACCCGCAAAAGCTGACAGGTGTAATCATACTAGTACAGGTAGCAGGTATGGAGAGTTTTCTGGGAAGGTCGCCGTTTATAAGTCCGATTGACAAAAAGAACCTGAACCGCTCTTTCCCTGGTTCAGCAAATGGTACTAATACAGAAAAGATTGCACACTTCATTACGGAGCATATTATTACCAGGTCTGACTATTTTCTGGACATGCACTCCGGCGATGCACCGGAGGATCTGATTCATTACTCCGCTTATTACAGTAATAAAGACATGCCTGAAACTTCTTCTATAGGAAAGGAAATGGCTATTGCCATGGGGTATGACTATATGGTCAACTTCAACACGAATGGCAAGGAGTATATGAGGAAAGATAAGAACAGTCTGTATTGCAGCGCTGAAGCATTTAAGAGAGGCATTCCTGCTGCAGACATTGAGTGCGGCGGATCAGGGATAGTAGAACCAGCCGCTGTCAATAAGATCGAAAAGAGCGTACTGAATATGCTTGCTTATCTGAAAATGCAAGAGTTGCCAGGCAAAAAGAAGGCTGCCGCTGTACCTGCAACTATTGAAGAAAGAATATACATCCCATCAGGACATACAGGTATATTTTATGCGCTGAAAAAAGCCGGAGATCGTGTAACTAGAGGAATGAAACTGGGTTACATCACTGACTTTTTCGGCAATACCATTAAAGATATTTATGCGGAAAATGATGGCTTATTAATGTTGATCATCAGTACCCCTGCTGTCAACCCTCAGGAAGATGTTGCAGTAATTGGCAAAATCAACTAAACATCATGCTGGTATAGTTAAGGTATCAGTTTACCAGCCCCTTTCAGAAGCGCCTTATCCTGGGTGCTTCTGAAAGTTATAGACACGGCAGCCCTGACGGTATGTTATTGCTGATAATCATGCCCCCAGTTCTTCAGTGAATAGTTCCAGTTACTATCTGCCACATCACCTTTAGGCTGCTGGGCTTTATGTCGCTGGATATAGCCGTTGACTTTCTGCATATGCTTATAGTCGGCCGCTGTCAGCTCAGCTTTTTTCTTACGCTTGATATCGATAATCTTCTTCCCGGATTTATGCCCTACTGATTCACCATCGCCACTATCCCAGCCCACTTTCTTCGACTCATCAGTCTTCAGCCATTTCTCAATTGCTGCCGGCGTCATATTTACCAATCTCTTAAACTCCTGGTATACGTCTTCCATTTCCTGCTTTTCCATATAAGGTTTTGGCAGTTAAACACCGCTGGTTCTAACTTTGTTGAGCAGATAGCAGAAATAGTGATCCGTAAACCAGGGCGAGACCGGGAAAATAAGGCTCATAATGTACACCAGCAGCCGGATATCTCAGCATGCAAAGGCGGTCTGGTATTGTAACCTTTTATAGTGTTCGATATAGTAGCTGATATCAAAGGCGGCATTCTGCCCCAGAGAGGAGTAATCGTGCAGGGGTGTTTTAATAATAGCACCATTATCTGTTAATAGGATGAGCGTTGATTCGGTATTACCCCGAACTTTTCTGATAACAATATAGGTATCCAGGACGGTCGTCCAGGAATGGAAATGCTTATTCAGCAGGATGCCTGCTGCCTTTATCTCGATACTGGGCGCTGCCAGTAGCTTCCTGACATGCAGTACTGCCATGACAAAGAATGCCGCGCCAAGTGTTGATCCGAATGCAATGCTGTATGGGGTCACATCTCCGTGTACAATGACGGCCAGGATTATGAGTATACACATCAGCACGGGGATAGCTGCCTGAAAGAACAATGTTCTTCTGGCAGTACTGGTCCTGGTAAAGACCTTACTGGTATTGGCATTCGCCCTGACTGCTTCATAATCTTCTCCGGCAATATCGGCGGTTGTGCTGATCCGGGGCTTTATACCGGTCAGCCGGACAAGGACATTCAGTTGGGCGGTCTCTTCTTTTATCAGCCTGGCATAGTGTTGTGCTTTTAACACATCTCTGGGTTCCATAGGGATATTGTTGGGTGCTTCTAACTTTTCGACGTATAAATTACTATTTCTGTAGGCATATTTTTTATTTTTCTCTAATATTTTTTACCGGGGAGGAAACGATAGTACGCGCTATCTTGAAGCATTAGCAGTAAGTTCTGACAAACCACACCATGTATTTCAGGGCATAAAAAAAGGTAACCGTTACCAGTTACCTTCTTCATTTTCGGGTGATTGAAGGGTTTCGAACCCTCGACCCTCAGAACCACAATCTGATGCTCTAACCAACTGAGCTACAACCACCGTTTTAGAACCGTTCTATTTTGATCGGGGTGCAAATATAGTAAAATTGATATAACAAACAATATTTAAATAAAAAATCTCCTGCAGTCATTTTGTACTGATCAACACGGATTTACCAGTCTACAGTTTTCCTACGGATAACCACCTACGATATGCAGCCCGTGATATACCCACACCTACTGTTGTGCAAGCCGGTGAGCTAAGTAAAACCGGGCCTGCCAGAAATCAGGCAATAAGCATTTTCACCCTTGCAGAATGGTCACTTTAGTACGGCGAGGTACTCATGAACGGGTTACCATTGCCGGGAGTCTGACGTATATCAACCCGACAATCTATTGTGTTGCTGTGACTTTCTCCCGCTTAATGTTTCATATTATGCCTGCACTAAGAGGTCACCAGAAGGGCACTTCAATATCCCGGGGATATCCAAGTGCCCTTCTGGTGACCTCTTGGTGCATATAATGAATGAATATCAGAACGAATCCAGACCCTGGTATGCGGATGGTTATTACGCGGGAGGGCACAGATCACGTCCTGTGAATTGAAGTATTATTATCCGTAAAATATTAGTTGCTGATAGTAAAGAAGTAGTGAAAGGTGGGTATAAACAAAAAAGGCAACATTTTCATGTTGCCTTTTATACCGGGTGATTGAAGGGTTTCGAACCCTCGACCCTCAGAACCACAATCTGATGCTCTAACCAACTGAGCTACAACCACCGTTTGTGACCGTTTTGTTTCGATCGGGATGCAAAGATAGTAAAATACATTTCAAACTTCCAAATATTTTAATCTTTCTTTGCTTAGTTTTTAAATAAACCCACCATGCTATTATACCTGATTCCTTTACTGACAGCCATAACCGGCTGGTTTACAAACAAATTAGCCATATACCTATTCTTCAGAAGCTTTTCCAGGAAGCAGCAGGTGATTGCACAACAGGCGGGAGCATTTGTAGCGACACAGTTAGTATCTTTCAACGACCTCCGGGGACAGTTAGCTGCGCCTGAAAAGATTAAAAGTATGATACCCATTGTAGAGGCACATATGGATAATTTCCTGCGGGTAAAATTGCCGGAGGCGATGCCTGTATTTAAGATGCTGGTAGGAGATAGCACTATACAACAGGTGAAGCAGGTGCTGATGACCGAAGTAGATAAGATGTTACCTGAAATTATTGACCAATACCTCCACCAGATTGAGAAAGAACTGGATGTACAGCAGTTAGTCAGCAGCAGGATAATGGCCGTTACAGCAGGTGAATTTACCGCCCGTGTCAGGGAGTCGTTATCCAGGGAAATTCGGCTGGCCGAAGCCGGCGGCGCTGCTTTCGGACTGCTTATCGGCCTTGTTCAACTTATGATTGCCCTACACCACCAGAACTAACCATTCATCACAAATAGCAATACTTTAAATATGAGATAAATATTTTTGTCCTGGTCTCAACAATTTAGGTCTCAATTAACACCCATCCCTGCATGCTGAAACGTTTACTGCTGTCAGCGTTACTATGCTATGCCGGTATAGCTATGGCTCAAACCGGTCATAATTCCGCGAAACTCTCAGGTAAGGCACTTGATGCCATTACCGGCAAACCTGTCGAATATGCCTCCGTAGTGCTGCTGCATCCCACTGATTCCAGTGTTGTAACAGGCATGTATACCCAACCGGATGGAGAATTTACATTTCCCAACATCGCCGCAGGCAACTACGTACTACGTGTCACTTTTATGGGTTATGATAAACTGTTGAAGCCTGTAAAGATTGTACCTGGCAAGCCGTCGCAGTTTGCAGGAACATTACGTTTGCAGCCAGCGGGAAAAGTTCTGAATACCGTAGAGATCAAGGCAGAGAAGCCCGCCTTCTCCATGCAGATAGACAGGCAGGTGTTTGACGCCGGCAGTATGATCACGGCAGAAGGAGGTACCGGAACGGATGTGCTGAAGAATGTCCCCAGTGTTGATGTGGATATTGATGATAATATTACACTGCGCGGTAAAAGTGTGACCATATATGTAGATGGTAAGCCCTCCCCTTTTGGCGATGCGAAGACAGCATTGCAGATGATTCCTGCAGCAACCATTGACAGAGTTGAGGTAATTAATAACCCATCGGCAAAGTTTGAAGCCCAGGGCGGTGGCGGTATTATCAATATCGTACTGAAAAAGGATAAGGCAATCGGGTACAATGTGATGGTTAGTATGGGCGTAGCTACCCGCGGACAAATCACCGGAAACGCTAATGCCAGTCTGCGGATCCGTAAGTTTAACTTCTTTGCTAATTATAATGGCCGGCAGGAAAGACAGACGGGCTATGGCTACAGCTATCGGCAGAACCTGATCACAGATACTGTTGGCACCGCATTTTTTACACAGGATAGCCGTAACAGGAACCGCAATGGCGGTAATGGCGGACGTATAGGACTGGATTATTTCCTGGATGACTACAATACGATTACCATTTCACAGGGCCTCAATGTCAGCACCGGCAATAGCGCAGATGATATCATGCTCAATTACATGGATGTGAAACGCACACCCATCCGCACCGGCGAACGCCATAATAACAGTAATTACCGTAACCCAAACAACAATACCAGCCTGAACTTCCGTCATACTACTGACAAACAGAATGAAGAGCTGACCGCATATATCAGTTACAGTAACAACCGGGGCAGGAATAATAGTAATTATAATACCCTGTACCAGTTTACCAATGGAACGACCCCTGATGACATTGATATACAACGTAATCTGGGCATCTCCCGCAATGAGTTCTGGAATATCCAGACAGACTACACCACACCTGTGGGCAAAAAAGGAAAGTTTGAAACCGGGGCCAAAGTAACGCTCCGGGGTAATGATAACGACTATGATGCGCAACTACGGAACCAGGCAACCGGCGAATTTGAGAAGAGCCTGACGCTGTCCAATACTTATTATTATAAAGAAGACATTTATGGCGGGTATGTCAACTTTGCCAATGCCATCGGCAATCTGGGGTACCAGGTGGGCGCGCGGGTAGAGCAGGCATATCTGCGTGGGTTTTCCTATACCAGGGATACTTCGGTGAACAACCGGTTCCTGAATGTATTCCCCAGCGTATTCCTGAAGTATAACCTGCCGCGTAATGAGAATCAAAGCCTTATCTTCAACTATTCGACCAGGATAGACAGGCCGGGGTTTGATCAGTTGCTGCCTTATATTAATAACTCTGACCCGCAAAACATCCGTGCGGGCAATCCGGAGCTGACACCTTCCCTTACGCATAAGTTTGAAGCCAACTATTCAAGATACTTTCCCAATACGAAAGATTACCTGAATACCGGCGTATACTATTCGCAGGCAAATGATGATATTGACCGCATCAGTATGCTGGACACTGCCACCGGCGTAACAACCACCCGTCCGATGAACCTGGCTACAGATAAAGACTGGGGGGCCAACTTTACTTATAACCTGCATATTTTTCCGAGGTGGAATGTAGTTACCAATTTAAATATGGAGTACAGCAGGCTGACCGGCGCAACAATCAGCAATGAATATGTAACATATGGGGTGACGGTCAATTCACATATCCGGCTGCCGGCGAAAGTAAGTATACAGGTTAACGGGCATTACCGGTCGCCCAGGGTACAACCGCAAGGTACATTTAAGGCGATGAACGGGGTTGATCTGGGCATCCGTAAAGAGATGCTGAAGAATAATGCACTGGCTATCGCACTGAATATATCGGATGTGCTGAATACCCAGAATTTCAGCTCACACTATGAAACTGATGCCTTTATACAGGATTATACCCGTAAAAGGACCACCCGTTTCATCAGGCTGAACATACGTTACCGGTTTGGCAAAATGGATCCTGACATGTTCAAGAAGAAGAAGAAACAGGAGGTACCGGAAGAAGATACTGACGATAAAGAAAAGGACAAGGATAAGAAACCTGCTGACAACCGGTTATGAGGTCTTACCTGCCAGCATAGGCACAAAAGAAAAGTTATCAAACATTTCCTGGTCAAACTCCGTATCGCTGATCTTGGTGATACGGAGCATACGCTGCACGTCATGACCACCCACCGGAATCACCATTTTACCACCAACTTTCAACTGCTGTAACAGCTTTTCAGGTATCTGGGGAGCGGCTGCCGTTACCAGTACTTTATCAAAGGGAGCATAGGTTGGAAGTCCTTCATAACCATCGCCATAGAAGAACCTGATGGTAGGATATTTTGCTTTGAACGGGAATTGCTTTACCTGGTCAAATAGTTTCTTTTGTCTTTCTATGGTGAAGACATTCACCTTTAGCTCTGCCAGTACACATGCCTGATAGCCGCTACCAGTACCGATTTCCAGTACTTTATCATAGGGTTTCAGCTCTAGCAGCTGTGATTGATAAGCTACAGTATACGGTTGGGAGATAGTCTGCCCTTCCCCGATAGGAAACGCCCTGTCTTCATAGGCGATGCCTTCAAATGCTGTGTCCAGGAAAAAATGCCGTGGGATATTGTTGATAGCTGTTAATACCTGTTCGTCAGTAATGCCCTTTTGTCGGATACTATCGACCAGCTGCCTGCGCAATCCTTTTTGCTTGTAAGAATCTTCGTACCGCCTCATAGCCGCAAAATTAACCAATAGAGCGAATTTTTAGCTAAGTGTGGAATATTTCTATTTTATCAACATCCTGGTTTTTGCAGGAAATAATATCTGGTTTGAAAATTGCTGAGTTCTTTACCCGGCTTTTTATTTTGTCCGGATTTTAGCTTTAATTTACAAACTTGTTTTTGATAAATAAGAAAACAAACCTCAATCGTTCTATGGATAATATTATTGAAAGTAAGGTATCGCAGTGGCTGGATGGCCAATTTGATGCGGATACCGTGGCGGCCATCAAGAAGCTGCAGCAGGAAAACCCCGATGAACTGGCCGATGCGTTTTACCGCAGCCTCGAGTTTGGTACAGGTGGTTTACGCGGCATCATGGGTGTTGGCACTAACCGTATGAATAAATATACAGTTGGTATGGCTACCCAGGGATTTGCCAACTACCTTAAACAGGCGTTCTCCGGAGAAATTAAGCTGGCTATTGCGCATGACAGCCGTAACAACAGCCGTTATTTCGCTGAAGTAGCAGCTAACGTACTGGCAGCCAATGGCATTAAGGTATTCCTGTTCGAGAGCCTCCGCCCTACCCCTGAACTGTCGTTCACTATCCGTCACCTGGGTTGCCAGGGTGGTATTGTACTGACAGCCTCTCACAATCCTAAAGAATATAACGGTTATAAAGCATACTGGAACGATGGCGCTCAGCTGGTGCCTCCGCACGATAAAAACGTTATCCGTGAAGTAGAAAAGATCGCTTCTATTGATGAAGTGAAATGGTCAGGCGGTGAAGCTAACATCACCCTCATTGGTAAAGATGTGGATGAAGCCTACCTCCAGACATTGAAAGGACTGAGCATTCAGCCCGACGTGATCAAACAACAACACGATCTTAAGATAGTATATACCCCGATCCATGGTACAGGTATTACCCTGGTGCCTGAGATCCTCAAGCGTTATGGCTTTACCAATGTACACGTAGTAGAAGAGCAATCCACCCCGGATGGTAACTTCCCTACAGTAGTATACCCGAACCCGGAAGAGTCAGAAGCTATGAGCATCGGCCTGAAAAAGGCGAAAGAACTGGACGCAGCAATACTGCTGGGTACAGACCCTGATTCTGACCGTGTAGGTATTGCTGTTAAAGACCTGAAAGGCGAATGGGTACTGCTGAATGGTAACCAGACTGCCGTACTGCTGTTCAACTATATTATAGAAGGCCGCAGACAGAAAGGCCTGGCCGGCGATACTGACTACGTGTGTAAGACAGTAGTTACCTCCGACCTGATCGACGTATTTGCAGCGCGTAACAACGTTAACTGCTACAACGTACTGACTGGTTTCAAATGGATTGCAGACCTGATCAGAAAGAAAGAAGGTAAAGAGCAGTTCATCTGTGGTGGAGAGGAATCTTATGGTTATATGATCGGTGACAGCGTACGTGATAAAGACGCTATCGCTTCAGTAGCACTGATCTGTGAAATGGCCGCTTACGCAGCAAGCCAGGGCAGATCACTGTATGAACAACTGATCGACATCTACGTGAAATACGGTTATTATAAAGAAAACCTGATCTCCATCACCAAAAAAGGTATGAAAGGAGCAGAAGAAATTGCCGATATGATGCGTGGCTACCGTGATAATCCACCAAGCACCATCAATGGTTCTAAGGTAGCAACACTGTATGATTATGAACTGCAACAGGTTACAGACCTGAAAACAGGTAACGTACAGCCTATCGACCTGCCAAAATCCAACGTACTGCAGTTCGTACTCGAAGATGGCAGCAAGATCTCTGCACGTCCTTCAGGTACTGAACCTAAGATCAAGTTTTACTTCAGCGTAAATCAGCCATTGGAAAATGCAGCTAATTTTGATGCGGCAACGAAGGCGCTTGATCAGCGTGTACAGGATATCATTACAGATATGAAGCTGAAATAAGCACAGTTATAAAAAGATAGTCCCGGTACAACCATACAGGAAGTACCGGGACTTTTTATTTGTGCGTAGTTGACAATCAGGTTAAACGAGATAGGCAGATTTGATCTCCTGTTCTTCCATTTCCACCATTACCATGTCTTCCAGTGTGGTAGACAAGGAATAGCCAACAAAATCAACGGATAATGGGAAAGATTTATGCTTACGGTCTACCAGCACAGCCGTCTGTATTTTCCTGGGCAGGAACTGCAGGAAAGGTTTCAGGGCATATAACATGGTACGGCCTGAGTTAGCCACATCATCAATGAGTATAATTACTTTCCCGTTAAAATCAATATCTTCAGAAAGCTGAACCCCTTCAGGACGCTGTTTATTCAGATCCAGCCGCAGTAAACGGATCTGCAGAGGAGAGATCTCCTGCAGGATCTTTGCGATCTTTTCGGCCATTATCAACCCTCTGTCCCATATGCCGGCAATGATAATTTCCTGTTCATCACTGTTATTTTCATAGATCTCGTAGGCAATACGTTTGATCTTCTTCTCTATCACATCCTGGGTGAGAATCACTTTCTTAGTTTCCATGTTGGTCATTTAAACAAAAGTAAAATTAGGAAAAAGAGTCCATAGTCAACATCGCATAGTCGCTGGCGGATCATCTATTTTTCCTTACATTGCTATAAATTAGGAAGTCAAATCTGACGTATGCATATAATTCAGGAGCTTTTATTTGTCATTGCCTTCGGCATTGCTGTATATCTCTTTTACAGAAAGGCCCGGCAGATCAGGCAGAACATACTGCTGGGCAGGGATGTACAATTAAACGACAACCCCGCTGCCCGCTGGAAGAATCTATTGTTACTCGCATTCGGACAGAAGAAAATGTTTCGTAACCCATTAGTAGCTGTCCTCCACTTTTTCGTATATGCGGGTTTTGTGATCATCAACGTAGAGATACTGGAGATTATCCTGGATGGCATCCTGGGTAAACACAGGCTCTTTGCCCCCCTGCTTGGCGGATTGTACCCGGTACTGATCGGCTGCTTTGAAGTATTGGCGGCGCTGGTAATCGTGGGTTGTGCCATCTTTCTGGCCCGCAGAAACATTGTAAGGGTAAAAAGACTAAATCAGCGGGAGCTGGACGGATGGCCCCGTTCTGATGCCAACTACATCCTGATTACCGAGATAGTCCTGATGCTGCTATTCCTGACCATGAATGCTGCCGATCAGGCATTACAGCTACGTGGGCATGAACATTATATCAACACCGGCGCTTTCTGGATAAGCGGTGGCTTTGTACCGCTGTTCAGCGGACTGTCAGATAGTGCGCTCATCGCCATAGAACGCGGATGCTGGTGGTTACATATTCTGGGTATCCTGGCATTCCTGAACTACCTCCCCTACTCCAAACACCTGCATATTATACTGGCATTTCCCAATGCCTGGTATGCGGATCTGCGCCCGAAAGGCAAAGTGGAAAATATGCCGGCGGTACAGAAAGAAGTGCAGCTCATGTTACAACCGGAACTGGCAGGTACAGAGGCCGCCCCTGGAGACATACCAAAGTTCGGAGCCAAAGACGTACCTGACCTCACCTGGAAGAATCTGCTGGATGCATACGCCTGTACAGAATGCGGTCGTTGCACTGCTGCCTGCCCGGCTAACATCACCGGTAAAAAACTATCTCCACGTAAGATCATGATGGATACCCGCGACCGCGCTGAAGAGATCGGGTTACAGATTGCAAAGACTGGTGCCTTTGCGGAAGATGGTAAAACTTTACTACGGGATTACATCACTGAAGAAGAGCTCCGCGCCTGCACTTCCTGCAATGCGTGTGTACAGGAATGCCCCGTGAGCATCAACCCGCTGCATATCATTCTGCAACTGCGTCGCCACCTGGTAATGGAAGAATCCAGTGCCCCACAGGAGTGGAACATGATGTTCAGCAACATTGAAAATAACATGGCCCCCTGGAAGATGAGTCCTGACGACAGGGACAAATGGGCCACTGAAATGAATGGATAATAGCGTTTAACTGATAACTGATATAACATGCAAATAAAAACGATGGCCGATTACGCCGCCAGCGGCGAGACACCTGAAATACTCTTTTGGGTGGGATGTGCCGGCAGTTTTGATCAACGTGCACAGAAGATCACCAAAGCCTTTGCTACCATCCTTGACAAAGTAGGCATTCGCTTCGCCATACTGGGCAAGGAAGAAAGCTGCACCGGCGACCCCGCCCGCAGAGCAGGGAATGAGTTTATCTTCCAGATGATGGCCCAGAACAATATTGCAGTGCTGAATGGTTATGAAGTTAAAAAGATTGTTACGGCATGTCCGCATTGCTTCAACACCCTGCGTAATGAATACCCTGAACTAGGCGGCCATTATGAAGTGATACACCACGCCACCTATCTGCAACAACTGATCGATGAAGGCAAGATCCGTATGCAGGGCGGAGGAACCTTCAAAGGCCGCAAGATCACCTACCATGATTCCTGCTACCTCGGAAGAGCCAATGATATCTACGAAGCGCCCCGTAAAGTGCTGGAGGCACTCGACGCAGAACTGGTTGAAATGAAACGCTGCCGGAGCAATGGCCTCTGCTGTGGAGCCGGCGGTGCACAGATGTTCAAGGAAGAAGAAAAAGGCACTACCCGTATCAATTTTGAAAGAGGAAAAGAAGCCGTGGCAACCGGCGCAAGCGTCATTGCTGCCAATTGCCCGTTCTGTATGACCATGCTGACGGATGGTGTAAAAGAACAAGGTAAAGAAGACAGTGTACAGGTACTTGATATTGCCGAGATGATCGTGCAACAGATGGCCTGATTACCATATCGATACTCATCCCCTGAAATAAAGTGTTTCAGGGGATTTTTTATTATATTATATCTATGAAACAAGTGCTATACACCCTGGCATTCCTGCTTTCCGGCCATATCATTCATGCGCAGGATATAGCTTTATTCAACAAAGACGGTAAAGCCATCGCCTATATCGCTACAGATGATGAGGAAATGCCGGTGTTTCTATATAACGGTAAGCCCGTAGCCTACATTACCAAAGACAATGTATATGGATACAATGGTAAACATCTGGGCTGGTATGACAAAGGCGTGATTAGAACACATGAGGGTAAGATCATCGCTACTACCAAAGATGCCAGCAGCCAGTATACCCAATACGAACCATATAAAAACTATAAACAATCCAAGCCTTATAAATCATATCAGCATACCGCGCCTTACAAGGTGTATGCACAATCTGGGTGGACAGCCGAAGGATTTGAAGCGTTTCTGCTCAAAGGACAAAAAGAACGATAACAGAAGAAGCTGCCTGGACCAGCTGTTTATATCGAAACTGGATGAGCTGAACAGGCTATATTATCTCAATCTTCACAATTAAATTCAGCCAACAATGTATATACCTGCAGTTAACAGAATGGAGGACCGGGAAGAAATCATCTCCTTCATGCAGCAGTTCAGCTTTGGAACAATCGTTAACAGTGCCGGCAACATCCCGGTGGCAACACACCTGCCCTTCCACATATCTCACCGGGATGACCAGGTCTTGCTGACCGGACATTTTGCCAGGGCCAACGATCAGTGGCAACTACTGGAACAGACCCGTACGCTGGTTATCTTCAGTGAGCCGCACGCTTACATCTCTCCCACCAATTATGAAAAGCAGCTGGAAGTGCCGACCTGGAACTATATTTCTGTACATGCCTACGGACAGGCAAAGATCATCAGTGACCCTGAAGCTGTAACAGCGCTACTGGAAAGTGCCATCAATGACTATGAAGCCGCCTACATGCACCAGTGGGCAACTCTCCCTGAGAGCTTCAAAATGAAGCTGTTACACGGAATTGTCGCTTTTGAAATAGCTGTAGATGACCTGCAGGCCAAAAAGAAACTAAGCCAGAACAAGACTACCGGCGAGCAACGACGCATCATAGACAGTCTTTCGCACAGCGGAGATACCAACGCTGTCCTGACCGCCAGATATATGGAGCAGGGGCTGAAGCAGGAGTAAGTCTGACGATGGTCAGCCGGAGGAAGGCATTTTTTTGGTAATTTTGCAGTATGAAACAGGAAATTAATCAATTACTACCGGCGGACTTTCACCCGTCTTCCCGGGTCTGGATATATCAGAGTAACCGTCCTTTTAACGGACAGGAATCAGCAGAGATACAGGAGCAACTGGATCAGTTCACTGCACATTGGCAGGCGCACGGCACCCCGGTGAAAGGTTGGGGTAAGCTGCTTTTCAATCAGGTTATTGTATTGATTGCAGACGAGTCTATGACCGCCGTAAGTGGTTGTAGTACAGACAGTTCAGTCCGCATCATTAAAAGTATTGAGCGTCAGTATGAAGTGAATATGTTTGACCGTCTGTTACTCGCCTTCGTTGTGAAAGAGAAAATTCAGCTGCTGCCTATGCAACAGGTACCTTATGCGCTGGAGAAAGGGTTTATTGATGAAAATACCCTGTATCTCAACAATACAGTGCTGACGAAAGGTGAACTGGAAGCTAACTGGCTGCTTCCGTTGAAGGAAAGCTGGCTTGCGAAGAAGTTCTCACTGGCATAAGCTAATATTATGTAATACTATATCTCCCGGATATCTGTAAAGGCATCCGGGAGATTTTTATTTACAGGCGATCAGTTTTGAATGATGCATAATAGTCCCCAATAAGCAAAGAGTAACAATGCAATGAGATAGACAATCGTATTAAATGTAAAGAACCGTTTTGCCCACATAGACACCGCAGTAGTATTTACGACCTGCACATTGCCTACTCCTACCGGGATGATGAGCACCAACAGGGCAAGTGGCGTGTTTGACAGAACATTTATTACTGTCTTACCTTCTACATAATAAGGCGTATCAGAATAAAACACTGACTGCTCCTGAAGCAGTAAGAACAGGTAAGCACCCAGCCCGATATTGAGTGCCGCCATCAGCCATATCATATAGCCTGCCAGCCGGTTTCTGCGACGGAACACATTATAGTATAGCCAGTACACAGTAAACAGTACCAAGACACCGATAATTCCCCAGGTACTGCCCATTAATACCGCTGAGTTAAATGGGGTCTTAAACTCAAGAAAGCGCTGATATTCCTGGTTTTCAGGAAATACTTCCGGCATAGTGATCATATGATTGCCTTTTTGCAGTTCCTTTTCCAGGTAGTATGGCCGGACCACTGTATAGTCATGATAAAAGTAGAGGTAGATTATTTTCCTTTGACAATCGAAGACTGTCGTATAGGTCGTACCATCACCAATACGAGTACGACACTCGTGCATGGCATGCATTACATCTTTACAGAAAGTAAGTGTAGTATCTTGCCGGTTATGCAGAAACTGCCGTCCGCGCTGATACCGTCCTATCGGAACTGCGTTCATATCAGTTACAGTGGAAGGATAAAAGTTGGACATTACATATGTCGGATCATCTCCGCTAATCAAAGTATCTGCCTCCATAATCAGGTACCTGCCGCTACTATCCACAAACATGAATACGCCATTTCGGAAGATACTTCTGTCATAACGGTCTGCCAGCGATTGTACATCGGCTATCGTTCTGCAATGCTGCATAAGCGACTTCAGAAAAGCACCCGGCTCCTTAATCTGTTCTTTGCCTGTTACAGCCTGCAACGCCCTGGCGGGTACAGTAAAACCATCGTAGGTAAGTCCGGCTTCATTGAAGCCTCCCTGCGGAAAACCATTGTCATGTCCTACATAAGCAGCACCATAGGTTCCGTTGCCGGCGGGCTCAAACCATAGTCTTGAATTAACACGCCAGGCATCTTCATTATTACCAGTCATTGTCTTTCCATACAGCGTCATTTTAAACATGCTGCAGGAATTGGCAGAAAAGGGGAACACAAATAGTATTAAGGTAAGGAGGATAGATAATGGTCTGGGCATTTTTTGTATGTGTTGATGAATAACGGTGATTTTCCATATTTATTGTGCATGCAAAACCAGGGATGTTTTAAACACATCTCAGCTACCAATAATGAACAACAGGAACAACATCAATTACAGCTTAATGCACTGACTAAAACGCCTCTCCTCCATACAAGTGTCAAATAAACAATAATAATTCCCTATCTTACCCCAAATTCCGGTTATGAAAAAGCTACTGACAGTTTCCCTGCTATGCTTCAGCCTGTCCGCCATGGCACAGCTGACTGCACATATTCCCACTATAGACGAAGTAGGCGCCGGCAGACTACCTGCCGACATCGCTCCTGTCAAAGCTCCCTTTCCTATACCGGCATTTAAAAAACCTGTGTTCCCTAAATATAACATCACTATTAAAGGCAAGGGAACTACACAAACAAAAGAAATACAACAGGCTATTGATGCCGTCAGCAAACGCGGTGGTGGAACGGTTATTATCCCCGCTGGTAACTGGCACTCCGGCCGTATCAGTCTGAAATCTAATGTCAACCTGCACCTGCAGGAAAATGCTATACTTAACTTCGGTGGCGAGATCAGTAACTACCTGCCTGTTGTCTTTACCCGCACTGAAGGCGTGGAAGTCATGTCGCTCGGCGCATGTATCTATGCAAACGGTCAACAGAATATTGCATTAACCGGCAAAGGAAAACTGGTGGGTCCACCGGCTGATTGTCCGGTACGGAAACAAGTGATGCGACAAGACGTGATCGAAAATGTAGTCGCCGCCAATAAACCTGTAGCCCAGCGTATATATGACGGCCATAACGGCGGCCCAGTTTATCTACCCATGTTCATTTCTGCGGTTAACTGCAAAAACGTTTACCTGGAAGGACTACAACTGGAAAATACCCCTTTCTGGAATATCGTACCTATCTATTGCGACAACGTCATTATACGCGGTATAACTGTCAATTCCGTAGGCATTCCCAGTGGCGACGGCATCGATATCGAATCAAGCAGGAATGTGCTCATCGAATACTGCACGCTAAATTGCGGCGATGACTGTTTTACAATGAAAGCAGGAAGAGGTGAAGACGGCCTGCGTATTGGAAAACCCACCGAGAATGTCGTTATACGGTTTTGCCTGGCCAGGCAGGGGCACGGCGCGATCACCGTGGGTAGCGAAACCGCTGCAATGATCAGAAACCTCTATGTACACGACGTAGTGTTTGATGATACGGAAGTCGGACTACGATTCAAAACCAGACGTCCCAGGGGCGGCGGCGGTGAGAACCTCTACTATGAACGTATCCGTATGCGACTGCGATTAGAAGCTTTCAGATGGGACATGCTTGGGGCGAGGATGTATGTTGGCGCGCTGGCTGACAGGCTGCCAGCACTGCCTGTTAATAAACTAACTCCTGCTTACCGGCACATCTATGCGAAAGATATCCTCGTTGATAGCGCCCGTGCACTGGTACGGATAGACGGGATTCCGGAATCACCCATGACCGGCTTCCACCTCGAAAATGTGGAAGCGCATTGTAGTAAACTGATACAGAGTGCAGATGCCGACAGCATCCACATCGCCAATGTACGGATTTACACGGCTGATTCCCTGCTGACGCTCACCGATACCAGGAATATCACCTTCGACAAAGTACAGATTATCAACCCGGCCAATAAAATCATTACCAATATCTCCGGCGACCTGACAGACAATATCCAGTTTCAAAACTCTCTTCCTGCAAAACCGGAAGGTTGGACGAACACAACCTGGCGTAGGAATCAATAGCTATATGCGGATTCGATTTAAACGCCTATCTTAGCCTTATCTTAACGTTTCCAATGAATTACATAAGGTTCTCCCATACCTATGATCATCAGCAGCTCTGCAGCGAACTGGAAAATATTCTCCAGCACGACTGGCCACTGCATTTCAATACACGCGACTTTGCCGGCGAGTGGAGAAGCATCTCCCTCCGTTCTGCCAGCGGGCACAGTCAGGATATCCTGGCACATCCGGATGCACAATATAAAGACACGCCAGTACTGGATATGATGCCATACGCTAAACAGATCATGGATAGCTGGCAATGCGAAAAAGAATCGGTAAGATTACTCTCATTATCCCCCGGCAGCGAAATCAAACCTCACAAAGACCAGGGCTGCGGATACCCGAATGGTATCTTCAGAATCCATATACCTATTATCACCAATCCGGAAGTATTCTTTACCCTGGAAAATGAACGGCTGCAACTGCTGGCCGGTGAATGCTGGTATATGGACTTCAGCTGTACTCATAGCATTGTCAACAAAGGATACACTGCCAGGGTACACCTGATTATGGATTGTATCCGCAACGAATGGAGCGATCAGCTGTTTGCTAGTCATGGATACAATATTCATCAGCAAAAAACTGCCGCCACCCTCGACGCTGCCACACGTGCTGCCATGATCGTAGAACTGGAGAAAATGGATACCGATACTGCCAGACAGCTCATTGCCACCCTAAAAGCAGAAAACTAATGCAGCAGTCCCTGATCGCTAACTGGATACCATATAAGCTGATACATACACAGGAACAATGGCTGGTACGATGGCTGGACCTCGGTCATTACCGCATGGACCATCCCTTCTTTGACGAAACAATCCAGCTATGCCGCTACCGGCAAAAAGAACGGTCGCCAAAAGAAAGCGTCTCTACTGCAGACTTCCTCACTGAAGCCTGCAAAGACCTGTCCGGCTTACAGCCTTCCGCTTTTGTGTTTCATGTCTCCCGCTGCGGATCCACCCTCGTCTCCCAGGCATTTTCAACTACGACAGATAATATCGTGGTCGCTGAAGCACCACTGCTGGATGAGATATTACGCAGTCCGGAAAAACAGCCGGACATCCCTCCCGCATCCCGGGAAAGCTGGTTCCGTGCCGCTATCTCATTGATGGGACAACAACGCGATGCCAATGAAAATGCCTATATCATCAAACTGGATAGCTGGCATATTCACTTCTATGAGGTACTGCGTAAGTGGTATCCCGAAACGCCCTTTTTCTTCCTCTCCCGCCGGCCAGACGAGGTAATTGCCTCTCATGATAAACGAAGAGGCTTACAGGCAATACCGGGCATGATCTCTCCTGCCCTGCTCAGAATTACAGATATTTCGCATTTCGGGAGTGATTTCAGCCGGTATACTGCGGCAGTACTAAAGGAGTATTATCTGCAATTGCAGGCGATCCAGGGGCTTCAGAATCCGCTTAACAGCTTTTTCGACTATGCAGATGGCACTATGGAAATGATGATGGCATTCAGTGCCCATAGCCGCATCCCTGTAAAAGATGCAGAACAGCTTAGTAACCGGTTGAAATTCCACAGTAAATATACTAGTGATGTATTCAAACCGGATACGGCTGCGGATACCAGCTATTTTTATGAAGATTGTCATGCTGCCTATGAACAATTCAGGGCACAGGCTAAATAACTACGATGGGACACATTATTCAGTTCACCGGCCTCTCAGGCGCAGGTAAAACTACCTTGTCTACAGCGCTCCTGGAATGGGGTGCCGCTAACAATATCTCTATTAAACTGGTAGACGGCGACGTATACCGGCAAACACTCTGCAAAGATCTGGGCTTCAGCAAAGCGGACAGACTGGAAAACGTTGCACGGCTGGGGGCCTATGCAGCCAGCATTGCTACCAGCTACGACTTTGTAATTATCGCAGCCATCAATCCCTACGAAGAAGGCAGGAGGCAACTGAAAGAGCAATACAACGCCCCTCTGATATGGATACAATGCGATCTGGAAACGCTAATCAGCAGAGATACAAAAGGCCTGTATAGGAGAGCGCTACTTCCGGACGGGCATCCGGAGAAGATCCACAACCTCACCGGACTGAATGACACATTTGACACACCAGCCAGTCCGGATCTGATTATAGATACTACCAGGACAGATACCCGGCAGGCACTTGCCAGCGCCGTAGCATTTCTTAATCAACTGTCACGCCAGCAGGCCCCTGCAGCTGATATCCCTTCCCCCACTTATACACATAACGGCGGGCAAGGGTAAATGTTCCTTTCTTGTTGGTGCTGACATAGGGCTTTACTTCTTCCGGCAAACTTTCAATATCTGTTGACCGGTACTGCCCTTTCATTGTAACAATAATATCCCGGAAGAAACGCTTATCACTCTGCGGTGCATTGTAAGTACAACTCCACGAAGACATCCCTTCTTCTTCCTCCACCTCCGTGCGTGATGCATCATGTACGGTTAATACCTCCTTATAAGCCCCACCGGTACCGGCAATCAGATATAATACACCGGTAAATGGCCCTCCCGCAGGACCGTTGACCACATCCAGCATAAACGCATACTGATCATGCCCGATCACAACAGGCTTTGGCGTCGGACATTTAGAGAAGGCCCCGTACGCACCAATTGCCGGCTGGAAGAATTTCATCGTCCACAAACTCCCCGTCAGGGAAAACTTGGCAATACCCAGTGTTCCACCGGTAAAACGGGACGTTTGCAAACCATCAGGATCGTAGGCTGAGTGATTAAAGGTGAGCATCTTATACTGAGTCCCGGCCGAGTCCTTATAGCTGATCACGTTCAGCAGCCGCGTAGCTACCCCTTCCGCGTATGGGAACTGATAGGATTCTTCTTCATTCGCATCACGAAAGGAACGGGGTTTACAGGATGTACAATCCCAGTTAATCAACTCATTTTTATAGTTACCCTCCGACAGATTATAATACTTTCCGGGAAAGAGCTTCAATAAGGCTTTCTGTCCGTCAAATGGGTCAGCAATTTCGACAATGCGTGCAGGAGATAACATCGTGTCGCTGATATTCTTTTTCAGGAGGTCTCCTGCCTGTGCGAAGCAGTTAGTAACAACACTGATACAGCACAGTAATCCAATAAATAAATGTTTCATAGCTAATACAACCAGCCAAAGTTACATGTTTTGACAGCAATCTCTTCTCCCTGAAAACTGTGATTTACCTGTTGCCTGCACATGGCTGGCAGTAGACTGCCCGGGTACATGCACCGGTCTCAACTGATGGTTAAGGACATTTCCTGAAAAAAATAGGCTGATTATGCGCGTTGTATGCTTTTTTCAGTAAATTGGATATACAACTTATCGAAGTATTTATTAGCAGACAATTCCACAGATATGCATTCCACAACAGCTCATGAAAGCGTTCAGCGCCGGAGATTGGCGCTCAAAATCTGGATAGAAGCGGTATTTATTGCCATAATGTTCGCTGCAGCAGCAGTACTGATCAATTAATGATTGATCCTTAGTTTCCTCCTAAATTCTTCCGGTGTTTGCCCCGTATATTTCTTATAGAACTTTGTAAAATAGGAGTTATCCGCAAAGCCGAGGCGGTAGGCTATCTCCGTGACAGTAGCATCCACATTGACCAGCATCCGCTTGGCTTCCAGTATGATTCTGTTACGGATCAGTTCTCCTGCAGACAAACCCAGGGTATTATTACATAGTGCGTTCAGGTGATTAGGCGTAATGAAAAGTAGTTCCGCATAATCTTTGGGTAACTTCAACGTACTGAAATTCTTTTCTATCAGTTTCTGGAAATTCTTCAGCAGAATGTAATTGTAATTATTGGGCTGTACCGGCGACTTCTCAAAACTAATCCTCCCCACACGGATAAACAACTGCAACATCAGGACCTGTATCATATCCACTGACATCCGGGGATGCTGCTCACTTTCCTCCAGTAACTCCTCAAATATCCTGGTCACTGGAGCTTGCAGACTTTCAGGCAGATCTACCACCGATTCGTCTACTTCCCCGTTAAAAAAAGGGAACTGCTCCAGATAGTCAGGTTTCTGTAGCAGGGAATGAAGAAATTCGACGGAAAAGTTGATAATATAGCCATCCACATCCCCCTCAAATTGCCAGCTGTGTACCTGACCAGGTATCATGAAATAAATCTGGTACGGCCTGACGGTAAAGCTCTTGAAGTCAATAGTATGTGTGCCGCCCCCCTGAGTAAACAGGGTCACATGGTAAAAACTATGCTTATGCGCATGCACCAGGTTCTCGTGTATGCGCAGATATGGAGCAAACCTGCTGACCTGAAATTCATCATCCTTATAACCGGTAAGTGTGCTTACATCATATACCGGAAACGCCTTTTTCACCATGCTGCTTAGCTTATGATACCTGGAAATAAATTAGCCTGCCACTGATTACAGCGGCAGGCTAATTTAATCATTTCATACCGAACCTCATTACCGGCTATGCAGCTCGCACAACTGGCTTAGGGTCCTGCAGACTATTTATAATCAAAAAATTCTACTTCCCCACTCATATACAGATAGGCTTCGGCTTTACGTCTACGCGTCAGACCATCCAGCACTTTACCGCCTGACATATTCCATTTCAGAAATTCTACTACCACAGACGGATCTTTCGGATCAGCCTTTACCACCTTCAGCAGCGTACTGTCACCCAGTCCTTCTGCTATACCGTTCTTATTCATGTCACTACCGACATTGTATGCAAAACATACCAGGGCATCAAACTGTTGCTGCTTCAGTTTAATACCCGCTGTCAGCTTGTTTACATCAGCCACAAAGCCCTTTTTAATATTGGCAAATAAGGTATCTGCCCGCTGCTGGGTAATCACATCTCCTTTTTTAACCGCTTTCCCGTCTTCATATACTGTATTTCCCCAACCGATTGTCCAAATGCCTTTGCTATCCTGGTATGCCGCCAGCCGGCATTTCTCGAAATGTTTAATGAGCTTTTCCCCTTTTTCGCCTAATTCCATAGTTTGAGATTAATTATTATAAATGTGAGCGCTTAAAGATATAATAATTCCACTATTTATCAATAAACAGAAAGTCAACGATTATATACATTATGTATTAAAAACATCTACTGATATTAGCAATAACCGGCCAGTAATATCTTGTCCTTTTCCAAGCCAGAAAACCGGCAGTATGCATCGGTCGCTCCTTCATTTAGTTGATGCAGCATATGATTGATAAACAGGAAGAATCAGGCCGTTGTTGTGATGACGCAGAGGTTCGGCCTTCATTTGCTGAAAGTGAGATGCCCTTCTCCTAGCCAGAAAACCGGCAACATGCATCGGTCGCCCACTCAGTTAGTTGATGCAGCATATGATTGATAAACAGGAAGAACCAGACTGTCGTTGTGATAACGCATGGATTCTGCTATTATTTATTGAAAATGAGATGCATATAAACAAGCCAGAAGACCAGCAGCAAGCACCGGTCGCCCACTCAGTTAGTTGATGCAGCATTAGGTCTCTAAAGGTAATTACCCGGGTTCCAGTAGTGATGAAGTAGTACTCCGCCTATAGACGGGTAGAACAGAGGACGGTAAAGACGTGGACTAAAGGTGGACTTGAACATCATATCTGGCTGTAAAACAATCACTTGCAGCACATAGTCCACCCCCCTCTTACAGGTCCCATAAAGGGTACCTGTAAGCATTAGGGAGATACATTGGTTGATGAACGTAACTATATTAATTTTCAAGACGATATAACAAGTAGATCTGCCCCAATTGAAGTTTTGCGTTAACGACTTAATGGCAACCAGACGCTCATGTCACTGACGCCCCGGTTCGCCCAGGCATAGTAAGGTATCAGGGTGATCTGCTGCGGCCTGGAAACGGCATTTAAAGGCTGATATAGGGTATTTTGCCAGTTTGCCGGAGCAGCTACTCTTGCCTCACCCTGCAGGCCCATTACGCGTCCGTTTGCAATGTTAAGGATAGTAGGATGAAACTTGACATCAGCAGGAATCATAACGCTGTTCAGCGGCTGCCCGTTCAGATCAGGAGACTCCAGGCAATACACTACCGGTCCCCGCTTAACTGCTACCTGGTTTCGTGTTTCCTCTACCAGGGGATTAGCAGTGATCAGCGTTGCAGGCATATCCATGGTAAGCGTTATCTGATCTCCCGCTTTCCACTGCCGGCTGATCCTGTGATAGGTGGCAGAGATTACAGGCGCAGTAACCTTTTTACCATTCACCGTAACCGTCGCACTTTGGCACCATCCCGGAATACGTAACGCCACATCCATCGTTTTACCCGGCGCTTCCTTGATAACAATACTAACGGTACCATCCCAGGGATAGTCCGTTTTTTGCTCAAGGCTAATTCTGCTGCCGTCCTTCAGGCGCGTCTTTAATATGTTACCTCCATACATATCAATACTGATTCCGGCATCCTGCTGACTATACATGTAGTTACTGACCTCCGCAATGGTGCGTACCGTATTTGGAGGGCAACAATTAGATAATGCAATGTAAGGCTGCCTCCCTCCCATCCAGCGAAGCTGATATGGGTACGCTTGTGAAGCGGCCAGGGGATTGGTATAGAAGAAGCCCTCCCCGTTCATACTAACGCCACTGAGTATACTATTATATAACGTTAGCTCTACTATATCAGCATACTTAGCCTCTCCCGTCAGTTCAAGCATACGGCGGTTCCATAACAGGTTACCAATGTTCGCACAGGTTTCATTATGCGCTGAATGATTAGGCAACTGGTAATTCCTGCCATAAGACTGATGTACCTTCTGTACCGTATCCGGATTGTAAGAGGTTCCATCTACAGAAACGCCGTCATATAGAGCACCACAACCACCGGTGACATACATTTTCTTGTTAATAATGTCATCCCAGAGCAGATGCAAGGAACGTAACAATGTCGTGTCGCCGGTTTCTGCATAAACATCTGCTACGCCTGCCAGCAGATAGTTAGCCCGAACAGCATGTCCTGCCACACGCTTCATATCCCGGAAAGGCACACGGTCTGAGTTATCATCTGTACCCGGCGTCAATCCCCTGATGTCAATCAGCTTACGTGCCAGTGCAAGATATTTCTTATCAGAGGTAGTCCGGTACATTTCTATAATACCCATATAATGGGATGGACAGATAGCATTACGCGCCTGCTCAGGAGAAGCTGTATCATAGAAGCCGATAAGAAAATCTGTCGCTTTCTTTGCTATCTCCAGCAGACTGGTTTTACCAGTAGCCCTGTAATGAATACAGGCGGCTGTCATCAGGTGACCAAAGTTATAGGCTTCAAAACTCAGCTTATCATCAAAGATCCCCTGCTTACCTGTTTGCCGTTGTTCAATAATGTTTTTCGTGTACACATATCCGTCCTTCCGCTGTGCTTTGGCAATAACGGCAATCGCCTCATCCATCATCCTGTCCAGCGCAGTATCCTTCGTTACTGCATACAGTCCTGCCACTGCTTCAAGTGTTTTATAGAAGTCGCCGTCATGAAATGAGGGCCCTATGAAGACCCCGGTATCAAGTCCGGCGGCAATTTCAAAGTTCTTGAAGGAATGACATTTCTCTGCGTCATGATACGTCTTCCATAATGCTGGTACCATCGTTTGCCGGCATACTTCATATCTTTCTGCCCAGAAGCCTTTGGTCCATTGCACACTACCCATATCGACACCGTGCTGATGTACATACGGACTGGCGCTGGTATTGATCAGGCTCTTTTGTGCATAGGTAGCTGTAATGCTACAAAGCAATAACAATGACAGTATTATACTACTTTTTCTTCGCATGTTGTTCCGGTTTAACTGACTGATAATTTACTACATAGGTAGCGGCTGCACCCATTGTCAATTCATACAAGTCGCCACCTTTGCTGATCACTGTAGCTGTCTTACATACAGGCTTTGTCTTACTACGGAAGCGTAGCAGTCCTTTACCTTCAACAGTAGTGATCTTCATTTCCTTTGTGCTGCAATATATTGAGATATCGCCCTGGGGCGTTGGCACCTTTCCTTCCATCCATTGCAAACTACCCAGTACCGGTTCTACGGTGTATGTAGCATAGGCAGGCGATGTAGGTCTGACGCCCAGATAATATTTGCCTAACAGGTACAGCGGGCTCGCGCCCCATGCATGACAAAGGCTTTTGCCAAATGCTCGTCCGTACATGGCGTAATGTTCTGCACCTTTCTTTGCGGGATTGTATTCTTCCCAGAAACTGGTAGCGCCCAGTTTCAACATACCTCCCCAGTAGTCCTTCATCTCTTTCAGTACATAATCCTGTTCTCCCAATGCACATAAGGCCTCCAGTTCGTAGAAGCGCATGTAGGGAGTAGTGATCTGCTGCACACTATCATTCATCAGTACAGACTTTTTCACTGCCACTTTCTGTTGTGGATTGAAGTAATCATAGAAGATGGCAAACATGTTTGCATATCGGGTTACGTTAGCTGTCTGCTTCCCATCTACTCTGCTATGTACCAGTGCCTGTTTCTGTTCGTTCCAGTAGAGATCAAATAATTGTCGCTTTAGTGCAGCTGCATATTGGTTATACCTGGCGGCATCTGTTTGGTGTCCGGCAATATCAGCACAGAGTTTCATTGTTTCAAGACTACGGCAAAGCAATAATTGCTCGAAACTTACCTCGCCTTTTTTGCTCAGTCCATCCGCCCAGTCAATAAAGATCCAGTCACCCGGCATACCTTCCATCAAACCGTCCTTGTTCCTGCGCCCCAGGCAATACTCCATCAACGTTTGCATACGCGGATAGAACTGCCTGATGAACGATGCATCGCCGGTGTACAGATAGTAGTCATATATACCGAGGAACCAATAGAATGTGTAGTCCATAATGGTATTTGTATGACTGGTAACAGGGTCTTTCCCTCTCAGTGCCAGCATTGTTCTGGATACGGTGGCGCTGTCAAAGAAGAGGTAATAGTTCATGAGGTAGCTCTGATAAGCATCTCCACTCCAGATCCATCTGTCACGTTTAATACCGTCTATAAAGAACTCACGTGTATTGAGATGAAATGTATACTTAGCTACATCATAGATATTGTTGATTTCTTCATCAGAACAACGGAAGCTGCCACGTTCTTTCATAGCAGCATGTTCATACAGCATGGATATACTGTCTACCTGTACACTTCCTGTAGTTACCATATTAACGTACCGGAACGCTTTGGACAAGGGCATGACAGAATCCTTTGCTTGCTGCTGTTGGAAAGAAAGCCGGTCCAGCGTAATTGCTTCTTTTGCATTCAGCGCTTCTTCCCTGCTTTCTCCATAGTACAGTGTAACGTCGCCTGTACCTTTGACACCATGCAGTTTGATAAACCCGAAAGTCTCTTTGCCAAAGTCAATGAGCGAGGCATTATTGTTCTTCTGAACATTTACTGCGCTTTGCGGCATTACCGGCAGCTTACATGCTGAGGGCAATGCAGCGGGGCTATTGAAGTTCCAGCTACCTGCGTTTAACCATGTTGTTGCTGATATATCTGATGTCTTTCCTGTCTCATCGATCCATTCCTTGTCTTCAAATGTGACCAGCCAGCTGGCGTCAGAGGCAATCGTTCTGCCTGAAATATAGATAGCTGGCACTGCCGCCTGGTTGAAGACCTTTACATTGATACGGTGTTTACCTGCGGGTACGGTAATTTGTTGCGGAGCGCCTTCCAGCGGCTGGCCATCCAGTTTCACATTGTAGATACCCTCTGCATATATCTTCACTTCTTCCGGAGCAGACAGGGTAAAGTCTTTATGAAAGTCTATCAATGGGTAGTGGCTGTCAAACTTCCAGAATACAGGAAAGAAGGTTCCGCGATCTGTTCGGCGGTTCTGCATATTGTTACTCAGCCAGATCTCAAAGTCACCGGGGTACCAGATCCATGTAGCTCTTGACTGAGCAATGATATCCTGACAAAAAGTGATAAACAATAAAACGAGCGGGCAGGTTATAAGTACATTCTTTTTCATGGTCCGTGGCCGTTATTGATGATGTTGATTGATCGGTTGTGTAGCAGAAGGCTGCGCGCTTTCTTTGAGCAGGTATTTGTAAGGTGCTTCCAGTCCGGCGGAAAGTTTTATACTGTCGCTTACCTGTGGACCATTACGCTCCCATATGTTATTCGGTCCATTGGCATTGCGGAGGAATTTTTCAGCAGGGCACCAGTTATCTTTTACTGTGTAATAGGCAGTGCCTTCATCCGTATACAGGTAAAACCAGTGTTCCGGCAGATGGGCATAAGGCGCTTTGTAGATACTGTCAATATAATTGTAACTGATTTCAGAGCCAGGTTGTGCAGATAGTGTGTAGATACCGGCAACATCATACATGCGCTTTGCATAGTGATGAATCTTGTTAGCAGTAATACGGTTGTTATGCATAACGTTGACCGTCTTCGTCCATCCCCATCCCACACTGATACCGGTATAGGAGACTTCACTTATTTCGTTGTGCGTGATAGTGACATTGCTGACATACCCTGCGCTGATACCAAGCGTTCCCCAGTCATCGTTTGTAACATCGGTGATAAGATTGTTGGTAATAAGTAAATTACTGCATACAACGCGTGTATCTGCTGGCTGGAAAGGCAGATGTGTTTCAGTCGCTTCATCAGAATAAGTACCGAGTTGTATACCGGTACCGCCGATGTCTTTGAACAGGCAGCCTTTGACAGTGTCATAGCGACAACCGATGCGGTAATCAAGTCCGGTAGATGCAAGATGCTCAAAGCGGCACCCCGTAAAATTGATCTGTGTTGCATAGGCAACATCCGCAGCCGCCGGTGGCCGGCCTATCCAGGCCTGGTTTTCAAGCCCCTTCTTGTCGGGCGTGCCTGGCGTGTCCAGCTTATAAGCGTCGAGCATAAAAAGCCCGGCCTGTAAAGGTACATGTCCTTTCTGAGATGGCCTTAACCAGGTAGTGTGCTGAAAGCTGATACCTTTGAACCGGATGTGCGATACCGGGTGATCAATAGTACCCTGAATGACAACAAGAGACTCCAGTACCGGAGCAATGACCGTTGCACGTGATAAGTCTTCCTGTGCATGTGGCCAGTAATAGACCTTTTGCGCTTTTACATCCAGGTACCACTCCCCTGGTTCATCCAGTAATGGCAGTGCATTGGTAAGCAGGAAAGCGGAATTACCTGACTCCTTCGATACCCAGGGCGCTGGCCAGGGATGTTCAGATTGTATATTACTCTCCGGTTGATAGAATGAAAGCTGCGTACTATCGCCTTGCGTACGCATGCTTTTAATACGCAGATTGGCAATAGCCCACCATTGGTGGATAAACATCTCCAGACCTGGTGCTTTATCCAGGCCTTTGACAGATGACGCAGGGATCCAGCAGGTGCCGTCTTTATGGTTCCAGGAGAGTATGCGACGCATGCTATCGCCGGGCATATCCTTCGCGCGGATGGCTTTATGGTTATTCACCCACAGCTGCCGGAAGTCTAATATGCTGTTACCGACTGATGGCAGGTCGGCTACCCAGATCTTTTGTTTACCACCAGCCGGCCGCCAGCCGGAGATATGTACGCCTCCACTGAGTACAGGCAGTTCCCCTTCGGCAGCTTCAATGGTTGTCGGACTATCCGCAGTACCTGCATCTTCAGGGCGGATAAATACAGGTTCATATAAAGCGTAAAGGCCACCTTTGACTATAATATGGATGCCTCCTTTGATGGCGGGATCATTAAGTCTGCGTAGTTCTCTGGCGTGTCTTATTGCCGCGTTCAGTGTTGCTTTAGGCCGATCAGCTGTACCAGGGTAGTGGTCGTTGCCGGAAGTAGCCACATAAATATCAGCGGCCAGCAGCGGTAATGAGTACAGGCAGGTCAGCAGGGTTATTATAGGCAGTCTGATCATTTTGTTTTGTTTGTAGCCGCTTTCCATACCTCTTCCAGTTGGGCAAAACCGTGGATAGCAGTTGCAGGCAGCTGCTCGCCTTTCTCTCCGAATACATACATAGCAGGCGTCTTTTCTATAGTGATCTTTGATTCATCTGCAGCAGCACGGTTCAGTGCCAGGTACTTGGCCATAAAGTCGTATACAGCATTGCGTTTATTGATACCAAAATCATGTCCTTCTTTGGGCAGGTGCACGTTGCTGACATCCGCAGCCTTACCATAGTACCCGTATATCTTCTGTAAATAGGGATAATCATGTTCAGGCGTTTTATCCGTCCAGTCGCCACCGTCGCTTACCAGCAATTGCGGGTGCGGGGCCGACATAGCTGCTATCTCCACATTGTCAGTACGATTACCACAGGCATGGATAGGCATGCCGCTTTCACAGGGGCAGCCGCCGTAGAAGTAAGAGCTGATAGCAACAACAGGCGCACTCACAGTGATGCGGTCATCTACAGCAGACATCAGGACGGTGTGGCTGCCAGCGCCTGAGCCTCCAGTGATGCCCACGCGGGTAGTATCCGCATATTTCAGTGAAAGGAGGTAATCAAGTATGCGTATAGACCCTAAAGCCTGGATTGTCATGGCAAGACTTTTACGGTGGTCAGCTTCTTCAAACTGTAACTGTGATTCGCCCCATGCAAACAGATCGTAGCTGAATGCGATAGCGCCCATTCTTGCCAGGGCCGCACAACGGTATTGACAGTCGGGACGGTAGCGCTGTTGCTGCCAGTGTCCATCCGGGTTGAGTATTACAGGTATCTTTCCTTTAATCCTGGAAGGTTTATATAACGATCCGTTAATGTATACACCAGGAAGTATTTCAATCGCAATGTTGCTGACGGTGTATCCGTCATATTTCCTTTCGGGCGTGATAATTGGTCTGGAGGCAGGCGCAGTCGGTAAGGGCGATAGTTGCAGGGCTTCCATCAGGCAAGGCTTAAGAACGGCCTTACGCTGTTCCCATTCCTGTACATTGTGATACTGAGCAGCAATTCTGTCTAGTTCGGCCCAGCCATCGCTGACTGACCAGCGGTAGTATTCATACTCGCTGAGTTTATACATTCCTTTATCCTTCTTTACCTTTAGATCAAGGGGAGAAAGTATATTGTCCAGCGTAGCCTCAAGTGTAGGCCGGTAACGCCAGTCTGCATAAGGAACGTATCTGTTGGCGACAAGCTTCTCATTATACCGGATCTGCACACCAAATTTATGCTCTATATCAGCTAATACCGTCTTAAGAGGCTTCCGGTAAGCGCTGTCGGATGTCTGCTGTGCATATGTCAGCCGGGCATAAAAGAAGAGGGAACAGCTCATAATGAGCTGCAGGAATCGGAAAGTTCTTTTCATAACATGGCCTTAAACGAACGGAATCTAATGTAAAATCAAAAGGCGATCATCCTATGCTGTCTACTTTACTGAGAAGTCGAAGTACAGCGTGATCTGTAAGGCCCTTTCAGGGTCTTTTTCGTAATCATAGAAGATATTCTTAGCGCCCATGGGCCCAGTGGTTTCGTTACGCTGGGTCTTTGAACCTATACTACTGATACCCTGCATAAAGGAGATGTCCCCTGCCGGGAACAATGGCTCATAGTTATGCCACTGGTCAGTTTTCCATGCCGGTGTAAACAGGCGTAGGAACAGGCCTTCATTCTCAGTATACACCCTGAATACCCGCTGATCTGTGATAAAATCACACCAGTACATATTGGCATGGTATCCCTTAAATTCAGGGTAATTCCAGCTTTCCCCTGTTTCTGTGTTATTATAAGCTTTGTGCCATATCCCGAAGCGGTTTCCTTTTAAACGGTTTTTCCAGACCCTGTAAGGGCCATCTCCCATATAACCTACTCCTCTGATGGCAGACTCTGGAAAAGAGAAATTTACGCCTGCAAATGTGGTAAAATAAGCAGCTGGGAAGTAGATGACCACCATCTTGACAATACCTGACGGATAAATAGTCCATCGCAGGGTATTATAACTAAGTTTCCTGTCAAAGGTGGAAGTGACAATCAGGTTTTTACCTTCATAGCGATGTGTAAAGCCTGCGAAGTTATTTTCAGCCTCCTGCAACACCGGTCCTTTGCTGAGAGGTATATCCTGATCCTTATATTTCACGCCCATAAGCAGGCCATTATTTCTGTTAAAGGCAAGCGCTGTCTTATTGGCGGAAACTACCCATAACGAGTCTCTTTCTGTTAATACCACATTGCCCGTACCTATAGTGTCGATACTGCGCTGTACCACCTGCTGCGGACGGACGATTGGATAGCTCCAGGTGAAGATCTCTCTATTATCTGCATCTCTGGCTGTGAGATATAGGACGTCATACGAAGACCAGTCAGCGGGCAGTGGTAACTGCAGACGGCCTTTTTCAAATGGTTTGACAGGAGGAGCCGGAACATGGAAAGAATCAGTCTTCTCTGCTTCCAGGGCAACCAGACGGGCAGTGAAGGTACATTGGTCAAGTTTAGTGAAAGCATACCTGTTCTCAACGTCGAAGGTTCCATTGAAGTCAGGAGCAATTTCACGCCGTTCTATATAGATGGGGCTCCATACCTGTTTGATGGTAAAAAAGCTGCCTTCCTTTTCGTGATGAGGACCAACAATGCCATCTGCCCCCCTGTGATGATCGGTATCCAGCGAGTCATGCAGGTCCTTTCTTACCACCCCCTGGTCTGCAAAGTCCCATAGGAAACCGCCGGCACTCAGCGGATTATGCCACATTTTTTCCCAATAGTCCTCAAGTCCGGCCCCATGTCCACCATCGAACTGCCCATGCAGGAACTCAGTAGGCATTACTATTTCCCTGCCATTCTCATAATTCCCGATACCGTAATTGTATTCCCGGTAGTGCTGTGTTTCTATACCGTTAAACAGTTGCCAGGGGTGTACTACAGGCCGGCGTTGCGGGTCAAGATCAGGAAAGAAGTGGTCAAGGGCCGTATTATGGCCGCCCTCGTTACCATTTGCCCACATTACAATACTGGGATGATTGACATCATGAGTAATCATCTCCTTTACCAGCTTAGCGCCTGTAGTATCGTCATAATACCCATGCCAGCCCGCAAGTTCGTCCATCACATATAGTCCCAGAGAATCGCATACTTCCAGGAAGTGCGCATCCGGTGGATAGTGCGACATGCGTACTGCATTCATGTTCATATCCTTGATCAGCAGGGCATCAGCAATACTGATACTTCTACTGGTGGTACGGCCGCTTTCAGGGCTGAATGAGTGACGGTTTACACCCTTGAACTTCATCTTAACCCCATTGACATATATCCCATCCCGCTGCCTCAGTTCTACCGTACGGAAACCGAACCGCTGACTGATAGTATGTACTACCTTATGCTGGTGCAACAAAGAGATTGTTGCCTTATAAAGATGCGGATGCTCGGAAGACCATAGTTGTATATCCTTGTACTTACCTTGCGCTTGCATCTGGTGGCCGCTTACCTGCTGACTAAGCGGCATGCCCACCATTTTATTATCCTTATCGTAGAGCTGTATGAGCAACTGCATGTCTGCTGCCGCCTTTACGGCTATATCAGCCTGGAAAGACCCATCAGCCTTTGCATTGATTGCCACCGCCTCAATGTGCTGATCAGGCAGTGCCTCCAGGAATACTGGCCGGAATATGCCTCCGAAGATCCAGAAGTCAGCTTTTCTTTCGGCTTCATTAACAGATTGATTGGCGGAGTGCTTATCAACAGTAACCTCTAATTGGTTTGGTTGTCCGCCATACTTCAACAGGTGGGAGATGTCATATTTGAAGGAGTAAAATGCGCCTTGATGTGTAGGACCGGCGGCAGTTCCGTTTATTTTGACAGTAGCATCTGTCATTACGCCTTCAAATACAATATTGATCTTCTTCCCTTTCCAGGCTGCCGGAACCTTAAAAGCATATTTATAGCGCCCGCTTTCTTTTCCACGGACACTATCTTTAGCAAAACCATAGTCATACTTTCCAAAACCCTGTAGTTCCCAACAGGAAGGTACCGGAATGGTTGTCCACTTACCTGCATTGTTGCCGCCGGTACACAGGAATTGCCAATTTACGGTATGATCACTACCAGTACCTGAGAGGTATTGTATTTCAGTGGATTGCGCCACGGCATGTAAAGCCGTGACCAGTAAAGTCAGACATATCAGTGGAATCTTTCTCATCATCCGTGGTTATTTTTGGGTACCAGGGAGGGTAAGTTAAGAAAAGAATATAATAATTGTACTACAGACACGTATATTCTTCAGATACTTAGAAGATTTACCTGTAAATTGAGGGCTTATTCCGGTCACTTATGGAGCTATTATCAGAAGGTTCACTTATATGGTCAGCGGTAGTCGCAAATACCCGCATGAATCGCGAGCGCAATGCCAGTGGCATCAATAGCTACGAACAGGAATTTAGGTTCCGGCCCCAGGACATTCTTTTGGAATACATACAGCAGCAGGGGCATGTGAGCTGGCTGGATGTGTGTTGCGGCCAGGGTAAAGCACTGATACAGGCAGCTGATTATCTTGCCAGCCGGCATTTACAGGGTCAGGCCTTGTTATTCGGGATTGATCTGATTGATTCGTTTCTTCCTGTTCCCGGTAATATTACCTGTTTAACCTTTGATATACAATCGGCCGTAGACTGGCAGCCAAAGCAATGTTATGATCTGATCACCTGCGTGCATGGAATACATTATGTGGGTGATAAACTAAAAGTATTAAGCCACATCTTTACGGCACTCAGTGGCAATGGCCGGTTCTACTGTAATCTGGATCTGCAGAATGTTCATATCCAGGGTCAGAAAGCAGATTATTTAAAGCAGCTATTCCGCAAACATCATATTGATTATAATAGCAGAACAAAGATCCTCAGTTGCCAGGGGCCGAGGATGATTGATTTTGGAGTAACCTACCTTGGCGCAGACGATCAGACCGGACCTAACTATACAGGCCAGGAAGCAGTAACTTCCCATTATGTCACTTCTCAAACTTCCATGTCTTAAATTGTAGTGGCGCATTTAGAAAAGCAGTTTTGAACTGTTCCGCGTCTTTATATGACAAGTCCTTCATCAAACGCTTCTCATAGCTGAGCTGAAAAACAGCGGGCTTGAAAGGCCAGGGCTTAACAGTCAGCGTATCTGCATCTTTTTGTATCAGCTGGTAATTTTTGTTGTCAGGTCCCAGACTAATATCCACTGCGCGATGTTCCGGCTGGTTCTCACGTTGGCAAAGTAGCAGAGAAAGAGCATCGCACCATTCCAGCAGCGCATAATCCCTGTCCGCATCTTTAGTGGTCATTTTAAGCAGGCGTCTCCATTGAGCGCGCACCTGCTGCTGTTCTTTCAGAAAGCTGATAACATCAGCTTCAGGATGCTCCCCACAGATGAATTGCAGATGCATTGAACATAGCAAAGCAATATAGACGCTTTTGCTCAGTGCGATGTTTATTGTATTGACGCAGTGGTCTATAGTAATCTCCCGCATTTTAAAGTCTACCGGCCCGCCGGAGGGTGTGAGCAGGTCCATACCATCAAGTTCTGTTTGTCCGTCGTCATGTTCTGCTATTGCCATTAGTGTTTCCAGCCAACGGTTTGTTTTTACGCTGTCGTTCCAGTTATAGGCAATGGCTGCGGCCAGCATCCCATGTGCGCGTTGAGTAATGACTTCCCAACCGTTATTTGTATAGTTAACGATCATTTTCTAACAGGGTTTTGCTTCATATTTTATTTAACCGAAAGTACCCAAGGTGTATTTCATCAACAATATTATTGACATCAGGTACCAGGTGGATGCGATAGGCTGCCTTATCTTCAGGCGAAAGCACATCCTCAATGCGGTAGATATCATCTACGTCAATTCCATATTTTTCATCTATATGTGCGCTGGCACCTTTTAGGGTTTTAATGGTACTGGTTTTAAAGAAGGCGGTCGTTTTAGACGCCTTTATAGCACTCATCCGGTCATCCTGTACAGTCAGGAGGGTGTAATGCTGTTCCTCCAGTTTCCCGGTCTGGTAGCCGCCCATGTTAATAAAGAACAGCCTTTGAGCGGATGGTGCAGCAACAGCTGCAGCCGTTTCCACATTCACAGCATAACCATCCACACTGGTTACCTCCCGCCAGCCATCTATATGAAGACTGTTGCCTGCTTCCGGCCAGAACGCTTTCATCCTGGGTACGAGTTCTCTTAGAGAGGTACCAATGCCAAAGAAAAAGTCATGCTGCTCTACATTTCTACCAGGTGCCTTTGAGCCTAGTAATACCATATACAGCTTCAGTTGATTACTACCTGTTCTTTCGGCCTGTTCCATGTTATTAAAATTCTAATATGTTGTTCGTTACACTATTTGTCGGGCAGTACGCAAGCGACTGCTACAATATCGTTAAACAAATATTCATCCAAAAATCGACTGCCGTTCATCACATATAACCTTCTATAGAGGTATATTTTTTATCTATGGTCTTGCATTAACCGGGGGATGGCTTATTTTTGCCCCCGTGAGAAAAGTATGCCTTTACATACTCGTTTTTTTTGTGTCAGTAGAAAATACCTCCCTGGACCAGTTCCTGAAGCTGCCTGTGCTGTTTGAGCACTTCAAAGAGCATCAGGAGCGTGACCCAAAGGTAAATCTGCTGGACTTTCTCTCTATGCACTACTGGGGGCAAGATCTGGATGATAATGACAATGCCCGGGATATGCAACTTCCTTTCAAGAAAGTCAATACCTCCACTCAACAGGTGCTATACGCCCGGTTCTCACAGGTACCGCAGATCATAGCTGCTGAACAGATCATCCCACAAACCTTTACAGCTTACAAAGATCAATACCATCCCGCCCCTGATCTTACTTCTCCTTTCAGACCTCCCTGTGCCTGATTTGCTTTCTGTTTACTGCTTCAATACATATTGACCTGATGCGGCGAAATTGCCCTGTCAGTGTCCTGTATTGACATTTACGACCTATTTAACAGCAAATCATGCTTGACAAGATTATTCAATTCTCAGTTAGAAATAAACTGGTAATTGGGTTATTCATGTTGCTATGGACCGTCTATGGCATATTTGAAGTAACCCGCTTGCCTATTGATGCCGTGCCTGACATCACCAATAACCAGGTACAGATTATTACGACAGCTCCTGCGTTAGGAGCACAGGATGTTGAAAGGCTAATCACCTTCCCGATAGAACAGGCTATCAGTAACATACCGCGTCTCAAGGAAAGCCGTAGTATGTCCAGGTTTGGGTTATCGCTGATCAGCGTTGTATTTGAGGATGACGCGGATATCTACTGGGCACGACAACAGGTAACAGAGCGGCTACAGCAGATAGAGATCAATGAAAATGCCAGTAAACCTGAGCTGGCCCCTGTCTCTACCGGCCTGGGAGAAATATATCAATACGTGCTACGCCCGGAAGCAGGGTACGAAGGAAAGTATAATCTGGCAGACCTCCGCACTATACAGGACTGGCTGGTAAGGCGGCAATTGCTGGGTACAAAAGGCGTAGCCGATGTATCCACATTCGGGGGAGAACTGAAGCAATACGAAGTAGCGATTAATCCCTACCAACTAAAATCACTGGGGCTAACCATCAACGATGTGTTTACCGCGCTGCAGACGAACAACCAAAATACAGGTGGCGCTTACATTGAGAAAGGGCCGACTGTAATGTATATCCGCAGTGAGGGTTTAGCCGGTAATATCGCTGACATTGAAAATATTGTTGTCAAAAATACCTCTGCCGGTACACCGGTGCTGATCAGGCATGTCGCCAACGTCAGAATGGGCGCTGCTACCCGTTACGGAGCACTGAATTATAATAATACCGGCGAAGTAACCGGGGCTATTGTCATGATGCTGAAGGGGGAAAACTCGTCGGAGGTTGTTAAGCATGTGAAACAACGTATCGCCGAAATACAATTAACGTTGCCCGAGGGCCTTCGCATAGAACCTTTCTTAGACCGTACTAAAATGGTAAATAACGCCATTGGTACCGTAGAGCATAACCTGTTGGAAGGCGCACTGATCGTAATCTTTGTACTCGTAATATTCCTTGGCAACCTGCGGGCCGGACTGATAGTAGCCTCCGTAATACCGTTGTCGATGCTGTTTGCCATTATCATGATGAATACTTTCGGCGTAAGTGGTAACCTGATGAGTCTCGGGGCACTGGACTTCGGCCTGATCGTCGATGGAGCCGTTATCATTGTCGAAGCTATACTTCATCACCTGCATTTCTCAAAGAAATACCAGCACGCAACACTGCTTTCGCAGGAGGAAATGAATGCTGAAGTCGCGGGCTCATCCTCCCGGATGATGAATGCAGCTGTATTCGGGCAGATTATTATCCTGATTGTATACCTCCCTATCCTGTCCCTGGAAGGGATTGAAGGCAAAATGTTCAAGCCGATGGCACAGACTGTAGCCTTTGCTATCATGGGGGCCTTTATACTATCGTTGACCTACGTACCGATGGTAAGTTCGCTTTTCATCAGCAAAAAGCTTTCTCATACACCTAACCTGTCTGACCGCGTGATGAGCAAAATAGAACATGCTTATCATCAGGCGCTTACCAAAGCCTTACGTATCAGAAGAGGGTTGGTAGCAATTGCATTTGGGCTGTTTGCCATTGCTGTATTCGTATTCACCCGGATGGGAGGAGAATTTATTCCGCAGCTTGAGGAGGGCGATTTCGCTGTCGAAACAAGACTGCTGGTAGGCACAAATCTAAGTACGACAATTACCACTTTCCAGCAGATATCCGGATTGCTGAAAGATAAGTTTCCGGAAGTAGAAAAAATTGTATCCCGTATTGGTAGCGCAGAAATCCCTACTGATCCTATGCCCATCGAAGGAGGTGATATGATTATCGTATTGAAGGATAAAGCTGAATGGACCAGTGCGGAGAGCTTCCAGGAAATGGCAGATAAAATGTCGGCCGTAGTACAAAACGCTATACCCGGCGTAACAATGGGATTCCAATACCCGGTACAGATGCGCTTTAATGAGTTGATGACCGGCGCAAAACAGGACGTTGTATGTAAAGTATTCGGTGAGGATCTGGATCAACTGGCAAAATATGCGGAGCAGATCGGTAATATCAGCAAGACTGTTAAAGGCACTGCTGACTGGTATGTAGAAAAGGTAACAGGCATGCCGCAGGTAGTAATCAGGTACAACCGTAACGAGATCGCCAAATACGGACTTAATATCAGTGAGATCAACCGTACAGTGAACGCTGCCTTTGCAGGAGCGGCCGCAGGACAGATATATGAAGGCGAAAAACGATTTGACCTTGTAGTGCGGGTTGGCAATGAAGGTCGCCGCAATATTGAAGACGTACGTAACCTGATGATCGCTACTGCTACCGGTAACCAGATACCACTATACCAGGTAGCTGCTATCGATGAGATTGAAGGCCCCAATCAGATACAACGTGAAGATGCCAAAAGACGAATTACGGTTGGTTTCAATGTACGCGGACGCGATGTACAGTCTATCGTAGAAGAATTACAACAGAAGATTCACTCGGCTGTTAAACTGGCTCCTGGATATGCTATTACCTACGGAGGTGCGTTTGAAAACCTCCAGCAAGCGAAAAAACGCCTTGGTATAGCGGTGCCAGTATCGCTGCTGCTCATATTTATGATGCTCTATTTCGCCTTTTCTTCTGTAAAGGAAGGGGCGTTAATCTATACCGCTATCCCTTTGTCAGCTATCGGCGGCGTATTTGCACTTGCGCTCAGAGGTATGCCTTTCAGCATATCTGCCGGTGTAGGCTTTATTGCTTTATTCGGCGTAGCCGTGTTAAACGGCATTGTACTCATCTCTGAATTTAACCGCATTAAAAAAGAAGGGCGTATTACAGATACCCTGGAACTTGTAATGCAAGGTACCCGTAACCGCCTACGGCCGGTACTGATGACTGCAGCTGTAGCTTCACTTGGCTTCCTGCCCATGGCCTTAAGTAATGGCGCAGGTGCAGAAGTGCAACGTCCGCTGGCAACAGTAGTCATCGGCGGACTGCTCACAGCCACCCTGCTTACCTTATTTGTGCTACCCGCCCTGTATCTTTTGTTTGAAGGAAAAAAGAAAATTGTCATTAATAAAACCCTGCTCATGGGAGGCATACTGATGCTCTGTATCCCGGCGGTACAGGCACAGGACCGCCCGGTGGGATTACAGGAGGCTATCAATATTGCCCTGGTTCATAATCTCCAGGCCAGCAATGCCAGACTGCATGAACGGGCGGAAGGTCTACGTCAGAAAACCGGCGTTGATATCCCTAAGACACAATTGAACATGGACTATGGAAAGTTCAACAGTGTGAACAATGATAACCGGTTTGGCGTCACCCAGTCCTTGAACTTCCCTACCGTTTATGGCCATCAGAAGCGGGCATTAAAGGAAAGCTACCTGGCTGCGCAGTCGCAGACACAGGTAATGGAGCAGGACATCCGGACGAATGTGCGTAAGGTTTATTATGAGTGGGTATGGCTACATGAAAAACAGGAACTGCTGCACTATGCGGATAGCATCTACCGGCTATTTGAAGAAAAAGCTAATCTCCGGTTCAAAACGGGAGAAACCAATATACTTGAGCAAACTACCGCTGCTTCCCACCGGCAACAGATCTCCATTCAACTGGAGATGATCTCCGCAGATATCCAGGTTACGGAACGGCAATTTAATCTTTTGCTGGGCGACAGTCTCCTGTATCAGCCATCAGCTGATAGTATAAAGCTGGCATTTATTACTGCTACAGATACAATGTTTAGCCAGCTGCCACAGATTAAAAGCCTGGAACATGCCTCAGCTGCGGCCCAATGGAACTGGCGTACAGAGCGGTCCAGGTTACTGCCTGACTTCTTTGTCGGATATAACAATCAGAGTATCAATGGGCCGCAAAACATAGGCGGCCAGGATGTCTATTTCAATAACAGTCAACGTTTTAGTTACATCAATGCCGGCATCAGCGTACCACTGTTTGCCGGTGCACAACGCTCCAGGGCAGCAGCTGCACAGGTTGACTGGCAAATAGCCAGGCAACGTACTGGTTATGCATTATTACAGACGCAGGCAGAGTGGCAGAACGCTCAGACGCAGTTGCGCAAATATGCAGGCAGTCTGGAATATTACCAGGGGAAAGGGCTGGAGAATGCCACAGCTATTATCACTACTGCCGATCAGCAATTTGTGGGTGGAGAGATCGACTACCTGCAATGGGTCATCCTGGTAGACCAGGCTATCAGCATCAGAAATGAGTACCTAGATATATTGAATAACTATAACCAGTCCGTAATCCAGGTACTGAAACTGCAAAACATCTAATACAACAACGCATGTACAAATATATTTTTCCATATATCATCGTCCTGGCAGCCTGCAGCAGTCAGGAGTCAGAAAAAGCACCGGCAACAGCTGCAGCAGCGCCTGCGACTATTGACAGTAATGCTGTGGCCTTAACTACAGACCAGATCAGGAACGCCGGTATTGAAACCGGACATCCGACTACCGCGGCAGTTAGTGGCGTCCTCCGTTTGCAGGGAACAGTAGATGTACCGCCTCAAAGTACTGTAAGCGTCAGCTTTCCCTTAGGCGGTTATCTGAAGCGCACCGACCTGCTGCCTGGTACGCATGTACGTAAGGGCCAGGTACTGGGTGTATTGGAAGATATGCAGTTTATCCAGCTGCAGCAGGATTATCTGCTGGCAAAGGAACAATTCACTTTTGCTGATACAGAGTATAAACGCCAGCAAGAGTTAAATGCCAGTAAAGCCAGCAGTGACAAAGTATTTCAAAAAGCCAGGGCGGAAATGGAAAGTCAGCGTATTGCTATGCAGGCACTGGCGCGTAAACTGGAACTGATAGGAATCGACCCCGGTAAACTACATGCAGGCAATATTTCAAAAAGTGTGAATATCTACTCTCCGATTAATGGCTTCGTATCAAAAGTGAATGTGAACATTGGAAAATACACCTCCCCTACGGATGTATTATTTGAACTGGTAGACCCTAGCGACATACACCTGGCCCTGACGGTCTTCGAGAAAGACGTTAACCAGTTATCTGTTGGTCAGCGGGTGATTGCCTATACCAACGAACACCCTGAAAAGCGATATGAGGCCGAAATTCTGCTGATCAGCAAGAATCTGGATGCGGAGCGCATGGCGACCATTCATTGCCATTTTAAGCAGTTTGACGCCTCCCTGCTGCCAGGCATGTTTATGAATGCAGAGGTAGTAGTTAATAATGTTACTGCACTAACGGTAGGAGAAGCGGCTATTGTACGATGGGAGAATAAGTTCTATGTATTTGAGGATAAAGGAAATAATAACTTCCGGATGGTGCAGGTTACCCCGGGAAATGTACATGAGGGGCAGGAACAGTTTTCAGCACCAGGCATTACAGAAGTAACCAGACTGGTAACGAAGAACGCCTATGCATTGCTGATGAAGATGAAAAACAGTGCGGAAGAAGAGTAAATTCCTGCTGCTCAAGCTCAAACGGACAAAAAAGGCCCCAATCCCGGGGCCTTTTGTTATTTATACCTTTATAACCGCCAGTCAACCGGTTCAATACCCGATTTAGTCAGTAATTCGTTTGTCTTTGAAAAATGCTTACAGCCGAAGAAGCCTTTATCTGCGCTAAATGGCGACGGATGGGCAGCTTTAAGTATATGATGTTTAGTTGCATCTATCAGCACCTGTTTATCCTGTGCAAAGCGCCCCCAAAGGATAAAAACGACATTCTCCTTCAGATCAGACACCTTACGGATAACCGAGTCCGTAAAATCTCCCCAGCCTATTTTGCTATGCGAGGCAGGTTCATTGGCTCTTACAGTCAGCATCGCGTTCAGCATCAGCACCCCATGCTCCGCCCATTTTGTAAGATTTCCGCTCTGAGGAATCGGCAGACCCAGATCCTCCTTCATTTCCTTATAAATATTCACGAGAGAAGGTGGCGGCTTAATGCCATCCTGAACGGAAAAACATAGTCCGTGCGCCTGCCCGGCCCCATGATAAGGATCTTGCCCGAGAAGCACCACTTTCACTTTATCGAACGGGGTTTTATCGAACGCATTGAAAATCAGGTTTCCGGGAGGGTAAATCGTGTTTCCGACTGCTCTTTCGTGCTTAAGTGCCATGACGATCTGCTCAAAATAAGCTTTGTGAAATTCGTCTTTCAGGACTTCCTTCCAGGTGGGTTCAATTTTAACCTCCATAAAAACTTTTAAAATTTATTTTGAATTAATAGAATTATTCATAGATTTGCACTCCCAAATGAAACGCTAATGTATGGCAAAAATTTGGAAAACGGACCGGTAGCTCAGCTGGATAGAGCAACTGCCTTCTAAGCAGTAGGTCATTGGTTCGAATCCAATCCGGTCCACAAAAGAAAGGATAACTGCTGATAGTAGTTATCCTTTCTCTTTTTAGGGCCATTTACCTCCTATGCTGCCCACGGCTTTTGACCCAGCATACATCCTATCTTTAATACACTAGTTCTGAGGAACAGATCACTATTGGAAGAAAATACCCTTGAATAAAATACATATATCGGGTGACATATATACAGGATCGCCAGTACAGCTGAAGACCAGTTATTACCTGATATCACTAATGCGCCTAAGTGAGTGAAAGCAACAACAGCTGCCTGTATACTGATAGTAAAACCCTGATTTTACTGATCAAAGGGCACCGGAGAATAACCCATCCACTACATTACATTAACTGCCTGCCCTTTATAGCGCGCTTGAAACTTATTCTTTTCGGCAAATATCGTAATTGCAGTTCCACCGTTCTCAACACCAATAACAATTTCACAACTATGATTGCCCAAACCAGCTTCTTCATCAAATATCAGAAGCTCCATCTGCTCCTTTGCCGGCAATTGAAAGCAGTCTCCAACAGGCTCAAAATAGATGGTTACTTCAGTATTGATTGTATTGGATAATTTAAACGTTTTCATATTATCTAAGTGAATGAATTAAGGTCTGCAAGGATTGAAATCATCTCTATTCCCCTGGATGATTAAATGAAAATTGAGGTTACGGTCTGATATGCCATTATATAGATTTATCAAAAAAGCAGTACTAAAAGCTTGTTCCCAACCCAAAGACTGTAATGGTCGGTCTTTTATTTGCAGATCAAAAGGACGTGAGAAAAGCTGCATGCCACGACTTGTCACATGGATGTTAAAACTATTATTCACTGCAACAGACTAACTACTATTATCACCCTTTTATAGCCATCCAGCTCCTTTCCTCACTGACCTACGCCTGCAATCACTTTCGTTGTAGCAATATTCATCAGCAAATCCAGCTTATTCTTATATGCCTGAGATATATCCCGCGATTCATTACTTTCAAACAGGTTTCCTCTTACTATCGGTACACTGAATGGCAACGGCCAGGCTCTTAATGCTTTTGCTACGGCATCCATGGTATTAATACCCTGCATAGCCTGCGCGCCGTCAGCCCAGCAAACCAGGCCGACAGTTTTGTCGGTCAGGTATGGACGCGGAAGTTTAGCGCTTACTTCCAGCCAGTCCAGGCAATTCTTCATTGCGCCAGGTATGCTGCCATGATACAACGGAGATAACCAGAAATGTACATCTGCATCCAGAAACAGTTTGTTCATCACCTCCACCGCGTGCGGCGGTTTAGTCAGTGTAACATCGAAAAGGGGAATGCCTGCATCCGCAAGATTAAAAATCTGGTTGTCCACACCTGCCGCCTGTAGTTTTTGTGACAGGTAGCCGGCAAGTACGCCGGACGTCGATAAAGGCCTTCGTTCTAATGCTCCGTTAAATATAATTGCTTTCATACTGTTTATTTTTTATAGATCACTTTGGGCATGCCTACCTCTCCATACATCAGTGTTTTGACAAACGGAGCCAGCCGCTTTGCAGCTAGCATATAAAGAGCAGGCGGAATACCTGCTCTTGCTCGTACAACAACTTTCTGATCTTTATATGCTGATAGATCTACATTATTTACATTCATTGCCCATAGCTCTGTTTCCAGTTCAACAGGGTCTTTAAAACTCAGATAAGCAGCATAGGCGTGTAACCGCTCTCCGATTATCATGTATACCCACGGAGGTATAATAGCATCAACAGAACAGATAACAGCTACTGCCTTTCCATGAAAAGCTGTATAATCCATCTTCCCGACTGATTCCCTAAACTCTTTCTCTTTAATAATCATCTCCATATACAGATGCTCCCGGATATCGAAAACGACTACCTCCAAATCTGGTTTATAGTCTATCAGGTCAAATGCAACAATGCCGGAGGCATCCAGTTTGTTGACAGGCATGTCTGAGCTCATAAGATACAATATTTTGGCGCTGCTATAGGCTTTTTTACTGCTTGCCTGGTTGGATTAACTTACCCTGGCAATAGCTGCTTCGTAATTCTTTTCAACTGCTGACCAGTCCAGCACTGACCAGAAAGCATCCAGGTAATCAGCCCTTTTATTCTGATACTTCAGATAATAAGCATGCTCCCATACATCTACTCCGAGAATAGGAAACCCTCTGCTGGTAACTTGCGTATCCATCAGCGGATTGTCCTGATTGGGTGTAGCTGTTACTGCAATCGTACCATTGAATTTTACGAATAACCATGCCCAACCAGAACCAAACTGCCCCAGACCCGCTTTCTTTATCTCAGCCTTCAGGTTGTCCAGACTACCAAATACACTGTTGATTTCTTCTGCCAGTTTGCCGGTGGGCGCGGTCTTAGGGGTGGCAGACAGAATATTCCAGAACAAAGAGTGATTATAATGACCACCGCCGTTGTTACGTACCGCCGGACCATACTGACTGATCCCTTTCAGCAATTCCTCCAAACTTTTTCCTGCAGCATCATTGCCTTCCAACGCCTTATTCAGGTTGTCAACATATGCCTGGTGATGGCGCTGATGGTGAATCTGCATGGTCTCTTTATCAAAATGTGGTTCCAGGGCCTCGTACGCATAAGGGAGCGCGGGTAACTGATATGTGCTCATTTGTATGTTTTTACTGTTAACAATACAGCGAAGGTATAGGAAGATTCACAATAAAACAACCATTCAGTTGTTTTATTGTGAAATCCCCGAAGACTAAACCGCCTCTCCCACTTGCATTTCATCGAAAGACATCCAGCAATAATATTTTTTACCTACCTTTATAAAACAATAATTCAGTTGTTAATTAGACAGTACCTTTAACGGGAACCCCTGAATTGCATACAGATGAATTGCCATTATGAATGCGACCCAGGATGGCTAAATTTAATTGCATGATGAAACAAATGTCTGAGCGTATATTAATGCTCCTGAAAATGCGGAGAGAAGCCACATCACTGCTCATTGCACAGGAACTTGCCATCACCAAAGAGGGGGCCAGGAAACATTTGCTTAGCCTCGAAAACCAGCAACTGGTCACAGCTGTAGTTAAAAGTGAAGGCGTCGGCAGACCCTCAACTTATTATTCACTCACAGAAAAAGGATTAGCTAAGTTTCCCGATGCCCACGCGGATATTACCGTTCAGCTACTGAAATCCATACGCAATCTGTTAGGCGAAAACGCCCTTGATCTGCTCATTGGCGATAGGGAAACGAATGTTTATAAAAGATATGCCCAGGCCATGGAAGGCGCAAAAAGCCTGGAGGATAAATTGACTATCCTTACCCAGAAACGCTCAGAAGAAGGCTATATGGCCGAATGGAAGCAAAATGGCGATGCTTATCTGCTTATTGAAAATCATTGCCCTATTTGTGCTGCTGCACAGGAATGCCAGGGTTTCTGCCGCTCAGAACTTAACAACTTCAGACAATTAATTGGTAACGCTTATGCCATAGAACGCATTGAACACATTATCAATAACTCTAATCGCTGCGCTTATGAGATTAAGCGCATAGAAGCACATAGCTAATACAGACAATACCTGCATCACCAGGAATCCGTATCGGGACGAACCAGGCATGGACTTGAATACTCCAAGCGACCTGCTAGCGACCTCCAAGCGACCTCCAAGCACACCTGTAACAACTAATTCTGACAACTTCGCACACCAACAAACCACCGCATCGGCCATACCCGCCGCCTTCCTACTATAAACAGAATTATCTAGTTTTACAGCGGCAAAATCCTCTTATCATGAAGAACAATGCTCAAGACTGGACACGTCGGCTAAAGGAAAAATACCCTATTGTATCTGACGCTGAATGGGCGCTCCTCGATAAAATCACAAAAGTTAAGGTGATAAAAAAAGGTGAAAGCTTCTTAAGATATGGCAGAATTGCCAGATATGCCGCTTTCGTCATCTCAGGCCAGTTCGCATTCACTATCATTGACGACGAAGGCAACGAGAAAATCATCAGATTTGGCTTCGCTGACGATTTCTTAGCTAACTGTGAGAGCTATTTCAAGACAGCCCCTTCCGCCGTAAGCATCACTGCACTCGAGGATGCTGTCATCAGAAGAATCAATATAAAACAGTTACAGCCGCTGCCTGACGAATTTAATGCGCTGATGGACGCATTTCTGGATAGCCTCTAAATGCATCAGCGGATGCGCTGATAGAACGCATCCGCTGATATGCTTTGTCGTAACGCTATAATTTACGTCGTAACCGCACATCAAGAAATATCTCATTCTTTTCTTCCGAAGACAATTCCAGGAAACGTTCATACTGTTTCAGTATATCGGCAATAATTTCATTCTTGGTAAAATATTCAACATTATACCCCTGCCGCTTATCGCCGAAATAAGTTTTAGGTATGAATGTCTCATTCTCCGCTGCCCCAGGCACATTGTCTTCATTTACAAGCACATCTGAGATCATTTTCGCCTCATTACGCACCCCGTATGTAAAGTCATCAATGGTTTCATGCTTAATTGTCAGCGACATATCCAGCGGTACTTCCATATCCTGAATAGTGGCAGTGATACCCCGTTGGTTAAATTCAGCTGCCAGTTCATCAAATGCCGGACGCACCGTCTCACGCATAAAATGATTAACACCCTCCTGTGTCTTGAAGGAAAGGATCCGTTTCAGTCGTTCCTTCCATAGGTCTCCCGACCAACTATGCGTAGAGGGAGAAAACTGCCTGTTGTAGTAATAATCATCTATCGCTAATCCTTTAAACAGGCTATAGCAGAATAACAACATGATAATTGAGAATGGTAACGCTGTAATCAGGGTCATCGTCTGTAGTGACTGGAGCCCTCCTGCATTCAGTAGTACCAGCGCCATTAAGCCCAACAACGCGCCCCAGAATATCAGCTGCCATTTAGGAGACTTTGCAGCATTATTAGTAGCTATACTGTTCATGACAAGGATGCCCGAATCAGCAGAGGTGACAAAAAATATAAAGATCACAATAATCACTAATACACTACTTATTCCTGAGAATGGGAAATAGTCCAGCACGACAAACAGCAGGTCTTCTACTTTATTGATCATTGCCCCCAACTGGTTATCAGGAGATGTTCTGTAAAGCCAGGTAGCCGTATTACCAAACACCGTCATCCACATAAAATTAAATACAGTAGGTACGATAAGCACAGCTCCGACAAACTCGCGGATAGTACGTCCCCTGGATATCTGCGCAATAAAGAGTCCTACATAAGGTGCCCAGGATATCCACCAGGCCCAGTAAAGGATGGTCCATCGGAAAAACCAGGGCTGGGTTGCCGGTTCATAGGCATGTGTATCAAATGTAAGGCTGAAGAACTCATTCAGGTAGTAGCCTATACCTTCAGAGAAAGATCCGAGTAAGAACACTGTCGGCCCTACGATAAGGACGAATAACATCAACACGATCGCCGCTATGATATTAAACTGACTTAAGAACTTGATCCCCTTGCCTACTCCAGAGGTTGCTGACAGGATGGATACTGCCATGATAATAATCACCAGCAGGATCTGGTAACGGAAACTGTTATCTGCCAACAGCCCGATTCGTACCAGACCTGCATTAAGCTGCACCACACCAAAGCCCAGGGTTGTTGTAATACCGAAGAAAGTACTGCACAAGGCAAATGTATCAATAGCATCACCGGCACGGCCGTTGATCCGGTTCTTAAGTATAGGATAAAAGCAGCTCCGCAATGATAGCGGTAACTTATAACGATAAGTAAAGTATGCCAGGGCCAGACCTACAACACCGTAAATAGCCCATGCATGTACCCCCCAGTGGAAAAAAGTATACAATTGTGCATCCTTTGCACGTCGTATTTCACTATGCCCGGCAAACGCGGTATCAGCATAATGAGCTACAGGCTCAGCAACACTAAAATACATCAGGCCAATGCCCATACCAGCTGCAAACAGCATAGAGATCCAGGAGAAGAAGGAATACTCAGGTTTTGAGTCGCTGTCCCCCAGCACAATAGAACCATATTTACTGACGATCAGAAAGAAGAGAAAGAAAACAAAGATGGTAACTGACCATACGTATACCCAGTTCAGGTTTGTAAATATCCAATCCTGTATCCGTCCCAGCATAGACGAAGCCAGATCCGGAAAAAAGCTTGATATCAATGTTACTCCCAGTATAAAAAGCAAACCTGGTATTGCGATTCCCCGGTTGAGCGTGCTTTTCGTAAATAAGTGCTTTCCCAAACTCATACATGAAGGTTATTTATATGAAATTTCACATTGCTACAAATGATGCAAGGTGGCTAAACTAAGTAATGCTGTTAAAACAAGCAAAATCATCAATAGTTCTATTGGTACCTATAAAATGATGCCGGTTCAGTAAAATCGAATCAGGCTTGAATTTTGGGATAGCCGGTATACGGAGTATTCCCGGGGGCGCATGTACTTACAGAACAGGACCTGAAACAGCAATATATCCTGATTGTATCAATACGCTAATCATTACTACATGTCAAAAACACGCAGACCTTCGTACCTTAATTTTGACGGTAAATCTTATTCCTGGAAGCGGGGCATTGATTACAGAAAACACCCCGAAATGTACAAAGTGGGTAAAGGGGAACAAGGTGTGTTGATTTGCGAACCTTATAAATCAGAGATTGGCCAATACTGGCGTTTCAAAGATCCAGAAACAGCCGCCGCGAGTAGTGAAAAGATATACGCATTATTTGAAGAGTATCTAACACAGGATGATTTTGTTGGTGCTGATATGGCGCGTAAATACCTGCAAATGGGGTTTACCCGGGCGAGGCGTTATGCAAATTATAAGGGAGGTATCAAATATCAGAAAGACAATGATTACAAATTAAATGAGCGTGGTACAGGAGAAGAGGCCAAAGCAGTAGCAGCCCAGATCTTCTATGATAAGTACAAGCTGGCAGAGCGTCATCCAACTTATAAAGACCTTAAGGCCGATTGGAAAGCCAGGCTTGGATAATACCATTACAGCCACTACTCTTCGGGATATATAAACAGAAAGAGGATAGCTACCCGTGAAATAAGCGCTACCCTCTTTTATTCTGCCTGGCAGAAAGTTAATTACTATGCTGCAATAATTCTATTAAAAACCGGATAGCGTTACCGGAATATAGTAGTGTGCACTTATGTTGTGAGTAGTATTTGTATATACAACACCAAAATAGTATTCACCATTGGCCCAGGACTTGTTTCCCTGCACCGGGTTTTGTACAGGCAAATGATTATCAGCAGTAGCGCCAATCACCATTGTTCGCGGAGTAAAATCCGGCATTCCGACATAATTAGTGAAGTAGTCCAGCTCTTTCATCGCTTTATGCTCCCGCATATCCGCAACAATTACTTTGGAGAAGTCGATATCCTGCACAGACTCTGGCAAGTGGTTTGCGCTCTTCCGGATGAGTAACGTATATATTATACCATCATCTTTCACACCTTTAATATCCACAAACGCATTCACTGTATCGTTTTTGGCAAAGCCTTTATCATCCGGCAGCATGAATCCCCTGTTAAGGATGTAAAGATACCCTGTACCTATCTTCTGCAGCATGAAAGAATATAATTCCGGATTCACGGGCAGTCCTGCTGCGCTGACAAGCTTAATAGGATGGACCTCTTCTGTCACGCTTCCATTCTCGTCATTCACGCGTATAACAAAGTCATAAGTACCTTCAACGGCAGCTTTATCAATGTCAAAATGCTTGTGTACATTGGTATTTTTCGCTCCGCTAAATTCGTCCCATGTTGCTTCGTAAGACCACTCCTTTTCATAAGTCTGCCCTTGTTGCTGCCTGATCAGTATTTGGATATTTTTGATACGGGTACCTGCAACAACATCCATTTCAAGATGGAAGTCCCGGCCGATTATTGCCTGTCCGTTATTACCCGAACCAATTTCCAGGTTAGAGATGGTAGCCTTAGCTGGAGACGGCGCTGGTTCATCGTCCTTCTTACAGGAAGACATTAGTCCCACCACCAGGGCGGTTAAGATAACTGCAAAGCGGCCGGCCTTGATACTAAACATTTTCATATTGTTTCTTGCTTTTGTTTGATCAGTAGATGGTCCGGTCTGCGTAGTACAACGGCCGCAGACCGGCATTAATTTCCTGTATATTGGTTTATTTGATTTTGATGCTTAATCCTTTAATAGTCTGCCAGCCTTCCTTGTCAGTCAACCGGATCATAAAGTGATAGTCCCCCGGATCCACATCTGCAGGCACGCTGATCTCCTGCTGGATGTCATAAGTCTTTTGTCCGGCGGGAATAGGAAACTGCTTAATCAGCAGAAACGGGGTTACCGGAGTTTTCTTCTGGTCCATATTGCAGCTTTCTACTTCTGTACTATGGGTGTGGTGATCGAAGTTGTGGTGGATATCTATACTTGAAGAGCCTAAGGCGACATTGTCACTGAAGTGCGCCCTGAATACAAATTTCTCACCTCTTCTAATCTCTTCGCATTGCTTTGGAAAGGCAGTTGAAGCAGTAATATCAATCACCGGATATTCTGTATCCACTTCGTCCTTTTCGTCTTTTTTACATCCGCTCACGATCGCCAGTGAGGCTATCAGCAGTGATGCGATGTATACATTCTTCTTCATTTTACTATCAGTTAAAAGTTACAGATCTTTATTAGTATTCAATAGTGAACGGGATGGTTCGAGATACCGTCTGGTTAAAGGTTGTATTCTTGTATATAATGACCAGGTTATAATCGCCACTCTGCCAGGCTGTTTCCCCCTTAACAGCATTTGGTGTAGGTGCATTATTATCATTTTCTGCCCCAATGATCAGATTAGGTATATCTCTGAGTACTGTGAATGTATTTACATCAAAAATGAAGTTGGAGAAGTCATATACCTTGGCTTCATTCTTATGTTCCAGTACATCATATACTACCGCCTTGCTCAGGTCTACTTCCTCTATTGTTTTAGGATTGTAGCCTGTCGATTTTTTAACCAGCAGCATATAGAGTTTACCATCGCCTTTTACGTAAGAGACATTCACCTGCGCCTGTAACGTGTCTCCTTTCTTTAAAGGCTCAGTAGGATAATTATCTTTATCTCCATGTGCATCGTAAAACGGCGTCCAGTTCCGGTGTACATACAAGCCGGTAATAAGTGGTCTTACAGGAAGGTTAGCAGCAGCGTAGATCTCTAAATCTCTCCTCACGTCCAGTTGAGTACCGTTCTGGTCATACACGATCATATGCAGGTCATACTTACCTTCTGCTGCATCGCCAGGTATGTTGAAGTGCTTATGCACATTAGTGTTTTTAAGTCCTTTATACTGGTCCCAGGTAATTTCGTGTTTCCAGACCTTACTATAGGTTTCTCCGGCCTTCTGAAGAATTTTAACCTCAACCTTTTCTATCTTGTCGCCGGCAACAATATCCGCTTCAAAATGGAAGTCCTGATTGATCACGCCGATGCCTGCATCACCTAAGCCAAGCTCCAGGTTCTCAACAGTGGGCTGCGGTAATTGCGGTACTTCGTCCTTATCTTTCTTACAGGCAGAAAAGGTTACGATTAACAGTAGTATAGCTATTATTAGTTTAGTCGTTTTCATATGTCAGATTGTTTGCTATTTATTTGAATGGTGGGCATGGGCGCTCACTGTCTGCTGCCCTGAAAAAGGTATTTTTAATGATAAAATGATGTTTCTCCCCGCTTCCGGCAACTCAATAAGTCTATAGAAGCTGGTATGGTTCAGGTAACGTGTATCGAAGACATTCTGCACCTGTAGGCTGATGGCAATGGGCTGGGTAAAGAAGCGGACCTGCGTTCCTGCCTGCAAGTTCACTAGTTGGTAGCCTTTGGTCTTCTTTTCCGGCGGCACGATATTATGCTGACTCGCAGTGATACGGTAATCGACGGACAGGTACGTATGTTGGAAGTTCTTATTAACAGCAGGCGACCACGTCAGATTAAACAGACCGGATACAGGCGGTGAGAAAGGCAGTGTATAGCCTTTCTTGCTGCCGGACAATTGCTCTGCATATAGGTATTCGCCCAGCACCTCAGCACTGAGTGAGGGAAGAAAGCGATATTTCAACTGTACTTCTCCACCATACCGCATCACCTTACTTTGCGCATACTGGAATACCTGGTTACCGGCTCCGTAGTAATAGTCGTGATCAGGAGTCGGGTTTAAATAGATATAGTTAGGGAAATAGTTGTAGAACGGGCTTAGGATAACAGACCAGCGTTGCCTGTTCCAGCTTAAACTCAGGTCTGCCTGGTAGGATTGTTCGGCAGATAGAGAAGCGTCTCCGCGTTCATAATTGAAATAGTGGTAGTTTACGCCGTTTGCACCTAATTCCTTTGCAATGGGCATACGGAAGCTTTTGCCGATATTAGCCTTGAGCTCAAACTGATCCAGATTGTAGTTCATGCCCGCAGACCATACCAGGCTATTGAAGCTGCGGGTAAGGTCATTGGCACGTACAAGGTACTGGGCCTGAGTACTACCATTCCCGTTGACCTGAGAAGGGAACCAGTCAGTGTATTTGAACATACCTATCCTTCCGTAATCATACCTTACAGCTCCATGCAGCAACAAGTGCTCATTGACAGCGTATTTATCATATACAAAAGCACCCAGGCTTTCCTGTTTAAATGCCGGAACCAGGAAGGTCCACCCGTTAATAGTATTATCCTGTAATTCGCCGGTAATGCCAAATTTAAGTGTATGGTGTCCAAATTGGGCTTCATCACGCAGGTTGAGGGAATATACCCGTTTATCAAATTCACGCTCCAGGTTGTCAGGTATACGTAGCGTATCAGGATATACAGGCGGCATGTAACCGTGATTGACATACCCACTGAACTCCTGACGGAAGTTATGCTGATAGCCCAGTTCCATTTCCAGGTGATGATGGCCTGCATGTACGGCGCTTCTGTTAATTATCTTGAAATGGTTCACCTGCTGCCTGGGCAACAGAATATCCCTGGCAGAAGCATCGTGCAGGGCAGTGTTGACCATCCGGGGCTCCAGTCCATGTGCATTGGCAAAGAAGCCGCTTTTACTATAGGTGTTACTTACATAGAAAATACTCTTGAAATGATCACCGATATACCCGGTATTCAAATGTATACCGGTCTCTTTTCCAGCGGTATTCCGCAGGCGGTTTTTGTACAGATCTACTGTATAATCATAGACATATACCTTATCTGTGGGTACCCGGTAGTCAGCATAATCCTGGTAGGTCATTCTCGCATCAAAGAACAGGTGATTACTCCTGCTGAAGATGTTAGCAGAGACGCCGTACAGGTTATTATTACTTTTCCCTATCAGATCGACTGAACCGCCAAAGGTATGTACCGGCGGTGCCTGGGCCGGCTTTATATCAATAGCCCCACCGATAGCGTCTGAGCCATATACGAATGATGCCGCCCCTTTAATCAGTTCTACTTCACCGGCAGCAAACTGGTCTATCTCAAGTCCGTGGTCTGCGCCCCATTGTTGTCCTTCATGTTTTACGCCTTTGTCCACCACTACAACTCTGTTAAAGCCAAGCCCTCTTATCAGCGGCTTAGACTGACCGGAGCCGATACCAATTGTTTTTATGCCCGGTAGTCTTGACAATGTTTGCATCAAACTACCACCTAAGTGACGTTGAATGAAGCTTCTGTCTACTATATCTACGTTCAATGATTCGTTTTGCCGCCTGTCCTGTATGTGTCGGTCCTGTATTATAACCTCTTGTAGCTGCTTGTTCAGTGGCGGCAATGAACTGGAATCGCCGGTTGTTTTAACAGGTGGCGGAGCAATTTGTGCACAAAGCCGTTGTGCAGTAATAAGCATGATAATAAGCGGCAAAGAACGACAGGTAGCAGCTATGCGGGAGCATAGGCAGACCTGCCAGTCTGAAAGCTGGTAAGACAGAATGGTCAAAACAAAGTAATTTGGATGGCTTGCGGCCACCTTCAGTAGTTAGCTATAGTAATAAGAACAGATTGCCTGTCTGCGCAGGGCGATGAGACAAAAAAGCGGATAACGATGTCTCAGTTAGCAGTAGAAAGAGGGTGGGCCTCTGGAGGAGTGGATATGCAGCGGACTATCACATGGGTATAACAGATAACCGTAAGCCAGCGTAACTGGTTGTGTTACAGGAGCTACCAATACAAAGGGCCGTTCCGGACCATCTGCTACCTGTTGATGCAGGGTATAATCACAAATCAGACAGCTTTTGGCAGCACTGATATTCAATTCATACTCCACATGGTCATGACAACCGGCATGTCGGTGAACGACCTGTATGGCCAGGGTGGCAACGAAGATAAACAGCATGACAAACGCCGGGAATTTCCTGACATTTCTTACTGTACTATGTATCTTCAGATGCAACATGGCTGCAAATGTAGCCTTTTTTATGAAGTCTCAAAGCAAGAAGCCTGTTAAATCTGTATCATGCTGAAGCGTGTAGCGGGACGGACTTGTTGATGAAAGGGGTATTTGTATAGCGTTATGCATCCTCTGGGGTGAGGATCAACAGTTACTGAACGAGTTATAACAACCCGCATAGCAGAAGGCAAGTAGTTGCATTCACATTATATAGAGTGGATAGCCGGAGGCGGCTAATAACAATGTTGGATAATCTTACGTGCAATATCTTCTGGCGTTAAGATATAATCAGGATGGTCATTGGCAATGAGGGCCTGGGGCATAATAGGGTGTTCTGCTGTATAGGGCTCCTGCACAATGACAATACCTTGCCTGCTTTCTATGGCCATTGCCCCCTCTATTCCGTCATGCGCGCCTGCTCCTGACAGGATGATCCCGATTGCCTGGCTACCTACTTCCTCAGAAAGAGAGGTAAAAAACTGGTCGATTGTCTTATTTAACCGGCGTTCTTCAGCAGTACGGTCCCTTACTATCAACATACCATCAGCAATGCTCATCACTTTACCTTCACCTATGACATATACATTGCCCTTCTCCATCTCCATGTTGTGATCTACCTTATGTACAGGCAAGTAAGAAGATCGCTGAAGGATTTCAGCCAGTTTACTTTCGTAATTACTACCGAGGTGTTGTACTATAGTTATTGCTGCATTGATATTTGGGGGGATGCTGCCCAAAATCTGCTTGAGTGGTGGTAAACCACCTGCAGACGATCCCACTGCTATAACTTTAAAATTATATCCCATATTCACTGTAATATAAGTATTCCACCGCTTGCAGCTGCAATCACAGCCTGCATTTTTTTAGAATTAGGATTGCACCTCCCGGGTCTTGATAAAATTAAGTATCAGCTGAGAGATCTTTGTTGATTGCTCATGGTGCAACCAATGAGTTGCATCATCAATCATCACCAGTTTACCTTTGGCACATCTGCGTACACTCCTGCGGGCCATACCAGCGTTGAGAAAGGCATCCTGTTTACCCCATATCACCAGCGTTGGCATGGTAATCATCCCTTTGCCAGGTCTGTAATACCGGGACGCCCTGTACCAGTTAAGCATCGCCGTCAAAGCGCCGGGCTGTTGCCATGCTACCCTGTATTGCTTCAGCTGATCTTCACTGAATGTATGCTTCCGCGCGGTGGATATTAACATGCTGCTTAGCACCTTACAATTGAAAGATTTCAACAGTAGCTCCGGGAACCATGGTAATTGAAACATTGCCTGATACCAGCTTTTCAATTGCTGCGACAGACTGGTTTTTAACGTCTCAATCATTACAATGGGATGGGGCATATTAAGTATAATAAGCTGCCTTAGTAAATGTGGATGGCGAAGTGCTACCTCCCATGCTACGGCTCCACCCCAGTCATGCCCGACCAGTATAACTTTACCAGTTGTCAGGATACCGATTAGGGCCGCTATATCAGTCACCAGATGATCCATCATATAAGAATGGACGTCATCCGGCTTATCGCTGAGGTTGTAGCCACGCTGGTCAGGCGCAATCACATAGTACCCCTGGGCCGCGAGATATACCATCTGCTCTTGCCATGCACCGCTGTACTCCGGAAATCCATGCAGAAAGATAACGATCTCTGCATCGGGCGCTCCCAGTTGCAAACTGTGGATTTTTATTCCATTGACCAGATCAAACCGCTCTTCCATGATTATTATTTGTTGAAGTTATCCTCGCAAAAAGACTTCCAACTTCACCGAATCACCATTATCCGGTCTGGTATCATCTTTGACCAGTACACACTAAATGACGGAACGCCTATTACAGCGAACTGTTGCATGATTAAACTGTAAATCAAAATTTATCAATAATGGCAACTTTCATTAAATCATCAACCGAGCAGACATCCGGACGAATTGTTAATCTTGACCTGGTAACTCATATCAATGCAGGAACAGGTGAAAGCGGAGATCATCAGATACGTTTTTACTTTAGCAGAGAACATTTTGAGATTTGGTCATATGAGGATGAAGCAGCCAGAGACAGGGACTATGACAGCGTACTTTCTAAAGAGGTAAAGACATTAAGTGGCTCATTGGCTCTTTAGCAAATCGGGTATATAACAATACAAAATGAGACATCCTGCAGGCATGACCTGCAGGATGTCTCATTTTGTGTATATAATAGTATGCTATTGAATGATTACAGTCTGTACCATTTTCTCTCCGATTCCGGTTACACTTACCATATATTGGCCTTTAGGCAGGAAAGACAAATCAAGCAATTGCAGCTGCTGCACAGTGGTGCGGGTGTAGTGAACGTTCCCTTGCATATCAAATACCTGGATATTCACTGACCTTGAAAGCGGTTTATCAAATTGCAGGTATAGCTGCCCGGCTGTAGGATTCGGGAATACCTTTATTGCTACTTTACCTCCTGCAATAGTATCCCGGCTATGCCTTTCAGCTACCTTCGCTGGCTGTAAGCGGGCTGGCCTTTCATAATAATAAGGATAGGCAAGAGAAGCACATCCGCTTCTTGTCTCGATCATAACCTGATAGGCCCCGGTCTCCGGATCAGTAATCCATGGTTCTCCTACTCCTCCCGCTACACCATTCCGATACCAGGTAAAGATATAATCAGTCGTTGGAATACCATGAGCAGGGAATGCAGCTCCACCCTGGAAAGCAGCAACAAGTGTATCTGGGCCGTCACCACCGGGTATCAGTCTGACTTCAGCCTGATAAGCCTCCGTTACAACAACATCCGTATACGCAGTTCCACGTAGATTGGTACAGCTGTCATATACATGAAGCAGATACCTTCCCGACGTTCTTACAGTAATAGTGCGCAGGTCGGGTAAGCCATTCCATTCAAAGTAACGAGCCTCCGGTGGTGCTACCGCTGTTAACTGCACCCCATCGCCACAGGCATTCGGCCTTTGTATAATGCTAACCTCCCACTGGGTAACAGGCGGAATCAATAACTGTTTACTTACTACCCCTATCCTGCCAGAAACAGTCGTAACTGTTAAGGTAACGGTATAAGTGCCTGCTGCATATCCATGTACCGGATTAGGAATATCAGCACTATTCTGATCACCAAAGTCCCAGGCGTAACTAGCTACGGTTTCTGCTGAATCTACCTGAGCCGAGAAGGAAATTGTTTGTTCGCTGCAATCCACCACATTGTAACTAAAGTCAATAGTTAGCGGTGCAAGTATCTTCCGGTAGTTTACAGTATCAGAGAAATCCCGGCATCCGGTAATACTAATAACTTCCACCTTATAAATGCCATCGGCTGGTTTTACCAGGTAAGGAGAGTTACCTTTTCTGATCAGACTATCGTTACGGTACCAGCGGTAGGTATACCTGGTCAGGCGGGTATTTTGCGGGAATGCGACCAGCGAATCTGCAGTAGCAGACCTACGTACGGAGATCTTACTCTCAAAAGGTCGCTTCAGTACAAGCTGTATAGTATCTCTGCCCCGGATAATGCCCTTAACATCCTTTACAGTAACAATGTACCTTCCGGATCTGGCAACCTTAATTACCGGCGATCGCTGACCGGTGCTCCAGTGAACGGTGTACTTACGCTCAGGAGAGCTGACCTTTGCTCCTAATAGGGCGCTATTGCCACAATTGACTAACAGGGCATAAGCTTTTACTGACCAGCGGGCCGGCGGGCGGCTATTTGCTTCGGTGCCAAATACAAGACCTAAGAATAGTGTAAGAAACAGTAAAGTTTTCATCATGACGTGATAAGGGGTTTGGTAATAAACGATTAAGGGTTACAATAAGCGGTATGCCGGTTAATAGTAGAAAAGAAAGTATATAGGCGACATTTGGGAGTCAACAGTTTTCACAAAAACATTCATAGCACAGCATCTACCCGAAGATAGAAATTATTTTGATAGCATAAACTGAAAGGGCTCATCTTACGATAATTGTACGATCAAATCGAGTATTTATCGTAGGATGAACCCCTGGTTAAAACATTATATTAATATCTGGGATCAGGCTTAGCTGTCAGCTTATACTCTTTCGGAGGCTCTTTCTGCTGCAGGTGGCGGATAAAGTAGTCCCAACGGCGACGCATCATATACGGTGCATCTGCTGCGAAACTGTGCCGGGCATGTGGGAAAATGATCAGGTCATAGTCTTTATTGGCCTTCGTCAGCGCGTCGATTACCAGCATTGTATTGTACGGTGGTACATTATCATCCATCATACCGTGCGCCAGCAGAAGCTTACCTTTAAGATTCCCCGCATATAGCGCATTTGCCTGCTTTGCATAGTCTGCTTCTGTAGTAAGGCCATTATAACGCTCCCCCCAGTCATCCTCATAGCTACGGTTTTCGTGGTTACCTGCTTCTGAAATCCCAACTTTAAAGAAATCGGGGTAGCGGAACAGGGCGGCTGCAGTTGCAAAACCACCTCCTGAATGTCCCCATATGCCTACACGGGTAGTATCTATGTATGAGTAGCGGGCAGCTAGTTGTCGGATACCGGTGATCTGGTCAGGTAAGGTATTCTCTGCCATGTTACCGTAGTTCATATCATGATAGCTTTTGCTGCGCAGCGGATTACTGGTACCTTCCAGCACCATCACAACAAAGCCTAGTTCGGCAAGCGCCTGATGGTCGTTACGGGCAGACAGGAAAGACCAGTCGCGTATTCCCCCACCCTGCGGACCAGGATAGATATAGTCGATTATTGGGTACTTCTTCTGGTTATCAAGATGGGTGGGCGTAAACATTAATCCGTAGATATCAGTTTTGCCATCGTGTGCTTTCACCGTAAAGGGTTGCGGAGCTTTCCAGCCAGTTGCCTTCAGACGGGCCACATCAGTCTTTTCCAGGTTTACCAGCACCTTCCCCTGCATATTGCGTAAAACAGCAGTTGCCGGAACATCTGGTTGTGAGTAGCTGTCAATGAAGTATTGGCCATCAGGCGTAAATGTCAGCTTGTGGTTACCCGGCTCAGGCGTAAGGATGGTAAATCCGCTGCCGTCAAAGTTAATCTTGCAGAAATGGCTGAAATACGGGTTACTGGCGTCCAGACCACATGCGTGGAAATAGATCTCCCTGCGTTGCTCATCAAAGCGCTCAACATTGGTAACCAGCCACTGCCCTTTAGTAATCTGATTCTTTACGCGTCCTGTAGCGGCATCATAAAGGTACAAATGCCCCCAGTCGTCCCGTTCACTATACCAGATAAACTCATTAGACTTTTTAAAATAGCGCCAGTTGATAGCATCCTGTCCGGACTCATACTGTGTGGCTACATTTTCTTCAAAGACCTCCCTTACAGCACCAGTAGCCGCATTGGCAATACGTACCTTTTCCTGTTTATGGTTGCGGGAGGTAGATACAAATGCAAGTTCTGTATTATCATTGCTCCAGTCTACATCGTCAAAAGTACCACTGGAAGAGATATCATCACTCAACGTACCACGGTGTGGATCAGCAGGTACCTGTATAGGAATCACCTTCGCCTGGTTAACGTCAATGATAACCCTGTGGATCATAGCTATAACAGGATCACCCGCCAGCGGATATTTCCAGGATTTCAATACTGGTCTGCCAATGTTGGTAGTAACCAGGTACATATCGCTTACTTCGCGCTGATCCTGCTTGAAGGTGGCAATTTTGCGTGAGTCATGCGACCAACGTAAAACCGGCTTATCACTACTATGCCAGCCAGCATTGTCTGTTGCATAACCGAAGTCTTTAACACCGTCTGTGGTCAGCGCACGTGATTGATTGCTGGCAAGGTCACGTACCCATAAGTTATAGTCTTTAATAAATGCAGCCAGCCGTCCGTCAGGAGAAACTACTTCATTAGCTGCCCGACTATCTGCTACATTCAAAGGCAATTCGCCATTCTTCTCACATTTGTAGGACTGCAAATTGCAGGTCCATTTATACCCATCTACATCAAATGCAATCCCTTTGTTGCCGTTTATGAAACGGAACTGGCGAAACGGCAAAGCGTAAGGCTGATAGTTGTTACCAGTAGATTTAGAAAGAGATATGGCCAACTTCTCCTGATCGAAGGCCGCGACGCGTGTACCTTTTGCCGGATTAACCAGGATAAATTCACTACCGCGGTTAGTCAGTATGCGGTACCAGAAGCGGCCATCTTCCAGCCATTCAGGTGAGATAACATTATTATCTACCAGCGGGGCGGTATTATAAATAAGCCTGCTTTCAGCCAAGCGGTAATCTGTAACCGGAACAGTCTGTTGGGCGCTCACACTACAGAAAGCCAGCATACAGGATGCAGTAAAAAGTAATTTATTCATAGTCTTTTCAGATGCCGGAGCATAATGATTTGGGCTTAAAGATAAGATTGTACACGCTATATTCATAGTAGTTACTACGAATATAAGCGCAGTCTCCAGGCCTCAAGCAGCTGACTAGGGGCCTGCTGGTATGCCCTAACTATATAGTTATAACCGTTCCTGCTCCTCCGTTTTGCGTTCAGCTTGTTTTACTGATCTACCGCCGAAGTGGTAAGTTACGGCAACACCAACCCTGCGTGTATCTGGCTTGTCATTATAGTGAAAATCCGTATAGTCTGTTAACGCTACACCTTGCAGCCTGCTGGTATTAAAAATATCGCTCACTGATACCTGTATCGTACACTTGTTCTGCCACACTGACTTCTTAACGCCTGCGTCATGATAATATATAGGGCGGGTGCGATAGATACCATGAAGCTCTGCGGTGGTTAGGTAACTGCTAACGGTCGCCTTGATACCTGCTGGCAGGGTAAAGTCCTGTTGCAACGTCAAAGAGGCGGCCCACTGGGAAAACTGACGGCTGCCACTGATCATACTAATAGGATACGTTGTGTAGCTGATGTTGGCATTTCCCTGCACCTGCCAGACTGGTAGTATAGAAAGAGGTATCGCAATACGGAGGTCACCCCGCTGCATGGCACCAAGATTGGCCGTCTGACTTCTTATTGCACGGGAATATTCATCGAAGGCCAGCTGTTCAGACAAATAACGGTTGCTATGCCTATAACCAATATTAAAGATGTATTTCTTATGGAGACTGTATGTGGCGGACACATTCCAGGCAAGATCAGGTATTAATCCGGGATTACCGGAGTAATAAAAGTATGGATCACGATACCACCTTACAGGGTTGAGCGCTGTATACCCGGGGCGGTTGATACGGCGGCTTAGCTGTACACTGAGATTGTGATAATCATTCAAAGTATGCTCAATGGAAAATGACGGAAACAGTTGCAGAAAGTTCCACTTATTACGACTTCCCTGCTTTAAAAGATCTGCACTTGCATCTGTATGCTCAAGACGAAGACCAGCATTAAAACTCGTTTTCTTTAGACGCATTGTACCGAAAACATATGCAGCAGCAATCCGCTCATTATATCTGAAATGATTACTGATGTTATCCACTTCTGTCACCACGCCATGCTGCAGAGAATCAAACCGGAAATTATTGTCATTAGTAACTGCAGCGTACTTCAAACCTGCTTTAACCAACAGACTATTAAAAGGTAACTCCGCATCCGCTTTCACTGACCTTATCTTGACAAAACCCGGCTGGTAGGAAGACAAAGTATTTTCTGCGGTGAGTGTACCATCTGGGAGATAATCACGAACATGCATCGCCGCATCTGAGTAATTACGGTAGCTGGTATAATCTGCATCCAGTGTAAGCTTTTTACCCAGGCTATCAAGATCATATTGATAGGTGAGATTAACCGCATCGTAATGATAAGGCTCAATGATATTATTCCTGGAATTACTGATTGTCTGAACCCTGCCCGATGGGGATAGCGTCTGTAATGTAGTACTATGCACACAGGTAAAGTCATCCAGATAACCGTGATAATGCACACCAATTGTATGGCGTGGATGCAATCTATAGACTGCTCCGGTTCTCCATGTGTAATATCGGATTTTGTATGCGGAACCCGTATTTCGCTCCAAGTACAATTGGTTATCTGTTTTGGGTAGTACATTTCCACCCTTCCTGTCTAAATACTTATGCGGTGTATTGAAGTCAAAACTTCCGTAAAGACTAATTTTCTGAGCTGCATATGTCAGGTCGGCATGTTGATTGGTCATCAGGTATCTTCCAGCGCTGACAGCAGAACGCAAATCTATCGCTAATCCGCCGGCAAACTTCTTCCTGGACACGATATTAATAATACCTGCATTCCCTGCCGCATCAAATGAGGCATCTGGTGAGGTAATCAGCTCTATTTTAGCGAGATCTGCTGTATTCAATCCCTTCAAATAATTAGCGAGCTGCGGACCTGATAGATAGGTCATACGACCATTGACCATAATATTCACACCATTGCTCCCCGCATATGTAATATTACCCTCGCCATCTACTGTTATACCAGGAATCTTCGATAATAGGTCAAGCGCCGTCTGCCCAGGTTCATTCGCGGCGTTTTGCACATTGAAAACGATCTTGCCTTTTTCTGCAGTTACCGGAGGGCTTAAAGCTGTAACAGTTACGCCGGATAATCGGGTAGCGGTGGTGTGTAAGGTAAGCGTATGCCAGATGCTGTCACCGGTAAGTACAAGCGTATCTCCAAAAGGCTGGTTGGCGTTAAGAAAGCTGGCAGACAATATATAACGTCCTGGCGACAAACGGAGCCGATAGTTACCTGCACTGTCGGCCTGGGCATTGACAACCTTATTGTAATTGTCTGCGAAACGGGCAATTACAGATGCAAAGGGCAGTGTATTTCCCTCAACATCTTTTACGTCGCCTGCCAATAAGCAGCGTTGCGCAAAGGAGCCGGGCGGTATTGCCAGCACCAGCATCAATACCATCAGATAACTATATTTCATGTCTCAGTCCCTATAATTTGCCATTCCTGTTAAAGATATAGGTCGCCAGCCAGCTGGGAGCCAGGATAAATAGAAGGAATGGCATAATTAACGTCATCCAGTTTACTGTATTCGTTGCCTGAAAATACTTAGGTTTATGCTGAGACCAATTTTCTCCATCCACGGGACTATTATTGAAGATCTTCGGATAGAAATGTAGCTTAGTACTTTCATGAAAAGCGGCGGTACTATCCAGATACTGTAATTGTCTTTTCAATCCGGTACCGACTATATCTGTAAACTGCAATTGCGCATGCATCGGCGGGAAAAACGAGGCTGCTAAATCAGCGGCTTGCTGACGTTGGTGTAACTTCTGTTGCATAGCTTTGGTGTTGCCAGCAGCTTCATCATCACCGGCCTGCTGCATTGCATAGAACCAGATATAATCAAAACCTGGGGACCTCCATTCATAATGACTAAACTGTGGATAATGCTTGAAAAATGCCTGCACAGTGCTGTCATGATCCTTATCCCACTTTGTATGATATCCGTCGCGTTGCTTCAGAAAAGTTTCATAAGCTTCATTAACCGGGTATTTTGCTGTCAGATAATTATTGATGGCAGCAGGGGTTAACAGACATAAAAGCACCCAGGTACTAAGGAGTAGCAAAGCACTTATACTGCTGTTCATACGAAGCACAATAATCAGAAAGCTGATAGCAAACCAGCAGAGTATATAAAGAACAGCCGTGATAGCATAGGCAAATAATTGCACGGACAATGGCAAACCGATAATAACCACGGCCAAAGTAAGTAGTAAAAACAATAGTGCCAGTACCACTACCAACCGTATACTTAGCTTGCTGATAATAAAACGTAAAGGTTTTTTAATCTGCACCCTGATCAAAGACCAGGTACCGTTCTCCATTTCCTGAGACAACACATTGAAATTAAATGCAATAATCAATAATGGAAAGAGAAACAGTATGACAAAACTTAGATCAAGGTTACCTGTCAACTGATTGTATGGGTTTACCAGATCTGTATCATAACGCTGTGCCTCTAGGCCGCGAACGGTAAGATATTGAATAGAGGAGTTTACATCCTGCTGACCAATCGCTAACGAAGCGGCAGCATCCGGCTTATTAATATAGGCAAAGCGGAGATAATACATCAACAGTCCAAACTGATCACGCACATTATGTACATTCCGGGCAATCTGCTCCTGCTGTAAAGCGGTAACTGCCTCAATAGCAGTCTGCTGTTTATCAAGAAAACGCTTTCCTATAACTATACTGATAATACCGACTATCAGGAAAAGGATCAATACGATAATGACCGACCTGCTGCGGATAAAATTCTTAAATGCTAAACGATACATAACTTAAATTGCTTTAGCGCTGCGAGCGGTGAAATAAATAAGAGCAAACGAGCAGATGAACCATAAAAGCATAGCGATGAAAGCTAGCAGCTGCTGACTGGCGACCGATGATACAGACTGATACGTATTCTTAAAATCAGGGAAGGTCGTCCAATGATCTTTATCAATGATCTGTGGCTTATCATGATCCGTCTTCACATTCCCGATATACTTCATCTGCAGTTCGTTCATAGTCTGGGCCAATCCATAACGGTATGTTTCCGCTTCGTTCTGAAAATGCCTGTATGCTTTAAAATCTGTTCCGCTCAGGGCCATGCTTAAGTTCTTTATACCAATCAATGGATTGATAAATACCGCGTAAGTACTGATGTTGTTTTGCCTTTCATAGATATTGTACAACTGCTCCAGATGATCTCCATATACTTCTGCACTCAGCCGTTCCCCTTCACGCATCTGAAAACCACCATAATTAAATGGCAACTTATGTACACTATCTACATGATGAGCTTTTAACACAGAGTCTTTAAGATGCTTGAAATGTGGGTCGTCTGCATTGTGGCTATCGCCTATCAGCAGAATATCTTTCTCAACAGCAGTTTCAAATTCAATCTTGCCAGGTGCGGGATGCATGGTGCTACCAACAGCCTGCAGCGTTTTAGGTAACACTACAGCCATCAGTAACCAGATGCCCAACAGTTTCAGCAAGGCAGCTCTGCTGTTGGCACTATTCGCAGAAACGCAGATCGCAACAGTGCAGATCAACCATAGATAAGCCAGGAATGCAAGCAGCAAATAAATACTACGCAGGCTGATGAAACTATCAGCCGGTAGCTTCGTAAAACTCAGTTGCATAGCTGTTGCTACTAAGACTGGAACCAGAAACATCAAGGACAGTAGAAACAATCCAAGGCTGTTACCTACAATCAATGCTCTGAACCCTGGTCCTTGACTGAGGAGTACTTTAAGCGTACCGTTTTCTCTTTGCTGAGAGATGGCATTAAATCCTAGGAAAAAGAGTATTAGCGGCAGAACTATTTGTATCAATATAGATAAACTGATTTCCCCGAATCTTAATAGACCCGTACTAAAGCTTGCTTCACTGAAATTCACCGTATTTTGTTTGTGTGCTTCCAGAAATACAGCATTACCTGTGTAACTTTCCATACCGTAATCAAACATACTCAACGGATGTTTAAGTCGGAAGGCAAAGGAGCCAAAATGGGCCATACGGTGCGGATGCTTATCTGGATTGGCCTCCCAGCTTTGCCTGGCCTGCTGCTGGAAATTTGTCAGTAGTGCGTTTCGGTCTTTATAAGTTTTGTATCCGGTAACTGCGGAAAATACGACCAGCAGTAGCCAGATAATATAGATAGCTACCAGTGCTCTGCTCCGTAGCGTAATCTTCAGAAAGTGACCGGCAATAGTATTTATCTGATTCATTATCTGTCATTTTAAATTATTTAGCAATACAGCTCTGATCAAAAAGTATAAGTAGCTGTTAGCGTTGCATTACGCGGCGCACCCGGGAATAGTCGTTGGTAGTTTTGCGCGCCTATCCACCAGGTGCTATTGAGCACATTATTCACATTTATTGCTATCTGCATATTGCTTTTACCCGGGGTATAGTATGCTGCTATATCCAGCAATGTATAAGCAGGCGTTTTGAATGATCTGTCAAACCATGGCAGGCGGTCGCCACTATGCTGAACGCCCAGGCCAAGACCCAGATCTTTCAGTAATGGAACATCTGTAAAGTTGTATCGGGTCCACAGACTGGCACTATTCAAGGGAGTATTCTGTTTTCGGGCACCTTTCAGGGCAGGATTGTTATCTTCTATAATCCTGGCATCGATATAACTATACGAAGCAAAGATCTGCCAGTTTGACAACAGATAACCTGTAATATCTACTTCAAATCCCCGGCTACGTTCAGCACCTCTGGTAACCATCGAATCAGGATAATCCGGCAGGTTGGCATTCATTAACAGATTCTTCTGATTGATCTCATACAGCGCCAGGTTAACGTTCAATTTACCATTGAAAAACTCTCCTTTAGCGCCGGCTTCCTTCAGATCGCTGATTAGCGGTTTAAACCGGGCTGCTGACTGGTCTGTCCAGAAATAATTACCAGTAGAAGGCAATAGAGTAACTGTATTGCTCTGTGGCTGATATCCTTGCAAATAGGTTCCATATACATTGATCTGGTCAGTAACACTATATGTAACGCCAATTCGTGGAAGGAGTTTCTTATTGGTAAATGACAGCTCTCTCGTCGATTTATAATTGGTAACATCTTCAAACCATTCCTGGCGTAATCCCAGTAAAACTATCAGTTTATTCCATCGTAGCTGCTCCTGCACATACAAACCGCTGGTAGTAGTCAGCGCTGATGGTATAGCAGTACGCGCATTCAGACTATAATCGCTGATATTACGAATGACATAAGACGGATTACTCAGATCAAAATAATTCACATTGGGCCTCGGTAATGTTTGCCCATTATAAGTGATCGTCTGGTAGTTTGCTGCATTAGCAGGAACAAATGAATTTGCTACTGATCCGTCCTGTAGCAGGAAACCGCGGGCGGAATTTTGACCTCCCCCCTTCATCTTCCGCCAGTTACTCAAATCATAACCTGCCAGCAATTCATGCTTTACCTTCCCTGTTGCAAATCGGAAATTGAAATACGCATTTACATTGTCCGTGGACCAATGCTGTTGACGCTGCACGAACTGCATGCCAACAAGAGAAGTAACAGGTTCATTGTTTATATTTACTGCATATGCATTGGTCGTTCTATGCTCTTGTAAATCTTCACGCCAGGTTTGTTTCATATAAGCAGCATTAAAGCTGATTACATCATTAAATTTGTGCGTCAGACTAGTGGTAAGTGTGAAATCCTTCGACCTGAAAAAATCACTTCCGGAGCCTAGATTCAAAGATATCGGAGTACTACGCAGGTCTGTCTTCCCGGCTACCGCGCCAAAGATGGGCTGCCCCCTGTCAAGATTGCCTTCCATATCGCTATATATTACCTCCACATTAATGGCGGTTTTTTCATTAGGGATAAAGGAAAAAGACGGAGAGATCAGTAATGCATTATTCTGTACCAGATCCCGATAACTTTGCGCCTGCTGATATGCACCATTGATGCGATACAATAACTTTTTTTCCTTGTCCAGCGGCCCTGTGAAGTCCATTGTACCGCGGATGGTACCAAAAGAACCGGCACTGAGACTAACTTCCCTACGATTAAATGCCAGCGGCTTTTTCGTTACCAGATTGATACTTCCACCTGGATCTACACTTGCAAACGTCGCGCTGGCTGGTCCTTTAAGTACCTCTACCCTTTCTATGTTAGCAGTTAGGGGTTGCAGGAAATAGTACTGGCGCGTTCGCATCCCATTAATAATCTGTCCTTCCTCATTCTGACTGATTCCACGTATCGCGTATTGATTATAGTAGCTCGACTGAATAACCCCTGGAATCACTTTCACTGCATCAGCTAGTTGAAAAGCTTGTCTGTCTTTGATCAATTCCTTGGTAACTGTACCTATTGACTGTGGCAACTCTTTATTGAGGATTGCCGTACGCGTTGCACTAAAACTATAATCGCTGTTATATTTTTTAGATGAACGCCCCATCACTTCTACAGCCTGTAGTTTACCAGGCTCGGACAGTAATATCAGATTATATTCACTATTTCCTGAAACAGTGATCCATTCGTGCGCAGATTTATATCCCACAGCAGAAATAAAGATCTCTGTAGCGCCGCTATGTAAACCAGCGGCAGCATAATTGCCGGAAGTGTCAGAGACGGCAGCTTGTTGGTTATTCTTCTGCCTGATTGAGACAGACGCACCGGCAACAGGCTGATTAAATTCATTTTTGACTTGTCCCTTGAGCTTATACTGGCTATAGGCCGATAAAGAAGCAATGATTATAGAGATCAGGAGTATTATATGTTTCATGGCAGATCTGACGGGTATACCGCAGTGATGAAATATGGAAGTTGGCAATAAAAGGTTATATAGTTTCGAGATACAACTGCTGTAATTCATTTGCAGAGATACCATCGGTACTTACTGAATGTACAAGACTACCCTGCTTCATAATCCCAATGCGGGAGCCTACATTCACAGCGTTGAATATATCATGGGTTGCCATGAATATCGTCTTACCATCTCCTGCCAATTCCTTACAGATAGCAGTAAATTCAGCCGTAGCTTTAGGATCAAGCCCACTGGTAGGCTCATCCATAAAAATAACGTCCGCATTTTTGGATAGCGCGATAGCAATACCAACTTTCTGACGCATTCCTTTGCTATAAGTGCCCAAGCGCTTTAAATGGGCTTCGGTTTGTAACCCTGCTTTTCTAAGAAAAGCCGTTAATTCTTCACGGGAATATGAGAATCCTGCGAGACGACTGAAAAAATCCAGGTTCTCCACACCGCTAAGATTGCCATAAAGTTGTACCACTTCCGGAATGTAAGCGACCATATTCTTAGTGCTGGTATCATTCCCGTTAACTTCTACTCCTTTAATTAGCGCCTTTCCCGCGGTCGGCTCCAGAAATCCCAGAAAGAGATTGATAGTGGTCGTTTTACCCGCCCCGTTCTGACCCAACAAACAGAATATTTCACCGGTATGGATAGACAGGGATAATTGTCTGAGCGCTGTGTATTGCTGATAGTCCTTGGTCAGATTAACAGCTTCTAATACGACTGACATATAATTCAATTTTTTATTTACAGAATGGACATGACTGAGTCGCCGGAATGCATCCCGGTTCACACAGCAGATATAGGTGCTTGACATTATGGTTACTATGATAGCAATCATAATGACAGCCTGGCCTTAAATGGTTGAGCTTTTGGACTTACGCAGTCGGAGATCCGCGGGTATTATAGTAACGCAATGAGGGAGGATAGCACACTGTCAGGCAGGGCTGTCTATACCGCTGGTATTGTACTGGAATGAAACTATTCCAGTTATCGTCCTGGGCAATGTACGGAGCATATGCATGCTCACAAATGATGCAGGAATGAGATACGCTGACATGCTTTTTATCAGAGCCTGGTGCTTTAAAGTAAGCATGATTTGCCTGGTGTGCATGGGAATGCCAGAGTGCCACGGGAAACAGAATGAACCCGTAGAGCAATACCATAAATATTGCCAGTACTCGTTTATGACGGCGATTTACTCCCATACCTAAATGTAACGAAGTTGCAAATATAGGAGTTTATTTGAGATTATACAGTATTAGTCATGGAATGGGAAGAATAACACAGAATATGTTAGATCAGTCACCGGCTCACGAATAAGCCGGTATGTCCTAAAACCTACAACTTTTACACATTCCTGCGCATTCTTAATAAAAATTTGCCGTCTGGCAGATATCTTATCAATCAGGTAAAAGACACCTTCTTACCTTGGGCTTTACCAGGATGTCATTGTAATATTTAAGGACCAATCCAATCACACAGTTGATCTAATATCATATTTATCACAGCTGTATGATTGGATTGGTCAGTATAATCAAGTAGTACTTAATCGGGTTTCAGTATCTGGTAAAGACTTCTTCTGAAAACGGTTTTTGAGTCTTTCAATAATCAGATACATTGCAGGAACAACAAACAGCGTAAGAATCATCGAACTGGTCAAACCACCAATAATTACCCAGGCCATCCCGTTTTTCACTTCGGAACCTGCGCCTGAAGCCAACGCTATTGGCAGCATACCCAATATCATTGCCAGAGTAGTCATCAGAATAGGTCTGAGACGCTCCTTGCCTGCTTCAACCAATGCCTCATGAACGGGTTTGCCTTCCTCTTTCAACTGATTGGTAAAATCGACTATCAGGATCGCGTTTTTCGATACGAGACCGAGCAACATGATTACGCCAATAATTGAGAAGATATTGAGTGTTTCCATTGTTAACGCAAGGGCCAGCAATGCCCCGATCAGCGCAACAGGAATTGAGAACAATACTACAAATGGATAAATTATACTCTCATAGAGAGCAACCATAATAAGATACACCAGCAGAATTGCTACAATTAAAGCTAAACCAAGGCTCTCGAATGCATCACCCTGATTCTTAACATCACCAAGATATTCTATGGTAACCCCCTGTGGTAATTTTATCCCAGCTACTTTCTTCTTAATATCCTCTGCAACAGTTCCCGTCGGCCGACCGGCAACGTTCGCATTTACAGTAATAGAATTTAACCGATCACTCCTTTCCAATACACTTTCCCCCATCGTTTCTTTTACATCAGCGAACTGGCTCAACACAAAGCGCTGCCCGTTATTGTTAGAGAATGTAAGGTTCCGTACGTCATTAATATTAGAGCGGTCATACCGGTCAAGACTTACCAGAATGTCGTACTCATTGCCACCTTGCTTGAATTTACTGTTGTCATTACCACTAAAAGCGTTTTGTAAAGCTCCACCGACCTGGCTCGCATTCAGACCCAGCAAAGTCATCTTCTCTCTGTCCAACTTCACTTCAACCTGTTGCTTAGGATCTTTAACAGATAATTGTACGAATTGCGTACCTGGTACTGTCGTTACTTGTTTAAGATATTGTTCGGCAACAGAACGCACAGACTTCAGATCAACTCCTTTTATAGCAATCTGAATAGGAGCCTGATTAGCATTACCCGTGATAGAAGTTGGGGAAGCTGTAATCTTGGCCCCAGGAACAGCAGCACTTAGTTCCTTTTGCATCATGATCCCGAATTGTTCAGCTGTCATGTCGCGTTCCTTGGCATCTTTCAACGTCACAGTAATTTCGGCACGGTTTGCATTATTCCCCGTACCAGCTACACCACCACTTAGGAATCCAATGCTTGAAAAAACCTTATCCACTTCGGGTCTTTTCATAATTATCTTCTCTACATCCTGTGTAAGTATATTCGTCTGGTAAATGTTAGCGGAAGGATTCAGCTCCAGGTTGATCATCAATTCGCCCTGATCTCCTGAAGGAATGAATGCTGCTCCAATAAAACCTTTAGCGATCAGCATAATTGAGCCGATAATTAGTACAATTACGCCGGAGAGCAACCATCGTTTCTTACGCAGCATGACCACTAGCATATTGCCATAACTATCTTTCGTATTATCAATCAAACGCTCAAAGCCCAGGTTAGCTTTACCCCAGAGACTTTTCGGATTCAGATGTTCCAATCGGCCAAAACGGCTGGCAAGCATTGGCGTCACCGTAAATGATACAAAGAGACTCATTAATGTAGAGACAACCACTACCAGCGAAAACTCGCGGAGGATGGCTCCAATAATGCCGCCAGACATTGCAAGCGGGAGGAATACTACGACGTCCACCAGTGTAATAGCCATTGCCGTAAATCCAATTTCATTTCGCCCCTCCAGTGCAGCAGTCCTTTTATCAGATCCCATTTCAAGATGCCTGTAGATATTCTCTAATACCACAATCGAGTCGTCTACCAGAATGCCCACTACCAGAGACAATGCCATCAGTGTCATCAGGTTCAGGGAGAATCCTAACAGGTACATTGCAATGAATGTCGGTATAATAGAACATGGTAATGCCACCATTACAAACATAGAACTCCTGAAGCTGTGCAGAAAAGCCAGCATCACTACACCTACTATAATAACTGCCAATATCAGGTCTTCCATTACCGCATCTGCAGAACGCAATGTGTAAGTAGATTGGTCGGTAGAAATGGTGAATTGGAGTGCATTATTTTTATACTGTGTTTCTATACGCTCAAAGGCAGCTTTTACCTGCCGGCTAACATTCACCGCATTGGCATCCGATTGTTTAATAATCTGGATACCGATTGAAGGTAAGCCGTTGATATGGTTAATAGCGGTAGCCTTGGCAGTTGCGTCTACCACTTCTGCAACATCTTTCAGATAAATACTGCCCTTACCAGGCTGCTGCCTTACAATTAGTTCCCGTAGCTGATCAACGGAAGCCACATTGGCATCGTACTGTATAGTGAACTGCTGGTCTCTTGTTTCAATACTACCTGCCGGAAATGACTGATTCGCATTATTCACCGCATTTGTCACATCAGATATACTGAGCCCGTAAGCCCATAGTTTGCTCTGATCTACATTGATCTGGATCTGCCTTTCATCACCGCCGATGATATTAACCTGTCCTACACCCTCCACATTTTGCAGTATAGGCCGCAGTTGCTTATCTACAAACTCATATAATGCTGCGGGTGCCAAGTTGGATGTAACACCGGCACGAATCACAGGCACTTCTTCCAGATTGACTTTATTAACCAGCGGACGGTCGGCATCATCTGGAAGATCATTTAGAGCCTGATCAGCCTTACGCTGTACGTTAGCCTCTGCTTCGTCGATGTTGGTACCGCTTTTAAATTGTATAATGATCTGTGACACTCCCTCCTGAGAAGTGGAATTGATTTTATCCAATCCCTCTACTGATGCGAATATATCTTCCAGCTTTTTTGTCACTGAGGACTCAACTTCTGCGGCAGAAGCACCGGGATACACAGTACTGACTGTTACAGTCGGCACCTCAATTTTTGGAAGCAGGTTATAATTCAACTTCTTGTAGCTTATCATCCCAAAGAGAATAAGCACCGTAAATATCACAATGATCAGTAAAGGCCGCTTTACGGCTATTTCTGCTATTGACATGAGCGATAATATTTTTTATTTGGACACGCTGACAGCGCTGCTATCCTTTAAATTAATCTGACCAGAAGTCACCACCCTTTCACCCGCTTTAAGACCGTCGAGTACCTGAACCATACCATTCATATCTGCTCCTGTTTTAATATTACGCTGGCGTACAATACTATCCTGCAAAATATACACAGAAGCGTCCTTTACACTTTCTGTCAAGGCTTCTCTTGGAATAACGAGCACTTGCTGTTCAGTTTTTCTTGTAAAATCAACATATACAAAAGTGCCGGATCGGAGCAGGGTCTGCTCTTCATTGCCAATTAAAATCTCTACCATGTAGTTATGGGTTTCATCTGCCTGCGGACTAATAAAGCTGATTGAACCTGTGAAGGTTTTACCAGGATATACGTCAGTTGTAATTTTCACCTGTTGCCCTTCTTTCACCTTATATACTTCCGCTTCTGTAAGATTGACCTGCACTTTAGCACGCGACAGATTAACAATTGATGCAATCTCAGTCCCAGCATTGACAAACATTCCCTGTTCTACCTTTTTCGCGGCAATGATCCCCCCCGTGGGAGCAAGAATAGCAGCATCTGATATATTCTTTCTTGCCTGCTGTACCTGATTTACTGCATTCTCGTAATTCTGTCTGATCTCATTTACCTTTTCCTGGGTAGCCGCCTTTCCTGCCAGTAACTCAGTGTATACCTGCAAGTCGCTACGTAACTTAGCTGCATTGGTTTCTGCCTTTTGCAGCTCCAGCTGTCCTAGGCGGGTATCTGTTACCGCAAGGACTTGCCCCTGCTTCACCTTATCCCCTAGCTCAAACTTTACCTGCAGGAGCGTACCGCCAGTCATTGCGAGTGCTTTTGCTTCCTTAAAAGGCGCTAGATTACCTGTCTTAAGTATATTTATTTCAAGTAGCTTTTCTTCCACCGTAGCGACCTTCACAGGAATACGAACTACTGTAACCGGTGCCGGTTTATTCTTCTCATTCAATTTGCGCTTGTTAGCGGCAAGTTTAAAAGCGATCAGAGCAACGATCGCAATTACAACAGTGATGGTAATATATCTGGTCTTCATGTGCTGAGTTATAAAGCCGTATAAAAAGTTTTTAGAGAGCCTGCCGTTTTCTCCAGTTCCAGCCTGGCCAAAATCAGATTGTAAAGGGAGTTAAGGTAATTATTCTGCGCTTCCTTTACCGAGTTCTGGGCATTGATCCAATCAGTCATATCTGTAGTCCCCTTCTCATATTGGAGATTGGTCACATCAAAAACAGACTGGGCAAGCTCGATGTTACGCCTGTTATTTTCAACATTACTCTGTTCCTTCTTCATTTTAGTCCTGGCGTTTTCGTACTCCAGCTGATACTTTCCTTCATCGAGTTTCAGCTGTTCCATTGCATTCAAATGTTTGTATCTGGCTTGGTTATATTGTGCGTTTCTTTTAAAGAAATCGAGTAATGGAAAGCTAAGCTTCAAACCGATGGCAGAGTAAGTGCTCATAGTGGAGAACGATTCTCCCAGGTGATCACCAAAACCAATTGCTCCGTATCTTGCATACGCAGTTAGTCTGGGGAAGATGCCTGCCCTGATACGTCGCTGGTCAATATCAAGCAAGGCTGCGTTTACCTGGGAAAGCTGATAATCTGTACGGTTATATGCCGAGAAAACATTGTTTTCTGCCATTACTGGTGCAACAATGCGAATACTCCCCTGTGCATTAGCGCTGTCCACAACTATAGGATCATTAATTGGATATCCCATTTCATATTTCAGTTGATTTTCAGAGAGCGTAAGGTTACTCTCTGAAACGACAATTTGGGACATGGCATTATTATAGTCAACGGTAACCTTATCCAACTCTTTCTGTAGCAACACCCCCTTTGTTACCCGTTGGGAAGTAATATCTATCTGCTGACGATACTTTTCAAGGTTGGTTTTTAGCATGCCCAGTTGTTCCCTGTAAATGAATATCTGATAATACGCGGTAGTAATATTATAAATAATAGTCTCTTCACTCTTCTTCTTATTAAGCGTCGCCTGTTGTACATTGTACTTGTTGGCCTTAAGTCCGATGATGAGTGATTGATCAAAAATGGTCTGGTCCAGCTGGGCAGATCCGTTAGTGTTAAATTTCTTGGTAAAAGCGACACGTAGATCCTCAGGACCAAATATTCCGGCAGGGATTACCGTTTCCTGTACCTTCAGGTTATCGTCAAGTGCGCCATTCAAACTGACGGAAGGCAGATATGCAGCAAGCGCTTCCCTGGCCTGTGCATCCGCAGCTTTCTTTTCGTTATCATAGATGACGCTGTTACGGTTATTTTTCATACCGTACTCTATACAACTACGTAGTGTCCAGACGGTTTGCCCAAAGAGGCCCAAAGGTAGTAACGCAAATGTTGCAAGTAAGAGTGTTTTATTCATATATAATCTAAGAGATCCATAAAGTCCGGTCCGACGCTATTTCGGCAGGCGTCGGTCAGTATCTGACAGTAAAACTAGATGATCCCCATGGTCTCATTACTAATATTCCTATGAGAGAGACATATGGGGTGATGAAATGATCAATTTCACAAACGAAATGCCAACAGGTGATCACTGTTCCACCCAGCGAAGGAAGTCCTGCGCTTTCAGCCGTGAAATCACCACCTTTTCGGGCGTATCGCAGCTAGTTTTCACTACAAGCCGGCGGTTAAAGTAGTGTTCTATGTCCTTTACTATGTTCCGGTTAATAATAAACTGACGATTAGCCTTAAAGAAAAATCGTGGATTTAACATTTCCTCAAGCTGTTCTATTGTGTACTGAACGGTATAGTCCTGATGATCAATCGTATGTAGCCTGACAATACCATTGGATGTATACACGAATGCAATACTATCCACTCTGACCGGGACAATCTTCTCACGGTAATACACCAGAATGGATTGCTTATACGACGCGTCCAGCTGGTTGAGCGCCCTACTTAAACCTGTAGCATACGTAACTGCTGAAAAATGCTCACGTATACGGTGATACTTCTGGATACTGCGTTCCAGCATACCTTCTTCAATCGGCTTCAACAGGTAGTCAATACTGTTGGATTCAAATGCATGAACGGCGTACTGATCAAATGCAGTACAAAAAATCACAGGCGCAGTAATCTGTATTTCCTTGAAAACGTCAAAACTAAGCCCATCCCCTAACTGTATATCAGAAAAAATAAGGTCCGGATGCTTGTTCTCTCGAAACCAGGTTACAGCAGACGCGACTGAGGGTAATATGCTTATCACCCGGATCTCCTGATCCAGATTCTCCAGCATAGACTTTAATTCGCTGGCCGTTCTGCGTTCATCTTCAATTATGATTACGTTCATTGGTAATGAGTGGTAAGCTGACGGTGAATGTCTCCTGTGTACTATTGATCCTGATATCTCTGTTAAATAATAACAGGAATCGGTCTCTGATATTCTGCAATCCCAATCCTGTACTCTCTGCGGCGACCTTTTTAGGACGACAATTATTAACTACATCAAGTTCCTCATTTGTATTTACCGAAATACAGATGTTCAAAGGCTTTTCAGGCGATAAAGCATTGTGTTTGATAGCATTCTCTAACAGCAATTGGATGGATAGCGGAGGTATCCGGCAATCCAGATAATCTTCAGGCACATCAATTGTCACATTTAACGCCGTTTCAAATCGTTGGTGCAGAATGTAAATATAAGAATGCGTAAAAGATAACTCCTCGGAAAGCGACGTTACATGATGCTCATTATAATTAAGCAGATAGCGGTAAACATGCGCCAGCTGCACAACAAATTTCTTGGTGTCAGCGTCTGTTGCAATATTTTTTAATGTGCTTAGCGAATTAAAAAGGAAATGAGGACTAATCTGTTGCTGTAGCGAGATCAGCTGGGCACGCAAATGCGCCTGTTTAAGGTGTTCATTCTCTAACCTGGTCTTCTGCAATACATTATTAGTGAAAATGATATTGAAGACGATATAACAGATCATACTGAGAAAGAAACCGGCAACAAGCCGCCTCAGAAAATCCGGCAGTGTCCCATACTCAGGTATATCGCGCGGAGGCATCAATTCCTTCGGAAAATAAAGATCATAACAGTATGTAATAACAAGTGCTGCCAGCGTTCCGGCAACAATACTTGTAATGGTTCTCACTCTATTATCAACAGGTAGTTGATAGTTACGGAAAAAACCATGCGTAAACCAGCAACAGAGAATTAATATGGTAATGGTTATTATGTGCCCCAATACCTGTCCTACACTCCATACCCGCACCTCCCCCAGCCTCATTACCAATGTGCCACCTGCAAGTATGCTGATGAGAATAAAACACCATTTTAAATGGTATGATCTGAACATGCGCAAATGTAACGATTAGGCAACCGCAAGACATCGAAAAAACAGGCGAAATGGACAATTTCAGGGCTGAAATGACGGAAAAGGCTGAAATTATCCGGAGGCACTTTGAAATAGTGCCCTTAAAAATTCCTATCGTCCTAAAATTAGTCGGGGGGAATCATCATGATTCAGTACTTATGCGACCGACATCATTCCTCCCCCCTGACGAACAATTATTTATAAGAAACGAGACGTTTATTGCTTCGCATAACCTGCAGAATAGCAGATATATCTGTTAAGATATTTTCATGATGCACGTCATGTAATTGTATCAATTCAAAATTAGCAGGATCGGCCAGCACATTCCTTATATTATTGTCAGGTAATGCCAGAACATGATCTGTCAAAGCATCAAGTGCTTCAGAAGCATGAATAAGTGGTGCTTCTGACTTCTGCATTGCTTTCAGCAAAATGACCCGGGTATGACGCAATCTGGCAGATAGTGGCTGATTGCCCAATTGTAATACGCCTGCTTCATAGGTGTCGCTTGGCAAACTATTACCGGCAATAGTGTTTGTCAGCGATACCAACAGTTCATCACCATCAGGCAATACGGTATCCAGTAGAAAAACGCGAATGTCCTTAACACCCCTTTGCTCGAGTATTGCTGCTATCTCCAACGCAATCTGTCCACCGAGCGACCATCCTACAAGTACATAATGATCCGGATACGCCGGTAATTGCACCTCATCAATGAATGTAAGATATTTTGCTGCCAATGCGTGCAATTGGAGAATCGGTTCATGATGACTTCTGTTATAAGGTTCTATGCCATAACAGGTATAATCAGTTCCTAACTCTTCGGCCAGAGAAGTGTAAACTTCAACACCGGCACTACCAGGGTGTATCATAAACAAAGGCGGCTTATCAACTGCTTTGTTAAGCCTGACGATGTACTGCTGTTCACGTTCTTTATCTCCCAGAAGTTCTGCCAGGCGTGAGATGGTTTTCGTCAGGTAGATATCAACCACTCGTAGATCGACATTAAGCTGACGATTTACCTTGTTTATCAACTGCATCGCCAGAATACTGTTGCCTCCGATACGGAAGAAGTCATCATGAATACTAATTTGTCCGGAAGGCAAGCCAAGCACCGCGCTGAAGACCTCAGACAAGCGATATTGCATATTATTTACAGGCGGATGATATGTATGCACTGACGGCCGGTCAGGGGCTTTTAATGCCTTACGATCGATCTTACCATTGGCAGTCAGCGGCATATCTTCTAATTCAATTATTTCGGCAGGAATCATATACTCTGGAAGGCGCTGTAACAGGTAATCCTTCAGTTGCGTAGCGTTAGACGGATGCAACCCGGCCACGAATGCGCTCAGCTTTTTAGCAGCATCTTCTCCCGTAACCTGTACTACAGCTTGCTTAACCAGCCCACTTTGCAACAGTATTTGTTCGATCTCTCCCGGTTCAATACGATGTCCTCTGATCTTGACCTGCTCATCTATCCTTCCTATATAATCAATGTTCCCGTCTGGCTGCCATGCACCCAGATCGCCGGTATGATAAATGGTTCCCTGATACTTATCTCCAAATGCCACAGTTACAAACTTATTTGCAGTCAGCGCTGCACGATTGAGATAACCAAGGCTTATACCCGCCCCACCAATACATATTTCTCCTGGTACTCCATGTGGTAAAAGATGCCCTTTCCTATCCAATATAAACACCTGCGTATTTGCTACCGGGCGTCCGATAGGTATACGGGTTTGAACGCGCTCACCTTTTAGGTACTTATAAGTAATAGCTGTCACTGTCGTCTCCGTTGGACCATATTCATTGTAAAAAGCAATATCAGAAGAAAGCTGCGCAGGTAACCAGGCAGGACAATCTTCACCTCCAACGACTATGCGTCGCAACGTATGGTGGGATGGCAAGGGAAACAGATGCTTTAATAATCCAGGCGTGATATCAAGATGAGTTATACATCTAGAAACTAGCATCTTATTAAACACGCTGGCATCTAACAATGCCTGCTTCTGTGCAATGTAAACACTCGCCCCGCTGGTAAGCGGAACAAATAGCTGCTCTACAGAAGCGTCAAAAGTGAAGGAGGCGGTCAGTACCGACTTGTCGGTTACACACATATTATACTCACGTTGACGGTCGCCTAACAAGTTTATGACTGAACGATGTGCAACCACTACTCCTTTCGGCTGTCCTGTAGATCCCGAAGTATATATGACATAAGCAGGAGCATCAGATGTGACACTTATATCGATAGGCTGTAAATGTGCTGTAGAATCAATCGCTTTGCTGACATCGGCTATATGAGCAATGGTGCTTATACTATCGGCAACACAAATGCTACCTGCATTCAATATAAAAGGAGCACGGCTGTCCTCTAATATCTGCTTCACCCTTTCTACGGGATACTCCACGTCCATCGGTACATACGCAGCTCCTGCTTTAAGTATGCCCAGGATAGCCACTACTGAGTGTACCGAACGATCTGCATACATCGGTAATAATGTTCCCGCAGATACGCCACTTTGTTGCAGGTAGCAACTTAGCCTATCAGCCAGTTGATTCAGATCTGCATATGTCAGCATTAGTGTATCATCCTCAACAGCTATTGCTGCGGGTGTAGTTGCTGCCTGCTTTTCAAACAGACTCACCAGCGTCGCCTCAGTATCATATTCGCTACACGTCTGATTGAGTGTTAATAGCAGATTCGTGACTTCTTCATGTGATAATATCTGCAGCAAGTCAACAGGCTCATTGTAACGATGCAGATAAGCATCCAGTATAGCATTGAGCCATGTATGCAGTTCCTCCAGCGTTCTTCCGCCGGAAAGCTGACGCTGCTGAGAGTAAATAATCGTTAAAACATCCCCGGTTATACTAACATCAAAATCCAGGTATGTGTTTGTCCTATCGTTACCTGGCGCGGGATCTGGCCGCTGTGCGGCGGCCGCATGTCCCTCAGTAAAAAGCCCGGGATTTATCGCATCATACACGTAAAAGTTGGTGAAATTAAACAATATGTCAAAAAACGGATTATCATCTGTCGCAAGTTCACCAGTTGCTTTTACAATTTCCAGTAATGGAAAATTCTCATTTTCCTTGAGTGCCTTTAATTTATTCTCTATTTCATTAAAATAACTGCTCCATGAAGTATTCTTACCGGCTTTACTAATACGGAAAGGTATCGTATTAAGAAAACACCCTAACAGACGGTCACCGTCTTCCATAACAGGCCGGCTATTAGTAGTCAATCCTATTGTCATCTCATCCTCATGTGTCAGCATTCCTGTCAGGAACAGAAACGCTCCCAGGAAAAGTGATTTCACAGAGATCTGGTCATGGTCCGTACGCCGCTTTAATTGCTTCCAATAGTTGCTATCATACGTCTGGATATACTTCCTTTGCTCAGGATTATGAGTAAACAGCCTCAATCTTTTATAGCCTTCCATCTGCTGCTGCCAGAAAGATGCATGTTTGCCTGACCTTTTTTCCACAAGACTTTCCATAACAAAATGCCGATAGGTGCATTTCAATGGTATTAATAAGTCATTCACTGATTTATCCTGTAACAATCTTAAATAGAGATTATTCAATTCAGTGTTAAGATGTGCTACACTCCAACCGTCCAGCATCGCATGATGGAACTCAAAAACAAATACATACCAGTCCGCAAGCCTGATGAATGTACCACGCCATAGCGGACCACGTTCAAAGTCAAACTGTTTCTGCTGCTGCCCCTGCAGATAAGACTGTACAAAACCAGTTGCTTCATTCAATGTTATATCTGATCTATCTATTTGGGCAAATCGGGTTACCGTTTGCTTATACACAATCTGAAGGCCATTAACATGTGCATGCATGTCAAAAGCAGTACGCAGTATTGCATGTTTTTCCACCAGCAGACCAAATGCTGCTTCAAACAAATTTGTATTCAAATCAACAGGTAATACATGAGCAAACTGGTCATGATAAATACCCTCTCCGGGATGCAGTATTGAAGCATATATCATACCACTCTGAATATCGCTCATAGGAAATATGTCAGCAATATCCACAGCATCATTACGCTGACTTAAGACTTCTTCTTTTATTGATGCCACCTCACTTTCCACCTGATTATACAGTTCATTCCCACTTTCTGAAAGCAGTGGCATCTGAGGTAGGGCTGCCGATAGCTGTGCTATGGTGGGTAACTGATAGAGATCATACAACCGTACATTACGGCCAAACACTTGCCTTAGACGACTAACTACTCCAATAGCAATAATAGAGTCTCCTCCGAACCGGAAAAAGTCATCATGTATACCAATGCGTGCGGTATGCAAAGCATCCTGCCATATGGCAACCAACTGAGTCTCCATCTCGTTGCGCGGCGCTACATAGCTATTGCTATTTACACCAGTATTCGTGGGATGTGGTAATGCACGCTTATCTACTTTGCCATTGTTAGTCAAAGGAAGTGCTTCCATTGCGATAACTGCAGACGGTATCATATAATCCGGCAGTCGCTGCCCCAGATAAGATAGTACCGCTGACTCTTCATAATTATCTCCCGGAACAATATACGCTACCAGTCGTTTACCTCCACCTTCCTCATAAATTGTTACTACGCCTCTGCTGATATAACCACTATCCTGCAGCACCTGCTCTATTTCGCCTAATTCAATCCTGAAACCTCGCAGTTTTACCTGATCATCAGTACGCCCCAAGTAAGCAATGCTGCCATCCGGTAAAATTCTGGCAAGATCGCCTGTGCGATACAACCGTTCCCCGCTGACAGGATGATCAATAAAACGCTCTGCTGTTAATTCCGGCTGATTCAAATAACCACGAGATAAACCAGCACCACCAACATATAGCTCGCCAGGAACGCCTGGCGGAAGTCGCCTGAGGTATTTATCAAGTACATAAGCTGTACGATTTTTTAATGGATAACCTATGGGGACACTCATATTGGCAGTAATCTCCCTAATATCGTATGTGAGCGAGAATGTCGTATTCTCTGTCGGTCCATAACCGTTAATAATCCTAAGATCCGGATAAGTGGCCTTTAAACGAGTAATATGATAGGCTGATAGCTTCTCTCCTCCTGCCAGCACTGTATTCAAACCCGCAAATACACGTAAATCTGTATCTACTAACTGATTCAGCCAACCGGAGGTAAACCACATACGTGTCACGCCTCTCTCCTGTATTTCTTCCTTCAACTGCTCATTATCCAGTAACCTGTCTTCACTACATAAGACCAGCGTTGCCCCGTTTAACAAGGTCCCCCAATATTCTATCGTACTGGCATCAAACGAAGGAGAACCGGTTGAAAGTAATACGTCTGCTGCTGACCAGTCCAGAAATCCACTACCCAAAGCCAGACTTACAACATTCTGATGAGTGACCATTACCCCTTTCGGGCGGCCAGTAGAGCCAGATGTATACATTACATAAGCAAGACTATCTGCCGTGATATCTACCTGTAAAGCCGCCGTCGGCATCAATCCCAATATAGGTTGTAATGCTTCCAGGGTAAGTACCTGCACATCATTATCAAACAAATCTCGATACTCACTGCTGGTGATCGCCAGCTTGTAATTAGTGTCTGACAGCATCTGTTCAATACGTTGCTGGGGATAACGCGGATCTAACGGTACAAATGCTGCTCCTGCCTTTAGAATACCCAGTAATGTAACAATCAGATCTGCCGATCTGTCCAGACATACGGGGATCAACGTTTCAGGAATCACGCCTGACTTTAATAAGTACGCTGCCAGCTGATTAGATGCTTCTTCAACTTCGGCGTAAGTCAGTATTGTGTCTTCAAAGATTAATGCGGTCGCCGATAGTGTAGCTGATGCTTGTGTACTAAATACCTCCCCTATTGTCAGGTTGGAAGGATAAGTAATTTTAGCTCGTTCGGAAAACAGCGCTGCTTCTTCCTGCTGATAAAAAGACAAGTCATCTACACGAGCTTTTGGATTACTCACAATATCCTGCAATAAAGTAATGTAATGCCTGAACAACTGATCAATACTGGCAGGTAGAAAAAGATCCGTACAATATTCTACACTTATTGACAATCCGTCCATTTTCTCAATCACAGAGATATTCATGTCAAACTGCGCCGTATCCCGGTCTATACTTTCTACAGTCAGGGAAAGATCACCCAGTTTGAGCTGAGGAACCTCCGGTATATTTTGCACATTAAACAGCACCTGGCACAACGGATTCCTGCTACGGTCGCGCTCCTGCCCTGCCGCTTCTACAATTTTTTCAAATGGAAGATCCTGGTGTTCATAAGCATTGAGCGTATTTTTCTTTACCTGCTGTAGCAATGACTGAAAATCAGGATTCCCCTCCAGCTTATTTCTCAGCACAACGGTATTGGCAAAAAATCCAATGAGTGATTCCAGTTCATCCTGCGTCCTTCCCGCAATAGCCGTTCCAATGCAGATATCTTCCTGACCTGTATAGCGGTAAAGAAGAACGTTAAATGCAGACAGCATGGTCATGAACAGCGTTGTATGCTGCTGGTAAGACAGATTTTTCAGCGCTATGGCGAGATCACTGCCGATATCAAACCAGGCTACTCTGCCATTGCTGCTTTGTACCAGTGGTCTGGCAAAATCAAGTGGCAATTCAAGCCGGGCAACATCCTGCAAGTAGTTGCTCCAGAACGCTGCCTTCCGCGACCATATTCCCTCCTCTTGTTGCCGGCGTTGCCAGATAGCATAATCAGCATATTGTACTGGCAAAATCGGCAAGGTAGACATCCTCCTATTGATACGGGCATCATATAATTCTACCAATTCACGCACAATTACAGAAAGCGACCATCCATCTGCCGCGATATGATGCATGGAAAGTACCAGTAAGTGGTCATCATCGGCAAGACTGAACAAATTCGCCTTCAGCATATAGTCTCCTGACAGATCGTACGCTGTATTAAATATCTTTTGAATCTCATCCTGTAATGCCTGCGAATGATCAGCCGATGCAGGAATATCTTTCATATGTAGTTGCCATTCATCAGCTGGTCTGACGTACTGAAACGGCCCGCTGCTTTCCTGTCGGATTACAGTACGTAATATTTCATGCCTGCTGACAATCTCCCGTAATGCATCCTCTAATGCTGCCTTATCAGGTTGTCCTTTCAGCCGCAAGGGAATAACGATCTGGTATTGTTTGCTACCATCCAGCTGATCGATAATCCATAATGCTTCCTGTCCGTAAGAAAGCGGAAGCTTCTCCCCTTCCTTGCGTTGAGCAGGCTGGATTTTTTCCATTTCCCGCCCTTTTTCTATCAGGTCATTCCCTAGAAAATCGCTGATTTCTGCTTTATATTGCCTGATCTCAGCAAGTAACGCCGGGTCCATCTCTACATCCTTCTTTACTCTCACCTTTATTTTATCATCTTCCAGATATACTTCCACCCCATTTTTCCTCGCATTACTTAATACATCAATGGCTTTACTAAAGTCGGTTTGCATTGTATCAATATTAGAGATGGTTAATTATAATTCGAACACATTATAGTCTGCCGCAACAGGTGCCTGTTCTACAGATGACAACATGTCGAGGTAGGATGACAGCAACGCTATTGTTCTAAATTCAAACAGCCGCTTTACTGGCACATCCAACCCGATATCTTTCTTTATCCTGGCATTTACACGCATTAAGACTAATGAATGCCCACCCAGTTCAAAGAAATCGTCATTCATACTGATAGGTGATATGCCAAGTAACTGTTCCCAGATTTTTGCCAGCAACTCTTCCTGATGATTACGGGGCGCTATATATTCTTTGTTTTCCCGAACCTGCATGTCTGCCTCCGGTAAGGCACGCTTATCTATCTTCCCGCTCGGTGTAAGTGGCCATTTTTCCAGACTGATGATTACTGTCGGCAACATATGCGATGGCAACTGCTGCTGCAACTGTTCGGTAAGTAACTCCTTACTATAATTAGCAGCAGGAAGAACATAGGCCACCAGTTGTCGGCCATTCCCCTGCCCCTGTACCAGAACAACTGTCTGTCGTACCAACCGGGTATGCATGATCTGCGCTTCTATCTCGCCTGGTTCTATACGATAGCCTCGAATCTTTACCTGTTCATCTGTACGGCCTAGGAAATCCATTTCACCGTCCGGTCTCCAGCGGGTCAGATCCCCTGTACGGTAAAGCAGCTCCTGTTTTCCTTCAATCAGACTATGTAGGCCAAACTTCTCGCGAGTCAGTTCCGGTTTGTTATAATACCCCTTACCTAAGCCATCTCCGCCAACATATAATTCTCCCGGCACACCCTGCGGCAGCAATCTTTGCTGTTTATCCAACACATAGACGGTACGATTGGCAGGCGGTTTCCCTATCGGCAGATCTCCATCATAATGTCTTTTTACAAGATGGCAGGCCAGGGAAATCACAGAATTTTCTGTCGGCCCATATGCATTAATAACATCAACATCCGGCAACACTTTCCTGAGCTGATTAATATGTGAGGTAGATACCTTCTCTCCACCCGTAATGATCATCTTCAAAGGTCTTAACACATTTATATCAGAGTCAATCAGCTGATGTAACCACCCAGCAGCTATCCACATTTTTGTAATGCCTGATGCTATAATCTTATCTCGAAGAATACTGCTGTCCAGCAGCTCATGTTCCGGTGTAATCACTAATTGTCCGCCATTCAGCAACATAGACCAGTATTCCAGTGTACTGGCATCAAAAGATGGCGACCCCGTAGCTAATAAACGATCAAACGGTCCGAAAACCGCCAGGTTTCCGCCACGCAGAAGGCTGATCACATTTTTATGTGTGATCATCACGCCTTTAGGCTCGCCTGTAGAACCGGAAGTGTACATAATGTAGGCAAGATCCTCCGGAGTTGTTGCCGTCGTCACAGCCCGTACAGCTGGCAGTATATCCCATATGTCAGGAGCATCAAGGCTCAATACAGCATGGCTCTCTAAAAGTGAACCTGCTATTGCTTCGCTGGCTGCTGTGCTGGTCAATATAACTGTCGCTCCAACGTCCCTCAACATGTAACTCAGCCGGTCTTTAGGATAAGCAGGATCCAACGTTACATAAGCTCCTCCTGCTTTTAACACGGCGAGAATGCCAATAATGAGTTCCTTGGTTCTCTCTGTACAGATGCCTACTGGCGTATTGGCCGTCACACCTTGTTCCTGCAACCACAAGGCAACCTGCGTCGCCCTATTATTCAATTCCAGGTAAGTTAGCTGACTATTATTGTCTTTAACGGCAATCGCGCCTGGTGTCCAGAACGCCTGCTCTTCAAACAGCGCATGAATTGTATAAGCATCCGGATAATTAAACGGCTGCGGATTAAGACTGTACAGCAATTGATTAGTTTCGCTTTCACCCAGTACCAGCTGCCTGTTCACGGGCATATCATACCGATACAGATAACTATCCAGCACAGCTTTAAAGTAATGATGTATGCGCTCAAGCGAGATGCCGCTATACAGTGACTTACGTAATGAATAAATAACATTAAGTACTCCACCGGTAACACTTACTGTGCAGTCCAGGAAGGTGTTTGTAGTTTCATTGCCTCTGTCCTGGTGAGAAGCTTCTTCATAACTTTCATCGCTTTTCTCAAACAATGCATCCTGCAGTCCGTCATAAACGTGGAAATTGATGAAGTTAATAATTACGTCAAAGAAAGGGTTCTCGTCATTACTTTTTTCGCCTGTCAGTGAAGCAATCATAGCCAGCGGTGTTCGTTCATGCTCTTGCAAACGTAATAAGTGGTCGGCAACCTGCTCAAACCAAGCTTTCCAGGAAAGTCCTTTTTCACTGGTATTGCAACGGAAAGGTACCGTGTTCAGGAAACAACCCAACATCTTGTCTGCATCTTCAATTCCCGGACGGCTGTTAGTCACTATGCCCACAGTCAATTCGTTTTCAGCTGTTAACATCCCAAGTGCATACAAATGAGCTGCAAGAAACAGTGCTTTCAGAGGAATCTTATCGGTTGAGGCTCTGTGCCTGATCTCTTCAAAATAAGCAGTGGGATAGGTACGAACGAACCGCTCGTTGACATCATCCTGAGTGAAGATATCCAGTCGCTTGTACTCATCCATTTCTTTCATCCAGAAGTCCTTGCTACCTCCCTGCTTTTGTTCTATAATACTATCTATTACAAAGTCTTTATAAGAGGCTTTTAATGGTGTTAATGTCGTTGTGGAATTATCCTGTTGCAGTCTGAAATAGAGGTTGTTTAACTCTGTATTGAGTGTGGCTACGCTCCATCCATCCAGCAATGCATGATGAAATTGGAAGACAAAGAGGTACTGATCTTTCAGCCTGACCAATGTACCCCTCCAGAGTGGTGCAATTGTCACGTCGAATGAGTTACCTCTTTCTGCTGCCAGATATTCCTGAATCCTAGTTGCTGCCTCCCGGCGATCAAGTGTTGACCAATCCAGTTGCTTCAGCGTCACTGGCACCTGTTTGTATACAATCTGAAGCCCATGTTCTTCGATATCCAGGTTGAACCCGGTTCTCAACACCTCATGCTTATTTACGAGTAGCTTAAAAGCCTGTTCCAGCAAAGCAGGTTGCGTGTCAACAGAAAAAGGATAGATAAACTGATCATGGTAGATGCCTTGTCCGGGGTTAAGCAAGGAGGCATATATCATCCCACTCTGGATATCACTCATCGGATAGATATCAGCTATATTATCCGTATCAGGTAGAACAGTCAACGCATGCTCATGCAATGCTGCTATTTCAGCCTTTATGACAGCTCTGAATTGATCCTGAAGATTATGATCAGTTTCACGCAGCTCATCGATAATAGCACTCAAACCGGCAATATGGCCAGGATTATACAGATCATACAGCTTAATACGGCTATCAAACTGTTTGCGCAAATGGCTGATAATACCGATCGCACGGATTGAGTCGCCTCCCAACTGGAAAAAATTGTCGTACACCCCTACCCGGTTTACCTTTAGCGCTTCCTGCCAAAGGTCGGCAATGGCCTGCTCAGTCTCGTTGCGAGGTGCTACATAAATATCGCTTTGTACATTTTCTTCATCCGGAGCCGGTAGCGCACGTTTATCCACCTTCCCATTTTTTGTTAATGGCATCGTATCAAGGGTGATGATCACTGCAGGAATCATGTAATCCGGCAGGCGTTGACCAAGATAAGACAGTAAGGCTGCTTCATTATAACCGTCTGCTGGCACAACATAAGCAATCAGACGTTTGGACGGTCCTTCTCCAGACAAAATAACCACTCCGGCGGTAACATAATCACTCATTTGCAGAATGCTTTCAATTTCACCCGGCTCTATGCGGAACCCACGTAACTTCACCTGGTCATCACTACGTCCCAGGTAAGCAATACTGCCATCTGATAATATACGGGCAAGGTCGCCTGTACGATATAACCGTTCTCCCGTAACAGGATGTATAATGAAACGTTCTGCAGTTAGTTCTGGCTGATTAATATATCCTCTTGATAAACCAGCGCCGCCAACATAAAGCTCACCAGCTACGCCGGCAGGTAATTCCTGCTGGTAATTGTCCAGCACATAAGCCGTTCTGTTAAACAATGGGTAGCCTATCGGAATACTGCTACCGGCAGGTACTTCCTTTATAGAATAAGTCAGCGAGAAGGTAGTGTTCTCCGTAGGTCCATAACCATTGATAATGGTTAAATCCGGATAAGCGGTACGCAAGCGACTAATATGGCTCTCTGACAATTTCTCCCCGCCCGCCATAACAGTTTTCAGGCCACTAAACAGAGTGATATCCGTATCCACAAGCTGATTAAGCCAGCCGGCGGTAAACCACATGCGGGTCACGCCCCTCTCTGTAATCTCCTCCTTCAGCTGTTCGCTGTCCAGTAAACGGTCTTCATTACACAATACGAGTGTAGCTCCATTCAATAATGTACCCCAATACTCAATTGTCGTGGCATCAAAAGAAGGAGAACCTGTAGAGAGTAAAACATCAGCAGCTGACCAATCTAAAAAGCCACTGCCCAGCGCAAGACTTACAATATTCTGATGGGTTACCATTACTCCCTTCGGCCGTCCGGTAGAGCCGGAGGTGTACATCACATAAGCCAGATTTCCGGCGGTAATATCAACCGGCGACGGGCCAGTTGGCAGCAGATTTAATACCGGCTGCATGGCTTCTATGGTTAATATCTGTGCCTTGTTGGTAAACAGGTCGCGATAGTCGCTGCTGGTAATAGCTATTGCATAATCGGTATCAGATAACATCTGTGTAATACGCTGTTGCGGGTAACGTGGATCTAATGGCACAAACGCAGCACCCGCCTTCATAATTCCAAGTAAGGTGATTATCAGGTCCGCAGATCGGTCCAGGCATACAGGTATCAGCGTTTCTTTAACAATGCCCAGGCGTGTCAGGTAAGCCGCGAGCTGATTAGCGGCCGCTTCCAGATCGGCATAAGACAGGCTTACATCTTCAAACAAAAGCGCAATGGCATCGGGGGTAGCTGCCGCCTGTGCACTGAAAAGTGTTGCTACTGTCTCATTTACTGGATAAGGTAAAGCAGGTGACTCCGACCGGATCATCCTGGCCTGCACCGCTGCTAATACTGTATGACGGTCCGCTACTTCCCCCGAACGGTGTAAGTAGTTTTCCAGTATAGCATCAAACCAGCAATGAAACTCCTGTAACGTAATGTCGCTCTTCAATCTCTTACGCATCACATAGGACACTGCCAGTACCCCTCCGGTGAGGCTCACTGCACAGTTGAAGAAAGTGTTAGTAGACTCAAAGCCTGTGTTCAGCGTTTGTTTACCCTCCTGAACAGCATCAATACCGGCTGCCAGCAATCCATTCTCTACATTACCATCGTCAAGATTGTTGTACACATGGAAATTAACGAAATTAAAAAGTGTATCAAAAAACGCATTTGCTTCGGAAAAAGATTCCCCGGTTACCTTCATTATTTCATATAATGAGGTCCGATCGTGCTGCTTGAGTGCAACCAACTTATTTTCTATGCCTACAAACCATTCCTTCCAGGTAGTATGCATACCGCTCTTCATAACACGAAGCGGCACGGAATTAAGAAAACATCCCAACATACGTTCCCCATCAGGAAGCAAAGGACGGTTGTTGGTAACGATACCTGTTGTCAATTCATCCTCATGCGTCAGCATTCCAAGTACATAGAGATATGTACCCAGAAATACACTCTTAACCGTCAGTCCATCCTCCTTCGCTTTTGCCGTCACCTGTGCCAAAAACGCATGATCGTAGACCTTGATCACACGTTCATCAATATCTTCCGATGTAAAGAGGTCTAGTCGCTTGTAGTCAGCTAATTCTGACTTCCAGAAATCAGTATGTGTGGACTGGCGCTTCTCCACCAGACTCTCAATAATAAAGTCGCGGTAAGTACTTTTAAGTGCAGGCAGAAAATCCGGTGGAGCGCTAGTTAATAGTGAAGCATAAAGATTATTTAGTTCCGTGTTGAAAGATGCCATACTCCAGCCGTCAATCATGGCATGATGGAACTCAAATACAAAGACAAACTGATCGGACAACCGAATCAGTGTTCCTCGCCATAAAGGCGGCTGCTCCACATTAAATGGCCGTAATCGTTGCTCTTTTAAATAATTGTTCAGACTATTACCTGCCGTATCACTGCTTAACGATGTCCAATCCAGTTGCGCAAAGTGAACAGGAATGTTTCTGTGCAATACCTGCACGCCCCCTAAATGGGCTTGCAGATTAAAGGATGTTCTGAATATCTCATATTTCCTTATTAGAAGTGCAAACGCTTTCTCAAATACAGGAATATTAAGATCCGCAGGAAAAGCATAAGTGAATTGATCGTGGTACATCGCTAATTCCGGGTCGGCCAGAGAAGCCGCTACCATTCCTCCCTGAATATCACTCATCGGATAGATATCTTCAATATTACTGGTATCCTCCAGTTGCGATAACACCTGCGCCTTCAATGCCGCTATCTCCGCTTTAACTGCTACATGTTCCGCACTCTCCGTTGGCATGATCACTGCTGATTGTTCCAGCAATAATGCCAGTTCACTGATTGTTGGCTGCTGATACAGGTCATACAGCCGTACAGATCTGTTAAACACTTGCCGGATGCGGCTGATAACGCCTATTGCTATAATTGAATCGCCACCAAGACGAAAGAAGTCATCATGCACGCCGATGCGCTCTACCTGTAATGCTTCCTCCCAGATGCTTATCAGCTGACTTTCTGCTGCATTACGTGCGCCTACATAACGCGCGGCATGTAGCTGATCGGCTGCCGGGTCTGGTAATGCATGCTTGTCTACCTTCCCGTTATTGGTCAGCGGAAGTGCTGACAGTGTCATCACTACTGAAGGTATCATATAATCAGGCAGCCGCTGCTCCAGGTACGACTGCAACGCTGAAGCCTCATAATCATCTTCCGGCACCACATATGCTACCAGGTGTTTACTACCTCCATCACCACGAAGCACCACAACACCCTGACTGATATAACCACTGTCCTGTAACACACGCTCTATCTCGCCTAACTCTATCCGGAAACCACGCAGCTTTACCTGGTCATCACCACGACCCAGGTAAGCAATGCTGCCATCTGATAGTACCCGGGCCAGATCACCCGTACGGTACAGCCGTTCTCCGCTGACAGGATGATGGATAAAACGTTCCGCTGTCAGCTCCGGCTGATGCAGGTAACCACGCGATAACCCTGCTCCGCCAACATACAGTTCACCAGGAACACCTGTCGGCAGCTGTACCAGGTGATGATCCAGCACATACGCGCTACGATTGGCCAACGGATAACCTATCGGGATACTGGCATTCCCTGCTACGGCTTTAATGGTGTACGTTAGAGAGAAGGTTGTATTCTCCGTCGGACCGTAACCATTGATAATTGCCAGATCCGGATAAGCATCCCTTAATCGGCCAATATGATGAGTGGACAATTTCTCTCCTCCTGCTATGACCGTATTCAAACCGGCGAACACGCTGATGTCGGTATCCACCAGCTGATTCAGCCAACCGGCGGTAAACCACATGCGTGTCACCCCTCTCTCCGCTATCTCTTCCTTTAACTGCGCACTGTCCAGTAATCGGTCCTCAGCACACAATACAAGGGTTGCACCATTTAACAACGTACCCCAGTATTCTATCGTGCTGGCATCAAAGGAAGGCGAACCGGTTGACAGCAACACATCTGCTGAAGACCAATCCAGAAACCCACTGCCCAATGCCAGACTTACTATATTCTGATGCGTGACCATCACTCCTTTCGGACGGCCAGTAGAACCAGATGTATACATCACATATGCAAGACTATCGGCAGCTATCTCCAAAGGGACAGCAGCAACCGGCATTAATTCCAGGACGGGCTGCAATGCTTCCAGGGTGAGTACCTGTGCGTTGTTATTAAATAAGTCACGATACTCATTACTGGTGATCGCTAGCTTATAATCTGTATCTGACAGCATCTGTTCAATACGCTGCTGCGGATAACGCGGATCCAGCGGTACAAAGACTGCTCCTGCTTTCAAAATACCCAACAATGTCACAATCAGATCCGCCGAGCGATCAAGGCATACCGGCACCATCGTCTCAGAGGTGATACCCGACTGTAGCAGGTAAGCGGCTAATTGATTAGAAGCCGCTTCCAGCTCTTCGTAAGTAAGCTTTGTATCTTCAAATATCAATGCAGTAGCCGCCGGACTAACAGATGCCTGTTTACTGAACAACTCGCCTATAGACTGTCTGGAAGGATATGGTAATATAGCTGGCGTTGTCAGCACTTCTAGTCGCTGGCGCTCCTGCTCACTGACAATAACCAATTTATCAATCGCTATCGCTGGTTGGGCAACAATATGCCGAAGTGCAGTTATGTACTGTTCAAACAATTGGTCAATACGCTGCTGCCCGAAAAGATCCGTACAATATTCTATATTCAGTTCCAGCAGATCTCCCTTCTCTAATACTGTAATATTAAGATCGAACTGGCTGGTTGTATGTTGCTGGGGTACTGCGTGCAACCGGGCGTCACCTAATGACAGAGCGGGGATCTCCGGCATATTCTGCATCGTAAAAATGATATCATAAAGTGGATGATGCCCCCGATCACGCGGCTCATCCACTATTTCTACAATCTTTTCAAAAGGCAGATCCTGGTGCTCATAGGCAGAAAGCGTTGTATCTTTCACCTGCTGTAACAACGACCGGAAAGATTCGGTCCCGTTCAGCCGACTACGCAAAGCAAGCGTATTGGCAAAGAAACCAATCATCACCTCCTGTTCCTGTTGTGAACGTCCCGCTATCACAGTACCAACACAAATATCTTGTGCACCACTGTAACGGTACAAAAGCACCTTAAACGCTGCAAGAAGCGTCATAAACAAGGTAGCATGTTCCTGCTGCGAAAGCAGTTGAAGCGCTGTTGTCAGGTCAGCCTCTATCTTATAATTAGCCAGAGCACCACGCGTACTTTGTATCGCCGGACGCACAAAGTCATAAGGTAGCGATAGGCGGGACATCCCGTTCAATCGTTCCTTCCAGTAATCTACCTGCTTATCCAGCTTTCCTGTATTTACAAGCTGACGTTGCCACAAGGCGTAATCTGCATATTGTATACGTAGTGCAGGTAACAGTGCGGGCCTATCATTGATCAATGCTGAATAGATAACAATCAGCTCATTAATCAGCACGGACACAGCCCAGCCATCAGCAGCTATATGATGCATACTGATGAGCAGAAGGTGACTTTGCTGGTCTTTACGGAATAATCCGGCCCGTAACATATGATCTGCTGACAGATCAAAAGGGCGCGCGAACCACTCTGATAACATTGTATCAATAGTAACCTGCTGCACCTCAGCCGGAAGTTCAGCAAATTCCAACTGCCAGTTATTAGGCTCAAGGATATGCTGATAAGGCTCACCGGCATCCTGACGGATCACGGTACGCAGAATTTCATGGCGATTAACAATATGTCGAAAGGCTTCCTCCAGTTTATTAACTGAAAGGTCTCCCGTTACTTCAAACAGTGCCTCAATATGATAATGCGTACTCCCTTCCAGCTGATCAATCAGCCAAAGTCCTTCCTGACCGTAAGACAGGGGCAGATAGCCTGTTTCCTCACGCTTTGCAGGCACTATTCCGGGTAAAGACTCTTGTTCCCTGTCAAGATCGTTTAACAGAAAATCAACAATCTCATCTTTATACTGCCGGATCTCATCCAATAAGACGGCATCTACCTGCACCTCGTTACTGGTCCGCATTTTTAATTTATCATTTTCTATGAAGACAAATACTCCATTGGTGCGGGCCTTCTTAAGAATACTGATCGCCTTTTTTGAAGATATGTTCATGAGGCTGCGATTTTAGAATGGTTATGATAAGTGTAACAGTTTATATCTCGAAAACCTGAGTTGAATTTTCTATTCCGGCATCTGTATCCCTGGCAATAAGCTCATCCAGGTAAGCTGCCAGCTCTTCAATCGTTCTGTAAAGAAACAACCGTTTGATAGGCACATTGACGCCTATCGATCTTTTGATGTGCATGTTCAGGCGCATAGCAAGTAGTGAATGACCGCCAAGTTCAAAGAAATCATCGCTGATACTGATCTTTTCTCTGCCCAGCAGCAACCGCCAGATCTCTACCAGCTGCTTTTCCATATCAGTACTGGCAACAATAAATTCTTTTTCCTGCTGAACATTGTCGGCATGCTGCAACAATGTCTTTTTATCTGCCTTACCATTTACTGTGAGCGGAATCTTATCTAATGTAAGTATCTGCGAAGGCACCATTACTGCCGGCAGCCTGCTCTCCAGAAATGCTGTCAATGCAGAAAGATGAAAGTTTTGTTCGGGCACCACAAAAGCTACCAGTTGCTTGTTACCAGCCCGGCTGGTTTGCAGTATTACAACGGCTTGCCTTACAGTTCCGCTTTGCAGTAGTATATTTTCAATCTCACCAGGTTCAACACGGAAACCTCTTATTTTTACCTGCTCATCTATACGATCAATGTATTCCATATTGCCATCAGGTAACCAGCGTGTAAGGTCACCTGTACGATATACTATCTGTGTTTCACTATGTAAGGGATGTTGAACAAAGCGTTTTATTGTCAGTTCGGGATGATGCAGATAGCCTTTGGAAAGACCGGCTCCTCCAACACAGAGTTCTCCTGCTACTCCCAGCGGCAACAACTGTTGCTGCTTATCCAGCACCCAGGCAGACCGGTATGGCAACGGTTTTCCAATCGGAATATCTCCTGTTGGTAATTCAGCTTCCAACCCATAGGTCAGTGAAAACGTTGTATTCTCCGTAGGACCATAGCCATTGATAATCTCCAGTCCGGGATATGCCTGCCTGAGACGCATAATATGTGCAGGAGACAACCGCTCGCCGCCGGCCATAACCGTAGTAAGTCCCTCAAAAATGCTGATATCTTCCTCTACCAGCTGATTCAACCAGCTGGATGTAAACCACATCTTGCTGACACCCTTACTGCGGATCGTTTCAGCCAGCTGGGAAACATCCAGTAATTGTTGTTCACTGCTCAGCACCAGGCATCCACCGTTCAATAACATGCCCCAGTATTCAATAGTCGTTGCATCAAATGATGGGGATCCGGTTGACAATAAAACATCTTCTGATGTAAAACTGGTAAAATCGCTATGCAACGCCAGACTTACAACATTATGGTGAGTAACCATGACGCCCTTCGGCCGCCCTGTAGAACCTGAGGTGTACATCACATAAGCCAGACTGTCCGCTGCTACAGCTACTGTTGTAGGTAAAGTAGCTACTTGCTGATCCGCGCCGTCCATCTTGTCAATGAAGCATGATGTAATACCGGCAGGTATCCATGTCTGCAACTTTCCTTTCAGACCTGCAACTGACAATAACAAACTGCTATGCGTTTCTTCCAGCATGCTGTTTAATCTGACAGCAGGGTAGGCAGGATCCAGCGGCAGATACGCTGCTCCTGCTTTCAATATTCCTAATATGCCTATGATCAGTGCCGGAGATCGTTCTATATATATTGGTACCAGACTGCCATTTTTAACCCCTGCCTGTTGCAGGTGTATAGACAGCCTGTCCGATTGCTCGTTCAGCTCCTGATAGGTGAAAATTTCTTGCTCACAAGCAAGTGCAATAGCGTCAGGTCTTTTTCCCACCTGCTCCTGGAAGGCTGCTGTAATAGTTTTCGTTGCCGGTAATGGGGATATATGCCCGTTACCTACCTTCATGATACGCTCAAGTTCTAATGGGTGCAATATCTGCTCCCTGGCAATGAGTTCATCCTGCCTGTTGATATAAGCTTCCAACACTGCATCAAGATACTGGTGTAACTCAGCGACTGTCTTACCCGATTGGAGCTGCCTCCGGATGGTGTACACCACAGATAGTCTGTTACCGGTAATATCCACAGAACAATCCAGGAATGTATTTGAGGTCTCATGATTAAATACCAGTGATTCGTCCTGATTATCCGGCGCAATATTCATTGATAGAAGGTTGGCATCCAATCCATCAAATACATGAAAGTTGATGAAATTGAACAGCACATCGAAGAACGGGTTTTCCTGCTGCGCCTGTTCTCCGTTCAACCTGGTGATTTCACTTAGTGAAAGTCTTTCGTACTGTTTCAGATCCAGTAACTGCTCCTCTACATGCTGGAACCATTGCCTCCAGGTAAGATCTTTACGCTGTGTTGAAAAACGGAAAGGCAAGGCATTCAGGAAACACCCGAATATTTTGTCTCCATCTTCAATCAGCGGACGGTTATTAGTAACTATACCTATTGTAACTTCGTCCTCATAGGTAAGCATACCAAACACATACAGGAAAGCGCCCAGAAATACACCTTTAAGCGACATGTCGTTGTCCTGTGCGAGTTGCTTCAGCTTCTCGAAAAACGCGTTATCGTAATGCATGACAATACGCTGTTCCTCATCTGCGGACGTAAATATATCCAGGCGTTTATATCCACTGAGCGTCTGTTGCCAGTAAGTACGACTACGCTGGGATTGTTTATCTACCAACTGCTCAATTACAAAATCCTTGTACGTCGCCTTAAGGGCTGGTAAGCTAAGTGCAGGGTCAATTGCAAGTTGCTCATAAATATTTCCAAGGGCTGTATTTAATGAAGCTGCACTCCATCCGTCTAATAGCACATGATGAAACTGGAACAAGAATACATGCCTGTCAGCCAGCTTCACAATTGTCCCTCTCCACAATGGCAGCTCTGTCACTTTAAAAGGGCGCTGCCGCTCTGCCTCCAGGTAACTACGGATGGCCATTGCCGCCGCCTCTTTACCCTGACGGGAATAATCAAGATAGTTGAATGATACCGGCAATTGTTTGTAAACGAGCTGCACACCCTGCTCCTGCAGATTCAGGTCAAAGATTGTTCTCAGTGTACCATGCTGTTGTACCAACAGGGAAAATGCATGGGTAAACCGCTCAATATCCAGATCCGCAGGTAACATATAAGCAAACTGGTCATGATAGATCGACTTGTCAGGACTCAGCAATGATGCATAAATCATCCCGCTCTGAATATCGCTGAGCGGATAAATGTCCTCTATCGCTGCCGCATCTGGTAATGCAGCCATTAATTCCGTTTTCGTGGCTTCAATAGCTGCGGATATTGCTGATGTCGGCTCATTAGCAACGATACTCGCCTGAGTACTATCGATTAGTAAGGCCAGCTGTGACAATGTACCTGATCTGTACAGATCATACAGTTTGATATGATCACCAAAAGCTTTGCGTAACCGGCTAATTACGCCGATAGCTGTAATTGAATCGCCTCCCAGCCTAAAGAAATCATCATGAATACTGACACGGTCCAGTTGCAGTACTTCCTGCCAGATGCGTGCAATAGTTACTTCTGTATTGGTAAGCGGAGCAACATAACCTGCTGATTGCATAGCATGCCCATCAGGATCAGGTAAAGCGCGTTTATCTATCTTTCCGTTATTGGTTAATGGAAATACCTCCAGTGTAATAACAGCCGATGGAATCATATAGTCCGGCAAACGTTCCGACAAATAAGATAACAAGGCATCCTCCTCATAGTGAGCCTCCGGCACTACGTAGGCCAACAGATGCTTACTACTGCCCTCTCCACGAAGTACAACTACCCCGCGGTTTATGTAGCCACTATCCTGCAACACACTTTCTATTTCGCCCAACTCAATCCGGAATCCTCGCAGTTTTACCTGGTCATCCGTACGACCCAGGTACGCAATGCTGCCATCTGGCAATACCCGGGCAAGATCACCCGTATGGTACATCCGCTCACCAGTGCCTGGATGATAGATAAAACGTGCTGTAGTCAGTGCCGGTTGATTGAGGTAACCTCGGGATAATCCTGCACCGCCAACATACAGTTCGCCCGGAACGCCCACCGGCAAAACCTGCAATGTATCATCCAATATAAATGCACTGCGGTTGGACAATGGATAACCAATCGGTACACTGCCCCCTGCGATTACATCCTTTATAGCGTAAGTCAATGAGAACGTTGTATTCTCCGTCGGGCCATAACCATTGATTATATTTAGCTCCGGATAAGCATCCCTCAACCGGCTTATGTGCGCCGCTGATAGTTTTTCCCCTCCCGCCATAATGGTCTTCAAACCGGTGAAGATGCTGATATCAGTATCCACCAGCTGATTCAGCCAGCCTGCTGTAAACCACATGCACGTCACACCTCTATCCTGTATTTCTTCTTTTAACTGCGCAGTGTCCAACAGCCGGTCCTCTGCACATAGTACAAGGGTGGCACCGTTTAACAATGTACCCCAATATTCTATTGTACTGGCATCAAAAGAAGGAGAACCGGTTGACAGCAACACATCTGTTGAAGACCAATCCAGGAAACCACTACCTAACGCCAGACTCACAATATTACGGTGAGTGACCATCACCCCTTTCGGACGACCGGTAGAACCAGACGTATACATCACATAGGCAAGACCATCTGCTTTTGTATATACCGGCAAGGCGGTAGCCGGCATCAATCCCAATATTGGTTGTAACGCCTCCAGTGTAAGCACCTTTACCTCACTATCAAACAGATCACGGTATTCACTGCTGGTAATTGCCAGCTTATAATCTGTATCAGATAACATCTGCTCAATACGCTGCTTTGGATAACGTGGGTCCAGCGGTACAAAGGTTGCGCCGGCTTTCAGTATACCCAGCAATGTTACAATCAGATCTGCCGACCGGTCCAGGCATACAGGTATCAGCATTTCAGGGGTAACGCCTGATTGCAACAGGTAAGCTGCCAGCTGATTAGCTGCTGCTTCCAGCTCCTCGTACGTCAGTATTGTATCTTCAAAAATTACCGCTGTTGCCGATGGTGTTGCTGTGGCCTGTGTACTGAAGATTTCCCCTACCGTTTTATCTGCCGGGTAAATAAGATCATTGTTTACCGCTTGCAACAGACGATCCGGAACCGCCTGTAATACCATGCTACGATCTGCTGCTTCTTCATAATTGTATAAATACCTTTCAAGTACAGCATCAAACCAGCTATGCAGTTCCTCCAATGATGCGCCACACTTAAGCTGCTTACGTAAAGACCAGGTAATGATCATCACATCATTGGTGATGCTCGCGGCGCAGTTCATATAGGTGTTGGTGGACTCAAAACCACTGTCAACAGTATCCTCCTGATGTACCGCGGAAATATCAGACAGGAATAATCCCCCTTCCAGCCGGGTGTATACATGAAAGTTTACGAAGTTAAAAAGAGTATCAAAAAAGGCATTCTCCTCCGCAAAAGACTCTCCCGTAATCTTCCTGATCTCGAACAGGGAGGTTCTGTCATGCTGCTTTAATGCTACAAGCTTCTCTTCTACTCCGGCAAACCATTGTTTCCAGGTAGTCAGTGTACTTCCCTTCCTGATACGCACAGGTATCGAATTGAGGAAACAGCCCAGCATACGTTCTCCATCTGGTATCAGTGGCCGGTTGTTGGTTACAATACCTGTAGTAATCTCACCCTCATGTGTCAGCATGGTAAGTACATACAGATAAGCGCCCAGGAAAATGCTTTTTACAGAGATATCATCCCGTTGCGCCTTTTCTTTGAGTTGTACAAGGAAGCCCGCATCATACGCCTTAGCCAGGTGCTGATCGTCGGGTTCATGCGTAAATATGTCCAGGCGTTTGTAATCATTCAGTTCTTCCTTCCAGAATTGCTTTTGCTGGTCATTGCGCTTCTCAATAATACTTTCAATAATAAAATCCTTATAGTTACTTCTGAGAGATGGCAGCGTAGTAACATCTATGCCAGCTTTGAGCTTCACATACAGGTTGTTGAGTTCTGTATTAAAAGATGCCATACTCCAGCCGTCTATCATGGCGTGGTGAAATTCCAGCACGAAAATATACCGGTCAGCAAGTGCTATCAGCGTTCCCCTCCAGAGCGGTGGATTTTTAACATCTATGGGGTGTGAACGCTGTTGCTCCAGGAATGCTGCAAGCGGACCTTTAGCGGTATCCCCATCCAGCTCCTGCCAGTCGAGCCGATTAAAGTGTACAGGCACTTCTTTATGCAACACCTGTACGCCTTCCGGATGCAGATCCAGGTTAAAACTGGTACGGAAAATTTCATATTTGTCTATCATGAGAGAAAATGCTCGTTCAAAAAGCGGAATGTCCAGCTCCTTAACGAATGAATGTGCAAATTGATCATGATAAACGGCCAGTTCTGGATTCAACAATGATGCTGACACCATCCCTCCCTGGATATCGCTCATCGGATAGATATCTTCAATATTACTGGTATCCTCCAGTTGCGATAAAACCTGCGCCTTCAATGCCGCTATCTCCGCTTTAACTGCTATATGTTCCGCACTCTCCGTTGGCGTGATCACTGCTGATTGTTCCAGCAGTAATGCCAGCTCACTGATTGTTGGCTGCTGATACAGGTCATACAGCCGTACAGACCTGTTAAACACTTGCCGGATGCGGCTGATAACGCCTATTGCTATAATTGAATCGCCGCCAAGACGAAAGAAGTCATCATGCACGCCGATGCGCTCAACCTGTAATGCTTCCTCCCAGATGCTTATCAGCTGACTTTCTGCTGCATTACGTGCGCCTACATAACGCGCGGCATGTAGCTGATCGGCTGCCGGGTCTGGTAATGCATGCTTGTCTACCTTCCCGTTATTTGTCAGCGGAAGTGCTGACAGTGTCATCACTACTGAAGGTATCATATAATCAGGCAGCCGCTGCTCCAGGTAGGACTGCAACGCTGAAGCCTCATAATCATCTTCCGGCACCACATATGCTACCAGGTGTTTACTACCTCCATCACCACGAAGCACCACAACACCCTGACTGATATAACCACTATCCTGCAACACGCGCTCTATCTCGCCTAACTCTATCCGGAAACCACGCAGCTTTACCTGGTCATCACCACGACCCAGGTAAGCAATGCTGCCATCTGGTAGTACCCGGGCCAAATCCCCCGTACGGTACAACCGTTCTCCACTGACAGGATGATGGATAAAACGTTCCGCTGTCAGCTCCGGCTGATGCAGGTAACCACGCGATAACCCTGCTCCGCCAACATACAGTTCACCAGGAACACCTGTCGGCAGCTGTACCAGGTGGTGGTCCAGCACATACGCGCTACGATTGGCCAACGGATAACCTATCGGGATACTGGCATTACCTGCTACGGCTTTAATGGTGTACGTCAGAGAGAACGTAGTATTCTCCGTCGGACCGTAACCATTGATAATAGCCAGATCCGGATAAGCATCCCTTAACCGGCCAATATGATGAGTGGACAATTTCTCTCCTCCTGCTATGACCGTATTCAAACCGGCAAATACACTGATATCGGTATCGACCAGCTGATTCAGCCAGCCGGCGGTAAACCACATGCGTGTCACCCCTCTCTCCGCTATCTCTTCCTTTAACTGCGCACTATCCAGTAATTGGTCCTCGGGACATAATACAAGCGTTGCACCATTTAACAACGTACCCCAGTATTCTATCGTACTGGCATCAAAGGAAGGCGAACCGGTAGACAGCAACACATCTGCTGAAGACCAATCCAGAAACCCACTGCCCAATGCCAGACTTACTATATTCTGATGCGTGACCATCACCCCTTTCGGACGGCCAGTAGAACCAGATGTATACATCACATATGCAAGACTATCGGCCTTGATGTCTACCGGTAATGCTGTGGATGGCATCAATCCCAGTATCGGCTGTAATGCTTCCAGCGTGAGTATTGATGCTTTACTATTAAACAGGTCACGGTATTCACTATTGGTGATCGCCAGCTTGTAATCTGTATCTGAGAGCATCTGCTCAATACGCTGCTGCGGATAACGCGGATCCAGCGGTACAAAGGCTGCTCCTGCCTTCAGAATACCCAACAATGTGACAATCAGATCCGCCGAGCGATCCAGACATACTGGCACCATCGTCTCAGAAGTAATACCCGACTGTAGCAGGTAAGCGGCTAATTGATTAGAAGCCGCTTCCAGCTCTTCGTAAGTAAGATTTGTATCTTCAAATATCAAAGCAGTAGCCGCCGGAGTCATGGCGGCCTGCTTGCTGAATATTTCGCCTACCGGCTTGTCTGCGGGGTAGGGTAAGGAAGATTGACTAGCTGGCGTATAAAGCCGGTCCGTTGTAAGCGATAGTCTATCTACCTGTTCCTCAGGACGGGCAACCGCAGAACGTAATAATGTAATATAATGTGCGAATAACCTGTCTACACTGGCAGGCAGAAAAAGGTCGGTACAATATTCAACATTTATTTCCAGAAGATCGCCTTTTTCCAGCGCTGTAATGTTCAGGTCAAACTGACTCGTGGAATGCTGATGTGGAATAGCTGACAATGCGGCATCCCCCAATGAGAGTACAGGAATTTCAGGCGCATTCTGCATAGTAAAGATGATGTCGTAAATCGGGTGGTGACCACGGTCACGCTCCCCTCCTAACAGCTCTACAACCTTTTCAAATGGAAGGTCCTGACGCTCATAAGCAGATAATGTTGTCTCTCTTACCTGCTGTAACAACGAGCGGAAAGAATACGAACCGTTTACTTCTGTGCGTAAAGCCAGCGTATTGGCAAAGAAACCTATCATGACTTCCAGTTCCTGTTCCTGCCTGGCTGCTATCACCGTACCTACCACAATATCGGTTTCACCACTATACCTGTATAACAACACCTTCAGTGCTGTCAGCATCGTCATGTATAAGGTAGCCTGTTCTGCCTGTGCCAACTGACGCAGACCTTTAGTCAGGGCTGCATCTATCTCGTATTTCACCAGCGCTCCGCGGGTGCTCTGAACTGCAGGTCTTATAAAGTCATAAGGCAACGCAAGCGTCGTCACTCCTGATAACTGTGCTTTCCAGTATGCTGACTGTGCCTCCAGTAATCCATCATTTACAAGACGGCGTTGCCACAATGCATAGTCTGCATACTGAATGCGAAGCGCAGGTAACAATGCCGGCCTTCGGTTAACCAATGCGGTATATACAGATCTGAGTTCATTGATCAGTATGGAAAGCGACCAGCCATCAGCTGCAATATGATGCATATTGATCAGCAGCACATATCGTTCTTCTGCCAGCTGTATCAATGCAGCTCTCAGCATATAATCCGCTGACAAATCAAATGGACGGCCAAACCAGGTTGTGAGCGGTTCCACAGGTAAACCGTCCTGCAGATCAGCTGCTGATCCGTCCAACAACTCCAGCGTCCAGTTATTGCCATGCAGTACATGCTGGTAAGGAGCGCCTGCATCCTGACGGATCACAGTGCGTAAAATTTCATGGCGCTGAATGATAAACCGGAACGCTTCTTCCAGTAACTGTATGTCAAGCTGCCCATTGATGCGGTAGAGGGAAGGCATATGGTATTGCACACTTCCCTCCAGCTGATCTATCAGCCATAAAGCTTCCTGTCCGAAAGACAATGGCAGTGTCTCTGTTTCCTTTCGCAGATCCGGTTCAATAGCCGGCAGGTCCACCGTTTCTGTTGCAACATCATGGTGCAGGAAGTCAATGATCTCATCCTTATATTGCCTGATCTCTTCCAGTAATTGGGGATCTATTTCAATATCTTCGTCCGTCTTCAGTTTAAGTTTCCTGTCATCCAGGAATAATTCCATTCCCTGCTGCTTCGCTTTGCTGAGTACATGTATAGCTTTACTGAAATCGATATTCATGATTACTTGTTTAATGTTTCCGGACAGCCTCAGATCTCAATGATCCGTGCTGCTGCTTTGTCATTTTTCTGTACAGGGGTTGCGCTGGTTACATCGAGGTATTCTGCAAGCCTGGCAATACACCGGCACTGAAACAGCTTCTTTACAGGCACATTTACACCTATAGCGCGTTTGATATGTGCATTCATCCGCATAGCGAGTAATGAATGCCCTCCTAACTCGAAGAAGTCATCCAACACACCGATACGATCAGCCGGTAGCAATTGCTGCCATATTTCCCACAGTTGCTTTTCTGTTGCAGAACGGGGCGCTACATATTCCGTTGAGACGGTAGCGGATACTCCCATCATTTTTAAAGCATTTCTATCAATCTTACCATTTGGTGTTAATGGCAGGACATCCAAATACCATATCACCGAGGGAACCATGTAGGCCGGCAGCTGTGCGGACAAATACGCTCGCAGCACATCTTTCTCTACCTGCTTTGCCAGCACGATGTAGGCACAGATTCTCACCTGGCCGGTGTCGTCTCTGTTATCGAGCACTACCGCCTGACTTACCCACTCGCTGCCTAATAATACATTGGCAATTTCGTCGGGTTCTATCCTGTATCCATGTAATTTCAGCTGCGCATCAAGGCGGGATAAATATTCTATATTCCCATCGGGCAGCCATCTGCCCAGGTCGCCTGTTTTATACATGCGGGCGCCGGGTACGTTGCTGAACCTGTCAGGCAGGAATACTGTGGCTGTCAGTTCGGGCTGATTCAGGTATCCGCGGGTAACACCGGCCCCGCCGATGTATATTTCCCCTGGTACGCCAACAGGAGCCGGATTACCTTTCACATCCAGTATATACACCTGCACATGTGGCAAAGGCCGTCCTATTGGCAACACATCAACCTGGCTAAGCTGCGCAGGATTGCATTGGTATATGATTGCTGATATAGTAGTTTCTGTAGGTCCGTAAATATTATAGAAGTCCAGTAGTCCACACCACTTCTCTGCCAGTTCCTTCCGACATACTTCTCCTCCGCTGATGACCCGTTTCAGGCCATTATATGTACCAGGTGTCAGGTGTTCAATTACTCCGGGGGTTGCCTCCAGGTGAGTAACACCCTGCTCCCGTAACAGGCATTCCAGCAGGTGAGGGTCCCGAATGGTCTCTTCTTTGCAGATCACCACCGCAGCGCCATTTAGTAAGGCGAAAAAGAGTTGTTCTACAGAAGGATCAAAACAGTAATTGGCACATAGCAGTATACGATCGGATGATGAGATACCATACACGCTGCTCTGATGGTTAATCAGGCTCAGTACTGATCCATGCTCTGCCAATACGCCCTTTGGATGTCCGGTAGAGCCGGAGGTGTAAATGACATATGCCAGGGTATCTGCGGGGCCTGCCACCTGACCTGCAATAGGCATATATGTCCCGATAACGGCTGCATCAGTATCTATCTCTAATACTTTGGATGCTCCTGCCGCCAGCAACTTCGCACCATGCTTTTTACTACTTACTACTACCGATGCCTGTGTATCTTTCAGAATATACCCGATACGCTCGGCAGGGTAGGCCGGATCAAGCGGCACGTAAGCATTACCTGTCTTCAGAATAGCCAGTATAGCAATCACCATCTCCGGAGAGCGATCCAGACATACCGGGATCAAAACAGTTTGTTGCAATCCATTTGCCTGAAGCCAGGCTGCTAGTTTTCCAGCCTGCTCGTTCAGCTGCCGGTAAGTAAGGCGTATATCTTCAAAAATGAGCGCAGTCGCCTCTGGCGTAGCTGCTACCCGTTCTTCAAAAACAGCTGTGAGTGTTGTTGCGGGTGGTATAGCAGCCGTTGGGTTACTGAAACTGGCAAGTTCCTGTTGCTCGGTTTGTGGGTATATCGCCAGACTGTCTGCCGGCATATCTGCATGATCAAGGTATTGTTGTATCACAGCGGCAAAGTAATCTGCCAGTACTTCGGGAGATTTACCTGATTTCAGCTGCCGGTTCATCTTACAGATCAGCAGCAGGTTATTGCCTGTTGTACTGATACAGAAATCCAGGAAGGTATTGGTCAGTTCATGTACCATAGACATGTGGGCTTCTTCCTCACCTATAGCCACATGGCCCTGACGGAAAAGCCCCTCCTGCAGATGATCGTATACATGAAAGTTGACGAAGTTGAAGAGCACATCAAAGAACGGATTACCGCCGTTGGCCGCTTCTCCGGTTGCCGCTGTAATAGCGAAGAGGGAGATGCGTTCTCTTTCTTTTAACCGGACCAGCTGCTCTTCTACCTGCCGGAAATAACTCAGCCAGGTGGCTGCTTCCTTTGCATTCCTTTGCCGGAACGGAACCGTATTCAGGAAACAACCCAAGACCTTGTCACCATCATCCAGCAATGGCCGGTTGTTAGTGACCACACCAATGGTCAGGTCATCCTCATAGGTCAACGTGCTCAATACACGTAATGTCACTCCCAGGAAGAAGCCTCTCATAGATAGCCGGTCTGCCTGAATGCGCTGCTGCAACCGCTCAAAAGTCGTTTTGTCAAATGAACGAACCAGCTGAATCGAAACTGGCTCTTCCCTGAATATATCGAGACGCCGGTATCCCTGCAGCTCCTGCTGCCAGAATTGCTGGTTACCTGTATTACGCTTCTCTGTAATACCATCCAATACAAAGTCTTTATAGGTTGCCTTCAGTGACTGCAACGGTGGCAGATCATACTGTGCAAACAGGGTCACGTATAAACTGTTGAGTTCTGTTGTAAGAGAGGCAAGGCTCCACCCATCCAGCATGGCATGATGGAACTGAAATACCAGGTAACAGGATTGCCGGAACTGTAATATGGCCACTCTCCATAAAAGTGCGTTATTCAACTCAAACCCCTTTTCCCGCTCACTGGCCATAAAACGCTGAATAGCGTCCTTTTCCTGCTCCTTTGACACATCACACCACACAACCTCATTGAGGTCGAAATTGGCCACTTTCCTGACGATCTGGATACCTCCGTACACAGGGTGCTGATCAAACACGGTTCTTAGAATGGCATGTTTCTGTACCAGCATAGTCAATGCCCTGTGTAAAATACGCTTGTCCGGACGATCGCTGATCCGGAAGGTGATCTGATCATGATAGACACTTTTGTCAGTCTGCCACAGAGAGGCGTAGATCATGCCACTCTGGATATCACTCATCGGGTATACATCCGCTATTGTAGCTGCATCTGCACGTTCCTCCAGCACGGCTGCCCGTAACGCGTCTACCTCCGCCACTACTATTGCTTTCAGTTCATCCGTTTCTATTGATGATGGCTGCAGGTTATCAATCAAAACACTCAGAGCGGCCACATTCCCCGATTGATACAGTTCATACAAACGGATGCTTTCACTGAAACGCTTCCGCAACTGGCTGATTACTCCAATGGCACGGATAGAATCTCCTCCCAGCCGGAAAAAGTCGTCATAGATACCTACCCGATCTATCTGTAATGCTTCCTGCCAGATTGCAATAATAGCAGCTTCTGTTTCATTACGTGCGGCCACATAACCTGCTGTCTGCAGCTGCTGTGCTTCCGGATCAGGTAAGGCGCGTTTATCCACTTTCCCGTTATTGGTCAATGGGAATGCCTCCAGCACAACAATAAATGATGGTACCATATAATCCGGCAGTCTTTTTGCCAGGTAGGTCAGCAGTACCGCCTCGTCGTACTGCTCTTCCGGGATAACATAGGCTACCAGCTGCTTACCACTACCTTCTCCCCTTAGTACGACTACGCCATGACTGACACATCCACTATCCTGTAATACACTTTCTATCTCGCCTAACTCAATCCGGAAACCACGCAGCTTTACCTGGTCATCACTACGACCCAGGTAGGCAATGCTGCCATCTGGTAGTACCCGGGCCAGATCACCCGTACGGTACAGCCGTTCTCCGCTGACAGGATGATGGATAAAACGCTCCGCTGTCAGCTCCGGCTGATGCAGGTATCCACGCGATAAACCTGCTCCGCCAACATACAGTTCGCCAGCAATGCCAATAGGCAATAGCTGCAACTGACTATCCAGTACATAAGCAGTTCGGTTGTATAACGGACGCCCTATAGGAATACTTTCTCCTGCAGTTACTGCTTCAATTGACCAGGTTAAAGAAAATGTGGTATTCTCGGTCGGACCATAACCATTGATAATAGCAAGATCCGGATAAGCATCCCTTAATCGGCCAATATGATGAGCGGACAATTTCTCTCCTCCTGCTATGACCGTTTTCAAACCGGCAAATACGCTGATATCGGTATCCACCAGCTGATTTAGCCAGCCGGCGGTAAACCACATGCGCGTGACACCTCTTTCCGCTACTTCTTCCTTCAACTGTGCACTATCCAATAACCGTTCCTCGGGACATAATACAAGTGTTGCTCCATTTAACAACGTACCCCAGTATTCTATCGTACTGGCATCAAAGGAAGGTGAACCGGTAGACAGCAACACATCTGCTGAAGACCAGTCCAGAAATCCACTGCCCAATGCCAGACTTACTATATTCTGATGCGTGACCATCACTCCTTTCGGGCGACCAGTAGAACCAGATGTATACATCACATACGCAAGATTATCTGCCTGAATACCTACCGGCAACGCCGTCTCCGGCATCAACCCCAGAATCGGTTGCAATGCTTCCAAGGTAAGTGCCTGCACATCAGGCTGGAACAAATCACGGTACTCACTGCTGGTAATCGCCAGCTTGTACTCCGTCTCTGACAGCATCTGCTCAATACGCTGCTGCGGATAACGCGGATCCAGCGGTACAAATGCTGCTCCTGCCTTCAGAATACCCAGTAAGGTTACTATCAGATCTGCAGACCGGTCCAGGCATACTGGAATCAGCGTTTCAGGGGTAATGCCTGATTGCAACAGATAAGCTGCCAGCTGATCAGAAGCGCCGTCCAGTTCTTTGTAAGTCAGTATAGTATCTTCAAATAATATAGCGGTAGCATCAGGTGTTGCTGCCGCCTGCACACGAAATAGTTCCGGCACCGTTTTATCTGCCGGATAAGTATATGCTGTAGGCATACCAGCAGTACGCAGTAATTCAAGTTCATTTGATGGTATAACAGCAACGCTGCTGACCGGCTCATGCAGCTTTCCAGAAAACTGTTCCAGGATAAACAATATACGTTCTGCAAGCAGGGCTACTTCTTCCTGCGTGAAGTATTCATATCTGAAATCGAAACGTAATTCGAGCGACTGCTTCTCTGAATAATCCCACCAGATCATACGGAGGGGCTCAATCTGGTATTGACTGAACATCACTTCAAAATCAGCTTGTATACCTACACCGAAATCAAGATCAAGATCAAGTAGCACATAGTTGACGATCATATCCAGTAAGGGCCCTGAGAATGCATCATGTTTCAGATGCCGTGCCAGGTCGCCGATGAGATAATCCACGTGTGCATAATCTGCTTTCTGTGCAGCTGCAATCTGTCTGATGAGATCTGTCAGCAATTGCTGTGGCACATATTGACCTTTGAAAGGCACAATACCTGTAAATAGCCCCATTGTACTACGCTGATCCGGGCCTTTCCTTTTATGTGCCGGCGTACCTAGCACCAACTCCTCTCTGCCCGTAGTGGCGGAGAGGTAGATAATAACTGCGGCCAGGGTCAGGTGAGGCAACCGTACATTCAGGGTTGTTGCCAGTTGCAACAGCATGTCCCGTTGGGCGGCTGTAAGCGGATATACATAACTGCCACTTTCAGGCATCTGCGGTTCCCGCCTGGCATAGTGCCGGGGTAACATACCCGCAGGATCTTCCTGAATCATTTCCTGCCAGTAGTCAGCATGTGCCTTATACGTTAACGACTCATACGCTACTGCTGCCTCCTCTACCGCCCTGATATAGGAGGGTGTCTCAAAGTGCGGTATCTCTCCTGCTGATTCAACAGCTGACCGGTAACTGCCGGTAAGATACTTCGCCCATATCCGCCAGCAATAGCCATCAAAGATGAGGTGATGAAACTGGAAGAAATAGTAATACGTTTGTCCAGATATTTTCAGCAGGGCATGTTCATACAAAATATTGTCCTTGCTTAACAGGAACGGATGATCCGCTCTCCCCTGCATCCAGCTCCTTGCGGCAACAACCGGATCAGCTGCCGTGCTGCAGTCGATTACGTTTAAAGCAGGCATTGTAGCAGTATCTGTCAGGTATACTACCGGCGTTTCATCATTGATATCGAAGCGCATGCGAAAGATATCAAACACGCTGGCTGCATGACTTAGCACACGCCGGAAAACAGGCAAGTCCAGGTCTCCCGAAATAGTCATGAACGCAACGACATTGTAATTCGGGCGCAATGGATTAATCGCCTGATCCAGGAAGATATCACGCTGAACCGGATGCAGGGGTATTATTTGTAAGGACATAGTTTCCCGTCTTGAAATTTCCTTAAAAATTCAAATCACTTAAGCGGCAATAAACAGATTAGAAAAATCAGGCCTCTACAGGCGTCAGTTGTTTATCGTATAATAGTTCTTTCTCACCAAAGAGTCTCTCAGCAACAATGCCCTTCTCTTCGCAGAGCCTGATCAGATGATTAGATTGAATGATCGGGTTAGACTCGTCCGTATATTTTATACTACTGATAAATTCAACCCAAGGCTCCTGCCCCATCGCATATACATACACTTCTTTAGGATTGAAAATATTCACCAGCGACATGCCTTTATCACAATCAGATCCGGACAATCTCCGGCTGTTATCCTGCTCACGGGACAGCTTTTTAGTCAGCAGTGGGCCGTACAACCAGGACAATGGAGCGCCATCACACTCCATACCCAGGAACATTACATCAGGGTCTCCTGTAACCTGCTGAATGTGTTTATAGAGAGATGGTTCAAGTATGCGCGAGTCTGCGAGAAATACGAGTCGGAATTGACCGATCTGTACGAAGTAACAGGACTTCGTAATAATGTTCATATCACTGTGTTCACCTGTAAATGGAATACCTGTAATCACCGCATCTGAGAACCGGATTGTTTCCATTTCATCAATTGCGATTACATTGTTAAAACCAATATTGTTAAACATCAGCTTCAGATCCGGATCTTCCAGCTTACCACTATTAGTATGTGGCACAATAATATGTTTGATCTTGTGACGCAGTGGCAGCAGTGTCTCGAAAAGAATATGATCCTGATGATTGTGTGTAATCAGCACATAGTCAATCACATCAGGCAAATGCAGATCAGAGAAATGATCTACGTCAGAATGATAACCATAGTAACTGATCAGCGGATCAACAAGTATGCTGATGTCTTTCGTTTCTACCAGGATACAGGCATGACCAAAATAGCGCATGCGGATCTTATCTCCCGTATATGGTTCATAGCGTGCAGGCTCTTCCTGTGTAAAGAACGTCTCAAAGAGCGCATTATCTTCAGAAGAGATACTCAGTATTTCTTTGATATATTCCAGCGAACGTGGCGTACGTTTCATTTTAGCCAGTTCATCCAGTCCCGGATGATCAAATGGCACCTGCAACTGTAATACGTTCTCTTCTCCTATACGTGGCGTACTTAACACAAACGGCCGGTGATCGTTATCCGTTACCCACAGTGCCACACTCTGGGAGTCCTTATTATAGTAAGGGCTGTTATACAGTAAGGATTCAAAGAAGCGGAATCCGGGGTGGTTATGACGATCATAATATAACTCTACATACCCTTTTAATATGTCAGGAACCTTCTCATATAAAGGCTCCATCCGGAAACCCTTTGCTTCAGCTGCCAGGATCTTATCCAGTTCTTTAATAGCTTTGCTGAGTTCAATCAGCGGGGCTTGTTTCTCAACCGTCTGCTGATACAATGCTTTCACTTCTCCGGCCCGTTCAACGGGGATATCCATAAATGGGCCACCGCGCAGATTGGGATTGAGGATCGCTTCCGCATGAATATTAGGTGCCATCATATATGATTCCATTATAGTCATATGCCTGCCTACAATGTTCATGGCTGCTGTAGCCGGAGAAATAAGATGACTCCATGCATACCAGTTATCCACTAATGGCTCCATAACAACATTTGGACGGAGATAATATAGTTGCTGTTGCATAAAAAAAGGATTTTGTATCAATGGTTTTTTAAGACAAAAGGTTTCCTGTGCCCAACCAGAAATGGGTACAAACACTATGGGTAACAGTTAGATTTTATCGATTTGTAGGTTATTTCATTATCGCTTCCTGAGTTGAGGGACACGCATTTGCAGTGACCGGTTCACGAATTTATTTTACCTGTTTCAATAAAGTTATTCTGATAAATTGAGCTATAATACAAACGCGGGTCATCATCATCAATTTCATGTAAAGCTCATAAGACGGTGGCAAATTTAATACTTTACATACGGGTTAAATAGCTAAGCATACTAAATAAGTATTCCTAAAATTACTGTTTATGATTTGAATAATCAAAAACAAAAATCATCGTAACGAACAGATAATATAACTCGACCTAAAAATGCATCCATTATACACATTTACTCCAATCCTTTACCATAAAGGATTACAGCGCGAACACTGCAACGGCAAAATGAATGACGCCGGTACAAAATATACACTTAATATTTTCTCTTCGCTGCAATAACAGTGCAGAGCATACGCGAAAAATTATCATGATTTCGATATATCTATTAGAATCGCTGCACTTGTATTGCACTATGCGTTGTAGTTATGGTAAAGTATAGCTGAGACAGTTATTTCATTTTTACACAGTATATCTATGCAGAAATACCGGTTACCTGCATTCGCTATGCCCGCATCCACCGGATCATATGCGGAAAGGGCTGTACCCCATTATTGGCAGCTGCTGCTGCGTCATAGCAAAAGCCTGCCCATTGTAACACCGGCACATACAACATGGTGCCGCTCGTGTATTGTTCAATATACCAATCAGCAGCGCCTTTATATCCCGCTGAATGAAAAACAACTGCGGGATCAATGCCCAGGTAGACACACGCTGCATAACTCCAGGCAATCGCCATCATCTCTTCTCCGTCGGCTTTCCCCTTCTCTGAGATAGCACCTACATCTCCATGCATCAGCTGCCTGTCTGCCGGTATTGCTACGGCAATGTGCCCTGCTTCATGCAAAAGATCTCCGGGATAGCTCAGTTGCTTCCTGTCCACAATCAGTGTGCCTTTATTTACCAGAATACCGGGTACAAAGGTTGGTTCGTTAATCGTTTCAAATACCACCGGGATGCCGATCGATTCAATAAATTGCACCATGGTGGTAATGATATCTGCTGTATAAGGCATAGGGAATTATTACTTATCTGAAGCCAAACAAGTTTAACTGATTAGAAATGATATTTTCTACTTCCGCATCGCTCATCTTCAGATCAGTTTCTGTTGCGAGACGGCCACGAACAAACTCCATAAATGGCTCGTGCCCTTTAATCATCGCCAGCATCTCTTTCTTCGAGTATTGTTCCTGTATCGTCACTAAAATATCGGTAACGACTTTCTGAATATCACCTATAAACTGCATCTTCCTCATCTGAGGTGTGGAGAACTTCCGTCTATGTTCGCTTCCACTGCTGTTATCAGTACGCCCCTTCTGACCCGTCGGATTTAATACAACTGCTTTCCGTTTCTTCGCCATGCGCCTCTCCTCATCCGCTTTCGCTTTCTGCTCCACCAAAAGGGAAGTGTTGATCTCCCGGGAGGTTCTACTGAGTGAAAGGTCGTGACTGAGATACTCCATTTCGTCCGGTATACCGCTAAAAGTGCCGGTTGTATCATCCCGGCGCAGCGCCCTGTTAGACGTAACAAAGCTCCCTACATCGTCAAGCACCTCCCCAAAGCCCCTTGTAGGCGATGAAGGCCGCAGCTCATGACTGGCAAAACTGCTACTGAACGATGTATGGGTACGTCCCTGCCGCTCGAACAGATCTTCGGTAAATTCTTCTTCCTCCTCTCCTTGTCTTGCTGCGGCAAACGTGAAGGCGGATACGCCCAACGCACCGGCAGAAGGTATAAGATCCGGTTTTTGAAATTTCTCAGGCTGGATCTCCATATTCATATTGTGTAGTACTTTGCTGGCTTCCCGGCCTATTTCACGTCTGGTGGTAGTAGGCGCTGTTATTTCCGTCCCTATTCCAAAATGGTCAATAATCCTGTCTGTCAGTTTTCTGATTACACGCTCTTTACTTTTGATTCGTTTCTTGAAACTCAACAGCTCCGGATGACCATTCATAAATACCTTTACCATCGTGTTGTATCGTTTCAAGGTGGTATTCCAGTAATAGACAGGCTCCGTTTCTTTCACGTTGTCTCCATGTAAAGACAGATCACCAGCTTCCGCTTTATCCTCCATCTGATTCAGCGGAGGCTTACTACCGGTAAATGCAGGCGCGTACAAACCTCCTCTATCGATAGCATCTTTATACTTCGGTGCCACCGCTGCAATCGCCTTCTTAGCCAGTTTTGCATCTTTTTCACTGATTTTCTGTTTTGACTTTTCCTTCTTTTTTTCCTTTTCAACCCGGCCTTTTGCAGCTTTTATTTTAGCATTATCGGATCGTATCTGCTCTCTACCTTCAATTTGCGTCATCACACCAGCCGGTGCTTCAAAAGTCTCCTCGGATGTTGCCTTGCCCTTACTGATATTATCCAGCATAATAAGCCCGAAAGCAAATGTTCCCACACTTCTGACAGACTCCGGCACCGTCATTAAAGTTACCAGATAGCCAAAATTCCGCGCCTGTTGCTTATCCTGAATGATCTTTGGTACTACGCCGTCCTTATAAAAGCTCAGGATGCCTGCAGCAATCTCGGCATCTGTAAGTTTAGTAGCTGTTCTTATTTCTTTAAATTTTGTAATTGCCAGCTTGTAAGACACGCCTTTGTCTGAGGCTGTTTTGGCCGCCTTTTCATCCTCTACGGCCTCTTCTTTCAGCGGATATTTATACACCATCGTATCTCTTCCGCCGGTGCTGTAACTGGTCGGACCATACTGGTTATAACGGGCCGTGGAAAGGCCTTCATTCTTTTCAGACGTAATGTTTATTAAACCAAGCGTTCTGGATTTCTTGTAGTCCATTACGATCTGCCACAAGGCATTCAGGGGCTTATCTCCCAGGTTACGGGGCTCGCCCAGTGCATGCTCATCATCCCAGTTCGTACGTGCTGCATTTGACTTGTGGTCTATGTGTATCGGACTTGGATAATCGTGTTTGGAGAATGCGAGAAACTTCTTATAAAGGGCATTCACTACTTCCATCTCCGTTACGTTGTGGTTGTTCGTACCGGCAGGATCTTTTCCCACCCCTGTTTTAATCTCAACACGTTGTACAACAGGTGCACGACGGCTATTGCCAGGGAGGCTGTTGAACTGGAAGGGATGTATTGCAGGATGCTGCTTTAAAGGCGAACTATTCACAACGGTAGCGGCGTTACGTACCGCATCTTTCATAACAATCTTGGTTTCGTACGTCATAGGGCCATATTTGAGGATGATCTGGTAGGATAAAGATAAGTATTATACCATTTCTCTGCCAGCCCCTTTAATATGTGTTAAGTTTTTCTAATACCAACATACCTGACGCAGAGATTATATACATTCGTTGCATATTCATATTACCACATGAAAATAGTTTCCTCCCTGTACCGCACCCTGTTATTTGTTGCCATTATCTCACAGACAGCCTGTAAAAAAGATACCCTGCCGGCTGAAACGGCCGAAGGCAGAAACGTTGTAGCCTGTTATGTTGATGGGAAGCTGGTCCGGAACAGAGCGCCTTTCGGGAATACGACGCCACTCTATGACTGCTTTTATCAGCATAAGTACAATACTGAAAACGGCTATTACTTTCACCTGAGTGCAAAGGATAAAAGGCAGGTACTTTCTGGTTCGATGCCGTGCACAAAGACGGTAAACGCGTCAGGGTGACTGACGGGCGTTTTGATATGGACCTGTAGTAAAGAAATCAGGATTTCAGCTTATTGTGGCTTCCAGCCAGACAGAATATTGTCTATGGTATATTGCCTTGCCTCCCCGGTAGTCAGCTGATGCGCCCATGATACTCTTCCGGTAACAGCTGCTCCTACCCCCCGGTTATTATACTCTGCATAGCAGGTAGTGCGCTCATTATCAGTCTTGCCCCAGTTATTCCATCCGGCTGGGGTCACTGTAGCTGCCAGCTCGCAACCTATAAATGCTGTCTTTGCCCAGGGCCGCCACGGCCTCCCCAGGTAAAAGGAACCTGCAGGTGCATCACCGGTGATGTTGCAACGGAGGAATACATAGCCAAAAGACTTATGCTCAGGGGTAGAGGCTGCCGTATAATACCCCCCAAGTTTACCATACAGGGTACAGCTGTCAAAAACAGCGGTTGCTGCACCGAAGATGAAATCTACCGTGCCCTCTATATAACACTTGTAATAATACTGCCTGCTGTCTGCTCCATGCGTATACAAAGTATCCTGATAGCCCAGAAACCGGCAATTGATAAATGCCGCTCTGTCCCCCGTCACTCTCACAGCGACTGCCTGCCCCACCGGACCTGCGCTGTTCTCAAACGTAATATTCTCCGCCCGGAAACCTGCTCCGTAAATAAAGAAGCTGGAAGAACCCGATGTACCGATATTATTGCCGGCGCTATCCTTTCTGGAGGCATAATCATCGTAAGTAAGAATTGTACCGGTCACACTCTCTCCAATGAAATGCACATTGATTTTAGTCTCCGGCAATACCAGCTTCTCTTTGTAAGTGCCATTCTTAATGAATACTACTGTGATCTCGTCACTATCATCCGCCACTGCATTGATCGCTTCCTGTACGGTACGGTAATTACCCGAACCATCTTTTGCTACCACTATCCTGCCGGCCTTACATATCGTAACCGGCAACAGGAAGAAAAGCAATAGCCATCTCAAACATACATTTCGCATATAATTTCGCCGTTCTGTTATTATTTATCTGTTGTACTTCAGTGCCTGATTGCCCGCTTGCCCTCATGGGTCAGGCTGTTCAGGTAATTTTCCAGGTTAGTATACCCATTGGCGGAATAACCGTTTCTGTCTGCGGCATCCGCCGGATTCAATCCGTTTGTCCTTTCATAATCATCCGGCATGCCATCATGGTCACTATCTGCCGGCGCAGCTATTGATCGCAGAGATGGCCATGCATGAATTGTCTGCCCGTAAGCAGTGCCATGCGGATACCCTCCCTGTACATCAATGATACGCCCGGTTCTGTTACGCACGTTGTCAGTGATCCGCTGATCCAATGTATCACGTTCCGGCAAAGCACATCCTGCCTTCTGCAATACAGCCGTATACGCCTGTTCAGGTGTCTCTGTGTGGATAGTATAACCAATATCAAACGCGGTATTGGCCCGCGCCTGGACACTATCCACCGGACTCACACCGTTCCAGTTATTGGCGGTATTACCCGGAGAACCGTCCACGAAGTTGCCATTCACATACCATTTTCCGAAACCAATAGCGGCGCTCTTACTCGGATTACAGATGCGATACCGTACGCCGCTGCCTGTGTTAGGACCATATTTGTAATAGTTGTTCACGATATTATAATTGCCTCCTTCTCCTCCATATACGGTATTGATGCCCCAGTTATAAATTACATTATTCCGGAAATCAACGTTCTCTGTACCGGGCGTATTGGGAGTATAAGTACTGACGCCCGCAAACCGCGGATTCCTGTTACGGCAATGTGCTATCAGGTTGTGGTGCATACTACCTCTTTTAGCCCCCCAGATACCTCCGTAGCCATGCTGCTCATAGTCGGTATCTCCTATTTCAAAATGATAGGAATAATTCAGCGGCTCTGATATGATACACCACTGTATTGTCAGTTTATCGCCCCGGTAAATAGTCAGTGCTTCATCTGTACTCCAGCTGGCAGATACATGATCAATGATAATGTTGTTCCTGCCTAATCCGCCGAAAGCGTCATCTCCGCCGCTACCATCCACCGGATTACCATTGGCATCCACCTTCTTCTGGTAGCGGTCACCAAGGCGGAACCGCATATATCTTACAATCACATTATCCCCTCCAATGCTCACCGGATAATCTGCCACACAAATACCCGCCCCAGGAGCTGTTTGTCCGGCGATAGTAGTATTTGCCTTGATCCGCAACGCCGACGTCAGATGTATCGTACCCGATACCCGGAAGATAACTGTTCTGTAAGCGGCGTTTGCACTCAGCGCATAACGCAGGCTTCCCGGCTGACCATCATCCAGCAGATTTGTTACTTCCATCACAGTAGTAGCGGTATCCGGCGTACCCCGGCCACCGGAAGTGAACATACCCGCTCCTTCAGCCCCGGGGAACGCGGGTTTCTGCGCATACAGATCTGCCAGTAACAGGGTACTTACACAGGCTGTCATGGCTGTTTTTAACAGCACTTTTCGTATAATTGTTTGCTGCAACATAAAGGATAGTTAAGATAATTAATACCCGGGATTCTGCGGACTCAGATTTGGATTCACGTCACGTTGCGTCTGCGGCAATGGCATCAGTTCACTTTTGTTTGCCGTGAATCCCTGGGCAAAGGCATTCGTGAATGTCTGTGGAGCTGTCACAGTACCACCTATCCACCAGGCTACCCTGACCTGGCCGGCTGGTGCTACTTCCACTGGACCAGGTTTATAATATGAATACAGGAAAGGATTAAAATCATCTATGTTGGAACGGGGCGGTGTACGGAAGAAATACAGGTAACTTGGCAGCTGCGAAGCATCGCTCGCATATGCCGGTCCGTCTGCCATGTAAGAATAAGGGGCTAATGGCGGATGATTGGTTTCTGTTGCACCGGCCCATGCCTGTAACCGGGCACGTGTCTCACGGATAGCTGTTTCCAGTAAATTCCAACGGATCAGATCATACTTGCGTACACCCTCTCCGCCAAATTCCAGCATACGCTCCTTTACCAGGAATTTGAAAAATCCGGTCTTGTCATTGGGGATCACTGGAGCAGTCTCTGTGTAACTACCGCCGTGCCCCCTTTTATTTACCCGGCTGACTGCATCAATAGCACCAGCTGTAGGACCACCATTCAATTCATTCTCCGCTTCAGCATACCAGAGTAATACATCTGCAAACCGGATTAAAGGCCAGCTCAGTTGCATATTCTGCAGGCTATTGTTAATAGCAGGACGATTAGATACAGCGGAATTACCCGAACTGAAAACAAAGCTCGGATTGGTCACCCATTCTCTTCTGAATTTACCGTCATTAATAGTGTTGATTGTATGCCCGGTTTTGATGGTATCAAAGGTGATCTCGTAAGGCACACAGGTAATATCTCTTCTGATATCTGTAGAGTCAAACATATAAAAGTAAGTAGGCAGTACACTCAGGTTACCGCCGCCGGTACCGTTCATACGCGTACCAGTCTGGATACCCAGTTTACTGTCCGAGTTGGTACCAAACGCCATAGACGCTACCATAATAAATTCCCCTGACGGGTCGTTCAGGTTATGCGCCAGCAGGTACTCTTTGAACAGTCCTTTATAGGAAGGGTACAGATCATGTTGTGCAGGATTCGCAATAATCTCTGCACATTCATCCCTGGCAATCTTATAATAATCCAGGTAGTCTGCCGATCTCACCATTGTTTGCTGAGATACCGACAAGGCATACCCGCCCCTTGTCAATGCAATCTTTGCACGTAAAGCTTTTGCAGCGCCTTTAGTAAACCGCTGATCTGTAGGGTCGCCAATACCTGGTACTTCGGTACGCCATGGCATCAGCGCCTGTGCTTCCTGCAGGTCGCGCAGCAGGCGATCATAAATAGAATCTCTGCTGGTACGGGGTTTGTACAGTTCTGTTTCATACTGTGATGGCTGCCACTGTGCGGGTACGTCGCCGAAGTTGCGGCACAGCTCATAATAGTATTGCGCTCGCAATACCAGCGCTTCACCATGCATCCTTTTCAGCTGCGCCTGTTCCTGCACATTTCCACCGGTATACTTTGCCATCTTTGGTATATTGTAGATACACAAATTAGCACGTTCGATACCCTGGTACATCTGGTTAAAAGGATTAGTAATCTGCAGATTGGAGGGTATACCCAGGTACTTGGCCAGCAACTGTCCTTCGTCATTGGTATTCGGATTAGTACCTTTCAGCAGTTCGTCTGTATCATAGGGCCAGTAGCCACTGATGCGGATACCGTATCCAAAGTCTCCGGACATGGACATGTAAGCGCCCAGTAATGCTTTCCTGGCATTCTGCACATCATCAAAGATATATTCCACATCAAATGAGGATACTGCCTCCGGCTCAAGAAACTTCTTACAGCCCACCGCAGTGGTCATCAATGCCATCAGTACAACGATATAAAAATGTTTCTTCACTAAGTTCATATGAATAAGCTTTGGGATAATTAAAAGTTAACGTTCAGTCCCATTACATAAGTCCGCGCTCTTGGGTAAGCAGCATAGTCCACGCCCGATGTAGTAGGATCATTCCTTCTGGTATTCGCATCCGGATCATAACCCGTATAACCGGTGATAGTGGCCACATTGTTTGCGGTCATATACACACGCACATTACTGATACCTACTCTTGACAACAATGCTTTTGGCAGGTTGTACCCCAGGGTGATATTGTTGATCCTGATGTAAGACCCATTTTCAACAGCATAACTCTGAGAGTAAAATCCATTCACACTGGTAGAGGGGAACCACAGTCCGGCGTTGCGGTTTACATTGCTGAGTGACGATGAATCCACACCAATGACTACCGTGCTGCCCCCGCTATTCACCGTACGTTGCACCAGGCGGCCTTCCTGATCAATCATACGCCATCTGCCATTCGCTGATTTCAGCAGGTTTACTTCGCTGCCATATGCACTGCCGTATTCCAGTTTGTTAGCATTGAAAACTTTGTTACCATATACAAAGTTGACAAAGATGTTCAGGTCAAAGTTCCCCAGGGTCAGGGATTGTGTTAATCCGCCGTAAAACCTGGGCTGCGAGCGCCCTATGATAGTCCGGTCTTTATCTGCATCAATCACACCGTCTCCGTTTAAGTCCCTGAACTTAGGCGAGCCGGGTTGCAGGGGATCTGCCAGAATACCGGCATTGGAAGCCACATCTTTTTTAAGGTTGTACTGTGTGGTCAGTTCCGGATAGTTCGCATTTGAATAAGGTGCGGTGGTAAAATCTGCCGTTGTATAGAAGCCGTCGTTGATATATCCATACATAGTGCCCACTTCTTCACCCACTTTCAGGATATAATCTGCGGGGAAGTTAGTACCACTAAACCAGCCGGAGTTACGGAGGATGATATTGTTTCCACCCAGGCTGGTAATCCGGTTTTTGTTGAAGGAGATGTTGAAGTTCGCACTGTAACTGAAGGACTGTTTACGGATAATATCCGCAGACAGCTGAATTTCCAACCCCTTATTACTGGTAGCGCCGATATTCTGGAACTGCGCAGTATACCCTGTGGAAGAAGGGATCGCCTGATTCAGCAACAGATTTTTAGAGGTATTGTAGTACACATCCGTGGTCAGCGTAATACGATTTTTGAAGATTGTCAGGTCTACTCCCAGGTTGCGGGCAATCTGCGATTCCCATCTCAGCTTGTCGTTGCCCAGGTTGGAAGGGTTATAAACACCATTCAGCACCCCGTTAAGTCCGTATCCGCCATTCGACGGACTAATATACTGTGTACGGTAAGAGAAGGGCGTAATGCGGTTATTTCCGGCTATACCGTATGAAACGCGCATTCTCAGGTCATCTACCCATTTACTTTTGAAGAATGGCTCACTGCTGACCCTCCACGACAGCACACCTGAAGGGAAGTAGCCCCACTTATTCTCCGTACCAAATAAGGACGATCCGTCAGCACGCATGGTCAGTTTCGCATAATACCGTTGTGCGTAATTGTAGTCAATGGTGGTAAAGAAGGAGGCCAGTGATACCGGTACCTGCGAGCTGGAGGGTTGCTGCTGCGGATAGGCCGTCGTAGATGCAGCTGCCAGCTGCAGGTTATTAAATGCACGGTCGGCCGTAATACCAATAGGGAAATATCTGATTGTCTGATCATACCTGCTGGTGGTCGTCTTCTGCGTTTCCTGTCCGAGCAGCATACTGAAACTATGTTTGGTACCAAATAAAGATCCGTTGGAGTAAGACAGTACATTGGAATTAACCAGCTGCATCACCTGGTTATCGCCCAGTATCACCACCGGCTGCTTATTATTGCTTTTGGCATTGTTAGTCAGCGTATCATCGAATGATCTGTTGTTGGTATTGGTCACATTAAAAGCCAGCTGCGAGCGGAAGGTCACATGCTTTATCAGCTCCACGGAAAAGTTACCGTTCAGGTTCAGCTGATTGATATATCGCTTACGTACTTCTGCATCTGCCAGCAACAGCGGATTCAGAATATTAAAGCCGTTACCGGCATTATTAAGATCCAGTGTGGGGTCGTAGGAGTCTTCTTCCTCTCCCGGCAATATGACGGGCTTGTAGCGGGTATATTGCCGCAGGCGGTTACCTCCTGCCCCGCCGGCGTCAGACGTACCTGCACCCAGTATCAGCTGACGGGTATAGCGGGCATTGAACCCGAAGCGGAAGCGGTTATTGGCTTTATGGTCAATACGGAAGTTGAGGTTCTTACGATCCAGACTGGAATTGATCAGAATACCGTCCTGCTTCACAGCTGTGAGGCTGAGATTGTAGGTGGTGTTTTCGTTGCCACCGGCTACGCTCACATTGTGCGAAGACTGTAAGGCGTTTGCTCCCATAGTTCTGTCCTGCCAATCGATGCCTTTGCCGAAAGTAGCAATAGTGTCGTAGTTTTCCGGAACGCGGATATACCGTTTAACAGCTCCGGCCGTATCGCCGCGCCACCAGGCCCGCTCATACTGGTAGTTTACAAAGTCGCGGGCATCCATCATTTCTATGGGACGGGCCAGCTGCTGGATACCGTAGAACATGTTGTAGGCAACCAACGTTCTGCCGTTTGTATTGCGACCTCCTTTAGTGGTAATTACTACCACCCCATTTGCGCCCCGGGAACCATAGATAGCTGTGGAGGCAGCGTCTTTTAACACATTGATAGATTCTATATCCTGCGGATTCAACACGTTCAGCGCATTATCCATAGGGATACCATCTACCACATAAAGCGGTTCACTGCTTTGGGTGATAGAACCGCGGCCACGTATATTGATAACAGGCTCTGCACCCGGCGAGCCTTCTGACATAGTGATCTGTACACCCGCCAGCCGTCCCTGGAGTACTTCTGCCGCATTGTTAAGCGGGTTCGTCTTCAGGTCTTTGGATGTTACGCCGGAAGATGCTGCCAGCAGGTCTCCTCTTCGGAAGGCCTGGTATCCTATAACCACTACATCATTGAGTTTGGAGGATTCTGAGACCAGCTTTGCAACCAGCGAAGTTGTAGCGCCAGCACCTACCACATGCCCTTCAATACGTTGGCTTGCAAAACCGATACTGCTGAAAATAAAGCGATAGGCTACGCCAGCTGGCAGTCTGTTAAATACAAATACACCGCTGGTATCAGTCTGTGTGCCTGTTTTAAATTCCGTTTTCGTGTTCACTGCTGTTACAGTCACCCCGGGAATAGGTTGCCCCTGTTCGTCTCTGACGAGACCCTTTACCGTACCGTAGCTGGTTTGCGCGCTTACTGGAGACGGATGTACGCAGCAAAGCATAAGTGCAGCACAAATGCTGACAATCAATCTTGTCATACTGTAAGTAATGTTGTTTAAGAAATAATACTTCTGATCGGGCTACGTGGTTATCCCTTTCTGTTTACATAATAGTTGTTGTCGGATCGCTTTGTTACTTTCAGATTGTTCAGCAGGGCAATAGTCCCCAGAATGTCCTCAATGGATTCATCCGGCTCGAATCTGCCGATAAAAAACAATTTCTCCAACGTGGCTTTATTATAATGAATCTGTACGCCGTACAATACTTCCAATGTGGTGAAGACATCTGTCAGTGGCTGACTGGTAAATTCAAACCATCCTGTTGGTTGTATGACCGGCGTTTTATGTACTGTTCTTTTCTTAACAAATGCTGTCCCTCTCTGTCCCTGCAGGAAATACTGCCGGCGCGGCATAAGCGTGTTTAATGGGAGGATCAGCTCCTGTCCCGGCTTCAGATAACTGGTGAACTGCGCTTTTGTCTTCCTGGTATGATCTGCCACTGATTTCACCATTACTTTCCCTTCATACAACCTGACACTGACGTAATCATCACTTCCCTGCTTTATGGAGAAAACAGTGCCCAGCGCCTGTACAGACAAGCTGTTACAGTAAGTAACAAACGGCCTTTCCTGATCGGGTGCTACATGGAATACGGCTGCTCCTTTCATATATACTGCCCGGGTCTTCTTCCATTCCTGCTGACTGATCTTTACATAGCTGTGCGGCATTAATTGCACCACGGTACCGTCTGCAAATATGTGCTGTACAGCAGTATCACTATCATTGCGCCAGTGCAGACTGTCAGTAGCAACAACGGGTTGCTTCACCGCCATTGGCCTTACCGGCTGTTCCGATGTTCTGAACATAAATATATAACACAGCAGTATGCATAGAGCGGCTGACAGGCTATATGCCATACCATTCAGCAGATTCCTTCTCCTGATTGTTTTTATCACCTGACGCCATATGGCATCCCATCCTGCAGCAGGAAGTTGTTCGCCGGTCTCATGGATCCAATCGCTCTCTTTGTAGTATTGATCTGCCACCTCCGGATGATCCTTCAGCCAGCGTGCTACAAGTGTTGCTTCTTCCTCATTACAACTGCGGTCGAAGAACCTTCGTATCATGTCATCATTGATTTCCATAGAAAGTCCTTATAAGTAATTACGCAGCAGCAATCATTATACCTCCGCCTTTTTAAAAAAAATCTTAGAAAATTCCTGGTAGCAGGAAAACATGTATCAATACAACTTTTTTAATCAGCCGTACTGCTTTGGCAACGTGGTTATCTACTGACTTAACGGTGATGGACAGATGGGAGGCAATTTCGGCATAGGATAATCCATGGAACCGGTGTAGTTCAAATACTTTCTTTCGCATACAGGGCATCCCGTCAAGTACAGCATATACTTTCTGACGCAGGTCAAAGTCTTCTGGAATATAGCAGACATTGTCGCTCATGAACATATGGCGCGACTTCTCTGCCGTCTGCTGCCTGCGCAGATAGTCTATAAATACTGTTCTGGAGATACTGAATAAGTGTTGTTCTATTGTATAGTTTTCATCTAATGTGTGACGGTACTGCCAGAGTTTAAGGAAAGTAATCTGCACAAGATCCCTGGCATCTTCGGAGCAATGCGTTTTACGAAGGAAAAAACCGTAAAGCCGGCTGCGAAGTTGCAGGAATGCCTGCTCATACGCAAAGTGATCACCTTTCTTAATTGCGCCAATCATAACGTTTCAGTTTTTCTCGTGGAAATGTGGTGTAACAGAACAACCCGTCCGGCGCAGGGCAGCGTGGCTGGTTCATGACACCAGATAGCATATTTACGGATTAATTGCCATATCCATTGAAAAAACTACGCAATCGTTCCCGAAGGTAATGTGGGGGAATCTTTTAGCAATAGCAGATTTTATAGGATAAATCTCAATTCAAAAAGCCGGTATGACACTACATACCGGCTTACAACTGCTATCCTGCATCTTACCAGGGACTCACACGATCCTCAGCTGCTATATCTCTGCTGAAGTACTTTCCTGTTGGCCCATCAGCTCCAAGCATAGCATAAGGTGCTACGAAGGCTGCTGCATCTGCGGCTGTACCATTGCCCGAATGGTGATTAAAGTCAGTAGCTGTATAACCAGGATCGACAATGTTCACCTTAAATCCTTTTTCCTTCAACTCTACAAACAAGGCTTGTGTATACGCATTCAATGCCGTTTTAGATGGACCATAGGCGGCTGTTTTTGCGCCGTAATATACCCAGGACGAATCGTCATGTAATGTCAATGATGCCAGGCCGGATGTTATATTAACAATGACCGGCTGCTTGCTCTGTTGCAGCAGCTCCAGGAAGATCTGCGTTACTGTTATAGTCCCGAAGAAGTTAGTATCAAATACCTCGCGGATGTCAGCTACCGGCATTGTCGTTGCCGGCTGCGGGAACGTACCGAGGATACCGGCATTATTAACCAGTACGTCCAGACTTCCTGTTTCCTGTGCGATGAACTGCTTTGCTGCTTGTACGGAGGACGGGTCAGTAACATCCAGGTGTACCGGTATAATATTATTAACGCCGGCTGCTTGTAACTGTGCAACGGCGGCCTTTCCCTTCTGCTCATCTCTGGCACCCAGGAAAACCTTGTAACCGTTCTGTGCCAGTATTTTTGCGGTTTCAAAACCGATACTTTTATTTGCTCCTGTAACTAATGCTGTTCTCATAATTATATTAGTTATTTGTTTATTTATGGAACTGCTTCATGCATATTCCCTGTTTCGACATGACAAAGGTGGGAGCTGCCGGGCACATAATATTTGCCAAATGGCAAATGTTGTTACCAATTTCGACCCCTGTTGCTGGTTTTACAGTCACAGGTGATATTTTACTATCTTAATAACTGCGAAATTCCACGTCTTTTACAATTCACACGTTAACAACTAATGAATTACTGCCATGCCAAATCGGAGTATTTTCATTCTTACTTTCCTGGCCCTGTTATCTTTAAGAGGCATTTCGCAGATTAAAAGCGTTATCAGCCACTATGGTACATCTGACGGACTATCCGACAGCCGCGTACGTTGCATTATTAAAGACAGTGAAGGATTTATGTGGATCGGTACCTGGGCAGGTATTAACCGGTTTGACGGACATAACTTCGTCTCTTTTAAAGCCTCCCCTGGCGATCATTCGGAACTCAGGAACAACAGGATTAATCAGATCGTAGATGGCGGGCCGCCGTTCCTGTGGGTAACCGCCTATGATAACCAGGTATACCGGTTTGATAAAAGTACGCAGCAGTTCCTCTCCTTGTCTACATTGCTCAATGACAACAAATTGAACGACATCCGGTTTTCCGCTATTCTTTATGCTGATAGTAACGCTGTCTGGTTGGAAAGCGAAGACCATGGGCTATTCCTGATACATCATCCTGCACGCCGGCCTACAACATATACCCAGTTCTCTGCCGGCATGACCTATGCCAACAGCCTGCCTGCCAATAAAATCCTATTCTCTAAAAAGGACAGGCAGCAAAACCTGTGGGTCAGCACAACAGAAGGGCTCTGCCTGCTTACGTTACAACCTGATGGCAGCTACCGGCGCAATCGGTTAACGCTTCCACTCCCACTGACCTGTACCGGCTTCGCAGAAAATGATGATCACTATTACCTGAGCACCAAAGAAGGATACCTGCTGGTCATCCACCGTAATACCTTGTCCTGTGAGCCTATCAGCATAGCCGGCGGACCATTGAATGATGTGCTGCTTTCCAGGCAAACCGGCTTGTTATACTTCAGTACTGCTTCGGGCGCTGTAATCTCCTTCTCTCCTGCTACCCTGGTGATCAATTTCCGTCAACAGGTGTCAGACCTCCCGGTACATACCCTTTACGAGGACAAACGAGGCGTTCTATGGATAGAACCGGAGAAGAATGGCGTAATCAGGTATGCACCCGCAGAACAGCTGGTAAACCACTTTAAACAGCAGAATTATGCTAACTACCTCCGTGCTTCTAAAGATTATGCGGTTTGGGAGGACAACCAGGGCATCGTATGGGTATATATGAAGGGCTGCGGATTTGGCTATTATGACAACAAAAAGGGGATCCTCGAATATTTCCACAATAACCCGGCGGATCCCGGCAGGCGCTTCTCTAATATGATCACCACCTGGTACTATGACACCACCGGTGTACTCTGGCTGAGCACAGAAGACTGGGGCCTGGAAAAGATCGTCTTTCAGCAGAATGACTTCCGGCAAACATTACTCGCTGAAGATACAAAGCATAGCCCACAGAATGGCGTGCGAGGCCTGCTGACTGATCATGCTGACCGGTGCTGGATTGGCACCAAAGCGGGCCATCTGTTTATTACTGATAAAGATCACTTGCTGCAAAACGTATTTGAGAATCCATTGGCCCTGAAACATGGCGTGTACTGCATGATGGAAGATCGTCATCAACAGGTATGGCTGGGTACTAAGTCTGATGGGTTATACAAAGCACAACCCCTAAACAAAACATACACCCGCTATCGGCTATCACACTATGGCGCACACACCACTGCTGTCTATTCCCTACTGGAAGACAGTAAAGGCAGAATATGGGCAGGCACTTACGGAGACGGTCTGCTGCTTATTAATACCAGTACCACACAACAGTCGTTTACGCCCGTACAGCATATTTTCAGGAACTATCCCGAGGGTAACTTCTCGAAAGTAAGATGTCTGCAGGAAGACAAATGGGGCAACGTGTGGGTAGGTACTACGGAAGGACTGCTGATCTTTCATCCGGACCAGGCAGCAACCGGCAATCGCTTCAAAGTGTATAAAAAGCAGCCGGGCGAAACCAAAAGTATCGGTGGTAATGACATTCAATACATCTTCAGGGATGTAACAGATACCATGTGGATCTGTACTTCTTCCGGCGGCATCAGCAAAGCCATCACCAGCAATCCTTTACAGGATATCAGGTTTGATAATTACTCGGTCAGAAATGGCTTGTCCGGAGATTATGTACTCAGCTGCGTTGCAGATAACGACCAGAATATCTGGCTAACGACACAAAGCGGTATTTCCAAACTTAACCGGCAGACGCATAAAATACAGAACTTCGGTTTATATGATGGATTGTCTAATGTCTTTTTCTCCGAAGCATCCTGTACGCGCCTGTCTACCGGAGCAATCATTTTCGGATCTAACGAGGGATACTGGTCATTTATGCCGCAGCAGATCGGTACAAGGAAAATAAATGCGCCACTTGCATTCACTAATATCCAGGTTAACAACCGTGATATCTTACCGGCGGATTCGCTGCTTACAACCTATTCCCATGGATTACAGGAACTAAGATTGCCACACGATCAGAACACCATCACTATTGACTTTGCCGTGCTGGATTACCGGCTGGGAGAACGAGAGGACTATCTGTACCGGCTGAAAGGCTTTGACAGATCCTGGAAGGTCAGTAAGGGGCAGCGACGGATAACCTACACCAGCCTGCCTCCCGGGCATTACCGGTTTGAGGTTAAAAGTCAGACGGAATATTTATATCTAAATACGCCGGAACGCAGTTTGCCCATCACTATTCTTGCACCTATCTGGAAAACGCCGGGAGCCTATGTCATCTATTTTCTGCTAACTGCCATAGTGTTATTCATCATTGTGCGAACAGGCACGACACTACTACAATTAAAACAACGGATTACAGTTGAACGAAAACTAACTGACCTGAGACAGGACTATCTCTCTCAAGTATCTCATGAGCTGCGTACCCCTCTCACGCTGATTATCCATCCTGCTGAAGAGATACTGCGAAAGGAACAACTCTCCACCCAGGGAGCTGCCTTTATGCAGGATGCGCTAAAGAACACCAGCCGGATGGTGCACTTTGTGAACAGGTTACTAAACCTCCGGAAAACAGAAAGCGGCAGCGCTAACCTGAGACTCTCGAACATAGCTATGCTGCCCTTCCTTGACAATATCATTCATCACTTCCGTGAAACTATCCGCAAACGGCATATCTCAATTACGGTCTCTACAGATGTACCGGAACCTGTCATTTCTGCTGATGCAGACAAGCTCGATACGGTATTGTACAATCTGTTAGGAAATGCAATTAAGTTTTCTCCGGATCATTCCGATATCAACATTGAAATGACTACTGATGACAAAAAGACCTTATGCCTGAAAATTGTGGATAACAGAAAAGACAATGAGGCATTGTCTGCTGGTGAAGTTACCGACGGGTTGCCCTTGCAGAAAGATACTGTTACCGATCATGACCGTGAATTTCTGGAACGGATCATCCATATTGTAGATGAGAAAATGTCTGACAGCGATTTTAACCTGGATGATGTAGCGGATGCTATCGCGATGAGTCGTTCTGCCTTTTATAAAAAGTTCAAGAGTCTGACAAACACTGCCCCGGTGGAATTTGTCAGGGAGACCCGGTTGAATAAAGCCCGCCAGCTATTTGACGCAGGAGAAGAGAACATTTCTGGCGTTGCGTATACTGTAGGGTTCAGTAATCCGAAGTATTTCAGTACCTGTTTTAAAAACCGCTTTGGCCAAACGCCTTCTGAATATCTGCGCAGCCCGGAAAAGGATACCGGTAACAGTTAAAAAATGGCTATCCACAGGTTCAAAAATCAGTATTACCAGTTTTTAGACCCATTCTGATCAGTTTTTGTACGTCACTGCATCCGGCAAAAAATACATTTGCCGCCGTAGACTTTTTACTCATCCACAATTCTGAAAAACTATGAAAACAAAAACGCGTATGCATTTCTTCCGGCACCTATGCCATTACCAGCTATGGGCTCTCTGTGTATCCTTTTTCGCCTTATGCGTATTTTCATCCTGCTCAAAGTCGGAAGTTGCCGGCAAAGTATCCACATCCGATGCCATTGCCAGTGTTACAACAGCGGCGGCAGCAGCAGCCCTCCCCGGCCAGACAGGCTATTGTAATGTCAACGGCTCGACTACAGGAGGCGGTGCTGGTCCGACGGTGACTGTCAGCAACCTGAATGATTTCAGGACCTATGCTACATCTTCCTCTCCTTATGTGATTCGCGTATCCGGCAGCATCAATCTGAATGGCCGCGTGGCAATTGCTTCCAACAAGACGATACAGGGTGTTAACGCCAGCGCAAGGATCACCGGGAATATCTACATCGCCAACGGCACAACCAATGTCATTATCAGCAATCTCAACATCACTAATCCTGACGGCGATGGTATCACTATCCGGAACGGTAACCATGTATGGGTAGATCATTGTGCTATATTTGACTGTTCCGATGGTCTGGCTGACATCAATAACCAGTCTGATTACATTACAGTGTCGTGGTGTAAGTTCTATTATGTGAATCAGACTGCCCACCGCTTCACTATGATACTGGGCAGTGTCGGCGCAGAAGTAGACGGTAAGTTACACGTTACGCTGCATCATAACTGGTGGGGCGCAAAATGCGACCAGCGTATGCCTTCCGGCACGCAGGGCAATGCGCATCTGTATAACAATTATTTCTCCTGCGAAGGTAACTCCTATGCGTCTGACGCACGCGCAGGTTCCTTCTGGTATAGTGATTACAATTATTACCAGAAGGTGAATAATCCCCTCTCTGAACAGCTTGGCGGAAAGATCCGGGTGGTTGGCAATATCTATAACCAATGTACCGGCAAAATCACCAAAGGAGAAACGACTACTGTCGCTCCCCCACCGTATAATTATGCAATCACGCCTGCACAGGATGTACCTGCTGTGGTAATGAACGGCGCTGGCCCAAGAGCAACCCCTACTTTCTGATATTTTAAATTCCACATATGAAAAACACAATCACATCCGCCTTACTGGCGCTGACCTTTTTTGCCTGCACGAAAGCAGACATTACTGCCGATCAGGCATTACCTGCAGGTGGCACAATTGCTCAAACTCCCTCCGCAGTAGTTGCTTACAACATTGTAGTTGCCAAAGACGGTTCCGGCAATTACAGTTCTGTACAACAGGCATTTAATGCAGTGCCTAACAACAGCAGTTCCCGCACGGTCATCTTCATCAAAAATGGTGTATATAAAGAAGTGTTGACACTGGAATCTGGCAAAAAGAATGTCACTGTTATCGGAGAAAGCGTAAATGGCGTCAAACTGACCTATGACAACTATGCCAGTAAGATCAATCCTGCCACTGGTGCTGCCTATGGTACCAGTGGATCTTCCAGTACATTTATCAGAGCTGAAGGTTTTTATGCGGTGAATGTTACATTTGAAAACTCGTCTGGTCCTGTAGGGCAAGCCCTCGCGATCTACATCTCGGGAGACAAAGCTGTTTTCAACAATTGCCGTTTCCTGGGCAGACAAGACACTTATTATGGCGGCAACTGCCGGCAATATCTCAGGAACTGTTACCTGGAAGGTACGACTGACTTTATCTTTGGCCCCGCCACTGCCGTCTTTGAAAGCTGTAAATTGTACAGCTATGGCGGTTCAGCTATCACAGCCGCCTCTACGGAAAGTTATGTACCTTATGGTTTTGTTTTCCTGAAGTGTAATATCTCAGGTGCTTCCGGCGCTTCCACAGATCTCGGCAGACCCTGGAGACCTTACGCAGCTGTGAGCTATCAGAACACGGCTATGAGCGCGGTGATTAAACCGGCAGGCTGGAATAACTGGGGCAATGCTGCTAATGAAGCAACTGCCAGGTATTCCGAGTACCGCAACAATGGCAACGGATCGAATATCAATGCCCGTCCTTCCTGGATCAAACGTCTGACAGATGCCGAGGCACAACAATATACAGTGAAGAACATCCTGAAGACAAAGTATACAAACCCGGTTACGACTGACAACTGGGATCCTGGCGTAGTAATCAGCCAAACAGGCGCACCTGTTAATTAGGTAGGTGTCCAGGTTAAAATCGGGAATAACAATATAAGAAAACGAAGACACGCCATTCATACATTGATATGCGTGTCTTCGTCTTTAATGAATCCGGAATGCGAGTCCCGCGTTACCGAAATAATTACTTTCTTTAGTAAACAGTGTATGTCCCATGGCGAGATATACTACCCAATCCGGGGTGATATGATATAGTATGCCACCATCAGCATTATGTAGCGGACTATCACCGGGTGCATATTGCGCAAAGTATTCACCAAAGACGGAGATCCGTTCTGACAATTCATATTTCAGATCTCCGCTTACCTGCCATATCCATTCTTTCTCAAATGCTTCCTGTTTATAGGTGCCGTTAGCAGTGGCCGTTAACTTATCAAATTCTTTTTCGATGACGAGTGTTGCTGATGGCGACCAATAGCCGTAGTTACCCTTGTGTGAAGTCAATGGCAAATGCAGGTAACCTATCAGTGCTATGTCGGGTAGGTTGCGCTTATCTTTGAGTACCGCTATTTTAGTACTGAGCGCCAGCGGATATTGTCCCTGAGTGGTTTCAGAAATGAACAGATCTCTTTCCTGTCCTTGTTCCACAAGGAGTCTTGCTTCTACTTTTTTCGTCAATCCGTAACGTAACAGGGACGATGATATGAGTGCTTTTTCTCCGGTGCTGAACTTATTATAATAAAACTCTGTCTCAAACTGGATGCTTTTAGGATCGATGACGGTGGCACCGTCTGTCTGGTCCGGGCGGTCGGTATTAATCTTATCCTGCGCCCGGGCGAATGTACTTATACACAGGAGGATAAGCGCCTGAAAAATAGTTGTCTTAATGGAGGAAATCATCTATCTGGTTATTTAATCAACGTCATTGGTAATCAATCGGTGTGCCAGACGCTACTAATGATCGTGAATAATCAATAGCGAGGCCGGAGTTAGTCAGTGCGTAATACTTACTGAAAACCGCTCCGGCCTGCCATTGAAAACTGCCTTTCCGGTCAGTTTATGGAATATCGGGACCTTATGTCCTGATAATTATTACCCAATATGTCAAAGAACTGGCTCCACTGATTCCTGCTGGTTACCGTGGCTATCTGTTGCCAGAATCAGCACTTTAGTACCTGGAAAATCAGGGTTACGAATAACTGCGTGATAGTTCCACAGACCACTGCTGCTGCGCGTGGCGGGACCTGACTCCAGCAATTTGCCATCGACGCACAGGATACTGACCTTAACGCTTTCAGCATTCCTGACGATCATATAGATCACATCATTGATGGCGCCCCGGTAGTAATCGGTAATGACAAAATTGATACTTAACCGGGCCTTGGCTGCAGCGGTGCTCCGCTTGCCGGCACGCGTTGCAACTCCTTTGACGAATTGGGCCATTCCAGGATTATTGAATAATCTGTATTTGGCTATCCGCATCGTGCTTTCATTTAAACTGGTTTATAAAAGCGTCCCGGTATAACCCGGGACGCGATGTTCCTATTACGGGATGGTTACCTCTTTCTCAGCGGTATTACCCGGTAAATCAGTCGCTGAAACAATTACGGTTGTTCTCGGGACTGCGGCATTGGCAGCGGTGGCAGTATAGATCCATGTACGCCGGTCGTTGATATTTAACACAGCGTCTCCTTGTTCCAATACCACTCCGGCTTCAGACACGATGGCCACTGTTACGGACTGGGGCGTGATCACATCTCTTGCACGAATCAAGATTTTATCGCCTACTGCACCTTTGTATGCATCTGTGTCGATGTTATCGATCACCGGTGGTTTTACTGCATCTCTGAAGGCAGCATTGTAAGCGGTTTGTCCGCCTTTGGCTGCTTTCTGATACAATGCCTTAGTTACAGGATCTTTTATTGCATTCTGCGCAAACAACGATGCTTTAATAAATTGTTCACGCACTTCCTGTTGCTCTTCCGTTGGCGGCGTTGTGTTTGGTCCGCGTTTTACGGCTACAATTGTCTTACCTTTTCTTACACGGAAGTTGATCTTTTTACCTACTGTACCGGATAAACCGTCTATGAATGGATTATATTTAACGATTGCCATTGTGATTAAATTTAATGATGAAGAAATATGATGTACCCACAATCGGGATCACCAGGTAGGACTGCAGGCGTCTCTCTACTGTCCTGGACGCGGCCCTGTTGATCACGTTTGCTGATACAATATTAGGATGATTATGCGCTCAAATTTGAACGATGTCCACAGGACGCCAAAACGTGTCCATAGGACGCCAAATCATGGTGTGGCAATAGTCAAAAGATGGAAAAATTATCGAGAAAGTCGTCCTTGAACTCTTTGCTGAGTGGCAGTTCATCCCCCGTTTTCATAATGACGGTGTTCTTTACATACTTGATGAAGTTGATTCGGACGATATAGCTTTTGTGAATACGCAGAAATACATTTGGAGGAAGGGAGGTTTCAAATTTCTGCAAGCTGGTGCGTATGATTACTGTGCGTTGGTCAGGAAGCTTTGCCTGAACGTATTTATCTTTAACGGTGGCATAGACAATTTCTTCGTCTGATATCATCTCACGGCGTGCATCCTTCGAAAGGATGAGAAAATAGTGTCGCATAATATAAGTAAAATAAAGTTTAACAATTTTGATTGAGAGCGGGAATAAATGGTGGAGAGACATAGTCGTAGTCGTAGTAGTAGTCGTAGGGAGGTTACGCTGGCAGGGATATATTGAGTTACAGGCAGGGTCAAATAAGATTTCATCAGGAAAACATTTGCATTTGGGCTAAACATAGCGCTATTATTTATGGGTTACAAAATGTGCTCCTGTCCAGGAGCGTAAATTCAACACAATTTTAATGAAAAAAAACATCTGAAGATCAATTCGCTGCATGATGTACTTCAAAACAATATCGATTCCTTAACCGTTTTAGCAGGTGAAAATGCTCGTCAATATTCGCTTTTACCGCTGCAAATTTCTACATTGATTTTTTCAAATTCAGCTACTCCGGACAAAAAATTTTTCTGCTACCACCGGCGGAATTGAACTTTGTCGTCATGCTACGTTACTCTTACGTTAATCCTTCGTTCAAAATCGCAGGATTAACGTAAGATGATAAAGATTCAACCATTTAAATAGTCTTTGATGGCACTGTGATAGACACTACTACCCGGCCGCGGCTTATATTGCGCCTTCAATACCGGATCACTCACGATACTTTTTGCATACTTCACCGCCGCCTTAAACCTCGATTGCTCATCCAGCTGCGCACCCGATCGAACTACACCGCTCATATCAGGATACTTGCAGATAACCGTACCGGATTTGTACTTCTTTATGATAAATTTCTTGTTTGTCACTGCATTACTAACACCATAACCGTTCAGTAATGGATTACTCGTTTTTGCCATAGTTTTTTGAGGATAAAATTAAAGCAGAGATGATTGCGGGTTTTACGCAATTTCAGACCTTTGAGTTGTATCTATGAATATTGCATGAAATTTTATTGCAGCAGGAGGATGTGGGACGTAGATTTATAGAGCAATTGCTGTTATCAGTTACCTGGTGTATTACCGGATAAATTTTTCCTGGTAGTTGTTTGCATGTAAAATTGTGGTACCTTAAATTAGTTTGATTAGTTTTTGTTGCCCAGATGGTGAAACTGGCAGACACACTGTGCTTAGGACGCAGCGCTTGAAAAGGCATGCAGGTTCGATTCCTGTTCTGGGCACTAAAGCGGAAAGGTCGGAGTATTCTCCGACCTTTTGCTTTTTATAGTCGTCTGAGCCCGCTCTGGGCCTGCTTATTAGCTCGAGGATGATGTTTGGTGTTGTGGTTCGAAATTTATTATCTGAAAAAATCAGCTTTTCTGCGAAGATCGAACCAATGATTTGCTTTTTGCCGATTGGAGAAGCGGTAATATAGCGATTGGCAATGTTCTTCATGATTTCGCCGCCTTGTGAAAGGTATTCGTGGTAGTTGTCGTTGGTGGACAATAGCTTCGTCTTCTTCTTTTCCAAGTCTTCTATCTTCTTGGTCAGATCTGTCTTAATTTCTTTAAATTCTTCTGCGGTAAATTCATCGTCCAGGCGTAAAGAACGGGCGTTTTGTATTCTTATATATAGCTTGTCTATTTCTGACTGTGTTTCTTTAAGCTCCTGCTCTTTCCCTTGGTTATCCTTCTTTAATGACTGGCTAATGATCTGGCAGTAATAGTCGATGATCGGCGCGTTAACCGCGATCTGACCTAATTGCTTCACAAATGCCTCGTTAGCGGTATCTGCTCGGAAACGCTCCTTACATAGGTTTACAGATTGGCAGTGGTAGTAGTAATAAACACCTCCATTCCCTTTTGATCCACTTCCACTTAATTGTCTTCCACAGCGAGGGCAGATTAGGAAGCCACGTAAGGGTAATTGCTGGTCAATTTCTGTGAGGGTATTCACCCTGACATTCCGCTTCTTGCCTTTTAGGACGTCCTGAACATCGTCAAATAGACTTTCAGGGATGATAGGCTCATGGATGCCCTTTACACAATGGGCTGGTTCATTCTTATAAGCAGCTATGAAAACCTTCCCACAATAAACCGGGTTACGGACAAGGCTCCAAAACTGGCTTCGGCCAATTTTCAGCCCCTTTCTGTTTGCCATACGCCGCAGGGTATCAATATCCCATATGCCTCTGGATAACTCTTCGAATGCCCAGCGGACTATCTCAGCCTTTTCGTTAGGCATAAGGAAAGGCTTGTTCTGAGCGTCACGTCCATTCTTATAGCCAATCGGGGCAATGCCCAGGTATCTCCCCTCTTTCTTTGCTCTCCGCATGCCATGAAGTGTATTTAAGGCTCGCCGGTCATTCTCCACCTCCGGTGTAGTAAGGTAGATGGCCAACATGATCTTGCTTTCTGGTATATCCATATCCAAAGGCTGTTCGATGGACTGAGGTTCTACAGAAAGCTTTTTCAGTCTACCAATCATTTCATAGGCAGCAGCGACATTTCGGGAGAAGCGATCCCATTTAGAAAACAGGATCAGGTCAACAATACCCTTGTTCTTGCTGATGACATGTAGCATCTTTTGGAACTCTGGTCTGTCAAATGTCTTTGCTGAATGGTCTTCCCTATAAATACCCACTACCTGGATATTCTCTTTCTCACAATAACGTATTAATACATCTTCCTGATGAGCCAAACTATAACCGTCAACCTGCTCGTCTGTGCTGACTCTTGGATATAGAAATGCTTTTCTTTGAGTAATCATTGTAGTAGCCTTTAAGGTGATGGATTTGTGGATTTGACTGTTCATAGATATTCAGATCAATACCCGCCAGACGATGTATAAAGTGAATTATTATGGTAATTTCCTCGTCTGTATAAGTGTATTGATCTGCCTGGAGGATTTGTTTTGCTTCCTCAATTGAGGGCTTGGCGGGTAACTGGCGTTGGACTTCATGTTTCATATGATTCAATAAGAGACCAATATACAGCCACCCAAAAATCTACTCTCCCGCTTTTACTCGAAATGTCATATTTCGTAAGAAACTTGTTCGAATTTGCTCAGATTATCTTCCGTCATTCAGTCGTAAACCAAATTCAGGATCATTTAAACTGTCGTAAATCTCTTTCAAGACGAGCCGACAATTTGTCGGCTAATAGTTGACTTCCATTTGACCGCGAGTTGAAATCCATTTGACTTTTAGTTGAAAAAGATCGGAATAAGTTAAAAGGAGTCGAAAAACGGTAGAACCTAGACACGCCAATCGGCTATCTCTACACTTTCGCTTCCCCATAGCGCCGTTTTAGGATTATACTACATGCCTCTACTAATCGAATAACGTCCTCACACAGAATAATATTAAATGAAGCGTTACAATCTTGATCGCTACATGCCATTAATAGAAGCGATCTCAGATACTCCCTAAATTCCGGTAACGGATATGAATGAAAGAAATCTGAAACAACTGACATCGGTTCAGAAATTTCTTCAACTGTCAGTTCCAATGGCTTCTCGTGCCATTCAGGTAAATTTCTCATATGGATATTGTTATTTTTTATGGTTGGTAATAAAAACCGGCGGAGGAAGAATCCATTACCGGTGTTCCCTTCAAGATAAAACCCTATGTTTATTTCAGCTATGGATTATTCACGAACATTCGCATCGGTATTTTTTCATAACATAGATCTGACTGTAATACCTGCTTGGAAGTGTTACTGAGTCAGATTGTATTTATCCCATTTGAACGCTCTATCATGTATCTGGCACATAACAACGGATTCATAAATTGGGATGATTATGCTAATCCGCTTTTTGTTAAAAACAGTATATGTGTCATAATCCTTGGCTATGGGAGCCAAACGATACGAGTCGAATTTACTGGGTTGCCACTTTAAATTTGAACAAACACATTCTTTGAATAAGGCTGGTGCATTTTCCAAAGCGGAAACTAAATCTCTTATCATAGTATTGAAATGAGTGTCCGATAACTTCAGCATATTTTGAATAGGTTTTTGCGAAGTGTTCAGTCTTTTCTTCCAGTGGAGTGATCTTTTCAGTAGTAAATGAAAGACGATAGAATGCTGATATATTCTTAAAACATGTTCAGCCTCCTTGGAAGACATTAAATCAATTTCCACTGGTGCATCAGTCTCCATATTTGTTTTTAACCTTATTTTGCTCCATCGAAGGCCCTTACAGATGGCGCTAGTGAATTCATCTGGCGCATGTTCCAGGGAAGTCATTAGGTCATTTAAAAAATTGTTAGAATAGCTTTTTATTTCAGTCATTTTCTTCTGCGTTTTTATGTTTTAGGTAACTGGTTAGTATTTCTTTAAGATCTTTTCTACAGACAGGCTTGGCCAGTGTACCAATGATGTTCATCTCATGTGGTGGTTTAACTGATTCTGCCCTATTTGCATCCGTGAGGATAATTATCGGAATTGTAGCTAGTGGACTACCACTGAAAATGTTCAGGAAATCAGGATCAACAAATTCTTTGTACCATTCTGAAATAATAAAATTGGGAAGTCCTTTTAGCGTATAACATACATACTCGTCTATCAATTCATAGAAATTGGAACATACGATTGGTATATAGGTGTCCATATTGTCTAGAACATTAGCCAAATTCCACCTGCCTAATCGGTCTTCATCAACCAAACAAATTGATAGCTTCTTTCTAGCTCGTACAGGGATCATATTGGGATTTTTATTCCTCGAACTGTATTAAGAGATAATGCCGAGGAATTATTAATCAATGGTTTGTGTTTAGCCGATACTAAGTTCTACTTCAGCGGCACATTTAATCAATCAAGCGCACCAAGTATGAATTACAGTCGCGACTATCTCAAAAGGCATGGCAGGCTGGCCTGGATAACTGTTTCATATTTCTCACTAAGTACTCGTATCACGCCACCTAATATGTCAATACATTTCTTAGCCATATATAAGTTCGCTCCCCAATTATTGGCTAGTGTTACCGAACCATTAAGCGGTTTAAATAGGTTGTCAACCTCGGCGTTGGACATTTGCTTTCCTTCACTTTTGACGCTAAATGAAAGCCGTTCATTTGCCGCTTCGACTAATATGAATACCTTTGTTGATTTTCTAGAGTGGGCATATGCAACATGTATGAGACTGGATATGATAATGTCCAGCATAACCTTATCAGTCAGCAGGTTCTGACTTGATTCAACTGTGTTCCTTATTTCAATCACCCTACCTGTCACATCTTCGTATAGCTTGAATGGAGCTGTCACCTCATCAACAAATATTGCCAGATTGAACTTGCTAATATTGGGATTTAGGGTGAAGTCCCCTCCACTAAACTTGACCTTGTGATTAATATCTCGTAATAAGTGTCTACTCCGGGCCATAATCAGACGAAATGTGCTTATGTGACAGGCGACCTCTGGCCTGGTTGCAAATAGATGAAATTCGTGTTCTTCCATTAGCCTGTTCATTGCAACTTCAGCAAGGCCCAATTGAGCATCAATCATATCTATTAGCACTAACAACAGCTTGGCGCATATGCAGTTGGTCCATTCTTTATCTGTCCGAGGCTCCTCTGAAGAACTCGCCAGAATATGTCCCGCTTCGATTATTCTTTGAAGATCGACATTGAAAGAGGCCGTAAAAACGCCCTTGATGCTCTGAAGAATAGACTCCAAGCTATACTTCATGAAAACCTTACTTAATACCTGTAAAGGATATTCGGTTTCGCTTTTAGTAAGCAATGACTGGCTACTCTCACTCTTTTCCGAGTAAGTCATTTGTTTCTTCATGTTTAAGATTTACAGCTTTAAACAATAAGATCTTGGACCGAAATGGATATCTCAGCTACCGTTTCATTAGATTAACCCTTAAAGTTTAATGATTTTAAAAATGTATAGGCGTAAGATGTGGAGACCTTTTTAAATACAAAAAGGCGCAAGCACAACTTGTCGCACGAGGAGCCAGTCGAAGGGCTAGAATGCAGACAAGAAGGCCCACGCCAATAACGTGAGCACTCTCCTTATCATCTGGCATTCTGTAGAATTTCGACTTTCCTCGTGCCGGATAACGTTAGAGCGAGCTTCAATCAATAAGTTTTGAGATCGCAAATGTACAAAAAACTATCCTGTATCCATATTGGATAAGTATACATTGTATTGCATATGTCAGTTTGATATTTTCTGACTCTAAGATAATAAAAAACATCACAAGTACATGTACTTGTGGAAAATATTTTATAAATATCTTTATTCGCCATCAAAAAGTGGATAGTAAAGCTCAAGGAAACTTCACTAAACTCGACCTATACGTGATTTCTAAAGTAAAGGAGATGAGAGAGGAACGCGGTATTAGCCAGCTTACCTTATCGCAAGGGGCGGGATTTAATGATGCATTTGTTGGCCTTGTTGAAAGACCTGCAAGAAGAGAAAAATACAATTTAAATCACTTAAATTCTATTGCCAAGTTCCTAAAGTGTTCAATTAAGGATTTTCTACCAGATATACCTCTTTAAATAGATTAGTATTACTTCCTTAACATACTAATAGTCAGGTGCAACGAATAAATTTATTTTATCACCATTCCATAAAATGGGAAATACCGACAATAAGCTGGTTTTATTAATCGCAAATCTTTCTGAACTTAGCCCTACTTTTCTACGAGATAAACGCTCTATCCAAATATATCCTGAATAATCAAATCTTTGTCTGCTAACGTTAAGCTATCTGTCGACTTCTCAGATCGAATGCTGTCATTTGCTTTGCTTAATTGAAAAAATTGATTTTTGAAATTGGAATTTCAGATTAATTCTCATGCAAAAGGGATTAAACTGAATATCGGTGACAGACAAAATATATTATATTACAATATCTTTAATTATCGTCTAATATTATATATTTGCTAAAATATCTTGTGAACGCGCATTACATAGCAGATGACCGATAAAAGCAAATTAAATAGAATAAAAGAGGTATTAAAGCAACAGGGGAGAACTCAGACATGGCTCGCAGAAAATATTGGAAAGAGTTATGTTGTTGTGACTAATTATTGTAATAACAATACACAACCAAGCATAGAAATCTTAAAAAGGATTGCTGATTTAGTTAACGTGGATATTAGGGAATTGTTAGAACCCTCAAAAAAATAACGCTTCATTGTCAGACGTACATTCAAAAGAAACGAGAAGTCATAACATGAGCCAGATTAAAGGTAAAAACACAAAGCCTGAAATGCTGGTTAGAAGATTTCTATTTTCCAAAGGGTTTAGGTATAGGTTACACTCAAAAGGACTACCTGGCAAACCTGATTTGGTTTTTCCTAAACATAAAACAGTTATATTCATTCATGGTTGCTTCTGGCACGCGCATACTAATTGCCGTTACTCTGTTATTCCTAAAACAAGAACCGATTGGTGGCGTGAGAAAATAATTGGGAATGTCAATCGAGACATTGAAAAATCCATACTACTAAATCAAATGGGATGGCGTGTGTTGACTATTTGGGAATGTGAGCTAAAGTCTAGTAGAAAAGAAGAAACGCTAAATAATTTGTTGAAAGAATTAATTACTAATGAACGGGTTTAAATATATTGATTTATTTGCCGGTGCCGGCGGCCTTTCAGAAGGCTTTATTAGAGCTGGATTTGAACCAATTGCACACGTTGAAATGGATGCGGCTGCCTGTTTTACCTTAAGAACACGTGCCGCCTATCATCACTTAAGATCTATTAACAAACATGACGACTATATTGCATATTTAAAAGGCGAAATAACGAGAAATACCCTTTATGATATTATACCTTCATCAATTTTAGAATCTATTATAAACCTACCAATAGGTCCTGAATTTAATGATGAGATTCAAAATCAAATAGAGAAAAAGATTGAAAAAGGACATGTAGATCTAATTATTGGCGGCCCTCCATGTCAAGCTTATTCATTAGTCGGACGAGCTCGTTCAAAAACCGGTATGAAGGGCGATCCTCGAAACTACTTATATATACATTATGCCAGTTTTTTAGAGCGCTTTAAACCAACAATATTTGTATTCGAGAATGTTATTGGGCTGAAATCTGCTGGCGGGGGCATCTACTTAAGAAACATGGAAAAACTTTTTCTTGAAAAAGGATATAACATGAAGCTATTCACAGTCGAAGCTAACAATTTCGGAGTATTACAAAATAGGCGAAGAATTATAATTATTGGATGGAAAAGTGATTTTCCAGTCATTATTCCGGATATAGAAGAAATTAAGAAAAGTAGCAACTATAAAGTAATCAATATATTAGCGGATTTACCCAAAATATATGCAGGTGAATCCTCTAACAAATATCTAAAGTATAATTCAAGAACAAATGAATATCTAAAACAAAGCCATATAAGGAACGGAATCAACGTATTAACACAGCACATCGCCAGACCACATACTAAACAAGACAAAGAAATATATAGGATAGCTGTAAATAAATGGAATGGTTCTAAACAGAGGTTGAACTATAATGATCTTCCTGAGCGGCTAAAAACCCATCAAAATCGTGAATCTTTTTCCGATAGATTCAAAGTTGTAGCGGCGGACCAACCTTATTCTCAAACGGTTGTCGCTCACATTGCTAAAGATGGTCACTATTATATACATCCCGATATTGATCAAAATCGATCAATATCAATACGAGAGGCAGCTAGACTGCAATCCTTTCCTGACGACTATTATTTTGAAGGTGTCAAAGAAACCGCAAATCGAACGCCTGCATTTAAGCAGATAGGTAATGCTGTACCACCTTTAATGGCTTACGAAATTGCTTTGATAATAAAAAAAATTTTATGTCAGCTGAGTTAGTAAAAATAGAAAGAGAAATCCCGGCTAAATTTAAACCGAGGGCAAGGTTACTGACTCAACTGGGAGACCAGTTGATAAAAAATGAAAGTATTGCATTGGTGGAGCTAGTAAAAAACTCATATGATGCGGACGCCAATACAGTATCAATCAACATGAGTAATCCAGACGACCCTGACACTGCCACAATAACCATTAAGGATGATGGTTATGGCATGACAGCAGAGACGGTTGAGAACGTTTGGCTCGAGCCAGGAAGTGATTTCAAATCGCAGAAAATTCGGAATCTAGAAGTATCTCCCAAATACAAACGTCTTCCTATTGGAGAAAAGGGAATCGGAAGATTCGGCGTACATAAATTAGGGAATGTTATAGAAATGACGACAAAGACTAAAAACGGGAAAGAGGTCTATGTAAACATTGATTGGAGAGAGCTAAATAAATATAAATATCTTGAACAGGTTCCTATAAAAATTATTGAACGAGAAGCTCCACTCATATTCAAAAATGGGAAAACTGGTACCGACATAGTTATTAAAAAACTTAAAAAAAAATGGGAAAGAGGTATAGCTCGCGAAGTAAAAAGGTCCATTACTGCGCTCGCATCCCCATTTGAACAAATAGGCTCATTTAAGCCAACTTTTGAGATATCAAATAAGCATGGTTGGTTTGAAGGACTATTAAAATGGGAAGACATTCAGCATTATGCACTTTTTAGGTTTAAGATTACTTTATCAGAAAATTCAATCGAGAAACTGGAATACCAATTTACACCATGGGCAACTATGACAAAACTATTTCCAAGGGAAGTAGATGAATCTGATCCCCTTGTGGAAACTTTTAAAAAGTTATCATTCAGAGATGAAAAAAATGTAACTCAGTATTTTTCTTTGTCTGACTTCAAAATTGGAACTGTAGTTTTTGAGGGCTACGTATTTGACTTAGACAGCTTTGTTTTAAAGCTCGGTGTATCAGATAAAAAAGGGTTCAAGGAATATCTGAAAAACAATGGCGGAATAAAAGTCTTTAGAGATGGTTTGAGGGTATACGACTATGGCGAACCTGAAAATGATTGGTTAGGGTTAGATTTTCGCCGATTTCAACAACCCACAAAAGCAATAAGTAATAATCTGATACTTGGTGCAGTGTACCTAAAAAGAAAAGACAGTACAGATCTCGAAGAAAAAACAAACAGAGAAGGCTTTGTCGATAATGATGCGTATAAAACTTTTAAGGCTTCAATTCTTCATTCTTTAGAATTAGTAGAAACCCTTCGTCTAGAGGATAAAAAGAAGCTAAAAATTGCTTACGGACCTACAGCAAAATCAGAGCCTGTGATGCATCTTCTTGCCGAGGCCCAAAAATATGTTCAGGAAAAGGTCAAAGATCAGGAAGTTAAATCTCAACTAATCAAATATCTTCAAAAAATAGAAGTTGACTATAAAAGAGTTACTGAAAATCTTCTCAAAGCTGCAGGAGCTGGTTTAAGTATGTCTGTGGTTGTACATGAGGTTGAGAAAATTATCTTTGAAATAGGAAAAGTCCTCAAAATCGAGAAAGGTTCTCCTCGCGTTTTGAAATTAATTGAGCACTTGTCGTCCCTTGTAGACGGTTATGCGGAGATTATCAGGCGGTCTGACAGAACTACAGAAAATATTAAACAGGTTATTGATCAAGCACTTTTTAATACAGAATACAGATTATCTTCCCATAATATCGAAGTTATCAAACACTTCAGTGCCTATAAAGGACAGTCCAAGGTCAAAATTGCAAAAAATCTACTCGTTGGAAGTATCATGAATATAATTGATAATTCTATATTTTGGCTTCAACAAAAACGAATTCAAGCGTTAGAAAACGGGTATGACTATACTCAAAAAATATATATCGACATCATAGAAGACGAAAATTTCGTTTATATTCTTTTCGCAGATAATGGCGTAGGCTTCCTTATACCCACTGATGGACTTACTGAACCATTTGTCTCCGCCAAACCTGGCGGAATTGGATTAGGATTGCACATTACTAACGAAATATTACAGGCCCAAGAAGGGAAATTATTGTTTCCGGAATTAGGCGACTTTGAATTACCAGAAGAATTTAAAAATGGCGCAGTCATAGCATTTGCATTAAAAAAATAAATAATGAACTTACCTCTGAATGGAAGAATTGCAATAATTGATGACAAAATAGAACAAGCAATTCCACTAATGAACGTACTTTCCCAAAAAAGATACCCTTATTCTTATTATTCCGGAGAAGTACAATTCCTCCCCGACCAAAACGATATCTCAAATGACATTAGAATTCTTTTTCTTGATATTAACCTAATTGATGACCAGGTAAGAGAAGAAAAAGTCTTAAGAGGTCGGCTTATTCCGGTACTTAAAAGGGTGATCTCTCCTTCGAACTATCCATATGTGGTTGTCTACTGGAGTAGGACTGAGAATGAGTTGAAAAAAATGGTTGAAGATATGTTCGACCAAAACCTATCCGATCGTAAGCCAATTGCATATCTCTCTCAGAATAAGCTTGATTTTTTTAACCTTGATGGGTCAAAAACTGATGAATTTGATGAAAAACTTACTACTCTATTCTCTGAAATTTTTGAACTTCTAGGAAAGCTACCATCTTATAACTACCTGTTAAATTGGGAAAATCATGTACACTGCGCGACTGATAAAACCTTGCAGGAGATATTCAAATCTTGCCATACTCCTGAAAGCTGGTCAGATAACGCAGGATTTTTAATTGATAAATTGGGGTTAAGCTATACTGGTAAAAATTCCTATAAAAATTTTTCAGCCGAACAAAAGATCAAAAGCTCGTTTCAGGCTTTTAATAATCTATTCTACGACACACTTGAATACACGATTAATAATTTCAACTATCCCAATGCCGTTGAAGTTGTATACGATAATAAGCTGGTAGATAAAGAAAATATTTACTCTGTAAATAAAAAAATTCTCTTGTCAGATGATATAACCTATATGGCCTATTCTGGTGCTGTGACCGAAGACATAAATACAAGAAGTGACAATGTATTCAATGAATTACTAAACAATACACTAAACCGAACAAATATAGAGAGTGCTGCGAAAGAAAATGCTCAAGCTTCGGGGAAGGAAGAAGATGAAATAGAAAAAATAGTTAAAAAATCCGTCCAAGACATGCGGAAAGAGATTCGTAAATCTTGGAAAAAAATATATTTCGTAGTTACTCCACTTTGCGACTATGTTCAAGGGAAATATTATAATATTCGTGTAGTTAAAGGATTTTTGCTCAAGGGAGATCTTCTCAAATATATTGACCAACGATCCGAGGCTATATTTATTTCCCCTAGATTTAAATATAATAATGAAGTTTATGCTATTGTACTCCACTTCAGGTATTTTTTCACATCGTTGGGCCCAGAGGGATTTAAAGGGCTGTCTCCACTATTTAGAGTTAGACATGAATTGTTGTCCGAAGTACAATCTAAACTAGCTCGTCATGTAAATAGACAGGGAGTTTTATTTATCGATGAGGATTAGTATTGTCTGAGTAAAATCCCTCGAATTTCAAAAAAGATTTCAATAGAAAAGAGCAAGTTTATTCCCATTTCGTTATCTTATGAAGGAAGTCAACAATAAAATTGATGCATTTAAGCGGGACATACAAAGTTGGATTTTAACACCCGAAGAATTGTTTCAAAAGTATGTTGTAGATGGACATACTTACTTCTTCGAATATGTTATTAAGGATATTGAAAAGGAATATAAAATAAAGTCCCTTATTGCTAATTATCTTGGTGTTCACCTCCATGAAGTAATATTCGTTGGATCTGGAAAAATGGGGTTTAGTCTTAATCCCAACCATCTATGGTCATTATTTGATTCACGGTATGAGAAATCGAAGATAATACGAGACAAATCAGACTTGGATATTGCGGTAATCTCGGGTCCTCTTTTTGAAAAAATTGGTCGTGGAATACATGAATTTACAAATGGATTTAAAAATAAATGGACTAGGAACGAATATAATAGTGTCTACTCGCAAATACCACTTCATTATAAGTATTGCGAATATTTCTCAAAAGGGTGGTTTCGTCCAGATATGAAACCAGACGGATATGAGTTCTGCATAAAAAACTCCTATACAGAATTGAAACGTGATTTATTTCATCAGTTTAAAAGAAAAGCCGGGCTGGGTATATATCAGGATTGGTATTATTTTAAGCATTATCACATAGAAAACATTAAATCCTTATCTCTTAAGGTTGAAACAACTGTAATATGACAACTATAAATAAACTACAATTTAGCATCCCGGCGAATAATCAGAAGATTATTGAGCTTTACAATAAAATTAAAAGAAATGAACTTCAAACTTCTCCAAGATTTCAACGAAAACTTGTATGGCGCAAACAACATAAATTTAATTTTATTGACACAATTTTAAGCAATTATCCATTTCCCGAAATCTATATTTCACAGGGCGAATTAGATACTGAACAAATGACAATTGTTGACAATGTTGTAGATGGCCAACAACGCTTAAATACAATCGTTGATTATATTGATGGAAAAGGAGATTTTAGTCAAGATCGTACCCCCGTTATTAAGTTTGCCCATTTAGATCGCGATACAAAAGAAAGTTTCTTGAACTACGAAGTATCCGTAAGATATTTGAAAAATATCGACAGAGATCAAGTGGGTGAAATCTTCCGAAGAATAAATAGTACCGAGTATTCACTAAATACAACAGAGATAAAGAATGCGGAGTGGGGAGATAGCGAATTTATTTGTTTCTCAAAACAAATTATCGAGAAAGACATAGATGGACTAGATATGGAATTAGTCTCATATAAAATCGATGTAGGCAACAGACAAACTTTCCTTAATTTTTTCCATTCAAATACAATTTTTTCTGAAAATGATATAAATCGAATGTTATCACTTCAGTTCATTATGACATTGATTGCAACATTATGTGATGAACAATATTTTCAACGAAATTCGAGAGTTCAACATTACGTAGAAACATATTTCGATGAGTTTATTCAAGCACCCGAAATTGAAGTAAGATTAATTAAAACGATACTATTTATACAGTCAATGCAGTTTACATCTAGTTCATATTGGTATAACAAAGCCAATATTTTCACGTTAATAGTAGAATTGTTCAAGTATGAAACTGATTTTATTGAAATGGAAAAGTTTAGAAGCGAGCTTCATCTTTTAGAAGTTGACAATAATCAATATATACTTGACCTTAGTGAAAACAAACAACCGCAAATCTCCCAAGATAGAATTAGATACTTTGAAAATGCTAAAGAGGGAATAAATGATAAAACAGCTCGTGAATACAGAGGAAATCTAATTAGAACCCTTATTACTGAATGTTTGAAGCGGTAAATTGTCACTATCTCAAAAACGACACAGTTCATTTTACATACCCATTTTAAATCATTGTTATAGTCTACCTTGTCTTTAAAATAGTTAAAAAGAAGAAATTAATTTGCTGATAATCAGGCATAGGTGGTTCGTAAATGTTCCGCTACTGGGCACGTAATGGCTCTGTAATCGATTGATTACAGAGCTATTTTTAATTTATGCTTGTCAATTTTTCACAGGCTTAAAGGGATCAAGTTGAAAACGGATCAAGTTAAATTCTTGAGGGATTTGTGTTGTCAAAGCAACAACTTAACTTAATGCAAAAGTTAGATGATTATTTAATCATTAATAGATAAACCTTTAAGATTAATGCATGAGAATAAATCCCATGTGACTTTGCCTCCTTCTAATTCTATGAGTACCTCATTAATCATTATTCCATGTATATGTAATTTACCTGCCACTTTCGATTCATCTAAATATGAAGATAGCCGTAGCTTGTAATACTTACCTAGCACAATAGTCTCACCAATACTTAAGCTGTCTTTAACTGAGGCAATCTTCATGATCTGACCATCTCGTTGAGCATATATAAGGTATACAGACTCAACTGAATCGATACGATGTATTTTATAAAGAGGCGTCTGATCTAAAGGAGAAGAAGATGAAGACTGGCAGAATCCTATGGAGACGAAAGTTAAAACTAATATTATACTAAAGAATGATTTCATAATGATTATTGGTTTTGTTGATGAATATATATTACATTATCTTCTTTACCCTTCATCCTATTAAAGTATATCGTCCTTCCGCCTGGAACCGCCTTCCCTATACTTTTCCCATTTGCATCTTGCATATCCATATATATAGCCCCGGATTTAGGAACAGCGGCTTTATGAGCGGCTTCATAAACAGATCCTTCGACTCCTGCTCCCGGGGAACTTTTTCCTCTCTCTAGTGAATCAGATGCTCAGAGAATCCTATTCGTTGCATTAAAGCAGGTAGTCGTCTTACAAATTCATTCCAGGTCTTTCCTATTGTCTTCCCTTTACAAATAACCAATAACAATGATGGCTCATGTACGTACATTACCAAAAGCTTACCTGAAAATCCAGTCCTTATCAGCCTTGCATACCAGCTATGCAAAAGCTGCCCTTGATCAGGCTCAGATATATATTGCACAGCTTCTAGTCTTGATGTATTCAGCAACTTCTGTACTGCATGGATGATGATAGACATTCTATTCCTTTTATGTTGATTACTCCAATTCGAATATTTTTCGATATTCGGACTGCATCATTTCGATTTCCTCATCTGATAATTTAGAAAATTGTTCTCTCCTTCGCTTGGGAAAAACGCCTTTATTTTGATGTAAAAACATAATCATCAAATTTATATTTCGATCAGGCATGTCTACGACATCCTGTAATGCCCTCTTTACCTCATCATATCGTTGTATGAACAATAGTTCTTCCGGCATGTCTTTTTTTAAGGTTGCATGGATAGTCTCCACCAAATAAATACACTGCTCAGTTAAATCAGGAAAGCGAAAATAAGCGTCAACCTTTTCTGAATTCAGTACCTCAATGCCCCCTGCTTCGTTTTTAGTATATTTTATCAGCTGCATTAATGGCTTTGAATAACGCTCAAGTATAGCATCATAATCTCGTATGTTGTTTAACATATGGGCAGATACAGGTATAATAAGACCATTAGGTACTACTCCATCCCGGACCAATATATCATGAATCAAAAACCGATGTATCCTTCCATTTCCGTCTTCGAATGGGTGAATAAAAACAAATCCAAATGAAATAACAGCTGCTCTGATTTCAGAAGGCACACTAATAGTTTTACTGGAAACCTCTGCCAGCCCCTTCATCAAAGACTTAACAAAAACGGGCGGAGGACATATATAATGAACCATATCAAGATACCCGGGTAGAGACTGTCCTATATAGTTTTGGAAATTCCTGAATCCATCTGCAGCAAATCGACTATCTACAATAGCATTTTGTAATTGCGTCAATCTCTGCTCGTCAAGCATTTCACCTACGTCCTCTGTTCCTGCTTGTGTAAGTAAAGCCACAAACTTTTCCATTCTATCAGGCGTTGGATGCTCTTTCTCTATTTCATAGGAGGATTTGGTTTCCTTATTGTATAGGTAATTAATAGCTCTGTGAAAAACTGCGGCAGAGAATTCAATCTTTAATTGTTCTATGCTTGCGACAATATCTTGTCTTAGCAACTCTTTGAGTTTATTAGTTTTTCTTATTATAGGACAATAAGAAGCAGTTCCCAAGAGATTATCATTAATCCGCCACCGTGTATTCTTAAAGATATCGCCAGTGATGTATCTCTCATCTTCCAATAAATCTACATAATTTCCACTTATAGGCTTTCTGATCATTAACTGTTTACCAGTTAAAAATTCAAATAAGAAACCTATTTTCCTTGAATACTTACCAGAGGGGGATAACTCAATAAATCTTTCAACCTCCTCAACCAAAATATTATCAAATATCTGCTTCAGAAAAGCAAGATTCAAATCATCATATTTCAATGAAAATTCCAGATGGGACATCGGCATGTCGTCATTGGGGGCATACTTCCGACTATACACCTGCTCAATATTGCCTTTATTGGTAATTTCTATTGAATCCTTACTTCCAATATAGGAGCAATGAGTCAATACATATCCTGAAATATTAAACTTTTCCTTTAACCATTGAGCACCGGCAGGTTTATAATTCATAAGTCATGTTTACAGTAAATTTAATACTTAGCACTGTAAAATGATTATAATAAACAAAAAATACAGTAAAACAATTATGATACCGGATGGCTAATTTTAGCAGAAAATGTGGATAATGATTTATCGATCCGCAACTAATTCACTAATTATCAAACACATTTGATTAGAGAAGGCTCCGGTTGGTGGTACTTAAAATGGAGCTGACCAAAAAGGTCGGCCCTTTTCTTTGCAGGAAGAGGGCGAATGATGATTAAGATACTTCTCTATGCTTACGCGGTTAAAATCTACACTAGACGTTGCATAGCAAAAGCGTTACGGCAAGATATTACATTCATGTGGTTGGCAGCTTATAATCGCCCACATTTTCGTGCAATTAAGAATTTCCACAACGGAGTGTTATAATAAAGTTTTAGTCGTAGATCGTCAAGTTAATGCAGATGGGTTGGGCAGTTTTCTGTTTATCATTGATAGGGAATAGTGAAGACGAATGTCGAGCCTTTGCCAAGCACGCTTTCTACTCAAATCCTCCCACTATGGCGTTGAACAATTTGCGTGGTAATGTATAATCCCAGGCCCATACCAGGTTAAGTGTTCATGTTGTTTGTCGTTACTCGATAATACCTGTCAAATATCTTTTCCTGATCGCTTTCTGCGATTCCATATCCTTCGTCACTGACGCTTACTTGGATATGTTTATCGACAACTTCGGTCGCGATACGGATATCGCTGTTTTGGGGAGAGTATTTAATTGCATTTGACAGCAGGTTTGTGATGACTTGCCCAAGTCGTTCAGCGTCTGCGTTTATTGCCGGCAAGGTTTTTTTTTCAAAATGAAAGCTGCGATTTGCTGTTCGTTTGATGTCTTCTAACCGTTCGCTGATTAACGCTGGCAGCTTTTACTCTTAATTTGACCGTTCGGGTTGCCCTATGCATCAAACGCAGACCATTATAGACCAGAGAGCAGCAGCAACGGGCAGAAGTATTATTTACCAGATATCCTATTATCCCAAAAGCCTATCAACTATCGTTGGGCTTAGGAGATGTGTTCAGAATATGCACTAGCAAAGAACAAGCCTTTAAAAGACTCGCATTATGGTACAATGAGGTAGACGCCTCAGGAATACAATCCTTCAAAACCTTGTTCAGGAGTGTACAAAATCATTACCTGGATATCCTGAACTTCTTTAACAACCGAGCCACCAATGCGGCGGCAGAATCATTTAATGCGAAGGTAAAATCATTTAGAAACGCTATGAGAGGGATAAGAGATATTAACTTCTTACTTTTTAGGCTCGTTAAACTGTATGCTTAATAACGATCCCCCAAGTCTTCAACTTGATCCCCTATAACAAGTTCGATTCCTGAAATGTTATTATATCAAACAACTCTTTCACATACAAATACCACTCATGCACAAATACGGATTTAGACTAACTTAGCCGAAGTATTATCCAGCATGAATTATATTGAAGAAATAAGAGCTGGTCTTAAAGAAATTTTTGATCAAAGAATAAAGGAAGTCGATGGTGAAACGTTTATCTCTCCATCAGGGAATTTCAGATTATAAGCAAACGAGTTGTACGATCAGAAATATGCCATAACAAGAGCTCAGATTTACCTGCAATCAACCAATGAAAAAATATTTGACTTCCTGGTTAATGAAGACAGGATCCTTTACTCTTGGCTGGAAACAAACAATACAGAATACATGGTCTGCGCAGAAAATCTGTTTGGAGGGCAAACCGTCATCAATCTGACTAATAAAAAGATGGCAAGCTATTCTCCCAAGATGGACGGTTACATCTGGACGAATTTCCATCTGTCACCTAACGGAAAACTATTAGCCACAATAGGCTGTATCTGGGGTGGGCCATTCTTTATGAAAATATTTAACTTTACAAACCCCATGATACTGCCATTACGGGAAGTTAAGGAATTGACCTTCTGGACAATGACGAAGAGATTATTCGCTGGATTGATAATGAAACGCTGCAGCTGAAAGGGTTTCAAAGAGAACGTGAATATAACGATAAAGGTTGGATGAGAGTTAAACCAGTAAGGGAAACTCCTATCGAACGCACTGTCAGTATACGTTAGGATGTTTACATCATTGTTATAGTCAGCTTTGTCTTTAAAATAGTTAAAACGAGGAAAGTAATTTACTGATAATCAAGTATAGGCGGTTCGTAAATATCCGCTACTGGGCACTAAAACGTCAAATCCCGCTCCTATGACGTTTTGCATATTATCCCTTACCATCTTAACACTTTATTTATCAATTCATAGCAGGTTTGATACCTGTAAGGAACCCCAAGCGCAGTCATACATGTATTAAAATTTCACTATGTTTATAATCTTTATAACAATAACCTATGGACTATACCTTTAATAAACTGAGAAGGAAATCCCGCATTGACGAGGACCTACTTCAAGAGTATAAAAAAATCCGTTTAGAATTTGCACGGCTATGGAGTGCGTTTGATGATACAGGTCGCTCGCCGGAATTTGAAAGCAACAGGCAAAAGCTGGAGAAAAAGATGCAGGACCTTTGGGATGCGCTGAAAAGTAAATACAACCAGATGCTGGTACAGTTGCCTTATGCAGAGAGAAAGGTTGCCTTCTTCGAAGACATGCAACAGGCTGCAGCAAATGATCATCTTGAATTGCTTGAAGTACTTGATCTATCCATAAGCTCGAATGGATTATACATCTCATTTACCAGAGATAAGTTCATGTTATTCTACCTTACTGACTTTTTCAGCCGCGTACAGGATCCAGAGCGCAACTATTATGCGCAAACCTTGTTTGAGCGCATCCTGGACACCTCTGATAATGACAGGAACGAGTATGTCACTATTATGAACGACATTTTTTCTCTAGGGAAAGATACCAATTGGTTTGACCGATTTCATCATCCTTTCCAGAAGTTACTGGCGCGGGCCCCAGACAACGCCGCTACACTTCATGCTGCAACCAGAGGCCTCACAGGGACAGCTGAGGGTATCAGGGAGTTATGTCGGGACTTTGTGATGGCCAGGACTCCAGAGAAATATGCTCCGGCTAGCTTGTACGATCCCCATGACCCACATTCCCCGGTTACGTTGACACTGCCGGCAACTATCCAGCCATTCATTGGTATGCAGCTAATTGGTACGCGAAGTACTTACAGAATCAAAACATACCGTTCTATTCTTCTTTATCGTTGGAAAGCAGGTAGTCTTACTTATAATTGTATCCTGACGGGCAACTATTTTGAGAACGATCGTCATACTGAATATCTCGAGTACATTCCGATGACGCACAATCAGCATACCCTGAGAAGGTTATTAAAGCAGATACCTAGAAAGCCTAGAAGATTGTCTCGTTTTTCCCGGAGTAAGATAATGGAATACTATAGTTAAAAACGTTACTGCTTAGGGGAAGATTTCATCCCCACGGACTTTACACAGTGCAATCGAATCTCTACCGCTACTGCGCCCAGTAGTAGAGTATTCTCGAAACCAAATAGCATTGATAATTAGTAAATTAATATCCCTTTTGCTATGTGACGGCTAGTATTAAGAGTCCAATTGCGAATTTATATTTGGCAGCTCAACTATAATTTAATGTATAATCCTTTTAGATTATTTGCTCGGTACAAATCATAAATAGAATCTTTTCTTTCTAGACAAATAGCAGTCGAATCATCATAAAAATAACAGTTAACTTGAGTTCTAAGAAGTGGATCGCCAAATTCATTCAGTTGTTCAAATCTTGAATGAAGTCTGAATCTGTATTCTCCTCCTATTAATATTTTTTCGTGTTTATTTTTAGCATTCGCTTTTACAGAGACAATCATATATTTCAGAGCAATACTCTTCGCGTAAACCAAATAGTAATTATTAATCGAATCAATCTTATAAACTTTGTAAACCGGCTTTTCAACGTAGCGTGCTGTTTGAGGGATTGAATTTCCCTGAGAAAACATCAATATTAACGGCCATATAGATAGAGGGGCTGTTCCCGTTGCGTTCCAATCCCGCGAGGCGTCCACTGCCTCTGCGAGATCTGCCTGTGACCAGCTTTTGCGCAGTTTTGCAATTTTATATCCTATGTTGAGCATGTTATGACCGTTCTATAAACTTTCGATTTCTATCTGACGTGTTTTCTCTATCCTTATTCCACTTCCTTGATGATAAACATTATATTTTCCGTAAACATTCAGTTCATAATCATACTCCGTGCGGCCACCATTTGGCCAGTCAATAGATGTTAACAGGTTAGCCTTGGATTGAGTGCCCGAATATAGGGAGTTTGGCCACTTAAAAACTACGCAACTATTGAATAACTAAACATTATTATTTTACGATTTGTCCATTACAGTACCATGAGCAAACGAAGCTGGTATCTTTTCTAAATATTCTGATATCTGCCGTCTCCAGTTCCTTTCTTAATGTATCTCCAACTTCTACCATATCATATAAATCACGAAACCCTACTTCATCAAATAGTGCCTTCTTTCCTGTCAGATCAACCCCCTCAATAGTAATCTGCTTATAATCATGTATGTACTTCTCTCGCACAATAATTACAAATTGTCTTTTCTTAAACTCTTTAGCATAATATCGACAATCGTTACAGCTAAAGATTATAACAGATACTGCAAAAGTCAAAATAAATTTACTCATATCACTGAATTTGAAAATAGTGCATAAATGTATAACCATTTTCCTGACCATATCCGATTCCAGGTTTTGAAATTCCTAAACCTAAAGTATTATATCCGGTTGAATATTCAAGTCCTCCCGTTGCATTCTTAACTCCACTTTGAGCATCAGGGGGTAATTTGGTTATTACTTGTATACAATATCGCCGCTCGGTGATTGAAAAGAAGGGAATACTGATCCAATGTCAGTAAACACGGTTAAACGAAGTAAAATAGTAAAGACTTAAGTTATCGCAATTACAGAAATGTAATTGACCGTTTCATGTTCAACAACTAGCCGTCGAGGCAGTGCAGAAATTCGTATAAATTAGATAGGAAGCCCTTGAAAAAGAAAATACTGTCTACAAGCAGGCTAGAAAGCAGAAAATAATGTAACACACTTTATAATACCTGATCAGTATGTAATGAGGTATACTAAAATAGCAGGTAACCAATAATGTTACCTGCTATCTGTTGACAGATGTATCTGACTATTTCCACTCTTCTAACTGGAACACGGCACTATTATCATCATTACGTCGTAATGCTGTGTCGTATATAAGCACACACTTTTGTGCTGTAGTACGTTGCTGCATGTAACTACGCAACTCGTCAATGCTCAGTATATCCATTCCTGCTGAGTTGATCAGGAATAAGTTATACTGCTCATAATTATATTCAAAGTTAAATATCTGATTGCAGAGCACTCCGCGCAAATCTTTGACAATGACATCATGCGGAAGATTAAAAAACCGGAAATAGGCATCCAGCGCGTCCTTATCCTTCATTCTTTTCTCAAGCAGATAGTACACGCTTCTGGATCTCAACCATCTGATCACATTTGAATAGGGAACATGATACGCTTTTCCGACCATACTATGATTACTACGTTGTGTATCCATTAAAGACGTTACCAGCACATCAATATTTGATTTCAGGAAATAGACTGTTCCTGTTTTCAGCTCAAATGGAGCGATCTTTTCCTGATAGATGAGTAGTTCGCGATTGAGTTTATATGTGTATGTCATCTGACTATACTGCTTGCAGTGTTTGACTTTTATACAAAAGGATCTATTACCAGTTTGATTTGATCTAAGAATATCTATTTTCCAGGACTATCCATTTATTCCCGGAAAAATTGAAAAGCGCGATCTAGTATGGATCATGTCCCTTGGGAATTGCTCCGTAAAACAGATCAAAAGGAGGGCGATTTTTGCGGTCTTTTAGATTCCGATAAGGGCGGGTGTCCTTATTAATATTGAATTGTTTCGCACTGTAGGAGCCAATAAAAGATCTGGAAATGTATAATGACTCTCCTATCCTAATCCTGAGCCTCATCGCATTTGCTAATTCCCCTTGATATTTGAGTACTAAAAGAATCACAAATTCACCTGGATGAACTTTTACACCGAAACTGCCATTACCGCAGAAATCAAATGCCATGGCCTCAATGGGGTGCCATTGCTTACTACCTGATGTGTCAATTGCTTCCTGAATGCCAAAGGCATACGAATCTTTTCCATAGAATACTTTTGTGGAAGATGTTTCATTCACTATATATACAGGAAAATAACAGTAGGTTTCCCCATATAAATGGTTTTTGCAATAGATGGAAGTTCTATAATCCGGAATAATCTGGAATCCGTCAGTATGTAAACTGTCGTTAATCTCAGGCTGACTTTGCTCATTTATGAAATCATTTTCCGAGGTTGAATCTTGCCAGGGGCGATCATCATCCCAAAATAATGTATCCGTGAATTTATATTTACCCCTGAACTCGAAGAATACTTCATTCATAAAATCCATTTCCAAACAGGCAACAGGATGCTTAGTTTGCTTCTGTACAACTGCCGGGCAATGAAACTTTTCTTTAACATTCGTTGCCGGCTTAATATATGACTTACAACTCAATAGTAGGAACAGAATGGGTATAGATGTCAATAGGTTCTGTTTTTTCATCTATTTATCAGTTATCGCTTAAATATAGCTCATTTTGCATATTAAGTATGTCATTAACAATTCCAACGCTGACCATATACTACGTGTAATAAGTTCAAGTATTTGAGCGGATTCGCTGTAATTTCATAATAATCAACAGCATTTGGTTCGGCAATCTACCGCTACTGGGCACTAAAGCGGAAAAGTCGGAGTATTTGAAGTGCCCGAAAAAAGTTAACACCTTTAGGGGGCATTTTTTTGGTGATTACCCCGAAATTTCCAGTTCTACTTACTACAGTTTTTAAGGGAGGACGTCAGTGGCACTCGCTGCCTTCTCATGCCTGATTATCTTCTAATATTAAATTGAGTGCATATTATGCTGCATAAACCCTTTCGTTAATAACGTATCTCTTATCAACATTTCACAAATGTACACTCTTAATTTATTGCGTCTATCGACCAATCATTATAATCACTCCAATATGATTTTCCAGGCTTTGCGCACTTCCTAATTCTTTTTGAAGGGCGGCTCCATACTTTTGTCACAGGATCGTACAATTGTTCATCCTTATTATCATAAATGATAATCCCCTTTTTGCTACAACTTATTAATAACCGAATTTTAAGAAGGTGTTTATCTGAGTCCTTTTCCAAGAGTAGGCATTTGGCTATACAAATATCATCTGATTCCTTGTTTTCTTGCATTTTTGAAACATAACCATATCTATACTTATATGTGAGAGTATCACCTACTTTATAGGCGTCAAATTCTTCATTTTTTCTTGCAATCGCCTCCATCTTCGACTTGCTCCAATAATCCAGATAATGTTGAATCTGATCCTCAAGTTTGATATCCCGATTATTCAAGCGTCTGTGATAGCTATCCAGGATAATTCCGGACATATCATCAGGATGATATATTCCTTTGTCATTAAAATACTTAGAGAGTCTGGATCCTGCCCACAGCTGCCAATTATTTCTTATCCACATACCAAATCCATGATGTGCTCTAACAGAAAACTGATCTTCAGTTAGCTGTTTTACATTTGATCTAATACTATCACTCCAGAATAAGTCTATCTGTCTAATGCAGTCTTCAAGGTTGACAGGAATATAAATCCCTCTCAAACTATCTGTTGTATACCTGACTTTGTCTTCCGCCTTGTTCTTTGCCTCGAGAATTTTCCAAGGCGTATAAATGGCGTTTTCGTTTAACTTTTCTCCAAGTAAATGTTCCTTAAAAGCAATTAGTATTATCGTTTCCTGATTTGCATTCACACCTTTACGTGAGAGATATTTTATAATTTTTGAATTCTCGTTATCATTGCTAGTCCAATTATAAATGGTTTTGTAGTTCCCTCCCCATGGATAACTAAGTTCCTTCAATCTTGGATTTGCCGTCTCCTTAATAATTGACTTTAAACTATCCGGACAATCTCTGTCTAAAAAGCGAATTGCTTGCTTCATGTTGCTCGGTACATTACTATGTTGAGCATAGCCCCTCATAGCAGCTAGCAATAAAAAAACATTAATCACTAAGAAATATTTCATATTAATCGGTACATTAAATTTACCACTGTATAAATAATTTTCGGAAATGACTATCGCACAATAATACACAAAACTCATTTATCAGTTAATTGTATGTTAAACATCATCTGTAAACGTAGCATCCTTAAAACAGATATATTTTCATCATCAAATTGAATAAGAGTTACAATGGTGTAAAGGTGAGAGAATGAGAGATGAGGCAAAATGGAAGATTCAGACTTTCTGATGGATGTTTTTGCATCAACGTAACCCAAGTCGCATTGAAAAAAAGTAGCCACCTGAGGTCTCAGGTGGCCGTTGGGATCAAGTGATTATAAGATATCAATAGACTTTGACCTTTATGTTAGCGGTAATAAATTTAAAGAACAACGCATTTGCATAGCTAATCAAATATACATTTGTGAGCAAGATGTCATATTACTTACTAAACATATAGTATTGAAGCGTCCTGTAAATAAAATTGTATAAAATCTGAAAGTGAGTTACTAATCGGTTTAAATTGATCTTCATCCGAGATTATTCCGATTTCATATGCATTTTTAACATTATCTATTCTTATGCCGTACCACCAGCTTTTGTGCATGTATTCAGCAAATATCAAAATATTTTTTTTATCTCGGTTCCCCCATCTTTTTTTAAATATTTTATTAAAAGGCTCAACTTCCTCCAGGGGATAAAACAAAAAACCATTTTTATCCATCCAATTAGGAAAATGCGAGGACATTCCATTCATTGTCAGATAATAGATTCGAAAATCATCTGGCAATTCAACTTTTGCATCCTTCTGAAAGGCATCAATCTCATAATCAAAATTTTGCACGATATCAATATTTTGATTCTTCCAATATTCAGTTAGCATTGCTAAGTTATTTGTTAATATATCTGATCCCATAATGATAGTATTTTTCCATTAATTCCTTTCTATAAGGAAGCTGAGCATTTTTTAACTTATCTCCTCCTTGTTCTATTGCCTTCGTATATAACCCCAATTGCTCCGTAACCCATTCTACTGTCAATCCCATCTTGAACAATTCACTATAGAGAAAAATAATATTGGGAATGCTAGAAGTAATTGATGATATCCTCTTATTCAAATCTGCGATCATATTCACATTAGCATCATAAGCGTAGTCTTTCACGGAAGTGTTGCCGTCTCTGATGGTAAAACATAGTTGCATCTTTTATGGATTATCAAATTATTTGCTCATGAACACCGTTGCATAGTTTGCAGGTCCACGGAAAGTAATGTGGCAAAATCGTGCCCGCACGAACGGATATAAATGCCATGCTCATTAACGGAAGTCTTTAGAAGATAAGAACTTGATCCATCAAAGTGATAGCAGATATCCTTCATTTAGCTTTGTATCCGACATAAATGTTTTTATTAAAATAAAAGTAGACAAATAACTACGATTTTTTTCGACAAATGTCATCATTATAATGTAACTGGATAATGAAATTTGCCCTGTCTGGTGATATCTGAAATTATCAACTGCCGTTGCCACTACATTAACTATATGGAATTTTACAACGAAAAAACTGTATCCGTTAATACTACACGGATACGATATTTATAATCTCTCAAAATAATGCAATGAACGTAACAACCAAGCAAATCATGACCTGTATACTGCTTACAGCAGTGTATTCCACGTTATGGGCCTGCAAAAAGAACACAAATCCTGAAAACGAAATCACTCCTGAAAGACTTATGGCCCAGGAATTACAGATCACTCCAATTCAGGAACTCAACCAGGGTATAACAACTATTAACTCCCATGCTGCATCCACCGCCCGGTCATCCTTAAAAATGAATTACAGGAGCTATGTCAGCCTGGGACAATCATCTCTTGGCGCCACTACTCCGAACTATCCACGCGTAAAAAAATTAGCGAATGGAAGCTACATTCTGTTCTTCCATAACAATCAGATCGGCGCTAGTGTCCGATACTCAACCAGTCCAGACGCCAAGACATGGACACCCCGAAACGAGATTTTCAAGTCCTATCCCATTACTGACCAGGACGGAATGGCAAATGAGCGCCGCTTCTCAAACGGGGATGCCCTGGTGCTCTCAAACGGTCATATACTGGCAGTAGCCTCCTACCGGGCTAATGCAGGATTTTTGAAAAAGCCACTCGATGCCGGCATTGCCTTAAGGAGAAGTACCGACAATGGCGTTACCTGGAGTGATCCGATAGCGATCTATCAGGGCATCAATTGGGAGCCCTACCTGTTGCAGCTACCTTCCGGAGAAATCCACTGCTATTTTACCGACAGCGACCGGACGGGCACCGTTGGAACAGATACCGGCACGGGAATGGTCGTTTCCAATGATAACGGCAGTACCTGGACGCCGGCATTCGGTTCCGATCCGTACTATGTGTTGCGTACACGGTATGAGAAAAACGGTACTACATTCTTCAATAATCAGATGCCATCTGTGATAAAACTGAACAACCGCAACGAACTGGCTGCGGCTATTGAAGCAAACACCGGTATCGACTACTATATTTCGTTTGCATACTCTGGTACGGACGGCGCATGGACACATCTTACCGTGAACCAGGAAGGACCGGAGGACCGAAACGACAAGGCTTTTCTGGGAAGCGCTCCATATATCAGGCAGTTCCCTTCAGGAGAAACTGTTCTTTCGTACAACCGCGCTTCCGGCTTTCATATGAAAATGGGCGACACATCTGCGCGTCACTTCGGCGATAACTATACACCGCTAACAGGAGGATTCTGGGGTTCTTTGGAACTTGAAAACAGTCACCAGGTTATCGGCGTCTTTCCTAATCCTTCCAGCGGCGTAATTAAGCTTGCGAAGTTTGTACTGAATCATCGTGTCAATGCAACCGTCAGGACGGTGCAAGTAGATGGAAACAGTTCGGAATGGACGAATACAGATGAAGCGCTCTTTGTAGGTGAAAAATCCCAGGCCCAGGCAACACTCCGCGTAGCCGTGAACAGAGACAGTATATATTTCCTGATTGAAGTGCTTGATGATAACATAGCTGCTGAAGACTTTGCCACGTTGCTGATCAGCCCTGTTACCACTAACGATCAGCTGACGAATGGCGCCAGAAGGTTCATGGTCTCACACAACGGGCTAAGATCCACAAATGGATATAATGCAGGCTGGGTAGCTGGAAATCCCCAATCAAACGTGAGGGCATCTTTCCAGGGAACTATTTCCCAAAGTAACGACACAGATCGGGGATATACAGTGGAGATTGCTATTCCACGTTCGAAGCTAGTTATCCAGGCAGGAAAAGTATTGGTCAATTTTTCCATCACAGATAATGCAGGTGGTGAAGATGCTATTTTTAATACCAGTTCAACCAGTACGGCGAAATGGATAGAAGTCTCAGGGTTGTAAATCATACAAACCACCAATAATTGACTTTAGCCTAACATTACTTAACTTCACTAAGCGCTGATTCATTAAGTATCAATTTAAGCAGCAACATACTTTTCTTATCTCATAAAAAATTTTAACCTGGAAAAATTAAATTCATGAGTAGTAATAACTGGCCGGTAATCGGGTATGACGATTGGAAAGATACATTGAACACGGTTCACCTGTGGACACAGATGGTAGGCAAAATACGTTTGCGAAAAATGCCCTGGTTAAATCATTCATGGCACGTAACATTGTATGTAACGCCGTCAGGATTAAGCACAGGAAGTGTACCCTATCAGCATGGTATTTTTCAGATAAACTTCGACTTTGTGCAACATCAACTGATTATCACCACCAGCACAGGTAAGAAGGAAACACAGGCACTTCAGCCGGGAACAGTTGCCAGTTTTTACAAATCGTTATTTGAGAAATTAGCTGCTATGGAAATTGATGTAAATATTACAACCACTCCCTGTGAATTAAGTGATCCTATCAAATTTGAGGAGGATGAAATTCACAAATCATATGACGAGCAAAGTATGCAACGTTACTGGCACGCCATGATTAAAGTGCATAATGTGTTTACGCGATTCAGCTCCCGCTTTACAGGTAAATCCAGTCCTGTACATTTCTTTTGGGGAGCTTTTGATATGGCAGTAACCAGGTTCTCCGGAAAAGATGCGCCACAACATCAGGGTGTAGCGCCTAATATGCCGGCAGTAGTGATGCAGGAAGCTTATTCCAAAGAAGTAAGTTCATGTGGATTCTGGCCCGGAAACGAACAATATCCTCACGCTGCATTTTATGCTTATTGCTATCCTGGCAATCCGGCATACGGTGAATCTAAAGTAAACCCTGAAAGCGCCTTCTTTAGTCCCGAGATGGGAGAATTTCTGTTACCTTATGAAGCAGTGCAGCAGTCAGACAATCCGGAAGAGGTTTTATTGTCATTCCTGCAATCCACCTATGAAGCTGCTGCCAATACCGGCAACTGGGACCGGAAAACATTGGAATGTAACTTATCGGAGTTTGAGTTAGCGTATGGATGCCATCGGAAAGATTAGATTAACAAATAACCAGGCAAATGAAAAGGGGTGTCTCAAAAGTTTTGAGACGCCCCTTTTCAATTTTATACTGCTATACTAACAAATACAGAATATTATGCATTTGAAGGATATTTTTAGCATCACGGCCAAATCGGACTGAGGCTTAGGAAGTGTAGTTATAATGTTATGATCAGCTTACCTGACCTTAACTGTGCCTGCTGAATTTTGTATTTAATCTTGCGAAAACCATTCTTTGTATACCTTGGCCGTAAACTATTTACATGCTGTTTAAGTAAATAGCTTTATGTTGACTTCGGTAATTTAATCCGATGTTAATCTCTATTAATACTGCGGTAAACGCTACACGCGAATAAATAACCTCTTAAATTGGTATATGCCATCTGCAAATGATTGATCTGCATAAGATAAATATTGATACTGCTGCCGGCCATATTTATCATAAACAATCGTCTGCACCATGTCCTTTCCGTTTGCAGTGCCTCCTTTTACTACTGTCTTTACAGATCAGCCTAAACTATCCAGATACTGGGTCGTTTGCTTTACCTCTCTAACTTTTCTGATAGTCGATATCACCGCTCCAGTATCACTCAACGGCATATCCGGTTCCCAGGCACTGACATAGTTAATATTAGTATTGGTATAAGATGGTGGTAACAGAACTGGAGTAGCGGTGTTACGTACTCCTCCCGGCTTTTGTGCAAAAGGGACAGATGATAACAATAGGGTTGCAACGAAGATAATTCCACGCAGTACACTAAATTTCATAGAGGGACTTACTTACTTTGTAATTGGTAGCTATACTTGCAGACAGTTTTACTTAACTATTTTACTATAACAGGTATATTGAAACAAACACTATTGCACTTTTATTAAAAGCCCCAAAAAATATACAAAACCGGTTTACCTCTCCAAAGCATAATATAATATTCGCAAATGGACTCTTTGTATTAGCGGTCACATAGTAGATCATGAAGAAATTATAGTGTATAACTATAAATTACCTCTTTTCCTACTTCTGTTAGAGGTATTGACAAACTATATTTTATTTCAATACGTCCAATATTTTCAAAATGAAGCTTTGGGTATAATAACACCCCATAGTCCCTTAGATATTCTGGTGTTGAATTTACAAAATCAGACTTCCCAATAATTGTGTCCACAACACAAATATCATCTACTTTCACCTTCAAATTTGACACAAAGTTGTGTGTAACGAAATTATCAATATTATATATTTTAGTATATTTTGGGGGTATGTGGACTGAACTATCTGATCGACAAAAATGACAAAAATCAATTTGAATCCTGGATTTATCTTTAAAAATTAGTGTATCTACACATATCGTATCTTTATACGTACGGATATAAGCATTATAAGTTTCATCCAATTCATATAAACCTTCTTCTGACGAATCAATATCGATTTCTAACTTCGATTTGTTGGAATCAGCTGTAACACTATCACTTCTATTATTAGCCCCGCCATTGGGCATGTCACAGGCACATATAAGTAAGATTAATGCTACGAATGTCAAAACAAATGAACCATCTATTTTATTCATACTATAATTTTATCGACTGTAATTTTTCTTCTCATGAACCTCTTGAGCGGCTTGGCGTCCATCTAAATAAGTCTGAATCATAGGCAGAGATAATTTAATGGAGATAGGTTCAATCAATAATGCTGATGCTTATTTACTGATGCATCATTGAATCTCGTTTGGTCAAATATAGTAATAAAACAATTCATTGTCTTTTGACAGTTTCCGTTTACAATTGCCAATGTAAGCAAGTAAAATCATGTTTTAACTTAAGGGTACTAAGTCTAAGTAATTCCATCAGCCACACTAGTATATAAAATGAACGAAGAAACACTCAGCAATTTTCGGAGAAGACTCCTCAATACTTAACGGAAGAGCAAATAAAACAGCATGTACAGGAAGTCAACTTATTGGCCTCTATTTTCTAACTGACAATACGCCCTGGTTCATAGTCGCAGATGTTGGCGAAGAGGAGCGGATAGATAACAACCGTAAGTTCCTGTTCATCTGCTATTAGAAAGTACCACATCATGCACTCCATTTTCTCCATTACTACCTCCAAAAGTCTGTACTATACCCGCCATCATATCTTTTACAGGTGCCTTCCATAATTCGTCGGTTAGACCTTTATAAGCATGAGTACTGATCTGAACATCATCTCCTACGATTAGCTTAATATAAGCGAAGGGGCCTACCTTCTTTCTTTAACTGATACAAATTCCATCTTATTAACAGTCAAGTAACCAATTTACTTTTCGTTTAAAATTGCTGTCGATTTTGAAATAGCTCTATTTACTTAATCGATTACCAATTTCATTTCTCCGGATTCCGACGGATTTTTCCAGATATTGGAAAAGACAAGCTCGCAATACCCATACATATGTTATTGATTTTCAAACAGATAACTATAATTTGCAGAAATGGCACTCCGTTGGTAACTATGTACGCATCGTAACGATCATACTACTGAATACACTAGAATAACCGAATACGCCAGTTACTGAATGGATCCGGAAACATTCATACTGAAGACCGAAGAGAATGCAAATTGTTATTTCGTAAACCATACAGAACCTTCGTAGGATAAACATACCTGCGACCATAAAACATATCCTAATAAAAATGAAAAATTTCAAATTATTTGCGCAATCAGTGATTGTAGCAGCTACCATATCTTGTGCCTTTAGCTGTAAAAAAGAGGCAATTCTTGAAGAAAAACTTGATATCAATAATCTCGCTACTACCGCAACTCCGACCGGAAGAGAATTTACACTTGTCCCTGATGCCAGTGGACGCCTACTGATTGACAACAGTAGCAAAACTTATCAGCCTGGAGATATCATAAATCTAAAGGGCACATTCAAATCCGTACAGGTCATTAATACCAGTGGTAGTGCGATTGCTCCGATAACTATCCGTAACGTTTCCGGCACTACCGTTAATATCGGTGATCCAGCCTGGAATGGCGGTGGTTACAGCACCGGACTTGTTTTATGGAATTGTCACTACATTAAGTTAGGAGGACAATCAGGCAATACATCAATGGTTATTAATGGGTCCAAACAGGCCGCTAAAGCAGCTTATTACGATCTGCAGATTGGTAATAAGTCAGACAATATCGAAATATCCAATCTGACAATACAGGACGGCGGTAATGGTATCGTTGCGAAGACCGACCCTGTTAAGAACGATGCATCTACAGCCTATCCAAATACTGTTATGCAGAATCTCTCCATACACGATATTGTTATTAAAAATACGACCAATGAGGCAATGTATATCGGACATACCGCTACCTATTGGGATCTTACTTCCAACGTGCCTTACTATGGAGCAGCTTCAGGTTTTACCGCAGGTCATCAGTATGTACAGCCTATCATCTGGCGTAATGTGAAGATCTATAACAATGTTGTCAGCAATATAGGCCTTGATGGTATACAAACATCTGCAATTGATCAGCTGGAAGTACATAACAACGAAGTGAGCAACTGGGCAACGCAGAAAAATTATGCACATAACGGTGGTATCCTGATCGGTGGACGTACAACAAACACAAATACGCACGACAACTACGTACATGATGGCTGGGGTGAATTATGCCAGTTCTATGGTTCAGGTGAAAACGGTTCCAAGCATACTATTGTCAATAATCTGTTCCGCAATGGCCAGCTTGACGGAATAAGCATGAGAGGTAGCGCTAATGCCATCGTGGTCTTTTCAAACAACACCGTTGCATACGCTGCTGGAAATCTTATCCGCATCAATGGTTCTGGTGGTCAGACGAGTGCAAATATCCTGAACTCAAACGCCCTAATAGCACCAAGGAATGGTACAGGTACAATATACGACAAGAACTATATCTACCTGGAAAATAGCGCCATTGTCACAGAAGGTACTGGTACCTATGCAAACAAAAAGTTTGTTACCAGTGCTGCCGCGGGAGCAAGTGCCAACAACTACTACCTGCCGCTGACAGGATCATTGATGGGTACAGCTGGTTACAGAAGAATATAATACTTCATCCAGGCTTCACTACATAATTAGATAATACTGGTAAAAATGCAATAAGTAAGGACTGACCCAAAAAGGTCGGTCCTTTTCTTTGCAGACAGAGGGCCGACTAGTAATTTTTTGACCACACAAAAATACTTTGGCATTTTTTTCGTATTACTCGAATAATCTATATCTGGAAAAATCCCTCTATTATGAACTTTTTCAGAAACTTTTAAAAATACAACACCTACAGAACATTCAAATTGAGTGCACAGGATGTCTAGGTAAAGGGTATGTAGATTTAAATGATATTAAAACGTTGAAGAAGTAATTAAAATGGATGCCCTGGTACATGGGCTTATTGTAATGGAGTCTGTAAAGTAAAACCGAAACGATCACCCAGGTAGAGAATGTCTTCTCCATCTCCCAATTTGTACATCATACGTCCTTGCCCGATAATCATACAACACCAAGCGACTCCCATTAGCAAATTCTTTATATTGTAACTCCATCCCATTATATTTAACCCGGTTGTCGGCATAATTCGTTCGTTTCAATGCATTAGTGAGTATCTCTGCATTATCAGCCTATAAGGATAATAAAGCGTCTCCTCCAGTAACGGCCCGGTGCTCAGCCCCATCACATAATAGGCTTACATAAAAAAATCTGAATCATTTGTTTCAGAATACCTATATTTGCATCAATAAGACAGTTATGGCGAGAAATGTCGAGTTTAATGAAGAGGAAGCGATCCAGAAAGCAATGGAAGTTTTTTGGGAAAAGGGGTACAATGGTACTTCCCTTCGTGACCTCACGGACGCCATGAAGATCAACAGCAGCAGTCTATACAATACCATAGGCGACAAAAGCGAACTCTATTTGAGATGTATAACCCATTATACCGATCTTAGAAAAAAGGACCTTCAGCAAAGGATGTCCAGCAAGAAACCGGCCTTTGAGATACTGGTAGAATATATAAATGATGCCATTAAAGTCATCACAGATGGCCGGAACGGATGCATGGCGATTAAGGCTGCATTTGAGGTTGGTGCCAACAATAAAAAGGTGAAAGCAATTCTTAAAAACGACAGCGAATACGCAGATCAATTCCTTACGTCATTAATTAAAAAGGCTATGGACGAAGGGCATCTTTCCGATGAGGAAGATCCTAAGCTGATAGCGGATTACTTTATCAGCACCTGGACAGGCTGGTATGAGTCTTACATCATCCACAAAGACGCAGATAAAATCAGAAAGATGGGGCAGTATTTTATCCGCCAGATCTCCAAGTAAAATTTTTTACCTTATTCTGAAACAATCGATACAGAATAATCATACACTACAGCAAATTAGGTGCTGCAGTTTTTTGAAACAATCATTTCAGAATTACAAATAAAATACATGGCACACACAACAAAATTCAACACAGACTTAACAGGTAAGACAGCCTTGGTTACCGGTGGAACGAAAGGTATCGGTAAGGCAATAGCAGATGAATTAGCATTAGCAGGCGCGCGGGTAATCGTCTCAGCGAGAAATAAACCGACAGGAGATAGCGAACATCATTTCATTGCCGCAGACCTGACTAAGGCAGAAGATGCTACATTACTTGCGCGGGAGATCAATGAAAAGTTTGGCGGAATAGACATCCTGATTAATAACGTGGGTGGATTAACCACCCCTGGCGGTGGCTTCAGTACCCTCACCGATAAGCATTGGGAGGATGAGCTGCAGCTGAATCTGATCGCAGCCATTCGCCTGGACAGAGAGCTGCTGCCGCAGATGATGACCCGCAAAGACACTGTGATTATCCATATCTCATCGATCGCAGGACGCCAGGCGCTTTGGAACTTAAATCTGGCCTATGCCGTATCTAAAGCGGCTCTTAACAGTTATAGCAAAGCGCTCTCCACAGAGCTGGCAGCAAAAGGCGTACGTGTATTGACAGTATCTCCCGGTGCCACGAAAACGCCGCCAATGGAAAAATTCATCACGGATTATGCATCTTCACAAAACATACCAGAAGAGGAGGCACTGGCACAGCTGCTAAAACAGACTGGCGGAATTCCAATGGGCAGAATGGCCGAACCTGAAGAAGTGGCTTCACTGGTGCGTTACCTGGTATCGCCTGCTGCTGGCTACCTCACAGGTTCAATTTATGCTATTGACGGAGGATCCTTACCAGTAGTCAGTTGATAAAGTATGTTGGTTTAGAAGCTACCGGATAAGAGAAGGCTGCACACAAGCAGTATGGTTTCGGATACCATAAAACGGTTAATACACCTCACAATAGCAAAACGGTGTCTCAAAAATAATTGAGGCACCGTATTTTTTTAAGGAGTTCTTATACTAGAAATCAAAGTCAGCAAAATCTTTGACTCCGATGCAGGCACTAAGAAATAGGTGCAACAAGCCGATCAGCTACAGAAATTGTATGCTCAGATTGGACAGCTGAAGGTTCAGAATGCCTTTCTCAAAAAAAATTGTAGCATGGTCATTATCCAGTCGTCGCTCTATGATGGATCCCAACCATACAACGATGAGATAAAAATCAGCATGAAACGGCGCTTTTGCCGCAACTCATCTATTTTTACTTTCACCGGTAACTGCACGACTTACTTTTGGGAAAATACGCATTCCCATGAAAAAAATAGTGCCAGTCTTAATCGCCCTCCTCGCCTGCTGCCGCCTGTATGCACAAATAGATACTACCAGCTTTCCGGAGTAACGACAAGCTCTCCGGCAGTTGATGCATCAAATTAAGCCGGGCTCCTGCATAGATTGTAACGATTTCATAGCGGTAGGCCCCAAAGGAGATATTTCCTTTTCCTTTAACGAATGGAAAGTCGCACAAATAAAACAGAAAGTAGTATTTAAATCTGTAGAGCCCGTACAGGGCTATGAGTTTATACGCATTTATGATGGCAATACGGCGGTCATTAACTTTCTGGCAAATGTACATCTGACAGTTGATAGTCAAGATGTGCACATTAAAGTACGCCGGCTCGAAGTCTATCATAAAAATACGGCAGGCTGGTGCCGTGTTGCCGGGCAGGGAACGATTGTGGACGAAAATTTGTTTCCGGTTGAAAAAAATAAATCGACAGCTGATCATTAACTATATCATATCAGGAACGGCCTTACTCACCGATCAATGGGGCAACCTCTAAACTGAGGCACTTGCTAATTTTCCCCTCACAGATAATGCAGGTGGTGACAATGCTATGTTCATTACCAGTTCAACAAGTACGGCGAACCGGATACCAGCATCCGGGTTGTAAATTACACAAACCACAAATACTTTACTTTACCTTAACATTACTTAACTTCACTAAGCGCTGATTCATTAAGTATCAATTTAAGCAGCAACATACTTTTCTTATCTCATAAAAATTTTAACCTGGAAAAATTAAATTCATGAGTAATAATAACTGGCCGGTAATCGGGTATGACGATTGGAAAGACACATTGAACACGGTTCACCTGTGGACACAGATGGTAGGTAAAATACGTTTGCGAAAAATGCCCTGGTTAAATCATTCCTGGCACGTAACCTTGTATGTGACGCCGTCAGGATTAAGCACAGGAAGTGTACCATATCAGCATGGTATTTTTCAGATAGACTTCGACTTTGTGCAACATCAACTGATTATCACTACCAGCAAAGGTAAGAAGGAAATACAGGCACTTCAGCCGGGAACAGTTGCCATTTTTTACAAATCGTTATTTGAGAAATTAGCTGCCCTGGAAATCGATGTTAATATTACGACCATGCCCTGTGAATTAAGTGATCCTATCAAATTTGAGGAGGATGAAATTCACAAATCATATGACGCGCAAAGTATGCAACGTTACTGGCAAGCGATGATTAAAGTGCATAATGTATTTACGCGATTCAGTTCCCGCTTTACAGGCAAATCCAGTCCTGTACATTTCTTTTGGGGAGCTTTTGATATGGCTGTCACCAGGTTCTCCGGAAAAGATGCGCCACAACATCAGGGTGTAGCACCCAATATTCCGGCAGTAGTGATGCAGGAAGCTTATTCCAAAGAAGTAAGTTCATGTGGATTCTGGCCCGGAAACGAACAATATCCGCACGCTGCATTTTATGCTTACTGCTATCCTGGCAATCCGGCGTACGGTGAATCTAAGGTAAAGCCTGAAAGCGCCTTCTTCAGTCAGGAGATGGGAGAATTTCTATTGCCCTATGAAGTAGTGCAGCAATCAGACAATCCGGAAGAAGTTTTATTGTCATTCCTGCAATCCACCTATGAAGCTGCCGCCAATACAGGCAACTGGGACCGGAAAACATTGGAATGTAACCTATCGGAGCTTGAGTTCGCGTATGGATGCCATCGGAAAGATTAGCTTAACAACAAATCCAAAAAGATTATATCACAAACTCAAAATCTACGAAATATAAATACTTCTGCCGTAAAATTACGAAATATCGCAACTGACTTTCATTTTACCATTTCATAAATAATTTAAAATCATTATTTTAAATACTTGGCGTTAAAGTTGAATGTTCAACGTGTGATTTTAGGTGACTTATCCTCTTTTCAAATACTTGCAAATTTAGGGAGATCACTAAATCCAATTTGGTTACACCAGTAGAATGCGCTGTCGAATACTGCATTTTGAATTTGCCAAATAAGTTAAACATCAAAATTTCATAACAAATGCCACAACAAAACAAGAAAGCAGAAGGCTTCGGAATGCCCTGGGAAGATATTTATGGATATGCGCAAGCAATAAAAAAAGGAAATACCGTTTGGATTTCCGGTCAGCTTGGTCACAACGAAAATGGGGAAATACCGGAAGGCATGGATGCCCAGATGAAGCAGACTTACGCAAATATCAAAGAATTATTATCCCGATTTGGAATGACAATGGATAACGTTGTTGAAGAGGTTATCTATACAATGAATATGAGTTCTGCATTTGAAGCAAGAAAGAACTTTAAAACAGTGTATTATACTGATCCTAAATTGGTAGCGAGTACTATGGTAGGAGTAACTGGGCTTGCCTTGCCGGGACAATTGGTAGAAATTAAAATTATTGCCACTGAATAATATATCTCAAAATCTTATCGAAAATAAATACTTAAAGAAGGTTTGGATGCGCAATCTAAGCCTTTTTTATTCTTGAAAGTTGTTCTCTATGGTATTATATGACCGGTAATAGAGCCACTTAGTAATCCCCCTCCATTCCCGATGCCCCTGCATTGTGCTTTAAAATGACCCTACGCAGTCGCTCCTCATGTTCGTCGCCCCAAAGACCTATGGATTGAATCAACGGAATGAGTGTGTTGCCAAATTCAGTAAGACTGTATTCTACCTTTGGAGGCAAAACGGGAAAGATCTTTTTAGTGATCAATTCATGATCTTCGAGTTCCTTCAATTGCACATTCAACACCCGTCTGGTCACATCCGGAATTTTCCGCTGAAGTTCACTTGGCCGTAAGTTGCCTATATGGATGAACCAAAGAATACGGATCTTCCATTTTCCATACAATACTTCACCAACCAGGTCAAGCCCACAATTAAGCGTCGGAGTAGTTTTTTTAATGTACATAACTACAAATATACAACACAACTGATCAACGGTCAATACGGATAAATTTGTCCGTATCCGATTCGTAAGCCCGTAATTGTTTGCTTCCTGCCTAGTATCGAGATTTGCACTACAAACAAAAACATATGGAACAGCAATTTAATTACAGCAACGAATTATCCGGTAAGATAGCCTTAGTAACAGGCGGAACCAAGGGGGCTGGTCGAGCAATCGCAGAACGCTTAAAGGCCGCTGGTGCAACAGTAGTCATTACCGCGAGGAACAAACCCGAACAGCCAGATGCGGACCTTTACTTTGTTCCTGCTGACCTGAGCAAGGCAGAAGATACGCAAAAAGTAATCAGCGAAGTGCTGTCAACCTTTGGCAGGCTGGATATCCTGGTAAACAACCTCGGCGGTTCATCCACACCTGCCGGTGGTTTTGCAGCATTGAACGATGAGGATTGGATATCAACCTTACAAGCAAATTTACTTGCTCCTGTCAGGCTTGATAGGGGATTTTTACCACAAATGATCGACCAGAAAAGTGGTGTAATTATTCACATCGCTTCTATCCAAGGTAAATTGCCGCTATACGATTCTACCCTGCCGTACGCAGCTTCAAAAGCAGGATTAATCAATTACAGTAAAAGTTTATCAAATGAAGTTACGCCTAAAGGTGTCCGCGTGCTAACTGTTTCGCCGGGATGGATAAATACAACAGCATCGATAGCCTGGTTGGGCGAGATTGCAAGAAATGCAAATGGCACGGTGGAAGAAGCTCAGCAAAGTGTCATGGATGCATTGGGTGGAATACCTTACGGCAGACCTGCCCAACCCGAAGAAGTCGCAGAATTGGTTGGCTTTTTAGTTTCACCAAGAGCTACCTACTTAACAGGAACAAATTTCGTCATTGACGGAGGAACAATACCAACAATTTAAAAACTCACATCACATCATCATGGAATTACCAAAAGTAGTACAGCGTTTTATAGAGGCACAAAACAATTATGATAGCAAGGCTGTCCTATGTAAAAATACTATTGGCCCTCTTGTTACAAGAAAGTGGCCGACCTTTTAGTCAGCCATACAAATATATTCTTTACTATGAAGTCCGGGACATCCGGATAAGAATCTTCTTTGCTCTTGAGATAAATGCCGGAGTTTCATTTTCTATGTTACTCTCGATAATGAGCTTGAGTTCTCCCTTGATGTCAGGATAGATCTTTGAGAGATTTTCCAGGACAGTCAGTGAAAAAGCTTTTACGGCCGCTTTCTCTGTAGGGTCACTAATGTAGTTAAAACATCGATTCATCACAGTTCCATGGTATTCCTCTGGAATGGAGATTGACTGTAAAGCACGAACGGTATTTCTTTTTACTGCTGATATCAGATTCGGTTTTTCCAGGTTGTCAAGCAAAACAGGCAGGTGTTTTTTAGCGAGTTCCGGATGAACCTCCAATACATAACTTAATGGCCATGCGGCCATTTGTACTACGCGGTATTCCTCATGGATAAACAAGTGTACCAGCTGCGCAAACCTTTCTTCAGAATGGCCGATCCAGGCTACGATCCGCATGCAGTTTGCTTTGCTATACTCTCTTAGGAGTTCATCACGTAAGTTCATATGTTACCGAATCTGAGCCAAAGTTATCGATAAAATACTCATTTTCTGTAACGTTGTCTGGTAATGAAGTGCTGCGATCCGTCTCTCCTCCCGATACCAATCCTGCTATTGTTATATTGGTATCAGAGCCGGTAGTTTTCAGGAATTGAAAGAATCCAAATGCGCTTTTCTCCTTTGCAATGATCCCGCTGCCGGACACTCTTTTGTTGCCAGCAACAGTAATAGTACACGTGATGTAATATGTCCCATAAGGGAAGTGTCTTTCATTGGTGGCATTAATACAAGGGTGCTACACAGTGGTTCTGCGCAAAGAAAAGGTGGGGCGTTGTTTTAACAGACAGCCTGGAAATGGATAAAATAGCCGCGGAAAAATTTGATAGTTAGGAAATTATAGCTCACTTTTAGTCATGCTTAGACAATCAGGTTTTCAGAAGATAACAAAACACCTGCTGATATGTGTCTCAGGCGTTTTTTTTGCAGGCGCCTCTTTAGCCCAGCATACACCCGGAAAAGGCTTAAAAGACTACTATGGGACCATGTTTCCCATTGGCGTAGCGGTGTCCTCGCGCGCGTTACAGGGAAATGAAGGGCAGTTTATTCTTTCACAATTCAACAGCGTCACCCCGGAAAATGATATGAAGATGGGTGTTATTCATCCACGGGAGCACGAATATGACTTTAAAAGAGCAGATGCAATTGTTGATTTCGCGGTCAGGAATGGGATGAAGATAAGAGGTCATACGCTTTGCTGGCATAGTCAGGTGGCCGGATGGATGTTCACAGATAATAAGGGGGATACAGTATCCAAAGCAACCTTATTACAGCGTCTAAAGGAGCATATCACAACGGTCGTAACAAGGTACAAGGGAAAGATATACGCGTGGGATGTGGTCAATGAAGCAATCAGTGATAGCCATGACGAATTTTATCGCAACTCAGCATGGCTACGGATCTGTGGTCCTGAGTTCATTGAAAAAGCATTTGAATGGGCACATGCCGCAGACCCGCAGGCTGTACTTTTTTATAACGATTATAACGAGATAGACCCCATTAAGCGGACGAAGATCATCCGGATGATAAGGGAGTTGCGGAACAAGGGTGTACCAGTTCAGGGCGTTGGATTACAGGGGCACTGGGCTATTAACGAACCTTCCCGCGAACAGTTGGAGAATACCTTCGCCGATTTTGCTACTTTAAAGATTCCGTTGCAAATTACAGAACTTGACATTTCCGTTTATCCGAAAGAGCATGAAGCCCGGGCAAGGCGTGCGAATGACTATGATACCAGTTTTACGAAGGAGAAGGATATTGCCCAGGCAGCTCAATATCAGGTATGCTTTGAAATATTCCGTAAGTATAAAGCATTACTGACCGGTGTGACCTTTTGGAATATATCAGACAGGCATAGCTGGCTGGACGATTTCCCTGTAAGGGGCAGAAAGGATTATCCTTTGTTGTTTGACAGGAATTTTCAGCCTAAAAAATCTTTTCAGGCCGTTGTCGATTTTTAAATGCATGCGCTACGTAACCATGTGACAACTGGGAGAAAGAATAGCTCAATGAATGAAGGAGTGCGATGTGCACTCCTTCATTCATTGAGGTTTAACAGTGGCGTATATATTCATAGGATAAATGACTGTGTAATGAAAAGGATGGCATCAAGTGCAGGTAAATTGCAGTAGATAATTGTAACTTAGAGATAAGTTCACCTGCAGGTACTAGTAATAACCCCATTGAAACTGAAATCCCCAAAGAAATGCTGCAATATCCCGGACTGGAAAAGGCATTTGAGCTGTCATTAAAGGTAAATGATAAACTGCTGACAGCAGCCGGAGTGAAATTCATAGACGATCATATCTGGCTGAGGTCCGGTAATTTCAAGCCTATACATGGCTGGCTGATTTGTTTGTCGGTGAGAACAGCAAGTCTGCAAGCCCTGCTCCATGACCTACTTCCAATACTAAAGGACGGTGATACTCCTTTCAGGATCATCAGGAACGAGCATGAGGCCTACAGGATGAATGCAGGCTTGTATGGACCGCATCTGATCGGAAAAGGAATCCAGTTTCATGCTCTGACAGAAGACAAGGGCCAGCATTTGATAAATAGATTGTTACCCCTCACAAGGACATATACCGGATGTGTCATTCAGGACTGTATACGGATCTCAAATATTATTTATGCACAAGAGATCAGTAACAGTAAACCGGAACTGACAAAGGGTACCTTTCCATTTACAGTGGAGAAAAAATACCGGAAGCCCGCCTCCAGGAAGTTAGTCGGTCTTTTTTATCTGCCGGTGGAAGAGTTGAGCTATAGCCCCAAAGGCACTATTTATAAAGGGTTTAACTTTAAACGCCCCTTTAAATGGTGCCTGATCAAACAGGGTAACAGCCATACAGCTGATGATCATTTTGGCAGGGACATAAGAGATAAGTTACGCTGGCAGAAGAAGGTGATCAAAGCACTAGAACCACATATAAGAACCCCCAAATTTATAGATCTCGCTGAATATGAGGCATTTTCCTTTCTTGTCCTTGAATACATAGACGGGATACATGCAGGCCATTGGCTGGAACAGATCAGGCAAGGGAAAACCTGGAAGGGCCTTAGGACTGTTACAAAGAAGATCATACTAGAGGTATATCTATCGATACTAGTACTTGTAAAGGACATGCATGATGCCGGTTACGTGCATCGTGATATTAATGAAAGGAATTTCATCATTGACGGCCGGCGCACAACATACATTATTGATTTTGAAATGGCCTGCTGCCTGCACGACGGACTTCCAGATCCTCCTTTCACATTAGGTACGATTGGGTATATGTCGCCGGAACAAATGAACTATATGAAACCCCATTTCGGCGACGATGTGTATTCGCTCGGTGCCCTGCTTGCCTACTTTCTGACGGGAGAATTACCTGACCGTATCTTTTTTGGCGAGATGTATACCGTCAGAGGAAAACTGCAGGAGTATGCTGTGGAGTCCCGACTGTCAGATCTGATCATAAAAATGACCGATAACAACCATTTAAAAAGAGCCACAATGAACATGGCTATAACCCAAATGAAGGACTTGATCACCTTTTACTCATAAAAATCAATCCTATGAACTGGAAAAAAGTTATCCCATTTGTTACGTCCCTGATGCTGGTGCTACTATTTACCTATACGGCATTGGACAAGCTGTCTAACATAAGCACCTTTGAGTATGGCCTTAAAGCACAGGTATTTCACAGTGCAATGATCCCTGCATTGAAATGGGGAATACCGCTGGCAGAACTGCTTATAGTAATACTGTTGCTGATACCTTCACTGAACAGCACTGGTATTGTGGCCGGCACGTTTCTGATGCTGGGCTTTACTATTTATATTTTATTGGTCCTGTCAACGGTGTTCAGCAAAGTGCCCTGTGCCTGTGCCGGCGTTTTCAGAACAATTACCTGGGAGCAACAATTAGCACTTAACCTGATCATACTTATACCAGGAATGGTAAGCACGGCTTTCATCTGGCGCAATATGCGCACGCGAATAGTGTAATGGCATTATAATATTAATCCATTGTAAAAATCAAGTTTATGAAAATCAAACTGTCTAATGTAGTACTGGTGATCACTTCGCTACTGGGTATAGCTGCTGTCACCGCTAAAGAAAGAAGAGAGGAATTTTATTATGCCAGGGATCGAAGCGGAGAATGGTTCATCCGTATACATGGTGGTGCTCCCAATGATCCTACCTGCTGCGTCTCAGGGGGCAACTCAGCCTGTTTTTATATTATTCCGATCGAGTTTTCTTGGGCGCGTGTGGACGAAATAGATCCGGCACTTGTTACACCAGTTGGCACTAATCAGACCGATACTTGCCAATAAACTGTGAAACCTTATTGTGTGAAGGATACCTTTCATACAATAAGGTTTCTACGCTATGCTGATTTATAGAGCTGATCTTCTACCCTTCTAACAGTACGATATTGATCTTTTCATTTTATAACAAGTTTAGTTTAATCCATTCATTCAGCGAGATAAATGGCGCTATTGAAATTTCTTTAGCCATTTGAATTTGAGCTTCTGAATTTGGACCCATATATGTATAAGCTTCGTAATAACCTAACAACTCGGCAACTGCTCCTGCACCTTCAAAGAAACTGGAAAACACTTCTGGTAGTACCTGATTAAAACTGTATTCTTTTCCGTTAGCCTTGAAAGCCTCCAAAATATCATTAAAACTATTCAGTTCTGCAGACAGAGATAAATAGCTTCCTTTGCCCACCTTTTCAGGGTTTAAAAACACTCCTGCAACTACTTTACCCAAGTCGCTGATGTCTGCCATATGGATTACTTTCTTAGTTGGGTCAATCGGCAGACTCCAGCCAATAGTGCCATCTTGTTGTTGTGGTGGTGCCATCTGTCCCAGGAAATTTTGAAAGTAGCAAGGTGGCTGAACGAACGTATAATTTGCAAATCCGGCATTTTTTACAATCTCATCGACTTTTGCTTTTCCTGTAAATTGAGGAACATTAAATCGACCGCTGCTAATTTTTTCGACGTTTGGTAAAGTAGACCAAACAAAGTGATTCACATTGGCTTTTCTTGCAGCTTCAACAGCTATATACCCTTGTGCTAATTCATCTGCGCCTTCCCAAAAATTTGTCACTACGAATACACCGTAAGCATCTCTGAAGGCATTAGTTAATGATTCGATATCCATTAAATCACCTTGTACCACTTCATCAGCCTTCCCTTGATATTTATCCGGGTTTCGGGTAATGCTTCTAACTCTAAAAGAGCCCTCCTTTTTTAAAGCATTTACTACTCCTCTTCCTTGTAGCCCAGTCGCACCAACGACCGCAATTATTTTCTTTTCCATCTTGAACGTCTTTAAAGTTTAACGACAACACAAAGATGGTGGTGATGTACGGCATTTACTTATATGATAGTTTAAGAAATAACCTTAATGTAGTTTAAGATTTGGCAATCTTATTCCTGATGGTGCTAAGGAACTCTGGCGTTATGCCTAGGTAAGACGCAATTTGAACGTTAGATATTCGATTAAAAAAGTGGGGATACATTTTTAAAAAGTCGAGATAACGCTCCTCTGCCGTGGAGCTAATATTTTGCAGGATTCTACGTTGAGCATTTACTAAAGCTTTTTCTGTTAGAACCCTAAAGATTCTGTTGAACGTTGAATTATTATCGAAGAGCTTGATCTGATCCTCTTTTTTTAGTTCAAGAATAATTGAATTTTCCATAGCTTCTATATACAGCCGACTTGGCTCCTCTGAATAGAAGCTTCCAATATCCGCAATCCACCAATTCTCAATAGCAAATTGCAGGTTATGTTCTTTACCTTTGTCATCCACCATGTACATTCTGAAACAGCCTTCAACTACGAACGTGTGGTGTTTGCATATATCGCCTTCCTGAAGGATAAATTGCCTTCGTTTAACTCTTCGCTCAGTGAAAGCTCGTTCCACAATAGCTTTTTCCTCTTCATTTAAAGGAAGGATATTTTCAAAATAGTTTATTAATTGTTTTCGCTTCATTCTTTAATTTCGGCTGAAATTGAGTATAAAATGATGTTTTTCAGGATTGATTAGTAAGCGGCGTTCGGTGATATTCACGATGAACTCAATTGCATTTTCTGTCCGCTTTGATGTGTACATGCCAATAGGGACATAGGGGAAAGATAAGGTATATTCGGAAATATCTTATATGTAAAAGTATATTGCCCCACTTGTAGCATAATTAAGCTACGAATGGGGCAATATCGTAAGCCCTTAATATCGCCAATTAGCAACATAGTAGCACCCAGGTATCTCATTAGAATTTACTCAGCAGCCACCTGTGCCAGGGGTACGTTTATAAATGATTTTACCATCTCGTTCTACATAGTCCCCCGATATTATTGGATATGAATACTTAGGTGCGTATGATACAAAATGGCTTCTTATAATTATCTTGTCGTTTACTTTCAGGTTATGCAACTGCCGAAATTCGTCAGGCTTTTCAGGTCCAAAACTAAGAATATAATCTTCTCCATTAATCCTGGCCATCACTCCGAAACCTAATCGTGAGCCAGGCGGAAGAGAAATAGCGGTTACAACAGCCTCCATATTGCTAGAGGCACTCACCTGTTTCCTTATTTTCGCAGCACCGGCAAGCACTTTTTTACCTTCGGGAGACGCTTCCCATTTTTTGAACTTTATGCCCTCCGGAGTAGCCTCCCACTTTTTTAGTTCAGCTTTCCTAGCAGCTGCAGATAGCGGCTTTTGAGCTACTCGAGCAGAAGTGTCGTTTTTGATATCGCGTTTAGCAAATACTAATCCGCTTATCACCATTAGCGGCAAGATCATCGCATAAACAATTTTCTTTATGTTTTTTACAGGTTTAGTTAACGCAGACCTATCTCGCGATGGATTAGATCCGTTTAAGGCATTTCTTTTATTCTTCATATCGCTTAAATTTAGTGCAACAAAAATACCTTCATTTATCTCAGGCCAAGAGACCAGGATTGTAAATAATAGTGTAAATTTTGTAAATAATACCTTGACATTATGCATGTTATAAGAAGTTTCCTACCTATAAAACGCAAGCAAGTGGGCGGATTAATAATACTATTATTTATCTCGATAATTTGCCTGGCGTTTAGTATGATCACCAATGATAAGTTCAATTCTTTCAGAAGGGAGGTTCGACTTCGCCAAATCGGACATGAATTACTGCGCTATTCCAGCGATAGTACCTCACGGGTGCTTCCAGTAAAAAAGATCGACGAGAATGAATACCAAATCAGTTTTGAAAATCCGTTCACGTTTCAACCGGAATCCCTGGTGAATGCTACTCAACATTCGTTAGCTAAAGATCCGCTCGCAGACGATTATGTAGTTAGCGTACTAAACTGTTCAGACTTAAGTATAGCATATGGGTACGCTATGTCAAAAAATAAAAAAGATGATATTATAACATGCATAGGAAGAAGGTTACCAAAGGCATGTTACATGATTAACATTAAATTCAGACCTACAGGAATAATTACAGCAAAAAATGGATATTTTCTGGGCAGTTTGACAGTTTTGGCCTTCGTTGGCTTTATTTATTTAAAATCGGCTAAGCCGCGTAAGGCTCTATCTCAAAATCAGCCTACCGAAGTATTTGATTTGGGCTCGCTGTCATTCGACGCGAAGGCTAGTCAGCTCTTGATAAACGGAAATACCATAGACCTGACCAAGACCGAAACCCGGATACTACGCATCTTTGCATTATCACCCAACGAGATTATAGCGCGTAGCCGGCTACAGAAAGAAATATGGGAAGATGAAGGTGTAATAGTCGGTCGCAGTCTGGATATGTTCATTTCCAAACTTAGGAAAAAACTGGAATCAGATCCGAACATCAGAATTGTTGTTATACGCGGCAAAGGCTATAGACTTGAATTTTCAGCTGTCATTATCACAGGCGAAGAAGAAACGCAGCCAGATTAACGCCAGTTGCCTAAATACTGCATCATATCAGATCAATCGCAGCTATTACATGTTAATCCCATGCTGATATTAAAGACAAACAGATGTCGAATAATTAAGCCGGTTCATAGATGATTTTTGAAGTAAGTTATGATGTAATTCATTTTTTGGCAGCCAATGCAGTAGGCAAACCATCGAGGCTACGTAGGTTTTTTTGCTGTTTGTATATTTCTAACCCTTTAGGACCTTTACGCTCCGCCCATTTTTGGGCATGATCGCGTTCTCCTACATAGTCGTATATTGGGACACCGAAACCGCAGGAAGTTGAGACCTCGTAAATATCAGCAACTATGATTTGGCGAACGGCTAATGGCAAAGTAAAAAAAGAAGATAATTCATTCCAGTCTTTCTGATCAGGGAGTACTGCGTATCCTTTACCATATAGCCGTAGAATGTTCGGTGCACCTTCAAAGGCACAAAACATAAAAGTTATACGTCCATTTTCCAGAATATGCGCAGAAGTCTCATTACCACTACCAACAATATCAACGTAAGCGACCTTGTTGGGTGACAACACCTGAAAACTGTCAAGCCCTTTTGGAGACAGATTCACATGCCCTTGTTCACTTGCCGGCGCAGTCGCTACAAAGAACATCTTTTGCTTACGTATGAACGCTGCATGTTGATCTTCGATAGTGTTGAAAAACTTTGCCATTTATTTTCATTTATGGTAAAGATAACTCTATTTCTGTGTTAAACAGCGTTGTCACGAATTGAAGACAGTGGGATGTAAATCTCACTTAACAAGGACGAAATTTGCTAACGGGAAATAGATTTCCCATTGTCTTATTCATCCTTGATGCTCAATGTAAACTTTGGATAGTATCAGGTTTTGTTAAGTGATAGCATACTAGCGCAGTATCGAATTTGTCGGGTTGGTTGACATCTCTAAACTGAAATTTTGCCAACAGATTTTTAGAGGGCAGATTATCTCGATGAGACAACGCCTCAATTGTATGGAGTTTAAGGGTGTTAAATGCATAATTAACAACCTCTTCCATAGCTTCTGCCATTATGCCCTTTCCTTGATATGCCGTCACTAGTTCATAACCGATTTCACATCTATCTTTTTCCTGTGAAAAGTTAAACAGACAAATTGTTCCAATCAATACGTCGTCTCCACTAAAAACTATCGCCCAATACAAAGCATTGTTTCTAGTCACATTCTCATTAACTTTATTTATGAAATGAGTCGCATCATCAATAGTTTCCGCTATTTGTCTGTCAAGATATTTATTTATTGCACTATCAGAACGCAAGCTGAAAACTTGTTTCTCATCGTTAAGCTTTAGTTGCCTAAGAGTAAGCCGCTGCGTTCTTAACGTCGGGAAGGGCGTAAAAACTCTTTGTGACATTCGACGGTGTATAATTGATCGAATCAAAAGCCATCTTTCTTTGCTTAGTCAGGGAATGCGCTATTACGAAGACCCACGTAAGCAGTTATCACACATATTTCTCAGGTTACATTACCGGTACAGTAGCAGGAACAAGCCGCTTTAAAACGGTGATGCAATGGTATCTTCCGTATTCAAAAGCCTAGTAACCTTCTCGTGCAGTTGTGCTTTGGTAAATGGTTTCTTAAGAAACGCATCAGCACCATTTTCCAGCGCTACATCTTCAGCTGCTACATCAACACCAGAGATCATGATAACCTTTGTGGATGGATGTTCTTCTTTCACAAAACTCAAAAAGTCAATTCCGAAACCGTCGGGCAAGCGGTTATCTAATATTATCAAAGATGGCTTTTCGTGTAGAAGAAATTCCTCAGCTTCAGCAATACTTTGTACATGTTCAACTTCCGTTCCTTTACCTTCCAGTAATATGTTCAAAAGCAGGCACAGATCACCTTCATCCTCAATAATCAGCACTTTACGGGCTTTATTTTTCATGTTTTTATTCAGGTTTAGGACTAGAGAGCTAAAAAAAACATGCCAATAACTTCAACCACCTATGATTGTTGCGGTATAATATAATTGATATCACTTACTCTTTGCGTCTCCATCCTTAGGATGAGGGGCTAAAAAATTAAAGCTCAACGAAAAAGCCATCTATAAATTATTCTGGTAGATAAACGTTTTCGACAATTCACCTACTCCGTGGTCACAAGCAAATATAACCCCTAACTGCACTTTATATAAGTCAAAAATTATCCCTCCTCAATATTGAAACCCAAAACCGGTCTCAGATTTTTCTTTATTAACTATTCCAGTATTATTAGAGCTGTTGTACGTTATTGAAGTAGGACCGCCTGTTATCACTCCCTTGATAAAAAATGGTCAGCTTGAAATCATTCGTGCTTCGTAACCCAGATAAGGCCCTATGTTAAAAGATCCGTCAATCATAGAAGATGCGAGAATAATATGGCGGCAAAAGTTTCGCTTTTACCAACATGTTCACGTAATCAGGTAAATTCTGCTATCAGTACTTCTATTTCTCCCAGCCGTTTGCAAAAATGCTTCCGTACTTACTAGATATTGCAATAATGTACTCCTACCCCAAAATCCCGCTCGAAGTAAACCTTGCGAGTCTTATCTAAAATCTCGAAAGGAGCTTGCGGTAGCTCGTAAACGCTGGTATTATAGAGATAAATAGTACCAAATAAATAGGCAGGACTGGTCATTTCCTTACCAGATATTTCCCATAACAATCCGGTCTGTCGCTGCTTTTGGGCAGATGTATGTTTTAATAAGGTAATGCTTAATGCCAGGGTGAATAATAGTGTCCTGATTAACTGAAATGTGCTCATTTAGTAAGGGTTTATTCATTAGTATACGGAGAGGAGGAAACATTGCAAGGTTAGAGAAAATTTTTTTTGAGAGCAACAGCAGGGCAACGCCATGTAACTAAATAGCCTTCAAGATGAACAGGTTGCTAGGTTATCCGCATTATTGCCTTAGCCGCCAGAAAACTGGCACCAGTTTGGTTATGGATAGGTACTAGCCGCCGCAGGTATTGCGGGAAAAGGACTGGTCATACAATTGATATGGCATTCGACCTGGACGAGATCTTTATTAAAGATCTGGATATCTCTTTCGCATTTGAAATAGGCATGCGAACTATCCTAATGTTTGCATTTGTATTATTGCTGCTGCGTCTCTCCGGCAAAAAGGGCGTCCGGCAACTCAGTATCTTTGAAGTAGCAATTATTATTGCGTTAGGCTCAGCCGCCGGTGACCCCATGTTCGATAAGGAATCAGCCATTCTACCTTCATTACTGGTCTTCGGCTTCATACTGCTTTTCTATAGGATCATCACCTACATCGCCTCTAAAAGTGAAAAATTTGAATCTGTATTGGAGGGGAATGCAATATATATTATTGAAGATGGTATGTTCACCTTGCATAAAGGTGAACATACCTTCGCGAAAGATGAATTTTTTGCAGAAATGCGAGTACAGGGTATTGAACATACCGGTCAGGTAAAAACGGCGATTCTTGAGACAAATGGACAAATCAGCTTTTTCTTCTATGAAGACGATGACGTCAAGCCTGGTTTACCGGTATTGCCCAAACCCTATTCGAAGAAGTCCAGAGAAATAACAGAACCAGGCCTATACGCCTGTACTTCGTGTGCCCATGTACAGCAACTCAAAGCGCCAGGAGATTGCGATAGATGCAATGAGGATGAATGGGTGAAAAGTGAAGACAGTAAGAGAATTAGATAACAAAAGTGCACATGATGCCACAATGCACCGGCACCAATATTGCGTTAGTCAAATTGGGGAAAGAATCTACAAACATCATTTTTAATAAAGTTACCATTAAACAGTGAAGATGAAATCAAAAGTCTCCTTGGGGATTCTTGGGGGCGGCCCAAGTGCGCTATTTATGTACAAGCGATTGGTGGACGCAGAACTACACCATTTCGACGTGACAATTTATGAGAAAAGCCCTTGCTTGGGCTGCGGAATGCCCTATAGTGCAAGTGGCGCAGAGGATGAACATATTACAAATGTTTCCGCAAATGAAATTCCTGACTTGGTTACATCCATTTCAGAATGGATTGATACTGTTCCCTCTTCAATACTTAATCGGTATAACATCGATCCTGAACGGTTTAATGATTACAAGGTGCTTCCCCGACTTCTATTTGGAGAATATTTGAAAGATCAATTTGAACTACTGCGTCAAAAGGCTAAGCTGAAGGGTCTTAATACCACCATTTATTATAATAGTTCAATTGACGACGTTGTTGATTTGCCTGAGGGAAAAAAGGTGGAAGTAGTGTTAACTAACGGCAAAAAATATATTCATGATAGGGTTGTAATTTGTACTGGTCATTTATGGCCTAAAAAGTTTGAGGGAAAAGTAGAAGGTTGGTTTGACTCCCCCTACCCTCCCGACAAATTAGCCATAGAATGTAACTATACAGTGGCCGTCAGAGGATCGTCTCTTACAGCTATAGATGCTATTCGGACATTATCTAAACACAATGGCGTATTTGAAAGAGGAACTGACGGAAAGCTGGTATATACAGCTAATAAATCCAGCGAGCAATTCAAAATTTCAATGATGTCGCGAAATGGTCTACTTCCTGCAGTTCGGTTTCATCTTGAAGATTCCCACTTGGGTAAAGGAACTATCTTATCAGCGGAACAAATTGAGGAAAACAAAGCGCTGAACAATGGTTTTCTCTCGCTCGACTATGTATTCGAGCATAATTTTAAAGAGCTCATTCGCAAACAAGATCCCATATATTACGAAAAGATCAGAGATCTTAATATGGAAGGCTTTGTAGAATACGTGATGGAAATACGGGAGAAGCTAGATCCTTTTATATTGTTAAAAGCGGAGTACAGGGAAGCGGAGAAGTCGATACAAAGAAGAACGTCAATTTACTGGAAAGAACTACTGGCAGTATTGAGCTTCACAATAAACTACCCGGCAAAATACTTTTCTGCGGAAGACACCATAAGAATGCAAAAAGTGCTGATGCCGCTTATCTCCATTGTCATCGCATTTGTACCCCAGAGTTCTGCGGAAACACTTATGGCACTCTATGATGCGGGACGGCTTGAGGTGATTGCAGTTGGCGACAACAGTGAAGTAAATCCTGGCGAAGATAAGGGAGCGGTATATTCTTATGTGGATAAAGATGGGATTAATCAGGAAAAGTACTTCGAGCTATTTGTAGATTGTATCGGTCAGCCACATTTAGCGTACGAAGAGATTCCTTATCAAAGCCTGCTGGCCAACCAAACATTTAGCAAAGCACTCATTAGATTCAGGGATCAGGAGTTGGGAAAGAAAATGCACCTGAATAATGAAAAGAATATACATCGCGGATTGGATAATTGCTATTATCTAACAGTACCGGGAGTAGCTATTAATGACTATTTTCAAGCTTTGGATGCGTTTAATGTGGCCAATGACCGGATTTATGTGATGGCAGTTCCCTTTATCGGCGGATTCAATCCAGACTATTCGGGCCTCGACTTCTGCGAAGCTGCTTCAGCAAAAATCATGAAAACACTGTCCATTCCTCAATAACCAATTTGGTGCTCAGCGGCAACATTCATACTGGTCGCCAGCAGGGAAAATGCAATAATAACTATCAATTCCAGCAATATTTGTACGAAAATAAATTTCTTGGTCTGAATTGATGATTGAATCATTTGTTGCACTTGAACGGCCCCTCATAGCAATGGGGGGCCGCATTGTTTGATAATTGTTACTATAATGATCGATCCATAGTTATTTTCAACGCGCCAGCATAAGACGGTAACGAATTTTTATCGGGGAGAACAATTGCTAGGTCTTTGGCAGAACGCTTAAATGACAGCTCGCCTGGCCGCCCTAACAGTTCGATATGCCGGATCTGACGCGCATCGATGTTATTACTCTCTGCCAGACTTCTGATATTTACCTTACCGTTTTCAGGCCATTTCATAAATGTAGCATATAAGATATGTCCCTTTGTAGTGAACCTTATATCTGTGGCTTCAAAAGGACGACCTTTCCCCTCATTAAAGCCCTGTGCACTCAAAGGAACAGCATTATCCAGGGAGGGGCCTTCGCCAAATACTATCCATGGTCTCGTACCGTATATACTTTCACCGTTTATCTGCATCCACTGCCCTATCTCTTCCACGATTCTTCGTTCATCCTCATCAATGGTACCGTTACCACGTACTGGTATACTAAGCAGTAAGTTGCCATTCTTGCTGACAATATCAACAAGAGTCTGAATGATGGTCTGGGCGCTTTTATAACCGTGCTTTTCGTAGATACTCCGGTCATAATGCCACCCTCCGATACAAGTATCCGTCTGCCATGGCAAGGGTTCGATACTATTACTTTGTCCTCGTTCAATGTCCCAGACCATACATTTACGCTGCTCTTCGTTTAATATCTTACCATTGATTACTACATCCAGCTTGTTCCTGTTTTTCAGGCTACGATTATAATAGTGGGCCGCGATTCTCAGGCCCGCGTCGCTGACAGGCCACAGTGGCAGAGCCGTATCATCAAAATAAACCAGATCAGGGTCATACCGGTTGATAAGATCAATGGTTCTGTTATAGAATTGTTCGCAATAGGCCTTTGTCGGAGGGCAGACGCCGTTTCCCCAGTTCCATTGACGGTGTATCATGCCATTATCAAGGCTATTTTCGCTGAGAGGATGGTCCTGCGCATACAGCGCCTGGGGATCAAGGCCGTCCCACCACTTATTCTTACCGTCAGACTTCCTCAGCTTGCCATCATAAGGGATGTTAGCATAGGGTCCTTTTGTATCAGATCGTTGTGCGGTCTCCATCCAGCTCCAGGTATGCGCAGCATGTACACTAACACCGAAATGCAAACCCTGGTTTCTGGCAGCTTTTGCCCATCCTGCTATTAAGTCCTTTTTGGGTCCCATCTTAACACTATTCCACGCTGGTTGATACTTGCTGTCAAATAAATCCAGGTTATCGTGATGATTTGCCAATGCCACAAAATACTTGGCACCGGCCTTTTGATACAACGATAATAACTCTTCCGGATTCCATTGCTCACCTTTCCACTCATTTATCACATCCTTGAATCCAAATTCGGAAGGATGACCATACTTTTTCAGGTGGTAATTATAATGGTGATTCCCTTCCATATACATCTCACGGGCGTACCAGTCACCATGTTCAGGCTGGCACTGGGGCCCCCAGTGTGCCCATATACCAAACTTGGCATCACGATACCATTCCGGTATTCGATATTGAGCTAAAGATCCCCAGTCAGGTTTAAATGGTCCAGTCATCATTTCCTCACCTGTCAATAAATTGATATCAGCTGCACCTGCAAATTTGTTTGCCAGCACAGTAGCAGGTAAGGCCATTCCCAATTGTTTTAAGAGCGTCCTTCTATTCACCCATAATAATTAAGTGTTATAAATACAGTTAACAGTGTATAAATTAAGAAAGATATCCGAATAAAAGTAGCGTAAAGTTGCCATAAGCCAGATTAATATACTACTGTCAATCCTGCTGTTTAAATAATAAGGAATTATGTGGGAAATACCCTACTATTGTTAAGTGAAAGACTGACACCCGCCATTGTTTACACTTCGTATTGACCAAGCACTCAAATGTTAAACTAAATTTATAATAACTATGAAAAGGCAGATGCTTGCCATCGCAGCTTTGTGTATGGCCCATATGATCGGGAATACTCAGCCGATTGTTACCCAGGCGCCTCATGGGTTTGATACCTTGCGCAATGGTATTAACCACGGAAAGATTGATACTATTCAGTACGTATCCAAAACAGTAGGATCCAGACGCAGCGCATTGATATATACTCCACCAGATTATTCCAAGAAAACTAAATATCCGGTGTTATATTTATTGCATGGCATTGGTGGCGATGAAAAGGAGTGGCTTGTAAATGGCACTCCGCAGGTGATTCTGGATAATCTGTATGCTGAGGGCAAGTTAGCATCCATGATTGTAGTGATGCCAAATGGAAGGGCAATGAAAGATGATCGTGCTACTGGTAACATCATGGCTCCGGAGAAGGTTCAGGCTTTTGCTACTTTTGAACAGGATTTGCTTAAGGATCTTATTCCTTATGTGGAAAAGCATTTTCCAGTCTTTACTGATAGGGAGCACCGCGCCATTGCGGGCTTATCGATGGGAGGCGGACAATCTCTTAACTTTGGCCTGGGGAATCTGGATCGGTTTGCCTGGGTTGGCGGCTTTTCTTCAGCGCCCAACACCAAAAGTCCTGAGTTATTGGTCCCTGATCCGGAAACCGTAAAAAAGCAGCTTAAGCTCCTTTGGATTTCCTGCGGTGACAGCGATAACCTGATTGGCTTTACCAGGCGCACACATGATTATTTATTTAAGAATAAGGTTCCCCACGTTTATTATATAGAGCCCGGAAAGCATGACTTCAATGTCTGGAAAAACGATCTCTATACGTTTTCTCAATTTCTTTTTAAGCCCGTTGATCCTTCTACTTTTATCCGCTATACGGTATTAGGTACGCCGGCAGCTACCAATATACGTAACGCCAGTTACCCTCAGGTATTGCCTGACAGCCGTGTGGTGTTTCGTGTAAAAGCGCCACAGGCAAAACAGCTGCAGATTGATCTGGGTAAAAAGTACGACCTCACCAGAGATACAGCAGGGTATTGGACGGGAACAACAGATTCAATCGGAGAAGGTTTTCATTACTATTCGCTATTGATAGACGGAGTCGCCGTTGCTGATCCGGCAAGTGAAACCTTTTATGGAATGGGCCGAATGGCTGCTGGCATTGAAATTCCCTATGCTGATGGGGATTTTTACGCGCTCAGGGATGTTCCTCACGGCGACGTACGCATGAAACGCTATTTTTCACCGGTTACTAACTCCTGGCTTCGTTGCTTTGTATACACGCCTCCAGGGTATGATAGCGCTACTGATCAGCAATATCCAGTACTCTATTTGTTGCATGGTGGTGGTGAAGATGAAAGAGGATGGAGTGCACAAGGTAAAACCGACCTGATTCTTGATAATCTGATTGCTGATAAACAAGCCCAACCTATGCTTGTTGTAATGATGGACGGCAATATTGCAAAAGATAACTTTAAAGAGCAGTCATTGCGGACTTTTGAAAATGAACTGATGCAAGTCGTTGTTCCTTTAATTGATAAGAGCTACCGTACGATAGCGGACGCAGATCACAGAGCATTGGCAGGTCTTTCTATGGGTGGAATACAGACGCTATATGCAGGCATTTACCACACTGATCAATTCGCGTACCTGGGGGTATTCAGTTCTGGATGGCTTGGAGGCAAGCAGCCGATAGCGGAACAGCAATACGCATTTATGAAAGATTCGGCCGCCAAGATCAATAGCAATTTGAAACAATTCTGGATCGCCATGGGTGGCAAAGAAGATATAGCTTATAAAAACTGTCAGAATATGATGGCCAGGTTTAATGAAATGCAGATCAAATATCACTATAGCGAATATCCTGGGGGCCATACCTGGCCAGTATGGCGGAATAATCTATACAAGTTCGCTCAGCTGTTATTTAAGTGATCAGCGATATCAATACTTGTGGTATGCCCTTTTCTTTCAATGTCTGCCAGATTAGAAGTTACCACATGGATACATATAACATTAACGCCGGAGATAATATCTCCGGCGTTAATGTTATATGCATCCAGATAGGACGCTCATCTCAAATCGTTAGCGCGATGTAAACATTGCATGAGCTGACTATCAAAGATGCGCGATCGATTCATGACCTATGGCATTGTTTTCTTCATCCATGGGAACAAAAGGATTATAAGCAACCTCCAATATATTACCTTCAATATCCTCAAAGTAAAAAAATAATCCCCCAAAGGGAGGGTTGGTAGGTGTGGTCAACATTTTTACACCTTTCTCCTGAAGCTGCCGGTATAGGGCTTGGACTTCATCTTCCGTCTGGACGTTGTAGCCAAATGTCACACTACGAAAGCCACTACCCTCATTACTAACGCCTATGACGCTGGCAAGGTCCTTACCCTTACCAATACTGAACAGAAAACCGTTCATTTTATAAAAGACAATGTCTTTGTTAACTGCCACAGGTTTCCAGCCCAGTTTCTCTTCATAAAATGCCCTCATTGCCGGCAGATCTGATGCGCCGATAGTAATTACACTCATTCTTTGCTCCATGACTAACTTGAATTTTGTTCTGATTTCCAGCACAGATCTGACGAATCGGTACTAGATGATAATACTTTCTATACAATTAAAGTTAGGTATGGTCCGCCTGAATACTTTGTAAAAAAACGACAAAATTTAACCCAGCCCTTTTGTATCATCTTTACCGCAGCAGTTTTAGCTCTTACGTGTGACTTTAATGGCCTCGACCCACTCCTCCCCTTTACAACGCGTGCATTGATGTTTACCAGGATCCAGCTTTTCCACATATCCGCAATGGCAGCATGCAAAATCCCCCGATACATTCACCTGGTCACATTTATGGCTATACAAACGTGGCCATATAGGTAACCCTGGCTTTACTTCATCATCTTCAAAAAACAGGAAACTAACATTACCGCTGGTTTCGAGCAGCGCTTCCCGCACCTGACCTAAATGTTCAATATTCGCCTGGCGCATTTCAGCAAAAAACTCATCTTTTGCAAGTAAATTCTTATTTACTTTATCAAGCTCAAAGACTCCGTTATGTACAATCGTTATAGGATCGCCTTCCAGCGCACTTTCAAACCTCTCATTCTTAGCGGTTAACCAGGTAATAATACGATAGAACACTACAATTGTGCCCATTACAATAGCTGCAGGCACGATCGATATGTCTTCCTGAAACATCGGATCGCCTGCCGCCGAACCTAGGGCAATGATGATAGCGACCTCGAATACGGAAAGTTGTCGTACACCCTTTTTGCCGGAAAGTCGCAGTACCAGCAATACAAGTGTAAACATTACGAAAGTGCGTACGACTATTTCGAGCGCAAACAACCAGCTAAGGTCTTTGATAAAAACATCTTCCCAGTTCATACAAAAATACTGACAATATCCAGGCCACTTTACATGCAAATGCCGAAGATCATGGCTATTCAACAGATGTCAGCGGTCGTCTTAGTGAAATCCATTACGACCAACAACAGGCGCGTGACAGCAACTCAAACATGCTCTGTTTAAAAGCTGCTTGATTATCTGGAAATAAGGGAAGTCGGTCATAATTACTATATTACGCCGACGAAAGAGTCGCATCTTAAACTATCGACTCAAACCCGGTATTTAAATTAACCAATGATGTCTTACATGCAACATACTTTATCAGACGTACAAGCAGGTAAGGAAATCCTGCTTCGCTGTGACGAAACTGTTTTTACAATGGAGACTAACGCAGCGGGTAAGATCAAAACAACCACTAAGGCTGCGGCCGACGCGGCAGCTGCGCGGCAATTGTTTTTCAAGAAAGAGTGGGAATTACTGAAGAAAGGCGCGGTACTGCAGGTAGACGCTACGGATCCGGGGGAGCCACTCCTTCATCTTTTTATAGGTGGAGGATATACAGGATGTCTTTCTTTTGAAGCTACCCCTCAGGGGATCTATGTATATCGTTCTGGAGGCAGCCAAATCGGGGCACAGGAAGAATTATTGCTCATAGATAATAATGGAGCAATTATAAAAGTTGTGGCTTTACCAAAAGTGTTGCCGTGGGGAATATCTTATGATGCGACGGCCTCCCAACTCCTGCTGGACCTGGACCATTACATTTATCAGTATGATTAAATTCAGAAGTTTTCACCCAGTTGACAGACCATCTGCAACAACCCGCCAGTTTTATATCTGTTACAGCCGGTGTCAGAGCGTATGCTACTCATCCACGCTATTATATCCAATGGCCCCATAATGAGCGAATTGAGATGCCTTTAGAGGTAAAGATTATCAATGGCGCGATTCCCTTTTGTGGTAGTCTGTCACCGGATGGGAAACTACTCGCCCTACACAATCAGGAGTATAAGGTCGATCTGATTGACACAATTTCGGGAAGGGTAATCAAGACATTGGAATTATCCTTTGGAATGGCAGAACATCTTGCATGGGCTAGCGATGGCCGAGAGCTGATTGTGCACGAGCAATACAAACACTTGCATTTCTTTAATATTGATACCGGCAAAGAGGCAATTTATGAAGGCCTGTCTATACCATTGTATACGAAAGATCTAAGGAACTTTTGCTTCAATGAAGATCAATCATTACTCGTGTGCCAGCAACGCACAACGGCATTTGTATTTGACTTCATTAACAAAGCGTTTCTTTACAGTTTTCCAATACAACATTGTGTAAAAACAGCGCAAATAAAATTTATCAACTCGCGACAACTAGGTGTACGTACAGACTATGGCTGCTTTAGCATTTATACATTGTAGGGCGATAGGCAGAAGGGATAGATCGATTCGTTCTAGTACAATAGGCGGAAAAAACTGGCAATAGATATAACCATGCATAAATTTCCATTCATATTGTCGCTCTATCTACAATTTTGGCCGGAATCCGGTTTTATTTTCCAGCACACTTAGAAATGTATGGAGCCCTATCAGGTGGTGATTTATTTTTAGCTTTTGACCATCGCGGTCTATTAACGTTATAAGTCCGGCATTGTAGCTGTACTTGACTTTGACAACCTTATCCCATGTGGTAGTTGTGACGTTTCGTATCGGACTAGTTACTTCAATATATTTTTTGTCAAAAATTACTTGGTGATTGCGATAGTATAAAATGCTAAGAACTGCGAAGAACCCGGCTCCTAGAAAGATACCCCCAAAAGCAATCCATCCGGCAATGTCAGTAGGCACCTCAAAAGTAAGCACCAACACAGGAGTGATAGCAATCAGTCCACAGATCCATCCTAAAATGTAATAGGCTTTCTGCATGCGAAGGGTATATCGTCCTTCCCAATCATTTTCTATATGCTTAACTGTCGCCTTATTAATCAGGATCTCTAAAGCTGCTGTAATAACATGTGCTATTGCACTCATTGATATAGGTTTGAAGCAAAAATAGCAAATTTTTGGTTTCAAACCTTTTCTTAATGCTTGCTGACAATGCCGTAAGTGCCTGATGTCGGGCGGCCCTTTTGACTTAACTCAGTAATTCCCCCATTCCAAACAGTTTCAGCGTTTCTGCGAACTGCGGTTCAATTGATTGATTAATTGCTGTAATGTATTGGCCAGTTGTCGGATCAACAACCGTCCTTAACGGCCTTTTGCCTTTTTCAGCATTTATTAGTTTGACAATGGCGTCGGCGACAATTTGAGGATCAGGATTGTTGGTTTGAAGTATTTGTGTAATTGCACCCACCATTTTGTTAGGAATATCTGCAATTACGCCGTAATTCCCAAATATTGACGCATCCGAGGCCGGCTGAGTCTTATTACCCGCTTCAGTAGGAAATACGCCTGGCTGCACAATGGCGACGTCGATCCCCAATCGCTTCAGCTCATAATGTAAGCCTTCGCTTAATCCTTCAAGGCCGAATTTGGAGGCACTGTATATAGTTGCAAAAGGAAATGCGACTCTTCCTAAGCCACTGGTCACATTAATGATAAGACCATCTTTATGTTTACGCATGGTTGGCAAGACTGCCCTGATCAACCTCCAAGAGGCAAATACATTGATGTCAAATATAGCTTGCACATCTGCAGTAGTAAAGCTTTCAGCTACACCATTCATGGTGAACCCTGCATTGTTGACCAGGACATCAATAGTCCCTTCTTTAGCGATAATGGTTTCAACAGCAGCTTTGATACTTTCGTCATTCGTCAGGGCGACATCCAGCACGGTAATGTTATTTACAGCTGACAAGGCATTCGCTCGCTCTGCATTTTTCCCTGCAGTATCTCTCATGGTTGCATACACCTGGTGTCCTGCAGCGGCAGCACTTTGGGCAGTTAGCCAGCCGAATCCGCTATTTGTTCCTGTTATTAATACTATCTTTTTGTTCATCTTGTGTTATTTAAATGATTAATGCAAATGTTGACTATACAGTCCGAAAAACATTTACCATTTGGTAAAATCCCTTCTAACGGATATTTTTCCTGATCCTGCTAAGCGATTGCTGTGTGATACCCAGGTATGATGCTATGTATGAGAGTGGTATTCGATTAATCAGCATCGGGAATGCTTCAAGGAACGAGAGATATCGTGTAGTCGCATCTTCAGATACTAATGGACTTCTTCGCTCCATCGCCACTGTAAGACATTTCTTAACGATATTGGCCTTGATCATCTCGAAGCCTACAATTGTATTGGATATTTCATCCCAATCCTTTTTCGTAAAAACAAGAATGCTACAATCGGTAACTGCTTGTATATATTCAGATGCCTCAACCTGTGACTCAAACTTTTGATTATCTACAACGAAATTATTCTCATCAATAAAATAATTTGTAATCTCTTCACCCTTGTTGTTATAATAGCAGAACCGAAATACTCCTTCCAGAACGAATCCGACATATCTTGGTACCTTTCCCGCCTCAGAGAAATACTCCTCATTTCTGAGACTAAGTTCACTAGCTTTACTTAGAATGAGATCGATCTGTTGTTTATTCAGATCCCCAAACTGCAATAAAAGATTAATCAACGCTTCCATTATCGAAATATAGCATTTATTGTAAGCCTGTCAATTACCATATGGTAAAAACTCACTCATACTTGTACGAACAGGATCTCAGTTCTAAAAAAACGGCTTTAGGCACTTTCGCTTGATGACTTTGCTCTTTGCTTATCATAGTCAATCTTGCCATATGCACCACTATAAAAATCCTTATAGGCTTTTGCAATCTCAACATCGGAGTTCATTACAAACGGCCCTTCTGCAACAATCGGCTCTTCATATCGTTCACCGCCAAAGAGGATAATATCAGATTCGTAGTTGTTATTATTTGATATCGTAATGATCCCTGTATTTCTATCAAATTCAATAAAGTCTCCAGGACCAAAGGATTCATCATTTAATATGGCTGGATGAACCGGCAGATAGGCTGCAACTTCGGCATTATCTGAAAATGAGATGGTAAACACAGCACCAGCATTAAGATGTATATGATAAAGAAATTGCTCTGAATACACAGGAATTGGCGACTTCAGTTCCTGAAATGAGCCAGTAATCACTTTAATCCATCCATTTCCGTCAGGCAGGTCTTTTATGGGGACTTCATTTCCTTCCATAGCGAAATAGGCTGGCTGCTGAGCTTTGATTGCCGAAGGCAGATTAATCCAGAATTGAAAGGCATGTGTTATTCTGGAGTCGGTATGGGAGTCATAGTTAAGTGTCTCATCATGGATGATCCCATTACCAGCATTCATCCATTGAACACCGCCTGAATGCACCATCGCATAATTTCCGGCGCTGTCAAAGTGCTCATCTTCTCCATTGAGAATGTAGGTCAACGTAGCGATGCCTCTGTGTGGATGTGCTCCGGTACCTGTCGTATTGACTTTTGCCTGGACTCTCGGAGCAACATGGTCCAAAAAAACAAATGGTCCGACGGCTTCTGCATATCGGTTAGGCAGAATACGGTATATCTCAAGATCTCCTATATCTGCTCGTCTTCCCTGTGATGAAAAACTGCTTCTCTTTTTATTCATATTAATTTTACGCTATTGGGTGACGGATTGATGTTTGTGTAATCCTATTATTCGTAAAGCAACATTCGGAATGCATCCGAATGTTGCTTTACGAATGGTTGTGTTATTTTGTTGGAACAGGCGTAGCCAATAATTGCTGCTCCCAGGCATAGGCAACGCCGGTTGCACCGATATGTTCCGCCATAAGTCCGGCTAAAGCCGCCGCTGTATCCAGACGCGCCCAGTCTCGCTGCCATTCAGAAACAACAGCGACCCAATTAATCGGCGTAATACCATGCAGCTCCATACGACGCACTGCCATATCATGCGCTTCCTTTGATATTGATCCGGAAGCATCTGTGACAACGAAAACATCATACCCTTCAGCTGCAGCCTGAATAGCAGGCATCGCTACACATACTTCTGTCCATAGCCCTGCAATGAGCAATTGCTTACGCCCGGTTTTTGCGACAATATCAGTAACCGCAGGATCTTGCCAGGTATTAACCCAAGTACGGTTAATAGGCTTTTGCTCAGGATAAACATCCTGGATTTGTTTGATAATCAAACCACCCCGTTCTTCAACAACCGTAGTAAGAACAGTTGGCACTTTGAATATTTTTGCAGCTTTCGCAAGACCGGCAGCTGCATTAATAACCATGGTTGGTTCATGACTATTGAGGTTAGCAAACTGAAATGGCTGATGATCGATCAGGACTACAATACTGTCTTCAGGACGCAGTAAGCCATCAAGGCCTTTTTTCACAATGTTTGACATGTCGTTGATAGTTTTTATGGTTAAATAGTCTGAAAGTCGGGTTACAAAACGATCTCAGCTTTCTTATTTAAAGTTTAATCGAACGGGCTTCCGTTGCGTTTCAATATCCCAAGGTGCTTAAGACCTTCAGGTGTTCAATATCGCCAGATAACATCAGGCTGATTTCTGTAACACCGAGTTCATATTTGGTGAAACAAATTTCACGTTCTGAAACAAATCCGATGACGACATTTGCCGTAAAAAATTGTAGACATTTGTCTATTATTTTGTCAATTTAGCTTTGAACGAGATTGACAAATACCCAGAGACTACAACATGCAAAATCGTAAACCACAGGGCGACAATGCATTAACTGCCGTTTATCCAGATAATGCTGTGGGCAATTGCTTTAATTTTATATTTGCATCTACAACCGGTTATATTCATACTTAAGATATGCGAGGTTACCATGCATGAAGTTTTTTTTGACTATTTGAAAAAATTCAGTCCTGACCCACTTTCCGAAGAAGAAAAGTCATTGATGATACAGACATTTGTCCCTTCCAAATTGAGAAGGAGGCAATTTATGTTGCAGGAAGGCGACCTGTGTAAGAATTTCGCATTTATCGTCAAGGGCGCAATGCGAATGTATTCTGTGGATGATAAGGGCATAGAACACATCGTGAGATTGGGTGTAGAAGGCTGGTGGATGGGAGACAGGGAAAGCTGGTCGATGCTCACAGCCAGTAGCTATCATATTGATGCATGGGAGAACTGCGATCTACTTTATATCACCAGGGAAGGATCTCTTGATCTGATGAGAAACGTACCGGTATTTTGTGAAATGATGCGGCAACTGGATGAGAGAAACCATATTGCCAATAACCGGAGATTAGCATCCGCAATAGGTGCGACGGCGGAAAAACGTTATACCGACTTTATAGAGTGTTATCCTGAACTTTTTAAGCGATTTCCGCAGCATATTATAGCGTCCTACTTAGGTTTAAACAAAGATACCCTGAGTCGTGTCAAACGGCAAAGTTACAAGAGGAAGAAGACATGATGCAGGTAGTATACTTTCTCAGCAATACATCTGATCTACAGCAATAGCAAAGGAGTGTATCATAACTTTGATACACTCCTTTTAATATTCTGTTTAATTACTTAAAGGGATAATTATCAAGCCTTTCCTACATACGCAAACCCTTCGGCTGCGGCGATATCAGCTTCCGCAGCTGTCAGCGTTGTGCCGATTTCTCCATAGCTATAAATAAGTATATCTGCGAGCTGTTCCGCGCTGGTGTCATAAAATGATATCATAATACCTTTTGCAACATCGCCGGGAGCAACATAAGCATAGCTTCGGCAAAGTGCTAGTGCCAGATCGTTAACCGTCGTATTAGGCGGCGTGAAAACGCTTACAAGAACGGCAGATAATTCCGGTGCATAAATTTGCGGATAACTATTTACAACCGCAGTACCACCAGCGAAAATGTCACCATTACTCAGCTTGACAGCTTGTGCAACCTGTTGCGCATCGTTTACATAGGAAGCGCTTGCAATAAGAAGGATGACAGCAAGATGTCCGGCAGGAATTGTTGAAAAGGCCGTAATAACAGCTTCCGCGATACTATTGGCATCTGCTGATATTGTGCTGACAGCCATAGCTACCATTACGGGTGACAACGGGTTGCTTGTGTATGCATTTGTGAGAAAAATACCCCATTCCATGGGTCTTGATTCAGAATAAAGGGACCAAACCGGGCTAAAGCTTTCGTAGGCGCTAAAACCAGTATTCGCCATCACATAAAGCAAGCTTTGCATAGAAATCAGGTAATTCCTGTATGCACTGTAAATTATGCCTGCCATTACATCGGGCACACGTGCGTCAACAGCATATGTCGGATCGTTGTACAGATAAGCAGCTACATCTGAGGCAAAGTAGCCCGCCCAGGCGAGTGATGATGCCATCTGTCTGATATCTATACTACCATATGCTCCAATCAGAATATTGGCCATCATTGTAACAGTTGCTGTTTCCGCGGCATAATTTCTCAGTACGGCAGTGACTTCGATCATGGCATATGTTCCGATCCTGCTAAGTATAAATGCCATTTCATTGACTGTGATATTGTTATATACCGATATCAACAGGTAATACATATTCATCGGGTCACTGATCTGAAAAATATAATTTACAGCAATAGCGGCTTCCAGGGCCGTATAAGGTGCCTGCGCCAGCGCGTCAATCATTAATTGTGGAGAGCTCACTTCAGCAGTATAGTTTGACAATAATGTGGCTGCAGTCTCGTTAGCTCCGAACCCTAATCCTGAGAGCAATTTTGCCATTGGCTGTGCAGAAGGAACCTGATCCGGATAAAATTCTTTGATCACTGCCGCGATGTCACCTATATTGTATTCACTTGCTTTCAATGCGCTGGCCATGTCAATATATGTGACAGAGTATTCAGAATATGCAGCGATCAGTGTTTGCACCATATCGAAAACAGATCCGGTATCGCCGGGATATGCAGTCTTTAATGCCGGCGCAGCATCTACAATATTATAGGCTGACGAAGCAAGCACCGATGCCATTTCCGCAAAGCCAATATTCAGCGAGGCATAGGCTGTTTGAATAATTGAGATCATGTCGGCAGCTAGTGCGACTTCAAGTGGATAACAATTTTTGACAATGATAGCTGTTTCTGCAGGAGCTATATCTGCAGCCGCAAGTTGAATGGCAAGTTCAAGGGCATTTTGGACGCTGGTAGCAAAGTATATCCGCAGTACTTCGGCTATTTGTGTACCAGTAGATAAATCCTCCGGAAAATTTGATTTAAGTACTGGTATCACGTCATGAACTTCATACAATCCGGCTAATACCTCGGCGAGTGCATTAACATCCAATGGTTTGTAGGCTTCGTTGTAGGCAGGTAACAGTAAACCGGCCATGTCAGCGGGGGTACCGGTATTCTCAGGATAGTTCCTTTTTAGGACTGTCGCTACGTCAGTAGCCGGATAATAGGGAGCTAGCGCCCTTGCCATCTCCGCGGCCGTGAGCCAATGCGTAAAAATCTGTTTTATAAGCGTAAACATATCTTGTGCTTTTTTAGTTTGTGAAGGAAAAATTGTGCGCAATGCGTCAATAATAGCCGACCATGTATAGTGTGTATTTAAGAGTAAGCCGGCATTTATCGGATCTTCATAATAGCTACCGAAATTTTTAATCAGTGCGCGGACTGCCTCCGTGGCACTACATCCGGAAGAGGCCTGGACGCCTACCAGCCGGCTCTCCTGCAGCTGTTCCGGTGAGGGATCTTTTTGTTGAGGGGACATTGTTATTATTTAAATGAGAAAATACCAGGGGTGATACGCTAAGATTTTAGCGTATAATACTGCCGTCAAATTCAATAGTAACAGCATTGTCTTCCGGGAAGAAATAGCAGTGTTTTGGTACCATCTGTAGCACTCCTCTATAGCAGCGTTGCGCATAAAAACCAGTACGCTACGACAGGAGGGAGCACATAGCTACCATTAGGGTTGATCAACAAACAGCCATTGTAGAAAAAGGTATGGCATAACTGTTGGTTAACGCAACGTTTGAATTTGAATCATGCAGATAGTGTTAATTAAATATTTTAAAATTATAGGGTTACATAAGTTTGGAGATTGAGGGCTAACGGGATACCAATATTTATTATAATTAACTTGCCAGCAATAATATAGACCTGTATGCTTTACATTGACGGCTCACTGGAAATTTGGGGATACTACTTTCTAAGTTATTTATTATACAGCTAATTTATGCCTAATACCGCCTTTTAAAAAAAATATTTATTATCCAATTTAGCCATTTTGAAGGCTAAAAAGTCGCAGCTACGTCAAGAGACTGGCATCTCTTGCCGTAGCTGCGACTCACACTGGTGAAAATCGCCTTCCACTTCAGATCGATATCAATACTGAAGGCAGCGTTCAGCAAGCAGTTGCGGAAACTATCACAAAATTTAGAGGTATTGATGTTGCGGCTAACAATGCTAGTTGATATAGAACTAACTATGCAGTACCATACACCGCCGGACTTTATCGAAGCGCCGATAAATGTTGACCGATATCAGATATTCTACTTGTAACTGGTATGGATTATCTTATCAAAAAAACTTCTCCCTCTTGCATCAAGAGATCTCATTTTTATAAAGCATGATATCGGAAGGCGGATTTACTCATCTTGATAAGAGATCATTATCGTAAGCACAATGCTTCTATCACATCAAGAACACCGCCCTCATTATTGTCCTTTTCAGTCACAAAGTTAGCTACCTCAATGATCTTAGGATAAGCATTTTTCATAGCGTAACTATATTTTGCCGCCCTCATCATTTCATAGTCATTCATAAAATCTCCGAACACCAATGTTTCATCAGGGCCAATATTGTTCAACTGCTGTAACATCTGAACTGCCTCACCTTTATTGGCATCCAGGCGTGTAACATCTACCCAAAGCGCACCACCCAAAGCAACTTTCAGCCTATCTGCAAATTGCGTATAGTGAAGATAGCTGTTCTGATCAGCTCCATTCAAATCGAGCACAGACATCTTTAAGATCGGATCATCTACTTTTGTGAGGTCCTTTACTATCCTGATATTCTTTTGATAAATCAATACTTTTTCAATTAACACCTTCTCCTCGCTTTCCAGGAACCAATAGTCTTTTCCACACAATACAGGATAAGTGTTGTCAATTCCCCTGGCAGTTTTCACCAGACCCATTATTTCCTCCTGTGGCAATGGTTTAGACAAAATCTCTTTCTTATCATACATAATAAAGCTGCCATTGTCTGAGATGGCATACACATGTGCCATAAGAGGAGGGAAATTCTCCGTAATACTAAAATGTGGTCTGCCGGTGGCAATACCGAGCTTAATACCTTTTTTGAACAGGCGGTTGGCTATATCCCAAAAACGTTCCGGCACTTCGTGCTGATCATTCAACAGTGTACCGTCCAGGTCTGTGACTACTAATTTAATCATACTACAAATGTAATAGCTATTATTTATCTCCAAAGGACAATTACTATATAACGCGACTTATATGTTATATTTCAGGTCCAATTGAGGACTATGTTCCTTTAATCAGGTGTATCGCATATTATTATTTTATTTTTAATATATCTTTGGACACAAATTCCCATACCTATGACCCAGCCAACAGTAAAAAATCCATTCAAGATTGCTCCTATTATCAGCGTCGCATTGATGTTATTCTTCGCTAATGGATGTTTTTCCAGTTATAAGGACAGGCAAAAAGAAATGCGGCACCTGCCATTACTGGAAGCCATGATGAAAGATAACACAGTAGCAATTGCCACGGTAAACCCCGGCTATAAAGAAGTTACTATGAAGATTATGGGCGTACCAATCAAGTATTATGAGGTAACCTACAGCTACCAGTTAAATGGCGGGGGTCCATATAACGGAGAGCGGATTCTGTCATCTCCACCTGCGACTACAGAAATGCCGTTGTACTATGCTAAGTCAGAGCCATCCTATAGTTCTTTTGAGCCGGAACTGGACATTAAACGAATAAAAGAAGCAGCAGCGTCTACATCCAAATTATATTGGAGTATCGGGTGGGTCGTGTTATCTTTAATGGTAGCAATTCAATTCGTAGCAGAAATTGTTACTTTCTTTAAAGAAAGGAAAGCCGTGATAGCTGCTGAGGAAGCATACCGGCAGTCTACGCATTATTGATGCGATTTTCTGTATTAATGTAGTCTACCATTATAGACAGCTGTAATAAGGATAATTATAGCTATACTTCTCTTCTTATAAAATGGACACAGCGCATGGATAAATTTGAAATTGAAGAAATATCCAAAGACAACCTGAGAAATTTAGCTGCATTATTTGTAGCACTTTGGCCAGAGTGTAATATTGATGAAGAATACGACGAGTGTGCACGTATTCTCCATTCAGACGATGACACCTGCTTTTTAGTGAGAGCATCTGAAAACGACGTTGCTTTTATCCATGTAGCTATCAGAAGGGACTATGTAGAAGGCGCATTGCATTCACCTACAGGATATATCGAGGGCTTGTTTGTAAAAGAAGATTTCAGAAATGCGGGATTAAGCAGACTACTTTTAGATCTGGCCGAAAAGTGGAGCAAGCAGAAGAACTGTACTCAAATAGCTTCGGATACTGAGGTAGTCAATACTGACAGTATTAACTTTCATAAAAAGGTGGGGTTTGAAGAGGTAAACAGAGTGATGTGTTTTATCAAAAATATTTAAGGAAGACCGCGGGTATCTATAGATGCTGATATCATTTATAGATACCCTTACATAAAAATGAGCTCTTTATATAGGATCTTTCTCCTTTCCCTCTTCTCTCACCACATGATAACTAGGAGACAGAATCTCAATATCATTCTGTTTGAATACGTCCTGAATATTTTCCAGCAGGTTACTGTAAATCGCCGCCTGCTTGTTGGCTTCTTTTGTATATGCATTAATCTGATAAGAGACATAATAATCGTCAAGACTTATTTGCAAGACAAATGGCTTGGGTTCCTGTAATACATAAACTGTTCTCAATGCTGATTCCACCAGCAGCTTATAGACTAGCTGCCAAGGCACATCAAAACCAACAGTTACATTGTAATGAATAATCAAACCCTGATGCTCATTTTTTGTATGGCTGGAATAGTTGACAGTTGAACTGGAAAGCACAGTGGAATTAGGCACAGTGACATCTTCGTTCTTAATAGTTTTTATACGCGTTACAAGCATACTTTTTTCGGTGACGTCGCCTACAACCTCCCCTATCTTTACCCTATCTCCTACTTTAAACGGGCGCATATAAGTAATTACCAGACCTGCAACGATGTTACTCGTAGCGCTTGAAGATCCAAGGGAGATTAATATACCAAGGAATACTGATACTCCCTGGAAAGCCGGAGATCCACTGCCTGGAAGAAATGGAAATACAATCACCAGCATAAACGCATACATAATAAATCTCAGGATATTGAATGTGGGTATCGCCCAGTCAGAATGGAAGCCTGTCAAGTGAATATTGCCACGCTTTATTTCATAGAATAAATATCTGACACTTCTTATAAGATATTTAAACACAAAGTATATTACGATCACCTTGAACAAGTCTGGCAGGTAATCAACAATTGCTCTAATTGAGGACCTTAACGGGGCTATTATCCACCCGATAAGGGTACTGGTCCAGGATTCCGTTTCAGGGAAAATACTAAAAAGCAGAGGCAGTGACAGATATACAAGCAGCAGGATTACGATTATCTTAGCAAAAAAACTAACCCTTATTAACAAATTTTCCAGGTGATTTGCTGTAATAATTCTGGTATTTTTAAGCCTGAAAAATGTAAGATATCTATCTTTATTGCCTGAGATGAATGTATTAATTCGCCTGAATATTACATTCACAAACCAGACTATTATCACAAGCAGCGTGATAATAATAGCTACCAGACCTAATCTTTTTAACAGGTTAACAAAGCTATGTATTTCTCTTTCCTTGGAGATGGTCTGCTTAATTACTTCCAGATACTCCGCTGCCAAGGCCGCATTACTCTTGCCAAACCATAATCCATCCAGGTTACCTACACTTAAGATCACCTCTGCACTGTTATAAACGATGTCATAATATCCTTCATTTTCAACTATTGTTAGAGAATCAGGCTCAAAAAAAGGAGTCTTGTACAAGTTATCAATCTTGGATGACACCGCAGTAGCCCGATCTTTTGCATTGAAAGATCCGGTACGGGTATAAATAAAAAACAGTGTGTCATGAAGTAAAGTTACCGGATAGCCTGTAGCTGTTTTCTTTAATGCTTTTAATTTTTCCAGCTGTGCAATACTACGTAATGAATCACTCACAGATATTTTGCGAAGCTGGGCTTCCAGTTCTCTGGTACGGGCTGCATTGCCTGATACAGCCGCCAATTGTTCCGTTAACTGAACTTTCACCAGGGAATCAATCCTTTTTTGCTGTTCCTCTTTTACCATTACTGCTTCGTTGATAGCCACACTATCAATACGCACTAGCGAAGATGGCTCCTGAGCACGACAATAATAAACCACCAGAAGTAAAAGAGAAATCAGTGAATATTTAAAGTAGACCATATTAATTCTGCTGTAAACCTTTATGGATCCTTGAATATTGTGAAGTATTGAAGTTAACAAAAGCCGTAGACCTCTGCAAAAAGAAACTTAAATTACCGATAGGCATGCTAATTGCAAAGTACAACATTATGAAAAATTTAAGTTTACTTGTCGGCGCATTGTTTACATTGACGTCCTCAATGCTCCTATCCTGTAGCAACAGTACAAAACCGGTAGATCGCCAGGAAGCACTTCCTTCTTCTGATACTGCGAGCTCATTAAAAGCTAGCAATGCAGCTGAACCCGACGGCATACCTATTGATATTGAAAGCATACGTCAGGCGTATACGGCAACCGTTGAACAAATGAAACAAGGGATGCTGGACTCAATATCTTTCAATTATTCCTGTAATGAGGAAAAACGGGGAAGTGTCAGTTATTTCACAAAGGGTGGTGCACTGCGCATGATTGTCCACCGTTATGGTGAATATGACCATCACCATGCTGTTGATCAATATTTCATCAAGGATAGCGCTATATTTTTCATTTACACTAATACAGTATTATGGTCTTTTGATGATGGTGCGAACGGGGCTACTAAAGACAATGTTACGGAACTACGCTCGTATATTGTGGATGGGAAGCCTATCAAATGTCTGGAGAAAAAGTTCATTATTAAATCCACTTCATCAACAAATCCGGATCCAGAGACAGTTGCTAATAAAGACATAAAATGTGGTACGTTTAACTCCGTAGCCAAAGATTATCAGGTGCTGCAGAAATATCGGAATAATCCCACTTCCGGCTGCCTGGAAAAGTAGACATAAGAGGATAAATAGATAATGCCATTTCAAAGCTATTGAGATGGCATTATCCATTAGAAGGCGATGAAATGCTGGAAGCTAACTATTCTGAGTCAAAATTATTCTGGCGAATCAAGGCTGACATTGTTGAATTAAAGGATTCCAGGTCCATTCCTACCTTGTTAAAAAACTCCAGGTCAACAGTCTCTACGCTGATAATAGCTTTTTGCAATACCTTCTCTCCTTCATGAGTCAGCCTGATAGTCTTAGCTCTCGTGTCTGTAGGATGTTCGTGACGGGTAACGAATTTCTTCTCTTCCAACGTCCTTAAGACCTTTGATACCATCATCCTGTCAGCATTTCCCTGATTTGCAATGTCCACCTGGGTAACCTGATCACTCTCCCTGGATAACCACGCCAATGCACAGAGCAGTGCAAACTGAGTATGCGTCAGATCCAGGGGATCCAGGACACGTTTTTGTTTCCGCTGCCATAACATGGTCAGCTGTCCCAGCAGATAACCTGGGCTATCCTCTGGCTTTTTGAAATGAAATTCAATTTTCTTAGGCATTCTCTTATTATAGTGTCTGTAGAGGAATAAGTTCTAAGTGAAGCCGGAAGCTCAAGAATTATATTGCTGTAGCATTATTTGGACTGGAGAAAGGTAATGTTATATCCATCCGGGTCTGTTGCTACCAGAATTTTCCCAAAAGGGGTTTCTCTGACTGGTCCTACCAAGGTGACATCCTCCGCCAATAGACGGTCTTGCAGCTCTTCTATTTCTCCGTCAATCGCGAACCAGAGAGAGGTGCCAATACCCAGCTCCTTGCCTTCCAGGTTACCAATAGGCGTCCTAATCGCAAAACTAGCCTCCCCTTTATTGTATTTAAAGATGCATGCCTCCGGATTAGGTATCCCAGCTTCCTCAAAGCCTAATTTCGTAGTATAAAACGCTTTAGAAACTTCAAGATTCCTCACCTGGAGAGACGCAAATTCCAATTTTCTCATATTAAATTATTTGTTGTCGCAAATATAGTATACGCGACAACAATATTAAAATATTTTATTTTTAAGGGGAAATAACCCATGGTCTCTCTTCTGTCGGGAAAAAAAGAGACATACCTCATTTACTTATTCCAATTGGCGGGGACCCCGCAACTTAAACAGGAGATGAGGCAATAAATCCGGTATTAATTTTCTTGTAGCTTATTAGTTTACTGTTTATCAAAATAGTAAATGAACCTATCAGTAACACCCGGTGTTACCAACCGACCTGTGAAAGAGGTTGAATCAGCATTATAGAAGTAGGTAAACTCCGGACTTTCATCAGCGCTTGGCGTAGAGCTATCATAAATATACGCAGTATACTTAGTAATACATTTGGACACCAAAGCCAACTTGGTAGCAGAAAAGGAATATGGCTTAATTGGCGTCAGGGGAATGGAAAACGTCCCTAAATTTGAGATGAAAGCAGAAATCCATAAAGATTTATAGGCAGGTTGATCCATCTCATTTGTAGTAAATACTATTTCCTGTGATAGACTCAAGTTAACATGGTCGTTTGATGTATATGTCTGTAATCTTACCGGCACCTTTGACTGTAAATCCGGATATACAAACTTATGAAGCAATAGCTCCTGTGATCTCTTTTGCCATATTTCTGTTAGTTGACTAGTCGCCGAGTATACCAACGAATCCACAACGAAGATATCCCCCGGCTGTATCTGTGAATAATAAGGATTACTTTCATTCATAACGTCCTGATAGGGTACATCATAACTTTCGAGCGGCTTTTTGTAGATTACTTTATAACACCTTTTGTCAGGGGTATACAAAAAGATGGCTGAAGAACCGATATATGCCCCATTTGCATCTGTCCTTATAAATATGACATGATGAATGGTATCGTCATCATAATGCACAGAAAAGTCAGTTTCAGGATTAATCAGCTTCCAGGTTTTCAAGCGTCGGTTAGCATCATACAAAAGCTGCACGCTTCTATTATCAGAGCTCTTCTCACTGTCTACATAAGTCATTACCCAGTCCTTACCCTTGATTACGGTATCAACAGGCTGGTTAGGAGGCGGATCTGGCGTGGGGACCGGAGGTATCACCTCATTAGAACTACAAGATAACATTACTGAAACTATGGCCAAAGACCAATATAGATTACGCATAGGTAAAAGGGTATTAAAGCTATAACGGGACGGGATTTGTATCCTGCCGGACGGTTAACGTTTGATAACCGGCAGGAATACGCTATAAAGGTACATATTTCAGGCAAAAATGCAACTATAACAACCCGGTTACCGCCAGCTATTTGTGATATATATGCGGCTATGAATATTGGAGTCGCATACCTTGTATACCCATGTAAATAACAGATTTTCAATATAAAATATGCCTGATTGCAGTTTCAGCCTTACTTTTGCAGATTCTCCGGCCTCAGAAAAGAGAAGTGGTATTAAACTTGCCATACACATGCCTGCTGGCCGGTGCTCAGTGCTTCTTGTCTGAGAAAAACCGAATCACCTTAGCAAATGGTCTAAACCTATATAGCAAAAGTGTTCAACAGCCAGGTTGCGGATTGGGTGAGATATCTTAAACTATTGTAAAAAATGCCTGTCGGGCAGGATGTGAAGAATTTATGACGCAAAGCGTGAAAGTGATTTTTGGGATTTTATGTATGTTCAGTAGCCTCGTGGTTGGCGCTCAAACTACGAAGGATACAGTAAAAAAAGAACAGCGGACAGTTTACCTGTTTAGTGGCTTAGGAGCAGACTCAAGTGTATTCAATAATCTTGAACTCCCGGGATACCAAAAGGTTTATATCAATTGGATCCCCGCCTTACGTAATGAATCAATAAGACAGTATGCTGGTAGAATTAAAAGCCAGATCACAGCTGAAAAACCATCCATTATCGGGCTGTCATTCGGAGGGATCGTGGCTGTCGAAGTATCGAAGCAAATAAAGGTGGATAAGATGGTGCTGATCTCCTCTGTCAGAACAAAAAGCGAGTTAAATAAAGCACAGTTCTTCTTCATGAAATTAGGCTTATATCGAATCATCCCTGGTGTATTGATACAAAGAACTAACTTTCTCACCTATAAGTATTTTGGCGCACAATCACCAAAAGATAAAAAAACATTAACTCATCTACTGGAGAATACAGACGTATCTTTTTTCCGCTGGGCGCTGAAAAGTATCGCCTACTGGGATAACAAAGTTGCACCGGAAAGAACTATTCAAATTCACGGCACGGCTGACAGAGTAATAACCGGCAGGCTTGTACATGCTGATTACCGCATTAAGGGTGGCGGACACCTGATGGTATTTAATAAGGCAGATACAATCAGTAAGATTATCACACATTACCTGGAAGAATAGCAGAAGCTGCTATCACTGCTAATACACGAGCATAAAATATAAAGCAGGGGATCCGTTATAACGAATCCCCTGCTTTATTGATATCACTCACAAAGCACGACTTAGACGCTTTATCGCTTTGCATGCTTACTGCCAGAACTATATTAAGGACGAGGGTCCAACTGGATATTAATTGGCTCATAACCATTTCCCGGTAATATCTCAAACATCATCTCAGCCCAAGGATGCCTTCTGTTTCCGGCAGCTGAAATAAATGCTCTTGAAATAAATACCCTGTGCTGATTCTGAATCCACCAGGTTTGTATCTCCCCGAGTCTCCAGATATCTGTGCCGTCTTCGTGTACTATATTGTACCGGAAACTAACATTACCTCTGAATACAGCAGGTGTAACCCTATCTTCACCGTAGAATACCAGGTACTGATCCCCTATTTTCACGTCATTCCAATAGGAGTCGAAATAAAAATGTGGTACAATATTATTAGCTTCAATCTTTACGTAAATTTTCTGAGGTACTAATACTGCAGAACGGTCGTTTAAATACTGCATAATATAGCTCCTGAGTGCCTCTTTCTTCACGGGATCTTCTATCATCTCATACAGCGGTAACAGGCCATTTTCTCCAAAGTCAATTAATTCTGCATTGTCCAGTGTTGAGCTGCCCTGCCAACCCGTAATATCAATAGTTGGTGTTCCGGTAGTGAGATTAACTGTTCCGAGAATAGCTTTTGAAGGTTCACCACCAACTGTTCTGAAATGAAGCCGCTGGTTCATGTTTGAATTTTTCTCTTCTTCACTATAGCTGTAGTTAAGTCCGGCGGTTATATTAAACAGCTTTTTCAAGCCGACATCAAGACCTATTTCCGAAGATCTTGTTCTTTCACTGGCTATTGACTCAGATTGATACTTTACTTCCAGTTTAGCTCCGAGTATAATGTCAGTCAACACATGGGTACCATAAGCAGCCACTATCTGAGCCGGCGTCTTACTCTGAACATCCGCTACAAAAGTCGGCTGCAGATATTGCTTCAACAGCGCTATATCAGCATTTACTTTTACTCTTTTTTGTTTAATCACCAGGTCATAACTGCTGTAAATAAACTTTGTGTTAAACGCGTCCGTTCCGCTAAACGATGTCTCCACTGAAGCTTTAAATAGTGGCATATCTACACCGGCTTTAACTTTTGTAGATCGTTTTTCCAGGTAAGACTTTGCATTCTCACCAGAGGTCATTAAACCTTCCTGTGTACTGGAAAGATCCCACTCCACCCTGAGCGGTTCGGCATTTTTTAATGCGTCTACATTAATTACTGAAAACTTAGATGCGCTGGAGTTGGCGTATTCTCCGGTTGCATCGTAACCATACCCTAAAAGATCGTTTTTCCCGTCTCCAGCTGAAAGCTGGGTAACAGGCCGGTCTACGCGTTCTGGTTTGGATACCTGTTCGTTCTTGGAGCAACTGGCAGTTGCCAAGAGACCTGCAAAAGTTGCAAGTTTAACTACATGTCTGAATTGCATGAGGGATTGTTGATAGGGTGAAAACTATAGGTTATTATCGGAGGATTTGTTACAATATGTAATACTGATCACCTGACGGCAATATATTGCTACATATAGGATATTAATGTGACCAATTAGTGCTTAGGGAAATCTGAAGTTTTACTTATGGTATGTTTGGGTTTGGGTTTACGTGATATCCACCAAATTTAAATATTTTATTCTGAGTTTTGCAAATAATTTAAGGCTGATCATAACAGCATATATCTACCTGGTCCATTAGCTACCTGCTTTAAAGCAGCACTCCGAACTGATCTTTAATCCTGCATGCTATTAAATTTGCAACCATTGTTAATTAAGCAACAGTTCTTCCATATTACCCACCTTATCAAGTATGCGCGTTATGTTTGTTAGCTTTTGTTACTATCTTCACCCAAGCTGGTCAAGCGTTATTTGTAAGCGCCATACAGGCCGCTGCTGATAACATCCCTTGCCAATGATTAAATATTATAATCAATATCATGATAGATCTATCTCATGCGGAGGGTCAAATTCAATGTGTCGGTAGTTTTCACGACCTTGTCTCCACTCCTTTTTCAGGAAGAATCAATGCCATCTGCTGGAGTCGTCAACTAGCAGGTAATTTCTCAGAGATTGTAGATAAGGTAACTGTAACAGGAAATATCACAACACTTGAACCGGAAGAACTTTGCGCACTTCAGTTGACTGAGCAAGGAGAACTCGCCCGTGAGATCCTGCTGAATGACTTTCAACTGTTGAAAGCACATGGTGCATCGCCAATGCTTAATGTGATCAATTACTATGACCGTGATAACAGTTATCCGTTTTTCCCAACTGATGTTTACTCATTTCATGTAGATCGATCGCCCGTGCCGGTAGACACCTTCCTGTGCACCTATCATGGTGATTCAAGCGAAATATTGCCTAATTCACAAGGCAGGAAGAAAGTACTTATCCCCGAAATACGTAATGAATTAAAGAAGTTATTCGACGGAGCAGCGGAAGATTTTGAAACATTCCTCAGCGAACACTTTTTCGATTTACACTATCAGGCTGAACCGGATGCGCACCCCGTCACGCTGGGACTGGGCCACCTATGGCGCTTAGCGGTAGATCATCCCGGAAGTAAGGTTCTACCATGTCTACATCGTGCCCCCATAGAGAAATCAGGACAAAAAAGATTATTAATGATATGTTAGCCATATACAGGTCTTTATATCATTCCTCTTTCATACCTGTTAAGTGCAGGTCCGGACTAATCTCCGGACCGCTCCTGTCTTTGAAGTAAAGCGCCATTCACCTTCTACACCCCTATTCTTTACCTAATTTGATAAATTAAGTATAAATACCTCTTTTGAAATAAACAGGTAGTCGCAATTGTACCGTACCTTAAATTTCTGGCATCTTTGCTATACAGGACTTAACGCCTATTTATCATCCCTCGATTTTCTTATCTCTAACGCTTAATAACAATCCCAATGACACCATTCACACTTGACGCCAAGTACACATTTGAACAGGTAATGATGACGCTTGCCGCGATCGCATATACCCCCAACCCTTCCGAGATATCACAACAGCTTGCCGTACCGGAGTATGCAACCCAAAACCAATGGAATTTAGTATGGGGGCCGGTATATACCCTCGACGGACTGGATGTGGACAACCTCCTGTATGTCGTAAAATACAATAGCCCCAATAGTAACATTTTCGCCGTAGTGATCAGGGGAACAGTACTGAGTTATGATCTGAGCACCCTGGTAGATCTTTTTGAGGATCTGGATGTCTCTGTTATGGATGCATGGACCTACCCCAATGTACCAGGTGCGCTGGTAGCTAATGGTACGCTAACCGGGTTGGACATTCTTACTGATATGCGGGATTATAATACCGGACAAACACTGCTGCAGTTCCTCTCCTCCCAGCCAGGAAGCGCTGTTTGTGTAACAGGGCATAGCCTGGGCGGTTGTCTCACAACTGTGTTGGCACCCTGGCTGGCCTATCAATTTGAACAATATAATATCAGGCAGCTGGTGGTACCCTGCTCTTTTGCTGCCCCTACAGCTGGCAATCAGGCGTTTGCAACCTGGTATAATCAGGCGTTTCCTGCGCCTACATATCGCTATTACAATTCTATTGATGCTATACCAATGGCATGGAACAATCTGAATGGTATAAAAGCGTTGTTTCCTGGCGGGCCTGCCTGTCCCTGGGCATTGAAAGATCTGATATCGCTGGTGCAGGATTGGCTGTATGTGAGTGATGCCACCTATGCTCAAACAAATGCCGCTGGCAATGCATTGCCTGGTACAGTACTACCAAACAGCTCCTGGTTTGCCAATATGGAGCACCAGCATGATCACAATACATATCTTACATTACTTGGCGCTCCTAACGTGCAATTATCTGTTACTGCAAGTGTATCTGTAAAGCAACATCATCCATCGCTGCTGAAAGCAGAAAAGCCAATCTGAGTATTGGCTCGAAACAATAATTCAAAGCTGTATTAAACGATAACCCCACCTCAAAAGCGGGGTTATCGCTGGTATATCTATACTATCGCATCAGAACTACCATAATAACTACAAATATCCACCTCCTGCTCTGCCGCGGGCACATTAAAACCGTAATAAGCTCTTTGTTTAGTGATGTTTGAGCAATATACACCACTCATCATTGTCACGGGCATAAGATGGTCCTCTATCTGAGAAACAACTTCCTTTTTAGTTATCTTCCCCGTCAGATAATCGACAAATTGTGCTACAACAGTAAACTTCACCTTCTCCATTGTAATAGCAGCGTCGGTTTCTCCTGTATGGCTATCTGCCAGATCAGAATACTTATACACGGCTGGTTGAGGGCTACCTTCAGCTATGAAGGGATTACGAAACACATATATGTCAAAATGATTCTTTCCTCCTAAAAACTCCTCTTTGCCATTATTCTGATCATGTTTGTCATATGCCTGATAGGCATGTATCTGGATACTTTGAAATGGTCCCTGCTGTATATGATAACTCTCATGTTTAATCCTTCCATTCCCTTTGTACAGATCTTTACCAGGTTTGAGCCAGGTTCTTCCGGCAAATCCATTATGTACCAGATTCACATTGAAGTTAGCAATGACATTCCCGTACTTCTTAAGGGCAATAATTGCAGACAGATCAATCTCACCGAAATCCTTGCAGGTTTCCCTTAGCTGTTCCTCTGTCCAGGTATTCTCCTGCTTATACGCATCGCCAAAGATATTGCGGTAGTCATGCTCATTCAATTGTGTAAAAAACCCATTAGGTTTGATGAAAGAGCTTATAACCTCCATTTCATCTGCCAGCTTCTCCCGCAATGCAGAAGCTTTATAAAATTGATATATCGTATCGAAAATATGGTATCCGCTATGGGAAGCCTTGCCATATCCGAAGCAGTAAGGATGGTATTTCTGTGAGATAATTTCATTTGGCAGACGCCACTGGCCATCAGAATGATAAGCCTGAATAAAGTTAACAGGGCAGTTCGTACGCATGGCCACTTCATGAATCTGCTCTTTTACAAACTGAAAGCCCTTATGAAACCGGCGATGGGAATTGACCATAAATACAGTCTCTGCCTTTCTCTGCAATTCCTGATAAGCAGCATACAACGTCTGGTAGTCATCAACAATTCCTTTGGCATTCTCTATATTACTTGTAACATTCACCCGGGTGGTTATCGGTTTATCCATTAATATACTCAGGCTGTTGGCCAAAGCCCATTCAGCGTATGCGCGATGCACCAAAGGCTCAGTGGCAATAATTACCCCTTTAATCTGCTTTTCTCTGACAAACTGTGATAGCCTGGTGCTAAGCTCCGGGGGCAATTGGCTGTTAAAAGGCTGAATCAACCATAGTGCTGTGTCGTGGTCATTACCTAGCGCATGTTGCACAACTGACTGTTCACTTTCCAGGTCAATCACTAAAGCCAGGTTTACATTTTTGAGTGTTCGCAGGGCGGGAAGGTAAACACGCCTTGCATGCGGGCCACAACCTATTAAAATTACATGTATTTTCTCTTCATGATTTTTCATTACGGATAATTATACAGATCATATCTGATCAGGGGTTAAACAATGAAATAACTTATTGCAATGACTCTTTCAGGAGTCGGGATAACACATTATGAGCTAACTAAAAAGGGACAGATTAAAGATAGATTACAGCAGGTCAGCAATTGGACTTCCATTCTAAATCATATACAGCTGGCAATGTAACAGGGATAAAACCGTACAGAAACAGAGAAGGCGTCTCAGCTAATGATGAGACACCTTCCCTTTTATAGTGATTTGTATTTAGTAACCACCGGTAGATGAACTCCAACGAGCAGCTCCATTCTGGTAGATCACCGCATTACCATCATCCTGTAGCACCAGGACGCCGCCAGGAAAACTTGCAGTCCCTGAGCTCCAACGAGGGGCATTATTTGTATCATACAGTACGAAGTTACCATCTCCCTGCATGATAGCACGATTAATAGCCGGATTACCTCCAGTAGAGGAGCTCCAGAGTGCAACGTTGTAGTAATAGAGTACCAGGTTACCATCTGTCTGCATTACCAGTACAAAGCGGCCATCGACAGAACGGAGCAATTCTCCCTGTGCAAGCTGCTGACCTGGCTGCAAGTTGTTAGTACCGCCTAAAGTAGCAGGATACAGGGATAATAATGCCACCTGGTCATAATATGACAGGCCTGCCCAGTTCGCGCCACAGGTACCACCATTCATGATAGAAGAACCATCAGTTGCAGGCGTACTTGGAATAGGAATAGCAGCAGTTTCACCGCTTGGTCTCCAGTTAGTATGACGCAGACCAATACAATGTCCCAGCTCATGTGCCAGCAGCATGGTTAATTGTGCTGTACTTGTCAGGCCGTAGTAGTTTAATGTATATTCAGAGATGTAGACTACGTTAAACGGCTGACCATTAGAAAACGGGAATCCTGCTTGTCCGCAGATACCCAACTGTAAACTGTTCTGTGTAATGGTAATATTCGCGCTTCCGGAGGAGTATACTCTATTCAAACGTAAGCCAGATCCTACTGCATTGTAAGCAGCAATCACATTATCCAGTATACCATTCAGGTTAATCGTGCTGAATGAGCCATCAAGATATACATTAATGTTACGGTAGGCAGGAGCAACAAGATAAGGGGAACGGGCCTGTTCTGTCGTAGGCTTACCGGGCTGCTGTCCGGGTTCTTTTTTGTAGAAAATCAGATCGTGCTGCACGATATAACGGTCAGGAAACTCTTCCACATCAGAAAGTTCATAACCTTCTGCCAGAATCCTTTTCAGAACGGGGTCATTGCTGGAATTTGCAACAGGGGTAGTTGTTTCCGTCGCGTTCTCTTTAGAACAACCGATAGCTAATGAGATAATTAGTGCTAAGTAAAATAGATAATGAAGTTTGCGCATACAATAAATGGTTAACTGATAAATAAAATTTGTCTTAAAGTCAGAAACAATAGCATCCGGAGGGGAGCGTGATTTCATATTGATTTGTAATTGGGTTTTCAAATATGGCGGGTAATACCGTGTAATAACTACGGTTACCATAATAGTATATCTAATCAGGACATGGCACACTGTCCCTGCCGGCGCATCATCTGAGCTGCCGGTAACTATAAGTGAGACACATTACAACAGATAATCTACAGCATTACACTTTGCGGAATAGCATTGTCTCAAATTTATATGTGAATACCTGTATAGGAGTGGAAATACGGGTTACAAATTCAGGGTTCATGAGGGAAACATTTTATGTAAGATAGCGAAGAATCTATGAAATGCAAAAGGGTTTATGCAAATAATTTTCGCAAACATACATAAGTGATTGCCAGTGGCACCTATCCCCTATCCGGTTAGATATCAATGTCAAAATGACATTTCTATATAGCCAGGGCCGCTCCAATGCATAATGACGGCTGGCATATATAAGCATTAAAGGTGTAAGGACATAAAAAAGGCTTACAGACTGCTATTCCGTAAGCTGCTTTCCAAATATCCTTTCCCGGTGCCGCTGCCCCCATTCTGCCATCGCATCCGTTAAATCTTTCAATGTCTTACCATATTCAGACAACGCATACGATACCGCAACAGGCGTTCCTGTGGTTACTTCTCTTACAATAAGACCATTCATCTCCAGGTCTTTCAGCTCTCTGCTGAGCACTTTGCCCGCTATGCCATTGATATCTTTCAGCAACTCAGAATACCGCATCTGCTTAAAACAAAGATGCGAGATAATAGCCACCTTCCATTTGCCACTGAGGATATGTATGGTGTCATCAATAGCTCTCACTCTTTTTGCACAATCGCTATCGCCGGGATATGTGATATTTGACTTCTGCATACACTTTCAGGTTACCTTTTTGTCATTTAGGTGACTTGAATGTCACCGATAGTTTTGCCCACGAATTTACTAAATTGCTCAAACCTTGGTTAGCTTTGTCAAAAATTAGCACAAAATGAGCTTACTGGACGATTTACAATGGCGCTACGCCACCAAGAAGATGAACGGAGCCACCGTACCCAAGGAAAAACTGGATTACATATTAGAAGCGGCCCGGATGGCACCCTCCTCTTCCGGTTTACAACAATACAAAGTCATAGTAATAAGTGATAAAGCCTTACTCGAAAAAATACAAGCACTTGCTTACAATCAAAGTCAGATAACTGATTGTTCACACCTGCTGGTATTTGTAGCCTGGGACGGCTATACCGAAGAACGCGTAAGCGAGGTATTCAATCATATGATGGACGAGCGCGGACTTCCACATAGTACCATGAACGATTATAAAAACACGATCTTAAATCTTTATGGTCCGTTAGGCAAGGAATGGCAGGCACATCATGCGGCCAAACAAAGCTATATTTCCTTCGGACTGGCTATTGCCGCGGCAGCAGAACAAAAAGTAGATGCTACCCCTATAGAAGGCTTCCTGCCCGACAAACTGGACGAATTGCTGCAATTAAAAGGCACAGGGTATAAGAGCACCGTTTTGTTGCCGCTGGGCTACCGTGAGTCTGAAAATGACTGGTTAGTGAATATGAAAAAAGTGCGTACGCCAAAAGAAGCTTTTGTTACTGAAATGACATTGGCAGATGCAGCCTCTTTAAACGAGCTTCCGGCAATGGGCTCCCTGGATAACTTTGCCCAGAAATAAGGTATTACCTCCAAACCGGTGGAAGTCAATTCCGCCGGTTTCTTACTCTCATCATCCCTCTATATCACCCCCTTTTACTCAGACTAAGCGCTCGCTGTATCCGTGGCCTGTTATATCGTTGAAGGACAATAGGATAGAAGTTGAATAGTATATTCAGTACAAGCAGCCACATCGAGTGCAGCACCCCGAACCGGAAAGCTACAAAAACATTAAACCCTGCTACTATAAACAGGATAATAATATGGCCCAACTCAGACTTCTTCGTCTGATTATGCAACTTCGCTAAAGCTTCAGCACCCTTTTCTACCGGATTAGACTTTTTATTGAGTTTTTCCCACCCTACCAGTACTAATAGCTTCCGGAATACATTTACACCTAAAGCTTCATATACCTTCCCACCCCGCTCCCATTGTTTCGCATTGTAATAGGGTGATGTAAACGGACCTCTCAGTGTCTCCGTAAATGCCATCACCAGTAACATCAACAAGAAATTAAGTACCCAGGCAAATGATAAACTGTCCATTCTGATAAAACGGACCAAAGCCCATAAAGCGGCAACTGCTACTAATGGAATCAGAATTAAGATAACGGTTCTTTTCATTGATTTGGGTTGTGATACAGAGATGTTGGCTGATACCCTAAATATACATGACAGAACCGATTTTTAAAAGCAAAATAATACCACCTGACCCAATTCGGACAAGATATCACCTATACGAAATGTAACTTTCCCCCCTGCTAAAAAGAAAGACGGCAAAACAGTCAAGCTGCTTTGCCGTCAGGAATTAGACTATCATCATCAGTTATCAGCTGGGTTGTAGTTGATTAACATGATTGTTTTGCCTGGCCTCCGTTAATGGTGTCTGTAAGAACTTGCCTAACATAATCTCGGCTGTCTGCAAAGCTCCTTCTACCCATCCCTGGGCATCTGAATAGGCTTCTCCGCAGATATATAGTGGTACACCGGATATAGGATAAGTAATCTGGTCTCTAACTTCCCAACTCTTCACGCCAATATTCCAGCTATTCCATCCACCGCCATAGGGATCTTCTCCCCAATCACGGAAAGCAGCACTCTTCACCAACGGTGTATAATCCAGACCATGCATCTGTTGCAGCTGACGAGCCACTTCGGTTACCATACGGCGAGGTGCCTGGTATTCATCCCATGTCTGGTTCAGCTGATCGTCTGGTGCTGCTGTATACCTGCTATTGTTTTGTTGATCGTCATCCCCTATAAAGGGATCACTGATCTTTGCATGTGACCGCCCTGTCTTCCAGGCTTCCGTACGTTTAGGTCTCAGCCCATCCCAGAAGCCGATATTACTGCCATCATCATAACTGGCCAGCAACATCGCTCTGCCATTTACAGCCGGCGTACCATCGCTGTTAGGCCAATAGTAAGTTTGCCTTACCGGCAGATCAGTAACTGAACGTCCTGATTGTACCGGCACAAATTGCCCGTCTGCGCTTGTAAAACCAGCTATTCTCCACCAGGGATTAGCATATGTTGTGAACAGCTTAAACAACGGCCGCGGCGTTACACTGCTGATCAGTGGCTGAATCTGTTGTAACTGCGGACTACCAGGCGTAATCAGATCCAACGCCCTACGGGGCATTGCCAGGATCAGTTTTGCTGCTGTAATAGTCTGTCCGGTATTGAAGTTGAGCGTAAACTGCCCGTCCGTGTACTCAAAATTACGTAGCTGATGCTCCAGCCTCACATCCCCTCCGTCCTTCTCAAATAGTTCTGCCAGGGCAATAGGTACCTGCTGGAAACCATTGGTAAAACCTTTGTACTTCGGAGAAATGCCGAAGTCAGACAGGTACCAGGGAATGGCATCGCTCGCGTTCCAGTTGATCAGTGTCGAATCATAGCCTCCGGCATCCATACTGAACTGGTATCCTTCGCTGCTGATTACCCTGTACAGCAGGTTCCAGAACCCCCATTGATATAGCGGTACTCCGTCAAAATAAGCCTCTCTGGTCATCTCACGACGCTCTTCCTCTGTCAGCCCGGGATTGGTAATACCAGGTACAATTTGCTCTATTGCATTGACAATAATGGCCCCCGGACCATTCCCCTTTTCCAGGAATGACATATTATAGGGTACTTTATCCGGACTGGTCACAAAGTCAACCAGGCGCAGGTATTCGCCTCGCAGATAAGCCAGGTTCTGCGGTTCATCTACCGGAAAATCATAAAGCAGGATCTGCTCTGCAGGTGGTAATGCTGCATTCAAGGTCTCAATAAGGCTGACAATCAGTTTCTGGTTGTTTTCCAGTATCCGCATGCCTCCCAGCTCTGCTGTCATATTAGGAATTTCGGGTGGTTTTACTGACAGTAAACGTCCACCAATATGATCGCTGCCCTCAAATACCACGATCCGCTGATCAGGGAACTGCTTCTTTAGTTTCCAGGCACTATATACCCCGGAAACACCGCCACCGATGATGGCAATATCAATTTGTTCGTTTTCCATAATGATAAGGGTTTTAGAATATAGAAGGAATGTTGGTTGGTATATATGCGTTACCTGCGGATAATGTGGTCGCCTTCACTGTATCCTCGTGTACATAATCCAACACAGGTTGCTTGCTGTATTGGGCAGGAATGCAGTCTGATGTAGATGGAGCTGCAGGGGTACTACCGGCGATCCTCATGTCCAATATATAAGAAGTGGTTTGAGTAAGTACATGATCAATACCTCGTTTGATAGCTGCCTTTACCGCACCGGGCGTTTCTACAACTTCTCCATGCTCTCCGCCAAATGCTTTTGCAAGGGTCACAAAGTCCAGTTTTGGCCTTTCCAGACGCAGATACGGAGGATCAAGAGATTTAGGCTTCCAGCCATATCCCGGGGCACTGCCATAGGCATCTACTACCTGTTGTAAGCCAAGTTGCAGGGTATGATATTCCTGGTTGTTAGTGATGATATAAAGTATAGGCAGTTGCTCATGGGCAGCCGTCCAGTATGTTTGTGGATAGAACAGCGAAGATCCGTCTCCAACTGCATTTACCACCAGCTTCGTACCAGTACCTTGTGCCGAGACATTCTCCAGTTTGATACCCAGTGATGCCGGCATTGACCATCCCAGTGAGCCTCCTGCCACGCAATAATAGCTGACCGGTTTAGCACCATTTGTACTGAATGGCAGATAATATTGGAATGGAGCGCCATCGGATACTGCTTCATGAACATATACGAAGTTGTCAACCAGCTTTCTTTCCTCAATCTCATCTTTCAATGCCTTTGCGATAACCACTGACCATATTTCTTCCTGCTCCATAGCCTCAAGCAGATAAGCGTCCCAGTCTGCCGTTCTCTGTTTGGACAACAACTGCATCTGTTCATTTCTGGCTGCAGCCCCTGCGGGCGGCGTAGCTTTGATATAGCCGTTCAGTAATGGCAATGTAGCCTTAATATCGCCGAAGATGGCTGCTTCTCCGTAATAGTTCTTTGCAATATCCCAGGTGTTGTTAGTGAGATATACCTGCTTCAACTCAGGCGGGAACAACGGCCCATCGGAATACTTATAGACTGCCAGTTGGGCCTGTGCGCCAAATCCGACCAGGAATGCCGCATCATGATCTTTAAACACGCCTTGTACACCTGCCTGGCTACCGGGCAATTCTCCCTGCCAATGATAATCGTTATTAGGAAAGTTAGCTAAACTACTGAAGCTTTGTAATACGACGGGTGCGCCCAGCAATGCTGCCAGCTCCTGCAATTCCGTCCATGCATCCGCATACCCTACAGCGTCGCCAGCCACTATAATAGGCCTTTCTGCTGCTGAAAGGATACTTGCTGCCTGCCTGATAGCCGCATCATCCCCTGTAAAATGTGGAGATATACGGGTCACCCCTTTGATCTTGTCCTCATCCTCAATAGCCACCATCGTAAAGTCCCAGGGTATGGATATAAACACCGGGCCATTCGGTGGTGCCATTGCTTCCTTGAAGGCACGTTGTAATACCATGGGAATCTCATCCGGTGTACGCACTTCATGCGCCCATTTGGTATATTGCCTGGCAAGGTCCACCAGGTTAGATGCCAGCAAAGGCTCTTGTGTAACCAGCTCATTCTGTTGCTGACAACAAAGAATTACCAAAGGTACCTGGGAACGGCATGCATTAAACAGGTTACCAATGCTGTGGGCAATACCTGGCGTAACATGAACAACCATCACACCTGGTTTACCGGTCATACGGGCAGATCCCATGGCTGCTCCGATGGCAATGTTCTCGTGGAGACATTCAATGTAGCGTACCTCATTCTCCGGATATGATGTACCATCTATAATAGGGATTTCGTTTGTTCCCGGCACACCAAATATGTAGTGGATACCGAGATCTTTCAGGATGTCAAATACATAGTCGCGTGTCCAGCGTGTAGTCTGGTCGAATGCATGTTCGATCACATCCTCACTGGTCTGGCGCGTTGCCTGCGCCAATTGTTGTGTTGTCATATGATGGAGTTTTGGAGTCTGGTTACTCAGAGGATACTTGTTGTGGAATGTTGTTTTGGTATAATGAATATGGTGTCGTTATGCTGAAGGGCTCTCATTCACTGCAATCATGCTTTTAAACACCGGTTTTCCTGGGATTGTTCAATGCGATCTGAGAAATTTAAAAAAATAATTCCGGGTGTATATACCATATCTGGCCATCTTGCTCTATCCTGCATCACGTCTTTTAATCATTTATCAAAAAACATATATGCGTTATCGCTACGGATAAACAAACTTTTACGTGACTGTCTATCCAGGACGAGATAGCAGCCAGCTTAAAACAAAGCAGGTGTCACAAAAGTATTTGCGACACCTGCTTTAATTCGTTCAATGCATCTAAACGTTAAACATAATCTTTTCTTTCCACTAATCTCTTGCCTAACTCTCTTCCTAATGGCGTCAATGAATAAATCTTCATAGGACTGCCGTCAGGATTTGTGTATTCATGAGATGAATAGACCAGATAACCATCTCGCTGAGCCAGATCAAGCAGATGATTGAAGAGCAATAAACCATCAAAATTGTTAGCTTCTTCTTCCTCTGTAAAGAAGAACGATTTAAATTCCGGGTAAGGAGCGGGGTTATAAGCTTTTCTACTCCAGAACTCATGTACAATGTCATTTTGATTAACAAAAAACTTCATATGGATGGGGTTTAGTATAAATTTAATCATTTAAATCCAACATGCCTGGAACAATCAGCGGGTGTTCCAAACTTTAACACATTTATAAGTAACTCACGTTATCCACACACTGTTAGCCTGAAAAACCGTTATCCACCAACTGGATAATACCTGTTTTTCCGTCGCTATCCACATCAACAGGTAACAGGCAAATTGAAGCGCCGCTCAGGTTAAAAATCATTGAATAGGCCTCAACCTGATATCGCTTTGATATCCAGTCCAATACATCACCAAGAGGTCACTAGAAGGTCACCTCAATATCCCGGGGATATTGAAGTGACCTTCTAGTGACCTTTTAGCGAAGGCGTGATGACGAAATAATATAAAATACAGGCATATAAAAAAGCCTGTTAACAAGGACAATTATAAGACCCCTCGCGCCGCAACCAGACCGGTATACCTATTACCCTATACCTGGTTACCGCCTTACAGTGCGTCCATACCGCATGATGGTATCCGGGGCGTTACGGGAGCTTATACTCAATCAGTCTTTTGTCATGGAATTGAGCATCGGCGTGGTAGTCCAATATCTTTAACAGCGAGAAGCAAGGGCTGTCGCCTTCCTGCGGCAGCATCGAGTACTTTTGGAACATCATGTGCTTTTTGTCCTGCGGTGTCAGCAATATTTTATACCATAGCGCGTCGAGGTAATATATTATGTAGTACAACCTGTCATTTTTTACCCCTGCAATCTCATATAAGGGCACGCCATTTTTTCCCACTTTAGGCCTTATCGGATTATCGTCCAGGTCTATAGCATCGAAACGCAATCCGCATTTTCGTTGTACCAACCACCTGACCGCATACTCATGGTAAAGCACATAGGCAGCCGGAAACGTCTCCCCCCGCTCAATCCAGTAAGACAGTGGGCGGTCAGTAGTGACACTGTCTGATGGAATAAAATCTATAATCCGGTGGACATTTGGCTCCACCGGAGGATATTCCACCACCCCATTGCGTATATAAGGGGGTTCTGTATCGTACGTTTTAGATTGACGGATCACTACGAATCCGCTTTTCTGAACGATTTGTGGGCAGGGCTGTGCAAAGGCCAGCATCGGAAGACTAATACAGAGATAAATGATGAATATTTTCATGTCACGTGTTTTAATATACACCTTATTAACACTTCACAGTGCGTCCATACCGCATGATGATATCCGGAACATTACGGGAGCTTATACTCAATCAGACTTTTGTCGTTCAATTGAGCATCGGCCTGGTAGTCCAGTATCTTTAGCAGCGAGAAGAAAGGACTGTCGCCTTCCTTTGGCAGCGGCGGGGACATGCCGAACATCATTTGTTTTTTGTCCTGCGCTGTCAGCAATATTTTATACCATAGTGCATCGAGGTAGTATATTCTGTAGTACACTCTTCCCTTTTTTACCCCTGCCATCTCATACAAGGGCACGCCATTTTTTCCCACTTTAGGTCTTGCCGGATCATGATGCAAGTCTATAGATTCGAAAATCAGCCCGCATTTTTCTTTTACCACCCTTCTGAGCGCACGCTCATAATAAAGCACATAAGCAGCCGGAAATACTTCTCTCCGTTTAATCCAGTAAGACAGTGGCCGGTCAGTAGTAACACTGTCTGATGGAATGAAAAACATAATCCGGTTGATATCCGGCTCCACCGGAGGATATTCTACTACACCATCACGTATATAAGGACGCTCTGTATCCTGCTCTTTAGATTGAGAGATCACTACGAATCCGCTTTTCTGAACTATTTGCGGGCAGGGCTGTGCGTAGGCCAGCATCGGAAGACTAAGAAAGAGATAAATGATTAATATCTTCATGTGACATGTTTTAACAATTAGTATGAACGGGAGTATTACTTAACCTGGAATGACAGGTTACTACGCATCCACTTTTCCTTAAACTTTGTGAGCAATCCTTTACAATGTCCAAAAATGGGATGCATACAAGCTGGAATGTGATTGTTCTTTTTATATCAGGGTAGTTCATTTGCAATCCGACCATTTGTACCACCCTCCCCATGTTGATTGTCACCTCCACGAACGTCAATGTCCTTGTCTTTATCTGTACCATAAGGCTTGTTAGCACGTTGAATCAATGTGATGATATTCTCATTGGTAAGCTCCCCACCATACTGAATTTCACCACTGTTGATATTGAAGTTGAGCATAATCCCACGGTCTCCATGGATCAGTCCCAGGTTATGTCCAATCTCATGCATCCAGTTTGTCATGAGGAACTTTTTGTTATCCAGTCTCACATGCCCATTAGGTGTCGGGTATCCGTTAGCAGCAATATAGTTAGTAACATTTTTTTTCAGCCTTATCATATTAGCGTCAGAATCTGCGAGTCTGAACTTGTACCCATCCGGCATCTGGTAGTCTTTATCATTTTTCACTGTATTGCCCATTGATACCCATACAGAGTTGAGATCGAGAAACTGGTCTTCCTTCGATTTTGCGTTAGCCGCTTCCAGGTCATTGGTTTGCTTCGCAGAGAGATTGAACTTTACATATACCTGCTTGCCGTCAATTTCTACAACACGTGCATTCCCTGCATTGTTGAAGATGGTAAGGACAGACTGCAATGCATCGGCCTCTTCGCCAGACAGGTCATAGTAATAATAGTTGGCAGTAATGACATAAGGATCTTCCTTTGTACCGCTACCGGATAGCTTACCATCTTTGCCATCAGGATCTACATAAGAGATAGGATTATTAAAAGCAAAGTTATATGGAGAGATAGCGCCGTACCTACCCGCATGCGGATCAATACTGTGGAAGCGGCCAATCTGCGGATCATAGATCCTGGCTCCGAAATCATATATCTGACTGGACCATCCATCATTGAACTCTTCACTGTGCAACTCTTTGCCGTTGAACAGATGCTTGTTCTTAATATAGCTGTTTCGTAATGCGCTGGCACTAATGGCAGCCATCTCTACACCATGCGGATAATAGTGGTGTTCCTCCGTCAGCGGACCACTGGTATGGGTAATGACGAGATTATCAAAATACACATCCACAGCGCTTTCATTACTGGTGTAAATATAGAGCCACCCTGTTTTCTTCACGGCCTGTTTATTCAGTACCAGGTTTATCAACTGACCTGTAGAACCCTGCACCTGCCTGACGCCAGAGTTTTCAGGAACCATATTAAACTGATCATCAAAAAAGACATAGTTCAAGTAGGCTTTCGGCTGTACTGACTGGTTCTGTGCGGGATTAAGATTCTTCACAGCATTGTATATGTTACCATCAAATACCGACAACGGACTTGTACTTCCCGTGGCTTCATGTACACCGTCCATCAGAGATACACCAGTCATGGCTTGAAGGAAAGAAGTAACGATGGACTGTGCGTTATTCACCGATTGCGTAGCGGCACTGTTCTCGTAGTATCCTTTACAGGAAATAGCTACAGTATCGCCTGCCATTAACCGTAATATCTTGGAAGGGCCGATCTTCTGTCCTGTGGAGCCATTTGTTCTGGCTACATAAGCGTTTGGATTGGTGGTGTTATCGGCCGGGTATGAAGATGGTTTAGCACTGCGTGTATTGTCGATATTACTGAACAATGCATTTTCCTGTATACTTGCAGCAGTTTCCATAGTAGCAACGTATATACCAGTATCACTTCTTGTCGTCAGGACCATACGTGTGTTACCTAGATGGTCTTTGATGAAATAATCATACGCGAATTGTACCGGTTGATTGACCTTGTAAATCGCTCTGATTCTACCTCTGTCATGGGTGATCTCCTGCAGCGTATCTGATCCACCAATGGGCGTACCATTGTAATAGGTAAAGCCATTTGCATAATGAGTAACAACGGTACGCGCTGTATTACTGGTATCTACAACGACCTTGGCCAACAGTCTCCCGTCTCCTCCACGTACCCAATAGATATCACCGCGATGTTTTACCCGCATGTAGGTAATGAGGTTGTTATGGTCATAGGTAATGGTATCAATGTCCTTGTTACGATCTCTGGCCATATTTCCGTTAGGATCCTGCCAGTAGTCCTGCGTCTCATTGTTCACGATCTCCTTGAAGTCTCCCAATGCCAAACTGGGATCGTTGACTTTGTCTGTGACGTAGTACAAGCGGTTACTGTTACCGATGTATCCGTATTTCAGACTATCGATCGTCTTTTTGGCCAGTCCATCCATACCCCGTTGTTTCATAGTGAGCATATTTCCGTTAGCATCATAGCTTATGCCGCTAACGGAGAAGTCCATTTTATCCTGCGCCCAGTTAACGGTACCTGCGTTCTGTTGACTGAAATAAGCGCCAGAAAGACGTTGAGACGGATCATAACTAAAGCCGTAAGCACGTCCGAGCCCATCTCCTCTCCCCTTCCACTTAATACCGGATATATTGCCGGTGTATACTGAACTATCAAAGCCTTGTTCATAGCTGATGTCCATACCGAACCAGTTGGAACTGCTACCTGCAGTATTTGCATAGCCCCGGTTGATACCCCGGTTCCAGCCACGGATGTTATACTCGAAATGAAGGGTCTCTAATTGTGACGTTACAGATGGGTTTAACCTTTCCTTCAGCCGCTGACCAGTCTCATTATAATCAATCACTGCAATAGCCCTACGTTGTGCCCAGTTATTATTCAGGGTGATCACCAGCGAATCCAGTTTACCTGCTCCGTCATAGTGGAACAGGCGATGTACAGTTGTTTGTGGCGTTGTAACAGATCCTGGATTGGTATGCCTGAGATAGGTAGCCAGCAGCTTGCCTGAGAAGTCATATACTTTGTTCAGTATGTCCTTGCCTCCACCATAGTTTTCTTCAATTGTCTGGATCTCTCTACCGCGATCATTATAATAGTAGGTGGTAGTTAACCAGATACCTTTAGTAGCCAGCCACACGCTTTGACCGGTCATTTTGCCTTTGGTACGTGAACTGGGACTGAGGGGCATAGCTTCACCATAAGGATTGTTTCCGATTCTTGTATTAGCCAGATCGGTGGTTACATAATTGCTTTTACCCGGGAAATTGTAGTTATCATAATAGATCTTGTGTTGGGGCAGCAGGTTAGCCGCCGGAATCCAGGGAGTAGCATTATCCGGATCTCGTACCATAGAGGTATCCATCAGCGCCTGCATCTGCTCTCTGGTACCTCCGTAATAGCACATATTGATGCCGGCAGGCCGGTTAATGGAGTCGTAGAGATACGCCTTGGCCATACCCATTCTCTTGAGATTTCCCGTTCTGCTAACGACCATACGGTCCCGGCGGTCATATATCATCTCTATAGAGTCTGCGCCAGGATCTTTGCTGATAATGAGCCGCTCGCGGTGATCATACCGGAATATGAAGGCCAGTTCCTGCGCCATCACGGGACTGATCACCCAGCTGCCACGGATAATCTCTACCAGTCTCGGAGGTATAATAAAGGCAAGTTTTCCGTTTCTGTTGAACACCTGATAGGTACAATGCCAGCCCATGTGTGCTGTACCGGGCGTATAACTGCTTTGTGTTTTCTTAAGTATAACCCGGCCCATCTTATCTTTGAACTCTACTGTCTGCATACCATCTTCCCCGATTAATACATCCTTGAACAGTGCTCCTGGAGGATATACGGTCGTAGATACAGGTAGTAGTGCGCCATCACCTATTACATACAAGCGCACAGAGTCATTGGCAGTATTGACCTGGTATCTGGTAGCGATAGGCCGGTTGCCGCCTTCCAGCGCCCAATTGTTTCCCTGAGCGAAAGATTTGAGCGGGCGGCCGCCGGGAGCCTGCTCAAATTGCATACGGCTGTAGTAGATCTGTTCCCCTGCTGCAGATGGATTCAAGATAGTATCCTGGTAGAAGGTCCGCTGTGCAGCAAAGGCATCCGCTTTGAAACTGCCGTTGCTGGCGTTCCCGGTGGTGTGCGCATAGGGCAGGTAACGTAAGTATTCCATACCGGATCTGTGATACAAAAAGGGCGTGACAAAGTCCCTGCCATCGGGGGTAATACCTTTCTCCACTACCTGTAGCTTTCTGCCTAAGCCATCCTGGTATTCAGTTGTCTGCCTTACTTCAGCAGGCGTTCTCGCGGATGATCTGATATAGGAAGTATCATTACTGGCGATGTTAGGCTCCCAGATACGGATAAAGTTGATAGTTGTATTGGTGTAGTTAGGTGGCAATGCGACAGGGGTAGCCTGCTGTCTTGCTTTTGTACGTGGTATATGTTGTGCATTACAAACCGGGATGTAAAACAGTCCGGCTAGTATGCTGCCTAGTATTACTTTGATCATACAGAGAACTTGTTAGTTAGGGGTTATTGGTTGACGGGCACCTGGAGCTTTATATCATATATCTTCTGATAATTGCCGTTCCAATCCCGCGTAGCAATGAGTTGTCCCAGACCATTAAAAGAGTACAGCGTAGTCATTCCTGCAGGATCGGTCTCACTGGTAACCTTTCCATAGGGAGAAAATGTTTTTGTGATCACCTGCACAGATTTGCCGGCCATTGCCGTGCGGATCTTATTGAGTTCTGCACGTAAAGCAGCATCATCGGCAGGCGCATCAAGTACGGATTGGTTTACCAGTGCGGCGACTTCGTTATATGTGGCCCCGGTGATAGTAGCTACCGGATATTCTCCGTTGTAGCCCCAGAGGTACACTTCTTTCACATCAGTGGTTCTGCCCTGCTGGAGAAGGTTGCCTCGGGCGTCAAAAGCATCGAAGGTGAGTCTTTGTTCCAGGGCCTGATTGGACCTGATCATCCGCTTGCCTAGCGGAGCAATCATTCCATTATAAAAGCCAAAGTCATTACGTTCTTCATAAGTTTTTATATTGCCCCGGGTAGTGACAGCTCCAATTACCTCTGATATAATGTTACGCGCGATCATTGAATCGTAGACGGTGGTGCCTGCATAATCCCGTGGATAGGTATATGTTGTTCTAAGCACTACATTGTCGCTGCCAGCTACCTCTTTACTGGTAACCTGGGCGGATACTGAGTCATAGGTATAGACCGTCCGCATACCGATACCGGCACCTGTCAGTACATCATAAGTACTATCGGTACTGGCATTGAGCGTAGGCCAATACTGCAATGTCTGAAACATACCGATGCTGAATGACCAGTCTGCACCAGTGGGACAGCCGTTGAAGAAGCTGTTGGAGGAACGCTGTATACCGCACTTTGCACCCCATACCCACCGGAGGTTAGGCGATCCGGCAGTGTTATTCAGATCCCATTCATTTGTTGTACTTCTGAGCAGGTTTCCGGCACTGTCATATATGCGTTTGGAAAGCAACAGGCCCCGAAGTTCATCATAAGAGGTCCTTGGGATGTAAGGGTATCCTACACCACCTCCATCCATCAATCCCCGCAGGGTATAGTTGTACACTTCGCTCCCGTTCTCGGCATTAGGACCGTATTCAGCTACTACCCTGGAATAGCCGATAGGACTTCCCTGAGTACGGCCCAGTGCTACAAGGCTATTGCCATAGCGTGCAAATACCTGCCAGTCGCCACCTTTAGCCTGGGGAATACCATCACAGTAGAAAGCTGAATACGTCATACCGGCATACTTTGCCTCATCCAATAGCACACCGGAGGAGGTGGAGTCATTTAACTGGTAATGGAAGCTCACCACCTGGTCAGCGGCATGGTTGATACCATCATAGGTTGTGATACTTTTCAGGCGTGTGCCACCTGCTATTTTGCTATAAATAGCAGGCGATGTGATGTAATTCCACTTATAATAGTTTAGCGAAATAATAGCCTTTTCATTTAAGCCTACCCTTTCAGCTATTAACCTGTAATATCTTCCTCTCTGTAGATAGATATCCGCCGTTCGCGTTACGCCGTTAGAGGTTCCTGAAGCCCATAGCACATTGAAATTGTCATCCGTCACAAAGACTGTTGCGTTGGGATCAGCAGGAATCAGGCCCGTGAGGAAGTAGGTGATAGTCTGTGCATATCCGGGAATATCCGGCAGGAAGAAACGGGTAGTATCGCTGTATACAGCAGGTAGTGAACCATCATTAGCTTTTGCCTGTACAAGTGCAGGAACGGCAACAGAGTCAGGACGTACCGGCTTGTATAAAGCCGCGTTCCTGAAGAAGGAATACCTGTGAGGCTCGTAGGTAAAAGTTCTTACGCCTCCGGTAGGATAAGTAATAGTGGATAGTAGCCCATATTGCATAGCTATTGAGTCGGGCTCTCTGTCAGCGCCTGAATAGGATACACCGCCCTCAGTCATTGCCGGGATAAGTGTAGTATTGCCATTCTTACCGTTATACAGCCCCCAGTGATCCAGTGCATAACTTCTTCTGGAAGGCATGGCATCCGGGTTAATATAAGTAAAGCCGGTTGTCATAGAATCAGTTCCACCAACTTCCACGAAGCTCTGGAGGAACAACCGCCGCTTTAGTACATCACTGGCAGCGCTACTGGCATAGAACTGGTTAAATCTGACCTTCTTGACAGGAGAATTGATTGTACCACGGGTACTGAATATATTGATCTCCCGGAGCCGGGACTTGTTACCGGTATTAACGTCTGAACGATCCATTGCACTGACATATTCTACTCTTCCGCTCTTGAAAGTAATATGACTAAGCCGGAAGGAATGGCTTGTCTGATGGCTGTAAGTCCTGGTAGTACTCTCACTGGGCGGCCGTTGATTATTACATCCTGTAGGCTGTCCGGCAACGGAAGTATAGCGTGTTTCAGAGGGTATATCATCTTCGTTATCAAATGATGCAGCAGCGTAGGCAAAACGGATAGTATCAATCCTGTTAGGAGAAACGATACGGCTCAGGAACCAGGCACTTTTACAGGTGAAGTTGCTGCCACCATCACCAGGAAGCGTTTCTACGTCATAAGTGGATGTTTCCGCATCATTGAACTCATACCGGATACCATCTTCAGTGGTAATAACGAAGCCGGTAGTTATACTTCCTGACAGCTTCCATGGCTTGTAAGGAGAAAAATAAGCAGCGCCTGTCCTGTCAAAGAACATCCGGGCACTATGCCTGCCAAACTGAACGAAGTAAATATCGGGCAGCAGATCTAACCTGCTTTCACCGATATCTTTCTTGTTGCAGGTAGTCAATGAACTAAGCCAGCTGTATGGATTGAGCGTAGACCATAACGGCATGGACAAAGTACCCGCGGCGGCAGTATAGCCCATAGTAGTCAGTTCATCAGGTCTACCCACAACAGTGCGTACAATTGCGCCGCTACCGTTACATTCCCATCCGGTACCTACCCAGCTACCCTGACTTTGAACCGGTATCCCCCCGCCGGCAGTATAGTCTAGTGAAAGAGGAAATTCAAGACTACCGGATTTAATCTGATATAGGGGAAAGTTCAGCTGCGCCTTACCATTGTAATAAGATACAGGAACATCTACAACACGCACCATGCCTGCTGCGTTCTTACTACCCTCGTACATCTCAGCGGGAGTGGTCATATCGAAGACAGTAGAAGTTTGCGCAGAAAGTACATCATAGAACATGACCACCAGGAACATAGCGATGCCCCAGCGCCATCGGATAAATAGCTGCATAAATTATAATTGACTTGTGTTTAGTTATCTGAAGTTGTATCCGAAGCAGATCCTGAGAGGACGGGACAATGTACGTGCAGCCAGGAAGTCGTATTCAATGGAAGTAACCGCGCTTTTATTACCTTTTAGTTGCACCTTCTTTTTCACACCAGCTAAAGCTGATAGCTGATTGCCCTTCCAGTCATATAATTCTCTGAGTCTGTGAAATGGTGAAAGCCTGTTGATACCTGCTCCGCCGGTCACGTAGATATTTCCTTTTATCTGCCAGTCGAGAAAGCTGCGTATTCCTATACCCTGATGGCTGATAGTGATATACTCCCATCCGTTGCCCATACCCAGCAGGTAATTGATGGCGATACCAGTAACACCTTTTTTATGGAAACGATATCCCAGTTGCGCAGTGATCTCTGCTGTCGCCGGAAAGTACATATTAGCCTTCTGGAAGCTGATATTAGCGCCGGTCTGTAGTCTGTTATGCCTATTCATTTGCTTCATCTGATGATCGTTATCTGACGCTGCTTTATCTGCATGTTGCCGCTCTGCATAACGGGATTTGTAATCTTCAAACTGAGAGCGGGCCATGTCCATACGGCTACCAGCTAGCGATGGATCAGTACCTATCCTTGTCTGTAATAAAGGATCGACTATTGTACGTGTCTGCAGATCTTCAAGCGTTCTTGTAACATTATAATTCTGGGGAAGGCCTAATAGACCGGCGTATAGGCTATTATGGGACATAAAAGATTGAAACAGCTTATTATGCTGAAGTAAGGTGATTACCTTTTGCTCTATCTTTTTAGGATCAGCAAGCAGCGTTTTGTATGTTTCTATTTGTCTCAGGTAGTTGCCCAAATCGATCTGTAGCAGAGATAATTCTTTCGCAAAACTACCGAGTGGTTGCAGCACAGCTGCAAGTTCACGGTTACCTGCTTCTATTATAGCGGTAGTTTGCTCAGTAACTGATACTTCACGCTGCATAGAAGTGATAGCAGCTTTCGCCTGCGTATATGATTGAGAGGTGGAATTAGTCTGTTGTACAATGTATTTTATAGTCCCCTGTAGCGTATCCAGATAGCCAAAATACCGGGCAGGTAGTTGCGTGGCAGTGCTTAACTGGTCGCGGAAAGTCTTTGCATGATTGATCAAAGGCGGAAAGACATGTACGGCAGTCTGCGGATGTAGCAATGCGACAGTCTTTTCCATTTTCTCCAGTCTGTCAATATAGCGATTAAGTTTTTCGACGTTTGCATGATGGAGCTTATGTGTTACCTGCCTGTTCTTCTTTGAGACCACACGTAGGTATCGTTCTTTCGCAGGTATGTTTAAAGAGTCCTGCGCATGCAGGGGAGGCTGGAGGGAGATAAGGGTCCCTACCAGAAGAATGTATAATTTCTTCATGGGCAAGTGTTAATCGGACAGCATGTGTTTTGATCTGGTAACTAGTGCCTAAATACCACAACAGCTACTATATCTGGGGGTGTACAGTGATCAGGGCCGATGGTGATCAGCGTCTGTTATCAGCTGACGTTGTACCTTTCAGCTTTCTGTATATTAGTTACATTCTATAAATCGGAGAGGACGTTCTGTCCATCTGTCTGTTCAAGGTTGATGTGGTTATTATTTGTGTTACGAAGTAAATACAAACTTTTCCTGGCTGAGGTTAACTCGATGTTAAGGAGTGTATTTTTATCATTATAACAATCTTGCTATCATATACTTATCTTAAATAACCCACTCTGTTAATGATGATGATGTATGGGGAAATGCATAGCGCTTTAACAACTACTATATGATGCTTCTGATGCTTAGTTTTTTGTCCGTGCGTTGATGTAGTATGTCAATACTGCTACGACAAAAGTAAGCATTCAGTTATAAACCAGCGAGAAAGCAGGCGGGGGAAAATTCCGGTTATTCTTTAATCACTACTAATGGGCATGTTAGCTTTTCAGCTGATCAATCATGCAGTCATCAGTGGCTTGCGTCAGGTATGACTATTGGCGCTCATAATCGGGCAATTCGATTTCTGGCTGTACATCTTTCTTCTTACTACTAAAAAGACTGGCCAGCCATTTGACAGGCCTGCTACCTACCAGGTAGACGGCACTATTCAGCAACCTGACACCAAATGACGTAGTTGGATAGACAAGTCCGGGTACTCCTGGAGGAAGACGCTGACACTTATCTACATAAGGACGCATTCTTTGTTCGTAGGCAGCAAAAGCATCCTGATGGTTATCTGCCCGGAATAACTCACCTGCCAGGATGTAAGCGCCCGCCATAGACAGATCGGTTCCTTTACCAGCAATTGGCGTAGCACAATAGGCAGCGTCGCCTACAAGGGCAAATCTGCCGGTACTCCATTTGTCTGCTTTGACCTGGCTAACCTTATCGAAATAGAGGTCCTGTGTACGGGCTATTGCTGCAATTAATCTATCAGACTCCCAACCTGTATCTTTTATGCGGTTGATCAGAATTTCCTTTTGTTGCGCTAATGGCAGCTCTCTATATTTTTGCTCTTCTGAGAGGAAAGTGATGGATGCTCTTGTTTCGCCATAATTATCTGGTCGCAGCATAAATACAACTCCTTTCTTCACATTACACCAGCGCGCCCAACGGCTATCACTTGTTGTCTTTGGTATGGTCAGATAGGCGGTATATAGCTTTAAAAACTTAAACCGGGGATCGCTCCCAAATGCCAGTTTGCGGGTACTGGATCCGATACCCTCAGCAGCTATAATAAGATCATACTTTTCATTAAGTCCACTTGCCAGCGTTACGGATATATGATCGGCTTGTTGGTCAAGCGAGGTAATATAGTCGCCAAACCGGTAAGTTACTTTATCTTTAGTATGCTCATACAGGATCTTTACCAGGTCACCGCGCAGTATTTCAAGCTCTTGTGTCATACTCAGAGAGCTTTCTTTGGGAAATTCTGCTAGTATATGGTTCTCCGGACTTACGAAGCGCATACCAATTTCTGTTGTATTAGCTGCCCGGACATTGTCTTCAAGTCCCATTTTACATACTATTTCCTTTGCGGGTCCTTTTACATCAATGTTTTGTCCACCCAGTCGTATAGCAGGAGAACGTTCCAATACGGTTACATCAAATCCATATTTATGCAGCCAGTATGCAATCGTCGGACCAGCTATGCTTGCCCCTGTAATCAATATTTTCTTGTTAGTCATAGAAGATCTATATTTTGTCGGATAAAGCAGCACTGCTGATCTCTTTACCTGTATAATTCCTTACCTGCAATGCTTTCAGAACTATGTCTGTATGTACAGGCCTGCCTTCAAGTTGGATCAGGCAAGTATCATCATTCAGGCGAAAATCAATATGATGAGAGGGAAGTAGCTTGAGCAAGTCCTCGATGACGGTAGTAGCTGCATGTTGCGTTGGGATATCTGTCTTAAATATCATCAACACATTGCTGAAGTATGCAGGTTTGTTATGATTAGCTTTCCGGAACACAGTCGGGGATATACCTGCTACCTTCCCAAACAGGCGGATAAAATACTTGTGATCTGTGAAACCCAAATCAGACGATATTTCTTTTACTGTCTTTGATGTGTATAATATCAGCCGCTGGGCTTCTCCTATGGTTTCCTCCTGGACAAAGTAAGTAGCAGGAAAGCCGGTAATTGCTTTAACAGTGTTATTGAGATAGTTGACAGACAGGTGCATCAAACCGGCATAATCAGCGGGGCGTTTAAGTGACCGGAAATGAGTTTTAACCAACTGCTTGAACTGCTGAACAATCTGAACGGGCCTTGGGAATCCAGTTACCTTAGTATCTGCCTGTTGCGATATGTGAAGGTTGGCTGCTTTATAGAAGATGCTGTTGACGAGTGAATGCAGTAGTTGCTGATGGAACTTTCCGGGATGCGCTTCCTGGAAAGCCTCATATATCAACGAAAGGAGGCTTTTGAAGAAGGATAGTTCTCCTGAACTGAGACTAAAAAAGGCCATTCCAGGCATCAGTTGTTCTATCCAGGAGCGTGCCTTAAGATCCAGTAATTTGGCGTCGAATGATACAACCCATCCGGCAATATCACTGGCTTCCAGGCATTGATGCACCTGCCCGGGACAGATCAGCAACATAGATCCTGGCGTCATAGTAACCTGTTGAGCATCAATATTGAATACAACTGAACCAGACTCCAGTAAAAATAAAGAATAGAAATCGTGCCGGTGTGGGTCAAATGCTACTTCGACCTCTCTCAGCAGCGAGTATGATCGCAGCATTGGAGAAATAACCAGGCCGTAGGCACTGGAATTTAGCTCGAGTAACTGTATGTGCTCTTTTGCATCATTCATACTATCATTTGATAAGTACTTCAAAGGTAGGAATGCACAACTATCTTTTGTCCGACAAAAGATAGTAAAAGGTGGACAAAGCCCCTATTTTAATAGCACTATAAGTCTGGCACTACAATATGCCCTTCTGTATATAGATGAGATTATTATCTAACTTAAAGGTAGGGCAGATAAACATTAAAAGTTGCCCCAACATCCGGAACGCCGGATGCTACTATTTTACCCCTGTGGTTATCTACAATTCTTCTGGCTATGGATAGTCCTATGCCGGTACCGGCATATTCTCCTTTAGCATGGAGCCGCTGGAACATCTTGAAGATCTGATCAGCATACTTCTCCTGAAAACCGATGCCATTATCCTCAACTTTGATACAGTAGTACATCATATCCTCTTCCAGATGAATGCTCTTGCCATCTACCTGAGCTGAGGAAATCCTTATGACAGGGTATCGGTCCTCTTTACTGTATTTAATTGCGTTGCTAACCAGATTCTGGAAGAGCTGCTGTAGTTGTCTTTTATAGCCATTGATTACCGGCAGATCGCCTACGTAGATCTGTGCTCCTTTTTGAGCAATAATTAACTCAAGATCTTCCTGTACCAGGTTAATGGTTTCGTTTAAATTGACAGGTTCTTTTTCCAGCGGACGTTCACTAACCTGAGAATAAACCAGCAAATCATCTATTAAACTTGCCATGCGTCTGGTGGCATTCTCAATTCTCTGAAATAACCTAACCTGCTTTTCGCTAAGTTGTTTTTGCAGATCCGTCTTTAACTGATCTGTGAAGAAATGAATCTTCCGGATGGGTTCCTTTAGGTCGTGGGAAGAGGCATGTGCAAACTCCTCCAGACTCACATTGGAACGTTCGAGCTCTATAAGCTTGCGTTGCAGTTCCAGCTGGAGGCTTTTCATGTTGGTAAAGTCCGTCATGTGGACCACTACATCTTCATTCATTAGGGCTGCACTCATCAGGTTGAAGATATCTAATCCGTCGGCAGCATAGTGGTTCTCCCAGGTGTTATTCAGGCCCGTCATGGCCACCTCGCGGATATTTCTGAAGCTGTCTGTTTCAAAGTAACCTGGAAATACCTCGCTTACCCTTTTATTGATCAGTTCTTCTGGTGAGTATGTTGTGTAAGCAGCGTAGGCGGTGTTTGTGAGTTTATAGGTAAAATCAACGACATTCCCGTTTTGTAGAATTGGTCGCAGCACCTGCATAGGGGCGCTGAATATATTGATAATTTGTTGGAGATAATCATTGGAAGCGAGCAAAAGCTGATGGGCCTGCCGAAGATCTTCTGTTCGTTGTTTTACTTGTCTTTCCAGCTCTTCGGAGAAAATTTTCTGGTCAGTAATATCCTGCACGACAGATACCACCTTTAAAGGCTTATTGGCATCATCAAAGTGAATACGACCTCTTGTTTTAATCCACCGTATGGAGTTATCATTGCGGATGATTCTTGCTTCATATTCGAGGTTTCCATCCAGCAAAGCAAGTTCATAGACCTTTTTACATAGTATCTGGTCGTCTGGATGCAGGCTGTTGAGGTAATCAGTTCGTTGCGGGGCCGCATGTAGTTCAAATATCTCTTTCGCACGGGGAGAAAGCGCTACCTCTTCAGTCTGAAGGTTTACTTCGACTGTTCCTAATCCACCTGATTCGATGGCTAGTGATGCTCTTTCATTAGCTTCCTGTAGATGCTGACGCGCTATTACCTGTTCGGTAACATCCTGAGCTAACGCTACTACGCCAGTTATCTGCCCGTCCGTTTCCCGGTATGCCTGGTAGATAACGTTCAGGTATCTTTGCACATTCACGCCTTCTGACGAGATAGAATAAGGCGTATCATATAAATAAACAGACTGACCTGTTTCGCGGACCTTTTCTAACAGCTGGCGATCCTGAAGGTTTGTCTCAGGTACAACGTCAAAAAGTGGCTTTCCAAGTAATTGATCAACATTGTATCCAATAACTTTTCCATAAGCGTCATTTGCTACTGAAACAACCATGTCTTTACCAGACAAAACTATAATCCCAAGATTGGCATCACGGATGAGGTTCTGAAAGCGATGCTCACTTTCTCTGATAGCTATTTCTGTCAACTTGGATGCGGTAACATCCGTTGCCAGAACAATGACACCCTGCACGTCTCCGTCATCATTTTTATCTGGCGTGTACACAATATTAAACCATCTACCATCACCTGCTCTGCTAGGTGCTTCTATTTCGTATTGTTCTACCTCGCCGTTATAAGATTTCCTTAGATGTGGAGATACAACGCGGTAGGCGGCTTCCCCGATAAATTCACGTACTGTTTTTCCAATGGCTTCTGTTTTATTAACATTGAACCACTTACAAAACGTGTCATTGTATGTTTGATAACGCTCTTCCTTATCAAGATAAAAGATCATAGCAGGTACAGCGTTCCTTAGTGTCTCCAGGTGCTGTTCACTCTTTTTAAGTGCCTCTTCAGCTACTTTCTGTTCAGAAACATCCCGGGTGATGCCGGCAATGGCTTCCACCTCTCCTATTTCATTTAATACGGGAGCAAGCAGGTAATCATAAGTACGTTCCCCTAAATCTTTATGCACAAAAGAATAGGTTCCATTTGCAGATTGCTTTGTTATAATAACCCGATTTATCTCTTGCTCATATATGTTAGCCTGCCATCCTTCGTAACCAACTTCCCTAACTCCCCGGCCAATGGCTTCCTGCAAGTCTCTTCCCCACATGGCCAATAAAGTGGGATTAGCATAAGTGAATTTATGATTCAGGTCGAAGACATATACCAGATCGGGTGTATTTCCGGTAACAGCTTCATAAAGCCGTTTCAGTTTCTCGCCTTCGCTCTTTGCAAGTCGGTATTGATGTTCACTTTTCTCCAATTGCTGCCGGTACATCACTTGCTCTGTGACATCAATTGAGGTTGCTATTTGCCCTATTATGTTCCCGTCAGCATCCCGGATTGGGTCGATACTTACCTGAAAATAATGTAGGCGCGTTCCGTCCTCGTCAATAATTTCAATGGGTACTTCATTTGCCTGAAAGCGGTTACCGGTTTCCTGCACCTCCCGGTGAAGCGCTTCTACATCATTTCGGAGTTCAGGTTTAGCCTCATAAAGAGGTTTACCCATGACGCTTTCGCGTGTACAACGCCAGATAGAGAGATTCAGCCGGTTGATATATTCAATTATCAAGTCCGGTCCCCGCAATACGGCTACTGAGAAAGGAACGTTCTCGTATATTTCATAAATATTCGGAAAGGCAGCGTCGTTATTACTGCTGAAGGTCAAGGAATTTGGCATAAGCCGTTCTGATTACGTTGAAGTGATATACAATTGCCGCATATCACCTATAAATCGTTAATATGTTCACCGTCTGATTTATAGGCTTTAGGCTAATATCAGACTAAATATTTACCAAGTTAAGCAGGTTTCAGTGAATACCAATAAAACCGTCAAGATATGACGTTTACTCCTTTCCCAAACATGGCCCTACTAGGCCTGGCATAATATTGGATTCAAGTTTACTAAAAATATTAGTATATGGCAAACAAAGATGACGTACAGAACAATAACCAGGGCAACACGATTAAAGACCCGGATCAATGGACAACAGGCGATGAGCCAATGACTGGCGCTCAACGCTCTTATCTTCATACTTTGGCAGGAGAGGCAAAAGAAGAGATTGATGAAAATATGACGAAGGCAGAGGCCTCAAAAAAAATTGAGGAATTGCAGGAACGAACAGGCAGAGGAGCATCACAGGAAGATGAGTGAGGTATATCGAGAATACGAAAAACTAGTCCTTCAACAAAAAGTGCCGGACATACTTCCAATTAGGTAATAAAGTTGGAAATATGTCCGGCATTAACATATAATGATTATTGCTGCTACCCGGAATAATCAGCTGCGTCCAGACCAATAAGCTTAGGATCAAGTTATTTGATTTTCCCCTTTTTTGAGAGATAAATCTGCCGTTAAAGGTTCATTTCCAGGTTGTGGAGCTTTCATCGCAATTTACACCCAGTGATATGTGGATTGTTGGATTAGGGTACCAGGACTTCCATTTCAATTTCAATCATCGCGTCGGGCAAACCTAATTCTTTTACTCCTATCCAGCTACCTGTCGGGAAGTGTTTAGTATATATCTTAGTTCTGTAAGCAGCATGTTGCTGTAGTTCCTGTATACTTGTAGTATAGATGTTTTCAAGCACCACATCATCAAAGGTGCAGCCGTAATGTTTAAGCACTCTTTCCAGACTAGCATAACAATTGCTCATTTGTTGAGCGTAGTCACTCTTTCCCACCAACATTCCTTTATCATCGATACTTATTACACCTCCTATTTTCAGGATATTTCCTACTTTGACTGCCTGGGTATAACCATACGTTTTTTCAAGTTCCGGGCGTAAAAGAAAATATTCCGCCCTTGGCTTTTCTTTGCCTTCATTTACAGATTGGGATTGGCAACTGCATAGACTGATAGCTACCATCATTACTATGATTACCCTTAAGCAGGTTTGATTCAAGATGTTCATCCGTCATTTTTTGCAAATATAGGAATCCGATATAGTATTGCAACGCCGTTGCATAGAAAACCTTGAAAAGAATCAGAAGGCTAATTGGGATTAAGTTGCTTCTTGCACATCGCATTTCACATTTCCGGTTAAAGTTCTAATTTGCTAATCCATTAATGCCAGCATCTGATGATATTCAGCTTTTCGGCAACAGCCGATTTCGACTTCATGACATACTTTGCGCGCCACATTGGTGCAACGGTAAGTAACAATATGCTGGTCATACCGGAATATTTGGGAGAAGGTCACATTCGTAAAATAGATTTGAGTGCCGAGTTTAAGATAACCATTCATCGTTACATCCTGAAAGAGGATCTGGTAATCAAGCGCAATACGTCTGGCCAGAAGAATGATCTGATCACAGCATTTTTCTATAGCAATGAGCAGCCGCTAGGTATTACCTATAACGATGCTCCCGATATTAGTTTTTCCCAACGGGACGATTCTGCTGTACAGGTAACCTCAAATGACATCAACTCGACCATAAGATTTCCTGCGCGTTATTCCATTCATTACATGGTAGTTGCAATCACACCTTCGTACTTGAAACAGCTATTAGCCTTTGATCGGCTAAATTCAACACTTCAAACCATTACAGGAAGTGGAAATTCTTTCCTTTACTTTGAACGAATGACTACCGAAACAGGAGTATTACTTAAGCATCTCAGCACCATCGATTTACAGGAAAGCCTGAGTCATTTCTATATGCATATCAAGGTGCAGGAGCTGCTATACCTTATATTCCAGAAATTATCATTACGCGAAAGTACCACTCATCAGCATATTAACAACGCGGACGCAGCCAGACTATTACATATCCGCAACGAAATTGTTAGCGACCTTAGTGTTCCGCCCGTACTGAGTGAGTTGGCACAGTTGGGTGCAATGAGCGAAACGAAGCTTAAACAACTCTTTAAACAGACTTTCGGGACTACAATATATAACTATTATCAACAGGCAAGAATGGAAGAAGCAGCCTTCCTATTGAAACAAGGCAATCGCTCCGTCGCAGAGGTGGGTTATGAATTGGGATTTTCAAATCTCAGTCACTTTAGCCGGCTATTTGAAAGACATTATGGGCTAAATCCTAAAAAATATTCTTATTCCTAAGTTCACCAAGAAAAACATACATACTGGTTACTTCTGTCTTTTTGGACTATTTTTTCGACTTTTAGGGCTATTTAACCCTTATAACTAAGCGCAACTTTGTGATGTAAATAAAACATCACAAAATGAAACAGTTATTCTCATCTTATACAAAAGGAGTTCTCCAGTTAAAAAACCGTGTTGTTATGGCCCCTATGACCAGAAGCAGGGCGTTAAACAATCTTCCCAATGAACTGATGGCGACCTATTATAAGCAGCGTTCCGGCGCAGGGCTTATTATTACAGAGGGGACATCTCCAAGCCCTGAGGGACTAGGTTACCCACGTATTCCGGGAATTTACTCTGACGCGCAGGTGGACGGCTGGAAAATGGTAACAAAAGCTGTACATGAAGGTGGGGCTAAGATCTTCCTGCAACTTATGCATACAGGTCGTATCGCGCACATAGCAAATCTGCCTGAAGGATATCATCCAGTTGGCATCTCTGACATTAAAGCAGCAGGTGAGATCTTTACTGATAAAGAAGGAATGCAAGAACACGCTGTACCTAAAGTCTGGATACTGACGGAATCAAGCATTTGATAAGCAGTTTTGTGACGGCAGCAGCAAATGCTATCAGAGCCGGCTTTGACGGGGTGGAGTTGCATGGGGCCAATGGTTACATTCTTGAACAATCGTTGAATCCTCACATTAATAACCGCACAGACATTTATGGAGGAAACATTGAAAACCGTTGCAGGTTACTCCTGGATATCATCAGAGAGATTTCCAAAGTAATTGGAGCTGAAAAAGTAGGCGTTCGTGTTTCGCCATACTCAACTCTGGGCGATATACCAGCTTACAATGCAGAAGAGACTGATCAAACCTACGCTTATTTAGCTAGCGAATTAAACCATCTCGGAATAGCATATATACATATTTCTGATAGTCCAGCGATTCCGGAAAAAACGCACCAGCAAATCCGGAGCAATTTTACTAACACCCTGATCTACTGTAATGGACTTACACCTGAAACAGCTGCTGCCAAAATAAGTGATGGATCTGCAGATCTCGTAGCCTTCGGAAGAAGTTTTCTGGCAAATCCGGACTTTGTCAAAAGAATAGAAAAAAACGCTCCTTTCAATGACGTAGACTACATGAGTCTATATACTCCCGGAGAACAAGGCTATACTAATTATGCTATACTGCCTTAATTCTCTTGCCAGATATTACACTAATGTTACTACGTACAGTAGAAAACCTTCCTTTAATACCAACAAAGTAAACAAAATGAAACAAGTAATTTATAAACAGTTTGGTAACGAAAACGTTCTTGAGATAACAACAAAAGTGACACCTGCATTAGGAAAGAATCAATTATTAGTTCGGGTGAAAGCAGTATCTATTAATCCGTTGGACTGGAAACTTTATCGGGGAGAGATGAAGCTAATGTCCGGATCGAAATTTCCGAAAGCTGTCGGTATAGATTTTTCAGGAGTGATAGAAAATACAGGTAGTGACGTAAAGCGTTTTAAAATAGGTGATGAAGTATTAGGACTGGTGGACGTATTTAAAGGTGGTGCACTGGCAGACTATGTTATTGTGAAAGATACAGATCTTGCTGTAAAACCGGCTAATATATCTTTTGAGGAAGCTGCAACACTACCCGTAGCAGGACTTTCAGCACTTCAGATAATTGACAGCCTGGCTAAAATACATGCAGGCCAGCATGTACTTATTAATGGGGCCAGCGGGGGAATTGGTGTATTCGCAGTACAGATAGCTAAACAACGTGGTGCGAGCGTGACGGCGGTAGTAAGTAGTAAGGGAAATAAACTAGCCGCCGAGTTAGGGGCCGACCATGTGATAGACTATACCAAAGACGATATAGCTCAAATAGCTATGCTGTTTGATACAGTGATTGACCTTTCAACAAAGCTCTCCTTCAAAGACGCAAAAAAACTGATGAAGAAGCAAGCTACTTTTGTTACAACTCTTGCATCTCCTCTCATACTCCTTAAATCTATATTCAATAATCTCCTCTCAGGAAAAAAATTGAAAGTACTGATATTGAAGCCTGGTATTGAAAAGCTTGAAAGAGTATCTGAACTCGCGAAGAATGGCATGTCGATAGTAGTGAATAAGACGTATGGTCTTGATCAGGTTAGAAAAGCTTACGAAGAAACGAGCAAAGGCGGGATTGTCGGTAAATCGGTAATCATAACTGCCGATCATCTGTAACAGATGCAATAATTCATCTTATAAAACCTTTAAAAGGTAAGCATAGTGTCCTGTTTATACGGCTTATTCTTACTAATCTCCTTATAGGGAAACCGCGTATCAAGCGATTTACTTACAAGGAGATTAGCAAGAATTACTTGCCTGTACTTAGATTAGTTTATCTGGAGTCAGTGGCAGATCACGTAATCTTTTACCTGTTGCATTAAATACAGCATTAGCGATGGCCGCAGACACACCTGTGATACCTATCTCTCCAATGCCTCTTGCTCCAATTGGTGATATATGTGGATCAGGCTTCCCTATGAAGTGAACATCAATCGGTGGTACATCGAGGTTGACAGGGACGTGATAGTCAGCCAATGTGCGCGTCACAGGATTCCCCCAACGTTGATCGTATTCTGTTGCCTCCATGAGGGCCGCACCAATACCAAAAATAACACCGCCAATAATCTGAGAACGTGCGGTCTTCTCATTCATGATTCGCCCTACGTCGTGTACGCTGGTGAAACGTTTCACACGAACAGTTCCGAAATCCTCGTCTACCCACACTTCGGCAAACTGAGCCCCAAAAGAGTGAAATGAATGTTGTTTAATATCACTATTCTGCTCAGCAGGTGTTTCTCTTGGAGTACACAGTGCACTAGGAACAGTCATACCGGCCCCGGAAACAGGCTGAGTTGTTGCACAAGCTTCTAATTCTGTACGTTTAGCACGACGCAAGATATCAACATAAGCATCGGCCTTTTTCTCATCGCCGGTAATGAAGAGTTTACCATTAGCAAAGCCAATTTCCTCCGGCTTACGGCCATGAAGCTTGGACGAGGAATCGGCTATTGCTAATGTCGTCAATTCTTTCCTTAGCATTACACAAGATTCCATTGCTGCAGGGTGGATGCTGGCCGTGGTTTGTGACCCTCCGGCTAATGGCGCAGCGGGTAGGCTGGAGTCACCAATTTTCACTTCGATGCGGTCTACGGGTATACCAAGTGCATCAGCGACTGTTTGCGCCAGAACGGTATAAGTTCCCGTACCAATGTCAATAGACGCCGTTCCAACTGTTACTTCTCCATTCGCCGTCATTGTAACTTTGACAGACGCTGCACTACGCCCACCCGGATAGGTTGCGGTTGCCATTCCATACCCAACCAGGTATTTACCAACCCGTTTCTGTCTCGGTTCCATACTTCGCGCAGACCAGCCAAAGTTCTCCGCACCAATTTTATAACAGTCAACCAGGTATTCACTCGAGAACTCATGCCCCTTCATCGGATCATTGGTAGTATGATTCGCAATTCTAAAAGCTATCGGATCCATCTTCAGCTCGTACGCAATTTCATCGAGCGCAGATTCCAACGCGAAGGTTCCCGGTGCCTCTCCAGGAGCACGCATAAAGGTCGGCGTACCTCTGTTAAGTTTAGCTACGTTGTAGGTCACCTCTCTCAGTGGTGCTTTATACAGCACAAGAGATTGTTTGCCACTCGGTTCAAAAAACTCGGTGAGGTTAGTATATGAATCGGTATGATGCCTAAGTGCACTTAATTTTCCTGCAGCATCAGTACCCAGTGCCACCTTCTGAATGGTAGCTGCGCGATGTCCTACATTTGTTTGCATCATCTGCCGGGTTAATGCGAGTTTTACCGGACGCTTAACTACCTTTGCAGCCATCGCGACAAGCAGTGTATGTAGCCAAAGGCCTTTACTGCCAAAGCCCCCACCTACATATGGCGCAATGACCTGAACATTCCCAGGTTGCAATCCCAGGAAATATGCTGCAATTGCACTAGTCATACCTACACCCTGCGTAGCATCATACAAAGTTAACTTCTCGGTTCCATCCCATACGGCGACAGTTGCATGAGGCTCCATAGGATGATGATGTTCCACAGGCGTAGTGTAGGTTTGATTAACACGGTGTGCGGAAGCCGCAAGTGGACCCGCCGCCTTTCCTTCATTTACCTGTGCCTCTTCACCCATAAACATTTTAGGCTTCTTGGCCTTTGGAAGCTCTGACTTAAGATCATTAGCTCCCTTTTCTGCATTGTAGCGGACCTTTAGCCTATAAGCAGCATTACGCGCCTGTTCGTAACTTTCAGCTACTACTACAGCAATAAATTGCCCCAGATAATGCACCTTATTATCCTGCAATGGAGGCAATGTTTCACCCAGGAATGCAGCTCCTGCTTTCATCTGGGCCTCCTGATCAAGGGGTTTAAGCTTCAGGGCATTCTTATGACTGATCACGGCTAATACGCCTGGTTCCTTTTTAGCAGCCGCATCATCGATGGATGCAATTTGTCCTTTTGCAATAGTAGCACGCACAGGAAATGCGTAGGCCATACCTTGCTGGTTAAATTCAGCAGCATATGTTGCCTTACCAGTCACCTTCAGGCGACCGTCTATACGGCTAATAGGTTTGCCAATTTCGCTCATAATCTAAACGATTAGTCTGTTGAGAATCTTGTTTTGCCATCCTGGCGTCAAGTTTATATCTACCCTCCACTACAGGCTACATATACAACTTTCTGCAAGTCATGTTAAGCCATCTATCTATGCCTGGCGTCAGGAAAATAACTTAAACATTGTCTTCGAGGCCGGCGTTTATACCATATCCTGCTCCGCTCGTCGCATTTGAGAGTGCTCGCACGATTGCCTCCACCGCCATCTTCACCTTGTACTTATTATGTTCCAATGGTTTGGCAGATTTAAGTTCTGCGTCTGCGGCGGCTTTGAAGTTTGCTTCTGTTGCTTCCTTACCGCTCAGCCATTTTTCAGCCACGTTAGCTCGCCATGGTTTATGAGCAACTCCTCCAAGGGCAATCCGCACATCCTTAATTTTATTCCCATCCAGGGAGAGGGCCGCAGCAACCGATACCAATGCAAAAGCATAAGATGATCTTTCCCTGATTTTGAGATAATATGAATGTTCCGCGAAATTATTTTCAGGTAGCTCTATAGTAGTAATCAGTTCACCATGTTTGAGGTTGTTATCAACTTCGGGATTATTTTCTGGCAGACGGTGAAAATCAACAAAGGGAATTGTACGCTGTTCTTTTCCTGGCGTCTCTACATGTACCACAGCATCAAGCGCCGCTAATGCTACCGCCATATCGGAAGGGTATACTGCTACGCATTTTTCTGACCAACCTAAAATTGCATGATTTCGATTTATACCTTTCAAAGCGCCACAACCCGATCCTTTTTCCCGCTTATTGCAGGGCATATTCACATCGTAGAAGTAAGGACAACGTGTACGCTGAATAAGGTTACCCCCATTCGTGGCCATATTCCGGATCTGGGCGCTGGCTCCTGCCAGAATGGCCATGCTCAACAATGGGTATCCCTTACGGACCCTTTCATGGTTGGCGGTAAAAGCATTCGTAGCCATAGCGCCAATTGATATACCATTAGAAGATTTATCAATATCTGTGTACTTTAAACGGGTAACATTGACTAGTTCTGAAGGGTGCATCACATCTTCCTTCATCAGGTCCAAAAGATTAGTTCCTCCTCCTAAAAATCTCGCAGTAGGATTAGCGGATACGGTCGTGATGGCAGAGCCGGTATCGTTTGCAGTTGAAAATTTGAATGATCTCATGATGACGATTGCTTGATTTGATCAAATAGTGCCGTCAGCGAATTGCCAAACCTGGGCAACTGCCTTATCACCGTGTACCTCGCGAATGGCATCGACTATATTAGGATAGGCTCCGCAACGGCAAATGTTTCCTGACATCCGCTCTCGTATCTCTTCGTCAGAAAGTTTCAAAGACTTACCCATTTTGCGCACGTCGCTGGTAACGTAACTGGCCTCTCCATTCTTTGCTTCATTTACGAGTGCAACTGCAGAGCAAATTTGTCCCGGAGTACAGTACCCGCATTGGAATCCATCATGTTTAATGAATGCAGCCTGCATAGGATGAAGATCGTTGCCCTTGGCCAAACCTTCAATTGTGGTAACTTCTTTGTCTTCACACGTTGCCGTAAGCGTCAGGCAAGAAAGGACCCTCCTATCGTCTATAATCACCGTACATGCGCCACATTGACCATGATCACACCCTTTTTTGGAACCGGTCAGTTCGAGGCGCTCACGTAGTGTGTCAAGAAGGGTCATACGCGAGTCTACGAGCAGCTGCTGCGCGTTACCATTGACTTTAAATGATACATTGACACCGTTTTCGATGCCCGTCGGAGGCAGTGAGGCGCTGGCTGCGCTCCTGGCCATTAATTGTTCGATACCGAGAAGATGCGTTGCCAGTAAACTGGATCCGGTATACGTTAGCAATTTAAGAAAATGACGTCGCTTCATGCCAGAAGTAATGATCTCACTCATTTCATCAGGCATCAGCTCTTCAAGGGCTCGTCTCTCAGCATCCGTTAGATCCGGAAACTTAGGTTGATCTTCCATCGTATATGTTTGAGGGGGTACTTAAATCGCTAAATTGGTAAATAGGCCATTACACAACTATGGTGGACACAGATTTCAGGGGCACAAGTACCGTATAAGGCACAAAAAGACATGGTTGCTAGAGAAGATGCTCAAATAGCATACCGATCACTTGGCAGCTTATATCCAGACATTATATCATTTTATAAGCTTTAGAGCCAGACGCTTAGTGAACTGCGACTTTTCAGGGTATATCAGCCTTAGATATTGATTATTTATATGCAAGTGAAAGCATACTCGGCTATAATAATTCCTCGGTCTGGGGAGACCGATTTGATATGATTGGGGATACAGGAGTCAACGCTATCATTAAAAGCTAAAAAGCGAAAGTCTATACTACTAATAATAGTAAACACCGATATGCTTATCGCATACCGGTGTTTTCCTTAATCCAAGTAGTCATCATTTTCAATATCTCTGGAGCAAAGTCCTCCTTTAACTGAAAGGGTTCACTGTTCGTACATTCTTTACAATGCTGGAAGAGATGGTTTAATCCCGGCGCTTTGATTGTCGTGACATTCTTATTGGCAGTAGTATGTTGCTTTATGTAATTCAGATTGGCATCAGCATTGACCATTATATCTTTATCACCATTGATTGCCAGAAATGGAACGTCTACCTTTTTGAGGAAGGGTGCCGGATCAAAACGGATGTGATATCGGTACCAAGGACCTGTGGCATTCATTACGTAAGACTCCATCGGAAAGAAGAAGCGACCTTTGTCTGCAGAATCCTGCGGATTAGCTACCATATAAAGACTGTCCTTAATCTGCCATTCCCTGTAAGCAGCACGCATATGTACTTCCAGATCTGGTGAATCTGCATGGGCATACACTGTATCGAACATAAACTTGTTAATGCTGTTAAATCTGTATTTCTTTTGATCAGAAATAGGAGCAGTATTTACAATTGTCTCATTCTGGAGCTTCAAAGCCTGCAGTCCAGGTGTAGCCAAACCAGCAAGCGTAATAATAAACGCTACATCTTTACTTTCGGCGGCTGCCATATAGGCGGCGGCGCCACCTTCACTATGACCAATCAAACCTACATTGCGGCTGTCAATACCTTTATATTTACTCAGCCAGCGTAGGCTAGTAAGTGCATCTTTTGCAAAATCGGCGGTAGTAGCTTCCTGATATTTCCCAGTTGTCTCTCCCACCCCTCTGTCATCCACTCTGAGAACTGCTATCCCATTCCTGGTAAGATAATCTGCGATTACCAGGAATGTCTTATGTCCCGCCATAGTGCCATCCCTATCCTGCATACCTGTACCTGATAATAACACAACAGCGGGGCTATTCTTTTTGTTCTGCGGCAAAGTTAACGTACCACCAAAACGAATAGTGCTATCGGCATTATAATATTGTACATTGACGGACTGGTATGGTGTGTCGGCCACAACTGGATGTTTAGATACCGACTGAAAATATGCTGGGATTGCGATCAGTAAACTATATATGAAACTCATAAGGGCTAAAATTACAGGAAGGCAGTAAACTGCCCTCCATTATTTCTCGTTACTCTGTTTTATCAACCATTTATTTTATTTCGCGAGCAAGTGATACCATGGTACTGATTTCATCAGCAAGTTCACTTGGACTACCATAATATCCTACCTGAGCAAAACGGATGTTACCATTTGCATCAATCACCACTTTGAAAGGTATACCAGATGTCTGGATCGCTTTTGCATAACCTGCATAAGCCTCTTCTCCGTTATCAAACAACACCTTAAATGGATATTTCTTCTCTTTGATGAAAGCTTTCACTTTATCCTTGTATTTCGGATCCCTCTCCTGTGTATCAACAAAATAGAATACAACAGAAGGATCGTTCTTAAAGCGCTCCTGGGCCATCTGCATTCCCGGCATTGCTGCTTTACAAGGACCGCACCACGTCGCCCAGAAGTCTAGTATAACTACTTTCCCTTTAAGCGACTCAAGCGACACTTCCTTACCATCCATCTGCTGAAGTTTAAAAGGTATACCCGGCTGATTGATCATACCCTCTTTAATATGCTCTTTCATTAACTCCATAGTCTTTGCATCTTTCATAGATGCAATCCATGCATCAAAGCCGTTGGTATTTTTATGCGTAGCGAGGTATTCTTTCTTCAGCAGTTCGAATATTCTACCTGAAGCCTGATTCAAACGCACACTGTTATGCAGCACCTCTGACATTTCCTTATTTCTGCCAGCCTTTAATAAGAGATCTGCCTGCAGTTCATTCAGCTTAGCGACGCTATATTGAAAACGCTCCTGAGACTTATTGGCCAGTTCCAACGCTGCAGGTTCCTGTCCTACTTCCTTGAGTATTTGAGCGTAACCAATATAATCTCTCGCAAACATTCTATCACATTCTTCTACCCATTGTTCAGGAGAAAGATACCAGAACTCCTCCGGACGATTTTTCTTAAAATGATTTACGCGTTCCATGATTGCAGATGCAGTCGGATATACCTCCTTGGCTGTCTTACTCTTCCAATCTTCATATGGAATATCCACCAGCTTGTAGTATGCTAATGCTAATGCACTAAGCGGCGCGGTAGCTCCGTAACGTGAAAGTAAAGTAGAGTCATTAACAGCGATGTAGTTAGCAAAGATCATTTTGTAGATGCGGTTATAATCTACATCTGCCAATTTATCCATTTCATAATTTGCCGGATAGTCCTTCACAAATTGCTCGCTCAACGCCAATGTCTTCTTATGATCAGTCTGGCGGAAGATTTCCTTATATGCATTCAATTTGTTAGCTATGCCTTTCGGGTAGCGTTCACGCATTACATTTCGTAATGAATCCGCGCGCTCTTTGTTTTTCAGGTATTGATCTGCAATGATCGACAATTGAAAGAGCTCCTTCTCGGTGTGGTTAGGCACATGTAACAGATAGTCAGCGGCACGCTGCACACGAGGCAGTGTTTCTGTTGGTCCACCTTCTGGCATTTCCATGTTGGCGTAGGCTTTGATGAAGGCAAACGCCAACTTACGGGAAGCTCCCTGATGATATCCAATCTCCTGATTCAGCCAGTAATAAAACGCCGTATCTCCGATCTGAAAATTTTCATAGTAACCGGGTATTCCCATTTCATAACGAGCAGCGCGCAACATGCCCCATCCAGCATAAGCGCCTTTATGCATTTTGCCAGGTTCGGCATTCATGATCACATAACCGGTGTCCTTATAGTTATCAGTTACTTCTCCTGATCTGAACTTGAAAGCCACCATACCTAGGGTCGGTGCCATTTCTACATCGGCATCATAAGTACCTTTGGCTGTTTTTACAAGTGGCAGATCTTTAACAGACCATTGGTAAGTAGTATCAAAATAATACGCTACAGCCTTTATCGGCTGACCTGTACTTAGCATAACACTGTCCGGACGATATGTCAGATGCACTTTGTCACCCACAAGCGGCCGTTCAGGTGAATATGCCAGCCTTTCCTTGTGTGTTTGTGCAGTCGCATTCAATGCAGTCGTCAACGTCAGCAGCACAAAAATGTTCCCGGATAATTTCATTGATTTCCTTTTTTATGATTCATTAACTTCAATCATGGATTCTGTTGTAATTCAGGATTTAGTCTTAGATAGTACTGTCCTATCGGGAATACGTACCTGTTACTGGATGGCTCCAAGGTATAGGTAGTACCCAGCCAGGTACGTGTATAAGTTCTTCTGAATAGCGGGTCATCTTTAAGACGGCGCTGATCAAACCAAGGTAGCATCCGGCAAAAAAACTCACGACGGCGCTCCTGTACTACCTTTATGATAGCATCGTTCGCATCTGTAGCGGTCAACGGCGTATAGTCTGCTGGCTGGAAACGTTTCTGTCTCAAAGTATTAACCAAGTCCATCGCTGGGCCCGGGCTACCTGCTCGAGCCAGACCTTCTGCTTTAATCAACATCATCTCAGGTACAGAAGTACCGATACTACGATTCTCGAAGTTGATTCTTTCGTAAGAATAAATCCTACCTGTATATCCAGCCCCTGAGGTTTGCTCTGCATCGGCAGTAAATAGCTGGTACCGTAGGTCCGCTGTACCCAGCAGATCCAGCAGCTCCTGGCTCAGGCGTAAGGTGGTTGGTGACCACGAAAATGAACTAGCTGAGATCTTACCGAAGATTGTTTCCGGATTATCTCTGCGGAAAGGTATGTTTCCTGCGGTTAGATCAAGTATAGTAGATTTCAAAGACAATGCACTATCAGCATATAAAGCAGCTGACGCATAATTACCCATCAGAAGGTACATTCTTGCCAGTACGGACCATGCGGCTGCTTTACCTGGCAAGGTATTGTATTGAGTATTACGTGGCAGGGATATTACAGCTGTCTTCAGATCGGCCTCAATACGCGCATATATCTCCGACACTGATGCCCTGATAAGCGGCTGCTCTAGCGTTGGTCTTATCAGTAATGGCACTCCAAGGTCAGTACCTGCAGTTGCTGCATTGTATGGCTTAGCGTACTCATTCACAAGGTTCAGATAAGCATCTGAACGATGTGTCAGTGCTTCGGCAATCAGCTCTGCTTTATCTTCTGGGGTACCACCGGCTGCACCTGGGACTTCCTCGATGATCACATTGCAGTTGTAAATGGTGCCATAATAAGTATCCCAGTCTCTGTCCCTGTCGAGTGTATTTTCATATATAGGTGACTGCCAGGTGTAACAGTTCCGGAAGTAAAGACTGTTGACGGAATTGTTGATTCCTTGCTGTTGCAAACTGTCCACTATTTCAACGTCAGCAGCGGCTATATCCGGCAGGTAACCGCCAGATTCGAAAGAACCGGTATTATTCAGCAGGTAACGGTAATTGATTACCTGACCAGGGATCAGCGTTCCCTGGGTTTTAATATCTGTATATTTTGAACAACCGGTAGCCAGGAACATCGTACCCAGTACCACTGTTGCTATATTGAGCTTTTTCATCATCAGGCTTTTTCAGTTATTATAAACCAATATTGATCATCAGACTATAGTTTCTGGTGGGCGGCAGACGCATAATATTGCTATTCATGGTCGGCACAAAATCCGGATCAATTCCCAGCTTATTTTTCGTCCAGAGTAGACCCAGGTTACGTACTATACCACTTACACGGATGCTTTTAGCGAATACTTTCCCCACAATCGCTTCCGGCAGCTGGTAGGCAACTGACACTTCACGGAAACGGATGTAATCGCCTGATTCCAGGTTCGCATCGGAGAATGCATAGCGGAAAGCTGATAAACCAGAGTAAGGACTACCTACAGCAGGTACAATTGTCTTTTCTTCATCACCTGGTTGCTGCCAGCGATCAGCGATGTCTTTGCTCAAATTATAGTAGAACCTTCTGGTACTTGGATAGTCGCTTACGGCCGGTTTCAGGAATATGCTACCAAAATTGTAAGTGATCAGTGCAAATAAAGACCAGCTTTTATAGCGAACAGTATTGTTAAATGAACCATAGTATGGAGCACCACGGCGACCTGCAAATTTTAATGCATCTACATTTGATAAGTTCTGATAAGGCAGGAGTTTCTGACCTTTCTCATCATAAATCTGTGTCAGACCGGTGTTGCTCAGACCAGCATTCCTGAATACCCATACGCCATCGGCAGGATAACCATTCAACACGGTGTTAGACAAACTGGAGAATAGGGATGAAGTAGGCAGAAAACGGTTGTCAGTAACTTTACTTGTATTGTAAGAGAAATTCACGCCCATATTCCAGCCAAAGTTTTTGCTATCTATGATCGCACCGTTTATCGCCATGTCGATACCACGATTGGACATTGACACACCATTACGTTGCTGCGTATTGGAATTACCCAGGTAAGTAGGGTTTACTTCCAGTTCATAGATAATGTCTCTACCCTGCTTGTCATAGACCTCAAACATACCACTTAGTCTGCCGTTAAACAGTGAGTAGTCAATACCGATATTGGTCACATAGGTACTTTCCCAACGTAAGGCGGGGTTTGCGAAGGCTGTAATGCTTGCATAAGGTAAGGTAGTCTGCCAGTCAGATGCGCCCAGTGAAATGTTGGTAAACGGACGTAGCTCACGATTAATATTACCATTCACACCATATGTTGCACGTAAAGTTAGGTTAGTGATCCATGGCTGGCTTTTCATAAACTCCTCACGGGTAATGTTCCAGCTTGCACCTGCTGACCAGAACGGGCGTGCTCTGTATTTGCGGTCAAGTCCAAAGTTGTTATAGTCGTCGTAACGCACGCTACCAGAAAGCGTATATCTGCCCATCAGCGTATATGCTGCATTTGCGAAGTAAGATAAGAAGCGATTCCTGCGATCTGTCTGTGACGGCCCCTGGCCGAAACCACCACCACCGTTAATAGTATTATAGAAACCGGCATAATTAACATCCTGCGCAACTCCTGTCTCCGGATTATAGCCATACAATCTGAAGGCTGAAACACTCGCATTCGTTTCGCGTGTTTCGGTACCTGCCAGTGCATTCAACTCATGAATCCCGCCGAAACCTCTGTTGAAAGCAAGCTGTGCTCTGATACTATGGTTATTCTGCATGGAGTAATTGTTATTGAAGATGGCACCATCAGGTACATTCTTGACCAGCCGTCCATTTTCCACAACAGTACCCAGGTTATACAGATTGCGTGTATAGAACGAGTTTACGCCATAGAGAAACTCGTTCTTGAAGTTTACACGCTCAATTGCATAGGATCCTATAAATGTCAGGCCTTTATAGATTGGAATATTCAGGCTCAGATTACCTGAGTAGTTATTATCGGTAGAGGTATTATTTTGCTGTGTCAGTTCATCAAAGAAGTTGTACGACCAGTCTTTATACCCCAGATTGGTCAATGAATCGGCATAATGCTGACCTATGTTGTGGTAATACCTGGAAGGATTGCCATTAGCATCAACAATCGTATTATACGGCATGAATGTATTCATACCACCTAACAGCACACTGGCTCCTCTTCCATTCTGTTTATAATTGAAGAATGACCCCTTCAGGCTTAAGGATAAAGTAATCTTTTTGATCACCTTCAGTTCCTGGTTGGCGGTAAGCGTAATTCTCTCACCAGAACTACCCACAGCGCTCGGATTTTCCTTAGAGTAAGACCCGGAAACAAAGTAAGTATGCACATCAGAGCCACCACTCACTGATAAGTTGTAGTTCTGACTAGTAGCGCTCTGTAACAGGTAGTCTTCTACCTGGCCATAATTATTCATTGCACCTAATTGCGCTGCTCTGGCATCATACTGTGCCTGTGTAATCCTTCCGGCGCGCAATTGATAAGCCAGGTCTACACCTTCACTTACATAATACTTGATACCCGCAGTATAAGGATTATACATAGAGGCATTGATCACGCCTTTATCCACCAGTTCCTTCTCATACGCTAAAACCTGAGTAGAATTGATGAGTGGCAGATAATTAATAGAAGGTTTTGCTTGTGTTGACAAACCAACTGAGAAGTTCACAGCCGGCATACGCATTCTGCCTTTCTTCGTAGTGATAACTATCACGCCATTGGCAGCGCGGGAACCCCAGATAGAAGCAGCGGCTGCATCACGCAGGAAAGTGATCTGCTCAATATCATTAGGGTTCATATTTTTCAGGTCCATTTCTGTCGGGAAACCATCAATAACGATCAGCGGCATTTGTTCGCTTTTGATAGTGGTTGTACCACGAATGTTCACACCATAATCATTACGACCAATAGTCCTGGTATTACTACCGATAGCAGGCGTTACGTTGTCGTATACGAAGCTATTATCACCGGATGTTATCTGCATCTGCAGACCAGGCACCTGTCCTTCAAGACGCTGTAAAACGTTAGCTGTCGGAATCTTCTCCAGTTCCTTAGCAGTTACTACACCGAAGGAACCGGTAGCACGCTCTTTTGGCAGATTAACATAACCTGTGGATACTACTTCGACAGGCTTGAGATAACCCGTCTTGTCTTTCAGCTTCACATCGTACCATGTTGTTCTGCTTAGCTGCAAATCTTTTGTTTCATAAGCGATACATGATATCTGCAGACTACGTGTAGTCAGGGGAACCGTAATAGCATACTCTCCCTGTGCGTTTGTTAATACCATGAGATTTGAACCTGGTACTCTTACAGTAGCGGAAGTGATGGGGGCATCATTTTCGTCTGTTACAATACCTCTGATGGTACGGTCATTTGTCTGTTCTCCATCACCCTGGCTGATCTGTACCTCGATTACCCTTGCCGGCGGCTGACCGGGAGCTGCCTGTGACTTTGCAGCTTCACCCGGTTCCACCTGGCTGGTTTTTGATTTGTCTTTGGACGCAGGTTCGCCTGCTTTAGAATAAACCGCATACTGTGTGTTACCCAGTTTCCTGAATTGTAAGCGGTATGGCTTAAGGATTACTTCCAGATAAGCTTCTACGTTCTTGAAACTGGCATTCGGTAATAAGGCAGCAGTCTTATTAGCTACCAGTTCATCTTCATAGATAAAGGATACATGAAACCTTGAAGAGGCATTCTTGAGTGCTTCTTTCAGCGAGATTCCTGGTTGATTTTGGCGGCTTACGGCAGCAAACATCTGCAAGCTGCAAAAGAGCAGGCAGCAGAAGGCCGCAACCTTTTTCAGATTGATCATGCCCGTTGTGATTTTGATTAAAAAACTTGTCCCCTTGTTGTTAGCTTCTTAGTTGGGTGTTATTATAATGGTTGAGTCTCCCTGTTGTGATACATCTGCGCGTAGTATCAAAGCAAGCGCGTTGATTAAAATCTGTTTCTCCTTCATATCGATCTCTCCGCTGATTCTCTTATGAAGCAATGAAGTGTCGGTCAATTGAATCTTATATCCCCAGTCATCCTCCAGTCTGGCAAACAGGTCAGACACACGGGTCTGATCCAGCTGCAGCTTCTGTTCCTGCCAGCTTATATAACTGCTGACCTGCACCGTTTTCTTTTCCAGTTTCTGACTATTATATACAGCCAATTCTCCTGGCCTGGACAATAGTTGCTTTTCTCCAGCAGCAGCTACAATTACTTTTCCGGTAGTCAGCATCACATCACTGGTGCCACGGCGGTTACGTACATTGAAAGAAGTGCCTAATACCTGCACGTTAATATCCCCGGTATGTACTGCAAATGGCTGGGAGGCATCGTTGCCTGTAACAGGCTTTACGTCAAAAAACGCTTCACCGTCTAACCATACTTCTCTGGGCATATCAGCAGCCCAATGCTCGCTATAACGAATCCCCGAATTACCATTCAGCTTTACCTTGGTACCGTCAGGCAATAAAAGATCTTTCACCTCTCCATAACCGGAGACAATGTTGACTTCTTTATTAATAGGACGGAATATCACCCATACTGCAACTGCCAGCGCAACTACAGCGGCGGCGGCCATCCAGACCCGCGCATTGGACCGTATGACAGTGGGTTGTGCTTTACCCGGCCTGGCTTGCGGCAACGCCTGTAGAATCCGTTTCCAGCTATCTTCCTGCTGTTGTGCAGATGGCATATCTGCAATTACATACATACTCCTGGCAATAGCGGTTGCGCGATCTATATCTGCGGCCTTCTCCGGATATGCTTTCAGAAACTGCTCCCAAAACTGATGACCACTCCCCTCCGGGAACCTTACCCATTCCAGGAAGTAAGGATCCGCGGCCAATTGAATGGCAGTAAAGCTGGCATAGTAATGAACAGAGCGTTTCATCTAATGAAATTCGATTTTGGTAAGCGTTTGTATATAAAAGAAGATATTGCTCTAAAAGTGCCCCACGTTTTTTAATTATTTTTTATTTTTTTCTGAAGTACATGAAAAATTGTAAAAACAATAAGGGGAGAGAAGGGTTAATGTAGGACAATGGTCTTGCTAGATATTTAATTATCAGGTATTTAAAAATGAGAATAAAAGCACTATAGCAGGGCCCTCCATAATTTCCTTCAGCGAAGCTAATGCGCGGGCAGACAATTTATAGGTCGCCCTGACCTGCATATCCATAATCTCCGCTATTTCCTCAAAGGAACGGCCCTCAAAGAAACGGAACCAGATAATCTCCCGCTGACGGGCCGTTAACTGCGATAAAGCCTGCTGTATCTGCCTTGATAAAATTGCAGCATCCTCTCCTTCTATAAACCGGGCATCAAACCCCAGCTCAAAAGAGAAAGCATGGTCCTCCTCCTGGTAGGTGGTATTTTGCTGCTCCTTTAATAAACGGAACAGGTGATTACGGAAGGACTTAAAAAGATATAGGTTAATCGTGGCGGTGACTGACAACCGTTCCCGGTATTTCCAGATAGAAATAAATGTTTCCTGCACGGCGTCTTCTACCAGGTGGGTATCCCCGGTAAATTTCTTTCCATAGCTATATAAGGCCTCATTATACTTCTTATATAATGCTTCCAGGCCTTTTACATCACTATTCCTGACAGCATCCCATAATAATTGTTCACCCGACAAACCGTACAGTTTTAAATTTGCAGTCCTAGACCTATAAATGTACTATACATATCAGATATTACCAAAGTGAAGAGGTCAGGAAGCAGGTGCTTATCAGTCCTGGTATCCTAATAGCCGATGTATCTGGAGATATTGTACCAGCATTATCGTCTTGGCATCTCTGATCTCTCCACTTTTCACCATCTCTAATACAGTTGCAAACGGTAGTTCCAGCACCTCAATGTTCTCTTGCTCGTGTTCAAGCCCGCCGCCCGCTCCGATTTTCATCAAAGGAGTATACTCTGCAACAAAGAAATACAGTATTTCGGTCACCGAGCCAGGAGACATATACGCTTCAAAGACTTTTTCAATGTTATTGATCCTGTAACCGGTTTCTTCCTCCGTTTCTCTGCGGATACAGTCTTCTGCATTATCCTTATCAAGTAATCCAGCACAAGCTTCTATCATCATCCCATCTTTGTTACCATTAATGTAAGTAGGCAATCTGAACTGCCGGGTCAGAATAACGGTCTGCTGCTCCTTATTGTATAATAAAATAGTGGCCCCATTGCCCCTGTCATAGGCTTCGCGGATTTGCACCTCCTGTTTGCCACCTGGCAGCGTTCGCTCATAAGTGATCTTCTTGAGTATATACCAATTATCTGAAAGGATGGTAGTATCGAGAATCTTAACGTTGTTCATTATACAATCATATTTAGACATATACCGGGGATATTAACTTCAGCCACACAACAGTGAATTTAGTACAATATGTGGGAAACCTGCTATATTCTCCCCTTCCTTCCCCGTTAAATTGGCGTTAATCATTCACTATCCATAGGAGACATACAGGATGAATCTGGCAACAGAATTGCGGTAAAGCGATATGCGAAGACCACTACTTCTGTCAATACTTGACAACGACTTCTATAAGTTTACCATGCAACAGGGAGCAATGATGCTGTACCCGTATGCGAAGGCCAGGTATGCCTTTATTAACCGTGGAAAACATGCTTTCCCTCCAGGCTTTGCAACGGCCCTTCAGGCGGCTGTTGATGATATGGCAATGCTGCAGTTAACAAGAGAAGAAAAACGCTTTCTGGCTGTGACATGTCCATATCTGTCGCCGGTATACCTCGACTTTCTGGAGGGATACCGCTATATGCCATCTGAAGTAAATATTGAACAAGAGGGAGACCAGGTGTCCGTAACCATAGAGGGACCCTGGTATAGGACTATCCTTTGGGAGGTACCGCTGATGGCCCTTATCTGTGAACTATACTATACCCTTACCGGCAAAGACCGGATCAGCGATGAAGAAGTGAGTGAAAAGACACGTCAGAAGATTGAAAACTATATTAAACTACAGGTGACGGTGGCCGAATTTGGCACCAGGAGGCGTCACTCCTACGACGTACACAACCTGGTAATGCAAGCATTGAAAACATATGGGAACGGCAGCTTTATAGGCACCAGTAACGTTCATATGGCTATGAAATATCAGACCAAGCCTATAGGCACCCATGCACATGAGTGGTTTATGTTCCATGCTGCTCATTATGGCTTCCAGATGGCCAACGGACTCGCCCTCGAAAGCTGGACGAACGTATACCGGGGCGACCTGGGTATTGCGTTGTCTGATACCTATACTACTGACGTCTTCTTCCGGCAATTCGATAAAATGTACTCTAAGCTGTTCGACGGTGTACGACACGACAGTGGCGACCCAATACTGTTTGCCGAAAAAGTCATTGCACATTACCACAAGCTCGGCATTAATCCCATGGGTAAAACGATCATCTTTTCAGACGGATTAAACTATGAGAAGGTAGCGCGTATTGCAACGGCATGCCGCAATAAAATCGGCATGTCTTTCGGTATAGGTACTAGTCTGACTAATGACGTCGGACCAGCTGCTATGAATATTGTTATCAAGATGACAGCTGCGAGTCCGGAGGGAGATGAATGGACGCCTGTTGTAAAGCTCTCTGATGAGCAGGGAAAATATACTGGCAACAGCGAGATGATTGAACTGGCTAAACAAATTCTGCATATTACCTAAGTTAACCGCATCGTATGAAGGAAGTCGAAGTAGATAATATCCGGGATTATCTGGAACTGATCAGTACGAACAAAAGATTGAAAGTACAGGAGAATAATCTTAATGAGTTCGTTTTCCGTGGACAAATTGCCGACTACCCCCTATTTCCCAAAATAGGCCGGTTGAGGGCAAAAGGCGACCTGATAGCCACAGAAAGGGCCATGCTGAACGAATTTAAGCGCAGCAATCCGCTACTGGTAGAACAACAGGGATCGCTGACTGACTGGGACTACCTCACCCTGGGGCAGCATTTCGGACTTCCTACACGCCTACTGGACTGGTCTACCAATGCCCTGACTGCCCTTTGGTTTGCTGTGTCAGGACACAGTACGGAATGGTTACCGGCAGGCGCTTATGCTGTAGTGTGGATACTAATGCCTGGTGACGAGGATTTCGACTTCGATCAGGAGCATGTACATCCCTTTGATCTTCCTGCTACCAAGATATTCAAGCCCCGTCTGATCAAGCAACGGATCAATAGCCAGTCAGGAGTATTTACCCTACCCTCTACTGCAGAGATACTGGAGACCAAGTATATGAACGAGAGCGACTCTTATGATCAGAAGCTGATCAAAGTACGTATTCCTACGGGCAACCTGGCAGACATCAGAAACGAGCTAAACACCCTCGGGGTCAATGCATTTACAATTTTCCCCGAACTGGAGGGATTGTGCGCATATCTTCAATGGCGGTACTTTGAATAGAGGATATAAAAAAGCCGGGCTGGGGAACCAGCGCCGGCATTACATTCATCACTCTAATACTTACTTATCGTCGCCTTTCAGCGCTTTATCTATTGTTTTCATCAACATCGCTTTGTGCGTTTGATTCAGTGCTCCCGGCACATTGCTGATCATCATTTCATTCTTTAACTGCTGCAGGTGTGCACGTGCATACAGGTGTGCATCGCTACGCTCTACATTGTTAAGCATCCTGCCTTCTTTTGGCTTAGCAGTATTCACTGCAATTATCAGTTTCTCCACGTACATACGCTGGAGGTTCCTGTAATAGGTATCTTTCAGCGCATCACCGGTGAGAGGTTTCCAGATAGCTTTCTTCACATCCGCCAGGTACTCGGTAACAGTGTATATCTCTTTACCGTCTGAATACTTCTGTATGAGGTTGTACATCATACCAGCATTCAGAATAGTGACCAGCATGTTATTCTGCGCTGTCGCTATTTCGTCCATTTCATTCATCTTCAGTCTGGCGGCGATTTCCCTGTTATACAGCCATAAAGGCGGCTCCATCAGGTTGCGACCGATGAAGTTCAGCGCTTCCTTCACTTTCGCCTTAGGGATGCGTTCTACTACATTACCCGGCTGATCCGCACTCTTATTAGTGATGTACTGTCCGCCGATGTACTTCATCACATGATACAGGTAACGGCTGTACTGCTTTACAACACCCTTGTACATACGGTCCAGGTTACCATCCATGTCGCCATCTTCTGCGGTCCATTTGATGAGTTCAGGTACTACCCTTTTCAGGTTTTTAATACCATACTCGTTGGCCACCATCACGTTATCGCTGAGATCTTCTGACTGACTTCTGGGGTCTTCGCCCTTGCCTTCCCCTCCAAACCAGAGGCGTGGGTTTGCAGCCAGACTATCCACGATCCATTTATTGAGAACCTTGCTGTCTTCAAATTCATCTTTGGTATTGAAGATCAGTTTATACCCCCATTGAACAGCCCATTTATCATAAGCGCCGATACGTGGGTATAATCCTGCCTTACCTATCTTATCTTCCGGTTGTGCCACATAGTTGAACCGGGCATAGTCCATGATAGATACGGTATGTCCGTTGGCCTCTACCCAGGTCTTATCCCTTAGTTTTTCTACCGGCGTCTGGCTACTGGCACCCATGTTATGACGTAGTCCGATGGTATGTCCTACTTCATGGGAAGAGACAAAGCGGATCAGGTCTCCCATCAGCTCATCGTCAAACTCCATCTTCCTGGCGCGGGGATCATTTGGCCCTACCTGGATCATGTACCAGTCGTGTATAAGCTTCATCACATTATGGTACCAGCCTACATGACTTTCTATAATCTCGCCGCTGCGCGGATCACTGATGCGTGGACCATAAGCATTCGGGATAGGCGACGCCAGATAACGGATCACTGAGAAACGGGCATCTTCCAGGCTCATTGTGGTATCCTCTTCCGGCCATTCCTTTGCAGTAATCGCATTCTTAAAGCCGGCCTGCTCAAAAGCCTGCTGCCAGTCATTTACCCCTGCAATCAGGTAAGGACGCCATTTCTTAGGCGTAGCAGGATCAATATAATAGACGATCTGTCTGGCGGGCTCCACCAGCTCTCCCCGCTTATATTTCTCCATATCTTCCGGTTTAGGCTCCAGACGGTAGCGCTGAATCAGATACTTCTCCTGTGATGCCTGCGCATCTTCGTCAAACAGGAAGTACTTGCTGGCCATATAACCCACCCTTTCGTCAAAAAGACGCTTCCTCATAGGCTCTTTCGGCAGCAATACCATGGACACGTTCATCTCCAGGGTGATGAAGCCTGACAGCGCAGCTGCAGGGATAGCTACGCCGGTAGTAGAATAAGTACGTGTTGTACGTACTTCCACATTGATCGGGTAAGGCTTGATGCTATTGATGAAAGAACGATCATCAGCAGGGCTGCCCAGTTTCAGATCACTTTTCACGTCACTATCCAACGAGAGTGCACCGTTATCTTTTCTGAAAAAGTCAGTGACATCAATTACCATATTACCACCCGGACCATAGGTTTTAATGTCAAAAGCGGCAGCAATTGGCTTCACAGAAGATGACTGTACGGCTTTCGCAATAGCCTGGGTACTGTCCTTTACACGCGCAGAGAAAATGTCTACACGCATCAGGAGTTTGTTACCCTGGCCTCTCTCAAAATAGATGGTACGCTCGCTGGCTTTCTCGCCACCATATACACCAGACATCTCTGGTGTACTGATAAAGCGGCTTACTACCAATATATCCCTTTTCAACAGGGAGTCCGGTATCTCAAAGAAATACTTGTTGTCAACCAGATGAACAGTGAACATCCCCTGACGGGTAACAGCATCCTTTGTAATAACTTTCTCATAAGCCATGACTTTGCTGGGTTTAGCAGAGTCGGCGGCTGGTTTAACTTTGTCCTGGGCATGAGCCGCCATTACCATGGTGAGTAATGACAGCCCCATCATAATTCTCTTCATGTTGAAACTTGTATGTTAGATGTCTTTCTCCTTACCAGGGAATGACTTCATTAGTATTAAGTGTAAGTGACGGGTTTTTCTTCAGTACATCCTGTGCAAATGGAATGATGTACATATAAGAGTTAGGCGGCAGTTTATATTCTACCTGCGGCACAGAAGTATTTACCAATGGGAACTTATGTACAACTGTTTTAGCATAGTCGGGCTCTGTGTTCAGCCTGCGAAGGTCCCAGAAACGGTGGAAACCGAACAACAACTCTTTCCTTCTTTCCTTGATAACGATATCAACGGTTTCCTTGATGGTAGCTGGTGTTTCCAGGTGTGCCTCCAAAGGATCAACGATACGCTTCGCCCGCAGGTCATTGATCAGGTCCATAGCGGCAGCCAGGTTGTTCTGACGTGCATAACATTCGGCCATCATTAACAGTACCTCGGTCGTCTTCATACCAACTGTGATGTTAAAGAAGTCGGTAAATTTCACGTTCCAGTATGCTGTATTGGAGCCAATATCAAGAAACGACCTGTTGGTAGTATTAAAGAACATGGTAAAACGGGCATCGGTAGGGCCGAACAGTTCTTTCAGCTCAGGGCTGATGATATAGCTATATCCGAAGTTCAGTTCATTACGGCCATTCATATACATATAACTGAGCACCTCCGGATTCTTACCGGCAGTGATAGCGCCGGATGCAAACCCACCAACGGCCTTGTAAGCTACCAGGTCAAACACCTTATTGTTGTAGGACATAGATTGCTGTGCAGCAGCCACACATTTGTCCCACTCGCGTTTGAACAGGTGTACCTTTGCTTTCAGCGCCCAGGCGAATGCCAGCGACGGGTGATATACATCTACCGGTGTTGCCTGCAGAAAAGGAATAGATTCATCCAGATCTTTTTCTATAAAGGCATATGTCTCAGCTACTGTGGACTTTACGGGAACGGCTTCCAGGTCATATTTATCCATGATACAGATACCGCCGTCAGTTGCTGCTGTTTCGGGCACATAAGGACGACCAAACGTATTCAGAATCACAAAGTGGTCAAACGCACGCAGTACTCTTGCTTCTGCCTTCGCCAGCTTCTTCATATCCTCATCTCCCTTGCTATCATCTACCAGCGTGATCACCATATTCCACCTGTTGATGTATTTATAAGCCTGATTATACAGGGAGGATGCTGTCATCCTGTTGACGCGGTTTTCTGTCGTATCAGCGGTGAAGTTGATAATATCAATGTTCTTCAATGCGCCAATTACATTCGACTCTTTCATCCACTGATCATCCACCAGGTACTGGAAGTTTCCGACAGGATAACCTCTGTTTGGCAGACTGACCATTTTATAGAAGTCTTCTGTTGATTCAATTACCAGCTGTCCTTTCGGAACTATGTCAAGGTATTTATTGCACGATGTAAGTGCTGCAATAACGAATATGTATATAAAGTGAAATCCTGATTTCATGCACTGATGTTTTTAATAATTAGAAACTAACGGCTGCTCCGAAAAGGAAGGAACGTTGTGTAGGCAGATTCCTGGTACCACTGTTCAGGCTCATTGTCTCCGGATCCATATCATCCCCCGCTGCACTCCACATCCAAAGGTTGTTAGCCTGAGCGGTGAACTTCACATTTTTAGCGGCAATGCTTTTGCACAGATGTTGTGGCAAGGTGTAAGAAAGGTAGAGGTTACGTAGTTTAACAGACGTAGCGCTTACTACCTGGATGTCTGCATAACGCCATCCGGATGACAGGTTTGCGGCCTGGTTACGTAAAAGATCCGGGTAGTCAATCTCCATTCTTGGATTACCATTAGGATTAGCATCAGTATAACGGTTACCCAATGCTGCATTCAGCTGGTCGGTACCTGAAAAATCCATACGGTCTCTTCTCATCTGGTGACCGCCATAGAAGGCAAACATAGCGCCCAGTTCTACTGTTTTATAGCGGAAGCTCTGACGGAAAGAACCGTTGAACTTGGGTATCATAGTACCTACACGCACGATCGCTGACGGGCTATTAACCTGTCTGAAGTCAGTTGGATTACCGTTCGCATCGAAGGTCAAATTCGGCTCCCCGTTTTCATTCAGGATAAAAGGATAACCATTAATCATGCCTCCATATCTATAAGCATAGATAGAGTTGAATGGTGTATTCGCATAATAGTAATTAGTAGGTGAGCCGATGTAAGAATACGCCGAGGTGGCAGCACTGGTCACTTTCTCAATACGGTTCCTGTTAAATGCCAGGACTATGTTAGACAACACACCGAAGTCTCCTTTTCGCAGCCATTCGGAAGACAGGCTCAGTTCAACACCCCTGTTTGACATAGCGCCATTGTTGATGGTCAGCGTATTGGTACCTACTGTAGGATCCAGATCTGTTGCTACGATCAGGTCAGAGCTATACTTTCTGTAGTAATCAATGCTACCTCTGAGAAGGCTATTGAACAAGGTAAAGTCTGTTCCAAAGTTGACAGTTGCTGTCTTTTCCCAACGCAGCTTCGGGTTAGGCATTGCCAGGATATCGGTGTATTGCAGTTCGGTAAACAGGTTGTCGCTTCTCAGTCTGGCGGTAATGTATGGTGATGAGTTCTGATCTATGTTACCATTAATACCATAGGTAGCGCGCACTTTCAGATAGTCCAGCCATTTTACATCATTCAGGAATGCTTCGTTGGTAGCGTTCCAGCCGGCACCGACTGACCATAAAGGACGGTTCCTGTATTTCGGATCAGTACCGAAAAGGTCTGTCTGATCAAGTCTGGCACTGGCTGTCAGGTTATAGCGGCGATCAAAGGTATAACCAATATTACCATAATAAGATGCAAAACGGTGTCGGACCTCTTCTTTACGGTTGCCTGGCTGATAACCGATAGTGGTATTACCAAACATATAGCTGTTGACACCTACCTGACCCAGACGATTCCAGTCTACCGGTTGAGAAGTCAGTGTTACTGGGTCATAGCCATAACGCAGATCGCTTACATTAACGGGCTGCAGCGATTGTCTCATCTCAAAACCGCCGAGGGCGATGAGGTCATGTGTTCTGCCATCAATCTCAAAGGATCTGTCAAAATCCAGCTGCTGACGGAAGGTAAAGTTGTTTGACTGCCTGTTCATCTGGTAGAGACGTCCATTGTAAGGCATCTCATGGGTGTATAAGTTACTGGTAGGATTATAGGTAGTCATCGCATTATAGAGATATCTCATCCTGTAATCATCCTTATTCGTCAGATTCTCTTCTTCCGTTCTGGAAGTCTCGTACTGAAACTTGATGCTGTACTTCAGGCCAGCCAGCAATGTAGCATTGACATCTGCAAAGGTACGTATGCGCAAAGCCTGTAATTTAGCCCGGCTGTTATCCAGCTCATCAAGGAGGTTAAAGCTCAGTGATTTGAACTGCGTGTTTCCTTTGATCTGGTCAATAACGGTACCATTTACGTAGTCAGAGGTACTGAAGCCATCTCTGAAATATACGTAGTCTGAATACACCTTATTCCCGTTTTCATCAACTATACGGGAATAACGGGGTTGGGAAGTGTAATCAGTATATGTATTCTCTGCTTCTACTGCTTTTGAATAAGCGCCATTAGCACCGAAGGTGGCAGAGAGCCAGGTACGTGGTGTGAAGGTAGACTTCAGGTAGATATTCAGGTTTTCGCTGGTATTGCTACGTACCAGCTGGTTATTCCCATCGTAGTTGATGGACAGATAAGTGTTACTCTTTTCTGAGCCGGAGCTTACTGCTATGTTAAAACGCTTACGTGCTTCATTACGCCATACGTTGTCATGGAACTGCTGGAAGTAATCATAGTTCTTTAGTTGCTCGATGGAGGCGTCTCTTTCATGCATACTGATTTCGCCGAGGCTTTCCCTTCTGTACAGGTTATAGAGCGGCGTGAAGTATTTGATACTGTTTCCGCCGATGCTGCCATATGAGTTGAACAGCTCTTCCGCATTGGCGAAACGGCGTAATTCAGCCGCATAGATGTCTTTTTCGTAGTCTACCATCTGCGCAGTGGTAGCGTAATGCATTTTGCTGAGATCAGGACGTTCAGTGATAAAGTAGTCTGCATTCACAGATACATTGAACTGGCCTCTCTTAGCCTTTTTAGTATTGATAACGATCACCCCGTTGGCAGCGCGCGCACCGTAGATGGAAGCAGCAGCAGCATCTTTCAGTACTGTTACAGATTCTACATCATAGGGGTTGATCATGTCGAGTGTATTTTCAGTCAGAAGGCCGTCCAGTACTACCAGTGGGTAGGTACCCACATTACCTGAGAAGGTACTGATACCACGCACAGTAGGCTCGTTCCTGTAAAGGCTCAGGCCGGGCGCTTTACCTTCCAGTGCCGCAATGAGGTCCGGGTTGATCTGTGCCTGTATATCCTTGGAAGATATGGTAGACACAGCGGCCGTCGAACGCTCTTTTGATATCTCCTGGTAACCGGTGTTGGTAATGGCAATTTCTTCAAGTGACTTCACGGCCAGTTTCATGGACACATTCAGTATCAGGCTACCGTCAGCAGCGATGGTAACAGCGGTATTCTTAACGGCCACTTTGTTACAACACATTTCAATGGGCACGTTGACTGTTTCGTATCCTACAGATGAGAACAAGAGGATAGCATCGCTGTGTACACTATTCAGTTTAAAGTAGCCCGAACCATTGGTTGTGGTACCAAAAACGGCCCCTTTTACCTTCACTGATATGCCTGGCAATAGTTCTCCTTTATCATCTCTCACAAAGCCGCTTATAGTAGGCAATATTACTTCCGGCGCTTCTGCGGCAGCAACTTCCTTTTCAGGAGGGGCCGGTATGGCACGTTTTGTAATAAAGATGGTCTTATCTTCCAGGGAGTAGCCCAATGCTCGTTGGGTGAGCACCTTATCCAGGAACTGGCTCAACGGCATATTCCGCACGTTGATACTTACCGGCGCGGCCTTTTTAACCATGTCAGGATTGTAGAGCACAACATATCCGGTTTGCTGTTTAACCACCCCAAAAATGGTGGCCAGCGGAACATTATTCCCGGAGTAGTTGATGACTTGTGACCAGCTGCTGGCACTTACTTGCATCAGAAATGCAAACATGAATAGAACATTCAGTTTCACTGTCTTCACTGTTTGTGGTGATAACCGGAAATAGCGCCGTTCAGCGGCAGGCATGGCATGCCCTTTCCGGTTACATAAAGCATAAAAAAACATACTTTTGTAACGGTTTCTGGTTGATAATGACAAATAAGCGGTATCGGACCTACTTGTTTTAAATTATAAAGACCGGAGGCTTTGACCGGAAGTGCTGGAACACTTCCGGTACTTTTGCCGGGTCTTCATGTTTTAAGGATAGATAATAAACTTGCGTCCTTCTATTTTAAAATTGACCCCCATTGCAGCCAGGCCTTTCGTTACCTGCTGCAGACTTAAATTTCTTTGCATCTCGCCAGTAAATGCGATTTCAGGCACTTTACCGGCAAACACCACTTCCACATCATACCATCTTGACAGCTGACGCATGACCTCCGGCAGATCAGACCTGCCATTGAATATAAACAACCCATTCTTCCATGACACTGCCTGTTCGGTATCTGCGTGCTGCTCTACCGCGATATGATCTGTATTAATAGTTGCCTGCTGGCCAGGTTGCAGTACTACGGTGCTGGCGGATGTGCTGACCTTTACAGCTCCCTCCAGTAAAGTTGTGCGGATACTTTCTTCATCTTCATAAGCATTTATATTAAAATGTGTACCTAGCACTTCGATTGTGCTTTTCTGGTTGACCACTACCTTAAACGGAATCTTCTCGCCGGCGGCGTCTTTCTTGGCTGCTACTTCAAAGTAGCCTTCACCTGACAGGTATACTACCCTTTCTTCACCTGTAAAAGCTGCCGGAAATTTTATCGCGGAAGCTGCATTAAGCCATACCTTACTACCATCCGGCAGGTTCAACGTAAACTGCCTGCCCCGGGGTGTGCTAAGTGTATTTAATGCGGTATTCACGGTATGCTGACCATCTACGATCAGTTCTCCTCCCCTTTTGCTGATGCCCTGCTCAGTGCCCGCCGCTATTGCGCCGTCGGCCTGATTGTCCAGCACTACCTGCTGTCCGTTGGCAAGTGTCAGCACCGCCCCTTCATGGCCGGGTGCAATTTCGGTAACTGCCGCTACCTGTGCTGGAGCAGCCGGCTCTTTTGTCGTAAAAAAGTATAGGCTGCCGGCAACGATGCATGCCAGCACAGCTGCGGCGGCTGCACCATACCAATACCTGCGTACCGGCAATTGCCTGGTACGGGATGACACGATTGATTGAAAGACAGTATCCAGCCGCTCCTCAGTAATATGCACTGCTTCCGGCGCTGTCATTGCCAATGCCTCCAGTTCTGCTACAATCACGTCCTTATCAGCTCCCTCCTGCAGGATTGACCTGAGCTCGTCCGCTTCTGCAGGACTAGCCGTTCCGGTATAGTATTGATTAATAAGGTATCTGATCCGCTCTTCGCGTGTAGCTGCTTTCATATTTTGGTTGTGGTTGGCGGTATGTACCTGCCCCTCTTTAAAGTAATAACGTTTGAAGAAAACGAAGGGACTATCCGGGTGAAAGAAATTTTTAAAAAAAGATGCGGGTGGCGTCATTCATGAACTGCCTGACTGCCTTCAAAGCCGTCACCAGCTGGTTCTTGACCGTATTTTCAGAGATATTAAGATATTGGGAAATCTCCTGATGACTCAACCCTTTAAGCCTGGATAACTGGAAAATGGTACGACGTTGCGGCGGTAACTGCTCAATCGCCTCATATAACAGATTATTACTCTGTACGCTCTCTATGTATTCTGTTACATTGTTATTGGAAGGCTCTCCCGGCGTAGTGGCTAACAGATTAAAATATTTTGCTTCATTAGCGGCTTTCCTGATATAATCGTAAGAGAGGTTGGCAGCCACCCGAAACAACCATGGCCCCGAATATCCTTTGTCACCAAGGGCTTTCCGGTTTTCCCACAAACGGGCAAACGTCTCCTGCACAATTTCTTCTGCGACGGGATCAGACTTTACGGCTTTGAGCACGAAACCATGCAATTGCCGGTAATAGTGGTCGTATACTTTACGGAATGCAATCTCATTTCCTTCCCCAATCTGCCTGAATAATAATATTTCATTATCTATAGGAGCAGCCATGACGGAGTAAAAGTAGAAAAAGAATTAGGAATAATTCCTGGTATTTATTTGCTATTTTTCATTGCTATCCTTTATAAAATTCACGTTATATGAAAAAATCAGGCGCTTTTCTTTCTTTGCTTTTACTCGCAACCTTTGCCGGTATGGGACAAAAACCCATCCATACCAACACTAATACATCCACAGACAGGGCCGCAAACGAACCTGCGGGTTCATTACCAGGATGGGCATTAGGCCCCTTTATACGGCCTGCCGGTGCTAACCCGGTGATATCGCCGGACGAAACCACCCGCTTCTATGATCCTCTTAGGAAAACAATGGTCGATTGGGAAAGCAATGATACCTTCAACCCTGCTGCTGCCGTAAAGGACAACAAGGTCTATGTGCTGTACCGGGCGGAAGATAAATCAGGCATCGGGATCGGGCACCGCACTTCCCGTATCGGACTGGCCGAGAGCAGCAACGGCCTGAAGATGGGACGCTCCGGCAAACCGGTACTGTTTCCCGCCAACGACGACCAGCAGGAATTTGAATGGACCGGCGGCTGTGAAGACCCAAGAGTAGCCAGAACTGAAGACGGCGTATACCTGATGCTGTATACACAATGGAACAAAAAAACGCCCCGGCTGGGTGCAGCTACTTCCACTGACCTGGTACACTGGAAAAAGCACGGGCCGATATTCCAGGATGCCTATAATGGCAAATTCCATGACATCGCATCCAAATCAGCATCTATACTCACCACCCTTAAGAACGGGCAACTGCAAATCGTTAAACATGAAGGGAAATACTGGTTATACTGGGGAGAATATCATGTGTATGCTGCTACCTCTGATAATCTTGTTGACTGGACACCGGTTGTAGATGAGAAAGGTGCATTGAAGAAGCTGGCATCTCCACGCAAAGGCTACTTCGACAGCAACCTGACCGAATGCGGGCCGCCGGCGCTACTTACAGATAAAGGGATACTCCTGCTATACAACGGTAAAAACGGCGCAGGAGCTGACAGAGATACTAATTATACGGCTAACTCGTATTGCGCCGGACAAATGCTATTCAGCGCAACAGATCCTGCCAGACTGCTGAGCAGGTTGGATCGTCCATTTATGGTACCTACGGAAGCATTTGAGAAAAGCGGACAATACCCTGCCGGTACTGTATTCATAGAAGGGCTGGTATACTTTAAGAACAGATACCTGCTTTATTATGGTTGCGCCGACTCCAGAGTAGCGGTGGCTATCTATGATCCTGCACAAAAAAACTAAGTATAAAAAACCGGGAATTAATAACCAGTAACGAGTTGTAGCCAATGCTGCGTAAGCAGATGCGTACTGCTTTCAGCTGCCGGCAGCGCTACGGTATTAATTCCCGGTTCCTTTACTATTGCGGAATGATCTGCCACAGTTCAGCGTCCCACGGGTTCTCATACCATTGCTGTAACTTGGTACCCGGGGTCTGATTACTATTAGGTACATCAAGCGCCAGTAAACTCTTACGGTTGATCAGTTTAAAATAACCATTGCCCATATCCTGTACCCGCCATTGCTGCGCCAGCGTGCCATTATCTGTATACTGTATCATAATATTCCCTGCACTGGTGGAGGCATCTGCATTATCCAGGCACAGACCTGAAGCAATATTGGTGATCTTATAATAACCATTTCCCAGGCTGGTGAACGTCCACTTCTGCGCATTGTTATTATTATCTGTCCATTGCTGTATCTGCAAACGAACAGTATTACTGCCACTCGGTACGTCTACGCATTGAGAAGTGACTTTTGACTTGATTTTGTACACGCCATTAGCCAGCGGCATTGCATACTCCGGACCCGTAGAAGGAGCTGTAATCGGGATGCCCTTTTCGACAGGGTGACCAAAAAACGGAATATCGCCGTCCCAGGTGAACTGCTGCGCCATGACCCTTCTATCCCAACCAGCACCGTCATAGTTCGCAGCGTGATATACAATCCACCATTGAATACCATCCGGAGACTTCACAAAAGATGCATGACCCGGGCCAAAGACATTTCCAAATCTGGAGAAAACAGCTCCATTCGGCTTAGTCCAGGAAGCTTTGGACATCAGGTTACCGTTTGTGCAGGTCAGCCGGCCAAGGCAATAGTCATTCGTCCAGCTGCCACTTGCAGAGTAGATGATATTGACCGTGTTTCCACTGATCAGCGGTGTCGGACCTTCATTTACAGTAGGATTACCTACCTGTTCCCATCCAAAATCAGGTCTTGAAATTTCTACTCTTTCGCCTGAAATAGTATAAGGGTTGCTCATCCTGGCGATGTAGATGTACTGCGATACATTGGAAGTTCCTTCCCATCCTGACCATACAAAGTATTGCTGCCCGTTGTAATCAAACGGGGAACCGTCAATCGCCCAACGGTCTGTTGTAGGTGTCAGCTTCGCCTTAAACGCATAACTGCCATTCAGCGGATCGTTGCCATCGCTGCCGCCTTCGAGCACGTACATGCGGTGATTGGCATTATCACCATTATCAGCAGCGAAATACACATACCATCTGCCACTGCGATAATGTAATTCCGGTGCCCATAAATTAGAAGAATACATCGTACCACCCGGTGGAGTAAAGATGTAGGTTTTCGGCTGCTGCAATAAAGTATGCAACGTCGATGATCGGGTAATGTACAACCGTCCACCGTCTGAACCGCAGTAATAATAATTACTACCAACCCGGATCACCCATGGATCGTAATAGCTGCCGTTGTCTATGGAAGGCAGGGCATTTGTAAAGATCGGAGAAGCAGCCAGCGCTGCACTTCCTTTTCGTACAGAAGAACCGTCTAAAGCGACCTGGTCCTGTTGCGGTTTCCTGCAACTCTGACAAAAGAATAATACCGATAACGTGGAAAGGAGTAACAAGTGAAGTGTTTTCATCTTTGTTAGTTTGAGGGTTTATGATAATTGAAACGGTCTTTCAATGTAGCGTACGTGGAATTGTGTGATTGCATCAGGGGCGATGCTGTATGAAAATAATAGAACTTTCGGAGATTTAATAATGAAATCTTACATTTTGACCTAACTTGAAAGCTTTAAATATATTTCGTGCCTGACAAAAATGAGCAAGTCAACCTATCTGCTGGTGAACGATTTGAAGCTGCTATAATAGCCGGAGCTATTGGCGATGCCTGGGGAAGTAGTTATGAGAATTACACGTCTCCCATCAAACCTAACACCTATTACTTGCATCCAGTACCAAAGACTGTACATACCTGGATGCTTACTGATGACACACAACTAACACTCGCATCATGCGAAGCATTGGCGGACAGTCAGGGTTTCAGTCCTGAGATACTATCCAATTACTTCGTTCAATATTATCATAACAGGCGCATTACGGGCATTGGAGCAAGTACACTAAAGGCTATACAGGAGTTGGCTATTGGCGGACATTGGAGTCAGACAGGAAGAACAGGCGATTATGCTGCGGGCAATGGAGCCGCAATGCGAATTGCACCGTTCGCTTTTTGGAAAAATATATCAAGAGAAGATATCAGAAATATATGCAGAATCACACATAAAAATGATGAAGCCTATACCGGCGCATTGGCGGTCGTATTGGCTATCAGATCAGTATTGGAAAACAAATGGAACGGAAGTAATAATCTGCTGGATCTTATTATTCCACAACTCCCAGATACAAACGTCAGAGACAGGTTAGTGCAGATCAACGAATATAGCCAGGCAACAGAGATACAAGCAGTCGCCAAACTCGGCAACAATGGATATGTGGTAAATAGTGTACCATTCGCCATATTCGCAGCATCCCGCGTTATGGATCTAGGCTTAGAGCGCATGTTTGAAGAAATAATACAAGCCGCCGGAGATACTGATACAAATGCTTCTATTGCCGGACAAATTGCGGGTACCCTATTGGGCTTACAAGGCATTCCGCAAGCGCTTTTCGTAAAGTTACAGTTACTGGATAATTATTCCTGGCTGCAGGCAATTGTACAAAAAACCAAAGCCACTCTCTCTTAGTTTAATGCCTCATTCAACACACAAAATAAGCAGTCTTCTTTTTATACTGATAATATATATATGACCTTACAAAAAGGTAAAACTGATCAATACCGACGCATATTTTCAAACTAATCTTCCAGATTAAACATTTTCTCCTCCACCATTAACATTCAATTAAGACTTTAATCTATCACACAGTACTATATTGCGTTTCAGGTCATGTCATCCGGTACACACAGACATGATCTTCATAACGTGAAACTGATAGCCAGGTAATCATGCCCGGTTGATTTTAATCTTTCTATATATAATATGAAGTATCGTGTGTATACTGGATAACTAACCACCTATATGATGCAGCTGCTGCATCACCAGACTGCATACATTCGCAAGGCGTTGCATCATTACATTATAAACTATACAATGGGAAATAGTGAGAGCGCCTGCCTGAACAGTCAGACACGCGCTCTCTGTATGGCGTAAAGTAGATTATTTGCCTAAATGCATGTTGATAAATGGCAGTCGCTGCAGCCCTCTGGGGTTATTCTCAACAATGTTGAACAACCCGATCTGCACACCGCGCAGCTTCCGGGACTTGTTATATACGCCAAGCGCAAGGCCTGTATGTGCATCGCTTTCATTGATAGCGGCAAGCGTTATACCGTTGACCCGGCCCATGCGAATGAAGCTCGGACCTACTACCAGTCCGTTAGCAACGGAAGTTGGCCGCGTGTTATTGGTGAAAGAGATAGCACCTACGCCTACAAGAACGCCATTAATAGTATCGATGTAATTGATCATACCACCGAGTGCTACGCCGTTCATTCTACCAGAAGCACTGGCTATGCCGGATAATGTAAGTCCGTTCACTCTTGCTGCGGCATTCACCAACGGGGCAATCGTGATACCGTTACTTTTATATTGCGAGATGATAGTAGCCGATATGGCAATACCATTGCTGGTCTGTACGGTGTCATCTCCGGCATTCCACAATGTGAAGTCAAAGATGTTAACACGGCGCACGTGTTTATTCACTGCATTAAATCTGAAACCTGTATACTCCGGTGAGTTGCCAAAACAGATACCGGCCTTTCTACTTCCGAGGCTCAGGTATTTGGCAGGCAAGGAATCAGTATTGCCATATGATAGTGCCGGGTATAAGCAGATCAGTAAAAGAATGAGAATGCAGGGTTTGGGCATAGCTACAGGGTATGCTACCAAACTTAACTGTTTTTTCCGATATTTCAAGTAAACAGTGCTGAATATGTACCCGGTCTTCTACTCAATTATCGCTGCACATAAGTGAGTAATTGCTTCACTGCACCCAGGTGATAAGCAGCATGTGGTAACAAAGCCAGGGTACCCTGCACCAGCATTGGCTCAGACCAGTCATTCACACCTTCAATGGTGGTCCTTAGCTTGTCATACGCCGCTCGCAGGTCCTGCTGTAATTGCTGCCACTGCTGATCATCTACTTGGCGTATACGCCAGCTTTCCTCCCAATTACCGGTCGGTTTTCTACCTGCAAAGAACTCCAGTGCAAAATAGATACTCCAGCGTAAATGCTCTGTGTGTGCAGCAATCGTACTACCCCCTTCTATGATCGGTGTGGAGGCCTGACGTGCATCAATTGCAGCAGTAGCAGCGGTAAACCCCTGCCCGGGTTTGGGGTCTATTACCCAGGAATGTTCTCCCTGGGTACCAATATAGACTTCCCGCAGGATGTCGAGGAAAGGTGTAAGAATAGCTTGCATACCTATAGTTTTGATGCTGTTGAGGCATCAAATTTATTGCCAACAGGTGTTGAGCAGATAAGCAGAATTAAGACAAAATACTATCAGGTTTGACCGTATTGGCAAAGTTGCTTGTTCGTCGCTTGTTCGTCGCTTCTTCGCCGCTTGTTCGTCCGGGATAGGGGGCGAAGTATACAAGTGGCCGTTACGAGCTCACTATCAGTAAGTTAGATAGATTACCCCTACTTAGGAATGATACTTTTTTAACATCTCCCCTACTGCTTTAGTTCCTGCAAAAACTGGGTCGGCGTCTTACCAAATTCCTTCTTAAACGCCTTCGTGAAATACGATTGTGTTTGTATACCTATCCGCAATATAACTTCTGATAAAGGCACGTCTTCGTGAGACATAATATGGGCTGCCTTTTTCAACCGGATGGTGCGAACGAAATCGCCGGTTGATTGTCCGGTGAGTTGTTTTATTTTCTGGTAGAGGTTCGTTTTACTCATTCCCATGCTACTACACAACATACTGATGTCGAAGTCCGGATCCATCAGATGTTCTTCTATCTTTTCCAGCAGCGTTTCCATAAAATCTTTATCCTTGGCGGAAGTGACCAGCTCTTTCGCCTCGTAGTAATAATCTTTCAGGAACCGCTCCCGCGCTTTTCTACGCTGTTCCAGGGTATTTTTGATAGTAATCAGCAGTAATTCCAGGCTGAGTGGCTTACCGAAATAGAAATCTGCTCCGGAAGCTGCGCCTTCAATATTGGAGGACAAGGCAGTCTTTGCCGTCAGCATAATGAAAGGTATATGACTCGTTTCCAGGTTCTCTTTTGCCAGCTTACAGAACGCTATACCATCCATTACCGGCATCATTACATCACTGATGATAATATCCGGCATCTCGGCTTTCGCTTTTTCAAAACCTATTTGTCCGTCTGACGCTTCAATAATCCGGTACATCGGCAACAATGCGCCTTTCAGGAACTCCCGTAATTCGCTGTTGTCATCTACAATCAGGATAGTAGCCAGCGACTGCCCATTGCCGTCAGGACTGACTGCCGGCGTAGTGGGTGCTGCAATGGTATACCGCTGATTAGAGATCAGGCTTTCCAGCTGCCTGGCAGTTTTTGCCGGATCGCCCATCCATCGCTCCGTCTCTGAATAATCTTCTTTATGATATGGCACGGATATAATAAACTCGGTGCCCTGCTTACGCTCACTATATACCCGGATACTTCCTTTGTGCAGGAAGGTAAGGCTCTTCACAAATGCCAACCCAATGCCTGAGCCCAGGTGATTCTCATTCACCCGGAAGTATCGTTCAAACAGATGTGCGATAGATTCTCTGGAGATGCCAATGCCATTGTCTACCACCCGTATGTGCAGGTAGCTGTCTGCCTTGTAATCATTCTGAATCACCAGCTCGTGCGGATACGATGGCCGTACTTGATCCAGCGACCCAAGCATTTCCAGACTGATAGTACCGCCTGACGGGGTATATTTGAAAGCATTACTCAGCAGGTTGTAGATGATCTTTTCCAATACCTGATTGTCAAACCAGGCTTCTTCAGGAGGATGTACCGTATGAATGGTAAAGTTGATTTGTTTTTCTGTCGCCCATTCCCTGAACTCCTCTGCTATCTCTTCCAGGAATAACGCCGGATTTGCAGGCATAACTTTCAGCTGTAGTACGCCCGATTCTACTTTACGGAAATCCATCACTTCATTTACAAGATCCAGTAAGCGGTAGGCGTTTTTCTGCATCAGTTTAAAATAGTGTAACTGCCCGTTGTCTTTGGCATCCCGGATCATTTTCTCCAGCGGGCCTAGTATCAGTGTCAGCGGTGTACGGAACTCATGCGAGATATTAGTAAAGAACTGCAGCTTCAGCTGATGTACTTCTTCTTTCTTCTTCTCACTGATCTTCTTCAGCTCTGAGGCACGCCTGAAAGCCAGTATACGGTAAACAATGTAAATGATAGCGGCAGAGAGCAGCAGCAGAAACCACCAGGTTCTCCAGAACGGCGGATGTATCACTACCCTGATAGCGGCACCTTGTTCATTCCATACGCCATCACTATTAGAGGCTTTGACATGAAAAATGTACGTACCCGGATTCAGGTTGGTATAAACGGCCTTTCTTTCGTTGCCGACATAGTTCCAGTCTTTATCCCAGCCATCCAGTTTGTAGGCATACTGATTATTATCCGGGGCGGTGTAATCCAGGGCGGCAAAGCTGAAAGCGAAAGAAGACTGTTTATGATTGAAGCTGATTGTGTCTGTCATACTGATATCCTGCCACAACGGAGATCCTTTCCGCCCGGGCAGCATACGCTGGTTATCTACCTGTAGATCGGTGATATAGACAGGCGGCGTGAAAGTATTCGTACGGATTTCTTCAGGATAAAAGGCATTAAACCCGTTGATGCCACCAAACAGCATCAATCCGTCGCGCGTCTTCAGATAGGCATTAGCTTCAAATTCCAGTCCTTGTAACCCGTCACCGGTATTGTAGGTTTTGAAGGTATGTTGATCGGGATGGTAACAGATGATACCATCCGAAGTAGAAATCCAGAATTGCCCGTTTTTGTCTTCCGCAATACCTTTGATAAAGGCAGTACTCAGTCCGGCGTCATGGGTATAAAGCGCGAAGCTATCGGCAGCGGCATTGTACAGGTACAGACCATATTGCCCTGCCCATAAACGGCCTTTATTATCGGTGAAGAGTACGCGGAGGTCCGGCTTTTTCTCGCCTGCAGTAAAATAGCCGGAGATGTTGCCGGTAGCAGGGTCATAGCAATTCAGTCCGCCGTCGTCTGTCCCTATCCAGATGCGGCCCCGGGTATCTTCGATCATAGACACTGCGTTACGGCCTGACAGCTTTGTGCCGTTACTACCGGTAAAACGTATGAACTGATTTTTCTCCCGGTCATAGATATTGACACCGCCATAGTAGGTGGCTACCCATAACCTGCCTTTGCTATCTTCCAGTACTTGCTGTACATAATTAGAACTGATGCTATTAGAATCGGAAGGATCATTGAGGAAACGGGTAAAACTTTCGCTGCCGGGCTGGAAAAGATTGAGTCCGCCGCCCCAGGTACCGACCCATAACCGGCCGGATTTATCCTGCGTGATACTTAGCACTTCATTGGAACCAATGGTATTTTTATTGAACGCATTGTTCTGAAAATGCCGGAAAGTTCCGGTTTGACGATCAAACAGGTTGAGTCCTCCCCCGTCAGTGCCTATCCAGATGCGGCCCTGGTTGTCTTCACAGAAAGCTTTTACGTCATTGTAGCTCAGGCTGTTCTGTTTAATCTGCTGCTGGTATAAGGGGAATTTTTCGGCTCCCGGTACATATATATTTACCCCACCCCTGTGTGTACCTATCCAGAGGATGCCTTGTTTATCTTCAAATAAAGCCGACACGGTCCGTTGCGACAAACTTCGGGGTACCTCAGGATCTTTCTGATAATGGTAAAATGATTGACTAGCAGGGTTAAAGAGGTTAAGTCCGCCGTTCACCCCTCCCGCCCACAGATTCCCTTTCCGGTCAAAAAGAATAGTGCGGATCTGGTTGGTGGACAGGCTGGCAGGCTGCTGGTTCTGGTGAGTGTAGGCGGTATAGACACCTGTTTGAGGATCAAACCGGAGCAACCCGGCATCTTCTGTGCCCAGCCAAAGTAATCCCTGCTGGTCACCGGCAATGGTCCGGATGGACATCGGCTTACCCTGATACGGTGCAGGGGCCACCAGTTTTTGCTTCACCCGGTCGAATTGAACAAGTCCGGCGCTGGTAGCCAGCCACAAACGTCCATTGTTATCCTCATAGATGTCATTGATCCGGTCATTGGACAAGTCCTGGGAGGTAGCGGCGGAGTGCCGGAAATCGGTGAAAACGCCGGTAGCGCGGTTATACAGGCTTAGGCCCCCACCATAGATGCCTACCCAGAAATTCTGTTGGGCGTCTTCATAAACACAGGTGATCTGGTTGTTAGTCAGCGTTTTACGATCAGCGCTCCGGCGCATGATGCGAGAGAAGCTGTTTCTCGCAGCGTTAAACCGGTTAAGGCCATTCTGTGTAGCTATCCACAGCACCTGCTGGCGGTCTTCATATATATATTTAATGTAGTTGTCGCTGATGCTGTTGGTATCCTGCGGGTTATAACGGTAGGTGATGATCTGATACCCGTCGTATTTGTTCAATCCGTCGCGGGTACCGAACCACATGAAGCCCTTGCTATCCTGGAAAATTGTTTCGACAGTACTGTTGGATAATCCTTGTTCTTTGGTCAGGTGACGGAAGTGTAATACTGGCGGCTGGGAAAAAACGGGGAGACCGGTCAGTATGAAAAATGTAATAAAGGTATAGCGCAGCCAAGTTCCTGACAAGACAAGGCTTTGAACGTAAAATCGGATAAACAGCTGATAGACAGCGTGGAACATACACACAATGTCAAAATTAGATCAAAAGAACCAAAAAAATGTCTGATAGAATAACCTTCCTGAGGCCGGCTATTTTACTTTGCGAAACTAAAATACGGCCAAAATAAAATATGCCACGATGAAAATTACAAAAAGGGGATTCCACGGTATCATCTATCTTATTGTTGCCATGTTATGCGGGCTGTCAGCATCAGCCCAGCAATCCGTTAGAGGGACATTACGGACAGCTGCCGGCGAAGCCATCCCGGGAGCAACGATTGCAGTAAAAAAGGCGGGCACTGTAGCCATTGCCGATTCTGCAGGTAACTTTTCCATTAAAGCGTTGACAGGCGATACCCTTGTCGTAAGCTTTGTGGGTTTTAAAAGGCAGGAAGTAAGGGTACCTTCCTCCCTTTCAGTGAACATTATACTCCAGGAGTCTGTATCCACCTTAAACGACGTAGTCGTAATCGGATATGGTACCCGGTCGCAGAAAGACCTGACAGGGTCTATTGCGACCGTGAGTTCAAAAGATTTTCAGACGGGGGCCATCACCACCCCCGACCAGCTGGTAACAGGTAAGGTGGCCGGTGTGGTCATCACCCCTAACAGCGGTGCACCCGGTGCAGGAGGTACCATCAGGATCAGAGGAGGTACTTCCCTGAATGCCAGTAACAACCCGCTGATTGTAGTGGATGGGGTGCCACTGACCAGCGAGGGCGTATCCGGCGTAGCCAACCCGCTCAGCCTGATCAACCCGAACGATATTGAGTCTTTCAACATCCTGAAAGATGCCTCTGCAACAGCCATTTATGGTAACAGGGCGTCCAACGGGGTCATTATCATCACCACCAAAAGCGGATCTGCCGGCAGACTGAAAGTCACTTTTAATACTGTATTGTCAGAATCCGTAAGAAGGAATGCCATAGATGTGCTGGATGGGGACCAGTTCAGACAACTGATTGCAGCAAGGGGTAATGACGAAGAAAAGGCATTGGTAGGTACCGCCAATACCAACTGGCAGGACCAGATCTTCCAGAAAGCCTTTGGCGGAGATTACAACCTGGGATTATCAGGTGGTATCAGGAAACTGCCTTACCGCTTATCTATTGGTCACACCTACCAGGATGGTATTCTGAAGACAAGTAATATCAAAAGAACGTCTGCATCCCTGAACCTGAACCCTACTTTCTTTGATAACACATTGAAAGTGACCATTAATGTGAAAGGGGTATTCCAGAAATCCAGGTTTGCGAATGAGGGAGCGATCGGTGCAGCCGTTGGCTTTGACCCTACACAGCCGGTATATGCCAGCAATAAGTACGGAAACTTCTATGAGTGGCTGAACGCGTCTACCGGCATCCCGATAGACCTGGCTACCAAGAATCCGCTGGGACAGCTGCTGCTGAACTCCAGCCTGAGCGACGTATACAGAAGCATCGGAAGTATCAAAGTTGACTATACACTGCCTTTCCTGCGTGCCCTGACTGCCACCGTAAACGCAGGTTACGATATCTCTAAAACATCAGGAAACGGGTTTATTCCCGCTTATGCAGCAATGTCTTATCAGCGAGGAGGGTCCATGACGGAATATTCCCAGAGAAGAAAAGACAAACTGTTTGACTTCTATCTGACTTACAACAAAGAGCTGAAGCAACTGGCCAGCAAGTTTGACGTGACTGCCGGTTATTCCTACCAGGATTTCTTCAGAGGCAGCCCGGCATATCCGGCAAGGAATGCTTTTGGCACTATCGTGAACGTACCGATAGCAGACTCCAGCCAGAATACCCTGTTATCATTTTTTGCCCGTGCCAACTACACGCTGATGGACCGCTACCTGTTAACGGCTTCCTTCCGCCGTGACGGTTCTTCCCGTTTTGGTCCGGCTAATCACTGGGGTAACTTCTCTTCTATCGCGCTTGCGTGGAAGATCAAACAGGAAAGTTTCCTTCAGCATATAGACCTCCTCTCTGACCTGAAAGTACGCGTCGGTTATGGTGTAACTGGTAACCAGGACATCGGGCAGGCCTATCCTTTCCTCCCGATCTACACCCAGGGAGCCAATAATGTGCAGTATCCATTCGGCAACGGCAGCTACACTACCTATCGTGCAGAAGCGTATGATCCGAATATCAGATGGGAACAGACAGCCGCCTGGAACGCAGGTCTGGACTATGGCTTCCTGAACAACAGGATCACCGGTACTTTGGACTTTTATTATAAAAAGACTAAAGATCTGCTGGCAGATATTCCGACCGCAGCAGGCGCTAACCTGAGCAATCATGTGCTGACGAATGTAGGCAATATTGAGAGCAAAGGGGTGGAACTGGCCATTAACGCCACCATCATAGACAAAGAAAAACTAGGCTGGAGAGCAGGCTTTAACATCAGCTACAACCAGAACAAGATCCTGAAGTTGTCTAATGTATCCGATTCCAGCTCTGAAGGTATCCTGACCGGCGGGATCGCAGGTGGTACCGGTAACAGTATCCAGATCAATACAGTAGGATATGCACCGCAGACCTTCTATGTATACAAGCAGGTATATGGACCAGATGGCAGACCCGTGGAAGGAGTATATGAGAAACCAGGAGAAGGCAGCAACATGTTTTACAGGTATAAGTCGGCCAACCCTAAACTGACGATGGGCTTCACCTCACAGTTTAACTATGACCAGTGGGACCTGTCTTTTGTATTGCGCAGCAATATCGGCAACTATGTGTATAACAACATCCGCTCTGGTGGCGGCGCTTACAATAGTATCAGGACATCCATGGGGTACATGGGTAATGTGAATGCCGATTTTCTGAATACAGGCTTCAGCAACAGCCAGTACTCTTCCGATTACTATGTAGAGAATGCTTCTTTTCTCCGGATGGACAACCTGTCGCTGGGATATAACTTCGGTAAGATACTGCGTAACACCGCGACCCTGCGGGTAAATGCCATTGTACAGAACGTGTTTGTCATCACGAATTATAGCGGCCTGGATCCGGAGATATTCAGTGGTATTGATAACAATCCTTATCCGAAACCACGCATCTTCTCACTGGGTATCAACATCGCTTATTAACCTAGAAACAAAGGAACATGACTATCAAATCATTATCAATTATAACCGCCTGTGCAGCTATTATGGCTACCACAGCATCCTGCACCAAAGATCTGAACCGTATGCCTTTTGTACAGGAGACATCAGAGACAGTATATAAAGATCCTGTAAAGATTAAGGGTGTACTGGCCAAGTTATACGGCAGTCTTAGCCTCAGTGGCCAGCACTATGAAGACAATGCCATGTCAGACATCATTACTGACAATACCGGTACCAACGTGTTTCTGCGTAACTACTGGCAGCTGCAGGAGCTGACCACAGACGAGGCCGTGATAGGCTGGAATGACGGTGACCTGCTTACATTTCACAATCTGAACTTCACACCTGACGGTAAGTATGTGAAGGTATTGTATGACCGGATCTTCTTCGGCGTAGCGGCGTGTAATGAGTTCCTGCGTCAGACCACGGAAGACAAGATGAACAGCTTTCCGGCAGATGTAGCAGCAGAAATACAGGGGTACCGCCATGAAGCGCGTTTCATGCGTGCATTTTATTACTGGGTAGCAATAGACATGTATGGAAAGGTACCATTTGTGACAGAGGCAGACCCTGTTGGCGCATTTCAGCCCAGGCAGATATCAAGAGCTGACCTGTTCACCTACCTGGAAGAAGAGCTGAAGGCCCTGGAAACATTACTGCCCGAACCACGCAGTAATGAATATGGCAGAGCAGATCGAGGAGCCGCCTGGATGTTACTGGCTAAGCTTTATCTCAATGCCCGTGTATATACCGGCACAGAGAAAAATACAGAAACGATCACGTATTGTAATAAACTACTGAATAACAGCGGATACTCACTGGAAGCAGATTATTCCAAATTATTCAAGACAGATAATAATCAGACGAACGAGATCATTTTCCCGATACTGGCAGATGGCGTAACCTCCCAGTCTTATGGTAATACCACCTTTATAGTGTTAGGCGCTATCGGCGGTACGATGAACGCAGCAGATTATGGCATGTCCAGCGCCTGGGGCGGTATGCGTACTACCAGAGCAATCGTAGACCTGTTTCCTGATCCATTCGGCACCGTGGATAAACGTGCGATGTTCTATACTAACGGACAAAACCTGGATATTACAGACATTGCCAGTTTCAATGATGGCTATGCCGTACCGAAGTTCAGGAATGTAAGTTCTACCGGTCAGCCGGGATCAGACCCTACCAGGAGATTCACAGATACAGACTTTCCCATGTTCCGCTTAGGGGATGCTTACCTGATGTATGCAGAGGCAGTTGTGCGTGGCGGTACCGGCGGCTCTGTCGGCGAGGCCGTAAACTATGTGAACCTGCTGCGCAGAAGAGCATATGGTAACAACAACGGAGACATCAGTGCGAGTCAGCTGACCCTGGATTTTCTACTGGCAGAAAGAGGCAGGGAACTGTATTGGGAAGCAAAGCGAAGGACGGACCTGGTACGTTTCGGCAGACTGACCAGCGGCAGTTATGTATGGCCTTTTAAGGGAGGCGTACCCGCAGGCACAGGAGTACAGGAGAAGTACAACGTTTTCCCTATTCCTACCACAGACAGGATCGCCAATCCAAACCTGATTCAGAATGATGGCTATTAATACATCCACTGTAAAATGATCGTATGAAAAGAATCTTCAGTTATATTATACTAGTTCTTCTTTTTGCATCCTGCAAGAAAGATGAAATAAAATCCGTGTACACGTTACCAACCGGTACACCTTCCTTTACCAGCAGTGTTACCACAGCAGTGCTGGATAGTACAAAAAGAGAGGAAACAGCCGTGGCTTTCTCCTGGGGAACAGTGAACTACGGTATTAATGCAGACGTTACTTATTCACTTGAATTTGATACCAGCACAGCCATGTCCCGGGCTATTGTGTTTATCATGAATGCAGACACTTCCCATGCCTATACCGTTGCTGCGCTGAATGCGATCGCACTGCAGGCCGGTCTGGAAGGCGATAAGGCAGGCGCATTGTATGTAAGGATGAAAGCTGAAGTACGTCAGAATGGTACCAACACCAATCCGTCGTCTATTCCAGCTACTTATTCGGCATTGCTGACATTGACCGTAACCCCTTATGCACCAGGTAACGTTGCACGGATGTGGGTACCCGGTGAATACCAGGGATGGAATGCCGCTACTGCCCCTACGATTGCTGATGCAGGCGGTAAAGGCGCTTATGAAGGTTACATCTATTTCCCTGCTAATGCCAATGGGAACTATACATTCAAGATCACCACAGCGCCTAACTGGAATGACCCGGCCTGGGGGTATGAAAGCGCCACCAAGATGGTAAAGGGCGGCGGAGATCTTTATGTACCTGCGGCAGGTTACTACCTGGTGAAGGCGAATGTCAATTCAAGAGACTGGAGTACCACAGCCACAACCTGGTCGCTGGTAGGTGATGGTGTAGCAGACAACTGGGAGACCGATATTCCAATGACATATGATGTTGAGTCAGGAACCTGGATTGCACAATCAGTGATGATCAAAGGTGCAGGCTCATTCAAGTTCAGGGCTAACAACGCCTGGACGATCAACTACGGCCCTACCGATGGTAAACTGGTACAGGACGGCGGAAATATTTCTGCGCCAGGCGGAGTAGCAGGTAATTATAAGGTAGTGCTGAACCTGAGCGAGTCAGGCAACTATACTTATACCCTCACCAAACTGTAAAGGCTATCGGATTGTTTAACATCAAGCAGGAGAAATCAATGAAAAAGCTAATTATAGCAACAGGCATGCTGTTTATGGCAGCCACAGGTTGTAAGAAATATGAAATGCCGGGTAATACCCCGACTACCAATCCTATACTGGAGAACATGATACGTGGGGCTGACGTCAGCTGGATCACAGAAATGGAAGCAGCAGGCTTAAAATTTTATGACACCACCGGCAAAGCAACAGATGGCTTTCAGTTAATGAAGGATATCAATATGAATGCTATCCGCCTGAGAGTATGGGTAAATCCGGCAAAAGGGTATAACAATACCGCAGATGTGGTGGCAAAGGCAGCACGCGCACACAAGCTGGGCATGCAGCTGCTGATAGATTTTCACTATAGCGATACCTGGGCTGATCCAGGTCATCAGACAACACCCGCCGCTTGGGCTAACCAGGACATAGCAGGCCTGCAGACATCCGTATATGATCATACCAAGTCAGTACTGACAGCCTTGAAAGATAAAGGCATTATACCAGTCTGGGTACAGGTAGGTAATGAAACCAACAATGGGATGCTATGGCCCCTGGGTAAAGCCTCTGATCATATGGACAACTTTGCCCTGTTGATCAATGCAGGGTACAAGGCCGTGAAAGAGATAGATGCCAATATCAAAGTAATTGTACATATCTCCAATGGATTTGACAATGGCCTGTTCAGGTGGATGTTTGACGGACTGACAGAGAACAAGGCGAACTTCGATATCATCGGCATGTCCCTGTATCCTTCGACCAATGAATGGCAGACACCTAACCAGCAGTGTGAAGTGAATATGAAAGATATGATCTCCCGGTATAACAAAGAGATCATGTTGTGCGAAGTAGGTATGCCCGCTTCATCACCCGTAGCGACTAACTACTTCATCAGAGACCTTTACACCAGATTGCATAACCTACCCGATGGTAAAGGTCTGGGCATATTCTATTGGGAGCCGCAGGCATACAACAGATGGGAAAACTATGGCCTGGGTGCATTTGACGCCACTGGCAGACCCACGTTTGCCATGGACGCTTTCAGATAAGTATATAAACTAACGCATCGATAATGATTAGAAGAACAGCGCAACTTTTAACACTTCTGCTGGCCGGCACCTGCACCGTACAGGCGCAGCAGGCTAAGACAGGAGAGCAACTGATATATGTAGATAAGACAGGCGTAATACGCTATACGAAAGGTAAACAGGAAGCCGCCTTCTTTGGCGTGAACTATACTGTACCTTTTGCATATGGTTACCGGTCGCATAAAGCCCTGGGAGTTGATCTCAAAAAGGCGATAGACGATGATGTATATCACCTGGCACGCCTGGGTATTGATGCCTTCCGGGTGCATGTGTGGGATACCGAGATCACAGATGTGAAAGGGAATCTGCTGACGAATGAGCATCTTGACCTGTTTGATTATCTGATCAGCAAGCTGAAAGAAAGGAAGATCAAAATACTGCTGACACCTGTTGCCTTCTGGGGCAATGGGTATCCGGAGAAAGATATCAATACAGGCAGCTTCGCCTATGTATTCGGGAAAGGAGGATCAGTAGTGAATGATACTGCTATCCGTGCACAGGAGAACTATATGAAACAGTTCTTCGTGCATGTAAATAAGTATACCGGCATGAGCTACAAGAATGATCCGGATATCATAGCTACGGAGATCAATAATGAGCCGCATCACAGTGGCCCTATACCCGGCGCAGGAGATTATGTGAACCGGATGGCAGCAGCTATCCGGAGTACAGGCTGGAAGAAGCCGGTATTCTATAATATCAGTGAGTCGCCATATTATGCCAGCGCAGTGGCAGGCGCAGAGATTGACGGCGTGAGCTTCCAGTGGTATCCGACAGGACTGGTAGCTAACCGTACATTGCAAGGTAACCTGTTACCTAATGTAGACTACTACCGCATACCATTCGATACCATCGCCGCCTTTCATAATAAGGCGAGAATGGTATATGAGTTTGATGCAGGCGACGTTATGCAACCCGTAATGTACCCGGCAATGGCGCGCAGCTTCCGGACAGCAGGCTTTCAATGGGCCACACAGTTTGCCTATGACCCGATGGCCACCGCGTACGGTAATACAGAATACCAGACGCACTATATGAATCTGGCGTATACACCAGAGAAAGCGATCAGTTTTCTGATAGCCGGCAAGGTATTCCGGGAGACGCCCCGTAAGCAACGTTATGGCAAATATCCGGCAGATACCATCTTTGGAAATGCCAGGGTAAGTTATGCCGAACAGCTGAGCGAATGGAACACCGCGACGGAATTTTATTATACCAGCCATACAGGTACTAACCCGGTAAATGCTTTACAGCTGGCACATCTGGCAGGTACGGGTAATTCTCCGGTGGTACAATACAGCGGTACCGGTGCTTATTTCCTGGATAAGGTGGCAGCGGGCAGCTGGCGGCTGGAAGTACTACCTGATGTAGTACAACTCAGCGATCCTTTCGGGAAAGCATCCCCTGCAAGGGAAGTACGCAGGGTACAATGGAATAATCAGACAATGCGTATACAGCTCCCTGACCTGGGCGAGTCATTCGATATTACAGCAGTGAATAGTGGCAACCAGCGGCAGCCACAGGTAAGCGGCAATTCATTCACCTTACATCCCGGCACGTATCTGCTTACAAAGAAGGGAGCGGCAGCGGGTAAAACGAGCAGCAAGATCAACGGCGTTATCGGGTTGCATGAATTTGCCGCACCACAGCCTGTGCATACCTCATTAGCAGTGTATCACGCGCCGGCAGCAGAGGTGAGCGCAGGTCAGCCGATACGCATTACAGCCACCATTGCAGGCATTGACAGTACAGCGCGCATATGGCTGGAAGGAGAAATGCTGGGTAGTAAATGGTTCAAGGCAGATATGCAGCAGACAGGTGTTGGCCAGTATACAGCAGAGCTATCCGCGGCACAGGCAGTACCCGGCCTGTTAAAATACAGGCTGATGATACAGCAGGGCGAAACGTTTACAACGTTCCCAGGCGGTCATACCGGCGATCCGCATGCATGGGATTACTACCAGCGAGAGAGCTGGCAGACCAGCGTTGCAGCGCCGAATAGTATGTTGTCATTACTGAATGTAGCTACAGACAGTGATCTGATGACACTCCCCGCTTATACACAGGGTGCATATACCGCCGGCAGCCGTTCCGGACAACTGGCATTCAGTTTCAACGGACAAGGCGTCAAGGCAGATACTATCACCGGCATCAGCAGAGCAGTAGCAGCCAGCATCAAAGGCAGAGCAAGCGAACTGGCCGCATTTAAGACCGTTATTATCCGTGCAAGAGTAACAGGACGGTCAGCAGCCCAGGCGCGGGTAGCACTTGTTACAGGCGACGCAAGCGCTTATGCAGCGCCTTTTGCCATTACTAATGAATTTACTGATATAGTAGTACCCTTGAGCAGCCTTACAGCTGACCAGAGCCTGCTGCTGCCGAGGCCGTATCCCGGCTTCATGCCTTTGTGGCTGAAGGGAGGCAACACACCTTTAGATATCAGCAAACTGGATAAAATAGAAATTACAAACATACCTGCTGCGGACACCACACCATACACAATAGAAGTAGAATCCGTCTGGTTAAAAGCTAAATAAAGTATGAATAAGTGTAAGACATCATTGCTGCTGGCAATGGTATTGATGAGTGTAAAAGGTATGTCTCAGGCCCGGCAGGAATATCTGCTGGAAAAGAACTGGAAGTTTGCCAAAGGAGAGCATCCGGAGGCCCTGAACGAAGCCTTTAATGACAAAGGGTGGGAATCAGTGACCGTACCGCACGATTGGGCCATTAAAGGCCCGTTTGACGGCAATAATGACCTCCAGAAGGTACAGATCGTACAGAATGGAGAGCAGGAAGCAACCATGAAGGCCGGACGTACCGGCGGACTGCCATTTATTGGAAAAGGATGGTACCGTCTGTCCTTTGCAGTACCACAGTTCAGCGCCGGCAAGAGAGTAGTATTGCTGTTTGATGGGGCAATGAGCAATGCAGAAGTGTATGTGAATGGTAAAAAAGCGGGCAACTGGCCTTATGGGTATAACTCCTTCTCTTTTGACATTACCGACTATATCCACGCCAAAGGTCAGAACACCCTGGCGGTAAAGCTGGAAAACTTTGAGCAGGCATCCCGCTGGTATCCGGGAGCAGGTCTGTATCGCAATGTACACCTGATCGTTACCAATGACACCCATGTACCAGTATGGGGTACCTACATTACCACGCCCGTCATTACCAGAGACAGTGCGGCGGTGAGGATGGTGACGACTATTGACAGAAGCAATAAACAGGCTGCCGTGACCGTGAAAACAAATCTGCTGAATGCCGCAGGTAAAATAGTGGCTACAGCGTCTGCCCCTTTACCGGCAGATAGTAGTCGGGTAACGCAACAATTCAGCGTAGCAGAACCCGCATTATGGTCACCCGAAACACCTGTACTCTATAAGGCTGTCACACAGGTATATGAAGGAGCACAGTTGAAAGACGTCTATGAGACCCCGTTTGGGATCCGCTCTATTGAATACAAGGCAGGGAAAGGCTTTTTACTGAATGGTAGTCCGAGGAAGTTCAAAGGCGTATGTAATCACCACGACCTGGGTCCTCTGGGAGCAGCCATCAATACAGCAGCCCTGCGCAGACAGGTAACACTGCTGAAAGACATGGGCTGTGACGCTATCCGTACCACACATAATATGCCTGCACCTGAGCTGGTAAAGCTATGTGATGAAATGGGCATTATGGTGATGGTGGAATCTTTCGATGAATGGAAGGCTCCGAAAGTAAAGAATGGTTACAGCCTGTACTTTGACGAATGGGTGGAGAAAGACCTGATAAATATGTTACATCACTTCAGGAACAATCCATCTAATATTATGTGGAGTATTGGTAATGAGGTACCTGATCAAAGTTCTGCTAATGGCGCTGCTATTGCGCGCAGGCTACAGGACATCTGTCACCGCGAAGATCCTACCCGCCCCGTAACGGTAGGGATGGACCGCTTTGATGATGCGATCAATAAGGGCTTTGCCGCAGTGCTGGATATACCAGGCTTTAACTATAAGCCCAACCGGTATCCGGAGGCGCATAACAAGCTACCACAGGGTTTCCTGATGGGGTCAGAGACAGCGTCTACCGTCAGTTCAAGAGGTGTGTATAAGTTCCCGGTGGAGTTTTTTAAGAACAAAATGTATGACGATAATCAGTGTTCTTCCTATGACTTTGAGGCCTGTTCCTGGTCGCAGGTGCCGGATGACGAGTTTGTACAGCAAGATGATCTTGACTATACCATCGGTGAATTTGTATGGACAGGTTTCGACTACCTGGGAGAACCGACACCATATGATTCTAAGTGGCCGTCACACAGTTCCTACTTTGGTATCTTCGATCTGGCCGGCATCCCAAAGGACCGATTCTACCTTTACAGAAGCCGTTGGAACACGCAGCAGGCCACTTTACATCTGTTACCTCACTGGACGTGGCCAGGCAGAGAAGGGCAGGTAACGCCAGTATTCTGCTATACCAGTTATCCAACAGCAGAACTGTTTATAAACGGTAAAAGCATGGGTAAGATATCAAAAGACACTTCCAGCAACCAAAGCCGCTACCGCCTGATGTGGAAAGATGTAGTATATCAGCCGGGTACTATCCGTGTAGTAGCCTATGACGCTGCCGGGAAAGCAGTTGCGGCTGACAGTGTGAAAACGGCAGGTACACCCCATCATATTCAGCTGACCGCAGATCGTACCGTGCTGACAGCTGATGGTAAGGACCTGGCATATATTACTGCCACTGTGGTAGATGCTGATGGAAATGTTTGTCCGGACGCCGATAATCTGTTACAGTTTGAAGTCAGCGGTGCTGGTAAATACAAAGCAGTAGCGAATGGCGACGCCACCAGCCTGGAACTGTTCCATCTGCCACAAATGAAAGCATTCAGTGGTAAGCTGGCATTTATTGTACAGGCCGGGGAGAAAGCAGGAAGTATTAAAGCGACGGTTAAATCTGATCAGTTACAGGCAGCATCCTGTGTATTGAAAGTGAAATAAGTACCGTATCAGGGGTCAGACATCCATACCCGGATGCCTGACCCCTAATTTATCATGATGGCGATATCAGCCAGGGGGAATGAAGCAATCAGACCATACAGATAAATAATTTTAATAATTAATTATCTGTATATATCTTTGGGGCCATTAATAATCAACCCTATATCATGAAATCATTAAAATCGGCATTATTGTTAGCCGCCTTGGCCTCTACGGTTGTTTCCTGTTCAAACGATGACGACGATAAAGTAGTTACCAGCATTGAAGGTGAGTATACCTTCGCCGGCACAAGCGTTGAAATGTTTGCAGCCAGCACATACGAAACCATCAGCATTTCCGAAAAAGACAGTACTGCAACAAATACCAAATATGCTAGTACTTCCCAGTCAGGAACTGCCAGCATCAGTGCAACTAATTTCACCGGTGATAAGCTAAGTTTCATAGCCAAGGGTTCATCAGTATCAAAACTATACACCAATGGTGAAGAAACTGAGGTGATGGATCTGCCTATTAACTACGAAGCAGAACCTGTATCTTCAGTGCAGGCGTACAAACTGGTTGGCATGGATTCTATCTATTTTGGTGAAGGCTTCCTGATAGGTATGCCGAGCCCTGGTACCATACAAGTGCCAAAAGGCGCTGGCGCTACCTATAAATTCTCAGGCGATACCCTGGTTATTACCAGCCTGCTGGATACAACAATTGTACAGGAAGCGCAGGATGAGAGAGCAAAGGATATCTTACGTGTGAAAATGATTACGCGTTTTAAGAAGAAATAATAGCAATAGTTAATAATACAAAGGGCGTCTCAACTCAATGAGACGCCCTTTGTTATTTAGCAGTAAAGGTGTTTGTTTCTTTACTTTACCAATGCAGGATTGTACAACTTCTGATTATCCTCCTTCAGCTTATCAATTGGAAACTTATCTACTTTACGATCATAGGTCATAAAACCATTGATCTCACCTTCCACATCGGTGGTCTGTGTGTAAACAGCTGCTGACAGTCCCAGAGGAATCAATTGTGCGATCCTTTGCGTGAAGTCCTGGTAACGTTTAAACATCTCTTCTGAAGTCTTGAAAGACTGATAACCCCAGTTTTTGTTTTTCTGCCAGGTATGCCCTTCTACTGGTAATCCCAGTCCGCCAAATTCTCCTAATACCAGGATCTGTTTTTCGCCGAACAGTTCCGGACTTGGCATCGCAGGATGCGGATAGTTATGCAGGTCGAGAATATGACCGGTAATGTAGAAGTTGCCACCACTGGCGCTGTTTACAAGTCTGGAAGGATCTTTCTTCATTGTCCATTCTGTGATCTCCACCGTTTTGAACTGTCCCCATGCTTCGTTGAATGGTACCCATACTACGATGCTGGGATAGTTGTGCAGCGCATCCATGATAGCCGTCCACTCTTTACGGAAGTAGCCCTCTGATTCAGGGGTACGGTTTTTATCTGTCTGGTGATCAAGGATACCGATACGGTTTTCCCATCCGTTACCTCTGTCACCGCTTGGCATATCCTGCCAGAGCAGCATACCTGCTTTATCACAATAAGCATAGTATGTTGCAGGTTCTACCTTGATATGCTTACGGATCATGTTGAAGCCCATTTTCTTCAGCTGGTCAACATCGTATATCATGGCTTCGTAAGTCGGCGGTGTATATAAACCGTCAGGCCACCAGCCCTGATCCAGTGGACCATACTGGAAAAGGAACTTGTTATTGAGCATCATGCGTTGAATCCCGGCTGCATCTTTCGCCATTGATATTTTACGCATGGCAAAGTAACTTTTAATCTCATCAACCGGTTTATTGTTGCGCAGCAGCGTTACTTTCAGATCATACAGGAAAGGGCTGGAAGGCGACCACAGTTTCTCATTAGAGAGTGTGATTACAGCCGTTTCTTTTGCGTTAGCCTGTTGCTGTGCGACAACCTTGCCACCATCGAGAACTTCAATCTTCAACTGATCGCCGGTCTGTACATTCTGTACATCAGCAGACAGTGTGAGGGTATGCTTATCAATGTCGGGCGTTTGCCGGGTAGCAGCGATATATGTTTTAGGAACGGCTTCCAGCCATACAGTCTGCCATATACCAGTTACCGGCGTATACCAGATACCCTCAGGTTTTACAACCTGTTTACCGGCGGGCTGTGGACCGTCATCTGTCGGATCCCATACGCGTACGGTAATTTCCTGTTTACCGCCTTTTTTCAGTAATGGGGTGATGTTAAAACTGAAAGGATCATATCCGCCTTCGTGTTTACCGGCACTTTTGCCGTTCACGAATACTTCCGTTTGCCAGTCAACCGCCCCAAAATGCAGGAGAATGTCCTTGTTTTTCATGGCGGCGGGGATGGTGACTGCTGTCTTATACCACAGCAGACTATCCTTTCCTACCGTCCTGCCTACGCCCGACAGCGCAGATTCGACAGCAAAGGGAACCAGGATACTACCTTCATAAGCGGATGGCTGTGATTGAGACTTACCTGTAATTGCATAACTCCAGAGACCATTAAGATTTTGCCAGTTATTGTTTCTTACCAGCAGCGGACGTGGATATTCGGGTAAAGGCGCTTTAGGATCTACCTTTTCAGCCCATTGGGTTACAATTCTGTCTTTGATCAGTTGCCACTGAGGCTGCTGGGCCTTAACAGCCGAAGCGATACACACAGATGACACGAGACAGGTGACGAGTTTTTTCATACATGATAGATTGTGGGAGCTAAATTTAATCAAATGTTTTAAAAGTGCTAACCCCTGATTAACAATGAGTTCTGTTTAACTTTCATTAACAATTCAGGCAATCCGTCTATCATGATAACAATGGCAGGCATCTCGCTATCGCTGGGTCCTACCTCATCTTATTCATTTACAGTGTAGTATTAAGTGCATACTAGTCGGCTCCGAGTCATGGACGGTTGGTACCGAACAGCAAATACAGCGGGGGCACTATAAAACACTCGGGCCGGTACAGCCATTACCAGACAGGTAAATTGCCCTTCCTCTACTTAAAACCGGTAGTCTGGATACAATGGAAAATTAACTGTTGTTTCTTATCTTGTTATAAACGTCGATGCGATGATCAGATATCTGCTACTGCTGCTATTCCTACCTGCACTCGCTTTTTCCCAGCAGGACCATAAACTGGAAAAAGGGCTGCAGGAAATTATTACGGGCTTCCAGGGAGATGTAGGTATCTATGTCAGCAATCTTAAAACAGGGCGCTATGCTGCTATCAACGCCGACTCAGTATTTCCCACCGCCAGCATTATAAAGATCCCTATCCTTGTAGGTGTGTTTGATAAAATAGAGAAAGGAGAACTGCAATATCATCAACCATTGGTATATCGTGATTCTATCAAATACGGAGGCGCAGGTCTGATGCAGTTCTTTAAAGACAGCACAGTGACTGAACTAAGCGTACTCGTAGCATTGATGATGTCTTATAGCGATAATACCACTTCGCTCTGGAATCAGGCGCTTGCTGGCGGCGGACAGCGCATTAATGAGCTGATGCAGCAATACGGCCTACAGGTTACGCGGGTCAATTCCCGTACTCCCGGCAGAGAACAAATGCGTGAAGTTTATGGCTGGGGAATGACTACGCCTCGAGAGATGGCAGAATTGCTGGTAAAGATCAGGCAGGGAGCAATCATCAGTGAGAATGCCTCCTCCAGGATGTACCGGCTGATGACACACGGCTACTATGATGAGGGTGGCTTATCGCAGATCCCCCCTTATATACAGGCAGCACATAAATCCGGCTCAGTAGACGCTTCCCGCTCAGAAGTGATATTGGTCCATGCGCCACATGGGGAGTATGTGTTCTATGCCGGCACGAAAAACAACAAAGACCAACGCTGGACAAATGAAAATGAAGCAGAGCAACTTATCAGAAAGATTGCCGCTTATCTATGGGACTATTTCGAGCATCCTCAAAAGAAGAAAAAAAAGGCATAGTCTCCTTCCCTTCCGGAATACGGAGCTTATGCCTGTCAAAATATACTTTAAACGAAATTAGCACTCTGAATACTCAGAAGAGAATTTACCGTTGATAGCATACAGCTTATCAATCCTGATCTCTGTCTGATCTTCCATCTTCAGCCATTGCAGGCCATCCCGCTCGAATACGCTTTCTATAAAACCGTTGGCGCGGGTAACACCACTATCTTCATACAGTATGCCTACCTTCGTTTTGCTTTCAAAAAGCTCCATTACGTATGGATAAAAACTGCCGCCCGCCGGAATAGTTTCTCTCTTGTCCATGATGATCGTGTTTATAACACAAATTTACCCAATAACAATGGTATCCACGGCATAAGGGCATAAAAAATGCAACTTTCCGGCAGAATTATACAGCTAATTTCTTCTACTACGCCAGCACCTGAAAAGCCTGTTAGCTGGTAAGAATTAAGGATTAACCACTGATACTGCTTACCCGCATCCCCGAAGGGAATGCTACCCGGTTACTATCTTGCAACAAGGCCAGTTAGTCGGGACAGCTGGTAAGACATCGTCGCTAATCCTTAATTCTTACTACCTGTCTATCAAGGATAAAGCGCTTGCGCTGCCTGTTTATCCTTTGTAGACAGCACGGTTGCGCCGCTTCCACATTGACCACCATTCATCAGTGAAGATGCATCTGTACCGCCTACACCTGGAACGGCAATACCGCCCGATTCTCCGATAGCAGACCAGTTGGTATGTCTGAAAGAAACGTTATGGCCCATTTCATGACAGATAGTACGTGCACGTTGTGCAAAACTGTTACCTGCAATATAGGCTTTGTTGATACGGATAGTACCGCCTGCACGGCCGCCGGAAGGGAATGTACCTGATCCGCATACACCATTACCCAGATTGCTGTTAACAATAATTACGTCATAGGAAGAACCTGTTGCTATTGTCCAGTTGATGGAGCAGTTTGCCAGGGAGTTCCATTGTGCAATGGCTGAATTAATTTCTGAAGTCATAGACGTCATGGAGGCATCAATCTTCAGGCGGATGTTAGTTACATTAGAAGCTGACACCAGACTGCCGGTGTAAAACTGCTCTGTTTTTACCTTGCCCGCAGGTACCTGCATGTCTTTAGGGAAAACAATGTCGCCTTCAGCAATAAATTCATGCTGGTTTTCAACAACCTGGTTGTCGGGGAAGCCCAGGTCACGAATGTAAGCGCGCACCTTCTGTGCATTGTCAGATGTTGTCTGTGGCGTTTCGCCTGGTCCATCAGCTGATTTCTTACAGGCTGCAAGACTAATGGTCAACAGGATGACCATCGGAAAGAACATGTTTCTCATGTCGATCTTGATTTTGGTTAAGTAAAAGATTAGGGTTAGAAAAAAAGCAATTGTAATTACGCAGAACCTATCTCCATGCATGCTACATAGGATATTACAGGGAATATCACTCCCGTACTATTACGAGTCAGATCTTTGCTACAGCATTCATACAAAACTTCCGGTATAGTTTAGGCTCTCAAAATTATTCTGCGAAAAAGTGACTACGCTACGATTCAGACCAGGTTGACAGATTTTGGTTTTGACAATGATACAAAGATTTATTTACCCGGTAAAGTGGTTTAATTGCGGCAGTGTGAGGAGATCTCAGCAGAATTATTTAATAGTAACAGCCTAAACGTCACACTATCTATCCGGATCACCGGCCTGTTCATCTAAAATGAAATGTTAATATTTGCTGTATTCTTGCTTATCTTTTCGCCCTGTCTTAGCTTAGCCTGCAATGCGTAATTCTACCCTCTTACTGAAAACGATACTATTCTTTTTGTTACTGTTCTCCGGCATAGCTGCCGAGGCACAGTTGCGCGTATATGGAACAGTATATGACCGTTCAGGCCGTTTCGGTATGCCCTACGTCAGTGTAATAAGTTCTTCCGGAAACGGTACGGTTACCGATTCAGTTGGCCGCTATAGTATTAATATGGCACGCACTGACTCTATCAGCTTTTCTTATCAGGGTAAGGCTACCATGAGAATCCCGGTAAGTGAGATTCCACCTAACAGACCTTTCGATACCAAGATCCATGTAGACGTTACTACGCTGCCCACCGTCGTGGTTGAAGAGAAAATACGGTCTTACCAGGCAGATTCCATTGCCAACAGGCAGGAATACAGAAAGGTATTTGACTTCTCAACAGAATATATCAGCACCGGTAGTACGGTCGTAGGGCTGAATATAGATGCATTGCTCACTATGCGCAAAAACCGGCGGATGGAGAAGTTCAGGAATGAGCTGATGATGCTGGAGCAGGAGAAATACGAACAAAACTATATTGAGCAACGTTTTAACAGACCACTTGTTAAAAAGCTCACCGGACTGGAATCTCCTGATCTGGATGTATTTATGGAAAAATACCGGCCAGACTATCCCCTGCTGCTGAGTTTTGACAATGATTACGAATATTACCGGTACCTCAAAGATCTGAGTCGCTATTTCAAGGAAGATACCAGGCAAAAACGCAAAAACACTCCCTGACCTTTTTTTAATGTTACTACTCTGCCAGCCGTACATATATAACTGATAGTCCCTATATTTATATAGTAAATACAGGGACTCAAGATTAACTCTACAGATTATGAATTGGCTTAAGAATATACTGGCCAGATTGTACGCAGCCTACGCACTGATATTATTTATCTGCACTATGCTGATCATGCTGCTGCCTATGTGGCTGGTGTCGCGCCTTCCCTCTCCCAGGAATATACGTTACTTCATGGCGCTGGGCCGTGGCTGGATGCATGTGTATATGCCCCTGATTTTCTGTCCTGTACGACGGAAGGGAGTAGAACATTTTAAGGCTAAAGAACCTTACATTATTGTATGTAACCATAATTCCATGATGGATGTGCCGACTACCACTTATGCTATTCCTGGACCCAGCAAAAGCCTGGCTAAGAAGGAAATGGAGAATACGCCTATCTGGGGTATTATGTACAAAGTAGGCTCTGTATTGGTAAACAGGCATGACCCTGAAAGCAGGAAACAAAGCTTTCAGGAAATGAAGCAGGTACTCAGCGAAGGTATTCATATGCTCCTCTATCCGGAAGGCACCCGCAATAAAACAGATCAGCCACTGAAATCCTTCTATGATGGGGCATTTTCCCTGGCCATTGAAACACAACGGCCTATTCTGCCGGCTGTCATTTTCAATACGCGGAAAATCATGCCCCCCGGCAAAGTATTTTATGCCTTACCACATATAATAGACATTCATTTCCTTACACCCATCAGAACGGAAGGTTTAACTACTGATGATCTGGAGAAACTGAAGGAAAATGTCTACAATACCATGTGGCAGCATATAGCACAAAAACAGTAATAATACTGACAGATACAAAAAGAAAGCAGGCGCATATTATATGCGCCTGCTTTCTTTTTATCAATAATGCTACCCCGGTAGCTATAAATCATAGAACGTTCGCGATCGGTTAATCCTGAGATCACGCAGGATGCCGGATTTAGGACTGATAGTAATACTGAACTGACGATATGTTCCGATAGGCACCAGGTTGATAGACATCTGCCAGCAATGCAGGTCGCGGGAGATGTACATATTGGTATAAGCCAGTTTATTCTCTATAAAGTTATAACCACTGGTTACCCCTACTTTCCACTTTGGCGTCAGACTGAAATCACCGTTGAAAGCCAGGTACTGGGTGAATGTTTTCACTGTACCTCCGGAGTCAGGCAATACCGTGTTGGAGTAAGACAAACTATAAGAAAGGTCCAGTTTCCAGGGAATATCAAAGTCTACATATTCACCGGGGTTCCTTCTTACCTGTTCCAGTTGCCTTTGCTGGGCCTGGAAGGCGGCATCATTACTTTGTTCGTTCTCCAGTTCACTCAGTTGCTGCTGTTTATCCTTGCTCTTCTTGTCTGACGACTGGAAGGAGGTCTGCAGCGCAACAGTTGCACTGGTCAGTCTTCCCAAACTCAGTTTTCCCGTATTCCAGACATAGTTATCTACTCTTTTACCCCTGGCATTTACCTCATAAGGGTCAATATTACCACTGGCTGTAATGTTCAGTTTATCAAAGAGGTTGGTACGGGCATAGATCTGGAATGGCGATAATTTGAAACTGTCTGCCAGCATGTTATAAGACCCGTTGATACCAAAACCGTCCAGTAGTTTAATCTTCTTTTCTTTATTAGCCGAGGTATCCTTCTTAGAGAAGACCTTCATTTCGAGGTTGTTATCCAACTGGAACGAGATAGCCCCTGATCGTCCGTCTGTTGGCACGCCTACAGACGAGCTGGTGAAGAAAGATTGCCTTGTACTATCACCTGCACGATTGTACTGCAGGTAATAATAGGCATTTCTCGCGAGGTCAGGTGTGTAGCTGGCACTGATGGTAGGCCGCATTACGTGCCGGATAGCCTTTACTTTTGACGTCTTGCCGAACTGGTACATACCATAAACAGCTGTTGCCAATGAGATGCTGGCACTTGCCTGACGCGCTGCAAAGAAGCCTGATTGATAAGTCGTATCTATACCACCGAGGGAGTCAAGAGAAACACGTTTATTGGGTCTCCATTCCCTGATCGTCTTCTTTGTATACCAAAACTCTGAGTAACTCACGCCCGGAGATAGGGTAAAGTTGTTGAATACGGGTATAGAGAATGCGATAGGCAGGCTGTGTTTCACCCCTGACTGTAACGCGTCGAACATGGCCGCTTTACCAAACACCGAGTCTTTGAAAGTTACGCTGTTGTTCAGTGATCCGTTATAACCTATACCCAGTTTATGATACCACTTCGCTCTTCCGACCATTTCCTTTGGCTGGAATGGATAGATGGTATTCATGGTGAATGTTGCAGAAGGGAATGAGATACTCACATCCCTGGTGCTCAGGTTCTGGTTATGAGAAAGGCTGGAGGTAAAGTTAAAAGGCTTACCCTGCCAGGTTTTTGAAAAGTTAATGGAGGATGTCAGGTTATTATTAACACGGCTGGCGTAGTCATACAGGTTGAACGTATTAAACCTGGATGTACCGAAGCTTACGTTTGCGCCGAATGTAATACCAGGGCGCGCCTTACTGTCCATACTATGGTTCCAGTTAACACGGAAGTCGCGGGACCGGTTAAACTCACTCTTTACGGAAGGATCGCCCAGGCGGGTATTGGAAAAGCTCAGTGTCAGACCACCATTATAACGGTAACGTTTACGATAGGTCGGACTGGCTGTCAGCATCCAGCTACCATAAGAATAGATCTCACCGCGCAGGGTCATGTCAAAGTTTTCTCCAAGGCCCACATAGTAACCGCCATTCTGTAGCCCCATACCCTTCTGCGCATTTACGATGTAGCTCGGCACCAGGATACCTGATTGTTGTCCGTGTGTAATCGGGAATATAGCGAAAGGTATAAATAATGGCGTAGGCACCCCCTCGATTTCCAGGTTGGCAGGACCCGAGATAACCAGTTTGTCTGGAACTACCTTGATCTTTCTGGCATTGAACTGGAAGTGAGGCGTGTCCAGATTACAGGTCGTATATCCGTTTTTGTAACCGAAGATGCTGTTATCTGCTTCACGTTTCGTCTGCTTGCTCAATACGTAGCCCTCCCCATATTGTGAACGGGTGTTATAGATTTTGGCACGGTGTGTTGCAATATTCACCCTGAGCGTATCAGAATCAAACGCCTGGCCATTATCGTCCAGCTGCGGACGGCCATAGGCCTTGCCGGCAGTATCTGTAGCGGTAGTCGCTTCCATAACACCAGTAGCCTGATTGTAGTTCATACGCTCGGCATTAAGGGTGGTTTTCTGGTATTTGGTATTGGCTGTACCGTAAAAATAAAAGCGTTTATCAGGTACAAGTAACACGATAGAATCTTTCGCCTTATAAGTAATAGGCGCTTCTATACTATCTTTCGATACCTTCGGCACATACATAGTATCCGTTCCCGTCAGATCCGGCGATTCCGGCAAAGAATCCGGAAGTTCAGGCTGCAGGGATGGCACAGGTATATCCTTTACGGCTGGAATAACAGACGTATCTCCGGGGCGACGGGTTGTGTCGGTCGGTACGGTATCTGTGAAACTTTTGTTAAAACGTACTCCGGCATTTGGCGCGGGAGTTGCTACTGCGTTTATTATAAAAGGAATGACGATTAATATACCGGCAAAAGTCAGGTATATCTGTCGTAAAAACTTTTTATAATTATTTTTGTGATTCAGGTGCATGTGTTAAGCGGGCACAAACCTACAAGTTTTTAGACAAATTATTATCAATTGTAAAACGAAAATAAGTGCCAGGCAAACAAGCATCCAGTCATTTATTGAAAACAAAATACGAACGTCATTTGAAGGATCAAAGCGAGCACTGCGATCCGCACACAATTTAACACAATACTAACGCCCATTAAATTATATAAAAACTGAGTCATGCGCTGGAACCGATTTTGGATATTTCTCGGATGTGCCATCTTTCTGGGAACTATCCTACTTTATGCAACGAACCGACCGTCAAATGGTAAAAAGCAGAATCCTCCCCTCCGTACTATCATTATAGATCCGGGGCATAGCGCCCAGACGCCGGGAGCACGTGGTAAATACTCTACTGAAGAAGGAGTGGTACTGGATGTTGCATTGAAACTCGGGAAACTGATCGAGGAGAATATGAAAGACGTACGTGTAGTCTATACCCGTAAAACCAGGAACGCCCTTGGCGCTACCCTCCGTGCAGATCTGAACGAAAGAGCCATCATCGCCAACAGGGAAAAAGGGGATCTTTTCATCTCTATACACTGTAATTCAGCTGGTCCTACCCGCAGGGTGACCGGTTATAACACAGTATATGTTAAGAAAGGTAAGAAAAAAGTGCCCGTAAAAAGGGCTATCTACGCTACCTCTCCCAGTACAGCGAAAGGTACCGAAACCTATGTTTGGGCCACCGGAAAGAACAATGCCAAGACTGAATCGCTGAAAGAAAGCTCTGTAATCATGCTGGATGCCAACTCAGAAGATGCCAACTCGGTGTTGGATATGAGTGATCCTGAGACCTTTATATTATTAAACACGCTTCGCAACGCCTATTTCGACCACAGTTTACGCCTGTCTACCATGATCGAAGACGAATTTTCAAGTGTAGGCCGTATCAGCCGTGGTGCCCGTCAGCGTGATGAAAAAGGCATCTGGGTACTCCAAGCTACCGCCATGCCGAGCGTACTTGTTGAGCTGGGCTTTATCAGTAACCCGGAAGAGGAAGATTACCTGAACTCAGAGAAAGGCCAGCAGGAATCTGCCAGCTGTATCTTCAAAGCGATTAAAAAATACAAGGATGAACTGAGCCGGTACAGTGCCCCGGAAGATAGACCACAGGTAACCCCTGCCGGAGAATCCGGTGGATCGTCTCCGGTAAGCTACCGCTCCCCTAAATCCAGGAGTACTACTACTAAAAAACCTGCTATTGCAGCAGCCAAACCTAAGCCTGCTCCGAAGACTACCACCAGCAGCCGCCAGGCAGCGGCTCCCCGTAAGGAGGAAAAGGGAAATCCATATAAATATGATATCCAGCTGCTGGTAAGTGATAAAAAGTATACCCGGGATGCCGCTATCTTCAATAAACTCAGAGGCACTATCCGGAAGGAACAGGTGGTCATGAACAGCAAAAAGATCAATAAGTATAAATATATCTGGGGCAGTTTCCGTTCCCAGGCTGAAGTGAATGCTGCTTTGCGTCAGGCAAAGCAGCTGGGCTTCCGGAAAGCGGTATTGATGGGCCAGGGTAATCAGAAAGCATTGGCAGTGAATACCCCTGCTCCCGCTTCCTCCAATACGCATACCTCCCGCCAACCAGTATCCAGGGGTACACCGAAATATAATATTCAACTAGTAGTCACAGAGAAAAAATATACCCGTAGTGCCCCGGTTTTCAAAGATTTACGCGGTACCATCATCCGGGAGACCGTCGTGATCAACAAAAAGACACTCAATAAATATATATGGGTTGACTTCCAGACAGAGAAAGAAGCTAAAGTTGCCCTAAGTAAAGCTAAGAAAGCCGGATTCTGGAATGCCTACCTGATATCCGCCGAGAATAACACCGTTGCTACCCGATAAGCCCCTCCCCCTCCAGCTATACACCCACTGCTTAACCCGCCTCCCGATCTTCTTTAACAATATATACATTACTTTTTTTCGCGAAAAGCTGCATATTTGCCTGCCGTAGAATAAAACGGTATCAGATTTGGTGTGGACGCCAGCATCCGGATTGTGCTTGCCCGCAACCTTTTTTGATTATTTTTGTAGCAACGTATAACGTATTCTATGCTTAAAGTATCTAATGAAACCAAAGTAGGCGTTCTTGCAGCTATCGCAATAACACTGCTGATTTTGGGTTTTAATTTGTTAAAAGGTAAAAGCCTTTTTTCAACAAGTAAGAAAATCTACGCAGTATATACCCAGGTAAATGGACTCCAACCATCAGCTACTGTACAGGTAAACGGTCTGGTAGTAGGTAGCGTCTCAAACCTGGAAATTATGGATAAAAATGCTGGAAGAATCCTCGTGGAACTGAGAATCACCAAGAAAATCGATATCCCACAGAACTCCGTAGCACGCATCTCCAGCGACCTGTTAGGCACAAAAACAGTACAGATAGACTTCGGTAACGCCAATGTATATCTCCAGAGCGGCGACACTATCTACGCTGCTGTAGATGGCTCCATTACTGATGCACTCAAAGAACAACTCAACCCGCTCGTGAAAAAACTTGAAGGTACCCTGGGTTCCGTTGATTCAGTACTGACAACCGTCAACTCTATCTTCGACCCTGCTACCAAAGGTAATCTGCGTGATGCAATCGCACACCTCAATACCACCATGAGCAACTTTACCCGTACCTCTGCATCCCTCAATAACATGCTGGACCCTCAGCACGGAAATGTAAAGGCTACTTTTGATAACCTGGAGGCACTGACAGCAAATCTGAAAAACAATAACGATAAGATTACCGCTATACTGGGCAATGCTGAAAAGACTACGGCTGCCCTGGCAAACGGAGAACTGGATAAAACACTCGCAGAATTACACCAGCTGTCTACACGTCTCAATGAAACAATCGCTAAACTGAATAGCAGCGATGGTACCGTAGGACTGATGCTCAACGACAAAAAGGTGTATGACAATCTGCAAAATTCACTCGGCAATCTCAACAAACTGCTTGAAGATCTGCGCGTAAATCCTAAACGCTACGTGCACTTCTCCCTGTTTGGTAAGAAAGCTAAAGTACAGCCCATACCATCTGACACCGCAAAGGCACTATAATCTAAACAATGCAGCAACTAGCAAAATGCGGGCTTATCCTGGCCGGATTGTTTCTAGGATCTTTCCTGACAACCCGCGCCCAGGACACCACCTCCATACAGCGGGATACAACACAGGTTATACACATCATTCAGTCAGATAAACTGAATGTACTGACAAAAGAGAACGTCCAGCTGAACAGATTTATCGGTAATGCCATCTTCCGGCAGGGCAATACTCTATTCTATTGCGACAGCGCATTGATCAACCGGCAATCCAATGTACTGGATGCCTATGGTCATATCCATATTAATCAGGCCGATAGTATCCACATATACGGAGAATATCTTCATTATGAAGGGAATACCCGTATGGCTACCCTCCGTGATAATGCACGCCTGACTGACGGCAAGGTGACGCTTTCCGGGCCGGAACTGCAATATGATATGAATGCCCGTATCGGTACCTATGTCAAAGGTGGTAAACTAGTCAACGGCTCCAGCGTACTGACCAGCCAGGAAGGTTATTACTATGCGGATACCAAAGACGTTTACTTCAACAGAAACGTACTCCTGGTCGATCCGGAATATACCCTCACCACAGATACCTTATTATATAATACCGGTACCAGAATAGCCACCATCGTGGCACCTACTACTATCAACGATGGTAAAACCGTCATGTACGCTACCTCCGGAGAATATAATACAGACACCGGCGAAGGGAACTTTGACAGCAGACCCACCATCGAAGACAGCACAGCGACGATCACTGCCGACAGGATCACAATGGATAAACGTACCGGTCTGGCCTATGCCGTAGGCAACATGATCTACCGGGATACGGCCCAGAAAATGACCCTACTGTCTAACTACGGTACCGTGAACCAGATAGAAAAAACAATTCTGGCTACTCAACATCCGGTAATGATCATGGAACGGGAGAACGATACGCTTTTCCTGGCTGCTGACAGCCTTTTCTCCGGCGTGATCAAAAAAGATACTTTCACCGTAGCGCCTGTCAGAACAGCGGCCGATACCCTGACTGCCACTGACAGTGCTAATACAGCTAACTTCCCTCCATCCGAAGTAGCCATCAACCCGGACGCTGATACATCCGCCTTTGCGAAGAAGCTGCAGGATGCTACTATCACTGGAGATAGCGCCAGACTAATACCAGTAATGGTCGCTCCTCCTGATTCTGCTGGCGTAAAAATGAAGACAAACGCCCTCGCCAAATTAAACGATTCGGCTAAAACTCAGCCGAGGGTGGCAGATACCAGTAAGATCAGCAAACCACAAGGCGTGGTCATCGCAAAAGATTCCAGCAATAATTTGAAGGTAAATCTGATACCAGCCAGTGACACCGCTGCGCTTGCCAATGCAACACAGGCATTACCCGCGGATACCGGTACCAACGCCAAAGACACCAGCGAAATCCGGTTTATCAAAGCGTGGCATAACGTGCGTATCTATTCCGATTCGCTGCAAGGTGTTGCTGACAGTATATACTATTCCGGCAAAGATTCTATCTTCCGCTTCTACAGAAACCCTGTATTGTGGGCTAATGAAACACAGCTGAGCGGAGATACTATCTTCCTGTATACAAAGAATCAAAAGGCGGACAAACTCCTGTTAGACCAGAATGGTTTGCTGGTGAAAGAGTCCGGACCTAAAATGTATAACCAAATCAAAGGTAACCAGATCACCGGCTACTTCGCCGGACAGTCGCTTGACTGGATGCATGTGGATGGTAATGCGGAAAGCATTTACTATATCCAGGATGATGATAAAGCTTATGTCAGTGTCAACAGGACATTGAGCGGTGTTATTAACATCTACTTCAGACAGGGTGAACTGAATACTATTTCATTCATTAAAGATCCTGAAGGCACCATGTATCCGTTCACGCAACGTCCGCTGGATCAAATGGAGCTGGAGAACTTCCACTGGGACATCAGACGCAGACCAAAAAGTAAATATGAACTTTTCGGCACCGCAGGAGATGTTAAAAAGAGGGAGGAAGCTGAGGCACCTAAAAAGGATGAGGATGAATTTTAATTAGAAAGTTATTATCACCGATCTACACATTTTTATAGAATAGCCGTGCGGTAGTGATCATATTGATCAGCCGCACGGCTTTTTCTTTGTTACTGGCCCATTCACCCTGACAGCACGGATACCCTGTCTTCCGGGTAAACCATTGATTATCTGCCTTTTATCTTACATCGCTACCCGTCTGAAATTAACCGCTCTGCCTGCACAGACCAGCTGGCCACAAATGATTAGTACCGGTATGATGGCCGGCACCGGATTTACCATGTCGATCTTCATTGCTATACTGGCATACCCCTCTGTGGAGTCGCAGCGTATATCGAAGATGGCGCTCATGGTTGCCTGCTTATTAGCAGGAGTAACAGGATATCTGTATCTGAAAATGAAGAAGCAGCTCATTAATTGCTGTTCGCCGCGGCCGGGTAAGGGTCTGGTTCCTATATTATAAGGTTACTTATTCGTCATCATAAGGGCACTTCAATATCCCTGGGATATTGAAGTGCCCTTTAGGTATACTGATAGTGATGGAATAGAATAAGGTATTCAGCGACGCCAAAAGCTGGAATCCCAATGGGAAACGACATAATGAGGTAACAGCAGCTGGCGGGCATTTAACTGGTTTATAAAAGCTTGTGAAGAATCATTATTAGAGGTGAATATTTCTTAGCCATTAATTTGTAGTTCTTTATACAATAAAAGATAATAATCTATATCTTGGCACCGTTATTGCAAAGCAAAGCAATAATTTATGAAGCGTCTGTTCATAACCCTGCTACTTGGAGTGTGCACTCAGATAGTGAATGCACAAACAAAAGGTAATCCGCAATTAGGATTACGTCTGGGCTTACCTTTCGGTGGTACCGCACGTTATTTCTTTGATGAGGCGAACGCCGTCGAAGGTATTGCCGGCGTGTATGCTGGTACTTTTACCGTAACGGGCCTTTATGAGCGTCATTTTGATCTCTCACCACAAACAACCGAGGGATTAGGATGGTTTGTAGGAGGCGGTGCTCACCTGGGAAGCCGTAAAACGGATGGGAATATGAAATTTATAGCGGGCGTGGATGGCATTGGAGGTATGGATTACACCTTTCCTTCGTTGCCGCTGAACCTGAGTCTTGACTGGAAACCGGCTATTCACTTCAATACATCCTCTGATCTGACAGACTTTGCTGTATCTGTCAGGTATACCCTGGGAAGATAAAAGAAAGAAATACCTATTAACCAATTATTCTAAACAGTTATAAATATGAAACAAATTGTGTTATTATTTGGCCTGATCACAGTGATGGCAGTGACGGCGAATGCACAAAGAAGAAGCAGTTCAACAGATTTTGGCTATGAAACGGCCCTTGGTCTGAGAGTAAACCCATGGGTGATAGGCGCTACCGTAAAGCACTTTTTTGCTGCTCCGCACGCCATTGAAGGGCTGGTCACTACCAACGTAGGCAACAGAAGAAACGTTACCTTCACTGGCTTGTATGAATACCATATCGCTCCGTTCCCTAAACCGGAATTTCACCTGTATTTTGGTGGTGGTGCACACGTAGGTGTTTACGATCGCCGCGACTATGACTGGGATAACTATTACAGACATGGTGATGGTACTTATGTATCTGCAGGTCTGGACGGTATCGTTGGTCTGGAATATAAGTTTAAGAAAATTCCGTTGGTTGTCAGCGCTGACCTGAAACCTTACTTCAACTTCAATGGTGGTACTCACTTTGTAGGAGAAGAAATTGGTGGAGCTTCTGTAAGATATACTTTCTAAGCATCGACTGAAACAAAAAACAATATGCAGCGACCATGCCGTTTTACGGTATGGTCGTTTTTTTTTGCTTATATTTATAAGCTATGCCCCACGGCACATAAATAACCATGAAAATATTCACAGCGCAACAGATTCGTGAAGCGGATGCTTACACGATTGCTAACACCCCGATCAGCAGCCTGGATCTGATGGAAAAGGCAGCCATTGCCTGTACGGCGTGGATATGCCGCCATTACAATGAATATACACCTGTTTATATATTCTGTGGTATGGGCAATAACGGAGGGGACGGGCTCGCCATTACCCGTCTGTTGCGTAACAGAGGGTATGAGGCACATGCCTATGTTCTCCATCACAGTTCTACTGCTTCTGCAGATCATACGGCGAACCGTCAGGCGTTACAACAGCAATATCCCGGCGCTGTGCATGACATTGCAGAGAACGGACTACTGCCCCGGCCAGACGCGCATGCACTGATCGTAGATGCGATACTGGGAACGGGGCTGAGTCGCCCGGCAGAAGGATGGACAGCAAACATTATCCACCAGCTGAACGACCTGAAAGCAGAGCATGACATCGTTGCAATAGACATCCCTTCGGGTTTGCAGGCAGATGCTTCGTCTGTCAACACGCCCGTTATAAAGGCAGACCATACACTCAGTTTCGAGTTTTATAAACTGGCATTCCTCCTGCCTGAAAATGCAGCTGCGGTGGGGGAAATATGCATTCTTACAATAGATCTTTCACCGGAATATATTGCGCAAACTACTTCCCGGTTTAATATTACGGATATCCAGCAGGTACGGGGCATCTACCGGCCTCGTAAAGCATTCTCTCATAAGGGCACCTTCGGACATGCCCTGCTGATAGCCGGCAGCGAAGGCAAAACCGGCGCAGCCGTACTGAGTGCAAAGGCCTGTCTGCGTACAGGCGTTGGCCTTCTTACCTGCCATATACCCAAGTGCGGTTATGAGATCATCCAGATTGCAGCACCTGGCGCGATGTGTTTTATTGATGAACAGAAAGATCACAGTTCCAGCTTCCACAACCACGTAAGCACGCCGGAAGCAGCTGCCAGGTTCAAGACTATTGGTATAGGCCCGGGGCTGGGCACCGCGGCAGGTACCTGCTGGGCACTGGAAAAGTTGCTGGATCATTACCGGCAGCCGATGGTACTGGATGCAGACGCCCTGAATATCCTGAGCAGCAATCCCACGTTATTGAACAAAGTTCCCCATGGATCTATACTCACACCACATCCGAAGGAGTTTGAAAGACTGTTTGGCCGGACCGCCAACGATGTAGAGCGACTGCAGATATTATCCGGCAATGCCGTAAAAAGGCAACTGAATATCCTGCTTAAAGGCAGGTATACCGCCATGGCCTTTACGGATGGTTCTATCTGGTTTAACACGACCGGCAATCCGGGTATGGCCACCGGTGGCAGCGGCGATGTACTTACCGGCATACTCACTTCCCTCCTGGCGCAGGGTTATAATTCCAGAGACGCGATGCTGATGGGCGTCTATCTGCATGGACTCTCCGGCGACTATGCCGCAGCGGAACTTTCAGAAGAAGCCATGATAGCGGAAGACATTGTTGAGTTCCTTGGCAGGGGCTTTCAACACCTGCGTAAACCGCATACCTGTTAACCCCTTTTTTAGCCCTGTGACAGCGTCAAAACCCCATAATTGATAATCGATAAAAGGTTATATTTATAGAATTGTTAAAATCACGTATATGAAGATCGTTTACCTCGTTCCATGTTTTGGATTATTAGCCTTATTGTTTACTGCCATCCGAAGTGCCTGGGTATCCCGCCAGGACGCCGGCAATGAGAAAATGAAAGAAATCGCCCAATACATTGCAGAAGGCGCAATGGCATTTCTGAAAGCTGAGTACAAGATCCTTACCTATTTTGTGATTATAGCCGCTCTCCTGTTAGGCTATATGGGTGCCACAAACCACAACTCTGACTGGACTATTGCCCTGGCATTTATTATTGGTGCCGTATTCTCTGCTACCGCCGGTTTTATCGGTATGCGTATTGCCACCAAAGCAAACGTACGTACGGCACAGGCAGCGCGTACCAGCCTGTCTAATGCACTGAAGGTTTCCTTTACAGGCGGTTCTGTAATGGGGATGGGTGTAGCCGGACTCGCCGTATTAGGGCTTGGCGGATTATTCATTATCCTGCAGGCCTATTTCGGCGCAAATGCCAATACAGAAGAAATGATCAAGACCATTGAAGTACTGACAGGCTTCTCGCTGGGAGCAGAGAGCATTGCCCTGTTTGCACGTGTAGGTGGTGGTATATATACCAAAGCCGCCGATGTGGGTGCTGACCTGGTAGGTAAAGTGGAAGCCGGCATCCCGGAAGACGATCCGCGTAACCCCGCTACCATTGCCGATAACGTAGGCGATAACGTAGGAGACGTAGCTGGTATGGGCGCTGACCTTTTCGGTTCATATGTGGCCACCGTACTGGCTACCATGGTACTGGGCAGTGAAATTATCTCTAATGATAACTTCGGAGGTGTAGCACCTATCATTCTACCTATGCTGATTGCAGGCATCGGTATTGTATTCTCCATCATAGCTACCCTGTTTGTTAGAATTTCAGACAATGTAGGATTGAATACTTCTGTTGTACAGCGGGCACTGAATATGGGGAACTGGGGCTCTATCATTCTGTCTGCTATTGCGAGTGCAGCCCTGGTATACTATATTCTTCCGGCAGAAGCGATTTATCTGAAACGCGACTTTATAGCAGGTACCAGCGAACTGAAACCCGGTGCTAAAGCTATCACACAGAATGGCGTAGTAGGCGCTATTATCGTTGGTCTGGCAGTAGGTACGCTGATGAGTATCATTACAGAATACTACACAGCGATGGGCAAACGGCCCGTACTGTCTATTATCCGCCAATCGTCTACCGGTCATGCAACGAATGTGATTGCCGGTCTGGCGGTAGGTATGGAATCGACCTTATTACCGATTATTGTACTTGCAGCAGGTATCTATGGTTCATTCGCCTGTGCAGGCCTTTACGGAGTAGCGATTGCCGCAGCAGGTATGATGGCTACTACGGCGATGCAGCTGGCCATTGACGCTTTTGGTCCTATTGCAGATAATGCAGGCGGTATTGCAGAGATGAGTGAACTACCTAAAGAAGTGCGTGAAAAAACGGATATTCTGGATGCAGTAGGTAATACTACGGCAGCGACAGGTAAAGGTTTTGCAATCGCTTCAGCAGCGCTGACGGCACTGGCGCTGTTTGCTGCATTTGTAGGTGTAGCCAGGATCAGCGGTATTGATATATATCATGCAGATGTACTGGCAGGGCTGTTCATCGGCGCAATGATACCGTTTATATTCTCTTCCCTGGCTATCCGTGCGGTGGGTGAAGCAGCTATGAGTATGGTGGAGGAAGTACGCCGCCAGTTCAAGGAAATACCAGGTATTATGGAAGGTACCGGCAAGCCGGAATATGATAAATGTGTGGCCATCTCCACTCAGGCATCCATCAGAAAGATGATGCTGCCAGGTAGTATTGCCATCCTCTCTCCTATTATTGTGGGCTTCATATTCGGCCCGGAAGTATTAGGCGGTTTCCTGGCAGGAGCAACCGTAAGCGGTGTATTAATGGGGATGTTCCAGAACAATGCCGGCGGTGCATGGGATAATGCGAAGAAGTCTTTTGAGAAAGGTGTAGAGATCAAAGGTCAGGTGTACTATAAAAAGTCCGAGCCACATAAAGCTTCCGTAACAGGAGATACAGTGGGAGATCCGTTTAAGGATACTTCTGGTCCTTCTATGAACATCCTGATCAAGCTGATGTCTATTGTGTCATTGGTAATTGCGCCTACCCTGGCTGAGTTACATGGCACCGGTAAAGAAGTGGCAGCAAAGAAAGCTGTGAAGACGGAGCAGATTGTGAAGAAAGAAGTAATAGTGAAGCATTGAGCAGGAGGTAGCGACTACTGAGCGCGCAATTGTAGCCATAAAAATAATATGCCGGAGGGTACCAGGTAAGCACTGGTACCCTCTTTTTTTGAGGAGCAGTGATGCCTGTTGCACCAAATTTCCGGATGGATTGGACTTGTGTGTATTTCCGGCAATGGCGTATGCGCATAATGAAGACCTCCTTTATCAGGCAGGGGAAGCATCCTATAGCGGGGGAAGTAGCTGTTATTTGATCCTGGAGGGACTAACGCCGTACTTTTTCTTGAAAGAGACGCTGAAGTGTTGCAGGGAGGAGAAGCCGAGAGATTCGGCTATTTCGGACATAGAAGATTCCTGACGCAGTATGAGTTTTCTGGCGTACTCCATACGGTGGTCATTCAGGTATCCGAATACTGAGTTATCAAACAGCTGGCGGAAGCCATTTTTAAGTTTGAACTCATTGAGTCCGGCCATGCGGGAAAGCTCTGGTAAGGATGGTGGAGACTGTATATTTTTCATAAGCAGATCCCTGGCATAATAGAGCTTTTCGCGGTCTGCCGGCGATATTTGGGGGGTACTGGTTCTTAACTGTTCTACATTTTCATGTTGTTCGCATTGCAGTGCCAGTAGTTCGAGTACTTTGGACTGGAGGTACAACTTTTTGGTACCGCCTGTGAACTGGCACCTGCGTATCTCTTCCAATACCATCATCATGCGGGTGGTGATCGGGGGGTTCTGTTTACGGTTAAGATAAATGATTTTGTCACCGGCTACTTTGTCGGCCAACTGGTCCAGTACGCGGCCGTTATTTACCGCTAGTTCGAGAAACTTTTCTTTTGAGAAGCTGAGGGAGATCATCTCAAAATCACGTTGTTTTTCAACATCCGTGTTTTCTGCAATAGTGGGATTATAGAAAAGATTATGTTCCAGTGACTTATACCTGCGTTTGGCAAAGTTGCCGGGTTCCGGTCCCGGACCTGTATCAAACTGACCATTGAGCACGAACATGAGGGAGATGGTAGAAACGTGTTCGGTGGTGGTGATGTGGATGTTTTCATGGACATTGACACCTCCGATAGCGATATGATAGCCGTCAAAATACATTTCCCGGAAATCGCCCTGGGCAAAATCCAGGGTGATGGACTGGGCATCTTCTATCAGTGCAGCAGAACGCAGCTTTTCCAACGGAAATTCCTGTTGTTCATTATAGATTATTTCGCTGGCGTCATTTCTGATCTGGATGTCCATAAAAATCCTTTAAATATAAATCTTAATCCGTTTTATGTAACAGTTATCCGGAGAAACACCTACACTTTTGTACAAAAATATTCCATAAAGTTAATATTAATAATCATGGTGGTGGGAATATTCCGGACGAACATCAGTACACAACAGGATAAACATACAATTATAGAAGCCGTACATAATCAATTCATGATTAGCAGTTGCACCATTGATATAGAAGATTGCGACCGGGTGATGCGTGTATTACCGGGCACGTTACCGGTAACAGCACATGATGTTATTCATTTCGTACGTAGCCAGGGTTTCGACTGCGATCTGCTGGATTAAATTGTCCTGTTTAAAAAAATCTCTCAGTAGCTCTTAGGGGTAATCTTATCTCTCCCCGTCATATATGCGTAAACAAAAAATGTTATAGCCAGCTATCCGCTACTAAACACTACAAGCACCTTATATGAAGACGAGATTACTTATGCTGCTGGGCATTTGCCTGCTGCTTATGCAGGTAACCTATGCACAACAACGATACACAATAAGTGGTTATATCAAAGACCAGCAGAACGGTGAAAGCCTTATCGGCATCTCCGTATCAAAGGCAGGTACTGGCCTCGGTACAGTGACCAATGAGTATGGGTTTTATTCTTTAACCCTGCCTGCGGGCGACCATGAGATACAGTTCTCTTACATTGGTTATGCCCCTGTTAAAATGAACATTTCCCTGAATGCTAATAAGAACCTGGACGTTAAGCTGGAGAAGTCGAGCAGTCAGCTGAGTACAGTGACTGTTACCGGCAATAAGCAGGAGAAGGCGATCAACACGCTCAGTACAAGTCTGAACAGGCTGGATATTGCGCAGATGAAGAAGATGCCCACTTTTATGGGAGAGGTGGATGTGCTTCGTTCTATCCAGACATTGCCGGGAGTAAATACGGTGGGTGAAGGAGCCAATGGTTTCAATGTGCGGGGTGGTGCAGCGGATGAGAACCTGATATTGCTGGATGAAGCGCCTGTGTATAACTCGACGCACATGCTGGGATTTTTCTCAGTATTTAATCCTGACGCGGTGAAAAGTGTGAATCTCATTAAAGGCGGTTTTCCGGCTGAATACGGCGGTCGCACTTCTTCCGTGCTGGATATACGCATGAAGGACGGAAACAACCAGAAATTCAATGTAAATGGCGGTATCAGCAATGTATTCAGCCGGTTGTCGCTCGAAGGGCCTATCAAGAAGGATGAATCATCTTTTATACTGGCGGCACGCCGTTCTTATATTGATGTGCTGATGAAGCCTTTTCTGAAAGGAGACATGAAAGATACCAAGCTGAATTTTTATGATGTAACAGGTAAGGTCAACTTCAAATTGAACAAGAACAACACGCTTTTTGCCAGTGGTTATCTGGGACGTGACGTATTCGGATTTGGCACGCAGGTGAATATGAACTGGGGGAATAAGACAGCAACGGTGCGCTGGAATCATGTGTTTACCAACAAAACATTCATGAACCTGACTACCTTTTATAGCAACTATGATTATAGTCTGGACTTCAACAATGAAAGCGACAAAGGTGCCAGTGAGGCTACACAGAAATATAAATGGACATCCAACATTATCAACTATGGTGTAAAACCGGCTTTCACGTTCTACATCAATACACAGAATAGCGTGCACTTTGGTCTGCAGGGCATATACTACACCTTTAAACCAGGTACGGGTACAGGTGTGGAAGGAGATGAGACCAGTATAAAGCAACTGACGCAGCAGCATGGGCTGGAAGCTGCGGCTTACCTGGATCATGAGTGGAAACCTAGTCCGAAGTTCGGTGTACAGTATGGCGTTCGTTTATCTTCCTATCAATACCTGGGTAAAGGAACCGCCTATTACTACAATGATACTACACCAGGTATCCGCAAAACACTGGCAGGAACCAGGGAGTATGGCGCTAACGAGTTAATCAAGGCATATAGCTACCTGGAACCGAGAATTACCGCACGGTATAATGTAGCGACCAATCATGCACTGAAAGCGTCTTATGCACGTACGACGCAGTTCATGCATCAGTTGTCCAATACAGCTTCCCCTACCCCGCTGGACATCTGGACGCCGAGCACCAACAATATTAAGCCGCAGGTAGCAGATCAGTATACTGTCGGGTATGTATATGATGCACCATCTGACGCTTTTGAATTATCTGCTGAAGCTTTCTATAAGAACATGGAAAACCAGCTGGATTACATTGATAATGCAAGCCTGCAACTGAATCAGCAGATAGAGGCAGACCTGCTGCAATCGCACAGCCGTTCATATGGTCTGGAACTGATGGCAAAGAAGGAAGTGGGGAAAACAACAGGATGGGTTAGTTATACCTTATCCCGTTCAGAAAGGCAGACGAATGGCATCAGCAAAAACGAGTGGTTCCTGAACCGTTACGATCGTACACATAACGTGAATGTAGTTGTTACACGTGAATTGTCTAAACGCACCTCTCTTTCCGCCAACTGGGTATATGCGTCGGGCACACCGGCTACTTTTGCAGACAGCCGCCTGGAGTTCCAGGACTGGGATATTCCTTACAACAGTACAGACAAACGGAATAATTACAGGCTACCTTCTTTCCACCGCCTGGATATGTCGCTGACAGTGAAAGGAAAGCAACTGCGCCGCTGGAAGGGAGAATGGGTATTCTCGTTGTATAATGTGTATGGACGCAGAAATGCTTATACCATCTACTTCAGACAGAACGACGATGATCCGTCCAAAAAAGAGGCAGTGCGTCTTTCTATCATCGGTTCTATCATCCCTGGCATTACCTATAACTTCAAATTCTAACATCCTTTAAAACACGATACAGATGAAAAAGATCAGACTGAGCATATTAGTAGCGATAGCAGCTGCGTTTACTGCCTGCGAGGATGTAGTAGACCTGGACATACAAAAAGGTACATCTTTTCCGGTACTGGATGCCTGGATTACTACAGAGCCGGGAATACAGAAGATCAGATTTACAAAATCACTCCCGTATACAGATCAGACACCGGCACCAGTAATAGGTGACGCAGTGATCACCCTTTTTGATGAAACAGCCAGGAAGTCATATCCTTTCATTTTCAAGGATGGTACTTATACCTACGACCCGGGGGATAACCAGACAATCGGCGTAGTCGGTCATGCTTATCGTCTAAGAGTAGAATATAATACAGAAGTCTTTGAAGCCATCGATACTATCAAGCGTATCACACCGATTGACTCCATCTCTTATGAGTGGCAGACGAAAGACGAGAATTTTGTTTCAGAAGATGGCTATGTGGCTAAGTTTCACGCCAAAGATATCGCAGGCGGCGTTGACTACTACTGGATGCGTTCTTACAGGAATGATCTGCAGCATAAGGTAGGAGATGCGTTTTCAGTGGACGGGTATTTTGACCAGAGCGTAAAGGACGGTTCAGCTTTTATTTTGCCTATCCAGGAGGCCGTGACGGACTTTGACAAGCCTTTCCAGAAAGGTGAGAAAGTGGTTGTAAAGCTACGGTCAGTGACTTACCAGAGTCATTTCTTCCTGACGCAGGTGCAGGCGCAGATCAATGCCGGCGGACTTTTTGCCAAGGTACTGGAAAATGTTAAATGTAACGCCCTGAATGTAACTCCGGGGGGCGGCCAATCTAAGATCCTGGGTTGGTTTGGCGTATCCGCAGTCAGCAGTATGGAACGGGTAATAGAATAAATCTCTCACTAGCAATAGCCGGCCGGGAAATAGGTGTACCGGCCGGTACATTTTACACAAATTTTAAGTCAACTTTTATGAAAAAGATTTTATCAGCGCTGCTGGTGCTTGTAGCACAGCAGGCCTGGGCGCAGCATGCCGATACCGAAACATTATTTTCTTCCAAAAAAGGTAAGACAACAATAGGCGCTTATGGTGTCCCTGCTGCCAAATTTACACCCATTGATGGTAACTTTGGGGTGTTGACAGGCGGATATGGAGGAGTACTGCTGAACAAAAAAATCATGCTTGGAGCAGGTGCATATACCTTGGTAAATAACGTGGAAATGCCAGTATTGAATACAGGAGGTAACCGCGAATATGTTAACCTGTGGTATACAGGTTTTGTAGCAGAATATATTCATAATTCTGACAAGCTGGTACATTGGACAGCAGGTACTTTATTAGGAGGTGGAGGCGTAGGCCGCAGAGAAAGATGGGGAAATAACGACTGGGATGATCATGGTGGCGTAATGGACGCCAGCGGCTTCTTTGTAGCAGAACCATTTGCTAACATTGAAGTGAATATTACCAAATTCCTGCGGCTGGATATTGGTGCATCCTATCGCTTTATTACGGGCTCCAGTACAACAGGTATCACTGATAGTAAATTAAGTGGGCCATCCGTACATGTCGGGTTGAAAGCTGGTAAATTTTAAAGCAGCTTCCCAATAATTGCTGTTTTCTAGCAGGCATTGTTGTTCGTCGGGCTGAACGATTTCACGCAGGCGAACAAAATGCCTGTTTTGATGCAAGCGGGTGTGATAAGTCTTGCGGTCGCAATTGAACGACTTGGCTGGTAGGCTTATAGATCAGGCTCCGCACATTATTATAACGCAGGCTCTATATCTGTAATCTGCATAGCGACTGTCAGGTAATTTACTGTTTAGGTTGTGAGGACGGTTACCGGGAGCTGGTTAGAACGGAGGCCTATTATCTGTAATTTGAAATGCGGTTGCCGGGTTGCTTGCTTATTCAAGATTGTATGGACAATTGCAGGACTTGAAAATTTGGTTTACTACCAGTACTCAGTAAAGAAAGGCTCTAAGGCATTGACTTATTATTTTATATAGCCGCCGCTTGAACCTACTGGTAGACATTTGAAGATCATAAGTACGACTGAGCTTATTAATGAGTTTATAGGATAAGGGGGATCTGAGTTACAAACCCAACTTTATCCAGTCAACTAATAGCACCTCGGAGGAATTAGATACTCTGCATGACAGCATCTTTATTCTATTGTGATTAGTAATGATTACAGCACATTGTTGGTTAGAAGGTTCATTCTACTCCTTATTTCATAATGTTCAATCTGCTTAAAGGATCCAGTACTGTTTGTTGACTTACAAGTACTCTTTGTGAATGTTGACTTCTAGCCTTTATCTGACTATATATCATAGTAGCTTTTCCAAATAAATCCGGGAAATCTTTTGAAAAGTTTGGCAATTACGAAAACTATCGTACATTTGTTTACGAAAATATTCGTAGATCAATAATCATTGAAAATAAATGAGTACCGCAAAGAACAACAAGCCTACAGAGAGTGAACTAGAGATCCTGGGAATATTGTGGGAGAAAGGCGCAGGTACAGTGAGGGAAGTCCATGAAGTATTGGAAAAAAGCAAGGACGCGGGCTATACTACTACCCTCAAGCTGATGCAGATAATGCACGAAAAGGGTTTGCTTAAGAGAGATACGAGCAGTAAAACACATGTGTATGAAGCTGCGATATCTCAGGAAAGCACTCAGCAGCAACTACTGACCAGAATGATTGATACAGTGTTCAACGGATCAGCGACCCAGCTGGTTATGCAGGCACTGGGTAATCATCGTTCTTCTCAGGAGGAACTGGACATGATCAAGCAGTATCTGAACACAATTGAGGAACAACAGAAAAAGTAAAACCGGCGCTCCGGCGCAGCTAATATTACTATTATGACTGCACAACTTCCATTCACTGCAGACCTGATCCAGGCCTTCGGCTGGGCGCTTCTGCACTCTTTCTGGCAGGCATTTTTCATCTTTGCCTGTCTGCGCCTTGTCTTATATCTGTGGCCGCAGGCGGGGGCCAGCATCAAATATAACTTGTCCTTTATTTCCCTGGCAGGTATTTTCAGCTGGTTTACTGTTACGCTATGGCAACAGATAGAAGGTGTAAGAAGAGTACATGCAGCCGCGCAGTTCATGATAGAAACGGGTATACGGCAATCTACAGCTGTAGAGGTACCGGTTATTTACAAAAGTCAGTCGCAACTTACATCGTTGTTTCCCACTTTGGAGATGTGGTTTCCTGTACTAGTTGCCATCTACGTGGCCGGAGTGGCAGTGATGATCATCAAACTGACAGGTGATCTGCTTCAGCTTCAACAGATCAAAAGGACGCAGGTATTTCCTATTGATGAAGCATGGGAGCATCATCTCCATAAACTGAAAAGTCAGCTACATATTCCACGCCGCGTGAAATTGCTGATTTCCCAGTATATCCAGGTACCAGTAATGATAGGCTGTATAAGACCTGTAATACTTCTGCCGGTAGCCATGTTCAATAACCTTACTGCAGAACAGTTGGAGGCTATTTTATTGCACGAACTGGCACATATCAAACGCAATGATTATCTACTGAATATTTTCCAATCCATTGTTGAGACAATTCTCTTCTTTAACCCTTTTGTATGGTGGATCTCTAAAAACATCCGTCTGGAAAGAGAACACTGCTGCGACGATATTGTACTGAGACATCAGGTGCAACCGTTGCATTATGCCAAAGCCCTGGTCGCATTGGAAGAATACCGGTTAACAGTCAATGCACTAGCCATGGCCGCGGCAGATAACAAACAACATTTATTTCACCGCATCAAACGCATCATGGAAATGAAAACTAAAAATATTAATTATACTCAAAAGTTACTGGCAGTGATGATTATAGCTGTCGGCCTAGTATCCATTGCCTGGCTAAATCCCACAAATAAGGAAGAACAACCTGATAAAAGCACACCTGTAGCAGCGCCAGTTGCTTCGCCCATTGCACCAGCCAGCAGCACACCTATCGTGGCACATTTCATCAATGTAGCACATTATCTGACTGATACCGTTCCTGCCAGTGCAACCAACCGCCAGAGGGCTAAAGAAGAAGCTGCAAGAGCAAGTATGGAGGCAGCAGATGCAGGACTTGAAGCAGCTAAGAAGGCCATGGAAAATATTGACTGGAAGCAGATCAATGCAGAGATTTCCAATGCAATGAAGGAAGTTGACTTCAAGAAGATCAACGAGGAAGTCAGTAAAGCCATGAAAGAGGTAAACTGGAACGAAATCAATACAGAAGTATCCAAAGCCCTCAAAGAAATTAACTGGGACGAGATCAATAAGGAGATTAAGAAAGATCTGAAAAATACTAACGGCGAACTGGTTGATCCCCAAATAATACAGGAAAGTATCCGGATGGGTATGGAAGGTGCTAAAATAGCCTTATCTACCCTATCTTCTGAGGAAGTACGCGCCGAAATGCGCAAAGGTATGGAGGAGGCTAAAAAAGGTATGGAAGAAGCCAGAAAAGCGATGAACAGCGATGAAGTGAAAGCTGCTATGCTGGAAGCACGTAAAGAGATAGAAAAGGCTCAGCAGGAAATCAAAAATTCCCAGAAGCACATTAAAAAACAGATTATCATCAAGAACAAAAACGGGGTTATTCAGAAAATGGAGAACGATGATGATGACCTAACAATTGATGAGTCCACCTCGTCAAAATATAAAGATCTAATCAGTAGAATGGAGAAAGATAAGCTGATTGACACTAATAAAGAGTTTACTGTAGAAAAGAAGGATGATGTACTGACCATCAACGGTGTGCGCCAGCCAGAGGCAGTCCTTCAAAAGTACGCAGATGTTATCGGAAAAGCTGATGCGCTAACTATTAATGGTAAAAAAGGTACGCTAAACATCAACGTTAACGAGCACTAACTGTAGTTTCTTCCGCCATTATATGCGCTACTGCCGTTTATACAGCAGTAGCGCTTTTTGTATGTTTTAAGGCCTTATCTTTAAGTATAAAACCTCACTTAGTTATATGAAAATTGCTGTAACATTATTGGCGTTGGTTTTTACCATACAAAGCCAGGCACAGGAAATAAAGACCCTGGAAGAGATCAGGATTATTAAAAACAACCCCTATACTCCTGTTAAGGATCAGGCGAATACTGGAACCTGCTGGTCATTTTCTGCGACGTCTATGGTAGAAGCGGACTGCCTGCATAACGGTCAGCCGGTATTGGATCTCTCAGAAATGTTTACTGCCCGTAACATCTACATGGAAAAGGCAGAAAACTATATTCTCCGACAGGGTTTTACCCGTTTTGATGAAGGAGCATTGGGACATGATGCCATCCACGCTATGGCAACTTATGGTATTATCCCGGAAGCTATCTACAGCGGACTCAGGGAAGGACAGATCTCCCATGATCATGGTCAAATGGTTGGAGAACTTAGAAACTATCTGGATAGTGTTATGAAAGCCGAAAAGCCTATTTCTAATGACTGGAAAACAGGCTTTACTGCCATCCTTGATAAGCATCTCGGAGCTGTACCAGCTAAGTTTGAATATAAGGGTAAACCTTACACACCTAAGACCTTCGCCAAAGAGGTTGTTAAGTTCAATCCGGAGGACTATGTCAGCCTGACATCTTTCACCCATCATCCTTTCTACAGCTCGTTTGTCTTAGAGGTACCCGACAATGTGTCAAACGGTGCCTACTATAATGTACCATTGAATGAGCTAATCAATATTGCAAAAAACACACTAGAGAAAGGTTATACTGTCATGTGGGATGCTGACGTGAGCAATCGTGGCTTTATGGTAGGCAAGGGATACGCGTTGCGTCCGGTATCTGATTCACTTACTCATAGTGGTCTCATTAATCCAGACCTCGAGGAGATGAGTTATTCTCAGGAAGAACGTCAGCAATTATTTGAAAGCCTCATTACCCAAGACGACCACCTGATGCATATCACAGGTATCGGCAAAACCGGAAAAGGCAAGGAGTTCTTTATTGTAAAAAACTCATATGGCAGTAAGATGGGACCTTTTGATGGTTTCATAAAGGTATCTGTACCTTATTTTGCTATAAATACGATTACGATCATTGTGCCTAAAGCTGCTCTGGAGAAATCGCTTAGTGGGAAACTGGCTATAAAATAATTAGGAAGAGTCCTGCGGAATCGCAGGACTCGTTTTTTAAGGGGGACGATTGAGGGAAAAGAAGGGATAATTAAATCTTTAGAATTGGGTATAAGGTTCACTATTAGAATATAGGCAAGCTCTGTGCAGAGCACATGCATATGGCATAGACTATGAACTGAAATAATGAGTAATGAGAAAGCTTTTTCTCTACCAAAAAGGATTAAATAGCATATGAATTGGAGCTATAATGGTTATTTAAGGGGTGTCGTAATAGAAGAAGCGTAGAATTTCTATACAACTGGGTCAATGAGGAGCTTTCATTCAAAAGCGCCCTGAGGGCATTCCAGAGAAACATTATTTTATAAGACAACAGAAAATACTGCCGCTATATTGTTTTGATTTTACATGCGATGAAGTGTTAGCGTATTTCTAATTTAAATATATCAAAGAAATTGAGGTAACGAGGTCTATTTCTTCCTGGACTGCTGCCGTGACAGAAAGATCAATACCAAGAAGGCTATATATAAGACTGTCTCTATTATGGTATGTAATCTCTTCAGCTACGTTATCAAAAACATATCCTACATGATCAACTGCATGCCGAAGTCTTTAGAACATTAAACATTTTATACTTTATTTTGACTGTAATCATAAATAGCTATACTACACAACCACATTCAAATCCCACAGGGACACAAAGCTATTTACATATTATCAAGTCGGCTATCTAAGTATGATACCTTGACCACACTATCTGACACATACTTCCAATTACATCCAGATAATATCGAGGTAATGCCCGTCAAACGGTTTAACAACAATCAACATAGCAGAACCATATTTTCACTGGATCTTCAGATCGAATATCGAATTAAAAGAAACCATCTTATTCGATCATTCTTTAACTTACAATCCAGACATTCAAAGTCATTGCCAGGCAAGATAGTCTTACGTTCTAATGCCTATCTATCTAGCATCTTCAATATTGACCAGAAAAGTGAAAAGTGGGTATAGCCCGGCAGGCGTCTTTAACATGCTAAACGGCCGCTTTCTTCAACGAGAGTATCTATTCAATCATATCTTTCAGCGCATTAATTAAAGCAAACAGATCAACGTACAATCTCAAAAGACTTATAATGTTGTACCGGTGCCACAGTAATCACCAGTTCCGTAACTTTAGCTAATGCAGGCCCTTGCCGGCACCAGGCAATAAAAGATTCCATCTGCTGCTCCTCTCCTTCTGCACTGATAAATACGCTACCATCAGGCAAGTTTCTTACTTCTCCTGTAATACCCAAATCATTAGCTGTATGCCTAGCACTTGCACGGAAGGAAACACCTTGCACTTTTCCTTTGACCAGAATATCCTTATGAATCTTTTCCATATTTACGTCTTAATGTAGATGAGTAATGGGAGTTACCCGTCAAAACTACAAACGGACCGGTAAAAGGAAAAATTAAATTGAATGGGAAAGGTTAACAAACAAAAGATAAAAGCAAATAACAACGATAATTTATATCAATGGTTATGCTGCATAATTGAACAGGTTAATGTCCTGTTGAACAGCCTCATCACCAAATAGAAATTCTTTTACAAGTTCATATTGACCGCCACTTGCAGGCTTACGTAATAGCATGAAGCTTTTACACTGAAAGCTGCGAACAAATACCTGATTGTGAAAGTGATCATACACACGATCAAATTCAGATGTCGCGATCGCTCTTGCAACTGTAATATGCGGTTTGAATGTCCCTGGTTTTATGTCAAACTCATGAAGTATTCTTTTGTGAAGCTCAACAAGCGGTTTGGGATTAGCAACATTTACGTAAATAGTGCGCTTATCCTCTCCGTGCTGAAAATGATCAAATTTTGAGGTGTATAACGTGAATCCGGATTGTTTTCTGGCAATATTTTCCAGCATATTTATAAACTCCTCCTGAAACCTTTCAGGGAAAACCGATCTGAACAGACTGATATTAGCTTGAGAAAGACGGCTTCCATACATTCCCAGCTCTCGGGCTACCAATTGCTTTAATGCAGTTACATCATTGGTAATGTGAGTACCCGGACTTACTACCAACAAGTAATCGTACAATGTTTCCTGTTCGAATGCAATGTTGTTATTTGTTTGCATAACCAAGTAGTTTTAAACTTATGAAGTACTGGTTACTTGAATATTGACACTACAAATATAGGAAACTTCCTTCAAAATACTAATATTTTTAGTATTTAATACTAAATTATTTTGCTTTTATCCATATAGCATTGATTATTAGCAATTTGATCTCTTGTGGTTTATAGTAACCTTTCAGTGGCTTTTGTTTTTTTTAAGCGTCATCCATGGTAGATCACAAATCTATAATTACGTCCCGGCTTCTTGTTAAATAGCTTTGCTACTTTCCGGCAGGTAAAGGGACCGATAAACGTCCGCTGGTTTAACATCTCATACCGTATAGCTTCTACCACCGAACCGGACAACAATTTCCCGCCTGAAAGATCCTTATAACAGCTGATCACTCTTCCCCTGTTAGCTACTGCATAGTTTTTACGCCAGGCAGACTTATTTTTAATCTGCAAGTCTTTCCAGACTTCATTTCTAAGTTTTTAATCATGGTCTGTATTACCCGTTCTTTAAGTTACACAACTACCTATTACTCCTTAGTAAATAGAAAACGGACCTGCGTAATCGCAAGTCCGTCAGTATATATTTATACCAAAGGTTATCCCAGATGACTAATGATAGCCTGGAAATCAGCAGCTACCAGAGATGCACCACCAATTAAACCTCCATCTACATCCGGACAAGCAAACAGCTCACCAGCGTTAGATGGTTTTGCACTACCTCCATACAGGATGGTGATATTCAGGGCCGCCTCCCTGCCATATTTAGCAGCAATCTGCGCTCTGATGAAAGCATGCATATCCTGTGCCTGTGCAGCGCTCGCTGTCAGACCAGTACCAATTGCCCAAATTGGTTCGTATGCGATAACAATATTTTTCAGCTGTTCTTCTGTCAGATGATAGAGACTTTCCTCCAGTTGCTTCGCCACATATTCATTCTGTTTTTCTGCCTTTCTGATTTCCAGCGGTTCACCACAACAGAAGATTGGCTTAATATTATTTGCCAGTGCCAGATCAATCTTCTTTGCCAGTGTAGCATTGCTTTCCTGGAAATACTCTCTCCTTTCAGAGTGACCCAGAATAACATAATCAACACCTATAGAGCTCAGCATTTCTGCCGATACCTCTCCGGTATATGCACCAGATTTTTCAGATGCGCTGTTCTGTGCAGCCAGGTAAAAACCAGGCGTATTTTTCAATAATGATTTTGCTTTCAACAAGTATGGAAAAGGCGTGGCCAGCACCACTTCCTGTCCTTCCTTCAAACGCAGGCCAGCCTGCAGAATGTCATTGATCAGCTGTTCTGCCTGTCCGAGGGTCAGGTTCATTTTCCAGTTTCCAGCAACGATTTTTTTTCTCATGTCTATCGCTATATTGATTTTAAAAAGTATGATTAAACATCCGTCAGCTTTGCAAACAGTACTTCAAGCACCTGCTTATCTGCTTCTGTCATTTGCTGTCCTTTGAATCGCATCCAAGTCTCTATATCACGTATAGCCTGTTCTATCCTGTAGCGCTCAATGCCTGCTCCGCCACCCCAAGAGAAAGACGGCACAAATTTAGGCGGAAAGTCAGCTCCAAATATATTACAACACGCTCCTATCACAGTTCCGGTATTCAGCAATGCTCCAATACCACATCGGCTGTAATCGCCCATCAGTAATCCACACTTAATACCTGCCGGCTCTGCTCTTTGTAAAGATTCCATCCAAACTCTTACAGTGCTACCATTATTCTTCAGATTGGAACTGGTAGCATTCGCGCCCAGATTACACCACTCGCCTATCACTGCATCTCCCAGGTATCCGTCATGGCCTTTGTTGGAATAACCGAACATCACCACATTCTTGATCTCTCCACCTCCTACACTTCCCGGACCAAGTGTTGTCGCCCCGTATACCTTTGTACCCATCTTTAATACGGCCTTTTCTCCCATCGCAAGCGGCCCTCTTACCAGACAACCTTCCATCACTTCAGCATTCCTCCCGATATAGATTGGCCCGGTCACAGCATTCAACACACTATGTTCAACAACCGCCCCCTCTTCCAGGAAAATATTCTCTTCCCCAGAGACTTTGTTCGTATCGCTCAGCGGGGCAGATGTGCGACCAGCTGTAACCAATGTATAGTCGCTACGAAGCTCCTTATCATTCAACAGGAAGAAATCCCAGGGCCTTCTTACAACCGATATCCCGACAAGATACTCTTTTCGTTCTACAGGTGCTATATCTGTATCACTTCCATCTGTCACTTTTGCAATCAGTTCATCTCCCTGATACAATCCCTGGCCAGGTTGCAATGCTGCTATCTCCCGTACTAAAGCCTCATCAGGTAGTACATCGCCACGGATGAGTACAGCTGGAACTGCCTCGTTTCTTATAAGTGGATATTTCTGTTGCAGATAGGGAACCGTGAGGTGACTTACAGCGGCATTCAGCCAGCGCTCCCATTTTTCGCGGATTGTCAGTATACCAATACGGCAGGCTGCCACCGGTCTTGTATGAGTGAAGGGATATAACAACTCTCGCGCGGGTGTGTCAAAAAGAATGTAATTCCGCTCCATAGGGGATAAAAATAAAAAATCCCATCGATAATGTCGATGGGATTCTGAAAATATTTTAGATGCCTGATTAGGCTTTCTTACCGTAACGTTTGTTGAACTTGTCGATACGTCCTGCTGTATCCACCAATACGTTCTTACCAGTATAGAAAGGGTGAGAAGTATTGGAAATTTCCAATTTGATTACCGGATACTCGTTGCCATCTTCCCATTTGATAGTTTCCTTGGAAGGAGCGGTAGAACGGCTTAAGAAAGTTTCACCGTTTGACATATCTTTGAATACTACAAATCTGTAGTTTTCTGGATGGATTCCCTGTTTCATCTGAATGTTAATTTTCTTTTTGTTACCAGATGCAACCCCGCATATTCATTCCTCTGATGCATGATGAATGCCATGCTTGGTTTCATACCAATATTATTAGACAGGGTGCAAAGGTAAAATAAATTTTCTAAAAACAACAACTGAAGACTAAATATTTTAGCTCTTCATGTTTACATACTGTAAAGGAATGCCTAAGCTCGCTTCCTTTATTTTCTGTATAACCTCTTGTAAATCATCTATCTTCTTACCGGTTACTCTGACAATATCATCCATAATGGCAGCCTGTACCTTCACGCCGGAATCTTTTATCAGTTTCACAATCTTCTTGGCATCTTCCTGCTTGATACCATTTCTCACAGGAATATCCTTTTTAACCACTTTACCACTCTGGTAGTGCTCCTTACTCAGGTCGAAAATATTACCATCCAGTCCCTGTCTCATAGTGCGGCTGATCAATACATCAATCACCTGAGTCAGTTTCATATCGCTGTCAACTTCCACGTTCAGCGCCAGGTCCTTTTTATTCAATTCTATACTTACATGCGAATCTTTAAAGTCGTACCTGTTGGTAATTTCCTTTTTTACGGTGTTTACCGCATTATCAAGTGTCTGTGTATCCACTTTGCTAACAATATCAAAGGATGGCATGTTGAAATATTTTTATATCTACAAATATTACTTAAGGGGTACAAATATAAACCAATACTACCGAGATATAAAAAACCCCGGGACAATACCCGGGGTGTGTTAACAGAATGCCTTCCATTAACGGGGGCTGCTAAGCAGCCAACAACTATCTTTTAATCTATCCTGGAGATTTTAGCCATACCTGATGAAGACTGATTTATTACCGGAGATCCCTTGTAACGAACCTTGCCCATTCCTGATACGTTTACATCCAATTTCTTTTCTGCTACCAGATCCAGTTTGCCTGTACCGGAGATGTTAATATCCGCATTTGCTGCCCTCAGCTCCAGCGCCTCTACATCAGCACTACCAGAAATATCATACCTTGTCATCTCAATATTACCTTTCAGATTAAACTTGCTGCTACCAGAAACCTCCACTTTTAAAGCATTAGCGTCCATTTCAATCTCAGTCTGGGTACTACCGCTAAATCTAAACTTTACCTGATCCCCTTTTAATTTTCCCCTGCTGTAAAAACCACCGCTTCCACTGGAAGCTAATTCCTCTACTTCACTCATCGTTACATAAATATTCACCTTCTGTGTAGGCTTGATGTCGTATCCTTTTTTAGTCTGGATATGCAGATCCGTTCCTCTGACCTCTGTTTCAATCAGCGGCAATAAATTGTCATCTGTCTCAATCCTGATATCGTTTTTTGCTCCCGGTGTGATGTATACATTGTATACGCCTGAAGTGCTAATACTTTTGAAGGGGCCATCTGTACGAGTTTCAGTTTTGATCTTACCACTACCTGTTACTTTCTCCTTGCGTAGCTCAATAGTAAACGCTGATACTGCGAATGCAAAAAGCAAGAGCGATACCGGCAGCAGCCAGTTTAAACGTAATGTTTTCATAAATGAGATTTGATCGGTTGAAGGATTTTTTAGCAGATTAACGGCTTTCAAAGCTGATATCGCTGTAAACACCATTTACTTTTATAGTGCCGGAGCGGTCGTCTGCAGCATTCGTGGAAGCCATGTATGTTAGTTGTGAATTTTTCTTGATGTGGGTCACATTCTTTAAAGAAAGCTCTCCTGTCCTCACATCTCCGCTGGTGAACTGCACTTTGATATGCATCCCTAATCGCTGAGGTACTCCCATCTTCACATCAGTGTAAGTCAGATGCAGCTCTCCACTCTTGAAACCTGCGCCCAGTGACTTCACTGACAGATTACCATACACCAGCTTTGTATTCAGTTCAGTTTGTAACTCGGAAAACCGGAAGTCTGTATACGTATTTTTACCATTGAATGCCCCTACCCTACTAATATTATAGTCATCATAATTGCCGGAAGTTGTAAGGCTGCCAACACTACCCACATTGTATTCGCAGTAGTTAGACCTGGTTACCAGTTCTGCAATCACATCGCTTTTGACATTGGAATAATTTGCGCGGATGTTCACCAACGCTGCTTTGCCTATACGTCCACGGTCACAGTAATTCATATCCAGATTCAGCTCTTTGTCAGCCTGCTTGATATCATAATTACAATAATTCATCTTAATTGAAGCTGGAAAAGACAGCACATCTGTAATCACATCTCCAAAATTATTATCCAGCGCAAGCCTCGCCAGCCTTTCAGGTACATACATCTCATAATCTATATTCACGTAATCTTTGGAGTCTTTCTTCCCTCCCCACGAAAACCATTTGCTACCAGAGCCGGAAGGATTGTAGCTTGTTTGCAGACTTGCATTACTGCCTGAGCTATTCACAATAATATCTACCATATTGGCGATGGATGTAGCTTCTTCTACACTCTTCCCAAAACCTGTGATAGTCACCGTTGCCTTCACCTCGTTTTTCTTCCAGGTATGGATAATTATCTTACCATACTTGTTGGATACACTCAATGCGGTACCCGGATTTGCACTAAATTCCTTTACAATCACTTTTTTAAATTCACTATCTCCTTTCTTAGCGTAGGTGAGTATAGGTAGTAGTAACAATAACAGGAAACTAAATCTCTCTTTCATAATTAGATTGCTTTTGGCGTACTGGCTGTTTTTCCCGCAGCTCTTCCAATATTTTATCAAGCAGATCCAGCTTCATCTGATAATAGCGGACCATAGCTGCCTTTATTCTTTCATTACCCGGATTCTGTATCAGCTCTGCTTCAAGCATCTGATATGTCTCATTCCGCAATTCAAGCTCCTTACGTCCGGTACTATCCAGGCCAAGTACCGATGTAGGATAAGTCTTAATGGCCTCCAGCCGTTGCTCTATCTGCGTAGTATAATACATCTTGGCTTCCTGCATTTCAGGAGAAACATTAACAAGATGCTGTGCTTTCTTCATCTGCAGAAACTGGTAGATCATAACACTATTTACCACCAATACCAATACGGCTGCAGCTTTTAGCCAATGACGGCCCATCATCTCTATCACTTTGTTCTTTCGGCGGGGTGCCAGCTGTTCCTCCAGCGCTGCCCATACCCTTGGAGGGGGGCCCGGCACTTCAAAATCCTGACGGTGTTGCCTGACAAAATCTTCAAACCTACTTTCTGACATCAGCGTATCATTTTTTTCTGTTGTATAATCTGTCTCACTTTATCCTTTGCACGCATATACTGTGTTTTCACTGTTGACTCAGAAATGTCGAGCATTGACGCTATTTCCTTATGTGAGTATTCTTCAAACAGGTACAGATTAAGAACAGTACGGTAACCATTAGGTAAAACATGTATTGCATCCTTAATAGCTGCTACCGTCCATGCAAAATCACCTTCGTCTACTATCGTTTCCTCTTCTACATCTATATTGTCTACTTCCTCAAAATATACTTTCTTCCTGCGCAGGTGACTAAGACAATGATTTACAACAATCCGCTTAATCCATGCTGTCACGCTGCCTGCATTCTCCAGCCGCTCCAAATTCTTAAAGACCTGCATAAAAGCCTCCTGCAGGGTATCTTCGGCATCCGCCGGATTCCCCGTCATACGCAGACAGATGTTATACATAGCGCCCGAATAGGCATTGTATAACTCACGGAATGCGAGCGTGTCTCCTTTCTTACACCGGGACACCAGGTGGTCTGTTATGGTCGTATTGTTCAAGTTGTTGGCTGATGCTTGCATTATAAAGACATTATTTCAGAAAAAGGTTGCACGAAAAGTGATTTTTTTTTGGGAAGAAGGGGAAAACACACAAACAATTTATCACAATGAATTAGCAATCAATACTTCATGATTTAAAAAAGGACGCAACCTGAGAGCAGGTCACGTCCTATTCCATCCTTATATATACCTAAAAACAGGTCAGATTAGTTCCCGCTTTTTACACGGCCCTGCTCATCTTCAAGACCGGTTTTACGGGCACGGGCGGCTTTAATATTGGTATTACCAAAGCGGTAGTTGAAGGTCAGTCTTACCTGACGGCTCTCCCACTTACTGCTAACACCAGTATAACGGCCCGCATTTTCAAAGTTTCCACGGAAGCGCTGGATATTGAATACATCATTTACATTCAACTTCAGACTACCTTTTTTATTCAGAATAGATTTGGAAAATCCGAGGTCAACGGCACACATGTGCTTCATTCTGAACAACCCCTCATCAGCAATCTGCGGAGACAAATAGAATACGCTTACTTCTGCACTCAGATCTTTCGGCAAAGTGAACGTCTGTTGCGTACGTCCCATAAATCCACCAGCTGAGATATTCACTGAATTGTTATCTATTACTGTCGAATATTTGCTGTGGTATGCCGACAGGTAAGTAAAGCTGTTCCACCATTTGGTAATTTGTACAGGGAACGAAACATTCAGGTTAAATACATCGGATTCAGACACGTTGAGGTACTTATAACGGATATTCAACGTATCTCCTGATACTACATCCTTGTCAGCTTCAACTATCTGTGTAATCCTGTCTTTTGTATGTGTATAACCCACAGAGGTTGTCAGGAAATGCTTGAACGTGTGTGTAAGCTCAATGCTGTTTGCATATGATGGTTTCAGATAAGGATTACCTGAGATCAGCGTATACCTGTCAAGGTAAATCTGGAACGGATTCAGGTCTTCATAATCAGGACGCTGCAGGCGACGGCTATAAGAGAATCCCAACTGATGCGCCTTACTTGCATCATAGCTTACAAACACACTTGGAAACAGGTTAAAGTAGCTGGTATCAGTAAGCTGATTCATCGTAATGGAATTACCTTCTACATTACTCTGCTCTGCACGCAAACCCAGTTGAACATTTACCTTTTTAAACTGTTTCTGGAAGTTAACATAAGCAGCATTCACATTCTCCTTGTAGATAAAATGGTTAGAACGATTCCTGTCATATTCCCAGTTACCATTACGCAAAGAGTCAAATTTGGCATCATTGTCTGTCTTCACGAAGCTGAGTTTAAATCCTGCCTCTAGCTTTGCCTGATTGCGCATTGGATGAACATAGTCAGCTTTAATCGTTTTTATATCAATAGAATTTGGCTGACTATTCCGCGAAGTATCTCCACGCATGTAGTTCTTACCGGAAGCATCCCAGATGGTAGAGAAAATATTGTTACCACGGTCTTCTGAGTTACGTGCATAATCCACGTCGATATTCAGCTCTTTACCGGTCGTATCCAGTATTGCCTTATAGTTAACATTGTAAGCAAATCTCTTCCAGTTACCATCGAAAGTAGTAATTGTTCTGAGTGTAGAATCTACGCGGGTACCATCGCCAATCTTTGTTAGTGAGTTTGCTGGTTCGTCAGACGTTCTGAATCCGGCATCTACCATTACACCGATTGTATTTCTCTTGTTGATTGAATAATCCAATCCAACTTTTGCTCCATGATAGTCAGACCTTCTTTTCCTTTCGTTTTCCTGGTCAAATACTGTTGGCTTACCTGCTGTTGTACCACTACGGTATAAACCGAGCATCTGCTGATTTTCGCGGTGGTTATAGTTATAGGAACCAAAGATGTTCACTTTGTCATTGCGGTGGTTCAGGTTCAGAGACGCGCCATACTTAGGCGTCAGTCCATAAGCACCAAAGATAGAAGCACTACCATTGGTACCGACCATCCTGTTCTTCTTCAGTTTGATGTTGATGATCCCGGAGTTGCCAGCTGCATCATACTTGGCGGAAGGATTGGTGATCAATTCAATTTGCTCAATATTGCTACTGGGCATACTTTTCAGCAGCTGGGCAACATCCTGGGAACTCATGTTTGTAAGCTTGCCATCAATCATGATAACAACTCCACTCTTTCCTTTCAGACTAATATTATCGTCTTTATCAATCGCGATACCGGGAGATTTCTCCAGTACTTCCATAGCAGTACCGCCGGCACCTACAATACTATTTTCAACGTTAACTACCATTTTATCAGCCCGTTGCTCAATAAAAGGCTTTTTGGCAGTCACATTTATTTCTTTCAGATTCTTTGAGTCAGCACTCAGGGTCAGACCCTCTACTGTTACTGGCGCACTGCCTTTCACATCGAAAGGTTTGCTATAAGCTTTTGTCATACCAACATAAGCGGCAGCAATGAGGTACTTCCCCTGCTTCACCTGCTCAAATTCATACTGACCGTTGATGTCTGCAATCGCGCCTTTAACTAGTGAAGAGTCTTTTGCTTTCAATAATGTTATCGTGGCAAATTCTACAGGTTTTTCACCTGCCTGTGATACCCGACCAGTGATTCGGGCTGATTCGATCTGCTGTGCCTGGGTGGTTTTAATGCTACATATCAGTAAAAAGGAGGCCAACAATGTAGTGGTCGATTTCATATAAGGATGCTTTAAATTTATTATAGGTTATCTACTAATTGCTTATTACTATAGAACCATTTTTATACAGAACCAGTCTTAAACAACTACAGTGTAAAGGTAGGTATTGTGCATTGCATAGTACATAGTTTTACATAAGCGGTAACCCAGTAGGGATGATTGGTAGAAATAATCCTAAAGAGATGTGAAAACTGGTATAAAGACGACCGACTTAACGTTTAGTTGCAGTACAAAGGCATATAAAAAGAAAAGCGTTGCTGTTTCCAGCAACGCTTTTCTTTTTATATAAAGGTCCGTTTACTTCAGGACCACTTAATATTATCCAGTATATCAGGCAGTTCTGCCTGGATCTTTTCAAACAATACTCGTTCCTCTTTACGGATGTGTGCCTCCAGGCTACGTGCCAGCACATCCATCGCGGCTATCATATCTGTATTTTCAGTCAGCGCGCTATACATCCGGGATATCTGCTGGTGCTCCAGCGTCAGCTCACGTATAAGCAGGTCTATCTCCGCATGCCGGCCCATACATACTTCAAATAAGTACTCTTCTTTTTGTATGTGCGGTACCATTACTTCCTGAAAGACCTTAACAATATAGGCCAGTTTGGCATCTGTCTCGAGTGGAAAACCTTCATAAGCAGCTGCATCGTTCTTCAGATAACGACAAACAAACAGTAACCGCTGGTGTTCCTGTGATAATGGTATGAGGACAGGGTGACGTTGCATAATCAGACTGCTGGTTTTGCTGCTTTATGTATTTTGCGGCAATACCAGATCAACGCTGCACCACCGAGTACCATTAATGAAGAGATGATTTCTGCCTGGGTAGGATGAAATCCGAAGATATCATACTTTGTATTTACCCTGATCTTCTCAATGAAGAAACGCTCCATACCATTCATAATCAGATATATACCAAAGATAACACCCGGTACTGTCACTTTTTTGCGGATGGCATACAGCACGCCAAATAGTATCAGGCAGGCAATGATCTCATATAAAGCGGTCGGATAAACAGATACAGGCAATACACTACAGTACTTACCGGTACAACCAGCCATCTGAACCCCTTCGTTAATTACATTATGAGGATATCCGTAGGCAAAGAACCAGTCAGGCAGAAAACTCAGACCGGAAGGTTTTGTAAAGGGCGCATGCGGTATATGTTCCAAGCTACCATACTGTCTTGCAAAGAACTGTTCACTCGCTTTTACTACATCCTGGAATTTAGACGGATCAGCAGGTACTACTTTTCCGGCAGCATCTGTAACATAGCTACTGTTGTAAATACCCCAGTCGCCATCACCGGAAAAGTGACAACCCATACGTCCTATACCATATGCCAGCATCAGCGTCGGAGCTGCACTGTCTATCAGATGATATACATTAATACCCTTTTTTGAAGCATACCGTATAATCACTACAGCGGCAACGATCAAACCACCGTAAAATGTAAGTCCGCTGAAAGATAACAAAGCGCCTATAGGATCCTGTACAAACTCATTCCAGTTTTCCAGGTTGTGAAAGATCTTAGCACCGAGCAATCCGCCTACCGCTGCCATTACTGTAATGTCAGGCACACGCTGGTGAGGCATAACGATGATAGTCTCCTCTTTCGGAGTTGCCTTCTCTTCCTTCTTGCCGGTACGGTATTTCATATATCCGAACACGCCGGCCAGTATAATACCGCCTAACACGTTTCCGCGGGTAGATAACATATATGATTGCAGATCCTGAGAAGCTTCTGCCCATTCGGTAACGAGACCTAATATTTTATGTCCTAAAAGAAAGCCAAGTGCTGCATGTACAAGTATTTCCGTTGTACCTACGGGTTTACCGGTAATGATTGTTTCGGGTACCCCTTTCAGCCATCCTAATTTTTCTCTTCTTTTCAATTCTGCAGTCAGCACGTAAGCGCCCGCCAGAAAGGCAATTGCAACAAAGAATCCAAAAGTCTGGAGGAGTTTTAATACAGGGATTTCTAGGCCCAGGAGGTCTTTAAATGCGTAATATAGATTAGGATACATAGCCAAAAAAAATTGGTGATCTGAATTTTCCTATGAACAAAGCCGAATTAGTCAAACGGAAAATCAAACCACCAAAGTAAGCTGTAAAAATTACAAATTCCAAATCATAATCCCTTTTTCTATTGTGTAATTAATATATTAACAACCAACAGTAAAAGGATTATGATCCGGAAGGTGTTTTAGCAATGTTGTGCAAAAGCGTCCACCAGGTTCGCTGCGATCATCTGCGCAGGACGTCCCTCAATCATGTGGCGCTCAATAAAATGAACCAGCTGGCCATCTTTAAATAAAGCGATCGCTGGAGAAGACGGAGGATAAGGCAACAGGTGAGAACGAATCTGCTGTATTGCCGCCAGATCAAAACCTGCAAAGCTGGTAGTTAATCTGTCTGGCTTTTTCTCACTGTGTGCAACAGCCATTAAAACACCCGGACGAGCGCTACCTGCAGAACAACCACAAACGGAGTTGATCATAACCAGTGTAGTACCTTCCTTTTTCAATATCTCATCTACTTTCTCCGGCGTAAGCAATTCTTCAAAACCATTATCTGTCAATTCTGCCTTCATCGGCATTACTAGTTCTGCTGGATACATATAACTACAATTTTTTTTGTTCGATAGTTTTCACAAAGTTAATCATTCAGGAGATAAATAGAAAAACATGAATGAATATGACTATATGTCATTAAAAAACCATTCGTTGCGACAAAAAGTCCGATCAAAAGACCTCTTTTCTAGCAAAATAGCAGTTTTTGTGCCATGGTATTCTGTTTGCTTATACCTAATCGTTCAAATTTAAAAACAAACTCAAAAAATTATAAACTATGACATTCGTAAAATTCAACCAGGCTCCAGCAGTAAAATCATTCGGCGGTTTAGTAGAAGATATCTTTAATAACGCCAACAAATTCCTAAAAGATGACTATCAGACCAACGATTTTTATGGCGCTTATCCTCCGGTAAATATTACAGAGAATAAGGAAAGCTACCAGGTAGATCTGCTCGTTCCTGGCTTAAACAAAGAAGATTTCAAGATCAGCCTTGAAAACAAAATCCTGACTATCAGCGCAGAAAAAGTAGCAGAAGCGAAAGACGAAAATCAGAAACAACTACGCAGAGAGTTCAGCTTCCGTTCTTTCAAACGTTCCTTTACATTGAATGAACAAGTGGATGCTGAAAAGATCCAGGCGAAATATGAAAACGGCGTGTTGAAATTGCAATTGGCGAAGAAAGAGAAAGTGCAGGATGCAGCAAAAGCAATTGTGGTTGAATAAGTGTAAGGTTGATTCTAAATTAGTGTAAGGTTGGATAACGTGTGAAATCCCCTCTTTTCCGGAGGGGATTTTTTATTTATAAGATATCGCCGTCTCCCCAATAATTCACACGAACGTTTAAGAGTAAAAATATATTTAAAGGATAATTTGCTCATATAACCGTATGGCTATGCCGCAGTTGATGAGCAAAATTTATTACATCGCAGTTAATGCTTACCGCAATCTTGAGAATGCAGTGATAGGCAATATTTTATACATTACTACCGATTCAAAAGACAGGTGTAATACCCGGTTATTATTTGACTATCTCTTCTTCCATTTGGTGCTGTTGATTCCCAAATACCTCATAGGACTCTATGCACGGAATACAACGGAACTGTTACTAAATACCTCTTTCCTATTTACCCTGGTAGGCTGTTTATTATTATTAAGGAAAGGAACCCCGGTTAAAACGGTAAGTGTATTGGCCGCCTTTCTGACACTGATACTACCTGCAGCCTGTTCTTTCCTCAATAATCAGGACCTGTCGCCGCGCTATTCCATGGTCTGGATCGTGAGTATACTGTTCTGTTATATTGCTACCAACGCTACTGCAACGCTGGCACTCGGAGCTACTTTGTGCGGATACCTTACGCTGGTCGCCTGGGTACAGGTCAACCAGATACCGGTATACAGCACTCCCGGCTTTACACACGAACAGAGCCTGATTTTCAATCCAATCATCACCGGTCTGTACATACTTTTCCTGATCCGGGTATTAGGAGCACATTATAAAAATATCTTCATCACTGAACATGAGCGCACGCTGCAGAAACAAAGGCAGCACTCCTCACTATTAAGTCAGCGGCTGACTAAGCAGTTCATCATACTTAAAGGGCTATCCCGCTCCGGTAAGTCCAAATACATGGATGGTAACAAAGAACTGCTGGAAGCTTGTCTGGTGGAGATTGAGAAGCAATGTGAATCTGCCATTAGCTACCTCGACGATGACTCAGCCAGTGAAAACTAAAGCCAAGCTCGTAGGGTACACTTCTGTGTGAGCAGTTTCAGAAAATGGTAAAATAGTGTTAGGAAAATTACAACTTTCGGGTATTTCCCACCATTATAAGCCGTCTTATCTTTGTGATGTAAACAACAGGGTCCTTTTTTCCCTATACACCGACTGAGTCTTTTTTCTCCCTATACACCACAACCTCTTTATCCCTTCTTTTTAGTCTTATTTCCCTTTATGCTTTGATGGTAAACCTATGCCGTGGAATGGCTCTTCTTTGCATAAAGGGGAGCCAGTTTTTTTTCCATACTACAGTAATTGCTTTATACTCCCTTCATGTTTTAATCCATAGTGCCGTCTGAAGGGCACTAAAAGGGCACCTGGATATCCCGGGGATATTGAAGTGCCCTTTTGGTGACCTTTTGGTGAACCAATAATATGAAGATCTAAGCGAGATTAAACCAATAATCCTGGAAAAGCGTTGCCATAAATTGATCACCTACCAGGAAAGGCACGAAAATACCTCGTGACCAAATGAGGCATAGTGGTCAGCTGTTTGGATAAATAATTTCCTTGAAGCCCGGAAACTGATATAAGGTACTCATTGTCAATCGAATGACCAATGAGCATAGTACCTGCTGCTGAATCTGGCACCTGCATGCGTTATTTTGATGACTGGAGGAGGTAGAAAACGGGTAGGTCAAGGCATACCAGCCAGGCGCTGAGGCGAATCAAGTAGTAAAGCAGTAGGATCGGCTTGCATACTACTATCTGCACCGGGTATAAAAAAGAAACCCCGCGAAAAATCGCGGGGTATTTCAGTGGATTACTAACCCATTTTTTTAATAACCCAAAATCTTTAACATACTCTGGGCAGTTTGCTCTTTGGCGTATAGCCAGTCTTTCAGCTGCCCGTTTTTGTCATATCCTACGATCACATGCTTCGGGGAAGGTATGAGGCAGTGTTTAATACCGCCGTAACCACTCAGTTGATCCTGATAAGCGCCCGTATGGAAGAATCCGATGTAAAGAGGTTCTTCACCAGCGAGCTTCGGCAGGAACACCGCATTGATGTGCTCTTCTGAAGTATAAAAGTCATATCCGTCACACGTCAGACCGCCCAGATGGACCTCCTGATATTCCTGGTCCCATTTATTAATAGGCAACATCAGGAACTTTTCTCCGATACCCCAGGTATCGGGGAGGGTGGTAATGAAGGAGCTATCGATCATATACCAGTTTTCTCTGTCGTTCTGCATTTTCTCGCCCACTACGCTGTAAATTACCGCGCCACTCTCTCCTACTGTAAAGGATCCAAATTCGGTATAGATATCCGGAACCGGCACTTTGTTCTTTTTACAAACACTCTTGATGTTGGCAACGATTTCATTTACAATGTAGTTATAATCGTAGTCGAAACCGAGGGAGTGTTTGATAGGGAAACCGCCGCCTATATTGATACTATCCAGCTCAGGGCAGATCTTCTTTAGCTGGCAATAGAGGTTCAGCACACGGTTGAACTGGCTCCAGTAGTAAATATCATCTTTAATACCCTTGTTCATGAAGAAATGCAGCATTTTCAGCTCAAATCTTTCATTTCCCTTGAGTTTATCTACATAAAACTCAAGTACGTCGCGGGAGCGGATACCCAATCTGGATGTATAAAAGTCAAAGGTTGGTTCTTCTTCTGCAGCTATACGCAGACCAAGTTTCACCTTATCCTTTGCACGTATAAATTTTTTATAGTCTTCCAGTTCTTCCTTGTTATCCAATACTGGAATAACATTGCGGAAACCGGAATTGATCAGACGAGCAATCGCTTTGGTATATGGTTTGGTTTTATAACCATTACATATAACGAAAGTATCCTTGTTGATCTTCTTCCTTTCATACAGCTTTGTAATAATGTCAATGTCGTATGCAAAGGAAGTCTCGATATGAATACCATGCTTCAGGGTTTCCTCCATGATGAAGGAAAAATGCGAACTTTTGGTGCAATAACAGTAGTAATAATTCCCATCGTACCTGTTCTTCCTAATTGCATCCTGGAACATTTTCTTTGCCTTGTTGATCTGCATTCCGATTTTCGGCAGATAAGTCAGCTTGAAAGGTGTGCCATATTTGTCTATCAAAGCCTTGATATTCACCCCATTAAACTCCAGGTAATTATCCTGAACGTCAAAACCTTCCTGAGGAAATTCGAAGGTTTGGTTAACGAGATCTGTGTAGGTGCTGTTCATTTAAACCTATGAAACATTTTAAGGATTAGTAAAAAGCCATCACAACCCTCGCTGGAAAACTCCTGGTTTACACACCTACGTCAGTTCGAAACCCAGCAAAATTGGTTGCAAAGCTAAATATTTTGTCTAATTGGCCGGGCAAAAACTTTCTTTTTTTTTTAGACGATTAAATATTACGCTAAAACCTTACGTCTGAATATATTAGTAGGTTATACACATAATATTTTGTCGTTATTTAAGCAGTTCCAGACTACGTTTTCCTTCACAGAAAATGAGGTCCAGAATGCTCATATCCGGCAGGAAACCTACACGGTCCTGAAACACCTGGGTGTATCTGACTGTACCTTCTTCCACCTGTTTGTCTCCGGGGCGGATGATATCTCTTGCATCTGTTACTGACAATTCCGGTGCATAGGTCTTATGGTATTCTTCCGTAAATGTTACAGGAGTAGATACACCGATCACCTTGTTGGCCCACTCAAAGCATTGCATATTCCAGTCAAGCAAAAATGTTACCTGTTTTTCATAGAGGCTGCCGAGTTCTTCTTCATAGTATTCAAACCAGGGCGAGCGGCGGTAGGCAGATACCAGTGTTTTCCAGTGTAAAGCCTGCCACTTATCCACATTACTGATACGCACATCTTTCATGATAGTACGTTGATTTTTTCCACGGGCAAGGGGCACACTGAGCAGAATGCTCCCATTAGGCCCTGCTATATAACAACGGTTACGAAAGCTGACTTTCTGGTAATGTTCGTTCTTCTCAATCAACAGTTTTTCGTGATCGGTTAGTGCCTTATAAAATGAGATATTCGGAAAGTACTGTGATTCAACGAGTAACGTCTTCTTATTTGCCTCAGCTGCCATGTCGTGTATATTGGTAATTTTTTGCTTGGTTATGCAGCCGCAAATTTACTAAACTAATTAGTAGCTTTTATGGACAATTTCCAGCGGGAAAGCAGTGCTATTATGAAATATTAATGGGTGATTTTAAAGAGGTTAAAAGTTTCCTAATTCCTGACCACTGCTTTTGACTTATCTGCCGTTTGCCGTAGGTTTGTTAAAAATTCTTCATGAAGTTTTTCAGACTAGGCGTTATCGTGCTGGCAATCTGGGGTATTGTAAGTTCGTGTGAGAAGGCGAAAGATCTTGAATTTGTGAGGGTAGCAGGCGTCAACTTTGACAATCTCGGCTTTTCCAAAAGCATTGTGAGACTGACTCTCGCCTATTACAACCCTAACAACTTCAAACTGAAGCTGAAGGATGCATCTTTCGACCTGTTTATGGATGACAACCTGGTTGGCCACTCCCTGCAGGACACGATGATTGCGATACCTGCCAGGGATACTTTCTATTTTCCGGTGAAGCTGGAAGTAAATATGGAAAATGTCTTCAAAAATGCTTTAGGAGCACTGATGAATAAAGAGGTGACTATCAAGGCGACCGGCAATTGTAAAGTTGGCAAAGGCGGAGTTTACCTGCCCTTCCCTATCAAGTGTGAAACAAAACAGCCACTCAAGTTTTTCTGATCATAACCGTGTAAAAACTAAAAAGGCCTCGTTGCGATGCAATCGAGGCCTTTCTTTTTCTTAATGCACTCAGAAGAACTGACTACTTCTTGATGTGACCACCATCTTCCGGCTTTTTACAGCAGGTTGGCAGTTTTTTATAAGCTTCTTCCTCGGCAGTAACATTGTCTGCGTCGTACCCTGCATTAGCAATAGCAGTTTTTACATTTTCAATATTAGTACGATCACTGAAGAATTTAACGGTTGTAATACCTTTCTTGAAGTCTACTTTAGAAGTCTGTACGCCTTCTTCTCTTGAAAGGTATCTTTCTATGCGATTTTTACATTGCTCGCACTGCACAGTCGGGGTAGCGATTTTAGCTGTTACCAGTGTACCCTTTTTAGTCTGGGCCATAGTAACGCCGATACCCGCAAATAATAATACTAATACTAGTTTTACGATACGCATAATTTTCTTTTTACGACCCTAATATAACGAATACTTATTAACTGACAGGACGTTTTGGGAAGAACGGTTGCTTATATAGCAGGCGTTGCATTCCATTTATCCGGAGCGCTTCTCCAGGCTTCCAGGGTAGCTTGTTCATCAGCAGATACCATACCTTTTTCTACTGCCAGCTCTATCAATGCACTGTAGTTACTCAGTGAATAGTAGGGTACATTGGCAGCTTCAAATGCTTTTACTGCTACGTCAAAACCATAGTTGAAGATAGACACCATTCCAATCACTTCACCACCCGCTGCACGGATAGCGTTTACTGCCTCAAGGCTGCTTTTTCCTGTAGAGATCAGATCTTCTACTACTACAACAGGCTGTCCTGGCTGTAATACACCTTCAATAAGGTTACCCATACCATGTTCTTTCGCCTTTGCCCTTACATATATAAAAGGCAGTTTCAGCTGGTCAGCTACCAGGGCTCCTAAAGGAATACCGCCTGTAGCTACACCGGCCAGTACCGCTGCATCCTGGAATGTTTCAAATACCACATTACACAACTCTGATTTTACGAAGTCGCGTACGTAAGGATAAGACAATATCTTACGGTTGTCGCAGTAAATAGGTGATTTCCAGCCAGATGCCCAGGTAAATGGCTCTGACGGACGCAATTTTACCGCCTGTATCTGCAGCAGTTTCTCTGCTACCTGTTTTTCGCTGATCTTACTCATAGTAAGCAAAAATAGTTAATTACGGATTACATTTGCGCCATGCAAACAGATACAGTTATTTATCTTAACGAACGCCCGCTGCTGATTACGGCTACCCATCAGGGTATTCCTGAAATATACAAAGGTGCAACTTTGTATACAGAACCGGACGCTGCTACAATAGAATCGGTATTACAGGCCCTTGAGACAGGCAAATCTGAAGCTGCTATCTTTATTCATCCCGATGCACCGGCCCTGGTGGACAAAGTAAAAGGATATTTCCATGTGCTGGTAGCAGCAGGTGGATTGATTACCAACCAGGAAGAAGAAGTATTGCTGATGTTCCGCCGTGGAAAATGGGACCTGCCAAAGGGTAAGCAGGATGAGGGAGAAAACCTTGAGACAGCTGCTATCAGAGAGGTAGCAGAGGAAACCGGTCTTCATAATGTAGTACTGGAACATAAGATCTGCGAAACCTTTCATTTTTATACCTGGAAAGAAAAACGCACGCTGAAGCATACTTACTGGTATAAGATGAAATTTACAGGTACCGAGCTGACCGTACCGCAGATAGAAGAAGATATTATAGATATACAGTGGATCAAACCGGAGCACCTGGGCAAATACCTGAAGTTCTCCTATCAGAACATTGTAGATGTGTTTACCAAAGAAGGTTACGCAGTATAAATTAATACAATGGGGCTTAGTGCTGTGGATAACGGCATTAAGCCTTCCTGTCCCGCACTGCTACCGTTAACCGGCTGATACATACCAGTTTATTATCATCATCGCAGATGCGGATATCCCAGACATGTGTCGTAGACCCGATATGAAGCGGTTTGGCTATTGCATGTACATACCCTTCCGTTACTCCCTTTACATGGTTTGCATTGATATCCAGCCCTACGCAGATTTGTTTCTTAGGATCAATTATCAGGGTGGAAGCGACACTGCCTACGGTTTCAGCCAAGGCTGCAGATGCGCCGCCATGTAATAAACCGTATGGTTGTTTAGTCCTTTCATTCACAGGCATAATCATCCGCAGGTAGTCCGGACCAATCTCAGTGAATTCCATGCCCAGGTGTCCGGACAAGGTATTAATGCCACTTTCATTCAACTGATCCAGGGAAATATTCAGGGAATGCCATATCGGTTTCATGGGCGATAACAAGTTTGTATGAAAAATGGTTAAGGTTTGATCTGCCGGATGATAGTATCAGGCAGCAATTTTGAGGCATCGCCGCCATATCGTAATACATCTCTGACCAGCGAGGAAGCTAATGTGGAGTAATGAGGAGAGCAGCTGAGGAAGATCGTTTCTATCTCTGCGTCCATCATCCTGTTTACATCAGCAATTGATTTTTCGTATTCAAAATCTCCGATACTACGGATACCGCGAAGGATGAACCGGGCACTTATCTCCTGGCAGGTTTTTACGGTCAGGCCTTCGTAAGATATAACTTTCACCTTTGGCTGGTTACTATAGATCTCGCGGATCCATTGCATACGCTGCTCCAGGGGAAACATGGGGGTTTTGGCAGAATTTACACCTACACCAACCACAATTTCATCAAATAGGTCGAGTGAACGGTCTATAATATCAGTATGTCCTAGCGTTATCGGATCAAATGTGCCCGGAAATAAGCAAATGCGTTTCATGCCTGTTTATTTTTTCAGCTCCTCCCTGTTGATGAAGATCGAAAATATAGTAGTACCGTAATTACGTTCAGAACGGTAATATGAGTAATTCTTGTAGTTATTGCGTGGTGTATGTTCCAGTACAAACCATCCTTCAGGTTCCAGCAACTGTTTTTCAAATATGATCAGTGGTAGCTGGTCGATGGTAGTCAAAGCATAAGGAGGGCCGGCGAAGATAAAGTTAAATTTCTCCGTACACTGCTCCAGATATTTGAACACATCCATCCGCTGGAGTTTCAAGGGAACTTCCAGTGATTGGGCGGTCTTTTGTATAAAATCGGCCATGTTCGGATCTTTCTCCACAATAGTCAGATCTGTTACCCCTCTTGAGGCCAGTTCGTAACTAATACTGCCTGTACCACCGAAGATATCCAGTGTTTTCAGACCTTCAAATTCCAGGTTATTCTCCAGGATGTTGAATAAGCCGCCTTTGGCAATATCTGTAGTTGGTCTGGTGTGCGGCATATTTGCTGGCGGCTGAAACCGCAATCCTCCCTTTTCTCCTCCGATTATACGCATAACGCCATCGCATAAAGATTATTAAAATAATAGCCTGGTATCTCTTCCATTTTCGGAATATACCAGAAACCCGACAAACGCGGCATCCATTCCAGTTTAGGAATGAAACGGCGCAATTCCTCGTGTATTTGTGAGTCGGATGTAACTGCCCCTCCTACTTTCACTTTTACCAGTTGTTCATCAAGGCCGGTCTGACGTAAGATGTTCACCAGATGGTATACAACATCCAGGCCTGTCTGGCTGGACACATCCTGTTGAATAAGCAGCTTACCGAATCTGAAGATAGTGAGGGAGAACTTATGTTGTTGAATATCAACGTAAGCTACACCATTGAGTTCCAGGAAGTCATTGTCGAAGCGGTAAGACTTCAACAGGCCTGTATTGGCATGGATTACTTTATCGGTTGAAAACTCTTTCCTGAGGAAGCCCATTACGTCTTTATCCACTGAATAGATATTAACCAGCTGCTGTTCGGATATTACATCAGCCAGCACCAGTTCCTGGGTCTGTTCAGGATATATAACGTGCAGATAGTCTTTTTTCAGTGACGGATTGTAGTGTTGTTCGGGCACTAATGTACTATTAACACCGTCAAAAGCCAGTTGTACCAGGCTGAAGTTGGTGAACAGAAGTTTGTCTGCATCGAATATCTGTTCAATCATCTGCAGATCTGCCGTAGCAGTTTTCTGAGGCAGAAAATGATAAGATTTCAATGCCAGGAACTTTTTCGCGGCCGGATTATATACTACATAACTGAAGGTACCTTTTCCGATCAGAACAAGCAGCTGGCAGGAAGTAAGATCCGTCTCGAGCAGAGAAGCATCATCCGCAGCAAAGGCAGGATGAATTTTATAAGACACAGACATTATTAATACATTAGATATGGCACAATAATAACCAAAAAACGCGACTTTTGCTCCTATGCAGTTTGAAGTAAACACGAGGCAGATCATAAAAATTGCCGCCCCTATATCCCTGGCTCTCATTATTCCACAAATAAATCACATGACAAATACAGCTTTCCTGGGGCGCCTGGGGGAGTTAGAGCTTGCTGCTAATGGAATTGCCGGTATTTATTACCTGGTTATGTACATGGTGGCCTATGGACTTAACAACGGGTTACAGGTACTGATTGCACGCAGAGCGGGCCAGTTGAACATAGCAGGTATCGGACAGTTATTCTCCAATGGCATACAGCTGGGACTGGGTTCATCATTTCTGGTGATTGCGCTGACACTATTTCTGGCCCCATGGTTTTTTTCAAAAAGTCTTCATAATGAGCATATCTACGAAGCAGCTTTGTCATTTATCCGTATCCGCATCTGGGGTATTCCCTTTCTGATGATGTTGAGTATGGCTAATGCATTTTATATTGGGAGTGGCAACTCTAAAGTATTGGCAGTGACCTCTTTATGCCAGGAAATGGTGAATATTGGCGGAGACTATCTACTGATCTTCGGTAAATTCGGACTGCCCGCCCTGGGGTTAAATGGTGCAGCTATAGCCTCGGTACTGGCAGAATGTACGGGGATGTTTGTGGCTTATACTATCCTTTTTGGCAAGGGGTACCATAAACGGTTCTCACTGTTTAGTTACCTGAAACCTTCCTGGGATATCATGCGGAGCATCCTGACTATTTCAGCGCCATTAATAATACAGTTCCTTTTTAGTATTGGCAGCTGGTTCATATTTTTCATCTTTATTGAACATTTGGGAGAGCGCCCGCTGGCAATCTCAAATATGCTACGCAGCATCTTTGGATTCTTTGGAGTCTTTACCTGGGCACTGGCTTCAACCTGTAATACAATGGTAAGCAATGTGATCGGACAGGGAAAGTCGGAACTGGTCTTCAAAGCGATCCGCAAGATTGTGGGAATCAGCTTATTGTGTACGGTGATAGTATGTATTCTGGTAAATCTGTTTCCTTATACACTGCTGCATATCTATACCAATGACAAAGAACTGATCAGCGAAGCAATACCATCCGTGCGGATCATCACACTTAGTACATTGCTAATGGCAGTGTCGGGGGTAGTATTAAGCGCAGTAACAGGTACCGGCAATACACGGATCAACGTCGCCATTGAGTTTGCCGCAGTAATCGGCTATCTGGTATATTGCAGTATTGTGGTAGAACGTTGGCGCAGTCCGCTGCATATAGCATGGCTGGCAGACTTCTTCTACTGGACTATTATATTGCTATTGTGTGTGTTATATCTGCGGAGCGGCAGGTGGAGGTCAAAATCTATCTGACAATCACTCCATACTCTCCAACATCTTCTTACAATTAGCCTTAATACCCGGGTCATCCTGATAGATAGGGCGTAAGGTTACTGCTTTCCGGAGTACTTCTATAGACTTTTCCAGTTCTTCCTTGTCTTTATAAGCTTTAGCAAGATCCTGGTAATTAACGAGGTATGATGGGTCAAGTTTCCGGCATCTTTCAAAGTTGGAGATGGCATTATCAAGTGAGCCTTCAGGAAGACCGCCAAACAGGACTTTGGCAGCAGCCTTTTCGAGCGCGTTCATATTGGCCATATCATAATTGAGCCTGCCAAATATATAATAGGCCTTTGCATAATTCGGGTTGAACTTAATAGCTAGTTCGGCATACCTTTTTACTTCCTTATAGGCAGCTACTTTATCTTTTGCACCCATTGTCGTTGCTGACCGTCCCAGTGCCACAGCCATAGCATAGTTAGCTTCGGGATTCTCAGGAGCGAGTTTTATGGCCTGATCTGCATAACTTTTGGCTTCGGAGTAGTTGCGGGATTTCTCATCTTTATCGGTTGATCGGCTACCTTCACGTGCAGTAAGTTCACTGGCACCTGTAAGTGCAGCAATATTTTCGGGCTGTACTTTCAGCGCATCTTTATAGAGGGTAAGCGCTGCTGGTTCTTTCATCTTTTTTTCAAGCTGTCTCGCCTGATCTACCATTTCATCTGCAGTCTGAGCGTAAGAGATTGTAGTAAAGAGGACTAGCGCAGCGGATACAAATACCTTCTTAAACATAGGACGGAAGTTTTCACATGTTAATTAAATAAATTTAACGCTTCTCAATAGAATAACCATACCGTACATGTATTAAACTGACAGCGTTATAAAGTAAGTTGGAGGGCTACTAATTAATAATTCTTTTCGAGCGTAACAATAGAGTTGCGGATGGACGCGCCCATAGGAGGATTTAGTTTCTTGAGAGAAACAATGGAACGCTGAATTTCGGGATACTTCTCTTTCACAGCATCGCTGATGTCATACACCACCTGTTCAAGCAGTGGCTGTGGAATAGCCATGATCTTTCTGACAATATTGTATAGTCCCTGGTAATTGACAGTTTCTGATATACTATCAATATGCCGGGTACCGGGAATGGTAACAAAGATATCTACAATGAAATCATTGCCGAGAATACGTTCTTCCGGGTAAAGACCATGAAAGGCGCGGAAAGTAGCTTGTTCCAGACCAACAGTTAACATGAGAAAAGTTAGAATTAGGCTTTGAAAATTATGGCCAGGCAGACATATGAATAGCTGGCAACTATATATTCTGGCAATAAAGAATTTGATGACAATCTGTACAAGTAATGGTAATGCCCCGGCGTATCTGCAAAAGTAGTAACCTACAATGCTTAGCATAATAACCAGAAATTAAGAATCAGGTACCAGAAGATTGAGTATTAATTCCTGATGGCTGATTCTTAATTCCGGATTTTATCTTTAGAAGTCCTGTGCTGCTAAGTATCTTTCTGCATCCAGCGCAGCCATACAACCACTACCAGCGGCAGTCACAGCCTGGCGATAGATTTTATCCTGCACGTCTCCGCAGGCGAACACGCCTTCCAGGTTAGTACGGGAGGAGCCAGGAACGGTTTTAATATAACCTTGTTCATCCAGTTGCAGGTAGTCTTTGAAGATACCTGAGTTAGGCTGGTGTCCAATTGCTACGAAGAAGGCACTTACCGGAACGGTTGTTTCTTCATTCTTGGCAGTGTTGAGCAGTCTCACAGCTTCTACCTTGTTTTCACCCAGAACTTCCTGAGTTTCAGTATTCCAGTAGACGATGATATTGGATGTTTTAAGTACGCGATCCTGCATTACTTTGGATGCCCGCATTTCATGACGGCGAACGATCATATGAACGTTGCTGCACATTTTAGAGAGGTAGAGAGCTTCTTCAGCAGCGGTATCACCGGCACCGACGATAGCGACTTCCTTACCACGGAAGAAGAATCCGTCACATACAGCACAGGCAGACACACCGCTACCGTTCAGACGTTGTTCTGACGGCATACCAAGCCATTTGGCAGAAGCGCCGGTTGCTATGATGATCGCATCAGCGGTCATTACTTTGGATTCGTCTATTGTTACTTTGTATGGTTTGCTGCTAAAGTCAACAGATGTAGCCATACCGAAGCGGATATCTGCACCCATGCGTGCAGCCTGTTTCTCGAAGTCTACCATCATCTCAGGGCCCTGGATACCTTCGGGGTAACCCGGATAGTTCTCCACTTCTGTTGTGATGGTGAGCTGGCCTCCGGGCTGAATACCCTGGTAAAGTACAGGTTTAAGATTTGCTCTCGCGGCATATATCGCAGCAGTGTAGCCTGCTGGTCCGGAACCTACGATCAATAGATGTACATGTTCCTGTTGGTTAGTTTCCATGCTTACTATGTAAAATTATAATGATGGTTTATGCTTGTCCATATCTTCGGACAGAAACACACTATAATAGAAGGCATTCTCCTAAATGATGTGGTCTGCAAAAATACGGTTCCCCATAAAATAAAAAACACCGGCTATAAAATTACAGCCGGTGCATCTATATAAAGTTATAGATCTATGATTTGAATAGCAACTAAATGCTTATCCTCTTCTTGTCTGAAGTCTTAGCGAGGGATTAACCCAGATAAGATTTCAGTGCTCCGCTGTAGCGGGCTTTCTGCAGCCTTTTAATGGCGCGTTCCTTGATTTGACGAATCCTTTCCTTTGTCAGGTCATATTTCTGACCGATTTGCTCGATCGTTGCTCCATTCTCTCCATCCAGACCAAAGTATGCGTTTACGATTTCCGCTTCACGAGGGCTGAGTGATTTCAGCACACGACGGATTTCTTCACGCAGTGAATCACGCATTACATCATCATCAGTGATATCGCCACCTTCCAGGAGGTCGCCCATTGCTACGTCTTCTGCTTCATGAACAGGAGCATCGAGAGACATATGGCGGGTATTGCTCTGGAAAATATTGTTGATTTCTGATTCTGACATCTCCAGGATCTCTGCTAACTCTTCTGTAGAAGGTTCTCTTTCATTCTCCTGTTCGAATGCCATGTAGGCTTTATTAGCTTTATTATAAGTGCCGATTTTATTCTGCGGCAGACGAACCAGACGGCCCTGCTCTGCTAAAGCCTGCAGTATTGACTGGCGAATCCACCAAACAGCGTAAGAGATGAATTTGAACCCTTTCGTTTCGTCAAATCTCTGCGCAGCTTTGATCAGCCCGAGATTGCCCTCATTAATGAGGTCGCTAAGGCTTAAGCCCTGGTGCTGATATTGCTTTGCAACTGATACTACGAAACGAAGGTTTCCTGTAGTTAAACGTTCAAGAGCCTTCTGGTCACCCATTTTAATGCGTTGCGCCAGTACGGTCTCTTCCTCAGGTGTTAACAAAGGGATCTTTGAAATCTCCTGCAGGTATTTTTCTACCGCCTGCGAATCACGGTTTGTGATCTGGGTGGCAATTTTAAGTTGCCTCATATTGAAAGTTTATTAGTTTATAAATTGAATAACATTAAAAGAATTTTTTTGTTGAGATATTTTAAATAATTATCTTACAACCTATTCCACTCCTCTAACATTATCGTTTTAACAAATTAGCCTGCAAAGATCGTGCTAATACCCCATACCGCCAAATCCTTTTCAAGCCATCTATTTACTATAACAAAGTACTCTATATAAACGATATTTAATAGCCCTTTATTAGGTATTTTCGCCGCTTTAATTAAATTTTAACAATTGAAAAATAATCAACTTCAGATTATTAACTTCACTAATTTATTGTTCAATACATTGCAAATTCTTCAATGATGATTATTGATTTCAGGAGTGATACTTTCACCCGGCCCACTCCCGGAATGCTGGAAGCTATGTCGGCTGCATTAACCGGTGATGATGTATATGGCGAAGACCCAAGCGTGAATCAACTCGAAGCCGCCATGGCGGCATTCTTCGGCAAAGAAGCGGCGCTTTACTGCCCGTCAGGTACCATGAGTAACCAGATTGCCATAAAGGTACATACCCAACCTGGCGACGAGGTGATATGTAGTGACTTAGCCCATGTCTATATATATGAAGGTGGCGGCATCGCATTCAATGCCGGCGCTCAGGTGCGCGCACTGGAAGGTGACAGAGGGATGATTACTGCTGCCCAGGTTGCCGCTGCTATCAACCCTGACGACGTACATAAAGCCACAACTAGCCTGGTATGCCTCGAAAACACCTCTAACCGTGGAGGCGGCTGCTGCTACGACCTTGAAGAGGTAGCCCGCATTAAGAATGTATGCCGTGATAATAACCTGAAACTTCACCTGGACGGCGCAAGACTATTCAACGCGCTCGTAGCCACCGGGGAAAATCCGAAAACATTCGGGGAACTGTTCGATAGTATTTCTGTCTGCCTCAACAAAGGAATGGGCTGCCCAATGGGCTCACTCCTACTGGGGAGCGCAGCTTTTATAAAGTCCGCACGCCGGGTAAGGAAAAAACTAGGCGGAGGTCTCCGTCAGGCTGGCTATATGGCAGCTACCGGACTTTATGCCATGGAACATAACATTGCCAGATTGGCAGATGACCATCTCCATGCCAAGCAGATTGCTAAATATCTGCTGCAAAAGACCTTTGTTGGTCACATGTTGCCGGTTGAAACCAACATCCTCATCTTTGACCTGCAGGGCAGCTGGACACCTAAGCTGTTCTCTGACTACCTGAAACAGGAAGGTATCCTGGTCACCGCAATATCTGATACACAGGTACGTATGGTACTGCACCTGGATGTAACACCGGAAATGGTGGAAAAAACGTGTGCTATCATTTCACAAATGGAATAGTCATGCAATAGCATTACTTATTCTCTTATTTTTGCACACTTATATAAATGATATATCGCTAGCATGGAACTTTCTAAAAATTATACCCCTGCTGCTGTTGAAGGCAAGTGGTACCAGCACTGGATGGACAAAGGTTATTTCCGTAGTAAGCCGGACAACCGTCCTCCCTTTACCATTGTGATCCCTCCTCCTAACGTCACCGGTGTATTGCACATGGGACATACCCTGAACGAGACAGTCCAGGATATCCTCGTGCGCCGGGCCCGTATGAGCGGATACAATACCTGCTGGGTCCCTGGCTCTGACCATGCTTCCATCGCTACCGAGGCAAAAGTGGTGAACATGCTCAAAACCGAAAAAGGTATTGAGAAATCACAGCTGACGCGTGAAGAGTTCCTCAAACATGCTTTTGAATGGAAAGAGAAATACGGAGGCATCATTTATAGCCAGATTAAAAAACTGGGATGCTCCTGCGACTGGGACAGAGTGACATTCACCATGGATGATCACTACTATGAAGCTGTTATTAAGGTATTCGTAGACCTGTATAATAAAGGTTTAATCTATCGTGGAGCCCGTATGATCAACTGGGACCCGAAGGCTAAAACTGCATTGAGCGATGAAGAAGTACAGTACAAAGACCTTACAGGTAAGCTGTACCATGTACAATACGCCATCACCGATTCTGAGAACAATCTTACCGGTGAATCCATCACTATCGCTACCCAGCGTCCGGAAACCATCATGGGTGACACCGCTATCTGCGTTAATCCTGATGACGAACGTTATAAACACCTGACAGGTCATTTTGCTATTGTACCCCTGGTAAACCGCAGAGTGCCTATCATCTTCGATACTTATGTCGATAAAGAATTTGGTACCGGCGCACTGAAAGTAACACCCGCGCATGATATCAATGACTACAACCTGGGTCTGAAACACAACCTGGAAGTAGTAGATACACTGAATGATGACGGTACCCTTAGTGCTGCTGCCGGCGTATTCATTGGAGAAGATCGCTTTAAAGCGCGTAAGAAAGTAGTAGCTGCCCTGGACGAACAAGGCCTGCTGGTGAAAGAAGAAGCATATACTACTCGTCTTGGCTACAGCGAGCGTAACCCTGACACCGTAGTTGAACCACGCATATCTACCCAGTGGTTCGTGAAAATGGCAGAACTGGCAAAGCCCGCTCTCGACGCTGTTGTTGATGGTGATGTGAAAATTCACCCCGGCGACCGCTTCCTTGCTACCTACAAATACTGGATGGAAAATGTAAAAGACTGGTGTATTTCCCGCCAACTTTGGTGGGGACAACAGATCCCGGCATTTTATGCTCCAGACGGCACATTTGAAGTAGCTCCGAATGTGGATGCAGCCATCGCACAGTTCAAAGCCAAAGGATCTACATATACTGCGGCCGACCTCCGTCGAGATGAAGACTGCTTAGATACCTGGTTCTCCTCCTGGCTATGGCCAATGGAAGTATTTAACGGTATCTCCCAGCCTGACAACGAAGAGATCAATTACTACTATCCAACCAATGTACTGGTAACCGGACAAGACATCATCTTCTTCTGGGTTGCCCGTATGATCATGGCCGGATTAGAATATAAGGAAGTTAAGCCTTTCAACGACGTATACTTCACTGGTATGGTGCGTGATAAGGAAGGACGCAAGATGAGTAAACAGCTGGGTAACTCACCCGACCTGCTGGAACTTATCGAGAAGTATGGTGCTGACGCTGTCCGCTTCGGTATTATGATCTCCTCTCCTGCCGGTAACGACCTGCTGTTTGATGAAGCCACCCTGGAACAAGGAAGCAAGTTCTCCAACAAGTTCTGGAATGCCCTCAAACTGGTGAAAATGTGGGAAGCCAATACAGCTCCGGGTAGTCAATCTGCTGACGATAACTTCGCTGTACAATGGTTTGAAAGCAGACTGAATGAAGTAAAAGCCCAGGTAGCTGACCTGTTTAAAGACTTTAAACTGAGCGAAGCACTGAAAGCACTTTATAGCCTCATCTGGGATGACTTCTGTAGCTGGTACCTTGAATGGGTGAAACCTGGCTTTGAGCAACCTTGTGACGCAGGCATCTATCAGAAGACTGTCTATTTCTTTGAAGAGCTGATGCAGCTGCTGCATCCGTTCATGCCTTTCTCTTCTGAAGAAGTATACCAACTGCTGAAGAAACGTGCTGAAGGCGATGACCTGATTATCAGGCAGTATACAGCTCCAGGCGCTACAAACGCAACCATCCTGGCACAAGGTGACCTGCTGAAAGAAGTGATTACCAGCATCCGTGATACACGTAATAAACACCAGATCAAGCCGAAAGAAGAAATAGTACTGCATATCGATACGCTGCAGGAAGACACTTTCAAACAGATCCAGGTGATGCTGTCCAAACAGGTCAATGCAAAGGCTATCAACTATACAAAAGAGCCGGTAGGTGGTTGTATTACTATGGTCGTACAGAAAGACAAGTTCTATCTGGAAACAGAAACTGAACTTGACACCGCTGCCCAGAAACAGGCACTTGAGAAAGATCTGGCTTACCTGCAGGGCTTCCTCTTATCTGTAGATAAGAAGCTGAGCAACGAAAAGTTTGTCCAGAATGCGAAACCTGAGGCTGTAGAGGCAGAGCGAAAGAAGAAAGCCGATGCCGAAGCGAAGATCGCAGCCATTACGGAAAGTTTAAAATCTCTATAATTTTCAATATCGCCCGGACGTTAACTATTCCGGGCGATTGCTTTATATCCCTGTTTATACTATGCGTAAATGTTATCTGATTTCGGGAATCCTGTTACTAATGGCCAGTATACCTGTACTGGCGCAAACCGCCAAACCTAAGAAACCTGCCGTTAAAAAACCTGCAACAACTGCCGGTAATGGTACTAAAACCACTACTACCCGTTTCCGTACCACCTGGGGCATATTCCTCGCCGATACCTTACCTCGTCCGGAGATCATCAAATTACTGGACTCTCCGCTTGTAGTAAGAGACGAGAAGAACATCAAATACCCCGTCGTTTCCTTCCAGTTCACCTATGAGAAAAGAGAAGCTTACCTGAATGATACAACCGGCAAACCTGCCTTTTATACAGAGTTTGTAGGCGATGACTTTAAAGGCGACAGACTGCCTCCTTTCTGGGTAGAACGGATCAAGGAGATGATTGAAAGAAACGAAGTGTTCTACTTCGATAATATCCTGATAAATTATACTGGCGATAAGCTATACAGAGCGCCAAAGATGCGCTTCAACGTTCGCTAATAATTGAACAATTGCTGTAAAGGCAGTGTGAAAGCAAATCTTTGTTTCGCGTTATCAATAGGGTCTCTGTCCAGCAGCCTGCTATAACGTACGCCAAAGGTGAAGGGAATCTCGTTGCCCACTTTTGTATCAAAAAACAACTCTCCCCCTGCTGATCTGTAAGTGGTACTCACCTTTGTGATGAAGTTATAGGCTCTGCTATAGTCAAAAAAGACATTCCCCCTGATACGCATAAAGTACAATATCTGCGCAAATCCCCAGTCAGGATATGCTATAGGGAAGTGGTAGTTGGCACCGGCCTTATAGATATGCTCATAGAATGGCTCATTGTACCCCCGGGCATAAGCGAAATTATCCGTGAAGGAGTAATTACGCGAGGTGTCCCGCTGTTGCCAGGCCCCCTGCAATACCAGGCTATGTGACGGCATGATTCCCGGAAGGTACAGATCCATCCTGGCATATAACTGCTCAGCAAAAAGATTCGTCAGCGACCGGTTATACTGCAACGCAATATATTGTCCGAAGTGAGAGTATATATGCTGCCTGGCCCGGATACGCTGATTATTGAATACCAGCGTATTACCGATGTATTGCATACTCGGATTTACAAACCGGAATGCTCCCTGCGGATACCTCTCCAGGTAGTGATACATCGAAGATAACGACAAACTGCGGCTGTATAACCCAGCAGAAAGATTCAGCGGGATCGTGAAGCCTGCATGTATATCCATCTCCTTCCAATACAACCGCCCTTTCCCGGAAAAATAATCAGAACGGTTAAAGGTATACTTCCCTCCTGCCTGCAAATACGGAAACCAGGCTCCATAGATGAAATCTCCTGTAAAACCGGAACTTCCCTCATTACGGTTATAGGTATATCCAAGAGAGGTTGAGGCTGTATTCAGGACGTTATCTCCATATAGGGTAACACTGAAATTCGGATCGTCAAATGCCGGCAGCCAGCTATGAAAGTTAAACAAGCGGGCACTTTTAGCATACTTCTCTACCTTATACACCTCATCCGGCGCTTTGCTGAGTATATCACCACCCTCTTGAAACTCGGGTTGCAGCCAGGCACTATGGTAGTTCCGGGCGGTGTCTACTGATTGCCACTCTTTTGGTGTCAGCGGTGTAGCGTATAAGGCATACCCCTGTGCACCGAAGGCACTGTAGATGACCTGCTGGGAACTATTATCGACCGCGGCATGCAATACGCCATTGGAATGCGCCGTGACCTGCCATATCTTCCTGTCAGACATTGTCAGCGCATAGATGTTATCCACATCTTTATAAGCGGCTGTATAATAAACTGTATCCTGGCTTACAATAGGAATACCCAATACGGTGAAGGTAAACGGAGTAAGCTGCTCCCGATCACCGGTTGTCAGCGACTGGCGCACCATTGCCATCTCCCCTTTGTTATTACGCACGTTACTGATCACCCATTGCCCATCCGAAGAGAATTTAGGATAAGTGTAATACCAGTTATCCGGGTTCGGCAGGGAATCTGTTACAGCACCGGTCTGCGCATCCAGCAACTGCAGACTATACCGCTGGGAAGGCAATGTTGATACTACAACAAGCTTTTTTCCATCCGCAGAGATATCCGGAGAGAAATAACGCGTAGTATGAGTCACGGTGCTTGTCCGCCCTGTGGATAGATCATGTATCTTGACTACTGAGTAGTCTTTCCAGGACCAACGGGGATGAAAGCGGGCTTCAGTCCACACAAGCTTTCCATTATTGTAACTGAAATAATCATCAAAGTTTATCCCGGGACGGGTCAGTAGTTGCTGCTTTCCTGTGCTGTCAAGCAGGTAGAAGCCTGCCAGGCGATCATATGAGTTTTTGTATACCACCCACTCTCCAGGCTTCACCGGATATATGTATTTGTAGTTGGTTACCGTACGGGGTGAGGCCATCATGGCTTTCCCAGGAGTACTGTTTGTAACGGCATAGTCATTCCAGCGAGGCTGGTATTCTTTCAGCATTGCATGATAGAAGCCGGTGACATTGTTGCCTGTGCGCTTCTTCAGACTGCGTGAGAGCGGATAGAACAATCCACGGTAACGCACCGCATCTGTAGTTACATCCTTCCAGAAAGTCCGGCCATAATGCTCGCGGCCGTATACATTCATCAGGTATCCTAACGGGTAATGATTAGGGGTAAAATCCACATAAGATCCATTCCTGATCTTCATATAGCTGTAATTCCTGTTCTCAAGGGATAGTGCCCTGAAGCCATCAAAGAACGCAGGTAGTCTACCCCTACCCTGTTCGCTAAGCGCTGTCTCCATAGTGACTGCGTCTCCTTCCCAGAACCAGTTAGGTACTGCTGTACTGGCAAATCCTGCAAGTCCCAACTCTCCGAGAACGTAATAAGCTACTCCGGTGAGGCCCTGATTGAAATTACGGTACTGCAGTATGTGGCGGTATTCATGCACTGTCAGCTGGTCTTCCCATTGCAGGGAGCCAAGATCTGCGGAAGCAGGCGGAGGTGTCAGATAAAACTCAGACCGGAACGGGCCCATGGCAACATATCCATTTGACTCCAGCGTCTGGTTCTGCAATACGATACTGACCTTTTTCGTACGATCTCCTATAGAAGACCGGGTATACCTGTCAATATAATGAAGCAGGTTAGCTACCCGTTGGCCCTGTTGCTCCAGGCCGACAGGAAAGATAACACGGGCTGTATCTGTATTGATCTGCCGCCATTTAACAGACGGTGGATTGCCACCAAAGGATTGTGCCATTGCGGCAATGGGGAGGAAGAATAGTAAAAGGGATGAGATGAATTTCATATCAATTGCAGGGTGTAGAGCAAGATACGGAGGAAAATCAGGAATCAGGAATAAGAATTAAGAATCAGGGGAATAGTCTGGCTGAGGCTTTGGGGGAATAGATGAGATATATTAACCGGTAGCAGGTTACGGAACATCAGCTTTGCAGTCAGCACTGCATGTTGTCCAGAAAGACGAAGAAATATGGGTAAATAGTGACTGGTAAACAGGTCTTTGCAAATCCGGAGTTGAAAACGGCGTTGCTGCATGCATTCAATACCTCATCAGCGACAATAAATGCTGGTAAACTGATTTCGGAACTGCTGATACTCCGTCAGGGTACCTGGCTACTAATCAGGAATGAGCTAAATGAATAAAGCAACAACGCCATCAGAAATGATAACTTTTAGAGGAGCAAGCAGGCTGTCTTGGTTACCTGTGCCCTGATTGCTATAGCTAACATTCTGGAAGACTGATAGGAATGTTAACTGCCAATCCGCCGTCAGATGTTTCCTTATACTTGCTATTCATATCCAATGCTGTATCCCACATGGTTTTAACTACTGCGTCCAGCGATACTTTTGCCAGTTCAGGGTTGCTTTGCAGTGCTAGCTGAGAGGCGGTGATAGCCTTGATAGCGCCCATGGTATTTCTTTCGATGCAGGGTACCTGAACCAGCCCGCCGATAGGATCGCAGGTTAATCCGAGGTGGTGCTCCATAGCTATTTCGGCAGCCATAAGCACCTGACGCTGGGAACCTCCGAGGCACTCAGTTAGTGCAGCTGCCGCCATGGCGGAGGATACTCCGATTTCAGCCTGACAGCCTCCCATTGCAGCAGAGATAGTTGACCGTTTTTTGAAGATACTACCTATCTCAGAGGCGGTCAGCATAAACTGCATGATCTTGTCATTATTGTAGCCATCACAGAAGGTGATGAAGTATTGTAGTACAGCAGGTATTACGCCGGCAGCACCATTGGTCGGCGCAGTCACAACACGGCCGAAAGAGGCATTCTCTTCATTCACGGCCAGGGCGAAACAGCTAACCCAGTCAAGCGTATATGCGAAGTGGTTCCCTCCTTCTCTGATAGCAACTATCCAGGATTCGTAGTCGGAGTAAGTACGGCCTTTCAATAATTTCTTATTCAGTGCAGCAGCGCGTCTGGCCACTTTCAATCCACCGGGAAGTTCTCCTGCTGTATGTGAACCTCTGTAGATACACTCTTTCATCACGCGCCAGATATTCATAATACCTGCTTTCGTTTCCGCTTCAGGTCTCCAGGCATGTTCATTTTCCATAACCAGTTCGGAGATGGAGTAACCGGTTTTGATACACCATTGTAACAACTGACGTGCAGTGTCAATAGGGAATGGCAGATCAACCTGTGCTGCGCCGCCGCCCTGTGCTTCACCTTCTTTCACAACAAATCCGCCACCGATAGAATAATAGGTGGCAGCCTGTTGCTCGCCGTCGTTGAAGGTGACCAGGAAGGTCAGTGCATTGGGATGGTATGGGAGTGATTCATCAAACAGAAAGGAGATATCCTGCAACGGATCGAAAGGTACCTGGTGACTACCGCCAATCATCATTACTTTATTCCTGCGGATATCATCCATCTTACTATTGATCTGGTTGACATCGAAGGTTACAGGGTCATCTCCGCAGAGACCTAACTGTACCGCAATATCAGTACCGTGGCCGTGGCCGGTTTTTGCCAGTGATCCATAGAGTAAGACACTGACGTGCTCAATAGTTTCGAGCTTTCTGCCTGAAGCCTGCACTTCGCGCAGGAACTGCAAGGCAGCCCGCCATGGGCCTAACGTGTGTGAACTTGAAGGACCAACGCCTATCTTGAAAATATCAAATACAGAGATGCATTCGTGTGCCACGACTTAGAATTTGGACAAATGTAAGGGAATAGTAGGTAGGAATAATGAATTAGCGATTAGGTGCTTCAGCGATAAAACTACCAGGACTGTCCGTGATAATATCAGGGTATAAACTACGGTTAAATGCGCTGGCCGGAGAACGCTTTTTTGCAGCAACCACGGGTGTATTATACAACAATGGTAATCATGGGGTAACTAATAAATGAGGATTTACCACAGCTACCACAGGTGTATCATACGCCAACTCTATTGTTAAGCAATACCTCTGACACCGATAGTATAAAGTAGTGACAGGAGGCAGCTACATCAGAAAAGGCCTGTCTGTTACCAGCGCAGGCCCTTTCTCAGTGTAAGTACAATATTGATTTATAACCCAGTACATCCGGCAGTGCGCAGCAAAGAGGATCAATCTCTTGCAAGCGCTGCTGGCAGGTCCTTCCTTACCGGTTACGAAGCGTTTATTGTGGGTTGGTCAGATCTACCAGCTCGATATCGAATATCAGCGGAGAATTGGCCGGAATACGTGTTTGCGCCTGACGGCCGTAACCGTAGTAGGATGGCAAGTAAACCCTGATCTTACCACCTTTGGTTATTTTGGTAAGAGCGAACTGCCATCCCAGGATAACGTCACCAGCGGCAAATTCACGCGGAGTAACTGTAGTTGAGTCGAATACAACGTCAGACAATAATTTACCGATATACAGGGTCTTTACTTTCGTACTTCTGTATTTAACGGTGTCTTTCCCATTGCCTGGAACGGAGATGTTATAGAAAATACCGGTAGCGGTATCCTGGATGGCGGTCAGGGTATTAGCTTTCAGATAAGCCTTAATTGAATCGACGTCTCTGTTAAACTGAGGTACCGGATCGTAGGTCTCTCCATCATCTTTGCTACAAGCTGCAAAAACTACCATCATCAGTGCTGCTCCGATCAGGAACAAGTTTCTCATGCTTAATTTTCTCATGAAATGCTCGGATTTATAATTGAACTTATTAATTACGAAATGATTATTTAAAGTCTACCAGTTCCATGTCGCATACAAGAACGGAATTGGCAGGTATAATATTACCTACGGCAACATTGCCGAAGCCTAGGGGAGAGGGTATAATCAGAAAGATCTTCCCACCTTTCCCAATTTTCCGTAGGCCTACCTGCCAGCCCATGATATGATCTTTCAGGGGGCGGCCGTCAAAGTCGGTACTACCGAAGGAAGCATCCAGGATAGAGTCTTTCAGGTTACGACGGGTATAGGTAATCGTTGGTATAGAGTTAAGCGTCATGAAAGCGCCTGGATCACCTGGCTTTTCAATCTTATAATAGATACCGCTGAAGTCCTGGATCAGTTCAAGGTTGTTATCAGCCATATACTTACGGATAGCAGAATCCTGCTCCTGCATAATCCGGTTACCGATAACCGGGTAGTCAGCAGCAGTATCATCACTTTTTGAACAACTGGTGATCACAAAAAGTGAAAATAAGAGATAAAAGGTGGCGCGTAGAGATAAGTTCATATATCTATAACGAAGAAAAAGCAGGTAAAGTTACACCTGGCGGGTAAAAAAGGAAAGGGTATCCTGTTACCAGGACACCCTTTTCAACTATATTTTTGGATACTAAATTAGTAGTCCATACCCATACCGTGACCACCGTGAGGGGCAGGTGCAGCGGATTTAGGCTCTGGTTTGTCAGCGATCACACACTCAGTGGTCAACAGCATACCTGCGATAGAGGAAGCGTTTTCCAGTGCGATACGTGTAACTTTAGCCGGGTCGATAACACCAGCAGCCAGCAGGTTTTCGTATACTTCAGTACGAGCGTTGAAGCCGAAATCAGCTTTACCTTCTTTTACTTTCTGTACTACGATAGAACCTTCGATACCGGCGTTAGCGGTGATCTGACGCAGTGGCTCTTCGATAGCGCGTTTAACGATAGCGATACCAGTTGTTTCGTCAACGTTTTCACCCTGCAGGTTTTCCAGGCTTTCGATAGCGCGGATATAAGCCACACCACCACCTGGTACGATACCTTCTTCTACAGCAGCGCGGGTAGCGTGCAGTGCATCGTCAACGCGATCTTTCTTCTCTTTCATTTCTACTTCAGTAGCAGCACCTACGTACAGTACAGCCACACCACCGCTCAGCTTAGCAAGACGTTCCTGCAGTTTTTCGCGATCGTAGTCAGAAGTAGTTACTTCGATCTGTGCTTTGATCTGGTTGATACGAGCCTGAATGTTTTCTTTCTCGCCTCTGCCACCAACAACAGTTGTGTTGTCTTTATCAATAGTTACGGATTCTGCGCGACCGAGGTAGCTCAGGTCTGCATTTTCCAGTTTGTAACCTTGTTCTTCGCTGATAACAACGCCACCTGTGAGGGTTGCGATATCCTGCAGCATTTCTTTTCTTCTGTCACCGAAACCTGGCGCTTTAACAGCAGCCACTTTCAGCTGACCACGCAGTTTGTTAACAACCAGGGTTGCCAGTGCTTCACCTTCCAGATCTTCAGAGATGATCAGCAGCTGCTGTCCGTTCTGAACAATTTTCTCGAGGATGTGCAGGATATCCTTCAGGGTGCTGATCTTCTTATCGTAGATTAGGATATAAGGGTTCTGCAGTTCAGCGTGCATTTTTTCGCTGTTGGTGATGAAGTACGGGGACAGGTAACCGCGATCGAACTGCATACCTTCTACTACTTCAACTGTAGTATCAGTACCTTTCGCTTCTTCAACGGTGATAACGCCGTCTTTGGTTACTTTATTCATCGCTTCAGCGATCAGTTTACCGATCTCAGCGTCGTTGTTAGCAGAGATAGCAGCAACCTGTTCGATCTTTTTGTTGTCGTTACCAACTTTCTCAGCCTGTTTGCTCAGGTTTTCGATGATCGCTTTAACAGCTTTATCGATACCACGTTTCAGGTCCATCGGGTTAGCACCGGCAGCAACGTTTTTCAGGCCTTCGCCGATGATAGACTGTGCCAGAACGGTAGCGGTAGTAGTACCGTCACCAGCGATGTCAGCGGTTTTGGAAGCAACTTCCTTCACCATCTGTGCACCCATATTTTCAATTGGATCTTCCAGTTCGATTTCTTTGGCAACGCTTACACCATCCTTAGTTAAAGAAGGAGCGCCGAATTTTTTCTCGATAACTACGTTACGACCTTTAGGACCCAGGGTTACTTTCACTGCATCTGCCAGGGTGTCAACGCCTTTCTTCATCTTGTTGCGGGCGTCTGTGCTAAAAAATATCTGTTTTGCCATGATAGCTTAATGTTTTTCTGTTGAGTGTTTTGGATTAGTCTGTCAAAATCAACGGCGTTGCTTAAACGATCGCTAAGATGTCAGATTCACGCATGATTAAGTAATCGCCACCTTCAATGCTGATTTCAGTACCGGAGTATTTACCATACAGTACGGTATCACCAACCTTTACAGTCACCGGCTCATCTTTCTTACCAGGACCGGCTGCTACTACAGTACCTCTCTGTGGTTTTTCTTTTGCGGTATCAGGGATGATGATACCACCAGCGGTTTTCTCTTCTGCGGCTGCGGGTTTCACGATCACCCTGTCAGCTAAGGGTTTAATACTTAAATCTTGTGCCATATAATTATACTTTTTAAAAAGGTAAGATGAAGATTTATTGTGCTCTTGGCACTTCGATAATTGTGCCAAGGCGTTTTTCTGGTCAAATTTTCAGTCATTGAAGGTAGTCATATTACCGGCACTGACAAAAATGCCATTTTTTCAGAAAAAACCTGACAAAATCAATGTGCCAACACCGGATTCACTGCCTCGCTGACGGGTACCCCCTGCCGGCTATTACTTCTTCGTCGCGTCTTCGTCCGGTCTTCGTCCCTTGTTCGTCGCTTGGAGGTCGCTACAAGCTCCCTTGTTCTACCCTTGTTCGTCCGGATATATTTCCTCCGGTTACCAGTTAATAGCCCTCGTCTGCCTATCCGCCATATTACTTTCCCCTCTTTTATACATTCCCTTCAGGGCAGGCTGTCAGTACCTGTATACTGGTACGAGTATAACAGGGACCGGAAGCTTTAGATATTTGTCCAAAACATTATTAATAACTGATTATCAGCATAATAACCCCTTATCTACCCTGCTCTGCCGGCCTAATTCTTAATTGCCATCGCCTAATTGACCATTTTTACATAGCTTTGCGCCCTCATACAGTTCTTGATTATAAGATGATTAGCAGAAGAAATATCCGGGTGAAGGTCATGCAGACCCTTTATGCACTGGAAACGATGGAACCGGGTGCCATTAAGCCGGGCACGGCTACCAGTTTACTGAACGAGAAGCTGGACCAGACGAGTCAGATCTTTACATACGTATTACACTGCCTGACACAGGTAGCCCAGTATGCAGAAATCGACGCGCAGACCCGTGCATCGAAACACCTTCCCTCCGCAGCAGACCTGCAGGTGAACACCAAAATTGCAGGCAACGAATTCATTTTCCAGATAATCAATGACAAAGGTTTTCAGGTAAACCTGGAACAATGGAAACTCAGGCATCTTCCTGAACAGGACCTGATGCGTAAACTGTACAATACGCTTGTAGCCACTGACATTTACCAGCAATATATCCAGGAACCTTCCCGCACCAGAGCCGGAGAGAAAGAGATCATGGAATATGTCTATAAAGAGATCCTGACTAAAAACGAGCTGTTCCTCCAACATATGGAAGATTCCTTCCTGCACTGGGGCGACGATGCTGAAATGATGGACCTCCTGGTAGCTAACTATATGCACAAGCCGCACCTGTTCAACTTCCTCCAGCTGATCAGCAAAGAGAAACTGGAATACGCACGCGAACTGCTGCTGACAGTACTTGATAAAAAAGAGTATTGCCTGGAACTGATCAAGCCAAAATTACAGAACTGGGATCCTGAACGTATTGCCGCAGTGGATATGTTACTGATGGAAATGGGTGTGTGTGAATTTCTGTATTTCCCAACCATCCCTACCAAGGTGACTATCAATGAATACATTGATCTGGCAAAAGCTTATAGTACGCCACAGAGTGGTCAGTTTGTGAACGGTATCCTGGATAATATCCTGAAAGACCTGGATCAGGCGAATATGATAAAGAAGGTAGACCGTACAAAAAAATAGCTATTTTTGGGTCGAACCCGATACTATTATGAAAAAGATATTCTTTTATATGCTTGCAGGCAGCCTACTGACCGCCGCATGCAACAGTTCAGACGCCGGCAAACAGGCAGGACAGGAGACTTCTGCTACAGCCGCGGCAGATAGTACAAAAGGTACGCCTGTAATGACCTTCGATGAGATGGCGCACAACTTTGGCAATATCACTGAAGGCGAAAGAGTGGAATATTCTTTCAAATTCACGAATACCGGAAACGGTGACCTACTGATAACAGATGCAACTTCCAGCTGCGGTTGCACTGTACCTGAATGGCCTAAAGAACCAATCAAACCGGGTAAGACCAGCTATATGAAAGTAGTATTCAACAGTGCAGGGAAGGAAGGATATACAGAAAAGGAAATCATTATCCGGGCTAATACAAAGCCTGAAACAGTACAGGGACCAAAAATCCAGTGTACGATAATGAAGCAGAAGACATAACAACTTAAAACAACAAAATACAACTTAATACGATGTACACTAACATGCTGAACGTTCTACTGATGGGTGGTGGTGCAGCTGGTGCTCAAGGTGGCGCTGGCTTCCAATTCATATTTATCGGGGGTATGATCCTGGTAATGTGGTTATTCATGATCCGCCCTCAGACCAAGAAAGCAAAAATGCAGAAAGACTTTATCAGCAATCTGCGTGAAGGCGATAAAATCGTAACTATTGCAGGTATCCACGGCAAAGTGAAAAAGATCAACGATAATAATACATTGCAGATCGAAGTTAGCCCTGGTACATACTTTACTGTTGAGCGTTCCGCTATCAGCATGGAGTATACTACAGCACAACAGAAAGCTACTGAAACTGCAGCTAAATAATTGCTGTCTTAAGATAGTAAGTCCCAAATTCCCTCGTGGAGTTTGGGATTTTTTTTGGAATTTGCCGGTATGTTGAAAATAGGTATCACAGGCGGTATAGGCTCAGGTAAAAGTACAGTCGCAAAGATATTTGCACTGCTCGGCGTTCCGGTGTATTATGCAGATGATGCTGCGAAGACTATCATGCAGACCGACGCTCTGCTGATAGAACAGGTGAAGGAACACTTCGGTGAGCAGATGTATGACGCACACAATGTATTGGACAGAGCCGCTCTTGGCAAGATTGTCTTTAATGATAAAGATAAACTCGAGCTGCTGAACTCACTCGTTCACCCCGCTACCATCCGCCATAGTGATGAGTGGGCCGACCGCCAGACGGCTCCTTACGTACTGAAAGAAGCAGCCCTGTTGTTTGAATCAGGCTCTTTTCAATTCCTGGATAAATGTATTGGTGTATCCGCTCCTCAGCCCCTGCGTATTCACCGTGTCATGAAGCGCGATAACATCGGCCGCGCAGATGTACTGGCCAGAATGTACAAACAGATTGATGATAATATCAAAATGAAACTGTGCGACTATGTGATCCGTAACGATGAACAGGAAATGGTCATCCCCCAGGTACTCGCACTGCACGAAAAACTGCTGGCACTGGCAGCTTCCAGATAGTACAGTACCGGCCTCCCGATCACTATAACCATTTAGATTGCATGGGTAAAACCATTACACAAAACAGTAACAATAAAAATAAAGTCATACCTGTGCTGCTGCTTGAATTGCAGTCTAATCACCCAGATCCGGTAAAGATCAGTGCAGGCATGCTGAAAGAAGACGCAACAGGACGAACCTGTCAGCGTGTACCACTCAACGACAAAAAATCACTCACTATATTCAATACGCTGCCGGCAGGCGTGCAGCACCTGCTACAACCTTGTACCCAGGAAGCAATGCTATACAAGGAATTACAGCTGAAAGAGAAGTTCCGCGATAACCCTGTCAAAGGACTTACACAACAGCAGTACATCCATGAAGGCATGCAGCAATACCTGTATCATACATTGCAGCAACTACGGCCACTGACGCCTGTGTTACCATGGTACACCATGATCACAGATGACAGCATGCTGCTGCGGCATACGCGTCCGGCAACAGTCAACAATTTCCCACCTATCCTTTCTTTTGAGCTGAAACGTAGCACAACAGGCGCTTTACGGATGATCGCAATTGTGACCATCAATGGCGTCGTGCAACCGCTGACAGATTTTGAACACTATGGTTTTCTGTTGCGTAAAGAAGGAGAACTTTTCATCCTCCCTCCCACTGCCGCCCTTGCCCTGGAACAGTTTCCTGGCGGTATCATGGAAGTACCTGCTGCGGAAGAAGAAGCGTTTCTCCGCGATGTATTGCCTGTCCTCAGTGAACAATATACCGTCAACAAAAGCATCCTGCTGCAAAAAGAGGTGATTGATACAGCGCCGGCATGTAATATCTGGCTGAGCGAACTGAATAAAGCGTTTCTGGTACTGACGCCTCAATGGCAGTATGGCGACTTTACTATCGAAGACAGCAGCGAACCGGTTGTGCTGAAAACGGTGGGAGATATACAATATGAGATCAGGCGGGACATTGGGGCAGAGAAGGACATGATTGCTTTCATCCGTGGCTTGCATGCCCGCTTTGCACAACAACGTAACGGCTATTTCTACCTGCCTTTTGCTGATGCAGAGAAAAGCCAGTGGCTGGTGAAATGTTACCGCAAACTTACTGATAAAAACATTGGCGTATATGGCATGGATCAACTCCGCCATTTCCGCTATAATACACATGTGCCGGTGATGGAAGTACGCTGGCACAGCGATGACAAAGATTCTTTCGACCTTCAGATACATGTGCAATACGGCGATATTCCTGTTCCGCTGACTGACATACAGAAAGCATTGCAGCACCGGCAGCCACACCTGCTATTAAAAGACGGTACCATCGGTGTGATACCAGATGAATGGTTGCAAAGACATGACCTGTTATGGAAACTGGGGCAGGTAAACAAGGACCGTCTGAGACTATCGCGCCTGCATTTCACGGTTGCCCAGGAAGTGCTGGAGAAGCAGGAAATGCCGGTGCAGGAAATGACGATGGATAAACTACGGCATCTGCAGGCACATGCCGGCGGACAGTTCCCTGTGCCTGCCACCATCAATGCTACCTTAAGAAATTATCAGCAGGCAGGCTTTGAGTGGATGTGCCTGTTGGATGCCATGCGCTGGGGTGGATGCCTGGCAGATGATATGGGTCTTGGTAAAACACTGCAGACCATCACATTCCTGCAACACCTTTGCGAGCGATATCCGGGAGAAACACATCTGGTGGTATGTCCTACCTCCCTCATTTACAACTGGGAAGCTGAATTGCAGAAATTTGCCCCCGGTCTGCGGTACATAGTGTACCATGGCAGTAACAGACAATATGACGCAGCTGCATGGAAACAATATCAGCTGGTTATCACCAGTTATGGAACTGTACGTAGTGATACAGCGATTTTTAATCATCATGTGTTCGGCTATGTGGTACTGGATGAAAGCCAGGTTATCAAGAATCCATCTTCACAGACTACCAAAGCGCTGCAGGTGTTGCAATGCAGGAACAGACTGATATTGAGTGGTACGCCCATTCAGAATAATACGATGGATCTGTATGCGCAGATGAACTTTGCCAATCCGGGATTGTTGGGTAGTCAGGCATTTTTCAAGTCGGAATTTGCCATGCCGATAGATAAATATGCAGATGCTGAAAAGGCGAGTCGTTTAAGGAGATTGATATATCCTTTTCTACTCCGGCGCACAAAAGAACAAATTGCACAGGATTTGCCAGATAAAACCGAGATTATCATGTGGTGCGAGATGGGAGAAGAACAGCGGAAAGCATACGACCGGACCCGCGATCTTTACAAAGAGAAGGTATTACAGCGTATCAATGAGCAAGGCATTGCCGCCAGTACCATCTACGTACTGGAAGGTCTGACCAGATTAAGGCAGATCTGTAATGCGCCGCAGCTGGTGGAGCAGGAAGCACATGTAAACAGTTCTGTGAAGCTGGATGAGCTGATGCGCGAGATCAGTGAGAATACCGGTACACATAAGGTGCTGGTGTTTTCTCAGTTCACAGGTATGTTGCAGCTGATTGCCAGATCTATGGAAACAGAAGGCCTACCCTTCCTTTACCTGGATGGAGGCACTAAGGCCGAAACCCGCCAGGAGCTGGTGAAACAGTTTCAGGAAGACGAAAAAGTGAGGGTATTTCTGATCAGTCTTAAAGCGGGCGGTGTAGGACTGACGCTGACAGCAGCGGACTATGTCTACCTGGTAGATCCATGGTGGAACCCGGCAGCAGAGCAGCAGGCCATTGACCGTACGCATCGTATCGGGCAACAGAACAAGGTTTTTGCGTATAAGATGATCTGTAAAGACACGGTGGAGGAGAAAATCCTTGCTTTACAGGAAAGGAAGAAGATGATTGCAGATGATCTTATCAGCGAGGATACGGGCTTTGTAAAGAAGCTGACAGCAGATGATGTCGCGTTTTTATTCAGTTAACAGTGAACAGATAGCCTGGTGAAAGCAGCGACATCAGGCCTATCATATACATATCATTTCGGGGATCGGGGCATTTGTTGTACTATATCCGGAACTGTTCCGGCCGTTAGGTTTGCCCTTATAGAGTAAATTTTGAATATTTGCGTCATGTTAAAGATCTACAAACTACCTGTTATTGCATTATTGGTAAGTCTGATGGCATTTCCCTCAGCCACAGTTTTCGCCCAGACCCAGCGGATGCCGGAAGGATTTGACATCCACAAAGGAGTTAATATCAGCCATTGGCTTTCACAATCCGGCGGCCGGAAAGGTATTGCTCAGGCAGATTACATTACTGAAAAAGACATAGCCCTGTTGGCAGAAAAGGGGTTTGATCATATCCGCATCCCGGTAGAGGAAGCTGAGTTGTGGGATTACAAAGACGAGAAGTATAAAGAAGCTTTCAATCTGTTGCACCGGGCAATTGTATGGTGTAAACAGTACCATATGCGGGCGATAGTAGATATGCACATTCTCCGGAGCCATCATTTTGATGGAAAGAACAACAGGCTATGGGGAGAGTCAGCGTCCCAGGAACGTTTCCTGCAATGCTGGCGTGAGCTGAGTGCAGAACTAAAGAAATATCCTACTAACCTGGTAGCTTACGAGCTATTGAATGAACCGGTTGCAGACAGCGCAGCGCAATGGAATGAGCTGCTTGGAAAAGGTGTTGCCCTGATCAGGGAACTGGAGCCGAGGCGGGTGATTGTTGTGGGCAGCAACCGTTATCAATCTGTTGCTAGTTTTCCGTTACTGAAAGTACCAACGGATGACAAGCGACTGATCCTGAGCTTTCACTATTATAGTCCTTTCTTTTTTACCCATTACAAAGCTGGCTGGACGCCGCATAAAGATTTCGGCGGAGCAGTACAATACCCTGGGCCTACCATTACCAAGAAGGAATTGGCCAAGGAACCCGCTACTATACGGAATCTGTTGGCTGGCAGTACAGATGAATACAATGAAGACGTTATCCGTCAACAGGTAATGACAGCAGTTAAGGTAGCGCAAAAGATGAAGTTACCACTCTACTGCGGAGAGTGGGGCTGTCTGAACACTGTACCAAGAAAGGATAGGCTGCGCTGGTACAGAGATGTAAGGAAAGTGCTGGAAGACAATAATATTGCCTGGTCTGTATGGGATTATAAGGGCAGTTTTGGGATAGTGGATGATAAGGGAGACATGGACGACAAACTGGTAAAAACGCTAGTGAGATAGATGCCTTGGGAAGATATCACCAACAATACATGTTTCTGAAGGTAGGAGATTACATCATCGGGAATGGGCGTTTAGGAGACTGACGATATTTGCAGTCGGTGCAGCGAAAAGGAAGGTCCGCTCAAAGGGTCAGGAGATCAGTGCAGATGTTGTGATTGCAGCAGGCGACGCAGAAACGGAAAGGAAAGCTTAAACCAGGGATATTGTAAAGGGTGCTTCGGTGGAAGCGCCCTTTTTTTGTGTCGTTTCTTATGGACGGCCCGGCAAGATGGAGTGATGGAGGAAGGCATTCCGGGAAGGGAAGCAGCGCAGCCAGGGATAGCATATCTGCTTTGTCTGCCGATTCCGGAGATGCGCAGTACATATACAGCTGACTCCATTTATAGTTTGGCTTATTTGCCGGCATATCGGCAGGAGATAGAAAGCAGGCAGCAGATCTGTGTTGCACCAGGCAGAAACAGGTCTATATAGAAATGTAGAACCGCCTGAGCAAATAGAGGCAGATATGGGAGATATCATTAGCTGATACTGGTCAGGCGATATACACCATAGATATGAAGGCGCCAAGTTCCTGTGCGGCAGCGGATGTTTGGCGGGATGGGGAATGTTAAATGTGGAGCGGGTTTTATAGTAGGCAGAGGATAAAATGAAAAAGCCCTTCGTTATCCGAAGGGCTCTTCAATATCAAACATTTTAGTTAAACGCTTATTTGCTAGCTGAAGCAGTAGCTTCTTTTACCGGAAGTGCTTCTGTTTCGTTTGCCAGCTGGTTGTTCTTATCGAAGTCAACCAGGATTGGCGCTGCCACGAAGATAGAAGAGTAAGTACCGGTCAGTACACCTATCAGCATTGCGAAGGCGAAACCGCGTGTTACTTCACCACCGAAGATGAACAGGATCAGGATGGTCAGGAACACAGTGAGGGAAGTCATCACGGTACGGCTCAGCGTATCGTTGATAGCTCTGTTGATTACCTCATCTCTGTGAGCACCTTTCATTGAACCTGTACGGAAGTATTCGCGGATACGGTCGAACACGATCACGGTATCGTTCATAGAGAAACCGATAACGGTAAGGATAGCCGCGATGAAGTGCTGGTCAACTTCCAGTGCGAACGGAACGATATCGCGACAGTATGAGAATACTGCCAGGGTTACCATTACGTCATGCAGCAGGGAGAAGAGTGTACCGATAGAGTATTGCCATTTGCTGAAGCGCAGCAGGATATACAGGAAGATTACGATCAGTGACAGTACGGTTGCTTTGATAGCTCCTGCACGTAAGTCATCAGAGATAGTTGGAGATACCGTCTGGGAAGCTACGATGAACCTTGGAGAAGCGAATGCTTCGTAAGTCAGTCCTGGCTCGTAGAATTTCTTCAGACCATTGAACAGTTTCTCTGTTACTTCTCTATCAACAGCTTCGTTTTGTTCTTCGATTTTGTAGTTGGTAGTGATGCTCAACTGGTTGCTGGTACCGATTGTTTTCACGTAAGGCTCTGTACCAAATTCGTGTTCCAGTACATTACGTACTTCATCAGCGCTCATTGGCTTTTCGAAGCGGATAGTGAAGTTACGGCCACCATCGAAATCCACACCGTGACGGAAACCGTGGAAGAAGGAAGATGCACCTAAAGCGATCATGATGAATGATACGATATAAGCGTATTTTCTTTTTCCTACGAAGTCGAAAGCAGCGTGTTTGAATATTTTACGGGAAACCGGAGTAAAGTACTCGAAGTGTCTTTTCTTGTTAGTCCACCAGTCAGTAACGATACGGGAGATCATGATACCACAGAACAGAGACAGCAGCAAGCCGAGGATCTGAGTGGTAGCGAAGCCCAGTACCGGACCAAGACCGAAGTAGAACAGGATGATAGCTGTGAGCAGGGAGGTGATGTGACCATCCAGTACAGGAGCGTAGGAACGTTTGTAACCGTCTTCTACTGCCTGCTGGTAGCTCTTACCACGGCTCAGTTCATCTTTAATACGTTCAAATATGATTACGTTCGTATCCACAGCCATACCGATGGTAAGTACCAGACCCGCGATACCTGGCATTGTCAGCGTAGCGCCGAGGGAAGCAAGGATACCGAAAGTGAACAGCAGGTTCAGGATCAGGGCGATGTTAGCTACCCAACCGGCAGTATTGTAATATACCAGCATCAGTACGAAGATCACACCGAAGGAGATCAGGAAAGATTTTGCACCGGCAGCGATGGATTCAGCACCCAGGGTTGGACCGACGATCTGTTCCTGAACGATTTTAGCAGGAGCAGGCATTTTACCTGATTTCAGGATATTAGCCAGGTCATTTGCTTCTTCCAGGGTAAAGCTACCAGAGATAGAAGAGCGACCACCTGCGATTTCACCTTGGATGGATGGAGCAGAGTAAACGATATTATCCAGTACAACAGCTACGTAGTTGAGGGTAGCCATATTGGTAGGATCAGTAGGAGCCAGTTCACCAGTGAGCTTTTTCCATTCTTTTGCGCCCATAGCGTCCATAGTCATGGAAATTTCCGGACGGCCGCTTTGGTCGTAATCCTGTTTAGCGTCTACTACTCTTTCACCACTCACACGAGGAGCAGGATTGATAGGGTTTATTCTGATAGCATAAACCGGCAGTGGCGCACGTTTATTTTCTTTGTCTTCAGCACCGTACACGAAAGCCAGATCTTTAGGCAGTACGTTTCTTACAGAAGGGATCTGCAGATATTGTCTGAAGGTTGCAGTATCAGAAGGCAGGATGTGACCTACGATCGGGCCGTAAGCAACACCTTGTCTTGGATCATATCTTGGGAAGAAAATGCTGAAGAAAGGCTCAGCTTTTGCAAGCTCAGCTCTGCGTTCTGCATCAGACTTCAGAGAGTCAGCTTTACCTGAAGCGGAGCTATCTTTATTCAGGATAGCGGAGAGGCTACCTGTTGTAGAGGTATCGCCGTCAGCTTTAGCAACAGCAGCAGAATCTTTTTTGGTAGAATCAGCAGCTGCTTTCACAGGGGTAGCGCCTACCGCGGATTTGATAGCGTCATTCATTGGCTGAATAACGTTTGCGATGAAAGATTCATCGTTTTTATAAACTTCGCGGAACTCCAGGTTAGCGCTAGCCTGCAGGTATTTTCTTACACGCTCAGGATTGTCAACGCCGGCCAGCTCAACAGAGATGATACCTTTGTTTTCATCGAGGCTGATAGTTGGAGAAGCAACACCGAATTTATCGATACGTTTCTGCAGTACCAGGTAAGTATTTTTGATGGCTGCGCTTGCCTCACGGCGGATCACATCCAGTACTTTAGCGTTGGTGGTGTTGAAGTCGATGTCTTTCTGGTATGCGTTAGCGAATATCAGAGAGAGACGGCCATTAGGCTGTACTTCTTCATAAGCCTGTCCGAACAATGTTACAAAATCTGACTGACTGGTTTTCTTACGCTGTACAGCGATTTCCAGGGCTTTATTGAAAGCCGCGTCACGGGACTGACCGCTTAATGCACGGATCACATCCTCCACACTAACGTCAAGAACGACGTTCATACCTCCCTGAAGATCAAGTCCCAGGTTCAGCTCTTTTTCTTTGGCTTTGTCATAGGTTACGTACCAAGGAAAACCCGCTATTTCTGTGTTGCTGGTGCTATCCAGAATCCTTTGTCTTCTCTCTTTCACCAGGTCTGCCAGTGAATCCGAGTAAACAGCCTGCAGCTCTTTACTATTTGGATACAGCTGTTCAGCACTTTTAAAAGATTTGCTGATATCACTCTGAGCTTGCGCAGCAACTTTCTTTTCGTAGCTACGTACCAAGAACGTGAACGACAAATAATACACAGAGATAAGGATCAATGCACCGGCAAAAAATCTAACCAGTCCTTTAAGTTGCATATTGTTTCGGGTTTATAAAAATTTTTTAAGAGTTGCAAAGATAGAATTTAAATTGATATATTAAAGCCGATCAAAGGTAGAAAAGGAAAAAGCTGGAAATAATTGATAGTCAGTTAAATAAACCCTCACTTTTTCGTCAAATCAATCTTCTATTTATGCGCTGGTGTATATTTCTTTGGTTGTTCTTCTTCTTTGCAGGTTGCAATACTAATAAAAATATGGGAACCAAGCATTATCAATCCTCAGACTCTTTTCTTTACACTTTGCTTCAATCCCACGCAGCCAGACTGGGAGCCATTTTTCAGCAGCCACAGGCGTACCGGCTACAGATTATTTATACCAGCATTGACAGGGATGCCCATAACCGGCCATACTTCACCGATTACTACTACCGGGTAGATACTGGTGAATACTTCTACCCTGCCTCCACCGTTAAACTGGCTGCGGCAGCACTAGCGCTGGAAAAGCTGAATGACCTGCGTATTGCGGGTTTAGACCGCCATACGCCAATGTACACCAGCAACCTGGAGGGGATCTCTCCGGCTGTTATGAGTGACAGTAGCGCAGCAGATTACCAGCCTTCCGTTGGGCAATATATTAAAAAAATATTATTAACAAGTGATAATGATGCTTTTAACCGTTTATATGAGTTCATCGGGCAGCAGGCATTCAATACCCAGTTATGGGAACAGGGCTATACCGATGTGCAGATACTGCATCGGGTTGGCGTGACCCGCATTACTCCGGAACAAAACCGGCATACCAACGCCGTTACTTTCAGGAAAGACGGCCAGGTGGTATATGAACAGGCTTCCGCTATCAGCAATCTGGCCTTTTCTCCACGCCATGACCTGATAGGAAAAGCATGGTATAACCCCAGGAACGAACTGGTCAACAGCCCCATGGATGCTTCTCAGAAGAATCGTCTGCCTTTGGTAGACCTCCATAACATACTACGCAGCATAATTTTTCCGGAAGCTGTAACAAAATCACAGCGGTTTCGTTTAAAGGAAGAAGATTACAGGTTTTTACACCATTGTATGTCAGCGCAGCCGGAAGAATCGACCTTTCCCCGTTACAATACCACGGAATTTCACCACAACTATGTGAAATTTTTGCTATTTGGGGGAGTACAACGTAACAGACCTACTGCAGACGTGCGTAGCTTCAATAAACCCGGATGGGCATACGGCTTTCTTACAGATGCAGCCTACATAGCAGACTTCACACATCATGTGGAATTTATGCTGTCAGCCACTGTATATGTAAATAACGACGGGATATTAAACGACAGACATTATCAGTTTGAAGAAACAGGTAAGCCATTTCTGAGAGCACTGGGAGAAATAATATATGAGTATGAACTGCTGCGAACCAGGAAGTATACTCCGGACCTGTCCAAATTCAGGTTCGATTACACCAAAATTGAATGACCTTTTATAACATACAATTGCACTAAAAGATAGCACAATGACAATTACAAAAATTCGCGTGTGGGCAATGCTCGCCCTTGTGATCGTGGCGACAGCTTTTACTTCCTGTCTGAAAACTGATAATCCTACTCCTCAGCGTCCACAGGCTGGCTTTGGCGTAATCAATGCCATCCTGACCAACAGACAAATGGACTTCTATGACCAGGGACAGAAAGTAAATACAAATCCAATTAATACCAGTTCTCTGCTGGTTCCATATGTAGTATATGGTGGTGTGCATATCTTTGCTTTCAAAGCGGTAGGACAAGCTACAGACCTGGCAACAACTACTTACCGTGTTGATTCAATGACTTATAATACCATCATTGCATGGGGCGACTCTACCCAAACCTATATGAGAGCTGTGAAAGATGACTTCACCAGTGCAAAGGATGATAAAGTAAACTTCCGCTTTTTCCACCTGAGCCCAAACATTCCAGCTGTTGACCTATACCTGGATAACCAGAAAGTAGACAGCAATCGTACTTATGTTGGTGGCGGTAACTTTGATTTCACTTTCAAACAGCCTAAAAACTCTATCTACTCCAACAATATCAAAGTAAAGCTGGCCGGTACTGATTCTGTATTGGTAGAAAACACCAGCCCTGCACAGACATTCCAGCCTAACAGGGTATATACTATAGTATTGTCTGGCGACAAGTCGTTTACTGACGTTAGAAAACTGGTGGTAAACAACATGTACAGCCTGTACTAGTCGTTATTTCTCTTTCTCCATATACACTCAGCCGGGGTCAACGTCATAGTTGGCTCCGGCTGCTTTTTTGAAGCAGTGTTTGTCTATACATCTCTTTCTGCCGGAGGGGTTTTCCATTTTTTATACTGGGACACTAGCAAATTTATTGTAGGTTTGTCCCTGTTAACCCTATAAAACTGTTATTGTTTATGAAGCAAATGGAACTCGCCGAAAGGCTGTCGAGGATATCCGAGCCTCAAACGATTAAGATGGCTAAATTAAGCCGTGAGCTGAAAGCCCAGGGTATAGACATTGTAGATCTGAGCATAGGAGAACCTGACTTTGATACACCTGCCCACATCAGGGAGGCTGCGAAAAAAGCGATTGATGATGGCTTTACGCATTATACACCGGTAGCCGGTATTCCCGACCTGCGTCAGGCTGTGATACACAAGCTGAAGCGCGATAACGGATTGGAATATACGCCTGAGCAGATTGTAGTGTCAACAGGCGCTAAGCAGAGCATCGCTAACACTGTATTGAGTGTAATCAATCCCGGTGATGAAGTGATCATTCCTACTCCCTATTGGGTTACCTACTCAGAACTGGTCAAACTTTGCCAGGGAGAAGTAGTATTCGTTCCCTGCAGCATTGAGAATAAGTATAAAATTACGCCAGAGCAGCTGGAAGCAGCTATTACACCGAAAACAAAGCTGTTCATGTTCTCTTCTCCCTGCAATCCTACAGGTTCTGTATATAGCAAAGAAGAGCTGAAAGCGTTGGCCGATGTATTTGCGAAACATCCGCAGATCTATGTTATGGCGGATGAGATCTATGAGTATATTAACTATGTTGGTAAGCACGAAAGTATTGCCCAGTTTGAGGGCATGCAGGAACGCACTATCATTATAAATGGTCTGAGCAAAGGATTTGCTATGACCGGCTGGCGTCTGGGTTACCTTGCGGCCCCAAAAGCGCTGGCGAAAGCGGCTGATAATATCCAGAGTCAGTTTACTTCAGCTACCTGCTCTATCACCCAGAAAGCCGCTGTTGCTGCATTGACAGGTGATCTTACCACGGCGCAGGAAATGGTGACTGAGTTCAAAAAGAGACGTGCTTTCGTATTTGAACAACTTAGCAGCATCCCCGGCCTAAAACTCATTGAGCCAGATGGCGCATTCTATATGTTCCCGGATGTAAGCGCCTTCTTTGGTAAATCTTACGAGGGAAATACTATTAACAATGCGGATGACATGTGTATGTACCTGCTGCATAAGGTGAACGTATCTACCGTAACAGGCGCGGCGTTTGAACAACCAAACTGTATCCGTCTTTCCTATGCAACCTCCATGGCCAAGCTGGAAGAAGGAATGAAAAGGTTAAAAGCAGGATTTGCTCAATTGAGCTAACATTAACTGTATTTTATATAAAAAGGGCTGACCTGTGTTAAGGTCAGCCCTTTTATTTTTATTGCGTTTCAAAAGCGCTAAACCTTTGCATATTAATTCATTTCCATATATTTGCATCAGTAATAATCAATCCGAATGGACTTCTCAAATCGCACTTTCCTTTTTATTCTGCTGGGTGCCGGCGGCCTCTTCATCCTGTATACGATGGTAAAAGACATGATCCGGAAGCCTAAAGACGCTACACCAGCTCCCGCTGCTGATCCAGCTAAAGCAGCCGTAGATAAAGCCGTTCTGCCATTGCAACTTCAGGCTTATGAACGCCTGGTATTACTGGTTGAACGTATTAATCTGCAGAACCTCATCAGCCGCATTTTTCAGCCCGGACTTAGCGCTGTAGACATGCATGTCGGACTGGTGCAGACTATCAAAGCTGAATTTGAACACAACATTGCGCAGCAGATATACGTATCTCCTACTGCCTGGGAAGCAGTCAAAACACTGAAAGAGCAGAGCATTACCCTGGTAAACCAGGTAGCCAGTCAGCTGCCTCCTGATGCGACCGCAATGGACCTGAACAAACAGATACTGGAAATATTCCTGCAAGCGGAAACATCACCTTCCGAACTGACATCTCAGATATTAAATGCAGAAGCTAAACGGTTATTCTAAAACCGTTTACTTCTGTACCATCTCTACCCGCTGTGGACGGATTACTTCATATAACAGGTATCCTCTTCCATTAAAGTGAATGTATCGTGGAGGAGAACGGAACCAGGGTTCGCCGGGCACTTTTACGTGTGCCTGAATATGTAAATGCGGTTCTGAGCTGAATCCGGAGTTGCCTACACATCCCAGGGGATCCCCCTGTTTTACCATATCGCCTTCCTTCACGACTACGCTTCCCTGCTTCAGATGAGCCAGAAACACATAGCTGTTCTCAGTCTCTATCAGCACCTGGTTAGTATTGTGCGGTCCCCGGGCCATATTCGGCGGAATATTGTCAGGGTCCTCTCCTATTGCTTTTACAATACGCCCATCACAGGGGCTATATAGCGTATCCCCAAAAATCTCATAGTCTTCCAGTTTCGGACTGAAAATCTTGTTAGCCCGGCTACCATCAGATTTTAATTTGACAATATCCATCGCATATACCGCTCCGCGCAGGCTATAATGGAAAAGATTAGTCGGCAATCCTTTACCACCCTGCAAAACGAAATAACGACCCGTTTTCAGCGGAAATGCCAGGTCTATAGCCCGCGCTTTGCCGGTAGTTCCGGTAAAATAAAGAATACATAAAGTGGTAAACAGGACGGAGAAGAAGACATTTGCGCTCACCTGCCATACACGGGGCGCTTTTAACTGCTTCTTTTTGCGGAAGAAGCCACCCAGCAGGGTTAGCAGTAAAACGATGCCAAATCCCCATTTGACATCGACACTAAGGTAAATCCAGGTTCCATAGAGATAAATAAAAACACCCAGCGATAATCCAGCCAGTAATAATGACCAACCACGCTGCAATGTACGTCCGGAAGCCATAAAAACCAGGAAAATGCTCGACAGCGCCAGGGCAAATGTAAGTAGTAACAAGGCGTAAATAAACATAGCTTATCAGAAAATCTTTTTGCAAATTATCAATATTTTGAGCTCAACGGCAATAACGTAATAATTATGTAACATTGCTCTTACTACTACATTCATTCCACGAAAAACACATTATGGAAAATAACATCAAAACAGATGCCGGTATCACCATTGCGCCAGTATATACGGAATCTGTGCCTATGCAGGAGCTGCCAGGTGAGTTTCCCTTCACGAGAGGGGTACATGCCTCGATGTACAGAGATAAACTCTGGACCATGCGGCAATATGCGGGCTTTAGCACGGCAGAAGCGTCAAATGAGCGGTACCACTACCTGTTACAGCAGGGCGTGATGGGACTGAGTGTAGCTTTCGACCTTCCGACGCAGATCGGGTATGATTCAGACCACCCTATGTCGGAAGGGGAAGTAGGTAAAGTCGGAGTAGCCATTGATAGTATTGAGGATATGGAACGTCTGTTTAAAGGTATCCGGCTGGAAGACATTTCTACTTCCATGACGATCAATGCTACTGGTTTCATACTACTGGCGTTCTATATTGCGCTTGCAAAAAGGCAGGGAGCTGATCTCAAGAAGCTATCAGGTACTATTCAGAACGACATCCTGAAAGAATATGCGGCTCGCGGTACTTTCATTTATCCCCCTAAACCTTCTATGCGGCTGATCACTGATATATTCGACTATTGCAGCCGGGAAGTACCCAAGTGGAATACTATCTCTATCTCAGGTTACCATATCAGGGAGGCTGGCGCTGACGCGGTACAGGAACTCGCCTTTACCCTGGCAAACGGGAAAGCATATCTAAAAGCAGCACTAGACCGTGGGTTAGATATTAACATATTTGCCCGCCGTCTCTCTTTCTTCTTTAATGCGCATAACCATCTTTTTGAAGAAGTAGCCAAATTCCGCGCAGCAAGGCGGATGTGGGCGCATCTGACCAAAGACATGGGCGCTACTGATCCTAAAGCCCAGATGCTGCGGTTTCATACACAAACCGGAGGTAGTACACTTACTGCCCAGCAGCCACATAATAACATCGTGCGGGTAACCGTACAGACGCTGGCAGCAACATTAGGAGGTACACAATCTCTTCACACCAATGGTTATGACGAAGCGCTCTCACTGCCTACAGAAGAAGCTGCGCGCATCGCTCTCCGTACCCAGCAGATCGTAGGGTATGAAAGTGGTATTGCGGATACGGTGGATCCGCTGGCCGGTTCTTATTATGTGGAAGCACTGACCAATGAAGTAGAAGCCAAAGCCTGGGAACTGATTGAAAAAATAGACGTGATGGGAGGCGCTGTTGCCGCAATCGAACAAGGATTCATGCAGGATGAGATTGCAAGAAGTGCCTACCGGTATCAGCGGGAGATAGAATCAGGGGAAAAGGTCATTGTAGGAGTCAACAAATTTGCGGTAAAAGAAGGAGCAGCAGGCGAAGTATTCCGCGTTGATGACAGTATCAGGCAGGTACAAACCGAACGGCTACAAGTGCTGCGTGAAAAGCGAGACCAGGCGAAGGTGGCAGGATTGCTACAGCGGTTAGAAACAGCCGCAGGAACCACAGAGAACCTGATGCCGATCGTTGTAGAGGCGGTGGAGCACTACTGTACACTTGGCGAGATCGCAGACGTGCTGCGGAAGGTCTGGGGTGAACATAAAGGCATATAAAGTATAGCCACCCAACGGCGGGTATGATATGATGCAGACGCGGGTACGAAGTAGGAGAAGCAACAAACGCAGATTCATGAGTGCAGGTACATCCGTAACCTTTTACTGCAGATGATTGCTAGCAGTACCTACAATTAATGGCTCAGAAGAGCCTTCTCCTGCGAGCTATTATACTGTTTTCAGACAGCTATTATTACTACCATCAAAACCAGTGTACACAAGCAGCTAATTATCAATGCATTCTCAATTGTCATCCGTAATTCGTAATTGTATTGTATTTTCGGGCCATGTCTTCGATTTATTATAAAGCCTGCCCCTTATGCGGGTCCGGCAATATACACAAAGTACTTACAGCCAAAGATCATACAGTATCCGGCGAAACATTTGACATTTTCCACTGCGGACATTGCAGTGGACGCTTCACACAGCACGTGCCGGGTAGTACGGAGATAGGCCGGTACTATCAATCACAGGAATATATTTCGCATTCCGAAACCAAAAAAGGCTTAATCAATCGTTTATATCATAGCGTGCGGAAGATCACCATGCGTTCCAAACAGAACTGGGTGAAGGCTGCAACAGGGTTAAAACAGGGTACACTGCTGGATATAGGTTGTGGTACAGGCGCTTTCCTGCACTACATGAAACAGATAGGATGGCAGGTGACCGGACTGGAACCTGATGATATTGCAAGAAATAATGCAAAGACTTTATACGGGATAGAACCATTGCCCTCTTCAGAGCTGTTCTCCCTTGCTCCGCAACAGTATGATGCGATCACTATGTGGCACGTACTGGAACATGTACATGCATTACATGACTATCTGAAACAGATCAGAACACTGCTAAAGCCAGAAGGCGCTCTTATCATTGCGGTGCCAAACTATACCTCGCCGGATGCGGAGCATTACAAAGAGTTGTGGGCTGCCTATGACGTACCTCGACATCTTTATCACTTCTCTCCTTCTTCCATGGAAGAGCTGTTGAAGCAACACAAGATCAGGGTCGTAAGGAAGCACCCGATGGTATTTGACGGCTATTATGTAAGTCTGCTCAGCGAAAAGTATAAAACAGGAGGCAATGGCTTATTCAAAGGCTTCTGGAATGGCTTCATCTCCTATAGAAAAGGATTAAAGGATGTCAACAGATGTAGCTCTGTTGTATATGAATGTAAGGCCGATTAAGTAGCCTGCAACCTTTTAAAGCAAATAAAGCAACTTCCTGGTATATCAGGTAGGCCAGTGAAGGTTAACATTGCGTCGTTTGCATCCCATGCATCCGACACACATATAGCATTAACAGCGATAGTAGCATCCGTTATTATCGCTGTTTTTTTATGCTAAATAATCAGACGATAGCCTCAACAAGACCCGTGAGTACAATGTTGTGGACTATCGTCATTTGCTCATGCATCAGCTAATAAGGGATCTTACTAACTAATACAAATAGCTGAGTGCAATAATAGCGGTCGCATGTAACATGCCCGGACCACCGTTATAATGCTTACGCATGCATATTTGTTTATGGGTTAAAGATTGTGCTCATGCATCCCGGTATACAAGACATAGTCCATTGCTGCCGGATGCGAAATATTAATACAGATAGTTCAGTGCTACGATATCGGCAGCATTGAAGGTACGGTTGCCGCCGTTTGAACAAGCCAGCATCCAGGAGTTAGAACTGTTACCAGTTGGCGTACCTGGAATATGTACTGCACCCACACCTGCTGTACCTTCATTTGAAGTAGCACCGCCGCAGCTGAGAGCACGGTTGAAATAGTCTGTATGACGGAAGCCGATACAGTGACCAATTTCATGCTGAATTACAGAACCAACATACAGTACATTCGGATTGGAACCATATGCTGCTGCATTTGTGTTCATGAGAATTGAATTATACGGGTTGCCTGAGCTGGTAGGGAAACCTGCTGAACCCAGTACGATACCACCGCCGCTTGGGCCCTGGTTGAAGCCAGAAATAGTAATATTTGCAGTACCACTTGTAACACGTCTGAAAGTGATACGCAGATTAAGTCTGTTGTAACGTGCAATTGCAGTATCAGTACCTGTTACAAAAGCAGTACCCAAAGTCGAGGCTACTCTTACGGTAATAGTACGGGGAAGACCTGTCACCAGGTTAGTAGTGCTATACTGCTCTTCTTTTGGTGTGTGCAGTGCATGGCTGATCTTCTGTGTAGCCAGGTCTTTTTCGCTCAACAGGATATCTCCTTCTACAAGATAACCATCATTGAATTTGCGAACGCCTGCAGTGCTGAAGCCTAATGCACTGATTCTGTCTAAAGTAGACTGTGATACGGCTGATTGATCTTCTGTAGTCGTTACCGGTGCGCTTTCTTTTTTACAGGAAACGATGAGGGTTCCAGCTCCTGCCAACAGGCAAAAGCAAGCCATTAATGTGTGTTTTCGCATACATTTAAGATTTTGGGTTCTGATAAAAATGTAGATATTATTAGCTGATTAGCTGATCAGCTGATGACAGATGTTGTGGTCATGGCATTAATGCTCCTCTCATGCAGGAATATGAGTCCACCGCCTGCGCTAACGCAGTCAGTTGTAATCGCAACACAGCTCATTCCCCCCGCAGGCCGAAGGTGAATGCCAATAGGTATTCCTGTGGAATATTAAACATTGTTCATCAGTAGATATAGCTAATCCTGACAGATAATTACTTAACTCATGCTTTCATTTTTTCACTGCAAGACATGCGGATGACGGCGCTTTACCGCGTCTTTGCTTGTTTTGGATTCTAATAATTGATTCTGGTTAACTCCGGTTGTTCCGGTAGTAGATTTTCTGTTGACTTAGTGCTCGTTGTTTAGATTTCAGTTGCTCGACATTCAATATTACGACATTCTCTGATACTCAGAAAATAAATGTGCACGCTGAAAAAAAGAACAGGGATTTACGAAGAGAAAAGACCCATAAATATGCAGAGGGGTATCAGGAATGGGCATCAGGATGCATGACTCTATGAAAGTGTCTATCCCCCAACTGAAGGCAAGCTAATGAGAATAGTTCCAGTGAACGCTGTAATGGTGAAACACCACCCGGACTTCGCATGCCCTATAAAAGAAAAGAGCGTACAGATACTGTACGCTCTTTCCACTATAAAGTCTTATTGTTATTACAGGTGAATTGCTTCGCCGTAAGCCACTTCTATAGCGTCTTTTACAGATTCGCTCATAGTCGGGTGCGGGTGGATAGAATCCAGCACTTCCTGGTAAGTGGTTTCCAGTTTACGGGCAGTCACTGTCTGTGCAATAACCTCAGTTACATTAGCACCGATCATGTGAGTACCTAACCATTCGCCGTATTTAGCGTCAAAGATCACTTTTACGAAACCTTCTGTTGCACCAGCAGCTGTTGCCTTACCAGATGCAGAGAATGGGAATTTACCCACTTTAACTTCGTAACCAGCTTCTTTCGCAGCTTTCTCAGTATAACCTACAGAAGCGATTTCAGGTGCACAATAAGTACAGCCTGGAATGTTCATGTAGTCAATTGGCTCAGGTTTGTGAGCGTATTTCTTCTCACCATAAGCGATAGCTTCCACGCAGATAATACCTTCTTTAGAAGCTACGTGTGCGAGTGCCTGACCAGGAACCATGTCACCGATAGCGTAAACGCCACCAACATTGGTCTGATAGTATTTATCTACCAGTACTCTGCCTTTGTCAGTTTTGATACCCAGCGCCTCAAGGCCCAGATTTTCGATATTTGCAGCGATACCAACAGCGCTCAGTACAACATCTGCTTCCAGGAATGTCTCACCATTCGCAGTCTTGATTCTAGCTTTCACGCCTTCTCCGTTTGCTTCAACAGCTTCAACAGATGCATTGGTCATGATATCGATACCTTTCTTCTTGTAGATCTTCTCCAGTTCTTTAGAGATATCCTCATCTTCTACCGGAACGATACGCGGCATGAACTCGACGATAGTTACCTTGGTACCCATGGTAGCATAGAAGTATGCAAACTCAACACCAATCGCACCGGAACCTACAACGATCATAGATTTAGGCTGTTTTGGCAGTACCATTGCTTCACGGTAACCAATTACCTTCTTGCCATCAATCTTCAGGTTTGGCAATTCGCGTGCACGAGCACCGGTAGCCAGGATAATGTATTTTGCGTCATGAACAGCAGATTTACCATCCTTATCAGTTACTTCAACCTGATTTTTGGATTTCAGCTTACCTGTACCTACCAGCACTTCAATCTTGTTCTTCTTCATCAGGAACTGAACGCCCTTGCTCATCTTGTCAGCCACACCACGGCTACGCTTAATTACGGCATCAAAGTCAGCGGTACTTTCGCCTGCGTTAATTCCATAATTTTTGGCGTGCTGTATATATTCCATTACCTGTGCGGACTTCAATAATGCTTTCGTGGGAATACAGCCCCAGTTCAAACAAATACCGCCCAGGCTCTCTCTTTCAACTATTGCCGTCTTAAATCCCAGCTGAGAAGCACGGATAGCAGCCACATATCCACCAGGGCCACTACCAATTACGATTACGTCGTATGCCATATTGCTTAATTTTAATTTAAACTTGCCAAAGGTAATAATAAAATAGAAAAAGCCCGGCCAAAAATAGCCAGGCTTTTCTTGTCTTCGATTGTGAAGACCCATCAATATTTTAGCGAAGGTCAACTACCTCTACTCCAGGGTATTTTTTAGGATCGAAGCTAAATGTAGCATCGGTCACTGCACCGTTTGGTGTAAAGTTCGTGATCTCGTACGTATAATGATTACCATTCTTCTCATAAACCTTCATCCTGGCAATGTTCTGTCCTTTTTTATCGATAGACACAATTACCTTAAATACGTTCTTCGACTTATCTGTAGGCGTCATTTCAATGTTCTGCAGCACCTTACCCTTCTCCGTCGTCTCTCCATCCAAGCGGTACAGATAGTCTTTATCATAGAAATTAGTGAACAGCTTTGCCGGAGACAAAGACGTGCTATTAGGGTCTACATTGTTGATTGTTACCTCATTAGCATCCTTTGTATATGTCCAGGTGGTCTTATTGTCGCTGATCAGCTCCTGACCATCCAGATTTACCTTATATTTAGCTCCTTTCAGATATACTGTACCTTTCTTTGAGTCAGTTACGCTATTATTGGCACCTTCCACTTTCAATACGAAGTTGGCTACCACTGACTTCAACTGGGAAAATTTCTTGCTAACACCATCCAGTATAGCTTTTGCCTTAGGATCGTTCTTTCCCAGGCTGCCTACAGGCGTCCTGGATTGAGCCATGCCATTCATTACTACTCCGCCCGTCAACATGGCCAATAATAAAAGTCTCTTCATTTTTCGTAAATTTTGTTTCTTGCTGTTAGTTAGTTTGACAAATGTTGTGCCGATAGGTTTATTCTCTAGTTAAAATAAGGTCAAAAATACGACTATCAGCCGAGATCGTTGAGGATCTCTTCCAGATCTGCTTCTGTCTTAACATTCACCTCCCTTGCCTTGCTACCCAGATTCGGCCCAACTATACCTGCCGCTTCCAGCTGATCCATCAACCGGCCGGCCCGGTTATAACCCAGCTTCATACGCCGTTGCAACAGTGAAGTAGACCCCTGCTGATTCTGCACGATCACCCGTGCTGCCTCTTCAAAAAGCGGATCTCTGTCCTGCAGACTGATCTCTTTACCATCCATCTCCTTATCATCCACATATTCAGGCAACAGGTAGGCTTCCGGATAAGAACGCTGTTCTCCGATAAATTCTGCCACCTTTTCCACCTCCGGCGTATCGACAAACGCACACTGCAGACGTACCAGCTCTCCATTGATAGAGATCAGCATGTCCCCCTGACCAATCAGCTGCTCTGCACCACCTGTATCCAGGATAGTACGGGAGTCGATCTTGGAAGACACTTTAAACGCGATACGGGCCGGGAAGTTGGCCTTGATTGTACCGGTAATGATATTTACAGACGGACGCTGCGTAGCAATGATCAGGTGGATACCCACCGCACGGGCCAGCTGTGCCAGACGGGCAATAGGCATCTCTACTTCCTTACCTGCTGTCATAATCAGATCGGCAAACTCATCGACCACCAATACTACAAATGGCAGATAACGATGTCCGCGCTGCGGATTCAGCCTACGCTGTACAAACTTGTTGTTATATTCCTTGATATTACGGGTTCCGGCTTCTTTTAACAGATCATAACGGAGGTCCATCTCGATACAAAGCGCATTCAGGGTATGAATCACCTTCTTGGTGTCGGTGATGATGGCGTCCTCCTCTCCCGGCAGTTTCGCCAGGAAGTGCTTTTCAATCAGTTTATATAGGGAAAGCTCCACTTTCTTGGGATCCACCAGTACAAACTTCAGCTGTGAAGGATGCTTCTTATACAGCAGTGATACAAGCAATGTATTGATACCCACTGATTTACCCTGGCCTGTCGCACCTGCCATGAGCAAGTGAGGCATTTTAGCCAGATCAGCTATAAAGTTTTCATTATCAATCTTTTTACCTATCGCTATCGGCAGCTCCATTGTACTTTGCTGGTATTTCTCAGATGCCAGCAGGTTCCTGAGCGATACTGTACTTTTCTTCACATTAGGCACCTCAATACCGATAGTTCCCTTACCAGGGATCGGCGCAATGATACGGATACCCAATGCTGAAAGACTGAGCGCAATATCATCCTCAAGGTTTTTGATCCGGGAGATACGCACGCCGGCAGCGGGAACGATCTCATACAATGTCACTGTCGGCCCTACGGTTGCACTGATCTTCTGGATAGCGATATCGTAGTTCTTAAGGGTATTGATAATCTGATCTTTGTTCCTGTCCAGCTCTCCTGCATCCTGTACAATCTTTTCGGTACTGTGGTTATCCAGGAGTTCCAGGGACGGATATTTATAGTCGCGGAGGTCTAATGTAGGCTCATAAGGGTCAAGTTGCACCGGTTGTCTGACAGGCTGATCTTCTACCTCGTCCTGATCATCTTCTACTGAAGGTTTGATCTCCCAGGCTACGTCTTCCGTAGCAGGTTTCTTCTGTTTACGGGCAGCCGTCTGGTCAACAGTTTCTTCTATGTACAACAGTGGTCCCGGATCTTCATCTACCTCCTCGTCTACGTCCTCATCTACCGGCTGCTGGGGTATGTGCGTAGGTGCAGGCGGTATCAGGGTAATAGATGCGTCTTCCCTTTCAATCAGCTGCATTTCCGGCAGTTCGTCGTCTTCAGCTGGCGGAGGTATCACGGCAACCGCCGCCTCTTTCAGCTTATTCGTCTGCGCAGCCACCTGTTTTTCCTTCGCAGCATTGGTACCAGTAGCTGCAGTAGTAGCCTGGGGCGTTACGGCGATAGTGGCTGTTTGCGGTACTGCCTGGGCAACCGCCGGCGCTACGGCAGGTTTAGGCTTAGGTTTGAACTGTTGCTCTACCCATTTGAAATCGATATTGTATTTCCAGATCAGCCAGGAAAGTCCAGCTACCATTAACAACAGCACGGTTCCCGCGCGGCCGAGGAAGCCGATCATCCAATGATTCACCGCGTCACCCAGCGCTCCTCCCCAGGGAAAGTCTGAGAACATCGACACAAATGCGGCCGCGGCACTGATGAACAACAATCCAAACAGAATATACTTGATGTTTCGCCACACACGGAATACCCTGCGCCCGACAATGAAGTTGACGCCCAGAATAAAGAACAGGTAGCAAAACAAATATGACGCAATGCCAAAACCTTTATAGAAGAACCAATGAGATACAAAAGCCCCCAGTCTTCCAAGAAGGTTTTCCACCCTCACGCTATCAAAGTCCATCAGCAAAATGCTGGCAGAATAGCGGAATACTTTATCCTGGTCTTCTTCCCAGGTAAAGAGGTATGATGTGAATGCAATAAAACAGTAGAGTGCCAACAACAGGCATATTACCCCCAGGACTTTATGGGTTCTTTCGTCCTTCACAAGTTCCTTTACTTTTACCTCTGCTTCTTTATCTTGCTTTAGTACGTTGGGGTCATTGCCACGCGCCTTTTTACTCTCCGGTTTCTCTGATTTCAATTTATTTTTAGACATATGATATAGCCGGCCAAAATTACGGATGACAGCCTGATTTAAGAAATTTATATACGTGTGAATATCAGCGATCAGGAATCAGTAATCACGAATCGGACGCCATGAGTGCTTTTCACATCCTTTACAAGTCACAAATTCTTAACCGGTCAGTACTGATCCTTTTTCTGGCTTTACTGAGCAACAACAACTATACCTTAAATTGCAGGACAGCCGCTATCTGTTTTAAATCAAATATTTATAAACAATATGCTACTGCCCCACCCTGCATCATCACCCGTGAGATATATGGCTGTGAAAGATTGGCTGATGATTGCTAGTATAACAGATGTACCCACCTGGTGATAAACTCCAATACTGCCGGATTTATTGTCTCATCCAGCGTACCATATTCTTCTGTTCTGCAGGTATTGCAGCGCTGGAAGAGGTGATTAAGGCCGGGGAAAGCGCGCACCGTCACAAGCCCTTTACCGCCTTTGACAACGCCATTCTCAATACCCTTCAGATTGGAGGAAGCATCATTGATCAGATCTTCCATCCCATTAATGGCAAGTACCGGACATTTTATTTTCGAGAGCCATACTGCGGGGTCATATTGTAACAGGGATAATGTTTCTGCTTTGGTATCTACGGCATAGGTAGTTTCAATGAAATGCTTTTTACCAGCTATGTTTGCACTATCGGCAAAGTGATCATAAATAGCAGCAAGTTCAGAATAGGCTTTGCGCTGTCTTTCATCCGGATCGGCTGTCAAAGCGAGTACGTTGAGGTAACGTTGATAACTGCTTACATACCCTTCAATGTAAGCCTCTTTTTCGCCATAAGCTGCTGCTGTCTGTACCAGACGGCGGTTATAGGCCTCACGCCCTTCTAATCCGGGCGAGGCCATATTGATAATGAAAGCGATATTCGAATCGCCGGCAGCTACTATCTGGGCTACGGCTCCTCCTTCTGCAAAACCGAGCAGGCCGATGGCTGCTGTATCTGCATCTTTGTTCTTCCTTAACCAGCTGACAGCAGCTTTGGCATCTTCAGCAAAGTTGAAAATACCGGAAGAATCATAATTGCCGGTGCTTTCTCCTACACCCCGGTCATCCAGTCTGAGCGTTGCAATACCCCTTTTCACCAGGTAATCTGTGAGCACAGCAAAAGGCCGGTGATCCAACATTTCATTGTCCCGGTTCTGCTGACCAGCGCCTGTAATCAGCACAATCACAGGGAAAGGCCCCTTTACACCTGGTTTTGTGAATGTACCTGAAAGCAATACTTTATCCACCGTATTCACGAGCTTCACTTCCTGTACATCATATACAGGGTTGGGAGATGGATCCTGAAAGCGGGTTACGGTCAGGTTTGTTACCTCCTCACGTGAAAAATTCAGCACAGTTTTATTGCCTACCTGTTCCAGAAATCCTTCAAAACGATTCCTGATACTATTCCAGTTGCCACTGTATTTGAGGCTGATACTATTGATGGTAAAATTGAGATAACCATTTTTGTAGTATACCGTATCCAGTGCAATACTATCTGCTGCAATATCAGGGCTTCTCATCACTCCCCTGAACTGATCACTGGTACGCTGCAATTGCAGCTGCAGCTGTAGCCGTTGCTTCTGGCCCTGCGGAGTAGTAAAGACGCCATACCAGTTGCCATTGATGTTCTGTGCATTCACTGTTCCGGCTATACTGAGGCAAATGATAATCAGATATTTTAACATGGTTTCAACTTTATTAAAATCACAGGGGCTCAACCATTGTGGCCAGCCCCTGAGTAGTTTATTTATTGTTGGATATATTCATTCAATTGATAGCAACTACTTCTTCAGCAGTGCGAGGATCAGGCAGATCCATCCTGCAATGAAGAATAGTCCGCCTATTGGTGTAATGATACCTATTTTGCTAAGTCCTACTGTCTCTGTTGCTTTCAGCATAGTGAGCAGATACAGTGAACCTGAGAAAAGCAATATACCTATGATAAAGCAACGGCCCGCCCACTCCAGCAGACTGGTGCCTGCCGGCAACTGCGAGAACAGTATACCAACTGCCAGTAAGGCGAAGGTATGATAGAACTGATAGGTTACACCTGTCTGAAAGGTACCTACTGTTTCCGGTGGAACCAGTTCTTTAAGTTTGTGTGCGCCGAATGCGCCCAGGGTGACTGCCAGTGCGCCTAATACTGCTGCGATAATAAGAAATCCCTTATGCATGGATTGTTCAATGTTTGTTTAATATAATACTGTTATGGCTTGTTTCAGCAGCTGTTTGTCAGCTGATAAAAGCGCACGATATTAGTACTTTTCTGCCGCCCGGACTATGACATTTGTTAGGATCAACAGGCAACAATTTATAAGAACAGCACTACTGAGTATTAACTGTCTGGTATTTTGAAAGTATGGAAGTTGTTATGTTCAGTTTGTTCATCTTATACAATGATGCTGTGATATAACTGCACTGCATCACCATAAATATGAATTTATCAGGTGTATAAAACTGAAAGCACTGTAATGTCTGGTGTACATCAGTCGTCCCGTTAGGGGCCTTTACTTCCTGACCTAATTACTACCTGTTGCCGTCAGGGCTTACTGACCTTCAACTGTTTTAATACCATCAAGTCTTTGAATAAAAGAATTGAGGTTGATGGTTTCAGATTCAGCGATAGTAAGCTGTGCCTGTTCATAGAAAGGTACACGTTCGGCCAATTTCTTCTCGACAAAGCCGAGCAGTTCATCATCATCCAGATCCTGAATCAGCGGACGTTTGGACTTCTTACGTTTGAGGCGTTCTACTATCAGTGACAGATCAGGATTCAGCCAGATAGTTGTACCGCTATTGTTCATGATGTCCATATTATCCTGAAAGCAGGGAGCACCGCCGCCACAGGAGATAAGGAAGCTGTCGTTGCGGGACAGTTCTTTCAGCCAATAGTTTTCCTGCTGACGGAAATAGTCTTCACCTTTGGTGGCAAAGATATCGCTGATAGACATCGCTTCTGATTCGACGATTACGTCATCCAGATCATAGAAGGGCAATGACAGGTGCTCTGCCAGTTGTTTTCCCCAGTAAGTCTTGCCGGCGCCCATAAAGCCGAGTAGGAAAATTTTCAAAATACCAGTTTTTAAACGTTAAAGTCGTGAAGCTGCGTTCTCTGCTGTGGTGGTGACCGTGATGTCTTCAGACTCGTTCGTCCATGACAGGCACAGCCCATCCTCTATCAGATATTGCAAATATAGCCGTGCATTTTTATCTGCTTTGTTAAAATTGCAGATAAGGAAGCCCCTGGGTTGAAATATGAAGGGGGTAAGATGCATATTTTCCCTGAAATCAACGCTGCCCAGCCCGTACCACTTATATACTGCTTCCTTGGCACTCCAGCAGACGGTTTTATGCGGAAGTGAATTAACAGGATCAATAAATGCCTGTTCATCGGGTGACAGAAATTTATGTGACACGGCCTCAATCTTCGGTTTTACTTCTTCAATATCAATCCCTACCGCACCCTGGCTGCTTACAATAGCAGCGATATGATCTCCGCAATGGGAGATAGAAAAATGCAGGCTGTTACACTCCAGGTACGGCTTCCGGCTCTGCATAATCTGTATACTTGACAGCGGAAAGCCTGGAAATAGTTCCTGGAGCAGATAGCGCCCTGCAAGATGCTGCAAGCGCTTATGCGGATGGTGGATAGCAGAGGAGATATTCACCTTCTCCTTAAAAAACGCCTCGTCCTCGGCTATCTTCCATACCCCCAGCCGGCAGGCGGGGTTTATTTGTACGGTACGTATTAATGGCATATCTTGCCAAATTAATGCAAAAAGCTGAATGCAACGCGCATTTGGCCTGCACACTAACTAACACAACAAAACTAATTACACCCGATCTATGATCCTGTCAGACAAAAGGATATTGGAGGAAATTGAAAAAGGCACTATTGTCATTTCGCCTTATGACCGGAAATATCTCGGCACCAACTCTTATGATGTACACCTGGGTAAATACCTGGCAACCTACAAGGACAGAATACTGGATGCCCGTAGTCACAACGAAATTGAACACTTCGAGATACCGGAAGAAGGATATGTACTGCAACCCGGCACCCTGTATCTGGGCGTAACCCTGGAGTATACTGAGACACATGCTCACGTGCCTTTCCTGGAAGGGAAATCCAGCACCGGCCGTTTAGGTATAGACATCCATGCTACCGCCGGTAAGGGCGACGTAGGTTTCTGCAATACCTGGACCCTGGAAATATCCTGCGCACAACCCGTACGTGTATATGCGGGCATGCCAATCGGACAGCTGATCTACTTCGTCGTGGAAGGAGATGTGGAGACTTTCTATAACAAGAAGGGTAATGCTAAGTATAACGGACGCACTATCAAGCCTGTAGAAAGCATGATGTGGAAGAACCAGTTCTAAGTCACTACTGTTAATATAGTATCAAACGGCCTCCCGATTATCCCGGGAGGCCGTTTCTTTTTGTATAGCGCTAGTTCGTCGCTTGTTCGTCGCTTGTTCGTCCCGTGTTCGAATGGAGCTCTTCAGGAGGTATAAAATAGCTGTAAGGCTTGTCTGTGGCCGGTTAGGATGGTTTTTGTCCGTTTTGGCTTATGGTAGGATATTAACAAGTAGATATTTTTATAATAACACAGGGCTGTATCTAATAGATACAGCCCTGTTTGTCAATTTACTAATCTGGCCTTAATAACCAGCGATCGTCCCCGTTTAATTATTTCAGTGAGTTGATCCAGGCAGCCATTTTCAGCGCATCTGCACGAGGCACCTGCGGCATTGGCGGCATTTCTGTTGCATAATCAGGCCAGTTTTGTGGCTTAGGATTAGCAATCAGTTTCAGGATCTGCTCAGCAGAATATTTTCTTTTAGCTACATCTACGAAAGCCGGACCTACCTGACGTTTGTTAGCATTGTGACATGCGTTACAGGTATATTTTGCCAGCAATGGTTTTACCTCTTCGTAAGTAGGCACTTTTGCCACTGCAGGCGCTGGCTTAGCAGCAGTTGCTGCGGTACCTTTTGCGTCCTTTACAGGCGTTTTGCCTTTTTCCGCAGCAGCTGGCGCTGGCGGAACCTTTGCAGAGTTGAAGGTGCTCGCCTGGCTTAAAGGCAGCTTTGCTCCGTCAGGAAGGTTATGCAGGGTATAATAACCGGTCGGGTGAACCAGGGAATAGGAATTATCCTTCTCACGTACCCCTTCCAGCGTAATATTATGTACATAGTCCAGACGCAGGCTGTCCACGATGATTCTTGCCTTTAATCCGTCTTCAGATACTTTCACACCTTTCACCGGACATTTAGCGATGTTCACCATCGGACTTCCATATACAGAGTGATATTTGTAAGTGAAGCTTTCTACGGAGTAAGAAGCCAGATCTTCAGCAGATTTCCTATTTACCGGCAGGGTAAACTCGATTTCAAAACCATCAGGCATTGCCTTGATTGTTTTCATTTCAAAAGGCATCTTCTCGTTCCATATCAGGCGTTGTAAGCCTTCATTGGCTTCACCGGCAGAACCCCAACCACGGTTGGTCTCACCTACAAACAGGGTAGAACCATCCTGAGACCATGCCATACGCAGTACACCTGACTGGAAACCATTGCGCAGGTCAATAGACACACCCTGGTATTCACCTTTTACTTTCTCCATGATCACACGCATGATCTTACTCTGTCCCTGATCGCCAACCAGCAGCTGACCACCGAACGGACCGAAAGAGCCTTCAGGAATCTGAACGATTTCGGAGTTGGAGATACCCTGGATGCCGTGTGGCAATACCACAGCAGGCAGACGCAGTTCAGGGATTTTCTTTTTCACATCCATCAGCGTTACGAAAGGTGCTGTAGTGCTGTTCTCTGGTTTGGTATAGTTGCCTTTTTCATCTTTCGGGCGACCTTCATCTACCAATGAGAAGAAATGTTCCTGTGTCAGCTTCAGCGGAGAGTTAGGGAGGTTAGTCCAGCGTAAACCCGCAGGATGGCCTACGAAATCGCCTTGTTTTACCGGCCATACGCCACCGGATCCGAACCAGTCACCCTGGTTATCAGTATAGAACAGTTCACCGTTGATCATACCCAATCCGCAGGGAGAACGGAAACCTGTTGCATAAGGTTCCATACGACCATCAGGGAAGATGTGCATCATCCAGCCTCTGTAAGGCACACGGCTTTCACCGCGCCACCATTCCTGGTTACCGAAGGCTACGTTGCCGGATACGAAGAAGGAGCCATCAGGCGCTACCTTCGGACCGAAGCTATATTCATGATAGTGACCGGACAGTGGCCATGCGTATACTGTTTCGTATACATCTGCTTTACCATCCTGGTTAGTATCTACCAGTTTAGTGAGTTCACCACGCTGTGCGCAATAGAAAGCGCCGTCTTTCCATACCAGGCCGAGAATCTCGTGCAGACCGGTGGCAAATTTGCGGAAGTAAGGTTTACGGCTGGTAGGGTTTTCCACAACGTATACCTCGCCACGGCGGGTAGAAACGCCCAGGTCACCGTTCGGCAGTACAGTCAGACCACCTACTTCCAGCAGGGTACCTTCCGGAGAAGATACCTTCAGTATCTTATAAAAATCTTCTTCTTTAGGCGTTTCCTGGGCATGTACCCCGGAAGTAACACCCGTTGCCGCAGCTAACAGCAGCGAATACAACGTGGTCTTTTTGATGAATGCCTTATAAATGTTTTTCATTGTAATAGTCGAAAGGAATTAGAAAAGGATGGAATAACTCAGTTTACTGCGTACAGGGATGATGAGTTCTTTACCACCAGCACCGTCACGGATCACAGGTTTTTCACCGCCTGCGTTGTCGAGTTTCAGATAGTAAGATTTTCCATCTATCACATACAGGTCCCTTGAAGGATTTTCAATAGAAGCACCTTCCGCCAGTTTAGCGTACAGTCCATCAACAGGACCAGCTACTGACAGTTCGCGGCTGATGCCTTTTCCTTCAGGCATTACACGTACCATGTCAGATACAGAGGTACCATATACCTGGTATTTGAAAGTAGGCAGATCGTTTTCATCCAGGGTATAACCTTTAGGACGGAAACCGGAACCGGTGGTGTCATTCACCCAGGCAGTCTGCGGAGAAGCCAGTTTAGCGATGGTGAAGTGAGAGTTACCCAGGAACTGTACTGTACCGCGTGGGCGGGAGCAGCCATTTCCTCTTTCATGCCACATCGGAGTAGCATCCAGGAACTCACCGCGCCATACCTGAGCAACCATACCTTTATCCAGGTCGTAGGTGTAATGTATTTTCTCAGGAGAACCGATAGAGATAGCATGTACAATACGATAGTTATCTTTCACATCCATGAAACTACGCAGCAGGGTATTTACCGGTGCATCTACCAGGATCGGATCTACCGGTCTGTATCGCTCATTTGTCTGGGTAGCAGTAGCTGGTTTGTTGATAACGATGTTGCGGAAGGCAACAGCGCCATGGTCTCCCTGGAAGCGTAGCGGACCAGTTGGTTTTTCATCACCATTGCCGATAGAACCACGGGTAGGGCCCATCAGTTCCACGTTTTCGTGGATGGTTACACCGTTCAGGTCTACCTGGAGTATACGGGCGTTCGCAATCTTTTTACCATTTGCATCAAAGCGGGGCGCTATGAAGGAGATCTTCATGTGCTGCCAGAGCCCTGGTGCACGGCTTGCGTTTACACGGGGAGCGTGACCATCGTAGCCTTTCTGGCCCTCAGGACGGCTATCGTCCCAGCGTTGATAAATACCACCGTTATCGCCTGGTTTAGGTACTTTGGTATTCCAGCTATCGAGCAGCTGGATTTCGTACCTGCCCTGCAGATAGATACCGGAATTGGAACCCGGTGCCATCATGTAGTCCAGTTCAATGTCCACATCACCATATTCTTCGTTGGAGAAAAGGTCTTTACCCGGACGTTTTTTGTCGGGCATGTTGAATAGTACTCCTGTTCCGGATACACCATCCAGTACATGAGGATTTTCCAGTTTTGCGGAGGCATCACTGGTGATACTCCAGCTCTTGCCGGGCTCGCGGAAGGCGGACAGGTCCTGCAATGGCAATTTGCCTGTCTGCGCAGCAACAGGTTGGGCAACAGCCATACCTATACCATAGAGACACAGGAATCCCATCAGAGACCGGCTTGCATGATTCTTCGATCTAAGTAACATAACGTTAAAAAAAATTAAGTCAAAAGTTGAATAATAGAAAGTTGAGACCCTTTGACGTGGCGCTAATATATAGATTGTTTACTCGCAAGACAAACCTAAAGGCAGGAAAATAGGATGAACGGAAATATTTAAAGGCCGAAATATTTAACAGATTGTTAAGGGTTTGTATATCTTCGCAGTACCATATACATGAAACCTTATGTGAAATAACTTCGAAACACCACACAATCCCTTATGTACAAAATCCTTACGACTGTCCTATCCCTATTTACACTTACTGTATCAGCACAACAATTCAGCGGTACTGTCCATGACAAAGAAAAAAAGCCTGTGCAGGACGCAATGATCTATAATCAGCGTACCGGGGCCCACACACATAGCAATGAAATGGGCTCGTTCCGGCTGAAAGATGCACAAACCGGAGATTCGCTGAAGGTTTCCCGGATAGCCTACAAAACACAGATCATTGTGTTACAAGCTGCCAATCCGGAAATTACGCTGGAACCATCAGAGCTGCAACTGCACGAAGTAGCTATTGCCACCTCGCTCAGGCACCTGAATATCATCTCAGACATTGATCTTAAGACCAACCCCGTAAAATCTTCCCAGGAACTCTTACGCACGGTGCCCGGCTTATTTATCGGGCAACATGCCGGCGGCGGTAAGGCCGAACAGATCTTCCTCCGCGGTTTCGACATAGACCATGGTACGGATATCAACATCAGTGTAGACGGTATGCCGGTGAATATGGTCAGCCATGCACACGGACAGGGATATGCTGACCTGCACTTCCTGATACCCGAAACGGTGGAAAACATCGACTTTGACAAAGGCCCTTATCATGCAGACAAGGGCAACCTTGCCACAGCAGGCTATGTAGCATTCAAAACCAAGGAAAGGCTGGAAAACAGCAGCATTACCCTGGAAGCAGGTAAGTTTGATACCTACCGCACGATGGGTATGTTCAGCCTTCTGAATAACAGTAAGCAGTCTGCCTACATCGCTGCCGACTATCAGATGACCGATGGCTACTTTGTATCTCCCCAGCACTTCAACCGCCTGAATCTCATGGGTAAATACACTGCATACATGGATAACAATGATAAGCTGTCCATGAGTATCTCTCATTTTGACAGTAAGTGGGATGCCAGCGGCCAGATACCGCAACGTGCCATCGACGCAGGAATCATCACCCGTTTCGGCGCTATTGACAATACAGAGGGCGGTAATACCAGCCGTACCAATATGAATCTACAGTATATCAAGCATGTAGATGAAAATACGTATGTGAAAAATACGGCTTACTTCAGTCAATATGACTTTGAGCTGTATTCCAATTTCACCTTCTACCTGGAAGATGCCGTAAATGGTGATCAGATCAGGCAGAAAGAGAACAGGAATCTCTTCGGATTTGAATCAGAGCTCAATAAAACCCTGTATGCCGGTAAGCAGGCAATTCAACTGAAGGCGGCGGCCGGTATGCGTAATGATGATGTCAATAACATAGAGCTGTCTCATACTGCCAACAGGAAGATAACGCTGGAACAGCTGAAACTCGGTGATATCAATGAAACCAATCTGTATGCTTATGTGAGTGCAGATTATAAACTAGGTAAGTGGCTGATTAATCCGGCCGTACGTGTTGACCATTTTAAGTTCGACTATGTGGATAAACTATCGACCGTTTATGGCACACAGGCCCAGAGTAAATCGATTGTTAGTCCGAAGCTGAACTTCCTGTACAATCCCAGTAACAAGATCCAGTACTTCCTGAAACTCGGCAGAGGCTTTCATAGTAACGATACCCGCGTGATCGTATCTCAAAGTGGCCATTCTACCTTACCTGCCGCTCATGGTGCAGACCTGGGGATGATCTGGAAACCAATATCCAGGTTAGTAGTAAACACAGCGCTCTGGTACCTTCACCTGCAACAGGAATTTGTGTATGTAGGCGATGCCGGCATTGTAGAGCCAAGCGGTAAAACCAGTCGTCAGGGTATTGATGTGGGCGCGCGTTACCAGCTAGGTAAATGGATCTTCATCAACGGAGACTTTACCTATACGCACGGTCGCGCAACAGAAGCACCTAAAAACGAAAACCGTATCCCATTGGCACCGGTAGTAACTGCCACAGGCGGTATCAGCCTGCACCATCCATCCGGCATACATGCAGGTGTTAATACACGCTACCTGGGTAATCGTCCCGCAAATGAAGATAACAGTATCGTTGCAAAAGGGTATTGCGTAACCGACGCAAATGTCAGCTATCAGTATAAACAATTCACCATCGGTGTTATCACAGAGAATGTATTTAACACTGCATGGAATGAAACACAGTTTGCCACAGAGAGCAGATTAAAGAATGAAGTAACGCCGGTGCAGGAGATCCACTTTACACCAGGCACACCGTTCAATATCAGAGGCAGGCTGACAGTGCGGTTTTAGTCACCAACAGAAAGCAGATATTTAACGATAGACAACCATATTAATAAAGCGGTCCGGGATACATACTCCCGGACCGCTTTTCGGTTTTTATCAGGTATAATTTGCTTAGCTATGGATTCCTGCTGCCTGATTAACCACATGTACCTCATGTGCTTCCGTCAGATCAGGTATTTCCAGCTTTGCGATCAGCTTATGCATTACAGGTGCTGGTACGACCGCTTCCCTCCCACCATTCTGCCGGAATAGCTCCTTATACGGAACTTCTACATACACAACTGTTACATGCGCATCATACTGAAGACATAAGGCGATCAGCTGTTCCCGCATCTGATGGGTGGTATTGGTAGCATTCCATACAAATGATCGTTTACTGCGTAAGTATACTCTGGCTTGCTCTTTTGCCGCCTGTACGACAGTGCCATTACCGCTTTTGTCAGTAGGGCTGATCTTCATCTGTACACGGATATCATCCAGCGAGATAATTTCCCATTCCGGCTGTTTGAAGTGCTTCTTCACATAGGTGTCTTTACCAGCACCGGGCAAACCACTCATGATGACCACCTTCACTGCCGGCGGATGGTAAGGTACATAACCAGGTGCAATATCCCCTTTCCGGAGAAAATGCATGCGGGCCTGGGCATTTTCAAATGGCCATGGCGTACCCCAGCATTGATGCTCCTTACAGTATTCTTCAAAACAGTCTATGCGATAGAGCATATCTTCTTTATCGGGCGCAGTACGACCTATCATGTCAGCACGTGCGAGCAGGGCAAGATGAGCGGTATTGACCTGCAGTGAGGCATGGATGATTGTGCGTAACGGATCTCTCCTTTCCAGTAACCAGAGTGGCAGACTATGAAACTTTACCAGTTTGGCAATCTGTTCGCGGATAAGAAAAGGAGTTGGTATTTCACGATAAAGTATCTGCCTGGCAGTGCCTTCTCCTTTCCGAGCATGCCCCGCAGAGGTGATGCGGCCATCGTCTTCGATGATGGTCGTGCTGCGCTTTTCCACATCATGCAGCAACGCGGCCGCCCAGAGTATTTCTTTATCCTGATCAGACAACTGCTGGTAAGCAGGCTGCTGTTGCAGTGCTTCCAGTACCATCTGCGTGTGAATGGCCACGTTGCCTTCCGCATGGTGTACGGGGTCCTGGGGCACATGCTGCATATCGCGTATCCAGTCATATTGTTGCTCCAGGAATGTCCATGATTTGTTATCGGTGATGGTCCACATAATTACCTCCTTCATAATTGAGGGCAGCCCTGCGCCAGTTGCGCGTCCAGTGTACGTCTGTTTTGACATGCCCTTTTCGTACATATTTAAATACATTTTCTGCGAATGCAGATACAGGGAACCCTGCTGCATTACGCGTTACAATACCTTCCATTGTTACCGGCGCACCGGTAGCGGCATCATTTGCGCCGAAGCAGCCACGCCCTTTTACAAGGGTCAGGATATCTTCTTCAAACGCTGACTGGAGCTGGGGCGTATCCAGCTTTTTAATGACAGGCACAGTAGGCAGGTCAAGCATGGCTGCATAGAAGCAGGTCTCTTCCCAACTGAGCCAGTGTCCATTTTCTCTGACAGCAAACACATAGAAATGATGATCAAGATGACTGTAAGCAATCGAGTGTATTGCGTACAGGTTCTCAAGGAATATTTCCAAGTCACCGAGATCATGCCTGATGAGCTGCCAGTACCGGCGCAGTGTTTCTGTCCAGGGAGATGTAGTAGGCGCTACATGAGAGCGCGCGAATACACCATAGCGGGACAGGCAGTTATTTTCGCCGTCCAGTTTTTCCGTGTGTATCAGCTGAGGTATGGCATTGATATGTTGCCAATAATCATGCTGAATGCGGTCATCGCTGGTAGTACCCGGCGAGAACGGAAAATGATAGGTACGGCCATATTTCTCAGAAATAGCCATATCGGGGTAAATTTAATAAGCAAAAAGATTCACAGGCCAGTCCCGCAGGATGCAGGTGGCGAAGTTAAAATTTAATATGCCTGTGTTATTACATGACGCAAGGTTTGCCAGTTTTTATATTGTTTGCGTTGCAAAGGTAACGAAATTCATTTCATATAGCAATCATTCGTATGTAATAGGTCACAAATCAAAAAGGACTAACTTACGGCCATGAGAAACTTACTATTCTACAGTTTGCTGGTAGTGAGCATTCCAGCACTGATGTCATGTGGAGGTTCATCTTCGCCTCAATCTACCAAAAGCTCCGTAACGGATACGGTTGCACTATCTGCTGATTCGATCTTCAATATTGTAGAGGAACGTACCTTCCAGTATTTCTGGGATGGTGCAGAACCGGTAAGCGGTATGGCGCGGGAGCGCTTTCATGTCGATGGAGAGTATCCCGAAAATGACCTGAACGTTGTTACTTCAGGAGGTAGCGGCTTTGGCGTAATGGCCATACTGGTCGGTATCGAAAGAGGGTACATTAGCAGGCAACAGGGACTGGAACGCCTCACCACTATCGTATCGTTCCTGGAAAAGGCGGATCGTTTCCATGGTGCATGGCCACATTGGTGGTATGGAGAAACCGGGAAGGTAAAGCCGTTCGGGAGAAAGGACAATGGCGGAGACCTTGTGGAAACTTCATTCCTGCTGCAGGGACTACTTTGTGTAAGACAGTATTTTGCCGATGGCAATGAGCAGGAAAAAGCCCTTGCTGCAAAAGTAGATCAGCTATGGAAAGAAGTTGATTTCAACTGGTATAGGAACGGCAAAGATGTATTGTACTGGCACTGGTCTCCGGAATATCAGTGGGAGATGAATTTTCCAGTTACCGGGTACAATGAATGCCTTATTATGTACATACTCGCCGCCTCCTCGCCTACCCATGGCGTACCCGCAACAGTATATCACAACGGATGGGCCAGAAGAGGAGCTATCAGGGATAGTATTAATGCTTATGGTCACACTTTGCGGCTCTCACATAACTATGCAAAAGAATATGGCGGTCCGTTGTTCTGGTCGCATTACTCCTACCTCGGACTTGACCCCCATGGTTTAAAAGACAAATATGCTGACTACTGGGAAGACAATGTAAACCATGTACTGATCAACCGGGAATGGTGTATACAGAATGAAAAGAAATACAAAGGATATGGCCCTGACAGCTGGGGACTGACAGCCAGCTATTCCGTCAAGGGATATCACGCGCATGCACCCGGAGAAAAAGACGATCTGGGCGTGATAGCGCCAACCGCAGCACTGTCCTCCATGCCATATACACCGGAGTATTCCAAGAAAGCAATGGTACACTGGTATAATGATATGCGCGGGAAGATCTTTGGTAAATATGGCTTCTATGATGCTTTCAGCGAAACAGACGACTGGTATCCACAAAGGTACCTGGCCATAGACCAGGGCCCTATTGTGGTAATGATGGAGAACTACCGCAGCGGCTTGCTGTGGAAGCTATTTATGAGTTGTCCGGAAGTGCTGGACGGGTTAAAGAAACTGGATTTCAAAAGCCCATACTTGAATAATTAGATAGGCAGGGCCTGCAATCAGTTATCAGAATGCAGCTGAGAGGTATGCGGTTGGGTCTGTGATGATGATAGCGATTGCTGGGAAGAAGACCGATATGCTTTTCCAAGCAGTTTGTTCCTGATTTGCAGGAAAGGCTTTTCTACAATCATACGCAGAAGAAAGGCCGACAGTATGCAGCTTATCGTACAGATAAAGAAAGAAAGTGTGCTGTCGGCTTCTATTCCGATATCAGTAAGTGCCATTTGTGTGAGGTGAATAACGCCTTTATGGGAAAGGTAAATAGCATATGACAAGGCAGCCAGTGTAGCTGTGAAGGATAGCTTATATTTATCGAGGAAACTGTTTTTACTGACAGCGCCGGCCACTATTGTACCGTAACCCAGGGCTATAAGCGGGAAGCCGAATACGGAAGCTGTAAAAGTAGTAGGGTTGTCCACAAAGGACCACCAGCAGGCCATAAGTATTAACAGTCCCGCAAGTAACATCATATTCCCCCTGGCTATCAGCTGCCGTTTTACATTAGGCAGGAACACAAATACAGCTGCCAGCGTTACACCGGTTAATAAGCCATCCAGACGCGTAAAGGTTGGATAATACATCCACATATACCACGTTACCCAATAGTGGTTTGTATCCTGCGCGGGAGAAACCAACTCAAACCAGCACCATATACGAATGGCAAACCCCGCCAGGAAGAGCGATGCGATGAGCCAAGGTCCCAGTTTAAGGGCCTTCCATCTTACCAGCATTATTAAGATGATTGGAAAGAGAAAATAAAACTGTTCTTCAATACAGAGCGACCAGGCGTGCGAGAATGTGCCGCGTTCTTTCAGGTTTAAACCGAGGTTCTGAGTAAAGGTCAGGAGCTTCCAGAGCGGTGGCAGTGCTTCCTTTTCACGGAAGACCGGCAACAGGAAGTAGAGCGACAATACGGCCAGGTAAGCGGGAATAATCCTGAAGAAACGCTTGATAAAGAAGGTACGGAAAGATAGGTGTTCGTGCCGGTCTATCTGTTCAAATAATTGTGAAGCGATCAGGAAACCACTTAGTACAAAGAATAGATCAACTCCCGTCCATCCGAAAGCTCCGATAGTATCAATCCATTCGGGATGTTGAAAGATGCGATAATGATACAGGAATACAAAGGTGATCGCGAAGGCGCGTAAATGATCTAATCCGGCAAGGTGTTTACCGGCGGATAATGGCTGTGACATGAAAGGAAGGGCTGCGGATTTTGGGCGGCAGAATATAAAATTAGCGCTGTAGCAGATATCCGTATGATATCCTTTATGAAAGGTTATAAAGCGGGGGATGCGGTCGGAGAACAGTAAGAGTGTGGTTCAGTGGTAACGGCATGTAATTTGTTTTATATCCGCGTATTCAAACCAGTTAATATGAAATCGAGACGACTATTAGCCGCGGTATTTGGATTATTGCTGGCAGGAGCAAGTTGCGTTCCGCCTCGTCATGGTCCTCCGCGTCCGCCAAAGCCACCAAGACCACCGAGGCCTCCGCATGGAGCGGTACAATTTACGATTCCGGACACCACTTTTCAGAGAGCCACTATGGCCTGAGCCGCGGTGTCCGGCTCTTTCTTTATTTTAGCTGTTTACCTTGTTGCTGTAGTTTTCTCAGTATAGCGTCCAGCTTTACCGGGTCGCCTACATAAGGAGACAGATCGAATAACTGCACCTTTCTGAAATCAACAGGATGACTCTCACTTTGCAGGGAGATAGATCCTTCTTTTAACAGCTTTCCTTCTACCAGCAGTTTGCTATCGGCGTCAGATACACTGCCTCCGCCTACCTGCGGTTTATTATACACGATCACGGTATCGTTGAACACGAAATGTTTGATCACGGAATCGCCTAATACCAGTGCGCCTGCCCTCACCCATTGTTCGCCATGATAAGTCTTGGAAGTGGAGGAGATACAATGGTCCTTTATCAGCTTACCATTCATGACAACATTGGTTCCCGGCGTACATAGGTTTGCGGTATTGCGTGGATCTTTACCATTTCCAGCCAGCAGCTGCTCTTCCAGGGAAATTGGAAAGTCCTGGTCTTTGCCCATGCTGGCAGCTGATTGTCCGTGCAGCATAATACCACTGTTACGTAGTGCCCATCCTGGTCCGCCAGCCACCTGTTCGCCCACAAAGCGATATTCAACCATTACGACATAGGCTGAATAGTTCTTATTATAGAAAATGTGACCATATTGCTCATTGAAATTGCTATACTGGTCATAACGTACTTTCAGTAGCCCGTCTTCCACCCGGAAGGTGTTCCCATAGTTTTCGTTCAATTGATGGCCTCTAATCTTGACATCCCATCCGGTAAGGTCTTTACCATTAAAAAGTTGTATCCAACCCTTATTCGCCTTCTTTTGCGCCATTCCAGTGAGTGAGAGCAGTAACAGCCCGCACGTGAATAGTTTTTTCATACGTCATTTAATTTATTGCCTTAAGATAGTCAGTAAATCGGACATATTACAGAACCAGGCCCCTCAGTTATGCGTTATTATGCAGCGAGGTGGGATTTATTGAGTTGGCATGTATTTAGGGATATTCAAGTCAAAGCATTATTATGAAACTCTTTACAACATTACTGCTCACACTTATCATATCGGGTTATACAGCAAAGAGCCAGCATGCCGACTGGAAAAGTGCATTGAAAAAAGAAATCAGTCAGCTGGAAGCGACAACTGACTTCAGCAAATGGCAGACAGGCGCGGCACAACTGTCAAAGCTGGCTGCTGCACATCCGGATGAATGGCTGTTACAATATTATACCGGATGGGCATATACCCAATCATCGTTCCGCGCACCTAAAGGGGAAGCTGAGCCAAGTACAGATAAGGCAGAACCTTATGTTAAGAAGGCGCTTGAGCTGCAGCCGGATAATACAGAAACCCTGACGTTAATGGCCTACTGGCTGTCGGCACGTATTAATGCTAATAATACAAGAGGCGTATCACTTGGCCCTGAAAGCCGTAATTACTCAGATAAGGCAATAGCTGCCGACAGCAGTAATCCAAGAGCCTATCTGATGAAAGCGCTTGTAATTTATCATACGCCGGGCATATTTGGCGGAGGTAAGAAGAAAGCAGCTCCTGTAGCTGAAGAGGCAGCAGAAAAGTTTACAGCATTTAAGCCGAAAGATGAATTGTCACCCAGATGGGGAGAAAACATCGCCAAGGAACTGGAAGAACAAATGAAGTAAGTAATCAATATCCTTCGGAAGATAAGACAAAAGGATGGGCAATTTTTTACGCAACTCCACAATAGACTGGCTTTATAACAAATTAATTATTAACACTTTATTAATCAAGCAAGATTTTAGCATTATCTGATATTAAAAACCCATTGTTTATGAATACATTCAGAAGTCTAAACGGACACGGCGAACCCCGCGCTACCAGGCTATACGAGCAGTCGAATATCCTGAACGTAAGCAAGCAGGGGCGTATCGCCTCTATTGTCGGTGGCGCTCTACTGGCAAATTCAGCAATCAACAATGTAACAAAGCATCCGATCAGGAGCCTGTTAAGACTGGTAGCCGGTGGTTACCTATTGTACAGGGGCATGTCAGGGAACTGTCCGTTATCCGCCTACGCTGGCAGAAGAACGAGTGACAGGCATAACAGTACTGTCAATGTGCGGGCTAAGTTTGTCGTAGAAAAGCCGCGAGACGAAGTATATCATTTCTGGCGCAGGTTGGAAAATCTGCCCCACTTTATGCGGCACTTGGCCTCTATTACAGAACACGACGATTACCATTCTCATTGGGTAGTTAAAGGCCCTGGAGGCATCGGGACCCTGGAATGGGATGCAGAGATCATTAAGGATGAAGCCGGTGCACTGATCGGCTGGCGCTCTGCCCCGGGTTCTAATGTTGCTACTGCAGGTAAGGTAACTTTCTCAGATGCGATCGGCGGAGGTACAGAGATAGAGGTAGTCATAGCGTACCGTCCACCGGCAGGTTATGTAGGTACAGGACTGGCGTGGTTACTGAACAGTGCTTTCCATAAAATGGTAGAAAAGGATGTAATGCGATTCAAGCATTATGTGGAAACAGGTGAGATTACTGCCTAACTGGCCCAATATTTGGAAAATCATTGTACACGTAATTATTACACCTTTAAAATCATAATTATGAGCACTGCGAAAATTTTATGTGGAGCATTGGCTGGTGTGGCTGCAGGAATGGCTATCGGATTATTGACTGCTCCTGATAGCGGTGAAGAAACCAGAAGGAAAATCAGAAGGTCTGCCCATCATCTACAGGGCCGGGTTAAGAAGATATTAGGGAAAGGTGCAGATGGACTGACTGAGTTAAAATATATTTTCGAGCATGAAGTGACTGGTCTGAAAGACGATGTGAGAACACGTATCCTCACATTGCTGGACGAGTCCATCGAGACATTCAACAGCTTCAAAAAAGAAGCGAAAGAATCTGTGTAACTGACAACGGATGACCAGCAATAAAAGAAAAAGGCGGTGCAGCTTATAGCTTGTCACCGCCTCTTTTTTTGTCAGGTTGGTTAATATCTGTCATCAGGACTTCTCAGCGAGCAGGCCATCTACCAGCGTATTGAACTCCTTCTTAAAATGCTCATAATGTTCTCCTGTACCAGGCCCGGAGAAGCCAGAATGTACCTCTCTTACATTTCCCTTCTTATCAACAAAGATTGTGGTTGGGAATGCCTTTATTTTGGTAATCTGTGGTAATGTTTTCTCTGTCCTTTCAGGATCAGATACAGTTACGCCAGTGATCAGTACCGGATAATCCACATTGAATCTTTTCAGGAAGCCCTGCAGGCTTTTCTGTGATTTGGCAAAATCAGTAGTGCGCTCGTATGCCAGCCCTATCACCTCTACCCCACGTGCTTTGTTCTCTTTGTACCAATCTGCCAGAAAACCTGTTTCGTCCATACAGTTAGGACACCAGGACCCCATAATGGTGATCACTACGACCTTATTAGCAAATCGCTTATCCTTGAAGCTTACCTTTTTACCATTGATGTCTTTAAAACTGAAATCCAGGCGGCCACTGCCCGCTTTGGCAGATGCAAGGGCAGTTTCATCCGGCAATACGGCTTTGTCGTCTTTAACAGCAGTCCAGTTTTCCTTACCATCTCCGATACCTGCATAGAATACACCATTTTCCAGGGCATTGCCTTTCACCAGGGCCGTAAAGTAATAGGCATGAGAACCATCAAATGTGGAAAGTTTCAGTGTATCTCCGTCTACAACACCTTCCAGGAAACGATAGTCACCGGTAGATGTGAGAAAGGTGCCATGTACAATATTACCCTGTTGTTTAAATTCCCCGATCGCATAGGAAGAATCACTCTTGCCCGGTGCTGTAAACCAGGTAGACCAGCGGCCTGACACATTGCCGTTTGCAGGCGCATGTTGTGTAAAACGTTGTTTTACATTGTGTGCAGCAGAGAATGGGATACTGACATCTCTGTCTGCCAGGTGACGTATCCAGTTACCCTCCAGACGGCCTGCCTTACTGAAGGCAGCCCGAAATTCTGAGTCGAAGAAAGGCATTCTGATGAATACAGAGTCTCCCTGGACCTTTACATCATCGACCAGGAGGCGCTCGTTCGCATTAAGCACATAGATAAGTTTCTTACGGGCGCTGTCTTTCACTTCAAAATTAAAAACGATATCCGCGCCGTCTTTCCTGTGCAGGCTGGCTTGCCATACACCAGGTTCAAGATCCCACTTTTCAAGCTGCGTACCGAAGATGAATGCCGGAAGGCATAATAAAAGCCAAAATTTCTTCATATTATAGTTTGCGTACCTATTTTACGTCTTATTTATCCTACAATATTAGTAGAGTATACTGAAGATAACAAAAGTTTATTTGATTAATTTTTCTATCAGCTCGACCCTACGTCCATCCGGATCCTTTACCACAGCGGCATATCCCCATTCAGTACTGGCAGGTGCCTGTACTGTTTCAATGCCCATTTCCTCCAGGCATTGCAGCGTTGCATTCAGGCTTTCTATAGTAAAACCCAGCCGGGTGGTGGTATCAGGTTCATGCTCAGTTGCGGGCAAGGGATAAATTTCAAAGGTCAGTCCTCCTATTATGGCGCTGTAGTGATAAGGCCCGTTACCATGCCGGTGATGGTTGAAGGTTAACCCCAGGGTAGTGTAAAATCTTACCTGATCGTCCTGTCTGTTGGTTCTGATAACTACGAGATTTAATTGTGTCATACTTCCTGTGAAAATTAGCAATCAGCGATTATCTGTCAGTAATAGGGAATTTGCAATACGGGGACGTCAATGCTAATGAATCCCTGATTACCAATTGGTAATTCATAGTTTTTAATTGTCTGCTGTCTAAAGTAAAAAACATATTCAGTAAATACAAACTCTGCCAACATAGAAGTACCTTTGAGCGTGCGTGTAAACTGAATTTTGATATCGTTATCAGGCGTTTAAAGCAAGATCATGAAAAAGTATAGGTTAGCCTTTTCTATTATCGGCACTATTTCTCCTCGGATGGCTGCCAAAACCTTCCTTCATTTCTTCAGCAAACCTCCCAGGAGGACCTTCCGCCATCACCATCTGACGCTCAGACAATCAGCTGCAGAAAGTAATACACCGCTGACAGCATATGCTTTCAGCAAGCAACAGATCAATGTAAAAACTTACAGCTGGGGCAACAGTGGACCAAGAATATTATTATTACATGGCTGGGGTGGCAGCGCTCTCGACTTCGGACATATGGTCAACACTCTTGTGGACAATGGTTACCAGGTAATTTCTTTTGACCAGCCGGCACATGGATTCTCTACCGGCAAAAACAGTAACATGATCCAATGGATGCATGTGATACGCGCCATCCTGGAAAAATACCCTGGTATATATGGTATTATCGGACATTCTTTCGGAGGCCTGGCAGCGACGCTGACATTAGCCAGGGAACAGGTATATGTTCCGAAACTGATCATTATTGCAGCCTCCATCTCTGCTCCTGCTATCTTCGATGAAGCCTATGATCTGATGCAACTGGACAACAAAGTGCGTAAAGTTATTCCTGGTATTGTACGCGAGAAGCTGAAAGACGATATTGCCACAATGGATATGCATCAACAGTTCAGGCAAGTAAAGACCAACAGGATGCTCTTTATCTATGATGAGAATGATGAAATCATTTCTCCGAAACAGTCAGCCTACTTTCTGGAACAGCATCCGGAAGTAGAAGGCTTTGCCATCCGGGGGGAAGGTCATTACAAAATCATTCGTGATCAGCAGGTATTGGATAAGATCGTTAACTACCTGCAGGAAAAATAAAGACTGGCATCACTATTCAATCCAGATAAGTACAACGCTGCATCCCAAAAACTTTTTCTAATTTCCTGTCACGTTTTGATTGACTGACCTGTCATATTATCGTAAACACTTTCATTACATCAAAAACGATTAATATGACACAGAGAATCACTTTCCAGGAAGTACCACAGGAACTTATGAGTTCAATGATGCGTATCGGCGCTTATCTGAAAACATCAGATATTGATCAAAAGCTGTTATCCTTGCTGTATTACCGGGCATCACAGATTAATGGCTGTGCATTCTGTCTTGATATGCATCATAAGGAATCTATTGCGCACGGCGATACCCATCAGCGCCTGCATGGTGTAATTGCCTGGAGAGAAACCCCTTACTTTGATGATAGAGAGCGTGCCGCCCTGGCCTTTACAGAAGCGCTGACAAATGCAAATCAGCAGGACATTGACGATAATATATACAATGCACTGACGGAGTTTTTCACTACCGAGGAGATTGCCACGCTCACTATTGCTATTGCTACCGTCAATACCTGGAACAGGCTGAATAAAACATTTAAGACAGTACCAGGCCACTACAAAGTAGGGCAGTTTGCCTAAAGAAACCTTCTTATTTTAGCAACGATCATCTGGATAAACTATGTTAAAAGATTATCAATACACACTGTTTCCGTACGCGTATAATATTCTTGGTTCTGCAGAAGATGCAAAAGATACTATACAGGATGTACTGTCTAATTATATTGCCGCCAATAAAAAAGGAATAGAGAATGAAAAAGCATACCTGGTACGCAGTGTGATCAACCAGTCGATCAATGCCAAAAATAAGCGCAGAACGGTTAATTATGAAGATGTATGGTTACCGGAACCGGTGGCCACAGAAGAAGCAGATAAAGCGCTGCACCTGCGGGATATCGGTTCCTATACAATGCTGATACTGATGGAAGAACTAAATCCCAAAGAAAGGGCGGTTTTTATTCTCAAGGAAGGTTTCGGGTATTCTCACGAAGAGATTGCAGATGTACTTGCCGGCAGTATCGAGCAATCACGCAAGCTGCTCAGCCGTGCAAAGGCAAAACTTGACCAGCGGAAACAAGGTATGCCGCTTAATAACAGAACCGTATCTGCCGCCCTGCTGGACCAGTATCTGCATGCCATACGAAAAGGCGACACAGAAAGACTGGAACATATGCTATCAAAAGACATTGTATTCTATGCAGATGGCGGAGGTAAGGTGAATGTAGCGAAGAAGATCTGTACCGGTCTGCAGGATGTGACAGCACTGATACTGATGGTATACAACAAATATCAGCAGAACTTTACTTTCAGGTTTACTATGATCAATCACCAGCCGGCACTGCTGTTTTATATGGAGAAGCAATTGTATGGTGTACAGGTGTTCACCATTTCGGAAGAGGATAACAAGATATCACAGATATCTACAGTGCTGGATCCGGATAAACTGAAGTCATTCAGGAACCAGTAATCAGCAGCAGGAATCAGGAGTTGGCAGCTTATCAACCTTACCGCTATTAATATGCGCGATCAGGCAATGGCATACTTCCTGATTCCTGCTTACCAGCTGTTTATAGTCTTGCGCCAAATAGCATACTACCTATTCTGACCATGGTACTACCTTCTTCCAGCGCAATGGTATAATCACCACTCATACCAACTGACAGCTCAGTAAAGGCGTTAGTATCCGCAAAGAAACGTTGTTTCAGACTTTGCTGTAATGTATGGAGGTGACGAAATTCAGTCCTTACCTGCTCCATATCATCGGTGTTGGTAGCCATTCCCATTAAACCGGCTATTTCTATATTAGCGAAGCGGGCGGCTTGCTGCTGATGTGATTCCAGGAGCGCTATCAGCTCTTCATCACTCAGACCGAATTTCGTTTCTTCCTTTGCAATATGTACCTGTAGCAGGCAACGGATAACGCGGTTATGCTTAGCCGCCTGTTTGCTGATCTCTTCCAGTAATTTAATACTATCGACTGCATGCACCATGCTGACAAAAGGCGCTATATATTTGACTTTGTTGGACTGAAGATGCCCGATGAAATGCCATTCTATATCTGCCGGCAGCAACGCCTGCTTCTCCTGCAACTCCTGTACATAGTTCTCTCCGAAGATACGCTGACCGGCATTATACAATGCCTTAATATCTGACGGGGGTTTAATCTTCGACACGGCCACTAGCTTTGCGTTATACGGCAATAGCTGTTCGTTGATCCTGTTGTATGCTGATAAATTGACTGACATGCTGCAAAAGTATTGTAATCAGCTACGAATTACAAATCCGCGATGATGCTTGTCATCCCTTAAAAAGACACATCCCGGATGAGCATGTCAACCGGGATGTATATGATTGTTCTGGTGCAGATCGTTATCCTAAAATAGATCTTCCTATTACGATGCGTTGCACCTCGCTGGTGCCCTCATAGATCTGTGTGATCTTGGCATCGCGCATCAGGCGTTCTACATGATATTCTTTCACATACCCATAACCGCCGTGTACCTGTACAGCTTCAGTAGTTACCCACATGGCAGTCTCTGAAGCAAATACTTTTGCCATAGAGCCGCTTAGGGTATAATCCAGATGTAAATCTTTTTCTCTTGCAGCTTTCAGGCATAACAAGCGGGAGGCTTCTATTCTGGTTGCCATATCAGCCAATTTAAACTGGATGGCCTGATGCTGACTGATCTCTTTCCCGAAGGCTTTCCTTTCTTTGGCGTATTTCAATGACAGTTCATACGCGCCACTGGCTATACCCAATGCCTGAGAAGCAATACCTATACGGCCGCCACCTAGTGTTTTCATGGCAAATTTGAACCCGAAGCCATCTTCTCCTATCCTGTTTTCCTTCGGCACTTTTACATCCTGGAACATGATGCTGTGCGTATCGCTGCCGCGGATACCCATCTTGTTCTCTTTAGCGCCTACTACCACGCCAGGAGAGTTTTTTTCTACAATCAGGGCGTTGATACCTTTGCTACCCTTGTCAGGATGCGTCTGTGCAATAACCAGGTATACGCTGGCGCTACTACCATTGGTGATCCAGTTCTTGGTGCCATTAACCAGGTAGTGGTCACCTTTATCTTCTGCCAGGGTACGCTGTGATGTAGCATCAGAACCTGCTTCCGGTTCACTCAGCAGAAAAGCGCCTGTAATTTCTCCCTTTGCCAGGGGAACAAGATATTTCTGTTTCTGCTCTTCTGTGCCGAAAGTTTCCAGTCCCCAGCATACCAGGGAGTTATTCACACTCATACATACCGAGGTGGATGCGTCTATCTTGGAAATCTCTTCCATGGCCAGTACATAAGAAACGGTGTCCAATCCGGCACCGCCATATTTCGGATCTACCATCATGCCCAGGAAACCGAGTTCGCCCAGCTTTTTAATCTGTTCTGCAGGGTATTGTTGTTTTTCGTCACGCTCTATAACGCCGGGAAGTAGTTCATTTACGGCAAAATCACGTGCCGCCTTCTGTATCATGAGGTGTTCTTCAGTAAGTTGAAAATCCATGGAATCTTGTTTTACTGGGTTTTGTTAACTTATCAGTTTTTCAAATCTATTTTTTAATACCCATCTAAAAAAATACTGCCTTTAAAATTCATGGTTATCCATCATTATCAGCAAAACATTAAAGATTATTTGAAGATACACGGTCCTTATTGCAATTGTTTTATCGTTTACCGCAAGTGAATATACGCCTCGACAATAGGGTTTGAAAACCATTCTGTTAAAATCGTGTAGCTTGGTAGCAAGGATAACTTTCTTTTATGAAAAATATCAAGATCATTGAGGTGAAGTCGGAAATTGGAGCAGGTACCCGTGGCGCGAGCCTGGGTATAGAAGCCATCAAAATAGCTGCACTGGATTTTATGAGCAATTTTTTTGTACACTTCCCTACCGAATCCATAGAAACAGAGAATAAGCTGCTGTTTGAGCCGATCGAATCTCCTTATGCCAAACGAATCAAGGGCACCCTGGCGCTGTATGAAAGGATCAGCAAAAGCATTTCTGAAACTGTTAAAGCAAACTGGTTTCCAGTGGTACTATCCGGCGACCATAGCACTGCCGGCGCTACTATTGCCGGATTGAAGATGGCGCGCCCGAAAGCTAAACTAGGCGCTATCTGGATTGATGCCCATGCCGACCTGCATACTCCTTTTACCACTCCCTCCGGCAATATGCATGGTATGCCGGTAGCAATATCTATCGCAGAAGATAACCTGGAATGCAAAGTCCATGAAGTCGATGACAATACTATCAAAACATGGGAAGCACTGAAAAACCTCGGAGGTATTGCGCCTAAAATATTACCGGAAGATATTGTATTCATCTCCCTGCGGGACTATGAGAAGGAAGAAGAACACCTGATTAAGTCCTACGGAATGAAAGTAATCTCTACCAACGAGGTACGCCGTAAAGGCCCTGAGCAGATTGCCCGTTCTGTATTCCGCTACCTGAGCGACTGTGAGTATATCTATGTATCTTTTGATGTGGACAGCCTGGATTCATCTATTTCCAAAGGTACCGGCACTCCGGTAACTAATGGACTGCGGGAACGCGAGGTAGAAGACCTGATCTCTAAATTCATGCAGCACAGGAAAGTGTGCTGTTTTGAGATTACAGAGGTGAATCCGACGCTGGATAAAGAAAACCTGATGGCAGAAATAGCCTTCAATATCTTACAACGAAGCGTTAACGTATTGCTGCTCAACTAATAATAAAGCGTTAAGCATGAAAGTCGGTGCCGTTATTTGCGGCTGACCCACCATTCATGCTTAACGCTTTTATCTCCACTCCTGCTTACGGATTGTTCACCATCTTGATCAGGTTAGCAATCAGCCCGGTCCAGCCTGTCTGGTGTGCTGCACCCAGTCCTTTTCCATTATCTCCGTGGAAGTATTCATGGAATTGTATTAACCCCTCAAAGTAAGGGTCAGTCTGCAACTTTTCATTATCTCCATGCACTGCTCTCCGGCCGTTCTCATCTTTCAGGAAGATTTTCAGCAGGCGTTCAGCCAGTTTTGTACCGACCTCTTTCAGGGAGTAGTACTGACCACTACGGGTAGGATATTCAATCCTGAAATCATCTGAATAGAAGAAATGGAACTTGCGCAGACTTTCTATCATCAGGAAGTTCATCTGCAGCCATACCGGACCTCTCCAGTTGGAGTTACCGCCGTAGGTATAGCTATCGCTCTCTCCTGGCAGATAGGTTACGCTCAGTTCAATACCGTCCTTGCGGAATATGAAAGGCGTTTTCTCATAGGTCTTGGACAGGGAACGCACCCCGTATTCACCCAGAAACTCTGCTTCATCCAGCATTCTGCTGAGCAGGCGTTTCATACGATGACCACGCAGGAGGCTGAGCAGATGCTTGTTACCCTGGCCTTCCTCATTCCAGCGGGATACCAGCTGTGCCAGATCCGGCCTGTGACGCAGGAACCAGGACATACGTTTCTCAAAAGCAGGATTATTCTTTAACGTCTCAGTAGATATCACTTCTACGGCAAAGAGCGGTATCAGTCCAACCATACTTCTCAGGCGAAGGCGTTCCACATGATTGTCAGGCATACGAATCTGGTCATAGTAGAACTCGTCTTTTTCATCCCATAGTCCGTTCTCCACGTCTCCCATACTGGCCATTGCACCGGCGATATAGAGGAAGTGCTCAAAGAACTTGGTGGCCATTCCTGTATATACCTTATTATAGCTGGCCAGTTCCAGGGCAATATGCAGCATATTAAGCGCATATATTGCCATCCAGCTGGTGGCATCTGCCTGTTCCTGCCTTACTCCGCTTGGCAATGGCATACTGCGGTCAAAGGCTCCTACGTTATCCAGGCCGAGGAACCCACCTTCAAATATATTGCTGCCGTTACTGTCTTTCCGGTTCACCCACCAGGTAAAGTTGATCATCAGTTTATGGAAGACTGTTTCCAGGAACTCATAGTCTTTCCTGCCACTAATAGCAGCATCCTGTTTGAATACTCTGTAGGTAGCGCCGGCATGTACCGGAGGATTTACATCACCGAAGGCCCATTCGTATGCAGGAAACTCACCGGAAGGGTTCATATACCATTCTTCGGTCAGCAGCCGTAACTGCTGCTTGGCAAAGTCAGGATCCACCATAGCCAGGGTAACGCAATGAAATGCCAGATCCCAGGCTGCATACCAGGGAAATTCCCATTTATCGGGTACGGAGATGATATCTTCGTTATTCAGCTGTTTCCAGTTCTTGTTACGCCCATTTAATCTTTCCTGTGGCGGTGGCGGACCAGCAGGATCGCCATCCAGCCATTGCTGTACCTTATAGCAATAGAACTGCTTATTCCACAGCATGCCGGAAAGCGCCTGCCGCTGTACCAGTCGCTGGTCGGCATCTTCAACGCCTTCCTGTACATCGCTGTAGAAGGCATCTGCCTCTTCCAGGCGGGCATGAAATATCTCATCAAAGTCAGCAAAAGGCGCTTTCAGTTCTTTGTCTGTAAGACGCAGACGTATAGTAGCAAGACTTTTTGCAGGCACAAAGAGGTTGTAGTGTACTGCTGCTTTTGTACCCTTTTTTTCCGGATTGACAGTATTGGTTTCATGTACCACATAGTCATGGATACCATCTTTTGGGTAAAGGGTATTACTGTCTACGTCATAAAGACGGCGGTTATTGGTTTCATTTTCACAGTATACGATCTCTCCACCACCTTCCTGGTAAAGGTATTTTACCGCTAATTTCTCATGCGAGATACGTATAGCGCTGTCACTTTCTTCCCAAAGGGCAGGTTTGTAAGGATGTCTGCCCCAGACCCAGGTATTGCGGAACCAGATGCTAGGCAGCAGGTGAAGGTCTGCAGCTTCATTGCCACGATTATGGGCGGTGATACTGATAAGGATATCATCAGTATCTCCTTTTGCATACTCTACAAAAACGTCAAAGTATTTGTCATCATTGAAAATACCGGTATCAATCAGTTCAAATTCCCCCTCCTGTTTACTTCTGCGGGCATTTTCATCGATGAGCCGCTGGTAAGGAAATTCGCGCTGTGGATATTTATACAGCATCTTCATATAAGAGTGAGTGGGCGTCGCGTCGAGATAGTAATATAACTCTTTCACATCTTCCCCATGATTGCCCTGCGCGTTGGTGAGGCCAAAGAAGCGCTCTTTAATAATCGGGTCTTTACCGTTCCACAGTCCGAGAGAAAAACATAACAACTGCTTATCATCAGAGATACCGGCAATACCTTCTTCACCCCATCTCCAGGCTTTACTGCGGGCCATATCGTGTGTGGTGTAATCCCATGAGTTGCCGTCAGCGCTATAGTCTTCTCTGACAGTTCCCCATTGGCGGTCACTCACGTAAGAGCCCCATTTCTTCCATCCGTTCTGCTGTAATCTTTGTTGTTCCTTATTCATATTGTTATCTGATCTTAAAATAAGCGATTAGCCAGCCCACAACTTCACTGTAGCTGCGGATGCCCTTTTCCTGATTGTTAGCTTTTAGATATTGATCATAAATAATTGATGTGTAATCATCGACAGGGCTGCGGTACCTGTCGTAAAAGTCCCTGATCTGCCGCACATCTGCGCGGATTCCCGGTACAGCTTTTCTCCATAGTTCACCTGCAAGCGTAGTATCCTGGCGTCGCAACTGTCTGACACTATACATAAACATCTCAAAGTTAGCTGCATATCTGAAATGAACGTCAGGAGAATTACTGGCCACAAGATAGCCCACAAAGTTGGCTTCTTCCTCAGGAGCATATCCCAGTTGATGCGCCACTTCGTGACAGATGGTGAACGGATGTACGAAGCCAGGTGTTGTTACATTGACATGCGCTTCGCCGGTAAAAGGATTCAGATACCCGCCTACGCCCATGTAATTTAACCAGTGTCCGTACAACGAAGGTTTGATACAGGGATGTTTATATCGCAAGCCCGGCCATTTGGTCGCCGCCAGTTCATAAGCAGCTACCGCCTGTCTGAACATAACTGCGCTGTCAGCCCCTGGATGGGTAGCGTTAATAGTGTCTCCCAGCGCGGTTTTATATTGATTTACCTGTTGCAACAATGTATCGGAAAGCCGGTATAATTGTTCGGTAGTATAGTTATTCACTTTCAGTGACAGATCTTTCTCGAGAGAGTTACGGTCGTAGTTATATCCCCAGCATATCATAAATATCAGGTAGACAATCAATAAGCCTTCTATACCACCAATTAGTTGTATTCCCACGGATTTCCATTGCCTTTTTATAATTTTATAACATATCTTTAACAGATAAATGACAAGACTTATAATCCAGGCGGTATAAATTACGTCACCTATACTGAACGGTACTTTCCCCAGTACCTGACGGAATATTAAACTGATCCAAACGTATAACCTATGAAAATAAAACTCAGCAAACCTATGGCTGAATGCGAAGAGCATATGCAGCACCAGCAAGCAGACTACGGTGATCAGTATACTAATGATATTGCCCTTTACCTTTTTTCTAAAATCCATATCAACCTGCTAAAGAATGACCGATGAAATATTAATGGGTGAGCTGACATCTGCACTTTCCTGTCAGTCGGGAATGAAAATACACATTAATTACGCAGAAAAAATACCCGGTGGAGATATAAATGAACATTTTAAGTTGAATACAGACAGTGGTCTGCTGTTTCTTAAAATGAATGATGCCCACAATTATCCGGACATGTTCGAGAGAGAGTTTATGAGTCTGGAGACATTGTATGCTACCAATACCTTATCAGTGCCACGCCCACTGGCTTCGGGCGTTTCAGGTGGCAAGGTGTTCCTGATAACTGAGTTTATGGAAAAAGGCGGTGCTAATCCTGATTTCTGGGAGAACTTTGCCGCTAACCTTTCCCGTATGCACCGGCATACGCAGCCACACTTCGGCCTACCACAGGCAAATTACATAGGTACCATCAAACAATATAATACACCTTACAGCAGCTGGTCTGTATTTTATGCGTTCAATCGCCTGCAGCCGCTGACCAAAGAAGCATACGACCGTCAGGTAATTGATAAACAGATGGTCACACAGATGGAAAACCTGTGGAAGCACCTGCCACAGATATTTCCTGAAGAGCGGCCGTCATTGCTACATGGCGACTTCTGGTCAGGCAATTACATGGTAGGGCGTGATGGCAAAGCATGTGTGTATGACCCTGCCGTTTATTATGGCAACAGGGAAATGGACCTGGCAACTGCGAGGCTCTTCGGCGGCTTTGACACCCGTTTCTTCTTTACTTATCAGAGCATGTATCCGCTGGCCGAAAACTGGCAGCAACGTATAGGGATATGTCAGCTGTACCCTTTGCTGGTACACCTGTTATTGTTTGGAGGAAGCTATTATACAAGCGTAAGAGACATCCTGGATAGCTTTAATTAGGCGAAAGATTTAAGAACTTTCTTTCATGCGCTCATATTCCTGTTCTATAATGGGGTAGAACTTCTCCAGATCTTTGGATATATCCGCAAATACAGCATCCACTTCTTCCGGTGGTATGCGCTTATTGCTGTTCAAAGTGTTTTCCAGCTGCTGCATATTGCTGGTGATCCAGGTAAGGCCCACCATAGCAAAGTTAGGTTTCAGTTTATGAACCTGGAATTTGAGGTGTTCCCAGTCCCGGTTTTCCACGAGTTTTCTGATCTTCACAACTTCTTCCCTGATTGTTTTGAGAAAGATCTCAAAAAGATCAGCAGCATACGAGATGTTATTTTCGTATAAAGTATTGAGGTACTTTACATCCAGCTCGTGATGAAATTCAAATCCTGAAATATTTGTGGACTCTTCCATTATTAATTCTGTTTCGTCATCATTCAGGTATTTATTCAGTACCTGCAATAATTGGTCTGGTGTATAAGGTTTCGTTAAAATATCCGTGATACCTGCCTGTCTTGCCTGGGTAAACGTGCTCTCCATGGCGAGGGCGGTAGTGGCTACCAGTGGCGTAGCTACATTGGGTTTCGTCTCATCCTGTCTGATTTTGCAGGCCAGTTCAAGACCATTCAGACCAGGAATACGAATATCGAGTAAAATCAGATCATATAAACGAGAATCCAGAAAATAGAGTGCATCCGGCCCGTTAGTTGCCAGCTGATGCTGAATATTATATTTTTCCAGCAGGCTGATAATGTACCTCAGATTCATGGGGTTATCTTCAATTACCAATACCTTGGCGGTAGAGAAGTTAGGTAGCCTTTTCATATATCCTGGCCTTGTGTTTGAAACAAAGGGCTTACGGGTATCAATAAAGGGCAGCGTAAAGGAAAAACAGGTGCTGAATCCGTCAGCTTCTTCTACCTTAATGGATCCTCCCTGCAATTCCACCAACTGTTTGGATATGGCTAAACCCAGGCCGGTACCTCCATAAATTTCTCTAATCTCCTGTTCCGCCTGTTTATAGTTCTGGAAAATCAGTTCAAGTTTATCTTTCTGAATACCAATACCAGTATCGCATACCTGAAAGGTGACCCACCTCTTATCTTCCTGCCACGAATCCAGCTTCACATTAATGGCTATCCTCCCCTCCCGGGTAAATTTCTCTGCATTACCTAACAAGTTCATAAGTATTTGGTTCAGCAACATATCATCTCCCACGAGCCGGGTCTGTAATTGCGGATCTATGGAAGCGGATATAACAACCGGCCGGTTACCCATTTTCAGTTCAAAGGTATGCCTGAGCGACTGTACCAGTTCAGTAAGATTGAACTCCCGCTGGTTGACCTGCAACTCGCCGGCTTCAATCTTTGACAGGTCCAGAATATCAGAGATCAGGCCCATAAGGATGCCTGAGGAATGTTTGAGTATATTAATATAATCCCGCTGTTTGGTGTCCAGATTAGTCTCTTCCAGCAGATGCGCCATGCCAACGATCACATTCAGGGGTGTGCGGATTTCATGGCTCATACTGGCCAGAAATTCCTTCTGAGCGCCCCTGGCCTCTTCTGCCTGCCTGCGGGCAAGCTCCATCTGGGAACGGGGCATTTTATGGCGGGATACGTCTACTATCTGCCAGACGCTGCCCATAAATTGCCCGTTTTCTATGAGCGGATTATAGCTGACTTCGTAAATACGTCCATCCCGAAGTATGATCTCCCATCCGAAGAAAGGCTTCTTCTTCTGACGTAATTCTCTCATTTTCAGCGCAAACTCCTGCGCATGCTGGACCATTCGACTGAAAAAAGTGATAATGGAGGAATAAGACATCCCGAAGATGAGACGTACATCGGCACCCGCATTTTGTTCAAATATATGGTTGACCCATATAACGCGGTGATTTCCATCCGTTAAAAGTACGCCCGCGTTACTGTTTTGTAACAATACACTAACTGGAAGGGAAAATATAGCAGGATTGTCCGCAGATAAACTACGGGCTATGGGATGATTTCTCGTACCTTTGATCCGGGCTTTGGCCATTCTTCTTTAGGACTGGTTGGGAGTTCACGCTCGTTGGCGCTCCTCTACATAAATTTATACTCTATACAATATAGAAATATTATGCTGGGAATCAACAAAATTAGGAAATTTTTGCAATTGCAAATATTTGGTTACCTTTGCATCCCTCTAAAAGTGAGGATTTTATTATGAAAGCACTCCGTCAATTTGATATTGCCTTTGTGGGACTGAAGCCCGGAGAGCATACATTTGAGTACCAAATTACGGATAGTTTCTTTGAAAACTACGGCGCGCAGGATTTCAGTAATTGCAATGCAACGGTTAAGTTGCTGCTGGACAAGAAGAATACCTTCTTCCTGTTAAAGTTTGAAATCGGTGGTACTGTATCTGTAAACTGCGATCGTTGCGGACAGCCATTTGAATTACAACTATGGGATGATTTTGAACATGTTGTAAAGATGGTGAACAATCCCGACGAGATGAATGAGGAAGATGACACAGATGTTTCTTTCATAGCTTTGACAGAATCTCATCTGAATGTGGCAGACTGGATCTATGAGTTTATCAACCTTAGTATTCCAATGCAGCGTATTCATCCCGCAGACAGTTCAGGTAAAAGCGGTTGTGATCCGAAGATACTTGACATGCTGGACCAAATGAACAACCAGGCGAACGAAAAAGACAACCCGATCTGGAAAGATCTGGACAAATTTCGTAACAACTAACAATTTCAGTGTACGTCAAAGGCGGAGATTGATATTCAAATTATTAAACTTAAACACGGACAATTAAAACTTAAATAAGATGCCAAATCCGAAACGCAGACATTCTCAGCAAAGATCAGCTAAGAGAAGGACGCATTACAAGGCCTTTGCGGATACTTTAAGCACTGATAGCGCAACTGGTGAAGTGCACCTGAGACATCGTGCTCACTGGGTAGAAAACAAACTGTACTACAGAGGAAAAGTAGTATTGGAAAAACAAAGCAGCACTAAATAATTTTACTATTTTTACCCCGACCAAACAGACAAACCTAAACGTTCATGAGAATCGGGCTTGATATGATGGGTGGCGACTTTGCCCCCCTCGAAGCAGTAAAAGGAGTAAAATTATTTTTCGACACTGTTGCTAATGATGCACATCTGGTGCTGATTGGTGATGAGGCAGCTTTAGCGCCCTTGTTGTCAGATGCGCAGTTAGACCAATCAAAATATTCAGTTGTTCATTCATCTCAGGTTATCGGGATGAATGAACATCCTACCAAGGCACTGAAGGAAAAACCGCAGTCTTCTATCGGTATCGGGTTTCACCTCCTGCAAAAAGGTAAAATCGATGCATTTATCAGTGCCGGTAACACCGGCGCCATGATGGTTGGAACATTCTACTCCATCAAAGCGATAGAAGGCGTACAACGGCCAACTATATCCACTCCCGTTCCAAGGGAAGATGGATCCTTCGGACTCTTGCTGGATGTTGGTATCAACGCTGATTGTAAGCCTGAAAACCTGCTGCAATTTGCTATCCTTGGCTCCCTTTATTCCAAACACATCCTGGGCGTCAGCAATCCATCCGTTGGACTGCTGAACATAGGAGAAGAAGAAGGAAAAGGAAACCTCCTCGCACAGGCCACATATCCTTTACTCAAAGAACATCCACTGCTGAACTTCATCGGTAACGTTGAAGGACGTGATGTACTCACTAACAAAGCGGATGTAATTGTATGTGAAGGCTTTACCGGTAACGTAGTCCTTAAACTGGCTGAGTCTTTCCATGATATTGCCGTAAGACGCAACATCAATGATGAGTTCATTCAGAAATTCGACTTCGAAAGCTACGGTGGTACCCCTGTTCTGGGTGTGTCTCAACCGGTAATTATAGGTCATGGTATATCAAAAGCTACCGCTTTTATGAACATGATCACACTGGCTCAACAGATGATTGAAACGAAGCTACTTGAGAGAATCAGAGAAAGCTTTGTAAAATAATTTTTTTATTAGAAAGTAAAACGGTCCTGGGCAAAACCCGGGGCCGTTTTGCTATCTGATATACCTTCCCCACACACAATACCTCGCCCCTCCGGTCCCAATCCCCGGATATTATGCCAGTAAAATTGTCATGGCAACACTACGATTTGCCCATCACTAACACTACACTACTCCAACAGCAGCTCCCTCACCGTATCCTTACCCGGTAAATCTACTGCTATCACTCTCACACAGCCCCCCACAGGCAGCTTCGCCACCCTGTAATACCAGTCTACGCCATTACGACTCACTGTGGCCTGCCCGCTCTCCGTAACTTTACCCTCCGCATCCACTACCTGCACCTTCACCTCTGCCACCCGGAACTCGTCTTTAGCAGTCACTATCCCCTCCTGCTCCTCCAACCGGATTTGCTGGATCTCCGGCGAATGATAAGCATCCTTCACTGCCATATTATAGGCATTCTGACCCGGCCCGGCCAGCGACGTATAATACGCACGCAACTCCGGATCATTCAGCAGCTGCTGCGCAAGCGCCGCCGCCAATCTCATTTTTTGCCTTGCTTCCAGCTGCTTTGCCGTAGGCTTTGTCGTCGAAGGCCCACGCTTCTTCGCCATAATAATCTGCCCGTTCCGCTCATAAATGGTCATCAATCTGCCAATAGAGCCCCGCACCAGCTGCAGGAGTATATTATCCTTTACAATAGCCATGTCAGTTCAATTTTGAGGTTCCAATCCCTAAGTTACGACCTGTTACTGCTATGGTATTTATACTGTACCAACACTAATACTACATCTGAAGTACACTTTATTATCCCGGGGATATACAGGTGTACTCTACATGTACTTTTGGATACACTATGATATCGAAGATTGACTCACACATAACAGATGGATATTCACCAAAAACACACCCACAACTGCTGGTAAAAAGAAGAGGACGCTTCGTTATCGAAGCGTCCTCTTCTTTTTATCAGCTGCCAGGACCCATCAGGGATACCTTGCTATATGTTTGCGTGTTAATCTTTGTTTTTCTCCAACGGTAACCTGACATAGAAAGTTGTACCGACGGTCAACTGGGTCTCAAACCAGATCTCCCCTCTCGCCTGCTCTACAATGTTCTTACACATCGCTAGTCCAAGGCCGGTACCAGAGTTTTTCGTGGTGAAGTTCGGAACGAAGATCTTTGGCTGTATCTCAGGGGGAATACCTTCGCCATTATCTTCTACACTCACTACTACCCAGTCATCGTCTGTCTGTGTCATGGCTATATTGACCTGCCCTTCCCTGCCTTCCGGTAATGCCTGTACCGCATTTTGCAACAGATTGGTAAATAACCTGTTCATCTGCGTTTTATCGGCAAATACATAAAAGGCTTTCCCTGGCGTTGTGAAGTGGATACTACAATGCTCGTGTATCTGGTAAAGATCTTTAAGCGAGTGCAGTACCTCATTTAACAACAACACCTCGCTGTTGGCTTCATCAATACGGGAGAATGCAGAAAAATCTGATGCAATATTTGCCAGGTGTTCTATCTGCTCAACCAGTGTATGTGCAACGTTTTTTGACAGCTGTTTCACATTCGGAGCATCGTTATCAATAGCGCGCTGCAGATACTGAATGCTGAGCTTCATCGGCGTCAGCGGATTCTTAATCTCGTGCGCTACCTGCCTGGCCATTTCCCTCCACGCCCCTTCCCGCTCGCTCTTTGCAAGCCTGGCTGCACTCACCTCCAGTTTACGCACCATCTTATTATACTCCTTTACCAACGCACCGATTTCATCATCCTTTTCCCACTCAATCTCATCATTCTGCTGCCCGAGGTTTACATGGCGCAGCTTCTCTGTTACGAGGGAGAATGATTTGGTAATAGAATTAGTGATGAGCAATGCCAGCAAACCGGCTATCAGGAAGATAAATGCATTAAAATTGATCAGTGCTACCAGGAAGTTGGAGATCTGCTGATTCAGCTCTGTCTGCGTAGCAAAATAAGGCACGTTCAGGTAGGCATAGATTTCTCCGCTATTGCTGCGTAAAGGCGCATAACCGGAGAGGTATTTCATAGTACCGATCTTCTCTTTCTGTATCCACTGGATCTTCGGCTCACGGTATAATTGCAGGAATGCATCCGGATTGATTTTCCGCGACAACAATCCCTTTTCAGTGATCAATGGTTGCGTCGTTACCTGCAGATTCCCATCCCTGTCATAAATGTTGATGTCCAGTGCGCGTTCATCCGCAATCTCTGCCATCGCAGCTGTCAGGCCAGCCTGGAATATAGGATCATACAGATCTTCAATATCATCAAACATACGCTGGTTTTCAAAAACCTTTTCAACATCGCGGGATACCTCGTTGATCGTGCGGCTGAGACGTTCTTTATTCTCTCTCTCCGAGCGGTCGATGAAAAACAGGATCGTTGTCAGACCCAATATGATAAAGGCAAATACTACAATGAAGATAATAGTACCATGCACTTTTTTACGGATGCTGATATTGATCAGCGTCTTCAGATTACCAATACGCATCCTCGCTTTCACCATCAGATCCAGTACTCTGTAGATAGCGATAATTAACAGGAACAGGCAGAACATCCATGCAAACAAGGTGATGAACTCCACAAAACTCCTGCTCTCTTTCACAACGATGACCACCTTGTCTTTCGAGGCTTTGTAAATAAGCCGGGAAAAGCCTTTCTCTGATTCTACAGTGATCTCTTCCTTCGGAATATCTGACGCATATAATCTGACAGGAAACGCAAAATCATTGTTGTTACTGACCAGTTCACCCTGATCATAAATAGCGTAGGAATAAGTAGCGGAAGATTCTTTCTCAGGGTCATAGATATCTCCATCTACGAGCAGCTCCGGATATAAGCGTTGGGTATTGACAACGGCGGGTGTCAGTTCATATATCAGGTAACCGGAAGGCACGCCATTTCTGTAAAAATCTTTACGTCCGATGTAGCTGTAATCATTAAAGCTGCGTTCATTATAGTAAAGCTCATTTCCTATCAGTTCTGATCCCATCAGCATACGTCTGCTGAGTGTGGGAAACGTAGACGTATCGCCACCATAGATGGGTTCAAAGTATTCGTTGAAAGGATAGAAACCAACATTGAATTTCCCCAGATATCCTTTGAAATACTTTTGTTTCAGTTCATTTTCCAGCATCCCTCTGGGCACACTTCTACCCGTGCCGGCACCTTGCTGGAAGAACAAGTGCAGCAGTTCGTCTTCCTCCATCTGCCGGGTAACGTCTGTAAGCAGCATTTCCACATAAGGATCTTTTTGCTTGGAGAGTTCGACAGCCATACGTTCCCGCAGACTGATCTCTTTTTTATCATTGTAATACACCAATGCAGCGGAGGTCGTGATGGTAAGCAGGAACAGCCAGAAAAGGAAGGGTACTGTAGCCAGACTATTCTCAAAACGCCAGGACAGTGTGTCGAGTAATACAACATAAAGTATCAGCCAGATGACCATGGCTACCGAGTAATAAAGATCCGGATTCTGCAGGCGGAATGCCAGCCACACAACACCTACAATGGCCAGGAAGAAGTATTTGGTACGATGGCGGAAGTTGGTCAGTTCATTCAGCAGATAGTTAATAATCTGTGAGAAGAAGAGGAAACTGAAAGAGATAAAACCAAGGATAATAAAGCCGATAATGCTGTATTCATTCAGGCTGAAAGGGTTGGCCACATCAAAAGAGATCCTGGAGTCAATAACGAGACTCTGGATCAGTTGCGACAGAAATTCTCCTACCACATACATGATGAAACTGGCAAGAATGATGACCACACGTTGCTGCCCACGGTTTGTTACTTTCGGTGGCTTGATTGTCTTTACGTGTTCACGGAAAAAGAGTAATAGCCAGAAGCCTAGCAGCACGTTCAGCAACAGGTCTCCGAGCGACCGGAATACTTCATCCTTTGCATAGATCAGCGGAGTGAAGATATTGAGCGTACGCAGGTTGAACGGGAAAGGGTAGACATAACTCAGTACACGGCTGAATATGATGACGGCAAACAGGAAGAAGAAACCGTATATCGGGTTCTTTTGCCTGGTGAGCATAGTGGCAAACAGGTTAATGAAAATCAGTACGCAGATGCAGCCCAGCACGCGCAGGATGACACTGAGCAGGTTAGGCGGCCCAGTATCGAGTGCACGATCGTAATAGAGATAGAACAATATCAGGTTCTGCCCGTTCAGCACCGGAATACCCGGCGGTTTGAGGTGAATGGTATATTCCATTCCCAGGGCAGGTTTATTGTGAAAATGATCGACGAGGTAATTATTGCTGAGACTATACTCCATCATGACAGGGATAGCGGCCATGAGATAGCGCTCATGCCCTTTCTGCCGGGAGGGAAGTTTTTTACAGACTACTTCGTAGTAACCGTTCTTCAGTTTCAGAAAGCGGATACCTGGCTGGAGGGGTGCCTGCCACTCTTCCGGCAGCACCAGGTTAGTGCTCCAGTATACCAGCCAGCGGCTGGCAGTACTGCTATCATAGGCAAATACATGGAATCCGAGATCAGAGATCCTTTTCTCTTCTTCTTCATCATGATCGCGGGCGAAGATATGCTCCATCAGGGTGGTATCTTCCGACAGTTCCTGGAAAGCCTCTTCCCGCAACTGGATACTTTTTTCCAGACTGCGTTTTACCCCCTGCGGAGAAGAGTAGTAAGACCAGTAATTGCTGAAAAGGAAGGAGAAAGTGAACAACCATGCAGCAATGATCAGGAGGTACCCATGGCGGATGAAGAAGATCCTTATTTCTTTGATATCCAGCAACTTCTTTATTTTTCTGATTTTTTCACTTCGTTCCAGAGGGCGTCCATTTCGGTAAGGGACATTTCATCGAGCGCTTTGCCCTGTGCGACAGCCATCTGCTCCATCTGCTGAAAGCGGCGGATGAATTTCTTGTTGGTACGTTCCAGGGCATTTTCCGCATCTACTTTCAGAAAGCGGGAGTAATTGACCAGTGAGAACATCACATCGCCAAACTCGTCTTCTATCCGGTCAGGCTGCCCCAGCTGCACTACTTCATGCAGTTCATCCATTTCTTCTTTTAACTTATCCCACACCTGTTCAGCATTATCCCATTCAAATCCTACCTTTTGAGCTTTGGACTGAAGGCGCATGGCTTTGACCAGGGCAGGCAGCGATACCGGCACGCCACTGAGCACAGAGGATTTGCCTTCTTTCAGTTTCAGTTTTTCCCAGTTCTGTTTTACCTCTTCTTCCGTTTCTGCTTTTACGTCGCCATAGATATGCGGATGGCGGTAGATGAGTTTATCACAGATACCGTTGATAACATCCTCTATGGTAAACTGCTGCTGCTCCTTGCCTATTTTGGCATAAAATACGATGTGCAGCAGGAGATCTCCCAGCTCCTCACGAATTGATTTCCAGTCCTGTTCAGTTATGGCGTCTGCCAGTTCATACAATTCTTCTATGGTTTGCTGACGTAGCGTCTGGATAGTCTGTTTCCTGTCCCAGGGACATTTTTCCCGCAGATCGTCCATGATTTCCAGCAGGCGGTTGAAGGCAGAAGTATTTTCCATCTGTCAAATATAAAAAATTCCCGCAGGGGGAAAGTTTGCAGAGGGATTTATGTTAATTTCTTTTTGTTGACAGATAGGGCATTTTAGTTACATTTGCCGCCGGTTTTGGTTAACCGGAAAACCATTAATTTTTAGTTCATGAATAGCAAACACATTGCGCTAATTTCAGCGGAGCTGAATATTTCAGCGCGACAAGCGGAGAACACCATGAATTTGCTGAGTGAGGGATCAACCGTTCCCTTTATCAGCCGATACCGTAAGGAAGTGACCGGTAGTCTGGACGAGGTACAGATCGGAAAGATCGAAGACCTGCAGAAACGCTACAAGGAAGTGGATGAACGCCGCGCATTCATTATTAAAACCATCACAGATCAGGAGAAAATGACGCCTGAACTGTTGGGGAAACTTGAAGGCACCTGGGCTCTTACTGAACTGGAAGATATTTATCTGCCGTATAAACCGAAACGTAAGACCAGAGGTACTCAGGCTATCGAAAAAGGTCTGGAGCCGCTGGCAAAACTGCTCTTTGAACAACAGGAAGCTGCACCGCTGACTGCTGCTGAAGGGTTCCTGAACGAACAGGTAGCGTCTACTGATGAAGCGCTGAAAGGTGCGCGTGATATCATGGCGGAATGGATCAACGAAAATGCTGAAGTGCGTGATAAATTGCGTAAGCTGTTCACACATACTTCAGTACTGACATCCAAAGTGATAGAAGGTAAAGAAGAAGAAGGCGCTAAATACAAAGACTACTTCGATTTCAGCGAAGAGATCCATGCTATCCCTTCTCACAGGGTACTGGCTATTCTGCGTGGTGAATCAGAAGGGTTCCTGTATGCCACCATTAATCCGGTGGAAGAAGAGGCTACTGATATTATCAACAAGCAATTCGTTACCGGTAACAACGATAGCAGCAAACAGGTGGAAAAAGCAGCCGCTGATTCCTACAAACGCCTGCTGCGTCCTTCGCTGGAAAACGAGTTCCGTGCATTATCCAAAGAGAAAGCTGATGCAGAAGCGATCGAGGTATTTGCAGAAAACCTCCGTCAACTGCTACTGGCTGCTCCACTGGGGCCAAAGGCGGTTATCGCCATTGATCCGGGTTACAGAACTGGTTGTAAAGTAGTTGCACTGGATAACCAGGGTAACATGCTGGACAATGACGTGATCTATCCGCTGGAGAAAAACTATAAGAGAGATGACGCTGAAGCCCTGCTGAAAAAATGGGCAGAAAGATATGACACTGCTGCTATTGCCGTAGGTAATGGTACTGCAGGCCGTGAGACGGAAGAGTTTGTGAAAAAGATCGACTTTGGTAAGAAAGTTAACGTGTTCATGGTGAATGAGAGCGGTGCTTCTGTTTACTCTGCATCTGAAGTAGCAAGAGAAGAATTTCCTGAATTTGATGTAACCGTTCGTGGTGCTGTATCTATTGGCCGCAGGCTGATTGATCCACTGGCTGAACTGGTAAAAATAGATCCTAAAGCCATTGGTGTAGGCCAGTACCAGCACGATGTGAATCAATCCAGCCTGAAACAGAGCCTGGACAGAGTGGTGATCAGCTGTGTGAACAATGTAGGTGTAAACCTCAACACTGCCTCTAAGCACCTGCTGGCATATGTATCCGGTCTGGGTCCTTCCCTGGCTGAAAACATTGTCAAATACCGTAAGGAAAATGGCGCATTCAGAAACCGTAAAGAGCTGAAGAAAGTAACCCGTCTGGGTGAAAAAGCATTTGAACAGTGTGCGGGCTTCTTACGTATTGAAAACGGAGACAATCCGCTGGATAACTCAGCAGTACACCCTGAGCGTTATTCCCTGATCGAATCCATGGCAACCAAACAGCAATGTACTGTTCAGGATCTGATGGCGAAAGAAGACCTCCGCAAGAAGATCAATCCGAAGGAATATGTGAGTGAAGAAGTTGGTCTCCTGACCCTGGAAGACATCCTGAAAGAGCTGGATAAACCTAGCCGCGACCCACGTGACGAGATCGCTATCTTTGAATATGCGGAAGGTATCCGTACCATGGAAGACCTGAAAGTAGGTATGACATTACCAGGTGTAGTGACCAATATTACCAATTTCGGTGCTTTTGTGGACGTTGGCGTGAAACAGGATGGTCTGGTACACATTTCCCACCTGAGCAATCGTTTCATCAGTAATCCGAATGAAGCAGTTAAACTGAATCAGAAGGTAACAGTAACGGTGCTTGAGGTAGATCCTTCCCGTAAGCGTATTTCTTTGTCTATGAAAGACAATGAAGCGCCACAGGCAAGTAACAGCGGGCAGCGCAGGGAGAGGAAAGAAGGTGGTAACAGTGGCAACAGACCTGCTAAACAAGGCGCACCTGCACCATTGAATGATTTCCAGGCGAAGCTGGCAGAGCTGAAGAAGAAGTTCAACTAACAGCATGTAGTCAGCCATCAGGTAATAAAAATGAGTGGCCGGCAGGCTGCTGTATATACAAAAAGGCGGTTAGGATCAAGTGATCTTAACCGCCTTTTTTATGCCGCTGAAGGTCTGAGATAACTGTTGTGCCATTAACGCAGGATGGCTACTAGCCCGACCTGTAATAAGGCGTATGTTCAGGAAGGGAACTTGGTTTTCCACCTTAAAAGCTTTTCCGGAAAAGCGGAATCGCTTCTTTCACTGAAGAGCGTGACTATACCATTCACCGCAATGCCAACATAGATTATATCACGGCGCATATCAATAGCCAGGGCCGCTTCATCTGCACCGCAATAATGGCGGAGGCAACCTTGATTGTAGAGGACATCATTTTCCAGTTCTACAGGAGGAGTGACGTCAAACCGTTCCGAGAAGGCAGCATTTTCTGCATCCAGTAGTGTCTTAATGCGGGAACGCAGAGGTTCCTGCTGTAACATAGACGTCTCACTGATGTACTTACCTTCAAAGTGTTCAAACGACTGCCAGGAGGCAACCGGAGTGGGTTCAATGTTGTCGGCGATGGTCATCATGGTGTCTGTTGCGGGTGGAGGAGCTCCTCCTTGTTGCTGACTGTCCTTTTTAACGGCCGGTTCTTTGCATCCCAGGATACAGGCAGCTACCAGATATACTGCTGCCAGGTGTTTGTTCTTGGTCATGGTGTAAAATACGAATTGCTAACTGTGTACTACGTGGCAATGACAGTGCATGATTGGGCCTGTAATACACAGCTTATTTTCCTTTAAATACAGGTGTTCTTTTGTCAACAAAAGCCTGCATGCCTTCTTTCTGGTCTTCAGAAGAAAACAGCAGGTAAAAGTTCTTACGTTCAAAGTGCAGGCCTTCTTCGAGACTGCTGTCGAATGCTTTCAGGACGGATTCTTTGGCCATCTTTACGGCCAGCGGACTAAGCGATGCTATAGTAGATGCCAGCCGGATTGCTTCTTCCAGGTAAAGTTCAACAGGTACTACCCTGTTGATAAGGCCTGCCTGGGCAGCTTCATCTGCCGTAATAAAGCGGCCGGTTAATACCATTTCCATGGCCAGTGCTTTGCCTACGGCACGGGTAAGGCGTTGAGTTCCGCCTGCGCCAGGCATTACGCCTATCTTTATTTCAGGTTGTCCGAACCGTGCAGTTTCACTGGCAATGATCATATCACAGAGCATTACCAGTTCACATCCCCCTCCTAATGCGAAACCGCTTACTGCGGCAATCAACGGTTTTTTGGTTTTCTTTATTGTGTCCCAGGTACTGAATTGATCAATATTATACATATCCATTGCGGTTTTACCCGCCATCTGTTTGATGTCAGCGCCTGCGGCAAAAGCTTTCTCATTACCGCTGATGATGATTACGCGAACATTGTCATCCGCATCCAATACTTTCAATGCGTCCCTGAGTTCTCCCATGAGTTCAAGGTTCAGTGCATTCAGTTCTTTGGGGCGGTTTAACTGTATGTGAGCCACATAGGGGGCTACCTGCTGGTGTATGATTATAAATTGTGGTTGCATTCCTCAATTTACGGATTTAATACCGTCATCGTCAGTATAAATCCTACAAATACGATGAGTAGTGTTACCAGGTACGTCAGTATCAGCAGTGATGCTTTTAACAATGATTTTCCCCAGGATTGACCGTAAGTATTGCGCAATGCGATTACCAGGTAAACGAATATGAAGAATAGTCCGATACTGGTGACTATTTCTGTATCAAACAGCCTGTCGAGCGCTACACAGAGCAGGTAGAAGATAAAGAAGAAGACATGCAGATGTATCGAAGATATTGCATGGTCAGCGTAATACCATTTCTTCTTATCGTACATCCATCGCAGATAGAGCGCAAACAAAGGTAACAGCACAAACATCATTTTAGGATAGTTGTGGTGAAATAATTCTTCCTGTACCTCTGCGGCATGTTTCCGTTCTTCCTCTGTTCCCAGAACTCCTTTGGTAGCTTTAAAATAATATGCGGCCATTCTACGTTGAATAGTACCGTCCCTGTACTTTTCGGGCAGCGTATGCTGAAAAGAGTCGTAGTTTTCACGGGTTTCAAAGGTGTATAAACGTCTGAACCAGTCTTCAGTCTTAAGATCGCCGGTTTTCACAGAGTCTGGTAAACTATCAAAGCTCTCTTTTGCACTATCACGGTTTGCTGCCAGTTGCGCTTTTGTGTTGCTGTCAAGCGTATCTTGATTCACTGCCGGCGACAGCGCAAAATAAAGCAGAAAGAACACAAAAGAAGAGAAAATGTATAGTTTGATAGGATGTACAAACTTCACACGTTTACCAGCGATATACTCTTTGGTGATATATCCGGGGCGCGTTAGCAGGTACTTAAAGGTGAGTAGCGCTTTAGAATCGTAATGGACAATATCTGCTACAAATTCCTTAACAAGGTGGCCGAAAGTTTCATGGGGGGCAATGTTTTCCTGTCCGCAGTTAGTACAATATCTGCCAGGAACATCCGTTCCGCAGTTAAGGCAGTTAGTTTCTTTCCTGAGTGGCTGTGTTTTCAAGCGATTGTGTGGTTGATAGGTTACAGATGGTAAATATAAAAATTATCTTTACAGAAATGAACTGCTGAATGTTCCCGAATCATTATTTTTGTATCTAATATGTACACGAGAAGAACCATTTTTTTGCTTGTTATGGCATTGCTTGGGTTAAACTTGTCTGTTTCCGCCCAATATTACTACCAGGATATTGTCAATACAGCTCGTACCGAAGCCAATATGGCACTGCTGAAGGAAAACAAGATTACTGCCCAGCTGGTGCAAAGTCTTGACGCAAACCGGGATACTGACAATGATTTCAGGTGTACCCGGGAACTATCGTCTAACTTCCGCCAGATCCGTTCTGTTACCGTATCCCGTTCTACCGGTTATTCGGCCATGACCACTTATTTCAACAATAAAGGGAAGATGACGAAAACGATAGATAGTACCCGTAATATCATTACGACTGTGATCTACATGCGTAATACGAACGATACGAGCGGTAAACTAAGAGAAGTATACCTGACTTCGTTCGAGCCGAAGACCAAGTATAAATTCACAGAGACGCGCCGGTATATGTATGACAGTCTGGGCCGTTTATCGCATATGATTCATTTTCATGGAGATAAACGAGAAGATTCTACAACTGTCACCTTTACGCTTGACTCATTAGGTCAGGTAATAGAGGAGATTGAAACAGGTAAGGGCGCTAAGGGCCGTCGCATTTATTACAAGTATAACGACCAGGGGCTGCTGAGTGATATAGTACGTTACTCCCCTGCCCGTAAGAAGATGTTGCCGGACTATATCTTCGATTATGACGCGAACAACCGGATAGGAGCTATGACCACCGTAAATGGTGAAACGGCTACTTATACTATCTGGAGATACACGTATGATGAGAATGGGTTGCCGGTACAGGAAGAGTGTTACGGAAAGAAAAAAGAGCTGCTGGGAACCGTCAGGTATAAATACAGAAGATAATAAAAAGGCCGCATCTGCTCAGATGCGGCCTTTTTACTTTTATTGATACAGCACCTGGCAATTCGTACAATAAAATGTACGTCGTTTGGTGGCACCGATGTATGCTTTGTGGAAAGGTATGTTACAACGCGGACAGATCTTTTTGGTATGTGCCAGCCAGTGTTCCTTTAGTTTAAATTCTTTCTTCCAGTGCAGGAAGTCAAAACTATAGTTGACTGTTTCTTTGATCAGTTCACGCTTCTTTTTAAGCGGAAGGCTGCCGACTTTACTTTCCGGATGTACCCGGATACGATACATTACCTCATTTTTGATAATATTGCCGGAACCGGCAAAGATATCCTGGTTCAATAAGGCATCCGCTACCATCATGTCAGGTACCTGCTTCAACTTAGCCATTGCTTTCCTGGCATCCCATGTCTCACTCATTACATCGCCACTCCAGTCATATACCTCATCCAGCGGCTCTTCTATCAACTTGACAGCGCAGGTATAGAAGTTTAGTTCGTCTTTACCGAAGCCGAGATGTAATGCAGGATTACTATCCTTCTTTTCATTAATCCGGTAGCTGCCAAACATAAGCAGGTGAATCCTGATAGTGAATCCTTTGAAGCAGATGAGAAAATGCTTGCCCCAGCTTTTGAAAGCAATGATCTTTTTATTGAGCAATCTGTCCAGATCAATCTTAGTATATCCGGACACATCTGTGATCTTTTTACCTTTAAAACCGGCAACTTCTTCCTTTAGTATAACAATGGATGGACCTTCAGGCATATTGATACAGTTAATACCTAACAGTATACAATATCTGCGCCAGCCAAGGAGCAGCATCAGGCTTCCTGCAGGGTATGCAGATCAAAGTAATCATACAGGGTGGCCAGGCGTTCCAGGTGAGCTGTATTGCGGGTATCGAAGTTCTCTTTCTGTACGACAAGGATATAGCCGCCATCTGCACGTTTTTCTATTACTTCAAAGGGGGCGAGCTTTATCTTCTCCTCTCCTATAGCCTTCACCTGTGTTTCGTTCCAGTAATTGAACCAGTAGATAGCTGGCGGTATTTCCAGGGGATTGAATAGTTCAGGAGATATTACGCGGCCAATGCGGGCTGTCAGTCCTTCAGGTGTATTTAACACAATGTCCGGCGTAGTGATTTCTTCATCTATTTCTACCTCGCCATAGAAAGAAGCGAACGAAATCAGTGTTTCCAGCTCTGTATCATAAACAGCAGCATATTGGGCATGGTAGGCATCTATTGTAGCGGTAAAGAAGTGATGGAACGTCTCGTATGAGAAATGTCCACCGGGCTGTAGCAAGGGCTTACCTCCGTTAAAGATGAACGCAGCAGTATCTTCATTGGTATATTCAAATGGATCCGTATGAACGAGTGAAAACAAAGGATGTTCTTTATCGGTGAACAGAATAACATCTTTATCATAATCTCCTTCATTCCAGTATTTCTCCAGATCAGCAAATGTCTGCTGCAGGGCTGAAGGAGAGGTATAGTCAATATAAGCATTCCCGTCATAGATATATTGCAATCTTGTTGCCTGACTATGGTCATTACATGTCTGTACAAGGTCAAGAAAACGGGATAGGGAGTCTGCGTCTTTCCGGCGGAATAGTTGTAAGGTGCTTACGTGTATAGACATCGGTTTCGGGGGTTGTTTCATGTAAATCTAACCAAAAAGTCTATACAAAGAGGGAGGTATAGAAAACTTAACATAGGCATTTCAGGTGGCATTAGTCATAACAAAAATGCCCCCGGTATACATCCGGAGGCATAATAATATTGGGCGTCTGCTGCGCTGGCATTCGTTACAACACCAGTTGTTCGTGTAAACGGGTAAGTGCTTTCAGCGGCTCATCACAGAATCCCGGATGTACTTTGCCTGCCTGTACGACAGTGCTGCGTGTAGCAGTGAGCCAGCGGAACCGTGAGGCCAGGTCCAGCTGTCCGATAGGACCAGCTGCTTTTCCACCTTTACAGATGCAGTCAAAAGCGTTAAGGTAAGACTTTACCTCTTCAATATCTGTTGCTGGTGAGAAGGCCCTGAGCCGCTCTTCATTCAATGTGATAAGCGCCTGCAAAAACCGCTGCTGTTTGCAATAGAGGATGACACCGGCATTGAGAAACTCTTCTCTTTCCACCCTCGGCATAACGCGGATGATGGCGTACTCAAATAAGTGTTTTTCTTGCATTTTGCGCTTCGTTTACGAATGTTGCGGTATTGGCTAACCGTGTAATTAAAAATCCTGTGTATACGGCCCTGATTTCTTCAGGTGTACCATGATGTGATAATGTCAGCAGCCATTCATCCGGTACAACAGAAACGATATCGCGGATCTGTTCATCTGTTAGTATTGCACGAAAAGCAACATCAACTTTTTCCAGTTCTGATGCCTGTGGCAGCAGCACGTGATCTTTTACTTGTACAAACGGGCGTTTGGCTGATTCTTCCCAGTTCTGCCAGGAGTGATGGAAATAGAGGGATGCGCCATGGTCAATCAACCATAGTTCACGATGCCACATCAGCATATTGGTATTACGCGGCGTACGGTCTACATTGGTGAGCAGGCAGTCCAGCCATACAATCTGTGAGGCTGTCAGCGGGTCTATCACTGCAACTGTCGGATCGTAGGTAATAGCGCCGGATAGATAATGCAGTGCCAGGTTCAGGCCAACACTTGCTTTCAGCAGGTCCTGAATTTCCTCATCCGGCTCTGTACGACCGAAGGCAGTATCCAGATTGGCAAAAACGATTTCCGGTATTTTCAGTCCTACTGTGCGGGCAATCTCTCCTCCTATCAGTTCAGCGATAAGCGCCTTGATACCTTGTCCGGCGCCACGAAACTTCAGCACATATAAGAATCCATCATCTGCTTCAGCAATGGCCGGCAGGGAACCGCCTTCACGTAGCGGCGTCACGTACCTGGTTACATTAACTGTTCTCAGTTCGGGTTTTTTACTACTCATTGATGCAATGTTTATACAAATGACAACCGGCAGTTGAAACAAACTGCCGGTTGTATAAGTAGCGTGAAATTAAGTCTATTTCAGATGACGTGCAAGATATGCCGCTGTACGGCTCTTGGAATGCCTGGCCACATCAGCCGGCGTACCTGCTATTACTACTTTTCCACCCTCCTCGCCTGCACCAGGACCGATATCAATTACCCAGTCACTACCGGCCAGCACGCGCATATTATGCTCAACCGCAATTACTGTATTACCAGCATCTACCAACCGGTTCAGCTGAGACATAAGCTTTTCCACATCCGCAGGATGGAGACCTGTAGTAGGTTCATCCAGCACATACAATGCATTACCACGTCCCATGCGTTGCAGTTCTGTTGCCAGCTTAATACGTTGGGCCTCACCTCCCGAAAGTTCAGTAGCCGGTTGCCCCAGACGCAGATAACCTAGCCCCACTTCTTTCAGCACATGCAGGGAATGGTGAATGGTTGGCTCCTCACTAAAGAAGGCGTAGGCGTCATTCACTGTCATCTGTAATACATCAGCAATAGAATGCTCCCGGTATTTGATTTCTAGCGTTTTTGCATTATACCTGGAACCTTCACATACCGGGCAGGGTGCATAGACACTTGGGAGAAACAGGAGCTCCACCATGACAAAGCCTTCACCATTACAGTTTTCACAACGCCCTTTGGCAATGTTGAAAGAGAACCTGCCTGCGTCATACTTTCGGGCTTTTGCTTGTTTCGTGGAAGCAAAGAGCTTTCTTACGTGGTCAAACAGGCCTGTATAGGTAGCCAGGTTTGATCTGGGAGTGCGACCTATCGGTTGCTGATCTACCAATACCAATCGCTTTATATGTTCCATACCTGTGGCAATGTATCCCTCCAATGTGGCAGGCGCTTCCTGTTCAAGCAGGTCAGTTTCATCTTCCTCATTACGGTGTTGCCCGAGTCGTTGCAGTACCAGCTCAACTAAGGCCTGACTGACCAGACTTGACTTTCCAGAGCCGGAAATACCGGTTACAGTAGTAAAGACACCCAGCGGAAAATCAGCTGATAACTGCTGCAGATTATTACGGGTAACATCTTTCAGCTGCAGCCAGGCCCGGGGAGTTCGGGGCGTATGAGAGATAGCAGTATTTTCTTCAAAGAGATATTTGCGGGTGAGGGAATCCGGAATAGCTGACAATCCCTGTGGCGGACCACTATAGAGTATTTGTCCGCCGTGTTCACCTGCCGCCGGACCAACATCTACAATCCAGTCAGCATGTCTGATCACGTCGAGTTGGTGTTCTACCACAAACAGGGAGTTACCGCCGGACTTCAATCTGTCGAGCGCCCTCAGCAAAGCTTCTGTATCTGCAGGATGGAGACCGGCAGAAGGTTCATCCAACACATATACTACACCAAACAGATTAGAGCGTACCTGTGTGGCCAGGCGTAGCCGTTGCAGCTCACCTGGCGATAATGTTGGTGTACTCCGTTCCAGGGTAAGGTACCCTAATCCGAGTTCCATCAGAACTTCCAGGCGCGCAGTAAGGTCAGTAGCTATTCGCTGGGTTACGATGGCCTTCTCCGGATGATCATGGTCAGGAGTAGTCTTTTTAACGACATATGGCTGTATGGTGCTGTATAGGCGTGCTAAAGGAAGTCTTGACATCTCTGTGATATCCAGGCCGGCAAACTTCACAGAAAGCGACTCCTTACGTAATCTTCTGCCATCACATACAGGACAGGCAGTACTGAGCATATATTGGGTAACACGCTTTTTCATCATGGCACTCTGCGTATTGGCGAAGGTATGCATGACATAGCGCTTAGCGCTCGTAAAAGTGCCCATGTAACTGGGTTCTTCTTTTCTTTTCAGCGCAGCCTTTACCTCAGCCGGAGTATATCCTGCATAAACTGGTACGACAGGTTGTTCATGTGTAAAGAGTATCCACTGCCGGTCTTTCTTAGATAGCTCTTTCCAGGGTTTGTCCACATCATAACCTAGGGTGGTGAGAATGTCCCGAAGATTCTGACCTTGCCATGCAGTGGGCCATGCAGCTACTGCTCTTTCCCGGATAGTTAATGTATCATCCGGAACCATGGATTGTTCAGTAACATCATAGATGCGGCCAAGACCGTGGCACTGCGGACAGGCACCTTCGGCTGTATTAGGAGAGAATGCTTCTGCGTAAATGATGGATTGTCCCGGTGGATAGTCTCCCGCCCGGGAATATAACATGCGCAGCAGGTTGGATAAGGTAGTCACACTTCCTACTGAAGACCGGGTAGTGGGCGTACCTCTTTGCTGCTGGAGTGCTACCGCCGGAGGTAAACCATCTATTTCATCAACTTCAGGCACCGGCATCTGGTGAAACAGCCTGCGGGCATATGGAGATACCGACTCAAGGTACCGGCGCTGGGCTTCCGCGTACAGGGTACCAAAAGCCAAAGAAGACTTACCGGAACCAGATACTCCGGTAAAAACAACAAGTGCATCACGAGGGATCTGCAGGTCAACATTTTTAAGATTATGTTCCCTGGCACCCCGTACCTGAACAAAACCGCTCCTGTCAGAACGGACAGGTTGATTAGATTTATCTGACATGCCTGAACTGCGCAAAGATTATGCCCTTACACATTGTCAGGTTATTTACCAAAGCGGCTTTTCAGGTAATCATAGATCTCACGTTCTTCCCTGGTTTCTCCTTTATATAATTGCATATAACGTTTGTAATAACGCGTGGCCACTACTTCGTTTTTAAGGTGCGCATCATAGATACGGCCGATACTGTATTGTTTCAGTGGTTGATGAAACATATAATAGGCAGTATCCAGACTGGCGATGGCAGGTTTGTACAATTTGAGCGCTTCGTAATTAATAGCCTTGGCCGAGTAGTAGTTGTCCAGACTTACCGATTTGGCCATATCTATACAGATTTGCAGGAGACCATTACTTTCCTTGTATTTCTTTAGCTGAGTATAGGCCATCGCTGTATAGTAGGTGATGCTTTCAGAATTAGCATTGTGCATACTCAGATACTCATAGGTGGAAATGCAGGCTTCATAGCGAAACAGGTAATAGGCTGCTGCAACTATATACAGGAATGTATTTGGACTGGCAATGTTCATTTGTTTGAGCTTATCTCCAATCGATAAGGTACGCTTGTAATCCTTGAGCAGGTAAGATGTTCTTGCAGCTGTTGCCAGCACAAGTGCATTGGAGGAGTCTTTCATTAAGTAAGTTTTAAGCATGGTATCAGCCATCCCGGTGCGCTTCCGTTCTATCCATTCCTCCGCTAGTCTGGCTACCACCCTGGCATCACTAGGATTCAGGTCATATGACTTACTTAACCATACAAAAGCGGAGTCAGGCATATGGGCGATAAAACCTGCCATCCCCAGTTGTTTCCATGCTGTGGCGTTCTGCGGTTTCAGTTCCACTATCTTCTGATAGTGCGCAATTGCAGACAGCGGTTGATCCTGCTGCATATAGATGGTGGCCAGATATTGGCGAGCGCTTATATGGCTGGAATCAATAGCGATGACGCGCAGGTAATGGGCATGCGCATCAGTCGTTCTGCCAGCCTGGTAGAAGGTGTAAGCTAGTAAAGATTCCTGGTTAACATTGTTGCTGTCAGTAATGGGGCTGAGATAAGCAATGGCATCATCATATTGCTGGTTCTGAAGGTAGTCCATTACAAGATGTCTGTCTGCCTGTTGCGCATTGAGCTTGCCGCTAGCGTTAAACAGGAATAGCAGGCATAACATCATTATGAGTTTCTTCATATCATGGGATTTACACTAAAACTAAATATTTAGTTTTAAAAAGAAAAATTTAGTTATTACTATTGAATGAGTAATATTTGACCGAATAATTTGTCTTGTGAGGCAACCAAATGCCTCACTCATCCGTATTACTATATAGAGTTCCTACAATAAATACACGTTTATGAAACATAAGTGGCTACTGGTGATTTTGCTGAGTGCATGTGTCGTGTCCTGCAGCAACGATGATGATAACAATCCGGCACCAGCTGTCGATACTGACGCCCCAAAAACGGGCACCTGGCGGGTGACGCTGTTTACTGATAGTGGTAAGGATGAAACCAGCGATTTTGCAGGATATTCTTTCAGTTTCGATAGTGACGGAACGGCAGCTGCTGCCAAAGGCGCAGCAAATAAAAGCGGCACATGGAGCATCAGTAGTAGCTCAAGAGAATTTAACCTCAACTTTGGCGCAAAAACCGATGCCAATAAACCGCTGGGGGAATTGACGGATGATTGGGACATTATTTCGATTAGTGCCACAGAAATCAAGCTGAAAGATGACAATGATGACAGTGACGAATTTTTAACGTTTACACAGAATTGACGCCCATCTTGTACCAGCGCCGGACTACTCAAAAAAGTGCGATCTTTTTTTTTGCGTATGGACCAGTTTTTGGTATAACTTCAGAAAACCAAAGATTTATGGACATTATACTCGGCGCATCAGGACAGGTAGGTTCTGGTATTGTTAACCATCTAATGGAGAAAGGAGCTTCTGTAAAAGCCATTATCAGAGATGAAAAGAAAGCTCCTCAGCTGGAGAAAACCGGCGCTAAAGTCGCTATCGCTGACGCTAACGATCTTCCTGCTCTGGTAGCTGCATTTCAGGATGGCAGCACCCTGTTTGCACTGACACCAGAGAGCGGACACGAGCGCAACGTAATAGGTGAAACCACTGATATTCTTGAAAACTATCGTAAAGCCCTGGCTCACTCTCCGATCAAGAAAGTAGTAGGCTTATCATCCATAGGTGCACAGTACGAATCAGGCACTGGCAACCTGGTGATGTCTTACTTACTGGAGCATGCGTTTACAGCAATGCCGGTAAAACAGATCTTCGTACGTCCTGCCTATTATTTCAGCAACTGGATGATGTACCTTGAAACAGTAAAAGAAACAGGTGTATTACCGACATTCTTTCCTGTAGACCTGTCTATCCCAATGGTATCGCCAGAAGAAGTGGCCGCATTTGTTGCCAATGTTATACAAAAAGAGGATGAGGACGGGAAAATATTTGAACTGACAGGGCCATCCACTTACAGCAGTAATGATGTAGCAAAAGCATTTTCTGAAGCACTTGGTAAAGAAGTGAAAGCAGTACAGACTCCGAGAGAGGAATGGGAAAGCACTTTACGTGGCATTGGTTTCTCTCCTGACGCTATCAGAAATTTTGTGGAGATGACGCAGGCAGTAATTGCCGGTAAAGCAGTTCCTGAAAAGAATGGAACCGTGCAGGTTGAATTAAAGACAACATTGTCCGAGTACATTAAACAGCATGTTCCCTTACAGATAGCTATACCTCCGGTAGCCAAAACTAAAACCAGAAAAAGAACAACCACGAAAAAAGCTGCTGCCTGATTGGCACTACTTCTTCAATCCAGCCAACCTTCAACTCCTCCATCTGATTGAATAGACAGAGTACCTGTAGCATTGCGGGTTACGACTATACTATGCCCTGCATTTCCATCAGCTTATGATAAGGATATATGTATCATCAGGAAAAGTAGATACATGACACTTCTCCTGATGATGCTTCCTGACATAGCAGGATGATGATCTAGCGTACAATAACAGTACGTTCCTGTGCTATGGCATTTAATAGATTTAGTTCTGCAGGTTGGGCTTCCATCAGCAGGTCATTGTCAGCGAACAATGATTTAGTAGCAGCTGGGCGTTTCAGAATCACCGTCTGCAATCCATACCGTATATCCAAAGAATAGTCTTCCGAACTGGTATAAAGCTGTCCGTTCAGGTTCACGCCAAATGCGCCGCCTTTAGCGCCGGCAGTGAATTTAGTATACTTACGGCGGATAATGTATTTCTGTACAAAACCGATAACAGCATACACATAACAGACCGCGGGGTCATCCAGTACGTTGGTTTTATTGTCGGCCATCCAGGACTGTACGCCTTTTGTCCAGCTATCGTCATCACGGTTAACAAGCCCTGCTGCCTGATCAAAGACCATTAAGCTGAAAGATGATTCTCCCTCAAACTCACCGGAGAGGTAATTGAGGAAACCTACTTCAACGGACAGTTTCTGATCAACCAGGATGGACTGCCTTTTGATCGGCTCCTTTATTTTAGAGCTTTCGTCTATCAGCACCCCCGGAATCTTAAACGGTGAAAATTCAATGGAAGCATTGTCTGTGTTGGCTATCGTCGGACAGTCTTCCTTTGTCTTCCGGATTTCCAATACAGTACCCAGCAATGCATACGGATTACCCACATAGGCATCAGCCCCAATGTAGAGCATATTGTTTTGCAGGGCCAGCATCTTCTGGGCTTCTGAAGCAGAGGGGACTGTTTTAGATTCCGCAACGTCCTTGTTCATGGCTTCATTAATGTGTTCTGTGGAATTGTTTCCCATGGTATAATGATTTAAATAGATCAAATGGGCTACCCCGTGGCCGGGTATCTGTTGTGTTCTTGGGGTAAGACTAAAGTACAGGAAATTCCGCATATTTTGTGTAGGCACAGAAAAGTCAGAAGGCTGACAGCCTATTATCAGTATCCATCCATGTCAGCTGACCAGCACCATTATAAATAAAAACAATAGTAAATGCTTTGTTGCTTTCAGGGGATTGAGTCAGCATCTGTGTTAATCTGACATCCACATATACCAGTAAGCTGTTTACTAACAAGACGAATGTGCCGTGTCTGCCAGGTCGGTCTTGTAATGAACCCGGTCCAGTTTCACCACACTGCCTAATTCAGGAATCTCAAGATTGTTGAGAGAGCCATATTTTCTTTACTACATGATGAAAACAATTTATCACAAAAGTGAGCATGCTGATGCCAGGGTTAACAATTCGTTGGGTATAAATCAGTGCGCAAAGACGCAGACATAAGTAAATTTACAATATCATGTTCACTTTTATAAGATTAGCGTCTATCTCTGTTACGGTGTTGTTCTGCGATTTTACCTTCTACAGGATCATTTTTTAATAATTTCTTCCTGTCTTTTTTGTTCCTGATGACCACAAAGACAACAATTGCCAATGCAATAAACAGCACAATGACTATCTGAAGGATATTAACATTTTCCATGAGTGTCTTTTATCAATGATGAACGACTATCCAGCATATTTGATGGAGCAACTATTTTCCTGATATCCTAAGTAAAATGGGGTGTCTATGATGTAACTTCATAACATACCTCATTAATACCTTATGCCATGTATCCATTTGTTGTAACCTTCACCTTATTCTGTCTGCTTAGCCTGACTTCTTTTGCGCAACCATCTGCCGATAGTCTTCATGAACAAAAAATGAACCGGATCTTTATGGAGGATGTGATGCCTTACCTGCAAACCTGCGACACTACGCCCGACTGGACCACCCTAGGAAAACGTCTGATTAACCGATATGGTGATATCGGGGAAGAAGTTCACCTACTCAGTCAGACAATATACAGCATGCAACAGGACGACTGGGCTAATTTCTCCGTCGCCATTATTCCTTACGCCAAAAAGTATGGGCTGTCTATTCCTTCGAAGCAACGATATGCGTTCAGCGATTATATGCGCTACCACGCCAGAATGTTATATCAATCTGGCCACAAGGAAGAAGGCATTCGTTGGCAGATCCTTGCTTTGCCTCTAGCCAGATCAACAGATCATGACGGGATGCTGGAGACAGTCGAGCGAATGAAAAAAGGGGAATTGGAGTGATCCTGACAAGTATACAGTTCTTTCGTAAAAAATGACAGTTTTTCTGAAAAAAATTCAGTGTAAACCGCTGTGGCACCGGGTTTGAATAATACCTTCCAGAAAGGTTGGCCAACCTGTAACTGAGTAAATACTAATTATTCACTTACTTAAAAGGAGGTTTTATTATGTCACTCATTAAAAGAAACGGAAATTCATTCCCTGGAGTACCATCTCTGTTTGATGATTTTTTCAGCCGCGAATTTTTTAACTGGGGCAACAATAACTTCTCAGCTACCAGTACAACTGTACCATCAGTTAATATAAAAGAGACTGCTGACAACTTTGAGGTCGAAGTAGCGGCTCCTGGTATGGATAAAAAAGACTTCAACATTACGCTTCATGGCAACACCCTGACAATCTCTTCCAACAAACAGCAGAGTCAGGAAAAGAAGGAAAATAACTATACCAGAAGAGAATTTAGCTACCAGTCATTCCAAAGGAGCTTTGAGCTGCCAAAGAATGTGGTAGATGAGCAAAATATTAACGCCCGGTATGATAACGGGTTATTGCACCTGGTCATCCCAAAAAGAGCAGAGGCCAAACAACAAGCTCCAAAGATGATCGAAGTGAACTAAGATCACTTCACCTGAGGAAATACAGGCTGTCCTATCGACAGCCTTTTCCTTTTTTAAGAGTAGATAACCATTTATTACTTGCGTATAAGGAATCAATTTCGTAACTTAAATCACGCTACTACAGCGCCTTTACATCTTCTGGTTAAAATAAATTTGAAAAAATTTGGATAACTTTTTGGTTCTTTAGAAAGAAATCCTATCTTTGCAATCCCAACGAAAAAACAAACAGTTCTCTGAGGGAATAGTTCTTAACAACAAGCGGAAGTAGCTCATTTGGTAGAGCACAACCTTGCCAAGGTTGGGGTGGCCGGTTCGAGCCCGGTCTTCCGCTCAGTATCAAGACTTCCAAATTGCATAGCGGTTTGGATTTTTTGTTTACAGGATACCTAGGTGGTGGAATTGGTAGACACGCCGGACTTAAAATCCTGTGAGCCGCAACGCTCGTACGGGTTCAACTCCCGTCCTGGGTACGAATGATAAAAGCCTTTCAAGTGCAAACTTGGAAGGCTTTTTTGTTATAATCTGAATCCCATTTTAAGTACGTTCCCAAAATGTCCAATTTTTTTTATTAAAAGAAATCTGCTTTATGAAGATTTAAAACAAGTTTATTCTGTTTCCAACAATTTATTTAATGCATTCTCCAATTGAACCTTATCGGGTAAATACAATTGATATTTTGCTAATAGTACTTTGTTCGTAATGCCTGCTGTTGCATATTCTACTAAAATATGGTCTTTGTATGCCCCTAAAAGGATTCCAACTGGTTCATTATCTCCTTCCGTTGCTTCTTCCTTCTTAAAATAATTCAGATAAAGATTCATCTGCCCAACATCATTATGGTCTATCTCTCCACGTTTTAAATCTATTAACACGAAACACTTGAGAATACGATGGTAGAATAACAAATCTACTTTAAAATGCCGCCCACCTATCGTCATACGATACTGTCGCCCAATGAAAGCAAAACCTTTACCCAATTCGAGTAGGAATTGTTGAAGATTATTGATAAGCTTTTCCTCTAATTCTCCTTCCAGATAAATATCCCGTTCTGGAATATTTAAAAATTCAAGTACAAATGGGTCCTTCAACAAATCTTCTGGTTGCTGTACCTCATGACCGCTGCTAGCAAGCTTTAACACACCTTCTTTGTCTGTACTAAGAGCCAATCGGTGGAACAGCATACTTTTCATTTGCCGTTTCAGTTCTCTTACACTCCATTTTTCTTTTTCACATTGTTTCGCATAAAAATTAATCTCAAGATCAGAATCTGACTTTAATATCTCGTAATAATGGCTCCATGTCAATTTGTGGGACAGTGTCCCACTTTTTTGAAAAGAAAGATATAACTTCCTCATATAAAATAAGTTAGACCTTCCAAACCCCTTGCCATGAACCGCTGTTAAGTCTTTCGACAAACGATCGAATAACTGACTACCATACTCAGCCTTTTCATTTCCTCTTTGTTCATATTCAACTATGTAATGTCCTATTTGCCAATAAGTCTGTACTAATATAGAATTGACCTCCCTGGCAGCCTTTTCTCTACCAGAAGAAAGAAGTAGTCCAATTCCAGTTATTAGTTGTTGATAAGCTTTTTGCAAAACCTCCATTGTCTAAATGTGTGATATAAACGATAAATACAAATCTAAAGAAAACTCTACAGTCAACAACTCAATATTGTATATCAATTAATTATGATTATAGATCTATAATTTTGATCATCCAATTTAACTACCAATCATTATCTCCAAGATCTAAATCAGTATCAAAATTAATTTAGCAGCAACTCTAAAAGCTATTAAATCTTCTACAAACCGGTTCGCTAATTGTCTCGTCCGGGGTAAGAATAATAAAAGCCTTTCAAGTGCAAACGTGGAAGGCGTTTCTGTTACCCACCAATTGGGGTTGCTTATTTTCCAATTTTAGCCTATTACCCCTACCTTAATAGCTAAGCCGGACAAACTACTTAACTCATAAACCCCTTATCTTCATTACCGACGAACTCCCCTATCATTTAACCCAAAAGATCATCATGCAAAAACTCTTACCCGTATTTGCCATCACGGCATTATTTTTCGTGGCTTGTCAAAAGGAAGCCAAAGAGAAACCCTTAAAACTTCCTACGAGCCTTGCCGCTGTACAAGCGGCCATACAGACAGACACTGTTCATAGCTCGGACTGGTCAGGTACCATCCATAGTATTATAGTGGCCGGCCGCTCCTACGGACGTACTAACAATGTCAGTGTTGCCGTGCCGGAAGATTATGTACTCGTTGGCGGAGGCGCAGTCGTATCGCCCCAGTTTACAGCGCCGGGGGCATTCCTGACGTCTTCTTATCCGGACGCAGACTTCACTACCTGGCACACATCTTCTAAAGACCATTACCAGACATTTACTCATACGCTAACGTCGTATGCGGTTGGCATCAGAATAGACGGTTACAGTAGAGCGGAACTGCTTCAGCATATGCAATTAGTGAACGCTGACTCTTATTTTGAGTCCCAGCCTTTTGCATTCGTAAACGTTGACAGTAGTTATGAGCTCATCGGTGGTGGAGCCCGGGCAACTACTTCAGGTGCCGGTTTATTACTTACAACCACACAACCAGATCAGATGTATTGGGTAGCTTCAGCCAAAGATCATCTGATTAGTTCTCCCGGCTATCTGACAGCTTATGCCATAGGTATCAGTAAAGATTTTGCTACAGCTAACAATATTGAAGTGGAACAACGCCGCGGTGGCAATGTAAATAACGCTGGCTTTAATATTCATTTCATTGGTACCGATACCACGTGGGTGGTTACCAGTGCAGGAGGATTTACCGGTGGCGATCGCATGTTGGCTAGTCTCTTACCTACTGCAAATGCCGTATATGCCATATCAAGCGATCTTGTGGTGTCTGCTTCCGGCAACTCAGGCGTTTCTATGATCAGGATCAGAAAGAAGCTTCCGGACAATCAGAAGGCTAATAAATAAAATCAATCTTCTAAGCTCATCGTTCTCTCACCCCTTAACGCACATATATGAACCGCAGGTCTCTTCTTGCTACAGTTGTTAGCACTGGAATTTTATGCTCTTGTACCAAGGAAATGAAACAATCTCCACCTCTGAAGATCTCTGATACGCAGGCCGCAATGACGGCCGCAGCATCGATTGATACGGTACGTGCATCCGACTGGTCAGGCACTGTACACACTATTGTGGTTGCAGCAAGATCTTCATATGGACAAACACATAATATTCAGGCAACCGTACCACCAGACTATGTACTTGTTGGTGGTGGCGCAACAATATTACCACAGTTTACAAAGCCCGGCGCATTCCTTACCGGTAACTATCCGGATAGTAACCTGCTGACGTGGCATTCCTCGTCTATAGCACACCTGGAACCTTTCAATCATCAACTGGTCTCTTATGCAATTGGAATCAAAATTTTCGGATTAAGTCGTAAACAACTGCTGCAACATATTAAAGTTACAAGTGTCACATCCGGTTATTCCTCCAACCCTGCTGTGAGTTTTATAATTGATACTGCAGGTTACAAACTGATAGGTGGTGGTGCAAAACTTAGCTCTGCCAATAATAAACTTTTGCTGACCAGTTCTTATCCATATGTTTATACCTGGAATGCGGCAGGTGGAGAGTATGAGTCAAGTTCTCCGGGTTATATAACAGGTACCGCGATCTCTATCAGCAGAAAACTGCTAGGGTTGAAGAACCTGGAAACCAGTCAGGACTTCGGTTATTCTTTTGTCTATTCCGAAGGCTTCCATACCGGCGCACTCGGTACAGACACGACATGGGTAGTGACGGGCCCCGGAGTGCTCGGTGAATTTCTTACCGCTGTGATACCCACTCCGCAAGCACTTTATGGAACTTCCAACTCACTAAGTTATTCGTCAAACTACCCGATTGCGCTATATATGCTCAAAATCAGAAAGAAACTACCTCAGAAATAACAATTCCCAGCATATTATTCAGCTGTTCTGATGCTTATTGATAATAGGTCATCATCAGTGGATATAGCGCAGACGTTATAAAAACAAATACAGGCATCAACATACGCTGATGCCTGTATTATTATTGAGCTAGAATTACTATGGCCTGTCGTGTTATCGCTTACCAGTCGCTTCATGAAAGCCAGCAAGAAGATGTGTATTTACTTATGAGACCTTACTATTCTTATTACTTTAAATTGTTAATCACTTTTGCCAGTAACTCGGCGATGATGGAACATCCCTTATCTGACGGATGTATACCATCGTAAGTCACGTCAACTGCTTTTAACGGATAAGGATACTTATCACCTACTGTATATGGTATGTTGATATAATCAGGATACGCATATTCTTTATATTCCCGTGTTTGAGGATCCCGCAGATACTTGAACTTCACTGCCTGATCTATTGACAGTCTCGGCTCATTATAAAGATCTACTACTTCAAAATTTTCTGACTGAGCTATCTCTTTAACCACATTTACAAAAGATTCCAAACTCTGGCCCTCCTGATCTTTATATGAGCCCCAGCTATGTACTTTGTGATTGAGGAGGTAAACAAAATCACCGCGCTGCATAGGCGTCATCAGTATAATGTGCGCCTTCGGATTCAAACTACGCAACTTATCAATGATAACCCGGAAAGCCCCGCTTACAGTACTAATACCAGTATTGTTCCTGTAATCATCAAGCGTACCGGGTTTCACACCCAGCCACCAGTCATTGGTGCCCAGAAATATTGAATACACATCTGAAGGCTGCAGATCAAATTGATTTATCTTGAACGCTATCTCTACACTCGTCCAGTAATTATGGCCATGATTGATGTACGTCAGGCCCGGTACCAATTCAGTTGTGCGGGTTATCCAACCCTTTTCAACCCGGTTCTCACTTTCTTCCAGATGATCATTCAAATAAGTAAAAGAATCGCCAATGGCGGTCCAGGTAATCCTTTTCTGTGGGATAAAGGAACTCATTGACACTGTTATAATTAATAACAGTGAAAACAGCTTACGAACTTGCATACTACACTTTTTAAATAGTACATACGTAATATATTTGCGTATAGTTGTATATATCTCAATATTTATATCACTTCATTTGTTAATACTGATTAACATTTCAATAATCAATATTAGTGCTACTCGCATAGACGCATGTATAAGCTGACATATAATCACTTACCCATCTGCCAACGATTGTATTTCTATAGAGAACATTTTAATTACGAAATTATCATTGATCTATAGCACGCGTAAATTGATTACTATCTTAAGATAGAATCAAAAGATACCTAGTCATGCAGCAATTGAAAGTACGCTGTGATATATGCCCACGGCGACTATATCTTCCCCAACCAGTTAGCAGTACTGCACATAATATACACCAATGTATACAGGTTTACTCACTAGCTAATTGGCCAACTTTCATATCGCTATCATAATACTGACATCGTACGGATCATTTGAACTTATTATTACACACAACTACCCAGCGATACTGATAACAATTAATTATTGAAAAATTAACATCCTCCAACGCTTATCAACTGTTCAATGAGTATTAGACCTCCTGCTCTATATTATTCTGATATTCCCTAATTTTGCACGCTTACATATCCTGACTATGAAATATTTGTCCCTTATCTCAGCATTTATACTATGCTGCCTATGTTCTTACGCACAGCTGAAGACTGATGCGCAAAGCGAGTCTTTCAAAGAAAAAAAGTCGCTCAGCATTAAAAAGGTTTTACTTCTGAAGGATGGTAATACATTTTACCTCAGCCTTAGCAAGAAGACCATGGCCGTCCGTATATACAATGCTAACCATTCGCTAAAAACAATCCAGGAGAGTAAAGCACCTGCCGGTAAAGGAAGCGCCTTCAGAATTATCGGCATGTACGAGATGAATAAAGATATAACGATGTTACTTAGCACTATCGTTGATCACCAGATCATACTCAAGCGACTCATCTTTGACGGATCAACCGGTATATTAAAAGAAGAGACAAAAATTGACGAGATGTTAAAGATTCCCAGCATTGCAAACATTGGGTTAGGTTTTAATGTTCCCGAACCAAACTTTTTCTCAGAAGCGATGCCTGAAGGAAATGGATATGCTATTGCAACTATGAACAGCTTTGAGCAAGATCGTAGCAAGCGTCTGTATGTGACAGTTTATGGTCTGGATAACACTTTGCTGAGTCGCGCTTACTTCAAGACGACCGATGAACGATATAAATATATAAGATATATTGGTTTGCTCCCCCTGGAAAAAAGCAAACTGGGCATAGCTGCATATGGCTATAATACCAGGTCTTCAGGCGACAAAGAATGTGCGTTGCTTTTCGGAACCTTAATTGCAGGAGAAAATCACCTGACGGTTGCTGAACTTCAAAGTTCATTGGCACCACCCCATTACTCATTGGTTAAATACAATCCGAAATCGAACAAAATAATGTTGTTAACAAAAGAATACTTGGCTGATATTACAGCTTCTATCATAGATCCCGTAAAAAACTCCATTTTTACTAAACCGCTAATGCCTGACAAAACGACTAACAAAAAGTCTTACAATGATAGAGCGCTACGTCTCGAAAATGTTTTTGCAAATGACGACGGCAATTTTACCATTGCATATGAACACTTTTGGCATCATCTTATAGTTGGTACACCAGGCTCACAAGGTTCATCCAGACACTTTAGACTTGACTATACGCTATCTACTTTGTCCGTAGACAAGCTTACAGAATTGGAAAGTTATACAATTCCGAAGAGATGGGAGGTGCCTAATAATTCTATAAACAGTCTGGATGTACCCCACGCAGCGATTGACTTAGAACTAGCCTATAAACATATGTCAGCAATGGAGTCATTCAATTTTTTGGAGGCAAATGGAAAAAAATACTTTTTCCTAAACGAAACGCCAGAAAATATAGCACGCGGACAAGCTGAAAAATCTCTAAAGATAAGACGCTCATTGCAGGAGTGTGACGCCTATGTCTTTACCCTGAGTGGAAACAAAAAAGTGCCCCCTGCCAAACCTTTTTTTAGTAGATCAGCTATAGGCATAGATAATCTCGGAATGTTCAAAACATATGACTATGACTCACTCAAAAACAAATATGTGGTTGTTAAGGCTGAACAACTCGGCAAGAAAAAGAGCTGGAGAATAGTATGGATGACTCCTTCATGATAACAGACAAGTACCGTTTATTGGCTTTCTGAATACTAGCTTCAAATTGTGCCATTATTTTTTACACATGTTTGCTTACATCTCCGTCATCCTACGTTAATGCTACGTTAAAGAACGTAGCATTAACGTAGGATGACGGAAATCGGCAATTCAGCCGAAATCTGATCATCTCTCCAACCCTTCTATTTTATTTCCCTACATAGCCTCGCCACACCACTATATGGCGTCCTATGCACCTGTTTTGGCGTCCTATGGACATTGCCCGGAATAGCGTTCATACTTTCCCTAATATTGCATAAGTGACCTCCTGAATACGCAGCAAAAAGTACTGCTCGCGCACCAGAGTCGTTTACCATAGTCAACAAGACATTCTTATCTTTAACCCCAGAAATACACCTATGCCTGACTTAAAATATGCTACTATCATTCTGCTCCTGCCGCTGCTGCTTTTCATAGGATCACGTGCAGCCGCCCAATCGTCTTTCACACTGTTAGAAGGACGTTTCAGTAATACATGCTCATCCTGTAACCAGGTATTCAGCGAAATGCCTTACGAGGTATTATTTGGTATTCGGATGGACGGCAATAATATCACTTTCACTATGAATAATATAGCGTGGTTCCACAAAATCATCAACAGCCCGGATATGGGAATTACGGTGGATATTGTTTCGCGCAGCCGGTACAACTGCAATACTCCTTTGAAAAGTGGTAGCACACATGGATTTGTATTGAAACCAATATACCGGAATGAACTGATCAGGAAAGCTGATACTGTCGGCGGACTAATCATCATCCCTATCGGAAAAATACCTGCACACCTCAGTAACCAGGTGATTGAAGGCAACCTCGTGATCGTGAACGGTAAAAACATTTGCCAGTATCATCCAGCCTTTGACATAGAACGCGGTCCACTTGAGCTTTTACCCATGGGATTCTATACCGATACTTTACAGCAGGCTGAGTTTACCGGTAATAGCGATACCGCTGCCTCAATTATTTATACTACAAAGAAAAACATCACGCTGCCGTTCAGAAAAGCGACAGCTACACTGGAATCTGCAGAACTTAGCCAGCTGAGAGATTCAATCGCGTCCGGTAACTATAGCGTGCGCCACATAGAAGTACGTGCATATTCTTCCGTAGAAGGACCCGAAGAGACCAATCGCCTGCTGATGCAGAAAAGAGCCAAAGCTGTCCAGGAAGCTATTAACGGCATTTCTCCCGGTAAACCCTCCGCCACCATCATACCGGCAGAGAACTGGATAGAATTTAACCGGGATGTCATTCCTAAAATGCCGCAATGGAAAACATTGTCCAAGACAGCTATCAAACGACAGCTGCAGAATAAAGAGCTACTTGCACAGCTTGAACCGCTACTGGCCGCACACAGAAAAGCAGTCATTACAATATGGCTGGACAAAAATACCCGCCTCAGCGACATGGCCAACGACGCACTGATCCCCGCATTCAACAAATCCGTCAAAGAACGAAGTAACACAGACAGCCGCCGCATACTGAAAGAAATCGCTGTGCGCGTTGCAGATAACCGGCTTCCTGATACATATATTGACCAATTGGAAATACCAGCTACCATAGATTATCTGGACCTGTTATCAGACAGAGCTATGTATAGTTATAACATCGGACTGCTGTTTGAGGATGAGATACTGAAAGAGATGTATGCTTTAAGGCAGCTGAAACCAGCTGATCCATTCCTTAGCTATAACATTTGTATATTGGAGATATTAGGCCTGAAGTTCCATGCGGCAGTACCCATCAATATAAATCAACTCCTGGCAAATATCAAACAACTCGCTGCCCGGGGAATACATCCTTCATTGGTTAATCGCATGCTGATCAACTACAACATTGTACTGGCAGAACTATTGATGGAACAGGGGAAATATGAACAAAAAGATGTGGCTGTTGAATACGTCAGTAATGCATTCTCAAAGCTTACTCCTAATGACAAAGAGCGCTATTCACTCGCCAGGTTCTTTACTGAGTATGGGCGTATGGATCTGGCAACTGCCATGATAAAACCACGCGTCAACCAATTGGATGCAGCAGAAAATATTATCTTCTACTTTATCAATCTATGTTTCTTTGATCATGAGTCTTTCGATAGTGAAGACTTCCAGAATGCTGTACTAAATGCGGCAAACATTAACCGTGCACGTTTCTGTCAATTCTTCCAACCACCTGATAGTGGAGGTTCCAGTTTCCAGTTACTGGAGTATGACGAGATCAGGAAGTTCAATTGCGATAACTGTCCGCAGTAGATGCCATTCACTATATCTGACTAGGAAACATGCTCCATAAAAAGAGCGGTCTTTCAGCATTGAATACTGAAAGACCGCCCTTTTTAATATCATTTAAAACACCTGGTTAATAAATTTCCACTATCAACAGCTCCTGCTTATTAAACAAGAACGTATCACCTGGCTTTTTATGAAATAAGACTTTTGCAAGCGGTGCATTAGGCGATAGAAAAAACACTGACCACTCCGCTACCTGTTGCTTTCCCAAGCCTGCCGCAATAAAGAATGCATGATCTTTACATCTGATAAATGCGCCCGTCTGCGCTGTTGAGTACACCGTTTGTATATTCACTTTCTGGAGCTGATCAAGATCTTTGATGTTCTCTGTCTGCTGACGTGCATACATATCTTTGGCGAGATGCCCCATTGCCCTTCCAGTTTCATACTTATCTCCTGCGGAACTTTTATCTTCATTGTTTGCGGCTTCCTGCGCACTGTCAATAGCCGACTTAGTCATTAAGATACGTTCTTCAATTATTGCTACCGCAGTGTTTTTAAGCATATTCTTAAAGGCAACCATCTCCTGGCTTGTCATAGTTTATTTTTTTGATTTGAACCATCCCTTTATCCGCTCGCCTATCCCTTTACTTTCCTTTTTATCCTGCCCCAGCAGATAGGCGTAAGGTTGCATCACCGGAATATGATCAAAGATCACCTTCAACATGCCTATCAATGGTATGGCAATCACCATTCCGGGTATACCCCACAACATCTCCCCTGCTACCAGTCCCACGATCGTAGCCATTGGATTAATATCTACACCAGATCCTACAACCAGCGGTTCCAGCAGGTAAGACTGGATAAACTGTACCAATCCGTATGTGACCAATATACCTATAACCAGGTTCATATCACCACCCTGCACCAGCGACATTAACAGTGTCAGTGCTGTACCGGTGAGGTTACCCACAAATGGAATGATCTCAAGTAATCCGCAGAGAATGGCGAAGAAGATAGCATTCTTTACTCCGGCAATCGTAAATCCGATCGCATACATTACCCACAAAAATACAATCATCAGAAATAACCCTTTCAGATATTTCTGGGCTGTCTGCTGCGTTTTCTGAATACAAGAAACAGTCTTCGACTTTTCACTATCTGGTACCAGGCGAACGATAAATCCTTTAATACGCGCACGGAAGTACATAAACAAAAAGGCGTACACCATTACAAGTAACAGGTTAGTAAGGAAACCACCGAATCCACTAATGATGGCCGTCAATGTTGCACTGACTTTTCCGGAAGAAGATTGCTGCTGCTCTTTCAGCATTTGTTGCTGTTTCTCCGGACTGATGCCGTACTCTGAACTCAGGTATTGCCGTAACTGTTGATATTTCTGCATAATCTGCTGCTCCAGCTGTGAGGCATTCTCTGCAATGTCTGAGATCTGCCAGCTTACAAATGCGATGACTGATGCCAGAAAGATAACAAATATCATCAATGATAATAATACCGATATGGCGTGATTGACACCCTTCGCCTGTAACCATTTACAAACAGGCAACAACAGCATCCCCAGTAAACCAGCAAATGCGATAGGCACGAAAAACGGTTTACCATACACCAGGATAACAACAAGTAGTGTTAACACCAGCAGTATAGCGGCTGCATTAAAAACTTTGGTCCGATAAATCATAATGGGTAAGATATGTCTATCAGCATCAGTTACAACAACAGTGCCTGCTGTTTTCAGCTTATCCTGTTGCGCCTGCCGGAAGGCTTACAGGTAATCTTTTCCCCATAGTGAATAATGGTGTGAAAAATCTCCACCGCTATCTGCAGATCAGCTGGGCTGACTGTCAGCTTGATTAAGCTGGCCTTAATGATAATCTATTTTTCAAATTAGAAAATACCCAAATTCCGGTATATCTTACTCCCGGCTATACGTATATCTTTGCATATATAATTCTTTAACGCAGCCCCATTGGTTATTGATTATAATTGAAGACTATGAATTTACCGTTTATTGAAATCATAGAGTGGACAACGAAAGACCCCAACCTGCTGATGTGGAAATTTCCGCATCAGGAAGCAGATATAAAAAATGGCGCTAAACTCATTGTCCGTGAATCAGAACTTGCACTGATACTCAGTGAAGGAAAACTGGCTGATGTATTCGGTCCAGGCACTCATACGCTTACTACAGAGAACATCCCCCTGCTAACAAAGCTGAAGGGCTGGAAATACGGGTTTCAGGGTCCATTTAAGGTGGATGTATATTACCTGTCTTCCAGGCAATTTGTGAACCTTAAATGGGGTACACCGGCACCTATTATGCTCACCGATCAGAAGTTCGGCCAGGTACGTGTCAGGGCATTTGGCAGCTACAATGTACGGATTGCGGATGCTGCTAAGTTCTTCCGCGAATATGCCGGCACATTACCTTATTTGTCAATTGTAGACCTGCAGCATAAACTGCGGGACTATATCGCACCACAATTCGGCGAGGCATTGTCTGCCGCCCGGATACAGGTACTGGAAGTTGCCGGCAATCTGCAAACACTCAACCATCGGATCAGGCCTCTCATACAGCCGTACTTCGATACCTTCGGCATTGAAGTAACTGAGTTTGTTATTACCAGTGTAACGCTTCCCGATGATGTAGCCAGCCACTTCGATAAGGTGACCAGCATGAATATGGTCAGTGACATGGATGCCTACATGAAATTCAACCAGGCTAATGCCCTGGGAACAGAAGGAACCGCCATGAACGATGCTGCTCAGCAAGGCGCTGCAATGGCATATATGGTATCAGCTATACAGGCGCAGCATGCACAACCTCCTCCTGCAGAAAAACAGGATGATATCACCACAAGGCTTAAACAACTGAAAGCCCTACATGATGAGGGACTGATAGACGCTGAAGAATACAAAGAGAAAAAAGCTGCCATTATATCCAAACTGTAGCACTATGATACAGGAAGAAAACAAGAAAATGTCTTTCATTGAAAGAATGAAACAACGGGCTGTTTCACAACAACAATATGGAGGCAAAGCCCAGGATATTACAGCAGGCACAGACGAATCTGCCTGCCCCAACTGCGGCGCAGGCAGGGCCAAACAGGATGGTTTGACACACTGTGCTTATTGCGGACATACATTCAATATCACCACACTTACTGACGGACATTACATCAAAAAGTCAGATAACGCTAACACTTAGGCATGGGACTATTTAACTGGGGGAAATCAAAAGAAGAACAACAGCAACCTCCTGCATTCAAGAGTGAACTGGATGCATTAGAAAACCGCCTGGATACCTTCCTGGCCAAAATGAATGAACGCATAGACATCTTACTGACCGGATTTCTGCAGGAAGCGCCTGCTATTATTGCGACTGACGATCGCTTCGGACAAGCCTATAACCGCTTTTCAGCTGCCATGAAGGGACAGGCAGGTAATATGCGGGAGAAAGTACAGGACGTCAGCGAAAATCAGATAGAACCTGTATATCGGCAATATATTGATACAGTATCTGCTGGCAGTGAAGCCTATCGTACGCTCTATGAATGGCGTAACCGCTGTGCAGAAAAAGTGAGCATATGGGAAGAACAATTGCAACTGCGTGTTGACCAGGCTACTGAGCAGGTCGAGTACAAAGACTATGAGCCTGTGTTCAGTGAGATGATGCATACCTACTATGAACAATGTAAGTCTGTTAACTGTCGCCAATGCGGTGCACCTTTGCATATTCAGCAGGTATACTATTACACCGCCTATGTGACCTGCGGCTCGTGCCAGACACAGAATATCTTCGAGCCAGGCGTTATTGCCCGCGACATTGAACATACTGCCAGGAAACTGGCTGAACAACGTAGTAAACATTTCCTTGATCTCAGCGAACAACGGCGTAAAGAAGAAAATGAATACTACCGGCAGATGCATGCTATTCAAACTGGTCTCACCTTAAAAGAACTGGAAACGCAAAGCGGCCCGGGGTATCAACAATTACTGGTGCTGGAAGAAAAACGGTTACAGGCCGAAAAGGAAGCGCCAGAACTTCTGGATAAGTATTACAGAAACATCTTTGATGAACTGAATAAACTGCTGCCGGATCTGAAGGAACACCATGAAAAGTTCTTTGTATCTCTGCAGACAAACTACCAGCGCTATCAAAGCAAACGAAGCACAAACATTTAATACATTCATAAATAACAGAACCATGAGTCAGAACAACCCACTTTTTGAACCTATCCACGGTATCAGCCTATATGATTATTCCTCTGCTAATGCAAAACTGGCAAACGGCGTTCCTGTTGAAGCAATCTGCAGCGCATTGGGGGTAGAAATACCTGTATGGGAAGATGCAAGCCAGGGATGGGTACAACGTATGCAGGAAGATGCAGACTTCATCGTGATTTCTGAAATGGGTACTTTCTTCGCACAAGCTGACCAACATCCTAAACTGGGACATCTTCAGCCGGCAGCTGGCGGCGGTAATGCACAGAACCTGCAGCTACTGGCTACAGACCGTTACTTCTACGAAGAACTGAACGGCGCACGTAGTGCCGCTTACGAAGCAGGTCTCGACGGTGCTCAATGGATACAGGACAATTACGGCATCTCACTGGGCGACTTCCAGCAGGTAGCTATGCAGTGGATGGAACAACAGAAAAACGAAGCTCCGGAAGAAATGCTGCAATATGTAAACCATATGGAAGCAAAAAGACAGGAGTATGCGAGAAAGTTTGCCGATGAAAACGGAGGCAATATTGCTGATGATGTTGACTTTTGATCTGAGCACTGCTGATATGAAAAAAGCCTTCCCGTTTAACACAGGAAGGCTTTTTCATTCATCATCGTTCTCCACTCAACAACAACTCACTTTTTCTCTATTACCATATTCACAACGCCCATAGGTGGTAGCGAGACCTTAATACCTCCAGCGGTACTCGCACCATATGGATTTAAAACATTGTAGTTAGCAGGTCCGCCGGATATACCGGAAGGTCCGGCTCCATTTACAAAAACCTTTCTTGAAAATCCGGTTACGCCTTCTCCACCGGTCAGTACGTACCAGTAGAATCGCTCTCCGGGGATAAAGTTCTTAAAGTTGACCGTTACATTACGGGTCATGGCTGCACGGTTAACCAGCGTAATACCTACTTCTCCTGAACTAAATGTAGAAGCGTATGCGTTAACACCCGCATTACTGTCAGCCACTACGGCATCAATAGCCCGGTCTCCCAGGAACTTCTGGAAGAAATACTGGTAGTAGAATGCCGGCCTGGGCGTCCATTTTGCTTCGCCCGAAGCAGATTCTCCCTGGCTGAATAAACCATGGTCATTACCATTCTCCCAGGCATTCGCAAGGTCCCAGCGGCTGGCCATACCAAACTTATTCCTGATCATCTCACCCCATACCATCACCGCATGCATACCTGCAACCTGGGATACCATCTGCTGTGAACCCACTGCAAAGATGTTCCATTCGGTGAGTGCAATTGGTGCAGGCTTTGCCCTGTTGGCAGTAAAAGAGCCTGTCACGTGGTCATAAATAGCCTTTGTAACTGTCGTGGCAGAGGCAAGGATCTCCTGCGGATTGGAATTGGTATTGTAAGGCGTAAAGTAGCTATGCACAATGTAGAAGTCTGCTGTGTTACCTACCTGTTGCAATACACCATTATTCCATCGTTTGTCTGTCTCTGTCGCCCATATTGGCGGCTCATGTTCCAGCAGCTGCGCACCTATTTGAATAGTCTTACCGATTTCTGTCGCGGCTTTACGCATAGAATCTGCAAACACTTTGAAATGACGGCCATAGAGATCTCCGCTTACAAACTGCGGCTGACCGTCTTTATTCTGTGTCACATCTATTCTGTACCCTGCCTGCCAGGTACCGTTGCTCTCGTTGCCTACTTCCCAATATTTGGTGCGGCCGTTATCAGCTCTGACCCAGTCTGCGGCAAGGTGAGCGGCTGCTGCAACAGGGTTGGCTGCTGTGCTATACCGCGCATAACCATAGTTTACAGTGATAATCCCTTCATTTCCGGTTTGCTGCAACATCGTATAGTAGTTATTCACTGACAGCGTCCAGTCAGCCGTATTACCACCATACCAGTAACCAGGATCTATCTTGTTACCATCTGCATCGGTCAGCTGTGCAGGTGCATCTGATGGAGCAGCGCCGGGCTGCCTGTTCCAGAAATAGATACTGCTGATATTTCCTCCGGGAAATCTGATGAGGCGCGGACGCAGATTGGTAAGGTGAGTAATCAGCGCCGGCTGGTTCACCATCTGCGTCATGTAAGGATTACTGTTGTTACCAAATAATGCAGGAGAGATCTTCGTCAGGATACGCGATGCATCTACTGTTACCTGGTAAGTAGCGGTGGCCGGTGGCGTCGCTGCTGTATACGAAGTAGCTGTATATGTCTTTGATGACCAAGGCGACATAAAAAACCCTATCGTTGCTGCCAGTGCCGGATCTTCAGGCACTGTTACCGTCGTACCAGAAGTATCTGTACCTTCTTCTCCATATTGTTCTCCATTGCTTTTATTACAAGCTGTGCACAACAATATTTCTGTACATATAAAACCGAGAACAAATATGCGCTTCATTTTTAACTGTTAATAAGTGTCTTCATATCTATATTGTTCACTTCATCTTCATGGCTTTCCACTTTGTGATGCCTACTATTCATGTTCACTATCTGATTTTCACTATTCTGAAGTTATCATAAGCCGCATTGTACACCTCTACCGGCGCATCTTCGGTAATGAACCGGTAGCCAAATGCTACGACGCCGCCCGCCTTCAGCACATCTCCCATTACCACAGCACCCGCGCCAGTACCTTCTTTCCCATCGGCAGCTGTTTTAAACAAGGACAATGGAATAGTTACTGTGCGCCACTCTCCCTTAGTTTCAAACCTGGAGTTTGCTGCGCCTGACCATGGCATGAACCTGTAGGCATAATTATCTCCCAGACGCAACACATTTATACCTGCTGTCCATGGTTCTTTGGTATTGATCTCAAACTTCAGCGCATAGCTGGCTGCTTCTTCTGTCATCACTGCTGCGGTAAACAATGGCACATCATTAAAGTTGCCTGAGCGGTTGCCATTCCACCATCCGCCATCATTCACACCCACACCGCCAAAAATGTTCTGCAGGTAACTACCCCTGGTACCCGGAAACAGTGTTGCATCTGATGTACGGTTTGCACCCCACCAGGCCCAGTTGAATACAGGCTTTTCTCCTGTTTCTCCTTCTGCTGTCAGGTTACTGATCACATCACCACTCTGGTGATCATTTAAAGGCCCGTCAGAACGTGCCATTCCATACTTTGCATGGATGACCAGTCTGCCGGTATCTTCTCCCAGTGCAGGCATAATCAGGCCTACTCTTGTACCTGCATCATCTGCTGCAAAACTGGTCACTTCCCTTCCACCGGGAAATACGATCTTATCTATCAGCCACAGGCTGGAACCATAGATAATCAATGAATCACCGGCGAGGGCGTTCTCATTGGAAATGGCCGCTATAGATGGCGGTGGGATCTGTATTGTAAATGTGTAACTCGTCTCTCCGTGTGTGGTAACGATGTGTATGGTGTTTGGCACATCCGGATCGGTGGCTTCTGTCGGTGTCTTGTCAGGAATAGTTACGATCAGGTGTGTGCTGGTGTTGTACGTTGGATTGAAATATGCCTCCAACCCGTTAAAGGATACCCGTACAATTCCATCCAGGCGCTGTCCGGTAACAAGTATCATTGTACCTGGCAATGCACCGGTGAATGTACTGTCCACCTTTGTGGAATCCAGCAGGCTTACTGCGGTTACCATCGGTGGAGCGCCACTGCCGCTATCATCTTTAGAGCAGGCCGAAAAGGCCACAATAACCATAAGAATGAACAGAACTGGCAACCGTTTGATATGGCTGGCAGCCTTTGTAATATAGCAAGTCATGATCAGTCAGTTTTAGTTGAATTGATAAGGTACCGGAGGTTTCCTCAGATTAGGAGCTGCCGTGAGTTCTGCTGCCGGCAGTGGCAACAGGAAATTACTCTGTGTAACCGGATAGAAGGCCGGCACATCTGAAGTGATGGTCCATGAGGTAGCATTTGTTGCTGCATTCGCAACAATCCTGTAAGATCCGCGATCCTGTGCATTCACCAATGCTATCGCCTTTGCAGGATTGTAGTAGTACAACCTTACCAGATCATACCAGGCCTGCCCTTCCATTGCCAGCTCCAGTCTTCTTTCTGTATGGATATCATCCCATGTTATCACTGTCTTCTCTGGTACGCCTGCTCTGCGACGTACCCTGTTGAAGTACTGCAATGCCTCGGTATTGGAAGTAGATGCCGCTGTGCCTAACAGTGCTTCTGCATATACCAGGTATACATCTGCCAGACGCAGCATATAGGTATTGATCTCAGTATGCTGTTGTGTAACCTTACCATCATTGTCTTCCGGACGGCCAACCACATACTTCTTTACCCATGCTCTTGTATTGTATCGCTCTGCTCCTGAAAAGTTCCAGGGTACCTGTAACTCCTGTATGATCTTCTTACCGGGGTTATTAGGGTCGTCTACTGACTGATGGATGTAAGAGTAATGATCACCCGGGAACATGAATGTACCTTTGCGACGTTTGTCATCTGCTCTGTATAGTCTCAGCTGATCGAGCGATGCACCAAGATCACCACCCCAGCCATCTCCGAAACCTGTTATCTCTGATCCGTAAGCCAGGAATGCCTGTACACTGTTCTGTGTTCCCCAGTCGCCATCATACTTCCATTGCAAAGCAAACAGACTCTCTGAATTATTGTTGTTCTTCGTCATGAACAGATCCTCATAGTTATCCATCAGGGCGGCTCCGCTATTCATTATTACATCTTTTGCGTACCAGGCTGCACTATCCAGATCCTGCTGATTACGGGTGCCTGATATGCCTGCACGTGTCAGGAACATCTTCGCCAGCATACCTTCTGCTGCCCATTTGGTTAAACGACCTCTCTGCATAGGTGCAGACGGCAGATGCTGCGCGGCAAACCGGATATCACGGATGATAAACTCCCATACAGATTCTACGGTATTACGTGCAGTAGATGTATCTGTCAGCAATACTTTGTTATCTGCAATGATAGGTACTGCTCCCCAGTTCTGTACCAGGTAAGAATACGCCAGTCCGCGCATAAAACGTCCTTCTGCTATTCCTGCCAGCTTCACATTCTCAGGTACTGAAGGAGCCGTAAATGCTGTCAGGTTACTGATGATCAGATTTGACTGCGCTACGACATTGAAGAAGGATGTCCATGAACTATACACTTCCGGCGTTACATCGGTTGTTTGCATGCGGATGTTATCCACCTGGTAAGAGCCGGACATCAGTACGCCTGCTCTCCCATCTCCGATTCCGTGAGAGGCCTTATCATTATACGCAAACCATACAATGTTGTATAGTGGCGCTGTTCCTGCCAATACCTGCTCCGTGGTCTGATAGAAGTTCACATCCACGATAGCATCTTCGGGTGGCCTGTTCAGAAAGTCTTTACTACAGCCTGACAATGACATGATACAGGCGAGCGCGAATAGATATATATGATTGTTTGTCTTTTTCATAGTGTCTGTTTTAAAGCTCATTAAAAATCAACCGCTACGCTTGCACTATACAGGCGGGTTAATGGATAGCGGCCGGCATCTACACCTGTCAGCTGATTGCTCAACTGTACTTCCTTCCCAAGGTATGCGCCCACTTCCGGATCATAACCTTTGTACTTAGTGAATGTAGCCAGGTTCTGCACGCCAGCTGTAAGCCTGATATTTTTAACAACAGACTGTTGTCTCAGCAGAGTATGTGGTATGTTATAACCCAGCTGTATATTCTTGATGCGGATATAAGAACCATCTTCTACATACAGATTGGTAAAACGGTTACCGTTACCATTCACATCTGTACCTACTATCCTCGGTACATTGGTACCCGGATTCTGTAAGATGGTTTTTCCTCCGTCATCTCCTATCCTTGCATAATTGAACGACTCCTGCAACAAGTTCCTTCCCAGGTTGACATTGTTAGGATTTGTGTTTTCAAAACGCAGGTAGTTGAAGATGTCATTACCCTGTGCTCCTGTTACCAGTACACTCAGATCAAAACCTTTCCATGAAAATGTATTGGTGAAACCAAAGGTCAGTTTAGGCCAAGGATTACCAATAAATGTCTGGTCGCGGGAGTCTATAATATTGTCTCCGTTCAGGTCTTTGTATTTAATATCGCCTACCCATACACCGCCATCTTTAGCCACCGGCAATCTTGAACCATCTGCCTGTGCAGGAATAGCGCTGCTGTTGATCTCATCAACAGATTGAAACAGACCATCTGCTACGTAACCATAGAACTGCCAGGGAGCTTGTCCGATTACTGAACGCGCTGTAAAACTGTTCAGGAACCATGCTGACCTCGACAGGAACGCTGCTTCAGAATAGAACCGGGTGATCTCTGTTTTGAAAGAAGAAACGTTGAGGTTTGTCTTCCAGGTGAAACCATTCCTGTTGTCAATGTTCACTGTATTCAATGTCACACCGAAACCTTTGTTCTTCATTGCGCCAATGTTCACAATCGGTGCGTTAATAGCACCTTCGCCCTGTGTACCCATATAAGCTGGCAGCGGATTAGGCATCAGGAGGTTGTCGGTATTCTTGATATAGAAATCGCCCTCCAACTGGATACGGTCTTTCAGCACGCTCAGGTTAAAACCGATATTCTTCGTTTCTGTAGATTCCCATTTGATGCCGGAGTTACCATACTGCCCGGTACGGAAACCTGCACCCCATGGTGTTGTTACTGAGGTCAGCGAAGAGAACTGTGCACCACCGCTACCATTGTTACCAGTAGTACCATATTCTGCACGGATCTTCAGTTCATTGATAAACGGTATCGCCCTCATGAACTCTTCTCCGGTTACCCGCCATGCGGCAGATACGGAAGGGAAAAAGCCCCATCTGTTCTCCGGACCAAAGTTGGAAGACCCATCCGCACGTCCTGCCAGCTGCAGGATATATCTGTTATCATAGCTATAGTTCACACGACCGAGGTAAGACTCCAAGGCTCCTGAACTTTTATAGCTACCTGTTGTCTGGCCCAGCGCGTCGCCCAGGTTCAGGGATGGAATACTGTTGCTGGCAAATCCTACACGTTGTGCAGAAAAGCCTTGTGAGTTCCATGACTGCGCCTCATGGCTGGCCATTACACTGAGATTGTGTTTGCCAAACTCACGGGTATATTGCAGTAACTCATTGAGATTCCAATAAAAGTTTCTTCCGTTAGATACAGCCAGCGAAGCCTTTTCATTCACGTTGAAACCTAAGCGGTAAGTAGGAGTAAACTTACTACCATCTGTATACTCAAAGTTGCCATTAAAGCTGGTACGGAAAGTGAGCCCTTTAATAATGGTCACCTCTGCGGTGGCACTTCCTAATCCGCCGGTACGTTTATAATCATTATTCACCAGGCTGGATATTGCAACCGGATTAAGCGGCGCAAACTTCGCATTGGAGCCATACTCATTTTCTGTGGCACCGCCCCAGCTGCCATCTGCATTCTTTACCGGAATGTTAGGAGCCAGATTGATAGCATTTCTGATCACATCTTCACTGGTAGAGGCCAGTTTTTCCTTTGTCTGGTAGAAGTTCAGCGAAGTGCTCAGTTTCAGCCATTTAAAGGTCTGGTTATCCAGGTTCAGACGGAAAGAATAACGGTTGAAGTCAGAGCCGATAGCCACGCCCTCCTGATTGAAATACTCTCCTGACATATAGTAGGTAGTATTGCTGGCACCTCCGCTGATATTCACCTGGTGTTTCTGCAAAGCGGCAGTCCGGAACAAGGCATCCTGCCAGTTGGTACCATCACCTAATACACTTGGATTCTGAAATTCAGGTGTTGGGGTACGGTTTAGCAATACCGCAATTTCATTATTCATTTGTGCAAACTGCCGCAGGTTCATGGTGGTAATACCTTCCGGTTTATCCTGCAGAGAATAGAGATAGTTGTAAGACAGTTTCATCTGTCCGGATTTGCCTCTTTTGGTAGTAACCAGGATTACCCCGTTGGTTGCCCTGGAACCATATACCGCTGTCGCGGAAGGACCCTGTAAGATTTCCAGCGATTCGATGTCGGAAGGGTTGATACCCGCCAGCGGATTAACAGAGCTGGTCGCACCATAAGATACGGTTGCCGGTTGTATCTGAACGCCATCAATTACATAAAGTGGTTCATTGGTTCCACTCAGTGTATTTACCCCCCTTATGTTCACGGAAATACCCCCTCCCGGCTGACCGGAGTTCTGTGTAACATATACACCGGCAGCACGGCCCTGTATAGCCTGGTCGATGGTGGTGTTAATGGTACGGTTCACATCTGTAGAACTGATTGATACCTGGGCGCTGGTCTGGTCTGTCTTTTTCATTTTACCATAACCCACTACCACAACGTCATTCAGTTTCCGGTAATCTTCCTGTAGTACAATTGTTAATGACCCAGTGGAGCCGACCTTTACATCCCGGGCCATAAATCCCATGGATGCTACAGAAACGACCTGACCAGGAGATGCCGGTATAGTGAAGTTCCCCCCTGCATCAGTTGTGGTCATCTTTTTTGTCCCTTTAACAGTAATTGAAGCACCTGGAACCGGACTCCCCGTTTCTCCGGCGGTGACGCTGCCGGAAATCCTGCGTTCCGGATCAGACTGATTTTGTGCAAGCGCAGGCATAGTGATAGCCCAAAAGAAAATCGATACCCATACCATCAGGTACGACTTTCCAGTAAAACTGGCTCGTTTCATAGCGTGGAAGAATTAAATGTTTAGATTAATGCGCGATTCTTTGGATTTTGGTGATCATTGCTCATATCGTGTTCCCCTTGATGATATAAAAGTATCATCCTCCACTGAAAAACAGGGCTGTAGAATGTATATTTGATGGGATAAAATGTTGCAGCAGGGGTATAAAATGTAGCCTGAACTGCATTGTTTATTACAATACTCACTTTCTGGCTGCGATAGCATAGGCAGAGGGTAGCATATTATACGCCATCTTAAAGTACCGGGCAAAGTACTTCGGATTGTTAAATCCTACCTCATAGGCCACCTCCGTTACATTCATTTCTGTCTTGGACAATAGCTGTGCCGCCCTCTTTATACGTACCATCCGTATAAACTCTACCGGGGTCTGACCGGTCAGGTTGAAAATCCGGCGATATAGGGATACTCTGTTCATAAATAGCTCCCGGCTCAGTTCCTCGACCGAAAAACCGGCATTTGATAGATTCAACTCCACTATTTCCAATGCTCTTCGCAGGAACTTCTCATTAGGTGATAATTCAAAGTCAGCACCGGCAACATCCGTCGGACTAACCAGGTGTTTGGCTGCTGCCGGTCGGGATAACAAATTCCTGACCCTGGATAACATGATCTCAAAATTGAACGGTTTGACCAGGTAATCGGCTGCCCCGGCTTCCAGTCCGCGCAGCTGCTCGCGCTCTCCTGCTGCCGCCGTTACCAGGATGACCGGGATATGTTTGGTACGGGCATCATTTTTAATCTTCCGGCACAACTCTGTCCCGTTCATGCCTGCCATATTCACATCGCTCATTACCAGATCAGGATGCCCTGACAATGCCTTTTGCCACCCCGACGTACCGTCGGCTGCTTCTATAATATTATACGCCTGCTTCAGATTCTCCTTCAGGTAAAAACGGAAGTCGTCATTGTCCTCTATCAGCAGGATTGTCTGCTTATGCGGAGATGGTTCTGGCATTGTGGTTTCAGCACTCATATCCGTAATCAGGTCCTCTACAGTTAAAGGCTGCTCCGGAATGATAGGGTCGGTCACTATTTCCTCTGGCTGTTCACAGCGTTCAAGCGGTAGTCTGACTGTAAAACAGCTTCCCTTATTCACTTCACTTTCCACCGTAATCGTACCGTTATTCAGTTTAACAAATTCCCGGGTGATGGCTAGTCCGATACCGCTACCCCTGCTGGTGAGGCTGTCAGGCATATCACTCTGGAAGAACTGCTCAAATACCTTTTCAAGCCGCTCCGGCGGAATACCGATGCCCGTATCTTTCACTTTGATTTCCAGCCAGGTACAATCATCGGTTGGGGTACTGGTCACCTCTACCTGCACATTACCGCCCCTGGGGGTAAATTTGAAAGCGTTGGATAACAGGTTGAAAAGTATCCGCTCTATCTTATCATTATCAAAATAGGTATAGATATGCGGCGACTGAGTGATATAGGAAAATACTACTCCTTTCCTTTCCGCCAGATCTGTGAAGGAGCAGGCAACATCCTGGATAAATACTGCTATATCTCCCCAGGCTGGATTAAGTCGTAACTCCTGCATCTCCATCTTCCTGAAATCCATTAACTGGTTCACCAGTATCAACAGGCGTTTCGCATTTCTGTAAATGAGCTGCAACTTACCCTTCTCCTTCTGGTCTTCTGCCTGTTGCATTATTTCCTCCAGCGGCGACAAGATCAGCGAGACCGGGGTTCTGAACTCATGACTCAGATTCGTGAATAACCGGATCTTCAGCATATCCAGCTCGTGCATCCTACGTGCCTCCTGCCTTTCCTGCTGTAGTATAAACCGCCGGTGCGCCCGCCTGATCACACTCCGTCTCAGCAACAACAGGGTGACTACTACCAGCACACCATAAATAATATAAGCCAGCGGCGTTTTCCAGAATGGTGGTAATATCCTGATCTTCAGTGAAATACCTTCCTCATTCCAGAAGCCATCTTCATTAGCCGCCTTTACCTGCAGTGTATAGGTACCCGGACTAATATTAGTATACGTTGCCCGCCGGGTAGCGCCGTCTGCAATCTGCCAGTTATCATTAAACTGATCCAGGCGGTAAGCATATTTGTTCTTCTCTGTATTAACGAAGTTCAATGCAGCAAATTCGACAGAAAAGTCATTCTCATTATGCTTCAGTACAATCTCTTTGGTAGCTGTTAATGCCTGTGGCAGTAGTATACGGTCATGTACCCTGGCATTTACTTCGATATTACGGTCAAATAACCGCAAACCGGTAAACACGATATTAGGACGGGTATTATTCTGCGGTAAAGAAGCAGGATGGAACAGGTTAAACCCGTCAGCACCCCCAAACAACAATTCACCTGTGCTGAGTTTAAAGGCTGCATTCACGTTGAATGCCTTACCCTGCAACCCGTCTTTATCGTCATAATTGCGGCAGCTGATAGTGACTCCCTGCGGACCATCATTCACGGTCACCCGGCTAAGCCCATTAGACGTGGCAAGCCAGAGATATCCGGCATTGTCTTCCAGCATGGTGATGATGTTATTATCCGGTAGTCCGTCTTTTACGGTAAAAGACCGGAACTGCTGCACCTTGGGATCAAATACGTTAAGTCCGGCCCTGGTCCCTGCCCACATATGTCCGCGACGGTCATACAGCAAGGAACTGACATTGTCATTGCTCAGCTGATGCGTGGCACTGAGGTAATGAACAAATACCCCCTTGGAGTTATCCAGCACATCGATACCATAGGCTGTAGCGATCCACAGATTGCCACTGTTATCCTCTGCAAACCCAGATATAAAATTGGAGTGGACGGAAGCAGGCAGGTTCACATTATTGTGATAAAAGATACCATTTCCGGGGTCAAACCGGTCCAGCCCTCCCCCGAGTGTTCCCACCCAGAAGTTGTTCCTTTTATCGCGGTATATCTTCCAGACTGACTTATTGGCCAGGCTGTTGGGATCATCTTCTTCATGACGGTAATGTGTAAAACGGCCTCCCCGGTAGAAGTCCATTCCCCCGAAATAATACCCAATCCATAAATCGTCATAGTTATTCACATATAGACTGACAATAACATCTTTACTGATGCTGTTTTCATTGGCCGGATCGTGTTGAAAGCGTTTGAATGTCTGGTTAATACGGTCGTAATAGATCAGCCCTCCTCCATTGGTACCAATCCATATATTGCCCTTTTTATCCTCTGCAAAACAGTTGACGTCATTGTAACTCAGGCTGCGGCTATCTGTATGACTATGCTTATACAGCGGAAACTTCACCATATTTTCAGTAAAGTAGCTGATCCCCCGCTTATAGGTGCCGCACCAGATAATACCGGCATCGTCCTTATAAAGGGCATAAACAGCATTTTCGGCAAGTGTTTTCACATCGCCTTCCTTACTGAGCAGGAAGCGGGATTTGAAGTTATTCTTCTTATCAATCAGTGTGATGCCCCCATGATCGGTACCAATCCAGATCAGTTGCTTATCATCCTCCACGATGCTGTTGACGATATCATTGTTCAGATACCCTGATTTGCTGGATAACTGCCTGACGCTACCATCGGTATTGCTTACATATAACACCCCAAAATCGGTTGCCGGCATGTACACCCACATATCGTCTGCTGCGTCAATGAAAAGACGTAAGCCCAGTGGCGGCTTCGTGAGGTACCTGCGCACGGTGGCGTGCCTGTATACTACCTTATTCTGGGAAATGTCCAGTTTTTCTATGTCGCCGTTCAGGTAGAGGATCACCAGCCTGTTTTGTTTATCCCGCTGCAGGTCTGCAATAGGTGTATTCCTTCTTCCTGGTAAGAGTATCTTCGTAACACGCCCGGTACTGTCTGTGCGGTAAAGCCGGCAGTCAGCATAAGCAATCCACCATTGTCCGCCGGCCTGCGCTACGCAAGTAATCCCCAGTTCGGGCAACCCCTTCTTTCTGAACCAGGCGGCAGCATCTGCAAACTGCTCTTTTGCCGGGTTATAAAAGTTATCGCCATTACGGGTTCTGATAAATAGCTGATCATTGGGAGCAGGATAGATACCGGTGATGTAGTCATCATTGATGGCCCCTGGCTCCGTGCTATGCCGGAAGGTCTTAAAGGTATACCCGTCATAGCGGTTCAGACCACTCATGGTACCAAACCACATAAATCCGCGCACGTCTTTGTAGATGCAGTTAACCTGGTTGTTGGATAAACCGTTGTTCACATCTAAAGAAGAGAACTGGTAGGATGGCTGTGCATAGGCATAGCTTACCAGCAATAACAGTGGAAGCAGCAAATTTTTCATCAACATGGAATACGACTCAGTACTTATACTAAAAATAGTTATTTCCAGCCATACAAAGCGGCTTTTTTCCGCAGACATAAAAACCCCTGTTCCGCCTGAAAAAAAATTCTTCAATTTACCCAACCCTTTTGCCTCACCCCGGGGTATTACCTATATAAACTGGAACAGCAAATATGGCATAAATCACTTAGAATACTCATTATCAACAACATCAGTAGTTTTTAACACAGACTACCCACGGTAGCACCCAATTATTAAATTATTTAAGAAAGACAAATGAGACGCATTTTTTTACCTATACTGCTTGCAGTAACTGCCTCTTGTAGTACCAGCCGGCTGGCCGTACCTGAACAGTTCAGCAGCCAGGCCACAAGATACCCCGTGAAAGGCGCCAAAGTACAGCACATTAATCAGCACCTGAGCTTTGGTAACTATACTACTTCCCGTATTAAGAGAGGATGGAACCTGGCTTCCGGGGTGAAATATAGCAATAGCTGGATATCTCCGCAGGAAGTATTACTGAATATGCACGGCATTACTTCTATGACAGAGCGGAATAACGAAAAAAGCAGGTTCAGGTATACCCTGACCAACGATCAGCATAGTGCAGAGATTTTCTGTACCGAAATATATGACAGTCACGAATTAAAATTCAAAGCGCTGCATATACCTCAGTGGACCGGTGAAACAAGTACGCAGCTGAATTTTAACTATGCTTTCTCTGCCGCAATGATACCCAGCGATACCAGTAAACTCGGACTATGGTCTTTGTTGATGGTGAGCAGATATGACATCGCAGCTGATACCGCACGCCGGATCTTTGACAGACCCTATGTAGCAGAAGAAGGCTATGCTACTAACGGAAGAGATACCATCAGAATAAGATCGCTGAATCTGAATACCTTCGCTAACAAAAAGGGGAAAGTGTCAAAGACGCTGCTTGGAGCTAAAATACTCTCCGGGTATGAGCTGAGTACCGCTGATGGTGTCATTGGTATCATTGATACTATGGATAAAGCACTCTGGATATATAATGAGCAGGAAGAGCAGCTCAAATTCATCCTTTCGGCAATGGGTACTGCTATCCTGCTGAAACAAGTAGAAAATCCCGAAGACAAAACAACTATCTGATACCGTTGCAAAGCCAGGAACAGGACATATCGTTACTGATTGAAGGCTGCCTTACCAATAACCGGAAGGCGCAGGAACAGCTATACCGGCAGTTCTATGGCTTTGCTATGTCTATCGCTATGCGTTATTCCAGAAGTGAGGCGGATGCTGCTGATATTATGAGTCATGCGTTTGTGAAGATCTTCAAAAGCATGCATACCTACGATCCGCAGAAAGGAAGCCTGCATGCCTGGATCAAACGTATTGTTGCCAATGAAGGATTAGATCATGTGAAAAGCCTGGGTAAGTTCAGCCCTGTGGAACTTGAAGAGACATATGCTCCCTCTATCGATAATTCAGTAATTGCCAGACTGGAGGCTGAAGATATCATGACCCTCATTAAAAAACTTCCGCCTGCCACACACGCGGTATTCATATTGTACGTCATGGAGGGACATACCCACAAAGAAATTGCCGCCAAACTTAACATCAGCGAAGGCACCAGCAAATGGCACCTCAGCGAAGCAAGAAAAATACTTAAACAAACATTACAGTTACAGACTGAATGAACCAAAAAGAAACATATGAAAACATCATTGCCCGGAAGCTGGAACAGCTGCCTGTTCCTGCCATGGAAGACGCTATCTGGAACAGGATAAGCGCCCAACTGGATATTGAAATGCCTGAAACCCCACAGGCCCCTGAAACAACAGTCCCCCCGGCTGCTAACACCACATTCCTGAACATTGTCACACTTTTTGTCTTCCTTATTGCAATCACCACATTTATCTTTGTCGAACAACGCCGTACCGCCATTCTACCCGTTGTTCCACCACCAGTACAATTAAAGGATAGTATACTGCAACCACCACCGGAAGTATTGCCGCCGCCACCTGCCCGCGAGTTGATACCTCCCCGGAATATACCTGCTGCAGATACGGTTCAGACTGTCACACCACTACTTGTTACGCCGGTAATCACCGATACACTGAGCACAATAACGCCCGACCTGATTGAACCACCGCCAGCTGTGATTACGCCAGTGATTACGCCGGTGGCAGACACACCACGGCCCAAACCCAAAGGCGTGAAAGGGTTAAGAGACGAAGACTATAAAATTGCACCGAAGCCGAATTAAACGGTCACTCTTTTATACATCGTACCGAGAAACCAAATTCCATATATTCAGGGTCGCGCTGCACATCAGCGAAATAGCTATAGAAACGGTTACTCCAGGCATAGAGTTCATAACTGCCTCTATTATGCCACCAGTACCCGTTACTGCCTAATGTATGGAAACTGCCATCAGGTCCGTAACGATAACCTCCCGGCAATGCCGCAAAACCGCTGCTGCTGTCTGCGCCTGTATAAGGATAATGCCAGTATCCGGGAGCGGCCGTTTTCATTGCTACACCTGCTACCGTATCTCCCCGCAGCGACGCCACCAGTATAGCCAGGTCCTCACTAGTAGGAATACGCCAGCCTTCCGGAGCAATATTACGGCTATCACTCACTGCGTGCCAGTTGTATAACAAACCATAGTCCCTCACATAACCTGTATCATGCTGATACATACAATAGGCCCCCTCCTGCGAAGTACTCCATTTTATATCGTCATGCAGCAATAATATACTGTCGCCATTACGATACCGCGTCACTTCCAGATTCTTAGCCATCCATAGCTGTTTACCGATCCTGACTACAGGATACACATTCCCATCAATATCCTGCACCGTGTTCATATCCGCTCCGGCACAACCGGTCAGCAGCAGTAAAAAAGAAATCAGATATTTCATTGCCATACCGTATTATAATGTTTTAAAAATATCGATAGATGCACCATTCCAGTAATAGATACACATCCTGTTTTCCATCTTCATGAGATTGATACCGTTGGCGGTTAGTATCAACGAACTGATAGCAGGGAATGCAATATCAATCCTGCCCGGAGGCGCTGGCAGAAGGCAGTAGTCCAGGGTAGTACCGGCAAGGGTATCTGACAGATAATGTGTATATCCGGCATGATCGCTTAAGATAATCAGCAGGCGTATCTCCTGCCGTTGCCGGATCAATACACCATAGTCTACGCGGTTATCATCATTAATATCTACCGCAGTAAAAAAAGGCAGGGATTCCCGGCTGTAAAAAGACCAGAAGCTGGCCGGGTAATCTTCATTACGGCATAGCTGCCAGGAAGGTAAATGTGCTTTTATATAATCGTTGACAACAGCAGGTTGCGCCGTGCTGAACTTCGTGATCAGCAACAGGGCGAATAACATAATACGCATACATGGGAATTTATAAAGAAAGAACATGTGCCTGGAATCAGGCACATGTTATAATGGTAGCCAATTATTACACATGATTTACCATCTGCCGTTAGCAGCAGTATACGATTGTCCGTTCACACGGGTGACACAGTTGGAAGTCCTTACATGCTGAATGTTTGGATTACCACCTGATACAGTGCCTGCGTTCACAAAGGTGTTGGAAGCGTCTTCGAGGAAGATACCATGGCTGGTAGAGTTAGCAATGTCCACAGTATTCACCGTAGTGCCATTACTGCCAGATACGCTGAAAAAGCCTCTTCCACTGTTACGTGAATACACTTTTGCACAGGTTACATTCGGACCATTGTTGTTGGCTACGCGGAATGTTGCATAACCGCCGCCATTACAGTTGTAGTTACCGGTTACAGTTCCAACGGAACCATTCCTTGACTGATTCAGCAGTACGCCGCAACCAAAGTTATTGCTGGTAGTAACATTACCAATATTGAAGCCATCCACGCCATATGTTTCTATAGACATGTCACCGCCGGTGATGTTGATGTTTCCGTTAATGGTAAGATTACGTGTGGCCGCAGTACTATGATCCACACGGATGCCCAGGCCAAACTGACCAGAGCCATTGGTGAGGTTCATGGTGATGTTGCTGATGATCATATTGGAACAGCCTTTGAACCAGATGCCATAGCGCGGATTACCCGCTACTCTGAGATTCTTTACTTCTATCTCTGTTTTACGGTCAGCCTGTACCGGTACAATCAGCAGATCATTACTGTTACAGGTAAAAGTAGTGCCGGCAAAGTCAAGTCCTGTATAACTCTGCATATTCACTGCTTTCACAGCGCCGCCTGAATTGCCTGAACTGCCGGAGTTCTTGATCAAAACCCATTCTTTGGTAGTACGACCAGGCGTAAGGCCTGCAATGGCAGCATTAATTGCTGCAATATAATCAGTGCCTAAGTACACCTGGGAGCCGTTGACACTGGCCCTGTAGTTACTGTTGATTTTTACAACTTCTGCACTTCTTGCAGCAGCAGCCGCTACAGCAGATAAGGTGTTGCGGGGGGATAGTTCATTAAGGTCTTCATTTCTGGAACAGCCGGCAACAGCGCATAGTAACGCCAGCATCGGCATAAACAGTTTTTTCATAACGAGATTTTAAAGGTTACAAATGAGGGGTAATAATTGGCTTTTATAAATATGCCTTATTTCTTTTTAAAAACTGTCCTATACTGTATAGCGTGCCCGCAGGGAGATAGCGGTATAACAAATGTACGGCTGACAGTATATTGACAGTATCTTGACACCTATCGTGGACGAACAAGGGACGAACTAGCGACGAACTAGCGGCGAAGAAGCGACGAAGAAGCACTTATGTTAAAATAGTATCAGCAGGGCAACAAAAGAGCGCTGGCATTTACCAGCGCCCCGATCCGCTTACACAGACATATGTACCAATCGGTACAATATTTGGCAGAGCGCAATTATTTCACTTTCCTTGTCAGGAAATCATCTATCAACGAAGTAATACGGGTACCTTCTTCTTCCAGTGCAAAGTGACCTGTATCCAGCAGATGCAGTTCTGCATCGGGCAGATCTTTCAGATAAGCGCGCGCTCCGCTTACAGGGAATATTTCGTCATTAGCGCCCCAGGTGATGAGCGTTGGCGGCTGATAGTTACGGAAGAAGGCCTGCCATTCAGGATAGCGTTCTATGTTGGTCCTGTAAGAATAGAACAGTGACAGCTGGATATCCACATTTCCAACGCGATCCAGTTTACTTTGATCGTACACCCAGGTGTCAGGACTGATCTTGTTAGCGTCTTTTACACCCGTAAGATATTGCCATTTTGTAAACTCCAGCTGGGAAGTGGCCCGCATGTTATTAATCACCGCCTCGTCCTGCGGATTCGCCCAGAAAGCTTTAATAGGATCCCAGAATGGAGATAATCCTTCTACATAAGCATTGCCATTCTGTACCAACAACGCCTGTACCCTTTCAGGATGCCGCGTCGCAATACGATAACCTACTGGTGCACCATAGTCCATTACATACAGGCTGTATTTAGTAAGGCCCTTTGCCGTGATAAACTGGTCAATGATATCAGCCAGGTGATCAAAAGTGTATGCAAAGTCTGTCACCAATGGCATACTGCTGTTACCAAATCCGGGATAGTCCGGTGCTATCAGATGGTACTTACCCGATAGCGCTGTGATCAGATTCCGGAACATGAAGGAAGAAGATGGATATCCATGTAATAACAGGATGGTAGGATTATCCGGCGATCCTGCTTCCCGGTAAAAGATGTCCTGTCCTTCGATAGTCAGCGTGTTGTATGATACATTGCTGATGTCTACGTCCTGACGGACGGTTGCTGTGTTTGTGATCTGTGTCATGGTAATAAGATTTTATGGGCTCCTTTTATTATGTACCAATCGGTACAATATTGTATAAAAAAATTTACTTTAATACTTCCAGGCTCATTTCAAGCATTTCTTTCAGCACCTCGTAATCGGGGTGACTTCTGCGGGTTACATTGACCCCGTTCCAGAGATTGATCAGGTATTTACCCAGCACCTCCGCTCTAGTGCTATTTTTGAGCTTCTTTTCCTGCTGCGCTTTCCTGATGACTGCTGTAAAGATGGCTTCTGTTTTAGCCAATAAGGTGGCGGCAATAGCTTTAGTGTCATGATCTATTTCAGACAATTGCACTAATGCATTTCCAAGGTAACACCCTTTCATAATTTTAGCTTCAGGCGCATCCGCCAGGGACATAAAGAAGTCTTTGATGAACTTTATCTGGTCATCACTGTTAGCCAGGTCGCGTAATAACTGCCTGTCATAAGTTTCTGAGAAGAATTGCAGTGACTTCTCATACAGTTCCTTCTTGCCTCCTTTAAAGGCCAGGTAAAAGCTTCCTTTGCCTATTCCCATAGCAGCAAGCAGTTCGTCAGCAGAAGCTGCCTCATATCCCTTGCTCCAGAACACGCCTACTGCCTTCTCGACCACATCTTTTTCCTCGAATATTTTTGGTCTGCCTGCCATTGTTACTATTGTTTACAAGGCAAAGATAGATAATGTACCGATTAGTACAAAATATAGTTTAGCGTTTATTTTTTATGTTTATTGAAGAATAACTATGAGTTGATAATAGCCCTGCAGAGATGCCGGGACTCATCCTTTCATCTCTGTTACCAGCCGCTGGAAGATGAATGCAGCAGGCTTACTTTCCGCGCCTGCAGCGGCCTGCCCTGCCCACATATTGGTGAACTCCTTCCTGTCTGCCTGCTGTGCTTTGAGTCGCAGTCCGGCGGTAATGCTATTCTGTATAGGATAAGGAGGAATGTTCAGTCCGGCCTGTGTTATTGCATCCATAAAAGTGTTCCTGATTCCTCTGGCCCAACGCCCGGAGAAGGCCCGGGTTAGCGCAGTATCAGTGGCCTGGGCCTGGGTTAATGCAGTTTTGTAAGCGGGGAAAGCCAGACTTTCATCGCTGGCTATAAAGGCAGTACCGATTTGCGCAGCCTGTGCCCCCAGGGTGAGAGCGGCCTTGATTGTCCTGCCGCTGTTGATACCACCGGCAGCGATAACAGGTATGTCAACATGTGCAGCTATTGCTGGTACAAGTACGAAAGTTCCTATAGTGGGCAGTGGCTCTTCATCGAGAAAAGTACCTCTGTGTCCGCCTGCCTCTATGCCTTGCGCTACTACGGCATCTGCACCTGCCTGTTGCACAAGCGTCGCCTCCTTTACAGAGGTGGCAGTCCCGATCAGGAATGTGCCTCTTTTTTTCAGTGTCGCCATAACCGGCGCGTCTGGAATGCCGAAGGTAAAGCTGACAATAGGTATGTCTTCCTGTATCAGCACCTCTATCTGCTCTGTATAACTAAAGAACCTGAGTGCATCCAGCGACTGCCTTTCAAATGTCAGCTGATGATCCTGGCAAAACTTTTCCAGGAAATACAGCATAACTTCGGCATCCGCATGGTTGTACTCAGGTACGCCATTCGTGAACAGATTAACCGCAAACGGTTTATTAGTGAGTGATTTTGTTTTACGGATAAGTTCCTGTGTGCTATCCGGCGATAAGCCACCGACAGGCAGTGAACCCAGTCCTCCGTTTTCTGAAACGGCTGCTACCATTTCCGGAGTTGTAATACCCAGCATCGGGGCCTGGATAATGGGGTAAGTAATAGCTAACTTTGCCGTCAGTTCATTATTCCATTCCATCATACATACTTTTTGACTTACTGAAGTTAAGTCAAAAAGTAACGTCACTATTTCTTCTCTTCCCGGTACAATATCATGCCCGCATGATACAGTATCCCGTCTCTGAAATCACCATCGGCAGTGAAGCCTGTGTCATCTTTATAGTCTATATGATCGCCCGTAATAGTGTAGCTACCCTGATAAGCGCTTTGCTTTTTACCTCTTGCTTCGTCATACCTCCCTCCTGGCAACAGTTCATGCCTGATATAGCCATCAGCTGTTACCCACATACCTACATACTTATTTTCATTTTCCATTGTTGTTGATTTAATTAATTCGCTTAATTGTAAATATTTCCTGATAAGCTGTGAAACCAGGACAACCTATCCGGCAGTAAGATGCATAATGCCTGCCTGCTGATGCTGATTGTTTGTTTCTTCATAGCACCTCTGATTCCTCATTCCTGCCTCCCGGTTGTTCATTCTGCCTTCCTGTGGATCTTGACCCCTATCCTACTTATCTGTAGTCTGTTGTATTTTCAGTCCCATATGCATCAGCTGGGCCACATAGTTCCACAGCAACTCATACTTAAATCTGTAATCAGACGCCAGCACTTCCACCATTCTTCTGAAGATATCTGTTGCCGCGGCTGTCTGTTCTTCTGTAAGATGATACACTGGTCTTCCACCGGCCATGAACATGGGAAGTGCATTGATCTTCTCCTGCATCTGTGCTGTAAAGAATGGTACGTTGAATATGCAACAAAACCCTTCCTGTCCCCTTGTCAATGACTCACATGTTGATGGCGCGCGTGGATGTAAAAAAACCAGTGAGTTACCTGATACTACCAGGCCCTCTTCAGTAGCGTGATATCGGTTGCTTCCTTTTACCAGACCAATCTTATAGTATTCCTTTCGTTTTGTCAGCTGCCTTGTGTGTGATGCCTGTGCATCTTCCAGTCTATATACTTCTATATTGCCAGTGGGTCCTTCCGGATGCATAGGCAGTAGCTTTAACACACGCTTGTAACATCTTCCCATCCGTTCGATATTTATCGTCAGAAAAGCCACTATCACCTTTGATAAAAGGAAGCTCATGCACTATGCTTCTATGCCTGTGGATACGGTCAGTTCCTTCCAGGTAGCTATTTCACTCTTCAGTGAGTCAAGCTTTTTAGTGGCCAGGTCGTAGGCGTCTTCACCCAGGAAGAGATATAAAGGTGGATTTTCTACCTCTGTAATCTTGATTACAGCAGCAGCGCCTTTCTCAGGGTCGCCAGGTTGATTGCCGGCAAGAGACTGCTGATGTTCTTCCTGAGATGCACGTACGTTGCTATATGCCTCAATAACATTCTTAGGTGTAACCAGTGAATCAGATGCCAGGAAGTTGGTTCTGAAATAGCCTGGTGCTACGATGGTAGCATGTATACCGAAAGGTGCTACCTCAGTTGCCAATGCTTCTGTAAGTCCGTTCACGGCAAACTTGGTAGCACAATAGATACCAAAACCAGGGAAAGATCCTACGGTACCACCGATTGAGGAAAAGTTGATAATATGGCCGGAGCGTTGCGCTCTCAGATGAGGTAATGCTTTACGGATTACATTCAGCAGACCGAATACGTTTACGTCAAAGTTCTTGCGGCCTTCAGCGTCTGATAATTCTTCCAGACCGCCTACCAGTCCGTAACCTGCGTTATTTACAATCACATCTACACGTCCGAATTTCTTTACAGTAGCAGCCAGTGCTTCTTCTACACTTTGCTCGGAAGTGAGATCTACTTTCAGGGGCAGGAAGTTCTCATCTTCACCTACTTCTTTTACCAGTTCATCTATGTTCCTGGTAGTTGCAGCAACAGGTGTACCCTGTGCGAGTAATTGTTTCACGATAATTAATCCAAATCCTTTGGAGGTTCCGGTTACAAACCATACTTTTTGCTGTTTCATACTTTTTTGCTTTTGTTGAATACAAAGTTACAGTGGTTGCTAAGGGGTATTATTACATCATTCAAAGTGATAATTGTATCTTTCAAACAACCTTATATTTTTAGCTGTTTCTATAGGCTGTTGGAGTAGTATCTACCTGTCTGCGGAAGAATTTATTGAAATGGGCAGGTTCTTCAAACCCAAGACAATAGCTAATTTCAGAGATATTCCAGTCTGTGTGTTTTAAAAGTGTGCGGGCTTCACTGGCTAATCTGTCGAAGATATGCTCAGTAGTAGTGCGGCCGGTAGTCTCTTTAATGGCACGATTCAGGTGATTGACATGCACTGACAGATGGCGTGCAAAGTCATTAGCAGAGCGCAGTTCAAAACGCTGATCCTGCGATTCTATAGGAAACTGTCTTTCAAGTAACTCTGTGAATACAGAAGTGATGCGGCTTTTTGCATCACTATGCTGATATAGCTTCTCTGACGGAGATAATTTCAACGCATAGTGTATGATCTCCATTACATAATTGCTCAGCAGATCATACTTATATATGTAGTCCGATTGGATTTCCTGTATCATCTTTTCAAAGATGGCATTCACCTGCTGGTCCTGCATATCATCCAGGAAATAAGCAGGTTTCCCACCTGGAGCAAACATGGGGAAATCGCTCAGGCTACCGCGCATTTTTTCGGTAAAAAAGCCTTCTTTGAAGATACAGAAGAAGCCTCCCAGCTCCGGCGACAAGGATTGCCAGGTGTAAGGCACGTTAGGATTAAAGAACATCAGCGTAGTACCGGATACCTCTATGCTCTTATCAGCATAATGGTAAAAGCCATGTCCACGCGAGAGACCGATCTTATAGAAGGATTTACGGCTGTATCGGGGTGGCTGTGGCGCACAATGACTTTCCAGTCTGAAGACATTAAAATGACCGGTTTCTTTGCCCAGATTAGCCGGTACCTCCTTTATCTTATTCTGATAAAACTCTTCCAGTGTTTCTGTCAGCATATGTTTATGATTAACTTAAAAGATGGGTTGAGTATTTAGGGAAAATACCTTTCTGCAACAAACCATACATGCTACTACATACAAAATTACTTACCGTGCCCCAGCTGGTCATTACGATAAACAAAGTATTAGTTGTAAATTTCAAACAATCGCCTCTCTTTCCTGAGCGCTAAAGCGCAAGTTTCGGGTTTTCTACAACTCAGCCTGTCCCTATTTTTACAAAAAAGCTGCCAATGGAAAAGATTGTAGAACGCCTCCGTAGTAAGGACTGGCAACAGGTAAGTGCAGATATGCATGAGCGTGGTTATACGTTGCTGACCGGTATATTGTCTGAAACTGAGTGCCAGGAGCTGATTGAATTGTATAATAACGATACGGCCTACCGAAAAACTATCTCCATGCAACGCTATCGTTTTGGTGCAGGAGAATATAGATACTTCCGGTATCCATTGCCGGAACTGATCCAGGCTGTCAGGGAGACCTGCTACCCTTATCTGGCAGTAATAGCCAATAAGTGGATGGAAATCCTGCAGTCAGATCTACGCTTTCCTTCCGCCCATTCCACGTTAAGAGAACAATGCAGCGGAAAGGGTCAGGATAAGCCTACGGTTCTGATACTGAAATATGGCCCTGGAGGTTTCAACACCTTACACCAGGACCTGTATGGAGAGATATGGTTTCCCATGCAGCTGGTGCTGTTCCTGAATGAACCCGGTGAGGATTACAGCGGGGGAGAATTTGTACTGACAGAGCAGATTCCCCGTGCGCAGTCAAAAGCCAGCGTTATACAGGGGCGTAGAGGAGATATGTTGTTATTTACTACCAATTTCAGACCGGCAAAAGGCAGCAGGGGGTATTATAGGGTCAATATGAAACATGGAGTTAGTTCCATACATAGTGGCAACCGGCATACCCTCGGTATCATCTTCCATGATGCGTTAAGCTGACGCGCTAAAGGCTTAGTCTGGCCCTCCGTATGTAGAAATATAAAAGGCGCTCCATGGATGAAGCGCCTTTTATATTTCTTATATAGCGTATAATCTTAAATCTCTACGACGATATTGCCGGTTTCTCCCTTACGTACAATCAGCGTAAGCGCCTGATCTGCGGTCTGGAGATGGAAATGCCGGGGATCGAGTAAGGGCAATATCTGACCTGCCTCTGCCATTCTGGTTGCTTCACGGAGGATAGCGCCATGGTGTTCTCTACCCATGCCTGTCAGCATTGGCAGTAGGGTGAAAACCCCTGAATAGGTAGCTGCCTTCGAGGTCAGTGGTGCCAGACTGTGTGAGCCCCATCCCAGGGAACTGATGACATGTCCGTTATTTTGCTTGACAGCTTCAAAAGAAGCGTCCAGTGTGGTGCCACCTATGGTGTCGAACACAATATCGAAGCCAGCTCCGCGGGTGTACTTATCCACATATTCCGCAATGGTTGTTACCTCATGATCAATGTGTGTAGCGCCAAACCACTCAATAATGGCTTTCTTGTCGGCAGTATCAGTAGCATATACATCTGCGCCGAATGCCCGCGCAATTTGAATAGCCATTTGTCCGATGCCGCCGGAACCGCCATGTATGAGTACCTTCTGACCTTCTACGATCTTAGCTTTGTCAACCAGTCCTTCCCAGGCAGTTACGAATCCGAATGGAATAGCTGCGGCTTCACGCATGGTTAGATTTGCAGGCTTTCTGGCAATCAGTTCAGCGTCTACCGCTACATACTCTGCCAGGGAACCCTGTAAACCGGCCACGCCGCCTGTCATGCCAAACACTTTGTCGCCAGGTACATAGCTGGTCACACCCTCTCCTACTTCTACCACGACGCCTGCCATGTCAATACCTAGTACTGCCGGTAATGGCTGTTTCGCATGCTCCGCTTCTCCTGCCTTGATCTTAGCATCCAGTGGGTTTACACCACTCGCCTTGACTCTTATCAATACCTCTCCGTAATCTGGCTTTGGCCTGTCTATTACCCGATATACAAATGGGGCTCCGTAATCCTCAAGTACGAGCGCGCGCATGTGCTCAGTTGTCATAATTAGTCGATTAATCTTTTATTGTGCTGTTTATTATCTTAATAGTAAAGGACACATGACGATATATATGCAGTCACTACAGTGCAGATATTAAAGACTGCCAGCTTCCTCATCAATTCCCTCTATACGAAAAGCGTTCCATTTTATAATACTATGATAAATAACATCTTATCAAAACGACAAACTGGCATTCTCACTATTTATTGCATATTTTATGTGACTCACAAAGTAAATCTCCTGATGAAAAAAGTACTGTTTGTCGCTGCGAACCGCATGGCATACAAATAATTTTATATCTGAACGGACATATTGCTTGATTTTTACTGAATTGTTTCCGGAATAGCCGTTCCCTTCTTGATGAAAAATGACTTGTTACAGCTATCAGTAGCTACGTCCCGAGGGCCTGCTGAAAAACTGGCAGCTGCTGTACAGTTTGCCTAAAACTCGATAACGAGCGTCTGTTCAGATGTGAGGGCAGACAAGTGGTGTGAAAGTAGGTAGGAGACAGTGAAAGCCGGTAGTAGGCTGCATTCAGCACATGCATAGAGTGTGTAATTTGTCTGTTTGCAGCAATATATGTTGACTAAGAGAGCAGTCCTATGAGTATTAAAATAGCACCTGGCATGACAAACGCTTTCATGTCAGTTATTGCCGGATTGGCAGTGGGTAATGAGTTGATTTATAGTATATAGCCTACTGTATCATGCTACGTCGCATATGTAGTAATCTATTACCAGGTTGCTGGTGAGGAGTTGGGTAGTTTCATGTCTTTGTCCGGAACTATTTCGGCTGGGAAGCATTGAGTATGGAAATCCGGTACGAAGAGCGACCGCTCCTCGTACGATAGTTCTGGTAATCCCTGAGATCCACTATTACCAAACTGACGCACGGATGTACGAACTACTGCCTGCTTACAGAAATAGACTTACAGCCTGATGCTCCGGTAGATGCGATCGCCCATATTGACAATGGCACGAGTTTAATCTACGAAGATCAAGGTCATGATCTCGTTGTGGTGATGAGATGAACAGAAAATAAAAAGAAGAACGAAATGGCCAGGCACACCTGGGCTACCATTCCGCTTGTGGCCTAACAGGCCAGCGCTTCCCGCCGCAGTTGTGTACTGAGGTTGATGCGTGCAATTCTGAAATTACGCCATTGCTGACTGTCACATTCCAGAGGAGAAATATTGCCTATGAGCGCTTCGAGTTGCTCGAAAAGTAGTCGTTTATTGCTTGCGATCTCTGCTGCCGCTGCTACGATTGTTTCTACCGCTGTGTCGTTAATGGCCTGCTTTATTTGTTCAATGACTGACAAAGCCTGTTCACTTGTTCTCATAATTTGCCGATACATTTTCGAGGGCAAATATACCGCTCCCGATTTAAGATACCAACATATTAAAGAGAAGATGCATATATTTAGCAAAACCCTTATATTTGTCTCTGACTTCAATCCTATACTTTATGAAAACCATCTATTTTCTCCCTGTCCTGCTTATCAGCGTGTGGTGCAAGGCACAGAATGGTGTCTATCCCTATGCGGAAAAGAATAAGTGGGGACTTACCAACAGGAAACATGCAGTGATTGCAGAGCCTCAATATGACAGTATACACCTGTTTAACGGCGATTATGCCCGTATTGAGAATAACAAAAAAGTAGGATTAATACATACTTCCGGGAAGGTTGTATATGCATGCAATTATGCTGATATGCCCTTCGTAGCGCCTAATGGAATGGCAGTAGCCAGACTGGTAAAGGGGTATGTATTGCTGGACCCTGCTACCGGCAAACAGAAAGGGTCGCTTGTATTTGACGAAATACCCGGCATTAATCCGATGTCAAGACATACCAATCTCCTGCTGGTTAAAAAAGAAGGCTACATTGGTGTGATAGATATGTCAACCGGCGATTTGGTGAATAAGAAGCTTAAATATGATGATGGTGAGTTCTTCGAAGAAAAATCACTTAGGAACTTCATGATCGTTGGCCTTGATGGTAAATATGGCGTTGCTGATGCCTACACTGGTAAAGAGATCATTCCGGCCACTTACAGCGAAGTAAAAGGCATCACTGACGGCACGCAAGACTTTATTAAAGCAGTGACCGAAGACGAACGTACTGTTTACTTCGACGCTACCGGTAAAGTAACTTCCGCTGCTGCTGCCAAAGCTGCAGAAGTAGCTACTGAGGCAGCCAACCATACACCTGGCAGCTTCGCATCTGCTGACGGGAAAAAAGACCTGCATATTTACAAGCTTGGGAATAATAAGTGGAGAATTGTACTGGAGTTGACCGACTTCCAACGCCGCGGACAGGCGCTCGATAGTGTTGATCTCAATGGATACTCGCAGATCGAATACATGTCATATCGTGAACAAACGCCGAAGTATCAAAGCAAGCTAAAAGCTGTAAAAGACGGTAAAACAGGTGTTATTGACATGAAAGGAAATGTACTTGTGCCGCTTATTTATGATGATGTTACCTATAGGGAAGACAATATCGGGCACTATGCTTTCATTGAAACGAAAGTTGGTAACAGAATAGGCGTAATTCCTGCGGAGACTATGCAAGAGCTGAAAAAGCCCGTTCTTGTACAGATTATTGATGAAGATCAGAACCGCCAGGCATTCCTTGTAAAAACCGCCAGCGGTACAAGAGGTTATATGGATCAGAATACCGGAGAAGTATTCATTCCCGGATATAAAGATTAATCAACTACAGAATTGCACATTGATAAGTAAGATTCAGGCAGCCTGCTGCAAGAATGTTCTCAGACGCTAACTTTCAGCAGACTGCCTACTCTTAAATATCGGTGCCTATTCAGTTTGATCTATCAGTTTATTCTTCCAGCAGGCCGTTTACCAATGCCTTCCACTGTAGCTTTGAAATGCCTATTGCCCCACCTGTGCCCACTAACGCATTCCGCATCTTATCCACCGTATCATCTGCCGTCACATTAGGCACCTCATTTCTGCCGTAAACGGTCGCAATTACCTGCGTATCATCTCTGGATACAACAAAGGAACTGGTAGCTTCCTCCTTCAGAAAATGAGCGGTACCAGCGTTCTGCTGCTGAGGATGTCCACAGGGACGTGCACGTATGAAAAACAACTGCTGCTGCTCATTCAGCTGTATTTCTTCCACCTGTTCGATAGAAACCCAGTCATATCCTTTCCCGGCACTGTTACCAGGACCGGGTATATCTATGCGGATAAACATACCTGGATTAGCCGCATCGTTGATCTCTTCTCCCTGCTTGTCTACCAGTTGAAAGGATGAAGACAATGCTCCACACATATTGCCCCACTCATTAACCTGCTTCAACCGTTTTACAGCACGTTCAAAAATAGCAATAGCAGCCTGTTCACTGTCGGCTACTTTCTGTGAGGACGTTTCGGTTTCCTCCCCTGTATACTGTACAGGAATAAAGGGTGCTGAAATTTGATCTGGCATACAATTGATTTAAGATAAGTTACCTGTCAAAATTTTATGCCAGATCAAACACAGCTACTATGAACCAGTACACTACAGTTATACTAACCATTAATTGCGGTTCTTCCAGTCTGAAATTTGCCCTGTTTGATATCGATACACTCGAGTTAGTCAGCAAAGGCAATATACAGCAGATAGGAGGCGAGTGCCATATTCAACTGGAAGACGGCAACGGTCACCAGGAAGAGGTCGCCCAATCCATTCCGGATCTCCAGGCTGCTATACACTTCCTGATAGCGTTGCTAAAGGAAAGCTATACGCCGTATCAGATCCGTGCCATAGGACACCGGATAGTCCAAGGTGGTAAATTACACTACCTGCCAGAACTAATCACACCAGCATTAATGGATGAGTTTGAGTCACTCATTCCACTAGCTCCTGGTCATATGCCTGCTGAAATTACGGCAATACGCACTTTTGAATCAGCCTATCCGGATATTCCACAGGTAGCCTGCTTCGATACCGCCTTTCATAAAGACATGCCGGTAACTGCGAAATATTTTGCTATACCACGTCACCTGTGGGAGGACGGCATTATCAGGTACGGTTTCCACGGCCTTTCGTATGAGTATATTTATCAACAATTAAAGCAAACCGCACCACAGGAAGCAGCGGGCAAAGTCATCCTCGCACACCTTGGAAATGGCGCAAGCATGGCTGTGCTTCGGGAAGAAAAAAGTATTGATACTACCATGGGACTTACACCTACCGGCGGACTGGTCATGAGCACACGCTCCGGCGACCTTGATCCGGGTGTGATTCTCTATCTGCTGAAAGAAAAACAATTCCTGAGCGAAAGAGCGCTGAATGAATTACTCAATAAACAATCCGGACTGAAAGGTGTATCCGGAACAGCGAGTGATATTCGTGTATTACTGGAACAAGAAGCGAATGATCATCAGGCAGCTGAAGCCGTACAGTTATTCTGTTATCAGGCCAAGAAATACATTGGGGCGCTGACTGCCGCCGCAGGTGGTATTGATACACTTGTTTTTACAGGTGGTATTGGACTACATGTGCCCGTAATCAGAGAGCGGATCTGTGCGGGACTAGAATATCTCGGTATAGAGATAGATCACCATCTTAATAATGCAAACAGTGATGTTATCTCGGCAAAAGATAGCAAAGTAACAGTGAGAGTAATTGCAACGAATGAAGAACTCATCATTGCACAACATACACAGCAATGCCTGCGGGCTAGTTAAACCTTTGCAATATGGCAACATTGACACAGGATCACCTGAATAACATACAAGCTTATTGGGAAGCTTCCAACTACCTGGCAGCTGCCCAGATATATCTGCAGGATAATCCATTACTGAAAGACCCTCTGCTGCCTGCCCATATTAAGCCTCGCCTACTAGGCCATTGGGGTACCTCGCCGGGTCTCAATTTTATATATGTCCATCTTAACAGACTGATAAAAGCAAGCGATGCCGATTTCCTGTTTATCTGCGGCCCTGGTCATGGCGCACCCGCTGTACTGGCTAATACTTTCCTGGAGGGTACGTATACTGAAACTTACCCTGACATCACGCAGGATGAGAATGGTATGCGATACTTCTTCCGGCAGTTCTCTACGCCTGGCGGTATTCCTAGTCATGTCAGCGCGCATACACCAGGGTCTATACATGAAGGTGGGGAATTGGGTTATTCCCTGGCGCATGCTGCCGGGGCTGTGATGGACAATCCGGCGTTGATAGCTGCCTGTGTAATCGGTGATGGGGAAGCAGAAACTGGTCCGCTAGCCGGTAGCTGGAAATCTAATTGCTTTCTGAATCCCGCCCGTGACGGAGCCGTACTGCCTATACTCCACCTGAATGGCTACAAAATATCCGGCCCTACAGTTATGGGTCGTTTACCTGACGAGACGCTTACTGCACTGTTCAGCGGTTATGGCTACAATACACTTATTGTTCGGGCTGATGATCCGATAGACATTCATCAGGAAATGGCAATGGCCCTCGATACTGCATATGAACAGATCAGAGAAATCCAGCAATTCGCCCGAGAGGGGAAGAAAAGCAACTCACCCTCCTTGTGGCCGCTGATTATTCTCCGTTCTCCCAAAGGCTGGACAGGGCCTGTGATGTGGAAAGGCAAACACATTGAAGGGACTTTTCGTTCTCACCAGGTTCCTCTGACAGATGTGGTGAAAGATCAGGATCAGTTGGCGCTGCTGGAACAATGGTTACGGAGCTATAAACCGGAACAGCACTTTACACCCGACGGGAAACTACAACCCGCACTGGCTGCTCTGGCTCCCTCCGGCAATAAACGTATGAGCGCCGTCCCCTATGCAAACGGAGGCACTGATGTACATCCACTGCGTATGCCTGATTATACTAACTATGCGGTGTCAGTAAAAGCACCTGGAGAATCTATTGCTGAAGGCACCCGTGAACTAGGTAAGATGCTGCGTGACATCTTTGAACTGAATGAAGATCATCAGAATTTCCGGATCTTCTGCCCTGATGAAACAAGCTCTAACAGACTTGATGCGGTATTTGAAGTTACAGAACGCTGCTTTATGGAACACCTGCTTGATAATGACGAGCATCTGTCACCAGACGGTCGGGTAATGGAGGTACTTAGCGAGCATCTTTGCCAGGGTTGGCTGGAGGGATATCTGCTGACGGGCAGACATGGCATATTTCCCTGTTACGAGGCTTTCATTACGATCATCGACTCTATGTTCAACCAGCATGCTAAATGGCTGAAAACGTGCCGGGAAATCCCATGGAGGAAGGATATACCCTCGCTCAACTACCTGCTCACTTCTCACAGCTGGAGGCAGGACCATAATGGCTACAGCCATCAGGGACCAGGGTTTATTGACACCGTCGCTAATAAGAAGAGTAACGTCGTTCGCATTTATCTACCGCCTGACGCAAACTGCCTGCTGGCTGTAATGGACCATTGCCTGAAAAGCTACAATTACGTAAACCTGGTCGTTGCAGGTAAACAACCTTCTCTTCAGTGGCTGAATATGGAAGAAGCTACCAAACATTGCGCACAGGGCGCTTCTGTCTGGGAATGGGCCGGCAATGCCAACCAAGGAAAGCCGGACGTAGTACTTGCCTGTGCCGGCGATGTACCAACACTGGAAATTATTGCAGCGGCATGGTTACTTCGTAAACATCTGCCCGACCTGAAAATAAGAGTAGTAAATGTGGTTGATCTCATGGCGCTGTCGCCGAAAGAATATCATCCGCATGGTATGGAAGCCTCGTTATTCTCTGACATATTCACAGATGATACGCCGGTTATCTTCGCATTCCATGGTTACGTCCGCATCATACATGATCTTGTACACGGACGCCCCCACCCTGCGCGCTTCCACCTCAGAGGTTTTATGGAAGAAGGCACTACCACTACTCCTTTCGACATGGTTGTGCTGAACAGAATGAGCAGATTTCACCTGGCTATCGCTGCTATCGAACGCGCAGAACGAAAACCGGCAAATGAGGCGGAAGCTATCAGCTACTTTGAAGATAAATTAAGTATGCATAATATCTACATCCGCGAATGCCTGGAAGATATGCCTGATATAAGAGACTGGAAATGGAGTGATATATAATAAAAACACCGGAATAGGACTATTCCGGTGTGCTGCTTAAACCTACAACTGTTACATTATCTGTAATCAAATATCTTTAGTGATACAAAAGTACGTGTGCATTTTGGTACCGCTGCTGTACGAAGTCTGGAATTTATTGGACAAATCACGGTTTTTTGCTTTACACTCTTCCTGGCGGGAAAATATCAACAGATTTGTACAGCTGAGATAAGACCCGGAAACTTTAAAAATACCGGGGACAACGGGCATTGTCTACTTTATCATTATGCGGAAACAGTATGCCTATTGACAGTTCGTGCGAGCCCCGCTGATACCGGGAGATGCCATTAGTTGTAATATCATACGAATAGCCTAGCCGCATATTATCTGATAAAAATACCTCTGCCATCACACTGACTGCATTTCCCCGCTGTAAAGTTGTCTCTAACGCCGGTTTGCCCCATAGGTTAAAGCCTGCGCGATAGGAAGCTCCCAACCACACCTTTTCCTGTAGTAGCATGAACACATTAAAATCAATATTGGTGGGTCCTTTCAGGTCTTCCTTAATCATTACCGAAGGCTTCAGTTTGATGTCATTCGTCAGGTAAACAACCGTACCACCACTTAGGTAAATATGACGGGACTTTCGTAAGGTGGAATACAGTGTCCCATTTCCAAAGTAGATCTTTCCACCGGTATAGGCAGAAAACAGATCCATCATAGAAAAGCCGATAAATGTGCGATAAGTATTATAGTAAATCCCGAACCGGGCATCCGGTACCAGCGTGCTCTGTTTTCCCAGTATCAACGCAGGATCATCCGCATCTACGTACTTACGGGAGCTGCCGTCCACCGCATATTGCGTAGCCCCGAGTCCTAGTCCGATACACAACCGGCTGTCATTCGCCAGTGGAATACGATAGGCATAAAACCCATACAGTGAGATAGACTCCTGCGGCCCCAGACGATCCCAGGTTACCTGTCCGCCAAGACCAACTTTCTTTGAATATACATCAGTTACACCATCCAGCGCGATGGTGCCTGTCTGCGGCGCGCCCTGGAAACCGGCCCATTGCTGACGATAGGTGCTATGCAGGTACAGTTCTTCTCTATATCCTGCATATGCAGGATTAACGCTCAAACCATTAAATACATACTGACTGAACTGCACATCCTGCTGTGCCTGCGCAAAACAGGACAACAGCAAAAAACAAATGAACAGTAAAGCACCATTTCTCATATTACTATTTTTGGATCAGTTCTATGTATCCTTTATACACTTTTGTAGTACGGGCCATGTTGATTTTTAGTACATAGTAGTAAATACCAGACGCAAGTCCCGCCCCTCCCCAGTTGTTGGCATAATTACCGGAGCGATATACCTGACTACCCCACCGATTATATATCTCTAATACAGATCCCGGGTACTGATCAATGCCTCTGACAAGAAAGTAATCATTCTTACCATCTCCATTCGCCGTCACTACATTCGGAATAAATAAGTCTGGCGAGATCTCTACCGGCTGAATAGCTGATTCATTATTACGCAGATCAGGATCCATTTCACGTCCGGAAATGATGGCACTGTTCTCCAGTCTTCCACCATATAGTATACGGGCAGAAAATGATAACTGCATCGCTTTATTCACATATAAAGTATCAATATTCCATACTACCTGGCGCGTGCGTGGATTGAAACTGACATAGCCACCGGTTGCCGTCATATCAGTTATTTCGTCCAACATCCCGGATACGTCGTCTGTTACAATTACCTGTGTTGCATGATCCAGACCTTTATTATTCACTGTAAGTGTAAACGTAACCAGGTCACCCACTGTGGGTGCTTTGGCTATTGTTATACTTTTGATGACAGACAGATCTGCCGAAGTGCTGTTGCGATAGTCAATCACTTTAGTACAATTCCCCTTACTTGCAGGATCAGTGACTGTTACGACGATAGTCCCTGTCTCTACTACATTGGGTGACAGGGTACTAAAATTTCCTTTGACATCAGTATGCGTTGTTGTAATACTACCATCAGGATATGTCACCAGGATATTAGCGCGAGGTATAGCAGTACCGGTGATCCGCAGTAATCCTCCTTCCTGTTTAACAGGATCATCTACTACAAATACGGGAAACAATTCGGTAAGACGTACCTTCAGCGAAGACGCACAACCGTTCTGGTCTGTCACTGTTACACTATAATCGCCCGCAGGCAGATTGGTGATCCTGTTATTGGTCGCCCCCGTACTCCACATTACGCGATAGGGCGGTGTGCCGCCTGCGGCTGACAAAGCAATCGCGCCGGAACTCTCCCCATGACAGGTTACATCCCTGGGTGTCACTACTAAAGCAATATCCAGCGGAGCAGGTACCTTGACTGTTTTTACAGCAGATACACAATTCTTTTCATTCATTACCTGCACACTGTAATCGCCTCCTCTCAGACCGGAAAAGGTATTTTCGTCCAGCCAACCTTCACCGTTCAGACTATATTTATAACCGTTGCCTGGCGTTGGTATTGTAATACTACCGTCTTTGCTGCTACTACACGTTGTAGGTGTGGTAGTCGCTGTGAACTCGGGCATCGGCGGAACAGTTATTGCAAAATCGGCCTTATTACTGCAACCATTTACTGTTGTGACCTGATAAGTAATGACTGCATTGCCGGGAGCTATGGCTGTTACACGACCTGCTGCACTTACCTGCATGATATTTACATCGCTGCTGATCCACACCCCACCTGGTGTAAGACTACCCAGATCAGCACTCTCATTCCCTATACACACCATATTATCACCGGTGACGGCCGCTACTACGGGCAATGCCTCAACCGCTAATACCGTTGTAGTAGTATTGCCGCATTTACCCTCAGTGAAACTATAGGATACAGTGTAAGTACCGGGTCTGCTTGCTGCCAGGTCTATTGCACCCGTCTGCGGATTGATCACCAACCCTCTGCCTGCACTGAAGGTGCCGCCCGCTGTTCCTGTCACCCTCACATCCGCGGTTCCTATTACACAGAAAACGGGTTTATCATATGCTATTGATGCCTGCGGCAAAGGATTGACTACCACGTCAACACCAGTACTGTCTGCACATCCCCATTCATTGGTAATAATGTATCGTACGTTGACAGTACCTGCTGCAATACCTTGCAACATACCTGCTGTGCTAACAATCGCAAATGCATTATCCTCAGTGCGCCATACTCCACCGGTCAATGCATGCTGCAACTGAACCTGATCGCCTGCACATACATCCGGAGATGCCGTCATCGCGGCTACTTCCGGCAGATCATGAATGGTCAATCCTGCGCTAGTCACATTGCTACATTGGCCATTGCTGAATGTATATGTTACCTGGTGCGCACCAGCTGTACTATTTGTCAGATCTATTGAGCCGGTCAATGAGTCTATAATCAATCCGGGTGTTCCTGTATAAGTGCCTCCTGCTGTACCGGTCAGCATGACAGCTGCTACTCCTGTCTTACAGACATCTGGAGTATAACTGATAGTAGCTACAGGTAATGGATGCAGTATCACGGTATCTGTCATGCCGGATGCTGTACACCCACGTGCGTCTGTTACAACGGCTATGTATGCATAACCGCTGCCTGACGTTGTAGGAACTGCCGTTGTTTGTATTGCCTGATCATCAATAAGATTACTTCCTGCCAATGGCGATGCCGTCCATTTGTAGGTATAAGGACCTGGCGTATTACGGGCAGTTACTTCCAGGTGTACAGTATCCTCCGGACATAATGCTGTCTTATCTGCGACGGCCATCACGTCCGGCAATGTATACACGGGTAAGGTATGAATGGCCGTTGCTTCACAACCGGTAACATCAGTCACGGTATAGGTAATGTCTGCGTAACCGGCGCTGACAGCTGTAATCCTGCCTGTCGCATCTACTGTAGCAACTGCGGGATTATTGGTTGACCAGCGGCCATCTGGTGTACCATTTGAGATGATAGCGGTACTTCCTTCACACAAACCCGCTCGTGATGGATTCAACATGCTCGCTGGTAAAACGCCGGCCATCGGTATGATAGCAATATCATCCAGTGCGAAATAATTCCCGTCTATACCGCTTACATTATTCCGAAGATAGATGTCTGCTGTGCTGGCAGGCGCGATGAATGTAAAAGTGTATTCCCGCCAGTTATTACTGGTAACAGCGCCTGTACTGAAAGTGGTCAGCGAACTACCATCAGCGGCTACCATACCCACCTGTATGTCTGGTTTGACACGTGCCGCAGGGTTAATATTAGCAACCCAGAAACTGAGCTTGTATGGCTGGCCAGTTAACAGATTAGTTAATCGCTTTCTATAGAAATACTCCCGGTGAAAACCTGCTTTCACCAGCAGCATATTACCTGTTCCTGATGTATGATCTGTGAGCTGACCTGCCTGATCTAAAGGCTGAATGGCATAATAACCATCACTGATATCGCTGGTGTTATGATAATGGTAGGAAGTAGCTGCAAATGAACCTGCACTCCCTGCGCCAAAATCTTCAGTAAAGATCACGCCACATGCCTGGGATATGGCTACTGGATTTAGTGCCGCCTGGTGTGCGATAATATGTACTGTTTCCCCAGCAGTTACTGTAATATTCACCGTTACCGCGCCTGGAGTAGTCACGCTGTTTCCTCCCGAACTATAAACTGTATACCCGGATAACGCCCAACCGGCAGGTATTACAGCGGATAAGGCATAATTACCTGCTTCCACCGGTAAGATGATGGCATTGCCAAACGCCGGAGTAACACGTTCATCATCTATCCAGCTGCCATCTGTAGTACGTGAAAATATAATTGCATTGTCAAATGGGATAACCGATGTTGCCCATACCTGTACTCCGGCCGTAATTCGATTCAGCGATGTATACCGCATCACATCTGCAGACCAGCTGACGCCATTCCAGTTGTATCCGTTTGCGTATATGACGCCATCATCTCCATAGGCAACGTCAGTCGTACCAGGGGTACCCAGATGCACTGCAGTTCCTCCGGCGAAAGGCAGCGTAAACACTGCGCCGCTTCCTGCACTATAATAGACGATCTCTCCCGAGGAAGAGCGCATATCCAGACGGGAAGCGCCGGTTCCCGGAGCAGCTAACGTCGTCCAGGCATCTGTATAAGGCGCTGATGTAATATTGTTTGTCAGTATAGCGCCATCTTCCGTCACAATTGCTATGCGTCCGTCGCCGTAAGTGATATCCACCGCACGGACTCCCCCATGCGCCATTGCTGTATAAATAAGTTGCTGATTATTACCGTCAAAGAAGTAGGCATCTCCGCCAGCAGTGGTATGTACAAACTGTCCGGGGCCAGCGCCATCCAGGGAAGTACCCGTATAGCCCGTCGGCAGCCACCGGCTACTACCGGCTACGCGATGATATATTTGCCCCCCTGCCTGTAATGACAACCACAACTCACCATCGCCGGTACCATTATTTGTTATTCCATGACCCGCGCCTATATCGTTAATAGCACCTGCGGTCAATGGCTGGTCATTCAGATAGAAATCGGGAACTGTTGTTATACCTCCGTTTACAGAGAATTGAAAATCAGACGATGATTCTTCATTAAGCGCGCTGACATGTACGTAGATGTATCCTTTTTGTGCCGTGACTGATGAGACAAAGAATAATACGGGAAATGAGATTTTCAATAATCTTATGGCTATTCGGTTCATAGGTACTTTCGGGAAACTACAAAAGTCTGTTAGTGGAAATCCACTTATTATACATCAATCTGGCTCGTAATATAGAGATAATTACGATATAAATGTAATATGAATGCAAAATAATATAATTGTAACCGTTACGGATTACACGAATTGATTGACTTATATCGCTTTCCGATTTCACAGCTATTAACGGCCTGGATGCTAAAAAATGTTAAATTAACAGTGTAAGGCACGAATGCGACCGGCCTGAATATTGCATACTAACAGTAAATCCCTGCAGAGGGTAATAAACAACTTAAATATTCTATGATGAAAAAGCTCACTCTACTCGTTTTTGCCCTGGTAGTGGCCACGGGCAGTCTCTTTGCACAGAAAGGCGCGGCCGACAAAATCATTGGCACATGGCTCAGTGAAGAAAAGGATGGTAAGATAGAGATCTATAAATCAGGCGATAAGTATTTCGGTAAACTAGTATGGGGAAAAAACATGTATGAGCCGGACGGTAGTTCCCGTACTGATATCAAAAATCCTGACGCTAAATTGCGTAGCCGGAAATTACAGGACCTGGTTATACTGACGAACTTTACTTACGATGACGGAGAATGGGAAGGCGGCAAGATCTATGATCCTAAAAGCGGCAAGACCTATAGCTGCAACATGAAGTTCAAAGGCGATGCCTTACAGATCAGGGGGTACATTGGCATTTCGATGATGGGCCGTACTACTGTTTGGACCAGAAGCTGACGATATTAAACCGGGCAGGTTACGGATTGTAGCTGAAATATACAGATACGCTTCGCAACCTGCCGGCCAAACCTTGTTGGCATAGGTTTGTATTTGATATGTCTTTTAATGCCAACTTTATTTAACCGCTGATCCTTTTCCCAAATGATTACCCATTAACTCCTGACTACTGATTCTATTTTCCTGAAAATTATTCTCTACCGCCGGCAGCATCGTCAACAGGACATCCATAGTTGCACCACTTCCCACATCTTCCTGCATAAACCAGTTCCTGTGTTTATTTCCTGAAATTGAACGATCTCGAAATATTGAATCCGAAGAATATATCTCCTTTCCCCCAGCTACCATTTGTTTTAGTCAGATAATAAGGTCCGATCATACCATTGGAATTGGTAAATACAAGCTGAAATACGTGTCCGCCGGTTTCAATATCTACCCCCAGCGACAGTGAGTTATAGATTTTTGAAGATACTACCGGGTCTGACAGCAGGTAGTTGTATTCGGCAGTCAGACTCATTCTCTTGGTAAACTTCATCCGTCCCCCTGCACTGATTGCAAAAATGTCATTCATATCTCCTTTTGTTGCTACCAGATTATAGTGCGTCCATGACGGGGCCAGCTGCAACGAAAGATTCCGTGAAAACTTCCTGGCTATAAGTAGCTGAGAAGTATAACTGGTACGGAACCGTGAATTGAGATAAGGTTTATCTGTATATCGTTGTGTATAATGTGTTACGAGTTCATACAGACTAAGCGAAATGGGCATTGCACCTGTGGATTGTTGTAATATTTTGTATTTGACGTTACCATCAAACGCCTTATCAACGGAGCTTCTGCCAATACCTGCAGATAACCTGTCAGTAAAACCATAATCCAGGCCAAAGCGTATAGAGGCATTGTCCAGTCCAAACAGTTCATATGCGCCTTCGTTCAGTTTGCCGAAGCGGTGCATGATCAGAAACTGGAGGCTTTGTTTACCCGGCGACTCCACTGTAGGCATATTAATAAGCTGCGTAGCTTTAAATGTGCCGGTAACTACGTGGGAGTTTTCTGCCGTATTTTCAGAATCCTCCAGCATCTTCAGCAGGCTGGTATCCTGCGCAATGGCAGCTGCATTTCCGAGAAATAAACACAATATGATGTAACAGGCTATCTTTTGCATATTCGATCTATTTTGCCGGCAGACATACCGCCAGGATTTGTACATTGATTTGCGACGCAATTTTATCTTTTACCAGTGACGGTATCTTAATATTATAATCGCCTGGCTTTACGGCGAATGCTGCTTTTGCAGTGAGTTTGCCCTCCTGTATTTCCAGCTCTGCAGGTATGTTCTGCACTTGCTGTGTCACACCATGCAGGGTGAGTTGTCCGCTTACCTGTACTTTATAATTACCTGGTTTGTTAGGCACATCGCCAGTGATTGTACCGTTGAACTGTGCTTTAGGATATTTCTCACTCTCTGCATAGTTCTCATTATAATGATCTTGCATCAGCTGTTTAGGAAACATGAAGTTGCGTTGCAGCAAAGTAAAAGCGACAGACTTCTTTCCCAGATCCACAGCTGCGAAGGCCTGCTTATTTTCTGCCTTTATATCTTCTAATGGCGTCTTTGAATAGAAGCTGACATTTGCATTCCTTGAAACATATGTCTGTGCCTGCATTTGCAGATACAGCAGACATGACAACACAATAAAGCATATGGTTTTCATATCCGTATATTTTTAGTTATTCTGTGCACCTCTGGCAATCCAGGCCCTGATCTTGTTGATGTTACAGTCAGACAATTTCGCACCACCCAGTGGCATAGGTGAAAAGCCGGAAGCGTGTGTAATAGCGCCAACCAGTCTACCATTATCTACCTGCGTTTTCAGTGAGGCATAGTTACCCAGAGAAATACCGCCGCTTGCATTACCATTACCATGGCAACTGTAGCAATTGCTTTGTATAATAGGCTGAATATTGGCTGTATACCGCATATCAACAGTATCGCAGGTTGTGCCCCCACCACCGCCTGGATTAGGATTATTCACATCCTCTTCGTTGTCTTTAGAACAGGATACAATGATGGTGCTGCATGCGATGGCAAGTGCCATCAGTGGAAAGAATGCTTTCTTCATAGTCAGAATTGTTACTTGTTATTTATAATAGTTGCGTCAACGATGCTTACATCCATCAATACTCCTGTGCACAATCCTTTAATCGTTATAGTATGACCTACTTCGGGCAACTTACCATCGGCTCCGGTCGCCAGGGTACAGTTTACACCACCCATGCCTCCAGCCTGTGCAGACAATAGTATGGATACAGCGGATCCTGTTGTTTGCACATCAGCCACAGTGCCTGTTACTTCCAGTACTTTATTCACATACAGGCTATTCGCCTGTTGTTCATTCTTTGTAAATTCCTCATACAGCTTCTCGGCAGTCACCTGCTTATCTGTCTTGACTTCCGAAGCAGAAGTCCTTGGCTTGTTATACAAATAATACCCAGTTCCCGCCGCTATCAGGCAAAGCAATGCCCCTGCGAGAATAATCGTGTTTCTTCGCGTCATGTAGTTGCTAGTTAAAATACTGTTCTTACTTCAGGCGTAATGGCCGGGTCAGGCCAATATTCAATCCGGCACTGGTAACCGGCAGATTACCTACGCCAATTCCCCGGGTCGGTATCTTGATATACGGTTCCAATCGCAATGTACCTAAGACGCCAATTGGCCGTTCGTAACCAACGCCCAGATGTATAATGGAAAACCAGTCCGCAGTAGCTTTATGATACGTCCAGTTTTTTTTGCCATACTCCCCGTAATATTCGTAGCTATAGTCATATTGCTGCGTTTTCATAATATACGATGACACTCCTGCATTCACATACCAGCTGTTTCTGACTCCCTTTGCAAAAGTGTACCGTACATTTAACGGTATCTCATACATATTGCACCATCCATCTATATCGAATACTGTCATATAAGGCGGCCAGTTGGTATTCTTTGCATCGAAATACTTTCCGACAGAGTAGTAGTATTTGCGTTCATACAATATGCCTGTTTCTATGGACAGTTGCTTATTCACAGTGTAACCAGCAATCAGCCCTACATTATATCCCAGGCCTGCGGTACGTTGCATTTTTACCGTGGTCAGATCCGGACTAAGCACTGCGCCATAGTAAAAGCCACTTTTCATACCGGCAGCATTTTTCCGGGTTGTGACAGTTTCCGCCGATGCATTAGTTTGAGCCGTTGGATTGGCAGGCAGCGTAATCATTGCAACGTTGCCTTTAATATTTGCAGCCGGCATGTTGAAACCGGAAGTTACTCCACGTACTTTCTCAATATATAATTGCTGATAAACAGCAGTTATCCCCTGGTTGGCCGCAGGATAACTGCTGGCAGGAACATTCCCTGTTACTCTTGTGTGCGGGGCAATGTTACCTTTGTTCCTGTTCCCTGTTAATTGTTCACTGTTCGCTACGGCAGCACGTTCTTTATCTTTCTTGTTATAAACAGCAGCGATGTCCCTATTCGTTTGCGCATCACCGGCTGTTCTTTCTGTCTTCGCCGTCTGCACCGGCGTTGCCGCTGGTATATGGTTTGTCTGAATATCGGCAGCATTTATACCCGCTGGTCTGCGCTTAACTAACGAAGCCGGATACCCGCCGGTACGTTTGTTATCAGATGTTCCTTTTGTTACATCTACCTTGTTTGCGGGCATGTTCACTGTGTGATTATTCACCAGCGCAGGTACACTTTTGTTATTCTCTGCAGCAAAAGCTGATTTCTTACCGCCTCTCTTGCTTACCGTGTTAATATCTTCTTTTGCGGAAGCATTGTTTACAGCAGCGGATGGCTCACCTTTTCCTTCAGGCTTAATTACAGCTTGTTTGTCTTCCGTAGCTGCGGCTTTTACCGGCTGAGTGTTTGTGGCCTTCTTATTCACTTCCGGCAATTCATTACCTGTCTGACTTGTAATCTCTGGTATCACACCAGCTGCTGTTTGCTTTTCTGTGGCCAGCTTATCGCTTGTCTCTGCAACATCTCCCTGCGACACATTTGTCTGGGCATCAGTTACTGAAGATGGCTTACCCGCACCCTGTTGATCACTGGCTTGTGCCGCAGCATTTTCTTGTTGTTGTACTGCGCCTGCCGGAGTTGCAGCATTACCTGCGGACCGTTTGCCGCTTTCATGCTGTACTACGCTAATGGCTACGATGGCAACAGTGGCTGTGATGATGGCAATAATGCCGAGTCTGAACCACCAGCGATCTTTAAAGCTTCTTGTAGCCGTCCCCTGCTGACTGTTGTCAGCCTGCTGCAACTTATTCCTCATAGCATCCCAGTCACCAGCCCCTGTATTAAGGGGATAGTCTGAAGCCGCCTTGCGGAATAATTCGTCCATATCGTCATCTAGGAGCTGCATACGTCTATTTCAGGTATATCTGTGTTTAATTTTTTCTGCAAATAAGCCCTCGCTTTGGCCAGATTAGATTTTGAAGTGCCGATACTGATATTCAGCTTATCTGCGATCTCCTGATGGGAAAATCCATCAATTATATACATATTGAACACCACCTGATAGGAAGGCGGTAACTCTTTGATCAGTATGATCAACTCCTTGTAATATAATTTCTGTTCTGCGGATTGTCCCACATCCGGTACTTCCCATACTTCATCAGGTATTCCACCGATTTCCGGTATCATATTTCTCCTTCTCAATTCGTCTATTGCCGTGTTTACCATGATCCGCCTGATCCATCCCATCAGCATTTTCTCCTGATCCTCAGTATCCTCACAGCTGAATTTGTCAAAGCGGGAAAACACCTTCACAAAACCATCATTTACAACATCTGCGGCATTTTCATACCTGTAAATATACCGGAACACTATCTTAAATGCATAGCCATAGTATAGCTCATACAATACCTTCTGGCTTTTGGGCTGTTTGTTAACGCACCCCTGTATTATGGTAGAAAGTTGTTCCAATGTTTTGTCAAAAGGTCCACTGTGTCCTTGTACCTAATAAATACGGAAGCACTGAAGAAAGGTTGCCTCAGGTGAAAAATATTTTTCAAATATGTTTCCACAAGTATGTAAGTCACTATAAATCAATATCCAGATATCGTATAAATAGTTGAATATTAACATAGGACTTTCCTAATTCAGCTACTTCCCGTCAGCAAACGACTGACTGAGTAAATATCTGTAAACCCGACCGTTTGTCCGACGGTTAGTTTAAAGCTGTCTATACCCCCTCCAGTAACAGCTACATCAACCAATGGATGAGGACCTCTGCAACACCATTACCGCGACCAAATCAATAAATCACTGATAATCAATTAATACGTCATCAAAACCAGTCATCGCTGACCGGTAATATTACCCGACATATATTCATACATTCGGAGCGCAAAATAGACATGGGTCTGAAACCTGATCGGGACGAACTAGCGTCGAACTAGACGTGGACCTGAAACCTGACCGGGACGAACTAGCAACGAACTAGGGACGAACTAGACGTGGACCTGAAACCTGATCGGGACGAACTAGCAACGAACTAGACGTGGACTTGAAACCTGACCGGGACGAACTAGCAACGAACTAGACGTGGACTTGAAACCTGATCGGGACGAACTAGCGACGAACTAGCGACGAACTAGACGTGGACTTGAAACCTGACCGGGACGAACTAGCGACGAACTAGCGACGAACTAGACGTGGACTTGAAACCTGATCGGGACGAACTAGCAACGAACTGGCGACGAACTAGACGTGGACTTGAAACCTGACCGGGACGAACTAGCGAAGTTATTCATTGAGGTATCGGAACAGACCCTGGCTATGGCCTAACCCGATATTCAGGTGCATTATTCCTGATCAGCCTCACGCTTCCAGGCACTGATGGCGGTGGTATCTCCTATACTGATTACGACCTTACCTTCTCTTGATAGTTCAGCCTGCTGTCCGGGATGGACGGAGAGCCGTTTATTGCCTGCCCGCAGTTGAATTGTCGCCTGTAATGCGGTAATGACTATCCGGGCAGGTGTAGGATAGCTGTGGATATTGAAGGCAGCGCCTTTTATTTCGGCGGAAAGGGAATGGGAATGAATTTGAAAGGGCTGCTCATGATTACCTGCAACCATGAAACTAGCCTCTCCATCTATTTCTACTTCTCTGTCCGTACTGATATAGGATACGGGATATTTTACTGTACTACCGGTATTCAGCCAAACACGGGTACCATCTGGCAGCGTGTCTCTTGATTTCTTATCCGACGCGGTGGATAATGTCCGCAGGGAAGCGGATTTTTCCGACCGCATAACCATCAGATAAAGGCCAGGGCCGACGATAACAAAGATTAAGGCTGCTGCTGCATACAGATAATTCAACCTGTGTGAATAGAACCGTCGTATAATAGGCGTACTGTCTGCCGGTATAGGCCGGTCAATAGCCATTGCTTTAGACGCCATTGGCAGCCAATGTTCATTAAATGAAGGCTTTCCGGGAAGATCATCATCCAGGAGTTTCGTCTTTTGTACTACCCAGTTATTATGACGGGATGAGACGCTGCTGTGTGATACATCTTTCAGACATTGCCTGACGGACTGGTGAACTGCGTTAATGGCACAGGTGACCGTTTCTGCGGATAGCTGCATAGCAGTAGCGATCTGCGCGGCAGACATCCCTTTAAGCCGGTGCATTTCATATATCTGTCTACGCTGTTCGGGCAAAGACATGATAGTATCATGTATAAGCGACTGATAGGCTTTATAATGCAGGACTTCCGGCGGCTGTTCCTCTTCATATTGCGGTACCGGCAATAGCTCATCGGCATCTGAGTCCTGCAGATAGCTATAACACTCATGTATAGTGACAGATCGCAGATATGCATCAATGTCTTTAACATGAGGCAGTTTATCCCTATGTAACCAGATGATGATGAATGTCTCCTGTAATACAGCGTTGATGCGGTATTGGTCACCGTTCATAATTACGGAGATGTCAGCATATATGATGGGTGCTACGGCCCTGAAAAAACGGACAAATGAGTTTTCATTGCCATCGGCAATGCTTTGCAGCAGTTCTGTGTCGTGATAATTTATCTCCTGCATAACGCGGATGATCTTAACAGGAATATACGAATTATATGCCAGCTGGTCAAAATCACCCGATACCCGCCTTTTCCTGCAATCAGTACAGCCAATCATCATAAACTGTAGCTTTGTCTTCTTGTTTCAATTACTGTCCATATGCAATACAAGAATAAAGTAGTCTGGATCATTGGTGCCTCCTCCGGGATAGGAGCAGCTCTCGCTAAGCAATTCGCACAGCAACAGGCATTGCTGATACTTACTGCACGCAATAGTGACAAACTGGATATACTTGCAAAAGAACTGAAAGCGCTGACAAGCTGCATAGTGTTACCGGCGGATATTACCCGCCGGGATACACTACACATTATAGTGGAAGACTCTCTCCGTGTGTATGGGCATATTGACATTCTAGTACATTCAGCGGGTATAGGTCAACGCTCACTTGCGATTGATACCGGCATATCCGTCTACAACCAGCTGATGGATGTCAATTTCTTCGGTCCGCTAACCATCACTCAGTATCTACTACCCCATTTCCAGCAACGTGGCGCAGGGCATATTGTTGCTGTTGGCAGTATGTCTGGCTTGATGGGCTTCCCCGGCCGCAGTGGCTATGTCGCAGCAAAGCATGCCTTGAAAGGATATTTTGAAACCTTGCAGGTAGAACATACTATTCCCCACTTTTATATTACAATTGTAAGTCCAGGCAGAGTCAATACACCTCTCCCACTCTCTGCCTTAACTGCGGATGGGCGGCCTTATAATAAAATGGATCACGCACAATTAAATGGTATACCTGTGGATGTGTGCGCTCAGAAAATCCTCTCCGGCATCACTCGTAAAAAGAAGCACATCATTATCGCCAGAAAAGAAAGATGGTTATACTGGTTACGCCTGCTATTGCCCGCTACCTATTACCGTATGGCCAGAAAAGCAGGCATCCAAGAGCGGGACCAGGAAGTGTTGTAATGGCGTTCTATAATAGTACATCCCAAAAGTATCACTTTCTGCTAATCTACAAACAGCTGATAATGAATGAACAATAGTGAATAATATATAACGGGTTTATTGTTTTAGTGAACAAGATGCACAATCACTTACCCTGCGGCCTCAAACCCCTTATCACCCTTTATTTCACTCTTCCTGTAATACTTAGCCAACGCCTGCGCTAGCTGTGCCGGTGGTAATACCAAATCAGGATGATCTCCCGAAATTGCTGCCATCGGCATCCCCTTAAACACTGCTGATGCCGGCTCCTGCACATACACCACGCCTCCTGCTTTATAAATCGCCTTTGCCCCCTCCATTCCATCTGTTCCCATCCCTGTCAATATGATACCTATCGCCTTGTTGCCGGCATACACTGCCAGCGACCTAAAAAATATATCCACCGCAAAGTTGACTATCTGCGTTGATGTACGTGGTGTCAACGTTAGTATACCATCCTTTATCAACATGAACTTACCCTCCGGTAACAGGTAAATGTGATCCGGCTTGATCTCCATATCTTCCAACACCCTCACAATCGGCAACCGCGCATGCGATTGCAGTAGCTTATCAAGTATGCTTGTATAATTCCTGGATAAATGTTGTACCACCACAAAAGCGATCCCTGTTCCTTCCGGTATGTGTGTAAAAAACGTCTTTAATACGTCCAGACATCCTGCAGAACATCCCAGTCCTACTATAAAAAAATCGGGTTTCACCATCTTCTCTTAATACTTTTTATCATCTCTACTTCAAATTTCAGGCTAAACCAGTCGCTCATGAGATTGCTCTACGTACTGGTAAGATCTTTGCACTACTTTCACCATGCGCAGAAAGTCTACCGATACAAAGCCCACGGCAGGTAAACGAGCGAAATTTCCTGCTACCATATCGCCCATGCTGGCCACACTGGTTGATAAACCTGTTGACGCTTCCGGCTGGATGTATGAAGTTAAATGGGATGGCTACCGCGCAGTAGCCCTGCTGAACAAAGGCAACGTGCAGCTGATCTCACGTAACAACAAGACCTTTGAAGAGAAATTCTACCCCGTTTTCAATGCGCTTAAAACCTGGAAGATTAATGCGGTCATTGATGGTGAGATTGTAGTATTGAACGCTGATGGCATTTCCAGCTTTACCGACCTGCAAAACTGGAGAAGTGAAGCCGACGGAGAGCTAATCTTTTACGTTTTCGATCTGCTGTGGCTTAATGGGTATGACCTTACACAACTTCCCCTGATTCAGCGACGGGAACTACTGGAACGGCTATTTCCTGCCCCGGATATTGTCCGGATGAGCACTACTTTCAGAGATACTTCTGCCACTGATTTCCTCGCTGCAGCCAGTCAACTTGGCCTGGAAGGTATCATTGCTAAAAAAGAAGACAGCATCTACCATACCGGTGTTCGTAGCCGGGACTGGCTGAAGATAAAAATAAGCAAGCGGCATGAAGTGGTTATCGGCGGTTTTACTAACAATGAAAACTCATCGAAACCTTTCAGTTCACTGCTAGTAGGCGTATTTGAAAACGGTCAATTGCAATACACTGGTAAAATAGGTACAGGCTTTTCCAGTGCACTGCAAAAAGAGTTGATGCGTACTTTCAAACCTTTGATCAGGAAGACATCTCCGTTTGCTACTGAACCTGACATCAATAAACCTTCCCGCTTCCGTCCTGATCCTCCTAAGGCAGTAGCTACCTGGCTGAAACCACAACTGGTCTGCGAAGTAAGCTATGCTGAGATCACCAGTGATGGCGTAATGCGGCACCCTTCTTTTGAAGGTATGCGTACTGACAAAGACGCTAAAGATGTGACCAGGGAAATACCGGTACCAGTTACACAAACGCTGGAAAAGGCAACCAATACCCTGTCAGCCCAAATGCTTACCCCTGTTAAAGGCGGCAGCAGAAAGACATTATTGAACCCGTCTGAAGCTACTCAGGTAAAGAAGATCAATAAACATGAGCTGAAGTTTGCCAATCTTAACAAAGTATACTGGCCGGAAGAAAAGTATACCAAACGCGATATGCTCAATTACTACTACCAGGTGGCACCGTTTATACTACCTTACCTGAAGGACCGTCCGCAGTCGCTGAATAGGTTCCCCAATGGTATTAAAGGCAAGAGCTTTTACCAGAAAGATGTAACGGGCAAAGCGCCTGAGTGGATAAAGACTTTCCCGTATCACACAAGTGATGGGGAAGACAAAAACTTTATGGTGGCCACAGACGAATCCAGTCTATTGTACATGGCCAATCTGGGCGCTATAGAAATGAATCCGTGGAACAGCAGGACAAGTAAACCTGATCACCCTGACTGGTGTATCATTGACCTTGACCCTACGGATAAAAACACTTTTGAACAGGTCATTAAAACTGCACAAGTGACTAAAGCTGTACTGGATAGTATAAATGTGCAGGGATATTGTAAAACATCCGGTTCCACCGGCATACACATCTATATTCCGTTAAATGCAAAATATACTTACGACGAATGTCAGTTATTCGGAAAGTGGATCGCTACGCAAGTACATCTCGAATTGCCGGATTTCACAAGTATCGAACGCATGACGCAGAATAGAAAGGGCAAGATATATGTTGATTACTTACAAAACAGGCCTAAAGCTACACTGGCAGCACCATATTCGCTGCGACCTAAACCCGGTGCTACGGTCTCAATGCCACTGCACTGGGATGAAGTGAAAAAAGGACTAAAGATGAAAGATTTCAATATTACCAACTCACTTGCTCGCATCAATGAAATGGGAGACATCTTTAAGCCTGTTTTAGGCAAGGGAATTGATATGAAGAAAGTACTACGTGCCATACAACCATAGGCAGGTATGCCTTTTATTAACCTTTAAATTCAATAACATGGCGAAGTATTCAAAAAAGAGTCAGGATAAGGTGGAAGAGAATATGCATGAGATGAAAAAGGGCAAACTGAAAAGCGGAAGAAGTAATAAAAAAGTGACCAATCCCAAACAGGCAATCGCAATAGGACTATCTGAAGCGCGGAAGGAAGGTGCAAAGGTCCCAAAGAAAGCTGCAGCCAAAAAAGCAACTCCTAAGAAGAAAGCCGCGGCTAAAAAAGCTACTCCGAAGAAAAGAGCAGCCGCTAAGAAAGCTACACCAAAGAAAGCTGCTGCCAGGAAAGCTACTCCGAAGAAAGCAGCTGCTAAAAAAGCGGCTCCTAAGAAAAAGGCGGCTGCTAAAAAAGCTGCCCCTAAAAAGAAAGCGGCTGCCAGGAAGGCTACACCTAAGAAGGCAGCTGCCAGGAAGAGCGCTGCGCCTAAAAAACGCGCTGCCAGGACGTAATCCTGCTTATTTCTCTCCCAGCCAGGACAGAAACTGAGGCGTCTTTTCCTTACTTACTGTAATTACCTCTTTAAAAGGCACGGTAAGATTGACACATAACTTGCGAGACAGGTAATGTGACGCGTCTTTTATAGCTTTACGGTTAACCAGGAACTGCCTGTTTACCCTGAAGAAACTTTCACCACAGAGCTGCTCGGCTTCTTCGAGTGACTTCTTCAGGTGATAGTGTTGCCTGTCGAATGTCATCAGGCAAAGCACCTCTTTTTCTATATAAAACAGTGCTATGCTATCCAGTCTTACAGGCACAATCTTGTCCTTGTAATGCACAAGTATTGCTGCCGGCCGGGATGTATGGTCAAACACTGCTGCAAATGGATGGCCTGCGCTGTTATCTTTCGTACTGAAAGTGCGACGTAACGTATTGTATTTCTTCAGCGCATTGGCAATAGCTGCATCTGTAAAAGGCTTAAGGATATACTCTATTCCATTGGCCTTAAATGCCTGTAATGCATACTCGTCATAGGCAGTACAGAAAATAATCGGGGCAGTCACCTCTACCAGGCGGTATATATCAAAGCTTTCTCCGTCTCCCAGTTGTATATCGCTGAAAATCAGGTCGGGCATATCGTGGGTGTTGAAGTAAGCTACCGACTCTTTTACCGACTTCAACATCGCTACTACCTGCACGGTATCATCCACCTTACGGATACTCTCCTGCAAATCTTCTGCTGTCAGTGCTTCATCCTCTATGATGACTACCCGCATGTCGCAATATTTTAATCTTTACAGTAAATGTTTTCCCATCATCTTCTATCAGGATGTCCTCTCCTGCCAGCATACGGTAACGTTCTGATAAGTTCATCAGTCCGCAGCCTGTCGAGCCTTCCGTCAGGTGTTTCACCTGCAGATTGTTCACTACCTTCAGATATTCTCCTTCCTGGATCACATCCAGGTAAAGCGGATCTTCTGTAGTCAGTATATTATGCTTGATGGCGTTCTCCAATAGTGGTTGTAGCGAAAAAGCAGGCAGCCACTTACCTGTCAGAGACGATTCATCTATATGGATATCAAACTTTAATGCCTCCCCTGCCCGCATCTTTTGCATTTCCAGGTAGTCCATACTTAGCTTAAGCTCATCTTTCAGGGAAATGATATCCCGCTGGCCCTTGGAAATACTGGCCCTTAAAAAGTCAGACAGGTGGATCAGGTACTCTTCCGCTTTCTCAGGATGTCTGCGTATGAGCGACTTCAATGTATTAAGTGCATTGAAAAGAAAATGAGGGTGGATCTGCTGTTTTAATAACTGGTTGATTGCTTCTGTGTTAGCAAATTTCAGACGTGCATTCTCCAGTTCGGTATCCGCTTTTGCCTGAGAGAGCGTGACATAGTTGTGGATGGTAACTACCAGAATATTCACGACTATCCAGTGTAGCATATACAGGAAGGGCCATGCATTGCGATTGGGCACTTCTTCATACCAGTCTGGTATTACGTAAGGCTTCAGGGGAGAATGCAGTAGATATCTGAATAACAAATAATTAATTAATACCAGGCCGATAAAACTCAGCATGATTCTTATTATCTTGTATCGGCGGGAACCATATTGCACACGTGTAGCTACGCCCATCATTATGAGCAGATTGTATATCGCTACGGCCAGTATACCGAAGTAGATCAGTACTGACTTGATAAGTGTGGTGTTAAGTGAATAGTCTTTTACTGAGGAAGTCAGGCCTACTAATAAGGCAATACATAACGGAGCGGCCAGACTTACACGTATCAGACTTCTGACAGGTATCTTTTTCATGTGTTTCAGACCGCAAATTACACCCTATTGTCCGGACGGGTCAACTTTTCACTGTCCGATTCAGCCGTAATTTTGTCTGTTTCAGCCCAATGTCTTTTTGCATATCAGATAATTATTATTTGTTTCGCACTAAATTTTAAACCGGATGAAATCAAAATTGTTGCTGATTGCTGTCTCGCTGATGGCCCTGCAAGCCACAGCACAGCAGAAACACACAATTAGCGGAACCATTAAGTCCAAAGCCAAAGGTGAAACCCTGATCGGCGCGACCGTAAGAATCAGCGGTGGCGGAGGAACCACCACCAACGAATACGGCTTCTACTCCATTACACTCGCCGATGGCAAACACAAACTGGAATATACCTCTATGGGCCTTCAGGCAACGACGCTTGAATTTACCCTTCGGAAGGATACGACGATAAATATCTCCCTGGAAGACGAATCTGTTTCGCTGGGGGCAGTGACTATTACCGGTACCAGCACGAAAAGAAGCCTCAGCGCTCCGCAGATGGGACTGGAGAAGCTGACTGCCAAGGAGATGAAGAACGTGCCTGTTTTGCTGGGTGAAAGAGATGCAATTAAAGTTATCCAGCTGCTACCGGGTATTAAATCAGCCGGCGATGGTAATGCCGGTATGTTTGTACGTGGCGGTGCCGCCGACCAGAACCTGATACTGCTGGATGAAGCGCCCGTGTATAATGCTTCTCACCTCCTCGGTTTCTTCTCTACCTTTAACTCTGACGCTATCAAGGATATCGCCGTATATAAAGGCGGAATGCCGGCCCAATATGGTGGCCGTCTGTCTTCTGTACTGGATATTAAGATGAATGATGGTAACAACCAGGATTTTGGGGTAAGTGGCGGTATCGGACTGATCTCTGCCAAACTGAACGTAGAAGGACCTATTCAGAAAGACAAGTCTTCGTTCCTGATTTCTGGCCGAAGGACCTATGCAGACATGTTCCTGAGATTATCCAACGATTCTAGTCTGAATAACAATACCCTTTACTTCTACGATATCAATGCGAAGATGAACTATGAGCTGGGTAAAAAAGATAAGCTTTACCTCTCTGGTTACTTCGGAAAGGATAAACTGGGTGTAGGCGATCTCTTTGGACTGAAATGGGGTAATACAACCGGCACCTTACGCTGGAACCATATTTTCAATAATAAGTTATTCTCTAACACCTCCCTGATATACAGTAACTATGACTACACCGTGTCTATCAACAGTGGTTCAGTCAGTGCAGATATCTACTCCAAAATCAGGGACTACAATCTGAAAGAAGAACTGCAATGGTATCCTTCCTCTAACCACAGTGTACGTTTCGGCTTCAATACAATCTATCATACCATCACTCCAGGCCAGGTAACTACCTCTGAGACTTCTCAGATCAATTCAAGAACACTGGAGAACAGACATTCCTGGGAGAATGCAATATATGCTAGTGATAGCTGGAAAATGTCTGACAGGCTGAGTATGACCTATGGTCTGCGTCTGTCAACATTCAGTGTGCTGGGTAAAGGAGACTTCTTTAACATCGATCAGAATGGAAAGATCCTGGATACACTGAGCTATAAAAAGGGCGAGTTTGTCAAGACATATGTTAACCTGGAACCAAGACTGGCTATCAGCTATAAGGTGAATACTACTTCTTCTATCAAGGCATCCTACGTACGGAATGCACAGAACCTTCACCTGATCTCCAACAGTACCACCAGCAGTCCGACAGATAAGTGGGTGGCTAGCACCAATATAATCAAACCAGAGATCTCTGACCAGTACTCTATCGGCTTTTACAAAGACCTTTTCGGAGGTGATTATGAGTTGACAGTAGAAACTTACTATAAGTCATTACAGAACCAGATAGACTACCGAGATGGTGCGAATGTCAATTCAGTGAGTAACGCGATAGAATCTGAGCTTTTATTCGGGAAAGGCCGCGCTTATGGTATTGAATGGTTGTTTAAGAAAAGAGTAGGTAAATTCAATGGTTGGGTAAGTTACACTTTGTCAAAGACAGAGAGAAAGATCGACGGCATTAACAACAATGATTGGTATAATGCACGTCAGGACAGAACCCATGATATTGCGATTGTGGCCATTTACCAGCTCAGTAAAAAATGGACATTGTCTGCAAACTGGATTTACTATACAGGAGACGCTGTTACTTATCCTTCCGGCAAATATAATATCGACGGACAGACCGTTTACTATTACACAGGTCGTAATGCATACCGTATGCCGGACTATCATAGACTGGATCTGGGAGCTACCTTACAGCTGAAACAACGTAAACGCTGGTCATCAGAGCTGGCATTCAGTCTGTATAATGCTTATGGCCGTGAGAATGCTTATACCATCACTTTCCAGGACAGCAAGGATGATCCGAACAAAACAGTTGCTAAACAGACAGCCCTGTTCAAATTCATTCCTTCCATCTCTTATAACTTTAAGTTCTAATTACCATGCGTAACAGTTTTATATATACCATACTAGGTGGAGCCCTTTTACTAGGTACAGCCTGTGAGAAAGAAATTGACCTTAACCTGAATGGGAACGATAATAAGTATGTGATAGAAGGCGTGCTTACCGATAATAAGGGCGGTTGTAGTGTGAAGATCAGCCGTACCAAAAACTTTGACGGCGATAATGAATTTAATGGAGTAGCTGGTGCCAGCGTAAAGATCTGGAGCGGGACAGATACTACCTTATTATCAGAGACAACAGCAGGTGTATATACAGCGCCTGAGTTATCCGGCGTAAGTGGTACTACATACGGACTGCTGGTAACGATTGATGGGGAGCAGATTACAGCTATGTCCAGAATGCCAACAAAAGTGCCTTTTACTAATCTGGATGTATTGGACGAAGATCTCTTTGGAGATCTTACTAAGATAGCCACAGTATCTTTTAAGGATCCAGCCGGTGAAGCGAACTATTATCGCTTCCGTCAATACCTGAATGGCAGAGCAATCAAAAGCTATTGGGTAAGAAATGATGATCTTACAAATGGTAATGATATCACAGCTCGTTTGTACATCTTTGGCGATGCGAATGACGATGATGAGAATGAGCTGAAAAGCGGCGATGAAGTAACCGTGGATATGATGAATATCGATGCCGATGTATACAAGTATTTTTATAGTCTGAGTAATAGTGCTACTGGTGAAAGCAATTCTGCTACGCCTGCCAATCCGGTAAGCAATATCAAGGGTAATGCAATAGGATATTTCAGTGCACAGACTATCGAGACCAAAACAGTAATAGTACCCTGACAGGTGTTGTTAACGATTATCAACAGGAAAGCCGGATCGTGATAGATCCGGCTTTCCTGTTTTAGTACTATAGGCAATAAAGCCTGGCTAAAATAGGCAGACTGGAGTTTATTAATGGTCAGTTTAAACCTTTTTAGGGGTATGATGCCGATCTGAATGTTCTTCAGGCTAGCTAGTCAATACCAAGGTTGTAGCAAGCTTCTATTCATAAAGACGCCCGGTGCAGTATGAACTGCAACGGGCGTCTTTACGAATAAATTCCATTCTATTTTATCGGCATATAAGAATAAATGCTGTACTTACTATCCAGCATGCCTGCAACCTCCTCCTTAAACTTCGCATTATCACTTACTCCGCCTCCCCAGAACTCACGTCCGAGCAGGAAGTCATTGAAGTAAGCTTTCCAGTCGCTATAACGGGCTTGTGCCACTTGCGGAGCCTTCATCAACCAAGCCATAGCTTCTCCCCTATTGAAGTAGCCGGCCTGATAGGCAACACATATATTATTAATATATCTGGCCAGGTCCCATGCTTTGATACCTGAACTACTGAAGGCAGAGTAGTGCTCCTTAATAAACTGAATAGCAGGCAGATCTTTCTTCGCAAGTTGGTACTTAGCCAGATCTATAGTATTCAGGTCCGCGGAAGCACCTCCGTTTTCATCCAGTACTTTGCGATACTGAGCGTATTGCGCCTGATGGCCTTCGTCCAGTAGCCAGGTAAGAGATTTCTCCAGATCAGCTACATTGTGTATATCCCAGTATTGTGCAAGTGTTGCTTTGGCATCTTTCTCACCTGTTGCATCGCCTGGTTTGAAAGGGAAAATGAAATACCGGCTATATGCCGCCTGCATCTCTTTTGAGAAGGCCTCTGTTCCCGGCTCACTTTTTACAGAAGGCTTTATTAGACCATCAAAGGTATGCGTAGGACCACCATAACCATGTACAAAGTAAACGCCAGCCAACATAAATGGATATAATTCGTCATTCTTGATAGTCACTGCTTCGGCAGTCGCTACTGTTTGCTCTTTTTTCTCTTCCTGACTGGCATTTTTGCTGTTACATCCTGCTGTAATTACAGCCAGGAGGCCCCCAGCAGCGATGATTTTTGTATAGAATCCTTTCATGTGGCTTTATTTAATAAACAAAGAAGCATCAAATATAGAACTTTTCAAATTCTTTAAAATATAACCTATGATTATCAACACCTTAACAAATACCCTACAAAACTTGTAGGGTATTATAGAAATATCACTATATTTGTGTTGTCAATCACGGCGATCACATAAATCTGGTTCATATGCCGAATGCTATCAAGCCAACAATTCATGAATATAAAATGACTGTAGCTATTGCTGTCTGTTGTTGTTGTAACTGATTTCTCGGCGGCACAAATCCAGCCGGCACGTTTCTAAAAATCATTACAACCATTCATTAATTACTCACTGTTTAACAAGCATCCCTTAAAACTTATTTTATGTCTACCAATATCAACAGATACGCAGATTTCTTCCCTGAATATGAACTGGAATATGTAAAAAAGCCATGGAAGGACAGAACTCCAATCAGTCCTTTACATGCTGGTGATACATTACCTGCTTTTAACATCAACAGAAAAAACATCATTTCTTCTTCCGATATATTGAAGTCACTGAATGGCTCCCAGCCAGTGACAAATTTGGTTGACCGTCCGCTAGTACTGGTGTTCCACTCTATTCACTGGAATAGCTATGGAGACAGGCTACTGGAAGACCTGAAGGATATTTATGCAGATATACGCGTAATGGGCGGGCAGTTACTGTTAGTGACTGCTGAAGAAAAGAAATACTTTGATGAAGTGACGCCTTCACAGCAACTACCTTTCGCAACTATCTGGGATCAGCAGTTCCAGATTGCACGCAAAGCAGGTTTATATTCTCCTTCTGATCCTATATGGGACAGACTTTCGGGAGTAAATGAAGATGTACCAACACCTGCTATCTATGTATTGACACCTTCACTAAAAATTGCATATAGTGCAGTTGATCTCTACATGGAGAAATCATTACAAAAGAGAGATGTACTCTCAGCAGTATATGATGCAAGCCATCAGGATTCACACGGCATTGCTATATAATAATACTTCTCAGAGAGAAGAACGGCCTGTCCCTTCCGGGGTACAGGCCGTTCTTTTTTGTTACATATTGAAGTCTGCAAACTACCCTCAACAACCCACTAGTCAGAAAGACCTGCGTCTATCAGCACACGAAGCCGGCGGACAAGAATGGTTACTTGACTTTGATAAAGCACCTGAAAATATCAATCAATTCATCGACATACTCGATACTACTCTCAAAGCCATCAACTCAGACTACGAAGCTAAAAGGCATAAAGCGTCATCTGGATAAGCATTGTTGCCCTGATAGGCTTCGGATCTGCAATCTTGCGTTTTTATACAGTTTACTACACAGGAACATCCATTAAGAGGGGCTCCGGCTAACGCATGTTGAACTTCATATCTATCGCACCGGTGGACAATGGAGCATTATCATCATCTTCCTGGCCACACGGCTTAATAAAAGCTGTGCGGCTAAGTTTAGCAGGCATAACGGTCCATCCGGCCAGCATATCATTGGATATTGGGTTGCTTGATTTTATAATATCATCATTACCTGGAAGGTGGTTCTTGCTGGTAAACGGTAACCTCCGGAGGCCTGACGTAGTCCAACCATAACTCTTCTACTTCTTCCTTTGTCAGATCGTTTACAAAGGTAACAACCCGGTATGCCTGCTGATAATACTGCCCGTATTTTAATTGCCAGGCTTTCATTTTGGTTGGACTGAAATTCATCATGATTTCGCCTCTCTCAGAATTTGCCGGCCAAACCCTCACAGGCTGCGGAGCGTCAAAATCATCAGGGTGATTCATAATTACCAGTCCAGCCTGCCCTTTGTCGGTATGTCCTGTAATTTTAATCCAGCGGGCACGCGTACTGTCTGCATTATTACGGGTATTTCCTTCAGAAGTTACTACCTCACTATTTGTAGCTGTCCAGGCTGCAGTTGTCCTTAGTCCGAAACCACCCCCATAACGATACTGTAGAAAGGTGATTCCGGCAGTATCGGCACAGTTCAGTATACTGGACAGATCCCAGATGAATCGGGTAGTATCAGTGCCCGGATGGAACACATTGACCGTCCATTCTTCAGTCATAGCTACAGTTTCCTCTTTATCTATAAAAGCAATATGCTCCTGTAATGCCTTAAATCCACATATAACAGGTCCGGCCGTTTTACCTATTAAACCTTTGAAACGTACCGTTCCTTCTTTTTTATGGAGATTCCAGAAGTCTGTTTCCTTTCCTCTAAATGAAGTATGCGTCCAGGGGTTCCAGATACCCATATGGTGCCAGTGCCCTTTTGGATGGATATTGGTAATAATTTGCCCATCAGGGGCCCATAAAGGATGAATAAAACCACTTCTCCGATAAATCTTATCTACCCCTGCCGGAGGTTCTGCTATACTGTAATTGTACTGAAGCAGTTTGCGGCTTCCTTTGCCTAATACCAATGCTCCATTTGAATCTGTTACATGCATTGCTACACTTGGTACTTCCGGCAAAGCCTTCCGTAATTCATATTTACGTGTATTACCAGGAGCGGTCACTCCGCTCATTATCCAGTATAACTTGTCCCCAATAATTTGGAAAGGCGTTGGTACACTGCGATCCCTTAGTACCTCAAATAGCTGCAAAGAATCAGTTACTGGTAGCAGAGAAAGCCTTATAGTAGCATTTACTGTTGTATTTACTCGCTTTGAGTTACCAGACTTAACATTCATCCTAGCCAGGACCTGACCCCGTAAAGGCAGGGATAATATTAACAGCAATACTATAGCAATACTTTGGGTTAATTTGTTTTTCATAACAGTGCAATATAAGTAGTGGGTTATTTCAAAATAGCGCCGGTTCCTGGCCTATCAGCATAAATAATTCGACCATCAATAATCTTGACGCCGTCTGAGGTGTCTTCTGCCAGTAACAGTGGACCGTCCATATCCACATAGTCAAGATATGGCAGCAGATGGGCCACTGCAGACGTACCAACTGTACTCTCATTCATACTTCCCGTCATCACCTGCATACCCAGTTGTCTTGCCTGCGCAATCATTCTTCTGGCTGGAGTAATACCACCACACTTAGTTAGTTTGATATTGATACCATGAAACAGACCATGACACAAGGGTACATCAGCTTCTGTAATACAGCTCTCGTCGGCCATCAAAGGCAGGGCTGACTGCTCATATACGCGCCTCATTCCTTCGGTATCAGCGGCAGGCATAGGCTGTTCGATAAATTCTACTCCCAATGACTTAAAAGCCGCCGCATTCTTCAAAGTTTCCTCCACTCCCCAGGCACAATTAGCATCCACCCTGAAGGTAGCACTGGTATGTTTCCTCAATTCCTGTATAATGGCAATATCTTCTTTTGTACCCAGTTTAATCTTGTATATAGGCCAGGGGAACTCCTTCAGTTTGCTGACCATATTTTCCACCGTATCTATTCCAATCGTATAGTCAGTTAATGGATTGCTGGAGATGTCCAGCCCCCAGACTTCGTATAGCTTCTTACCTTGCATCTTCGCATAGAGATCATGTGCTGCCAGATCGATTGCACATAAAGCAAACAGGTTAGTTTTAAACAAAGGGTACAGTAGCTCCCATAAGGACTCCGGGGTTTTCAAGGTGTGTGCTTCTATTAGTGACCGATGGGCGTTGATATCGTCCATCAGCCGGGGTACCGTCATATTGTAATATGAATTATCTGCTGTTTCTCCTAGTCCGCTGAATCCATCCTGCTCCAGTTTGACCACTAGCAGCGGCTGTACGTCTTTCGATTTACGGGAGATGGTAAAAGTGTGTCTGAACTTTAATTCAAACGGGTATAGTGTCAATTGCATAACACAAAATAAAAATAAAGCGGCATAAAAAAAGGGCTGACCCTATGGCCAGCCCTTTATACTGATATCTCTAAGCAATCTGCTTATTTTACTTCTTCAAATTCAGCATCAGTTACGCCTTCGTTACCTGCAGCGCTTCCCTGTGGCTGACCTTCTGCACCCGGAGCACCACCATTAGCCTGCGCTTCCTGCGTTGCCTTGTACAGTTCCTCTGAAGCAGCAGTCCATGCATTGTTCATTTCAGCAACAGCTGCATCCACCTGAGCGACATCACCGCTCTTATGTGCTTCTTTCAGTTTGTTCAGGGCAGTTTCAATAGTGCCTTTTTTATCAGCCGGGATCTTGTCACCGTACTCTTTCAGCTGTTTTTCAGTCTGGAAGATCAGGCTATCAGCCTGGTTCAGTTTCTCAACCTTCTCACGCTGTTCTTTATCTGTAGATTCATTAGCTTTCGCTTCTGCCTTCATTTTTTCAATCTCCTCTTTGCTCAGACCACTACCTGCTTCGATACGGATATTCTGTGTTTTACCAGTTCCCTTATCTTTTGCAGTTACATGCAGGATACCGTTAGCATCGATATCGAAGATAACTTCTACCTGAGGTACACCGCGTGGTGCTGGTGGAATACCATCCAGGATAAAGCGACCCAGTGTACGGTTCTGGTTAGCCATTGGACGCTCACCTTGCAGTACGTGGATCTCAACACTTGGCTGGTTGTCAGCTGCGGTAGAGAATGTTTCTGATTTCTTGCTTGGAATGGTAGTGTTGGACTCGATCAGTTTGGTAAATACGCCACCCATTGTTTCGATACCCAGAGAAAGCGGAGTAACGTCCAGCAATAGTACATCTTTAACCTCACCAGTCAGTACGCCACCCTGAATTGCAGCTCCAACAGCTACTACCTCATCTGGGTTTACACTTCTGTTCGGTTTTTTACCAAAGAATCTTTCCACTACTTCCTGGATCTTAGGAATACGGGTAGAACCACCTACCAGGATTACCTCGTCAATTTCGGAAGGATTCATGCCTGCATCTTTCAGTGCTTTACGGCAAGGCTCCAGTGTTCTTTCTACCAGTGTATCAGCCAGTTGCTCAAATTTAGCACGGCTCAGTTTTTTCACCAGGTGTTTAGGCACACCGTCAACTGCAGTGATATATGGCAGGTTGATTTCAGTTTCCTGTGAAGAAGACAGCTCAATTTTCGCTTTCTCAGCAGCTTCTTTCAGACGCTGCCATGCCATTGGATCTTTATGCAGATCAACCGCCTCATCTTTCTTAAACTCTTCAGCCAGCCAGTCCATGATCACTTTATCGAAGTCATCACCACCTAAGTGCGTGTCACCGTTGGTAGATTTCACTTCAAATACACCATCGCCCAGTTCCAGGATGGAGATATCGAAAGTACCACCGCCAAGGTCAAATACTGCGATTTTGCTATCTGCATGTTTCTTATCCAGACCATAAGCCAGGGCAGCTGCTGTAGGCTCATTGATAATACGGCGTACAGCCAGACCTGCGATCTCACCAGCTTCTTTCGTAGCCTGACGTTGAGCATCATTGAAGTATGCAGGAACAGTAATTACGGCCTCAGTTACTTCCTGACCCAGGTAGTCTTCTGCAGTCTTCTTCATCTTCTGAAGAATCATTGCAGAGATTTCCTGCGGAGTATATAACCTGCCGTCAATATCGATACGTGTAGTATTGTTTTCACCACGTGCTACTTTATAGCTCCAGTGAGGAATTTCATTAGACACCTCATCAAAGTGGCGACCCATGAAACGCTTTACTGACATAATAGTGTTGATCGGGTTTGTGATAGCCTGACGCTTTGCAGGATCACCTACCTTTCTTTCACCATTTTTTAAGAAACCCACAACGGAGGGCGTAGTTCTGCGTCCTTCATCATTGGCAATTACTACCGGTTCGTTACCTTCCATTACAGCAACGCATGAGTTGGTAGTTCCTAAGTCAATACCTATTATCTTTCCCATAATTATAAATATTCTCGCTTGTAGTTGTAGATAGATTATTTGTCTCCGGGTACCAAATGTCAATGATTATGCCAACGGATACGTCATGCAAATATGTCAGTTACAAGTGTCAGTTCACCGCCAAATACTGGCAAAACCAGTAAAAAGACTGAACAATTTTCAGGTAATGCGGTTGTTAAATATACACCGAAGCACCAACCATGCTCTGGCGAGTAATGCAAACACTAAATTTTCTAACCCTGAACAATTATGAAAAGCTCCTCTTTCTTTCGGGCTGCCTGTATGCTGGCCCTTTTTACCCCCTTATGCTCCATAGCTCAGACCACCATTAACGGCCCTATCTTCACGGATGGCCCCGGTTACCGTCGCTGGTCAATAGGCGTTAACGGCGGACTATTAGCCCCGGTAGCAGCCTCCGGTGGTAGTAACGATTTTACTAAATGGAAAGCGTCGGCAGGCTACGGCGCTTATGTTAAATGGCAACTCCTCCATTCCCTGGGTATCCGCGCAGACTATACAGGTGGCAAGCTGGCAGGAAATAATGACCGCAAACTGGGGAATGAAAAAGATCCAGCAAGAGAATATAATTCATTTGAAACCAAACTGAAATGGTCAGCCAGCGTCAGCGCTGTCGTTAATGTAGCCACCATCAACTGGATGTACAAAAAGAATGCTGTTCAGATATACCTGTCTGCAGGTGGTGGACTGGCAGGCTACTCCCCAAGAATCAGTACTGAACTGGAAGGCGGCCTCAAAGACTATAAACCAAACGGCGAAAATATCAAGGAATTTTATGTACCTATCGGCGCAGGATTGAAATTCAAGCTGTCAGAATCTGTTAACCTGGACCTGGGTTATACCATGCATTATACCGATGGCGATAACCTCGACGGTTTTAACTACGGCCCCGACAAGGATAAATATTCATATGGTTACGCCGGACTGGAATTTCCATTGGGTAGCAGGTCAAAACCACAGCTTAGCTGGCAAAACCCGGCAAAAGTATTGTACGACGACCTCGCTCAGCAAAAAGCCAATCTGCAGCAGGAACTGGAAGCATCCCGCGCCGCTAACGCTAAACTGACCGCTGATGTGGATAAGCTAACCGCTGATGCTGATGGCGATGGCGTATCTGACTTTTTTGATAAATGCCCGGGTACATTAGCTGGTATCAAGGTAGATGGCAGCGGCTGTGAATTACCAAAAGATACTACACCTAAACAGGTGATCACCAAAGTAACTATTACTGATGATGATCGCCGCCTGATCAAAGACGCTATTCAGAACCTGGAATTTGAATTTGGTAAATCCAGCATCAAAGCCAGCTCCTACCCTTCCCTGAATAAGGTAGCTGAAATGCTTCGTACCAAAGGCTTCAGCTTAAAACTGGGCGGTCACACCGATAATATAGGCAACGCTACCAAGAATATGGCGCTTTCAAAAGACAGGGCTGAATCAGTAAAACAATACCTGGTAGAACAAGGTGCTAATCCATCCAAGATTGAAGCGGTAGGTTATGGTGCCAACCAGCCGATAGCTACTAATAAAACAGCTGCCGGCAGACAAAAGAACAGAAGGGTTGAGTTTACCATATATTAAATAATATAGGCATAGATTTTGCTAAGCATGGCAAATCTCTATGAGTCTTTTATGAAAAAAGTTTTCCTTTCTGTAATGCTGGCTGCTTGCACGGCATTCGTAGCAAATGCACAGACAGTGTCCTTCGGCGTCAAAGGTGGTCTGAATATATCTACGCTGACCCAGTTTGACAATTCAAAGGCACGTGCATCTATCTTTGCCGGTGGTTTCGCTAACATTGCTTTCAATGAAAGCATGTCCCTTCAACCAGAGTTGTTATACTCAGGCCAGGGTGTGAAGTATAAAGTGCTAAATCAGACTACTACACAACGCCTGAACTATATCAACGTGCCGGTAATGTTCCAGTACCGCCTCATTCCTGAGTTCTTCCTGGAAGCTGGTCCGCAACTAGGCTTTAATATTGCCTCTAAATCAAACACCGGTAAAGTAACGGTTGATACAAAAGACAATACCAAAGGAGTAGACTTCGGACTGGGTTTCGGTCTGGGTTATCAGTTCCCTGCAGGTGTAGGCATTGCTGCCCGCTATATGTTCGGACTGTCAGAAGTGTTTGAAAGAAGCTTCGAGACTAATAAGAACGGCGTCGCCCAGATAGGACTTTTCTATACATTTAACCATCACGCTCCGGTTAAACGCAGGAAATAACCGACTTTAAAAGGGCTGGCTTATGATTGCCAGCCCTTTTTCTTTATTATATTATTGCCCTCCCCAACTCCCCCGCCAGATTTTTTATACCTTTGACGCTACTTTTTGCATTAACAGTTTATCAGCATGAGTGTTGTACAATCCATCAAATCTGCTGCTGCCGCAGCAATAAAGGCGCTTTTTGACCAGACAATACCTGCAAAGGATATTGCCATCAATACGACTAAACCTGAATTCGAAGGCGAATACACCATCCTGGTGTTTCCTTTCACTAAATTCAGCCGCTTAAAACCCGAAGAAACTGCTGATCGACTGGGTACATACCTGCAGGAACACAATCCTGACCTCGTAGCAGGATACAATGTGATCAAAGGGTTCCTGAATATCCAGATCACTGAACAATACTGGACACAATACCTCCAGCAACATTTCAATAACCGCAATACTGGTAAGAAACCATCCAATGGTAAAAAAGTAATGGTGGAGTACTCCTCCCCCAATACCAACAAACCCTTGCACCTGGGCCACCTGCGTAATAACTTCCTGGGTTATTCCGTATCAGAAATACTGAAAGCCAATGGTTATGAAGTGATAAAAGCCAACCTGGTAAATGACAGGGGTATTCATATCTGTAAATCCATGCTGGCATGGCAGCTCTTCGCACACGGCGATACCCCGGAGTCAACAGGTATCAAAGGCGATCACCTGGTAGGCGACTACTATGTGAAGTTTGAATCCATCCTGAAAGAACAAACCGAACCTATTATCGCACGCGCGCTGGAAAGCGACTTCAAAGATTTTGAAGGCGCTGATAAAGAACGTATTGAGAAACTGGTAACGGTTTTCCATAAACCTGAAGTACAGGCTGATAAAGAGAAACTGGATAAACTCAATGACGAAATCAAAGAACTTGCCCGTAAGCAGACAGAAATCATGCAGCAAGCTAAAATCATGCTGCAGCAGTGGGAAGCAGGCAACCCTGAAGTAAGGGCGCTATGGGCTACCATGAATGGCTGGGTATACAAAGGCTTTGATGAAACATACAAACGGCTGGGTATCGATTTTGACAAGATGTACTATGAAAGTGAAACCTATCTACTGGGTAAAGACCTGGTAGAAGAAGGCCTCGCCAAGGGTGTTCTCTTCAAAAAACCAGATAACTCGGTATGGATAGACCTTACTGCTGACGGCCTGGATGAAAAGCTCCTGCTGCGCGGCGATGGTACCTCCGTATACATGACCCAGGACCTTGGTACTGCCCGTCTGAAATACGACGACTACCAAATGGAACAAAGCCTGTATGTAGTGGCTGATGAACAAAACTACCACTTCAAGGTACTTCAGCTGATACTCAAAAAGCTCCAGGAACCATGCGCCGACGGTATCTATCACCTGTCTTACGGTATGGTGGAATTGCCAAGTGGAAGAATGAAAAGCCGGGAAGGTACTGTTGTTGATGCGGATGACCTGATTGATGAAATGATCGCTACTGCCGCTGAACAAACTAAAGCCTCCGGCAAGCTGGATGATATGAGCGACGACCAGCGGGATCTGTTATATAACATGATCGGTCTTGGAGCAATGAAGTTCTTCCTGCTGCGTGTTGATCCTAAGAAGAAAATGGTCTTTGACCCGAAAGAATCAATTGACCTGCACGGATTTACCAGTGCCTTCGTACAATATGCCCATGCACGTATTAAGTCTATCCTGCGTGAGGTAGCTCCGGACGTAAATAAACTGGAAGGCTACTGTCATAAGGGCAGCCTGCTGCCGCTGGAAAAAGAACTTATACTCCTGAACGAGCAATTTGAGGACATATTAGAGGATGCTGCCAAGGAAATGAGTCCGTCAGTTATCGCTAACTACGCTTATCAGCTGGCACAGACTTTCAACTCCTTCTATGCTGAAAAGGTGGAAGGTGCCTATACCTATTCCGTACATAAGGCCGAAACGCCCGAAAAACAGAAACTACGGGTACAGATAGCCATGCTCACCGCTACGACTATCGCTAAGAGCATGAAACTGTTAGGTATCGATGTTCCTGAAAGAATGTAATCATCTCATTCAATATAAATGAAGAGGGTGTATCATGCTTGTGATACACCCTCTTCATTTATATTGGCGCTGCCGCCAACGCTTTGTCACATAAAGCTTCTCCCCTGTTCACTTCCCCTGTTCCGATGTAAGACTTACCAAGCATAAACATCGCAAAGGCATTTCCAGGCTGTATACTCAGTAGTCTATCCCAGTAGCTGACTGCCAGTTGATAACTTCCTGCCAGATAGTAATGATGGGCCAGGGCCTGTAACGCCCTTGGGTCATCCGGCCTGAATGCCAGGCAGTTCTCCAGGTATTGTATACCTTTCTGCGTTGCCTTCATCTGCAAGCACGACATGCCTGCCGTCAGACAAATATCTGCATCCTTCCTCCTGCCTTTGGCCAAAGCCATTTCAAATGCCGTCACCGCAGCAGAATACTCCTTTGTATTGAAATACAGCACTCCTATAGTATACCATGCCCCTGACTGCTCCTCTTCCAGCTGAAGATAGTGTTTATAGTAACCTATACTCTCCGGATACACCTCCTCCAGGGCTGCAATCTCCGCCAGTTGCAGATATGCAAGCGCATAACTACTGTCACGGAGCACGATCTCCTTAAAGCACCTCTTCGCAGCACCAAAAGCTCCCGCATTGCGGCAGCTGATACCTTCTTTGTAAAGACTCTTTAATTTATTTCCAGGAAAAGCCATAGCAACTTGCACAAATAGAACAGCCCATAGCAGTGGACATAGGATACGGACATTCAGCATAGAGCATCATACGGAACGTCACAAAGATAGCAAATTTATTGCATATCTTCTGCTGTGAATGCCAGTGGCAGGAGGTGTCTGATTGTGGGAATAACAAACGCTTTACCGGTTTGACCGCTCATGATAATACGGATAGGCTGCTGCTGACGCCCCTCATACTCCAGTAACGTCTGCCGGCATATACCACAGGGTGATATCGGCGCATCATTACTGCCATTCGGATTATGGTAACTTACTGCAATAGTCAGTATCGGTACTCCCGGATACAACGATGCTGCGGTAGATAATGCCACCCGCTCTGCACAGATACCAGCAGGAAATGAGGCATTCTCCTGATTGGTTCCCTTCACAATAATCCCGTTGGCTAACAGGATGGCAGCCCCTACGTAAAAGTTGGAATATGGGGCGTATGCCTGTGCAGTTACCTCACGGGCATCTTCCAGTATACGCTGGTCGGCGGTAGGCAAAGCTGCACTATCTGGAAAGGATTGATATTCAAAAGAGTGTTTGCGAACGTCCATAAGACAATTTAAATTAAAATTGGCAATTAGGAATTAAGAATCAGTAATCAGGCGCTTTATACTCAATTACGCTTATGCTGCGTCAATAGCATAACAAAGTCTCTGCCGGATTGACCGGACTTCCTGTAAAAACAAAGGGTGCCTCCACTGAAGCACCCTTTGCAATATTTCAATATTCATCATTCATTCACAACCCTTCTTACCTCCATTCCATCTGAATGCTTAATACATAATCTATTATAGATTATCGGATAGTTCTGAACAACCGGTTCCACCTGATACTACCATGGCCATAGCTCATCCAGATCAACCAGGCCTTGCCAACCACATGGTCTTCAGGAACAAAACCCCAGAAACGGGAGTCCAGTGAGTTATCACGGTTATCACCCATCATCCAGTAATAGTTCATTTTGAATGTATAAGTACTGGAAGGTTTGCCATTGATATAGAACTGACCGTTCTTCTCTTCCAGCTTATTACCCTCATATACGCTGATAATGCGGTCATAGATAGATATGTTGGTGCTGCTGAGCTGTACTGTCGCACCTTTCTTAGGTATGTACAATGGTCCGAAATTGTGTTCAGTCCATTTGTAGTTAGCAGTATCATGCGGGAATACCTGGATCTCCTGTGTAGCAGTTCTTACAAAAGGTCTTACCTCCTTCACAACAGGCCATGTTTTCAGCAGATCTGCCATACCCGGTGTCAGATCATACCGGAACAGCGCAGAGTCAAATACGCCAGCCGGATTAGGATCAATATCCAGTTCATCCAGGCGGACAGGATTCAGCGGATCGCCGGTTGTTTTTACCCAGTAACGGCGCTCACTTTCCTGTGGGATAGGTGCCTGTGCACCATTGACATATACTACACCTTCTTTTATAGACAGTGTATCGCCAGGGATGGCCATACAACGTTTAATATAATTCTCACGCTTATCCACCGGACGGGCAGTTACGTGATTCTGCTCCCATACATTGTCACGGCCGTAAAATCTTACCAGCTGATAATAACTCTGTTCCTGCTGTTCCAGGGCTACCGTATCACCTTCGGGGAAGTTAAATACAACAACATCGTAACGCTCTACATCTGAAAAACCTGGCAGACGTCTGTATTTCCACTGTACTGCTTCAGAATAGGCCTTACTATATTTTGTAAATGGTAATGTGTGGTGGGTAAATGGTACAGCCAGCGGCGTCATAGGAATACGTGGACCGTAGCTGATCTTGCTAACAAACAGAAAGTCGTTTACCAGCAAGGTCTTTTCCATAGATGGGGTTGGGATTGTGTACGCCTCAAAAATAAAAGTGCGTATTAAGGTAGCTGCGATGATGGCGAATATTGCGGCATCAAACCACTCTCTTACGGCAGATTTCTTCTTCTTTGGCTGACCCTCGTTATTTCTTCTCCAAAAAGCCGGGTTCATTAAGATTCGTTTAAGATTTTTTTAAAGATCAAATATAAGATACAGTGTCCTGCAAGCTAATTAATACTAACCAAATGTTTTGCTAAAATAATAGGATTAGGTTGATTTAATAAACTTTTTTACATGTAAGGACATTGAAACAGACCGTTTTCCGGCAGTTGTCCTTACTTCCCCAGGCACTCATACCAGGTAGTGCAGCATTTGCCGTACCGGCTCATGATAACTCTTTGGCAAGGATATCACTGATCTGCGCTGCACGGTTATAGACCATAAAATGCCCTCCATCAGCAATGGTATAATCAGCTTTGACAAATTTCATTGGAAAAGCACGATCCTTGCCCCCATGGATATGTACAATGGATGCCGGCACAAAATCATTAGCCCAGTGCACAATCGTACGTATTCCCCAACGCAGATATCCGTAAGATGTCTTACGCATGTAATCTGACAGCAGCTGCAGCTCCTCATCTGTTTCTGCATTCAGGAAGATCTTAACGATTCCTTTTCTGCGGGTAAATATGATGGCATCCGGTAAACGGAGCAATACCAGCAAGCCTGTTTTCTTCACCCAACCCAGGTAAGGCGGCCTCTCCAGGGTGTTTTTAATACTACTGATCAGGATGACCTTCTGTACCGGCCTTTGCCTGGCTATCTCTACTGCCAGCATACCTCCAAAAGATACGCCTATGAGTGTAACATGTTCATGCGCTATGCCTGCGGCCATACGGGCTGCATATGCAGGGAAGGTCTCTCCGGCTTCCGGGGTAAGCCAGTCCAGGTAGTGGACGGTGTAACCAGCTGGAAAAGTGAGGTTTTTAAATATTCTTCTGTCTGCTCCCATTCCGCTGAGCAGGTATAGGTGTTTTTCCATGGTCCCTTGCTGAATATGACGGGTGAAATTGCGGGAAATGTATTCCCAGCGGATTATTAGAAAAGAAGGCCATTCCCTATGGAACAGCCTTCTTTTATCTTATGCGTTCATCTTCTTTTTTTCCCTGGAAGGCAATACATAGTCAAAGACATCATCTGCGGTAATAGTCTTACCGGAAAGGATGACCAGACGAGCCACCACATTACCCAGTTCACGGATGTTACCCGACCAGTTATGCTGCTGCAACGCCTTCATTGCTTCCTTGTCTATCTGCTTTTTGGCCATTCCGTACTCCTGACAGGCACTTTCCAGGAAATGATCTACCAATGCCGGTATATCGTCACGGCGGTCATTCAGGGATGGTACATGGATCAGGATGACGCTGAGGCGATGATAGAGGTCAAGACGGAAATTCTTGTCTTCCACTTCCTTTAGCAGGTCTTTATTAGTAGCCGCCACAACACGTACATCCACACTGATCTCTTTATCACCACCTACGCGGGTGATCTTCCCTTCCTGCAAGGCTCTCAATACTTTGGCCTGGGCGCTAAGGCTCATATCCCCGATTTCGTCAAGGAACAGCGTACCGCCATTCGCCTGCTCGAACTTACCGATGCGCTGCTTTACGGCAGAGGTGAACGATCCTTTCTCATGCCCAAACAACTCGCTTTCAATCAGTTCACTCGGAATAGCCGCACAGTTCACCTCTACTATCGGGCCTGTTGCACGGTTACTGCGCTCATGTATCCAGCGGGCTACCAGCTCCTTACCTACACCGTTTTCGCCGGTTACCAGCACACGTGCATCGGTAGGGGCTACCTTCTCAATCGTCTCCTTTATTTTTACAATCGGCGCAGACGTCCCGATCATTTCCTGTGTCTTGTTCACTTTACGGCGAAGGGTCTTGGTCTCTGTAACCAGATTACTCTTATCCATCGCATTCCGCAGTGTGATCAGCAGCCGGTTTAAATCAGGTGGTTTGGAAATATAGTCATATGCCCCTTTCTTGACCGCTTCTACTGCCGTATCAATGTTACCATGACCAGATACCATTATAATAGGCACGTCCGTATTGATTTCCCTGGCTTTTTCCAGAAATTCCAGCCCGTCCATCTTGGGCATTTTTATATCGCAGAGCACAGCATCGTACTGCTTATCTTTGAACATCTTGAATCCTTCCGCACCATCAGCTGCCTCTTCCACCTTATACCCTTCATAACTCAGAATTTCAGATAGCGTTTTACGTATGCTTCTTTCATCATCAATTATCAGAATGCTGGCCATATCATTATTTTAGTGAACAACGAACAAAATTACGGTAAAATAGTTGATCCCGGTCAAGATAACAAATGCTGTTAAACCCGGTTTATTTGTCTACAGGCCTTATGGACTTTCGACTTTAATACGTAATTTCAATGATCGTTTTCCCTCAATCCTGTAATTCTCTTGAACATGCAACAACTTTTAGAAGAACTGAGGCGGAGGCACCAGCTTGCTGCAGCGACTGCTTATCCTCCTACGAGTGCGGTGAACGACTTTGCCAATAACTTCATAAACTGGCTTTTTCCTGAATATACCGGAAAGGTGATGGCGGATATTGTGCTGCTCGAAGAATACGCGCATATGCTGCAGCTGGAGTTGCAACAGTTATTGTTGCCTATGCAACAGCAATTGCCTGCTACAGCAGAAGTATTAAGCACGCAGTTTATGGAGCAGGCTCCTGCCATCTATGATGCGCTGGGAAAAGATGCAGAAGCCATCTACAAGGGCGACCCTGCAGCTACCTGTATGTACGAGGTAATCAGGGCATATCCCGGCTTCTATGCCATCGCCTTCTATCGCGTGGCGCATGCCCTGCAACTCATGAAGATTCCCCTGCTGCCACGCATGATCACCGAACTGGCGCATAGTTGTACGGGTATCGACATCCATCCGTCGGCAGTAATAGCCCCCTATTTCTGCATCGACCACGGTACCGGGATCGTCATCGGTGAAACAACCGTTATCGGCTCCAACGTAAAAATATACCAGGGTGTGACGCTCGGCGCATTAAGTGTGGAAAAAGACATGGCCCGCAGCAAACGTCACCCTACTATAGAAGACAATGTCATCATTTACGCCGGCGCTACCATACTCGGTGGCGATACTGTGGTAGGACACCATAGTATTATCGGCGGTAATGTATGGCTGATTAAAAGCACTGCTCCTTTCAGCCGCATATATTACAGGGCTGACGGCAGTGTTAATGTTGTTGAAAACAGTTATTAAATGCATTCAATATTAGATCTTGTGGGTAACACGCCCATGGTGGCGCTTAAAAGCGTCAGCACTAATCCTGATGTCACCATTTACGCAAAACTGGAAGGGAACAATCCGGGAGGCAGTGTGAAAGACAGAGCAGCCTATGGTATGATCAAAGGCGCACTGGACAGAGGAGAAATCAAACCGGGTATTAAACTGATTGAAGCGACCAGTGGTAACACGGGTATTGCCCTGGCCATGATCGCAAGTCTGTTTGGTGTGGAAATAGAACTGGTAATGCCTGAAGATGCTACCCGCGAGCGGGTACTGACAATGGAAGCATTTGGGGCCAAGGTGATCCTGACGCCTAAAGAGGATTCCATGGAAGGATCTATTGACTATGCCAACGCCCAGGTAGCGAAAGGCGGTTATCATATGCTGAACCAGTTCGGCAACCCAGACAACTACGGTATGCACTACAAAACAACAGGCCCGGAGATATGGCGCGACACCAACCAGGAAGTCACCCACTTTGTCAGTGCCATGGGTACTACGGGTACTATTATGGGGGTCTCAAAATACCTGAAAGAACAGAATAACCAGGTGCAGATTGTCGGTTGCCAACCTACTGATGGCAGCAAAATACCCGGTATCCGCAAGTGGCCGGAGGCTTATTTGCCCAAGATATTCGACAAATCCAGGATAGACCGTATTATGGATATTTCTGAAGAAGAGGCCAAGGCTATGACCCGCAGACTGGCAAAAGACGAAGGTATATTCTGCGGAATGAGCAGCGGAGGCGCTGTATCTGCGGCTGAAAGAATCTCCCGGGAGCTTGAACGCGGTATACTGGTATGTATTATTTGTGACAGGGGTGACAGGTATCTGTCTTCCGATCTTTTTGGCTGATAACCAAGATACTCATAGCCGGCCTTAGAAGGCAGGCATTACAATAAAAAGAGGCCGCATCAACGATACGGCCTCTTTCTTTTATAACAAAGTAGCTGTTACTTCTTCATGTACATCACTTCTTTCACCAGTTTCACAGTACGCTCTACGTCTGGCAGGTAACCTTTCACCAGGTTCGGAGCATAGTGCATTGGTGCATCAGCAGCAGTGATACGACGGATCGGAGCATCCAGGTAGTCAAAGCCTTCCTTCTGAATACGGTAAGAGATCTCGGAAGAAACGCTCGCAAATGGCCACTGCTCTTCAACAATTACCAGGCGGTTAGTTTTCTTCACTGATTCCAGGATGGTGAACCAGTCCAGTGGACGAATCGTACGCAGGTCAATTACTTCCGCTTCGATACCTTCTTTCGCCAGCTCTTCAGCAGCACCCAGGGCAACTTTCATCATTTTGTTGAAAGATACGATGGTTACGTCTTTACCAGCGCGTTTGATATCAGCCTTGCCAATTTCAATGATGTAATCCTCTTCAGGTACTTCACCCATATCGCCATAACCTACCTCACTCTCCATGAATACAACCGGATCGTTATCACGGATAGCCGCTTTCAACAGACCTTTTGCATCATATGGGTTAGATACGGATATAACTTTTAAACCAGGAATGTTAGCATAGTAGCTTTCGAAGGCCGTAGAGTGCTGTGCACCCAGCTGACCTGCAGAACCGTTAGGTCCGCGGAAAACGATAGGGCAACCTACCTGTCCACCACTCATTGCCAGCATTTTAGATGCTGTGTTCAGGATCTGATCCAGTGCCAGTACGGCAAAGTTCCAGGTCATAAATTCAACGATTGGACGGAGACCATTCTGAGCAGCTCCAACAGCGATAGCAGTGAAACCCAGCTCGGCGATTGGCGTGTCTATTACTCTCTTCGGGCCAAACTCATCCAGCATTCCCTGGCTAACTTTGTAGGCTCCGTTGTATTCTGCTACTTCCTCTCCCATCAGGAAAACGCGGTCATCACGACGCATTTCTTCCTGCATGGCTTCTCGTAAGGCTTGTCTGAAAGCTATCTGACGCATGCTGTTACTCTTAAAGTTTGAAAGTTTAATACCTCATTTATACTGAGGCAGGGGCAAAATTATTGTTTGTTGGCGAAAAAAGCAAAGGAAAACTTCAGAGGGAAGTCCGGCAGATTTTAAATACTATATATCGAATATTATATATATTAGCAGTCTTACTGCCTGTTACAAGTTAATATCCTATCCTATGTTTACAGTTACTGTCCTTTCTATCTGCTTTCTGGCCGCCATATCCTGTAAGATTAAAAAGGTCAAAGCACCACTGATTACCGGGTTACTCTGGTATTTCCACCTGGCCATGTGCGTCTTTTCCATCCTCTGCATCTTACTGCTGGTAAGTGGTTACGGATTTAAAGGCGCTCACACCGAAAGAATATTTCTGACGTTATATGCCGGGTCTGGTATACTGCTGTATGGCCTCACACCGCAGGAAGTATCCGGTAAATGGGTATACCTCTGTGCTTTCTACGGATTTCCCTTCGTACTGCTCTTTGGCCTGCTCCTCCCTCCCCTGCGTACCCTTACCGTGATTGCCGGTCTCGGATTACTGTCCGACGGAGAACTGAAACGTTATCCCATCGATGACGACTACGCTATCCAGACTAAATCCGTCGATATCATCTACCGCTCCCCCCGTTACAGCCTTGTAGAAGATAAATACTGGTTGTTTGAAAAGATTTCAGGAGATGTAATCACACCGGAAGGACAACTGACGGCGATGAAAACTGAAAAAACTGCGGAAGATAGCGTACGACTGCTGGTGAGCCTGGTAAACGAACCTGGTAATACCATGACGGTAGATACGACGATCGCATTAAGAAACTAAGCAAGCAATTTAGTGAATTATCACCCGCCATCTATAACCGTTGGTCAGTGATGGTATAATACCCGTTCTGGTATTCATACCTAAGCTGCACAAATTCATCATATTAAGGGCACCTCAATATCCCGGGGATATTGAAGTGCCCTTTTGGTGCCCTTATGGTGACGGGATGGTATAAAACACTAACCGATAACAAAGGCCGGCCAGTGACCAACATTACCCTGCCGATACTGATAAAACAGAAAGGGCGTTCCGCTACCGGAACGCCCTTTCTGTTTTATCAGCAGCAAAGTAAGTCATGCGATACTTCTCTGCCCTGTTGATGTCTGATCTTTACTTACTGATGCTTAATTACCTGCCACGTTTTCAATCACTATAGCACTTGCGCCGCCGCCGCCATTACAGATGCCTGCAACGCCATAACGTGCACCGTTCTTCCGCAGTATGGAACTGAGCGTCACTACAATACGCGCCCCGCTGCAGCCAATAGGATGCCCCATTGACACCGCGCCGCCCCATACATTTACCTTATCTGCAGAGAGGCCCAGGTCACGCTCATTTGCCAGTGCTACACAGGAGAAGGCCTCATTGATCTCTACAAATGACATATCTGCAACCGTCAGCTTTGCTTTTTCAAGTGCTTTATTCACCGCTTTTACCGGTGTCGTAGTAAACCACTCAGGGGCCTGAGAGGCATCTGCAAAACTGATGATCTTCGCCAATGGCTTCAATCCGAGTTCCTTCAGTTTCTCTCCGCTTACCAGCAACACTGCTGCCGCACCGTCATTCAGATTAGATGCATTTGCAGCTGTAATTGTACCATCCTTCTGGAAAGTAGGCTTGAGTGTAGGTATTTTATCGAAATTCACCTTTTTATAATCCTCATCTTCCGTTACTGTAACTACCTGTTTTCCAGGCACTTCAACCGGAATGATCTCATCTTTGAAATAACCGCTTTCTGTAGCTTCCGCTGCCCGCTTATAGCTCTGTATGGCATAGGCGTCCTGCTCTTCACGGGTTAGTTTATATTCGGTAACGCAAAGTTCTGCCGCGTTGCCCATATGGAAATCCTTATAAGGATCCCAGAGACCATCACGGATAATACCGTCTGTAATAGCACCATTACCTAACCGGTAACCACCTCGGGCTTTATCCAGGTAGTAGGGCACGTTGCTCATACTTTCCATACCGCCGGCAACTACCACATCATTATCACCGGAAAGGATACTCTGCGCACCTAACATAATAGCTTTCATACCAGAGGCACAGACCTTATTAACAGTCGTACAGGGCACATTAGTGGGAATGCCGGCATGAATACTGGCCTGGTTAGCAGGTGCCTGTCCCAGGTTAGCACTGATCACATTACCCATATATACTTCATTCACCGCATCTGCCGGTACGCCAGCTTTTTCCAATGCAGCTTTCATTACGATAGAACCGAGTTGTGTCGCAGAAAAGGAAGCCAATGCGCCATTGAAAGATCCTATGGGGGTACGCACTGCTGAAACTATAAATACTTCTTTCATCCGTAGAAATTTACGTTGCGCCCGGGGGCGGAACTGTTAAGATTGTTTGGTTTTCACCAAATATAACGAATTTCAGAAACGGTAGCCCAGCTTAAACCCGAATGCGACCTGTGGATTATATCCGTCTTCATCTATTGTAAGGTGCGGTCCTTCAAAGAGACCTTTTTCATCCAGTTCAGCATAGTAAGGAAGCGGTGTGGTACGACGGTGCCGTAAACCCAGACCTGCATACAGTTCAAGCATAAAACGGCGCTGCGGACCCAGGTAACGCTGGATACCCATATTCGCAGAAAGCGCACGCACCTGCTTTATTCTTCTAACTGGATGTGGGTAGGCTTCATCATCATAGTCTACCTCATCTGATCCGACACGTTTGTATGTACCCATTAAACTGACATAGAAAGCACGGCTTTCCTTCAATCCCCAGGCAGGGAAAAACTTAATTTCCGGCCTGATCCGGTAGCCGCTCCGGGTATAGTAATCATCATACACATCAGGCAGGGAGTACAACAACGCGGTAGCATCCACACTAAATGCCAGGCTTCTCAATAACCGGTATTCTATTCCCAGTGATGGGCCGGCATCTGTTTCTGTCAATGTGCTCAGGGTAGTATGTAAGATAATACCTGTGCGGGCTGGCCCTTTCTTCTGAGCAGCCGGCGGTGCATCCTGCGCTAGGAGTACGCCGGAAAATATCAGGGCATAAAACGTAAGTAGTAAATGCTTCATCTTGCTGATTTATGGAGGTGGGGAATATCAGAATCTGTAACCGAATTTGACTGCCATTGGAATACTGATATCCCAGAGATATCTGCGATCTTCCCGGCTGTCGAAATTGTAGTTCCTGTCTTCCAGGTAACTGCTTGCAGGAGGTTCAGCTTTATAGCTGTAAGTCTTGTACCTTACACCTAGTCCGGCATGGAACTCGAAAAGAAAATGGTGCTGCTTATCGAAGAACGTCTGCATCCCGAATTTACCGGATGTACTGTAGATGCGTTTTGTCTTATCATAAACAGACAGTTTTTCATAATCATATATGCCTTCATCAGGATTACTACCGCCGATTCTTTCAATGCGTTCCTCAAGGAAAGCTACCTGTTTATAAGCAATCTCCTGTCCGAAGAACCAACGGTATCTTCTATATTTACCAGGCAGATAATACCTGATTTCAGGGCGTACATAAAAGCCTTGTGCTTTAGGGGTAAATCTGCCTCTCAGGTCATAGAAATTCTTTGAATCTATGAATATACCGCATCCTTCCACAACGACGCTCCAGCTTTTATTGAAGCGGTATTCTGCTGCCAGGGATATGCCTCCGTCGGCAGCGTAGAGGGATAGCAGGTTTGTACTCAGACTCCATCCTGTAAGTAGAGATTCATCTACTCCTTTATGACTGAAAGATACTGCTGGTATAGCCACTTTCGCACGACGGCTGTTGCCGGCAGACCTGCCCTGGGAAAAGGCAGCAGCTGTAAGGCATAAACAGAAGATTACAGCGTATAGTTGTTTCATTAGTAGGCAAGTTTTGAGATGAACTGAATAGCAGCAGGAACAGAGATGTCATAACAGTCAATAGCAGTCTTACTTCGGCAATACAGGTATTTACCTGTAATCATGATGTCTGTATAGGCATCAGCTGCTTTATCAGCAAAGCGGGTAACAGCCGGCGGTGCAGAGACATCCAGTATACTGATGCCTTTCAGCGTGCCAGCATACAGATGATTGCCGGTTAATGCCATGGTATAGGTAGTATCAAAAGGCAGATTAAACCTTTCAGTAGCTGCCGAATTTGCATCCATCTCATATACTGTCATCCCATGCAGCGGAGCAGGATAGCAGGAGTTGCGTGCAGGGTTCGGCACAGTGTACAGATACTGGCCTTTCGCAAGCAGCAGCTGGCAGGAAGAAAGGTCCAGGTCTGTATGAATGATAATGTCTCCTGCATCATTAATATTATACAGGTTGGTACCATGATATTTTACGTCTGAGACAGCCAGCTGTCCGTTCAATGCATAAATACTGTCAATGATCCAGCTTGTTTCCAGTCGTTGTTTTAATACGGGTGCAAGTGGCTGTGTGATAGCATAAGATACAAGCGTACTATTGTCTGCCAGATATAGATAATTGTTCCGGACTACTATACCCGCACTGAAACGCGGACGCTCTTCACCATAGTCGAAATAATAACTGCTCATCACCCGGCATTTGGGGTTGTTGACTTTGGTCTTCCGCCATCCGACAACAACGCCTTTAGACGGATCCACACATTCAAAGTAGACATGCCTGTAAGGGGGAAAGTCGCGCGACGTCCACGTACGTGGCACCCTGCCTACGCGTGTCAGCGCCGGCAGATCATTGAGTGGGATGACCACCAGATCATCAAAGTTATCTGCATAGAGATAACCATTTTCTATAGCTGCCTTATGGAAGCCCGGGATACGCAGAAAACCGGTTTTTACGGGGTGCGCCGGGTCCTGGTAAGAGATAATATGGAGGCCGGAATCAGTTTCCTCCTGTAGCAGGTAAGTTCCATACGTGTACAATTTCCCTCCGTGTTGCGTCTTTCTTGGAGGCAGATAGCTGACAGATTTTAAAGCGGGATCATTATCATAAATTGGTACATAAGCGTCAAATTCACCTCTTTGCCATCTATCATCAACACATCCTCCCAATATAAAACAGGTGATTAACAGTACATAGGTCAGTAATAGGCGGGCCATGTATAGGTATTTTACCGTTAAGCGCGCAAATATAACCGAAAGTTACATGTATAGGGTTAAAAAAACGTTAAGGTGTTTTTTATGAAAAAAGCCGCCTCAGGAAACTGAGACGGCCGACATTCTCTGAACATAACCGTTCCTGATCAGGCAACGGAAATATGGTTTACCAACCCGGATTATTAGGCAATACGCCGGAGTTAAGTGATACTTCGCGCTGTGGCACCGGCCAGAGATAATCACGGCCAGGCTGGAAACTACGTTGTTCCACCAGTATATTTTTTCCGTAGTCGTCTTTACGGTTGGCATCAAAGTTATTCAGGATACCATATGCAGGGCCTGCCATTACCTGCTCTGCTATCTTCCACCGGCGGATATCAAACAGGCGGTTGTCTTCCATTGGAAACTCTACCCTTCTCTCTCTTCTCACGGCCACACGTAATGCTTCCTGTCCGCTGGTATTAGCAGGTGTCAGTGCCGGCATATCCACACCGGTACGTTGTCTTACCTGGTTGATAGCATCGTATACCGTCTGGTCAATCTGATTACTTTCTATTTTTGCCTCTGCATAGTTTAGCAGCACTTCTGCGTATCGCATCAGGACTACGTCATTGTAAGAGTTGTTGTCCCAGTTACCCTGGATATCGCGGGGAACGTATTTCTTGTAGTAGTATCCGGTAAACGAAGCATTGCCTTTCCCCAATGCATCCAGACCGTTCAGATTGGTCACATCGATTGTTACCCCGTTTACCTGTACGCCCGGCACTACTATTGTGAGCTTCAGACGAGGATCACGGTTTTCAAAAGGGCGAGCAGGATCATATAATGCAGACGCTCCGATTGTCTTTCCATCCGTACATTCATAGGCATCTACCAGCGACTGCAACGGCGTGATCTCTGACCATCCACCCAAAGACGGACCGCCTACCCAGGTAGCCATGGCATTAGGCAAAGTGTTCTTCACATAACGGGCAGACAAGATAATTTCCTTACTGTTTTTGTTAGTTCCGTCAAACAAGCTCAGATAGCTGGGGTCAATGATGTACGAGCCCAGGCTCATGGCCGCCTGTGCAGCTTCAGCTGCTTCAGGATATTTACCTTCATACAGCAACACGCGGGACTTGAGTGCCAGGGCTGCACCGCGGGTAGCGCGGCCTTCATCTGCCGCATCATAGGATACAGGAAGAGAGGCGCTGATCTCATCAAGTTCTTTTACAATAAACTCAGCTACTTCTGCACGGGATGTACGCTTCACATTAAATTCGCTGGTAGGGGGAATAGTAGTTCTCAGTACTACATCTCCATACAGCCCTATCAGCTGCTGATAAGCGTAGGCCCTGATAAAACGGGCTTCCCCTTTTAGCCTGTTCAGCAGTTCTTCGGATAATGCTTTGTCTCTGTCAATGTTTTCCAGCACATCATTACAGGAAGCGATCATCTTATAGAAATTGCTCCAGAAGTTATCGAACATGCCGGTGCTGATAGAGGCACTACCATTGCCTACATAGATAGCGTCACTGGGCCAGTTACTCCATGCATAACTATCATCAGTTACACAGGTCAGGAACATGCGGTTATCTACATCCCCTAAGCGGCGGTAACAGTTATTTACAGCGTTGATTGCATCGGCTTCAGTCTGCCAGAAGGTTTCGCGGCTTACTGCATCCTGCGGCTGTTCGTCCAGTGCTTTCTTACAGGCTGTCACAGTCGCCAGACCTGCCAGTGCTATTATTATTGATAATTTCTTCATGACTACGTTGTTTAGAATTGCACATTTAATCCGAAAGTGAAGGTCTTCACCTGCGGGTAATACCTGCTGTCATTAGGAGATTCCGGGTCTATATCGTTTGCCAGCGGAGAGAACGTCAGCAGGTTCTGTCCACTCACATAGAGGCGGCATCTGTCGAAACCAGCGCGCTTCATGATACCTGATGGCAATGTATATCCCAGCTGTAAGCTTTTAAGACGCAGATATGCGCCGCTTTTCACCCAGTAGGAAGAAGACTGGTAGTTCTGTAAAGTGCTCACCAGCCTTGGGAAGTCTGCACTGGTATTGTCAGGCGTCCAGCTGTTCAGGTGTTGTTCTCTGAAGTTACCGTCAGTATTGGTAGGCGCTCTTTCTATGGGCAGCGTGTGAATATCTACTTTAGCAACTCCCTGGAAGAAAGCAGTGAAGTCAAAGTTTTTGAAATCTGCTCCCAGGTTGATACCATACGTAAATCTTGGGATCGGGCTACCGAGATATACCATGTCGCCGCCTTTGTCAACAGCGCCTTCTTTTACTTCCTTATCATTGTTCTGATCTTTGTATATCAGGTCGCCAGGCCCTGTAGTAGGGAATGGTTGTGTAGGATGAGCAGCTACCTGCGCAGCGTCCTGGAAGATGCCTTCTACTTCATATCCATAGAAGCTACCAATGGGTTTACCGGTTACCAGACCTGTATAGATGTAGTTATTATCTCTGGTGATTGCATCGGTATTTTTGATATCGATAACCGTATTGTGTACATCAGAGAGATTACCGCCTATGTTATAATTCAGTTCTCCGATCTTACCACGGTAGTTCACTGCAAACTCCCATCCCTTATTCCTTACCTTACCTGCATTCTGTGCAGACGGATCAAGGCCTACAGAAGGAGAAATTGGCAGGAACAGAAGGATATCGTTTGTGTTTTTAACGTAGTAGTCGAATGTGAAGTCCAGGTTCTTGAACAGCGTACCATCAATACCAATATCTGTCATGACAGTAGTTTCCCAGGTCAGGCCGGAATTGGGGTAGATAGTGATACCAGCAGCAGGACGCAGTACGCCGCCGAATGGATAACTGTTATAGTAGTATTGTGACTGATAAGGGTAGTTAGTCGTCTGCCTGTCTCTGTTCAGGATAACGTCATTACCCAGTTTACCCCAGGAGCCACGCAGTTTCAGGTTATTGATTACGGAAACGCTCTTCATAAACTCTTCTCCTGATATACGCCATCCGGCGGAGAATGATGGAAACAGGCCCCATTTCTGTCCTTCAGAGAAGCGGGAGGAACCATCGCGACGCAGGTTGGCTTCAAAGAGGTATTTATCATCAAATGAGTAGTTCAATCTGCCGAAGAACGATACCAGGGAATAAGCGACAGCATTACCTTCTGCGATCTGTCCATTCTGCTCGCCTGCATCAATCTGTCCCAGGTTACCTGGCAGGTTCACCCTGTAACCGCTCAGGTCATCTGTAGTTTCAGTGAGGCGGGAAGCGCCACCAAGTATAGTAAAGTTATGCCTGCCGAAGTTATTGGAGTACTCTGCTAATCCCTGGTAGTTCCTGAACCAGTAACCCTGGTACAGTTTCTTTACAGAGTTTTGTCCGAGTAACAATGGGTCTTCGTTAGTACCAGGATCTTTGAAATAGGTCAGTGTTTTCTCACGTACGCTGTTGTAATCAGAGCGGTAGTTAACGGATGTAAGACCTGTCAGTTTCAAGCCTTTGGCAAGATTGTAAGTTGCTTTGAAGTTACCGGTAAACAGGTTGCTTTTATATTGGTACAGACCACCTTCTTCCTGTAAGCGGATAGGGTTCTGTCCACCTCTGATCACGGGCCAGGTACCATCCGCATACCTGATAGGATATAGTGGGTTGATGATAGCGCCTTGTCCGAACTGATACCAGGCCGACCCTGAAGCGCCCTGTGGCTCTTGTCTGTTGCCCAAGCGCGCAGCGATATCTGCACTAAAGGTGAGTTTCTTTGTCACATTGATATCTGTATTCAGACGAACAGTAAGACGATTGAAATCCATATTAGAGATCAGACCAGCCTGATCGAAGTAATTGGCAGAGAAGCGATATTTCACATCTTCTGTACCACCGCTTACACCGAGGCTATGCTCCTGCTGGAAACCGCTACCTGTAAGGATATCGTCCAGCCAGTAATTATCCGGATGTGTGAAGTTATTACGGTTTGGATCGTCATATGCAGCAATCTGGGCATCAGAATAAGAAGCAGTACCGCCGGAGTTGGTAGCAGTCAGGTTAGCAAGGTTCATAAAGTCCTTGGCACCTACATATTTTGCCAGCCTTGCAGGGCGCTGCCAGGCGAAGTAGTTGGAATAGGATACTTTGGCTTTACCCGAAGCGCCTCTTTTAGTCGTGATGAGTATTACACCATTGGCAGCTCTTACCCCATAGATAGCGGAAGAAGCAGCATCTTTCAGCACAGACATGGATGCGATATCATTTGCATCAATATCGTTCATATTCATCTGTACACCGTCTACAAGTACTAGCGGATCAGTGCTGTTCATCGTACCGATACCACGGATGCGAACCGTACCCTGGTCAACACCCGGCTGACCACTGGTAGTAGTTACAGTTACACCAGAGGCAACACCCTGTAATGCAGCAGACACCTGCCCCACAGGTTTCCAGTTAAGATCTGCGCCGTCAACAGCAGCAATAGCGCCGGTAACGTTTACTTTTTTCTGTGTACCATAGGCTACCACCACTACTTCATTCATAGCAGTAACGTCAGGCATCAGTTTAATAGAAAAAGAGGTACGGCTACCTACTTTTACCTCCTGTTTGGAATAGCCAATGAAGGAAAACTCCAGCGTGGCATTTTCGTCAGGCACTTGTAAAGACCAGGAGCCATCGGGGCCGGTAGAAGTACCGTTTGTAGTCCCTTTTACCAGGACGGTTACACCAGGGATAGGCTGACCTTTATCATCAGTTACAGTCCCTTTAACAGGGATAGCAACAGGAGCAGCAACAGTTATGCTGCTGGCTGACGATGACGGAGCCGGTATTTGAGCCGCAGGAGCAGCAGCATCTGCCGGTTCATCATCCTGGGAGAAGACGATATAGAAGCCGTCTCCCATCTTCTTATACCGTAATTTATTTGGAGTGGTAATACTTTTCAGTTCTTCTTCCAGCGAAGTTCCTTTAGCGCTTTCAATATGTGACAACTGCAATTTTGCGAGATTGCTTTTGTACATGAAGTGTACATTATATTTTACTTCAAGCCCATCCAGCACATTTTTCAATGACTTCGTCTGAATTTTTTCCAAAGGGCGTACGGGTTGTCCCAGCGATGCCAGGTCCTGCCCTTCTGCCGGCATATGGCAATAGCATGCCATGCCCACAGCCGCCATAAAGGCACTAATGAACTTGTTCATGAGATGTTAAGTTTGATGATTTACCCCTGCGTTGGCCACTGCTTGCTGTTGTACACCAGCTGGCAGCGTTAACTGCATTGTTTTACTATTTAGTTTTGTTTCTCAATAATTACACTGTTTCCGACATGGTTCACTTTCAGGTGAAATAATTGTGAAAGCCCGCTCAGCAACATGTCAATCTGCTGGCCCGGTATAGTACCTGTAAATTCCTGATGTAACAGGGAGGTATCTTTGATTTCTACCTTTACGCCGTAGGTGTCTTCTAACAATTGTGCCAATTCAGCGAAGCTGACATTCTCAAACTGGAGATTGTTAGTTTTCCAGGAAGAGTATTGCTGCGGATTAGCATGTTTCTTCACCTTGATGCGTACCTGTTCCTTGTATTCAACAAGATCTCCGGGTTGCATAATGACCGTTTCTTCTGGTGTCTTACTGCTATGCAGTCGTACCTTTCCGCTGTTAAGCACTACTTGCATGCGGCCATGACGATCAACCAGGTTAAAGCTGGTACCCAGCACTTCCACATTCATATCACTGGCAGTATGCACCAGGAAAGAACGGGGAACAGCTGAAGGTTTGATGGAAAAAAATGCCTCTCCTTCTACCCAGACTTCGCGCTGACTGTCGCCATCCCAGGTACCCGCATAGCGCAGGGTACTGTTGCCATTCAGTGTTACCACCGACTGATCGGGCAATACGACAGTGCGTACTTCTCCATAGGCTGTGTGGAAAATTGTGCTGCGCTGACGACCGGTAAACATCCATCCGCCATAAGCGAGCAGGATAGCTCCCGATATCATCGCAGCCACTTTGAGACCTGTAAACCGGCGGTTCCGGCGATGTTGTAACTGTTCCTGACCAGTGGTATCCAGTATACGCTGGTAAAGGTCTGCCGCTTGTGATGATGGCATAAGTGATGCTGGTTCTTCACTTTCCAGTTCCCGCATGATAGCAGCATCCAGGTATTCCCGTCCTTCGGGTGTGGAAAACCATTCGAGTACTCTTTCGTATTCTTCAGGAGTACATTGGTTATGCTCATATTTATGTAGCAGACTTGGGTCTAAAAACTCCATAATGTGGATGACAGTTATAAAATCAACAACTGATATGTGACGTTCTGTATATACTACACCTGGGAAAAGGGAAAGTATTATACCAATAGAAAAAAAAGTTTAAAAAAGAATTACCTGCAGGAAAATGGCCAGTGTGAAGAAGGTGCTCATCATAATCTTGAGTGCATGACGGAGGGTCTTACTAGCCTGTGCATATTGGAATTTAACAGTGTTAATGGACAAGCCTAGTTTCTCGGCTACTTCTTCGTTGGTGAGTCCCTCGTAAGAGCGCAGCCTGAATATTCTTTTCTTTTGTGCAGAAAGGTTATTCACAGCACGCTCTACGACTTTTTTGTAATCATTAAGGATCACAGTCGCCTCCGCGTCTCTGTGTTCAGCGGATGTATTGTATACTAGTTCATATTGTTTGGAGAGACTGCGTTTCTGGTCGCGGATGAGGTTAAGCACATGAAACTTCAGGCATCTGAAGAGATAATTGCGAACGCCTTGTACAGGGTCAAGTTCTTCCCGGTGTACCCAGACCTTTACAAAGGCTTCATGTACGGCGTCTTCAGCAACCGAATCGCTTTTCAGGTACTTATAGGCTGTGCTGTATAACAGCTGATGATAGGCAGCGTATAATTCTTCAAAAGCGTTATGATCACTTGTTCGCAGGCGTGCAGCCAGCCGTTGGTCGTTATTGGCAAAATGCGTTAACACTCGTCTATCCCCTCGTTCTTTATATAGCTGTTTTTAGTCTTCGGAAACGTGTTGACCGAAATTAGGATAAGTGCCTGTCGAAAATAAATGGTAAATTATCGAATTAAGGTACTTTTTTACCATATGTTACTTTTGTTGGGCATATTTCCGGAGATATGGCTAGGCATACCTCCATCTGCTTCCTCAGATAAGGAACTGATTCTCATTACAAACTGTGTGGCCGGTCAAGCGGTGTTTTTTAGTTAAATTCGCAGTCTGAATTTTTAGCGCCATTGATTTCACAAAATACCATACAGCAGATACTCAGCCGGATTGACATCGTGGAGATAGTGGGCAATTTCGTGAAATTGAAAAAGCGGGGCGCCAATTACCTTGGCCTCTGTCCTTTCCATAATGAAAAGACGCCTTCCTTCACTGTTACTCCCAGCAAGGAGATATTCAAGTGTTTCGGATGTGGCCAGAGTGGCAACGCCATTAAGTTCCTGATGGAACATGAAAAGTATTCCTATGTCGAAGCCCTTCGGTGGCTGGCACAGAAGTACGACGTACCTGTTGAGGAGACAGAGGTAAGTCCGGAGATCAGGCAGCAACAGCTGATGGCGGACAGCCTTTATATCATCAACAACTTTGCCCGCGAATACTTTTCCAATACGTTATTTAATACGGAAGAAGGCCAGAATGTCGGTCTCAGCTACTTTGAAGAGCGTGGTTTCACCCAGGAAACCATTCGTAAATTCCAGCTGGGGTACAGCCTCAATACCTGGGATGCCTTCACAAAAACAGCGTTAGCCAAGGGCTATAACCTGGACTACCTGCAAAAAACTGGTCTTGTTACTATCAGGAATGAACAGCCTGGTGATAACTACCGGGGCCGGGTCATCTTCCCTATCCATAACCAGAGCGGGAAAGTACTGGGGTTTGGCGCACGTATACTTGTCAAGAATGATCGCGCACCTAAGTATGTCAACTCTCCTGAAAACGAGATTTACGTTAAAAACCGGGTGCTGTACGGTACTTACTTTGCCCGGCATGCAATTGACAAGCTAAATGAATGTCTGCTGGTAGAAGGTTATACAGACGTTATCTCCCTCCATCAGGCGGGAATTGAAAACGTAGTAGCCTCTAGTGGCACCTCGCTGACGCAACACCAGCTCAGGCTGATTAAAAAATATACGAATAACCTGACTATCCTCTTTGACGGTGACAATGCCGGTGTAAAGGCAGCACTGAGAGGATTGGACATGGCGATTGAGGAAGGTCTGAACGTAAAGCTGGTTTTAATCCCCGATAAGGAAGACCCAGACAGCTACGTACAAAAGATAGGCGCTGATGCCTTTCGGGAGTTTATAGCGGCTAATAAGCAGGATTTCATACTCTTCAAGCTGCAGATATCTATGCAGGATGCTGGTAGTGATACCAGCCGCAAATCACAGCTTGTTAATGAGATTGCCGAAACCATATCAAAGATTGATAAAACAGAAGACTTCACCCGGCAACAGGATTACATCCGCCAGTGCAGTCAACTGCTGAAGATTGATGAAGGGGGCCTTATAAATCTTGTTAATAAATTCATCCGCGAAAGATTCCAGAAAAAGGAACAACAGTTCGCCCGCGACAATAATAACAACGCAGCCGCACCTGCAGGAGACGACGATCTGTCTCCCGAAGCTATTGCCGCACTGGAAGCCATGGAAAATGGTGGAGAGCCGGCAGTGAATTTCTTCAATCCTGACGAAAAGCAGGAACGCGAACTAGTCAAGATACTGCTGCGCTTTGGTGATAAACCTTTTAATGAAGAAGACCAGAGTACCGTAGCCGACTACATCTTCCACCTGCCCTACGACTTTGAATCCCTGGCAGATAATGAACTGGTGAAAAGAGTATTGCGGGAATACAAGCTGATGTACGACCAGGATAACCTGCCAGATAAGAAGTGGTTCCTCTATCATAATGACCAGGACATTGCAACACTGGTAGTGGGTATTATGGAGGATAAAGAAGCTGAGCTTAGCACCGCCTGGAAGGATAAATTTGAAATTGATACTGTATATGGCGATGGCGCTTATCTGAAAGATACCATCTCTACCACCAACTACCTTATTCTAAGAAAAATCAGGAAAATGATCATGGAAAATCAGCAGGAACTGGAGAAGTGCACCGTGTTTGAAGACCAGATCAAATGCATTGAAATGCATAAACACCTGAAAGTATTAGAGAATGAGCTGACGCAGGGATTAGGCACAGTGATATTCAGATAATAAGTACCTTCTACTTACTACTGGTATGCAGCTTGGACCAACCGGAAGAAAAGACTGCAAATAGACCGGCAGATGGATGAGCAGTGCAGATAAATACTATAGATGGATCAGTAAGCGCAACACGTTCCACAAAAATGGAATAAGTGATCAATGCAGGTCGAATGAAATAACCGTATATAACCGCCTCAATTTATAACGTAATAGGGCCTGACTGTATATAACAGTCAGGCCCTATTACGTTGAATAAGCTTTATTGCAGTAATATGGAAATCGTCTTTTTAGCGCCGTTAGTTTTTAGTTCTATCAGATAGAACCCCTTGGGCTGAGCGGAAAGATCCAGCTGTTGCTGTTGTTGATTGGTAGTACGCGTTTGAACAAGACGGCCATTTGCACTATATACATTGATCGTCACCTTCTGCGATAACGGCCTGTCAAACTGGATATATACCAGCTCTGATGCCGGATTCGGATAAGCCTTTACCTTAACATCATTCAGTGAAATATTACCGTTAGCAGCGGGCAGCACAGGTGTTCTGCGTGCAGTTACATTCAATGTATCTGAAGGATAGTAGGTAATTGAGTCTGACCAGCTTTCACAACCTGCATCACTTTGTATATACACCATATACGTTCCCTGTACCGCCTGATACAAATGAGGCGTATTACCTGTAAGCACTTCCGCCCCGTTATGATACCATTTATAGAAATACCCTGTAAACGTCGGCGTATGTGGATAAGCAACGATCGTATCATTACCAGGTACAGGCGCACGGTGTACAGCCAGTGATGCAATGAATCGCGGAGGCAATGTTACGATAATAGAATCTACAGCACGGGTATTGCCATAACTGTCTTTCAGTGCCACTGTATATAAGCCCGGAGTCTGTACATAGATAGATCTTGCTGACTCCCCTGTATTCCAGTCCAGATGATAGTTGTTGTCTGTTGCAAATACATTTGTAGACAGCAATACGGTATCTCCGCACAAGCTGCTGCTCACTTCATTGATATTTACCTTCCAGGTTGTATCAATAGGCTGTCCTAATGTACTATCCACACGTAGGGTGTCAGAGCGGCTGCTACAACCTGTCGCAACGTCTGTTACTACTACATGGTACACGCCTTTGGTGAGACCGTTCATTACAGGATAATATCCGCTATTGATAAATCTGTTATCCTTATACCAATGATACGTGTATTTCAGATTAAATGATAACGGATATGCGTACAGGGTATCATGACGTCTGTGAGGTGCCTGATGTAATTCAAGGCGGGCCGTGAACTGTTCATTAACAGGTAACCATAATGAATCCGTTTTGTATACCCGGCCGGACCTGTCCTTTAACGACGCAAGGTATAACCTGTTACGCTGGGTAACAAGGATAGAGTCACCGTTTCCACCAGGAGTCCAGGTAATAACGTAAGCACCCTTTGTCGCATTGGTTTTTGCGGTCAGCACTACACTATCGCCACAGGGACGGGTATTTCGGTAACTGGTCTGCAATGTCCACATCGCTGGCGGCACGACTGCATTTGATGATTGCTTAGGAAGCTCCTGTGATACGCTTTGGGCAACTACGTAACGGCACAGGGATAGTAATACAAACAATAGTAAAGTTCTCTTCATAGAATAGGAATTGGGTGAATATTGAGTTACATAAATATAGGTCAATAGTATTAAAAAAATAAGCCCTGGATGCTAACACCCAAGGCCTATTAAAAAATTGATTATAAGAATATTGTGTAAAACAATCACATATCCAAACCACTGGAAGCAGTTAGTACTGCCAATTACACTGGAGAAAAAACCGCTCAGCGCTACCTTACTTCTCTCTTTCCCATACCTGGAACGTCAGGGCATGTGCATGTTTTTCATCCTTTTCGTGCCGCTCGTTCTTCACCAGTTTCCAGCCACGCGGATCAAATTCAGGGAAATAAGTATCTCCTTCAACAACGGCATGTACACGTGTCAGGTACAGTCTGTCAATTATCGGCAAGGCCATTTTAAATATCTCACCACCGCCGGTAATAAAGATCTCTTCGGTGCCAAAGGTTTTTGCCTTTTCAATACCTGCTTCCAGCGAGGGTACAATATGTAACCCTTCAGCGGCATATTCCGGCTTACGGGTAATCATGATATTAGGTCTGCCTGGTAAAACTCTTCCTAGTTCCTCGAAGGACTTTCTGCCCATTACGATAGGCTTTCCCATAGTCGTGTCCTTAAAGTACTTCATGTCAACCGGTAAATGCCAGGGCAAGTGATTATTAATACCGATGATATTATTTTCAGAGGCCGCAACGATAATAGATAGTGTCAAGCAGTATAATTTAATAAGTCAGAATAATATGATATGTCTGGTCCCTTATATAGCAACTGGTGCCTTGATATGAGGGTGATGCTGATAGTTCAGCACTTCAAAGTCCTCAAATTTGAAGCCGAATATATCTTTTACTGCCGGATTGATCTTCAGTGTCGGTAACTCAAACGGTTGACGGCTCAGCTGTAGTTTAGCTTGCTCTATATGGTTGCTGTAGAGATGTACGTCACCGAAAGTGTGCACAAAGTCTCCTGGTTCAAGATCACAAACCTGCGCCATCATCATCGTTAATATGGCATAAGAGGCAATGTTGAATGGCACCCCCAGGAATACGTCTGCACTACGTTGATATAACTGGCAGCTCAGGCGACCATCAGCTACGTAGAACTGGAAGAGGCAGTGACATGGGCTTAATGCCATATGCGGCAGGTCGCCTACATTCCATGCATTCACAATGATGCGGCGTGAATCAGGGTTGTTCTTAATCGTATTCACCGCTTCCGTGATCTGGTCGATCACTTTACCGTCTTTTGTTTCCCAGCTACGCCATTGTTTACCATAAACTGGTCCCAGATCTCCGTTCTCATCTGCCCATTCATCCCAGATACTTACACCATGATCTTTCAGATATTTGATATTAGTATCGCCATTCAGGAACCATAGCAGTTCATAAATAATAGACTTCAGGTGAACCTTTTTGGTAGTGATCAGCGGAAAGCCTTCCTGCAAATTAAACCGGAGCTGAGCGCCAAAGCAGCTGGTCGTACCGGTGCCAGTACGGTCAGTCTTTACACTGCCTTGATCTATAATATGTTGGAGTAGTTGAAGGTATTGTTCCATGGAGCAAAGTAACGAAATTTTACCCAGCAAGTTATGCGGCAGCCTTATTGATATGGCAGCAACATTACAACCTATCGTGTATTAGTAAAACCTTCAATAAGTCTCCTTATTATCTCCGGCGCACGTATTTGATGCCACATCCCTCGTAACAGCTTTGATACCATAGCTCAAGCGTATCATTGGCAGTTCTTCTGATATCATAGCGGGCTTCATCTTCCGCCTTACCAGTTTTGTAAAGCACGAGCAGCGCCTTCATAGCTCCGGCCACCCCAGAGGAAACAGAGTCAATCCGGTAGGCATTGAAATGCATGTCTGTAGCTGAAAATCTGCCACTTGAACTGAAGGACGCTTTTTCATTACTACTAGCGGGAGACCAGGAGCCCATAGCGCCTGTAGAGCTGTATACGGCAATCAATTGCCAGTCGCCAAACAGGTAAGCTGCGGAAGAAGGTATCGGGGTATAATGATCCTTTTTGCATGCTGCAATTAAGATTACGATGGACACAGCCATCAACAGTACAGGAACTTTCATAACATTTGGGTTTATGTCTTTTAAGGTGGATGGTATAAGTCAATGGTTACATTACACCTTGCAGTATAGCAAAGGCACAAATAAAAAAGCGTTTCACAACAGTTGTTACACTATTATGAAACGCAACTAGTATTGGAAAGTTACAACGTCTTAAAAAAACTAAATACCTCGGCGTTTTCTTTCCTTGCGGATTAATCCCAGTTCACGACCCATCTGTCCGGAGATAGAGGTATTTTCCTGTGCACGGCGCAGCAGGTAGGGCATTACATCTTTCACCGGGCCGTAAGGCAGGTATTTAGATACATGATAACCAGCATGTGCCAGGTTAAAGGTGATATTATCACTCATACCAAGCAGCTGTGAGAAGCTTACATGCGGGTGATTATGTGGCAATTGCTGCTGATGTAGAAGCCTGGCAGCCAGCATACTGCTTTGCTCATTATGGGTACCCACAAATACAGCCAGTTTATCGAGACGTTCCATGCAGAATGTCACAGCCGCATCATAGTCTCTGTCTGTAGAAGCTTTATCAGGTTGAATAGGAGAAGGATAACCCATTTCAGCTGCACGTCTGCGTTCTTTCTCCATATATGCACCTCTTACCAGTTTAGCGCCTAACAGATAGCCCTGTTGCTGCGCCTTTTCAAAAGAGCGTTTCAGGAAGGCCAGTCTGTCGTGACGGTACATCTGGAAGGTGTTAAATATAATAACATTCTCTTTGTTGAATTGCGCCATCAGTTCGTCTGTCAGATCATCTACAGGTTGCTGGATCCAGGATTCCTCGGCGTCTATCAGCAGACCGATCCTATGTTTGGCAGCAGTAGCAGCGATGGTATGGATACGGGCACGTACCCGGCCGTATTCAGCAGTTTCATCTGGTGTAAGGGCTTCTTTGCTGTGTATCTTCTCCAGCAGACCGAAACGAGCAAATCCGGTCACTTTGATAGCAATGAATGGAATATTCGGATTACCAGCCGCATACTCAATAGCACGTACAAACTCCGGTACAGCATGGTCGTAGTTTTCCTCTCCTTCCATGGCTTCAACTCCGTAGTCGAGCGCTACCCCAACGTGAAATTTACCCAGTTGACTGGCTGTCTCAGCAGCTTCCTGGAGGCTTTCTCCTCCACAGAACTGACTGAAGATAGTACTGCGGATCAACCCTTTAATAGGTAATCCCATCTTCAGGGCCAGCGGAGTTACCGCCGCGCCTAATTTCACCAGCCAGGGCTTACCTATGTTTGTAAACAGGAAGTCAGCTTTTTTTAATGCTTTGTCTGTCTTTGATTCAAAAGCTATGGTGGTATTCTCGAATGATAATGATAGCTGCTTTTCCATGGGCCGCAAAGTTAGTATGCTGACCGGTCATCGCAAAAATGATCTGACAAGTATAACAATCCGTTTACAATCGTTTTGATAACATCTAAAGAACATCTTACTTTTTTAAACAAATCATCTGATAAAGTAATCTTAATTAAACTCAACAAAACTTCCTTCCTATATTTTTTTCTTTAATTTTATATCTTCATCAAAATCAGTATTCTCAGTGCCTTTGATTCAGCAGCAACCTACAATCCGCGCAGGGGCGGGCATTTTCGTCCTGCTATCGCTTTGTTGTTCCCTTACGCTTTTACCTTCCTGTCAGCAGTTGGGTAATAAACCTGTCCTGAGCACCTTCCAGGAGCAAGGGCAAACGTATACTACCTTCGAGGGGGTATTAGGTGAACGGAAGACAATTACGCTACCGGACGGAGCCCCGGTGATTCTGAATAGTAATACCCGATTGCTGGTACCGGCAGACTATTCCCGTAGCCGTACCTTATTGCTTGACGGGGAGGCTTATTTCGACTCTACGGCATTCCCTTTGACTGTCAAGACCAATATCCTGATCATGACAGCTAAAGTACCCTCCTCTTTCAAGATCCGCTGCTTTGAAGCTCAACAGGGCGCTACCGGCTATGTCCTGAACGGGGAAGTGACTGTAACAAAATCCTACCATTCCAATACCGATAACCAGCCCGAGGTATTAGCCCGGGGCAATATGGTACTGGCCAATAAGGAAATTGACCTGATGGAAAAGGAAACTTACCATGCAGCTGAGATGGAGGCCTGGTTACAGGATAAGCTGGTTCTTAACGGCGAGCCTTTTATGAATGCAGTCAGGAAACTGGAAGAATGGTTTAGCACTGAGATATATGTGGATGGCAATGCGTCAGCTGCCGGCGAGATACAAGGCGAGTTCAATGGTGCTTCACTGTCAAAAGTACTGGACGAACTGAAACAGAAAGCGAATTTCAGCTATAAGATGAAAAAGAATAAAGTGATGATCAAGTTTTAGATATTGTAACAATTTCAACACTTCATCGCTGATCTAACCGGTCAGGTACTTTGTTCTGGTATTCCTGATCAGTAGTCTGTCTACTGATCAGGAATCATAATAGGAAGATTGCCAGGCTGCTTATTGCCCGGTTACAGATAATGCAGCCTTATACATTTCCCGCATGTCCGGCAGCCCTGCTTTCGCAATGGACGCTTTCGCCCTCGCTAACTTCTGTTTGAAAAACGGCGTGTCAGAATAATCCCTCATGTTGTAGTCAATCGTGTATTTTAATTTAGGGATTGTGTTGTTCCTGTGTTTTTTCAGTGATGTTATTTCCATATCCTTTCGTTTAAATGATTATAATTAAAAAATCAGGAAGCTGCTGCAAGTGCCAGCCGCTTCATCACCAGCAATGCGTCATAATTCCTACCCTGCCGGAATGGTTCCCACTTATCCCGGAATTGCCCGCTGACAAAAAACAACCTGCTCACCTGTTCCCAGTTAGCATTGATACACATCTGGTATAAACGGGTGCGGGAAGCGGTACTACCTTCACCGTATATCATACATGGCCCACGCACATCGGTAAATGATACAACTGTACTGGCTACCGTTGCAAGTATTTTGCCCATATCTCTGTTATTGGTGACCCTCCTGTCCCGAATATCCCCCGTATCTTCATCCCAATCACCAAAACAGAGATTGTATGCAGGCATACCCGAAATACCGCTTTGCAGCTCCTGGTAGTTAACAACTTTCTTGATTCTTCCTTTAGGCCCTTCGCTATAAAACTCAAAAAGCCCTGTGGCCGGATTAACTGAACAATGGTAAGTTTCTAAGTCCATAACAGCTGCAAAGTAATACTTATCAGCACCCCTCCAACACCACACATTAACATGAACAAAACTGAATAAAAGCCCTCCGCACTGAATAGGATGACAAAAGGGAAATAAAAAACGGAGGCACGCCCTCCAGGCATACCTCCGTTCATTACATGCTTTGCCGGATATTAACTCAGCTCTGCACCTACTCTTTTCAACAACTCCAGTGTTTTACGCACACCGTCATCTTCAGACAACTTCGTGCCCTCATATTCAATACCAATATGACCTTTATAACCAGCGTCCTTTACAATCTTCAGCATCTTACGATAATCTGTTTCAATACAATTACCATCTGCATCAAAATCATGCGTTTTTGCACTTACTCCCTTCGCGAAAGGCATTAACTCTGTCACCCCTTCATACCGATCATATTCCTCCAGGCATTTGGTATTTGCCCATCCCTTCGGCGTATTCTCCACCGGCTTCGTACGGTTCAGGCAAAAATTACCGAAATCAGGCAACGTGCCACAATTAGGCATGTTTACCTGTTTCATAACATCTGCCAGCCATTTACCGTTAGATGAACTACCACCATGATTCTCTACAATAACATTGATGTTATGTGTATTAGCAAAAGAAGACAGCTTCTGCAAAGAATCCGCTACTGCCTTAGCCACATTTTCTGGCTTACCTTCGCCCGCTGCATTTACGCGTATTGCATGGCATCCCAGGGATGCCGCTGCTTCTACCCACTTGTAATGGTTCTCCACTGCCTTATTCCTGTCCTTTTCTCCCATAGCGCCCATGTCACCCTCTCCATCAACCATAATCAATACACTACGTACGCCATTATCACTGCAACGCTTCTTGAGATCCGCCAGATAAGCCTTATCTGTTGCCTTATCCTTAAAGAACTGATTCACATACTCCACGGCTTCAATACCAAAATCATTCTTCGCCTTGGCGGGAAAATCCAGGTGCTTCAGCTTACCGGAAAACAATGCTTCATGAAAGGACCATTCAGCCAGGGATATCTTGAAAAACAAGTCTTTGGCAGCAGGTACCGCAGGCGTCTCTCCTGCACTTGTACTGTCTTTGCTTTCCTTAGTCGAAGCGCCATTGTTACATGCAGTCAGCACTGATGGTAACAGGCCCGCTCCCATTGAATATAAAGCTAATTGCCTGAGGAAGTCCCTACGATGTTTAGTATTGTTCATATACGTGGTTTTGTATAACAAAATACAATTTATGACTCAAAGTGAGTACCCCCTGAAAAAAAACTGTAAAAAATTACCTTAAAAGAATAGTTTTTTCGCATTTTGTCACTATCTTGATATCCTCTTAACACGTAATTCCCGTTTGTCTTTATTTATATTCCACCTCATTAATGCGCAGCACGTGTGTTTTCTGCCATTATAACGTGATAAACTAAAGCCGTTCCGTTTCCAGCGGGACGGCTTTTCCATTTGTTCCCCCCGCTACCCACACATATTTAATTGCTTCCCTAACCCTATCGCCTGCTATCACAACGTTCATTACCCAATAAATATATTTCCCGCAATCCACCACCTCTCCCGCTGCTCTTAACAGCCAGTACTCCTGCTCGTACGCGTTGATCAACAAAAAGCTTCCATTACCTGATAAATCAGATACAGTATAGGCCTTCTCGTGAAAATATTAGTAAAGTGAAAACTGCGACACGGTGATATACAAATCAGGGGCTACCTTTCCGTTTCTATTGCTGAAAGGCTTTCTCGGTCAGCCCATTCTATCGCTGTGCGGTTAGCTACCTGCTCCGCTCTCCTTGTAAGCTAAAAAAGCCTCCCTCCCATAATGATCTGCCTTGCGGGTTGTTTCAGGCAAGCGAAATTCCCGGCACATCTTCAACACAATTGAAGTAGCTGTCTCCAGGGAAACTTTATGTCCGACAGAAACAAATACCGGATTAATACCTTTCTGCGTTCTCAGGGCATTGCCTATATGCTCTCCATCGTCTTCTGCCAGCAGCGGACTTACCGCTCCTCTCTCCATTCCGGGTGAAACATATTCTCCCAGTAAGCGTGTTTTTCCACATCCCAGCGTCGGTACATCCAGCACTACCCCCATATGACAGGCCAATCCGAACCTGCGCGGATGCGCCCTTCCCTGCCCGTCACAGATGATCACATCCGGCCTTTGCGTCAGTTTACTCCACGCTTCCAGCAATACCGGCATCTCCCGGAATGAAAATAAACCAGGTATATACGGGAAGGTAACCTCCATACAATGCGTGGCTACCTCCACCACGTCCAGCGTATTATAATCGAGTAAGACAAAAGCGCCGGCAATCAGATCACTGTCTTTATCATATTCCACGTCAACGCCGGCAATAAGTTTTATTTCAGCAGGCAGCCTGTCTTCCTGTATCACCTGTTCGCGCAACACTTCCTGTAAGCCAATCGCCTGCTGCTCTGTAAGTATACTGGTCATGATAATTTTCCTTTTCTCCTATGCAAGCTGATGAGGGTTACATGTAACTTTTACACCTGCAATACGTTTAACTGACATTCAAGCATTCACCCCTAGTTAATCACCCAGCAATTACCACATGAAACGCATTACTATTTGTGCCCTGATATCGATTGTTTATTCCTGTTCCAAAGATAATAACAGGACCTTTAAAGGAATCGTCACTGAAGCAGACAATTGCTGCTCCTCACCCGAAGGCGGCAGAATTTACAGGATCAATATCGCCGGTACTGACAGCACAATTGCCACGCTCGTAGCCTCAGATCTGAAGCCCGGAGACGCTATTGCATTTAATATCCAGCGACATGGCACCCCGCCCGCAGTCTACTGCCTCGCTATCTGTACAATGCCCCGGCTGACAACTATATCGGATATCACAAGACTAGAGTGACAGGCAGTTATTTCTTGATAACGCCATCAAATTTCAATACCTTATTCAACTCCTCCCTGATAAGCTGAGAAAAAGAGGTTTTGAACACATCTGCCTTTCCCGCGTCAAGTACATATACAGGCGGATCATCGTCCGGCACTGCACAGTCAAAAAAATACGAAGAAAAGCCCTGCCACTGCCCGAAAATAAAATGCTGATCTGTAATAGTAAAAGCACTGTTCCCGGCGTCCCGCAATGCCTTCAATGCATCCTTCCTGTTCTGCGCCAGATAGGCTACCTCGCATGAATAATTACGTAGAATACGGCCTCTTTTTTTTCCGAAAATAGCAATGAACTCCATATAGGCTGATGGAAGCTTTACATTGAACTGACGTTCAATCTCTTTGATATCATCCTCACTAACTCCCTGAGGATCACCCAGGTGCTTCGGATACTGTTGCAGGAAATCCAGATATTTTGCCATCTGATAGTCTGATAATAATTCATAATATTAATTATTTTTCTCATTACTTGGGGATTTTTTCCTACAGTCTGCTACCATACAATTACCTGTTCTGCACCATAACAAGAAGGCCATGCCTATCCGCTGAAATACGGATGGACATGGCCCGGACATCTGAATTGAGAACCTGTAACAGACCAGCGTATATTCTGATCCTGAGTGAATTAACCAGTGTATATCGGAGTGGCAAGCGATATGTTGCCTGAATCGAATTAGAAAAATGAGGGAAAATGTACGTTGGGTCAAATAATGGATAAAAGGCCTTAAATCGTTTGCGAAAATTGTGCCTCCCCTATGTTTCAAAATAGATGCCAGAATGTAGGACTATCTACACACCGGTCAATAGCTGCTGCGGATGAGTACGACATACTGCAGTAGCCTGTTTCCGCTATTCCGCTGATACGTCACCTACAGCAGAAAAACACAGCTCTCCTATCGAAGCACGGGCTATGAGCGCCGATTAAGCGGATCATCTCAATAGCAAAACGTCCATTATTCCTGGTTTCCGGTAAATAATCCGGTGCTGTCTTGCTGCCGTAATATGTTGGTAACTACGAATTTGGTATGATTTTATAAGCTTGTTAAAATGTTCACTCATTAAAACCCAGACAGGATGAAAAAGGCTTCCTCGGATATAGCTGTTATAGCAGGAGTTAGTGCCATTGCCGGTTCACGTGCTACCCTCGCACCGGCATTGTTATTTCCTGAAAACAAAGTGCTGACCATGATGGCGGCAGGTGAGACATACGTTGATAAGCTGCCAGGCATAGGCGACCGTATTGAAACAGCCGGATTAATCGGCAGAAGTATTTCCGGCGCGTTCACCGGCGCTGTTGTCAGCAAACGCAGAAAAAGAAGTATGTGGCTGGGGGCATTGGTAGGTGCGGCTGCTGCCTGCGCAGGGGCCTATGTAACGTATTATGCACGTAAGAAGTTCGGACAGATATCAGGTACACCCGATCCTATCGTAGGGCTGGTGGAAGATGTGGCAATGATCTGTCTGGGCAGTGTGCTACTGGATGACGACCGAATATAGACTATGTATAAACCTAGGGCCGTCCCATTTATAATATGGGACGGCTTTCATGTGCTTAATAATATCCATTGTTTTACGACATGTAATTAACAAAGTCAGTTTATCAGGAAATACTACACACATCATCTGTTAATATAGTATCATTTCCAAAATAGGCCGGAAGACCTATATCCGCCATCAGCCTATATTTCAAGCAATTTTGCAGTCCGGAGCTGGTCCGGACGAATCTCCGACGAACAAGGGACGAACAAGCGACGAATTAGCGACGAACAAGCAATGAGGGGTAAAAGCTATCATGTTGATATTATATTAACAAGCCCCTACCTGCAATCAGTCTGCAGCCGCTGTTGATGACCGGATACAAAAAAAGCCCCCGGGCATTACACACCGGGAGCTTTCGACTATCACATGACTATCGGATACTATCTTCTTTCGTTGTATACGCCAAATTCTGCGATAGCAGGCGCATTGCTGAACTCATCGATCAGGATACGCACTTTACCGCCCCATACGCTGTCAAAACGATGGATCTTTACACGACCACCACCTTCTGCTTTCGTAAGTGGTTTCCATACACCATTCTCGTTGTATTCGAGGCGGTACTTTTTGATATTACTGCCATCTTCAACGATCGTAATCATATTGAAGCGCTGATCTTTATCAAAAGAGATTTCATACCAGGGTTGTTTCACTACCGGATTAGACTGCCAGCTGCTGCCGAAACGGTCGTCGTTAGCAAAGTCCATGATGTTCATATCATTGCTCCAGCTGGAATTGCTGCGCTGAAACTTGGCAATATTGGAGGAGATGATAGGCGCTTCCGCAGGTGTTAAAGCCGGCATAGCACCGGTATTCTTCCAGCGTTTACCTATTTCTTCCAGGGCTTTCACCGCGTTAGGATCAATGAGTCCATCACGGTTAGGCGCTACGTTCAGAATGAAGTTGCACCACGCCTTGTTCAGTGGTACCAGGATATCGTCTACCAGTTTCGCCGGATCTTTGACAGGAGTGGTCGGGAAATTCGTCTTCCAGAACCAGGCAGTGTTAACCGGGAGGCAGGACAATGCAGGCAGTTTGTTAGCTTCTTTGGAGATGTGCTGACCTGCTCCCTGCTCGTAAGACTTGATATCGGTGTAAAATAAGGCCTCTGTCGGATATTTTGCCGCATTGAGATCCATCACCAGGCAATTCGGTTGCAGCGTCTTAATGAGGCGGTAAACCTCCTCAAACGGGATTTCATCATAAGAGATCCTGGACCACGGTGCATCCCATCCATCGATGATCAACGCGGTGATCTCACCATAGTTGGTCAGCAGTTCTGTAAGCTGCGCCTTTACCATTTCGATATGCTGACGGGTGATCTCGCGCGGACGCAGTTTATGATGTGTATCCAGGATAGAGTAATACAGCATTACTTTCAGTCCTTTGGCGCGGAATGCATCAGCATATTCCTTTACAACGTCTTTTTTGTAAGGGCTGTTCATCACATTGTAATCGGTCGTTTTAGTATCCCAGATACAGAACCCACTGTGATGTTTGGTAGTAAGACAGCCATAACTCATGTTGGCTGCTTTGGCAGTTGAAGCCCATTGACCCGCATCCAGCTTCTTCGGATTAAAGAGTGATGCAGGAGCCTCTGGATCTGGCCAGTCCTGGTCAGCAAAAGTCGGGATGTTAAAATGAATAAACATACCGAAGCGGAGATCAACAAACTGCTGTTGTAATGTTGCGAGTGGTTTTGCGGTTGGTTGTGCCTGTGCCTTTAACATTGCTGGCATAGCCAATAGCATGCCTAGCGCAAGACGCAAAAAGAATACATTCTTCATAATGTCTGAATACGATTTTAGATTTTGAGACCTAGAGTTCGTGGATAATTGTAATGTCTACGGATACTAAAATATAACAAACAAGCAATGCTTTACAGTGATGAGAATACACTATGATGAATTGTGAATTTCCCATCAGTTGAGATCTTTTAACAATTTAAATAGATTGTTAATTAAACGTGTTTAAAAAATGGCATGGTGTTGGATTTAAGCCCTGTAAATAGAACTGAAGAACGAGTCATTAAAAACAAACACAATTTATATGAAACTTAGAGTCATATCACTAGGGCTAACCCTTCCCATTTTTTTATTTTCCTGTGTAAGCACAAAGAAGTTTAAAGCTTCTGAGGCGAAGTATGCTGAGTTATCATCACAGTATGCTAGTCTGCAGAGTAAACTGGAAGATTGTCAGCGTAGCCTTCGTGATACTGCATCCGCATTTGAGCGTAGCAGAAGCCAGAGTGAAGAGAGAGTTGAAGGCTTGAAACAGAACAACAGCACCTTACTTAATCAGTTGAAAGACCTGTCTGTGATCAGTAATTCACAGGCGGAAAGTATAAAGAAATCATTGGATAATATTGGTGCGAAAGACGCCTATATCCAGGATCTGCAATCAGCTATTGCACGTAAGGACTCGCTGAATATGGCTCTGGTAATGAACCTGAAAGGTGCTATCGGCAACCTGGATGATAAGGATATCAACATCAAAGTGGAGAAAGGAGTAGTGTATATTGATATCTCTGATAAAATGCTGTTTGAAAGCGGTAGTTATGAAGTAACGCCTAAAGCAAAAGAAGTACTGGGTAAAGTGGCAAAAGTGCTGCTGAATCAGCCGGATATTGAGTTCATGGTTGAAGGTCATACTGATACCAACCCTTACAGGAAAGGCGTATTGCTGGACAACTGGGATCTGAGTGTGAAAAGAGCAACTGCTGTAACCAGAGTATTACAGAATGATTACGCTATTCCGCCAGCACATATCACTGCTGCGGGTAGAGGTGAATACCTGCCGATTGCCAGCAATGATACACCTGAAGGCCGTGCGACCAACCGCCGTACACGTATCGTAATTCTTCCACAGCTGGATCAGTTCTTTAAGCTGCTGGAGAAAAAAGGATAATCATCCATTTCATTATAGCAAGTATGGGCGTCTCCGTAAAGGGGACGCCCTTTGTTTTTTTATTTCACTCCTATGATGGCATTGAATGTGCCTCCACAACCATAAGCGTCCTCTACAAGTTGTGGAGCAAAGCGATCACCGGGATATAGCCCTGTCTGGCCCTTTACTGTATCATATTCCATCTCATGGGCCTGCCTGTTCCTGATCCCGGGTTGAATGCAGGGTAACTGAGCTGTCATTGACGCTGAGTGCAGACCCCAAATATTAAGCGAAATATCTTCTAAATAATCCGAAATTTGGGCAAGAATGCAAGTTCAATTTTGCATCAACAGAGGATGATGGAAGTACAACAACTTTTGGACACCAATGAGGCCCGTTTAAAGGCTGTTATAGAAGCAACACCTGAGTGTATAAAGATAGTCGGTCCCGATGGCCTGGTGCAGTTTATGAACAAAGCCGGCTTATGCATGGTAGAAGCTACTGAAGGACAATCAGTTGAAGGTGCCTGTGTATTTGACCTGATTGCTCCTGACCACCGTGCCACCTGGATTGAAAACCATAACAGGGTATGCCAGGGGGAAAGTATCAATTGGGAGTTTGATATAATCGGTCTGAGGGGCAGCCGGCGTCATATGGAGACGCATGCAGTGCCCCTGCGTAACAGTGATGGTACTTATTCACAACTGGCTGTTACCCATGATATTACCGCTAAAAAGGTGGCAGAACGTGCCCTGAAAAGGAATGAAATTATCCTGAAAGGCCAGAAGTATGCGCTGGAGCAGGCTGTACATGGCTACCCTCTCAGGGAGGTATTGGAGACGATTGTAAGAACAGTGGAGGAACAGTCTGAACGTCAGTTATTTGCCTCTATCCTGTTGATGGCCAAGGATGGTAAACACCTGCTGCTGGGTGCATCTCCCAGTTTGCCCCAGACTTACAATGATGCAGTGGATGGCGGAGAGATAGGTCCGCTCGCAGGCTCCTGTGGAACGGCGGCTTTTACCGGCGAAGAGATCCTGGTAGAAGATATTGCCAATAATCCTTTATGGGCTAATTATAAAGACCTGGCGCTGTCACACGGCCTGCGTGCCTGCTGGTCTACGCCGATTCTTTCTTCACAGCGTACACCACTGGCAACATTCTCGCTGTATTATCCTACCGAACAAATGCCCGCCGCAGAAGACAGGCAGGCCGTTGAACTGATGGCGCGCACTGCCGGCATCGTTATAGAGTGGTATAAAGATGTGGCAGAACGTAAAGCATTGATGGCCCAATTAGAGACGAGAGTCAGCGAACGAACAGACGAACTGAATAATGTGAATGCTGCGCTGCAAAGCTCTAACGATACCCTGGAACAATTTGCCCACGTAGCCAGCCATGATCTGAAAGAACCAGTCAGAAAGATCAAGATATTCACCTCGCGCCTGCAGGACGAGGCCGGGGAACAGCTGAATGACAAGGGCAAAACTTATCTTCATAAGATCCTTTCTTCCGCAGAACGTATGTCTACTATGATAGAAGGCGTGCTCAATTATTCTGTTCAGAATGGCTCGCAGCAGATCAATGAGAAAGTGGACCTGAACACGACTATTACCGAGATCAGGAATGACCTGGAAGTATTAATACAGCAGAAACAGGCTGACATTACTGTTGATCCGTTACCAGTAATTGAAGGCGATCGTATACTGATACACCAGTTATTTTATAACCTGTTGAATAATTCGTTGAAGTTCACCCGTGATGGCGTCCCTCCAAAGATTGTGATCCGGGCGGTACCGGTACTACCGGATGATGTAGCCAGCTATGATATTATTGTTACTGACAACGGAATAGGATTTGACCAGGAACAGAGTGAGAAGATATTCGAGACGTTTACACGGCTCAATTCCAAAGATAAGTATGACGGTACAGGACTTGGACTGTCACTATGCAGAAAGATTGTACAGCGGCATCATGGTACAATAACAGCTACCAGTGAATATGGTGAGGGAGCCACCTTCAGTATTACCTTGCCGGTACTACAGCCAGCGCCAGACGTAGCGCAGGAACATAAGTTGAACGCGTAGATAGTATATAAAGAAAGCGGTCCGGAACAGGAGTTATACTCTTTTCCGGACCGCTTTTATCATTTAACAGCTGTTTTAACCTTTACTCTGCGGATTGGCTGTAGCCAGCACCACTTTAGCGCCGATTTCACGGGCTACTTCCATGATCTTTACCACATCTTCTACAGGCACTGTTTTCTCAGCATTGATGACAATGGTAGGATCTACAGTTTCCCGTCCTAAAGCTGGTATCAGCATTTGTTTGAGGCTCTCGAAAGGCACTTTATTGGTACCTACGAAAAACTCGCGTTTATCGTTAATGCTGACTACCACCGTTTGTTTGGCCTTGGTATTGCTCTTTGCTTTAGGCAATGTCAGCTTGATAACATTCGGATTAGCAAGGGTAGAAACGATCAGGAAGAACAGCAACAGAATGAACAGGATATCATTCAGTGCGCCGTTGTGCAGCTCAAGATGCCGCTTATTTCTTCTACTGCGTAAGTTCATAATTTACAATTACAGATGATCAATGGTTTACTTGGTAGGCTCCTGCAAAATGTCAATAAATTCTGCGGAAGCGCCTTCCATTTTATTGATAACCTTGTCTATCTGTGCATTCAGGAAGCTGTAACCGATGAAGGCTACCAGACCGATGATCAGACCAGTTGCAGAGGTGATCATCTTTACATAGATACCACCAGCGATAGCGCCGAGCGTGATATCAGAGGTGATGGAGATGTTAAAGAAGGTCTGGATCATACCAGCGATGGTACCCAGGAACCCGAACATGGGAGCTATACCCGCGATGATAGAGAGGATAACCAGGTTCTTTTCCATCTTGTAGATTTCAAGCTTTCCTACATTCTCCATGGACTTCTCAATGTTCTCGATAGGTTTACCAATACGCTGGATACCTTTATCGATCATTCGTGCAATAGGACTATTGGTGTTTTTAGACAAAGAGCGTGCAGCAGAGACATTACCATTGGAGATATGATCTCTGATCATTGGCATAAAGTTATCTTCCAGCTTACCAGCCTTGGAGATAGTCAGAAATCTTTCCACGAAGGCGAATACTGCGATCACGGAAAGGATGCCCAAAGGGATCATCAGCACCCCACCTTTCATGAGCAGGTCGAGTAACTTGATTGACTGATCTGCAGTTACTGCACTTGCGGCGGTAGCGACAGTATCAGCCTTTGGCTGTAATAGAGAATCCTGTAATAATGTAACGAGTCCTAGGAGCATGAATAAAAATTTAACCTTGCAAAAGTATATATTTCAGGTGCAACAAGTCAGGAAGATACCAATAATATGGTAAACATTTAACGTATGTTCTGACAAAATATTGTCAATCAATAAAGTAATCAGCTACGTTCTTCCCATACCTGTGCCAGGTGAACGATAGTTTGTACCGCTTTTTCCATGTCCTGGATGCTCACATACTCATATTTGCTATGCAGCGCCATTTCGCCGGTGAAGATATTAGGGCAGGGTAAGCCCATAAAGGAGAGCCTGGACCCGTCAGTTCCACCCCGGATGATGAGGCGTAAAGGTTCTACTCCTGCACGACGGATGGCTTCTTCTGCATTGGCAGTTACCTGGGGGTAAAGATCGAGTACTTCCTTCATGTTGCGGTATTGCTGTGTAACGGTCAGCGTAGCGGTAGCCTGTGGATAACGCGACATGACAGTATCCATGATATTACGGAGGAAGCTGGCATGTTCTTCCAGTTTAGCCGTTACGAAGTCGCGCAGGATGAAGTCGATCTCTGCATGCTCTACTATCCCGTGTATACGTACCGGATGAATAAAACCCTGGCGGTCTTCAGTCGTTTCAGGGGATAAGCTGTCTTTTGGCAGGGCGTCAATGATCTCACTGGCTATCTTTACAGCGCTTACCAGCTTATCTTTTGCAGTACCAGGATGCACACTTACACCTTCGATAGTGATCTTTGCGCCATCAGCAGAGAAGCTTTCTTCTTCCAGAGAGCCGCGTTCGCCGCCATCCAGTGTATAACCAAACTGCGCGCCCAGTTTCTGCATATCCAGCTTTTCCACACCACGTCCTACTTCTTCATCTGGTGTAAAAAGGATCCGGATATCCCCGTGTTTGATTTCCGGGTGTGCCAGCAGAAAGTGGGCAGCGTCCATGATCTCGGCTATGCCGGCTTTATCGTCTGCACCCAGCAGGGTTGTACCGCTGGCCGTGATGATATCCTCTCCTTTTTTGGAAACAAGATAAGGATGTGCAGCTGCTTTGATAACAGTTCCATCTTCGGGCAGTTGAATATCGCCCCCATCATACTGACGGTGTATAATAGGCTTTACATCTTTACCGCTGCAATCGCTGGAAGTGTCCATATGAGAGCAGAAGCAGATAACAGGTACCTGCTTGGTAGTGTTGCCGGGAATGGTAGCAAAGACATATCCGTGCTCGTCCATCACTGCGTCAGTAATGCCCATTCCCTGTAATTCGTTTACCAGTAAACGACCGAGGTCCTTTTGCTTTTCTGTGGATGGAAAACTCTTGCTCAAAGGATCGGATTGTGTATCTATCTGTACGTAGCGTATAAAGCGCTCTGTAACCGTGTATTTATAATTATCAAACATATTGCAAACGTAAGGAATTTCAGCATCAGGGGCGTGTCTGCGTGTTGATTTCTACTGGTGATAGAAAAAATCACTGTTTAATACGTGATTTCACATAAAAACAGTTATCAGTTCTTATAAAACTGAAATAACAGAACAAATAACTGAATAAAAATAATTTTACGATATTTTGTTCCACATAAGTAAGTTTGCATAGGAAATAAACATATCCTACTAAAAGGAACTTACCGCTACATGATACTATCTGCGGAACCCTTGCCATCAGGAAGGGATTAAAAAGGAACCGTGTGTGAATCATGGGCTGACGCGCAACTGTAAGTAATATCCGGAATGCCGGCTGGTTTTGTCCATTGCCGTTATACGCCCGCAAGCGTAGCGGTGAGAAGGAAGGCCGGCATTGTTACAAGCCAGGATACTTGCCGCTGATAGATCATTCTATGCCTGTAAGTCACCTTATTACTCACTTATTAAAACTTGAAAGTATGCAGACCAACATTCTTGGCTATCCGCGTATTGGTAGCAACAGGGAATTGAAGAAGGCAAACGAGGACTACTGGGCGGGAAAGATCTCGCTTGAGAAATTACAGCTCACAGCCAGGCTATTACGGCGGCAGAACTGGGAAACACTACATAGTGCAGGCATTGACCTGATTCCGTCTAATGACTTCTCCTATTACGATCAGATGCTGGATATGTGTATTATGACTGGCGCTATTCCTTCCCGCTTCAAAGCATTGAAGGAGTCACTCGTTACACCCAGCAGTCCGGAACTATATTTTGCTATGGCCCGAGGCTACCAGAAGAATGGTTTTGATGCTACCGCTATGGAAATGACAAAGTGGTTTGATACTAACTACCACTACCTGGTACCAGAATTTGATGCTTCACAGCAATTCAGGCTGTTATATAACAAATGCCTGGAAGAATTTAATGAAGCATTGACCATCGGCATACACACCAAACCAGTATTGATTGGCCCTGTCAGCTTCCTGCTGCTCGGAAAAGTAAAAGACGAAACCTTACAACTGCCTGCATTACTTAATAGCCTGTTGCCTGTTTATATACAGGTACTACAGTCGCTCCAGGCAGCAGGAGCTACCTGGATACAGCTGGATGAGCCTACATTGGTACTTGACCTGACACCCGAACAACAGGATCTGTTCCGGCAGGCATATACGCGCCTCAGGGAAGCAGTACCAGGACTTAAATTGCTACTTACCACCTATTTTGGTAGCCTGCAGGAAAACACCCAACTGGCATTGCAACTACCAGTCGATGCATTACACATTGACCTGGTGAGAGCCCCTGAGCAGCTAAATACAGTACTCGAATTATTGCCTGAAAATCTGCAGCTGTCTTTAGGCGTGGTTGATGGCCGCAATATCTGGAAAAACAACTACGACCGTTCTCTTAGCCTGATCAAACAGGCTACCGCCAAAATAGGACAAGATCGCGTATCTATAGCTACCTCCTGCTCCCTCCTCCATACACCCTATGATCTTGAACTGGAAACAGCAGAAGAAACGCTTTCTCCACAGATTAAGAACTGGATGGCCTTTGCCAGACAGAAAGTTAATGAAATAATTGCGCTGCGGGATATCATCAACGGAGATACTGCATCATTGGCCGCTAATCAGGCAGCCATGCAGGAAAAACGTACGGCCGCTATCATACACAAACCTGCAGTAAAGGCACGGTTGGCGGCATTAACAGAAGCAGATGCCAGGCGTAAACATCCCTTCAGTACCCGGCAGCAAGTACAGGAAAGCGTATTACAACTACCGCTATTCCCGACAACTACTATTGGTTCCTTTCCACAGACAGAAGATATCAGGAAACTGCGCGCAGATCTAAAGAAAGGTGTTATTACAAAGGAAGAGTATGATAATGCCATCCGTAAAGCCATTCAGGAATCCGTACAGATACAGGAAGACCTGCACCTGGACGTATTGGTACATGGAGAGTTTGAACGCAATGACATGGTAGAGTATTTTGGTGAACAGCTGGAAGGGTTTGTCTTTACTAAAAACGGCTGGGTACAAAGTTATGGTTCAAGATGTGTTAAACCACCTGTAATCTACGGAGATGTAGAGCGTAGCGCACCAATGACAGTAGCCTGGAGCAGTTATGCACAATCGCTGACGGATAAACCCATGAAAGGCATGCTGACTGGTCCCGTGACCATTCTTCAGTGGTCGTTTGTACGTGATGATCAGCCTCGTTCTGAAACCGCGTTACAGATCGCACTGGCTATCAGAGATGAAGTAACCGACCTGGAAAAAGCAGGTATCCGTATTATACAGGTCGATGAGCCAGCGGTAAGAGAAGGCCTTCCATTACGTAAAGCAGACTGGCAAACTTACCTGGACTGGGCAGTAAAGTCGTTCCGGGTGTCGGTAGCAGGCGTAAAAGATGCGACACAGATACATACGCATATGTGTTATGCCGCATTCAATGATATTATCAGCAATATCGCAGCCATGGATGCAGATGTAATCACGATTGAAACATCCCGTTCACAGATGGAATTACTGGAAGTATTCTCCACTTTCCGTTATCCTTACGAGATAGGCCCGGGCGTGTACGATATCCATTCACCGCGAGTGCCTACAGTAGCAGAGATGATCGCACTGCTGGAGAAAGCCGTACAGTTACTTCCTGCACGTAATATCTGGGTAAATCCTGACTGCGGACTAAAAACCCGTAAATGGCCTGAGACTGAGCAGGCACTCCGTAATATGGTAGCCGCCGCACGGAAAATGAGGAGCGAGCAACTGGTCAACATACAGCAGGAAGCGGTCAATAGCTGATAAGCAACTCATAAACAGCCCATTACGACACTGTGGTCAGTTTACTGATAATGATTCGTAACTTTGAGCATGGCTTGTCATGAAACCATTAGCTGCCCACGCTGTAAAGCAACCTTTGAGTGCCGTGTTGGTTCTATCCTTCGCTGCCAATGCCAGCAGGTTACGCTGACTGAAGAGGAGCGCGCCTTTATAGGCGAAGCTTATTCCGGATGCCTTTGCGCCGGATGTTTAAGTGACATGAAAAAAGACTACAGGCAGACCCGCTTTAAAGAACGCCTGCTACAGATATTTTCCTTGCGGGCTAAAAGATAAAATAGTAGATCAACAATATGGCATACGAAAAGCAGATAGCCGAATCCGTTACAAGAATATTTAAGGCGGTATTTCCAAACACAGTAAACCACTACGACACATTATTTGGCGGCACCGCTATGCAGCTTATGGATGAAGCTGCCTTTATTACGGCAACCCGTTTCAGCCGCATGCGCATGGTAACAGTATCAAGTGACAAGATTGATTTTAAAATGGCAATCCCGCATGGTACTATCATAGAACTGGTGGGCACGGTTGTACATGTAGGTACAACCAGTCTGAAAGTGGAAGTGGATATCTTCGTTGAACAGATGTACAATACACACCGGGAAAAAGCTATCTCCGGCACATTTACATTTGTAGCAATTGATGACCAGAAACGGCCGACGAAAATTGTATTAATGCATGACTAATGCAATAGTATAACATGTCTTAAACGCAGAACGCTGATTACCCTTCCGGATAATCAGCGTTCTTACTTAAAGAGTTTAACTTCCCTTGACCTGACAAACTACTTGATCTCTACGAGTTCAATTTCAAAAACCAGGTCTTCACCAGCCAGCGGGTGGTTAGCATCCAGGGTGATAGAGGAATCGCCGATAGCAGCCACTTTAACAGGGAATACCTGGCCTTGTGGGTTGCTCATCTGCAGGTCCATACCTACCTGTGGGTTCAGATCTGACGGGATGTTCTCTTTAGGGAACTCCATGATCAGCTCATCGTTTTTTGGACCGTATGCTTCATCAACAGGAATATTCAACGTTCTTTTGTCGCCAACTTTCATATCCACAACACCATTGTCAAAGCCTTTAATAACCTGACCGGTGCCAACCGTAAACTCCAATGGGTCCCTGCCCTCAGAGGAATCAAATGTTGTTCCGTTGGTCAGGCGGCCATGATAATGCACACGCACCGTGTCTCCGTGTTTAACTGCTTGCATAAGAATAAAATTAAAAGTGTTATGATTTAATACCGCAAGGTAAGAAAACTGTATAGATATTCAATTTAGCATTATTCTCTTAAACTACCAATCCTTATATCTTCCCTTAATTGAACTATTTTTACGCTATGTATAAGGTCGCTATTACGCTTTTATTGTGCCTCGCATTCTTTGCTAAAAGCCCTGCGCAAGTGATTACTGGCGCGGAACGAACCAACGAATACCTACCCTTGCTGAAGAATAAAAGGGTTGCATTACTGGTTAATCAGACTGCCACTATCGGCACTACACATCTGGTGGATTCTTTGCTGCAATTGCAGGTCCGTATTCAGAAAATATTCAGTCCTGAACATGGCTTCAGGGGCAATGCCGATGCTGGCGAAAAGATAGGTAATAGCAAAGATGCAAGTACCGGTCTGTCTATCGTATCACTATATGGTAAGCATCGCAAGGCAGATGCCGCTGACCTGAAAGATGTGGATATACTCGTCTTCGATATCCAGGATGTGGGTACACGTTTTTACACCTACATATCCTCACTGCAGGAACTGATGGAAGCTGCTGCTGAAAATAATAAACCGCTGATTGTACTAGATCGCCCTAATCCTAATGGGCACTATGTAGACGGTCCGGTACTTGAAGATGCCAGCTTACGTTCATTTGTAGGTATGCAGGCTATACCCGTGGTCCATGGTATGACAGTAGGAGAATACGCGCACATGCTCAATGGAGAGAGATGGCTGAAAAACAAAGTGCAGTGCCAGCTCACAGTGATTCATTGCCAGGGATACGACCATCATACTTATTACGAGTTACCGGTAAAGCCATCGCCTAATCTGCCTAATATGGCGGCTATATACCTGTATCCATCCACATGCCTTTTTGAAGGTACTGTACTAAGCCTGGGCCGGGGTACAGACCTGCCGTTCCAGGTGTTTGGGCATCCTTCTTATCCAAAAGAGCTGTATAGCTTCACCCCACGCAGTACTGCCGGTGCTAAAGAACCACCGCTGAAAAATCAGACCTGCTACGGTTATAATCTGACAGGCACCCCTGCCGCAATAAGGGCTGAAATGGACAATAAGATGCAGCTGAAATGGTTATTACAGGCTTACGATCTATATATGGAGAAAGAAAATTTCTTTACCCCATTTTTCGATAAACTGGCAGGTAATACTACCTTGCAGCGTCAGATAAAACAGGGCCTCAGTGAAGCAGAAATACGCCAGACCTGGGAACCAGCCCTGAGCAATTTTAAAACCATCAGGAAGAAATATTTACTATATGCAGAGTGAGTTAAAGGACCAGCAAAACCTCCGAATCATATTCATGGGCACCCCCGACTTCGCAGTGGCTTCACTCGATATATTGGTGCAAAACGGCTATAATGTTGTCGCTGTAATTACAGCGCCTGACAAACCAGCCGGCAGAGGTTTACAACTACAGCAAAGCGCTGTTAAACAATATGCATTATCCAAAAACCTTCCGGTATTGCAACCGGAGAAACTGAAAAACCCGGTATTCCTGGAAGAACTAAGCGCATTAAAAGCTGATCTCCAGGTAGTGGTTGCTTTCCGTATGTTACCAGAGGTTGTATGGAATATGCCACCGTTGGGAACCATCAACGTACATGCTTCTCTATTGCCAAACTATCGAGGCGCTGCGCCTATCAACTGGGCCATTATTAATGGGGAGAAAGAGTCGGGAGTTACCACCTTCAAACTACAGCATGAAATTGATACCGGCGATATCCTGTTCAATCAGTCAGTCGCCATCCGCGATGATGAAACCGCCGGGGAACTACATGATGACCTCATGGTCACCGGGGCCACCTTGTTACTAAAAACTGTAGCTGCACTGGCTGCGGGTACTGCCAGGGAAACACCACAGGCACAGATTAAGGCAGAAGATATCAAACACGCCCCTAAAATATTTAAAGAAGATTGCCAGATCAAATGGGATCAACCGGTCGAAAACGTTTATAACCTGGTACGTGGCCTTAGCCCCTACCCTACTGCCTGGACCTTGCTGAACGGGAAAAGCATCAAGATCTTTAAAGCTACAAGAGAGCATGCCACGCCTTCAGTAGCGCCAGGTGAGTTTATCAGCGATAACAAAACCTACCTTAAGATAGCAGCCACCGACGGATACCTGTCACTGACCGAAATGCAGATGGAAGGTAAGAAGCGAATGGACGTGGAAGCATTTCTCAGGGGAAATAAGTTATAGCTATCAGCAATGAGCCATCGGCAATCCAACCGAGATGCTATCAATATAACAATGAATGTATATAAGAGAGCGGGGTGCTTCATTAGATGAAGCACCCCGCTCTCTTATATCTTTTCCAACTGATACCTTAGCGCTAAATCTAATCCCGGGGAATCAGCATCTCTACTCCCGAACTCACACGGATAAGGCGTCTAAAGCATATCAGCTGTTAGCATATCTACTATCAACTCTTAGTCTTCGTAATTCAGCTGGCAATAGAACTTAGCCTCATTGGTACCCAGCGCTTCCAGTGCAGAATCACTCAGTTTTATAATCAGGCCTTCATTCTGCTTGATCTGAGGAATAGATTCCAGCACCTTTGCATAGATAAACTTACCATTCAGTGGGTTTGTCACTTTGATGATAGTGCCTCTTGGCGCAGAATTGTGGAGTGCATAATACTTACCTGGGCTGGCGTTGCTTTTAAACCATCCGCCAGGACCTTTTTCCGCTGTTACATTCTTGCCATTGGTGGTCTGCTGGTTGTACAGTTGTTCAAAAGAAGCGCCTGCGGCTGGTGTCGCTTTTGGACCGCCTGTGTTAGTCTCAGGCGCTTTAACTGGTTCTGGTGGGGCCTGCTGGTCAGGTTTGTTAACAGGAGTAGCAGGATTATTAGCCGGAGGTGTTGTTACTACCGGAGCAGTCGGCGCTGGTGTAGATGGCGCTGGCGTTGCTACTGGTGATGTTGTTACTGGCGGCTGTGTAGCAGGAGCCGGTGCCGGTGAAGGATTACTGGCTATCGGTGCTGACGCAGGGATTCCACTACCTTTCAGATAACCTACTATAACATAGCTGTCCTTCTGCAAACCGTCTCCCGACATGTTATTCCAGCGGCGGATATTATCCAGCGGTACTTTATTATGGTTGACGCTGAGGCGGTAGAGCGTTTCTTTCTCCTCTACCCTATGATAAACCGGCGTTCCGCCAGCATCTGATTTCTGAGAGAAGTTTGTATTACTCAACGGAATCTTAATAGACTGTCCGAGTTGCAAACCCTGTTCAAACGAAATATTGTTCCCGCTTGCTATTTCTTTCGGAGACAAACTGTAAGACCTGCCCAGACTGTAAAGGGTCTCCCCTTTCTTAACAGTGTGCAATACATACAGATCGGGTGTGGTACCTTGTACCTGTACCCTATCCTGTGCCTGTACGCCACCGGCAACACATAATACAAGTCCTGCAATTGTCATGAACGTTTTTACCATTACTGCGCTGTTTATACCTTTCAGGTAACTAAATTAAAATTTTTTGACTACACTTCTTTCAGAATACGGAGTTCTTTAGGATAGTAATTGTTGATACGGTTTGGTAAGATCTTCGCCCATCCGAGCGACATCCCTTCATACATCATCAAAGCCCAGCCTTTTACATCTGTAGTTACCTCAGGGTCTTCTTTTCTCAGATAACGTAAAGACTGCTCGCGGGTCAACGTCACTTGCGGTACTGTATCCCTGATCATATTGCTCATTGCCAGCTGATGATCGGGAATCAGTTCTTTTGCCGCCAGCTGACCTGCTTTAAGGCCAGCTTTCCGCAAATATAAGTGCTGTTGTAGTAAAGATACAACCGACGCCATATTTTCCGGAAATATTAATACATCCCCCTGATGATCCATCAGGAAAAGGTTGTCTGTATTTTTCAACCATTGTGCAACTTTCTCATGATCTTTCTTTGATACAGGTGTGACAACGTCCCTTTGTTTCTTAGCGGAATATATATCACCGGAAGTTTTCCTGAAACAGGTAATGAAGAAGCCTTCGCCTTTTACTTTATCAGGATAGAAGCGATAACCTTCTGCCTGTTGTGGTCCGACTGTTGTTTTGACAATATGCCAGTCTTCACTCAAAGGTATAGCGATATTCTGCACTGAAAAGTTTTCCTGTATCCATTCCATGATCTGTTCATCTTCTTCCCGTGAGTACGAACATGTTGCATAGATCAGTATTCCATCTTCCTTCAACGTACTCCATGCGTCTGCAAGTATGCGCTGCTGACGCTGACTACACAATATGACATTCTCAGGAGACCATTCATTTACCGCATCCGGCTCTCGTCTGAAAAGTCCTGATCCTGAGCAAGGTGCATCCACGACCATGACATCAAAGAAACAAGGAAGTCTGCTGAAGTCCCGTGGATCATTGTTAGTCACCACAACATTTGCAGCGCCCCATTTGCTGATATTATCCCCCAGCAGGGCTGCCCTGCTTTTTATCACCTCGTTAGACACCAGGACGCTGTCTGTGCTGATCAGCGACTGGAGTAGCGTAGACTTTCCTCCGGGTGCAGCGCACAGGTCCAGCACCTTTAGTGGCGAGTTCAAATCACACACATGCCGCATTACCTGTTCCACAAACATAGAGGAGGCTTCCTGTACATAGTAGGCCCCTGCATGAAAGAAAGGATCAAAAGTGAATGAAGGTCTTGCTGGCAGATAGTATCCAAACTGTGACCATGGCACCCGGCTGGCCGGTACTTCTGTCAATGTCTGCAGCACCTTTTGTACTGCCTGGTCATCCTGTAATTTGTTCGGATTTATCCTGAGAGAAGTGATTTTTTCGCCTGCCTCATGTATACGCAAAAAGGCTGCCAAATCCATGCCTGGCAGTCCTGATAGTGTGTCCGTAAATTTTTTTGGTAAGAAATCCAACCCGTTATTTTTTCGGCAAAATACTGAAAAAACAGGGCATAGTAGTCAGTGGCTCCTTTACAGGCTGTTGACTATCTCTGCTACAAGCTGTTGCAGCACTTGTTTGGCATCTCCAAACAACATAGATGTTTTGGGCTGGAAGAAAAGGTCATTTTCAATGCCGGCATAACCGGGCTTCATACTCCGTTTGTTGACTATCACGCTTCTTGCATTTTCCACTTCCAGTATGGGCATGCCATATATCGGACTGGAAGGGTCACTTTTAGCTGCGGGATTTACCACGTCATTTGCCCCTAGTATCAGTACTACGTCAGTAGTGGTGAATTGTCCGTTGGCCTGCTCCATTTCGAGTAATTTGTCATAGGGTACATCTGCTTCTGCCAGCAGCACGTTCATATGCCCGGGCATACGGCCCGCCACCGGGTGAATAGCATACTTTACCTCCACGCCACGTGCTTCCAGCAAGGTCTCCAGTTCATGACAGGCATGTTGTGCCTGCGCTACCGCCAAACCATAGCCTGGTACAATTATAACCTTATTTGCATATCCCATGACAACAGCGGTATCAGACAATCCAATTTCTTTATAAGCGCCTTGCTCCTTACTGGCACTACCTGGTTTTGCACCTCCAAATGCGCCTATTAACACATTTTTCAATGAGCGGTTCATGGCTTTGCACATCAGGATAGTGAGAATGGTGCCTGCAGATCCTACCAGAATACCACCCGTGAGCATAACAGGATTATTGTACAGGAAGCCTCCGCAGGCTGCTGCTACACCTGTAAATGAGTTCAAAAGAGAAATCACTACCGGCATATCAGCGCCGCCTATAGGCAATACGAAGATAATACCATATACCAGTGATAAAGCGAGTACAGCTGCGAAGAGTATAACCGTTGAAGATGGCAGCAGTATTGTTACATAAGCAGCCAGCAAGACTATCACTGCCAGCACTGACATATTGAGTATATGCTGGCCCTGAAACGATACATCGCGGATGCGTCCATTCAGTTTGCCCCAGGCAATTACCGATCCTGCAAATGATACTGCTCCGATGACCATTCCTGCGAATATGATTCCGAGTTGCATGCGGCTCCCTGTTGTATCCGCCAGGGTGTCTGACATATGCTCAAATTCCACTACTGATATCAGCGCTGCGCAGGCCCCTCCCATCCCATTAAACAGACTTACCATTTCAGGCATTGCTGTCATCTTCACCGTTCTGGCAGAGATGAAACCGATTACAGATCCTATGAGCAGCCCCGCTATGATCCAGCCGTAGTTATGCAATCCCTGCCCGTGATGTCTGTACAGGAAAATAGTACCCAATATGGCAAGCGCCATTCCGCCCGCGGCAATTGCATTACCTTTCCGCGCAGTAGCCGGGTTGCCCAGCATCTTTAGTCCGATAATAAACGTAACAGAGCCTATCAGATAGATCAGTGATAACATAGTAAAACAATTAGATCAACTATTTACTCTTTTTCGACTTAAACATTTCCAGCATTCTGTCTGTCACTACAAAGCCTCCGACTACGTTCACCGTACCAAGTATCACTGCAAGAAATCCCAGGATGAGCGCCAGGTAATTTTCCTCGCTGGCCTGTCCCATAACAATAATTGCCCCGATGATCACTACGCCATGTATAGCATTAGCGCCGCTCATGAGTGGGGTATGCAATACTGATGGTACACGGGATATTACTTCTACACCAAGGAAAATGGATAGAATAACGATATAGGTCAACTCAAGATGTTGCTCCAGGAAAGAAAAAACAGGTGTCATTATCGGAGAGTTATTTGGTTCAGAGAATTACCGGTTATGGTTTTACACTTTCTGCCTGCTTAAGCCGTTCATTGGTGATAGTGCCACTATGAGTGATACATGCTCCCTGCACAATATCATCTGAAAAGTTAAGCACCAGATCTCCTTCTTTGATCAGTAGCTGCAAAAAGTTATAGACATTCTTTGCATACAGTTTACTGGCATCTGCCGGCATGGACGATGGCAGATTGGAATCACCGATGATGGTAACGCCGTTATGTACAACCGTATCATTGTTTTCAGTACGTGTTGTATTTCCACCTGTAGCTGCTGCCAGATCTACTATTACGGAACCTGCCTTCATTTTTTCAAGCATGTCTGTTGTAATCAACACAGGAGCCTTACGCCCGGGTATCTGTGCGGTGGTGATAACAATATCTGCTTTGGCAATGCTCTCAGCAATTTTTGCCTGTTGTTTTTCTTTATAATTGGCACTCTGCTCTACTGCATAACCACCTGCTGCTGATGCATCTGCTGCGCCTTCCACTTCAATAAATCTTGCACCAAGACTCATTACCTCTTCCCTGACGGCTGGTCTGGTATCGAATACCTCTACCACTGCTCCGAGGCGTCTTGCTGTCGCTACGGCTTGTAATCCGGCTACCCCGGCTCCAAGTATCAGCACCTTTGCCGGCGCAATACTACCTGCCGCCGTCATGAACATAGGCAGGTAACGACTGTACTTCCAGGCTGCCAGCAATACTGCTTTATACCCTGATATATTTGCCTGAGAACTTAGTACATCCATACTCTGTGCTCTCGTAGTGCGGGGTATACTATCAAGACTGAAAGTAGTAAGCTGCCTGTCAGCCCATTGCTGCATAAGCACCGCATTATATAACGGCTGATAAACACCTGCTACGACCTTCCCAGGGGGGATCATCTGCCAGGCTGCCTGTTCGGGAATCTGTATGCTGAGGATAATATCTGCCTGTTGCAGAATTTCATGTGCAGACTTAACAGCGGCACCTGCCTGTATATAGGAATCGTCGGGGTAATATGCCCGGGCTCCGGCATCCGGCTCTATCCAAACCGTCACACCCTGTTTTACTAACTGCTTAACAATCTCCGGCACTAAAGAAACCCTGTTTTCTCCAAGCTGTTCTTTGAGGACGCCTGCAATCATCTAGTGGAATTTATAATCTGAATTTACGGTAGTTTTTCTAAATATAGTGTATCACAACAAGTTGAACAAAAAACTCTCCGGCTCAGCAGCAATGGCTTGGCAGGATATTGGTACAACCAAATCAGGCAAACAGCCCGGAATCAGGCTGAGCTTGTTTTCTAAGTTAATTTTAAACTGATATATTATGCCAAAAGATCAAAACGGGAAATTTACACCGATTAAGGGAAAACCCTCCGGCAATGGGAAGGAAGGTCTGGGTTTGAGGCAATCTATCACTCCTGAGGAGCTGGAAACAGACCTTGAAATGACAGAAAAATACACAATGGGTCCTGATGAATTACAGCCTGCTGTACACATGCGTCATCCCAACAGAGACACGGCCAAAAAAGCTACACAGCAACAGAACGTGAGAGAAGCGCCTGCTGACAAAGCTATAGAAGAAACGTTTGATCAGCCCCAGCATAACATTACTGCCACCGAAATACAAGGCAGGATCAACAAAGAAATATTCGCTGATCTGGCAGCAGACAGAGGAGACATTTGCGTCACCATTTACATGCCTGCTCACGCTTCCGGCCATGCTGTCAACGAACAACAAGACCTTATTCTGTTCAAAAATATGCTTCAGCAAACCCAGAAACTACTGGAAGAAAAGTCTATTCCACAGCCACAGATTCAACTGATGCTGGAACCAGGCTATCAATTGCTGATGGATGAAATGTTCTGGAAAAATCAACAGGAAGGACTTGCGTGCTTTATCAAAGAAGATTCATTCCGTTATCTGAAACTGCCTGTATCTATGCAGCAGCAAATCTACTGTAATCATTCATTTATGATGACGCCGCTGCTGCCAATGCTCAATAGTACTGAACAATTCTATCTGCTGACTTTCAGCAAACACAACGCGAAATTGTTCCTGGCAGATGCCTACGGCATGAAGGAAATACGTGTGGAAGGGATGCCAAATGGTATGGACGATGTGATACATTTTGAAGAAAAAGGCAATCAGCAACTGTTCCGTACAGGTAGCTCTGGCGGTGGCCAGGGAGCGAACTATCATGGTATGAACTCCAATCCGGACCATAAAACAGATATCGCAAACTATCTGGAAGAAGTGGACAGAACAATATGGAAAGAAGTGCTGCATGACAAGCATATTCCATTAATGATGGCTGCTGTTGATTATCTCCAACCTATTTTCAGAAAAGTGACCCGCTATCAGCATATCGCTGAAGAAGCGCTTACTGGAAATTTTGAACACGAGAAAACAGCTAATATCTACAAACAGGCCCGAGAGAAAATGCAGCCTTTCTTTGAGAAAAAAAGAGAGCAGGCATTAGAGAAATACTATAATGGTTCAGCCGGCGCACTTACAGCATCTATTCCAGATGATGTTATACCCGCCAGCTATTATGGACAGGTAGATTGTTTATTCGTAGCAAAAGATGCACAACTATGGGGTACTTTTGATGAAAAAGAAAACAGGGTGATTATCCATGAAGCCCAGGAACCCCAGGACGAATGCCTGCTAAATAACGCCATCACCCAGACAATTCTCCACAATGGCGATGTGTTCATTCTGGAGAAGGACAAAATGCCAGCAGAGAGTAGTATAGCCGCCTCGTTGCGCTATGCATAAAATAAGAAACTGACCAGGAGATGTCCTGGTCAGTTTCATTTTCACCCTTCCTGTTCTGCCGCATACTCTTTTACCTTCAATGGATAGGTAACTACAGGGTTTTTATCCAGCTTAACAGATAGTATTACAAACGCCTTATCCTGTAATACCTCCGGCAACGTGTAGCTGAAACTGATACTATCAACGGTTCTCTCCAGGTCACTGATGGCGATATCTTCTATTGCAACATTTATGACGCCTTCGTCCAGCTTTTCCCCAGTTATAGTAACTTGTACCGGAACTCCTGCTTCCAGAGGAGCTGCCTGTACACCTACAATTACCGGATTTTCATTAGTCAGTTGGTCTGGTCGCTCCTCCTGCGGACTGGTCCTGAACAATACATCAAACACTTCTTTCAGCTTCAACGTAGCTCTGTCTGTAAACAGACCCGATAACATGGATATCGTCATTAAACCGTAGATATTAATGTTAGAACTATCGTCGCTCATGTTCAGAAATCCACCTCTGAAAACAAAATAGATAGCAATAGCAAGTGCGGCTGCCGTAAAGGGCTTTACACAATACCACATTATCCAGCTTTTCCTGAATTTTCCTGCCCCTATAAATGTGGTAAATGAGGTAGCAATGTGGATCATATTACCCAGGAAACCCGCCACACCTACAAGTATCAGCAATAGGGTATTAATGTGTATCAATTTTTCATTCCCTGTTCTATACAATACTGTTTTACCCTGTACCTGCGCTGGAGAAAATATCTCTTCACGGCCGCTCAAAGGCACTGTCCCGACATTTGTATCTGTCTGCATTATTGCAGTATCAGTGCCGGTAGTATCCGCAATGACAACGGGCGCTGCCGATCTAACCTGAGAAGTATCAATAATAGCATCAATCAGGCGTACATTAAACCATTGATTAGTGTAAAGTGCTGTTGTATTTTCTTTCGGACCAGGTATTCTGTCAGGCCAGTGAGCAATCATATAGATAGCGCTGCACAGCGTGAAAAATATGATAAGGATGCCTGCCAGCCATTTACCGGCGGGTGTTATCTCGTTGCCATCATAATCCTTATAAGGAGGTTTCGCAGATAGCGGGCTGGCATTTTGGATCTTAGCCATAACAAAACAAATTAAATAATGAGGAATAGTCTTTCCGACATGGCAGTATATGTCTTTATATGCTCAATTTGTAAAAGGATCTCAACATGACAAACACAGGTAGCGGGTCGGGGTATAACAAATTTCATTACTAATATACTAAAAAACAAGCAGAATAAAAAGTACGTAATACAGCCTTTTTTTACTCCGCACTACTATTATTCAAACAACTCCTGTTCAGCTGTGTAGTAGGTTTTACGACCGTTTAATGCCTGCTGTTCGATAGTAGCGCCTGTAGGACTAAGTGTTTGTTTTGGAGAATGTATTTTCAGGAAATCACGTACCTCTCCTGCGATAATATCGGGGTGTGCTTTACGGATATTTTTCTCAGCATCCTTTAAGACTTTATGAATTGCCTTATGCAATGCTTTTACTTTTGCGGCAGGAATTTTATTGCTGACCGAAAAGGGCGAAATACCGGCTACCCACAATATCTCGTCTGCATATGCATTGCCTATACCTCTGATAATATGCTGATCCAGCAACAGCTTTTTAATGATCGTTTTCTTCTTCGCCAGTGTTTCTTTCAGGAAGTCTGCCGTCATTTCATCAGACAATGCATCCGGTACGCCCGTTTCCTCCGGATTCAGTGAAGCTACTGCCATCCCCTGATAATCAGTTAGCGCCAGACCGCTGTTATCATCAAATAGCAGTTCCAGAATAGTGTGCTTATTCGGATTTTCAGCCTCATAGTAAAACAACTTACCATGCAGCATCAGGTGCATGCCTAATATCACATCGTCTTTGAAACGGAAGCGCAACTCTTTTCCCTCGCGGTACACTTCCTTCAGCTTATTTCCTTCCAGCGCTTTCTTAAAAGCAGCTGCACTCTGTTTAGCTTTCTTAGCATTTTTTAACTGCACCTGTGTGACCTTTTTACCTGATAGTTGCTTATCAAGATTATGGCTGAATACCTGCAAATCTGGTAACTCGGGCATATGTATGTTATTTAGGTGATAAGTGCTGAAATATAGTCCGGATGATGGCGACATTATCTATCATGACAAGTCTGGCAACAGACATTGTTTCTCCAAGATAATGATTTTTCACCGGATGTCAGATGGATGTCTCTGCAGTGTACTCAATAAGTGTCCGTGCATTTTCAAATGCATATCCATGTATGTCATTGTTAAAGAATACCCACACAGTATGCCCTTCGTCCCGCCATGCTATCATCTTCCGGGCGTACTTTTTCAATACTGTATTATCATACGATTTTGCATAAGATCCATCAGGCCCATGGAAACGCACATATATATGTTTTGCGGTAACAAATTCACCGTATGGCCAGCGATCACCAGCGTCTGCGATGACAAATGCTATTTTGTACCGCTTCAGTAAAGCGATGGCCTCATCTTCCATCCAGCTGGTATGCCGGGGTTCCAGCGCAAAGGAGTGTCCTTTGTATTGTGTAAGTACTTTAAAGAAATGCGCTGCTTTCTCCTTGTTAAATGGCAGCCGTTCCGGCAGTTGGATCAGTATAGGTCCAAGGTGTTTATGTACCGGATCAAAAATATCAAAGAATCTGGGTAGGGTAAGCTCGGGGTCATTCAGCTTCTTGGTGTGAGTAACGAAACGGCTGATCTTGGGACAAAATCTAAACCTGGAATTAACGGTATGAGCCCATTTTTCCACCGTTGCCAGTGTAGGCAAACGATAAAAGCTCATGTTGATCTCCGAAACATGGAAATGATCAGCGTAGTATGACAAGTAATCTGCAGGTTTCACTGCTGGCGGGTAGAATATCTCCCGCCAGTGTTTATAACTCCATCCAGACGTCCCGATATGTATCTTCCCTTTTGCCATATTCGTAAGCAAAGGGAAAAACATGCCAACACCAGAAGACTCAGCTATACTGCTTTGCCGCTTGTATAATGGCGGGAACTGCTACGCCGGTTACATAATTACCAGCCAGCCTGATACCAGGATACCGCTGTTCAAAAAGATGAATTTGCTGTCTCATCTGTGCATAACCCACATTTAATTGTGGAATAGCCTTGCTCCATTCACTAAAGCGCTGCATTTCCGGTGGTGTGGTCAGTCCGAGCAATTCCATCAGTTCTTTTACCACAGTCTGCTGTAGCTTTTCAGGTCCCAGCTGATCAAACAGTTGTTCCTGTCTTGCCCCGCCGATAAATACGGTAAACAATGTCTTTCCTTCAGGCACGCGGGACGGGAATATTGCGGCGTTACAGATGGCACCCAGGAAGTGCTTACCTGCTGCATGTGGGACCAGAAAACCAAATCCTTCCGGAGATTTAGCTACTGCTTCTTTACCAAATCCCAGATGCAATACGCCCATCCGGGGATATGGTATTTCACTCAGGTAAGTGGAAAGCGCTGGATCTAATCCTTGTATGGCTGCCGCGGTACTATATGCTGGTGTTGTAAAGATTACTTTGCCGGCATTTAGCATACCTGTATTGCCGTTTTCTGAATACTGCACGATGTAATCGTCTGCTCCACGGGTAACGCCTGTTACGATACAGTTGTAACGGATCTTACCGGTAAGCAGCGACAATAACCTGTCACTTAAAGTAACATTTCCTCCTTTAAACGCAATGATCTTCCGACCACCCATAGCGCTCTTGTTCTTCAGTAGCCCCTGGGTGATGCTTCCGTATTCTTTCTCCCATTTCGGTAACATAGGTAACACTTCTGCTACTGACATCAGATCCGGATTGCCGGCATAGATGCCTGACAGTACTGGTTCAAAAAGATACTCGTTAATTTCTTTACCAAAACGTCTGACGACAAAGGAGGAGACAGATTCTTCCCCTTGCGGGATAGCAGGTTTCCGGAATCTTTCCGTAAACAACCGCCACTTGGCCCTGCCGCTGATATAGGATGATTGCAGTATTTTAAGCGGATGTGGAGAAACTGCATGCAGTTTATTATACCGTACAAGGAACCTGTTTTTGCTGGCAGCATTTGCTTCCAGCACCTGGTCCTGTAACCCCAGCTGATGAATGTAGGCCATGAACTCGGGGGATGCAGCCAGAGAATTAGGGCCGGCATCCAGTTCATAACCATCAATATGTAATGACTTTATTACACCTCCCGCACGGGAAGATGCCTCCATAATTTCATAGGGTATACCCTTCTGCTGTAATTCGTAGGCAATACTAAGTCCGGCAATACCGGCGCCGGCAATGATAACGGGTCTTGTTTGCATGATCGCGGATATTGGTAATAACAGGTCAGGACAGTGCTGTCATCCATTTTACCACTGCCTGCACCCATAGGGGATGTACATTCATACATGGTATCATGGTAAAACTGTCTCCGCCACTATTGATAAAGGTATGTTTACCTTCTACTGCTATTTCCTCCAGCGTTTCAAGACAGTCAGACACAAATGCCGGACAAGCCACCAGCAAACGCTTCACTCCTTTCTTCGGCAGTTCTTCAAAAGTAGCTGCCGTATATGGCTTCAGCCATTCTTCCCTTCCCAGACGGGATTGGAAAGACACACTCCACTTCTCTCTTGGTATTTTCAGTTTCTCTGCTACCAATTCGGAGGTGATATGCACCTGGTGACGGTAACAGAACTCGTGCGCAGGCGACCCTACATGGCAGCAATCTTCCACCTGCAGGCAGTGTTTTCCTGTAATATCACCTTTTCGTATGTGCCTCTCTGGTACGCCATGATAGCTGAATAACAGATGGTCGTACTCCTGTTCAACATATGGGCGCATACTTTCTGCCAACGCGTTAATATAATCCGGTTCGTCGTAATATGGGGCGATTATATTTAGTTTGAAGGGATATCCTTTCTTTTTATGTACCGACTTCGCATGTTCTACGGCTGTCTCATAAGAAGACATGGCATAATGCGGATACAGTGGTAACAATATCACTTCTTTAATATCAGGATTCTGTTTCAGCAGTTTGTCAAAAGCATCTTCCTGTGAAGGATTACCGTAACGCATGGAAATTTCCACAGGCATCTGCAGATCATGCTGTACGGCATTCTGTAATTGTTTTGTCAGCACTATGAGTGGTGAGCCCTCTTCCCACCAGATAGACCGGTAGGCTTCTGCCGATTTTGGCGCACGCCGTGGCACAATAATGCCTTTAATCAGCATCAGACGGAACAGGTAGGGATAATCTATCACCCGCTTGTCCATCAGAAACTCATTTAGATAACGCTTAACATCAGGTACTGCCGTAGAATCCGGCGAACCCAGGTTCATCAGAATAATTCCTTTATCAGATTTTGCTTCCATCCTTATACTTAAAATTGTTGCAAATGTAACTGCTAATCGGGCCTGCAAATGTCATACAATTGTTGAAATAAAAGAATTATTCCCTATAACATCATAGATAATGTCGATCAGCATGTAAACTGATAAAAATCATTTTTATCCATGTCATATTACCAGGAGGAGAAATGACACACTAATGACAGCATAATGCCCTTTCTTGCACTCTATGCCAGTATTTTTGCACCCGGAAGCTTATAAGAATAAAATGCAGGGTAGTCATTCAAAAGATATAGCCCATTTTCATATCGTTGGTATCAACTATAAGAAAACAGATGCTGCTATAAGAGGATCGTTCGCTATTAATCAGGTACAATATCAGCACTTACTCGATAGTGCGAAGTCCCAATACCTGGACGATATTTTTGTACTCTCAACATGCAACAGAACTGAGATTTATGGTTTTGCTGATGATCCACAACACCTGATGGAGCTGGTATGCAATGAAACCGATGGTGATTGCAACCTTTTCAGTCAGCTGTCGTATGTCAAATCGGGAGAAGATGCCATTAAACATCTTTACCAGGTAGGCACAGGACTGGATTCACAGATCCTGGGAGACTATGAGATCATCGGGCAGATACGTACCGCTACGAAATTTTCCAAATCAAATGGATGCTTCGGCGGTTTCCAGGAACGACTGGTAAACAGCGTATTACAGGTATCCAAACTCATCAAAAATGAAACAGGGCTTAGCGCTGGTACCGTATCTGTGGCATTTGCCGCTGTACGTCTGCTGGAACATAAAGTGCCTGATATTCATCATAAGAAGATATTACTGGTAGGTGTAGGCAAGATTGGCCGTAACACCTGCAAAAACCTGATGGATTACCTCGGTGTGACCAACGTCACATTGGTAAACCGTACTACCGCAACCGCGCAGGAATTTGCCAGCCAGCACGGATTGCGGTATGCACCGTATGAGGATCTGGCAGCAGAATTACAGGCTGCTGATATCATTCTCGTAGCCTCTAATGCGCCGGAACCTAATGTACTGGCAGAACATTTTACGGGCTCTTCTCCTAAACTGGTGATTGATCTGTCTATCCCCTTCAACGTTGCGCCGGAAGTAAAAGACCTGCAACATATTGAATTAGTCAATGTGGATGAACTGTCTAAAATTCAGGATGAAACACTCCAGATGCGACTGCAGGAGGTTCCCAAAGCATTGTCCATCATCGAGGAGCATATGAATGAGTTCCTCTACTGGTACAAGATGCGCAAACATGCAGTAGTGCTGAAGGCTGTGAAAGATAAGCTGACAGAAATACATACTAAAGAAATACAGCAACAGAAGAACGGCAACCAGTACAATATTGAAGATATTGAAGCAGTATCTTCCCGTATCATCCAGAAGATGATCAACCTGATGGCTGGCAAAGTACGCCGCGAAACAGATAAAAGTGACCAATATATCGCCATGATCAATGATATCTTTGAGACAGGCGTTAACCAGGAATAATTCATGAACAGAGAAATAAAGATAGGTACAAGAGAAAGTCAGCTTGCACTGTGGCAGGCTAATAAGGTAAAAGACCTGCTGGAAGCACAGGGTTACAGCACGACACTGGTACCTATCAAAAGCGAGGGAGATATCGACCTCGTTACTCCACTTTACGAAATAGGGGTACAAGGCATCTTTACCAAAAGCCTTGATATTGCCCTCCTCAATGGCCGTATTGACATCGCCGTTCACTCTCTCAAAGATGTTCCTACGCAATTACCTAAAAATATTATACAGGCAGCTGTCCTGGAAAGAGGTCCCGTGAAAGACCTGCTGGTATACCGTCAGGATACTACTTTCCTTGATCAGCCGGAATATATAGCGAATATCGCAACCAGCAGTGTAAGGCGTAAAGCTCAATGGCTGCGTAAATATCCTAAGCACCAACTGCACAACCTGCGCGGCAACGTAAATACCCGCCTGCAGAAACTTGCAGCAGAGAACTGGGATGGGGCGATCTTTGCCGCAGCAGGACTGGAAAGGATCAATGTACGTCCTTCCACTTCTATAGAACTGGACTGGATGCTGCCCGCTCCCGCACAAGGCGCAGTAGTAGCTGTATGCAGGGAAGATGATGATTTCTGCAGACAGGCATGTGCACCGTTCAATGACCTGGCTACTTCCCTCTGCACAAGAATAGAGCGTGATTTCCTGCGTACCCTTATGGGTGGCTGTACAACACCAATCAGCGCTTACGCAACTATCAGCAACGAAACAATACATTTTAGCGGAGAACTTTGTAGCCTCGATGGGCAGCAATTATTCACCATTACAGAACAAGCGCCACTTCAGGATGCTGGTCTTCTTGGTAAGATAGCCGCAGAAAAAATACTGGCACAGGGCGGCGATAAAATCGTCGCACAAATTAGGAATGCATTTAACTAAGAGATACCACATATTGAGCACCAAAACAGTCAGTCAGGAACTGATCAGTTTTGCGGCGTCTCATAATGTAGATATCGACGCACAACCATTTATCAGCATTACGCCGCTGGTAACAGATGCACTTAAACTACGTGTACACCAGCTGCTCAGACAAATGGCTACTGTCGTCTTCACCAGTGCCAATGCGGTCAGTGCCATACAGGATCACTATCTGTCAGCAGATGGAAAATACTATTACGGCGACTGGCTGTCCTTCCCTCCGGATACACCGGCAGAACAGATAGAGGCCTTCCGGCAGGGCGGCTTTTATACGCCCGGATGGAAAGTATATTGCCTGGAAGGAGCAACGCTCAAGGCTGTCAGCACATCAGGCATCCGGCATGACATTATAGCAACAGCTAATGATGCTACTGCCCTGGCCCGTCAAATCGTCCTGCATGAAGAAACAGGCCATGTCGCATTCTTCTGCGGAGACAGACGCCGCGATGACCTACCTGCTATACTGGCAGCGCACGGTATTATGCTGGACGAAATCATCATTTACAGTACTACCGAAACTCCTGTTAGCACTGAGAAACAATATGATGGTGTATTCTTCCTCAGCCCGAGTGCCGTACAGAGCTTCTTTTCTGTCAACAGCCTGCCACCACATACTATATGCTTTTCCATAGGACATACTACGGCAAAAGCATTGGAAGCATATACCAGCAATAAAATAATTATCAGCACCAGTCAGCGTATAGATGATATGGTGCAGACTGCTATAAACTATTTTAACAACATCAACTGATACGAATGAGCGCCTTAAAGAACGACCTTTTACTGAGAGCTTTACGCGGAGAAACAACAGAACGTGTACCTGTATGGATGATGCGCCAGGCCGGACGCTACCTGCCTGATTACATCAAACTGCGGGAGAAATATTCTTTCTTTGAACGCTGCATGAATCCTGAACTGGCTACTGAAATCACTGTGATGCCGGTACACCAGGTAGGCGTAGATGCTGCCATCATCTTCTCTGATATTCTCGTAGTACCACAGGCCATGGGGATGGAAGTACAGCTTATTGAAAAAATAGGCCCTGTATTACCCGATCCGGTAAAAAGCGCTGCAGATTTAAAGAAACTCTGCGTACCTGATGTAAAAGACACGCTCAATTATGTATTTGAAGCGCTGGCTTTAACCAAGAAAACACTTGCCGGCGCTGTGCCGCTGATCGGATTTGCAGGTGCACCATGGACCCTACTCTGCTACATGGTACAGGGTAAAGGATCCAAAACTTTTGATGCTGCCAAAGCATTCTGCTATCAGCAACCGGAAGTAGCCCACCAGCTGCTTCAGATGATCACTGATACCACTATCGCTTATCTGAAAGAACAGGTAAAAGCAGGCGCTGACTGCATCCAGCTGTTCGATTCATGGGGCGGACTGCTTAGTCCCCAGGATTTTGAAAACTTCTCACTTCAGTATATGCGTCAGATCGTGGCTGCATTGAAAGATGTATGCCCCGTAACAGTATTCGCCAAAGGTGCCTGGTTTGCACTGGAAGAGATGGCTGCCACCGGTGCCAACTGCCTGGGTGTTGACTGGTGTATACAGCCTGCACGCGCCAGACAATTTGCCGGCGATAACATCACCCTGCAGGGTAATTTTGATCCTGCAAAACTACTGGCACCAATTCCTGAGATAAAGAAAGCAGTAAAAGAAATGCTGGGCGGGTTTGGTAAACACCGCTACATTGCTAACCTGGGACATGGTATTCTGCCAAATGTTCCGGTTGACCATGCCAGAGCATTTATTGATACTGTAAAAGAATTTTAAAGGAAATCAGTGATGAACATTAAAGACAACTTTATTTCCCTCATCCATCGCCTGCAGGATGAAATCTGCACAGCGCTGGAAAATATAGATGGTAAAGCTACTTTCCGTGAAGATCGCTGGGAACGTCCCGGTGGCGGTGGCGGTAAGTCACGCGTAATCGCTGATGGTAACGTTTTTGAAAAAGGCGGCGTTAACACATCAGTAGTACACGGAGAACTGCCTGAACTGATGGCTAAACAGTTTGGCGTCGGACAGGCACAGTTCATGGCATGCGGTATCTCATTGGTTATACATCCTGTAAACCCTTTTGTACCTACTGTACACGCCAACTTCCGCTACTTTGAACTGTATGATGAAACAGGTGCGCTGAAAGATTCGTGGTTTGGCGGCGGTGCAGACCTCACGCCCTACTACCTGGATGAGCAGGATGGTATTCATTTCCATCAGACATTCAAAAATGCATGTGATCCGTTCGGAACGTCGCTATACCCTGAGTTCAAAAAACATTGTGACGAATATTTCACCAACAAGCACCGTAATAATGAAGCACGCGGCATCGGTGGTATATTCTACGACTATCAGCGCCCGGGTGAAAAAATGAGTGCAGAACAACTGTTTAACCTGGCTAAGGCAAATGGAGAAGCATTCATACATGCTTACCTGCCAATCGTAGAAAAGACAAAAGATATTTCATACACAGCTGCACATAAAGACTGGCAGGAATACAGGCGCGGACGCTACGTAGAGTTCAACCTGATCCATGACAGGGGCACTTTGTTTGGATTAAAAACAAATGGCCGTACGGAATCTATCCTGATGAGCCTTCCGCCAAGAGCACGATGGGAGTATGACTATCATCCGGCTCCTGGTAGTCCGGAAGCACAACTGGAAGAATACCTCAAACCCAGAGAGTGGGCTGTTTAACACAAAACAAAACACATTTATCATGATACGCAGAAACAGGATATTGAGAACTTCTCCCGCCATCCGTGCGATGGTAGCAGAAACAATACTGACACCGGCTGATTTCATAGCACCGTTGTTTATTGTAGAAGGTACAAATGTGAAAGAAGAGATCAGTTCAATGCCAGGTTACTTCCGCCATTCAGTAGATCTTACTGTGAAGGAAGTGAAGGAACTCTGGAGCATGGGCATCAGAAGCGTGCTGCTCTTCATTAAATGCGAAGATCACCTGAAAGATAATAAAGGTACAGAAGCAGTGAATCCTGATGGATTAATGCAACGTGCTATCAAAGCTATCAAAGACGCTGTTCCTGAAATCGTGATCATGACCGACGTAGCGCTGGATCCTTATTCTTCCTTCGGTCATGATGGTATTGTAGAGAACGGAGAAATTGTGAATGATGCAACAGTGGAAGTGCTCTCCCGCATGAGTCTGAGCCATGCAGAAGCAGGTGCAGACTTTGTAGCGCCAAGTGATAAAATGGACGGCCGTATTCTGTCCATTCGTAATACGCTGGAACAACATAGCTTTCACAAAGTAGGTATTATGGCGTACAGCGCTAAATATGCCTCCTGCCTGTACGGTCCTTTCCGTGATGCACTGGACTCTGCTCCTGGCTTTGGCGATAAAAAGACCTATCAGCTGGATTATGCGAATGCTACACAGGCACTCAAAGAAACACTGATGGATGTGGAAGAAGGCGCTGACATTGTAATGGTAAAACCTGCATTGTATTACCTGGATGTTATCAAGAAGATCAAGGATGAAGTACAGGTGCCGGTAAGCGCTTATCATGTCAGCGGTGAATATGCCATGATCAAAGCAGCAGCAAAAATGGGCTGGCTGAATGAAGAAAAAGCTATTATTGAAGCGCTGACAAGTATTAAACGTGCTGGCGCCGATCTGATCGCCACGTATTTTGCAAAAGATGCGGTGCGGTTATTGTAATCTGATACTCATGCTTTTCAGTTAAAAATATTATCACTACCATGTACACGCAAAGCAAAGCATTATTTGAAAAAGCAAAACAGGTTATTCCCGGTGGAGTAAACTCTCCCGTTCGCGCCTTCAAAGGCGTTGGCGGTTCTCCTATCTTCATGAAAAGCGCTAAAGGCGCTTATATGTATGATGTGGACGGGAAACGCTATATAGATTATATCAATTCCTGGGGGCCAATGATCATGGGGCATGCCTATGAGCCGGTAGTGAAAGCCATCCAGGAATATGCCACTTACTCAACTTCTTTCGGTGCGCCCACTGAGCTGGAAATCAAAATTGCAGAACTGATTATCAGTATGGTGCCGAATATTGAGCAGGTAAGAATGGTGAACTCAGGAACAGAAGCGTGCATGTCAGCACTCAGACTTGCAAGAGGTTATACCGGCCGCAATAAATTTATCAAATTTGAAGGCAACTATCATGGTCATGCCGATTCATTCCTGGTTAGTGCAGGTAGCGGTGTAGCCACACTAGACATACAATCTGTACCTGGTGTTACGCAGACCGTAGCTGACGATACGCTTACCGCTCCTTACAATAATTTACCGGCTGTGGAAAAACTGATAGCAGCTTATCCCGACCAGATTGCTGCCATCATAGTAGAACCGGTTGCTGGTAACATGGGCTGTATCCTGCCACAGGAAGGGTTCCTGCAAGGTTTAAGAGATCTCTGCGACCAACATAATATGCTGCTGATCTTTGATGAAGTAATGACCGGTTTCCGTCTGGCGCGTGGGGGTGCACAAGAACTGTTCGGTATTAAAGCAGATTTGGTTACCTTTGGCAAGATAATTGGCGCAGGTATGCCTGTAGGCGCCTTCGCCGGAAGTAGAGAGATCATGGAACATATAGCCCCTGCAGGGAAAATTTACCAGGCAGGAACATTAAGTGGTAATCCGATTGCCATGATTGCAGGCTATACTTTGTTGCAGACCTTAAATGAAAATCCGGATATTTACCGGCAGCTGGCTGAAAAGGCAGCATACCTTGCCGGAGGGTTACAATCTGTACTGAGTGCAGCAGGGATTGTTCATCAGGTTAACAATCTCGGATCTATGATGAGTGTTCATTTTGCAGAGTATCCTATTATTAATTTTGAAGCTGCTTCAGGCGCCAACAACGAGTTATTCAAACATTTCTTTCATGCAATGCTGGAACGTGGTGTTTATCTGCCTCCTTCTGCTTTTGAAAGCTGGTTCCTTAGCTCAGCCCTGACAATCGAAGATTTAGATGCAACTGTAGAAGCTGCGCGTTCAGCTATACAGGCTATACATAGTTAACAATTCAAATCCTGTGCAGAGTGGAAAAACGCCCCGATCATGTGTCGGGGCGTTTTATACTTACAGCCATTATTTCTTTTTATGAGAAAATAACCAGGGTAACAACTGTGGCTCTGCAAACGCATTATCCCAACTATTGTGTCCTACTCCAGGATACTCAGTATACTTCACATCCGCTTTCAGTTTCTTTAACGCTTCATAATAGTTGCGTGAACCTGCAGGTAATACTACATTGTCAGCTGCACCATGGAAAATCCACATCGGCACCTTACTGAACTTTGCAGCGTTATCCACATTACCTACCCCACAAATAGGAAAAGCTGCCGCCCATGTATCAGGGTAGCGGGCGAGGATGTCAAAAGTTCCAATGGCTCCTAAAGACAATCCACCCAGATATAGCCGTTTGCTATCTGCTTTCCCTGCTTTTACCAGACTATCTGTCAGCATCATTACCAACGCACCCGGCGTAGCCTGTTTGTCAGTAGCATCAGAAAATGAACGGTCTATCGCCTTTCCGGAAGCATCCCGTTTTACAATCATGGTAGACCACATAGAATCAGCAGGACATTGCGGGAATATCACTATCGCCGGAAAACCTTTCCGCACAGAATCCTTCAGAAAAAGTTTGCCGCCATGTACCAGCTGCGCTGCATTATCCGCACCGCGCTCACCGGAACCATGCAGAAACATGATCAACGGATACGCCTTATGCGCATCATATCCTTCGGGCAATAACATGCGGTACCGAAGAGAATCACCATTATGAGAAAATACCTCATAACTAAAAGCACTATAATCCGGAATTGTCTGGGCCATGGCAAACAGGGGGCAAAAAAACAATAAAAGCAACACTCTTTTCATAATTGGAACATTTATGTTGATAAATCAGGATGTAAGCGTTGAAAATAAACATTTCACGATCACAGCTACAATATTAAGGTAATTATCAACTCGATTCCGGACAATGTCCACAGGACGCCAAATCAGGTGCACAGGACGACGGTAAAATACGCAATTAATTAATAATCAAATATTTGTATAAAAATCCTACAGTTGACACCCCGATATAGGCGGCTGATCTTTTTTCTGTAATTTTTTAATCATCCTACGTTGATGCTACGTTTAAAGACGTAGGATCAACGTAGGATGGTAAAGATCAAAACGACAGGTGATCGTCCTGATATAAGTTTACATTTCTCTGAATAAAAAGAAGGACAATTTAACCAATCAGAGATTTGCAAGAAGATGGCGGGCAAACAACAAAAAGAAAAGTCCTGAATCAGGATTAACAATAGTTACTGTCAACCCGATTCAGGACTAAATTGTTGAAACGACCAGCTAAGTGCATTCCGTGATACTGCGGTTCATAACCGGGCATGACGGCGACTCATTCCCGTCGCTTAATACTTTAATACAAAATGCTGTTTAATCTTCATTTCCGGCCTGAAAAATACCAGTCCGATAAAAAACAAATCGATGGTGAATGTGACTCTGGGATGTTCCTGGATAGTATGCCAGGCACTTTCCATGTCAGGCGTCCAGTGAATGTCGTCAAAGATCAGGAGAGAATCATCATGTACCTTCTCCAGGCATTGTTCAAAGTAGGACAATGTTGGAGCAGACCGGTGATTTCCGTCAATATACACATAGTCCAGTCTGGGCACTTCTTTCAGTAACGAAGGCAGGACGGTATCAAAGTTACCGGTGTGCTGCCTGATATTACTGAGGTGCAGCGATTCAAAATTGCGACCTGCACGGGCAGCTATATTCGGACAACCCTCGATAGTATGAATGGTTGCATCGGGCGCTGCCTTTGCCATATAAGAAGTAGACATCCCCATGGAGGTACCTAGTTCAACCAGGTATTCGGGTTGAAAATATTGTATCAGTCGATAGAATAGCTGACCGAATTTCGCCGGTTTAGCTGCATGGCGCGTAATGTCTCTAACTTTACGTTCACGTCCGGCATTCATGAGCGAACCGGCTCCCAGATCAGTTACCTGCAGTGTTTCATTACTGTGTAGCAGTGATTTTCTTAACTGCTCGATTTCCCGGAATACCGGCGGCTTTTTGCTATCGCGTAATACTTTTTCAACTAAATCGAATACAAACGGAGAATGTACATCATGACGATTACCTGCTGACAAACGATAACGCAGGTATTTTTTCGCTAATTCCCACTGAAGGCCCAAAATAAACAGTTTAATCAGTTATATATTTTCGCTTTGATCCACCCCCACTTATGCAGCCGGTGCTGCAAACTAACTCTCAATACGCCTAATCCGTAGATGCTACTGCGTTTAAAGTTAATACTTGAGGCTTCCTCGAAGTATTTGGTGGGGCAAGTTACTTCACCTATTTCATAACCCTTCATAAAAATCTGGGACAACATCTCATTATCAAAGATAAAGTCGTCATTATTCGCCAGATAATCTATGTTTTTCAGTACTTCTCCTGAAAAGGCGCGATAACCGGTATGGTATTCACTCAGTTTTGCACCGATAATCAGGTTCTGGCTCAGGGTAAGGAAGCGGTTAGCCACATATTTGTAAATAGGCATGCCTCCCTTCAGTGCCCCATTGCCAAGGATACGGGAGCCCAGTACAACCGGGTATACGTCATTGGCAATAATACTGCTCATGGCAATGATGAGCTTTGGCGTGTACTGATAATCAGGATGTAGCATGATGACGATATCTGCTCCCAGCTCAAGGGCCTTGTTGTAGCAGGATTTCTGGTTACCTCCGTAACCTTTGTTATTGTCGTGGCGCACTATGTGCTTGATTCCCAGCTGCTTTCCGACAGCTACAGTCTCATCCTTACTGGCGTCATCGACCAATACGACGTCATCAACAATGTCAAACGGAATTTCATTGTAGGTTTTCTCTAGTGTCAAAGCTGCGTTGTAGGCTGGCAATACGACCACTATCTTCTTATTATTCAACATGAAAGTGGGTAGATTTGAGGTCAAAGTTAACAAAGTAGCTGAAAGACTGCATCTTTCAACTTATTATAAATTGTTATCTTTGTGTAAAGTTGTTTTTTGGCACCATATTTTCATGGTTTGTTAAAGAAACGCTAATACATTAGCATGCAGAAACAATTACAGGTCGCAACTGAAAGCGGGCTATCCAATGGCAGCTTGATGGAAGATGTGTATCCTGGTGTGAATGTTTGCTATTTTTCAAATCAGTTCAAGATCACGCATTTAAATTCTATGAGATATCTGACACTACTACTGATTTTTATTTCAAGTTTCCATTATGCGCAGGCACAGGAACCGGAGAAACCGAAGCCAACCACCACCGACGAACTCAAAAATGTGGTGATGCCTCAGGTTAGGACCCAGGATACGACCATTCGCAAGATAATGGAGGAACTACAGCGTATTAACGATAGCGACAAGCAAAACTCCAATGCTATTCAGGGGTTGCTGCAGGGTCGTGAGATTGATAATATTACCAAATATGAACTCATCCGTAATAATATCGTGTTCGCCAGCGAAACGTATTATTTGCTGAATAAAAAAATTATCGACCTTAAATCACGTACAACTACCAACAACCTTGATGTGTTCATCACTTCACTGAACAACCCGGAAAGTAAAGAGCTGGGTTTTTCCCTGAGTGACCGTATCGTGGAGCTGGTAGAGAAAGTGGTGCTGAAAGGTAAAGCTGACAAAAATGAAAAGAACGGCAAGATCGTAGAATCTACCAAGTCTATCATTTCCAGCCCTATCTTCCAGAGTTTCACCTCACTGACTCCTCCCCTGGCCATCGCTAACTCTGTGATGAACTTCCTGCACAGTATCAGCGTGAACAATAAAGAGATCAATCAGAACACACTGAAAGAGTTTGAAAAAGAACTGAACAAGTATGTTGTGTATTATACTGCACTGAATGATGCAAACCAGAAGTTTGAATACGGACTGAATTTCAACAAAGATCAGCTGAACTTACTGCAGGATAACTTGTATGATCATATCATGTTCACTGCCAGTGCGCTGAAATACCAGCTGCCTCAGCGTGGTAATAAATCGATTGGAGAAACGCTGAATGATTTCTTCTTTGACTTCAAAAGAGATAAAGTAGTTACTTTCTTCAGCGATCTGGAATCAAAATATACCAAAGGCAGAAAGGTAGATTACGAAGCATTGCTGCGTGAAAATCCGAATCTGAAAGAGGTAAACAACCAGCTGGAAGATCTGATACTTCAGACCAAACGTTTTGAGAACCTGTATAATGAATACTTTACCCTGCTGGATTCTTACTATGGTAAAGTAAACAGTTCGCTGAAAATAGCGCAGGATAATGGTCTGGCAGATAAAAATACGATCGATACCAAACAGGCAGAGTTCCGTAACCTGAAAGATGAAGCAGTAAAAGAAATTCAGGCTTCTATCAACATCAAGGAACTGTATAACAACACAGACAAGATCAAATACAGATACAGAATATTCTAGCAACCTCGGTTAACAGTTACGAATGACGGATTACGAATGATCAGGATCAGCCCTGGTACTATTTGTAATCCGTCATTTTTTTTGTCTGACTGCGTAATCTTGTCACACCAGCCGGTGCGTTTATCCGGCCACAGGTCGTTGATTCATCATAAATCGTAATTGATAATTCGTAATTTTACCGCATGACCACAGTTCAACTAGAATATATCGTTGCGGTTGATACCTACCGGAGCTTTGTGATTGCAGCCGAAAAATGCTTCGTTACCCAACCAACACTCAGCATGCAGATTCAGAAGCTGGAAGACGAGCTGGGAGTCAAGATATTTGACAGGAGTAAATTGCCTGTCATCCCGACGGAAATAGGTATTGAAATCGTTGCACAGGCCAGGATCATTCTGAAAGAAAATGGCAAGATCAAGGAAATCATCGGAGAGCATAAAAAGGAAGTGCAGGGAGTATTGCGTGTAGGCATTATTCCAACGTTAGCGCCTTATCTGCTTCCACGCATCCTGACCGGTTTTATGAAGAAGTATCCTAAAGTGAAGCTGGAGATATGGGAACATCCTACAGAACAGATTATTCAGCTGTTAAAGCAGGAACAACTGGATTGCGGGTTACTGGCAACACCGCTGCACAATCCGAATCTTGACGAACAACCGTTGTTCTACGAGTCATTTGTAGTATATGCTGCAAAAACAAACAGCCTATTTGAAAAGAAATATATTAAGCCGGAGGATATTGACGTACGTGAAGTATGGCTGCTGAATGAGGGGCACTGTATGCGTAACCAGGTATTGAACATCTGCCGGGATAAGTTCACAATGGGAGAATTTAAAAATCTTGAGTATAATACAGGCAGTGTGGAAACGCTGAAAAGAATGGTAGACCTGAATGCTGGTTATACTATCTTACCTGAGTTATCTCTGCAGGAGATGTCTGCCCGTCAGATGAATATGGTGCGTTATTTTAAAGCACCGGAACCTGTCAGAGAGATCAGCATTGTTACACACCGCTTCTTCATTAAGCAGGCGCTTATTGCAGCGTTCAAGAAAGAGATACTGGCACATGTACCAGATAAGATGAAGGTGCAGAAGAACAAACAGGTGGTAGATATTGCGATAGAGAAGTAAACCTGAGAAAAATAAAAACAGCCCCAATTTTTAATGCTTATTATCTGTTGATACGGTAAGCAGTAAAAATTGGGGCTGTTACTATTGTAAGCCGTTCTATTTGATCGGCGTATAATATTTCAGTGCTTCCGGCATGAGTCTTTGCAGTTCAGACACACGGCGATCATCACTTGGGTGGGTACTTACCAGTTCAGGTGGTTTGTTGCCACCGCTGGCAGCAGCCATACGTTTCCAGAAAGGAATAGATTCCTGCGGATTGTAACCTGCCATTGCCATGAAGATTACACCCAGGTGGTCAGCTTCCAGCTCATTTTTGCGGGAATATGCCAGCATACCCAGGTTACCACCTACACCAAATGACTGCAGGAAAATATTCTGTGCAGCGGGGTTACGGTTCAGGGCTACGGAGCCGGCTACCTGTATGCCTTGTGCAACTACCTGCTGACTCATACGCTCGTTACCATGGCGGGCGATGGCATGTGCAATTTCATGCCCCATTACACAGGCAAGTGCAGTTTCATTTTGTGTAACTGGCAGCAGACCTGTATAAACAACCACTTTACCACCTGGCATACACCAGGCATTCACTTCTTTACTGTCTACCAGGTTAAATTCCCATTTGTAGTTTGCTACTTCCCCAGCCATATTATTCTGAGTCATGTATCGGGTCACAGCATTGGCGATACGCTGCCCTACCCTTTTTACCATTTCAGCGTCTTTGCTGGTGGTAGCTGCTACTGTTTTATTCTGGGATAAGAAGCTCTGATATTCCTGAAGGGCCATGGATTGCATAGTGCTTTCAGGAATCAGATTTAACTGGCTACGGCCAGTAATAGGTACTTTGGCGCATGCTGTGATCAACGCCAGACCGGTACCGAGAAGAAGTAGTTTGTTTTGCATCTGAGACAGTTTGTTTGTGATGAGTGTTAACCCATCCGAAAGTGCTAACAGCTATTAAAGCAGTTTTTGATTCTCACGTTATACGGTATGTGAACACCTTATAATGTAACAATCAAAAACTGCGGAAAGTTAAATATTAATCTGATTCAGTGCAATAGATATGCCAGAAAGGGAAGCGGCATATCGGGTTTGTGCGGAGCTATTTTTTATCTCTCCTGTTCCTGAATAAAGGAACTTTGCTTTCATTACCGTTGATAAGACGGAAAATGTTTTTCTGGTGTGTCAGTACAACCATCAGTGCGACAGCGATGGCAAAGATACGGTAGAATACTTCGGGCTCATTGAAGATGTACAGGATCAGGATCGGGAATGCAATACTTGCAGAAATGGAGCTCAGTGATACATACCTTGTCAGGGAAAGGCTCAGCAGAAATACGCCTACGCAGCAGATAGCTACGAGCGGCTGAATAGCCAGTACAAGTCCGAACAGGGTTGCAATACCTTTACCGCCACGGAAGTTTGCCCAGATAGGAAAAATGTGTCCTACTACGGCGGCCAGACCAAGTCCTATTTGAAAGTTCACCAGTTGAGTGGTTACTTCCGTCAGGTGTTCCGGATTCTGATAGTAGCCAACAAGATAAGCCAGGCGTACTGCAATTACTCCTTTGAGCATATCTACCAGCATCACAAAAGATCCTGCTTTTGGTCCTAATACACGGAAGGTGTTGGTAGCACCGGCATTGCCGCTGCCATACTCCCGGATATCCATCCCAAAAACGCCCTTACTGACCCATACCGCTGTAGGCACGGAACCGATCAGATAAGCACAAAATAGTAACAATAATTCTGTCATACAACAAGTTAGGTTTTGCTAAGATAGTAAATTCGTTCGTTAAAATTAAGAAAACATTAAGAAATTCATTAACACGAAAATTGTATAGTTTTCAGAATAATAATAACTAATTTATCATGAACCAGCATCAACTATCGTGCTAATAGTTTCATTGCCAGCCAATTGTCTTTTTCCAGCTGCGATTCCAGCACCAGTGCATACTTACGGGCTGCCTCAAGTATAACCGCTTCATCTTCTTTAAGTATCCCACTGAGTAATAATATCCCATCGCTCGTCAGTATACGGCGCATATCGGCCATAAATTCCAACAGGATATTCCTGTTAATATTAGCCAGTACTACATCGTAGCTGCCTTTTATATTCTTCAGGCTGTCAGACTGCCAGACTTTTACAGGCGATGCATTATTATTGGCAATGTTCTCTTTTGTATTTTCTACGGACCAGTTATCAATATCAATCGCATCTATTACAGCAGCGCCCATTTTACATGCCAGGATGGCAAGTATACCTGTACCTGTACCAAAGTCGAATACCTGTTTGCCTCCGAAATCAATACCCTGCATCAGCTTAATTACTGAGTAGGTTGTGGCATGATGTCCTGTTCCGAAAGACATTTTGGGGGTGATCAGTATTTCGTGCCGGGGTTGCGGCATAAAAGGCTCATGAAATGCTGCCCTGATACCACAGAAATCATCTACCTGTACCGGTTGAAAATTACTTTCCCATACGGCATTCCAATTGGTTTGTTCTATACGCTCTTTTGTATATGTGAGACCAAAGCCTTCTGCCAGTTCGTTGGTTGCTGATTCATTAAAATCTTCCTCGGGAATATATGCAACGAGGATATCTCCATGCTGCTCTTCAAAACCTTCAAAACCATTCTCTGCTAACACTGCCACCAGTATATCTTTCAGGTCATTGGTACAGGTTAGGGTAATTGCGATATGTGCCATAGCAACAAAGATAGAGAAACTAAGTGCATCCTGATAATTTGGCCATTTTCAGGGATAGACATGCATAAAATATCTTTGTTATATTTGTGAAATATTTAATGAAACCATATTTTATGAGAACCTTGTTTTTAACAGTGATAATGCTGGTTGCAGCCCTCGCCAGCCAAGCGCAGGAAATCGTTAAGTTGTACCCTGACGATACAATGAAAGATTCTATTATTTACCAGAACAAAACCAGCGTCCTTGTTATCAATCGCGTAGATCTGGTTAACTATATGAAGGGTATGGATACCTTATTACAGAAAGAATGTTATAGCAATAACACCTATTTCCGTAATATCCAGTTCAGTCATCTGACTGCGCAGGAGCTGGAATCACACTTCACCAGTGCACAAACTTTCCTGGCTGATTCCAATCATACTAACCTGGAATATAATACTGACAAATTTGTACAGTTCTGGACAGAAGATGAGAACATTCTGCTGCCATACATAGAAGATATGTTGTCCAGCCTGTTACAGGATGGTCGTATTAAAGTGATTGACAGAAGCAGTAATAAAATTGTTCCGCAGTATACTATCTTCTGGGAAGATATTGCAGGACAGGGCTTCAAGATTTATAAACTGCCTTCCGGCAGAATTATATTTAAAGAAAGTAATCATTATATCGAGCAGTATGCCGGCGCTGGCACTGCCAGATAATTGTACCTACTCAATTGAATATCCAACAGTCGCAAAAAAGGCCGGAACTTAATACGTTCCGGCCTTTTTGTTATTAAATGCTATAGCTCTTTCTATCAGATATCTGAATATGGCGCAGGCTGTAAGAAGATGATATCTGCCTTATTCATATTGTGTGCATACTCCGGCTTAGCCAACAGTTGCTTCCACGCAGCATCAGCGCCAAACGCTTTCCAGTGCTCATCCCGGGCAGCTTTGTTATCGAAGGTAGTCATGTACATCAGGTTAGGCATACGGCTACCACTGAGTACTTCAGCATAGAAAACCGCATTAAAACCCAGCCGTTTAAAGATGCCCACTTCATCACCTTTATTGAACATATCTACTTTGTTACGATACAGTTTATCCGTCGGACTTTCATAACTGCGCAATTCATAAACGCGTTCACTTTTAGGTCCGGTTAATCCGGGTAGTGCCATTTTAGGCATTCCTGGAAAAGCCTGCAGGATAATGGTTTCCTGGCGGAGGAATGTTGGGTTATCCCAGGCGGCGTCGATAAAATCTTTAGCAGCATTGACGTAGGTACTGTTCTGTAGTAATGTTTTGGGCAATTGTAAAAGTTGTTCGGCAGAGTTACCAGGTATCAATACATATATCCTGCGATCTGCGGCGGTGTCATTACCAACCGGTTTAAAGACGCCCACATGTGCAGTACCAGCCTTATGCAGCGCCGGCATCAGTGCGTCTTTCAGATAGGTGTCCATACGCGCTTCCTGTGCTGCATCTTTCAGATGATACACAAGAATGCTGTAATACTCTTTTTTAGGAGGAGTATGATGTGCCGCCTGCAACAGGCAGGGCAGCAGGAAAAGCAGCAGGCTGGCAATAGCTGCCTGCCGGGAACGTAATGAAATACTCTTTGTTTTCACTTTTGTGGAGTTTTTGAAGACCTGAAAATAGCGTGTACCTGACTGTTAATATACGATTTATAAACAGGGGCAGGTAGTGATTATATTAACTATCAGATAAAATAGTAGGTGCGGTTCAGTTACTGTTCAGTACGGATAATTATGGCGAAAAAAAAGCAGCCGTTCTGTGTGAGACAGAACGGCTGCTATATGTTTTAGTCTATGTATAAGACTATTCTTCGTCAAACATTGGCTCCTGAGGAGTTTCTGGTGGCGTTGGACGAGGGCCGCGATCATTTCTGTCGCCACCATCACGAGGACCACGACGGTCACCACGATCACCACCACGGTCGTTACGGTCACCACGGAAAGGAGGACGTCCACCGCGATCGCCACGGTCACCTCTATCACCACGATCACCTCTGTCGCCGCGATCACCACGCTCGCTACCTTCAGGTCTTTCTACATAACCTTCTGGTTTTGGCATCAGTACACGACGGCTCAGTTTAAACTTACCGGTTTTAGGATCGGTACCTACCAGTTTCACTTTTACTTTCTCGCCTTCAGTCAGTACACCGTCCATTGTTTCCAGGCGTTTCCAGGAAACTTCAGAGATGTGCAGCAGACCTTGTTTACCAGGCAGGAACTCAACGAATGCACCATAAGGCATTACTGACTTAACAGTTGATTCGTAAGTTTCACCGATTTCAGGTACAGCAACGATACCTTTTATCCACTCGAGCGCTTTCATGAGCCCTTCTTTCTGTGCAGAGAAGATGCTTACTTCGCCGGTTTCACCAACTTCTTCGATGTTGATGGTTGTACCGGTTTCACGCTGAATTTCCTGAATTACTTTACCACCTGGTCCGATCACAGCACCGATAAATTCGCGGTCGATGATCAGTTTCTCCATACGAGGAGCGTGTGGTTTTGGTTCCGGACGTGGCGCTTCCATGCAGTTATACATTGCATCGATGATATGAAGACGGCCGTTACGTGCCTGCTCCAGTGCTTTACGCATTACGTCCATGCTCAGGCCATCTACTTTAATATCCATCTGGATACCGCAGATACCATCGCGGGTACCGGTTACTTTGAAGTCCATATCACCCAGGTGATCTTCATCGCCGAGGATGTCGGTGAGCACAGCCCACTTACCATCAGAAGCGCGGGAGATCAGACCCATAGCCACACCAGATACGTGTTTAGGCAAAGGTACACCTGCGTCCATCAGTGCCAGTGAACCAGCACATACGGTTGCCATTGAAGAGGAACCGTTAGACTCAAGGATATCAGAAACTACACGCACGGTATAGGCGTATTCGCTACCTGGCATCATCTGCTTCAGGGAACGCATAGCCAGGTTACCATGCCCTACCTCACGACGGCCAGGACCGCGCATAGGTTTTACTTCACCTGTAGAGAATGGAGGGAAGTTGTAGTGCAGGATAAACTTAGTATATTTTGATGTTGAAGCGCTTTCGATCAGCAGTTCATCATCCGGGGTACCCAGGGTCACAGTAGTCAGTGACTGGGTTTCACCACGGGTGAAGAGTGCGGAACCATGCGGAGAAGGCAGGATATCTGTTTCCATGTTGAGTGGACGTACCTGATCAAGGTTACGGCCATCCAGACGGATGGATTCATCCAGGATCATGTTACGTATTACTTCCTTCTCGAGAGAATGGAAATATTTACCTACCAGTGGAGCGTCTTCTTCAGGCAGTTCACCCAAAAATGCTACCAGTTCTTCGTTGATTTTATCGAAGGCATCCGAACGATCGTGTTTTGCAGATGCAGATTTAGCTACTGCCAGAATGCGGTCTTTGGCAAAATCGCTGATTTTAGCCTTCAGTTCCTCATTCGCGTATGGTTTATCGTAATCACGTTTGCCAGTTACGCCAGCTTTTGCACGGAGTTCTTCCTGTGCCTGTACCTGTACGCGGATAGCATTGTGAGCGAGTTCAATTGCTTTGATAATATCTTCCTCGCTGCACTCCTTACTTTCACCTTCCACCATCATGATGTTCTTGTCAGTAGCACCGATGATGAAGTCCATGTCTGCCTTTTCGAGCGGAGTACGGTTTGGATTGATAACGAGTTGTCCATCTATACGGGACACTCTTACTTCAGAGATAATTTCCTGAATAGGCACGTCAGAAACGGCCAGTGCAGCAGAAGCAGCAAGGCAGGCCAGTGCATCCGGCATCACTTCCGGATCGGAAGAGATGAGGCTTACCAGTACCTGTACTTCGCAGAAATAGTCATCAGGGAACAGTGGGCGCAATGCGCGGTCGATCAAACGTGAAATCAGTACTTCGTAGTCGGATAATTTTCCTTCGCGTTTAAAGAAAGAACCTGGGATACGTCCTGCAGAAGCAAATTTTTCCTGGTAATCAACAGTAAGGGGGAAGAAGGATTGTCCTGGTTTTGGAGTTTTTGCCGCAACAACCGTAGCCAGCAGGATACAGTTGCCTAGACGAACCGTAACGGCACCATCTGCCTGGCGGGCTAACTTACCAGTTTCAATGGTCACGATCCGGCCATCTCCTATATCGAAATTAACTGAGATAGGTGTCAGATTCATAAAAAGAGAAGATTAAAATGGTATACCTAAAAAAAAACTATTCCCAACCTTATAAGTTGGGAATAGCGTTATAAAAAAGTTCCTATTATTTTCTGAGACCTAATTTCTCGAGCAGGGCGCGGTAGCCTGTGAGATTAGTTTTAGAAAGGTAGGAAAGCAGACGCTTTCTCTGGCCTACCATTTTCATCAAACCACGGTGTGTAGAAAAGTCCTTTTTGTTTTCTTTCAGGTGACTGGAAATGCTGTTGATACGCTCAGTCAGCAGTGCGATTTGCGCTTCTACAGAGCCGGTATTTTTCTCGCTTCCACCAAATTCTTTAAAAATATTGGCTTTCTTTTCAACAGTTAAGTAAGACATCTTAATAATTAAATAATAAAATGATAAAGGTTTATTTAGTCGCTATTTTTCCGGGGCAAAGGTAAATTAAATATTGTGAATTAACAATTTCGTAAAAATTTTACCTGAAAAGATATCCACCTGGCCTCCTTCCATTCTGTCAGTCCCATCCGGTAAAACCCGGCAGCAGCTGAAAGTCAGGAAGATAGAGCCCGCTTTGCCCAATAACGTGTCCGTTTAAAAATTCAGTTATTATTACACAAAGGTAACGCTTGCATGGTCAGTAACCTTGCCATTCTCGGTACGCAATACCCTGGAAGGGAATTTCTGTAATAATATATAATCATGGGTAGCCATAACTACTGCCGCACCCTCTTCCCTGCTGATCCTAAACAGTAACTGCATGATGCCATCTGATGTCTCAGGGTCCAGGTTACCAGTTGGCTCATCTGCAAGGATGAGTTTTGGTGAATTAAGCATAGCACGGGCAATGTCTACACGTTGCTGCTCACCACCACTGAGTTCGTAAGGCATTTTGAAACCCTTCGTATTTAAGCCTACTTTGTCCAGTACGTCATTGATCTTCTCTTCCATCTTCTTATTGTCAGTCCAGCCGGTTGCTTTCAAGGCAAACTTCAGATTGTCCTGAACCGTTCTGTCTGTAAGTAACTGGAAGTCCTGAAATACTACGCCAAGGTTACGACGAAGATAAGGTACCTTTTTCCAGTCCATCTTCTTCAGATCAAACCCAACTACCTGTCCTGCACCTTCTTTCAGGGAAAGATCTCCGTACAGCGTTTTCAACAGGCTGGACTTACCAGTACCGGTTCTGCCTATCAGGTATACAAATTCTCCTTTGTTCACCGTAATGTTCACGTCAGCAAGGATCAGGGACGTTCCCTGGAAGATATTCACATTGGATAATTGTATAATCGGTTGTTCTGTCATTTCTCGCCGTATGGGTTTATTAAAACAAAAATAGCTATTTAGGATTGTTCCACGTCATAAAATTACCTCATATCTTATTCAACTAAAAAAATAGTTTGTAAACTAAAAAAGTAGTTATACCTTTAGAATAACAACTAAACGCCACCGATTATGACAACTGTAAAAACACTTACCAAGGCGGAAGAACAGGTTATGCAGGCATTGTGGAAAACAGGGCCGGCATTTGTAAAAGACATGATAGACCTGATGCCTGAACCAAAGCCACATTATAATACGGTCTCTACCCTGATCAAAATATTACAGGAAAAAGGCTTTGTTGATTATAAAGCCTTTGGCAAATCCTACCAGTATTATGCTCTTATCTCAAAAGAAGAATACAGCCGCAACACAATGCAGCATTTTGTAAAAGGATACTTCTCCGGCTCCTTCAGAGATATGGTTTCCTTCTTTGTGAAAGAAAAGGATCTCAGTGTAAATGAACTGGAGCAATTACTGGAACAAATTAAGGACGCTAAAAAAGATCAACCATGAATGCGCTTCTCCCCTACGCAATTAAGGTGCTTGTATGCTCAGGCATCCTTTATGCCTATTATGCACTGGCACTGAAAAACAATCCTTTCCACCGCTGGAACAGGGGTTTCATCCTGCTGGCAGTTATTGCCTCCCTGCTGATACCAGCCTTACAGTTCTCCGTGCAGGCAGCTCCGGCAGCCGCCAACGAGATGAACATGATCATAGTGGTAGCCTACGTAAATCACACCGTACAGCAGGCCGGTGCCAGTATCACATCATGGTTGCCCATTACGCTGTATGGACTTGTTGCACTGATACTACTGGTGGATATAGCCCGTAACTGGGTACTGATAAAACGCCTGGTACGCAGCGGAGAAAAAACACAGCGTAACGGTTACCGGATGATCACACATCCGCAGGTGAAATCCACCTTTTCCTTTTTCGGAGATATATTCTGGTCTGACGAAACCACTCCTGACACCCCTCAAGGCCGTCAGATGCTGAAACATGAACTGGAACACGTGCGGGCCAGACATACGGCCGACAAACTGTTTATGCAACTGGTATGTGCTGTATGCTGGTTCAATCCTTTCTTTCACCTGTTTAAAAAGGAGTTGGTGATGGTGCATGAATTTCTGGCCGACAGGGCTGCTGCCGAAGAAGAAGCAAAAGAAGATTATGCGCGCACCTTATTGCAGATTACCCTGCAGACCAGGTTACCCCTGCTGACCAACAGTTTCTCGCAGTCACCTGTCAAACGCCGGATACTCATGTTGTTTACCCAAAACACTAATTATACACTTATGAAAAAGATCATCATTTTCCCCATAGTATTATTGCTGGGCTTCGCTATTGGTTGCCAGCAGGAACTGGATCTGAATATAAAAAAGGATAAGCCTGTAAGTACCTCCGGCAATCCATCTGCTAAAAAAGCCCTGGAAGGCGACGTGTTAACTTTCGTAAGTGATCCGCCGAGCTACCCGGGAGGAGAAGACGCGCTTATGCGCTACCTGAGCAGCAACATCCATTACCCGAAAGAGGCACAGGACTTAAATATAGCAGGAACTATTTTTGTCAACTTTGTGGTAGATAAAGACGGTTATATCCAAAACGTTAAAACAGTCGGTAACCGTATAGGTGCAGGATTGGAAGAAGAATCACTTCGTGTTGTAAATGAAATGCCTAAATGGAATCCGGGGAGACAAGATGGCGAGGCGGTAAACGTAGCCTTCAATCTTCCTATCAGATTTGTATTGCAGGACTAGTCTGAAGTAATATCTAACACAACTAAAAAACAAAAACCGGATGCCTTACAGGTATCCGGTTTTCATTTTTATCATATTGTCTGATCTGAGCGGCAGCACAAATACGTAACTGACCTGTTACCTCTGCGGTCAGATTAGTTATATACAAACTCGCCCTGCGCGCTGCGCACAGTTACCTGTTTAACAGTAGCTGGCTCCACACGGCCAACAATCTGGGCGTCGATATTAAAGTTCTTGCTGATGCTGATAATATCTGCCGCAATTTCTTCAGGTACATACAGTTCCATACGATGCCCCATATTGAATACCTGGTACATTTCTTTCCAGCTGGTGCCTGACTGTTCCTGAATAAGCTGGAACAATGGCGGAACAGGAAACAGGTTATCCTTGATCACATGCAGGTTATCGATAAAATGCAGCACTTTGGTTTGTGCACCGCCACTACAATGTACCATGCCGTGTATACGGGAGCGATATGCTTCCAGTATCTGTTTGATGACAGGTGCGTAAGTACGGGTAGGAGATAATACAAGTCTGCCGGCATCTACTGTGCCGAATCCCGGAATATCAACTTTATCAGTCAGGGACTTCTTACCACTGAATATGAGTTCATATGGTATACCCGGATCATAGCTCTCCGGATATTTTTCAGCCACCTGTTTATTAAATACGTCATGACGTGCGGAAGTCAGGCCATTACTACCCATACCACCGTTGTAGAATTTCTCATAAGACGCCTGTCCGTAAGAAGATAGTCCCACAATTACATCGCCGGCCTGTATGGTATGATTAGAGATCACTTCAGATCTTTTCATACGGCAGGTGACAGTAGAGTCCACGATGATGGTACGAACCAGATCGCCTACATCGGCAGTTTCACCACCTGTTGAATGTATGCTGATACCATGGCTGCGCAGTTCTTCCAGGATCTCTTCAGTGCCATTAATGATAGCAGCGATCACCTCTCCGGGAATCAGTTGTTTATTACGGCCAATAGTGGAAGATAGCAGGATATTTTCGGTAGCGCCCACACACAGCAGGTCATCTATGTTCATGATGATGGCATCCTGAGCGATGCCTCTCCACACGTCCAGGTTACCTGTTTCTTTCCAGTAAGTATAAGCCAGAGAAGATTTAGTGCCTGCTCCGTCAGCATGCATAATATTGCAATATTCTTCCTGTCCGCCCAGGATATCGGGCACTATTTTACAGAAAGCTTTCGGAAACAGTCCTTTGTCAATATGCTTAATAGCATTATGCACATCCTCTTTTCCGGCTGAAACGCCGCGCTGCGCGTAGATATTCTGATCCACCAGATAATTTTATTAATGAACAATCTGCTGCAAAAGTAACTGATTAGCCACTTATCTGATATCTAAATGTTGTAATTTGCATAGGATTTTGATCGTTTAAGGCAATTTATGCGGATACACAGGGACCTCACCCATTTGCCAGCTTTGAGGCGGGCTGTTATTACAATAGGAACTTTCGACGGCGTACACAGCGGTCATCGTTATATTATTCAACAATTGCAAGAGACAGCAGCAGCCTGTGATGGGGAGACTGTGATTATTACTTTTGACCCTCATCCCAGGGAGGTATTACAACCTGGAGGCGCGCCAGTAAAGCTGTTGACTACGCTCGATGAGAAAATTGAATTGTTATCCCGCCAGGGCATTGACCATGTTGTTATTGTACCTTTCACCCGGGAGTTCTCGGAGCTTTCCGCCAGGGAGTACCTGGAAGACTTTCTTATAGAAAAGTTTAATCCTCACACTATTATTATTGGATATGACCATCGTTTTGGGCATAATCGGGAAGGCGGACTGGAATTGCTGGAAGCAGAGCAGAACCAGTATGGTTTTCAGCTGGTTGAGATCCCTCAGCAGGTCGTACATGATCTGGCTGTGAGTTCGACTAAGATCCGTAAAAGTCTGAATGAAGGCAATATTGAACTGGCCAATGAATTACTGGGGTATCCTTATTTCATTGAAGGGAAGGTTGTACATGGCGATAAAATGGGGCGCAAGCTTGGTTATCCTACTGCCAATATGGAATTGCCGGATCCCAGAAAACTGATACCAGTAGAGGGTATATATGCAATAAAGGTACATCTGGATAAACAACCGCCTTTAAATGGCGTAATGAGTATTGGTACACGTCCGACGTTTAACGGGACTGACCTGAGAGTGGAGGCGCATATTTTTGACTTCAGTCAGGAGATCTATGACAAACTGTTGCGGGTGGAACTGATCAGCTATATCAGAGCTAATCAGAAGTTTGACAATATAGATGCCCTGATTGCCCAGATGGATAAAGACAGCCTGCAGGCCAGAAAAGTACTGAACGCCTGATCAATACATCAGCTTATATACCAGTTCTTTCATTAACTCACCATCTTCCACACCGCTATCATTGATACCAATACTGCGCAGGTTATAAGCATGCAGCAGCAGGATAGCTTTTTCGGTACCTTCCAGTCCATACTGGCGGGCGGCGTTCACATAGTCTTTGACAAAGAAGGTGTGTACGCCCAGAGCGGCTGCCACTTCCTTTTCTCCTCCTTTCACACCAAATACCATGTTCATTTTGCTGAAGAAGTTGTATAAAGCCGGTAGTACCATCTGTATCGGACCCGCCTTCGGGTTGGCGGCAAAGTAGTTGATGATACGCATTACTTTCGCAATGTCTTTCTGTCCCAAGGCATTCTGAAGCTCGAATACGTTGTATTCCTTACTGATACCAACGTATTTTTCGATATCGTTCTCATCGATTTTCTTATTTGGAGGCAGGTTTACCAAAAGCTTGTCTATTTCATTAGCCATACGGGAGAGGTCATTCCCTATATGGTCTACCAGCAGGATACCGGCTTTTTGTGAAATAGCTCTTCCCAGGCTGACCACATAAGCGTCTACCCAGGCAGGCAGTTGGTTATCATACATCTTCTTGGTAGTCAATAACACTCCCTTTTCCTTGATCAGCTTAGCTAGTTTGCTACGTCCGTCAATCTTACCTTGCTTATGGGCTACTACGAAAACGGTGGAAGACAATGGGTTATCGATATAGGCCTCCAGTTTCAGGATATCTTTCATAGACTGGGCCTCTTTCAGGACCACTACCTGTCTTTCTGCAAACATCGGATAACGACGGCAGGCATTAATTACAGTACTCCAGTCGGTATCTTTCCCATAGAGGACGGTCAGGTTAAATCCTTTTTCTGCTTCGTCCAGCAGGTGATGCTCGGCGTAGGTACTCACCTGATCGATGAAGAAATCTTCTTCTCCTTCCAGCCAGTATAGGGGGCGGAACTTCTTTTGCTTCCAGTCTGATATAATATCCTGATAATCCATGCTTTATTATTTTGTATATACTACGTCATGCTCTTCCAGCAGGGGAATACCTTTGAAGCGCATCAGCAGTTGCCCTACAGCTAAAACGTCTTTCTGGCAATAGCTGGAGATTCTTTCCAGATCACGTTCCTCCCAGTATACCTTTCCAACCATACTACCGTCAATATCATCTTTCGGTGTTGTAATACCCATTATCGCTGTCAGGAGTTTCAAGGACGTATAGTTTTTGAAATCTCCGAAGCGCCATAACTGCATGGTATCCAGCATTGGTAACTCCCAGGGTTTGAACCCATGAATCTGCAAAGGCAGGGGCAAAGATAGCTGATGGATAACAGATCGCCTGCAAATAAAAGGAATATCAAATTCTTTGATATTATGTCCGGCGAACTGAAAGCCATTAAACTTCAGATGAAATTTATTCACCAATTCTAAAAAACTGTTTAATACAACCTTTTCATCGTCATTAGAGAAGGATTTTATACGTAGTTGATAACGACCATTTTCTACACAGAAGAAGCCTACGGAAATGCAAACAATCTTGCCAAATTCCGCATAGATCCCAGCCCTGTCTGCATATGCCTCTGCCGCGTCCCCTGAATCTGGCAAAGTTTTTGCAATTTTGTCGGTCCAGAGCAACTGCATATTGTCAGGTAAGCTATTAAAGGCCGCTACAGCGGGAGTTGTCTCAATATCAAGCAACAATAACTGATCTAAAGATATATTCGCTAACACTATTTTGTACGGTTTATATTTTTTTGTAATAAAGTATTTTTAACAATTACATTTGCATAAGAACATTTAACCATATAACAATAAACTATAAAACACAAAAACGACTATGACTGAGAACACTTTTAACACGCCTGCGGCAGGATCTCCTGGACCTGAAAAACCTAGAAGCCGTAATGGTCTGATATATGGTATACTGATAGCAGCACTGGCCGGTACCTGGATTTATATGTTGTATGACAAAAATAAAACTACCGATCAAATTGCTCAACAGGCAACACAGATAGATTCAATTTCAACTTCAAGAGATGCTTTACAGCAGGAATATAATGCTGCAAATGCCCGTCTGGATGATCTGATTTCCCAGAACAGCCGCATGGACAGTCTCGTGAAGACAAAAGATAAAGAAATTGCGGATATGAAGGCAAGGATCTCTGGTATCCTGTCTAACAAAAACGCAACGCAGAAAGAACTGGCTGAAGCCCGTCGTCTGATCGAAACCCTGAAAGGTAACATTGAGAACTATACGCAGACAATTGAGCGTCTGGAAGGTGAGAAAATCGTCCTGACAGGTGAGCGTGATTACGCCCGCAAAGAAAGAGATGAAGTAACCACTCAGAGAGACAGTCTGAATAAGAAAGTGAACCTGGGTTCTGTATTACATGCATCTAACATTCACCTGCAGCCTATTAATCTGAAAAAGAACGGTAAAGAGGTAGAAACAACCAAAGCAAAACGTGCTGATATGATGCGCGTAACCTTCGACCTGGATGAAAACAGGATCGCTCCTACCGGTGACAAAGAATTATATGTTTCTATCACTTCCCCTGATGGATCTCCGCTGGCTGTAGAAGCGCTGGGTTCTGGCAGATTTACATTGGAAGATGGTACCGAAAAACTGTATACTGCAAAGAAAACAGTTAACTATGCTACCGGTCAGAAACAGAGCGTAAGCATGGATTGGAAACAAAATTCCGATTTCAAACCAGGCGATTACGCAGTAGAAATCTATCACGATGGTTTCAAAATTGGTTCTGGTAAAGTGACGCTGAAAAAAGGCGGACTGTTCTAATAGTCACATCTTCATATATGAATCCCGGATGTCGTTTTCCTACAGGAAACAGGCATCCGGGATTTTTTATTCTATAAGGACTCCTTATTAAGTCGATCAATAAGAAAACTACCTTTGAAAATTTGTTAACAATTAGTTATTGATAAATATTCATATATAAATTTATAATTAATTAGTGTTTATTTGCACCCGATTGCATCATGTGAAAACCGGGGATTACATCAGCTTACATACAATGTTGCCCCCAATTGTTACAGTTAGAGAAACTCACGGCGTTAAACCAGGTATATATGGCGGAAAACACTAAACAGGTGTATGTGGTTGATGACGATGAAATATTCCATTTCATCCTGAAAAAGATGTTTGAACAACAGATCGACAATAAACTGAAAGTGACATCCTTCCTGTCTGCGGAAGATGCATTGGAGCGTTTGCAACAACCTGATAACCAGTTATTACCTTCCCTGATTATCCTGGACATGAATATGCAGCGTATGAACGGCTGGGACTTCATAGAGGCCTACCGGGACATCAAGTGTAACCTTGGTCAGCAGATTCCCATTGTTATGTGCTCTTCTTCCATTGACAACAGGGACATACAAAAGGTGAAAAGGACACCAGAGCTGATGGCGTATATTACGAAACCGCTGGATTCGGAGAAGATGCAGCAGATAAAGAAACTAATTGGCAATTAGTAGTGAAGGTTTAGGGGTTGGCATAAAAGGACTAGGATACATACAAGCTACGAAAAGGATGTAACACGATATAAACTAACAGTATATAAAGAAAAAGGCGCTTCAGTGAAGCGCCTTTTTCTATCTTGAAAAACCGGAGATCAAACGACCCCTGATTTCAAATTACTGACTGTATTATGCAATAGCAATCTTTTCACCGTACATTTCTTCTCTCAGTGTTTTCACACGCTCATCTGCCAGGTATTCATCGAAGGTCATCAGTCGGTCAATAATACCCTTAGGAGTGATCTCAATGATACGGTTGGCTACTGACTGCATGAATGTATGGTCATGTGTAGTGAACAGTACGATACCACTGAAATTCACCATGCTTTCGTTGAAAGACTGGATAGATTCCAGGTCAAGGTGGTTGGTAGGTTCATCCAGCACTACCACGTTAGGATCCTGCAGCATCATACGGCTGGTCATACAACGTACTTTCTCACCACCACTTAACACACTGGTTTTCTTCATAATCTCGTCACCGCTGAACAGCATTTTACCCAGGAAGCCACGCAGGAACGGCTCATCCACATCAGTTACGTGTGGTGGCACGAACTGGCGTAACCAGTCCATCAGGTTCAGGGAAGGATCAGTGAAGAATTTAGCGTTATCATTAGGCAGGTAAGCAGAAGTTACAGTAGTACCCCACTCATATTTACCACCATCAGCGGTCTGTTCGCCGTTGATTATTTCAAAGAATGTGGTCAATGCCAGGTGCTCCTTAGCCAGGAATGCGATTTTATCACCTTTATTCACAGTGAAGGTTACATTGCTGAACAGGGTAGTACCCTCGGTGGATTTCTCCAGTTTCTCCACATTCAGGATCTGGTTACCAACTTCACGACGTTGCTTGAAGATGATACCAGGATATTTACGGTTGGAAGGCTGGATATCTTCAATAACCAGTTTTTCCAGGGCCTTTTTACGGGAGGTAGCCTGTTTACTTTTGGAAGCGTTGGCACTGAATCGGGCAATGAAGTCCATCAGGTCCTTACGTTTATCTTCCATCTTTTTGTTCTTATCGGCAATCTGACGAGCCATCAGCTGAGAAGACTCATACCAGAAGCTATAGTTACCGGAGAAGATCTGGATCTTGGCGCGATCTACGTCTGCCACATGGGTACAAACCGCATCCAGGAAGTGACGGTCATGGGATACCACTATCACAATGTTCTCATAATCAGCCAGGAAGTTCTCCAACCAGCCGATCGTTTCTACGTCCAGGTGGTTGGTAGGCTCATCCAGCAGGAGTATATCAGGGTTACCGAACAGGGCTTGTGCCAGGAGCACACGCACCTTCAGGTTACCACTCAAATCCTTCATCAGTAAGCCATGCACGTCTTCTTTTACACCCAGATCGCCCAGCATTACACCAGCGTCACTTTCTGCGGTGTAACCACCCATTTCACCATATTCTGCCTCCAGTTCACCGGCGCGCATACCATCCTCTTCTGTAAAGTCAGCTTTGGCATAGATCGCATCTCTTTCGTTTGCGATTTCCCACAGCTTTTTATTACCCATCAGTACTGTGTTCAGTACAGTTGTCTCATCAAATTCAAAGTGGTTCTGTTTGAGAACACTCATGCGTTCACCTGGTGTAATCTCTACCGTACCTTTGGTAGGGTCGATCTCACCGGATAATATTTTGAGGAAGGTGGATTTACCGGCGCCATTCGCACCTATCACACCATAACAGTTACCTTTGGTGAAATTGAGGTTAACTTCATCAAACAACACCCTTTTTCCAAAAGAAAGCGATACGTTTTTTACACTGATCATGCTGGCTAAAGAAATTTAAGGCGCAAAGTTACTAAATGTTCCTGGTTTTCCTGTTTTGTGGTTTATTCTTTGTAAGATTCTCTATATGGACGTATATCTGCAACAAGTCAAGAAAGAGCTCAGAACATGGCAGAAGGCCATGCAGCGCGGGATTAGCCTTCCCGGGAGGCTCTCCCGGGGGGTACAGAGGAAAATCAACCGCGTTATTCCCGAAAAGGTACATCGCGCGATGACTACCGCAATTAAACAGATGACCCGGGGCGTAATATCAGGGGCAGGCTTCATCAGTCCGCCGCCGGTATATGAACACGACCTGGCCGTACGGGAAGCTCGTGTGAAGTCCCGGATCACGTTTTATAAAACGACTGCTGCTACAGAAGGCGCACTGACAGGCGCAGGAGGTATTCTGCTCGGACTGGCTGATTTCCCTTTGTTTCTGACCATCAAGATGAAAATGCTGTTTGACATTGCAGCATTATATGGCAAAGACGTAGATGATTACAGGGAAAGGCTGTTCATATTGCATATTTTCTTTATTACTTTCTCTACGCAGGACTTCCGTAACCGCCTCTACCCTGCTATTGCAGACTGGGATAATTACAGCAAGGACCTGCCGGATGATATCAACGCATTTGACTGGCGTAACTTCCAGCAGCAATACCGTGACTATCTTGATCTGGCTAAGCTGCTGCAACTTATGCCGGTAATAGGCGCAGCTGTAGGTGCATATGTTAATCACCGGCTAACAGATAAACTAGGTCAGAGCGCTATGAATGCCTATCGCCTACGGCTGATGAAACAGTTATGACCGCTTTACTTATCTTTACCGCTCACAGGAATAATATACCATTTGAATCACCTTAACTTAAACTGCATACGTCATGACTAGTTACGATGAAATCTTCGACAACAACCGGCTGTGGGTAGCTAATAAAACTGCTACGGATAAGTCTTTCTTTGAAAAGCTGGCGAAAGAACAAAATCCTGATTATCTCTACATTGGTTGCAGTGATAGCCGTGTACCTACTAATGAGATCATGGGACTTGACGCCGGAGAGGTATTCGTGCATCGCAATATTGCCAACCTTGTTAACAGCGTTGACCTTAACGTAATGTCAGTCATCAATTACGCAGTACGCCACCTGAAAGTAAAGCATATTATTGTGTGTGGTCATTATAACTGCGGCGGCGTAAAAGCAGCTATGCAGTCTGCCGATCTTGGTATACTGAACCCATGGCTGCGCAATATCCGGGACGTATACCGCCTGCATCGTCAGGAACTGGATGAAATCGAAGAAGATCACCTGCGCTTTAACAGACTGGTAGAACTCAATGTACAGGAACAGTGTGTAAATGTGATCAAAACAGCAGCAGTACAACAATCATATGTAAATGACGGATATCCTACCGTACATGGCTGGGTATATGACCTCTATACTGGTAACCTGATTGATCTGAAAATCGACTTTGAAGGTATCCTGCACAATATCCAGGAAATTTACGACCTGACAGGTAAAGGACTCATGAAAAAAAAGGATGATCAATGACAGGGCCTATCGGTGTTTTTGATTCAGGCTACGGCGGACTAACCGTACTGAAAGAAATTATAGCTACGCTACCACAATACGACTATGTCTACTTTGGCGATAATGCCCGCGCGCCATATGGCAACCGGGGCTTTGACACCATACATACCTATACACTACAGTGTGTGCAGCATCTGTTTGATAAGGGCTGCCCACTTGTTATACTGGCATGTAATACTGCATCAGCAAGGGCGCTGCGCACTATCCAGCAGAAAGATCTGCCAAGGATAGCGCCTGACAGGCGGGTACTCGGTGTGATCAGGCCTACAACAGAAATGGTAGGTACACTTACACAAAGCAGTGAAGTAGGGATTCTGGCTACTAAAGGTACGGTAGCATCCGAATCGTATCCGATAGAGATTAATAAGTTCTTCCCCCATGTGAAGGTGCATCAACTGGCCTGTCCGATGTGGGTACCCATTGTTGAAAACGGAGAAGCAGATGGTGAAGGAGCCGACTATTTCGTAAAGAAATACCTGGATCAGATACTCACTGACGCACCTGACATCGACACGCTTGTACTTGCCTGCACGCATTATCCGATTCTCACTAAAAAGATCAGGCAGTTCCTGCCTGGCGGCATCACATTGCTCTCGCAGGGTAAGATTGTCGCACATAGTCTGAAAGACTACCTGCACAGACATCCGGAGATGGAAATACGGCTCAGTAAAAACGGTGGCCACAAGTATTTTACAACAGATGATCCGGTGATCTTTGAAAAACAGACGGAAATCTTTCTGGGGGAAACTGTCAAGACTGAATATATAGCTCCCTGAGCTGATGATATAAACGAAAACGTGGAGGCATCAACAACAAAGAAACGTCTTCAGCATAGCTTGAATAAGCACCTGATTCTATCAGATAGCGAAATAAAAATAGGCTGCTCAATATTTTGAGACAGCCTATTTTTTTTATTTCATTACCTGAAGATATCAGGTAGTGCTTTGATTCAGTATACCAGTTACTTACCTTCCAGATCCAGCAGGAAAGCATATTGCAAAGCAATGTCTTCCAGCATCTTGAAACGACCTGACGCTCCACCATGTCCTGCTTCCATATTCGTATGCATCAACAGCATATTATTATCTGTTTTCAGTTCTCGTAGTTTGGCTACCCATTTGGCAGGTTCCCAATACTGTACCTGCGAATCGTGCAGTCCTGTTGTTACCAGCATATTCGGATAAGCCTGGGCTGTCACATTATCATAAGGAGAATACGATTTCATGTAGTCATAATATTCCTTCTTCTTAGGATTACCCCACTCGTCAAACTCACCGGTCGTTAAAGGAATGCTCTCATCCAGCATAGTCGTTACTACGTCTACAAAAGGCACGGCAGCGATCACGCCATTCCATAAACCCGGACGCATATTTATTACTGCACCCATCAGCAAACCACCAGCGCTACCGCCCATTGCATACAGATGTGAACTATCAGTATAATGTGACTTCACCAGGTAGTCGGCACAGTCTATGAAATCAGTGAAAGTGTTCATTTTCTTAAACAGCTTACCATCTTCATACCATTGTCTGCCCATCTCTTCGCCCCCTCTGATATGAGCAATTGCATAGGCAAAGCCCCTGTCTAGCAAACTTAGACGGTTGCTGCTGAAGGAAGGTTCGATACTGTGTCCATAAGATCCATATCCGTATAGTAACAGTGGCATCTTACCGTTCTTTTCAAACCCCTTTTTATACACCAGGGATACCGGTACCTTAACACCATCTCTGGCGGTGACATATACACGCTCTGTCACATAGTTCTTAGGGTCATATCCACCCAGTACTTCCTGTCTTTTACGCAGTTCGTTTTTCTTTGTATCCATGTCATAATCATACGTGGATACCGGCGTTTGCATAGAAGTATAGGAATATCGAAGGGTTTTGGTATCGAACTCCGGGTTGACAGAGATAGATGCCACATATGCCGGTTCGTCAAACTGCAGGTAATAATCATCTTTTGTTTGTGAGTTGATCACACGCAGCTGTGTAAGACCATTTTTACGCTCGCTGAGCACCATATGATTCCGGAACAGTTCAATACCTTGTAAGAGCACGTCTGTACGGTGAGGAAGTACTTCTTTCCAGTTGTCGCGGGTAGTCTTTTCCAGCCCACATTCCATCAGTCTGAAGTTAACCGCATCCCAGTTGGTAACGATGTAGAACTTGTCATCCTTATGATCAACCTCATACAGATGGTCGCGTTTACGAGGTTCAAAGGTCCGGAAAGCATCGTCCGGCTTTGAAGCATCCAATACCCGGTATTCGGTAGACACAGTGCTACTGCTCTGTATCAGGATGAATTTACCTGATTTGGAACGCTCGACACCTACATAGAAGGTCTCATCTTTTTCATTGAAGATCTCTTTATCCTGCTTAACATCTGTACCGGCCACGTGTCGCAGCACGCGTTCTTCTCTCAGGGTAACTGCGTTCTTAACAGTATAAAAGAAGGTTTTGTTATCATTTGCCCAGGCAACGCTGCCGGATGTTTCCGGAATAGCGTCTGTCAGCAATTCGCCGGTCTGTAGGTTTTTGATATAGATCGTGTATTTACGACGGCTTACAGTATCAACACCATATGCCAGCCATTGAGCATCCGGACTGACAGACAAGCCACCTACCTGATAATACTCGTATCCTTTAGCCAATATATTTACGTTCAGGATTACTTCTTCTGCGGCCTCCAGACTACCTTTTTTACGGCAATAGATCGGATATTCCTTTCCATTCTCAAAGCGGCTGTAATAGTAATAACCATTCTTCAGGTAAGGTACGCTGGCATCGGTTTCCATGATACGGCCCCTCATCTCTTCATACAGCTTTTTCCTCAGTTCTTTATGAGGCTCCATGACTGTATCCAGGTACTTATTTTCGGCTGTCAGATAGGCAATGACTTTAGGATCATTGCGGTCATTCATCCAATAATACTTATCTACCCGGGTATCTCCATGGATAGTCATTGTAGTATCTATCTGCTCCGCTACCGGCGGTTTAGCTGTTTTAGTTTCGGCTGACATACTTTTCTTATTTTCCTTACAGGCAAACAGGCCCATGCCTGACAACATTATGACAAATGCAGCGGCTTTCCTCATAGGTGACAAATTGAGGTTACGAATGTAATACTATTACTGTTACACAATTCTCATTTTTTGCGCATCCCAGTTGATCACTTTCTTATTGAAATAACTCTCATTGGCAGCCAGTGCCGGGCCAGCAGCACGCAGTCCGAAAGAGGCGTCTTCTACAACCGGTTTGCCTGTACGCATCGCCTCAAAGAAGTTAATAAAGTGATCCAGGCGGGAATCGTACCCCTTTGGCGCGGCATACGCACTTTCTGAGCGTTGTGCAGGCTTCCGCTGATCGGGCGGATACTTCTCATTATACTGTTTTACATAAGCATCCTGCGTAGCTTTGGTAAAAGTATTCCAGGTATCCCATCCTCCATAACCAGGTGCAGCGGCCAGCTTATGTTTCTTTATCTTAAAGTCATCCCATCCAAGTTCGAGTACACCTTCGGTGCCTATAAAGCGGGTAAACTCTCCTCCCCCGCCACCATCGGCGAAGTTCACACGTAATGTCATCTGGAAGGCAGGATGTGTTTTTGTTTCGGGATAATCGAAGATAGCCACTACTACGTCAGGCACATCGCGTCCATCCTTCCATTGTACCAGGTTACCGCTGGAGTAGATACGCTCGGGGCCTAGGGACCCGGTGATGTAGTGCAGGCCTGAGATAAGATGTACAAACAGATCGCCGGGGATGCCTGTACCATATGCCCGGTAGTTACGCCAGCGGAAGAAGCGTACAGGATCGAAGGGTAGTTTGGCAGTATCTTTCAGGAAAGTATCAAAATCGATATTGCCGGGAGTAGCGTCCGGGGGAATAGAATACTGCCAGGCTCCTAAAGCATCATGGCGATCCATGCGGGCCTCCACAATATTCAGCTGACCAATCTCTCCGGCCTCATAACGCTTCTTTGCCTCGGCCAGGGCAATGCTGCTCACCCGCTGACTACCCACCTGAAAAACAGCCTTTGTACGCTGCTGAGTGGCAATCACCTTATGCCCTTCTTCCACCTGCTGCACCATAGGTTTTTCGCAGTAAACAGCTTTCCCTCTTTCCATAGCATCGATAGAGATAGTATCATGCCAGTGATCGGGGGTGGCGACGACGACTGCATCTATATCTTTCCTGTTGAGCAGTTCGCGGTAATCGCGGGTAGTAAACACATTTTTACCGTATACTTCTTTCACCTTATCCAGATGTCCGTTATAGAGGTCGGCGGCGGCTACAAATTCGACACCGGGCACTTTCAAGGCGGTATCTACGTCACCGAAGCCCATAATACCCATACCGATACAGCCGATACGGATCTTATCATTGGCAGAGATGCGGGTATCGGGATGCAGCAGATGTACCTGTTCTTTCCCGAAGGTTGCCAATGAACCGGCGCCAAACAAGGCAGCTGTACCTCCTAGGTTGCGGAGGAATTTTCTCCTGGAATTGTCTGTCATAACGTAAAATTTGAGTGCTGAAGGGTTTTTTAACTTAAACAATATACAAAAAAAATCCCCCTCGTTTTAGCGAGGGGGAACATGGTATTCACCAATACAATCTTGACAACTACTATTTTTCATAGCTGAAACCAGCGACGATGTATTCGCGGTTCAGTCGTGCGATGTTTGTCAGGGAGATCTCTTTAGGACACTCTGCTTCGCAAGCGCCGGTGTTGGTACAGCTACCGAAACCTTCTGAGTCCATCTGAGCGATCATATTCAGCGCTCTGGTTTTCTTTTCCGGGTGACCCTGTGGCAGCAATGCCAGCTGGGATACCTTAGCGGAAACGAACAGCATCGCTGAAGAGTTTTTACAAGCTGCTACACAAGCGCCGCAACCGATACAGGCTGCTGCAGCAAATGCCGCATCTGCTTTATCTTTTGCCACCAGGATATTATTAGCATCCTGCGCGTTACCTGTATTTACAGATACATAACCACCTGCTGCGATGATACGGTCAAAAGCACCTCTGTCAACAGTCAGATCTTTTACTACAGGGAAAGATCCTGCTCTCCATGGCTCAACAGTAACGGTATCGCCATCTTTGAACGCACGCATGTGCAGCTGACAGGTAGTAGTACCAGCCCATGGACCGTGTGCACGGCCATTGATGTGCATGGAACAAGCTCCGCAGATACCTTCACGACAATCGTGGTCAAATGCGATAGGCTCTTTACCCTCATTGATCAGACGCTCATTCAACACGTCAAACATTTCAAGGAATGACATTTCGGAAGAAATACCTGAAACCGGGTAAGTTTCAAAATGTCCCTGTGCGTCTGTGTTTTTCTGTCTCCACACTTTAAGTGTGAGATTCATGTTATAATGTTCCATATCTATTGGACTATTACTGTTGTGAATATTATTTATAGCTACGCTGAGTTGGTTTACATTCTACAAACTCAAGTGGCTCTTTATGCAGCTCAAACTGGCTAGGTCCTTTATATTCCCATGCAGCTACGTATGCAAAGTTAGCGTCGTCACGTTGTGCTTCACCATCTTCTGTCTGGGACTCTTCACGGAAGTGACCACCACAGGATTCACGACGGTTCAGTGCATCTACGCACATCAGTTCACCCAGCTCCAGGAAGTCAGCCACACGGCCTGCTTTTTCCAGCTCAGGGTTGTACTCGTTAGCATCGCCCGGGATACGTACATCTTTCCAGAACTCCTCACGTAACTGCTGAATTTCCACGATTGCTTCTTTCAGACCTTTTTCGTTACGTGCCATACCGCATTTATCCCACATGATCTTACCCAGTTTCTTGTGGAAGTGGTCAACGGATTTGGTACCCTTGATGCTCATCATTTTATTGATAGTATCCTGTACGTGCTTCTCTGCTTCAACGAAAGCAGGATGATCAGTCGGGATAGCTTTCGTTCTGATATCGTCAGCCAGGTAGTTACCCAGTGTGTAAGGGATTACGAAGTAACCATCTGCCAGACCCTGCATCAGTGCGGAAGCACCCAGACGGTTAGCGCCGTGATCAGAGAAGTTAGCTTCACCCAGTGCATAGAGACCGGTGATGGAAGTCATCAGTTCATAGTCAACCCACAAGCCACCCATGGTATAGTGTACTGCAGGGTAGATACGCATTGGTACTTCGTATGGGTTTTCACCGGTGATCTTTGCATACATATCGAAGAGGTTACCGTATTTCTCAGCAACTACTTCTTTACCCAGTTTAGTAATGTCTGCAGAAGAAGCGTTGTGCAGGTTACGTTTATTTGCTTCGATCTTACCATAACGCTCGATCGCAGCTGCGTAATCCAGGTATACCGCCTGTCTTGAGCTACCTACACCATAACCGGCATCACATCTTTCTTTGGCAGCGCGGGATGCCACGTCACGTGGTACCAGGTTACCGAAGGCAGGATATCTTCTTTCCAGGTAGTAGTCTCTTTCTTCTTCAGGAATATCAGAAGGTTTACGGTTGTCGTTCTGTTTTTTAGGTACCCATATACGACCATCGTTACGCAGTGATTCAGACATCAGTGTCAGTTTGGACTGATGGTCGCCGGAAACGGGGATACAGGTAGGGTGGATCTGGGTATAACAAGGGTTGCCGAAGTAAGCACCTTTACGGGTAGCTTTCCAGGCAGCTGTTACGTTAGATCCCATAGCGTTTGTAGACAGGTAGAACACGTTACCGTAACCACCGGTACACAGCAGAACTGCGTGACCGAAGTGACGCTCCAGTTTACCGGTGATCAGGTCACGGGCGATGATACCGCGCGCCTTACCATCGATCGTAACTACTTCGAGCATCTCGTGACGGCTGTACATAGTAACGTTACCCAGTGCTACCTGACGCTCCAGTGCAGAGTAAGCGCCTAACAGCAGCTGCTGACCGGTCTGACCGGCAGCATAGAAGGTACGTTGTACCTGTGTACCACCGAAAGAGCGGTTGCTCAGCAATCCACCATATTCACGGGCAAAAGGAACACCTTGTGCCACGCACTGGTCTATAATATTGCCACTTACCTCTGCCAGACGATGCACATTCGCTTCGCGGGCACGGTAGTCGCCACCTTTTACAGTATCATAAAACAAACGGAAAACGGAGTCACCGTCGTTCTGGTAGTTCTTTGCAGCGTTGATACCACCCTGCGCAGCAATACTGTGCGCACGGCGTGGGCTATCCTGAAAACAGAACGCCTTCACTTTATAGCCTAACTCTCCCAAAGATGCAGCGGCAGATGCCCCTGCCAGACCGGTACCCACTATGATCACTTCCATGTTGCGCTTGTTAGCCGGGTTAACCAGCTTACAGTGCCCCTTATAATCTTCCCATTTCTTGTCTAATGAACCGGCAGGAATTTTTGAGTTCAACATATATCCTTACTTTACTTTACTAAACTAATTTGAAATGAATACAGATAGGGATGATGGCAAAACCTATTGGAATGATCACCCCGAATAACCATACACCAACGAAATTGATCAGGCCATTGTACTTTACATGGTTCAGACCGAACGTCTGGAAAGCACTTTTGAAACCGTGAATCAGGTGGAAAGACAGACCAACCATACCGATTACATAAACCGCAACCAGCCAGCCCTGTTCAAAAGCAACACGGGTTGCATAGTACAGGTCTCTAACAGGATGGATCATACCCTCATAGGTTTTTTCGTTCATCTCACCATAGTGCATCGTCCACCAGAAATCTTTCAGGTGAATACACAGAAACACAAACAGGATACTACCCATGATAGCCATCTGACGGCTAAACCAGGAAGAAGTCTGGTTACCCGGGTTGACAGCGTACTTCACAGGACGTGCAGCTCTGTTACGGAATGTGAGTTGAAAAGCAAGAATAGCGTGGATAAGAATAACGATCTTCAATCCCCAGGCGATGAATTGAATAAGGCCATTGTGACTCATGAATGCGGCATAAGTATTAAAAGCTTCGCCCTCATCGTTTTTGAGTAACGAAAGATTACCAGCCAGGTGCACGATTACAAAACTACACAGAAACAGGCCGGTAGCACCCACTAATAATTTTTTACCGATAGAGGTATTAAAGAACTGTGACCACTTCATAAGTTAAATTCTAAGCTTCCTTAAAAATGATATGATAATAATTCGAATATATCGCGCAAATTTAGCGCAGGAAAAATTAAAACCAAATGATATTTCTCAGTTTTTGGTTTCCAGGCGATAGCCGGCCCAACACCTGCCAAAGACAGCAGAATATCACCGGGCTGACCAGATCCATTAACACCTTCCTGCCGGAAAGTGCCGTTCAGTTCTCATACATGGAATTTAACAACGATGACTAGCCTTTGTTCGGCTGCCTACTCCAGGCGACGCATCATTGCATTGTCTATCAGCGTATAAAGGTGTTGTGGCTGGTAGGTACGCCACTTATCCACCTCCAGCAGGTGTACATAATTGTCCAGGTGAGCCCTGACAAACTCCTGTTTCGTCTGCTCAGGCATATTGATGCTCACAATCCAGCCCCCATCATCCCTGATGTCGTCCCACCACTCCTCATAGTAACAGTCATCTGAAGAGTGAAAGTTCATCACATTCTCGGTAATCAGTATGAACTTGTTGATGCCGGAACCGATCATTACGTCTATCACATCCCGCTTCAACGTCATTACATCATTCTCAATAGCATCATTCCATTCTCCTAATACCTCAATAATGGCATAGTTGAACTGGTACTCAGCAAACAGTACCTTAATGTACAGCGTGCGGGAACCAAACTCATCCCACTGCGGATGTACATAATAATTATACACGGTATTACTATAAGTAAACTCACTGTATTCCCTGCCATAAAAAGGAGATAACTCATCTTCTTCTGCTGTATACAGATGCCGCCAGTTATAAAAAGGTTCTATATCATGCATGTCACACTAGCTCTAAAATGTTCGTTTCTACAAATTTCGGCCTAAAATTCAAAAAATAGAAACGCTGCATGTCTGGAAAAATTCGTAACTATACATAGTCTTCCACGGCCTTTCTAACGCTGCCTGCTTTCAGCAATAATGCTTTGGCCTTCTCATAGTCTGTCAGCGACAACTTCTCCATCAGCATCTTGACACCTCTGTCTACCAGTTTGTCATTACTCAGCTGCATATTTACCATCTTGTTATCTTCTACCCTGCCCAGTTGTATCATCACTGCTGTCGAGATCATATTGAGTACCAGCTTCTGTGCAGTACCGCTTTTCATACGGGTACTGCCGGTAACAAACTCTGGTCCTACGACTACCTCGACGGGATAATCTGCCGCTGCTGACAATGGCGCTTCCGGGTTACAGCAGATGCTGCCGGTGATAACCCCATGTTCCCGGCACTTGTTCAAAGCCCCGATCACATAGGGTGTTGTACCGCTGGCGGCGATCCCTACGACTACATCTTTGTCAGATATGTCATATGCCTGCAGGTCTTTCCAGCCCTGCTCCCGGTCATCCTCAGCAAATTCAACTGCTTTACGGATGGCGGTATCTCCTCCTGCAATCAATCCTACCACCAGTCCATGTGGTACGCCGAAGGTAGGCGGGCACTCTGAGGCATCCACAACGCCCAGCCGTCCGCTGGTACCTGCGCCCAGGTAAAACAGACGTCCGCCTGCCAGCATCTTGTCTGCAATGGCAACCACCAGTTTCTCAATAGCTGGTTGCGCCTTGGCCACTGCCTGCGGAACGGTATGGTCTTCCTGGTTAATACTGGTCAGGATCTCCTGCACACTCATTTTCTCCAGGTGACGGTAGTTTGACGTCTGCTCTGTTACTCTCTGAAAAGACATTTGTAGTTGATTTGATTATTGATGATATGCCACCAGTCCATCCATGGGACTACGCAATATCCGGCCCATCTGCAGCTCATAGAGGTCGCACAGTTCCTGCAGGATGTCCTGGAAATGCCAGGCGATGCTACCTGTGAAATGCAGCGGGTGTGTCCAGCTTTCGCTGTACTTATAGATATGGTTGAAGAAAAATTCGTTTAAACTATCTTCCAGGATGTTTTCCACGATGAAATGCCCCCGGTTTTCGCCCAGGAAGCGGGCAAAACCTGCCAGATAACGGTTAGGCAAGGGCTTGCGGTATACATTTTCCAGTATTTCTTCGTGATTGGTATTATACTGTGCGTCAAAACGGGCCTTCAGCTCTTCATCAAACGAGTTGTACAGGAAATACTGCAACAGCTTCTTACCCAGGTAAGCGCCACTCCCCTCATCTCCCAGCACATATCCTAGTCCGGGATTGTTCTTTTTGACTATTGAACCATCGAAATAGCAGGAATTAGAGCCTGTACCCAGTATACTGACGATGCCGGGTTCTTTTCCACACAGGCCCCGGGCTGCGCCCATCAGATCATGATTCACCTCAATAGCGGCAACAGGCCATACTGCTTTCAGGGCGCTAGACACGATCTCGACACTCTTGCGCTGTAAGCAGCCGGTTCCATAATAATGCACCTCTTCTATCTGTGCGTCAGCAGGTAACTGTGGCAATAACTCCTTTTCCAGCAGTTCCTGTATCTGCCCTTCATTCAGGAAATAGGGGCTGATACCACCCGTCTTAAAACGACCTGCCTCCGGGGCTCCCAACAGGGCCCATTCAGCCTTGGTCGATCCACTATCTGCAATAAGCTGTACTTTCATGACACATCCGTTGAAGGTTGAGGTTTAATATACTATTTTTGCCACAAGTTAAATAAATAGCGACAAGATACAAGTTTACCTTACCGCTGTTTTCAATACATCATTATGTCGAAAAGGAAACTGAATGTTTTTTTACCGCTCTTATTTGCGGTAGTGCTGGCTTTGGGAATGTACCTGGGTCATAAAATGCCAGGAGCCAACACAGGCGCGCAAACGTTACTATTCACCAGACCTAGCAGAGCACCGTTACAGGAGGTGATGGACCTGCTGAAAATAAAATACGTAGATACCTTGCAGGTAGCAGAATTGCAGGAAGAAGCTATCCAGGGACTACTAGGGCACCTGGATCCTCACTCTATCTATATTCCGCCGTCCAGTCTTCAGACAGTCAATGAAGACCTTGAAGGTCACTTCTCTGGTATCGGCGTGGAATTTAACATTATAGGAGACACTGTGAATGTCGTATCTGTTGTACCAGGTGGTCCTTCTGAAACTGCTGGTGTACAAACCGGAGACAAAATTATCAAGGTGAACGACTCCCTGGTGGCAGGTAACAGCATCACCGGAGACAAGATCCGTAAAATGCTGCGCGGTCCGAAAAACTCTAAAGTAACCGTCAGCATGTTACGTCAGAAGAAACTCCTTCCTATCCAGATTGTCAGGGGCGATATTCCATTGTACAGCGTAGATGCTTCTTACATGATCACACCGGAGATCGGCTATATCAAGATCAGCAAATTTGCGGGCACCACTTACCAGGAATTTATGGACGCTATGCGTAAACTGACCAGGGGTGGTATGACAAAACTGGTGATTGACCTTCGCCAAAACCCCGGTGGCTACCTGGATGCTGCCACCCGTATTGCAGACGAATTACTGGATGAGAATAAACTGATTGTATATACCCAGGGTAAAAGCTATCCGCGTTCGGACTACCGCTGCGAAAAACCAGGGCTGTTTGAAAAGGGAGGACTGACCATCCTGACTGACGAAGGATCTGCCAGTGCCAGTGAAATCCTGGCGGGCGCTGTACAGGAATGGGACCGCGGTACTATCATCGGCCGTCGCACCTTTGGTAAAGGTCTGGTTCAGGAACAGTTTGACCTGAGCAACGGTGGCGCCTTGCGACTGACTGTAGCCCGTTACTACCTGAACTCAGGCAGAAGTATCCAGAAGTCATATGCTGACGGAAGGGACGCCTACGACGACGATATCATGAACCGGTATAATCATGGTGAATTTGTAAGTCAGGACAGCATCCATCAGAAAGATACCATAGCATATAAAACTGCTGCCGGCAGAGTGGTATATGGCGGCGGCGGTATTACGCCGGATATCTTCATTCCTTTTGACACTGCACGGTTTACCAATGTACTGACAGCTATGTACTCCCGCAGTACGTTCAGTAACTTTGCTTACCAATACTACAATAGTCATAAGAGCGAGTTTACCCAGTATAAAGACGCAACGGCTTTTACTAATCAATACCAGTTGCCTAATGAGGTGTATAATGATTTCAAAACCTTTGCTATAAAAGACAGCATCCGGAATGTAGCAGCTATCAATGCACATGATGAGAAGGAAATCAAGACACGTTTGAAGGCCCTGCTGGCCAGACAACTGTGGGGATATGCAGGCTTTTATGAGGCATTGAACAAGGATGATGAGATGATGCGGAAGGCCGTCGATGTGCTGCAGAAGAAATAGTAAAATGAACACAGGCAGGAAGCAACAAATCTTCCTGCCTGCAGATAACAAAAAGGGGGATGTATCACTGGCAGGATACATCCCCTTTTTTATTGGGAGCTGATATGATATAGTACATGGCTGTTTCCTTCCGGGAACAAAAAAACCGCCTCGTTTACACGAGACGGCCAATAAAATTAATACTACAAAACAGGATTAGTGTTTTGCTTCTGCAGCAGGAGCAGCAGCAGTAGTATCAGCAGCTGGAGCAGCAGCAGCAGTATCTACGGTAGTAGCAGCAGAATCAACTGGAGCAACAGCAGCAGAATCAACTGGAGCAGTAGCAGTAGAATCAGCAGTAGAAGTAGATGCACCGCTGTTGCAAGCTACGAAGAACATACCGGCAGCAACTGCGAAGAAGAATAATTTTTTCATGCTTAGTTTGTTTTAAAAGATGCGCAAAGGTATAGTTATTTTTAGTTATGGAACAATACCCATACGAAAATTTCACCTTTATTTCTTTCTAAAGAATAATTTTAACGGTACCCCTTCAAAATCGAAATGGCTACGCAGCTGATTTTCAAGGTAGTTACGGTATGGCGTTTTCACATCATCCGGGAGGTTACAGAAGAATGCAAATGCCGGGGTAAATGTAGGCAATTGCGTTACATACTTGATTTTGATAGGAATACCTCTCACAACCGGTGGATGGAACGACTCGATAGCTTTGAGCATTACCTCATTCAGCTTGGAAGTCTGTACTTTACGTTTACGGTTCTCGTATACACGCAGCGCTTCTTCTATCGCCTTGAAAATACGTTGTTTTTCAACTACAGATGTGAAGATGATAGGCACATTATTGAACGGCGCGAGGCGGCTTTTCAGGTCCTTCTCATAATCTCTTGCCGAGTTGGTGCTTTTATCATCAATCAGATCCCACTTATTCACCAGTACAACCAGTCCTTTACCTTTACGGCCTGCCAGGCTGAAAATGCTCAGATCCTGTGCGGTGATACCTTTAGTGGCATCGAGCAGCAGCATACATACGTCTGCTTCATCCATTGCTTTGATGGCGCGGATCACAGAGTAAAACTCCAGGTCTTCCTGTACCTTGTTCTTACGGCGTAAACCGGCAGTATCGATCAGTACGAAATCTTTCTGGAACATCTTATAGTGCGTATGGATAGTATCGCGGGTAGTACCCGGAATATCTGATACGATGTTTCTTTCCTGCCCGATCAGTGCGTTCAGCAGGGAGGACTTACCTACGTTCGGCTGACCGATGATCGCAATCTTAGGTAGTTCTGCAGCTTGCTGAGCGGCTTCGAGTGTCTCATCATCTTCCGGGATCTGACTAACGATAGCATCCAGCAGTTCGCCGCTACCGCTACCACTCATGGAAGACATGAAGTACACATCCTCAAAACCAAGGCTATAAAATTCCGTCGCTTCCAGCTGACGCGTATTGTTATCTACTTTGTTGACTACCAGCATAACCGGTTTGGAGGAGCGGCGAAGAATATCTGCCATCTCTGCATCCAGGTCTGTAATACCAGTTGCTACATCACACATGAAGAGCAGGAGATTGGCTTCCTCCATTGCTATTTTTACCTGTTTGCGTATTTCACGCTCAAAAACATCTTCACTTCTGGATACAAAACCACCGGTATCAATCACGTTGAACGACTTCCCGTTCCAGTCCGCAATACCGTATTGTCTGTCACGCGTAACGCCGCTTACGTCATCTACGATGGCTTTACGCTGTTCCAGCAAACGGTTGAACAGGGTTGATTTCCCTACGTTTGGACGACCGACGATTGCTACTGTAAATCCTGCCATAACTAAATAAAATTAATAACCGTATTCCCTTAAATAAATATCATTATCCCGCCATTTACCTCTGACTTTCACGAATAGTTCAAGAAACACTTTCTGACCAACAAATTTCTCGATATCCTGGCGGGCCAGCGTACCGATCTTTTTAATGGAAGATCCTTTGTCGCCCAGGATAATCGCTTTCTGCGTTTCGCGTGTAACGATGATATCAGCTGAGATTTTGATCAGCGTGTTCTTTTCCTGGTATTGTGTTACAGCTACTGCTGTATGATAAGGGATCTCCTCGTCAAAGAGGTGGAATATTTTTTCCCGGATGATCTCGCCTACGAAGAAACGTGTAGACTTGTCGGTTAAAGTATCTTCCGGATAGAAGGGTTCGCTTTCGGGGAGCATAGATACAATGCTTTCCAGCAATGCCGGAACGCCTTTACCTTGCAGGGCTGATATAACAACCACTTTTTCCGCCTTGCCCCACTCCTCACATTTCTTCACCAGCGCTTCCAGCTCATCTTTCATCAACAGATCTGATTTGTTAATAACCAGAATACTGCGGGCTTTCAGTCGTAACGCTGCGAACAGGGAGAGGTTTTCTTCAAGATTGTCTTTCGCATCCATGATCAGCATGGCCACGTCAGCATCTTCCAGTGCGGACTTAACAGCACCCATCATTTTTTCGTGCAGTCGGTAACGGGGGTCAATAATACCGGGGGTATCAGAGAATACGATCTGGTATTCCGGTGTTGTGACCACGCCCGTGATACGATGCCGGGTCGTTTGCACCTTCGGTGAAACAATAGCCAGTTTTTCGCCCACCAGAGCGTTCATCAGGGTACTTTTCCCTGCATTGGCCTTACCGAAGATATTTACAAAACCAGCTTTATGCATGCACTACTAATTTCCTTAACTTCCTGAAATAAAAAAAGCCGAATGACTTCGGCTTCTTTTGCTTTTTGTAGCGAGGAGAGGATTCGAACCCCTGACCTTCGGGTTATGAGCCCGACGAGCTACCTCTGCTCTACCTCGCAATGAGGATGCAAATATAGAACTAAAATCGTTCATGCCAAATCTTTTTTTGCAAAACCAACATATACAAGGGTTTCCGGCATCATAAACCTCCCAACCTCCTATTCTTAAACCCTTTGCAGCAAGCAGTTTGATACAACGTCAAGCATATGGAAAAAATCTATTGTTCAACCTGTTATTATCCTGAATTATAGTAAAAATATGCTGGTCAAGCCCGCTGGCTGCTGATCAGCCGCATCTTTGAGGATGGTAGCTATAGATGACCCATGAATATGCTGGTTTTCATACAGATAGCACCCGTTTTGCCTGCTTACAGGTACCACTTTTGATACCGCTATAAAGGGGGTGGACTATGCCCCATAACAAGTTGTATTACAATAAGATAAGTGCTTCAAGTCCACCTTTAGTCCACCTCTTCTTCTCCCACTGTTCGTCCCTTATAGGCAGAGACATATAGCAGCCTTATAACCTATTGCTTTAAAACAATTAAGGATCAAGAACGGTCCTTCACCACAGCGTCGTTTCCCGGGTGCCCGTTCCTAATCCTTAATCATTAATGTCTGTGGCAGGTTAACCTACCCTTCTTACTACTTAAAACGGCAGATCATCTGCCGGATCTTCCTGTTCCACTACGATCTCTTCTACCTCATTTTCCCGTTTGCCGCCATCGCGCCGGCTGGTCAACAGCTGTAAATGACTTACCCGCAGCCGCATGATACAGATATTTTCTCCCTGTGCATTCACATACGTATCTGCCGAAGGCGTACCCTCCACATATACCCGTGTGCCGGTTCTGAGATATGGGCCCAGCTTTTCCTTGTTCCACAGCGAACAATCCACCCATGTGGTCCGTTCCTGCAGCATACCCTCTTTGGTACGGAAGCGTTCTGTATGGGCCATGCGAAAACCAAGAACGGCTGTGCCATTTACCATCCGCTGAACTGCATCATGTCCCAGATGCCCGATTAATTGTAGCTTAATCATTACTGATACAAATTATGGTTAACAATAAAATAGTTCAGGGGAGTGCGCAATTAGAGAGAGAGATCTGCTAACCGGAAATTATACTATTTCTGTCATTGTGAAAAATATTTTCACTTTTTACCTGCTACAGCTATACCTTTGCCCCTGGAAACAGGAGTGCGCAACCTGCGCTGTAACAAAAAAACTCCCGGTTTCACCTCGGGGTGCCTTACTATCAGGCTGAGATCAGACCCGTTGAACCTGACCAGGTAATGCTGTTTAGGAAAGGTAAGCGAACAATCTCTTCCTTACCCATTTATTTAGTTGACAGCTTCAGATTGTAAGCTTATTAAACCGTCATCGTCCATGAGACAATTATTCTTTCTTTTGCTGCTTTGCAGCTTAAGTACTGTGCATGCGCAAACTGTGCTGACCGGCGTTGTAACCGATAAAGCCAGTGGCAAACCATTAGAGGGTGTATCTGTAAGCGTACCGTCAGTGAATGCGGGCATGCAAACCAATGCCAGAGGACAGTACCGCTTTTCTATTCCTGCCAAAGGTCAATATACTTTGCAGGTAAGCTACTTAGGATTTAAACCATTTACCACTGCCATCACTGCTACCGGCAATAGCATCCAGACTGATTTCGCATTAGAGGAAACAGGCCTGTTTGTAAAGCCAGTAGAGATCACCAGTCTGCGTGTAGGTGAACATGCTCCTTTCACACAATCAACCATGACTGCGGAAGAGATCAAAAAGCAAAACTTCGGACAGGACCTGCCATTACTGCTTAATCAGCTACCAGGTGTTGTAACCAATTCCGATGCCGGTAATGGTATCGGTTATACTAATATCCGCGTTAGAGGCTCTGACATCACACGTATCAACATCACAGCGAATGGTATTCCGATTAATGATGCTGAATCTCAGGGTACCTTCTTTGTGAATATGCCTGATTTTGCATCTTCTGTAAGCAGCATCCAGCTACAGCGTGGTGTAGGTACCTCTACTAATGGTGCTGGTGCTTTTGGCGCATCCCTTAACCTGAGCACTAATGATTTCAGAGACAAGGCATATGGAGAAATCAGCAGCAGCTTCGGCTCATTTAACTCGTGGAAACACACCGTCAAAGCGGGATCAGGGCTGATCAATGACCACTTTACTATTGATGCAAGATTATCAAAGATCTCTTCTGATGGATACCTGGATCGCGCTTCATCGGACCTGAAATCTTTCTATACTTCCGCTGCCTATATCTCAAAAAATACGGCTATCCGCCTCAATGTATTCTCCGGAAAAGAAAAAACATACCAGGCATGGAATGGTGTACCATTCGATTCACTGAAGACGAACCGTAGGTATAACTCTGCCGGACAACGCGCTGATGGCACCTTCTACGATAATGAAACAGATAACTATCAGCAGGATCATTATCAGTTATTCTTTAACCAGTCACTAAGCAGCAAACTCGATTTCAACATTGCCGGTCACTATACACGTGGCAGGGGGTACTATGAACAATTCCGTGAACGGGAAGCTTTTGCTGACTATGGATTGGCTAATCCTGTTGTGAATGGCGCGCCTCTTACCAATACTGATCTGGTAAGACAACGTTGGCTGGATAATCATTTCTACGGCGGTATATTCTCTGTTAACTACAAGGGAGATAAGCTGAACTGGAGCCTTGGCGGCGGCTGGAACCGTTATGAAGGCGGCCATCATGGTAATGTAATATGGGCACAATATGCTATTCCAAAAGATTACAGATACTATGACAATGATGCCACTAAACGCGATCTGAACGTATACTGGAAAGGTGAATACAAGATCACTCAGTCACTGCGCCTGTTTGCTGATATGCAGTATCGTACCGTACAATATAACATAGATGGTTTTGATAAGAATCCATCACTGATACAGCATAACACATATAACTTCTTCAATCCGAAAGCAGGTATTTCTTATACGGTGAATGATCGCCAGGAAGTATATGCATCTTTTGCAGTGGGTAATAAAGAGCCTAACCGCGACGATTTCGAAGCAGGTATCAACAATACCCCTAAGCACGAAACACTGCGTGATGTGGAAGCGGGATATACTTACCGTACCAGCAATGTTGTATTGCAGGCAAATGCGTATTATATGGATTACAAAAATCAGCTGGTGCAGACCGGTCAGCTGAATGATGTAGGTGCTTACACACGTGCCAATATACCGGACAGCTATCGCGCAGGTATTGAATTACAGGGTAGTACCCGACTGGGACGTCTGTTTACACTTTCTGCCAATGCAGCATTCAGCCGTAATAAGGTTAAAAACTTTACCTACTTTATGGATAACTGGGATAATGGCGCACAGGATACTGTTGTATACAACAGCACAGATATCTCCTTCTCCCCTTCTTTCGTGGGTGGTTATACCTTATCTGCCAGACCTGTAAAGAACCTGGAAGTAAGTCTGATCGGTAAGTATGTGAGCAGACAATATATGGACAACTCGCAGGTAAAGGAGCGTAGCCTGGATGGATACTATACCAATGATCTGAGGTTCAACTATGTTGTGCCGCAGAAGCTTTTTAAGGAAGTGGGCGTTCAGTTCATGTTGAACAATATCTGGAATGCGATGTATTCACCTAACGGATGGACATATGCATATGAGGAAGAAGGACGTGAGAAATCGTCTAACGGGTATTTTCCAATGGCTGGCACTAATTTCTTTGCCGGCGTCAATATAGCCTTCTAAATCCGTCTTACAAGAGACGCAGGGCTGGCCGCATGGTCAGCCCTTTTTTGTTGCAGATAGTTATCAGCGTAGTGAAAAATTAAAGACGGTTAACCTACAGATTACAGATATTTATTATTTTGCACTGGAAATCATCCCTATACGACAGAAAGAGCATTGCATGAAAACTGTGTTCAGCCCTGGCTGAGTACAGCTGTTTGTAAATACGACAATACATACTGACATTAAGGCCCTATATCATGGACATTCATTACCAATCATGTCTCTACTGCCGGCAAAGGAACGGGATACCAAACATTTAAACCCTTACCTAATAATTGTACAATACCTGGACAATACAAATCAGACTATACACAAAATGAAGAAGAAATTCCTGTTATTCCTATTTTGCCTATTTACTGTACTGCATACCCATGCTCAAACAAAGGTGATCAAAAGTGTAAGCAATGGCATTTCCACCTCGCTGCACAGTATTATTCAGGACGGTAGCCTGGTAGGTTATCTCACCTTCACTGAACTAGAAAAGGCCAGTAAAGACTCCTTTAACTATGCCATCACTATATTGGATGAAAACCTGAACGACATCGGGAAGATGACATTCCGTGAGCAGAAGCTTGACCTGCGCGATGTAGCGTTTGACGAAGATCTGCTTTGTCTGGCTTATATCAAAAGCGATGTACTGGGCAACACTCCCCATCACAAGATATCTTACAAACGTGCTGCGAAGAAAGGATATGTTGCTTTCTTCGCGCAGTTTATTAATCTGCAGGGGGAAATTGTAAAGACATTTGAAAAGAAGGCAGATGTCGATATCTATCATGCGCTGAAACAGCTGGAGAATGGTATTCGTCCGCTGAAACAGGACATACAGTTAAAGAATATCCCTGGTAAAGGCTTTGCCTGTTTTTATGGAGACAGAACGAAAAGGCCTTTGCTCACTTTCAGTACCACCGGAGAAAAAGTGATGGAAAGACAAGTGAAAGAAAAAGCGTCCAGCTACTATCTGCACATTGCCGGTGAAGATATCTACCTATTGACTCACAAAGCAGATGATGAGTTTCAGACAGGCTATACACTATTTGGATACAGTGGTACTACTAATAGTCCGACATTGAAATTGCCTTTAAGAGACAAGAAAAAGAATGCGATGGACATCCTGGGTTTTGGAAATGACCCCGCAACAGGTAGGCTTTTCATCTCTGGTGTTGTAGGCAAAAGCCCTAACTGGAGTAACAACATGAACCGTACGTACGACATTTCACGAGGCGCGTATAAAGGTGTTTATAAAATAGATATCAGCAGCGCCCAGAAAGGTGGCGTTAACACTGTGTATAACTACTGGGCAGACAGTGCGAAGAAAACAATCTCCACTGAGGGCCTGTTCAAACGTGCAAATGCTCATATTGTACCACGCCCTTCCTTCAGAGACTATTCAGGCAACACGTATTTTCTGGGTAGTCAACTGGCCGCGAAGAAACGTAAGGTTGGTATTATTGCAGCCATGATCACCCTTCCGTTAATAAGTCCTCCAGGCATTCTGTTTGCTACCGGTGCATTAGGCTATAGCAAAATTAACGGTGCCATGCTGATACAGATGGATACGACCGGCAATCTCAGTTATCTGGACAGACTTCCTATGATACCATCAAGGAAGACTGTGTCTCCGTGGAGCAACTTTAAAGACATGGATAACTGCAGCTTTTATTCGTTGAACAATCCGGAAACAAGAGTACCCTACCTCATCATCAAAACAGAAAAAGATATTGTGATCTATAATGTGCAGGACAAAAAAGTAGTGCGCAAGATTGCGAAGAAGCTGGGTAACGTAACAACCAGTATTTATCCTGCGAAGGATGGGCACATCATTATTTCAGAATACGATGAAAAGAAACAGTCAACAAAACTATCGATTGAAGCAGTCTGACAGAAACAGGTAAAAGAAAACGGGTGAAAGTATGATACTATCACCCGCTTTCTTTTATGCTATTATCAGCTTAAGCCAACAGCTTTTTCACGGCGGCAGCTACTTTATCAAATGGAAAGCCGTTCATCACTTCATCCATCATACGGCTTACTTCTGCATTACCCGGGTTACCAATGCTACCTTCATGGGTATGCTGCACGGTCTGGTCAGGTGCAAAGTTGCCTTTCTCTATATCCAGTCCTACCTGTTTGTACGCTTCACGGAAGGGCACACCGTCCAGTACCAGGCGGTTTACTACTTCTACGCTGAAGAGGTAACGGTATTTATCGTCATTCAGGATATTCTCGCGGATGCGGATATTCTCCAGCATCAGTCCTGCCATCTTCAGACAATCTTTTAATACACCAAAGGCAGGAAAAAGATTTTCTTTCAGTAATTGCAGGTCACGGTGATAACCGCTTGGCAGGTTAGTAATCATCATCGCTATTTCATTAGGCAAAGCCTGTAGCTTATTGCCATGAGAGCGGATCAGTTCCCACACGTCCGGATTCTTCTTGTGCGGCATAATGCTGGAACCAGTGGTCAGTTCATCAGGGAAACTAATAAAACCGAAGTTCTGGTTCATGAAAAGACAGGCGTCCATTGACATTTTAGCCAGTGTAGACGCTATACCTGCCAGTGCGAAGGAAACGATCTTTTCCGTCTTACCGCGCCCCATCTGTGCATAGACCACGTTATAGTTCAGGTCATCGAAACCCAGTAATTGCGTAGTCATAGTACGGTTCAGCGGGAAAGAGGAACCGTAACCAGCGGCAGATCCCAATGGGTTTTTATTAACAACCTTATAGGCGCTCTGCAATACAGTCAGATCATCTACGAGGCTTTCAGCATAAGCGCCGAACCATAATCCGAAGGAGGATGGCATAGCGATCTGCAGGTGTGTATATCCTGGTATCAGCTGATCTTTGTACTGGATACTTTTCTGTTGCAGCAGATCGAACAGCTGCTTTACTTCGCCTACCAGTACTTCCAGTTCATGGCGCAGGAACAGTTTCAGATCAACGAGAACCTGGTCATTGCGGGAGCGGCCGCTATGGATCTTTTTACCGACTTCTCCCAGCCGGCGGGTCAGCAGTAATTCCACCTGGGAATGGATGTCTTCCACACCATCTTCCAGTACGAAGTTACCTTCCTCGATCTCTTTGTATATCTGCTTTAACTCTTTCCGGAGGATTGTCAGTTCATCTGCGGTCAGCAGACCAATGCTTTCCAGCATAGTCGTATGCGCCAATGAGCCCAGCACATCGAATGGCGCGAGATAAGCGTCCATTTCACGGTCTTTGCCTACTGTGAACTTGTCCACTTCTGCCAGTGCAGTCTTATCTTTTTGCCATATTTTCATATTCTACAGGATTTCTTCGAGTAATTTAATGTAACTATCTATTCCCTGGTGTATTTCGTCCAGGTTAATATATTCATCTGCCGTATGTGAACGGGCGGAATCGCCGGGGCCCATTTTGATGGAGGTAGCCGGTATCAATGCCTGATCGGAAGTGGTAGGTGAACCGTATGTTGATTTACCATGGCGCAGTCCTGCCTGTACAAACGGATGTTCCGAAGGAATACCGGAAGGGCGCATACGCATGGATCTTGGCGTGACTTCACATTTAACGTTAGCACGGATGATTTCAAGCACTTCTTCCAATGTATATTGTTCAGTAACCCGCACGTCTACCACGAAGGTACAATCAGCCGGTACAACGTTATGTGCTTTATTGGAAGTATTAATCACGGTAACGCTCATTTTCACGGGGCCCAGTGTATCAGATACTTTCGGGAAGCGGAAGGTACGGAACCATTCCAGGTCTGGCAGCGCTTTATAGAACGCATTTTCTCCTTCATCGCGGGCAGCGTGACCGGCTTTACCATGGACGGTACAATCCAGCACCATTAGTCCTTTTTCAGCAGTTGCGAGCTGCGTCAAAGTGGGCTCGCCAACGATAGCGAAGTCGATAGCCGGTAATTGTGAAAGGATACTTTCGATACCATTTCTGCCACTGATCTCTTCTTCTGCTGTAGCTGTCAGGATAATATTATATTTCAGATCGCTGCGTTCATAGAAATGCAGGAAGGTAGCGATCAGACTAACGAGGCAACCGCCGGCATCGTTACTACCGAGGCCATATAGTTTACCATCGATGACATCAGGAGAAAAGGGGTCGCGGGTATATTGCGGGTTAGGCTTAACGGTGTCGTGGTGAGAGTTGAAAACAATTACCGGTTTAGCAGGATCAAAGTATTTGTTCTTTGCCCAGATATTATTCAGGTGTTGCTGATAAGGAATATTTCTTTCTTTGAGAAAATCAGCGATCAGTTGGGCAGTCCCCTGTTCTTCCCTGCTGAGGGAAGGAATGGAGATCATCCCTTTTAATAATGTTACTGCATCATCATACAGTTGTTGGTTCCACATAGGTTTAGCGTATTAAGGTACCCGCTACTGTGTCTGTGGTGTTGCTCTGTACGTCATCAGCGTGACCTATCAGCACTTCTGCCACACCACTTTCAATAGCTGCGAAAGCATTTTCAAGTTTAGGCAGGATTCCGTCTGTCAGTACGTTATCAGCTTTCAATTCTTCATAGATCACACGATCTATCAGGTTGATGACCGCGTTATCATCATTAGCATCATGCAATACACCTTTCTTTTCAAAGCAGTAGATCAGTCTTACGTTATAGTGTGCAGACAGCGCTATTGCGAGGGAGGAGGCGATTGTATCAGCGTTGGTATTCAGGATCTGTCCTTTGGTATCGTGTGTAAGCGGTGCGAATACAGGTGTCATACCAGCTTCCAAGAGGGCTTTCAGCGCAGTTGACTGTACATCTTCCGGTTTCACATCTCCTACAAATCCGAAATCTATTTCTTTTACCGGGCGTTTTACCGCAGGGATGATATTCGCGTCTGCACCGGTAAGACCGATAGCGTTACATCCGTTAGTCTGCAGTTTTGCAACCAGTTGTTTGTTGACCAGTCCACCATATACCATTGTTACTACGTCGATAGTAGCAGCATCAGTAATGCGGCGACCATTTACGTAATTTGATTGTATACCCAGCTGATCACCAATGCGGGTGGCAATTTTGCCACCCCCATGGATCAGTATTTTCTTTCCCTGGATGGCGGCGAATTTCTGTAGAAAAGCATCCAGCAGGGTTGGATTATCGATGACGTTACCGCCTACTTTTATTACGAACAGATCGATCATACGATATTGCCTTTTAAGATCTCGCTTAATACAGCCTGGGCTGCCCATACGCGGTTAGCCGCTTCCGGGATAACGATAGACTGTGGCCCGTCCAGCACTTCGTCAGCAATTACTACATTCCTTCTTACAGGCAGGCAGTGCATTACTTTAGCCTGGTTGGTACCTTTCAGTTTGTCGTTAGTTACCATCCAGCTACTGTCGGTGCAGGTGATCTTGCCATAGTCTTTATAAGAAGACCAGTTCTTCACATATACGAAGTCTGCGTTTTCCAGGGCTTTATCCTGATTGTATTCGATTTGAGCGTTACCGGAGAATTTATGATCCAGTTCATATCCTTCCGGGTGAGTGATCACAAAGTCTGCTTCGCCCCAGGCGTTGATCCATTGAGCGAAAGAGTTTGGAACAGCCTGTGGCAATGGTTTTACGTGAGGTGCCCAGGTCAGCACTACTTTCGGTCTGCGTGGCTGTTGCCATTGTTCCTTGATAGTGATTACGTCTGTTAAACTCTGCAGCGGATGCAGTGTAGCGCTTTCCAGGCTTACTACAGGCACGCCTGCATATTTGATGAACTGGTTGATATATTTTTCCTTGTAATCAGCTTCTTTGTCTTTCAGGCCCGGGAATGTACGGATAGCCATGATGTCGAAGTACTGGCCCATAACGGCGGCAGCTTCTTTCACATGCTCCGATGTATTACCGTTCATGACAGCGCCATCATTCATTTCCAGCTGCCAGCCTTCCTTATCGATGTTGAATACTACCACTTCCATTCCCAGGTTTTTTGCCGCCACCTGCGTACTCAGACGTGTTCGCAGACTGGGGTTCAGGAATATCATACCCAGTGTTTTGTTCTCACCTAATGCTCTGTCTTTGAAAGGCTGTTTTTTGTAGTCCAGTGCTATATCCACTAAACGCGGGACACTTGGAACATCATCTACGGAAATAAATTGTTTCATTTGTTAGTATGGCTCTGATGATGATTGATGTTAGTTTTTCTCAACTTCCTGTTTGAATGCAGTGAGGAACTGATCTGCGTGTTCCATGGTAAGAGCCAGGGAAGGCAGCAGTCTGATCACGTTTGGCTTAGCTTCACCGGTAAAGATCCTGTGCTTAAACAACAATTCTTTTCTTACATGGTTCAGCTCCTCAGGTAATTCAATACCTATCATCAGGCCTCTTCCTCTTACTTCTTTCACCTGCGGGAATGCTTTCAGTTGCTCGATCAGGTAACCGCCTACTTTGGCTGCATTAGCGATCAGGTTGTCTTTTTCAATCACTTCCAGCACAGCCAGTGCCGCAGCGCAAGCCAGGTGGTTACCACCAAATGTGGTACCTAACAGTCCGTAAGAAGCTTTAATATGAGGCGCGATGATGATACCTCCGACCGGGAAGCCATTACCCATACCCTTTGCCATGGTATAAATATCTGCATTTACACCGGCGAAGTCATGAGAGTAGAACTTACCGCTTCTGCCATAACCACACTGTACGCTATCTGCGATGAACACAGCATTATGGGCATCGCACAGGCTTCTGATCTTTTGCAGGAAGGACTCACTTGCAACCTGAATACCGCCTACACCCTGAATACCTTCAATGATCACTGAAGATACCTCATATTGGTTGAAGGCTGCTTCCAGCGCAGCTTCATCCTGCCATGGCAGGAATACCACATTGTCAGTTTCGTTCACCGGAGCCATGATCTTCGGATTGTCGGTCGCTGCTACTGCCAGCGATGTTCTGCCATGGAACGACTTTTTAAACGCGATAATCTTCTTCTTCCCGTTATGGAAAGAAGCCAACTTCAGTGCGTTCTCATTAGCTTCAGCGCCAGAGTTACAAAGGAATAACTGATAATCCTCCTTACCGGAGATCTTACCCAGTTTCTCTGCCAGTTGCTGCTGCAGTGGTATTTTGATGGAGTTGGAATAGAACCCTACTTTATTCAGCTGATCAGTTAACCGTTGTACGTAATGTGGGTGAGTGTGACCGATAGAGATCACGGCGTGACCACCGTACAGGTCAAGATATTGGTTGCCTTTTTCGTCCCATACATTGGAACCGGCAGCCTTTTCTATAGTGATATCGTTGATGGGATATACGTCGAATAATTGCATGGTAGCTCAGATTGTTTCCCGTGTGCTGCGGGAGGATTGTAAATAATCGGCAATAGCCGGGCATAGTTTAGAATACGATAGACTTCAGCTTTAAACCAGCAGTTTCCTCAAACCCGAACATGAGGTTCATATTATGAACCGCCTGTCCTGACGCACCTTTCAACAGATTATCTTCGATGGAGTGGATGATTAGTTTATTACCCACTTTTTCCAGCTGCAGTAAACACTTGTTGGTATTTACGATCTGCTTGAGGTCTATCTGTTTGTCACTTAAATGCGTGAACGGATGGCCTGCATAATAGGTTTTATACAGCTGCTGCGCTTCTTCAAGCGATAAGTCGCTTTGCAGGTAAGAAGTTACCCAGATACCTCTAGGAAAATCTCCGCGAACCGGTACGAAATTGACATCTCCGGTAAAGGAAGGCTGCAACAGCTGCAGACTTCGTCGTATTTCTTTCAGATGCTGATGGCTCAGTACTTTGTAGGTAGAGATGTTATTGGCCCTCCATGTAAAGTGGGAAGTAGCCTGTAAACTCTGTCCTGCCCCGGTTGATCCAGTGATACCGGTAGTATGAACTTCTGTCAGCAAACCCGCTTTGGCCAGTGGCAACAATCCTAACTGGATACCTGTTGCGAAACAACCTGGGTTAGCAATATTATTTGCAGTAATGATTTTTTCACGTTGCATTTCTGGAAGACCGTATACAAACTCACGGTCTTTCACAGATTCACCAAGTCTGAAATCCTGGCTTAGGTCTATGATTTTTACTGCCGGAGCGATATCAGTATCCTGTACAAATTTCTTTGCTTCTCCATGACCCAGGCAGAGGAACAGTACGTCGATATTACTGTGTACATCAGCAGAGAAGGTCATTTCGGTTTCCCCCAGCAGGTCGGCGTGTACCGCATAAAGGGGGTTGCCGGCATTACTCCGGCTATTAACATAAGCAATTTCTACATTGGGATGATTCAATAAAAGACGGATCATTTCTCCACCACCATAACCAGCTCCACCAATGATCCCTGCTTTTATTTTCTTGTCATTTGCCATTTTCTTCTGTTTTACGCCGATGGCTATTTGCCTTTGGCACTGTCTGCAACCTGATGCCAGATCATAGTCTGGTTACCGAATATTTTGCTGAAGCCTCTTACGTCTTCGCCGCTCCAACCGCTGTTCATCTCACCGTATTTACCAAATTTGCTGCTCATGAGATCAAATTCAGACTTGATACCAGTTACCTGGAAACGGTAAGGTTGCAGTGTAACAAAAACTTCGCCGGTTACGTGTTCCTGGCTATGCTGCAGGAAAGCTTCAATATCACGCATTACCGGGTCCATTACCTGGCCTTCATGTAACCAGTTACCATAGAATTGGGATAACTGATCTTTCCAGCTCAGCTGCCATTTAGTAAGTACGTGTTTTTCCAGCGCGTGGTGTGCTTTGATAATGACTACAGGTGCAGCAGCTTCAAAGCCAACGCGGCCTTTGATACCGATGATGGTATCGCCTACGTGGATGTCGCGGCCGATAGCGTAGGGGCCAGCCAGCTCTTGCAGGTGCTGGATTGCTTCTGAAGGGTGTGTAAAGGTCTTGCCGTTGACACCAGTCAGTTCACCTTTCACAAACTGGAGGGATACTTTTTCAAGTCCTTCTTTTGTCAGCTGTGTAGGCCATGCTTCTTCAGGCAGGAAGCCATCAGAGGTCAGTGTTTCTTTACCGCCCACGGATGTACCCCAGATGCCTTTATTGATAGAGTAAGCTGCTTTTTCAAAGTTCATCTGTACGCCTTTACCTTTCAGGTAGGCGATCTCCTCTTCACGGCTCAATTTCATATCACGGATTGGGGTAATGATTTCTACACCCGGAATCATGATATGGAAGATCATGTCAAAACGTACCTGGTCGTTACCAGCGCCGGTGCTACCATGAGCAACAGCGTCAGCGCCCAGATCTTTCACATGCTGCGCGATAACCAGCGCCTGTGTAACGCGCTCAGCGCTTACGCTCAGCGGGTAGGTGTTATTTTTCAGCACGTTACCAAATACGAGGTATTTGATAGCACTATCATAATAGGAACGTATTGCATCTACGGTCTTATGACTCTTTACTCCCAGGCTATATGCGCGCTTCTCAATTTCCTCCAGTTCTTCTGCTGAAAAACCACCGGTATTGACGATTACTGAATGCACTTCATACCCTTTTTCTTCAGTCAGGTATTTTACGCAATAGGAAGTATCAAGTCCTCCGCTAAATCCAAGTACTACTTTTTTCATTTATGATAAGATTGTGCTGCTCCACCATACCAGTGTATGGGTGACGCGCTATAATAAAAAAATGATCCTTTAAAATATATTGAACAGAAAGAAACGCTTTCTGCTGGAGGGTGCTCCACCACCGCTCACGTTGTCCTTACTGCTTTGCAGCAGTACAAATCTTTTAAAACGCAGCCATCTTTCAAATAGCTTGAAGTTCTCTTTGAACTTCCTTGGTTTCTTATGGTGTCTGATCTGACCGTCAGCAGCGACCAGTATTTGTGGCTGAGGGGCTGTTGTACCGTCTGTTTTAATCTGGAGAGCAGCTTTTCTCTGCGCTTCTTTCTCAGCTTCTTCTTTTGCCTTCTCAACAGGATCGTAGAGCATAGCAGTACAAAGACAGTTCTTACGGTTTTTGCTTGTCAGCACCTCAAAGTTAACACAGCTACGGCAACCTTTCCAGAATTCGTCATCATCAGTTAGTTCTGAATAGGTTACAGGTTCATAGCCAAGCTCAGAATTGATCTTCATCACGGCGAGGCCGGTTGTGAGACCAAATATTTTTGCATCCGGATATTTCTGTCTGGACAATTCAAAGACGCGGTGTTTGATGGCTTTTGCCACACCATGCCCTCTGAAAGCAGGGTTTACGATTAGCCCTGAGTTGGCCACAAATTTATCGTGCCCCCAGGCTTCTATGTAGCAGAAGCCTACCCATTCGCCTTTATCTGTTAATGCGATAACAGCCTTCCCCTCTTCCATCTTCAGTTGAACATACTCGGGAGAACGTTTGGCAATACCTGTTCCACGCGCTTTGGCGGAAGCCTCCATCTCATCTGTGATGGTTTTGCCATAATGCTTATCGTCAGTGGTCGCAACCCTGACAATGATATTCGGATTTTCCAATTGTGTCAATTGAAAACGTAAAGCAATAAATTAATATCTGGAATCCATTACTGGATAGAAAAACACCTACTGTGACTAAGAATTGTCACGGTGCTGCGATAGTGTGCATTATGTAAGCGGACACTATCAAATACGAGGTCGTCGGGAAAGATATCTAAAGACATTGAACCCAATAGAGTACTCTCCTTCCATCAGAGAAGGATGATATGCAGAAAGATTATGGGCCGCAAAGTTTTCCAACTTCAGTTCAGCATTAAATTGTTAAAAACTGTCTTTATTTTAAATCAAACGCAAAGTTATAATATTATTTTTTCTTCGCCGACAAAAAATTCAAGACTAAAAGTTAAATTACCAAATAGGTAGTTGCAAATTACGGGCCAACATAGCATATTTAAACATATATAAAACAAACGTCCCCGCCAGATTGGCGGGGACGTTTTGAAAATCAATAGTTTATTTATCTGGTGATAATGCCCAGCTCTGCCACACTGGCCCAGTGCTCATTATCATTGGCTGGAGCTGTGGCGACTAATCTGATATAACGGCCTTTAACCGGCTTATTAAATTTGATAGTCTGCATTACAGGATTGTTTGCAATGTTAGCGAAATTGCCATGTGCAACCGGAGATCCCCAGTTTTCCCCATCTTCGCTTACATAGAACTCATACCCATAAATGGTACCTGAACGTACTGTCTGGTGACGAGGAGTATAAGTGAACCCTTTCAAAGTCAGCGACTCACTCATATCAACCTGAATTTCATGCGGATATTTAGAGGCATCCGGCTGGTAGTTGGTCATCCAGAACGAATTAGGGTTGCCATCTATCGCCCTGTCAGGGTCAGCGCCTGCTGCCTGTCCATCCGTGTAAATTACCCGCCATTTAGCCGGGGCTATGTCATATACCGCCGATACTGTTGTGCTGGAAACTTTTCCTTTTTCCAGGAAAGCCTTCGCTTTTACCACGCCTCCCTGAGGCAGTGAGATGAAACCAGTATATTTAGGCGACTTGTAAGTTGGTTCCTTCCCATCCAATGTGTAGTGTAATTCCGGATCAGAAGAAGAGCAGGTAATGCTCACTTCGCCGTTCTTATTACGCTGGATCATTGGTACTGCCAGTAAACCAGGCGCTCTGAAAAGTTGCACTTCACTAATCACCGGACAAGCCAGGGCATCCTGAATATTGATACGCACCTGCGTAGTAGTCACATCAGGAAACGACAGGATACGTTTATGGCCTATAGTGGTTGCATTAGCAATTTCTTTGAATACACCATTCTCCAGCACCTCTATGTTAAAAGCCTTTACACGTTGTCCGAGAGTGATATATTCCTGTACAACCAGGCGGTTGAAAGTCGTTGCTTTCGTAAATTTTAATGTGATGGAGCCTTTCTGTATGTTGTCCGGCGTAGCCCAATATGTATCAGTTTTGCCATCTGTCAGGTTGCGCGCAGATACTTTGGCATTACCCTTCCGGGTTTCTGTGGCTGTTACTTTAGCATTTTTTGCCAGGTTTACTTTAAAGCTTGCTTCACGCATCTTTCTGAACTCCATCAGGCGGATAGAGTCTGCCTTATAAATCAGACCTCGTCGGTCAACCGGCACATTCAGCAACATATTCCCATTCCGGCCTACCGAGCCGTAGTAGATATCCAGTAGTTGTTGTACGCTCTTCACCTTATCATCCGTAGAAGGACTGTAGAACCATCCCGGGCGGATGGACACATCACATTCAGCAGGTATCCACTTCTCTCCGTTTATGTTACCTTCATTTAATACTGACTGTGCAGGAGCACCCTTACCAGGCGTAAACCCGGTTACATTTAAAGTAGACCAGTTAGTAGTACCAGCAATTCCATCTTCATTACCTACCCAGCGGCATCCAGGTCCTATATCGCTGAAGATGACAGCATTGGGTTGATTTTTATATACAGTCTTGTGGAAAAGTGGCCAGTCATATACCGGGCGTTTGCCATTCGGACCTTCCCCGTTAGCACCGTCAAACCACTGCTCAAAGACAGGGCCGTAACCACTGAGTACTTCATCGAGCGTATTAACAAATACCTGGTTGTATTCCGGCGTACCGTAAGCAGGGTGATTCCGGTCCCATGGAGAAAGGTATACGCCAAACTTCAGCCCATATTCTTTACATGCTTCGGATAGTTCCTTTAGCACATCACCTTTACCGTCCTTCCAGGAGCTTTCTCTCACTGTATGTGTACTATATTTACTTGGCCACAGGCAGAAGCCATCATGGTGTTTGGCGGTAATAATTATAGCCTTCATACCAGCCTCTTTGGCGGTACGCGCCCATTGACGGGCATCCAATTGTGACGGATTAAAGACTTTCGGGTCCTCGTCTCCATGTCCCCATTCATTATCTGTAAACGTGTTAGGACCCAGGTGGATGAACATATAGTATTCCATATGCTGCCAGTCCAGCTGAGCTTTAGAGGGTAATGCGCCATAAGGTGCGATCTCCTGCGCATGAGCAGCCGCAAGGGAGCAGCAAAGCCCTGCTGTTAGTAAGAACTTTTTCATCTCTAATGTTTGACTTTTCGTGGAACCGGACTGATTACCGGACACAATCAGTAGTATAAGACCTGTTAATTGATTTTCTTAAGACCTGTTATTCTCGTAGACCTGTTAATTCACACGTTATATCACATCGAACTAAAATAATATTTAATAGAGCGTATAGCATACACCATGATAAAATTGATGCAGGGAAAGGCAAAATAAAATAGAACTTACAACTATTTTATCATTGATGATAGCAACTATTGCGCAATTTCTCTATTTTTATTCTACCAGCTACTAATACACCAGCAGTCTTCTTTTAGCAAGAGCTAAAACCAAACAACGCATGAAAAAGCAGCAATTTCACAGGAGAAACTTTCTCAAAACCACTGTGGCAGCAGGTGTAGGATTAGCCCTCCTTAATACTCCTGCCCGCCTCTTTGCAGACATCAAAAAAGAAAAAGTAAGGGTAGGACTGATTGGTGTAGGTGCCCGCGGACAAGGGCATCTTGAATTGTGTCTCCAAAGAGATGACGTAGATGTTACCGCAATCTGCGACCCTGATACACAGTGGGCAATTCCAAAATCCCGAGAACTTATCTCAAAAGCTTATGGATCCAAGAAAAAGGTAGCTGAATACAGCAATGGTCCGGAAGATTTTCGTAACATGCTTAAACGTGACGACATTGACGCTGTAATCATTGCTACGCCATGGGAATGGCATACAATACAGGCAATTGCTGCTATGAAAGCAGGTAAAACGCCAGCAGTTGAAGTCTGTGGCGCGTCTGATATACAGGAATGCTGGAACCTTGTTAATGCCAGCGAAGACACTGGCGTACAGGTATTTGGCATGGAGAATGTATGTTATCGCAGGGATGTGATGGCTGTGCTGAATATGGTGCGGCAGGGGCTTTTCGGTGAACTTACACACCTGCAGGGCGGTTATCAGCATGACTTACGGAAGGTGAAGTTTAATAACGGCAAACAACTGTATGGCGGTGGTGTAGAATTTGGTGAAAAAGCTATGTCAGAAGCCAGGTGGCGAACCAACCACAGTGTATATCGGAATGGTGATCTTTATCCTACTCACGGGCTAGGCCCCGTTGCAAACATGATCAACATCAACCGGGGTAATCGCCTGTTGTCGCTCACCTCAGTCGCAACAAAAGCCCGGGGATTGCATAAATACATTGTTGACAACGGTGGAGAAAATCATCCAAATGCAAAGGTGGAGTTCAAACTGGGAGATATTGTTTCAACATTGCTCCGCACCAATAATGGAGAGACTATCATGTTGTCGCATGATACCAATTCCCCCCGTCCTTACTCCCTCAATTTCCGTGTACAAGGTACTAATGGACTTTGGATGGACGATCTGGATGCCATTTATGTAGAAGGGAAAAGTCCTTATGATGAGTGGGAGAAAGCAGGCAATACAAAAGACGCTAACAGTTATATGGCGAGATATGATCATCCGCTGTGGAAGCGCTACACAAGTAGTGCGGCGGGCGCAGGCCATGGAGGGATGGACTGGTTTGTGATCAACTCGTTCATTGAGAGTGTGAAAAGAGGTGCGCCTTATGCGCTGGATGTGTATGATCTGGCAACCTGGTACGCTATTACACCACTCAGTGAACAGTCTGTGGCTGAAGGGGGTAATGTGCAGTACATCCCTGATTTTACACGGGGCCAGTGGATAAACAGGAAACCGATATTTGCGCTGGACGATCAGTATTAAATAAAAAGAGGGTGTCTCATAAATAAAGAGGCATCCTCTTTATTTTTATATACGGTTGTATAGCGTGCTATATGCTAATTACTATTTACTCTTGAACTGATATCAATAGGGTACTATATGGAGTATATAGGGATGTGATAGAGTTGTTTGAGGGATATTTAAGGCTTTTTATGCCACTTTCTTTCTTAGATTATGGGCTAAGGCTAATAACCCCATTTCGATACTAACCTTGTCTATGCCTCTAAGCATGAAGCGTTTAAAGTGGTGGTTATGCTTAATATTGGCGAACACAGGTTCGGTATCGAAGCAACGCTGCTTACGTTTACAGATGCCTCGTTTGGTTTTCAATCGCTTATCAGCTTTCTGTTTTAGCCTATTCCAGTTATGGTTGACTTCAATAATTCGATTGCCTTTCTGTTGATGGCACTCGCTTCTTAAAGGACATCCTTCACAGTTTTTAGCCTGATAACGAGTAATGGTCCGCTCATAGCCGGTGCGACTTGTGGAAGTAAATGAACCAAGCTTCTTCATAGGTTTGCCTGTAGGGCAGTAATAACGGTCCTTTACAGGATCGTATTCTAATTTGTCTATCGTATAAGGCTTTTTGCTACGTAGAAGATTATTTTGATCACGATCAAACTGGCTATGTTTTACATAAGCTGTGATCTTTTTATTTTCCAACCATTGGTAATTCTGTTCGCTCCCGTAACCTGCATCGGCCTTTACTGTATTAGGCTTGCCATGGAATTGACGTATATGATCCTGAAGATGAGTGATCAGCGTATTAGTGTCTGTAGTTTGCTGATGAACACTATAAGATGCTATAAATTGATTATTGGTACTGATTTGTACGTTGTAAGCTGGCTTTAACTGTCCGTTCTTCATATGGTCTTCCTTCATGCGCATAAAGGTGGCGTCAGGATCAGTTTTGCTATAACTACTTCTTTGTTCACCTAGTATCTTCTCTTGTTGTTCATATTTCTCAAGCGCTGCCGGCCAGTGTCGCTTAGCATAATTAAGTTTCTGCTTTATTTTTTTATCCGCTGATTTGTCTCCTTTTAATGCCTCATTGATCTTTTCTATTGTCTGACTTACCTTCTCCTTATCTATTTTATCAAAACCTGATGGATCTGTGTCATCAAGTTCTGATGCTGCTACACTTTGAGCATATTGCCATAGCTCATTCAATTGTTGTTTAATTTTCTCTTTATTATGCTTAATGGCATTGCCCCAAACAAAAGTGTACCGGTTGGCATTGGCTTCTATCTTTGTTCCATCTGTGTATAGATCCTTTATGCTTAGTAAACCTTCCTCGCACAGCAATAGCACCACCTGGGTAAATATTGGTTGTAAACTCTTTTGTAAGCGCTTGCCTCTAAAGCGGTTAATTGTATTATGATCTGGAGTACTCATGCCGCTAAGCCACATATAATGGATGTGCTGGCTCACTGCCTCTTCTATTTTACGGCTGCTGTATATATTATTTATATAAGCGTAGACTAATATTTTCAATAACATACGGGGATGATAACTGCTCGTACCCCCTGGCTTGTATTGACGAACAAGTTCGCTAATGTCTACTCTTTCAAGAACATCGTTTACAGTTCTTACCGGATGGTTTTGGGGAATCAGATCATTAATATCTGGTGGTAACAACATGCCTTGATTCTGGAAGTTGCTCTTAAATACTACTGATAAAGTTTTGCCTCTGGCCATGATTTAATTTACTAATTATCATAACACTAAAGCTCTTTTTGTTCCAACTTTTTGCTAAAAAAAGAAGAAGGTGCCTCAAATACTTTTGAGACACCCTCTTTTGACTATGTCATCAAGTTATCTTTTACCTACTTTGTGTCCGGCAAGTGCATAGTAAAGAATGTAGACATAACACGGTACCATACAATAGAGGAACGCGCGCTGAAAATCCATCCCTTCAACATGCAGGAAACTTTCTTTGTCGTACAGACCAGCATAAATTTGCGGTAGTACACCACCACCAACAATACCCATCACAAGGAAGGCAGAACCTAACTTGGTAAACCCTCCCAGTTTGTCAATCGCCAGTGGCCAGATTGCGGGCCACATTAGTGCGTTGGCTAAGCCCAGTAAGGCTATGAAGGTTACAGCTGTATAACCGGTTGTAAAGAAAGCGCATACCGTGAACACAATGCCTAAGATTGCAGAAACACGTAAACTCATATCCTGCGAAAGATATTTTGGAATAGCCACAATCCCGATGATATATCCTACCAGCATTGCCAGCAGGGTAAATGTAGTGAAGTACTTTGTTTTGTCAAGTCCCATACCCATAGCACTGCCGTATGTACCGATCACATCGCCTGCCATTACCTCTACGCCAACGTACATGAAAATACAGAGAGTACCCAGTAACAGATAAGGATACTGGAATATACTGGTCCGGTTGTCGGAAACTGGCTTTCCATCGGTTTCTTCTGTCTTACCATCAGTATCTATCTCAGGCAGGGACGAACGGCTGATAATTACTGCCAGTAATACAAGTACGATTGCAATGACGATATATGGAACGATCACTCTGGATGCCAAGCTATCCAGCAAAGCAGCTTTTTGAACAGGATCTGTAGCTGCGACTATTTTTGCTTCCAGTTCTGTCGCGTTTTTGAGTACAATGGAAGCCAGGATGAGTGGACTGATAGCGCCGGCAATCTTATTACAGATTCCCATGATACTGATGCGTTTAGCAGCGCTTTCCATAGGTCCAATGATACTTACATAGGGATTGGAAGCTGTTTGTAATAAAGAAAGGCCGCCTCCCTGTATGAATAAACCTGTCAGGAACAAGCCAAAACTACGACTATTAGCCGCTGGAATGAAAACCAGTGAGCCCGCAGCCATTACGACCAGGCTAAGTGCCATACCATTCTTAAAACCAGTCTTTTTGATAATGAAAGAAGACGGAATTGACAGGAAGAAATATGCCAGGTAAAAGGCAAAAGTCACCAACAGAGCTTCAGAGATGTTTAATTCGCAGGCAATGCGCAGAAAAGGAATAAGCGTACCATTTACCCATGTTACGAAACCCATCATGAAATACAGCATCCCCAGAATGCTGAGTGCCTGCACATAACTGGCCTGTGGCTTAGGCGGTGCGGCAATCGTTGTTGCGGTGTTTGACATTATTTCCTGTTTAATATTTTTGAATGATTTTGATCGATCCTTGCGAACTTAGCCAACAATTTACGTATTTCATAGTTAAATGAGGCAAATTCACGCTTTTGAGTAGACATAGGTTAAATTCCCATCTTAAATAGCTTAAATAGTACACTTTACTGACTATCTAAAAACGATTTAATTAACTTCTAGTGAAAAGAAATAGAAATTTTATAACATATTAGCTAAAACGTTTTTGCTTCAGGAAAATAGGCATATTTATTTTGAAAATTTAGGAATTGTCGAAAAATAATTTATACATTTATCGCGCAAAAATTACAGTAATTTAACACGTTTATGGCTCAACAAACAAAGCAAAGCACACATCCATCTTTCTTTGTACTGATACTTGTATTTTTTTTCTGGGGTTTTGTGGCTGCATCTAACAGCATCTTCATTCCCTTCTGTAAAGCGCATTTCCACCTGGGACAACTGGAATCTCAGTTAATTGATTTCTCGTTCTATGGCGCTTACTTTATCGGCTCGCTGTTGCTGTACCTGATTTCAGCTCTGCGAGGCGTAGACATCTTAAACAAGATCGGTTATCAGAAAGGGATTATTTACGGCCTGCTCATCTCTGTAGTAGGTGCAATCGCGTTAATCGCCGCAGTGAACATCGGCAATGAAATGGCTGACGCCACTGCCGCATTTTATCTTATTCTGGGAGCTTTCTTTATCGTTGCGCTGGGCTTTTCATTGCAGCAGACTGCTGCAAACCCCTTTGCTATCTTATTAGGCGATCCGGCTAAAGGTACTCACCGCCTCAACCTGGCGGGAGGTATCAACTCCTTTGGTACCACTATCGGTCCACTGGTTGTAAGTATTCTTCTCTTTGGTTCTGCTAAAGACGCCTCCGTTTCTGCAGATACAGACATCAGCAAGATCAATACACTGTATGTATTACTGATCGTATTGTTCCTCGTTGCCGCAGCGATCTTCTGGTTCTCCAAGATGCCAAAAGGCACCTCTGACGAGCCATTTGAACAATCTCCCCGTGCTAGTAAATCTCTGGGCGGTATCTCTGCAATGTTCGTACTGATCATGGTAGGTCTTGTGCTGAATGCAATCAAAACATCAATCGGTTTCTCAGAAACTACAGACCTTGGTCTGCCGTTCTTCCTGATCGGTATTGTAGGTATCCTGGCTATCCTCTTCTACTCCCTGAATCAGGCTCGTAAAGACGGTAATGGTTGGGGTGCAATGAGATATCCCCAGTTGATCATGGGTATGATTGCCATCTTCGTATATGTTGGCGTAGAAGTTACCATCGCCAGTAACATGGGTGCATTGCTTAAACATCCGGGCTTCCTCACATTGGAAGGCCTGTCTGAATCACAGATCGATCCATATGTTTCCCTGTTCTGGGGTAGTATGATGGTGGGTCGCTGGACAGGTGCTATTACCGTATTTAACGTATCCAAAACTACCCGTCAGGTACTTTCCGTTATCGTACCGTTTATTGCCTACGGTGTGGTCCTGGGTGCAAACCATTTGAAAGGAACAGATGTGAGTGTACTGTATCCATACGCTGCAGTACTTGTAGTACAGATCATTGGTTTCTTCGCAGGTCAGGATAAACCGGCTAAAACGCTGATGATATTTGCACTGTTGGGTATCATGGCCATGGTAGTAGGTCTGTTTACTACCGGTGAGGTTGCAATATTCTCATTCATTGCGGGTGGCCTGTTCTGCTCCGTAATGTGGTCCTGTATCTTCGCACTGGCTATTGCTGGTCTGGGCAAATATACCAGTCAGGGATCTTCGTTCCTGGTACTGATGATCCTGGGTGGCGCGCTGGTACCTCCTGTTCAGGGTGGTCTGGCTGATCTGCCATCAGTAGGCATCCATTATTCTTACATTATACCGGTTGTATGCTTTGCATACCTGGCATTCTTCGCATTCAGAGTTAAAAACATATTAAAATCACAGGGAATAGATTATGAGTCAGCAATTAGCGGTGGGCATTGATATTGGAGGAACCAATACAAAGTTTGGCATAGTAGATCGCAGAGGTAATATTCTGTGTGATGGTCGTATGCTAACAAACCAACACGAAGACGTTCATGGCTTTCTGGATGAGTTGCATGAACATCTCTCCGTACTGATAGCACAAGTAGGTGGCATCGAAAACATCAGAGGTATTGGTGTAGGTGCACCAAATGGTAACTTTTATACAGGTAATATCGAGTATGCTCCGAACCTGCGCTGGAAAGGCGTTGTTCCTCTGGCTAAACTGCTGGGAGAAAAGTTTGGCGTACCAGCTATCCTTACTAACGATGCTAACGCAGCAGCACTGGGTGAATTTCAGTATGGTGCAGCAAGAAGTATGAGAGACTTCATCGTTATCACACTGGGTACCGGTGTAGGTAGCGGTATCGTAGCAAACGGTCAGCTGATATACGGTCACGACGGTTTTGCCGGCGAACTGGGTCACTGTATAGTAATACCTGGTGGCAGATACCATCCTGGTACAGGTGCTCACGGTTCATTGGAGGCTTATGCTTCTGCAACAGGTGTAACCAATACAGCTCTGGAATTTCTGGCTAACCGCCCGGACACCAAAAGTATCCTGCGCGATCATCCGAAGGAAGAAATCAATTCCAAAGTGATATATGAAGCTGCAATGAAAGGCGATCCCCTGGCAGTAGAAGTATACGAGTTCACCGGTAAAATACTGGGTGAGGCCCTAGCCAACTTCGTAATGTTCTCCAGCCCTGAAGCAATCGTCCTGTTCGGCGGTCTTACCAAGGCGGGCGACATGATCATGAAGCCTGTACGCGAGCATATGGAGAAAAACCTCCTGCCTATCTTCCAGAATAAGGTGAAACTCGTGTTCTCCGAACTGAAAGAGAGCGATGCTGCTATCCTGGGTGCCAGCGCACTGGCATGGGAAATGAAAGATTAAACTTTCGACCGGTTATCCGGTATTATAAATAAAGAATTATGCAAGATCGCAGACATTTCTTAAAAGCAGCGGCCATTGGTGCCGCTGCTTTATCTTTAGATGGCATTACATCTGAAAAAGCACAGGCAGCTGCTGCCCTGAAAAAAGGAAAGGGAGCTAAACCTATCGTCGTGTCTACCTGGGATTTTGGCCGCGCTGCCAACGAAGCTGCCTGGGAAGTACTTAAAAAAGGCGGGCGCGCACTGGATGCGGTAGAAGCTGGTGTTAAAGTACCTGAAGCTGACCCTAACAACCATACCGTAGGATACAGCGGATACCCCGACCGTGATGGCCGTGTAACCCTGGATGCCTGTATTATGGATGAACTGGGCAATTGTGGCTCCGTAGCTTCGCTGGAACATATTGCACACCCAATCTCCGTGGCACGCGCTGTGATGGAAAAAACCCCTCACGTAATGCTGGTAGGTGATGGCGCATTGCAATTTGCGCTGGCCAATGGTTTCAAAAAAGAAAACCTGCTCACCCCGGAAGCTGAAAAAGCATGGCGTGAATGGCTTAAAACATCTGAGTATAAGCCTATCATGAATATAGAAAACTCTTCCTATGGTCCTGACAAAGGCACCACTTTCAATCCGCTCAAACTGCCGGGTAATGTGTATAACCACGATACTATCGGTATGGTTGCACTGGATGCCGACGGCAACCTATCCGGTGCATGTACTACCAGCGGTATGGCTTATAAGCTGCATGGCCGTGTAGGTGACTCTCCTATTATAGGTGCAGGCCTGTATGTGGATAACGAGGTAGGCGCTGCTACTGCTACCGGTGTTGGTGAAGAAGTGATACGTGTTGTAGGCAGCTTCCTGGTAGTGGAACTGATGCGTCAGGGATACTCTCCTGAAGCAGCCTGTAAAGAAGCAGTAATACGTATCGTTAAAAAGAACAAAGAAAGAGCTAAAGGAGTGCAGATTGGCTTCCTGGCTATCAACAAAAAAGGCGAGCATGGCGCGTACTGCATGCAGAAAGGATTTAACTATGCTGTGCTGTCTCAGAAGGAAAACAACGTCCTGATAGACGGCAAGCACTATTTCTAACTATTAAGCATGGACAACAAGATCACGCTTGAAATCTGCGCCGGCTCGGTGGCTTCCTGCATTGCTGCGGAAGAAGGCGGCGCACACCGTATTGAATTGTGCGATAACCTGCTGGAAGGCGGCACTACTCCCAGCTATGCCACCATTGCGGTGGCACGTGAAAAAGTCAACATAGACCTCTACCCTATCATTCGTCCCCGTGGTGGTGACTTTCTGTATGACGACCTGGAATTTACCATGATGCAGAAGGATATCAAACTATGTAAGTCGCTGGGCTGCAATGGTGTGGTTATCGGACTGCTAACTGCAGACGGGAAAATAGATAAAGTACGTACTAAAGCCCTGGTAGACCTGGCCTGGCCAATGGGAGTTACCTTCCACCGTGCCTTTGATATGACAGAAGATCCTTTACAGGCGCTGGAAGATGTTATAGAAACCGGTTGTGAACGCATTCTGACTTCCGGCGCACGTAATACTGCCGTAGAAGGTATTTCCTTACTGAAAACACTGGTCGAGAAGGCTGCAGGCCGTATCGCTATTCTGGTGGGTTCAGGTGTTCGCGCGCACAACATAGCAGAACTGGTAAAGGAAACCGGTGCGAAGGAATTTCATACAACAGCAAAAGCTTATGAAGAAAGCGGCATGGTATACCGTAATCCAAATGTGAGCATGGGCGGCATACCCGGCGTACCGGAATATGGCATCTCCAAAACACAGGTAAGCGAAGTTAAAAAGATCCTGGCACTGGCAAATGAAGCTGCAGGTATTTAACTACCCGCCAGTTTCTTACAACCTCTATAAAAGCAAAAAGGGGCGTCTCCGGAAGGAGGCGCCCTTTTTCGTATCGGTTTAGATTTGCTGTTAGCTTATTACAGATCGTTCTGAATGATAGTGCCATTCGCATTGATCTCATCCTGAGGAATCAGAAATTCCCAACGGATATCACCTGCAGGCACCTGCATCAGACCATTCGTGAACGTGTTAGAATGGTTAGTACCAGTTCTGTCCAATGGCTGGTTCAGACGTTTCAGATCATAGAAACGGAAACCTTCACCCCACAGTTCAATACGACGATTAGTCATGATTTCTTCCAGCAGTGCGGCACCTGTAGCTGTGCTCCTGGTATAATTAGGATCACGGTTAGACATTAACTCGAATAATGCATCAGCGGCACCTCCATTGTCATTAAGGCGGGCTTTCGCTTCAGCTTCAATCAGGTACATTTCAGCAACGCGCATGTACGGTACGTCACCAATACTGCTGCTGCTTGCAACCAGGAACTTCTTGTTCATATAAGGCGCTCTGATACCACCGGAAGGAACGGGAACACCGGTACCGGTAGGGCTCCATACCTGTCTGCGGATATCTGTGGCTGACATTCTTTCGTACAGCACGTTATTGATCGCCTTTGGATTCGTTCTGATGTTAGAAGAGTTGAAGTTTGCTGACATGTAAGCAAAGAAAGAATAGAAGTAAGTAGTCTGTTCAGAGATCTGATGGCTACCCCACATCCACTCAACATTACCATAGTCATTGAAACCCTGCAGATATTGATCGTTTGCCATCAGACGTTTCCCGGCTCTTGCTTCAGCCGCATATTGTGCAGCCGTAGCCCAGTCCTGCTGTGTCAAAGCAACACGTGCTTTGATACCCTTTGCAACGGCTCCGGTAATGTGAGATGCATTATCAGTATAACCTTCCAGGTGTACAACAGCTGAGTCAATATCCTTATTAATCTGAGTATATACTTCAGCAACAGTAACTCTTGGTGTTGGTGTTATGATGTTTGTCAGCACCAGGGGAACACCCAGCTGGGTGTTATTGGAGGTAGCATCAAAACGTTTACCATACATCTGTACCAGGTTCCAGTAAGCCCAGGCACGGTAGGCTTCGGCCTGTCCTTTAACGATGTTCTTTTCAGCAGGATCACCATCTACGTTATCGATGTTGGTGATGATCATGTTTGCGTTAGCAATGATCTTATAATAGAAATAGTAAGTGTATTTCAGGAAAGTGGCTGTAACCGTCCGATGGGTCATCCATTGATATTGGGCGTTGAACCAACCATTACCGGCAGCAGTCATTACCAGGTCATCACCCAGCATATCATTGTTGATCATGATGCTACCCTGACCACCCTGGTCCTGGTTGTCGTACTGGATATACAGTGAACGGTGAATACCGTTAATTGCAGCCCAGGCACCTGACATATTGCTGAATACTGCTTCAGACGGATAAGCGTCTGTCGGATTTGTATCAAGATATTCCTTGTTGCAGGAACTGAAAATTAATGCCGATGCGGCTATGAGTATACCAAATAATTTCTTAGTCATCTTTCTTTCTGTTTTTAGAGTCCAACATTAATACCTACGGTCACTACACGAGCAGGAGAGTATGCGTTTGAAGTTACACCGCTGAATGCCTGTGTTACGTTCATACCCTTACGAGCTGTTCTGAGATACAGGTTCTCACCGCTTGCAAAGATGTTTGCGCTGTTGATACGCATTGCAGAGGTCCATGCTTTAGGCAGGGTATAACCCAGACTTACCCTTCTCAGGTTCACGAAGGAAGCGCTTGTCAACCAACGATCTGATGTTCCCGCATTGATATTATTCACGTTATTGAACTGCATTTTAGGAACGTTGGTTTCATCTCCTGCTTTCTGCCAACGCTGTAATGCGTCAACGTGCAGTGCTGAACCATAAGTACCACCATGCATCAGACCCATATAAGTCTGGTCGTATACTTTACCACCGATCTGGTAGCTCACTACGAAAGACAACTCAAAGTTCTTGTAATTGAAGGTGTTGGTAATACCACCATATACATCAGGAATTGCAGAACCAGCATAGTGATAACGTGCATTGCTCAGCAGGATAGTAGCGGTATCACCATTTTTGGTTACGCGGGTATTCCTGTTGTTAGGATTGATGGTAGTGTTCTGTGCTCTGTACAGTGGCTGACCATCTTCAGGATCAACACCCAGGTATTCTCTCAGCCAGTAGTCAAACTGAGACTGACCAACCATCAGCTTCTTAGTACCAGAAATGATCTCTCTCTGAGGCTGTTCTGTGATCTGGTTTTTATACGTAGTCGCATTCAGATTTACATTCCATTTGAAATCTTTGTTACGTACCACATCAACACCTACCTGTACTTCGAAACCTTTGTTCCACATAGTACCGATGTTCCTGTTCTGGAATGTCAGACCGCTGGATAAAGGTGTTGGTACACGGAACAGGAGGTTGCTTGACTGACGGTGGAAATATTCGATGCTACCGGTTACTCTTTCTTTAAAGAATCCGAAGTCTACACCTACGTCAAAGGTCTTATTCTGCTCCCATACCAGGTTGCTGGCGATAGTACGTTGCAGTACACCTGGCTCAGCTGCATTCGGATAAGGATCATATAATGCCTGCCATGCATAGTAAATAGCATTACCATCTTCATCCAGTAACGCGTCATTACCTACTGAACCATAGGAAGAACGTACTTTCAGCAGGTCTACCCAGCTCTGGTCTTTCATGAAGCTCTCATTGCTCAGGTTCCATGCTGCACCTACTGACCAGAAGCTACCCCAACGCAGATCTTTTGAGAAACGGCTGGTACCATCACGACGGAAGGAAGCAGAAGCAAAGTATTTCTGATCGTAGTTATAAGTAGCACGGGTGAAGTAACCTTCTGTGCGATATTTATCTGTACGGGAACTCAGGGTGTTGGTAGTTGTGAAGTTATCCAACTCTGTAGATGCACCATCAACAATTACCATCTGTCTTGCACCGTAGAAGTAGTTGTAGGTACGGTCGAAATTCTCATGACCTAGCAGTACATCTATGTTGTGCAGACCGAAAGTACGGTTGTAGTTCAGTAACTGGTTGAATGTGAAACCGGTAGTAGTACGGCTGGTACGGCTTGCGCGTCCTGCAGGCGCACCATCACCTACTGTAGTATTATCGAAAGTACCTACCAGGTCATTGGTTACGTCCACACCCAGGTTGGTAGTGAATTTAAAATCACGGAGGAATTTCACTTCACCGAATGTTCTAGCAGACAATGCGTTGCGTTTGAAGCTGTTGTCATTCAGTTCAGTTTCCTGAATAATGTGACGACCAGCGTTTGCGCCTGCAGGTCTTGCTACCTGACCACCCAGGGAACCATCACCCAGATCATAGATGGTATTACCATTTCTGTCCAGTACCAGTTCACCTGTTACAGCGTCACGTGCATGGATCGGATAGATAGGACCCATGTTCCTGGTGAAGTTGAACGGGTTGATATAAGCAGTGCTGTTATCCACGGTGTTAGCCTGGTTTGATTTAGTGAATGTACCATTCACATTCAAACCTGTTCTGAACCATGACAGCGGATTTGAGTTTACATTGATACGACCGTTGATTCTTTCAAAGTCTGACTTCATTACGAAACCTTTCTCTTTCAGGTAACCCAGGGAGATAAAGTAATCGCTTTTGTCAGAACCACCGTTGAAGCTAACGCCGTAGTCGCCACGGGTACCAGTACGCTGAACAGCCTTTGTCCAGTCCAGATCATCTGCATAACGCAGCTGAGCGTCAGGGTTCAGGGTACCATCGGTACGTACGATATCATTGTTGGCAACATTGAAAGGGTTGTATCCCAGACGTTCTGTAATACGATTTGTAGCGGTCTGGTTAGCGGCTTCCAGTGTAGTACTACCAGTGAACAGGGTATTTCTGTAAGACTCCCACATCAGCGGATAATACTGGAATGCATCTACACGCTCATATTCAGGAATAGCGCGGGAAGTGATACCCTGCATACCTCTTACGTTAACACGGTGGCTACCGCGTTTACCTTTTTTGGTGGTGATGATCACCACACCGTTTGCGGCACGTGCACCATACAGAGCAGAAGCAGATGCATCTTTCAGCAGGGACATGCTTTCGATATCATCTGTAGCCAGGGAGGATATATTACCTTCAAAAGGTACACCATCCACTACATATAACGGTTCGCTGGAAGCGTTGATTGAACCTACACCACGGATACGGATGCTAGGACCAGCGCCTGGCTGACCGCTACCTGCGTTAACCTGTATACCGGCAGCAGCACCTTCCAGTGCATTGAATACGTTAGAGATAGGGCGGGTCTGCAGCGCTTTGGAATCGATCTGCGCCAGAGAACCTGTAAATGTTTTACGGTTTGCAGTACCATAAGCGATCACCACTACTTCATTCAGTCCTTTGGTATCTACCTGCAGGGTTACGTTGAGTGAAGTACGGCCACCTACAGCTACTTCCTGGTCGATATGACCTACGTAGCTGAATACCAGTACTGCGTTAGACGGTGCTGTCAGTGTGTACTCACCTTTCATATCGGTAACAGTACCGATGTTGGTTTTAGCCACACGTACGCTAACACCTACCAGTGGCGTACCAGCAGGATCAGTAACACGACCTTTTACACTGATGTCAGCCATCTGCTCAGCTTTAGGAGCGATGCCTACCAGTTTGTCAGACATTACACGATAGGTAAGACCAGTGCTGTTTAATGCAGCAGCCAGTACCTGTTCTACAGTCTTATCTGTTACACTTACCGTCACCTTGGTATCAGCAGCGATAGCATCGTTGCTGTATACAAAGCGGTAATCACTTTGCTTTTCAATGATTTTAAGCAATTTAGCCAGTTTTACATCTTCCAGGTCCAGCGTGAACTTTTTCTGAGAGAATACACTGGCAGACACCTGCATACAGGTTACGAGTGTCAGCATAAAGGCCAGTTTCATCAATAGAATTGCTTTTAGAAAAGACTTCGGTTTAGGTAAAAGAAACAGATTAAGTCTGGTTTTTTCCATACTTTTAGATTGTTTAAGGTCAATAAAATGCATTGACAGGTTTCATCGCCAAATGAAACGCACCTGTCCTGCGCTGATCTTGGTTAAGGGGGGAATGTTGCCGCATTTCCCCTTTCTCTTGTTCAATAGTTACAAATCAATAAGTTCAATAGTTTGTTACATAAGTAAAGGAGTATTTATCGTTTTATGATTATTTTCTTCTTATCAATATGATAGTGAAACGGAGCCGTAAATTTTAATGCTTCCAATGTCTGATCCACTGTTTCGTTAATAAAAGTCCCCGTAAAACGGCTCTCTGCTATTGTTGCATCTTCAAAAACCATCTGCACATCATACCACCTTTCCATTTTAAGCGCAATATCTTCAAAACGCTCATTGTTGAATACCAGGCAGTTTTCTTTCCAGGCCGTTTCTGCAACCAGACTGTCTGACGGATTAACCGTTACTTCTTCGAGCCGGTATGGTGCCTTATCATGCTGTATAGCAACAGGCACTGCGGGCGCTGGTTTTGGCTGCTGGTCATTCTGCAACACTAATTTCTGATTTGGTGACAAAATCACCTTCTTTGGTATATCCCCTTTAATTGTAACTTCTACTTTACCCTGAATAAGTGAGGTTTCTACTGTTTTGTCCTCCTCATAAGCTCTGACATTGAACGTTGTCCCTAATACTGTAATGTCCATTTTCCTGGTGTGGATAATGAAGGGCCTTTGTTCATCCTTTAATACATCAAAAAAGGCCTCTCCTTCCAGCACTACCTGCCTGCTGTTGTCCTGACCATAATCATAGGTCAATTTACTGCCAACATTCAGGTAAACCGTCGATCCGTCAGGCAATGTTACCGTAGACCGTGATCCATGCCGGGTGCTGATCTCACTTACCAGTTCTTTATTATCATGGTGTCTGTGCCCCCTTGTACTCCATAATCCCCCTATGACTGCCAGCAAAGATGCAGCAGCAGCCAATACATGCCATCTGATACTGCGGAACCAGGATTTCTTCGCTACTTTTTCCTGAAATACACTTTCCAGCGACTTTGCTGCAAAATCAGCAGGAAATAACTCCTGCATCCGCAGCATATGCCTCCCGAGTGCAATCTCTATATCTTCAGTGCCCCCAGGCGATTGCAGTTCCAGTTCTTTCATCAGAGATGCCTGATAACTCAGTTGGGCATCATCCTTCAGAAGTACTTCCAGTTCCCGCAACTCATCCAAAGTAGCTTCACCCGATATTTTTCTTCCCAGCAATATCCAGGTTCTGTCTTGACTCATAAACGTTATTATGGGCTTTACATCTAATAAGACAGCGTTTTTTTAACAATCTACTAAGCAATCTGAAAAAAAATTTAACGAAAATTAAACATTAGCGTTTTGGAAGATATAAACGCAATGATTCACTGATCTTTTTGCAGGCTATGGCCATCTGAACGTCAATTGTGTTCACAGATATCTCCAGGATACTGGCTACTTCTTTGTATTTAAGTCCGTCTTCGCGGATCAGCTTATATATAATCTTGCAACGGGGCGGCAAGTTATTCACCGCATCGGCCATCTTTCTGGCCATCTCTCCCGATATCATTAATTGTTCAGGGGTACTGTCAGCCACGCTGACATCTACAGATAATTCATCAATACTGAAATGTTGTAACTGCTGTTGATTCAGATAATTGAGAGCGGTATTACGGGTAGCGACATACAAATAGACCTTCAGGTTGCTGACCTGTAAAAGGCGCTCCCTGTTCTTCCAGATGTTCATAAAAACGTCTGAAGCAATTTCTTCTGCCTGTTCATTGGATTTTACCACAGATGACGCAAACTGGCACAATGGCTTATAAAATTGTCGAAACAATTGCCTGTATGCCTGCTCATCTCCGGTCGCTATCCTTCCGGCGAGAATTTGTATAGTAGCATGGTCTGGTGTCTGCACTACCGGGTTATAATTTTTATCTCTGCACCTTAAAATTAGTCCAAAAGACTTCAAAATCACAATACCGTTCTGAAGCCTGGGGACATATAGATTTTATAACAATAAGTTCTGTCCTTTGCCGGTTTAAACATTGTCCCCTGATGGCGGCTGTATGTTTGTGGTGTCCCGGTTATAAAATGTATATCTGCTCTGGAGATATACCACATCCAAAGTATTGAATATTCCATTTATAACAAAATAGAAAACATTAAACTTAATAGCGCTATTAGCCGTAAACCTTATAAGTCCCCTTTTTGTGTTAAAAATAAAAATGCTTAATACTGCATCCGGAAATGTTCAGTATTAAGCATTTAAATCGTAACAGGCAGCTATTCTGCTACCTTATTTTTTGCTCACCCATAAGGTCCAGTCCTGATCAAATTTATACCACTCCCCTTTAGGACCTTCCCATTTCCACTCAGGTACTTCTGCCCAGTTGGCACCCTGGTCGGCGCTCCACCATAACTTACCGTCCCCTATTTTAAGCCATTTGCCGTCTTTGTCGGCCCACATACCATCTTCCACTGCGGCCCATTTCTTACCATCGGTACTCCACCACAGCTTTGCGCTCTTATCGATCTTGTACCAATAGGTTTTATTATCCTTCATGCCTTCCCAGACACCGTTTTTGGCCTTTGCCCAGTCGTCTGTTACAACGCTATGATGTTCAGGAGTTACAATACCATTATCTGCCTTTGTAATTGTAACGATAGAGAAACATGCGCAGGTCATCAATAAAAGAAGTCTTTTCATTTTATCAGTTTTTTAGAAGATATAGCCGGTACGTAACAACAGGGCTGCTTTGTAGCGCCACCAGCGGAATGATTGGAGGTTTTTCTGCGGTCATGCCCTGGCTGACCGGTTCACTGCTTGCAGGTTAAGATGTACACCTGCAATAATTAACGGTATTAAAACTCTGATGGTTTTATCTCAATTATGAATATTATGTTAAGGGTAGTCTGTACATTTATCCAAATTTGTTGTTTCCCGCTTAAACAAAGCCTCAAACTTCTATGTGATTAAAGAGATTTTTTTTAATTTTCCGTCTCGTTTTTAAACCGCATCTAATCCAAAACATTAATCATGACGCTTAATCATCAGGAAATTGAACTGATCGACAGTTTCGAACAGATAGCCGTGGATATATATCCTACCGCTAAGGACGGTTCCAGAGCAGTTGCGCAGGAAATAGCAGCACTGATTAAGGAAAGGCAGGCCGCCAACAAACAAGTTGTGCTGGGCCTTGCAACAGGTTCAACCCCTAAATATCTTTATGCAGAACTGGTAAGATTGCACAAGGAAGAAGGGCTTAGCTTCAAAAATGTGCTGACCTTCAACCTGGACGAGTATTACCCGATTGAACCAGATGCACTTCAGAGCTATAACAGGTTCATGAAAGAGCAGCTTTTCAATCACATCGACATCCCTGCAGGTAACTACTTCGTTCCGGATGGCACCCTGCCAAAGGAAAAAGTAAAAGAATATGCCGCCGAATACGAGCGCCGCATAGAAGCTGCCGGTGGCATCGACCTGCAAATCCTGGGTATCGGTACAAACGGTCATATCGGTTTCAATGAACCTGGTTCAACCCTGAACTCACACACTCGTCTCGTTACACTGGATCATAACACCAGACAAGCTAACGCCTTCGAGTTTGCCAATATGAGCCAGGTGCCTCGTCTGGCTATTACTATGGGCCTGAGCACTATCTTCAAAGCCAAACGTATCGTACTGCTGGCATGGGGTACCCACAAAGCTAAGATTGTACGCAGATCTGTAGAAGGTCATAGCTCTGATCAGGTACCTGCTTCCTTACTGCAGCAGCACCCTGACTGCAAATTCGTGATCGACGAACAGGCAGCTGAAGAACTGACCCGCTACAAAGAACCATGGCTGACCGGCGACTGCGAATGGACGCCTAAACTGCGTCGTAAAGCGGTTACCAACCTCGCCCTGAAACTGAATAAACCCATCCTCATGCTCACCGACAGAGACTACAACGAAAACGGTCTGAATGACCTGATCGTACAGTACGGATCTGCCTATGAACTGAACATCGAGGAATTTAACGGCATCCGCGATACCATCACAGGATGGCCAGGCGGCAAACCAGGCACTCAGTTGCCAAGCCACCCTGAACGCTCACAGCCTGAGAAAAAACGCGTACTGATATTCTCTCCACACCCGGATGATGATATCATCTCTATGGGCGGTACCTTCATCCGCCTGCACGAGCAGGGGCATGATGTACACGTTGCTTACCAGACTTCCGGTAACATCGCTGTAACCGACGAGTTCCTGCTGCGCTATATCGACTTCGCAGTAGGTTTTGAAGGTATGTTCGGCATCGACCGTAGCAAAAGCTCCCAGATCCTGGAAGATGCAAAAGCATTCCTCCGTGTGAAGAAGCCAAGCCAGAAAGACACTGCCGAAAACCGTGCTATCAAAGGTCTGATCCGTCGCGGTGAAGCAAAAGCTACCTGCCGTTACGTAGGTATCCCTGAGTCTAACATCCACTACCAGAACCTGCCTTTCTACGAAACAGGTACTATCGAGAAAAAACCAATGGGTGAAGAAGACATCCAGATGACCGTTGATCTGATACGTGAAGTAAAACCTCACCAGATCTTCTGCGCCGGCGATCTCGCTGACCCACATGGTACTCACAAAGTATGTCTGGAAATCATCTTCGCAGCCCTCGACAGACTGAAACACGAAGACTATATGAAAGACTGCTGGGTTTGGATGTATAAAGGCGCATGGCAGGAATGGAATATCCATGAAATCGAAATGGCTGTACCAATGAGCCCTGACCAGGTATTGCAGAAACGCCTCGGTATCTTCATACACCAGAGCCAGAAAGACGTCGTTCCTTTCCAGGGATCTGACCTCCGTGAGTTCTGGGAAAGAGCTGAAGACCGTAACGCCAACACAGCTAACCTGTACGACCAGTTAGGTTTACAGAAATACGCTGCTATGGAAGCTTTCGCAAGATATCACTTCATGTAGGCCAACAGCCTAATCATAACATCGGCCTCCGTTACGCTCCGGCAGTAACGGAGGCTTTTTTATTGCACACTTTTTGCTAGCTTTAAACCATGACACTCTCCCAAGCCATATCCATTGCCACAGACGCTCATGCCGGCCAGCTCGACAAGTACGGCGCTCCATACATCGCTCACGTGATGCGCGTAATGCAACTCGGTAAAACAACAGATGAAAAAATCGTAGGTGTGCTACACGATGTTGTAGAAGACACCTCCTGGACTTTTGAACAACTGGCCGAACATGGACTACCTCCACACCTGATAGCTGCCCTTCAATGCGTCACCAAACTGTCTGATGATGAAGACTATGACCACTTCATCGATCGCATTATACCCAACCGCCTGGCCTGTCTGGTTAAACTGAATGACCTGACAGATAATATGGACATCAGACGGATACCGGAACTGACGGAAAAAGACATACCACGCTTTAACAAATACCTGATAGCTTATAATAAAATTGCGGCAGTTATATCCCGTAATTAAATATTCGCTACATTTAGGAACGTCAAAATTTCAACCAATATCTGTCACGCTGGTCATGTAGCTGTTAAACCTACCACGTTTGTAATCTGCCAATTATCATTTAAAAACTATATCCGTTATGAGCCTGGTTCCTGCCAGCAAGGCTACTACTTACCTGGCCTTATTACGCGCCATTGAGTCTAACCGTCCTGCAAGTAAACGCCTGTTGTACGACCCGTACGCAAAACTATTCCTGTCATCCTCTTTCAGACTGGTAGAACTACTGTCACGCATATCTTTCCTCAATACATTCATTGCCTGGTTCATAGATAAAAACTGGACGGGGGCACTCACTTGCTGTGCTGCCAGAACCAGACTGGTAGACGTCATGACTGTCAATACTGTCGAAGATGAAGGCATCAATCAGGTCATTGTATTCGGTGCTGGCTACGACTGCCGCTCCCTTCGGCTAGACATGAAAAAACGTGTACAGTTTGTCGAAGTAGACCATCCTGCATTCCAGGCAGGAAAACGGCATGTCCTTTCCCGCTCCTCCTTCAGCTCAGGCAGAGAAACTATGACTAACTATATTACTGCCGATCTGAATACGCAGGACCTCGATCAGGTACTGCCACAGTTGTTCCAGAAAGGACATTATAAAACCATGTTTATCTGGGAAGGCGTAACCAATAGTATCGCCGATCCGATCGCTCCCAGGGTATTCGACTACTTCAAACGTTTCCGGCCAGGCACCATTATCATCTTTACTTATGTAGATAAGGCTGTGCTGGAACATCCTGAGAAGTTTGCCGGTGCTGTGGCTATCACCCGGTTGCTCAAAAGCAACAATGAATACTGGAACTTCGGGATAGATCCGGCTAATATTAAACAGTTCCTGGCTTCGTACAATATGGAACTGATGTATAACCTCGATACCGGCAAATACCGTAAACTGTACTATGGTGAAGATGCTGCGGATATGAAAGGTTATGAATTTTACCGGGTAGCTATGGCCAGGGTAATAGAACACTAGCCACGCCCGTTCACAATTATTGCCAAAATACTATCAGAAATAACGCACTTCCGCCATCTTTTGTATAGCGCTTCTTCGCCGCAGATTCGTCGCTTGTTCGTTGCTTGTTCGTCCCAAACAGGCATTTCCGCCACCAGCATGGGTTTGTCATTCTACTGGTAGCCGGAAATGATACTTTTTTCACCTATCCTTTACTACCCTGGCCTGCCCCTCCCCTCTTCCCGACTGAAAACGCCTGTCCCGATCAGTCCATCGCTAGTAATTACGGGCATTCATTCGTAATTTTATCCATTATGCAGATTTACGATATACTAATAGTAGGGGCTGGTCCGATCGGCATAGCTTGCGGACTGGCGGCACAGAAGGCAGGATTGAGTTATATTATTGCAGAAAAAGGATGTCTGACCAATTCACTGTATAATTATCCGCTATACATGACCTTCTTTTCCACTTCAGAGAAGCTGGAAATAGGTGGCATCCCCTTCGTTTCAATCAGTGCTAAACCGGTAAGACCGGAAGCCCTGGAATATTACCGGCGTGTTACTATCTCCAACCAGCTGAATGTACGCCTGTTTGAACCTGTTGAGACCATCCGCAGGGAAGTGGATATTTACCAGGTTACAACAGATAAAACCACCTATCAGGCACGTCATGTGATTATTGCAACAGGCTTTTACGATATTCCGAATATGCTGCACATACCAGGTGAGCACCTTGCAAAAGTGAACCATTATTACAAAGATCCGCACTTCTATGCGGCGCAGAAAGTACTGGTGATCGGTGCAAATAACTCTTCTGTGGATGCAGCGCTGGAAACCTATCGCAAAGGCGCTGATGTAACAATGGTTATCAGAGAAGAAGGTATTGGGAAAAGGGTCAAATACTGGGTTAAACCGGATATTGAAAACAGGATTGCTGAAGGTAGTATAAAAGCATATTACCACGCCAATGTGAAAGCCATCCGTGAACACGAAGTGGATATACAGACCCCTGATGGTCTGGTTACTATTGAGAATGATTTTGTACTTGCCCTTACCGGCTATCAGCCTAACTTCAATTTCCTGGAAAGGGCAGGCGTTACCTTATCACGCGATGCAAAGAAATACCCTACCTACAATCCGGATACGATGGAAACCAATATGCCGGGCATGTACCTGGCCGGCGTAGTGTGTGGTGGCATGGATACCCATGTATGGTTCATCGAAAACTCCAGGGACCATGCTGACAAAATAATTGCTCATATCGCAGGTAAGCCCCGTTAGGCGCTTACCTGCTGTAGGCGGTTAGATGATGTTCACTTCTCTTTCCAGTTCTACTCCAAACTTTTCCGCAACACTATCCAGGACACGTTGAGACAGATCATAGATGTCGTTACCGGATGCATCTGCATAGTTAACCAGTACTAATGCCTGTCTTGCATGCACGCCGGCATCACCTTCCCGGAAACCTTTCCATCCGCATTGCTCTATCATCCAGCCAGCGGCCAGTTTAAAGTCACCTCCTGCTACAGGATATGCAACGATGTTAGGGAATGCAGCTTTCAGCTCATTATGCTTTGCCGCTGATACGGTAGGATTCTTAAAGAAACTGCCTGCATTACCAATCTTTGCAGGATCCGGCAGCTTGGAACTGCGGATATTGATCACGGCCTGACTGATAGCCTGTATGGTAGGTTCCTGCACGCCCATCTGTTTCAGCTCTTCTTCAATAGCGCCATAGCTGGTATTCAGCTTCGGCGACTTTGACAAACGAAACGTTACTGAGAGGATGGCAAACCGCCCTTTATACTGACGCTTGAAAACGCTTTCCCGGTAGCCGAACTGACAGTCCGCATTGTTGAATTTCACTACTGTATGATCCTGCAGGTGATAAGCTTCCAGCTCATGGAAACAGTCTTTGATCTCTACACCATACGCGCCGATATTCTGCATCGGACTTGCGCCTACATTGCCTGGAATAAGTGAAAGATTTTCCAGTCCGCCGCGGTTATGCTTTATACAATCCATCACAAAGCCGTGCCAGCTCTCGCCGGCGCCTGCTTTCACATAGACAGAACTGTCATCTTCTCCTGTTACACTAATTCCTTTCATTTCATTCTTCAGCAGCCCACCCTCATAGTTACGGGTGAAGAGCACGTTACTGCCGCCACCAAGTATCATATGTGGTAAGCCTTTCAGCTGTGGCGCTTTTAGTAATTCTTCCAGCTCCATCGCATTGGAAAAAGAAGAGAAGAACCTTGCCTGGGCGGCAATGCCAAACGTATTATAGGGCCGGAGCGAAACATTTTCAGATATGCGCATATGATCGTAAATTTAGCATAAAGCTGCAGGACAGCGTTTATCAACTGACAAATATAATAAAACCATGCTTCAAACGGCTGTTGTTATAGGAGCTACCGGACTTACCGGCCATCACCTGGTTACCTTGTTACTGCATGACCCGCATTTCAGCAAGGTGAAGGTACTTGTACGTACGCCTTCCTTCAAACAACGGCCTGGTCTGGAAGAAATAGTGGTTGACTTTAATGATACCAATAGTTTGTCTGCGGCGCTGCAAGGCGATGTATTGTTCTGCTGTATCGGCACCACTATCCGTAAGGCCGGTAGTCAGGAGCGCTTTCGTGATGTAGACTTTGAGATACCTGTACGCTGTGCTACACTTGCCCGCAGACAGGGTATGCAACAGTTCCTGCTGCTATCTTCCACAGGTGCGGCAGCGCATTCGCGCAACTTCTACCTCCGTACAAAAGGTGAAACAGAACAAGCCATACAGCAGCTGGGGTACTCATCCCTGCATATCTTCCGGCCATCCATCCTGCTGGGAGCACGTAACGAATTTAGATTAGGCGAATCTCTTGGGAAGGTGCTTGTCATGTTATTCTATTTCCTGCTGATCGGGCACTGGAAGAAATACCGTCCGGTGAAAGCAGCAACAGTTGCTAACGCCATGCTGAATGCAGCGAAAACAGCGACTACGGGCGTACGCGTGTATGAATATGACGGAATCAAAGAATTAGGGAGTAAGCACTAAATAAGCGGGATTGGTCAGCCATATAACGGTAACTTATTACACCCATATTCTACACCGACAACGGGTTGTAATTCAAGGATATGCCGCCGGTATTTGCTGACCGGCATTGACGATGGTTATCAATTACCTGCAACAGCATTTTCTGCGCTGCAGGATTACCTTATACACAATCTACATCAGGTACGATATATACTGATCTGAACTGTTTCTCAGCCAGCAGGCGGATAAAGTGTTCCTGTACCAGTCTTTTGGTATCAGCAATGACTTTCGAGTCCCGGGGCAGCTTGATCAGCATTTCCTGCAGATAGTTATTGCGTACCCTGCCTACCAATGGTACGGCGGGTCCTACCAGCCTTGCGCCTATATGCGGCCGCAGCCAGTTACCCAGTACCTGGGCAGCCTGTTCTACTGTCTGCTGATTTTTATGTTTGAGGGTAATTTTCAGTAACCGGGTAAAGGGCGGATAACCGAAGTTTTCCCTTTCCCCGATCTCTGCTGCGTACATTGCTTTATAGTCATGTGTGGTCACGTAGTGCAGCACGGGGTGGCGGGTATTGCTGGCCTGTATGATCACTTTTCCTTTACCATGTTTCCGCCCTGCCCTTCCGCTAACCTGTTCCATGAGCTGAAAGGCGCGTTCGTTGACGCGGAAATCAGGGAAACTTAACAGGCTGTCAGCACTTAAGATGCCCACCAGGTTCACGTTATCAAAATCGAGCCCTTTCACAACCATCTGTGTACCAACAAGGATGTCGATATCGCGCTGTTCCAGCAGCTGGATCATCTTGTTATGACTGTCTTTATTCCTTACAGCGTCCATGTCCATACGGGCGATGCGTGCCTTCGGGAATAGCTGTTGCAGATCATCTTCTATTTTTTCGGTACCAAAGCTTTTGGGTATCAGCGTCTGGCTGCCACAGGCGGCGCAGGTCTGCGGATATGGATACCGGGTACCGCAATAGTGACAATGCAGTTTATCCTGGTTCCTGTGGTAGGTAAGTGATACGTCGCAGTTTTTGCAATTGGGAATCCATCCGCAGGTAGTACACATCAGGAAAGGAGCATAACCACGCCTGTTCTGGAACAGGATGACCTGGTTGCCTGCTGCCACACTGGTATTGATAGCGGCATTCAGCTGTGGCGTGAAATTTTCCTGCATATTCTTTTCTGCACGTTCCTTTTTCACATCAACAATAGCGATTTCCGGCATTTCGAGTCCGCCAAAACGTTCCATCAATTCTACCAGTCCGTACTTGCCTTGCTGCGCATTGAAGTAAGATTCGAGTGAGGGCGTAGCGGATCCCAGCAGGACTTTAGCCTTAAAGAGGCCGGCATAATAAATGGCCGCGTCTCTGGCGTGATATCTTGGAGCAGGATCCTGCTGTTTGTAAGAAGGGTCATGTTCTTCATCCAGGATGATGAGGCCCAGATCCCGGAAAGGCAGCAGCAGACTGGAACGCGCGCCTAACAGAATCTGCAGGTCGCCGTTTTTAACTTTGTTCCAGATCTCTACCCTTTCGTTATTATTAAAGCGGGAATGGTAGATCCCGATCTTATTACCAAAATGTTTTTGCAGCCGGCGTACTATCTGAGCGGTCAATGCTATTTCAGGCAGCAGATACAGTACTTGTTTGCCACTGGCTACATATTCTTCTATCAGCTTAACGTACAGCTGTGTTTTGCCACTGGATGTTACACCGTGGAGCAGGGTAACTGGTCTGGCAGCGAAGCTGTTACGCACTTCTGCCAGGGCTTTGGTCTGGGAGGGACTGAGTTCAAATGCTATCAGCGATTCTACTTTTCCACCACCAGGCACACGATCAACCACACGTTTCTCTATCCAGAGTATTTCTTTATCTACCAGTCCTTTGAGCTGGGCGGTAGTAGCGCCTGATTTCTTGAGTAGTTCTGTTTGCAGTACGCTACCTTGTGTTTTGATGAGATGCAGGTATGCCAGCAGCAGTTCCATCTGCTTAGGTGCTTTGGCCAGTTCATTGAACAGGGGAGCCAGCATTTCTTCATCTTCGTATTGTGCATGCAGCTGTACGTAGTTCTCTTTCTTTTCCTTGTAGACTTCTTTGAGTTCTTCGTATACCAGCAGTACTTTTTTCTCTATCAGTTTTTTGATAGTCGAATAGACGTCTGATTTATCGAGGATAAGCTGTACTTCTTCTATGCGCAGTTCTTTCCTGATATTGAGTGCTTCGGCCACGAGGTATTCGTCATCGCCGAGGTCAGAGAAGTCATCGCCATAGGCGTCGTTGAACAGCAGGAGTGTTTCGCTGGAGAGTTTCAGGTGTGCGGGCAGGGCGGCGTTGAGTACTTCCCCTTCGCTGCACATATAATAGGATGCAAGCCATTGCCAGAATGACAGCTGGGTAGGATATACAACAGGGTCTTTATCCAGCATATCCAGCAGGGGTTTAGTCCTGTAGTCGGCCGGGGCCTGTTCATGTATCGCTTTCACGATACCTGCGTATTTCTTTTGTTTACCCAGTTGTACGGCCACGCGGCTGCCTACCTTCAGCGATTCCTCCATTTCCGGCGGGATCGAATAGGTGTAATTCTTTGGCAGGGCCAATGGCAGTATGACATCTGCAAACTTCATCCGAATATTTATACAGTAGCTTTCAATTCCCGTTCCATAATATCGAATACCTGCTTTTTCAGTGCCGGCAGGTCGTCCATTGTCAGTCCGGCAACAGGAACAGGTGGCAGGTATACTACTCTGCAGCGGCCGGGAGTCAGGTTAAATCCTTTTGCATGGAGACGTTTGCCATTATCCAGGTAGAGAACAGGCTGAATAGGCGTTTGGGTTTCAATGGCTATACGGAATGCGCCATTATGAAAGGGCTGCAGCGGTGCTTCTGTTTCGTTGGTGGTACCTTCAGGAAAGATGAGGATAGAAACGCCATGTTTAATAACGGAGATCATTTCACGAACGCTGCGGGCGCGTGCCTTTGCGTCAGAGCGGTCTACCATTACAACAGCCTGGCGGTAGATGTAACCGAAGGCAGGGATACGTTTCATTTCAATCTTACCCAGCGGGCGGAAAGGCAGTCTCATTACCTGTACAGCCAGTGCGGCATCGAGGTAGGAGCGGTGATTAACAACATACAGGTAAGGCGTTTTGTCTTTTCTGTCGTGTTTATAGATCCTTTTCACCCTGATACCTACAGCGGGGAACCAGGTATGAGACCAGAAGCGCAGGAAATAGAATATGATATTCCCTCCTTTGATCCTTCCGAGGAATGATGCCAGGAAAATGGGAGGGATAATAAGGAACATGATGACAAGGAATACGATCGCGGCATATATCATATATACCAGATGTAATGGCTTGAGCAATAACTTCATAATAGTGCCAATCTTCTTTTTAGTCTGATGCAGGCCGGAAAATTACAGTATACATATGGAAATACCTAATTACAGCTGCATGCCCAGTCTTTATCGAGGTCTATACAGGTTACAACGCTGGTAGTATCTTCGCAGGGAGCGAATACAACACGGAGATGCTGACCTTCTTCGGAATAGCCTTCTAATGCATAGGTAGGACAAGGTTCGTCCAGCGGATTAGACTTTTCGTTATTGACACTACCTGTTTGCAGGATATCCACTACTTCTTCTTCCGTAACATGCCTGCAATCCATCCGGCATCTTGCGTGACGGGTGTATTTTAATGGTGCATGCCGGTTTAGTTTAGCCGGATCGTTTGCGGTGACGTGGTTGGTCTTCTTGTCAGTTCTGGTGATACTTGTGTTATTATGGACGGTAGCGTGTGGTGCCCGCTGCGGACCTTTCCACCATTGCTGCTGCCAGGCCAGCCACAGCAACAGCGACAATAACAACATAGGTATATACTTACCCTTAGATTTCATGGTTATGCTCTGTTACAAATACTTTCAGCATTGCTCGTGCCGGACGGCAATCTATACAATTTTGACAATATAATCAGTATAAAAAAAAGGTACTACCTTTGCGATCCTTATGACAACAGGTAAAAAAGTAGCATTTCATACCCTCGGCTGTAAGCTGAACTTTTCAGAAACCTCCTCATTGAGCAGGCTGCTGGAACAGGATGGTTTTGTGAAAACAGATTTTGAAGAGCAGGCGGATGTATATGTGATCAATACCTGCTCTGTTACTGACAATGCAGACAAGGAGTGCCGTCACCTGGTACGCCGTATTCAGCGCCGTGCGCCGGAGAGCATGATTGTGATCACCGGTTGTTATGCACAGCTGAAACCAAAAGAGATTGCTGAGATTGAAGGCGTTGATCTGGTACTGGGGGCAGCTGAGAAATTCAATATTGTAGACCATCTGAAGACGCTGACCAAGGGTGACAGCGCCAAGATCTGCTCCTGCGATATTGAAGATGTGAATACCTTCCATGCTTCCTATTCCGTGAATGACCGTACCCGTACCTTCCTGAAGGTACAGGATGGCTGTGATTATACCTGCTCTTTCTGTACTATTCCGATGGCCAGAGGCAAAAGCCGTAGCGATAGTGTTGCCCGTGTAACGGAGCATGCACAGTCCCTGGCAGATTCCGGCGTAAAGGAAATTGTACTGACTGGTATCAACCTGGGCGACTTTGGTAAGGGCCTGGAGGGCGGTAAGAAACGTGAAGAGACCTTCTTTGAACTGATACAGGAGCTGGATAAGGTAGACGGCATTGAGCGTTACCGCATCTCGTCTATTGAGCCAAACCTGCTGAGCAATGAGATCATCGAATTTGTGGCCAACAGCAGGAAGTTCATGCCGCATTTTCATATCCCCCTGCAAAGTGGCAGTAATGACATACTGGGGCTGATGCGCCGCCGGTACCGCCGTGAGCTGTATGCAGAAAAGGTAGCCCTGATCAAGCAGTTCATGCCACATTGCGCCATCGGCGTAGATGTCATAGTAGGCTTCCCTTCAGAATCTGATGCGCATTTCCAGGAAACTTATGACTTCCTTCATGGACTGGATATATCTTACCTGCATGTATTTACCTACTCTGAGCGGGCTAATACCGGCGCGCTGGATATCAAGCCGGTAGTACCTGTGCAGGTACGTAACGAACGCAATAAAATGCTGCGTAACCTGAGCCATAAAAAACAACAATACTTCAACGAACAGCATGTAGGCGAAACCAGGAAAGTATTGTTTGAAAAACATGGCAAGGATGGTATGATGGAAGGATACACCGATAATTATATCAAAGTAACGACACCTTACCGCCAGGAGTGGACAAACCAGCTGATTGAATGGGAGTTGAAATAAGAAATTTCAAATCGCAGCAATCTGCTGAAACACTTAGCTATAAAGGCGGACAAGCGTTCTTCGTATAAACGTCAACTTATTTTTCCGAGAATTATCAGAAAAAAATTTGGCAGAATAAAAATACTTTCTACCTTTGCAATCCCATCAGACGAAAGGCCTGACGGTTACGAAGAAAAAACGGGAGTTTAGCTCAGCTGGTTCAGAGCATCTGCCTTACAAGCAGAGGGTCGATGGTTCGAATCCGTCAACTCCCACTCAATGTTCTTTTAAATTTCTTTTTTCTTCAGGGAGTTTAGCTCAGCTGGTTCAGAGCATCTGCCTTACAAGCAGAGGGTCGATGGTTCGAATCCGTCAACTCCCACCCTGAATGCTTCATCATAGGATGAGGCTTTTTTTTTCAAAGATACTCGCTTCAATACCGCTTACAGGTAGAGAAACAAACAAGGGAGTTTAGCTCAGCTGGTTCAGAGCATCTGCCTTACAAGCAGAGGGTCGATGGTTCGAATCCGTCAACTCCCACTCCGAAAGCTTCATCATCACGATGAGGCTTTTTTTTTGCCCTTCACTTTCATATAGCAGGCCCTGAGACCCGATCAGATAGACCGGCCAAGCCGGCATACCCGTTTTTATGTTGATCATCCGGTGGCCAGGGAAAGGTGGAAGTCCGCTATCCGCCCTTTATCGTACACTGTTAACCGGAATCGTTGTTACGAAATTACCCCAAATATCATCTGCAAAAAGCATCATGTCCATAGGACGCCAAATCCTATGCATAGGACGCCAAATCGTGGTGTGAGCGACCTGGAAAGTGATTTCCCGGCATTTCCTTTTGTGCTGCCTTTTAATTGATCTTACGTTGATCTTACGTTCTGAAACGAAGGATTAACGGAAGTAGGTGAAGATGAAAGCGGCAAGCTGACCATCACTATTCTGAAACAAAAAATTCTCCCGAACTCAACTTATTTCCGGAAAATTCTCTGATATAACACTAATGTGACAGATAAAAATTTGCTTTTTAACTGTTTTTGCCAGAATTTCACACCATTCAAAACTGCCACTTAATGGGCCATAATTTAGCTGAGAAGATCAAATCAGGAGGATCAAGACTAGTTTTTTACAGCCTTACTCCTCCAAAAATTACCAACGGTCAGGAAAAGATCGCGGAAATTGCCAAAGTTCAGATAGCACGTCTGAGCGACCATGATATTGATGGCCTCATTCTTTATGATATACAGGATGAATCAACCAGGACAGGCCAGGAAAGGACATTTGCGTTCATCCCTACCCTGTCGCCGGAGCAATATAGCAGAACCTATCTGCAGTCGCTGGACGTTCCCCTGATCATTTACAAGAGTATAGCCAATATGAACGGAGAGCAGTTCAACCAGTGGCTGACGGAGAACAAGGATATCAAACATGCGGTGTTTGTAGGTGCGTCTTCCCAACAACAGATTGAACTGACTAATTTCTCCCTCCAGGATGCTTATACACTGAGGCAACAGGTAGCGCCCGACCTGTTACTTGGCGGCATCACTATACCCGAGCGACATAACAAAAAAGGTGATGAACACCTGCGCATCACAGGGAAGGTTGGACAGGGATGCAGCTTCTTTGTATCTCAGTGCGTGTATAATATCAACGATACCAAAGACCTGCTGGCAGACTACTACTATCATTCCAACAGTACAGGCATGACGCCATCACCGGTGATATTCACACTGGCACCCTGCGGATCACTGAAAACGCTGGAGTTCATGGAATGGCTGGGAATTAAAGTACCGAAATGGTTATATAATGATCTGAAGCATTCAAAAGATATTCTGCAGTCTTCTATACAGACATGCCTGAATGTAGCGTCAGAGCTGCTGGAATACGCAGATAAGAAGAACATGTCTATCGGATTCAATATCGAAAGCGTGTCTATCAAGAAAGATGAAATTGCGGCCTCCGTCGAGTTGCTCAGTGAAGTTATTAAACTGGGCAAGCAACCTGTTAAAACAGTTGTACAACGGCAGCCTACAGCGATACCGGAAGTTATTTAAAGCAGAAAGGACGGCACTCAACGCCGTCCTTTTCTAATATTGGTCAGTTACTGACAAGCTGCTATTTCTTGCCCTTTAAAATACGTTTAACCGCTTTACCCAGTTTGTTCAGGTTAGCCAGCTGCTCCTGTATCGGCGCAAGGGTCAGATCTTCCGGTTGTACCCCTGCTTCAATGTAATCAATCTCCGTTTGTTCCGGATAGATCAGTACTATGTTGTTAGCTGGGAAGTGACGGCTGAGACGTCCCGCCATACCATCCAGGTAAGGACGATAGGACAGTGTACCTTTACGTGCAGCTATTACCATTACCAGGTCATTCTTTGTAATCTCTTTCGCCAGCTGTAACATCTCATCTATGTTATCAAACTGCCTGAACGTTACATCAATGTTCAGCTTGAACTGTTGCAGATAAGCTTCTATTGCTTTCTGCGTATTGACATGACAGTTCACCATCAGTCTGGCCCCTATCTGCTTGCTAAGCAGGAATATCTTCTGCAGATAATGCAGGAAACCGATTTCATATTCAGCATTCTTCGGCATCACCAGCACCAGCTTACGGGTTGTATTGAGCGGATAATGGAAGTCACATACATATACTGTTTCCCATACACTTTGCAGTACATTGTCCAGGGTAGTACCGAAGATAGAGCCAAACAGGCGTTCAGTCGTACTGTTCTTTTCTGTCCAGCCCAGTACAACATCAGTGATCATCAGTTCTTTTGCTGCACGGGCAATCCCATCAGATACGTTCAGGTCGATACGGGTTACTGCCTGTACTTTACTTTCTGTAGCGCTGGCGTACATGACAGCAGCCTCCATGATTTTGCTGGTCAGGGCGACTTTCTGTTTAGCTTCTTCATCATCCTGTACAACAGCCAGCGGATAGATAGGCGAGGCTGCATCAGGATCTTTGATCATCAGGGCAAAATCCAGCAGGGCTTCCATATGCCCCTGACGGGAAATAGGTACCAGTACACGTTCAGGTGTATCTGTAGAAGCAGGCTTACTGTCTGCATCTACAATGGCCAGTTTACGGCCTGCGCTTTCTGTTACAAAAGAGCCGACCAGGCAGGTCACCAGGATCAGTACTACCGTACCGTTCAACACGTTTTCATTGATAATACCCATGTTAAACCCGATCAGTATTACAGCGATCGTAGCTGCTGCATGCGAACTGCTGAGACCAAATATGATGTTACGCTGCGTAGGCGTATACCTGAAAGTCATCTGTGTGAAATAGGCTGCAAAGTATTTGCTGATCAGTGCAAGGATTGTCAGTACTGCGGCGATGAATAAGGCTTCCGGGCCTTTGAGCAAGACCCGCAGATCCACCAGCATACCCACACTGATCAGGAAGAACGGAATGAAGATCGCGTTACCTGTGAACTCAATCCTGTTCATCAGCGGTGATGTGTGCGGTATCAGCTGATTTAGTGCCAGACCAGCCAGGAACGCGCCAATGATACCCTCCACTCCTGCCAGTTCGGCCAGGAAAGCAGCCAGGAATACCAGTGCCAGTACAAAGATGAAGTGAGAAGTTTTATCGTCTTTTATCTGTTTGAAAAACCAACGTCCTATCATCGGAAATATCCAGAGGATGATGGCGGCAAAGACTGCCAGAGAAACAAATAATCGCACCCAGAAATGTGTATTCAGGTTGCCCGAGGCAGCGCCGGTAATGATAGCCAGGATAACCAGCACGGCGGTATCGGTAATGATGGTACCACCTACCGCAACGGTAACCGCTTCATTTTTAGTGATGCCTAAGCGGCTAGCCAGCGGATAGGCCACCAGCGTATGCGTGGCAAACATGCTGGATACCAGCATTGTAGCCATTAGGTTGAAATTCAGCACATAAGTACAGACGAAATATCCCAGGATGAGCGGAATGAAAAATGTAAATGCACCAAAGACAAGACTACGATTACGGTTTTTCCGGAACTCAGCCATATCCAGCTCCAGTCCGGCCAGAAACATGATGTACAACAATCCGGCTTTCCCGAAAAGATCAATACTACCTTTTTCAATTACCTTGAAACCATGGTCTCCTATCGCCATCCCCGCTATGATCAGGCCGATAATGCTCGGTATTCTGAATTTGCGAAGTATAATGGGCGCTAACAAAATGATAAACAATACCAATGAAAATATCGGAACAGGGTCTTTCAGTGGTAAACTAATATCCATCAACAATTGCATGCCGTTCAAAACATTCATAACCTTAGATCTAATGGTTACAATAATAGGAATAATCAGGCAATGCCATCCAAACATTCCTGTTTAATTTAACGATTATTAAGCGTAGTTTTGTGGAAAGTTTTTACCGGATTATGAGCCAGCGTAATCAAACAGGCACGAAGATTCAAGAATGGGAAGACGTATTGGTAGCTGAAGATGAGCAGTTCCCCTTCAGCCTTATCGTATGGAACGATGAGGTAAATACATTCGATTGGGTAATTCAATCCCTGATCGAGGTATGTGATCATACACAGGAACAGGCTGAACAATGCGCACTTATCATTCACCACAACGGAAAATATGCTGTAAAGCAGGGTGAATTTACCCGCCTCCGCCCTATGTGCGAAGCCTTGCTGGACAGAGGTATCAACGCTACCCTTGAAGAAGAAGTAGCAGGATAATGCCCGTCTTTGAACTTACAGATGAATTGATTTTTCCTCCCGTTGATCTGGCAGAACCAGATGGACTGCTGGCATATGGTGGCGACCTTACAGCAGAGCGGCTACTACTTGCCTATAGCGAAGGCATCTTTCCCTGGTATGACGAACCACCCATCCTTTGGTGGAGCCCCGATCCCCGCTTTGTATTATTTCCCGACGAACTCAGGATTTCTTCCAGCATGAAACAGGTGCTGAAGAAAGGCATATTTACGATCACCATGAATAAAGATTTTCCTGGTGTTATAGCTGGTTGCAGACATATTCCCCGCCCGGGACAGGATGGTACCTGGATTACGCCGGATGTGGAAGAAGCCTATATTTCGTTACATAAAGCCGGTTATGCACATTCAGTGGAATGCTGGCAGCAGGATAAACTGGTAGGTGGCTTTTATGGTATTCAACTAGGTAGTAACTTCTTCGGAGAATCTATGTTCTCGCTTGTCAGCAACGCCTCTAAAGCTGCTTTCATCACCTTCGTAATGTATGCGAAGGAGAAAGGCCTGGGTATGATTGATTGTCAGGTGTATACTGATCATCTGGCATCATTGGGCGCAAGGATGATACCGAGGGACGAATTTCTGGAGAGAGTGAAAGGAGGAGAGTAATAAAAGCTTATTGAAAGAGTTGGTCTGCCTGAAGCACTCAATAAAAAGCCATGCTGAGTTAATTTATATCTTCTAATCAGATAATGCAAAAAGGGAACATCCTTGGATGTTCCCTTTTTGCATTATCTGATTAAACGTATTTGATCTACACCTACCCTGCTTACTTACTCTTCTTCTTTGCGTAACTACCTTCAAAGAAACAACGTACACCTCTGTAAGCCCCACAACCACCAATTTCTTTGATACTTACCCTGCCACCAGCAAACTGAAATGCGATGCCACAATCAGTTTCCTTGTCTTTATACTCACCTTTATTCTGACCAGTAAAGCGGCCGGTACCTGATAATTCACCTTTACAGCCTGTTTTATCTTTTGAGAAAGAAATAAAGAACAGAAATGACTTAGGATCATCCCCATCACGGATAGATATAATACTGTTTTCGCCGGAGAGGTAATCACCGGACAATTTGTGTGCAGCCTTCATGGTATCTATCGGATTGAATAACTGTCCGGCGGCAGCGTCGCCTGCGGAGTTAGTCATGATCAATGTTGTAGTACCATCTTCTGAAACACCAAAGAAATCTTCACGGATGGATTTGTTACCCGGGCTGAGCTCTTTTTCATTGGTCACTTTGATTACCTGACGGGTATCAATAGAGAAGAAGTGCTGGTCTTTTTTGCTCTCTATTTTAGCGGCGGGCAGGCGGTTCAGGTATTTACCTTTTTTATCAAGGAAGCAGATATACGCTGTGGTAGCTGATTTGCCTACCGCTTTCACCACAAAATAGTTTACCGCTGCACCGTCAATCGTTGCTACCGGATAGAATTTAATAGTGGCACCTTCGGGAAAATCAGATTTGCCGAGTGTATCGGTCAGGAACTGTTTCAGGACCTCCGGAGAGATCATGGAACTATCGGACGATTTTTCCTGTAAAGATTCCGGCGTCAGTTTGTAGGGCAGTTTTGCCTCGGCAAACAATTGACGAAAGTCTTCAAAGGTGAAGTCATCTTTTCCTGATTTATTCTTTTTGGGGCCACATCCCGCCAGTAGACCAATAGTCAACAGCGCTAACACGAGCTTATTCATGCGTATATGCTTGTTTATTATGGCCGAAAAGTTAGAGAAAAAAATGATATGATCAAAATAGAAAGGGGCTACCGGGCGTTGCGTTTGCATTTCTGATAACTTTTATTTAGATTTACCTAAACTTTATTTTAAGGAATGATGAATTTGTCGATTGCTGAGGAGAACTATATCAAGTCGATTTATAAACTGGAAGAAGAGGGACAGGAGGCGGTTACCACCAACGCACTGGCCAATGAACTGGATACAAAGCCAGCATCTGTGACAGATATGGCAAAGAAATTGAAAGAAAAACAGCTTATATCATACGAAAAGTACCAGGGTATCAATCTGACGTCTGAAGGGAAAAAAGCGGCGCTGAGCATTATCAGGCGGCACCGTTTGTGGGAATGTTTCCTGGTCGATAAACTTTCCTTCAGCTGGGAAGAGGTACATGAACTGGCAGAGGAACTGGAACATGTGCGGAGTGAGAAGCTGATCAACCGACTCAGCGACTTTTTGGGTAACCCGCAGATAGATCCTCATGGCGATCCTATTCCCGATGCGCTGGGCAAGATGGGCAAGCCGCGTGTACAAACACCCCTGCATAAGGCAAAGGCGAAACGGCTGGAAGTAGTGGCCGTTTCTGACAAATCAACCGCACTACTTGAATTTCTGAATGCTAAAGGCATCCGGTTAGGGACACAACTGGATGTAATTGAACGGTACGAATTTGACAATTCAATAGAACTGAAGATACGTAACCAGCCTGCTTTTACAATTAGTGAACAGGTATCAAAAAATATAATGGTCAAACCCATATAACACAGTCAGCTGCAGGCAATCAAAGAGGGACAGACTAAAAAATTCACCCTGACTACCGGCTTTAGGCCGGGTGACCCGCCGGCAGGCTGCACAACAGCTAACATATGAATCATCAGCACACGTCGTTAGGCGAAGTACATCAAAGTGTAGACACAACTGTGCCCAGCACCAGCCGCTGGCGTAAACTCCTTTCTTTCTTTGGCCCGGCATATCTTGTCAGTGTAGGATACATGGATCCGGGTAACTGGGCTACTGACCTGGCAGGCGGTAGTCAATACGGGTACTCCCTGTTGTGGGTGCTTCTGATGAGTAACCTGATGGCCTTGTTGCTGCAAACACTGAGTGCACGTCTTGGTATTGTCAGAGGCAGAGACCTTGCACAGGCGAATCGTGAAACCTATCCTCCCGGCGTTAACTTCGTACTATACATATTGGCAGAAATAGCCATTGCCGCTACCGACCTTGCAGAGGTGCTGGGTATGGCCATCGGTATACAGTTGCTGACAGGATTACCACTGGCCTGGGGCGTCAGCATCACCGTATTTGATACCTTCCTGCTACTGGTGTTACAGAAATATGGTATCAGAAAAATGGAGGCATTCATTATCGGTCTGGTAGCCATTGTAGGGATATCTTTCCTTGCAGAACTGGTTATGGCAAAGCCAGTGATGGCCGAAGTGGTGACTGGTTTTAAACCCACCATTCCTGATAACACCGCTTTATATATCGCCATTGGTATTATAGGTGCTACCGTGATGCCGCACAACCTCTATCTTCACTCTGCACTTGTACAGACACGTAAGATTAAGCGGGATGAAAAAGGCATCCGGCAGGCATTGAAACTGAACTTTATAGACAGCGCTGTAGCGCTTAACCTGGCATTCTTTGTAAACGCTGCTATCCTGATACTGGCAGCTGCCGTATTCTTCAAAACAGGCCGTACCGATGTGGCAGAAATACAGGATGCACATCAGCTACTGGAAGGACTGTTGGGTAATAAATGGGCTCCTGCCCTATTTGCTATTGCATTGATTGCTGCCGGACAAAGCTCTACCGTGACAGGTACACTTGCCGGTCAGATTGTGATGGAAGGCTACCTCCGCCTGCGTATCAATCCATGGTTACGTCGCCTGCTTACCCGTTTACTTGCTATCGTACCTGCCTTGCTGGTCATTATGATAGCAGGACCTGAAAAGGTAGGTGAATTACTGGTATTCAGCCAGGTACTATTAAGTCTACAGCTGGGTTTTGCCATCATTCCGTTGATACACTTTGTCAGCGACAAGAAGACAATGGGAACTTATGCAGTTGGTCCGACGGTAAAAGTCATCAGCTGGATCATTACAGCAGTGCTGGTATATCTTAACAGCCGCATGGTATTTACAGAAGCGATGCGTTACATTGAAGGTAACGGCAACATCTTGGTGGATATCCTGATTATTGGGGGTGGCATAGGTTTCCTGGTACTGATTGGCATTACTATCGCTTATCCGCTGATGAGCCGTTATCAGCAGAAAGCATCGGCACGGATACATACTACGCCAGCTATTTCCCTGGGAGATATACAACCACCTGTATATAATAGGATTGCACTCGCGCTAGATTTCAGCAAGGATGATGAAAAGATCATTTCCAATGCATTGGCGCATGGTAATCCCAATACGCAATACCTGTTGATTCATATTGTGGAAAGCGCTTCCGCCAAATATCTCGGTGGCGAATCTGACGACTTTGAAACCCGTAAGGATAAGGAACAGATGGATGCTTACATCACGCTGCTGCGCGATCGTAATATTCATGCAAAAGGCTTGCTGGGATACCGCCACAGGGCAGAAGAGATTGTACGTATTGTGAAAGAAGAGCAGGCAGACTTCCTTATACTGGGAGGTCACGGGCATACAGGCATCAAAGACTGGATATATGGAGAGACAACCAACCAGGTAAGACATAAGGTGAGGATACCGGTACTGGTTGTACAGTAAAAGCGTTAGCAACAGGGGCAAAAAGAAAGGGAAAAACAATAACTGTCTTTCCCTTGTCTCCTGAAAAAAGCATATATTTTATAATCCCAGCGCTGTTTTCAGCCGGGGATATCCTGTTTTGCTGACAGGAACTTTTGCTCCTGATTTTAATATCGCCAGATGATTTTCTTTTTCATATGGCTCGATACGCGTTACCTGGTTTACATTCAGCATGTAAGAGCGGTGTACACGCGCAAACTGTTCGGGGTCGAGAGATTTCTCGAAGAACTGCATTGTTTTATTCTTCAGAAAAGCGCCTTCGGGTGTAACGATTTTTACATAGTCATCCGCTGCTTCGAGATAGTGAATATCCTGCACAGGAATAATTTTGATCTTACCATTGATCTTAACAACCACCCTGTTACTTTGTATAGGTGAACTGGCAGCAGTTTCAAGCAGATTGGCGGTTTGGGCTTCATCTGCGGCATGGCGGTCCAGCCATTTCTGTACAGCTTTATCAAAACGTTCTTTTGAAAAAGGTTTCAGCAGGTAATCCACCGCATTTACTTCAAAGGCGCGGATAGCATGTTCTTCAAAGGCAGTAGTAAATATTACCGCAGGCAGCGTTTCTACGAGTTCCAGCATTTCAAAGCCATTGATCTTAGGCATCTGAACGTCGAGGAAGATGATATCAGGTTGTTGTTGTTGTATTGCTTTCAGCCCTTCAAATCCGTCACCACATTCCTGCATCAGTTGTATCTGCTGAAAGGAGGCCAGGTATTCTTTTACGATTTCCCTTGCCAGTGGTTCATCGTCAATTATTACTGCTTTTATCATATAGTTGCGGCACTTTAATCAATGTTGTAAATATGTTTCCATTTGCGTTTGTTTCCAGCAGATCCTGTCTTCCGAAGAGCAGATAAAGTCTCCTGTGTATGGAAGTGAGTCCGAAACCGGTACCAGCCGGTGCCTGCATTTCAGGATCGAAAGGATTCTGTACCTGGATGTGTAGCATATCATCTGACTCCCATGCAGAGATAGCGATCGTGATAGCATCGGTAGTATCGTATAATCCGAATTTGATAGCGTTTTCCACAACAGGTTGTAGCAGCATAGGCGGCATCTTCATGGATTTCGCGCTATCTTCCATTGTCGTATCGGTGGATAAACGATGACCGAAACGGACCTTTTCAATATCAAGGTATAATTGCAGATACTGTATTTCTTCGGGTAACAGTATCCATTGCTGATCTTCACGTTTCAGCGTACCTCGCAGGAAGTCGCTCAGCTTCAGTACCATCTCTCTTGCCTGCTGCGGGCGTAGTGCGATCAGCGCGTTGATAGAGTTCAGGCTGTTAAACAGGAAGTGCGGTTGTAACTGTTGTCTCAGTTTAAAGAGCTCCGCTTCTCTGGCCATACGCTCGGTTTCTTCTTTACGGGCCAGCTCCTGCTGTTTATCTTCCATATCATACCAGGACAAAGTCTTCACACCGATACCTGTTACAATCAGCCATCCCAGGATAAATCTTACTGGTATGGCAAAGTAGGTAAAGTGCTGATAGTACGGTACCTGAAAGAGTTCATTTATCAGCCAGTAGCAGCAGCCTGTCCACATGAAAGTCAGCACCGAACAGTAGATCAGGAGAAAAGCAATCTTTCCTTTGACAGGTCTGTAGTGAGACAGACTTAAACAGACAGCAACACATATCAGCGCAAGAGATACAATGTGGATAATACTGTCAGTCCATGCGATTGTATCTGCAATTTTGAACCATAGGATCAGCAGGTAAGCGTGAATGATAGTGAACATATAGGTGGCACTTATCATCGCCCATCTGAAAGACCTGTTTGCCAGTATGTGATTTGCCAAAGTGTTAGGAATAAGGATGAATGAATCAGGCGCGTTTGTCTATGAGTGCAGGCCCTTTGATGTGTGCTGCTTTCACCTGTAACCAGGAGATATAAGCATTGGCATCTCCGGGTTCTTCGATGCGTGAATAGAGCTCCATACCGTCATCCAGGGAGGAAAGCATATTCACTTCCGGCACGTTAATGAAGCGCCATTCAACCAGTTCCTGCCGCTGATTCCTGAAAGCGTATTGTTCCTGTATACCCATTTCACTTGCACGTTTCCAGGCTTCTTGTTTGTTATCAGCGCTGATCAGTCTTAACTGCTCGTCAAACTGAGGGGCATGATCACCGTTACCGCTGATGATCTGGTAAACTATTTTAGCTACAAACCATTGCATAAAATTATATTGAGAGGATGAAGGAAAAGTTTATCAATTATAGCTTTTGATTTCAATACCACCTAAGATGCAGGTGCCTTTGATGACCAGGATCTTGTCGGAGTTACCTGCATTAGCGAGGAGTTCTACAGGGCGTTTGTCTGATACACCGCCCAGGATAATGGTATCCATTTCAACACGAACGTCCCAGTTTGTAGGTAAGGTGATCTCTACACCACCAAAGATGCAGGTTACTTCCAGTTCTATCCTGTCTTTGAAATCAGCCTGGATCAGGTTGTATTCAGCACCACCAAAGATAGCAGTGACATTACCGCCTCTGAAGTTTTTGGATACCACGACCCTTTCTTCTCCACTGAAGATGACAGTGGAATTGATCACATCTTCAGAAGATAATTCTGTTGGGGGAACAACATATTTTTCTTTAGTCAGGCTACCACTCTCACTGCTACTGTAATTGCTGCTATCATCACTGGTCTTGCCGGCGATATCATTGTTCTTACTGCTTACTTCCTGGCGTCTGCGGAAGATAAGAGCAAGGCCGATAATTACGAAAACAGTCGGCCATAAAAAGCGGGTGACGTTGTAGTCTACTACCATATATTGCTTGGCGAAGAATACCGCACCTACCAGTGTAACGATCAGTCCTCCCCAGTTTCTGAACAGGCTGACAGTCCATATAATAAGGCCTATTACGATAAGCAGCATCTGCCAGGATACAGCCCATACGGGTAAGTCGAGGTCCATGGTGCGTAAGAAAAGGAAAAGACCGATGAGGAGAAAGATCAGTCCTTTATTATACCAGTGATTTTCCCGGTTACCGCATCTGCTATTTCTTTTCTGACGGCGGGCTTCGTCTTTACGCAGCTGGCGTTCTTTCCAATTATCTTCGTTTGTATATTGTTGATTGTCCATGTTTGTTATCATTTACGATACAAACTTAGGAAGCCGGCGCGGGTTAAGGAAGCCGATTTAGGTTAACAAGTAACAGAGTGCCGGTAAAAGGCAGGAAAATGCCGGTAAAAAAGTTTATTGCAGGATGGTGCGCATTACACCGGCTAATTTACCGGCCCAGACAGCCATTCCTTTGGCGGAGTAGTGTAATCCGTCGCCAGCTACCAGGGAAGCGTCCCGGGCTGCTTTGCGGGAGTCGGCAGTGATATTGATATAGTGAACTTTGAACTTTTTAGAGATGTTTTTGTTAACCGCATTAAAGGCGTCTATTTCAGTTGAAATGAGTTGCCGGTCACGGCCTTCAGCAAAAGGAACAGCGCTCCAGTCGGGAATAGAGAGTACCACTACCCTGTCTGGATGGTTACCGGCGAAGTGGATGGCCTGTTTGAGCAGGCGGGTAAACTCGGTCTTGTATTCATGTAAGCTACGGCCGCGATACTGGTTATTGACACCGATCAGGAGGCTGACGATACTGAAAGTGTCGGTAACATTGGCTTCGCCGATAGCAGCTTCCAGTTCATCAGTGGTCCAGCCTGTTTTAGCAATGATGCGGGGAGGGGCAAGATGAATACTATCGGTAGCAAGCAATCTGGCAGCCTGGTTAGGGAATCGGTCTTCTTCGGGTACACTCTCTCCGATGGTGTAACTATCACCTAAAGCGAGATATGTGAAAATTTTAACAGTAGTATCCTGAGACGTGCTGTTGCCCTGTATCATAGGGATTTGCTCATTTTTTGTTCCCAAAAATAAGAAAAAGAGCATTGAACATAGATAGTAGCCCATAAAGATGTGTGTTATTCCGTACCTTTGCGCTCGATTAATATAATTACGAAACACGTAAAGAAACTGTTTTATGCCGGCAGAAAAAATATCAATGACCAATGGCCAGTTACAGGTGCCTGATCAACCGATTATTCCTTTTATTGAGGGTGATGGAATCGGACCTGATATCTGGCGGGCCAGTGTGCGTGTATTTGACGCCGCTGTTGAAAAGGCCTACGGAGGAAAAAGAAAGATAGAATGGAAAGAAGTGCTGGCTGGGGAGAAAGCCTTCCAGCAAACTGGCGAATGGCTGCCAAAAGCAACGCTGGAAGCGTTTAAAGAGTACCTGGTATCTATTAAAGGGCCATTATCTACTCCGGTAGGTGGCGGTATCCGTTCCCTGAACGTGGCAATGCGCCAGGAACTGGATCTGTATGCCTGTGTACGCCCTGTACGTTGGTTTGATAAAGTACCTTCTCCAGTGAAACATCCGGAAAAGGTAGATATGGTTATCTTCCGTGAGAATACTGAAGATATCTATGCCGGTATAGAGTACATGTACGGAACACCGGAAGCTGAAAAGCTGCTGAATTTCCTGCAGAATGAAATGGGTGTTAAGAAAATCCGTTTCCCGGAAACTTCTTCCCTGGGTATCAAACCAGTATCTAAAGACGGTACTGAAAGGCTGGTACGTGCAGCGCTGAAATATGCACTGGAACAGAAACTACCTTCCCTGACAATCGTTCACAAAGGTAATATCATGAAATTCACCGAAGGTGGTTTCAAAAACTGGGGCTATGAACTGGCAGTACGTGAGTTTGGCGATAAAGTATACACCTGGGAACAGTGGGAAGCCACTAAAAAAGCAAGCGGCGAAGATGAAGCTAACAAAGAACTGAACGTAGCCATTGCACATAAAAAACTGATCGTAAAAGATGTTATTGCGGATAACTTCCTGCAGCAGATTCTGCTGGCACCACAGGATTACTCTGTAGTAGCTACCCTGAACCTGAACGGTGACTACATCTCTGATGCACTGGCTGCAGCAGTTGGTGGTATTGGTATTGCTCCGGGCGCTAACATCAACTACCTGACCGGTCATGCAGTATTTGAAGCGACCCACGGTACAGCGCCACGCTTCGCAAATACTGATACCATGAACCCTAGCTCTGTTATACTGAGTGGTGTAATGATGCTGGAATACATGGGCTGGAAAGAAGCTGCAGATATCATTGTAAAAGGCCTCAGCACCGCTATTGCACGCAAACGTGTAACAGTAGACTTCTACAAGCTGATGGATGATGCTACCCTGGTGAAAACCAGCGAGTTTGCAGACGAAGTGATCAAGCAACTGTAACCCTACCGGTTACCTAAGGATATGGTTCCGCTTTTCAAGGCGTTGGTTGACAACAAATCTTTCATTTTTCTGTAAAAGAAAGGTTGTTGCTCCCGGCTTTGGAAAGCGGAACTTGTAAATTATAACCGGTTGTCGTATATTTCACGATTATCACATGAACAATCGTATCTAATTAAAAATCAAAGTCGAAATGGCAGAAAAAATTAAAGTTGCCAATCCGGTGGTAGAACTGGATGGTGATGAAATGACGCGAATCATCTGGAAATTCATTAAAGATAAACTGATCCTTCCTTACCTGGACGTTGATATCAAATACTTTGACCTTGGCATGGAACACCGTGACGCTACAAACGATCAGGTGACTATCGATGCGGCAAATGCTATCAAAGAAGTCGGCGTAGGTATCAAATGTGCTACCATCACCCCTGATGAAGAGCGCGTGAAGGAGTTCAAGTTGAAACAGATGTGGAAATCTCCAAATGGTACTATCCGTAATATCCTGGACGGTACCGTATTCCGCGAGCCAATCGTCACCCAGAATGTACCACGCCTGGTACCTAACTGGACTGCTCCTATCTGTATCGGCCGTCACGCATTTGGCGACCAGTACCGTGCTACTGACTTCGTAACAAAAGGTAAAGGTAAACTGACCATCAAGTTCGAAGGCGAAAACGGAGAAGTAATTGAACATGAAGTATTCAACTTCAAAGGCGATGGCGTTGCACTGGCCATGTACAACACTGACGAGTCTATCAAAGGCTTCGCACGTGCATGTTTCAACCAGGCGCTGATGAAAAAATGGCCGCTGTACCTGAGTACTAAAAACACCATCCTGAAAAAGTATGATGGTCGTTTTAAAGATATCTTCGAGGAAATCTATCAGAACGAGTTCAAAGCTGAGTTTCAGAAAAACGGCCTGACCTATGAGCACCGTCTGATCGATGACATGGTTGCCAGCGCACTGAAATGGAATGGTAACTTTGTATGGGCTTGTAAAAACTACGATGGCGACGTACAGTCTGATACTGTAGCACAAGGTTTTGGCTCACTCGGTCTGATGACATCTACCCTGATCACACCTGATGGTTCTGTAATGGAAGCTGAAGCTGCTCACGGTACTGTAACCCGTCACTACCGCGATCACCAGGCTGGTAAACCAACATCTACCAACCCGATTGCATCTATCTTTGCATGGACCCGTGGTCTGGAGTTCCGTGGTCGCCTGGATAAAAACCAGGAACTGATCGACTTCTGTCATGCACTGGAAGCAGTATGCGTTGAAACCGTAGAAAGCGGCAAAATGACAAAAGATCTTGCCGTTTGTATACATGGTAATAAAGTTGAGCACGGAAAACATTATCTTTACACCGAAGAGTTCCTTCAGGAACTGGATAATGCTTTGAAAGCGAAGCTGAAAAAGTAAGTACACGTATTTAATACTGATATGAACAAAAGGGTCTTGCGTATGCAGGACCCTTTTTTATTAGCACACAGGTGCCATATATTGTCCATCAGCCAGTCGCCTGATAAGGTGTTATTGTCAGCAAACCAGTTATCGTTTTAGCCGTCAGTCTTTGAATGATGTATACCACCAGCAGGAAATAAACGAAAGGGCTGACCAGATAAAACTGGTCAGCCCTTTAAGTATTTTATATGATAACACAGCCGCTTTCTGAGATATGTAAAAGCACCCATTGTATACAACACGTTAGTTCCTGCTTGCTACATCATGGTTTTTCCTTCCCATCTGCTTTAGCAATACCTTGTCTTCTCCGTAAATATCTTCATGCCACACCATTTGTCCGTCCCTGCTTTCTGCGGTGAAGTATCTGAAGTAAATAGGCACAGCGCGTTGAATATCGATCTGCCGCTTTTCTCCATTTGCCAGCCATTTACGCATACTATCTCTGGGGTGGCGGGTATCATCTTTTGTCAGATACATGGAGAGGCTATCCCATTGCTGTACACGTACGCAACCATGACTGAGAGCGCGGTAAGAGTTATTAAACAATCCTCTGCTATTGGTATCATGCAGGTATACGGCGAATTTATTCATGAAGTTGAACTTCATAATACCTAATGAATTTTCTATACCATCCATCTGGCGGAGTACATAAGGGAAATAGTTCTTGGTTAGCTTATTCCAGTCTACGCTATTCGGATCAATCGCTTCACCTTTACTGTTGATAACCTCTAAGTTCTTCCTGTGCAGATAACCAATGTCTTTCTTGATAGCGGGCAACATCTCTTTAGTAGCAATGCTATAAGGTACTCTCCAATAAGGATACATCACAAAGTTGGTCATACGTGAGTTAAGCAGTGGCGTACGCGTACGGGGTGCGCCTACGATCACCCGGGAAGCCACAACCACCATTCCGCTGTCCCACAATTCCATACGGTAGCCTGGCACATTAACCATGATATAACGTTGTGGTAGGGAATCGGGCAATTTACGCCAGCGATCCATATTAACAGCTATCTGTGATTCCCAGTCAGTAAATGACTTATTAAGCGCCTGAATCGTCTTCTTACCAGCCTGCCCGTCTTCATACATATTAAATTCTTTCTGGAAAGCTTTGATACCTGGCCTGAGTAAAGAGGTATCAGTACTGTGACCGCCGGAGGTATCCACATGCCCGCTCTGTACCAGCCTGTTAATGAGCAGCTGGCGGAAAGCAGGTGTATCTGTATAGGATGCCGGCAGTGAGTCCCATTGCATACCACTATACTTACCTTTGAAATTAGCCCAGGCAGATTTAAGCAGCTGATAGCCCTGGTACTGAGGCTCTTGTCCTCTTAGCGTAGCGCCGATGATATGCTGGTGTAACGCAGCAGTAAGATAATTGGCCAGTAAGGTATCTGAATAGGTAGAGTCTTTACGCAGGGTAATACTATCCCGCGGACCAGTACCAAAACGCAGGTGAGTAGCCATCTTCATGAAAGCGTCTGTCATCAGCAGATCTACCTGCGCCCATAGCGTTGCATCTTTTTTAGCAGTAGCATCTTCCTGAATACGTTTCATAGCACGTTGCAGCGCCACACTGTGATAGTCTGCAGGACGCAGGCCTGCTTCGTCAGCATGCATAACGTATGAAAACAGCGAGTCGCCCTGTGTATCCAGTACACCACCAGACGACCATACAGGACTGTTATTCGTCTGCTGATAGAAGTAATTGAGCGCTGCTGTGCTGAGCACAGGTACACTATCTTCCATTACATCCTGGTTATCTGCAATAAACTCAAGACGTTCAACAATATTTTCCGGTATTACTTCACTTAACTGGCGTACATCCCCTACAATTTCCCTTTCCCGGAGCACCCGCTTTCTGTTGCAGGCAAACAATGATAATAATACAATTACGATTAGTAGATTGTCCCTTAGAAACCTATACTTCATTGGCGTCAAAACAATGTTTAAAGATAGACATTTGCTGTACAAATACTGGAAATATATTGTTTAACGTTAGCAATTGCCACGCCAGATTCAGGCATAAAAAAGGGCAGGCTAAATGCCCGCCCCTGGAAGAGCAACAACTTTACTAATAGATTGGAATAGTTATTTACAACAATCCTTCTTCATTAACAGTGATTGGATAAACCGCAGCACTGCTATCGCTATCTTCTTCATTTTTTCTTTGTTGAAATATTGAAAATATTGTGCTCGAACCGTAATGTAAAGGTATTAAATACATTGCGAGACATACCACCAAATAATTGTGTACGGTAAGAAAAATCCAGACGAGTCGCGCTATTGAAGATAAACTGAATAGCGGGAGCCACGTCCATATAGTGATTCCGGCTTACAGCGTCTGTATTTGCCTTACCCAGCAATTCTATATAAAGGTTCAGATTTGTCTGCTCATAACTACGATAACTGCGCGGCAAAAGCAGGTACCCCGCAGAAAGACTATAGTTTACCGCATTGGCAGACATGTATGCCGGCAGCTTATCTTTAGTGTTATTCATAAACCGGTTATAACCCAGTGTTGCAGAAACAGCCAGTTTGTGTAACAGCTGTGTAGCAATGATACCACCCGACACACCGGATGCCCCACCTTCCAGGTCTAATTCCCGGTTATCAAATGGTTTAGTGGCCTGCTCCCGCATAGCAGGAACAAACGGATTATCAATAACAGATCCTTTCACATAAGCCGCCATACGGAAATGTGAATGCAGATCATCTGAAGAAAGAAAACGGTATTTAGCGTAGATGCTTCCCCCTTCAAAACGCAGAGAGGGCTGCATCTGGTTAGAAGCAAGACCGGTGACATGCACCATCAGCTTCTTGGAAATGCCCCACATCAGTTCCGGTTCGATACGCATACCGGTCACTCCCTCATGTTCCATTTTAAAGAACCGGTTAGTAACACGGAAACCTAATGACCGGGCGGGCATATTACTGGCGGGCTCTGTAGACACATATAGCTCCTGCGCATGTACACATACAGGCAAAAGCAGGACTATAAAGCATAAGAATCTCTTCATTTACTGGTATTGCAGGAAATCATTCCCGGGTGGATCAGATAGAAACGTGATAGATGCGTTCAGGCGCTTTTCCCTCCATGTTGCAGCAGCTGGCCATTACGCCGGTCTGGTAGCAGGACATAGTGGTCTGTGTACTGAACTTCTTAAATTGCTTTGCAGATACAAAGTCTTTATCTATCACAGTTAACTGCTGATCACCAGACAATACCTGTTGTTTGGCATTGATGAAATGAAAGGTAGCGCCTTCATATTTAATGTGCGCGTCCTTTTCTACAGCTATTTTATCAAAAGAAGCGGTTATTGTAAGTTTAGCTACTGAGAAACCGGCATCTTCTACCTTCGCCTTAATCTCATCAATATTCACCTGAGCATCAGGCTTGAATGAAAGCAGGAAAGTAGTGTTGTTAAGATCTGTGTCGATCTTATCTACAAATGGAAGTGTTTTGAGCGCTTCAAGTGTTGCTCTTGAGCACATTGCACAGGTAAGACCGGCAGCCTGTAAAGACGCCTTTTTAATTTGTGCATAAGAAGATGTGTGCAGGCCTATGGCCAGGAATATGATAGCAAGCAATGACTTCATGATCTGATATTTTGTAATCGAATGAAAAAATAACCATGGCTGCTATAAGCATAGCAGCCAGATACTTCGGAAACGATGTACACATCAGATCAGGTAAGTGCAGTACTGAATATACAGGGGTACGGGTTTACAGTCATCGGGAGGACCGTGACTGTAAGGAACGATGAACTGTGTACTGCTGATAGCAGGTACCGGTAATATAGTTACCGGTAAACTAAGATCTTTAACAGCTGGTTCACTGCTTTGCTGTACTTTGGCTAGTTGGTGGGAGGAAACGTCTGCTTTACAGAATTTGGCCTCTTCCTTACAGCATTTCCCTTTTTTCTTCTTTTCGGGTTTGCTGCATTTATTACATACGTCATCAGCATGAGAGATCAGATTCAGGGATGCCAGCTTACCCATACAGTAATGCGCGTTCACCGTGAAGCCACTGGTGAGCGTGATATACAGGAAAGCTAGTAATATGGTAATGAGTCTCTTCATGAATAACGGATGCAAAAATAGCAATTTACTGCCAGATTTGCTATTTCCCTGCGCTCTCTTCGATTTTATCAGCCAGACCCAGTAACAATGACATACTTGCTACTTTATTAGATTCTGCTCTGATATGACCGTCCAGATCATGTTCAAAAATAACATCCTGCCCGTGTACTTTCACCAGAAAGCGTGGAGAATGACCGTTTAATGGTTTAACCATATACCTGTCTGCGTTATAAACAACTGTAAAGGCCTTCATATAAAATTGATTTATACAAACATAAACAAACAGTACGCCAGAAGGTTGCAGTCAAAAACAAATCTATCTGCCTAAGTAATAGTAAAACGGTTTACCAATGCAGAATATAAAACAATGATTTCAAACACTTTACAGTGTCATCAGGTGGCAGCCTCAGGGCTTTGTTATCAGATGGTTAATTAATAAACCACCAGCGTAAACCCAGTCTGAACGTGAAGTTGTTGTATGGATAAGCGGGTCCGGCGAAGTTATTTGTAGCAAAGAAAGTATTGAGATTTTCACCACGTATAAACGCACTCAAAGACTTTATACGAAAGTGTACAAAAGCCGCAAGATCAGGCGCATAATATTTCACCCGTTGGGTAGTCTGATACACAAATTGACCAACTACCGGAGAATAATCATCTGCGTAATATGACGTATTATATTTTCCCTCAATACCTGCAACAAGGTTCAGATTATTGAATATTTTGTTCTCGTAGGTCAGCCTGTGCCTGGTCCAGATAGTCGGTACATTAATCCTTCCATCGCCGTGAACCTGCTGAAATGCAAAGTCAGCGTACCAATTGTAATGTCGATACCTGAAGTGCTTGCTGAAGATCACCTGCAAGAGGTTGAACAACGCAGGTGCCTGCGCACTCGTATAATAATTCTGGAAATACGTGTAATTCTCCATCAGGTAATAGTTGACCGTCAGGTTATATTTCAGTTTTTTATTATTAGCAGCGAACTGTAACTGTGTGATATTCTCCTTTCCCAGCGTACTATTGTACCAGCTGTCGTAGGAGCTGCTGAAATATTTATATATATAAGAGGCTTCGCGGTTGGTATTACTGAAAAAGAGGTGCACATTACCTAATGTTTCATTCAGATAACGGCTTAACATACCGCTTACATTATAGTCGCCAGTGTTTTGTCCGGCGAAGTAGAACTCACCTTTTGCTGACAGGTCCCACTTCTGGTTACGTGTCTTATTCCGGTATTCTCCATGCAAAGCAAGATTGCTGAAGCTGATATTAGCATCCAGGAAAGTACCTCTGATGCTTTCAAACCTGGCTCCGGCACTCAGGAAGTGGCCCTGGTTACCACGGATAGGAAACTGGATCAGTGATACATCATTTGAGATATTACGCCATTCATGTTTCGCCCGAACAGTATCTCCACTGAAGGCCCAACGGTATTTGTTAGCATAATAAAATGTATCTGGTTGCCCATCAAGATATTCCAACCCGTTATTATCCATTTTAAAGGTATACTGTACACGAAATACGGGATCAAACTTATAATAGTCTGTTGTGTCATTAACGTGAATCGTATCTCCTTTACCCCAGTCATATTGCTGTACCAGCATGAAGCCGGACTGCTTATTGGTGTTCTTTACCGGCATGGTGGTACTGAATAGTCCTGAAGTAGTAGCAGTATAGTTACCCAGATTTACGTCAACCGTCTTTCGCTGGCTATAATCCGGATTGTCCAGCACAGAATCAGCTACCCGTAATCCACCGTTTTCGCCATTGATAAATTTATTAAAGAAGTAGCTCAGATAGGCATTATATCGCTTATCCCTGCTGTTGTACCTACCAGTGATACGATATATATCATGGTTGGTGGCCTGTGAGCGGAAGAAGCCTGGCGCATATTTTTTATTATACTCAAATCCGAAGTTAAAGCGGTCAGTACGGTTCTGTGTATGCAGCACTCCGATCTGCTGTTCCTGCTGACTACCAATCATATACTGCAGTTCAGAGTACGGTTTGGTTGTCGTATATATCCGGGCATTCTGATGATTGAAACCATATACGTCGAACGTATGGTAGCCGGCATCAAAGCCTGGTTTCATGAATGGCGTGAACAGGAGGTTCCTGGCAGGCGAACCGTTATTGCCCAGGAAGGCATAACTGGCGGGTATACGCAGGAAAGAGGCGGTGAAGTCGGCGACAGAGGAGTCCAGTTTATAATCTGTAGGTTCTCCCAGCAGCCGGTAGCTGATAGTGATAGTATCCGGTTCATGTGCATGCGAGCCGGTATCCCGTTGCATGGTAGAACCGCCGCCACCGCCCATGTTACCGAAACGCTGCCCGATCTGTGCGTGCGCGCACTGTACACCTATCAGCAAACAACATATTAAAATAAATGACCTCATCCTATGATATAATTTCCTGCTTGGAGCTTCTTTAATTGACTGGTATTGATAAAAATTCTATGATATGACCGGACATACCGGTGCTGAAAACCCATAATTCAGACGGACATTCTCAGCCATTCCCCTAGAATAAAATCCTACGGGCAGGGCTGCAAGCTAATACAAGCTGGTTATATAACCTTCACCAGCTCCCTGAAAATAAGCGTTAATTTTGGTTCCGCTGCGTTTGCCGCTTCGAGTACTTCTTCATGAGTAATGACATTCTCCTCTTCGCGGATGCCGATATCAGTAATCACACTCATGGCAAACACTTTCAGACCGCTATGGATAGCCACAATCACTTCAGGAACAGTACTCATGCCTACGGCGTCGCCGCCGATGATGTGCATGTACTTGTACTCAGCCCTTGTCTCAAACGTTGGCCCCTGTACACCTACATAAACGCCGGTATGTACCGGAATACTATTCGCAGCAGCAATTTCTTTAGCTTTCTCAATCAATGCTTTAGAGTATGGTTCACTCATATCCGGGAAACGGGGACCCAGCGTATTGATATTAGGGCCGCGCAGCGGATGTTCGGGTTGCAGATTAATATGATCGTTGATGATCATCAGATCTCCGACATTAAAAGCCTTGTTCATTCCACCGGCTGCATTGGAAACCAGTAAGGTATGTACTCCCAATGCTTTCATCACTCTTACTGGGAAGGTTACCTGCTGCATGGTCAGTCCTTCATAATAATGGAACCTGCCGGCCATTGCCACTACAGGGCGACCGTTCAGTTTACCCAATATGAGACGGCCTTTATGCCCTTCTACGGAAGAAGAGGGGAAGTGCGGGATCTGCTCATAGGGAATCTCGGTGCTGTCAGTAATATCACTGGCCAGGTTGCCCAATCCACTACCTAAAATAATACCCACTTCCGGGGTGCCAGACCATGAATTACGGATGTATTCCGCCGCAGCAGCTATTTGTTGTAAGAGATCACTCATTATATTAATGTCTTTAAAACAGGTTGCGCAAAGTTATTTTTAATTCACAAAACACTACGGTTTTATATTTAAATCATAATGACCTATTTTAGCGGCAAATTTTTATCAGATGAACTTACATGAATACCAGGCTAAAGAACTGTTGAAGAAATATAACGTACCGGTACAGGAAGGGATTCCGGTAGATACCCCTGAAGCGGCGGCAGAAGCTTATAAGCAACTTAAAGTACAACATGGTAATGAGTTTGCTGTCGTAAAGGCGCAGATACATGCCGGTGGACGTGGTAAAGGTACCATCCGTGGTAAAGAACAGAGAGGCGTGGCTGTAGGTAAGAATGCCGAAGATGTGAAAACCATTGCCGGAAATATCCTGGGCGGTGTACTGGTAACCATCCAGACCGGAGAAGCAGGTAAATTAGTTAACAAGGTGCTGGTAGCACAGGATGTGTACTACCCTGGCCCTAACCCAATAAAAGAATTTTATCTTTCTATCCTCCTGGATCGTGCAAAAGGTCAGAACGTGATCATGTACTCTACAGAAGGTGGTATGGATATCGAAGAAGTAGCGCATAACACTCCTGAGAAAATCTTCAAAGAGTGGGTACAGCCAAATACTACCCTCCAGGCATTCCAGGCCAGAAAGATTGCTTTCAACTTCGGTCTGAGCGGTGAGGCTTTCAAGAACATGGTGAAATTCGTGACCAACCTGTACAACGCGTACGTAGGTCTGGATGCAAGCATGCTGGAAATCAACCCACTGTTCAAAACCAGCGATGAGAAGATCATTGCAGTTGACTGTAAACTGAACCTGGACGATAACGCACTGATGCGTCATGCTGATCTGGAAGCACTGCGTGATATCTCTGAAGAAGATCCAACAGAAGTAGAAGCAGGTAAATTCAACCTGAACTATGTGAAACTGGACGGTAACGTAGGTTGTATGGTTAACGGTGCTGGTCTGGCAATGGCTACTATGGATATGATCAAGCTGAGTGGCGGTGAGCCGGCTAACTTCCTGGACGTAGGAGGTACTGCAAACGCACAGACTGTAGAAGCTGGTTTCCGCATCATCCTGAAAGATCCAAAAGTGAAGGCTATCCTGATCAACATCTTCGGTGGTATCGTACGTTGCGACCGTGTTGCACAGGGTGTAATCGATGCTTATAAATCAATCGGTAACATCACTGTACCTATCATCGTTCGTCTGCAGGGTACAAATGCTGAAGAAGCAAAGAAGCTGATCGAAGAAAGCGGTCTGACCGTACAGTCAGCTATCCTGTTGAGCGAAGCTGCTGCGCTGGTTAACAAAGCAGTGACTGCTTAATATTATATTGTAGTGATTGACTAAAAATAGAAAATGAAACCCCGGATAATGTCCGGGGTTTTGTTTTTATATCATCTTGGAGGTCGCTAGTACTACGCTAGTACTACCCTTGGTATACCTTATTGATATCCCGTTTGTGTTATTATCATTCCCTGGCTTCCCCCTACCTGTACAACAAGTATCTACTATCCATCTCCTTCTCCAAGGCTGGGTTTACTTTGATTCCACTTTACTCATACAGGAAGTGCATCCTATCTACATCCTTCTGCAACTACTATTTTGCCCTTATTCCTCCTGGCTTACCTGGCATGCTCGTCCTTTCTACTTCCAGATAATCCTGCTGGTAGACTTAACTTACTCTCCTATTCCTCTATAGCTCCGCCCGGCAACAAACCTGCTTCGTCACTAACAGGATAATATAGATATGTAGTCAACTACACATGTCGATTTTTCAACCTGCCATTTTCCATCACATATTCACCGGTTTTGATCACATTCCCATGTGGAAGCGGTCAAAAAATCGTACCTTCATTATCCATCCTTCACTATATACCTGCCATCCGCAGGGTGAGATTTTATTATATATACCAAATCGTACAATTAATTAACATGAAGCGCTTCCGCGACTTTTTCCTGTTTTGTTCAGGAGTGCACGTGCCTATGCTGAAAAGGGCCCCATCAGAAACAAATAAGTATGGCGGCATTGGCGCAACAATCTTTTTTACCGGTTTGCTGGCAGCTTTCTCCGGCGGATATGCTTTATGGACCGTATTCAGTTCTCCCTGGGGTGCCATCGCCTTTGGTATTGTATGGGGGCTGATGATCTTCAACCTGGACAGATATATTGTATCAGGCATGAAGAAACGTAATAAGGCAATGCAGGAATTTGGTATGGCCTTACCCCGGCTGATTCTCGCCGTATTCATTGCCGTGGTGATATCCAAACCATTGGAATTGAAGGTATTTGAGAAAGAAATCAACCAGGAACTGATCGTCATGGAGCAGCAGGTATTCAAAACCCAGGAAGACCGGGTACAGGACCGTTTTCAGCAGCAGGTTGTTACACTGAATACTGAAATTGGCTTATTGAATGAGGGTATCCGTCAGCAGGCGGCCAAACATGACACCCTGAAGATCATAGCGCAGCAAGAAGCAGATGGTACAGGCGGCTCCCGCAGGCAAAACCTCGGCCCCATTTACAAAGCAAAAAAGGCAGATGCAGACAGTGCGGGAGCTTTATTGCAAAGGATTACTGTGCAGAATGGTGCCCTGATTGCCCAGAAGCGCCAGCAGCTGGCAGCCATCGACTCTACCAGGAAGGCAACTGTCGGTTCGCTGGACCGCAGTCGTATAGACGGACTGGCGTCCCGGCTGGATGCGTTAGGTCACCTGACAGAACGTAGTGAACATGTGCGCTGGGCTAACTGGTTCATTATGTTGTTGTTTGTGACTATTGAGACAGCGCCTGTTTTTGTAAAACTGATTTCTCCGCGCGGCCCTTATGACGACCTGCTCGAAGCACATGAACATGCGTATATCATTTTCCGGAAGGAACAGATAGAGAAAAGGGAAAGGGAGTACAATAAGCGTATGATGATTGGGCAAACAGCGGGAGTAAATGCTTAATACAGTGATTTTATGACATAAAAGGGACTTGCAGCTTTTGGGATGCAGGTCCTTTTTTTAGGCAGCCACTACTTCGACTTCGTATACGGGACTGAATAGGTACATGCGTTTAGTGGCTACTTCTTCGCAGCGGTAGCGCTTACGGATACGTTCTCCTTTACGGAAAACGCGGCCATCTTTGGTACGGAATAACTGATGAAGGGGTAACTGTTCTACCAGGAAATGATTATCCTTTTTGCGGTCATACCTTTTAAGAACACGCATCAGTTCATCGTCTGCACAGGAACTGGCTGCAGGATTGCGGATACTTTGGCGGAGTGCGCCTTCAACATCGGCGGGCAGATACCCTTTACCGACAAACTCTTTCAGGATGTTTGAGAAATGCTGCTTCCATTCCTTCCCGTGTGATGCAACGGTGTTAGCGTATTGCATATAGGTGGTAAGGTGAGAAATTTCGTGAAGTAGCGTTACTAAAAAGGCATAACGATTCAGGTTCCCGTTGATACTGATGCGATGCCCTCCCTTGCGGTCGGGATGCCTGTAGTCACCCAGGATGCTATGCCGTTCACGTGTTACGGTCAGATGGACCTTGTACTGGTTAAGGTAGGCCATGACCTGCTCGAAAGTTCCCTCTGGCAGATATGCAGCTAATGCATGTAAAGGAGCCTCCTGCTTCACGGATGTCTTAGTTTTTTCTTCTTGTAATTTTTTGCAGACTAACGTTTTCCACTACCGAGTAAACGGCGTAGAAGAACATCAGTATGAAGATAGTAATTTTGCTTGTATGCGGCCTGTTCGCTACGGCATATATGGTAATGCCGGCCAGGCAAAACATCATTCTGCTGATCATGGAACCGTATACACGGAGAAGGAAAACGCTGTTATTTTCAGACTGTATTCCCTTGCGGCTCATGTTATAGGTGATAGCGGAGATGGAAGCTAAAGCCAGGTTGCCGATTAGAAGCGCCGTCATGTGTGCTCCATTACCTAACAACCAGGCTTTTAATAATAATAATGCGCCATTCAATAATATGAAAAGGCCAATAACTCTAAAGTAAAACCTGTCACTCATTCCTGCTGGTATCTTTGATAATTTGCCGCAAAATTACAGCTAAAGCTATTAAAGACAAAATGATCAGAAAGAAAGGGAACGACCATCCTGTCCGCTGGTCAATTTTATAACCTGCGAATACAGCTATGCCTAATGTGGCCATCATCTGAAATGCCAAGCCTGTATAGCGGAAAATCAACCTGTTATCAGGCTTTTTCTTCGACTTTTTCTTTGGCTGGAACGACTGGTTTTGCATGTTTATCTTTGTGATTTGCGTTTGCAGCAGCTACCTCTTCGGGTTCCATGAAGCAACGACCATTGAATTTTGCAGTTGGCTCCATCTCAAAGTGTGCAGTGTACAGATCACCTTTTACAAGTGCATTCCCTTTCAGGAACAGCAGATCTTCCACTTTAACAATACCAGTTACTTTACCCAGGATGTCAGCACTCTGACATACCAGATCACCGATAATCTCCCCTTCAGGACCTACCACAATTTTAGCTTTTGTTGATACCAGGCCATTCACCTGACCGTCAATGCGAATATCACCTTCGCATACAATATCTCCCTGAATGGAAGTTCCACTGCCAATAATGTTAACGTTTGAAGACGGCATTATCGATTTGCTTTCGCTTCTGGCATTACGATTGTTGTTGCTAAACATAGGATACTAGGTTTTTCAGCTTTTAGTGTGATGTAAGATAGTATTATTTATTAACATATTATTCCCTATTGACAATCACTTCATTTAAGAAGTTATTCACATTCTCCCAATAACGACGTCTGGCCCCCTTTGCGTATCTTACCTTGACATATATTTTGTCGCGCGATATTTTGTGCCCCTGACCTTAATTAGTTAGTATGTACTATTGTCTACTTTTGGAACTTTAATGGTAGTTGTGTCGAGTTTGGTTGCAGAGAAGTCTCCGCTGATAACCTGCTTGATATTATCCAGGTATTTATCACGGGCATTAATAGCTGATTCCAGTGAATCGGTACGCATCTTCAGCCGGATAAATTCTCTACGCTGCTTCAGGTCGCCATATCCCGGAATATAATAACGCAATGGCGTGAATACTACAGTTGCGACAGTGATGGTTACCAGCAACACAAACAAAGTACTCAAAGCAATGTACACGCTCATCCTTGATAATTTGAATGATGTTACCTCTTCATAAGTATCGTCATTCATAATTACCAGGCGGTACCTGTTACCGATCCGCCCCACATTTCTGCCCTTTTTATCACGCTTATTAGCCATACTCGCTATGAAACTTGAATAATTTTTCTGATTATCAACCGGCTAAAGTTAAACATTTATATTATTTCGTATTTAAAAAATTGGATAGGACTCATTTTTAATCCACCAGGACACTTTGATAGCCTCAAAAAAATTATGCTATCTTTAAAAAATAATTTCCTGACATATAAGTTATATAGGTAGGCCTATACACCCTGGCATCCATGAATTATCACAGATCAGTTCTCAAATTTCTATCATATACCTGTTTAGCAAGTCTGTTGTTGTGCTGTATCGGAATCAACAGCTTAAGCGCCCAGCGACGGGATACCACGGTTACGAGGAACCAGTCCAGAAATAATAACAGCAGGCCCCCTCAAAGGACCATGCAGAAGCCGCTTGTTCCCAAAGTGGCGCAGCCTAAACCAGAAAACAGGCGTCCGCCCGCTGAACTGCTGGCCGAACGCCGATGGACTATCAAACGGAAGCTGGTGCAGAACATGCTGGCCAGATATAACTATTTGTTTAATGCCCGCAAGAAATTGCGTCTCATTACCCATAACGTGAGCCGCCAGGGTCAGGATAACTATAACTACCTCCTTCCCTTCTATCCTTACAGTTTACAAAATCTCGGCCTCAGCGCAGGTGACCTTGACACGGTGATCGAAAAAGCGTCTATCAATATTCAGATACATGATCCACGCAGTAAATGGATCGATGACAGTTACCTGGTTATCGGACAAGCATACTTCTACCAGGGTGAATGGGATAAAGCTAACCGGACCTTCCTGTTTATCAATACCACCTATGCTCCGAAGAAAAAATCAGACTATAAAGCTGTAGTGGGCTCTACCGCTAAAGATCAGCTATCTATTGCCTCCCGTGAAAAGCGTAAGCCACCGTTCGGATATTTCAAGCATACCTATGCCCGTAACGATGCATTTGTGTGGAGAGCCAAGACCCTGCTTGAAATGAAAGAATTTGACGAGGCCCGTTCCATGATGAACATCCTGGAACAGGATCCTTACTTCCCGAAAAGGCTGGCAGGCGACATGGCAGAAATCAGGGCTTATGCCCTGTATAAACAGGAGCGTTTTGCTGAAGTGATCAACCCGTTGCAGACAGCTGTAAAAAGCAGGCGTAACCGGGATGAACGCGCCCGCATGTACTATATCCTGGGCCAGTTATATACGAATTACAGCCGTCCTGACTCTGCCGTAATGATGTTTCATAAGGTGATCAAGCAAAAGCCTGATCCGATCATGGATTTCCAGGCACGTATGCAGATAGCGAAACTGGATGCTACCCGGGAGGGTGGTTCACTGGACGAAAGCCTGGCCCGACTCAAACGTATGGTGCGGAAGGAAAAATACATGGAGTTCCGCGATGCGATCTATTACACCATGGCTAACCTGGTACTGCCCAAAGATGCTGACCTGGCCCTGGAATACCTGCGCCAGTCCCTCAAGGTAGAGAGCAGCAATACTATGCAGAAAGCACTGTCTTTCAAGGGTATTGCAGATATTTATTATGGACAGCGCCGTTATCGCCTGGCCAGAAACTTTTATGATAGCACCGCTACGGTAATGCCGCCTGAGTTTACTGATTCAGCGATAGTTAACAAACGTAAGCGCGTATTGAATGATGTAGCCATCCGTGTAGAAGCGATCCAGCGGGAAGATAGTCTCCAGCGTATTGCCGCTATGCCGGAATCTGACAGGATGATATTCCTTGAGAAAATGGCAGGTCAGATGCGCAGAGAAGCAGAAGAGAAAGCTAAAAAAGAAAGAGAAGACGCAGAAAGAGGTATTGATCCCCAGCTGGCCAACAACCCGCTGGCTAACAATATGATCAATAATAACAGTCCGGCCACCCCTAACAAGGATGACCAGGGCGAATGGTATTTTTACAATAGCGCCAGCAAGGCTACTGGTTACTCAGAATTTAAGAAACGCTGGGGGAACAGGCCGTTAGCCGATAACTGGCGTAGGACCCAGGGAGCAGCCATTTCAGCTAATCAGGCACTGCAGCCTGAAGACGAAAACGGTAATCCGATCGGCGGCGAAGCAAATAAAGTTTCGGGAGATAGTGCCAGCGCCCGCTCACTGGCAGCAGGCTTGCCACTAACACCGGATGATCTCCTGAAATCCAATGTGATTGTAGAAGACGCCTATTATGATCTTGGTAAACTATATAATGACCAGCTGGATAACACAGAACTGGCTATCGAAACTTATGATACGCTGCTGAACAGATATCCCCAGCATCCACATAAGACGGAAGTAGTGTATTCCTTATACATATGGCATACTAAACTGGGACATACAGCACTTGCGGCGAAGTATAAACAGAACGTAGTGATGCAGTATGGCGATTCAAAATTTGCAAATATTATCAAATATGGCGCGCTGCAGGACATTAACGAAGGGAAAAAGAAGGAGATATCCACATCATATGACTCAGTATACGTGAATTTCCAACGAGGAAACTATGCAGCAGCCTACGATATGAAGAAAGCAGCAGATTCCGCCTATGGGCTGAACTTCATGCAGCCTAAATTTGACCTGTTGGAAGCGATGATCATCATGCGGATGGATACCTGCGAATATGGCCGTCAGGCAGTGGTGAACGTCATCAACAAATATAAACAGGAAGATGCGGTACAGGAGAAAGCCAAATCTTTGCTGGAAGCGCTGGATAACAGGGCCGCACTGGTAGTATACTTGTCCAGACTGGAGATTGAAAAGAAGAATGACAATAATACAGCGGTAGACGAGAATATCTCCATCCGCTATCCATGGCAGAAACCCGAGCCTAAATTTGAGTCGGAGAAGATACAGACAGCTAAAGCTGATTCGGTTAAAGTGGCGACTGCCAACGCCGGATTGAAAGTAGCGCCATTACCAGCTCCGATCAAACCTGTGACCATATATAAGCTGAAAGCCGATAATCCACATTTCGTAGTAATGTACTTCCTGCGTACCAATAAAGCGGCTATTGAAGAAGCCCTGACACAGTTCACGCGGTACAATGCAGAAAAGCATGGATCAGAGAACATCCAGGTGGCCAACTTTGTGCTTACTCAGCAGGATGTGATGCTGATTTTCAGGCTGTTCCCTAATGAGGATAAGGCACTGGACTACTATGATGAAGTCAGGTATGACGCGGAAAAGATTGCACCGCGCATTCGTCCGTCCGATTATACCATGTTTATCATTTCCAGGGATAACTTTATCCAGATGAACAGTACGAAGGATGTGGAGGGCTACCGGAAATTCTTTAACGACAACTACGTTACACAATAAGGGACAATAAGATAGAAAACAACCTAATTCATTCAGTGTATTAAATCAACCTTTTAACAATTATTGGGGGGTATCAACCCGAATTTTTTAATAGTTTTGCCCGCTATTACAAGCTATTGCGTATTAAGGCCCGTAAATTGCTATAACAGGGTTAGATGCCATCCCTGTGCAATGCTGGCCGGGCAAATCAAATATTTAAAGCAAGTATGAAAAAATCCGTTAAAATATTGTGGATCACAGTTTTGTCAGTAACTGGGATATTCCTTTTACTGATCTTACTGGTCAATTTCCGCATTATCGGCAACATGCCATCCATGGAGACCCTGGAAAACCCAAGGGCTGCTCTTGCCGCTGAGGTAATCGCCGAAGATGGAACCATCCTCGGTAAATATTATCAGGTAGACAGGTCCAGTTCTGACTACAACGAAATTTCCAAAAACGTCATTAACGCCCTGATTGCTACAGAAGACGTGCGCTTCTACGAGCATTCTGGTATCGACCCTTATGCGACTATCGCCATTCCTTTTTACCTGGCTATAGGTAAGAAGAGGGGTTCGAGTACAATTACCCAGCAGCTGGCACTGAACCTGCAAGCAGATAATACAGGAACTACCCGTGCCAGTAACAAGCTGGTAAGGGCCTTCCAGAAAATGCAGGAATGGCTGATTGCGGTAAGGCTGGAACGCAACTTTACCAAAGAAGAGATTATCACCCTTTATTTAAATACTGTTCCTTTTGGTGACAACGTATATGGTATTGAAAATGGTGCACGCACCTTCTTCAGTAAAGATGCAGGTCACCTGTCTATTGAGGAAGCTGCTACACTGGTAGCTATGCTGAAAGGGACCTCTATCTACAATCCCCGCCGTAACCCGGTAGGTGCATTGAACCGCCGGAATACGGTGATTGAACTGATGGAGAAAAATGGCTTTATCACCAAACCTGAAGAAACAGCAGCGAAAAGTAAACCTATTGTATTACGCTACAATAAGATAGATCATAATAAAGGCCTGGCACCTTACTTCAGAGAAGTACTGCGTGATGAACTGAAGGTGTGGTGTAAAGAACATAAAAAAGCTGACGGTACTGAGTATAACCTCTACCGCGACGGTCTGAAGATCTATACAACGATCAACCCGCGTATGCAGTTGTATGCAGAAGAAGCTGTTGACCACCACCTGAAAGACCTGCAAAAGATATTTGCTACACAGTCTAATATCAAGTCAGGTAGCGTATGGAAAAACTGGCAGAGTTATGTTGACCGTTATATGAAAGAATCTGAGCGTTACAGAAACATGAAAGAGGCTAACGCATCAGATGACGAGATCAAAAAAGCATTCAATACGCCTACCAGGATGAAAGTATTTGCCTGGAAGAGCTATACCGAACCTGATATGAACGAACTGGATACTGTCATGACGCCGATAGATTCTATCAAGTACATGCGAGCGATCCTGCAGGCAGGCTTTATGGCTATGGACCCGGAGAGTGGCGAGATCAAAGCCTGGGTGGGCGGACCAGACTTCCGTTATTTTAAAAATGACCACGTTGCCAAGACGCGTAGACAGGTAGGTTCTACATTCAAACCATTCCTGTATACCTTCGCCATTATGAATGGTATGTCTCCTAGCACCATGCTGCCGAACGAGCCTGTATCATTCCCTAAATATAACTGGACACTGAGCCGCAACTCTGAAGGTAGTGTAGGCGGTAACATCAGCATGGCTGGTGCACTGGCCAAATCATTAAACCTGGTATCTGCTTACCTGATCAAACAATTAGGTCCGCAGGCAGTGGCTGATTTTGCTAAAAACAAGATTGGCTTCAGTGCAGAGATTCCTCCTTATCCATCCATTTCCCTGGGTACACCAGAGATCTCTCTGTATGAGATGCTGCAGGCATATACCATGTTCCCAGCACGCGGTATTATCACAAAACCAATTTACATTACCCGTATAGAGGACAGGAATGGAAACATTCTGCAGACATTCGCTCCTGAAAAACGTGAAGTAATCAGTGAAAACGAGTCTTATACGATGGTGAAAATGATGCAGGGAGTAACTGCACCAGGTGGTACTTCTGCCCGTCTCCGTTCCCGTTATGGCATCCAGAGTGAGGTAGCAGGTAAAACAGGTACTACGAATGATAACACAGATGGCTGGTTCCTGGGCTTCACGCCGCAGTTACTGGCAGGTGCCTGGGTAGGTTGTGAAAACAACTTCCTGCACTTCAATTCTACCGCAACCGGTCAGGGTGCTAATACCGGCCTGCCGATCTGGGCGTACTTCTTCCAGAAGGTATACGCTGACAAAACGCTAAAGATAGATGACAAGGCTACTTTCGCTATTCCACAGTCTGTTAATAGTGAGTTCTATCAGCGATTTGACGAGAATGTAAATCCTGGAGCGGAAGCAGCTGACCAGGGTAATGGAGAAGCCAGCGAGTATATAGATGTTTATGAAAGCGAGCCAAAAGCTGACAAGGAAGCAAGGGAAAGAGAGCGGGAGAAACAGGCAGAAGCTAATAAGGAGAAGCCTATTCCTTCTACCATGCCTAAAGCTACTTATCCGCAGAAACCGCAACCATAAGTATTATAGATATTAAAAAGGGCGTCCTGTGTACAGGACGCCCTTTTACTTTTATATACAACTAAACAATTACTTCTTATCTTCTACCTTCTTTTCGTTCTCCACGTAGTGTATGTCTGTATACTTCATAGCATTGGTAATCAGCTGAATACCGAGCTTTAATACCAGCGCTTCTTCTTTCGCTTTCAGCTTCTCCACATCGTCGGTTGGCTTATGATAGTCATCGTGTGGTCCGGTGTGCAGAAATATAACCGGTACATCGTGCATATAGAAGTTATGATGGTCGGAAGCGCCTTTGCCGGAACCATCTGTGAAGTACTTGATGCCTGGTTCCTGTGCATCTTTAAATATGGCAGGCCATTCCTGTGCAGTACCATATCCACCGATGCCGAGTCCTCTTTCCTCATTGTATCTGCCTATCATATCCATATTCAGCATGAAGTGCATGCTGGTAAGCGGGATAGTCGGATTAGCAGTAAAGTACTTTGAACCCTGTAAGCCCAGTTCCTCACCACCAAAAGAAATAAAGAGGAAGTTGAAAGGTTCTTTCTGACCATTCTCTGTAAAGTACCTGGCCAGTTCCAGCAATCCGGCTACACCGGAGGCGTTATCATCTGCACCGTTATGAATCTGGCCGACAGGGTATTTCCCATCAAAGAGCGCGGCAGTACCCAGGTGATCGTAGTGTGCGCCTATTACGATGGTTTTAGCAGCACCATTATCCAGGTAGCCGATAACATTGCGGCTGGGGATGTTTTTATGTTCTTTCCTGTCAAAAGAAAATGCCTGGAAGTAACTGTCGCCATTACCTGGTTTCAGTCCGAGTGATTTGAATTGTTTAGCAACATAGCTGCTGGCTTTGATACCGCCTTTTTCGGCAGTACCACGGCCTTTTAATTTCTCTGATGCCAGATAAGTAACCGTTTTCTGGATACGGCTGGCGGATGGTTGGTAGTCCTGTGCATAGGCACCGGTGCAGACAGTTGTAGCTGTAATGAGAAACAATAAGTACTTCATTAGGTATGATTATGCATGATTTTCCTGAAAATACAGAAGGCTTCCTACGTGGGAAGCCTTCTGTTAATATACTATGTCAAATAGGTCAGATACTATTGCTTTTTACGCTGTTGTATTTCCTGTTGACGTTTTTGCATGTCTTGTTGTTTTTTCTGCATTTCCTCCAGCTTCTCCTGCCATTTGGATTTGGAAGCAGGCTTCTTTTTGTTCTCCTGGATCTGTGCGTGGATCTTGTCGTGGTTAACCAGGAACTTCTGGATAGCCCATTGTAAAACGATACTGATCACGTTTGACAGGAAGTAATAGAACGTCAGTGCGGAAGCCAGACGGTTAAAGATACCTAACAGCATGATCGGGAACACATATGGCATATATTTCATTACCGGATTGCTCTGATCTGCCATACCACGGTTATTGAATGCCAGGATCAAGCTGGTGATAGTCATCAGCAGGGTAAACAGGCTGACGTGGTTACCGTAGAATGGAATGGTAAATGGCAGGTCCAGGATGGAGTCATAGGCAGAAAGGTCTGTTGCCCAGAGGAAGCTTTCCTGGCGCAGCTCAATGGAGGATGGGAAGAAGCTATACATGGCTACCAGGATAGGTAACTGCATCAGGGCTGGTAAACAACCACCGAGCGGGTTTACGCCTGCGCTTTTGAATAGTTTCATCTGTTCCATACCGAAAGCCTGCTGGTCATCTCCGTGTTTAGCTCTTAATGCGTCAATTTCTGGTTTCAGTACTTTCATTTTAGCCTGAGATACGTAGCTCTGGTAAGTGAAAGGAACGATCAGCAGACGGATGAATAAAGTCAGCAGGATGATAATAAGACCGTAATTGGTGATAAATTCGCTCAGGAAGTTGAACACAGGGATAATGATCCATTTGTTCACATATTTAACGAAAGCGAAGATACCGGAACCCAGTGGGATGATGCTTTCCAGTCCGATATCAAATGACTTTAAAGTCTTATAGTGGTTAGGGCCGTAATAGATTTCAATCGGGAAGTTAAAATCGTGGGCACGATTGTATGGAATCTCCAGCGTAGCGAAGGTTTGTCCGACAATATTTGCACTCTCAGGCACCTTGGTATTGATTTCAGCAGCTGCGAAGCGTGCGTCATTTCTGGCGATGAAGGTGGTATTGAAGAACTGCTGTTTTACGCTCACCCATTGTAACTGGTTGTTCCATTTCTGGTTGCTGGTACGTTCGAGGGTGAAGTAGTCATGCTTGCCATCAGCATCGCGGTAATGTACCTGATTGTTCTGGCGTTCGTTCTGCATATCTTTTTCCTGCTTGTCGTTTTCGGAATCCCACTGTAAGGACAGGGTTTTCTGACCGGCAGGCACTACGTTTTCCAGGCCAATAGCGTGAATATCAAAGTCTACGGCGTAACCATCCTGTTTGAGGGTATATACATACTCCAGGTATTGTTCAGGATTGGAGGTAGTAAGGCGATAGCTGATAGCCTGGCTACCGTCTTGCAGTTGTTGTACTTTACCACCGGTGAAGTACAGGTCTGCAGTATTTAATAAGGTATTGTTATTAGCAGGAACTTTAAGGGAAATACGGTTGAAAGAGCTGTTTACCAGCATCAGTGGTTTTCCTTCAAAATCCTTGAATTTTTTCAGTTGTACCAAGGATGGCTGACCACCCTGGTTAGAGAAGGTGATTTTCAGTACTTCGTTCTCAAGAACGGCTGTCTGAAGTGTACCATTGGCAGCACCGGCGAAAGTGCCATAGGCGCTTGCCAGTTTGCTTGAGTCAGCTGCTCCGTTTGTGGTGTAGGCAGCAGTATCAACAGGTTTAGGCTTATTGACATTAGCGATAGAATCCTGACGATCTTTCTCTATTTTAGCAGCAGTCTGTTGTTTCTGGTTAAAGAAAATGTAACCAACGAACAACACCCCCAGCAATACAAAGCCAATGACTGAGTTTCTGTCCATGAAATTCAATTAAAATTTAGGCAGCAAAGGTAAGTAAAAGCAACAAGCTTTCAGCCGTAATCAATAAAGATAATGCCTTATTGTTACCACTGAAAGCTTGTCAGTTATAGATAAATATTATTGATGTGCGATCTTTTCTTCTGCAATTTTCGCCTTATTGGTCTTATCTTCTGCATACTGCTTGGCAGCTGCTATGAAGTGTACGAATAGCGGAGCAGGAGCTTCCACGGTGCTTTTCAGTTCTGGGTGGAACTGACAGCCTACGAAGAAAGGATGATCAGGTAATTCCACCATTTCAACCAATCCGCTTTCCGGGTTACGGCCGGAAGGCACCATACCAGCTTTTTCAAAGTCAGCCAGGTATTGGCTATTAAACTCATAGCGATGGCGGTGACGCTCGCTGATCTGGGTACTACCATAGATGGTAGCAGCTTTGGATCCAGGGATCAGTTCGCAGGTGTAAGCGCCCAGACGCATGGTACCACCTTTCACAGTAATTTTCTTCTGCTCTTCCATCAGGCCGATTACCGCGTGAGCAGTATCCGGGTTCATTTCGGTTGAGTGTGCATCAGTCCAGCCGATTACGTTACGAGCGTATTCTACTACCGACATCTGCATACCGAGGCAGATACCAAAGAATGGCAGGTTATTTTCACGGGCGTACTGAATAGCCACGATCTTACCCTCAATACCACGGTGGCCAAAGCCAGGAGCTACCAGCAGACCGTCCAGGTTACGCAGCTTTTCAGCTACATTTTCCTGTGTCAGGAACTCAGAGTGAATGTTCTGTACTACCACTTTACATTCATTCATTGCGCCGGCATGGATGAAGGACTCCAGGATAGATTTGTAAGCATCCTGCAGTTCAACGTATTTTCCGATCAGACCGATCGTTACTTTGGATTTAGGATATTTGAGTTTATCCAGGAATGCGCGCCATTTGGTCATATCTGGTTCCTTTTCAATAGGAATACCCAGCTTTTTCATACAGATCACATCCAGTTTCTCGCGCAGCATCTCCAGCGGCACTTCGTAAATGGTGCTCATATCTGTAGCCTCAATAACGGCATCAGGCGTTACGTTACAGAACAGCGCAATTTTCTTTTTCAGATCATTATACATTGGCTCTTCCGTACGGCACACGATTACGTCGGGGTGTACGCCGTTTTCACTCATCATCTTAACAGAGTGCTGTGTTGGCTTTGTTTTCAGCTCTTTAGCAGCGCGCAGGTAAGGAATGAGGGTAAGGTGTACAACCAGGCAATCCTGCTCATCCAGTTCCCATTGTAACTGACGAACTGCCTCTATATAAGGCAGGGATTCGATATCACCTACAGTACCACCCAGCTCGGTAATAACGATATCATGTTTACCGTCTTTACCCAGCAGGAGAATACGACGTTTAATTTCATCAGTGATATGCGGCACTACCTGTACGGTTTTACCCAGGTATGCGCCTTCACGTTCTTTGTTAATAACAGTCTGATAGATACGTCCAGTTGTCACATTATTCGCCTGAGAAGTAGGCGTGTTCAGGAAACGCTCATAGTGTCCAAGGTCCAGGTCTGTTTCTGCGCCATCTTCAGTTACAAAGCACTCACCGTGTTCGTAAGGGTTTAATGTTCCCGGATCCACATTGATATATGGATCAAATTTCTGAATTGTCACTCTAAAGCCACGAGCCTGCAACAATTTTGCCAGCGAGGCAGCTATAATTCCTTTACCCAACGAGGAAGTCACACCTCCCGTAACGAAGATATATTTTGCCATAAGATCTAAAAATTCTGTAGATATACTTGACCTAAAGAGAAGTGCCGGACGACTTTTGATGTAACCAGTCAAGTAAAAATAACTTCCGAAGGTCATGCAAAGCTAAGACAAATTTGAAGTGCTCCCAAACCACATTTTCACATTTTGTCATTCTAAAACATATAACAGATTCAAAGCAAGTTAATTATAGGCCAAATTTGAGATCATAAATTTATCATTTTGGAAATACTTATCGGGGCGTGGCATTTCTTGCGCCTGTCAGCAAACTTCTTGCTAATTTTGCCGCCGTAATAAATCAGCATATGACATTAACGCCCAAGCGTGCGCAGGACTCGGTGATCCAGATGACGGAACTGGTACTGCCAAATGATACTAACACTTTCGGCAATCTAATGGGAGGCCGCCTTATGTACTGGATGGACATAGCCGGCGCTCTGGCCACCATGAAACATTGCAGTGCTCCCGTAGTGACCGCTTCCGTAGATAATATTTCTTTCGAGACTCCCATTAAGCTGGGCAACGTTGTACATATTGAAGCGAAAGTGAGCAGGGCTTTTTCTACCTCCATGGAAGTACACCTGCGTGTGTGGGGAGAAGATCCGGTACAGCAATACCGGTATAAATCCAATGAGGCATTTATGACGTTCGTGGCGCTGGACCCTAATGGCAAATCCAGGCTGGTACCTCAGATCATTCCGGATACCGAAGAAGAAAAGCAGCTGTATGAAGGTGCTATGCGTAGACGCCAGCTAAGGCTGATCCTGAGTGGGAAAATGAAACCGCAGGATGCAGAAGAGCTGAGAGCACTATTCCTTTAAGATATAAAATGTAGCCACCGGCGGACAAGAAGCTTGTCCGCCGGTGGCTGTCATAATATTAACTCTCCCCTTCCCACTCCTGGTAAAACCGCTCCAGGAATGTTTCCATAAAAGCATGCCTTTCGGAGGCCAGTCTACGTCCTGTAGCAGTGTTCATCCTGTCTTTGAGCAGTAAAAGCTTCTCGTAAAAGTGATTAATGGTAGGAGCGGTACTGTTTTTATACTGTTCCCTGGTCATATTCAGGTTAGGTGGAATTGACGGATCGTACATAGCCCTGTTCTTGAAACCTCCATAATTGAAAGTTCTGGCAATACCGATAGCGCCAATTGCATCCAGCCGGTCGGCATCCTGTACAACACCTAATTCCGGAGAATAGAATCCCCCGCTATTATGCCCTCCTTTGAAGGAAATGTTCTCTATAATGTCTACAACATGCTGAATAACAGCTGGTGCAGCGCCCTGAGATTCCAGGAATGCCCTGGCTTTCCGCGGACCAGCAGATTCATCCCCATCATGGAATTTGGCGTCAGCAATATCATGCAATAGGGCACTTAAACCTACAACAAGCATATCTACCTGTTCACCAGCAGCAATTGTACCTGCCAGTTTCCATACCCGGTAAATATGCCACCAGTCATGACCGCCTTCGGCGCCTTCCAGTTCTTTCTTTACGAATTGTTCGGTAGCTGTAATCAGCTGATGAGTTTCAGCAGTAGATAGATTCATAGGGGCCAAATATACATCAGGGCAAACAATAACAGGAAAAACGAAGAAAAGGAGATTACCTCCCTCCCGGGATTCCGGCATGCAATTGTAGAATTGTCCAGGGACCTTGCTTCACTAAGATCTTCTCCGTTTTTCCTTGAATGGTTTAGGATAAAAAGCAGATTCATTTGTTGTAATAGCCATCCATTCGTTATTGTGTTTTAATGGTGGTCGCATTGCGATTCAGATTTTGTTGAAAGTTTGCTCCCCTGGAAAAGGGTGCAATCTACATACTCGCTTTTTGCGATACGATTCTGGTTGATAAAACTAAAAGACCTTTTGTTACGCTTGCCGGAGAATACCTTAGCGAGGCCCCTTTTGGGCCTCTCAGTATAAGGTATATACTTCAGGGAAGCGGGAATATTTTTACTATTAGGCGCGGCGCAAGGCGGGGGAATAAACTCAGTGTATCCCTGACTGCGAGGTCAAAATTTTTGTTGGCCTTGCTGACCCTAGTCATAGGACCTCCCCGCCTTTTACCGCTTACTTTTATGAATTGAAGGTTTACCCTTTTGGCATTCCTGTATCTTTACAGAGCAGTACCCGTTCTTAGCCGGTAATCATAGGATAGTACTGCGCTGCGGGTTGGTTTTAAAATTTTTACAGTCTGATCTTTTACAATAGATATATGCTGTTGTACCGGCAATGCTACATGATCACTATACCAGGCTCTCTTAATTACCATTCGGCTAAATCTGTTTCTCGGAACTGTTCTCATAAACTCAAGATTGTTATATTATAAATATAATTATATTTTAAACAATCACGTCATTTGTTCAAATATTCCAATCATCTATCATGATTTCATCATAAAAATAGGAATCATGTATGATATTTCACAGCCATTAACCTGAAATATCATACATATTTTTATTTATAATACTATAGATAAGTACTGAAAACATCTTGAAAGAGATCGAAAGTCAAATAGTATTTTAACTGAAACAAAACAAATATTAACACCCGTATTCCTTTAAGAACAGGAACATCATCAGGGAGGAGTTAACCAGGTGTATTTAGGTTATAATGGTATATAGGGGCTAATCTTTTCTGACTAAAACATCTGTGATCCGGTTCAACTCCTTCACTTTCTCCGTAAAATCGCCTTTAATGCGGTCCCTGATCACCTGCAATTTGTCAAGTACTTCATTAATAGAACCAGGAATCACCTCCTGAAGCACTTCCTTCAGGCGTTTTGCCACGGTAGGCGACTTTCCGTTAGTCGAAATAGCAATCTTTAGTTGTCCTTTCTGAACAATAGAACCAAGATAGAAATCACATAACTCAGGCGTATCTGCCACATTAATAAGTACCCTGCTGCATTTTGCCTTCTCCCACACATATTGATTTAACTCTGCATCGGCAGTGGCTGCAACAGCCAGATCTTTCCCCAGCATATCTCCGCAGGAAAAGGACTTCTGTATCAGCTCCACATTAGGAGCGTCTTTCACCAGGTCAATCAGCTCCTGCTGAAACCAGGTAGCCACAATAGTAATATTTGCTGATGGACAATTCTCCAGAAGGGCATTGACCTTTTCAAAGCCAACCTGCCCTCCTCCCACTACCAGTACATGTAAGCGGCTCAACTTAAAAAATACCGGGAAAAGATGATTTTCTTCCATAATAGTCCAAATTACGAATTACAGCATGACGGAATGCAGTATCCATAAGAATACTACATTCCGTCATCTGTAATATATCAGTTATACTGCAATTTTTAACTCTTCTGCGATCTTTTCGCGCACGGTCTGGAAAGCTTCATGGAATCGAACGACCTCTCCCACTACAATAATGGCAGGATTACGCAGATTATCCCTTTGGGCAATCGCCTTGAGATCTGACACATTACCGATGCCTACCTTCTGATCGGGCATAGTACCGTTCTGAATAATGGCTGCCGGCACATTTCCTTTACCCTGCGCTACATATGCTGCTGAGATTTCATCCAATTTGCCCATCCCCATCAATACCACCACGGTCGTATCTGCCTGAACAGCATAAGCCAGGTCTCGGGATAAGCTCCCACTCTGTGTAGTACCTGTCAGGACCCAGAAACCTTCGCTTACATTTCTTGCTGTAACTGGTATCTTGTTGATACCCGGCACAGAGATCGCGCTGGTAACTCCTGGAATCACTTCAGTATCAATATTAAACTGCTGGGCAAACGCCATCTCTTCCTGGCCACGGCCAAATACAAATGAGTCGCCTCCTTTCAGTCGCACTACACTGCCGTATGTTAAAGCATATTTCACAATCATACGGTTGATCTCGTCCTGTGAGTACACATGCATACCCGCACGTTTTCCTACAAAACGCTTCAGGCAATTGCTAGACGCATGCTCAAGCAGTTCGTTATTGGAAAGTGCGTCATACAGGATCACTCTGGCCTGTTGAATTGCCTTCAGGCCTTTTACTGTGATCAGCTCCGGATCACCGGGCCCCGCGCCTACCAATGTTAGTTTCGGATGTATATTCTGCATAGTGTACGTTTAAAATGTGATAACCGCTGTTGATAACTTATACTGTCACCGCAGCTGTTTGTTGCCTGTATGTATGTGCCTGCTGGTAAAAATCCGCCGCTTGCTGGTGATAACCCCTGGCGAAACTCTCTGTAGGTTCATTCTGATTGATCTGTAAAACCAGTGTTTTAAAACTACCTTCCAGGGACCATTTACCTGTCTCTATAAAATGCTTATCAAAGTCATTGATAATACCGGTCTGAGTATTACAGCTCACGCCTTCACCCAGCAATAGTGCTTTAGCTGTCTGAACAAATGTCGAATAAGAATGATAGATACTGTCAGCATATTGTTGCTCGTCCATCGCAATCTTGCTCAGCTGCAGTTTCTCTTCTCCTTCAAACAATAAGGTAGCTACCAGGTCTATTACCACACTCGCACATTCCCCGACACCTATAGCTGTAGCAAACTTATCGCCCTGTCCCCAGTCTACGAAGTCTTCATCGATCAGGGATCCCAGATCAGTCAATGGTTTCAGCAGATCATAGAAGTATTTTTCACCCTGACGATCGTAATAGTCATTGAACCTTTCATTTTGCTGGCCGTTTGCCTCATAATCTCTCAGCAGGTAACGCAGTACGTCAGGGCCTCTTTTACTGGGCACCTTAATAACCTTATCTGCTACGCGACCTACACCGTCTCCTACGATGCCTCCACCCAGTAATACCTGTAAAGCAGGTAATACCTTTCCACCGCTCTTCAAAGAAGAGCCATGGAAACCGATAGATGCAATACCATGCTGACCGCAGGAGTTCATACAACCACTGATCTTGATCTTGATATCTTTATTATATACCAGATCCGGAAATTCTTCCTGTATTACCAGTTCCAGTGCGGTTGAAATACCAGTACTGCTGGATATTGCCAGGTTACACGTATCAGTACCCGGGCAGGCTGTGATATCCGCAATACTATCAAATCCCGGCTCTGCAAACCCAGCTGCCTCTAAAGCACTGAACACGTATGGCAGATGTGCAGGCTGAATATATTTCAGCAACAGGCCCTGATTGGCAGTTACTCTTACGTCATTAGCGACCGCAGGTTTCAATGCTTCGATCAGCTGACGCGATATGACTGAACTGATATTACCCAATGGTACACGTACATAAGCTGCAAAGTAATCTGCCTGACGCTGACGAAATACGTTCGTTGCTTTCCAGCTTTCATACTTTTTGGCATCTTTCACTGTGTAAGCAGGAATTACCGCATCTGCTGCCGGCAACTCAGGATCTGCCCAGTTGTCTGCATCCACATGGAATGACTTTACCTTGTTGGCAGTATACTCTTCTGCTACCAGCCTGGTAAATTCCTCAAATCCAATCTTTTGAATCAGGAATTTCATACGCGCCTTATGACGGCTCGCTCTTTCACCATTCCTGTCAAACACACGCAATACGGCTTCTATATATGGTATAAGCTGGTCAGCTTCCAGAAATTCATGCGCTACATGCGCCAGGTAAGGCTGTGCTCCCAATCCGCCGCCTACCAGCACCTTAAATCCACGTACTTCCTCTCCATTTACCACCCGTACCTTTGGAATCGCTCCCATGTCATGCATAAATGACCAGGCGGTATCAGCATCGCTGCTGGAAAAGGACATCTTAAATTTACGCCCCATATCCTGGCAGACAGGATTACGCAGAAAATAACGGAATGCTGCATCAGCATAAGGCGTTACATCAAACGGCTCCTGCGGATCAATGCCCGCTCTGTCAGAAGCGGTAATATTACGAACGGTGTTTCCACAAGCCTCACGAATCGTGATGTCATCCAGATCCAGTTTGCTCCATAACTCAGGCGTTTTATCCAGGCTTACAAAGTGTATCTGGATATCCTGACGGGTGGTCAGGTGGAGATTACCGGTTGAATACTCGTCTGAGACATCAGAAATACGTTTCCACTGCTCCAGCGTCATTTTACCATAAGGCAACTTGATACGGATCATCTGTACACCAGGCTGACGCTGGCCATATATACCCCTTGCCAGACGCAGGCTACGAAACTTCTCCTCCGGTATCTGTCCTTCACGGAATAGACGGATCTTCTTCTCCAGCTCTATGATATCTCTCTCAACGACGGGATTTTCCAGTTCTGTTCTGAAGCTTTGCATAAGTAATATTTTCTTGGTGGTAAATTATCAGAGATTAAAATGTTATACTTCCTGATCAGATATAAAACACAAAGCCTCCGTACACTGTTGTCGGAGGCCCTGTATATATTGTTTGATTCTTAGTTGATCATTCTTCTTATACATCTGCGCCTCCTCATCTTCTACTACACTCGATTCCTATATTCCCCATTACTTTAGTAGACTATTACAAAGTTATACATCTGGGTGAGATTTCCAAAAGTATTTTGACCGCTTACGGGGTATGTTAGTAGATACCTATTGACCAGCCCTGATAATAGTAATTTCACCTGATTCCCCGCTATGGCAGGCTGCACAGGGGATAGCCGCCACCTGCCGGTAATGGACGCCATAACCTGTGATTATAAGGCATAACTATTATTTATGCCTGGCGGCAACAGATATTACTTTCTGACCCGTCTGTCGTAACTTTGCGGCGCAGATTAAACGTAAAGAGCATGATAAATACGGTGATATTTGATATGGATGGGTTATTGATTGACTCTGAGCCACTTTGGGGTGAAGCAATGACAGAAGTTTTTGCTACAGTCGGCGTTGCGCTGACCCCGGAACTAGCCAGCCATACTACCGGACTTCGTACAGCAGAGGTAGTAGACTACTGGCAGAATTACTTCAAATGGGAAGGCAAGGATAATCTTCAGGTAACCAATGAGATAATCGATGCTGTTATTGCTAAGATAATGGCAAAAGGTGAAGCTATGGAAGGACTGGAGTATATCCTGGAGTACTTCACTCAAAAGAACTTCAAAATAGGACTGGCTTCTTCTTCCCCACTCCGCCTGATTGAATCTGCGGTGGATCATATGGGTATCCGGGACCGCTTTCAGGCAATATCTTCCGCTGAATTTGAGTCTCACGGTAAGCCTCACCCTGCAGTTTATCTAACCTGTGCAAAAAAACTGGGTAGTTCTCCACTGGATTGTGTTGCCTTTGAAGATTCTGTAACTGGTATGACTGCTGCCAAAGCAGCCCGCATGAAAACGGTCGTTGTGCCTGAAGCACATAACCGTGAAAATAAACGCTATGCACTGGCAGACGTACAGCTGGGTTCATTACTTGATTTCAACGATGCTATACTTCAGAAGTTAGGATAATCCAGCACCATTTTTATGCAGAAGCACCCTGCTCGCAATAGCTAAAACGCTTTAACTTCGTTATCAATTTATTAGGCACCGATATACCTATCTTATAAGAGTGATAGGATGGCGAATAACTAAGGCTATTCACTATATTTTTACTGATCCCGGTTGCGAGACGTGACCGGGATTTTATTATACCATGTTTTTACTCAAGTCTTCGATTTACCTACTAAGAGATCTACGACTTTCACTATTCGCTATGTCATAATTTCACATCAGTTTCAGGAGAAAAGCTAATAATGGCTATGCTTGAGATGATAGTGCGGATCTTCTGCTCTCTTAGACCACGCTTTTGATTGCCGTAAATGCGGACTAGTAATGGCAGAACGCTATCCTTAAATAAAAAAAGCAGCTTCCGCTGCATTCAGACTCATCTATATCGGATCTCCAGGTTATAATAAAGAAGAAGGGTGTCCTTTCGGAACACCCTTCTATATTTCAACAACCTAAAAAAGCTTATTCACCTTTCTTTTCGTCGCCTTCGTTCTGCTTCAGCTTCTCTCTCAGTTCAGCCAGTGCACCCAGGTCGCCGAGGGTAGCTTTTTCTACCTTGCTCTGGATTGTTTTCACTGCTTTACGAGTTTTGTCAGCGTCTGCTTTTCTTTCTTTGGCAACTGCTTCTTTTTCTTCGTTCTTAGCTTGTTCCCACACTCTTGTATGAGATACCAGGATACGTTTTTCGCTGCGATCAAATTCAATAATCATAAATTCTTTCACATCTTCAACGTTGATTGGTTTCTCATCTTCTGTGCGCAGGTGACGAGCAGGAGAGTAGGCTTCCAGACCGTACTGCAGCTGAACTGTAGCACCTTTTTCGTCTTTCTTCACTACTGTACCTTCATGAACGGAGCCGATCGGGAAGATAGTCTCGAATGTGTTCCAAGGATCTTCTTCGATTTGTTTGTGACCAAGGCTCAGTTTACGGTTATCTTTATCGATACCCAGTATTACTACCTCGATTTCGCTACCCACTTTAGTGTACTCACTTGGGTGGTTGAAGCGTTTGATCCAGCTCAGGTCAGAGATATGGATCATACCACCAATACCAGTTTCCAGTTCAACGAATACGCCATAAGGAGTGATGTTCTTCACGATACCTTTGTGACGGCTGTCCAGCGGGAATTTAGTTTCGATAGTAGCCCAAGGATCTTCTGTCAGTTGCTTGATAGACAGGCTCATCTTACGCTCATCTTTGCTCAGTGTCACTACCACTGCTTCGTATTCTTCGCCTAATTTGAAGAATTCTTTAGCATTGATAGGAGTAGAAGCCCAAGAGATCTCAGATACGTGTACCAGACCTTCTACGCCAGGCAGAATTTCCAGGAATGCACCGTAATCTTCGATGTTAACTACCTTACCTTTTACGCGCGCACCTTCAGTGATGTGTGCAGGCAGGGTATCCCATGGGTGAGGAGTAAGTTGTTTGTAACCAAGGCTGATACGTTTTTTCTCGTCGTCGAAGTCCAGTACCACCACATTGATCTTCTGATCCATCTGGAGTACTTCGCTTGGATGAGAGATACGACCCCAGCTGATGTCGGTGATGTACAGCAGACCATCCAGACCACCCAGGTCGATGAATGCGCCGAAATCGGTGATATTTTTGATAGTACCTTCCAGAACCTGGCCTTTTTCCAGTTTGGAGATAATATCGACTCTCTGCTGTTCGATGTCGCTTTCGATAAGCGCTTTGTGAGATACAACGGCATTTCTGATGGCTTCGTTAACCTTAACCACTTTAAATTCCATTGTTTTGCTTACAAACTGGTCGTAGTCTGTAACAGGCTTAACATCGATCTGAGAACCTGGCAGGAATGTTTCCATACCATAAACGTCTACGATCAAGCCGCCTTTGGTTTTGCTGGTAACGGTACCAGTAACCACTTCGCCGGTTCTGTAAACTTCCACGATTTTTTCCCATGCACGTTGCTGACGAGCTTGTTTACGGCTCAGGTGCAGGTTACCATCGCGGTCTTCTTTTTCAACTACCAGTACTTCTACTTCGTCGCCAACTTTCAGACCCTGCAGATCGCGGAACTCGTTCAGCGAAATCAGACCGTCAGATTTGAAGCCGATGTTGATCACTACATCTGTTTTGGTTAAACCAACTACAGTACCAGTGAGCAGACCGTTTTCTTCAATCACTTTGAAAGTGTTGTCGTACGTTGCATCGTACTTCGCTTTCTCATCTTTGCTGTAAGATGATACATTGCGTTTGTCTACGCTCCAATCGAAGTCATCGTGAGCGGTTTCTACAACAGGCGCCTTTGTTGTCGCTGTTTCCTGAGCTGCTGCTGCAGGTGCCTGCTGTTCAGCGTTTTGTTCGTTAGTAATGTTGTTTTCTGCCAAAATTTGGTTCCTCCTTTTAAATAAAATTCTCCCGGATTTTGTGCCCGAAAGTTTTAATTGGACGGCAAAGATACTTAATAAACATTATAATCCCACCTTTTTTCGCACGTTTTACGGCCTTGCAACCTCTTCCATCCGGGATGGTCCATGGCGGCTATTCCGGCAAAAAAAATGTAATGTTAAATAGACTTCCGATTGCGGATTTTGTACTAATTTTCAACTATGAACGGGACCTCATTCAGCGCTGATATTCGCTACTGGCTTCGACAAGGAAACACCATTAACCTTCTTCTTTTCTGGAATGTAGTTGTTTTCCTTGTCCTGGGAATTGTGTACCTGACTGGCAAAATTGCTCCATCTACCGGTTTCATTTCCCTCTTTTTAAGTGACAATCTTTCCCTGCACTCCAATGTGCTTGCTTTCCTGAAAAAGCCCTGGGGATTACTCACTTACATGTTTACACACTTTGACATTCTCCACATCTTCTTTAATATGCTGAATCTTTACTGGTTTGGCAATATTTTCCGCTCATTCCTTGGTAATCAGCGCGTTTTACCACTCTACCTGCTGGGAGGTATTGCTGGAGGCGCAGCCTACCTTCTGGTGTATAACCTCGCCTTCGGCGGCCTGAATGTGCCCATGATCGGCGCGTCTGCATCAGTAATGGCTATCCTTATTGCCTGCGCCACCAAATTACCAAACTATGAGATCGGACTGCTCTTCATCGGCTCCATCCGGTTAAAATGGCTGGCTATTATAGTAATCATCCTGGATCTCGTTTCTCTTACTCAGGGGAATATCGGCGGTATCGTTGCACATATGGGCGGCGCTCTTTTCGGTTTTGTCTATATCCAGTTCCTTAATAACGGCACCGACCTCGGTCATCCTCTGATCTGGCTGTTCAACAAACCGACCCGCGCCACAGTCAGGAGACGCCGCAATTTTAAACCTAAGAAATCTCCATTGAAAGTCGTAAAGCCGAGTCCTGAAGAAAACAAACAACTCCGCCTGGATCAGCTGCTTGACAAAATCAATGATAATGGCATCGAAAGCCTGAGTCCTGAAGAAAGAGCCTGGCTAAAGAAAATGAGCCAGGAATAAGCGGCACTGTATGCCTGCCATTCAAAATATGTAACTTCGCCGCCAGATGAAAACATTTAACGTTCCTATCATATATCGCAGTCCACTGATCACGGCCATCAAAAACCGTCGTAAGCAACAGGACCGCATGAAGAAAGATTTTACTCCGACAGTACTGGATTTTGGTCCGCTGAAAATATTACTGGCCCGCCACTTTGGCTTTTGCTATGGCGTGGAAAATGCTATCGAAATAGCCTTTAAAACAGTTGAGGAACATCCTGATAAACGCATCTTCCTGCTCAGTGAAATGATACATAACCCGCATGTTAATAATGACCTGCTGGCTAAAGGTGTTCAATTCATCATGGATACTGCCGGCAAACAGCTGGTATCATGGGAGAGCCTCACTCCTGAAGATATTGTGATCATCCCGGCATTCGGTACTACCCTGGAAATTGAGGAAAAACTCAGCTCCCTCGGTATCGCACCTCTGCAGTATAATACTACGTGCCCTTTCGTTGAAAGAGTATGGAATAAGGCAGAGCAGATCGGTAAACAAGCCTATACTGTTATTGTGCACGGTAAACCTGGTCATGAAGAAACACGCGCTACTTTTTCCCATAGCCGCAGCAATACGCCGACGGTTGTAGTGAAAGACATGAAAGAAGCGCAAATACTGGCAGGTTTCATCACCGGCGAGAAAAGCCCTGAAGAGTTCTATACACTTTTCGACGGCCAATACTCTCCCGGCTTCGACGTTACAAAAGACCTACAGCGGGTGGGCGTTGTCAATCAGACCACCATGCTGGCTACTGAAACTCAGGCCATCGCCGATTACATCAAAAATGTGATCATGGACAGGTATAGCCTGACTATTGACAACGTTAATGAACGCTTTGCCGATACCCGCGATACCCTCTGCTATGCTACCAATGATAACCAGACCGCTGTAACGGGCCTGCTCCAGGAAGAAGCAGATCTGGCTATCGTAGTAGGCGGATATAACAGCTCAAATACCTCCCACCTCGTGGAACTCTGTGAAGTAAAACTGCCGACGTATTTCATCTCCTCAGAAGAGAAACTAGTGGCAGCCAATGAAGTACATCACTGGGATTTCCACCACAAACAGGAATTACATAGCACTTCCTTCCTCCCAACCCAGGAACAGGTTACCATCATGCTCACCAGCGGCGCATCCTGCCCTGATGCTATGGTGGAAGCAGTGATCAGAAAATTGCTGTCTTTCTATAACCTGGAATATAAGATAGAAGAAGTTGCAGCTTCTTTCGCTTAAGCCTCATTGATATTTATCGTTGAATATTCGCTTTTCCTTTTACCATCCTACGTTCATCTTACGTTCATAAACGTAGGATGAACGTAGGATGGTAAAAGGAAAAGCAACTTCTATATTATCCTGGAACAGGTTGACACCTTGGAATATTTGAACAGGTAACAGGTCGATAATTAGGCATGCCCGATAGCGGGTCTCGTGTTGGCAGGAATAACATATAAAACGGAAAACTCATAAAAGCAAAAAAGACACCAGGCGGTGTCTTTTTTCTTTGGGGCTAATCAATGCTAGTAATGCAGAGAAAAAAAATTTTATATCGTAATAAGTTTAAACCTGGATCAAAAGTAGTCGTTCGTCAGTATGTGCGCAACAGAGAATTATTATCCGGTGGTCTATTTCCTGTAAGTGGCGTAAATCAGGTTAAATCTGGTTAGAACTGCATGGCCTTTTTCAGGAAATCGGCCTTCCTCCTACGTGATATTTCCACTTGAGTTCCGTCGCTCATCAGTGCAAAACCGCCTTCACCCTGAATATAGGACTGCATCTGCTGTAGATTAATAAGATGTGAATTATGTACCCGGAAGAAATCGACGTCGGTTAAGAGTTCTTCAAACTCTTTTAACGGCCTGGATACCATCAGGTTTTTTTTATCCGTAAAAAATATGCGGGTATAGTTACCTGTTGACTCACAACGAACTATATTCTGCACCGGCATAAACACCAGTCCGTTAATGGTCGGTAGCGCAATCTTCTTATGCGTTTGATGAAGGGTTTTCATATTCTGGAGGAAAACCTCGATCGGAGAAGTTACAGCCTCGGGCTGGGTACTACTGGCTGCTGCATTACGGCGGCTGATACATTTCTGTACTGCATCCTGTAACTCTTTAACGCTGAATGGCTTTAACAGGTAGTCAAGCGCATTGAATTTTATGGCTTTCAATGCATACTGCTCGTATGCGGTTGTGAATATTACGTCGAATGTGATCTTATCAAACATTTTCAACAACTCAAATCCGTTCTGATGAGGCATTTCCACATCAAGGAAGACCAGATCCGGTTGCAACGTTGCTATCAGCTCCTTTGCTTCTTTAACGCTATTTACCCCACCCAGCACAGTGACTTCCGGGCATTTCTTCTGAAGCATAGTCTGCAGAGCATCGATACAGTGTTGCTCATCATCAACGATGATTGCTTTAATTTCGCTCATGCTGTCTGTGTAAAGTTTAAAATATAAATTCCACCGGTAAAGTAAGTGTCACTCTTGTACCTAAAGCTTTACCAGTCTCATCTTCCAGATCGGTGATGGTCACTTCTGCTTCTTTGGTATTATTGATCTTCCTGATGAGGTCTATACGGCCTTCCGTTACCTTCATACCCATTGAGCGATGGGTTTGTCCCTTCTTTTCTTTAATTTCTATTGCTTTCTTCCGTCCTATACCATTATCCGTTACCGTACAGGTCAGGGTTTTCCCTTTCAATGTGACCGCTATTTCCAGCATACCCCGGCCGGACCTGTGTACCAGTCCATGCCAGATTGCATTCTCTACATATGGTTGAATAATCATCGGAGGAATCATGACCTCCTCTTCATTAATATCGTCAGCTACAGTGATCTGGTATTCAAATACATCATTGCAACGCAGTTTTTCAAGATCTACATACAGGCGTAGTGATTCCAGTTCCTTATTCAAAGATATGAATGTGTACTGCGTATTATCAAGTATCATCCTCATTAACCTGGAAAATTTTGTCAGGTAGTCAGATGCCTCCTCCTGATTATTACTCCAGATGAACCTGTGAATTGAGCTCAAGGAGTTAAAGATAAAATGTGGATTCATCTGTGCACGCAAGGAGCGCAACTCCAGCTGCAGGGTCTGCTTATTGGTTTCAAGATTCCGGTGCCTGATATAAAAAAAACCGCCTACGACCAGCATCAGGAGAAACCCGGCCATAGAGAGGGTATATACAACATTACGTTTTGTGCGGAGTTCACTCAGTTGTTTATCATGCTCCAACAGTTTAATCTGGTTGTCCTTTCTATCCACATCATAAATAGCCTGGGTTTGTGCCCATGCCAGGGAGGACTGTTCACTGATAAGGCTATCTTTGTACACCAGGGATTTTTCCATGGCTTCCATAGACCGTTTGAAGTCTCCTGATGCTTTATAGTCTTTTGCTATTGCCTTATAGGCTTCCATCAACAGAAACTTAAATCGCCATATCAGGCTCAGGTTGATAGACTCATTAAAATACTTTCTGGCTTCTTCATGTTTTCCCTGCAGACTCCAGAGTTTACCAATATTCAGGTAGCTTTCTGCGATATGTACTTTATCTCCTACATTATCGTTCACTTCGAGGGCTTTATTGAGATACTCATGCGCTAGGGCGTAGTCTTTTTTCTCCTGATAGGCTGAGCCGAGTGAGTTATAACAGATAGCTAATCCGATACTGTTGTCGAGTTGCTGATTAACCGCGAGCGATTTCTTATAATATTCAATAGCCAGGTCCAGCTTTTTCAATCCCTGGTAGGCATAACCTATATTGCCCAGGTTGATAGCAACACCAAGACTATTTTTGTTTTGCCTTTCCAGTTCGAGGGCTTTCTCAAAATGATCGATTGCTTCCTGATATTTTTCGGTGGAGAGGTTGATATTACCGATACTGTTGATAGCGATACAGATATTGCGGACATCATTAATTTTCTCTGCCAGCTGGAGTGCCCGGAAATGGTAATCAAACGCTTTTTCCAGCTGATCGTCCATACGGCGGTAGTCCACACCAGTGTTATTTAAGGCAATACATAGCCAGCGGTCATTCCTGGCATCTTCAGCAAATTTGATCGCTTTCTGGTGGTAATCTGCGGCGAGAAGGTATTCAGATTTGTTTCTTTTGGAGATGCCGGCTTCTATATATGCATTGAAAGAGCCGTACGCATATTTTATGCGTTGTGACAGTACAATTGCTTCGTGGAAAAAGGGATTTTCAGTGCCTTGTTTATCAAAGTAACGTCCCAGCGATTTGCCTTTACTTATGAGCCAATTCACTTTGTTCGTATCTCCGGGAAGCCGCTTTGCAGAATCAAGGGTCCGGAATACAAGGACGGAGTCCTGGGCTTTCAGATTATTCCCTATTACCAATAAGAGCAAGAAAAGTAGATGAAAGTAGCCTTTAAACATGCATCAGCCAGGTAATACCACAAGTTAATTAAAAAAGCGAAAGGGCGAAAGAATTCGCCCCTTCTTCCTATTAACCGAATACACCTACTGAAAATATGGAACAAGGCAGGCATTCCTGCCTGTACCACATTAAGTTGAATAAATATCGGCCCACAAAGCCTGGATATATATAGAATATTAGTTTCGTAACGGTTAATAGCAACAGGTCTATGGATATAGTTATAGTAAGATCATTGTGACCTTATACGACTTCTCTTGACCACGTTGGGAATAATATATTAAACGGTGCATTACATGAACCGGTCAACACGATACAATAAATTGCAGGAAATTCGAGAGGATGTGGAAAATTACCGAAGGGTTTCTCCCCGGTTACGACCGGGAACAGAACAAATTTAAAAAGGTTTTCTTAAAACTAAAAAATAATTTCAGGATTGTACCAAAACAGCGTCTTCTATCCATTGCATTACCAGCTTCAGCTGTTCATCCTGAGTGAGCTGACTGTTGTCTAATATGATCGCATCTTCTGCTTTTCTGAGGGGACTGATTTCCCTATTAGTGTCAATATAGTCCCGCAGTTCAAGGTTTTCTTTTACCTCGTGAATACTAATATTTTTATTCTTAGCATAGAGCTCCTTGAACCTGCGTTCAACACGAATGGCTGTATCAGCGGTCATAAAGATTTTCAGTTCTGCATCCGGGAACACGGTAGTACCGATATCCCTTCCATCCATCACTATACCTTTTCGGGTACCCATATTCTGCTGCTGGGCTACTGCAAATTCACGCACTTCTTTTACAGCGGCGACCTCGCTTACTTTTTCAGCAACCAGCATCTCCCTGATCATATGCTCCACGTTTTCCCCATTGAGGGTAATTTCGGAGGACTGTGTCATGGGATTAAATTCAAACTCTAGGTGAATGTTACCTAATGCCTCTTTCACTGCTTCATGATCGGCCCAGTCCACCCGGTTCTGAATAAAGTACAGGGTTATAGCACGATACATGGCTCCGCTATCAATGTAGACATAGTCCAGCTGCGCTGCCAGTTGTTTGGCAAGCGTACTCTTTCCACATGAAGAATAACCATCTATAGTGATAATAATTTTTTTCAAAACCCCTGTTGTTAAATGCTGTACAAAAAATTAGACGCTGTAAAGTTAAAGGAAAAATACAGAATCGGAAAGGTTAGTCCGCAGGGTTTCCTTAAATAAAAACAGGAAAGGCCGCCGGTTATCATCACCTGCGGCTTTTCTCTTTAATAACATCATCTGTATCAATGGTCTATCACAATTACTTTGGATACCCAGGCTTGTTTTCCACTGTCTTTATGCGTCAGCACAAGGAAATAAGTGCCGGTAGGCATATCCCTGATATTCACCTCACTTTCACCGATCATCTCCAGTCTGCGGATCTGTTGCCCCCATGTATCGATCACCTGGACGATCAACGGCGTTTTAATACCTCTCACCTTCACTTTAAACTGACCATAGTTCGGATTCGGGAATACGGTAGCCGTAATCAATGGCCCTACTTCCCTCACATCAGTATATACATATTTACCCGTGGTGGATACTGCTTTGATACGGTAGTAGCTCCAGCCGTCGTAATCATTGGTATCCTGGAAATAATAGTCCAGTCGGGTAGTACTATACCCTCCCGGCGCTTTGGTAGCAACGGTAGCAATCTTCTTAAAGGATGTCTCATTATCCAGCATACGCTCAATCTCAAACACCGCATTATTTGTTTCCCTGCTGGTTGCCCACACGATATCAACCAGGGAATAGCTGACACGGTAAGCATTAAAATAAATAAAATCTGCAGGCAGATAAGAAGACATGGAAGACAACTTGGTAAAATAGGCATTAGTACCTATCCCCTCAAAACTGCGCGAGTGCATGGTAGCTGCCTGCTGCATAGGATGGGTCGTCAATGAACCCTCTTTCATATTATCATTGGACGAGGTACGAAGCTCCCAGTTGTCATTGGTGAAGTGACTAATGTAGCTACTCAGGCGATTCATTTTAAACTCCTCTCCTTCTGTATCATCCATGTGTTGCAAAGCAATATTGGTCGGCGCAATAGCGAAACTGTTTTCCTGACCCAGGTTCCAGGTTTTGAACACTACACTGTCATATATCACTTTGCCGGCGATAGCTTTAACATATACACTATCAAATACCCTGGCTTTAAAATCTTCCGGATTTCCGTCATACAGCACACCAGCAGGCGCATAGTTTGTAGCGCTTGTGCCTATAGGAAAAACCACCTTTCCAGAGGTACTGCTTAGCTTTGCACGATACAGGAAGCCGCCGGCAGTCTCTGTACCAGTTACAATAAACCGCTGATCGCTATAACCGCTGATGGTACCAGGATTATTATATCCTACCATCAGATTCCATCCATTCAAATATACATGTCCGTTAGTGAGCTGTAGTGTATTCCGTATGCGCAGGTCATTCAGATCAGCCAGCACAACACCATTGGCGTTACTGACCTCCAGGTTAGGAAAGCTTGGTCCTGCTTTGGCAGCCAGGCTATATCCACCAGCAATAGTCTGTTGACCATTGATGCCCGCAAAACGGAAAATCCCGCCCATTCCCCCAATTCCTGAAGGACTTTCATCTGACAGCAACGCGTTATAACCGTTGGTCCATTGCTGCCCCAGGAAATACAGCACAGAGGAGGGGCTTGACCCCAGTGTACCGTCATTGGTGACATCACCGAAGAAAGCGACATTGCCAAAACTCCACACCTTACCGTCAGCAGGAATATAAGCCGCCTGTTGTGCAGTAAGGGTTTCGATGGAAAGCACCAGAAAACATAATATGAGTAAATATCTCTTCATGCAGGTACAATGCGTTTGCTATCGCCGCTTATACTTTTATAAATTTATTTATGGTACAAGACCGGTCACAACCCATCTGTTATCAGCACCTGAGTATATCAGCGAAACAGTACCGGCACCGTTCGTACGCACGTTACCATTAGCCAGTATTCTGTTAGCCTGGGTACCGGATGTATTATCGCCAATGATCATGTCGTTGTTTGTTGTATTGTACAAAGTGATCATACGACCATCCGTACCGCCGATAATACTATTGATAGTAAAATCGTTTCCAGGACCGGTAATCCGGATAAAAGAAGCGGTGCCGATGTTTATATTATTATGGTTATTACCTGACAGGTTCAAAGTACCTGTGGACACTGATAATGTAGTGAATGTACCACTGGCAGGGTTGGTAGTACCTATTGCCATACCATCCAGAGAAGTACCCTGTCTTACATCGCCGTTGCTGGCAATAACCAATGGGGCACCACTGCCTGAAGCCAGGTTAGTAATGCGTATTGCGTCATTGTTTGCATTGACATGTAAACGTTTTACAGGCGTTGCACCTCCCAGACCAATACCCACGTTGAGATTCTGCATTCTCATAATCTCTGTAAATGTTGGACCGGTATAGTTATAACTTTTAAAAACGATAGGTTCATCGCCATCATCACCGACAATAAATTCAAATCCACCATTATTATTCACTCCGGTAGCGCCGAACTCAAAGTAATCAGTTCCGGCCGAGCAACCTTTCATACGGAAGTTACCGTCAGCAGTTGTCCACATTTTAGGCTTGTAGAAGTTAACAGATGCAGGTACTGCAAACTGTAATGCAGAGCGCATATGTGTAACCATCTCATCATTGTCAGTATAGTCTGCATAGCCTTCAGTAAGTCCCAAAGTTTGTCTGCGGCCAAATTCCAGCAATGGGATGTTATTGGAACGGATCACCATTTTATTATCATCGGTGGTGCCTAGAAACTGGTTGTTGGCATTAACATTACTGTTACCCGAGATTAACCAGTTATTGGCAGCCGCGTTCTGTGTAACGATGACATCACCGTTGTTATTGATGGATAATACTTTGCTGTTATATGTCTGTACAGTAGCGTTATTCAGGTCTCTCAGCCGAAGGCCGGATACACCGGTACCGTTCACAGTACCACCTACTTCCAGTGTATTGGCAGGGTTATTTATACCTACACCGAGACGGTTATTGGTATTATCCCAAAACAGGTTTGCATTCTTCTGTGACACCACACCACCATTACCTGCAAACAGTATGGAACCGGTTGTCATAGATGGCAATGAGAAGGTGCCACCTACACTACCATTACCGCTGATAGCATAACTGGCAGTTTGCGTACCTGAACCGATGTTCTGTATATAGTTGCCGGAACCAGCGGGAAGATCGGCAGCAGCCAATGCACTGCCTGTCGTAACACGGCCTTTACTATCCACAGTCACTTTGGTATAAGTACCAGCGGTTACGCCGGTATTAGCCAGCGTAACGGGAATATTGGTAGTACCGCTACCGGTGGCATCTCCTGATAGCGTAATATTGGTAGCAGAGGCAGCAGGCGTATAATATTCAAATCCATTGCCACCAGCGTTGACCCTGATGGATTGTCCGGCAGAACCGAAGTAACCAAGACCAAGTCCACCCCTTGCAATAGGGAATACACCATTGGTAATCTTACTGGCATCAAGGTTTGGAATATCGCCGGCAGAAAGGGTTGTACCGTAGGTAACCCTACCTTTCGCATCGGTGGTTACCTTGGTATAAGTACCCGCAGTGCCGACATTAACGAGGGAGGTATTAACAGAATAGAAGTTACCTGTAGCAGTTACATCTCCGTTGAAATTAGGAGATGATGTCAAAGCAACATAATCATTGGACCATTCTACACCAGTACCATCTGGTCTTACTCTAAGTACATCTCTGGCAGAGCCGAGGTAGTTGATACCGGTACCACCTCTTTGATAAGGCAGCACACCACTGGTAATCTTACCAGCATCAATATCAGGAATATCATTACCATCCAGCGCTCTGAAGGAAGGAGCGCCTGTTCCCCAAACGGGAGAGGCGAATACCTGTCTTTGCGGCTGGTTGTTGAAAGTTGCGGTCAGTGTACCGGAAGAAGTTACCGGACTATTAGTTACGTTAAAGATGGAAGGCAGCGACAATCCTACTGAAGTTACAGAACCGGAAGTACCGGCTGTTGGCGCTCTGGGCACCCATGATGCTGATCCGTTATCCCAGGTCAGAACATCATTATTATTTGGATTGGTATTGGCAATGTTGCGCCCCCGGAGCTGAGAAGCATTCCAGATAGCGGAGGTATTCAGTGCTGAGATCACGCCAGCAGCGTTCAGGTTGATGCCTGTGCCGGCACTGAATGCTGACCTGGCTCTTGCGTCTGTATAGTATAGATTTACAGATTCAGCAATATTGTTGGTGGTTAAGGTTACAGCGGGACCAGTTTGCCCGTTAACGGATGTAATACTATTGGTTTCGTCGATTAGTTTCCTCCAGATACCGTTTTTCCTTACGTATAAAGTTCTGTCAGGAACGTAGTAAATAAGCATACCGTCTGGCGCTGTGTTTAACGGCGCGACGGCATAGTTGCTTACACGGGGCAATAACAAACCCTGTTTATCACTGTTCAGTTCTAACAGTGCTGACTTCTCGATCACTGCAGGAGCGGTGCCCAATTTCAGTTGCTGGGCACGTACAAGCGCCGGAAGCAGCAGTACGCACAAGCTCAGGAGACCACTGCGACAATTCAATATTTTCATAGGTCTTTATAGGTTACAGGAAGTTTCAGATATACAAGGAATAACAGGAGCAGTAGAAGACTGCCCCTGTTAAGTAGATGTCTATTATTTCCTGATGATGTACCAGTTGGTACCGTCTGTTTGTATAGTTACAAAGGTCCAGTCGTTGTAGATGGTATAATCAGCACCACCTTCAATTGTACCGGAAGTTGGCAGTATCCTTACAGCATGATCAATATCGCCGTTACCTACTTTTTTGATGGTGTATATACGACCAGCAATAGCAGCGGAAGGAGCAGGCAGGGTAATAGTCAGCGCACTACCGGATGCATCTGCCAGGACAGTATTGTCATTGTCAGTTACTGTGTAAGAAGCAGTAGTTCTGTAGATTCTCATCTGTACGGAACCATTTACTTCCAATGTTGAATTAGCAGGAGCAGCAGTACCTACAGCTACGCCAGCAGCGAAGCTTTTGTTACCTGCAAAGCTCTGGTTACCTGTTGATACAACACCTCGCTGCGCGGTGGTGTGTGCAGCATCAACTGCACTTGCATTAGGCAGGTTGAAAGACACTTCGTTTGCAGTTGCCTGGATATCGAAGTTAGCACCAATGCTGTCAGCTTTAAAGCTTACGTTCACATTATCAGTAGCACCTGTACCGGCATTGATAGTGCGGATAGCTTTAGCGATAGCATCCAGATCAAAAGGACGTTTTGTAACAGTGCTACCTTCCCGTACTAACACGTCGTAAGTAGCAGCAGTAGCTGCATCTGCAACACTGTTCAGCGTTACAGAGCCATTGAGTGTAGTAGCATTGGTTACAGCAAGTGTATTCAGTGTAGTAGCGCCGGTTACAGTCAGGGTATTACCCAGATTGGTTGCACCGGTAACACCAAGTGTATTGTTAATATTTGTAGCGCCGGTCAGTGTAGTCGCACCAGTTACATTCAGTGTATTACCTAAAGTGGTACCACCAGTTACGTTCAGGCTGTTATTAACAGTAGTGGCACCGTCAAAAGTCTTGTCGCCACCGAAAGTCTGTGTACCTGCTGTTACAATACCAGCTTGTGTTGCACTGGCAGCAACCAGTTCAAGCCTGTAGCTGGCAGTAGCAGCATCATAAGTGATACGTCCACCTCTGTTCACTTCGGAAGCAGCAACAGTAGTAATGAAGTCAGCGATGGTCATATTGTTACCGCTGGAAAGAGCCTGCAGTTTATCCCAGTCTGATTTTTTCAGGAAACCGTAAGTTGCTGTAGTAGATGCAGCCAGGATTGGTGCATTCACAGTGATTTCACCGGTAGTAGTGTTCTCAGTTACATTGAACTGTGTGTTAGCAGAATCAGCGCTGGTTTTGATGTTGGCAAACAGGCTGCTGAAAGCAGTTTGTGGTAAGGTTCTTTTTGACACAATACCTGTAGCGCTCAGCATGACAACGTCGAGCAGGCTGTTATCCTGGTTAACAGTAGAGAAGTGCAGCTGACCATCTGTCTGTATGCCGATAGCTTCTGTACCATTGGTACGGAGAGATAAAGGTCTTGCATCAGAAGTACCAAGGTAGTCGGTAGCGGTAGTACCAGCGTTACCTTTCAGGCTCCAGTTGGAGAGAGCGTCAGCAGCACTGGCAATTTTCACCCAGGCACCTGCTCTTCTCATGTATACCCCATCAGTAGCGGGAGTGCCACTAGCCAGGTATACGATCATTCCATCTACAGCATCTGTTCCGATAGCGGCGTCGATGGCGGTAAAGTTGGGGATTCTTGGTAATAAGAGACCTTGTTTGTTGCTACTCAGCTCAAGTATAGCTGATTTTGTGATGGTAGCCGGATTGTCACCAATCTTCATCTGGGCATTAGCTGCAGTAGCTGCGAGCGTAATACCGCCAGCCAGAACGAGCGTACGGGATGTGTTACGTATAACTGATTTCATAGTATAGGGATAGATAGATTTATGTTTATCTGTTAATAATAAAGTCCCGGTAATTTGCAAACGGAAACCTCCGTACCATGCATCAAAGAGTAGTCTTAACGTTTATCTGCAGTGAGGTAAACACACAAGACATAACCATCTGCGTTTGCAGTCAATTCGTTTTTCAGTAAAAATGCAGGTTAAAAAAAGGTGGATGCTTTAATTGTTCACTATCGTTTACGAAGCAATGCTTATGCTGATTTACCGGATGTGCCCGGCTGTTTTTGTATGGTGCAAATATCTAATATTAATGAGATTCGGCTTATGACATGAACGTATCATTTTACAGCACAGAAGAGGTTTACACGCGATTGATAGTCACAGACTTATTTTTCAGGTGTAATTAAGTGCTGATAACCATATCCCTGATTTCAGGGAGGGAAGCTTTTAAATAACACTTTCATGTTAGGATAATTTGCTATGAAAAGAGGGCGTGGGTAACTTAGGGGTGAACTAAAAAGGCGAATATCGGGTAACGGAGGAGGTAACATTGAGCGATATGCCAGCAGCCAGGGCAAAAAAAATCCCGGACTTTCGTCCGGGATCTTATCGAAACAATTTCTATCAACTATGGCTTATTGTTATGCCTCTGATTTTTCGGATTTGTTACTTTTTGAAGAGTTCTTCAAGGTAAAGATCAGTTTCTGATTTTCCTTGTCGAGATCTGCAATCAATACATCTCCGTTATGGATGTTCATATTCAGTATCTCTTCTGCCAGTGGGTCTTCCAGGTATTTCTGGATCGCTCTGTGCAGCGGACGGGCACCGAACTGCTGATCGTAACCTTTTTCTGCCAGGAAGCCTTTGGCTTCTTCTGTCAGTTCCAGGCTGAAGCCCAGGTTGTTCAGGCGTTTCAGTACACTCTGCATAGTAATATCTATGATAGTATAGATATGTTCTTTGCTCAGTGAGTTGAATATGATAACATCATCGATACGGTTAAGGAACTCAGGAGAGAAGGTACGTTTCAGTGCTTTTTCAATTACTGATTTAGTATTATCTTCTTCGCTGCTTGCCTTTGCAGATGTGGTAAAACCAACGCCTGCACCGAAATCTTTCAGCTGACGCACACCGATGTTAGACGTCATGATGATGAGAGTGTTCTTGAAATCCACCTTACGGCCCAGACCATCGGTCAGGATACCATCATCCAATACCTGCAACAGGATGTTGTAAATATCAGGGTGAGCTTTCTCGATCTCATCCAGGAGGATTACAGAGTAAGGTTTACGGCGTACTTTTTCAGTCAGCTGACCACCTTCTTCATAACCAACGTATCCCGGAGGCGCACCTATCAGACGGCTTACGGAGAATTTCTCCATATATTCACTCATATCGATGCGGATGAGGCTATCTTCTGAGTCGAACATATAACGTGCGAGGGATTTAGCCAGCTCGGTTTTACCAACCCCGGTAGGTCCGAGGAAGATGAAGGTACCGATTGGTTTCTTAGGATCTTTCAACCCTACCCTGTTACGCTGAATAGCTTTTGTAACTTTAAGGATAGCTTCGTCCTGACCAACTACAGCGCCTTTGAGGTCTTCACTCATACGGCGGAGTTTCTCAGTTTCAGCCTGAACCATACGTTTAACAGGGATACCTGTCATCATGCTCACTACTTCTGCGATAGCTTCTTCGTCGATTGGGTAGCGTTTGTGTTTCACTTCTTCTTCCCACACATTCTTCGCACGCTCCAGATCTTCTCCGAGTTTCTTTTCTGTATCGCGTAAAGCAGCAGCTTCTTCAAAACGCTGGCTCTTTACTACTTTATTCTTTTCCTGTTTGATGTCTTCGATCTGTTTTTCCAGGTCGAGGATATTCTGCGGAACATTGATGTTTTTGAGGTGGACTCTTGCACCTACTTCATCCAGAACGTCTATAGCCTTGTCGGGTAACAGACGGTCTGTCATGTAGCGGTCGCTGAGTTTCACACAAGCCTCGATAGCATCGTCTGAGTAAGCTACATTATGATACTCTTCGTAGCGAGGTTTGATGTTATTCAGGATCTGAATAGTTTCATCCACGGTTGGAGGGTCTACCATTACTTTTTGGAAACGACGGTCTAATGCACCATCTTTCTCAATATACATACGGTATTCGTCCAGTGTGGAAGCACCAATGCACTGAAGTTCCCCACGTGCCAGAGCTGGCTTGAAGATGTTGGAAGCGTCCAGAGAGCCGGAAGCGCCACCTGCACCAACGATGGTGTGGATTTCATCAATGAAGAGTATTACATCGCGGTTCTTTTCAAGTTCGTTCATGATGGCTTTCATCCTTTCTTCGAACTGTCCGCGGTATTTGGTACCAGCTACCAGTGCTGCCAGATCAAGGCTTACCACACGTTTATCAAACAGTACGCGGGACACTTTACGCTGCACGATACGCAGCGCGAGGCCTTCTACGATAGCTGTTTTACCAACGCCCGGTTCCCCGATGAGGATCGGATTATTCTTTTTACGGCGGGACAATATCTGCGATACACGCTCAATTTCCTGCTCGCGACCTACAATAGGGTCTAAGCTGCCACTCTCGGCCAGCTTGGTAATATCCCTGCCGAAATTATCCAGCACGGGGGTTTTAGACTTCGTATTAGTTTGCTTGGCCTTGGAGGCAAAACTCTTGCGCTCATCTTCAAATTCCTCCTCTCCAGGATCATCAAACTCCGCTTTAGGATCAGCAGATTTTACGAAGCCTAGCTCGTTTTTAAAAGTGTCGTAATCCACGTCAAACTGTTGTAAGATTTGTGTACAAACGTTTTCTTTATTCTTGAGGATTGAAAGCATTAAGTGCTCGGTTTCTACGGTTGGGCTTTTCAGGGCCTTCGCCTCGAGCACGGTAACGCGTATTACCTTTTCTGCCTGTCTTGTAAGCGGTAGACTGTTGATATTGGCAATGTTTTTTCCTGTTTTGTCTTTAACGGCCAACTCAACCTCTTTACGAAGTTCATAAAGGTCTACATTTAAGGCCTGCAGAATTTTAACAGCTGTCCCTTCCCCTTCTCGAATTATGCCTAGCAGCAGGTGCTCTGTGCCGATGAAATCATTCCCCAAGCGTAAAGCTTCCTCTCTGCTAAACGAAATGATCTCCTTTACTTGCGGTGAAAAATTCTGGTCCATTGTGAGAATATTAAATTATTAAAACCCTTACGGGGACTTGCTTATACAATATTAGCAAATAATTTTGATTTACCTTTACCCTAACACTTTAATAGTATAAGTATACAATTAAGGCAAGTTGAAGTAAGAAAGAAGGCTGTTATTTGGCAGGATTCCCGATTACTTATTTACTAACTTATAAAAGAAAATCTTGCTTATGGAATTCAAAATTGATACCAAAGAAAAAATACTGGTTGTACAGCCACAAATTAAACAATTGGATGCTAATTTGTCAGCCGGGTTTACTAAAGAGGTATCAGAATTGCCTGGTCTGGAAGGACGTAACCTTATACTGGACATGACATTAGTCGAAAACGCGGATGATGCAGGGATTAACGCCATTCTAACAGTATATCACCAGCAGTATGACAGCGGACTGTCCTGCGCAGTTACTGGCCTTAACAGCGCTTTAACAAATACGCTCAGAGCTGCAGACGAATCTGTCTATAACGTTGTTCCTACTATGTCTGAGGCTATTGACATGGTGATGATGGAAGATCTTGAGAGAGAATTGTTACAAGACGAGGAGTAAGCCCTGCCTGCTCACATATTGATGCCATATTTTTCCGTAATGTGGAAATAGATTCCATTTAACGGAATAAATAAGGAAATTTGGTAATTATTTTTTTTCGTTCATGTTTGCAGTCACCATATTAGGTAATAATTCAGCTCTACCCACGTTAGAAAGACACCCTACGGCTCAGATAGTTACATGTAATGATCAGCTGATACTGGTGGATTGCGGAGAAGGCACCCAGTTACAGTTTGCACGTTACAAGATCAGAAGAAGCCGCCTGAGATATATCTTCATCAGTCATCTGCACGGAGACCATTATTTCGGCCTCATAGGGCTGTTAAACAGTCTGAGTCTGCTTGGCAGACAAGACCCGCTTACCGTTTTTGCTCCACCGGAGCTGGAACCCATTCTACAATTACAGTTACAATGCTCAGGCACTATCCTGCAATTTGAACTGCAGTTTGTACCCTTGATGGCAGAAAATCAGGGAGTGATACTGGAGGATAAAGATCTGACAGTCAGTTTCTTCCCGGTGAAACACCGCATACCCTGTTATGGGTTTTCTTTCGAGATGCAAAAACGCAAAAGAAAGATCATCCCGGACCAGGCAAAGGCCTATGAGATTCCGGCAGCTTACTTCTCTAAACTGCAACAGGGCGCTGACTATCTGCGCAAAGACGGTCTACTGGTAAAAAATGACTGGATTACACTACCACCACCCAGGGGTAAAAAGTATGTCTATTTTGCAGATACAGCCTTTGATGAGGAACTGATCCCTTATGGGCAGGATGCTGACTTGGTATACCATGAAACAACATATTTGCACAATCTGGCAGAACGGGCAGCTGACCGTTATCATAGTACAACCGTACAGGCAGCCACTCTGGCATTGAAAGCAAATGCCCACCGGCTAATAGTAGGTCACTTCTCATCCAAGTATACAGATCTGACACCATTTGAGGCAGAATGCCGCGAGGTATTCCCAAATTCCGGTCTGGCCCTGGAGGGAGCGACATACATCATTTAAACAGGCTAAAAAGGCATAAAACAGTGATCCCCGTCCTGCCAGGCAGAACGGGGATCATTATTTATACCGGTATTCCGGTTACTTATAATTTTTGTTGAAGGTAGCAATGCGGCTTTGTAGACCTGCACTTACCGGTACCACTGGCAAACGGAATACATTTTCAATAATACCGCCTTCTGCCAGGAACGCTTTCACACCCGCAGGGTTATTCTCTTCAAACATCAGGTCAAAGGAATCCTGCAGCTTGTAATGCAGTTCGCGTGCTTTGGCATTATTGCTGGCCAATGCAGCTCTTACCATGTCAGCAACATCCTTTGCAAAATAATTGGCAGCTACAGAGATCAGTCCGTCCATACCGGTAGCGATCTGAGGGAATGCCAGTGCATCATCGCCACTAACGACCAGGAAATCCTTCGGTTTGTCTTTGATGATCTGCATGCACTGTACCATATCGCCGCTGGCTTCTTTCATAGCTACGATATTAGCTACTTCTTTTGCCAGACGCAGCGTAGTTTGCGCCGTCATATTACGACCGGTTCTTCCTGGTACGTTATAGAGGATGATTGGTTTAGGAGAAGCGGCAGCAACTGCCTTGTAATGTTGGAACAATCCTTCCTGACTAGGCTTGCTGTAGTATGGAGCAACACTCAGTACAGCAGCTGCTTCATCCAGCGGACAGGTTTCGAGTCGCTTGACAACATCGCGGGTGTTATAGTCGCCAATACCTACTACAACCGGTACGCGTTTATTTACCTTTTCAAAGGTAAACTTCATGATGTCCAGCTTTTCTTCTGAGCTCAGTGTAGGTGTTTCTCCGGTAGTGCCCAGGGATACTACATAGTCAACCCCGCCGGAAATCACATGATCAATCACTTTTTCCAAAGCATTCCAGTCAATGCTTTCGTCTTTTTTAAAGGGCGTTACCAGTGCCACACCGGTGCCTTTCAATTGTTCCATATTAAGTGTAGATTCCAGATAACAAATTCAAATCGCCCTCTTTATCCTGCTAAAGAGGTGCAAAGATGACAATTTGAACTGGTTTATAACGAAATATTTTTAGCGTTCTTCAAAAAAGCCCATGTTGCTAAACTTATCGATACGCTGTTCGATACGGGTATCGGCGTCGAGCTTTCTGAGTTCTACAAGGGTATCCTTGATAGTCTTCTTGAGGATGTCCGCCATTTCGTCCGGATTTACATGTGCACCACCTAACGGCTCTTTGATTACCCCATCTACCAGACCAAAGCGACTCATATGATCAGATGTCAGCTTGAGTTCTTCAGCAGCTTTCTCTTTGAAGTTCCAGCTGCGCCAGAGGATGGTAGAACAGTTTTCAGGGGAAATTACAGTATACCAGCTGTTTTCAAGCATCAGTATTCTGTCGCCGATACCGATTCCCAGTGCACCACCCGAAGCTCCTTCTCCGATGATGATACAGATAACCGGCACACGCAGTTTTACCATCTCGAAAATATTGCGGGCAATGGCTTCACCCTGTCCGCGCTCTTCAGCTTCAAGACCAGGATAAGCGCCGGGGGTATCTATCAGTGTAACGATTGGCTTATTGAACTTTTCTGCCAGTTTCATCAGGCGCAGGGCCTTTCTGTAACCTTCCGGGTTAGCCATACCGAAGTTGCGGATCTGACGCATTTTGGTATTTACCCCCTTCTGCTGACCGATGAACATGACCGTTTCACCATCCAGTTCAGCGAAACCGCCGACCATGGCTTTGTCGTCTTTCACGTTCCTGTCGCCATGCAGCTCCACGAAATTGGTACACATCTTTTCAATGTACGCAAGTGTATAGGGCCTATCGGGATGCCTGCTGAGCAGGACCTTCTGGTAACTGGTAAGGTGACCATACAGCTCTACCCGGGTATCAGCGATTTTCTGCTCATACTCCTTTACGGTAGCTGTAACATCTACACCTGACTTTGCTCCATTCTCTTTCAGTTTTTCCAACTGATCATACAGGTCCTCAATAGGTTTCTCAAAATCCAGGAATTGCATATTTATGTATAAAATTGGTTAAAGTACGGTGTAAAGATAAACGCTAAAATATTTTTTAAAAAAGATTTGCAAAATTGATTTCTTTGTTGCTATCTTTGCCACCCCGAAAACAAGGGAAGGATCAGTAGTTCAGTTGGTTAGAATGCCGCCCTGTCACGGCGGAGGTCGCGGGTTCGAGTCCCGTCTGGTCCGCAAAGAGGGACAAATCATCATCAGTATGGTTTGTCCCTCTTTCGTTTTCAGGACTGCCCGGCTGATCGCAGGCTTAAAATAACTGCACCAGCAACCTGAAAAAAATTTATGCTCCCACACATGGCAATTTTTTGGCAATAATCAGACACTTTCTTGTTCGTCGCTTATTCGTCGCTAGTTCGTCGCTTGTTCGTTCCGACATAAGTAGGCCAAATTCCCATCCATAAGTATCTCTTTCCTCATCAAATTCAAAATATCTACTATATTCAGCCTGTCAACTGACATTTTAGCCAAATGGAACAAGATTTCCCCATCGCCACCTATCTCGACATAAAACGGGAATTGTTAACGATACAAAAAGCACTGGAAAAAGAAAAAGCTGCCTGGAGTGCTACCAGAGATTTTTTAGAGGAAAATACAGCCAATGAACTGGATATGGCCTTTAAAACGGCATTTGAGCTGATAGATGGGAATTATACAGCCTCCCATTTGAGCGACTGCCTTCAATCACTGGAAATATTGGTACAGCAGGGTGCCTCCGGCAGGACAATGAGCAGCCATGAACTGGGACGCTACAACCTGGCCATGCTGGTCGAAGACATCAGATACATCACCGACGAAGATACGCTCGATATAGCTACCCGTATCATCCGGCTCACTATCATCGCAGATGCAGCAGTGAATCAACAGAAAGCATATGTAGGAAATGGTGGCATGCCTGCACTGGATTTTATTTGTCTCTATCTGGCCCACGGCATCGATACGGCCTGGTATCGCCTCAGCTCCAAACAATATGAGTATATCTATCGCCTGTTTCCATTATTCGCACATCACTATTCGGCAACGTTTGCCCAAGACCGTGGGTATGATGAGCCTTATCATATGTATGTGCGCTGTTTACAGCACTCACCGGCGGCAGCCGATCTGCAGATAAAAACCTTTCTGCGCATGCTTTGTCTCGGATGGACCCCCTTCTATGTAACGGAAGAATGGCTGGATCGGACTTTCTTTTTGAAAATAGCTAACCTTGATACACAATGGCTTTCCATAATTTATCCTTATGACGACGGACAACTGAAGTTTTATATCGACGTAGCGCAGCAGCATATTACAGCTGCGACTATTAAAGTCATGCTGAACGCTGTCACGATGAATAACAAAAGCAGAAAGGACTTTAAAAAATACTTTTCACTACGGCCACACTGGCTAATCAAACTCGCTATCACTAAAGCGCCGGACATTGTTTTCCAACTGGTAAAGAGAAATGAAAAAGACCTGCTATATCCTTTCCTACGGTACTACAAACGCGAACTGGCCACTTTGCGGAATGAGCAGGGGCTTAGTCTGGGAGCATATGCCATCACTACCAGAGGAGTGGTAGAAAATACGATCCAGCTGCTACGTGCGGCTAATCTGTTAAAGGTTGACTGACGGTTCAGGAGCAACTAGAGGTCTGCTGATCAGCGCATATTTCGGCAGCACCATCAGCCACCGGATATGAAAGCATTAGCTCATCAGAATGCTTCATTGAGGCCGAGAAAGAAACCTCTGGCACCAAATTTACCAAAGGCATAATCAAGACAAAGATTAGTACGGGTAACTTTATTGAATAATATCCGCAAGCCTGCACCTCCTCCCGGCTGCATTACCTGGAATACTTTTGTACCTGCTTCATCGTTGGTGGTCTGCAGGTGAAAGAACGCTACCCCACTAAGGAAGTTATTGTTAAGGATGGGAAAACGATATTCTACTTCAGAATAGCTGTACTGGGTACCTTTAAAGTATCCGACAGTATAACCACGCCCGCTGCGTGAGCCTGGATCCTTAGCAGTACCCGCTAGCTCAAGATACGGTATATTACCTGCCAGCAGGAAAGAGTTCCAATTCCAGAAAGCAACGACATGTTCCGGACGACGGCTGGATAAACTGACATATTTTCTGAAGTCGGTCGTAAACTGTAGTGCATTGCGGGAACTTGCCATCCACTTCTGATTCGCTCTGAATCCGGCGTCGAGATAGATGCCGTTATAAGCCCTGTTCTGGTTATCGCGGGTAGTATATTGTACATTCAGCAATATACCATTTGCCATGTAATGGTCCCTTTTAAAGCCATGCCGGTCGCTGTAGATATTGTATGGACTAGGGCTATTTGTTGTATCCCGTTCATCAATCTTCCGGCGGATATCAAAAGAAACACCTCCACCTACAAAGAGATTTTTGCTGACTTCCTTGTAGACTTTTTCCCGGAAGTTGTAGAACTGTGCACGTAGTCCACGGGGTCGGCGATCCGGATTATTGAGTATGTGTTCAGTTTCGCTGAGTGATGTTGGCCTGCCTATTCCCAGACCATAATCCGGCGTAACTGTTTTTGCTGCTACAAGACTACCCTGGAAGTTCCACTTATTACCGGAAGTGTAGATATTATGACTGATGTAAAAGTAGATAATCCCTTTAGTGGTGATAGATGCAGATGTTGCACCTACAGACAGCAATGTATTTGGATCCCGGCCAAACTTCTTTCCGGCAACGGCCTTAATCCCGATTTGGGAGCCGATACTGGGATTAGAGGCTACGTTTGGAATGATAATAACACCAGAGCGGGTACTACCTGACAGATCTGTCTTTCTACGCAGGATCTTTCTGACCAGATCTCCCAGATCATACTGTGAGGCCATTTCCTGTGCCTCCTTCTCAGCTAGTATCCGCTCAGCAGCGGTGGAATCAGTTTTTAAGGTATCTGCAGGCGCAGGTACCTGTCCGTACGTATGGCTGCACAGACATATCAACAGGGCAAACAACAGCATTTGCAACAAACGGAGTTGACATGGCCCTTTGCCGTTTGTCTTTTTGAGATGTAACAATATAAAATATGGTTTATTCTTTTGAGCGTGATATCACCGGATCAGGTCACAAATTTTAAACCAAGTTATAATGGCATCTCTGATGTGGTAAGCGCACCACACCAGAGGCTGGCATAGCAGCTTATTCAGACAATGGCAGGGAATCCAACCGGGTTACTTCACCCATTTGGAATGGTAGGTAACCTGTTGCCGCATCAGGGTATCCAGTAATCTGCCGGGATCATTATCAAAAATCAGTGACCTATATTGTGGGTCAGACAGGAATCCCTGCTGGCACATAGACAACAGCAGGTCATGCAGTTTATCATAGAAGCCATTGATATTCAGGATACCGCACGGCTTTGCGTGTAATCCCAGCTGCGCCCATGTAAACACTTCAATTATCTCTTCAAGGGTCCCTATACCACCAGGTATGGCAACGAAGTAATCGGATAAATTTGCCATCATTGCCTTACGTTCATGCATAGTGGAAACGATGTGTAGTTCAGTGAGATTTTTGTGCCCCACTTCTCTGTCACGCAGTTTTTCAGGCAGTACGCCTACCACCTGACCACCTAATGCAAGCACCTGGTCAGCCACTACGCCCATCAAACCTACAGATGCACCGCCGTATACCAGTCGCAGGTCATTTTTAACGATACAATGAGCAAGTTCCTTAGTGGCCTCTGTGTAAATCGGATCGTTACCAAAGTTCGATCCACAGAAAATAGCTATACTTTTCATGGAGGCAAATGTCGGTATTAATTGTACAGTGACCGGGACAAATGTCCTGACATCGGGGTATTAAGTGACAGATTATATTTGACAATGGCAATGAAATAGGGCAGTAAAAAGTTGCTGATGATGGATCGCAACAGGCGTTAGGCAGCAGAATAGGCAATAAACTTCTCTCTTGAAATTGGCTACCAGCCTAGATCTAAAAATATTTTTACTTTTTATTTGTCGAATTAAAATATTTATCCAATATTTGCACCCCGAACGAACGAAAACGGATCAGTAGTTCAGTTGGTTAGAATGCCGCCCTGTCACGGCGGAGGTCGCGGGTTCGAGTCCCGTCTGGTCCGCAAGAAAAAAGCCTTCAGCAATGCTGAAGGCTTTTTTATATCCAGGAAATGTGGTAGAAGATTTTACTGTTCATTGTTTGATTTGTTTTGAAACAGCTGAAGCAATCCCACCATCTTTCCTTCCTGTTTATTTTGACCTATTCCGTAGCCAGGCCCTGATAGGTTCATCATAGAGTTTAAGACTTGCATAGGCAACGGCCATTGATCCCAAGAATGTAGTTAATGCATGTGGCCATGATTGCGCAAGCGTTATTCCTTTATGGTCACTTACCCAACCCACATAGAAATATACCAGTGTGTAATGCGTGATGTATAGCGGATATGAGATATCACCAAGGAATTTACACACCTTATTCTCCTGATCAGTGGCCACATTCCCCCCCGCACCTGTCAGCACTATCAGCGGAAATATAACGATGATACAAATTGATTCATACAAGCCATTCATCCACAGATGATCAGCCCCGCCTATACGTGGCATAAACAGTACAGCGGCTAATGCCAGTGAACACCAGAGAAAGGCATTTTTGATATGAATCTTTTTACCAATCCTGGAAAGTAATAGTCCGGCAAAAAACGGATACATCATACGCGTCATCCCGACCTGAACCTGTTCTACAGTTAGCGTCCAACCGCCGGTAACATCGCCATTTGAATTGGTGACAGCAAAGTAGGTTAGTGCCACTGCTGCTAATCCTACCAAAACAGCTAATGCATTATTAGACAGTTTACGGAATCCCAGGGCATACAATATGTTGGCTATATATTCAAAAAACAGGGACCATGCTACACTGTTCAACGGATGCATCTCTTGCCAGCCGCGTATATCCATGGATAAAGGAACTGGCAGTAGGGTATAGCCAATGAGCATTACTAGCAGCATTTTCCAGACGGGCACAGTATGGATCGTTGGCCAGATGGCAGAGTCAGTGTAATAAAAGCCTAATGCACCCAATGTCATACCCAGGATAATCAGCGGCTGTAATCGTTCAATACGACGCTTAAAAAAAGAGCCGACAGTCATTTTATCCCATCTGTCATCATAGGCATACCCGATTACATATCCTGAAAGAAGAAAGAAAAAATCTACAGCCAGGTAACCGTGATTGACCACTTGTGTAAGGTGGCTGGTAGCATGTGGCTCACAAAGGTGGAACCATACGACGATTATAGCGGCTATTCCGCGTAAGCCATCTAATATCTGGTAATGAGGTTTTGTAGGAAGTACATTGCTATTCATAACTACTGGTTCTTATTTCCAAGATGGAAATAATTCGGATCATTTTTACATATTTCTGGTAGAGTGTTGAGTACAGGACCTGTGACCGTACTCTACCGGTATCTTAAAATTGCCAGATTTCATATAAGCCCACCTCGATACAGGCGGTAAAACATCCAACGAAGACAACCAGGTAGCATCTTCACCACTACAATTGTACTTACAGCAAAGCTCATAAAGCGGCAGATTAGCCGGCAGAGGGCTGTAGTGTTGACTTTATCAACTATTACGTTCGGAATGAAGACTATCCGGCAAATAGCTTCGTATTTGTGATCATATATGCGCTCCTGTGAGGAAGAAGTAAACAAAAAGATTTACACATTTTAGAAAAATATTTGGTGATTCGATTCTACTACTCTTATTTTGCACCCGGAGAAATGGCAGAGCGGTCGAATGCGGCGGTCTTGAAAACCGTTGACTGTTAAAGGTCCGGGGGTTCGAATCCCTCTTTCTCCGCTAAAAGGGACAAATCATCACAAGTATGATTTGTCCCTTTTTCGTTTTCGGGGGAATTGCCCGACAGGTGGGCGATTCGTGAAAAAATTGTATTGACTTTTGGAGTTCGAAATGACTCATTTTTGCGGTCATATACGATTCCATCGGGAAATATGAGTTTCTGAAGTTTCTCTTTCATGCCTGTATCGCTAGAACTCCATACTAGAGGAAGTTTATAAGAAAGTAATAGGGCTTGTTCAATAGCTTCCTCCGGGTTCGAAATACTTTGTGTGCATGTAGCTAATTGCTTCACTATAATTTCCTGCTCTTTTATATAACGGGGATGAAATTTATCAAACGTTTCCTGACTTATTTCCTTTAGCACATATCGGCTTTCCTCTAAATTGTCAATTTTGGTATTTACCTCCTTTAGCTGATTATTTAAAAAGACTTGTTGTTCCAGCCCTTCCTTATTTATCTCATTGTACTCATCCAGTAAGGCTGATTTTAATGACTCTATTAATGTATTATCCACGCGATACTGGTGTAATAACTGCCCAAACAGCTCGTGCATCCGTTTAGCGCTCTTATTGCATTTACAGCCTTCTGTGCGGCATTTATAGTACCAAAGCCCCTTAGCCTTGACCACATAACCGGTAAATGGCTGGCTGCAGGTGTCACATTTAATGAATATCTTCAATGGAACTTCGTCTTGCTCCTTTTTATGTGGCACTCCGTATCCTCCTGAACTTTGATGCATGTCATTTACTTTGAGGAAGATTTCTTTGCTTATCAGCTTTTCATGATTCCCCTCAACAATCTTTCCTTCCAGCAGCCCATGATTGATTACGCCACAATAAAATGGTCGCTTAAATATTTTGGTTAGCTGCTGTTTATACATCTTGACGCCCATAGCACGAAGCCGGGATATAATTTCCTCATTCTTTATCCCTTTTGCCTTCCAGATAAAAGCCTTCCTTAACTTCTTGCCTACCTCATTTACAACAATCTTCCGTTGCCCGTTAGTCCGTACTATATCATATCCCTGCGGGGGCTTGGTAACCCAAATCCCTTTATCAAACTTTTCCTTCATACCAGCTATCGCCCGCTGCTTACGAAGCTGATTATCGTATTGACTGAAAATAAAATGAATACTTTGCTGAAGGACACCGCTCGGATTAGAGGTATCAGCTGGTTGAGTGACTGCATACACGGTTACACCATACTTCTCCCGCAACTCTTCTGCTAATTTGATGGCTGCACCTCCTGTTCTGGAAAATCGATCCAGGGTATAGACTAGAACATGGCTTACTTTGCCCTTATGTTTTTTAATGAACTCGAGCATCCTGGTAAATTCCTTACGTCCATCCGTCTTAGCACTTTCATAGGTGCCTCCAAAATATCCGATAATATTCAGATCACTCCGTTGGGCAAAATCTTCGATAGCTTTACGTTGGACATCTAAACTCAAATTATGGTCTGCTTGCTCCTTGCTGGAAACACGCGTATAAACAATGGCAGCTTGATGGGAGACTTTAGGAGCCTTTGTTTTTGAATAATTGCCAAATTGAGAAAAAGCATTTAAATTACTCATGCAGCTTCATTTTTAGGTGGTAGGGAAAGATTAACAACTTTAACTCTATTCATTTCGGACATCTGAGCAGATAATAATATTCTTGCAAGAATTCGAATTGACTCCCGAATTAGGAAGTCTTCTTTATCAGGAACTACGTTTGATATCTGATCATTCAATTCTTCAGTAATTATATGAGCTGGCATTACTTTGAGTTCATTTCTCTTGTTCATAACATCGGTCTTGAAATATGAGCAATCCTCATAATTGCATTGGGAGTATAGCAACTAGGCGCTATACTCCCAATGAGAAACTTTAAACTGAACTACTCTACTTCATCGTCCTCATCTTCATCCTCATATAATCTTCCATTATCGGTGATCAAATCTTCGATTTCATGGATGACCGCACGATCCTTTTTTGAGTAATGAATTTCAAGGGTGATGATTTCATCTTCTTCATCAACATCTACAATTTCATTAGTTAACTGATGTTCGCAGACAATGCCACCAACTTCTAACATAATTTCGCTAGGAACCTTAATGGCCTTTTTCATGATTGTAACCATGTGTATATTTTTGAGAGTTAATAGTTATTGTTACATGCCTACGATATCTTCCAACTTAAAAGCACGGTAACATGTCACAAACCTACATCAACATAAAAGGTCACTTTCGCGGTTTTGTTCGAATTGTCACAAAAGGGAAAAAAAGAGCTGATTTATGTACGGTTTTCTATTAAAAGAGATCCAATGAGAATAAAAAATGCTGTAACTAACCTATTCAAAACTAGTTGCCGGAAAGTCGACATCCATTAAAAAGTAGTTGAAGACTAATCAAGGATTATCGATCGCCATTTAACTGCATTTAAAAACGTGTTAAAATAACATCATTTCTTATTTGTAGACATTCGAATTAGAATGGCGGCTCCTTCGGATTGCATTAGACGGCTACATTAAGATCGCTTACTGGTAGCTGGATGGCCAAATCTGATTTTAGACAGAGCAATCTTTCCTGATATAATTGTTGTGCGATGGATAAAAGAGCCCTTACCCTGCCAATTAATAACTGGGCTTTCTCAGCTGTCACCTGATAATTCTCATTGTAACGCGCATCGGAATACGCCTTATTAAGAGTATTGTAAATACCTATCTCTTCCTTTGTTGTACAAGGAAAAATATCGCTTGGTGCAGGCGAGAAGTTTTTAATCAAGGATAAAAGACGGGATAGATTATGTGTATTGGAACGATAACCAGAATACATCCTAAGCATACACATACAAGCATGCTGCGTTGCCTGGTGTAGATCAAATGTAGTCTGCTCATACCATGCGTTCTCATAACAATAAATTGCCTTTTTAAAAAAGCATTGAGCCAACTCAAAGCCTTTTCTCCAGTCATTAGTAATGGTATCAATTAGAACATTTATCTCAGGTTCCGCAGGTGGCGCTGCTAATGGCAACTTATCCGAATCATACAAGAGTACTCCATTACGATATACTGTAGAAATGAAACGGTTACCATTTTCTAGTGCCCTATTCGCCTGATTTAATGACTGCACAAGGGATGTCACATCACAGCCTACTTTTGTAGCTTGTATTTCCGCACTTTCAATAATCTCATGATCTAATTGTTTCTCATCATTATTGGTTATGATTAACAAATCATAAGCTGGTCTTTCTTTAGTCATGCATTTGTTGTCCTTCATAAAACTATTCCACTGAGAAGTAGTATTCATACCTGCTCCATAACAAATTATCTTGTTAGGATGAACAGCTTTTACTATCTTCTGAATAAGCGCTACTAATTGAGCTACTTGCGGTTTTGATAGATGCTGGAATTCTGTTAGCATATCAGGGGAATTGATGTTTTAAAATGGGGATGTCCTTTTTTATTTATTGGATTGATTAACTATTCGCAGAAAAAATGAGGTGCCATTGTTATCGCTACTTGCAAGCGTAAGATCACCACCCAGTGCTTGTGCGTATAATTTACTTATGTACAATCCGAGTCCAGTACCGGTAAATCCGTTATTAAAAGACTGGAATGGTTCAAACAATAAGTGAATTTTATCAGGAGATATGCCTGTTCCTTGATCTGTAACCATGAAAAACATACCGGATTCCCCGACACAACCTACAAAAACAGATATTCTGCCGCCCACCGGAGAATATTGAAAAGCGTTGTCTAGAAGGTTTTTCAATATTTGTGCGAGCTTTATAGGGTCTGTTGTTAAGTACTCAGGAACCTTACGATTGAAAGTCAGCTTAATGCTTATTAACTTAGACTTGACAAGCCTATTATGCTGATCAATGTAGGACTTGAGCCATTTTTTAATATGGATAGGCGAAAGAATCGGTTTAATCTCCAACTTTCCCGCGTTGACCATCGAAGATGACATCATGTTATTTAAAATGTGCAATACATCAAGGCCCATCGCATTAATACTGGACAAGTAAAACTTGTTGTCCCTGGCTCCTAACTTGTCTTGCAAAAGCATATTGGTTGCCATACAGATACCAGATATTGAAGTTTTCATTTCATGAGCAAGCATTCCCATGAATGTGTGCAACGTATTTTGACTTGCTTGATGCGGAGGTAGATTTGAAATATCGACTATTAACATACAAGGCTATTTTAACAATGTAAAAAGGACGACTACAATAAGTGAACTTTAAGTATCGGTGTCTCATGGATACTAACAGCATTTTCCGGAGTAGATGTATTCTCAGGTCGGGCATCACATTCGTAGAGACAGTTTTCCGGAACACAAAATTGGGAATAGAAGCTATGTCCTAAGCTTAGTATTTTGATTAATTCCGAGTTTTCTATAAATGACACAAGGACTGAACCTAATCCCACACATGCCGATTCGATAAATATCTTCCACTTATCACAGAACATCTTATCTGATGCTAAAACAACTAGATAGCTACGGACTGCACGAAGGTCTTCAGGATCGTTCGTGCGACCATCTACTTTGTAAATTCTTTCTGGCCTGACTATCATTATTATCAGATCAATTATCTTCTCATTTACCGATTTGACAGGATTAGTCAAAATATCTTGTAAATCATGGTATCCTAACCGAAATCGCCTGAGAATCTTATATTGCTCGTTAATAATATGAGTAGCTTCTACTAGTTTTCCAAGCTTCTCATGATAAAAGACAAGCATACTTCGTTCCCGCCTACTAAGCTCCTTATTGAAACTACCAGTTACAGTTGACTTTAAATACTCCCAGTGGTATTCGCGGATACGCGAAAGCTCCGCGAAATCAAATAACTCATAAATCACAGAATAAGGATCAGCGGTCTCCATTACATTGAGATTTTGAGTCGCAAATGCTGTGCTTGAGAAAGCAACGTGTTTCATTTGTTGAGTGGTTTATAACAGAGTTAATTGCAAGATGATAATGAATCATCCTATCATAAGACATAGTTCATCATGAATGATGGACTATTAATGTTATAGTCTTAATAAGGCTCATATTCTATGGAGAGATGTCCTGATCACTCCCTAGAAGTAAACTTATGATATGGGAGGTTCTTTGGGTAACCGATTCTGTTAATTCCAATTCGCTGATATCAAATGCATATAAATAAAGCATCTGCATTAAGTACTGGGCGATTTTCCTCAGTGTGAGGAAGAGTTTCTCTTCAGATAAAGAAATGAGCTGGTTACTCTCGTATTTCATAGCAGTAAGTAATAGTGGAAAAATAAAAGGACTGCTTTGAGAACTAACCAGGAGAATAAAAAAAGACGTGGGTTAGTCCCTATCGTTCCTGAAGGGCTACGACACCCCGATGGCGAATAAGGACGCCCACGTCTTGACCTTAAATATAATAAGGAAAACGTGAGCGATCTACCTTATTTCCCGCCATCTCCAAAAGGTCGTAGTTTTCAGGAGCGAGATAAAGCAAATACGCTTTGAAATTAATATTTTAGAATCTCTATGAGCTATATATGAGCATCTCTTTAAATCATTTTAACGCATCACAAGTCAAATAAAATAACTTAAAATCACTAATTAAACTTTAAGTTACTGTTATAATACTGAATGTTAGCACTTTGTATCTTTTTTCGTTAGTTGCAGAATGACTGGTTCCAAGAAAAAATATAATAGAATCAAAATTGTGCTATTAGAAAAAGAAAAGACCAATATTTGGTTAGCAGAACAGTTAGAGGTCAGCTCTACTGCAGTCTCTAAATGGTGTACGAATAGGAATCAGCCGACTGTTGAAACGTTATTTAAAATTGCTGAAATTTTGGATGTGAAGGTTTGCGAACTACTTGTGAGTAATTAGCCAAAGATTTATTCTGAGATAGCCCGACTCATCCAAACAAGTAAATATTAAAATCTTGAACTAATATTGGCCCCAATTAGTGGATAAGTAATAACTATTGTTGGCATTAGTTCCATAGATATTTCAGTGTTTCAACCTTTATCTTAAGTTCTCAAAACAAGTATGATACATTAATACTACACCATCTAGTTTAAATGAATGTTTGAAAAATGAAAGACAAATAGATCATATAATCTGTCATGTAGCAATATTAAGCCGCTTGTATTTTCACAATCACCTTATCTAACTAACAATCCCACCTCAATGAACATCAGTTCTGTACATATCCGCAATTTTAGAAAGCTAAAGGATTGCCGGATAGACATAGCAACGAATCAAACTTTATTTGTTGGAGCTAACAATAGCGGGAAAACATCCGCGATGGACGCATTAATACTGTTCTTAAAATTAAGAAAAGGGTTTTCAACAAGAGATTTTACCCTTTCCAATTGGCATGACATTGACAAAATTGGGGAAAGCTGGATTCGGCAAACAGAAAAAGAGATCGATCTATCTTTTTCGCCATGGAAAGATAGTGTTCCATCACTTGATATTTGGTTAAATATAAAATCATATGAACTACATTATATTCATCACCTAATCCCTACTTTAGATTGGAAAACTGGTCTTTTAGGTATTCGTATACGTTTTGAACCAGATAATATTGAGAAGTTATGTAGAGACTTTACTGAAGGATTTAATGCTGCTAGGCGACTAGAGAATCCACCGATACAAGACGACAAATTTAAAATTTGGCCTAAAAGTTTATGGGCATTCTTAGACGAAAAAGGAAATCTTAATAGCTATTTCAAACTTAAGACTTATCTATTAGATCCCGATCAATATGCCAGTTTCCAAGAATTACCTTCATCTATCGAAGAGTTGAAAGGTGATCCTCTCGCAGGACTTATAAAGGTAGACATTATTAATGCTCAAAGGGGATTTTCTGATATTAATACAGAAGGAGAATCAATATCTGGGTTTAAAAATCTCTCTAATCAATTGCGAAGCTACTACGATCGACACCTAAACCCCACAATCAGCCCAACAGAAAATGATGTTAAAGCACTGAATGCTATTAACGAGACAAAAAGAATTTTCGACGAAAACGTAAATACAAATTTCCAGGCACCCTTGAGTGAATTAGCAATGCTTAATTATCCAGGGTTTGGAAATCCAAAAATAACTCTCTCAACTAAATTCAGCAGTTTAGATGGACTTAATCATGAATCGGCAGTCTTGTATTCACTTGGAGACAACTTATCTCTGCCAGAAAGATATAATGGTCTGGGCTATCAAAACTTAATATCCATAATTTTCAAACTTATACGTTTCCGTGATGAGTGGATGCAAGTTGGAAAAATCGCGAAAATAGGTCTATCAGATTCTGATACATACTACTTTGAACCTTTACACTTAGTTCTCATAGAAGAACCGGAGGCACACTTGCACGCGCAAGTGCAACAAGTCTTTATTAGAAAAGCGTATGAAGTTCTCAGAACACATATAAATTTAGGCAAGGATTCCAAATTCGAAACTCAACTCATTATAAGCACACATTCCAATCACATCGCTCATGAAACCGATTTTTCATCATTGAGATATTTTAAGCGCCAACGTAGTAGCGCCATTGAAATGACTACTTCTACTGTAATAAATCTATCTGAGACATTTGGAACCGATGATGAAACTACACGATTTACAATACGATATCTGAAGACTACCCATTGTGACCTGTTCTTTGCAGATGCTGTGATTCTGGTCGAAGGACCAGCAGAACGCATGCTCATCCCATATTTTATAAAAAATCATACTTTACTCTATAACTGCTATCTATCTATACTAGAGATCGGTGGTAGCCATGCACATCGTCTCAGACCATTAATTGAAAAACTTGGTTTGATAACCTTAATTATCACAGACTTAGATACTGTTAATGGCACTACTAAATGTCAACCAGAAAAAGGAAAAGGTTACAAAAGCGGTAATGATACAATCAAAAATTGGATACCAGGGATCGAAGACTTTGATGAACTAATTACTCTTTCTTTTGATCAGAAACAATTTGAAGATCTTCCCATAAGAGTTGCTTATCAGACAACTATATCTACAAAACGGGAAAACTCTACTGAAGAGGTCTATCCATATACATTTGAGGATTCCTTAGTAATGACTAATAGGAATTTATTTAAAGAGTTACACAAATCATCTGGATTATTGAATAAGATGGTCGAAGCAGCCCAGCAAGAAGATACAAAAACATCGGCTAAACTACTATATGAAGCTATCACTCAAAAAAATGCAAAAAAGGCAGAATTCGCATTAGAGCTTTTTTTCTTTGAACATCCTAAGACATTAAAAACACCAACTTACATTGAGGAAGGTTTATCATGGTTAGAAAAACTCCTTTTACCAGCTGAAACTCCCAAAAATATAAGTACAAAATCTAAATAATTTACAAATGTACACTAACGATATAGACAGCCTAGTTGATGAACAGATTTTTCGATGCCTTGATCTCCAATCCCCTAAAAGTTTTTTTTTATTTGCAGGCGCAGGTTCTGGTAAAACTCGATCCTTAGTTAATGTACTTGAAATTTTTGAAAAGGAATTTGGACAAAGCCTAAGATTAACTAGGCGTAAAGTAGCCGTTATTACTTATACAAATGCCGCATCGGAGGAAATCATACATCGTCTCAAAGCCAATCCTATATTTTGGGTGTCTACAATACACAGTTTTAGCTGGCAACTTATACAAAACTTTACAAAGGATATTAAAGAATGGTTAGAACAGAACCTACAGAATGACATAGTCAAACTAGAAGCTGAACAAGCTCGTAGTCGCAATCCCAATAATAAGACATCAATCTTAAGAGCAAAACAGATTGAGTCAAAAAAAAGAAGACTCTTATACCTCCCCAACATCTCTAGCTTCACATATAATCCAAATGGGGACAATACATCTAAAGAATCATTGAATCATAGTGAAGTCATAAGCATTACTGCACATCTTATACAAAATAAGGCGCTCATGCAGGATATAACAATCAGCCGTTTCCCAATCATTCTTGTTGATGAGAGCCAAGATACTAAAAAAGAACTTATTGAAGCTCTTTTCCAGTTACAGGAAGCAAACAAGAATAGATTTACATTGGGACTATTCGGAGACACAATGCAAAGAATCTATATGGATGGAAAAGAAAATCTTGGTAACCAGTTACCAAATGATTGGGTCCTACCTGAAAAGAAAATGAACCACCGATCCAGTAAAAGAATAATTGCGCTTGTAAACGACATACGTAAATCAGTAGATAAAAAAGAGCAATATCCACGTACAGAAAAGTCAGAGGGGGTAGTTCGCCTTTTTATTGTTGATCGCGGTATATCTAAAATTCAAGCAGAAAATAACGCATCAAGAGAAATGATCCGTATAACCAATGATGAACTTTGGGATTTAAGCTCAAGTGGAGTGAAAACATTAATTCTTGAACATCACATGGCTGCACAACGATTAGGTTTCTTTGATTTCTTTGAACCACTATATCATAATGATAAAACGAGTACCGGCCTTTTAGATGGATCACTTGCCCCCGCTAATTTTTTCATTAAAATCATTATACCACTAAAAAATGCATTTGACCAGTCAGATCGCTTTGCACAAATGCGTATTGTAAAAGAATATTCTAAGTTGCTTGCCCGAGAGGAGCTAGTAAAAATAAAAGAACAAGAAAAGAATCTTCTAAAAGCCAATGAAGCAATCATAAGTCTTCTTACTCTTTGGAATGACGAAAATGATCCAACTTTAATATCCATTTTAGAAAACATTTATGCGTCAAACCTTTTTCCCATTCCTGAAGTAATATATCCGCTTGTTGAGAAACATAAATACCGAGAAAAAATTGGAGCCATTGATATAAATGATTCCAATGAAGAGGAAGAACAGTCTTCAACTGATACACTCCTTGCTTGGCAACAAGCCCTTACTTGCCCATATAGTCAGGTAGTTAAATATAGCCAATACCTTGCTGAAGATTCAAAATTCGGCACACATCAAGGCGTCAAGGGCTTAGAGTTCCCAAGAGTGATGGTTGTTATAGACGATGAAGAGGCTCGCGGTTTCATCTTCTCCTACGACAAATTATTTGGAACAAAAGATCCCACTTCCACAGATAAAAAAAATGAGGAAGAAGGTAAAGATACTGCGGTAGATAGAACGAAAAGATTGTTTTATGTTGCATGCAGTAGGGCATGCGATAGTCTCGCTATTGTGGCTTATACAAACCTACCTGAAAACTTGAAAAGAAACGTCATCCAATATCAATGGTTCACGGAAGACGAAGTCCTGATCCTTAAATAAGACAATTACTTGAATTTGCATCCAAATAAACCAACAGACTAATTTTACTTTGATATCAACATTATAAATTTCATAAAAATGGCATCACATGAACGCAATAGGCTTTAGAGCTACACCGACAGAAATTACTTACGCTATCACATGTTTACAAGACAACGGATTACAATTATTGGCGGTTGAGCACATTAAATTGCCTCTTTCACTAATATTTCCTGAAAAACTAAATTTCCTTAGAACTACCGTAAAAGATCTTATTCTAGAGTTCCATATTATCAGAGCTGGGATAAGAACGATCGAAAGCTCCTCATCAAACGTAAACATTGAGAGAATTTCATTTGAAGCAGTTCTTCAAGAACTTTTAAGCAGCTCCACAATTGAAAAATATCTTGCCGCGGAAATTAGTACCATGTTTCCTAAGCTTCAAATAGAAAAAGTTCAATTTAAAAAATTGGTAAATGATAAAAAAGCATCTTACCGAAATATTGAACTGGATTCATTTAAGCCAAATCAACGAGAAGCAATCTTAGTATCGATAGCAAGTCTAAACATATAACAATGACCACAACAGTTACATCCACAAGTTTGGGATTCTCCCCTATATGCGAAATTGGGAAAAATGGAAAAAATTCCGAGGTCTTTAAGGCAACAGATATTCAGCTCAATTGCATAATAGCGGTAAAAAGAGTGGCAAAAAGCAAAATCCCTAATCCAAACGAATTTTTTGTCGAAGCGAGAATATTAAACGAATCAGAACATCAACATGTAGTACCAATAAAGTTTGCCTCAATGGACAACGATTATATATATTTAGGGATGCCATATTACTCAAAGGGCTCTCTAAAAGATTTAATCGATAGTAGATTTTTAACAGTTAGGGAAATTCTGCGTTATAGTATTCAATTCCTCTCAGGTTTAAACAATATACATTCCAAGAAATTAATTCATTTTGATATTAAACCTGACAATATTTTAATATCTGATAACAATACTGCTTTAGTATCCGATTTTGGACTAGCCAAAGCTATGGATATTTTTGGATTGTCAGAATTGGATCAAGCTTATTATAAGCATTTACCTCCTGAATACTTTAAGACGTCCAAACATAGTATGTTATATGATATATATTCAGCTGGCTTAACCTTGTATCGTCTTTGTAATGGTAACAAACATTTTTATGATCAACTAGCTCTATTTCCCGACAGAGACGACAAGAAATTTGCAATAACAAATGGTAAATTTCCTGATCGTTCATCTTTTAAAATACATATTCCAAAGAAGTTAAGAAAAATTATCAAAAAAGCCTTATCTCTTAAACCTGAAGATCGTCATCAAACAGTTTTGGAATTGACAAATGAACTAAGCGAGATAAATGAATTACTAGACTGGAATTACTCGGAATCGCAAGATAGTTTTAATTGGAATAAAGATGATGGACAAAGAAAAATTAGTATAAGTCTAAAAAAATTAGCAAATTCACAGTATGAACTAATCTCCATGAAAACCATTGTTGCGTCAGGAAATACGCAGAAGATTCAAGAAGGATGTAAGAGCAATCTCACAATCACGGACGCCGAAAGCATAATCGATAGATTATTAACGTCTTATGAGTAAAAAAAAATCACATAAAAAACATACTACAAGAGAACTTAATTCTTTTCCATTTCTTTCTCTTTCTCTGGAAGAGAGATTAAAGCTTTCAGGTGCAAGCAAACTAAACAATAAAAACTCTTCGATTGAAATAAATGAAGACTACTGGAAAATGGTAAAGAAAAAAGAGAATTAATATTTTCTTTGTATTTATACTATTTTCTTTAATTCTTGACTTACATGTTTTCACCTAATTTAAATTAGACACAAAACATTATTGTTTAATGCATTTTTATTAGTAATTCGTACACATAGACAATATACAACACAAATCGAACTATCGTGAATTGGATGCCATACCCTGGACAAAAACCAGAAGAATCAGGAAACTACGTTGTAAGTATTAGGAAACCATTTGAACATGGCGAATATGTTTTTAATTATGTCTCCCATTATGATCGTGAAACAGACTGTTGGTTTAAAAAAGACCTCTTTGACGATAAGCAGCCCAAGGGAGAAGAAATAACACAGATTGTTGTCGGTTGGATAGCTGAACTCCCTAACTATCTAGGCTAATAAGTATATCTAAGAATGGGGTTATGGTTCAATCCGTAGTTATATTAACTATTAAGGAATACCGATATCATGCTGAAGTGAGGTGAGGCGGAGCGGAGCCGAACGAAACGATGCCTGCTGGGTACGGCGGCTGTGATATGCTGCTGATATTTTTTAACTTTGAATATAGTACCATGGACAATCAACAACCACAATTCCGAGACTATAATATATTGTAAACTATAAACTTTACAATGTAACTCCTGACTATACAAAGCAATAAGGAGTGACTTCTTTAGCTAATAATTATTTATTATTCATCCGTATTACGAAAAAGTGTATGATGAATATCAAATATATTTTCCCCTAAAATGTTGGCTTTCAGATCACGAGGAAAACCTTTCCATTTGGGCGTGAGTTCTTTTGATCCATAATTCTTATCAAGAATTTCCCAATAATTAAGTAATGAATGGATTAATGTTAATCTCTCATCAATAATGCAAATAGGTTCTTTATAGATGACGAAATTGTCAATTTCTGGCGGAGCCAACACAAATAGTTCAATCCAATTACGACTGTATAATTTTTGACGAAGTTCCATCAAAAGCCTTCCTAAAGCATTCTGTCCTGTAAAAATCATTTCATTTTTATCAGGAATCGCCCCCCAGAAATTATCATTCGAAGAATTTTCAACTATTGCTTTTGTTCCTGTAAGATGGAGTTCTTCTCCAAACGTAACAAAATTTTGAATTAGTTTTAATTGAATACACCATCTCATTATCTTAAGCCTTACAGAATCCCAATCAGATCTACATTGAAGTTTATGTGCCTTACTTAGCATTTTCACTTTCATCGGGCTTTTTTCTTGAATTATTTCCCTTTGTAATTCTGTATTATGTGGAAATTTGCAAGCTTGATAAAGGGCTTCTGAAGTTTTAATTTTTATGTTATTTACAATTAGGGGAAACTTTGTTGACATATTTGATAATGCTCCATAGGCATCATTATTTTTCTTAAAGATGCAACTATCATCTTTATTGTATGATCTTAATTCTGAATCCTTTATGTTATACTTCATGACTTTGTTTATTGCATTAAGTTATTCCAATTTAAGTATGTTCTCTAAGGAATAACGGAGAAAATCCATGGGCATTATACCAAAAACATAAAGGAGTGTTAAACGGAACATTGCGCCAACTGAAGATTAGTGTACCAAATCCTAAACTCATGTCTGTATATTGGCCATATCCTAGCGGACGAGCTCTTTTATTTTCTTTAGGTATTTTATTATATAGTTCTATGCACTTTTTTAGAATAATTAATTCATACCGATTTCTATTTTCAGAATTAGAAAAAAACTTTTCTTCAGCCGGATTATCTGGTTTTCTATACTGAATATTTTCTGTTTTTTTATATCCTCTATCGTGAATTTTATCTTCTATTTCCTTTTGACATGCTAGGATTTCTTCATCTATAATATCTGCGGTGGGATAAAGAAAATTGAGCTCCCCTTCAGTGCCATCATTATCAATTAAAAAACGATTATTCCATACATATAGAATTGATCCTACATTTTTTTCTCCTAAGCATTTATAAAGCCTTGTGGTAAATTTAGATATACATTTGTTATGAGCTGCCAAATATGCTAATACTAGTTGGGACTTTGAAGCTTTGAAATTTTCAAAATTTGTTCCGCCATTATTATGTAATGCATTAAACCATCCACTCTCTTCGTCCGCTAACCCCTTAATGGCTGTCTCCCCAGTACATAAGAAGTCGTCTAGGTATATTACATATTTAGGATTGGTACTATTACATTCCCTTAAGCTTGTGTTATAATCTTTTTGTAATACGTCATCTAGAAAATTAAGTAAAAGTTTTTGACTTTTTCCTTCGCTTTGGTTGTCTATGAAATATGAATTACTTATAAGTTCCTTCACATTCTCAAATGGTTCTTTTTGCTTCAAATAATTAATTATCCCTTTTATATGTTGAATACCGCTTTCTTTAGATATATATCGTTGTTTCATTATGTGTAGGGTCTCGTTTAATATAAGCTCTTGATCCTCTTTTTCAAATTGTTTAATCCAGTCATAAATTCGCTCAGTGGTCATAAATCCTATATCGCTACGGTGATCTTTAATTATTTCATATAGTTCATTAACTACAGATTCCATGGTTTTCTAATTTGGGATTCAAAAAGTAAAATACTGAAATAATGTCTATTAATAGACATCATTCGGAGATATACGTAGTTATTCGATTAGATTAACATAAACAGTTTTATTTTAATTTCACCTCGACACATTGTAAAAAAAACGGGAATTACACCAAATGCTTAATTATATGCATTAGTCAATCTATCATTATCTTCTGAATACAAGCCATCGAATAATTCATTTCCAATAACAGTTTCAATAAATAATTTCACTGAAATATGCATTTATTTCAGACAAATCCTCTACAAATCGGTTCGAAACTTGTCCCCGGTAGCCCGCAGAATAGTAAGACCCGCTCTATGAGCGGGTCTTACTATTTAAATCTATTTTGATGAATATCTAAGATATTTGTTGTCAACAACATCAGCATTCGAAATCAGTTGCTTTAAGATATGTAATTAGCCATCTAAGCATTTATTTCCCTTATTCTCTGTTGTGCTAACTGTATTGCCATGTGTAACTTTTGTTTCAGTAATTCTTTTGATGGCAATTCAAGAAGATATTGTGCAACATGTATACCCGCCGAATCAAGTTCTGACAGTTCAACTAATTCATCATTCTTATCTGCACAAAGAATTAATCCAATTGGAGAAAGTTCATGAGGTTGTTGTTCATAATTAGCGAACAAACTTCAATTACTTCATGTCAGTCCACCCGATTTAGTTACACTTTGTTAATGACATTTGTAACACGCGTGTGATAAAAATAAACTTTAAGGCTGTTCAACAGCAGAAGATTTTGTATAATTGACCAGTCATAAAACGTGTTAATAAATCCCCCTTTTTGCGCGTGGTACTTAGAAGAATTTTACTTTTACTCTGGCTGGTAATATCTGCGGTTCACCTGCATGGGCAAAGCCTTGCTGATACAGTTAAAATTATTGAAAGAATATTCAGTCGATACCAGTCCCCAAGCCCGGGTGGTCAGCTGGCAGTAAGCCGGGATGGAAAAATCCTTTTCTCACAAGCGTGGGGAATGGCGGATTTAGAGCGTCAGGTAGTGATGAGCAAGGAATCTGTGATTGAGGCGGGTTCGGTATCAAAGCAGTTTACCGCGGCCGCAGTTTTACTGCTCGAGCAGCAGGGAATGCTAAAACTTTCTGATGAGGTGCACCGTTATCTGCCGGAATTACCCGATTATGGTGTGCCAATAAGTTTAAGCCAAATGCTCCACCATACCAGCGGACTTAAAGACTGGGGTAGTTTGGTGGCGCTTTCGGATTGGCCCCGAGGAACTAAGGTCTATTCGAATCCAGATGTACTAAACATCGTGGCCCGTCAGCCTGATCTGAACCATAACCCAGGTGAAGAGTTCATGTACAGTAATTCAAATTATGTGCTGCTGGCTATGATCGTAGAGAGGGTAAGCGGAGAAAGCTTGGCAGCGTTCACTAAAAAATATATTTTTTCTCCTGCCGGAATGACTCACTCAAGCTGGAGAACGGACGTCAGGGCAATAGTTCCCTGGAGGGCCATAGCATATTCAAAGAACGAGAAAGGCTATTTCACGGATATGCCCAATGAAAATGTGTATGGTAACGGAGGTCTGTTAACAACAGCGGAAGATTTATTGAAATGGAATGTTTATTGTTTTTCTGGCAAACCTGGCGGGCCTTCTTTGCTATCTCGCCAGCTGGAAACGGTACCTTTAAATAGTGGCATAAAGAACAATTATTCAGCAGGCTTACGGATTTTGACTTATAACGGTCAAGAGTTGTTCAGTCATGATGGTGCAACTGCCGCATACCGGGCCTTGCTCGAATATTACCCTTTGTCGAAGCTTTCGATTGCCTGGCTTTCAAATACATCCGAGTTCGACGAAAAAGGAGACGGGACAGCTGAGCTTCGGGACTTACTGGTGAAAAAAGCACCCGGTACCGGCAAGGAAAACTTTAATCCAGAACCGACTCCCTCACCTACACCTGTAAAAAAAGATAGTCCAATAATACCGGCTAAGGAGCTGAACGAATACACTGGTAAATACTATTCACAACAAGTAGAAGCAGCATTAGAAATATCTCTCAGCGAAGGAAAGCTTATCATTACCCGTTACTCAAAAGATAAGTATGTTTTGGTCCCTATTAGCGCGGATGAGTTTTTAATTGCGGATTCAAAAGTTAAGGTAGCTTTTTTGCGAAAAAAGAGGACACTAATAGGATTAAGTTTTACTACACCGAGAGTTAGAAACGTGCAGTTTAATAAAATTAATGAAAGTCAGAATTTGAAATAGATCCCGATCAAACCGGTTCGAAAGTTGTCCCTTGCAGCCCGCTAAATAAATAAAAAGCTCACGCCTGGCGTGGGCTTTTTTATTGTAGTCAATGTTTTATCTGACAACCAAAGCAGGTGTCAATTACGACAATGATTGGCAGTATGAATAGTTAGCATGGGATAAGTGATACATCTCTGACAGGCTGAAAGTACTTCTATGCTACGCATAAAAAGAGCCTTCAGCTATACTGAAAGCTTTTTTTATGTGATGGGTAATGCCACCGGACTAATAACCATAAGGCGCTCTTACAGATTAAAGCATGTCTAAAGCGTTATGCGATTGACGATATTATAATAAGCATCAAGGTCGAGCCATTCTATGCCTGATATAACTTTGCCATCTTTGATTGTCATAATGTACATGTATTCATTTCTGTAAGGTTGACCGTCAATAGCCACACTTGCACTTTTGATCCTTGCAAATACCTCATCACCGTCAGACCAGACACCTACAGTTTCAACAACCAGGGGTTGGGCCAGTCGCTGAAACAGCGCTTCTTCCGCATCTTTGAACAAATGGCTCATTCCATGATAAGTACCAGCAACGGGTCCGTGGCCAGCAATCGTCCAGACTACGTCCTCTACAAACAGATTGTTGAAAAATAAAGTAAAGTCCTGTGCGGCTTCGGCCAGGGCGCTTTTCACAATTTCTTTGTTTGATGTTTCCTTTGCAATATTCCTTTCCATGACTATACTGTTTTTATGCAAAGCTATCACAGACAGCAATGATTTATTTATCGATATCAAACAGATCTTTGTCAAATAGAAACCTTTCGGAATGAAGTGGGACTAGTACGGGTATGCTTTTTAAAGAAGACATTAAACTGCGCCTGATTCTCGAAACCAAGTACATAACTGATCTCTCCTATATTCCAATCCGTATGATTCAGTAATGTTTTAGCTTCGCTGATCAGTCGTTCCGTTATGTGGTCTGTAGTGGTACGGCCAGAAATGCTTTTTATTGCACGGTTGAGATGATTAACATGCACTGCGAGGCTATCAGCAATGATCTTAGGAGACCGGAATGCAAAGCGCTGCGAAGTAGCCGTAATAGGAAACTGGCGTTCTAACAGCTCAAGGAATACGGCATAGATGCGGGAGCCGGCATTATGACTTGAAAGCTCCTGCACGGAAGGTTGAAGCTTTATAGCCGAATAGATCAGTTCACTGACATAGTTTTTAATGAGTTCGTATTTATAGATGTAGTCAGAGCTTGCCTCTTGAAGCATCTTTTCAAAAACTAACTGTACGGCTGCAGATTGATCATCAGTCAAGGAGAAAACCGGCCTGGAAGATGACTTGAATAAAGGCAGGTCGTTCAGATTAAGACGGTGATTGACCCTAAAAAACTCGTCGTCAAATATACAATAGTACCCCCTGGAAGCTGCAGAAAGTGGTTCAGAAGTATAGGGCGTTTTAGGATTAAAAAATAGCAATGTATTGCCGCTTACCGGAATGCTTTTATCTCCGTAATGAAAGACATTGGTACCACTGAATAACATAATCTTGTAGAAATCTCTCCTGATATAAGCCGGATAATGTGAACCGGCATTCACCCATTCCTCAATACGGAAGACATTGAAATGCCCGAATTTCGTCTGGAGTTCTTCAGCCAGGCCATTAAATTTATGTTTATAAAACTCAGTTAATGATTCCGTGATCTTCTTCATGCTATACTAAAGTTTATATTCAATGGTGTTTATAAATTTAAGCAATAATGACTTAGTAAGTTATCCAGCAAACTGCATATACACCTTATATTTGTAATGATAAGTTATACCTAATCCAACTGATTATGGAAAAGATCGTTTATACCCAGGACATACTTACTATCAGTAATTTCCTATCCCCCGATGAATGCGCAGGCCTGATCAGCAAAAGCGAAGCAATAGGTTATGAAGAAGCCACAGTTGACGTCGGAGGCGGCCAGCAACGTCTACTTAAAAGCGTAAGAAACAACGAGAGAGTATTATTCAAGGATGAGATGTATGCTGCCTTGATATGGGAGCGCCTGAAGACATTTGCTCCTGAAGGCAAATCCGGGGAATATGCTTGTGGGCTGAATGAACTGTTCCGCTTCTATAAATACAGTGCCGGACAACGCTTTAAAATGCACAAAGATGGCTCTTTCAAGAGAGATCCTTACGAACAGAGTCAGTATACTTTTATGATTTATCTGAATGAGGATTATGTCGGCGGGGAAACAATATTTGCTTCAGGGGAAATTATCCGTCCGCAAACTGGATCCGCTTTGATATTCCATCATCCATTAAGGCATGAAGGTGCACTGCTGTCGTCTGGTATAAAGTATGTGCTGCGTTCAGATATTATGTACAGGATTTAACACTGTTAGTTTAACATTGCACAGAAGACTACCGTCTAATATGCAATTGTCAGGCGCAACACCTACCTTTAGGTTGGCTATTATACATTGAAAAAAGACGTATGAAGAAAATAGGATTTTTATCATTCGGACATTGGTCTAATCATCCAGCCTACAAAACCCGTACAGCGGCCGATACACTGCTTCAGTCTATTGATCTGGCTGTCGCGGCTGAGGAGATCGGGTTAGATGGCGCATATTTTCGGGTACATCATTTTGCAGCTCAGTTAGCATCGCCATTCCCTTTACTTTCTGCTATCGGGGCTAAAACCAGCAAGATAGAGATTGGAACAGGCGTTATTGACATGCGCTATGAAAATCCCCTTTATATGGTGGAAGATGCCGGTGCTGCAGACCTGATATCAGGAGGGCGATTGCAATTAGGAATCAGCAGAGGATCGCCCGAACAGGTCATTGATGGATGGCGTTATTTCGGTTACGAGCCGGAAGAAGGTGATACTGACGCAGATATGGGGCGTAAAAAAGCATTGCAGTTTTTAGAAAGACTTAAGGGAGTTGGCTTTGCACAACCTAACCCATATCCCATGTTTCCTAATCCACCAGGCCTGTTGCGATTAGAACCTTACTCCGAGGGGCTACGAGATAGAATATGGTGGGGTGCTGCGTCCAACGCAACCGCTGTATGGGCAGCTGAAAATGGTATGTATCTTCAAAGCTCTACCCTTAAATTTGACGAAAGTGGCAAACCATTCCATATCCAGCAAGCAGAACAAATCAGGCTGTATAAGGACGCATGGAAAAAGGCCGGCCATCAACGCGCGCCGAGGGTGTCTGTAAGTAGATCCATTTTTGCACTGATGAACGATCAGGATAGGTTGTTCTTTGGGCAGCAAATGGATAAAAGCGACAAAATAGGCATGATTGAAAGTGATAAACGTGCCATCTTCGGAAGAAGCTATGCCGGAGAACCTGATCAGCTGATAAAAGAGCTGGCGCAGGATGAAGCTATCCAGGAAGCGGATACGCTGCTGCTCACAATACCCAATACACTAGGAGTTGACTACAACGTACATATCCTGTCCTCCATCCTGGAGCATGTAGCACCGGGTTTAGGCTGGCGTTAGTTAAGGGGGGTATCACGGTACTCCCCCTTTCTTATGGAAAGACATTATACTCATTCCGGCCTCAATCGGTAAAGATGTATGATGTATACCAAGGTCTAAGTTAACTGGCAGACTCTGGCTATTCAGCATTCATTTCATATTCACATAACACAAGCCCTCCGGCCTTCAGATGCCCCCTTGCATCGTCAGACAGCTCTTTAAAGCCATTTTCATTGTACTCTCCGGGATAGATTACCGTAAGTAGCCGCCTACCATCAAAGTCCATAATATGACTTAATTCATTGGTGGCAGATAAATCCTCCAGATATAGCTCCCGTTTGTTCCGGTCTGCATAGAAGAACCTGAACTTGCGTTTATCCCACAAGCGGCCCAGCGCATATTGTTCGTTGACAAAAGTAAATTCGGAAAGTAGCCGGTAACTATCGTAACGGCTGACTTTTGTATCTATCTCTTTCTTGTCTTCCTGTGGTACATTCATTTTACCGAAATCAAAAGTATACCGCTTCTTTACATCACCTGCGGGTGAAAAGGTATATACTTCATTGTCCAGCGGCTTATTATAAAAGGTCTCTTTATCTGTTTTCAAAAACCTGTAGCCGGTGATCCAGAAGTTATGATCAACGAAATCATCATAATAAAGAAACGTGTTGACCGCTTCCAGAAAACCGTTGGTCCTGATTAACTTATGGTGTTTATTATCACGCTCATTCCAGGATGATAATCCAAATAAGAAACCACCGTCTGGCAGACAATCAATCACATCAATATCAAAAGGTGCTATTTTAAACGACATCAGATTAAAAGCATCAGAATAGTGCAGAACCCGGTTAGCTCTGCCATCTACGAGGTAGACTGAGCCGAATTTATCTACATCAAAGTCAGCTATATTAGAGAACTCCCTGGTACGGCTATCAATCTTTGTCAGGTATTTTCCTGTAGAATCGAATGCTGCCAGTGTTTTGCCCCGCTTATCCAGCACATAGATCCTACTGTGCGTATTGATTATCTTGTCAACAATATTTACATAATTCTGGTCTTTGTGCATCTCCAGATTTATGTATCTTTTCCTCTTAACGAATGCTGAAGGCAATCCACCGGTTACCTGCTCATTAAACGCTGCAAGGGCAATATGCTCTGAAGGTATATCAAGTGATGTTTTTACTTTTTCCGAGGCACATCCAATAACAAGTAACACAACAAATAACAGGGACAACAATATTTTCATACCTGGACAATTTATTGAGATAGATATATAAAAGAAGAGAACCAGGCTCTCCCTGATCCTCTTCTGTATTAGATACAATTATTTTGAAACTTCTGGTGTTTCTGGTAATTCAGGAGAATCTGAGTCGCCGCAAGCGTGGTTGTTTCTTGACTCGCAATGTCCACCCTGTGGTCTTGGGCCGGTATATCCAGGTACTTGATCCACTGGCGCCAATGCCTGAATGTTAGCAGTAGCGCTGGCGGAAGCAGTTGTTTTTTCTGAGCGAAGGGAGAAAGCTGCAATTAAGATAATAGCTATTACAGCAAATGCTAAAGAGAAGATTCCTTTTTTCATGATTTTAGAATTTGATTTTGATTAATAAATGGGGATGATCTGTGTCTATCTTTTCAACAGATAAAGCGATGTTTGTGGTTAGTTAGCTACGACATAATACCTCCTTTTATTTTTTGATAGTTTTGACATAAAGGTCCCATATGCTGGTATTTAGTGTCGGATTACCTACCAGCAATACTTTATCGTTCTGATCCAGTAAGAAGCACTGATATTGCATATCTTTCGGCAAATCATTCAGTTTGTTCAAAGTATCTTCCTGATCAATGTGTACCACCTTTCTAAAGTTTTCCCGCTTAAAGAGATCCGCCAGGTTACTATTCTTTTTAGGAAAGAAGTAAAACTGGAAATCAACATGCTGTGCAATAGAACTATCCAGCTCCCGCTCAAAACGCTTCCACTCATCTATACGCAGATTACAACTTACACAACCAATCGAATCAGTATAAACCAGGATCTTATACTTCTTATCAGCACTGCTTTTACAGGGCACGATTTCTCCCAGCTCCTGGCAAAGTGCAGAAGGAGGGAAACTAATCGTTTTTCCGATCCAGGCCGTAACCACATCTTCAGGCTCCTGCGTATTTGCATGTGATTTACAGGCACAATAGGTGGTCGCTGCCAATATTAACAGGCAGAGTAGGTTGACATTATATTTGTATTTCATGATAGAAAATTGATTACTTACTTCTGATCAATATCCTCTTATCTCACCCTCATTCTTTGTACGGTAACTTTGTAACTTGACCTTATGTCCGAAAGGAAAGCTATATAACAACTGTAAAGAAAACCGCCGGTTGTTAGTCACTGCGTCTACTGACATCGACTGATTAGGATATATACTACGCGATCTTACTTTCTCCACTCCAAAGGGATCTGACACGGACAACTGGAGGAAAAGCTTGTTTTTTAATAATATGCGCTTAACTGTGCAGGATGTGGACAGTAACTGATTATACATGCTATATTCCAGATACATCCTTGCATTGTAATAAGCTGATATCAGCAGCCTTGTTTTCTTGTCTATCGTCCATTCATTATCCATGCTTACCTCGAAGAGGTTTGTACTGGTGTTAAAGGATCCGGGTTGTAAATACCGGGAGTAGAAATAATCTACTGTGATGTTGGAAGTAAAGTTTTTTAAAATTTGTACCGACTGGTTCATCGAAATGCCGAATGACTCGAATCGCGTCATATTTATAGCCTTATACTCAAACGGATCATCTGTGGGTACAAACACTCTTCGGTTGTTCAAACTCTCGTAACGCAACGTAACTGCTGACTGCTTATAAAGCAGTTGACCTTCTACCCTGTTCACAAAAGATGGCATAAAATCTATACTACCCTCCTGGGTCATCAATGCATTGGTAGTACGCCGTGTCGGATTCATGTCTCCCATGAATGGACGCCTGACTCTTTTAGTATATCCAACGCTGACTTCCAGTTCCTTGTTCACATCATATTGTAGCAAGAGATTAGGATATAATTTCCAATAATCCCTGCGAATGTATTCATCAGTAGCCGCAGTCTCCTGGTACTGGGCTTTAGACTGCAACTGCTCCCCTCTTAATTCGGTAGCCATACGCCACTTGCCAAATTTCCATCTGGCGCTGAAAAAAGCGCTATTAATCTGTTCATTATAATGAAAGTCAGATAAGACACTACTGTCATATTGCTGGTTAGTATTGTTCCGAAGCTGATTAGATTTAATGCCAAACTCGGTACTAAGATGTTTTGTTTTGATAACGTCGGTGAAGATGACAGTAGCGGAGAAAATATCAGTATGACTGTTAATGATATTCTGCATGAGAGAACGACTACTTGCATCAGTTTGACGATATAGCACATTCCTACTGTCATCCGGGCTGGCAGACCATGTACCACTGAAACATAACGTACTTTTCTTAGCTGTGTCCAGTATATACTTATAGTTGATAGTACTTTGAAAAGTATGTTGCTTCCTGGTATTCATGTTATTAATTTCCGTAACAGAATCCTTTGGGAAGATGTAACGCTCAGTTGTATTACTGATGCTGGATGGTGCCTGACGCATGTTTACATTAAGGCCCACACTTGATCTACTGTTAATAGTATAGTCAAGATTGAGGTCCTGCGTGATTCTAAAGGCCGCAACATCTGATTTACGTAGATCATTATATCTGAATCCCTTATCAGTAGCAAACCATCCTGCTGACTGTGTCGTATTCAGAGTGTTTTCTGTACTCATGATCCAGGTGCAGCTAACCCTACGGATCTTCAGGTTTAAATTAGCTGCGCCTGCTCCTGAGTGATACCCGAATCCAGCGTTGTTAGCTGTCATATAGAAGGGCTGTGAGTATGTAGCCCTGATATTGGAATTACCCCTTTCCTTCTTTGTTATGATGTTAATGACAGCATTTATACCTGCATCATATCGGGCTGAAGGCATCGTCATGATTTCGACTTTATCCAGCTGATCCGCAGTCAGAGAAGCAAGTATTGCCTGTTGCTGTCTTGTAGTTCTATGCTCACCTTTTCCGTCAATCAGTATCAATACGCCTGTTTGCCCGTGGAGTTTGATCTGCTCTCCAACTACAATTACACCAGGTAATTTCCTCAGTAGCTCAGTGCTGCTTTGTCCTCTTGAAAACTGATCCTGCCGGACCTTGTACACCAGTTTACCGACGTCGCTGATAACCTGCTTCTCAAAGATCTCAACAGACTTTAAGCTGACCGTATTTTTCGAAATCCAACATATCAGCGTATCAACCCGGGAAGGCGGCAGATCAGCATTATAGTTACTATAACCCGCTATTTTGCAATAGATTCTGGTAGCGCCTGTTGCATCAAGGGCGCAAAAGCCTTCTTTATCTGTAATACCTGTGCTGATTGCATTGCCCGCAGCTCCCACAAGTGTGATTGCGACATTAGTAATCCTGATGGAATCACGCTGATCCATTACTGATACTATCAGCCGATGCTGTTGCTGCGCAGATAATAAAAGTGGCGAGAATACATGTAACAACGCTATGAATATGCAGATCTTTGGTTGGAAGATCTCAATAATCCATAAGTTATCAGACGCACTTTTCAGGTCCCTTGATATAGGCACAATACTTCCAGGCATTCTTATCTGTTCTCAAATGGTTAACAATTCTGTGGATTACATGCATAACAATGCTGTAAACATGAACCATTATATCATGTATTCACAGTTGAATTAAGCTCAGATGTTTTGAAATATTAGGTCAATTGGCATAGTCATTAGGGCATATGAACAGAAAGGTTACAATACAATACGAATTAGGGTTGACTTAATGCTATGCTTTATCTTCTTTAATTGATTTGTTCAGATTTTGGCGGTAATTCTAAAGTAATAAAAAATAAACAAATCCAAATATTTTTTTTTCTGTGGAATTATGTAAGGCAAATATCCTGATTACAGACGATGGCGTTCCGATCTTATCAGAAAGCCATCGTCTGTAACCAGGATATGCACCGTTACCACGGGCAGGTCGAAGGCGCTGCAAAGTACTCCTCGCTAAAGTACTTTCCTGTGGGTCCATCCTGCCCTATCAACGCATACTTAGCAATACGTTGTCCGGCCTGCTCAGGTGTACTTGTACCCTGAAGCCCCGTAAAGTCAGTTTGCGTCCAGCCAGGACAAACTGCATTCACCTTAAAAGGAGTATTGCGCAGCTCATATGCCAGATTGATAGTGTACATATTTAGTGCAGACTTTGATGATTGATACACTACATACCGCTGTGGATAATTGTCATTGTAGATGTCTGCTGCTAATGATAGTGACGCCATGCTGGTGCTTACATTCACAATTCGTGGCTCTGGCGATTTCTGCAGCATATCAATAAATGCCTGTGTTACCCGCACAACGCCAAAGAGATTAGTCTCATAAACTGTCTTATACACATCTGTGGTGGAGGTAAGAGCTGACTGCTCAAATCCGCCGGCTATACCAGCATTGTTAATCAGTACATCTAAGGTATCTATTTGTTCACCGATAGTCTTCCTTGATGCATCTACGGATTGCTGATCAGTGACATCCAACTGGACGGCCGCTATATTGTTATGTCCTTCAGCTTTTAACCTTTCCACGGCTGCAGTCCCTTTATCAAGACTCCGACTGCCTAAATAAACAAAGAAGCCTTTCTGAGCAAGGATCTTTGCTACCTCATAGCCAATGCCTTTGTTGGCTCCTGTAACTAATGCTGACTTCATATATTTCCCTGTTTAAGTGATGAAGCAAAGCTAATTAGCCAGGTAGCAGACGACAGGGATAAATCGGTTTAATTCTGGGACAAATCACGCAGCTCAGCTACGTATCTGCTAACCGACTTACCGGTGGTTTTCTTAAACAGACGAGAGAAGTAACCCGGGTCGGTAAAGCCAAGATCATATGCCAGCTCCTTTACAGAAATAGAAGAATACTGTAGTTTACGCTGTGCCTCTGTCATAATACGGTTAATGATCCATTCCTTAGGCGAGACTCCTGCAAACTCCTTTACAATACCGTACAGCGTACTGGAGTTTAAAGCCAGCTTTTCAGCAATGCTTTGTACGTCATGTTGCTCACTAAGGTTTGTATCCACAGCCAGCTTAAAAGCAATATATTTGGATAGTCTGGTATTAGGAATCAGCTCCGGACTATGATACTGCTCAAAGTAAGCAGTGTTAAACTCCGTCAGCAGGGTATGCAAATGTGCCAGGATAACCTCCGCCTTTTTTTGTTTACCAGGTGCATGTAACAACTGAAACAGGCCGGAGAAAAGATTCTTTACCCTTTGCCTGGCAGGTACATCAAACGAAATAGTATTCACATTAAACGGATTCACCAGAAATGGATACGATCCGGGCAACAAGGTCAAGGTGTTTTCGTCAAAAGAAAGGGAATATTGCCGCATGTCTTTATCATACGGATATTTAGTAATAATCTGATTAGGCAAGCCGAAGGCAAGCTGGCCATCATTTACAGTATACTCCTTCAGATCTGCCTTAAAGCTCGAAGCACCCTGTTCTATATACTGGAAATAATAAAAGGAAAGCCGGTGAGGCTTGAGCAACACCTGCATGACGTCCTCGGGTAGTGCAATAGCACAATGCTCATTCAGCGCAATACACACCTTGTCATGATGCCTGATCTTTTCGAGTAATCCCCTAGTATCTTCCATTATAAAAAGTTTACTGTCTGCAAAGATAGGTCACCTGCTGTTAAAAGGAGGCACACTATTATTAGCAACTTACCGGAAAATTCTTTCCCTGCTGACATAGGGTTGTCACACCGGTAATGGAAATTCGTGACTCATAACAATCTATACAATATGATGAATAAGGAAACCATCAAACAATTCTATGTTATCGGCATACAGGTAAGAACAACCAATGAGAACGGACAGGCAACGAAAGATATTCCGGCCTTGTGGAACAGATTCTTTACCGAAGGTATATCTGCAAATATACCTGACAAAACAGACGACGCGCTCTACTGCATTTATACAGACTACGAGAAGGATCATACCCGGCCTTATACTACCGTACTGGGCTGCAAAGTATCAACACTGGAAGTTATTCCGGAAGGAATGGTTGGTATAACAATCAATGATGCTACTTATGACAAATATGTTGCTAAAGGGAACATCATGCAGGGATCGGTATTTAATACCTGGACAACTATATGGAACAGCGAAATTCCAAGAGCTTTCACTGCCGATTTTGAAGTATATGACGAGAGGGCAAAGGATATGGAAAATGCTGAAGTCAATATTTTTATTGCACTAAAGCACTAACAATCAATATTGATAAGCGCATTTCACCATCCGTTAAATATCACTTGATCATGAAATGCGCTTATCTTTCACTAACGCTTAACCGGCAACATAAGATCTGCCGGGTTAACTGTAAAGTTCAGCGGAGGATACTCAAAGTCAAGACTACTATTCTCCTGTCCTCTCAGCTTATAAAATATTGACGCCTGTTCTTTATCTGCTAATATCAGTTGGCTCCCATCAGTGAAGCAGGGCAAACCGTCCTTAAACCGGAGGTATGTCTTTGATACCCTGAATGTAATACCTAACCACCGGTTGTCAGGTACTGTAGACTTAGGATTCGGAGCAGCATCCAGCACTATTTTATGCTGGAATTGCTTATTCGTCGCTGTCGAAAATAATATGACAGAATGATGTGTCAGCGCATATTCAGACTCGTCGCCGGTCGCCTTGTCTTTCATCTTCAGCTTTCGCATATGTTGTGCCGTTAAGGCATCAGGATGTTCATAACATGAAAACACCCCTATATATGTATCATCTTCGATGTCCAGACACTGATCTGAATGATAATTCATCTTCCAATAGGTCTCATCATAGACCTCTATCAACGCATTATTGAATTGCAGCAGCGGTATAGCTGACAGCCCCTCCCTGCTTACTGCTTCATTGATATAAGCCACTATCTTATGATGCTGAGTGGAAAAATCATTAGCGGGTATATTGTATTGGGTGGTGGTCCGCACAACAGGTATACCCTGTTCTCCAGTACTTACCAGGTGATTACCGATCCTGCCTTTAGCCACTGATTCAAAGTCTGATCCTGCTGCCAGTTCATCGAACAAGGGGATACTGATATCAAGTATAATTTTATGGAATCCCATACTACTTATTAGTCTTTCTTTTGGATCAGAATATTGGCTTTTCATAATCGCCTGCATTCATACTAAAATGCGTCTTACCATATCTTACCATCTTTTCTGAGATATTCTCTTCATAGTAAGTATCCCTTAACTCCTGCTGGGTTTCGGGCGTCATGATCTCCAGTGGAATGAACGTATCATTGTCCCGTATATAGGCCTGATTATCCACATACTTAGCCTCCAGATTAGAACAACGTACAACATACCCCATCCTTGTGGGAATCCTGTCGGCGTTTAACATAGAAGGTCTTATCTCATGAGTATATAGTCTGTTTGTAGATAGTGGAATCGTAAATACAGAGTTGGGGTACAATATTACGCTAAATTCTTTCTCCAATGATTCATCAGTAACTGTATTCTTTAATTTAAAATGAAGCCTGGTAAATCCGCTTACCTCTTTGTAGCACCTGTCATACCGGTCAGTTGCTGAGGGCTTCAGGCCTGCTATATCCGCATTATCGTAAAAAGTACAGAAAGCAATCAGTCCGTTAGACGGCATATCCTTTGTCTTATCTGAGTGCGCCTTAATTCTTGATTTAACTTCCTTGTCAACACCATCTCCTTTCATTTTATTCTCATATATCTGCGCCAGTACATGATTCAATGTTGTTTTGTCTTCAAAGGTATAGTCTACAGCGGCATTCAATGCGTCGATGATCTTATGATCGGTAGTCCTGAAGTTGTCTGTAGGGCCGGTTAAATTACTTGAACAACGCAACAGCCGGTAGTGTAAAGCTTCTTTGCCATCCTGATCTTGCTCTTTGGTGACCCTGGAAAGATAGATGCCCTTTCTGAAAGCTTTGGATGGCTTATTGGACTCTGTCAATTCCTGAAACTGATGCTCGGACTTAATCTTTTCAAAGTAGGTATCATCAGTAAAGAACTTCCTGAAATATACTCCTGCATTACTTACTATCACCGGCACCTCTCCAAGCGTGACACTGGCGGCCTGGTATGCTTCATAATTATCTGACAGCTCCCTGATCACAAGTAGCTCAGCAATCTTCTCTGTCAGCGCACTGATATCCCCACACGCATATATCCTTCTTTTGCCTGAAGCAGCCGGAATGTCAGACATACTATAGACTACCTTTCCGCAGAACCTATCTATGAGGTCACGCAACTCTACGTTGATTGCAAGCGCCTCTCTTAGTACAACAAGCACATTTTTATCCCTCGAAATCCTGTTTTCAGTTTGTGGTGTATTCATTATCATTCTGTTGATTAGTTATCCAGATAATTGTGCACTATCATCCATTTCAGCTACATACAATGGATGGTTGACAACCAGACAGGCATATAGAAGATCTGCCTTCCAGGATACTCTAATAATGATTCAGCTCCGTATTGCCCCTCCGGATAGTAGTGTATTCGTTGTTACCAGCAGGCTGACACTTATTCAGACGGGCCTTTCACTGTTACCAACGACAGACATATTAAGGTTTTAGTAAATACTATAAAGATATTCAAATAGCTTTGCCATACAACTACCTCCTGACAAGTATTGACACACTACCGCTGCTTATGCGCCTTACTACTTTTCGTAAATTTGCCTGATAAATCTCTTTGTTACTGATATTCAATCTAAATACCACCTGATGCTGGACACGCTGTTCTCCCATATTGAAGCTAAAATATCTTTGCAGGAGCAGGAAAAGGAGATGATTAAGACATTCTTCAGCCCGAAGAAGCTAAAACGTAGGCAATTCCTATTGCAGGAAGGAGAAACCTGCCGACAGCTTACCTTTATTGCCAAGGGGCTTGTTAAATCGTATAACGTAGATGATAAAGGGGAAGATCATATTAACCTGTTTGGCTGGGAAGGCTGGTGGGTATCTGATTTTTATAGCTTTCTGTCTGCAACTCCGGCCACATTGAATATCGAAGCAATAGAAGATACTGCCGTTCTCCAGATCACGCTTGCTGATTATGAAAGACTGTTAACATCTGTTCCTATCATGGAGCGCTACTTCAGGATCTTGTATCAGAATAGTATCATCACCAAGGAACGCAGGCTGATGAGCTCCATTACGCACACCGCAGAAGAAAAGTACCAGCATCTGGTACAATATCACCCTGAGATCATACAACGAATCCCTCAGACACTGATTGCTTCCTATCTGGGCCTTGCACCCGAGACCATCAGCAGAATTAAGCGCAATAATACCGGCAACAAACATCCTTGATCTGGATCAAGGGTATTTATTGCCTGAGATCAAGCTGTCTTCGTCTCCCCCAGGATAGCTTTGCATCAAAACAAATAAGATGAGCCAAGATAAAACAGCCCTCGTTGTTGGTGCAAGCGGCATCTCCGGTAGTAACCTTTCAACCTTGCTGATAGCCAATCAGTGGAAGACCTACGGACTGTCAAGATCTCCCAGGTCAGATATCAAAGGACTGATTCCTGTAGCTGCAGACCTGCTGGATACAGCCTCACTAACTGATGCATTAAAAGACATACGCCCCAGTCATGTGTTTTTCACCACCTGGATGAAGCATGATACAGAAGCCGAAAACATCCGTATAAACAGCGCACTGATACGCAATCTGCTGCAGGTATTATCGCCCTATCAATCTGTACGCCATGTCAGCCTTGTGACAGGACTGAAACACTATCTCGGTCCCTTTGATGCATATGTAAAGTCTGGGGTGTTGCCTGTTACTCCTGTCAATGAAGAACATCCCAGGCTTACCCTGGATAACTTCTATTATGCACAGGAAGACGAATTATATGCCGCTGCCGAAAGAGACGGGTTTACATGGAACATCCACCGGCCTCATACTGTCATCGGTAAGGCTATAGGCAATGCCATGAATCTTGGTACTACACTGGCAGTATATGCCAGCATCTGCAAGCGGGAAAATCTACCCTTTATATGGCCAGGATCTGCTGCGCAATGGAATGGCATTTCTGACGTCACAGATGCCCGTATACTTGCAGAACAGCTACTTTGGGCTGCCACTACTCCAGGGGCACATAACGAGGCGTTTAACGTCACCAATGGTGATGTATTCAGGTGGAGTACTTTATGGTACCAAATTGCTGATTGGTTTGGTATAGCAGCACAGGGTTTTAATGAAACAATGCGCCCCCTTGATGGAAGATTAAGTGCTTATAGCTCCATATGGAAAGATATTGCCGCCGAACATGCACTGATTCAGCCAGATATGAATAAACTGACTTCTGCATGGCATACAGACCTTGATCTGGGACGGCCCATTGAGGTAATGACGGATATGTCTAAAAGCAGGAAGGCAGGATTTACAGGCTATAAAAGCACCCGGGATTCCTTTTTTGAACTCTTTGAGCAATTACGCCAGGAGCGGATCATTCCCTAACTGATATACTGCATAACACCAAGCCTCCGGGAATATCCGGAGGCTTGGTGCTGATACTAACATAAAATACGGATCCCGGTTACAACAGCAACCGGGATCCATGGTCATATAGTCTCTTCTTCAGGCTATCTGCAGCTTAAAAATTGTTCTGCATCTGCCTTGTTCCGGCTTTATAGTACAATTCTGCTAATGTTTTCTGATAGCCTGATATCATACTTTCACGCTTTATCTTCATATCAATCAGCTTGGTTTCGCGGCTGTTGATCAGAAAGAGCGTACTCTCTCCCAGATCGAACTTCTGCATCTCACCCGTAAGTAGCCTCTCCTGGTTACTGATACTTGCAATCTGTACTGCCAGCTGTGACTTGTAAGCCGTCAGACTATTATATGAGGCTGTAATAGTGTTCCCGATCTCCCGGCTGGATTGAATCAGATCGTAACTCAACTGTTGCTGTTTGATCTTAACCTCTCTTAACTTACCCCGCTCTGAACGCAAAAACAGCGGGAATGCTACTTCTACTCCTACTTTGTAGTTACCCCATTTAAAATCATAATATTCAGGTATATGTGAACCAAAGTCCCTGCGTGAGGAAAGAAGTGCGCCTGTCAGATTAACCTTAGGTCTCAGCAGCTCCTGCCGGTAGCGGCGTTCTATATCCAGCTGATCTCCTTTTGCCCGCAGCTTTACCAGCTCAGGGTGTGCGTCGTCTGCCTGACCGAGTAGCGTATCTAACAGACTTCTGCCCGGAAGATTGATATTCTGGTCTACCGTCTCTGGTACTGCGTTAGCCGGCAACTCAAGCGGATTACCTTTATCATTCCATAAGTGGTTGGAAAGTACCAGCATAGCATTCTGTACTTCAATCACACTTTTCGCCAGCTGTATCTCTCTATCCTGTACGGTGATACTAGCTTCTACGGAATCAATAGACGGCTTATCGCCTAACTGGGTCTGGTTACTTACAGCTCTGAACCGCTTTGTAGCCAGCTCAATCCCTTCTTTCACCAGCACGTATTCCCTGTAGGCATAATACCAGTTCCAATAATCCTTCACGGCGGTATACCATACACTGTTGATCTGTTTTACTTTGTCAGCCTCTGCATAGTTCAACATAGCTTTAGCCTGCCAGAGCGTATTACGTCTGGCATCGATCAGTAAACCCTGACCAAGCGGTATTGTGAGGCCAACAGCGGTAAGACCGTCTGTACCCGTACGTTTCTCGGGTGCTGTATAAGTACCCACGTTACGGTCATATCCTATTTTAAGGTCAGCGCCTGCAATGTATAAAGGCACTTTCAGTTCACCGCCCCAGTTATTATAATATTCTGTATTGCCGAAGAATTTCTGTCCCATTGCTGCTTTAATCGCCGGGTCGAAATACCCAAGCGACTGCAGTACGTTGGCCCTTGCTGCCTCGCTTAATAAAGCTGCCTGTTTTACGATCGGATGATGGCTGAAAACAATCTCCTCCAGGTCCTTTAGTGCAAACACCCTGGCCGTATCGCCGGACTGCCCGGTTTGCGCAGAAGCGCTCACCTGCAGCAACAGCAATGCAAACAGACTGGCAGTTAAATAACGTTTTAATTTCATCATCATGTTATATAAAAATGTACACGACCTTATCCTTTCTTACCATCTGTCGCTTTCTCAGAAGGCTCTTTTTCCAGACTTGGCGGGAATCCGTTCAGTTGACGCCAGATCTCATACCATAATGGTACGGAACGTAAAATGATGCGTCCATATACTCCAGATCCCTGTCTGAGCTGCACCGGCCACGGTTCGTCATTCTCAGGTACCGGATTAGCTGGTTTGATCAGCAGGCGGTATTTACCACCATTGCTGCTCACGCGGTCAATGGCCCATACTTTACCCGCGAAAGTACCTACTGCTACAGATGGCCAGCCGGAGAACTGTACAGACGGCCATCCTTCAAACTGGAGGCGGACGTCGCTTGTATCCAGGATCAGCGGAACGTCCATCGCGTCAACATATAACTCGGCAGCAACCTGTGGACTCAGTGGTTGCAGGGTCACAATAGACTCTCCTTCTTTGATGTTCTCACCAATACCGGCCTTCAGCGTTTTTACGACAAAGCCTGACTGTGGTGCGCGTACAATATATAACCCACGACGAATAGTGATATTGGAAATGTCATTCCGCAGCTTCGCGATCTCACCACGCACACTTGCCCGGCTGGATAATGCAGAGCTAAGGTCTGACTGAGCTTTTGCCAAAGACTCCTGGTATTTGGCTCTGATATTGTCAAGGTCGATCCTCGCATTCAGCAGTCCCTGTTTTGAGTTATTCAGCTTATTCTGCTGACCAATCACCTTCGCATTGTCTTCCTGCAGTTTCAAACGGCGCGTCTCAATATCCGTCAGCGAAAACAGGCCATTTTTGTAACCTGCTTCGTAACGTTCCAACCGTGCTTTTGACGTCTCGTAGAACTTCTGTACTGCCACCAGGTCTGCACTGTCTATCTCTACATAGTTCTCAGCCTGACGCACCTTATTCTCAGCGGCAGATAACTGATAGCGCAAACCACTGGTCAACGCAGTTATCTGCGCATTTGTAGCCTCCATCTTCTGAATTGCAGCGGTCTCGCTACCTTTCTTAGCTTCCAGCTGCTCATCCAGACGCTGTGGCAGTTCCGGGTCAAAATAAGACTGGCTGGTCTCCGAAATAACAAGCAGCGTATCTCCTTTCTTCACTTCCTGGCCTTCATGTACAGCCCAGCGCTCGATACGGCCTCCTATCTGGTTCTGTACGGTCTGCGGACGGTCTTCAGGCGTTAACGCAGTTACAGTACCCCTTCCAGGAATGGTCTGGCGCCATGGAAGGAATAGAATAATGATAAATACGATAAGACAAAAAGTAATAATCCTGCCAAGCGTTCGCTTCCCTTTTACCTCGATAAGCTCCCCCTGTGACCTCTCAGCCAACGCTTCCATTTGATGATGATGTATGCTATTATGTGATAATTTTCCCATTTTATTTTCCCTCTTCTAATTCCAGATCGGTTACAACAGCCAGCTTTTCACTACCGGTAACCATGTCAAAAACTGTATTAAGGTTCGTCATTAGTTTTTCTACCGCATAACTTATCTGCACAACGATCACCTCTGCAGCCACAAACTGTCCGAACGTCATTTGCCTTTCAACTACGAAAAACGTTCCCAGCAATAATAGACCACCCATCAGGATGGTTCTCAAGGCTACTGAGCTGATAAAGAACTTTTTCAGCACACTAAAGTGGCTGTTACGTGCCATGAGGTACCTGGAAGTAATCTCATCGGCAGTCTTGCAAACCTTATTCATCATCTCAGGATTACCACGGTATTTATCCAGCTCACCTGCAACTTCCTCCAGGTGAGCCACCAGTTCATACTTATATCCTGACTCGTCAATACTTGTCTGTACACCTTGTCTGTAATACAGCAGGATAACCAGCCCGATTGCCAATATGGCAAACAACCCTACTGCCATAAATACCGGATGATAGAAGGACAGAAGGATGGCACTAAAGAATATCTGTACGGCAGCGGCCACGATATCTACCAGTAGCTTCGTCAGTCCTTTCTGGATGGTGAGGATATCAAAGAACCGATTCACCAGTTCAGGCGGATGTTCTCCATCCAGCTCTTCCTTTTTGATACGCGGTAAGCGGTAGGCAAACTCCATGGAAGCCTTGGCGAATATCTTCTGCTCCAGGAACTCAACCAGGGTAAGCTGGCCAATCAACAGTGCGCCGACAATAATTACTCCTAACAGTACCACAGCTATCAATATATACGTAGAACTGTACATAGAGCCGTTTGACAACAGATTATATACTGCTGTTGTACCCAGCGGCAACGTCAGCCCTATAACACCTATAAGGACCGCGTAAATAAATATGTAATTAATAGAACTACGTTCGTGATGTAACAAACTCACCAGCCTTTGCCAGGGCGAAGGAGCATTTGCATGCTTCTTTTTCTTCATAAAATAATGTTGTTATCAGATAATAAATTGATGATCAGTGCGACAGCATCACTTCTTTAATGCAAAGGTACAGCGGTAGGATAAGTACAGGAAAAACAGGTACAGCAATTCACAAATGTGTACCAGCTTACGAACCGTGGCAGTATAAACCAAAGGAAAACTTGTCCCTATCACTGCAAATTAGCAGTATTTAAATCAGTAATGTCAGGCGAAAAAATGGTTGGGAGGCGGTGTGAGAACATCCCTGAGCGGCTCCTTAAAGATAAAAAAGCTATACACACACCAGTGAATTGATAAGGGTGTGGGCCAGGTAACAGATGCAAAACTTATATCGTCCTCAAAAAAAGAAAAAAGCTTCTTTGCGCCCTTTTTAACGCAATCCTCACCCGTGTCAGGGGCTTGAGATTCGTCACTTGTATTCTCGATATCGTATGACTTAAAGGCGGCGTAGTGGTCAAAAAGAAAATCGCAGGACTTTACAGCAAACACCGTTACTAACAGCATCCACATAATACCCTTGACTGACGAAATTCTTAAAATGTTCACTATTTCCACTGTCGCAAATATAGGGCTTGACCAACTGTTATACAAGAATGGTCAAAGAACGGGACCTTTTTTTACGAAAAAATAACTTTTATCAGTGGATGTTTGAATAAAATATCAGTTAGATGTATTCAGACAAAATCGTCCTTTTTTCGGATACAGGTGTCCACTCAGCAACGATTGCAGCGACAACTATCAGAAAATTAGCTTCTTCCTGACAGGCAATTATCATATATATTCATAGAAAAGTTAATTTTTTGTAAAAAAAAGTTACAATACAATCAGTATGTCTCGATCACAGCCTGGGACGTCGATACTGAGTCCTGCTGATCCAGTCACCCATCTAACACGACAAATCTGGCATAGTAGCTTACCTGTTGACACCATTCATCACCTCCAATGGCATCTATTTATGCACACATCCACCTCTTTCCCCTCCCCTATCCTTTTAGTATTTATGACGCTCAGGATCTGCGAAAAATACGATCTTTACAGCTAACATAGACGGGCAACCACATGACATATGATACATCAGACTACCTTTAATTATTAAAGATGCCTGTCGCTGTCTCCAGATCATACCATTCAACAGCTGCAACAGGTGCTTCAGCTGCCCTGATATACAGCCGCCCTCGTATTATCCACCGCTATGTGTCTATTCTGTATAATAATAACCGATATACAGCCTGTATCCGCTGATATCTGCTGGCCATATACCACTGTTCCCCCTTTCTTTCGTACTTTTACCCGGTTCGGGTAGTCACCATTAAGGATATCATATGCAGCAGGAGTCCAATAAACATACCGGCGCGCTCACTATAGGGAAATCAGAAAAAGCCGGCCTTAGCAAAGAGCAACAGACATTCAATAAACTGATACAGCAGATCGCATCACTGCGTCAGGAGTTAAAGGAGACCAACATCCTGCTGGACAAGCAGCTGCAACATTACATCAAACACCTATACCCGCTGATGCAGCAGATTATTAGTCTGCGGGCAAAGGCGGTAGTATTGATGAATGAGTTTATGATGATCTCAAAGGGCTTATCCGGCCACGAAAAAGAAGCATTACGCCTGCTGATTCTCAATCAGCTGCACGAAATATTCCGTTACCATGAGGATCCTGACGCAACGCTACTCGACATATTCAATTCGCTGTCAGACGTTACCTACCAGGATCTTACGGAGCAATACCTTGCTAAACTGAGAGCAGCAACAGCGGCTGCTGGCAAGGATACAGCAGATGACGATACAACACTGCCTATGAAGACGACAGACCTCGAAACTGCCTCCGGAGGTCAGCGCAAGTCAAAAAAACAATTGCAGAAAGAGGAAAAAGAACGATTGCTGGAGCTGGCCCGCCGGCAAAATGTACAGCAACTGTACCGGCAACTGGCTAAAGTGTTCCATCCTGACCTGGAACAGGATCCTGCAAGGATTCAGTTAAAGGAAGAACTCATGAAACAGCTGACCATCGCCAGGGACCAGGGCGATCTGCTGACCATGCTGCAGCTGGAATTAAACTGGATACAACAGGAAGACACCCATCCTGAACACCTGACCAATGAAAAGCTGCATTTATATAATATAACCCTGAAAGACCAGGTAAAAGACCTGAAAGAACAAATCAAAGCACTTTTTTACCATCCCCGGTATGAGTTTTTGCAGGGATTTGCTAAGAGTCCGCAAGGGGTACGGTTTATTGACTGGAAAAGTGAAAAAAACAATCTGGAAGGTTTGCAACAGGGCCTCCGGGATATAATTGACGGATTATCAATGGATACGAAACAGGCCATTAAGGTATTGAAAAACATACTGAAATGGAATACCTGATCATCTGCCTCGTTCCTGATACTATTTTAACATACGCGCTTCTTCGTCGCTAGTTCGTCGCTTCTTCGCCGCTAGTTCGTCCCTTGTTCGTCCACTCCAGGGAGCAAAATATCATCAGCAAAACGCCAATCCCCTAACACTCTCATAATCAATAGAAATATAAATCAGGTGGCTGTTAGCCGCCAGGTGACATCGTGTAAATTGAATTTACCGCAGATTACAAGTCATCCAGACATTGAACAATGCAAGGAAGTGGAAGAACGATCCGGAAGTCTGCATCTACACAGGCGCAACTGATAACGATTGGCAGCGCAGGAAATGTGCTTGCATAGAGAGTGGTTTCTGATCGGAAGCCTTTGAAAGCGGGAGGCAATCAGCAGGAAGGGAATCCATTCCCTGACAAACCAATGCTATCATAAGATAAAGCGATACATAAGCTGCGTGAGATAGCAGATATTTCCATGAATATATCAGATCGTATATCAGTTGTTTTAAATACACGGATTGAGAAAAAACTTGTTGCAGCCGACGACAAATCTAATATCATTTTGCTCCTGGCAAGGAGCAAATGATATGCAGATGCTTCCTTGCTTGAAATCATCAATAATACTATCTCCCTGGTGGAGTGATATCCTTGAGTTGCAACTGCTCATTCAGACTGAAATAATAGAGTGCAGGTAATATAAAGGTCACCGGAATTGATAAGCATGATTCTGCACGTAAAAACTTTCCTTATTTTTAGCGGCCGGTCTGCGCCTTTAATAAGGCGTATGGCTAACAATGTCGATAATAAAAGATGCCCGACTATGAAATATATACTGATTGACACGAACCCTAAACTTGTTGATGCCTGGAGAGAATTTTTCGCAGCAGCACCTGATGTTACGATTATGGAAGGAGACATTACCCAGCTGTCTGTAGATGCAGTGGTTAGTCCGGCGAACTCCTTTGGCTTTATGGATGGTTCCTTGGACTATGCTTTGTCTGAAAGGTTAGGCTGGCATCTTGAAAAGGAGCTTCAGGCGAAGATCAAGGCTTCTCCGGAAGGGGAATTGCTGATTGGTCAGGCGTTAGTACTGGAAACTGGTGACCAGCAGATTCCTTACCTGATCTCTGCTCCTACCATGCGTATTCCTACTAATTTCAATATTGACACTTCTGTGAATGCCTACCTGGCCATGAAGGCATTGCTGATAGCCGCTAATCGCCACAACAGTATCCAGTCGGTAGCCATTCCCGGACTCTGTACCGGCGTGGGGCGTATGCCTCCAGTGATTGCTGCAAAGCAGATGTTCTATGCATATGAAGAGATTGTAAGTGGTAAAAAGCAGGACTTCAAAACCTTTGGGGAGGCCCAGAAATATCACTGGCATATCAATCCACAGGGAATGATCTGGACACATTGATCTATAGCGGGCAGGGTAATACAGTTGTCTGAACGGATAGTGGTGGCCATCCTCCTCGGCTGTTTTTTAACGATGCCAGTGTTGCTGCCGGTAACGCGCTGGTCATGTAAGCGGGTAATAGAGATACGTTCATACAGGCGATAATGACCGCCTGGAGAGAGAAGCGGTCCATGGTATACAACAATAAATTCAGTATATTAGAGGAGACTTATCTTATTCCGGCGCACGTCAACCAAAACCTCAATATATACGTTATGTCCCCTGCAAAACATTTCTTTGAGCTGTTCCTGTTTTCATTAGTCAGTATTTCCCTGTTGTTATTTGTGTTGGGCTTTTTATCTCCCGGTAAATCGTTGTTCTGGTTAAAAGGGAAGAAGACAAGACTTAAATCTGCAGTTATCTACACCATTACTTTTGTAGCTGCTTTGCTGGTCATCAATGCGTGGCATCCCCCTACGAAGCAACCCGCGATGACCGCTGCGGAACTAGCCAGGATACACCAGAAAACGGATGAACAAATGGCAAAAGAAGTATTTGCAAAAACAGGAAAGATATATACCAAAGGCTTGATCAAAAGCGGTACGGTATATACCTATGAGATGCTTCCCGAACCAGTACGCAGGCAGGCACTGGCAGCAAGCAGGCATACTGCGGATGAAGCTCTTGCGCAGGGTCAGGCCGCGGCTACTACAGCACAGCCTTATTATGTACGGCTTGTACTGGATAATAAGCTGCTGGCAAAGGCCAGTGCTGGCGGAACGGTGGAAGAAAGCGAACTGCTTGACGGGAAGCAACCCGGCACATTATACGGTGCATCGCATAATTCATTTCAGTTGTATACAGCTGACAGTACGGTCATTAGTGTTAATGAGCAGCCAAGAGGCGCTAAACTGTTTTATATCAGAAGGGACTACAACATTGATACGCTTTTTCTGGGGCCTTGTATCGGGAAACCGGCTAAAGTACGGATCAATTGTGCAAGGGAAAGCCTGATTACAGACCCGATTACATTTACATTCTGACGAGTCTAAAAAACATAATACCCGGTTGACGATCAAACATCAACCGGGTATCTTTTTTAACGGGCATTCTGCTGACAGGATGCCCTTGTAAAATACTGCTTATAATTTCAATTTTCCTTCAATGGAGTCGTCCAATGTCTGACCAGTAAGAGCCCCTACTATCTGTTTCGCAAATGCCACTATCTGTCCATGCTTGGTGTCCCAGTAATACCCGTCTACAGGTGTCACCTTGATGACAGAGATACGCGGATCATCCTGTCCTTCTGTGAACCAGGTCTTGAAGATTGGTTCCCACAGCTCTTCTATCTTGTCTTTATCCTGGCTGATGGTGGCATGACCGTATATTGTCAGGAAGTCGGAATGATCGCTCCCTTTAAACAACAATTGTACAGCAGGATCAGCAGCGATATGCTCGTTTTTATGGCTATCGGTAGCGCTGAGAAACCAGCAAACACCGTTTTCGTCTACCTTCTGAACGGCCATGGGTCTTGTATCAAAGGGCTTTCCCGTACGGATCTGGGTACAGAAAAAGCAGCTTTCAGATTTACTGATCAGCTCTTTAAGTTTCTCTGCAGCCTCTGTACCCTGAAGGTCCAGGTGATTAAGTTCAGGCTGCTGGCGATTAATACTATCCATAACGTTTTTCTTACTGTAGTTAGAAAATCATGCCAACGGAACATGCTGCTTCGGTCATTTGCCATTCAGTAACCGGCGTTATAACAGCTGCTGCATCCTTCATTTACCGGCAATACTGTCTTTTTGACTATCTTTCGTAAAAGAAATAGTTCCCTGCTACTTATGAGTAAGTTTTTCAAATGGACCCTGATATCCATTGGTGTATTGATAGTGCTACCCTTTATCATTGGAATAATATTCACCATCGGTAATATGGAGACAGCAAAAGAACCCGCTTCTGTATCCAAAATGACTGCGGCTGACTCTCTCAGTAAACTCCGGGCAGATACTATTTGGGAATATGGGATATACGGACCTAAAAGGAACTGGTATTACAGAACCGGGGAGGACAAGATGACATCTGACGTGTCATACATTGCAGAATGTCCGGCAAACGGCAACCTCCGTATAAAAACTGACCGGGAAATCATCAATGTTACTGTCAGGGAAACCAGGCATCATGACTACCGTAAAGGGTATGATCAGGGGTATAAAAGCGGATACCGTAACGGTTCCGGGCAATATTCCGGTATATGGAGAAATGGTAATGCTTCCGGCCCTTCGCGCAGTAGTTCGGGCAGGTATACATCCGTCAGTTCTTCCAACTATACCTCTGCGATCCCCAGCCTTTATCTGTATAAGAAGGCAGATCAGCCTACAACGGTATATGTGAATCTCTATGAGGGCACATTTGTTCCGGCGTACTTCACCAGCGGGAAAAAGGTAAGGGTACGCTTTGACAAACTTAAACCGGAAATGCTGGCTGTACGCGGCGACAAAAACGGTTCCCGTCAGAGATTGTATTTTCCTCATCCGGAGCAGTTGATAGCTCGAATCAGGAAAACTGATACGTTGTTAGTGGAGGTAGAGATAGCTGGCAATGGCACGGAGGTATTGGAGTTTGATGTACGTAATTTAGACTGGACGCACTAACCGATTGATGGTTTATTAGCTGTAAATGATACAATATTGTAAAAATACGCCTATAACAGGGCAGTTTTCCGTTTTGCGTAAATGATTTTCCCGATTGCATAAACGTAACCAGTTGTGCCTGCATAGATTTGCGGCGCATTTACAATATTTCTCAGCTAATCAGCTTATATGTTTAATAAACTCAACCGGATCCATGGACTGTTATGCGTCCTCCTCTGTACCATGTTCGCGGTATCTCCAGCTTTCGCAATTGACGAGCCTCTGTCAGCTATCAGGGGTCGGGTATTAACCGGAGATGGTGCACCTGTAGCCTACGTAGCAGTTCAGATAAAAGAAAAGAATAAGGGAACAATGACCAATGAGAATGGTGAATTTGTTTTCAAGAGAATGCAACCAGGGCATTATACCCTCCAGGTAATGCTGATTGGTTATAAGAGCATTACCAAAGAGGTAGATGTGACAGAAGATCAGATCCTGAGCGTGGATATCCAACTGGAAGCTACTAACCAGCAGCTGCAGGAAGTGATTATCAACAGTGCCAGAAACAAATATAAAACGGATGGCGTTTCCAATTCACTGCGTCTGAAAACGCCTATCCTGGAAATACCACAGAATATCCAGGTAATATCTTCAACATTGCTGGCAGATCAGCAGACCTTTGATATCGTAGACGGTATCACCCGTAACGTAAGTGGTGCCACCCGTGTAGGTCACTGGGATAACCAATATGCGCAGATCCGCATGAGAGGTTCCAAGATTCCTGCGTTCCGTAACGGTATGAACATCGAAGCAAGCTGGGGCCCTACCGCCGAAGATGCTGCTATGATTGACCGTATAGAGTTTGTAAAAGGTCCAGCAGGCTTTATGCTGGCAGCTGGCGAACCAGGTGGTTTCTACAATGTGGTAACTAAAAAGCCTACCGGTGTTACACAGGGTAGCGTTAACCTGAGCATGGGCAGCTTCAGTACTTACCGTGCAGCAGTTGACCTGGATGGTAAACTGAGCAAAGATGGTAAGCTGCTGTATAGATTGAATATGGCTGGTCAGCAGAAAGACTTCTACACAAAATACAATTATAGCAACCGTTATATGATCGCGCCGGTACTGAAGTACCTGGTAGATGACAAGACATCTGTAACATTGGAGTATACCTTCCAGGGTTCCAAATACCTGGGTAATGGTAACTACCAGTTCTCCAAGAAGAAACTGCTGGACGAAGGTATTGGTAATGACTTCTTCTACGGCGACCCTTCACTGGAGCCAGGCCGTCTGAGAGATCATAGCGTATATGTATACCTCGACCACAAATTCAATGACAGGTGGCAGGCGCATGCGCAGGTTGCTTATTTCAACTTCAGCATGGTAGCTAACAGTATGTGGGCGAACAGCGTGACAGAAAGTGGCGATATGGATCGTTATTTCAGTATCGGAGACGAGGCTGGTGAGAACAGATTTGGTCAGTTCTCTCTTTCCGGTGAAGAATACACTGGTAGCGTTCGACACAGAATACTGGCAGGTGTTGATATGGGTAACAAGAAGTTCTGGGGCGATTTCCGTACACTGGACCAGAGCATTGGTCTGAGAGGCGGACAGAAATTCAATGTATACAACCCGGTATATGGCATTCCATTCGACTCTATTCCGGTTATTGACCGCTCACAAAGCGTAAGAACAAGAGCCGGAGCAAGCGCTTATATCTCTTCTGTAAACTATACATCAGTATATGTACAGGACGAGCTGGCCTTCTTCAATGACAGGTTACGTCTTTCCCTGGCACTACGTTTCACTCATGCAGAGACAGTAGGTCAGACAAAAACTGCCAGTCTTGTTAACGACATCGTTACACCAAGAGTTGGTCTGAGCTATTCCATCGACAAGTCTACATCAGTATATGCTTTGTATGATCAGTCTTTTGTACCACAAACCGGACTGGATTCCAATCTGCAAGCGTTCCAGCCTGTAAAAGGAAACGATATAGAAGCAGGTATTAAGAAAGAATGGTTCAATGGCCGTTGGGTGGCATCCCTGACCGGTTACCGTATTGCGCGTCAGAATGCAAGAGTATCACTAGGTATCAGAGACAGCCGTGGTGCAGATGTATCTGAAGCACTGGGAGAAACAGTAAGTAAGGGTATCGAAGCAGACATCAGCGGTGAAATATTCACTGGTCTGAATGCTAATATTAACTATGCTTATACTGACTCTAAAGTAACCAAAGATGCGCCTAACAAAACTGAAGCAAATACTACAGTAGGTAACATCACACCTAATACTGCAGCACACGTTACAAACGCCTGGTTATCTTACCGCATAGGTAAAGGTCCGCTGGCTGGTTTCGGTGCATCAGCAGGTATGCAGTGGCTGGCAGAACGTGCGGTAGGAGCTACTAAGGTATACAATGTGCCTAACTACTTCCGTACAGATGCAGGTCTGAGCTATTCCAAAGGAAAATATAACATCTCTTTCCTGGTGAATAACCTGGCAGATAACCGTAAACTGCTGACAGCAGCGTCTATCCCGACGAATGCAAGCGGTTATTACAGCTACATCGTGGAAGCGCGTCGTAACTTCCGTATGACTATCGGCTACCGTTTCTAAGTTATCTTAGTTACTATATTAAATAACAATGCCCGTTCCGGTTGGAACGGGCATTGTTATTTAAAGGAATTGTTATGCTATTGTAAAGTGCATTGATCCTTCCGCTCAGGGTTAATACATTTGTGTACAGATCATATTTTTGAACAGCATATTCACTTTTCAGGCAGTACCTCCATTAGCTGTCAGGATAAACGAATCAGTATGAAGATAATATCAGGAATTGTATTAGGGCTGGCTATCTGCCTGCTGAAAGATGAGATACCAGATAATATTAAGATGAACAGGATACAGGTCATCGGATCGCATAACAGCTATAAAAGGGCGATTGACCCGGCCTTGTTCAGACTATTTCAGCAGCGGGATTCAGTATCTGCCAGTAAACTGGATTATGAGCATATTAGTCTGACCGAGCAGCTGGACATGGGACTTCGCAATCTTGAAATAGATGTCTATGCAGATGAGAAAGGCGGGCGTTTTGCACATCCTAAAGGACTGGAGTGGGCAAAAGGGCAACCACCCTTTGATGAGAAAGGATGGATGAATGAACCGGGGTTTAAGGTATTGCATATTCCTGACCTGGATTTCCGGAATGACAACCTTACATTGAAGAATACCCTGGCCGAACTCAGGGCCTGGTCGGAAAAACATCCAGATCATGCCCCTGTGTTTATTACACTGGAACCCAAGGATGGAGCTTCCAGGAATCCGGAAATGACTGTTCCCGAACCATTTACAGCTAATACGTTCGAGGAGCTGGACAAGGCATTGATTGCCGGGCTTGGCAAGTCCCGTATCATTACCCCGGATATGGTCAGGGGGAAATATAAAACCCTGGAAGAGGCAGTTCTGCAGGATAACTGGCCTTCGTTAAAAGCAGCCAGGGGGAAATTCGTTTTTTTGCTGGATGATAAGGACACAAAGAGGGATTTATATATAGCAGGCCATCCATCTTTGAAAGGGCGGATAATGTTTGCCAACGCTGACCCAGGTACACCGGAAGCGGCGATGTTATTCAGGAATAATCCGACAATGCCGGAAATTACAACGCTGGTAGCAAAAGGGTATATTGTACGTACCAGGGCAGATGCAGATACGAGAGAAGCGAGGCTGAATGACAGATCCAGTTTTGAGGCTGCGTGTACATCAGGTGCGCAGATCATTACAACCGACTATTACCGGAAAAGCACTCATTTCCAATCTGATTATGAGATAAGTTTTGACGGACAGAAATATGTAAGGCTTAACCCGGTTAATAGTAAGACTGTTACAATGGGTAAGAATTAGTTTGATAGCCGGGGTCGTAAATCGCCTCCTGTTTGTCTTTTTCACCCCTCCTTAGAGAGATGGAGGCAGTGTATGTTTGCATTGTTAACAATAACGATCAAAAACATTAAAACATACTGCTATGACAACAACAAACAGAACTGCCGTAACGATAGAAACGACTATTCAGGCTCCGGTATCTAAAGTGTGGGAATACTGGAATAAGCCGGAGCATATTACCCAGTGGGCGTTCGCTTCTGAAGACTGGCATGCGCCAAAGGCGGAGAATGACCTGCGTACAGGCGGTAAATTCAGTACAACTATGGCAGCGAAGGATGGCAGTTTCAGTTTCGATTTCGGAGGAGAATATACAGATGTGAAAGAGAATAAGCTGATAGAATATACACTGGGGGACGGCAGAAAAGTAAGCGTTCTTTTTTCCACTATGGGAGACAGTACCAAGGTAGTGCAGACCTTTGAGACTGAAGAAGAAAATCCTGTAGAGATGCAACGTGATGGCTGGCAGGCAATACTGGACAACTTCAACAGATATACTGAAAGCCACTAATGGCGGATGTTATTAAAGTATACAAAAGAAAGCCATTTAAGAAATACATCTTAAATGGCTTTTGACCTTACTATCTGATTTAACTGACTCCTGATTATCTGAAATAGTCTGCAGACGTTCTCACTTTCTCTACCCAGCATCCGGACGATGCCTGCAGGACATATTCGCTTAAGCCTACTTCTTTTGACCCCGGTGCCCAATCATAGGTATAACCTAATCTTGTCCATGGATAATGGAAGTCCGTTGCGGAAGTGAGCGTATGGTAATAGGCATATATGATATAGTTATTGAACCAGGTAGCATATGCCGGCGGTACGGTGCTGACAAGTGCGGCTCCGGTAGTATTAGCTACTATTGAGGGGTTACCTGCCGGCCGGTTCAGGCGGGCTGCGGGCACCCATATTTCTGCGATGTGGGTATTACTGCGGCTGTTTTTTGGCGGTAATCCCAGTAGCTGGCAGATACGCATGGTGGTATCGGAAGAGGCGTTAAAGGTTTGCCCGATCCTGCTTTTCATCTGTGCAGGAATGAAAAGCCATGCATCTCCCCAGGTATTGGTGATAGAGTCTCCTTCGGGGTAGCTATCCGGGAAGCGCATAAATGTTGCCATGAGTACGTATGACTGTCCGTTGATGGTCTTCCATTGAAGCCTGGTATTTTCAGCAGTAATGGGCCATAGGGAGTCTACGACTTCAGAACTGTCTGCAATCATGGCATCGGCAATAGAATTGGCGTACAGTTGTTCCATTGTATAGGCAGGTGCAGGTTCGTCATCCTTGGAACAACTAACGAAGCCTATACAGGTCAGCAGCATGGAAAAGAGGAGAAAACGGTTACTGGCTGTGGTGTGTTTCATGGTTTATTGTGAATGGTTATTACTAAGGGGCTTAAAATTAGGGGCTTATTACATCCGGTGCTTGATCATTTCAGGTCATTTTACCAAACTATATTCATTCTGTTCATTCCATAAAATGGCTTTCTTCCTGAGCAACTGAACGGAGAGGGTATTGGGAGATGTATCAGGGGCCTGATAAAGCGGATCATCCTTCCTGCTGGGGATAGAAGGAACAAGTATATACCGGGGCTGCTTATCACGATAAAGCGATATATAGGAATATTGCCGGACGGCATCGCCTGCTGCCCGGCAATATTCCTGAGTGGATTGTTGCATATTAATGTCCGCCATGTACATGCCTTCTTCTGGCAATATGCCAGAGCCGGCGATGCGGATATTTGCGGTGAGAGGTCATATTGTTAAAGATCAGCGCGACCAGTAGCAGTATCAGTACACCAGACAACACCGGACTTAAAACATAGAAATACCCCAGGTCTTTAATGCGTTCAGTACCGATATTGGCGATAAGCGCCGTGGCTCCACCAGGAGGATGCAGCGTTTTGGTAATCTGCATCAGTACAATAGACAAGGCTACAGACAGTGCTGCGGCCAGCCAGAGTTCCCCTGGCACTAACTTGTGCACAGTCACTCCGACAAGGGCGCAGATTACATGTCCGCCGACAAGGTTGCGCGGCTGTGCCAGCGGACTGTTAATAATACCATATATAAGTACAGAAGAAGCTCCGAAAGAGCCGATGAGGAAGATATTGTCTGCAGGATCCAGAAACTTACTCTGTAAAAATCCAATCAGGCCTATTCCGGTGAATGCGCCCAGAAAAGTCCAAAAATGTTCCCTGAAGTCAAGTAATGTCTCTTTGTACAAGACATACCGCACCCTGCGCATCTGGCGCTTTACCTTTTTTCTCATTTCGCTAAAATTCCCGCTTTAGTGAGGCGCAAAGTTACGGCGTAATTCCGTTTAATTCTCCTCTACTGTGGTAATCTCTGCTTCCGATATCTGTAAAGACCCTGCCGCTGCGGTAAATGCCGGCAGATATTGCTCGAACAAAGTTCCATCTGTGACTGAACATACAATTGTAACAATGGTATGCTTACATTCTATGGCCAACAGCACTTCCTTTTTACCATTCGGATAGATGTACAATACAGCTTTATAACGCCCTGTGGTATATCCTTCAGGACGGATATTGTCCAATGTGACATCCAGCGGCTTAATTGTGGCCCCTTTGACTGCCTTTTCCAGCGCTTCGGTATTAGACTTCATCCAGGCTTCCACATCGGGAGAAGTGGGATAATCCATGCCAAAGACGTACATATAGGCTGCCGGCTGGCTTTTAGTATCTGCCGGAACAATCATATAGGGAAGTTGCGCATGTTGCATCTGTACCCAGTCTGTAGGCGTTTCGACGGTAATCAGGTGTCTTTTGCCATAAATCATATTTTCCTGGGCAAATGTGGAGAATCCTGCCAGGCAACAGGCAAGCGCAAGTAACAGATATTTCATTGTTGTAGGTATAGGTATAGTATTCAGCTGTAAATATATATCAACCCATATACATATTCCGTTATTTGTGCATAAACTTACTTTTTACCATAGACTGGCTTTATGCCTGCCTCCCTGATCTTTTCTACTACCTTCTCTCCTACCTGCTGCCCCTGTATTACACCATTGTCGATGGCATCCCGGTAGTGGATTCCCCCGTACAGGCGGGATATGGCGGCTTCTCTGGAAGCTGCCAGGAAGGATGTAAATTTCCGGGCAGGTATCTCAAACATCTCCTCTGAGTTATCATCATAGGCAAAATTGTCTCCCATCATATACGTCAGCACAGTGGCTACTGCTGTGGATACCACGCTATGTCCGCTGGTATATTCCGGGAAAGGAGGCGTTTGCAGTAAGGGCTTCCAGCGTACATCAATATACCGGTTGATATATGTTTCAGGCCGGATGCGGTTACTCTGATATTTTGCATCCCAGCAGCTGATAAACGCGTCTGTCATGGTTACTGCTGCTATAGCATGCACCAGCACCGTCTTATCAAAGTCCAGCTGTGCCTTCCGGGCAGCAATACCAGTAATGTTCATCCAGTGCCCCCCGGGTGTGATCTTTTTAAAACCAATTGCCATATGGCCGTAGGTACTTACCGCAAACGGATTACAATCCCAGAATGAGGCAATAACCCGCTGTTCCATAGTAAGATGTACTCCCGCATCTCTGACTTCCTTATTCAGGGCAAAGAATGCGCTGGCGGAGTCCTTACTGAATGGCACAGGCGGCAGCGGTATAAACTGGTTACAGGAATCAATCACCATCGGGCGGATCGTCTTCCAGTGTGGTTCCACCGCTTCAATATAAGCCGGCGGCGTAGGGTACCAGTACCCCTCTCCTTTTACCGGCGTATAGCGCACCCGGGTGCTCAGCTTACCGTAACCGTCCGGCCGGGACCATTGTACCACCTGTTTCGCCACATCTACTGCGATGGCAATAGAATTGCGGATAATACTGTCTGGTACCCTGTCTTTCTTAAACAGCAATACCAGTCTCTCCTCATCCTTCTCCAGCATAAAACCGGAAGGAAGCATCTGCCGACCTGTTTCAAGTATACTGTACACAGCAGCAATACGGTGATCGTACACCCTGCCGCTGTCATGTACTGCTATTTCCGGGTAAGAACGTATGAAGGAGGAAGCTGCCGGCACCTCTCTATTATGAGCTGCCACAATACTATAGGCAGCCATCGTTGCATATCCATAGAAGCGGCAGGCGGCAGGCGGATTAACCACATCATGCATCATCACCATGGATAGTGAGAATACGGCCGGCTGTATATAGTCAGTAAAAGTAGTTTTATGTTGTTGCGCATATCCTGACTGGCATACCAATATCAGCAGGACGATCCATCTTTTCATAGCTTAGTTAACTTTATACAGGGTTAGACCTTTGTTGTTTACACCTATCATGACATAGGGTTGTCCATTCAGCTCCATCAGGCTTGCGGACTTAACATCGCCTTTTACACACATTCCTGATACTGTCTGGGGAATGTACGTAAAGCCGCCTTTACCATCACCTTTCAGCAAGCAGCCATATCCTGCGTCAAAGCTGCCTAGCTTAAGGCGGTTGTCGCTATGATTGCCTAAGAGTAATAAATCCTGCTTACCGTCCTTGTCATAGTCTGCCACCAGAATCTTCGATACTACTGAAAACTGTGCCTCCACCGGCAATGCTGCAGGTACAAACTTTCCATTCCTGTACAGCAGGCAGCGGGTCCTGGTATCAGTAGCGGTCAGTTTGCCGGCCTGATTCAATTCCTCTGCAGAAAAGATCTCTTTCATGGTAGCATTAGAATAATTGCGATAGGACGAGAATTTGCGCCGCATAGGATATATCTGTTCATTCAGTTCATCTCTGCTCACGAATGGATAACTTACCCCATCGATATAGAAGTTCAGGAATGGATCTATAGAACCATTTTTATCAAAGTCTGCATAGTATAACTCGGCGGGTTGCTTTTCAGAAGCGCGTACCTGGGTATTAGCGCCCATATTTCCAGCAATGATATCGGCATGGCCATCACCATCTATATCGGCTACAGTCATACCAAACCAGCAACCACTTTCAGGACGCTCGAAGTATTGCGCTGTTGCATCTGTAAAGCCGGCTGCCTTATTCAGGTATATGGTCAGCGGCATAAACTCTCCACACAAAACCAGGTCCTTTCTGCCGTCCTGGTCGATATCTGTCCAGCGTGCATCTGTAATCATGCCGCTATTGATAAAAGGAACTGTGGCTGCTGTGAACTGACCTTTACCATTGTTGACAAGCAGGTAAGAGACAGGTGCGGTGGGATACTTACCAGGAACGACTCGTCCTCCGATAAACAGGTCAATATCTCCGTCATTATCAAAGTCGCACGGCCTGACGCATGATTTACTGCTGGCGCTTACATCTGGTAATGCACCTTTTGCCAGCATGAAATTGCCTTTGCCATTGTTGAGGTATAATTCATCCTGCAGGGCGGGAGTACCTGGTTCAAACAGGCTGTATCCCCCTTTGGCTACATACAGATCCGGCGCACCATCACCATTGGCATCAAAGAAAGCTGCGGCAGCCACCTGGGAAGACATATCTATACCTGAAACGATCCTTGTACCTTTGATAAATCTACCTCCGGCCTGCTGCAGATAGATGCCGGCAGGTTGTTCGCTGTCGCCCGCAATGTACATATCTTCCAATCCGTCCTTATTCACATCAGCTTTTTCAAATACCGGTCCTGTTCTTGAGTACATAAACATCATCAGCAGCTGGCGTTTAAAGTCATTCTCCGCCATCTCGGTATGCTTGTAGGTAAACAGGCTGTCTGCATTACGGAACCATGTACCGGCAACAGTCTGTCGCTCATTCGTTCCGGCATTAGGTGCGTATGCTACCGTCAGTAGCTGATCTGCCTTTACATCAGTGAGCCGTTGTACAGTATTATCAGGCCAGATGATTTTCACCGAATCTGCTGTTGGATTGTCCCCTAGTCCGAAGAGCAGTTGCGTAGATACGGCAGAGAGGTACCCCCTGTTGGGGTTTACTTCCTGGTATTGCTGTATGCCTTTGCTGTACACATAGACCTTTGCACCGATGGCAGCCGTGTTCATACCCTGTCCCTTCAATTTAAAAGACAGGTAGGCAGCCGGCTTTTGCTGCTCCCGGGTCATGTTTTTATATACCGCTGCAGGCTCGTTAATTTTGTTAATAACCAGTTCCAGGTCGCCGTCATTGTCCAGGTCTGCGTATACAGCGCCGCTGGATATACCACCTGCGTCAAAGCCCCAGGCCTGTTGCATATTAGAGAAAGTAAGGTCTTTATTGTTGCGGAAGACGTAGTTCTGCAATGCAGTGGACGGCATGGCGGAGACAAGATCCATTAATAATACCGGTTCTCTGTCAATAGCTTTTTTGACCTTATAGTCTCCCCAGTAACGTAAGAAGTCTTTGTTGGTATAATCCCGGAGGTATCCGTTGGTAACGAAGATATCTTTGTAGCCGTCATTATCCAGGTCTGCTATCAGGGGGCACCAGCTCCAGTCTGTATTAGATACGCCTGCCAGTTGTCCGATCTCACTGAAGGTACCGTCGCCATTGTTCAGCTGCAGCATATTGCGCATATATTGTTTATACAGGTCCTGGGATAACATCAGTTCAAAAGACTCATAGTTCTCCTGAAGCTGTAACAGCTTTTGACGTTGGTTATCTTCTGGCAGCATATCCAGTGTCATGACATCCGGCAGGGCGTCATTGTTAAAGTCGGCGATATCCACACCCATGGAAAAGTGTGACAGGTGTGTAAAACAGTTGGTCGCATCTTCTGCAAAAGTACCGTCATGCTTATTTATGTAGAGGTAGTCGCGTTCATTATAATCGTTGGTTACGTAGATATCCTGCCAGCCATCCTGGTTAATATCTGCGATAGCTACACCAAGTCCGAAGGTCAGAGGATTCTGTATGATACCCGCTTGTCTGCTGACTTCAGTGAAGTGGCCTTTATCATTACGATAAAGCTTGTTGCCTGCAAGCGAGTCCGTTTCATTACGGTATCTTGCAAACTCCATGTTATCAATCTTGATCACATTGTGGTTGAGCAGGAACATGTCCAGATCACCATCATTGTCATAGTCGAAGAATACTGCATTGGTGCTATAACCCGGATCATCCAGACCATACTCATTTGCTTTCTCTGCAAATTTTGCATTACCCTGGTTAATGAATAGCTGGTTTCTGCGCAGCGCATCGCTTTTTTTACCGGAGTAACAAATGTAGATATCAAGTAGTCCGTCACCGTTTACATCGGCCATGGTTACGCCTGTTTTCCAGCCTTCCGGCTTTCCTTCCAGGCCTTTGGCAGCATCTCTGGTAATATCAGCAAATACCAGGTTGCCTTTATTCAGATATAGTTTATTGGGTGCCATATTGCCGGTAAAGAACAGGTCCTGCAAACCATCATTATTAATGTCGCCAACTGCTACGCCGGCACCATTGTAGAAATATTCATATGCAAGTACATTTAACTTCTCCGTTTCATTCAGGTTATTACTGAATTTGATACCGGTAGTTTTGGCGGGCAACTGCTGGAATAATGGTTGCTGAGCGGATGTACGGGAAGTAACAAAACCAGCAAGCAGGAAAATAAGGCAACATTGAACTGCTGATAGTGCACTACATTGGAGTGCCGTTGTGGAATAGCTTCTCATTCAGGTATGTTTTTACGTAGGGCAGCAGGTTGGGATAAAAGCTAATGCGACCCCTTGGAGTCGCATTAGCATAGATTTGACAGTTATATTATTGCGCATCCCACCATACTCTGGAAGTATAGTTATCGCCTCCCTGCAGACGCTTAACGGCCTCCTGGTAGTTAACAGGATTGGTAGAACCTTCTGTAGACTGATAAGCGATTCTTCTTGGTATTGTACCACCAGTGAAATTACCCTGGTAGTTCACCGGAGTCAGTACAGGATAACCAGATCTTCTCCAGTTGATCCACGCTTCGATGAAGTTGAATAATAAACCATTGGTAGCCCAATATTGTTCATTAATCATTTTCAGAGAAGCATTAGCAGAACTTACATCCAGCGGGTGAGCAGTAGCATATGCGTTGGCATCAGCTGCACTGATAGTAGCACTTGCACTGAAAGTAGCCAGGCTCTGTAATGCAGCTACTACGCCATTTCTGTAATGCTCAGCAGCAGTACCAGGAATAGTCCAGCCACGTACAGCAGCTTCAGCCAGTAACAGCTCAGTTTCGGCATATGTCAGCACAAAGATGGGTGCACTGCGGCTAAGGTAAATAGCTGTCGTAGGACGGGAATATCTTCCCAGCAGATAAACATCTCCGGCAGCGCCTGTACTACCCGGGTAGTCAGATCTCTTGGTAACATCCGTAGCGCCACCTGCCAGGTCATATCCGTTAGGCAATCCTCTCTGAACACTGCTATCCCTGTTGCCAGCCAGTGAGCTGTTAGTACCTGCAGCCAGACCAGCAGGTGGTATTTCAGCTGATACACCCAGACGTGGATCGTTATTCACACGCAGGTAATCGATCAGCTTTTTAGACCATTTTACTTCTCTGTAGTCTTCCACCACCAGTAATGCATTGCTGGTACCGTTACCATTGCCGGTAGAGTTGTCACTGGTACAAACTGCATTGTCTGCAATACTCTGGAATGTACCCAGTGATGCTGCTTTCTCAGCATACTGACGGGCCAGTTCCGGTTTTGCCTTGGTCAGGCGCATAGCAGAACGTAACATCAGGGAATAACCGAAGCGTTTCCATTTTGCAATATCACCACCGTAGAACAGATCTGCAGTCAGCTTATCGGCTGCTGGATCGAGTTTAGTAATTGCGGCATCCAGTTCTGTCAGCATGGAAGTATAAATAGACTCCTGTGTATCATATTCAGGTGTGAACACATTTGTCTTACCAGACAGCGCCTGAGAATAAGGCACATCGCCATAACAGTCAGTGATATGCTGCATGATCAGTACCTTCATAATAACACCCACATTCTCCAGGTTCGTCAGCCCCTTCTCCTTAGCCAGCTGCGTCATTTCATACGCAAAGCTTGCTCCTCTGTAATCATCATTCCACAACTGGTTCTGGTAACCTATAATACCTGATGACGCTACATACTTATCACCATTACTGTAATAGTTGAAGGTAGATGCCAGCAGTTGCGGCCACATACTCTGAAACAGCAGCTGCGCATATCCTTTATTCGCGTATTGATATTGCGACTTGGAAAGGAGCAGATTAGCGTTGTATCTGGCAGCATCTACTGCCACCGGGTCAGTGTTGATTTCATCAAAGTCTTTGGTACATCCTGACGTGAACAGCGCCACCCCAAGGGTTATATATAGCAAACCTTTTTTCATGTTCATTATTTTTTAAATTTTACATTCACGTTCACACCATATGTACGGGTACTAGGTAAGCTTGTACCCTCGATACCTGCGTAGTTGATGAGTGAAGAGAATCCGGCTTCAGGGTCTATATTGTCTGAATTTCTCATGAAGGTCAGCAGGTTACGTGCAACCAGAGATACGCCGATTGATTCAAATGGTGTTCTACCCAGTACTTTGCTGCCTACAGTATAACCAAAGGTTACCTGACGCAGTTTTATGAAATCAGCGCTCAGTACGTTGTTTTTGGAAATCTTGTTAGCAAACGCCTGGTAGTAAGCCTGTGCAGTTACACGCTCTGTGTTCTGTGCGCCGGTACTTTCAATGATACCATCAGCAACGATGCCTTCTTCTCTTCCTTCCAGTGTCATTTTATCCAGACCACGCAGTACTGCATAGTTTTTGGTTGCAGAAAGGATGTTTGCGCCAAATTTGCCATCTATCAGGAAAGACAGGTTAAAGCCTTTGAAAGAGAAATCGTTATTGATACCGCCAAAGAACTTAGGCAGTACGCTACCCATTGGTCTGAGTACGCCATCATTGATCGGCAAGCCTGAGTTATCCAGCAGTACTTCACCTTTATCATTACGTTTGAAATCGTATGCCAGGATCTGTGGACCCGCCATGCCTTTTACCAGTGCGGTATTCGCATTCAGCGGGCGGTAGGTGCCCAGGGTCAGCACGGTGCTGCTGCTGTTATCTCCATAGATATCAAGAATCTTGTTTTTGATGAATGTACCATTCACAGAGGCATTCCAGCTAAACTTAGAGCCAGATACGATGGTACCATTGATAGCCGCTTCAAAACCTGTGTTCTGCGTAGATCCGGTCGGGAAGTAAGCTCTCTCATAACCACTTGCCGGAGAGATAGTACCCTGGATGATCTCGTTCTTCGTCTGACGATGGAAGTAAGCGAGGTCAACGCCTAATCTGTTGTTGAAGAATTTCAATTCCAGACCTACCTCTGCTTCTTTCAGCGTAAATGGCTTCAGATACAGGTTTGGCAGTGTAGAAGAAAAGTCTCCGGTGCTGATACCACCGATAGTGCTACCCACGTTGTAATAGGACTGTGTGATATATGCATCCACCGGCTCACCACTTGCATTCGCATATGAAGCACGTAACTTACCGTAAGTCATTTTAGGTATGTTCAGCAGTTCTGAGAAGATGAAGCTACCGGAAACAGACGGTACGAAGATGCTTCTGTTGCCTGCAGGCAATGTAGAATACACATCATAACGGCCGGTCGTTCCTATTGTCAGGAAGCCTTTATAAGAGAAGTCAGCCGTGTAATAAGCAGACTGTGATTCTCTTGACTCATAGTCATAGTTCCTGCCAAAGTTGGTTACGTTACTGAAAGAATACACGTATGGTACAATGAACTGGTTACCAGCTACACCCATCATCTCAAAAGTTCTCTTGCGGTAGTTACCACCCACTGCCAGGTCAACCTGGAAATCTTCTGTCAGGTTCTTTTTGTAACCTACCAATCCATCTGCGTTCAGCTCTGTAGACTGTTCGTTACGCAGATCCAGGTCACCACTCACCAACGTACCATTTGACAGTGTGCTGGTGGAATAAGCAGTACCCCATGGAGTTACTCTGAACTTCCTGTCATTGATGTTGTCATACCCGATACGGGCCTGTGCATACAGGCTTTCAGAGAAGTCATAACGGAGTGTCAAGGCAGAGATCCAACGTCTTCTGTCGATGTTATTAACATATTGATTTACGACAAACCATGGGTTAGTCACATAGTTATCATCTGTCCATACGATCTCACGACCATTGTTGTCAGGATTAAAACCAGGCTTCAGTATATCTTCATCAATGTTTGTAGCCAGGAAGATACCGTTGTTAGCATTCAGCGGACCATCACTCAGCTGCGGACGGTTCTGTGAACGATCATCGATATAATTCACCAGAGCACTAACTTTAAATTTACTGGTCAGGTTCTGATCCAGGTTCAGGTTGAAGGTCTTACGTTTCAGACCGCTGTTTCTTAAAATGGACTGGTTATCCATAGAAGAAGCAGATACGCGGAACGTTCCTTTTTCACCACCACTGGATATAGCGATCGTATTAGTGAAAGTTGGACCTGTTCTGTAGAAACGGCTGATGTTATCTCTTACAGCAGAATAAGCGTAAGATTTACCATCAAACTGTGGCGTCATTGAACCATCCAGTCTGGAACCCCAGCTTAAACGGGTGCTTGCCAATGCATCAGTCGCGCTGACAGGTTTTGCACCATTCTGGCCCTGGCCATATTCATACTGAAATTCGGTGAAGTCGATGGCTTTATCCATCGTGTAGTTCATGTTATATTCTACCTGCATGGAACCTTTCTTACCACTCTTGGTAGTAATCAGGATTACACCATTTGTAGCACGTGTACCATACAATGCAGATGCAGACGCACCTTTCAGTACCGTCATGCTTTCAATATCGTCGGGGTTGATGTTGGATATACCATCACCATTATCGGAACCACCCCACTCACCGGCAGCACCACGCTGTGAGTTATCCATCGGTACACCATTGATTACATACAGTGGACTACTTGCGCCAAAGCTGGCCATACCTCTTAACAATACACGGGCAGAAGAACCCGGGCCACCGTTTGTACCACTTACGCTCAAACCAGCTACACGGCCACCCAGAGAGTAAGCCACGTTGGTCTCACGCGCCTGGGTAAGAGAAGCGCCGTCTACTTTGGTAACAGCGTAACCCAGTTTCTTGGATTCTTTGGAGATACCCAATGCCGTTACAGTTACTTCACCTAACTGAGAAGAAGATTCTTCCAATGTGAAATCAACAGAAGTTTGTCCGGCAGAAACTTTAATTCCCTTTGACGTATATCCTATCAGTGATGTTTCTAATGTAATCTCTCCATCAGGTGCATTCTTCAGGGTGAATGCTCCGTCAGCACCAGTGATCGCAAAGATATTTTTACCCTGCACCTTTATGCTCACTGAGCCAAGTGGGGCACCGGATTTCGAGTCTTTGACAGTTCCCTGCAACTGCCTTGTTTGCGCGAATGCTACCGTGGAAAGCAGCATTGCAACAACCAGCAAACGTAGATGTCTCATTATCGATTTAGTTTTTGGTTAGAGAATAGACAAGTGACAGACACTTGCGGGCATAGAAAGTCTGGTCGCTTTGCGACAGTGTTTCGTTTCATTGTTCGTTATAATTAAAATTGGTTGTCGTTAAAAAATACTTCCCCCTTATGCTATCTCATAGCAATGTTTTTATGCTTCCATCATGATATATTTTTTGAACCGTGTTACGTTTCTCACAACGTCATCTGCAACAATGTATACTGGACACTTATTCTTCTCGGAAGAATTTTATGTGTAATACACGGCGGCAATTGACCAATAGTTTAGTAGAAATTTGAGATGATTAAATAATTGTTCATTGTTCTTACTTCCCGTGCAAATCCGATTTTGGCATCTTTTAGTAGATCTGCTACGGAAATGAAATATTCACTAGTTATATGTTCACTAATTGCTCTAAGTCTGACTACTCTTACGAGTAATACAATTCACTGTTAATATTTGTTCCGAAAATTTAATAAATGATACGTTTCACTACATGGACGGCTAATTAAAAGCCGGATTTCATAACTGATTCACTCTCCAGACAATCGTCTATCTTTCTTTGTTCACTTTTATTTAACACAATGAATGTAGTCAATTTTAACATTTCGTACAATAACAATTGCGTTGTACATAATTATAACCTTTTACAGGCTTTGCCAAATACTATTTTAACAGTTATTGGTTGTATGTAAACCGTTTTAGCTTTCCTGTGCCAAAGCCTTTCCGCTTTTTCTTCTCCTGATAGTATTTTGACAAAAAAAAGGAGTTGCACCTATCCTACGGTACAACTCCTTCTCCCCTTTTCAGGCAGGTCGTATAGCCTTAAAGTGTGATTAACTATTTCAGCTTATCTGGTTTAACGCCTTCATTTGTAATCCTTACAGGTACAATCAGTCCATTTTCGTCAAAGCGCATTTCGTCTATACATACTACGCGGTTGTTTGCCGCCTTTTCTGTCAGCGGACGTCTGTGGTAAACAATATACCAACGGTCTGTTCCTGGTACATTGATCACAGAGTGGTGACCTGCGCCTCTGGCAATCTTATCATCCTGCTGTAATATCTTTCCAATCCTTTTAAAAGGGCCTGCCGGTGAATCAGCAATAGCATAAGCTACAGAATAATCCGGGCCGGTCCAGCCGCCTTCTGACCACATAAAGTAATATTTCCCGTCACGAATGAACATAAAAGGACCTTCTACATAACCCTCGGGGGTAACTTCTTTAAAGGTAGTACCATCCTCAAATGGTGTGAACCCTTTAAAATCATTATTGAGTTTGGCTATGTTACAATGACGCCAGCCACCATATATAATATAGTATTGCCCATCCTTGTCATGAAACACAAACTGGTCAATAGGTTGCGCTTTATTGTGGAACTTGTCAATCAGCGGTTTTCCGATATGGTCCTTATAAGGGCCACCTGGTTTATCAGCCACCGCTACGCCAATCCCTCCTTCTTCATTGTCACTCTGAATGTCATTAGCTGCAAAGAAAAAGTAATACTTCCCGTCCTTCTTTACTATTGCCGGGGCCCACATGGCTTTATTAGCCCATTTCACAGCTGATGTATCCAGAATGTGAGGATGCTTCTTCCATTTTACCAGATCCCGGGATGAAAAAGCATCAAAAAACACCTGTTTCTCATACTTGTCGGAATAGGTAGGGTAAATCCAATACTCCTTTCCCCATATAACAGCTTCGGGGTCGGCATACCAGCCCTGCACAATGGGGTTACCTGAAGTTTTCTGCGCTGCGGCGGGTAGCGAAGCTCCTGCAGCCAAAAGCAATAACGTTAAGACCTTTCTCATAATAGAATTTCCTGTTTGAACCACAATATAATAACTGCACCCAGAGGTTGTATGCCTCTGCCCGCCAGCACCAATAAAAACGAACTTACCTTTATAGGAAACCTCTCACCTAAGGCATTAATCAACAATAACTTATCACACCCCCTCCAATCGAAACGCAAGACATTGGTCTTTTCTGAAGTACTTTAGAATCATTACAGCACCTGGCTGAACAGGAAATACGCTCATGAACCCTTTCGTCGGTTTCTCTGCCTGGTCTCTCTTCCTATGCTCCGATTTCCTGATCTTGTCAGATCTCTTCCTGGTCCTTCCAATTACCGGACGGAAGGTGCGGGGTTTCCCCAGTAAAGGCGGTTCTTATCAGCAGAGACATATTAGAAAGAAAAGCCAGATTATCTTCTGCATGCTTCAAAATCACGAACTACCCGTTGGCAGTAGCAAAAAATTGTCCGGGGCTAAAATAAAGGACAAACCTGCGTATCGGTAAAGATATAGCCGACTTTGTGCCGCTCATATTCAATGAGGTATAAGTATGCACGAATATTCAGAGACTTTAATATATCCGCAAATTATAAATTGAAAACCGTTATTATGGCAATCCGTTCATCCGCTATGGTCCTCCCGGTTTCGTTTTTTGTTCCTAATTTTACTGCCAGCATTCAAACGATAGGAAAATTGTTACAATCATCCTTACCAGGGGAGCGGGAATTATTACAGCAGATTGCCAGGGGTGACGAGTCTGCATATACACTTGTATTTAATCATTACAGTAAGCAAGTGTTCAGCGCGGCCATGCTTTATTTAAAAGACACCATACCGGCCAGGGAGGTCGTACAGGAAGTTTTTTTGAAAATATGGCTGAAAAGGGAAGCTATGTCTGATGTAGAAGACCTTACCGGCTACCTGTTCATCCTCACACGTAATCATATATATGATAGTTTTAAGAAGCAGGCAACCCTGCAGAAAGTCCTGGACAACTTTGTCATGCTGCAACCTGCTACCATTGCAGATGCGGACTACCGGCTGGAAGAACGCCAGTATGACCATCTACTGAACAAAGCTGTTTCTGCTCTTCCGCCCGAAAGAAAGAAAGTATACATTGCCAGGAAGGAGGGGATGACTAATGAAGAAATTTCCCACAGGATGAATATCTCCATCCATACCGTCAAAAAACAAATGCAGCTGGCTGTACAGACCGTGAGAAGCTTTGTAAAGCAACAGCTGCATATTTAACTGCCTTACCCCGTCCCCAAATATCGTCATACCCGATTGTTACAGCTGCCAGGTGTTCACTTTCTTTGCAGCTATCCCCTCAGCCTATCATCGATTACTTTACTGACAATCTTCCTTCTATACCTTTTAATTTACCATCAAGTATTCCTTCCCCCTACCGTCGCTCCGTTGGCGGATAAAGTTCCTAAACCTCGCAAATAGATGTTTCCCGGTTATCGGTCTGATATCGGTTGATGTTTCATATCATCTCATATTCATAAGGTCACCAAAAGGGCACTTCGATATCCCGGGGATATTGAGGTGCCCTTTTGGTGACGAATTGGTGCATGGTTGATATGAAACATTAAGCCTGTATAAACAGCATACTGTCAACAGATAATTGACGCAGTTAACCCTGATTTTCAGTTCCGCAATGAGAGATAACCGGCATTTTCAACGCAGGCAGGTTTTTCCAGGTGAATGATGCATCGTGTAGATCCTGGGAGTGTCACAACTAAAGATTGACTGGCGATATAGGGGCGAAACAGCGCAGCATGGTATCCTGGGGCAGCAGATATATGGATAGGGAAGCGGGCTTAGGAATAATAGAAGATCAGGGGAATAATTTACCCATCCGTCATACCAAATTGATTATCAATAAGAAAAAAAATTTCTCCGGGGAATACTCCTTTACAATTTGGCAATCGTCTTTATATCTATCAACCAGTGCCAAATAAATCGTTTATGACAATATCCGAAATAAAGCGATTGCTAGAAAAGTATAAACGTCGTGACATTACCCGTGAAGAGTACCTGCAGTTAATGCAGGCAGTAGAAGATGACGCGTATACAGCTGCCGTCAAAGCTGATATCATGGAGACATTATACAGTGAGGCACCGGATATGGGATGGACGGAACAGGATGGCAAGGCGATACTGGAAGGTATTTTCAGCGAAGGCAGAATTGAAAACAGCCGTCTGCGGATAATAAAACGCAGAAGGCTGGTATACAGTTCACTGGCAGCAGCAATGGTAGCGGGCCTGGTAGCGACAGGAGTGTATTACTTCTCCGGATCTTTACCTCAGCATGAGCAAGTAGTTGTCGGAAAGCGGCAACCACTACTACCAGGATCTAACAAAGCCATGCTGACACTGGCAGACGGTACGGTTATACCGCTGGATAGTGCCAGCAGTGGCACATTAGCACAGCAGGGGAATACGCAGGTCAGCAACAGCAACGGCCGGTTAAGCTACAATGGAGGTGGTGCAGCAGATAAGGTAATGTACAATACAGTCGTAACACCACATGGCGGACAATACCAGCTGACGCTTGCCGACGGTAGCAGGGTATGGTTAAATGCAGCGAGCAGCATCCGGTTTCCAACTGCCTTTACCGGCCAGGAAAGGAATGTAGAGATAACCGGAGAGGCGTATTTCGAGGTGGCACAACAGGCTGACAAGCCTTTTCATGTAAAAGTGAATGAGGTACAGGTAAATGTGTTGGGTACAAGTTTCAATATCATGGCCTATCAGGACGAACAGGCCATTAAAACAACACTGGTAGATGGAGCCGTGCAGTTAAAACACGGTAACAACGCCAGTATACTGAAGCCTGGTCATCAGGCCAGTCTGTCTGCAAACGATGATCATTTCCAGATCAGCCCTGCGGATATGGAACAGACACTTGCCTGGAAAGAAGGTAAGTTTCGCTTCAGGAACACCAACATCAGAACCATCATGCGACAATTATCGCGCTGGTACGACATTCAGGTTAGTTACCAGGGAGATGTTTCTGAAATCGATCTGACCGGAGTCATTTCCCGGCGAGAAGAAGCGGGCAATCTATTGGCTGCCCTGGAAGCTACTCAAAGGGTACAATTCGAGGTGAGCGGGAACAACGTGACTGTGAAGCCCTGGAGACAACGGTAATACCTTCTGAGAGAAGGACGTCCACATTATGTAAAAAATTAAATTTTCCAGTTATGACCACGTAAGTAATTAACGTATTGTCAAATCCCGGTAGCAAAAACCGGATTCCGACTGCCATCGGAACCCGGTAGAAAAAAGGCTATCAATTTCCTAAACGTTTGAAAATCGATTATTAAGCCAAGAACACAAAAGTATGGAACTACGCGAGACCTGCAAGGCCTTTCCGAAGGAAGGATTCTTGCACAGAAAATTATTGTTGGTTATGAAATTAACTGCCATTCTGACCCTGGTATTCTCATTGAATCTGAGCGCCAGGTCGTATTCACAATCAGTCACTATTACAGGTAAACACCTGAATCTTTATGACATTTTCAACAGCATCAGCAAACAGACAGGTTACGAGTTTGTATATGATGAGAAAATGTTAAAGGGTACAGGCGCAATAGATATTAACTTAAAATCTGCGACTATCGCAGAAGTGCTGGACAAGTGTCTGAAAGACAAGCCACTGTCTTACACTATCACCGATAAGATCATCGTGATCCGTCCCAGGGGTATCAAAAAAGATATTCCCGTGGCAGCAGTACAACCTGCGGCTACAGTTGAAGGTACTGTGGTGGATGCTGCAGGCCAGCCTCTACCTAATGTGGCCATTCAGGTAAAAGGTACTACCCGCGGCGTATTAGCCGATGAGAAAGGTCATTTCTCTATCCAGGCAGAAAGCACGGATGTGCTGGTGTTCAACTTAGTTGGCTACGATAAGAAGGAAGTACCTGTAGGCACACAAACCCGCCTGCAGATCGTATTACAGGAGTCTAACAAGCAGCTCAACACAGTAGTAGTAACAGCATTAGGTATCAAGAGATCCGAGAAGTCAATTACCTATTCTGCGCAGCAGGTTAGCGGTGTGGAACTGACTAAAGCAAAAGATCCGAACCTGATGAATACCCTGAACGGTAAAGTAGCAGGTTTAACTATCTCTTCCAGCTCTTCCGGTGTAGGCGGTTCTGCGAAGGTTATTCTGCGTGGTAACAAGTCGGGTCTGGGTAACAACCAGGCATTGTATGTGATTGACGGTATTCCTGTTAATAACAATACGACCAATCAGCCATCCAGTGCATTTGGTGGTAGCTCCTCTTATGATGGCGGAGATCCTATATCCAACATGAACCCTGATGATATTGAAAGCATCTCAGTACTGAAAGGTGCCTCTGCATCCGCGTTATATGGTAGCCAGGGTGTGAATGGTGTAATTCTGATCACCACTAAAAGTGGCAAGGCAGGACGTACTACTATCAACTTTACATCCAGCGGTACGGTGAATACACTGGCCTACAAACCAGCGTTTCAGAATACCTATGGCCAGTCCACCTCTACCAGCGGACAAAGCTGGGGTAGCAAGATCAATGGGGGTACAACAGATAACCTGTCATCATTCTTCCGTACAGGTAACAACCTGACAAACTCTATTAGTCTTTCCGGTGGTTCAGAGAAAATGCAGACATACTTCTCTTACGCCAATACAATAGGTAATGGTATACAGCCCAACAATAAGCTGTCACGTAATAACATCAGTTTTAAAGAAACAGGAAAGTTCCTGAATGATAAACTGACTGCTGAAGCGGACGTTAATTATATCACCCAGAAAATAGATAACACCCCACTGAGCGGTCTGTATTTCAATCCGCTGACAGGTCTTTACCTGTTTCCGCGTGGTAAGGCGCTGCAGCCATTCCAGGATAACTTTGAGGTATATGATCCTGCAAGACGTCTGATGACGCAGAACTGGGCTTTCAATGAAGATATTCAGCAGAACCCATGGTGGATTGTAAACCGTAACCCCAACTCGCTTAACCGTAACCGTTTATTACTGAATGCAAGCCTGAAATACGAGGTGAATAAATGGCTGAGCATCCAGGGTCGTGGTAACATCGACAGGATTAATGATGTGTACGAACAGAAAGTATATGCAGGTACAGTAAGTGCTTTGTCTTCTGCGAATGGCGTGTACAGCTACAGCAATACAACGACTACCCAGCAGTATGGAGACTTCATCGCCAACCTGAATATTCCGATTGGCGAGAATTTCCGCGTTACAGGCGTAGTAGGTGGTGCTATCAGGGATGTAATTACTAAGGGAGAGCGGTTCAATTCCGGACAGGAAGGTCTGAACATACCTAACCTATTCGTGATCCAGAACTTTAAGGTATTCAATCCACTTAACTCAGGTACGCTGCAGGAAAACCACGAACAGGTACAGTCTGTATTCGGAAGTGCTAACATCTCTTATAAAGACTGGGCTTTTCTGGATCTGACCGCGCGTAATGACTGGTCTTCTAATCTGGCATTCACACCATCAAATTCTTACTTCTATCCTTCTGTAGGTCTGAACGTAATTCTGAGTTCTGTGGCTAAGCTGCCTGCGTTTATCAGCTTTGCAAAAGTGCGTGGTTCATATGCACAGGTGGGTAATTCACCACGTCCTTATCAGTCATTGCCGGCTCAGTACATTTTCAGTGCAGGTGGTGGTTTCTCACTTAACACCAGATCACCTTTCACGAATCTGATACCAGAGAAGACCAACTCACTTGAGTTTGGTACTGAATGGCGTTTCTTTGACAACAGACTGAGTGCAGATTTCACGTACTATAAGACAAATACAACGAATCAGACGTTTGAAATCAGAGGTTCTGAAGCGACGTTAAATGACTTCTACTTCATCAACGCTGGTAATATCCAGAACGAAGGTGTGGAAGCAGTAGTACGTTACGATGTTTTACGTGATACCAAACTGAAATGGAATACAGGTCTCAACTTCGCTGCCAACAAAAACAGGATCAAGGAACTGAATGACGATCAGTCTTACTTTACACTGAGTGGTGCATCAGGATCCAATTATGTATCCAGGTTCAAAGTGGGCGGCTCCTTCGGCGACATATACGGTACTGTGTTACAACGTGATGAGCAGGGCCGTGTAATGATCGATGCAAACGGGAATCCAATCAAGCAAGGTGGCGACTATGTGTATCTGGGTAACTCCAACACCAGGTGGCAGCTTGGATGGAACAACAACCTGGAATACAAAGACTTCACCCTGTCTTTCCTGATTGACGGCAAATTTGGTGGTAAAGTAATGTCTATCACCCAGGCAGTTATGGACCAATATGGCGTGTCAAAAGCTACCGGCGATGCACGTGATGCAGGCGGTGTAGCGGTAAATGGTGTTGATCCTAATGGCAATCCTGTATCTGTTGTTGATGCACAGAAATGGTATTCTACTGTAGGTGGCCGTGAAGCAGCTTCACAGGAATACATGTATAGTGCTACAACCGTACGTCTGCGTGAAGTAGCGCTTGGTTACACTATTCCTGTTGCTAATACTGGTTTTGTAAAAGCACTGAAACTGTCGCTGACAGGACGTAACCTGCTGTTCTTCTCCAAGAAAGCACCATTCGATCCTGAACTGACGATGTCAACAGGTAATGGTCTGTCCGGCGTAGACATCTTTATGCCGCCAGCAACCCGTAACTACGGTCTGACACTGAATGCTACTTTCTAATCATTGTTGCCACTAAAATGAAAAAAATGAAACGCTACTATAAGAAAAGCATGTGGGCTATTGCAGCAGTTGTGTTGCTGGGTGCCAGTGCATGTACAAAGAACTTTGAAGTATACAACCAGGATAATACCGGTATCAATCCGGACGACCTGAAAGGAGATTATAATGACCTGGGCGCGTTGATGACTGCTCAGCGCTCTATTATTAACTTTTCCGGTGGAGGAGATCCAAACTCTTATCAGTTACAACAGAATCTGAATGCTGATTGCTATTCAGGCTACTTTATGTCCCCTACCCCATTCAATGGCGGACAGAACAACCTTTCCTACTCGCTGATGAATGGCTGGAACGGAGAGCCATTCAAAGTAGGTATGCTTAACATCATGGGTTCTGTAAACAGGTTACGCAATACCAATGTGAATGAGGAGTTCCCGGCAGTATGGGCAGTGGCGCAGATTGTGAAAGTAACAGGTATCAGCCGGGTTACAGACATATATGGCCCGATACCTTACAGCAAGGTAGGTACAAGCAAGACCTCTATTGCTTACGACAGCCAGGAAGATATTTACAAGAGCTTCTTCCTTGAGCTGGATACAGCCACTGCTAATCTGCGTAATCAGATCAATGGTGTTACACCTGCGTTGCCATTTGCTTTTTCGAGATTTGACCTGGTATACGATGGTGACTTTACCAGATGGTTACAGTATGCTAACAGTTTACGTCTGCGTTTAGCAATGCACATTGTAAAAGCAGCGCCTGAACTTGCGAAAGAGCAGGCTGAAAAAGCGCTTGATCCGGCTAACGGAGGCGTTATTACTACCAATGATGGTGCAATGAGAGTGAAGGTATCAGGTTCAGGCTTCAGCAATCCGCTGGTGTTCATTGCTACCAACTGGGCTGACATTCGTATCGGCGCTTCAATAGTTAGCTATATGAACGGTTACCAGGATCCTCGTATGAGCAGGTACTTCGACAGATCTACAGACACTACTTTCCCGGTACGTTACCAGGGTATCCGTATTGGTTCTGTAGGTGGCAGCGTTACTAAAAACGACTATGTTACTTATTCTAACCTGAATGTAAGCGGTGCTACGCCATCATTTACCCTGACCACACCGGTACAGATCATGACAGCAGCAGAAGTATACTTCCTGAGAGCTGAAGCAGCATTACGCGGATGGGCGAATGCCGGCGGTAGTGTGCAGACATTGTACGAGCAGGGCATTAACGTTTCCATGCAACAGTGGGGTGTAAATGCAGGTACTTACATTACTGATAATACACGCGTACCAGAAGCATTCACAGATCCTAAAAACAGTGCAAACAATGCACCTTCACCATCTGCTGTAACCGTAAGATGGGACGATGCAGCAACACAGGCCGTGAAGATGGAACGTATCATTACCCAGAAATGGATTGCTATGTTCCCTGAAGGCCAGGAAGCATGGACAGAATACCGCCGTACCGGTTATCCTAAACTGTTCCCTGTAGTAAATAACTTCAGTGGAGGAGTGATCAGCAGTACTACACAGATCAGACGTTTGCCATTTACGCAGAATGAGTATCAGACGAATGCCGCAGAAGTACAACAGGCAATAACCCTGCTGAAAGGTCCGGATAACGGTGCTACAAGACTGTGGTGGGATGTAGCTGAATAATTCAACTAGATATATAACGCTTGGACGTTAGGATTGTCAACAATTGTGAACAAGTCTGGTATTAACGGGAACCGTCAGATGAAATGAAGAATGACCGGCTGGACTAAAGAGTGAAGAATCAGAAGCCAACTCAATTCAATTTGAGTTGGCTTCTTTGTTTGAGATTGAATATAGTATGTCATGATCTTACCAGATATAAGTTGCAACAGCCCCATTGGTAAGAGAGGTAGTTACTTGTTTGCCACCAGCCTGGATGTTAAACGTTTGTGGCGTAGCAGCGCTGTTAACAACGATGAGCACAGTTTTACCATCAGGCGTCTTAAAGGCGACATTATCGAGTTCACTCGTTACGTTGGAAGCTATTCTTACAGCGCCCGGGCGGACAAATTTGGAGGCATGTCCGATGATGTAGTATGCCACATTGCGTATTACGCCTGAACCGATGGTGAGTGCACCCAGACAGGTAGTACAGCCGCCTTCTGTATGCGGACCATAACTCGGGTCAGAGGCCAGGTTCCATTCCAATACATTCCGGCTCCAGTTCCGGGTAGCGCCTACAATCAGTGTGCTGACATGCCATTTCAGGTCATTGGCGAAATTGCCGGGACCACCTACCCATTGCTCAGTGAAATAGATATTCTTTTCAGGATAAGCATCATGCAATTGTGTCAGTGCATTGATGTTGCCGCCATACAAATGAAAAGCGGAACCATCCACATAAGGATATGCCGCAGGATCACCCAGGATAGCTGCAGGGTATTCCGGCTTATCAGCATTATGATCATATACAATGATCTTGGTGGTTAATCCAGCAGCTTTGAAAGCAGGCCCGAGGTGATTCTTGACGAAGTCAGCCTGTTCATCAGCCTGCATCACCATACTTGGATTATTACCGCCGTGCAGTGGTTCGTTTTGAGGAGTGATAGCATCTATGGTAATACCTTCAGCTTTCATTGCCTGAATATACTTTACAAAGTATTTGGCATAGGCAGCATAGTATTCGGGTTTCAGGCTACCGCCTTTTGAAGCATTGTTAGTCTTCATCCAGGAGGGCGCAGACCATGGAGAACCCAATATCTTGATATCAGGCGAGAGCGCTATTACTTTCTTCAGGATGGGCAGCAGATCCTTTCGTTCTTTCTCGATGCTGAACTTTGTCATATCCACATCTGTCTCTCCGGCACCAAGATCATTGTAAGTGTAAGGTGCAACACTCAGATCAGAAGCGCCGATACTGACACGCAGGTAACTGACACCAAGATGTGTACTATCTGTCAGGAAGAGTTCTTTCAGTAATGCATCCTGTGCCTCGGCAGACAATGAATTGATGAGCATAGCACTACCATCTGTCAGGCAGTAGCCGAATCCGTCAATTGACTGATAAGATTGGGAAGCGTCTACTTTGATGGTAGGATTGACATTCACCGTATCCTTGAACAGCAGACTTACGTTCTGGCGTTGAAGCAATGCGGATTTATCACCCTTTGTGAGCCACATAGTCACATCAGTAGTATCTGCGCCAGTGGGAGGATTAACAGGAGGAGTAACCGGGTCTTCATTGCCATTGCTCTTACATGCAGCAAACGCGACCACACCTGAGAGCAGTAAAGCAATCAGACTGATTCTTGTTTTATACTGTAGTATCATTTTTCAATCATTTTATATACACGGACATAATCTACATCCATGGTAACGGGATAAATAGAATCGTCCATTCCTTGTGCACCGCCCCAATCGCCACCTACAGCGATATTCATCAGCAGATGGAATTTCTTATCGAAAGGCCATACAGTATAACCTTTGCCTTCGTTTGCAAACTGGAAAATGAGCTGATCATCAATATAACCACGGAGTGCATAGGGCGTCCAGTCCATACGATATACATGGTAGGCCGTCGTTGCGTTGGATACTTTCTTGGTAGCGCTCTTCTGCGTATTTATTTTGAAGTAGTAAGCCTCTGTGTGCGCCGTAATATGCACAACATCCGGATCATAACCTACATGCTCCATAATGTCTATCTCACCAGATTTAGGCCAGCCGCCATACGCCCATTCTGTAGGCAGCATCCAGAGTGCGGGCCAGGTACCTTTACCAGCAGGCAGTTTCGCCTTGATCTCAAAACGTCCGTACAAAAAGTCCCCTTTACCTCTGCTCACCATTCTGGCGGAGGTATAGTTACGGTTTTCCTTTACTTCCTTTCTTGCCGTGATAGTCAGCTTACCATCTGCCACGGAGGCATTCTTAATATCATTGGTATAGTATTGCAATTCATTATTGCCCCATCCGCTACCGCCAAGATCATAGTCCCACTTTGCAGTGTCAGGCAAGCCTGTATAGTCAAACTCGTCTGCCCATACCGGTGTTGATTCAAATTTCCATCCTTTATCCACAGGACCCTGTGGGGCCACGGTATCAGGCGTACTTCCACCACCTTCACCTTTCCCGGAACAGGACAGGAAAGTAAGCAGTAAAGGCAGGTATATCAGTTGTTTCATAATCATGCGGATTAGAATAGTTAAAGATCAGGAATCAGGAACTAGTCAGTTATTATCCTGATAGAGCATTAGAAGCTGTGACAGGCATTTGGTGCAGCTTAATTTAACGCTTAATTGGCAATTCCTGATTCCTGATTGGGTATTAGATTTCTTCCAGGAACTTTATGTCATCAAGCACAATACCACCGTCGCCCAGCGACCCACTGGAGCTACCAGCTTTTATCACTATGTAGATATCTCCGGACTGGCTGAATGACATCACACCTTTCTTGCCAGTGCCGGCACCATCACAACCGATGAATGCGAGATCGCCGGAGAAAGGCACTTTACCACAGCCGGCCCAGGTATTCAAAGAAACAAATTTATTACCGCCATAGTCGCTGCCTTGCGTAGGTACAGCTTTGTCTATGTAAACTTCAAACCAGGAATTGTTTGCGCCTTTACCACTTACTTTTCCAGAGAAAACGTAAGACTTTCCTTGTTTTACAGCTACCTTCTGATAGATAGCTCCATTGGAGTTGGCATTACCGGTATTATTAAAATGCATAGCACCGTTTTCAATCCTGATATCTGTCTGTGTGCCGCTGGTATTGAGTACAGTCCAGTGTTGTTCACTACCAGCGCCCAGATCTCCACCTTTAAGGATATCCTGTGTTTTGGCAGTCTGCGCAATGGTTACTTTTTGCACAGCTTTGGCATAACCGCCACTGGTAAATACGGTGAACTGTATAGTATACTCACCCGCCTCAAAGTAGCTGAGCGTATCGGTTTCGCGGGTGCTGGTGTTGCCATTGTCGTCTTTGTATTCAAAGATAAATCCACCTGGTGTTGTACTGGATACAACAATCTTGTTGGCGTTACCTGCCAGTGGCTCAGCGGTGAAGCTGGCAACAGGTAAAGGTGCAAGGTCTTTATCGGAAGATTCAGGTGTACAGGATGCCATAGCGCCGGCCACGAGGGTGGCCAGTGCTATTGTGCGAATATTATTACTATAATGGAAATTCATTGTGTGCTGTTTGTTAAGTCGTGAATGCTGTTATTCCCTCTATTTGGTACCGCCCCATTCTTTGCTCTGCTCGATCTTGGTATTTTCCATCTCTAATAATGGAATCGGCAGGATCTCATGTTTGCCGGCAGTAAAGCCACGGTTACCTAAAGCAGCTACTGCTCTACCGGTACGTACCAGGTCAAACCAGCGGTGACCTTCGCCTGCCAGCTCAACACGCCTTTCTCTGAAGATATTATCATCTGTTGCAGTAACAGGTGTAAGTCCCACACGGGCACGTACAGCATTCAGTAAAGCATAGGCACGGGTACCGGCACCACCGCCCTGACCAGCTTTCAGCAGCGCTTCTGCTTCCATCAGGTAAGTGTCAGCCAGACGGATTTCATACATGTTCTGCGGGTAGTTGAGTTCCTTATTACCCGGACCATCAGTTTCGTCTGTAGTTTTAGCAGCGAATTTGTACAGGAAATAGCCGGTGTCATCATAGCCTTTGGAGTAATCAGCAATACCGTTAGCCTTCAGGCTGTCCATGTTGAGCACGGTTGATTTATACCGAGGGTCAAAGTGAATGGCATCAAACAGGCTCTTGGTAACTACCAGGAAGCTCCAGCCGGAGGCCATATCAGGCGCGCCTGGTTTCAGTTTATTATATCCTCTCGGACCCACCATGATATTGAGTACGTTACCTTCTGTACAGGAGATACAATCCCAGTTACCGCCGGAGAAAGAGCTATAAGCTATTTCAAAAATTGATTCAGAATTGAATTTGTTGCTGTAGAAGTTCCAGAGGTCTTCATAACGCTCCAGGAGTTTATAACCGTATTTAGCGCTGGTTTGTCCTGGAGTAGCACCATTTACTTCAGCAAATTCTGTTGCAGCTTCCGCCCATCTTTCCTGGTAGAGGTATACTTTACCCAGTAATGCATGCGCAGCTCCTCTGGTAGCACGGCCACCTTCTCCTTTCGCTGGTACCTGGTCAGGGAAGCTAGGTTCAGCAATAGCAGCTTTCAGATCTTCTATAATCAGGTTATATACTTCTGCCGGCGGTGCCTGTACCACATCATACATTTCTGATGTAGAAACAGCCTGTGTCAGCAAAGGGATGTTCTTAAACATACGCACCAGGTCAAAATAGAAGTAGGCACGGAGGAATCTGCTTTCTGCTTCAAAACGTTTCTTCAGGTTTTCATCCATAGGAATACCTGGCAGTTTACCCAGCAGGGTGTTAGCACGGAATATACCCGCATAACCTTTTCTCCACAGTTCTTCCTGAGGGCCCTGTGCAGGGGAAAGGGTGTATTTTGAGAATACCTGGTAAGCAGATACGTCATTGGGGCCACCGCCACCTGCCAGATGATCATCAGAGCCGGCATTCATAGCGCCTATTTTCGTAACGTAGTTACCACCTTGCCAGCCTACCACGTCATAGATGGCTATGAGGCCGTTGAATGCTTCTGTTGCATTACGGTAATAGTTGGTTTCAAGGTCAGTACCCTTCGGTTTAACTTCAAGGAAACTATCGCTGCAACCGCTGGCTAATTGTAAACCCAGGGTCATTGCGATGATATATGGAATTTGTCTTGTTTTCATTTGTAATCAGCTTTAGATAATTAGAAAGTTGCATTAACACCTACCATGAAAGAGCGGGCCTGAGGATAGATACCTCTATCGATGCTAAACACGCCGCCACCGATCTCAGGATCGTAGCCGGTATATTTAGTCAGCGTCAGCAGGTTCTCACTTACCAGGTACACACGGAATCTTTCGATATGCGCTTTCTTTACAAGTGAAGAAGGCAGGGAATATCCGATCTGCAGCGTTTTAATTCTGCAATAGCTGCCATCTTCCAGATAGAAGTCTGAAGGGTTTGTGAAGTTCTTGTTATTGTCTTCCAGCGATAAACGTGGATAATCATTTGAAGTACCTGCTCCTGTCCAGCGGCCCAGTGCTTTCGTTTGCCAGTTGGCAGCCGGAATATCCAGACGGCGTAATCCCTGGAATATCTTGTTACCTGCAGCGCCCTGTACAAACAGTACTACATCAAAGCCTTTGTAGCCGGAATTGAGGGTAAAACCATATGTTAAGGTAGGAGTAGGATTACCCAGGAAAGTACGGTCTCCTTCATCAGTAATCTGACCGTCGCCATTTACATCTACCCAGCGGAAATCACCTGCAACAGCGCCTGGCTGGAGTTTCTTACCTTCTTTATTTACATAAGCATCCACATCCTGCTGCGTTTGGAAGATACCATTAGTCTTGAAGCCATAGAAGGAGCTGAATGGTTGTCCGATAGCAGTACGGGTAATAGGATAACTGGTAGACTGGATAGTTTGTCCACCGGATAAGTATGCCACGCCCTGACCCAGATTAGTAACCTTGTTTTTCAGGTAGGACACATTACCATTTACAGAGAAGTCTACTTCACCGAACTTCTTACGGAAGCCCAGTTCCAGTTCCACACCTGTATTTTCCATATCAGCAACGTTAGCCGCAGGATTGGAGATAGCGCCTACATATAATGGGATACGTGGGTACTGGAGGATATCTTTTGTTGCTTTTCTGAACCAGTCAAAAGACACGGTAATATTTCTTAGTACGGTTGCTTCAAAGCCGATGTTGGTCTGGCTGGTAGATTCCCATTTCAGGTCCGGGTTGGATGGTGCATTAGGACTATAACCAATCAGGTAGGTATCTTCATTACCAAAGCTGTAGTTACGGCCGCCGCCGATAGTAGCCAGGTAGGCGAAGTCACCGATGTTATCGTTACCAACTACGCCATAACCACCACGCAGTTTCAGGAAGTTTACCACATCGTTATCTGCCCAGAAACCTTCACGGGAGGCCACCCATCCCAGGGAGAAGGAAGGGAATACGCCGTACTTATTGTTTGATCCGAAGCGGGAAGAACCGTCACGGCGGATGATTGCCTCTGCCAGGTATTTCTCATCATATGCATAGTTCACACGTGCAAAGAGAGAAGAAATCCTGTGATCAGGGTTTTCGCTACCACCGGCATTCCGCTGGTTCTGAGCTACGTTATAGTTCAGGGATGCATCTTTAAAGTTATCCACCGGCAGGTCGAAGTAAGTAACATTCAGTGCACGCGTACGGTTGTCAAGGTATGCACCTTGTCCGGCTAACAACGTAATGTTATGCTTGTTGAACTCCCTGTTGTAGGATACGGTATTCTCCAGGTTCCAGTTGTAGCCAGAGTTAGAGCCACGGTTAAAGGAGGTACGGGAAAATATGGTAGATGGGTTCAGGTAAGCGATCGGAGTAAATGACTCGCTACCCCAGAAGGAGATTTTTGAACCCAGGGTAGAACGCAGTTTCAGTCCTTTGATCGGCGATACTTCGAGGTAGGCGTTACCTACGATATTATGAGACCAGCCGTAGTTGCCCAGGCGGGTTTTGATATAAGCAAGCGGGTTGATGATCTCCTGTGCTACAGCCTGGGAGATACCATAGTAATTACCATTGGCATCTTTAGGCGTAGTGGCGTTATAACCGGCTGCTACAGCAGGGTCAGTAATAACTACCGGTGTGATCGGATCCAGGTTGATAGCAGAAGCAAGTGGTCCGCCAAATTCGCTGTTGGTATTACCCAGACCGATTGACTTATCGTATGCATAACCTACGTTCTGACCGAATGTTACCCATTGGGACAGTTTATGTGTAGAGTTGAGGCGGAAGTTTACGCGCTCATATTTGGAGATATCAGTTGCTACGATACCATCCTGTTTCAGGTATCCAAAAGAGGAATAGAAAGTAGATCTGTCATTACCACCGCTTACGCTGATCTCGTGGTTCTGGCGTTTAGCGCTGTTATTGAAGATCTGTTCCTGCCAATCGGTACCCACGCCATAAGAGCGAGGGTCTGCATATGGCAGCGGGTCGCCTATAGCTGCAGCAGCTTCGTTTCTAAGTGTAGCATACTCGGTAGCATTAAGCAGCTTCAGTTTACGTGCAGGAGCAGAGGTACCATAATAACCGTTGTAATTAACGCTCAGTTTACCTGCTTTACCTTTTTTGGTGGTAACGAGAATTACACCGGCAGCAGCACGGGCACCATAGATAGCCTGAGAGGCGGCATCTTTCAGTACTTCGATAGACTCGATGTCATACTGATTCAGATAACCGATACCGCCATTATCCACAACAACACCATCTACTACCCACAGCGGATCATTGTTGTTGAAGGTAGTAAGACCTCTCACACGTACAGCAGAGCCAGCGCCTGGCTGACCAGAGCTGGTAGCAATTGTAACGCCTGAGGTTCTACCCTGCAGCGCACTTTCCACGCGGGTGATAGGCTGGTTTTCCAGGTCAGCTGCTTTAACAGAAGAGATAGCGCCTGTTACAACACTTTTCTTCTGTACACCATAACCTACTACGACAGTTTCGGTCAGCGCGGTTTCAGAGCCTTTCAGTCTGACAGTCAGATTACCATTACCCACAGGCTGGGAATAAGGTGCGAACCCGAGTGCACTGAATACCAGGGTAGCTGCGGGTGGCGCTTTCAGCGTGAATTTACCGGATGCATCGGTAGCAGTACCTGCAGTTCCGTCTTTTACACGTACACTGACGCCTGGTACAGGCTCGCCATTATCATCCATTACGCGGCCGGTAACAGTGATGGTAGTATCTGCGGTTACTTTCCGGCGTACGGGTATACTTTTTACAATAATTCGCGCGCCATCTATGGCATAGTCGAAAGGCTGATTTTCCAGACAGATGTCCAGTACCTCTTCAACCGAAGCATTTTTCACATCAATAGTAACAGGGAGCGCCGCAGCCAGCAGTGTTTCGTCATATACGATAGATATTCCTGCCTGACGAGCAACCTGCCGGAGTATCTTTTTCAGAGGGACCTTCTTCTCCGATAGAGATATTTGCTGAGATACTCCTTTTGCGCTGATCTGCAGACAGGCCACTAGCAACAAAAAGGTGGTCAGTTTCATAACGGGAACAATTTTGGTTGATAGGAACCTCCGGGCACGGAAAGTCCTACCACTAAAGTTTAAATACATACTTTTGTAGTGTTTGGGAATTTAGAAGATCAATTGTTAATAACGTGACGTGGTTTTCAGGATGTCCCGACAAATTCACCGGAAGTGTTGCAAGCGCTTCCGGTTTTTTATGGAGACATGCTGTTCCTTTACTTTCTTTCGGTTACTTCCATAACGTAATGCGTTTTACTTAATGAATACCCTGGCTGTTTTTACGTGGATTTTGTACAGCACAGGCTTTATTTCCCCGATGTAACCGTTAGTTTTCGCCCCGACAGTAAGAATGTAGGTCCATTTGCTTCCAGCATATGCAGAATATCAGATAATGGTAAGCTCCGGCTTATACGCCCCCCAAAGAGCCTTTCATTTCCTATCTGGTTGTAACTAACGTCTATATCATACCACCTGGACAACTGGCGTAATATGTCAGCCAGGCTGGCATTATCAAACTCGAAAAAACCTGTTTTCCAGGCAATTACCTGATCCACATCTGCAGGTTTTACAACCATATTCCCTGTAACAGGGTCTAATATGGCCTGCTGACCGGGCCTCAGGCGTTGTTCCCGCTCCCCGTAATTCACATTGACCATTCCTTCAATCAGTGTTGTATTGATGCTTTTTTCATCGGCATAGGCCATGACATCGAAGCGGGTACCCAGTACCTGCACTTCCATATTATTGACTTTTACGAAAAATGGCTGGCGGGCATTGGGGGTAATCTCAAAGTATACCTGACCTTGAATCTCCACCTCTCTGCGACTGCCATTAAATGCGGTAGGGTATCTCATACTGGAAGCAGCATTCAGCCATACGTGGCTGCCGTCCGGCAGAATGATATTAAATTGTCCGCCACGGGGTACGGTAAGTGTATTATATACAACACCGTCACTATTCCCCTGTACAGCATATTGCAATTGCCCGTTTTTCTGATGTACTGTGGTCTGGCCCTGACTGATTACCTGGTTACCAGCACTATCCAGCGTGACCACATCTCCATTTGCCAGCGTCAGAATAGCCTTATTAGTACCTGGCGCAATATCTCCGGTATCAACCAGCGAAATGTTATCTGAGGTAATTGTCTTGCGGGGATAGACCGCATCCATATACCAGTAAGCAGCACTCCCGGCTAAGAGTAATACAGCAGCTGCTGCTATCCACCGAAGACGGTTCCGTTGAGGGAACTGTACCACCTTCTCACGGGAAATCTCCTGCAGTAACCTTGTTTCTATCCTGTCACTCACTTCAGAAGGTATCTCATGGCGCTCACTCATCGTCTTTTCAAACTCCTGTTGCATAGCAGCAAGCAGGGAGCGGTGCGCCCCTGACGACTGCAGCCAGGCGTACAGTTCTTCCATTTCGGCCCTTGTACATTGACCATCAAGGTATTTCTGTAATAGTTTTTCGTGGTGGTCCGTGGATAACGACATAAATTATAGCACCTTTTCCGTGGGTACCTGTATATATTATCCGGAAATAAGGAAAGAGGGTACCCCTGTCCTTAAAAAAAGTCAAAATATTTTTCTGAGGAGGTAAACGGCGAACAGAATATCGCCATGGCGGTGTACATAATCGTATATAAAACGCATACTAAGTACCATATGTTTCTTAACAGCATTCCTCGATATGCCGAGTAAAAAGGCTGCTTCGTCATAACTTTTCCCTTCCTGGCGGCATAACCGGAATACATTCAGCCGCTGTGCCGGCATCCTGACCAGCGCCTCATGAAATAACCGGTCATACTCCTTAGCTCTGACCTGGTGCTCTGGTTGGGCATGAGAGATATCATCCAGCTGGCTTAATAACTGGTCCCTGAGCTTTTTATCAGTAGCCAGCTTTTCTATAGTCTTAATAACATGATTACGGGCTATACGGTACAGGTAGCCTGAAAAGGACAATTCGGGGTTAATACGGTCTCTGATCTCCCATACTTTCAGGAATACATCATGAACCAGATCCTCTGCCAAAGAAGGGATCCTGCAAAAACGCAGCAGATAAACGTAGAGCGAGGCATGGTAGTGCCGGTAAACTATCGTGAACGCAGACTCATCTCCCTGCTTCATTCTTAGCAACACTTCCTCCTCGGATGGCATACGATCCATATCAAATAGAACATTATTAGTAGGACAACCCCCTAAGAGCTGTAAAACTAAAGAAAAGTAAGAAATGTACAAATTGGGAGAAAAACGGCAGATACCAGCGCTGGAAGCGTACTCTGTACACCTGCTAACTGCCCCGATTTATCTTGTTTGGCGCTAATTTCTTAGAGTTGTAAATATTTCTGCATAATTTATTTGCACAATTGAAATAATTAATCATATATTTGCACCCCCGACGAACGGGAACACACAGTGTTGGATCAGTAGTTCAGTTGGTTAGAATGCCGCCCTGTCACGGCGGAGGTCGCGGGTTCGAGTCCCGTCTGGTCCGCAACTAAGTAAAAGTGGGTATAATCAAGCAGAAGCGCTTAATTATACCCACTTTTTTTATAGTGGTACTTTGCCAGGTATTAGACTAACCCAATCTCCTTCGCTCTTCTTCTATTATCTGTGCCAGTTCATCTTCACTAGGCAGATTAATAAGATACTTAGATACAAAAACTTGCTGTGGCAAACCGGAGGTTGCATACCTAACCAAATTCTCGTTCTTACTTGCACATAGTATGATGCCTACCGGCGGATTATCCCCTTCATGCATTTCATTCTCTTTGTAATAGTTCAGATAAACATTCATTTGGCCGGCATCTGCGTGTGTAAATTCGCCAATTTTTAAATCTAAAAGTACATGACACTTTAATATACGATGATAAAATACCAGATCTATACGATAATGTGTATTATCAAAAGTTATACGTCTTTGTCTGGCTTCAAAACAAAATCCCCGACCCAATTCCAAAAGAAAAGTTTGCAGATGAGTAATGATCCCATGTTCAAGGTCCGATTCAGTATATATATCTTTTTCTTCCAAACCTAAAAATTCAAGCATGTAAGCGTTGCGAAATATATTCTCAGCTTTTAAATCCGCTTGTTTGACATCACTATTTAATACAGCATGTTTATTAGTACTTAATCCTGTCCTCTCATACAGCATACTGTTCATTGCCCGTTGCAAATCGCGTACACTCCAGCTATTCCTAATTATTTCCACTTCATAAAATTCACGTTTTAACGTAGTATCCAATTTAAGCAGTTCAATGAAATGAGAAAAGCTAAGTCTTTCTAATAACAGATTTGAGGACGATCTATTTTCTATTCCTGATGCTTCAGATTGAGTTGCTATCGACTTTGCGGACAATAAGCGTAAAATCTTAACACCATGTGAATCAGACAAATACTATTTTGCGGACGGTGTCCGCAAAATGTCGGCATATGCCTTATAAAAGTCTTTACAAATGTAGAGGTGCCTTTCCCTGAGAGAAGTAATACCTCTATTTTTCAGATTTGCAGCAATCTCTTTATAAAGTCTTTGACCATAGACCGCCCTATCATTTCCCTGTTGTTCGTACTCAACTATATAAAAGCCTATTATCCAATTACGCAATGTTAAAGCAGTATTTACCTGCTTTTGTACTTTATTGAGGAAATATTGATTAGTCTCTTTAATACTGTTAACAAGTGTTTCAATATTAATTTCTGTGGCATTTCTCATACTGGAATTAACATCTTATGGTTAACTTATTGGTTTGCTAAAATAAACCAATTTCAGATTCATTGGATCAAAATATCCTGCATAACAAACTCAATATCACTTAGATAAACGTAGAATAGGTACTAATGTTTTCTCTCTCACTTTACAGGAAAATGAAACGTTTTCTTTAATAAAGGTCAGCATCTGAGATAAAACACTGTCAAGCTGGTTCAAAAGTTGTTCCCGTCTGGTCCGCAGGAAAAAAGCTTTCAGACATAATCTGAAGGCTTTTTTTATACACATAATTACTGACTGCAGACGGTCGGCTGTATACCGGCAGATCAAATCATCCCCAATAAAACCAGAAGACTTCCACCTCCCCCACCACAATAACATTCCCTGACTCATTTACTGGAATTTAAATTTATACGTAAGTTGCATCACCTGAATGGAACACCTATATCGAGAACTTACCAATCCTTGTATTAAAACAAGTGAAAACATTATCATCACTTATCGATCATGAACAACCTGGCAGCCATCTTTAAAGCAACTTTTGACGCTTACCTGGACGTACCTTTGCATGTGTGGGAGACATTTGCACAACACGGCGAAGCGATACAAACCAGGAAAAATGAGATAATCAAAAAGCATGGGGAAAGAGAACGGTACTTTTACTTTATCCTGAAAGGATCAGGCGGTATTATGCTCTACCAGAACAACAATTATCTGTGCATAGACCTTTGCTATGATGGCGACTTCTTTGGTGACTATCTTTCTTTTGTGAGCAACCGGGAAACAGACCTGGAAGTGATCTGCTTCGAGCCCTGCACACTCTTCAGAATAGACCGGGATAACTTCAGAGAACTGGCAAAAACACCCATTGGCAGCGTCATCTGTCAGACGGCCTCAGACAACCTGTTTATCCAGAAACAAATGCAGCAGTTAAACCTGCTGTCCAAAACGGCCGAACAACGATATATTGAGATGCTGGAACAACAACCAGATATTATACAGCGGACGCCTAATAAATATATCGCATCCTACCTGGGTATCACCCCGGAAAGCTTTAGCCGGATAAGAAGAAAAATCATGTAGCTGCCTTTTCTTACCCTAGGATAAGTTTTGAAGACCATATACCAGATACTTTTGTACGGAATATATTCACCCTATTAAACGGGGATGTGCGCTAACCATTTCCTGCTGAGCAGGAATATTAACCATGCAGAACTCCGTACAAATTAACTGGAATACGATGTTCTATAAACTGTCCATTACCCGTCGGCTGTTAAAAATACGGCGCATACATCAGGAACACAAATTGGCCGCAGGACTCCAGATAGGGCTGCCAATTGCACTTGCGGTACTCTATACAGCATTGATCTTCCTGGCCATTACCTATGTTAAAGCATCCTTGCCATTCCATGTGCTGGGCAATGCGTATGCAGATTTTCAGATAAACTACCAGGTCCTCCTGTTAGGCATCACTTCTTTATCATTGATAACCAGCTACTTTTTAAATAAAGAGCGCTTTACACAGGTATTCAGAGTAGGACACCTTGCTGCCCCCTCAGCAGCAATGAAACTGTTCGGCATCAAAGCTGGAGACAGCTGGGTGAAAACAGGCCTCTCATTAACAGTTATCATCAGCATAGTTACCGGCGTATTTATGTATTTCCAGTTAAAGCATGCCAGTGTTGACTGGAAACAATTGCAAGGCGGTATATTCTGGATAATATTATTTTCACTAACCAATTCATTCTCAGAGGAGATGATTTACAGAGTGGGTATTGTCTCGCCGTTAACAAATCTTCTTTCACCAATGACCATTTATATTATATCTGGAATAGTCTTCGGACTTCCTCATATAGCGGGAATGCCTAGCGGCATTATCGGAGCAACAATGGCTGGGGTTTTAGGACTGGTACTGGCCAAGTCATTGTACGAAACACAAGGAATATTCTGGGCCTGGATAATACATTTTATACAGGATGTGATCATCATCGGTTCACTCTACCTGCTATCCGGCACTGCACATTAATCAACATAAACGGATTAACTATTTCTATTTCAATGCATAATAGAAAGAGGCTGCACTAAATATGCAGCCTCTTTCCGTTATGCCAGGATGACAGTATACAATCATACTTACTTGGCCGTCGCTTGGCCGTCGCTAGTTCGTCGCTAGTACTACCCTTGTTCGTCCCTTAGCTTGGTGACTAACTGGCAGAAGATATTAGTTACATTGATTGATCTGCCATTGACTATCAGTATAGATAATTGAAATACAATAAGATAAATCACTTCCGGTAATAATCAGACCGTTTTATCATTTCACAGAAATCTTACCGGCAGCAATCCTGGTTTTACCAAATGCCCTATCGGACCGTCCGACCAGGTACAGATCATTACCAATTACTACTCCCTTACCAGGCATTGCGGTAGGTATATCCCTGTTGTTGAAAAGCACCTTACGAGTTATCTTACCCGTTACATCGTCTACACTAACAAGGAAGCACTCAGACCTGCCAAATGCTCTTACGCTTTTGAACTTTTGTCCGGCGGCAGTGATATCCATATTCTTCGGATTGTCATTGAGAACGATACTCAGGTTATGCCCGGAATGCAGAGCGCCAAAGCCGGAGTAATATGGATAGTTCAGGAGTGAGAAGTAACTGGTAGTCAAACTAAGACCGGTTCCCCTGCCGGAACTTGAACCAGCTGCATAATGTTCCGTTTGAGACTTAGGCAGGACATGCATCCAATCTATGTTACCTGAAGCGGCTATTTTACACATCAGCAAATCGTCTGACTGAAAGACCTGGTAAGTAGTGGTTTTCATTGTGCCTGGTGCCCCATTTACCCCGGGCGAGTAATAGGAGGTAGTATAAATATAAGAATGGAAGGCTTCAGCAAGAATCATCAGGCCACCATCTGAAGTATAGAAGATATTGCGGAACTTCATATACCTGGAAAAGCCCTCTGCCTCTTCCTTGCTTTCCTTTGTTCCTTCCTTTGCTGCTTTTCCATTCTTTTCTGTTTTGGCCTTACCACCTTTACGGGCTACCTTGTCACCTTTGTCTTGTTTATCATCCTCTTTATCATCGTCATCTTCATTATTCCCATCAGATAACATCGCAGCATTGATTGCTTTATCATTCGTAGAAATGACTTTACCGGTGTTAATATCTATACGCTGTACCAGTAATCCATCTACCCTGCGCGCTTTCTTTTCATTACTGTAGAAAGCAGCAAGCACCAGATCCTCATTTTTCTCCTGTAAGACTTTTGTGCTGCTTAACCACCGGCCATTAACAGAAGTGTTAATCTCTGTCTGCTGCTTACCTGTGGCATCATACACACGGATATTGTAGTGGCTAAAATCAAGAAATTTATCCTTCTTTTTTTTACCTTCTTCGTACTCATATACACGGCCAACCAGCACCACTTTATTGTTGACGGTATATAAGACGTCTTCTAACTCATACTTTTTAGCCTCAAACTCGTTGGAGATAACGATAGGCTTAGAGGCTTTCAGTTTGCTATCGAACTCCTGTATCTTGTACTCGTTCCTTTCTTTTCCCTGGATGCTACTTACAAGCATCATTTTTGTACTGTCCGCATTGTAAGCAAGTTTGAATCTTACTTTATCATTTTTCCGCTCTTGCTGGAATGATGCGATTTGTTTCCATCTGACAGATAATTCTCCGGTAGCCTTATCTACTTTCGCAGCAAACAGCTCAAGCATTTTATCACCTTTGTGGTAGGCAGAGGCGATGATAAACAGGTCGCCTGCGCAGGGGAAGAACTGTTCAAACTCTTTACCACGGAGGTCTTTATTATAGCTGTGCCGGTATATTTCTGACAGATTAGCATTCATCTTCACCAGCGTTCCTGACGAGCGGAAGCTGGCACCAAAGACGTAGTAGGATTTCATGGCCAGGTGCTCTTCTTGCAGATAAATACCCGATTTGTCACTATCAATAACTTTTAGATCGATAGATCCTTTTTTAAGTTTGAAGTCCTGCCCCCACTTCACGCTGGATTTACGTTGAGCCATACCGGGGAGGGCAATGAAAAAAGCTAACAGGTAGAGATAAAAAGATTTCATGTGTATAGGTTAAATAATTAAACAGGCGCAATTATATAGTATTTTATGTTAAGATATTATAGGAATTTCACAACGCTACTAGTACGCAAGCACCAGCACACTTTCAACAGGATATTTCCGGATGGAAAGCGGACCGGCATCAGCCAGTTACAGCAACCATGTGCATAAACTATTAATACTTACTGTGAATAACCTGTATAAATTGGCTACTTTGGTAGTAGAAAATCCTGCTCATACTTATGACAAAAGAAGCACTCAGACAGCATTTGCAGCAATACAGCACAGATATACTCGCACCGGAGGACTTCCATGACCGGCTTGCGCCTGCTGTTATGGGGTATGCAGATCTGTTATCCGGACATTTTGCAATGGATGAAGCTGATGCAAGAACACATATTAAAACAGCGCACGGAAACGCTATAGGAACGTTCTGGGCAGCCAGGTGCATGCGGGAAGTATTCAGAACGCAACGTTTCTCGAGAGGCCTTCACCAGGCAGTGTCCGCTATTAAGAAACGTACGAACCGTACGGTGCATGTCTTATATGCAGGTACAGGTCCGTTTGCTGCATTAGCCCTTCCCGTTATAATGGCCTGTAAACCTGAGGAGGTTCAGTTTACCTTTCTTGAAATTAATGCACAAAGCATAGATCTGCTGAAACAGGTAATTGACGTGCTGGACGTTCATGCATATGTAAGAGATATCTATCAATGTGATGCGGCCACCTGGGAGGTACCGTCAACAACCATAGATATTGTGATCAGTGAAACGATGGATAAAGCACTGAAAGCAGAACCACAGGTAGCTATCATGCTGAACCTGGCGAGTCAGTTGCCGGAGGAAACGATATTTTTACCAGAGGAAATTATGGTATCGCTTGCAAGGTGGGATAGAAGTAAGAAAGCGCCTACGCCGGTAGCGGAATTAATGCGTTTTAACAAGTCGATGATGCGTCAGATTATTGATCGCTCATCACACAAAGACTGGGTGTTTGAAGATCAACAGGTAACAGTAGATCTGTCTGCGGATGAGCAGCTTTATTTCACCACAGAAGTACATGTAAATGCTGGTAATAGTTTATTATTGAATGACAGTTCGCTTAACTTACCTGAGCGGGTACGGATTCCGCTAATAGCTGGAATCATGCACCTGAATTGCCGGTATAGTGTTAAAGGAACTACGGGATTCAAGATCACCAGGATTGATGGATAACAGGTACAAATAGGCGATTCCTTTTACTGATAAGAAAGCCATAAATAAGAATGGCTGAGGAGAAAGCAGGCATCACTTATGCTGTATATTATACCAACAAACAATCAACACCTTCGACAGGGTTTCCTGCCAATGGCTCAATAGATCCTTACATACCTGAAGACAGTCAGTAGGCGAATATCTCCTATAATATTTCTTTGCGTTAACGGCCAGCAATGAATCATATCGTTGGTTATTCTTTAAAACGCTACGGTAGCGACGTTCCCTAGGCTTTAATGGAGTTTTTGAATATAGGTTTGCCGGGGAAGAGTTTGGAAATAACTGGCGGCATCAACTTGCCATGACGCAAATAACCCTTCAATTTGGCTGGTCTGCCTCCCCTGAAACTAAACATTTCTCATTAAGTTTGCATTACCGGGAACCATAACATCAGGAGCAACAACTATCTTTCATCGAGTATTCCCCGGAAACTATGTCAATGGTATCAGCGTGAAAGAGCGGTCTGTGTGATAGCAAAGCTCAATTCGATACGTTTCAATTTCAATTACACATATGCAAACAACCAAGAAGTCTGCCATTGGCTTTATTTTCGTTACCCTGCTTATCGATGTGATGGGATGGGGATTGATCATTCCTGTGATGGCTGATCTGATTGCCCAACTTAAAGGCATTCCTGTCAATCAGGCCAGCACTTACGGTGCGCTGCTGCTGTCTGTATTTGCGATGACACAGTTCATATTTGCTCCTGTAATAGGCAATCTCAGTGATCAGTACGGGCGCCGTCCTGTACTATTGTTTTCCTTACTGGGCTTTGGGATAGACTATATCATACTTGCGCTTGCGCCTACATATGGCTGGCTGTTTGTCGGTCGTGTCATTGCCGGCGTCACCGGCGCTAGTTTCACAACAGCGACAGCATACATTGCTGACGTGAGTGAAGACGAGACAGCCAGGGCTAAAAACTTCGGGATGATCGGTGCTGCCTTTGGTTTAGGCTTCGTACTGGGGCCTGCTCTTGGTGCATTACTGGCTACATGGGGTATCAGGGCACCCTTTTATGCTGCCGCAGCCCTATGTTTGCTGAACTGCCTTTACGGCTTCTTCCTGCTGCCAGAATCTCTGAAGAAGGAAAACCGTCGCCCTTTTGAGTGGGCGCGCGCCAATCCTATGGGGTCATTGAAGTTCCTGACCAGGCATCCGGAAATCGGCGGACTGGCAGTGGCCTTCTTCCTGATCTACCTGGGAGCGCAATCAGTGCAGGGCAACTGGAACTTTTTCACCATTTATCGCTTCCAGTGGTCTGAGAAGATGGTAGGCATCTCTCTGGCAATAGTGGGCGTACTGGTGGGGGCAGTTCAGGCTGGTCTGACCAGGGTAGTGATTCCTAAGATTGGTAATGAAAAGAGTATCTACTTGGGATTATCACTATATACGCTGGGTCTTGTGTTGTTTGCCTTTGCAACAGAGAGCTGGATGATGTTTGCTTTCCTGATTCCTTATTGCCTCGGGGGTATCTGCGGACCTTCTTTGCAGTCAGTCATATCAGGTCATGTTCCTCCTAATCAACAGGGAGAACTACAGGGTGCGCTGACCAGCCTGATGAGTCTTACTACTATCATCGGTCCGCTTATTATGAACGGCACCTTCTCTTATTTTACAACAGATAAGGCTCCCTTTCACTTTCCGGGCATTCACTTCCTCATTGGAGCGGTATGTATGTTAGCAAGTGTAATCATTACGAATAAGGTTTTATCGAGAGAGAAAAAGGTGAATCCTATGTTAAGAAATGTGATTGCCGGCGCAGGAGATTATAAAGATGCACCTATGCATTGATAAAGGATAACGCTACTGATAAAGGAGGATGGAACAATTATTCCATCCTTTCTTGTTTATATTGATTCTTATAATGAAGTCTTCTGCCTATATAGTAATTATCCACTAATCCGCCGTCAAGGTTTACGTATCCCTTTTGCAAGGAATGACTTTTCATAAATTATCTTTACTTTGGAAAGGCCATAGATAAGCTGTTGTCTTTCTATTAGCCGTTCCTGATCAAAAGTTACTTTTACACAAATATGAATCATTGGAACCATTCACCCATATACGTCGCCTTTACACCCCTATTCAACCGACCATCAGGCAATCGGCTGACCATGTCACCTACCAGGAATTTCTTCCTCATATCAGTTTGCAGCCTTTTATATACTGCTATTGGCAATTAAAAACCATAGCCCCTCTCTCCGCTCAGTTTAACTACCGGGTGGTAGCAGATGGCTGTATTGATATCTTCTTTGAGCTTGATAACCCGAAAGAGAATTATATCATGGGCTTCTGTAAGAAGTATACCGAGTTTATGTTAGAGAATAACTTCAATTATGTGGGCGTGCGGTTTCTGCCTACTATGTTTCCCCAGTTGTTTAAAGTGGATGCAGCGACACTCAGTAACCGATTTGAACATCTCGGTACAGTATTACCACAAACTTCTGCGTTCATTACAGCGCATTTGGATAGTACTTTACTACCTGCGGATATTGCTGCCATATTTGACAAGTATTTTATACAGATTGTCGCTCAGGCTGAGATAGATGATGATCCCAGGTTATACGAGGCTATTGCGTTGATTCTTCAACATTGTGGCGTAGTCGATATTGAAAAGGATCTGAATACTGGTATCAGTACACGGCAACTACGGAGGTTGTTTGAATTTTATATTGGTGATACACCGAAGACATTCAGTAAAGTGGTACGCTTCCAACATATATTAAAGGCAAAGCCTTCCGCCCAAAGCCTCCGGCAGAACAAACTGTTTTTTGACAGTGGATATTATGATCAGGCGCATTTCATCAAGGAGTTCAGGAATCTGTATGGTGTTACGCCTTCTAAAGCGTTCGGGAGATAATGTCCGATTTTTACAATGTATCCAGCAACTGATTGCCGAATTTTACAGTAGTAAATCGGATATTATGAAACACATACTCACATTATTCACTGCCCTGTTACTGACATCAGGCATATACGCACAAAAAACCAATAAAATGAAACATAGTATGAAACTGAATGCAGGCATTATCACCAGCAAAATAGCTGAAAGCAAAGCCTTTTATACAGAAGTACTGGGCTTTGGAGTAACCTTTGAAAATGAGTTTTATCTGTTGCTCCATACACCGGACAAAAGTACTGAACTCAGTTTCCTGTTGCCAGATCATCCTTCACAACAGCCGCTGTTTCATAAGGCTTTCCCAGGACAAGGTATGTACCTCACTATTGAAGTAGACGATGTTGATAGCATCTATGAAGCTATCAGGAAGAAGAATATTCCGATTCAGATAGAGATTCGGAATGAGCCATGGGGAGACAGGCATTTTGCAATCCAGGATCCCAATGGTGTTGGTATAGATATCGTGCACTACCAGAATACTGAAAAATAACAATGGGGCTACGGCCCCTTTTTTCTTGCCTATTGAGAAGCATTGTTTGCCGCAACCTCATTCTCGATAGTAGTTGCGGCAAACGAAATGGGAGATAATGGACTGTATGTAGTTAATATGGACAACAAGGCTGTTTTACGGCATTTTGTTACACCAGACCAGTGCATGAAAACATTTGTTATGACCTACAATGTTTATGAGGCACTTGCCAACCGGGTAGTTATTAATACCGCCTACATAGACCCGGATACCCGGACCCAGTTTGCGGAGGTATATTTCACCAAGGAGGGCGGCAAAAGCATAGATACTATTTATTTGAGTAATGAGCATGACGGCGTGCATATTGGTAATAGCTTCTTTCACCCGGATGACCCTAAAAAGAGCCATCTGCCCAAGGGCCTTGGAGCCGGAGGGGTAAACGGAGGTTTGTTTATTTCTGCGAATAATATTCCATTCAACAGTATAATATACCTGCCGGACAAACAACGATTAACATTCCAATAAGCCGATTGCCACGGGGTGTATAATTTATGCTGGTGGAAATAAGTCCGGGAGGCGAAATAAAGAAGTTCAAGTTTATTAAATTATAAGTGCTCACTGTTCAACCCCATACCGGCAACAACAGGAAGCTGCTCTTCCAGGGGCCGCCTCTATCTATTGCAAAAAAAGCTATATTACTGCTCAGGCCTTTTTAGAGCGCATGGCCTTTACCTGTTTCAAACCTTTGTCCTTTGTAAACTGCTGATATTCGTCTGATTCAACTGCATAGATAGCCATCATCCCGTCGCCATCAAAATGCGCCCCCCAGCCGTAACGTTTGGTTAGCGGAGAAGAACGAAAACACGCTTGTCCCTTGGAGAAAAACTTCTCTCTCTCCAATTCAAACTCTTTACTCTTCAGCTGACGCTTTGCTGCGTGTACATGGAAAAGAACATCGTCAGAGGTAAACTCATATGGGTTATCGATTAACAGTTCAAACTCGATGTTGGCAATGGTTTTCTCTCCTCTGACCGGGGGTATTTCCGCTTTGGTAACGGGGCAGTCATCAGCCACTTCAATAAAGGTATTATAGTAATTGGTGGTCTTCATTTCATAAACAGTTTAACAGGTCCCTTTGATATTACTATACGTAAAATATAAAAAATCCTGGTAACTTTTGTTACCAGGATCAGAAACTATTAGCATAAATAATATATTAGTTTTTTCTACCTCATCTATACTATGCATTCATTCCATTGTATACTTCTTCCAGGGCTGTATGTATGAATCTGATATCCTGCTCAGATAGTTCTATGTCCATTGAACGGGCGTTCTGAATTACCTGCGCTGCATTTCTAGCACCGGCAAGTACAACTGTAATGCCCGGTTGCAGTGTGGTCCATCTCAGCACAAGCTGTCCCAGAGAGGCATTTTTACTTTCCGCTAATGGGGTAATGCGATCCAGGAAAGCCTCGACCTTATCCGCTGAAAACTGTCCGAAGTAACCATTCCGGTGGTCGTCGGCTTTCAAGGCAGCATCTTTAAAATACTTGCCTGTAAGGAGGCCCCTTTCCAGCGGACTATAAGCTATAATTCCAATATGATGCTCCAGCGCATAAGGTATAATATCTTCCTCTATACCTCTGTTCAGCATACTATAGGATAGTTGATTGGAAGCCAGCTGTATACGCTTACCAGCAGTTTTCATCTGTGCAAGATCATAGTTACTTACGCCGGCCGCTCTGATCTTTCCCTGACTGATCAGCGTATCCAATGCTTCCATTGTTTCGTCGATAGGGGTTGTTGCATCCGGCCAGTGCAGCTGTAACAGATCTACATAATCTGTACCCAGCCTTGACAGGCTTTGTTCCAATTCCTTGATGATATTAGCTTTAGATGCATATTTATACACGGGTATATTCCTGCCACCGTCATTTGCATCAAAGAAGTACTCACCTTTACCCTGGTTACTTCCGTCCCATACAAGGCCGAACTTTGTAAGCAGCTGTATCTTACTTCTATCTTTTCCTTTGATTGCTGCACCTATCAGTTCTTCACTCCTACCAAAACCATAAAAGGGAGCTGTATCAATAGAAGTCATTCCATGGTCAATGGCAGCATGTACAGCTGCAATTGAATCCTGTTCCTCATTACCTCCCCACATATTTCCACCTATGGCAAATGCCCCATATGTGATAGCTGATAATTGCAATTCAGACTTACCTAATTTCCTGTATTCCATCTTATATTCATCTTAATTCTGGTTAGAAAATACATCCGCAAGATGTGCATGGTATGCAGCCAGGTCTCTTGGAATGTCCGCATTCTTTTCAATATCATGGAAATGCATACCAGGTAATGGTTTTAGGCCGATGAAAGCATTCATGCGATGAAAACCGAATAATATACCCTCATCCACACTAGTTTGCTGAAAGAACTCTCCTGGTAGTGTGAATGCCTCTTTAGGGGCATTCCACGAAGTGGTCACCATATACTTCCTGCCATGCAGCATGCCACCTGTTCCATAATTAATTGCCGGGTTGGCAGATGAGCGGCCATCACTGTGATATATTCCTTTACCATGGCCTTCGGTGAAGACTTTGTCTATATATGCTTTGAAGCCATGTGGCAGCTGAAACCACCAGATGGGCGTATGATAAATAATAACGTCCGCCCACGTATACTTCTCTACTTCCTCTTTCGGATCGTATGCGTCATTAATATTGGTGGTCTTCACCTCAAACTCCGGCTTGTTACTGAAAAATGCCGAAGTAGCTGCTGATACAGTCTCATTAAATCTGCCGCCGGAATGGCCGAACTGTTGTCCACCATTGATGATAAATACCTTTGTCATATACTTGTTTTTCTTTTGACGATACAAAAGTACCGCGACACACAGTATTATTAAAACAAGTTAAATCATACCTTTGTATCAGAAATATAATACCTGATACTATGGTTAACCTGGAATGGTACAGAACATTTAAAGCGATTTATAAGACAGGTACGCTGACCGGAGCTGCCGAGAGCCTGTTTATTTCACAACCAGGCGTCAGCCTGCACTTAAGTTCATTAGAGAACTATGTTGGGTACAAACTATTTGAAAGAACAGGCAGAAAAATGGTACCGACAGAGAAAGGAAAGGTCTTTTACAATTTCATCATTGAGCCATTAAACAAACTGGAAGATGCTGAGAAGAATTTTCAGAAAAGCACAGAAATACATACGCCTACCATCAGTGTAGGTATGTGCTTTGAAACATTTCAGATAACTCTGGAACAATACATCTCTACGCTTCCCTTTAATGTGATCATCCGCTTCGGAGATTACCCTGATATGCTGGACAACCTCGACAAAGGCATACTGGATCTTATTATCACTCCGCAAAAGGGTGCTTCCGGCAACATAGAACATGAGGCATTTTCTTCTGAAACAATTGTACTTGTTGCGGGTAATGAAGTGGACACCAAGGCATTCAATAAACTTGCGAAAGGCAAAGACCTGAATGCGCTGGAGAACTGGCTGAAACAGGAAAAATGGTATGGTACTACCGGAGATATGGAGCATCTGTTCCGCTTCTGGAAGTTGAACTTTAACCATCATCCTGACTTCCGGCCTAATTACATTGTCCCAAATCTTAACTCCATCGTGCGCTGCTTAAGAAGCGGAAAGGGTGTGGCTGTCATTCCTGACTTTCTATGCAGGAAAGAAATTGAAGCCGGAGAAGTCAAATTATTATGGGAAGGAAAAACCAAACTCAAAAACACCCTATACTTTGGCACCAGAAAAAAGACGCGCTACGCGGAAGAAATCAGCCTGATTAAAACACTCTTCAGGAAAGTAATGTTACCGGTATAGTATACAACTCAACGGCCTGCATGGTGTATATCATGCAGGCCGTTGCTCCGCTGTTACAAATTACGTTTCTTATTCAGCACGTAAGAAATCTTAAACTCTAATGCCGGATAGATCTGCGGATCTTCAAATGAGGGCAGATCCCAACCGAGTCCTAACCCTGCATGACCATTCAGTATCCACTTGCCACCAATAGACCGCTGCATACCCCAATGTACATTCATTAGTAGGGCATCTCTTGCTGCGCCATAATCGCCGATAGAAGGACTTGTATACTTAAAGCGTACGCCCCAGTAGTTACCGGCATTCAGAAAGTCTGTCCGGTTTTTCCTTGCACGCTTATCACGGTTGTAGTAGTACCGGGGATTGACTGACAGGTAGATACTGGGACTCAGCGGACTCAATTCATAGCTCACACCGCCATTCCACACATCATAGCCTCCCCCGATACCTGAAGCAAATTCAATCACAAACTTCTGTCCGACCGGTAGCTCGTATGCAATACCTGCGCCTAGCAAACCGAACTCCATCTTCGTCAGCGCACGTAATGGACGCGCTGTTACGCCCGTGTTATCATTACCAGGCTTCACTGTGTCAGCTGTAACAATAGCTTTTACCTCGTTAACAGACTTGCTGTTTGTAAGGTCTATCTGCCTGTCAGGAGTGGCTAACTCGTGCGCAGGCAATAACCTGATTTCCTCCCTGGCAGGTACATCCTGCGCTGTACCGGAAAGGTAAGCACTTGGTACAGATGCAGTCACAGCATCCTCAGCAACAACGGAATGCCCCGTAGGTGTTGAGTTGCTGCCACTCGCAATAGCAGCGTGATCCGCAGCAGTGTTACGCACCTGTTCTTCCCGTTGTAGCTGCGTATCTGCAATATGCTTGTCTCCATTAAGTTGCGACTTAGTTGTCTGTGCTGCGGCAGCTGCTTGCCTATTTATTACCGGCGCTGGAGTAACACGCTCCTGTTTTGGAACAGCTGTCATTACTGAAGTACCCTGACCCGATTTATCAGGAGCAATACTATTTTTCTTTGCAGGAGCATTGTTTGCTACTGCGGTAGTCTTGGCCGTAGTATTCCTCGTAGCGGTTGCATGTGCTGCCGGGGGTGTATCCTGCAATATGATATGATCGTCTTTCACCCGGACATGTATACCGGTAGTCTTTTCCAATTCCATCAGCCAGGCAGACAGTGTCTGGTCATGACGTGTAACAGTTATAACCCGGGATGGGCTCAGCTTCTTAGAGTTAAATGAAAATTCAAGATCTGTTTCCCTGGATAGCAGGCCAAGCAGATCTGCTACACGGATGGAGGTTGCGTTAACAACAATGTGTTTCGCTCCTTTCTCTTTATTCAGCTGAGCTTTTGTGACAACAGGCAGCTGTGCCATTCCTATCAGGAATGGAAAATAAATTGCCTTTTTAAACATAGTACAGAATTATAGGTTAAGTGGCTAATTACAGCCGTTTCCGTTAATGTGAATGGTATTATCCTGCATCGTATAGGTAACATCCAGTGTGGCTGCAATGATATCCATGATATAGGTAACATCCCTGTCTTTAAAGTGGGCGGACATGCTACATTGTGATAACTGAGCATTATCCAATATGATCTTTACAGCAAATGCATTTTCAAGATGCCGGCAGATCTCGGGCAAAGGCATATCCTGGAAGAAAAAGTCCCGCGTAACATAACTAAAACTATTCTGGTCAAGCGTTGATATACCAGTCAGCGTACCCGTCACCTGGTCGTATACGCCTGTTTGTCCGGCGCTGACAACCAGTTCTCTTTCGGCCGTATACAACTTCACTTTACCTGTTGCTACGGTTACAATAGTCCTGTTACTGAGGCTATCTTCCTTCACATTGAACGATGTACCCAGTACCATTATCTTCAACATACCTGCCTGCACAATGAACGGTTTGCCCTTGTCAGCAATCACATCAAAGTATCCTTCCCCCTGCAACAACACTTTCCGGTCGTGCTGACCATAGTCAGCAGCGTACTGAAGACTACTATTCCTGTTGATAACAACAGCAGAACTATCTGCCAACTGCCCCTTGCGTACACCTGAGGACGTGCCGTCTGTAAGCGCTTGTTGCCATACAGGATCTTTTTCCGTGGTAATATGAACGTAGGCGAACAGACCGGCGGTGAGCAATACACCTGAGATGACCGCAGCCATAGCATACCTGATCAGGAGGCTACGTCCGTTAACAGGTTTACTATCTTCTTCTAATGCCCCGGATAAGTCTTTCCATACTACATCGGGGGAAGGCGCATGATGTACCCGATTACCCGGCAACAGTTGCCATGCCTGCTGCAAACGTGCAAACTCTTTACTGTTTGTATCATCCGCCAGCCAGTCATCTACTGCCATAGCTTCTTCCGGCGTCGCTTCACCGGCAAGGTACCTGGTTAGCATTGTAATATCTATTTCAATGTTCTGATGTATACTCATGCAGCGCTATTTGAAGTATGCAATAATGATTACAGTAATTGTAATGAGGTCAGCAAGTTGCTCTCTCATTATTTTCAAGGCTTTTCCCATCTGTACTTCTACTGTTTTAACTGATATGTTAAGTTCTTCTGCTATCTCTGCATATTTCTTTTCCTCAAAGCGACTTTTACAAAACACTTCTCTGCATCTGGGAGGTAATGCGTCTATTGCTGCATGTATCCGGTTGTTAATTTCCCTGTTTTCAGCGCGTTCTTCGACGTAGTCTTCCTTATGAGTAGCCAACACAGCATTCGCATAACTACGTTTCACTTTTTTGTTCCGGAAGATATTCAGGCAGTCCCGCTGGACAGTTGTATACAAATAAGCCCTACCTGCCACCTCCAGACTGACCTCTTCCCTTTTCTGCCATAACTTTACAAATGCCTGCTGTACCACATCCCTGGCTTCCTCGTTATCCTGTAAAAGTGTAAAGGCATAGCGGTGCAGGCGTTCAAAATTATCCTGAAAGCACTGCTTATAAACGTCCTTCTCACCAGAGGGGTTGATCAGTTTATTCAATGTGTACAACTTTTGCATGACCGGTTATATATTAGACACGCCAGCGACGTTAAACCCTTACTATTTACCTAAAAATATTTTTAAGTCCTATTTTTGCCATCTGTTCAATCATTCATGAGCAGATATACCATGCCAGTAACAATCAGAACTATTACGCCGGCAGATAATGCCGCTTTAGCCGCTATCATCCGCGCTACGTTTGATGAATTTGAGACGATACCGAAGACAGGCACTGTTTACGCTGACCCGGAGACAGACCACTTGTATGAGCTTTTCCAACAGCCAGGAAGCGCCTATTACATCGCAGAAGAGGACGGTGTGATATTGGGCGGATGCGGGCTCTTCCCTACAGCAGGGTTGCCGCCTGCCTGCGCTGAACTAGTGAAGTATTATCTTAGCAGTGCTGCAAGAGGCAAAGGGATAGGTAAAACATTGATGGAGAGAACTTTTGAGGGTGCGCGCGAACTCGGGTATAAAGAGTTATATTTGGAATCATTTCCTGATTTTACAAAGGCGATCAGTATCTATGAAAAGGCAGGTTTCCGTTACCTGGATAAGCCATTGGGTAATTCCGGGCATTTTGCCTGTACCGTGTGGATGCTGAAACCACTCTGATAAACAACCGTCCATCTGGTTTTGTCCATATTATCTCCGGTGCCTGGCCGCATATATTTGTTGGTGAATCAATGTATACGGCCGGGGCAACGGCACATTCAATATAACTTGCATAATTAAGGTGAGTGATCAAGTCCACCTCTTGGCCGTCGCTTGGTCGTCGCTTGGCCGTCGCTTGTTCTACCCTTCTCCATCGCCTGACCATTTCTTTTTAACACCTTATCCGCAGATTCATCTTTCCCTCTTTTGCTCTTGTTCGTCGCTTGGCCGTCGCTTGTTCTACCCTTGTTATACCCTTCTCCATCGCCTGACTATTTCTTTTTACCACCTTATCCGCAGATTCATCTTTCCCTCTTCTACTCTTGTTCGTCACTTCGCCGTCGCTTGTTCTACCCTTGTTATACCCTTCTCCATCGCCTGACCGTTTCTTTTTACCGAATTATCCGCAGATCCATCTTTCCCTCTTCTACTTTTGTTCGTCGCTTCGCCGTCGCTTGTTCTACCCTTGGTATACCCTTCTCCATCGCCTGACTATTTCTTTTTACCGCATTATCCGCAGATTCATCTTTCCCTCTTCTGCTCTTGTTCGTCGCTTCGCCGTCGCTTGTTCTACCCTTGTTATACCCTTCTCCATCGCCTGACCGTTTCTCTTTACCACCTTATCCGCAGATTCATCTTTCCCTCTTCTGCTCTTGGCCGTCGCTTCGTAAACTCTACACCTTCCGATCCCGCACCCACCATCATAAGTGATCACATTTTAGACATTTACCATAACCAACTCACTCACGGTCAATCACTTTCGCGCACATCACTTCAGTCTGACCATCACTTAAAAGTATGTACAGGCTTACTACAACCGCAACCATAATAACATTAACGCAACAAACAAAAATAACCAGCACATTAGGCGTCAACAACAAACAGGCAATTTATCAGGAAGATATCTCTGCTATGATTACTTAAGTGCAAAAACCCAGCAAGTACTGCGAAAACATCTTGATATTCAATAGAATACAAACCTCCGTCACACGGGATTCTTAATTTTAAAATCCAGATTTTTTTCGTTAACTTCCAGTAAATACCCCTTGTTGCCCGTGCTGAAATTTATCCTGAATAACAACAATATTGCTACCTCGCTGTCTCCGGGTATGCCGTTACTTGATTTTATCAGGTATCAGCAGCACCTGATGGGTACCAAAACTGGATGTAATGAAGGAGATTGTGGCGCTTGTACGGTATTAACAGGAGAACTGAAACAGGACGTACTGGTATACCGGACTATGACTTCCTGCCTCATGCCCCTGGGCAATGCACATGGGAAACATATTGTAACGATAGAAGGAATCAATATGCTGCCGGCATTGAATCCGGTGCAGCAGGCAATGGTCGATAACTGTGCGACGCAATGTGGATTCTGCACACCCGGACTCGTGATGTCGCTGGCCGGATATTGCCTGGACCGGACACCGGCCAGCACTGAAGGGGCCATCGCAGCTATTGATGGAAACATCTGCCGCTGCACCGGCTATAAATCCATCGAAAAGGCGGCGGCGCAAGTGGCTACCCTGCTCACTGACAAAAACGAGCAGGAACCGGCCTTATTTGCCGTAGAACGTCAAATGCTACCCAACTACTTCTCGGGGATAAAAGACAGGCTTAAATGCCTTATTATGACCCTTAACGGCGAACTGAATCCACCGGCAGAGAGTAAACCCCGTTTTGTAGCAGGAGGCACCGACCTGTATGTACAACAACCGGAGGCCATACAGGAACATCCTATACGTTTCTTGCTCGGCCAGGAGCTACTGAAAGGCATTACACAGGAAGAAGGCCGTTGTATACTCGGTGCGTCGGTTACCGTCAGTGATCTGCTGGAATCAGCCATCATGCGAAAACACTTTCCGGCACTGGATAATTATCTGCAACTCGTCTCTTCCACTCCCATCAGGAATATGGCGACCATTGCAGGCAATTTCGTGAACGCCTCTCCCATCGGAGATATGACCATCTTTTTTCTGGCGCTTGATACCACGCTTGAACTAAGTGACGGACAATCAACCCGGACATTGCCGCTCCGCGAATTGTACACTGGTTATAAGAAACTGCGTAAACGGCCGGAAGAATACATTACCCGATGCTGGTTTGAACTGCCCGGTCCTGATACGGGGTTCCATTTTGAGAAAGTCAGCAAACGCCAGCATCTGGATATAGCAAGCGTTAACAGTGCAATCAGTATCACAATGGCAGGCAATCTGATAGGCAATGTGCGTATTGCCGCTGGTGGAGTTGGTCCGGTACCGATGTTACTTACAGAAACTGCTGCATTTCTAAAAGGTCAGGCACCAGGTACCGCTATGATCAAACAGGCATGTGCCGTTGCGCAACTCGAAATCACGCCTATCAGTGATGCCCGTGGTACTGCGGAATATAAACGACTACTGCTGCAACAACTGATAAAAGCACATTTTATTACCCTGTTCCCCTCCTTGCAGGTGGAACTGTTATTATAATCCAGTATGAAAAATATCGATTCCATCACTCATGTAAGCGGTACCTCTGTGTATCTGGATGATGTGCCGGTAATAAACGGTACATTGTACGGTGCAGCCTTCGGTTCGCCGTGTGCACATGGCGTGATCAGCGAGTTGATACTGGATGACGCCCTGCAGCTTCCGGAGGTAGTGCGCATCTTTACTGCGGCAGACATTCCCGGTCATAATGAGATAGGTGGCATTATCAAAGATGAACCTTTGCTGGCAGATACGCACGTCCATTTCTGTGGTATGCCTATCGCATTTGTAGTTGCCCGGTCACGAGAAGCAGCAAGAGCTGCGGTTAAAAAGATCCGGGTGAAAATAACGTCCTTACCTGTCATCACTGATCCGCGTGAAGCGCAGGCAAAAGGTGAACTGATTGTCCCTCCACGCACCTTTCGGCTGGGCAATACAGACAGCGCATGGGAACAGTGTGCGTACGTCATTACGGGCAATGCAGACATTAACGGACAGGAGCACCTGTACATTGAAACGCAGGGCGCTTACGCCATCCCACAGGAAAATAACAGTCTGCGCATCTATTCATCTACCCAGGGACCAACCGCTGTACAGCGTGCAGTATCCGGAATTATCGGGCAGCCCATGCACCGGTTTGAGGTGATTGTAACGAGGTTGGGCGGCGGCTTTGGCGGCAAGGAAGATCAGGCTAACACCTGGGCTGCGCTGTGTGCACTGGCGGCATGGCGGCTGAACAAGCCTGTCAAGTACGCTTTACACAGGATGGAAGATATGGCTATGACCGGCAAACGTCACCCCTATGCGGCCGACTTTAAAATTGGTCTGGACAAAGACCTGAAGATACTCGCTTATGAAGCATCCTTCTTTCAGAATGCAGGCGCTTCCGCAGATCTTTCGCCAGCGGTACTGGCAAGAACCTTATTTCACTGTACTAACTCCTACTACATCCCACATGTTACTGCAACAGGCTGGAGTTGCCGTACAAACCTGCCTCCTAATACTGCCTTCAGAGGCTTTGGCGGTCCACAGGGCATGTTTGTAATAGAGGCGGCCATCGCCAAAGCAGCACACGTATTACAGGTAGATGCGGCACTGATACAACGCAGGAACCTGATTCGCAGCGGACAACCATTTCCATACGGACAGATTGCTGAAAGCGAAGCGCCACTTTGCTGGGAGAAACTGGAAGAACGGTTTGACATTACAGAACAACAGCGTAAGGTGAAGCAGTTCAATGAAAATAACAGCCTGTTCAAAAAGGGGATAGCACTGATGCCGGTGTGCTTTGGCATATCATTTACCAATACCCTGATGAATAATGCGCGGTCGCTGGTACATGTGTATTCAGATGGCAGCGTGGGTATCAGTACGGGTGCTGTTGAAATGGGACAAGGCGTAAACACAAAGATATTGCAGGTAGCTGCACAGGTATTTTCTATTCCTGCGGATAAGGTCAGACTTCATCATACAAGCACCAATACTATCGCTAACACATCTCCCTCTGCGGCCAGCGCTACTGCTGATCTGAATGGCAAAGCTACGCTCATTGCCTGTACTGCCATAGTTGAACGATTGAAGCAACTGGCAGCGGTAACATTTGCGGTTACACCTGCAGATATCACACTGGTAAACGGACATGTACTTGTTAACGGGCTGCCGTCTGCCTGGGATTGGTATCAGCTGGTAACAACCGCGTTTGCGAAACGCATCTGCCTGTCTGAACACGGGCATTATGCTACTCCGCAGATACACTACGACGCAGTGAATGAAAAGGGGCATCCTTTCGCGTATCATGTGTATGGCACTGCCATGCTTGAAGCAACAGTAGATTGTATCCGAGGAACATATACCATTGACGCGGTGAAGGTGGTACATGATTTTGGCAATAGTATGAATACAGATATTGATCGTGGCCAGATAGAAGGCGGCATTGTGCAGGGTATTGGCTGGATGACCATGGAGGAAGTGCTGTATGACAGGGACGGTAAGCTCCGCTCGAATGCATTATCTACCTACAAGGTACCTGACATCTATGCAGCGCCTGCAACGATAGCGATTGAAGCCTTACAGACTGACCGTGATAACCTGGCAGTCTTCCGATCAAAGGCTGTGGGCGAGCCTCCGCTTATGTATGGTATAGGTGCCTGGTTTGCTTTACAGAATGCTGTACGCGCATTCCACCCGAATGCTGATATTCCTTTCGTTACTCCTATGACACCAGAGAAGGTATTGATGGCTTTATATTCTACAACCAATCCGGAAACGAATCATCCACATGCAGAAACAGTTAGTCACCTGGGAATTGATCAGTAAGAGCCTGCGGCAGAATGTACCTGTCATGCTCCTCTATGTACTGGATAGCCACGGCAGCAGCCCTGGCAGAAGAGGTTTTTTTATGGCAGTCAATCAAGCCGGAGAAATAGCAGGATCTATCGGCGGAGGTATCATGGAACATAAGTTTGTCGAGATGGCCAGGGAACAACTGGGGCATTTCGCAACCTCGTATTCCATTCATCAGCAATATCATGACAAAGCCGCTGCCAGGCAGCAAAGCGGTATGATCTGCTCTGGAGATCAGGCTATATTACTGTATAAGCTGACGCCCGACAGTATTACGCCGGTGAATAAGATCATTGCCTGCCTTTCGCAGCATCAACAGGGTATACTGGAATTGTCTCCTATGGGACTGCAATTTACACCAGACATAAAAGGCAGGCCTGACTGTGAATACCATTTGCAGTCAGAACTGGACTGGTACTACAAAGAGAAGATCGGATACCAGGAATACCTGTATATTGTTGGCGGCGGGCATTGCTCACTCGCCCTGTCAGAGGTGGCGCGCAAACTTGATTTCTATGTGCATATTTTTGAAGACAGACCACAATTACATACGCTTCAACAGAATACTGCGGCCCATGAAAAGACAATTGTGAGAGATTACAGTCAACTGGAAATAATGATCCCTTCGGGAGAGCATCATTACGTGGTGATCATGACGATGGGGTACCGCACAGATGATATTGCCCTGCGGGCTTTACTCCGCAAATCATTCAGGTATTGCGGAGTACTGGGCAGTGCAGCTAAAATAGATAAGATGTTTGAAGCCTATCAGGAAGAAGGCATTCATGATTCATTACTGAGTCGGCTGTATGCACCCGTTGGTATAGAGATCGGCAGTCAGACGCCGGAAGAGATAGCAGTTAGTATTGCAGCGCAGCTGGTGCAGGTAAGGCATCAGCCTACTCCCTCGTTATTGTCGCGGCGATCAGACCATAAGGCTCATCAGTAGCGATGAATATTTCGTTTTCATGCTGGATATTAAACTGCTCCAGGTTGAACGGGATGTGGTGCTTATTAGGCATCTCCAGGTATATTTCCCTGACGCCCGCATGCGTTTCCAGCACTGCCTGTCCCATAGCGAAGAGGGTTTGTTGCACTGAAAAGCTTTTGTGCCCTGCGAAGGTGCGCAGCAGCACATCCCGGATACTGTTGTATTGGGCGGTATAGTCAGCCGGTAGCTTGTCAAATGTCCATCTGGCTATACATTTAGTGGCAAGGATCCTGTCGTTGGTCTCTTTGAGAGTAGTGTATCTGTCTTTGATATATTTTTCAAAAGCAGAATCTGTTGTCTTGAGGATCAGCAGGTCGGCAATACCTGACGTGATGCTGACATTGACCGCGTCTTTGGTCACAATAGTAGTGCGTTTTTCCGATCCCCCGCTGATATAGGCATGAGGATGTTCGTTACCATCCAGCAGCATGCGTTGGAATGGGTGTTCCAGGATCTCAACAGTTGCTGTAGTTACCTGTTCCTGCGTACTGAGGAAGTGGTTGGCAAGGTAAAGGGCAAAATCTTCTATAGAGGTTTTGAAGTGGTCTTTTGCCAGCGCATATACCGTATTCTTCTGTGTATCTGTGGGTAATATTTTACTATTATCACCATTTGTGTGGGCTTCTTCAAAGTCGCCTTTGAGTGATACATTAACAGTTATTTGTCTGAACTCGTGGTAAGCGGGATGACGTATAATTTTTGACAGCTGTACCGCGTTCTTACCATAGCTATTTTCTCCTAATCTGATTTTCATTTTGAGGCATTTTATTTGGTGGTAACATACCCTAATATAAAGAATTAATTGCCTATTTTTACTTAGAAGCCCCATATATGTCTGACCTCGTTATAAAAGGAAATAATATACTCACACCCGGTGGCTTGCAGCCCGGTGTTGTTGTGGTGAGAGATGGCGTCATCTTTTCAGTCACTGATAGTGTTCCCGACGGCAGCATAGCTGTTACCGATATTGGAGACAGGGTATTGATGCCTGGTATTATAGATCCGCATGTACATATTAACGAACCCGGCAGAGCAGACTGGGAAGGATTTGCAACAGCTACCAGGGCAGCGGTAGCAGGCGGCATTACTACGCTGGTAGATATGCCATTAAATGCATCTCCGGTCACTACTACCGTGAAAGCCTTTGAAGAGAAGCTGCAGGCAGCGGCGGCGCAATTGCATTGCAACTGTGGATACTGGGGCGGTATTGTGCCGGGTAATAGTCATGAGATAGAGGGACTAGTGCAAAAGGGCGTACTGGGTTTTAAGGCATTTCTGACACATTCAGGCATTGAGGAATTTCCCAACGTCACAGCGGCTGACCTGGAAATGGCCATGCCTGTTATTGCCCGTCATCAGCTGCCATTACTTGTACATTGCGAGCTTACACCGGAGATACAACAGCCTGGGCAGGATAATAAGCGTTCTTACCGGCAATACATGGCTTCACGTCCGCCGTTATGGGAGCAGGCAGCTATAGCGCTGCTGATTCACCTGAGTGAGCTATATCAGTGCCGGGTACATATTGTTCATCTCTCTGCCGCCGCAGCAGCAGACCAGATCCTGGTAGCGAGGCAGAAAGGAGTAGCGATTACGGCAGAGACAGCGCAACATTACCTGTATTTCAATGCAGAAGAGATCCCGGATGGGAATACCAGCTTCAAATGCGCTCCGCCTATCAGAGAGCGGGATAATAACCAGCAGCTCTGGGAGGCACTTAAAAACGGTATTATTGACTTTGTAGCCACCGATCACTCCCCTGCGCCTCCCGAACTGAAATACCTGGATACAGGAGACTTCACCGCCGCCTGGGGTGGTATTGCATCTTTGCAGCTGGCATTGCCTGCATTATGGACAGCAGGAAGAGTCAGAGGCATCAGTATTCCGCAGTTGGCGCAATGGCTGTGTGAGGGGCCGGCAATACTGACAGGGCTGCAGGACAGAAAAGGAAAGATTGAAGAAGGCTATGACGCAGACCTGGTCGTGTGGGATCCCGAAAGATCATTTACCGTCCAGGCAGATGGCCTCTATCATAAGCACAAGTTGACCCCTTATATCAATGAGACACTATATGGCGTAGTAGAACAGACATACCTGAAAGGAGAGAAAGTATTTGACGAGGGAAATTTCCCGCATGCCAATAAAGGGGAAAACATATTGAGACAGTCAAACGTATAGTGTAAATACGCTTTATGGAAAACTACCTGCACCGCGCAAACAACATTCTTACCAGGGTCCGCGACCTGGCATGTATCAGTGAAGAAACACATTGCATTACCCGCACCTTCGGTTCTCCGGCCTTTGTAAGCGGTTGCAGGAAAGTATTATCCTGGATGCAGGAAGCAGGACTCGAAGCCAGAATAGACAACATTGGTAATGTGAGAGGCAGATGGAACTGCGGACAGCCAGGCGCACGTACCTTTGTTATCGGTTCACATATTGATACAGTAAGAAATGCAGGATGTTTTGATGGTCCGCTGGGCGTGATCATAGGGTTAGACCTTATCAGCCGCATGCAGGAAGAACATGTGCAACTACCATTCAATATAGAACTGATCGCCTTTAGTGATGAAGAAGGCGTACGTTTTCATACCACTTACCTTGGCAGTAATACCGTTGCCGGCACTTTCCAGCCTTCCCTGCTGGACAAAACAGACAATAACGGTATTACACTGCGCGAGGCTATTAAAACGATAGGCGGAGATCCGGAAAAGTTACAGGCAGATGCTATTCCTGCAGAGGACTGGATGGGATACTTTGAAATACATATAGAACAGGGGCCAGTACTATATGAAGATAAGTTACCAATCGCCATCGTACATAGCATTTCAGGACAGCAACGGGCGCGTATTACATTTAAAGGCATACCGGGACACGCAGGCACTGTACCGATGGACAGACGGCATGATGCTTTATGCGGCGCAGCAGCATTTATACTTGCCGCAGAGCAATATGCATTACAGCATAAGGATGAGCTGCTGGCAACCGTAGGCACTTTGCATATCGCAGATCCCGCCAGTAATGTGATACCAGGGGAAGTGACCATTACGTTAGATCTTCGCAGTTCCGATAAGCTGATACTGAAGAAAGCACGCAGGTCTTTGAGAGATATTGGCTTCCGGATCTGTAGTGAGAGACACCTGACTGCCGACTGGGCTATCATGCAGAAGTCAATGCCGGTAGAATGCGATACGGCATTGAGTCACCTGCTGGCACAGGCAATAGTAGCAGCCGGATATAATGTAAAGAATCTGCATAGTGGCGCAGGCCATGACGCTGTAACAATAGCGGCAGTGGCCCCCGTATGTATGCTGTTTGTAAGATGTTACAAAGGTATCAGTCACCAGCCGCTGGAAAACGTAGAAGTAAACGATATTGCAGCGGCAGTGCAAGTAGCAGATCATTTTATTCATCACCTTACAGAGGTATATCAAACGCGGTAATATGGAAATATCAGCATTGACCAGATCAGTAGTAAGACGTAACCATGCAGTGATCTGTCCTGATGGTTATGTAAACAGTGTTGTACCCGGATGGACGAACTGCCGCGTTAATGTGATCATCAATGAACAGATGGGCGCGCGGCTCGGGCAGACACTGATTACAGCAGAGGAAACAGGCGTTGTAGCAGGAGACACCGAAACTGCACAGATCTTCTTTTATGTCATCAGTGGCCGGTGCACAGCAAAAGCAGATACACAGGCGCAGGTGCTGACAGCAGGACAATTTGTCTATATACCAGCCGGCCATGCCTACCGGCTGGAACAGTTTGAAGAGGGTACACAGATAGTGACATTTCACAAAATATACGAACCTTTAAAAGGTCATCCGCAGCCGACGGTTATCTTCGGCGATGCCGCCAATATAGCAGGACCAGCATTTCTGGGCGATCCTGCATTACGCCTGCAGGTATTACTACCCGAAGACCTTTCTTTTGATATGGCAGTGAATATCTTCACGTATGATGCCGGCGGGCATCTTCCGTTTGTAGAGACCCATATTATGGAACACGGCCTGCTTTACCTGCAGGGACAGGGAGTGTATATGCTGGACCAGGAATGGTACCCTGTAAAGAAAGGAGATGCCATCTGGATGGCCCCCTATTGTCAGCAATGGTTTACCGCAATGGGAAAAGAACCTGCCGTTTACATTTACTATAAGAATGTGAACAGGTTCCCAACTACTATATAATAAATTCCACCAAATGACTTTGACGACGTTAAACGCCTTACCACCAGAACAACTGACAGAGGCGCTCAGCAAATGCTGTGGCGCAACAACATGGATTGACAAAATGAAAAAAGAGTTTCCGGTAAAGGATGAAGACACTTTACTGGAAGCCGCCTCCAGGCACTGGCAGACCAGCTCCGAAGATGACTGGCGCGAAGCCTTCACCCATCACCCCAGGATAGGCGACCTGCATTCCCTGCAGCATAAATTTGCTGCTACTGCTAACTGGGCAGCCGGAGAACAGGCCGGTACCGTAGATGCATCTACCGTCATCCTGCAGGCTTTTTCTAAGGGTAATCAGCTGTATGAAGAGAAGTTTGGCTACACCTTCATTGTATGCGCTACCGGCAGATCAGCGCCGGAAATGCTGGCCCTGCTGACTGAAAGACTCAGTAACGCTCCCGAAGATGAACTCAGGATTGCCATGACCGAACAGGAGAAGATCACTGCTATCAGACTAAAAAAGTTGCTGACCGCATGAGCCAGATTACCACCCATATACTAGATACTTCCGCAGGTATACCCGCACGGGGAGTGGCCGTTCAGTTGTTCCGGCAAGAGGGACAGCACTGGACAGCCATTGCCGCGGGTCAAACCAATCAAGAAGGTAGAATTACTGACCTGCTGCCAGCACATAAGTTACTGACAGCAGGCATCTATAAACTTAAATTTGAAACACAACCCTACTTTGATTCGCGTGCTACGGTTGCCTTTTACCCTTTTGTGGAAGTAGTGTTTCACATCAGCAGCGATGCACACTACCATGTACCGCTGTTATTGAATCCATTTGGTTACTCCACTTACCGTGGCGCTTAAAACACCTCCTTATGCAACTGGCAATAGCTGACAATGACAAAGAAAGACTGTTACAGGAACTGCAACAGGCCAACCTAAAGTTTCAGCGGGTATATCCCGGAGACCGGCCTGACAGGCAACCTGTACATACCGTGTACGGCGGTGCTAATCTCTTTAAAGCCGATACCTGCGTCAGGATGGGCGAGATTGCATTGAAACACCTGCAGACATATGCACCGGATTTTGTCACCTTTGCAAAGGCGCTTCAGCTGGAAGGCTATCAGCAATTACCGCATAAACAGGCGGATATTGCGCTGCTGACGCAAAAGCTGGATCAGTTATCGGGGCAGTTACCTGAAAAAGACCATACCTGGCTGTATTATACCGTCTACAACAAAATAGTACGTAAGTTATCCACAGAAGCGGTAGAAGATTTCCGGATAGATTTTGAAGATGGTTTCGGCAACCGCCCGGATGATGAAGAAGATGCTACTGCTATAGCCGCAGCAAGGGAACTGGCAAAAGGTATGCAGCAACAAACGGTCTCGCCTTTTACAGGCATCCGTATTAAACCGTTTACCGAAGACCTGAAGTACCGTAGCGTAAGAACACTGGATCTCTTTCTGACTACCCTGTTGCAACATACCAATGGCCAGCTGCCCGGCAACTTTGTCGTCATGCTGCCCAAGGTGACTATTCCGGAACAGGTCACTACCCTCATACGGTTGTTTGAGCTGCTGGAACAGGCTCATGGCCTGGAGAGGGGTTCGCTGAAAATGGAAACTATGGTAGAGGCTACGCAGATCATTATGGATGATGAAGGCCGGAACCCTTTAATGCGTATCATTCGTGCCAGCGAAGGACGTTGCATCGCTGCACATTTCGGTACATATGACTACACAGCCTCCTGTGGTATTACCGCCAGGTATCAGACGATGGCGCACCCTGTATGCGACTTTGCGCATCATATGACTAAAGTAGCATTAGGCGGTACGGGCATCTTCCTCTCTGACGGAGCTACCAATGTTATACCAGTGGCCCCGCATAAAGGCGAGCAGCTGACGCTGGCGCAACTGCAGGAGAATGCAGACAGTGTACACCATGCATGGCGCATTGGATTCTCACATACACAGCACTCCCTGATTAATGGCTTCTACCAGGGATGGGACCTGAATCCGGCACAACTGCCGATGCGGTATGCAGCTACCTACCTGTTCTTCCTGAGCAATTATGAAGATGCACTGTTCCGGCTGAAGACATTTGTAGAACGTGCCGCTATATCTACCTTAACAAAAGATATCTTTGATGATGCCGCTACCGGACAAGGACTGCTTAACTTCTTTCTGAAGGCAATTAATTGCGGCGCTATATCAGAAGATGAAGTATTGGCTACAGGTTTATTGCTGGACGAAATAAGAAGCCGTTCCTTCTACCGGATACTGGAAGGAAGAAGGCAGTAGCCATGATCTGTCTGCCGGACTGCCATAAAGATGACGCTGCTGCGAATGGAATGGCAATTGTATAGTAAATGATATGCCATCATCTGTTGTACATAGGATGCATTATAATCCCGAGACAGCTACGCTCCGGATTATCTTCGTTTCTGGTCTGATCTATGACTACAAGAACGTGCCCGAAGAAGTGTACCAGGCCATGAAGACTTCCGGCTCCAAGGGCACTTATCTGAACAAATACATCAAGGGACATTATCCTTATGAGAAGGTCGGCTAATCAGCGTGCCCCCAGCCAGCGTAAAGCATCCAGTACCAGCTTACGCTGCGTTTTATTGTCAAAGGTATAAGAGAGCGTCTTATTGGTATGATGCTCATAATCAATGTCATTGTGTCCCATATTGAGGTAGATCATTTTATACCGCCTGTTTGTCCACACCACAGGATAATACCCGCTATGCCAGATCTCATGTGGCTTAGGGCCGGTACCAAGAGGAAAACTGGAGGAATCAATTGATAGCAGGATCTCAATATCCTGATTTAACCGCAGGTCATTAGACCATTTGTACCATTCATTGGGTGCAGCTTTGAACTTTACAGGAAGGCGTTTAACCGCAGGATGCTCTTCTTGCTCCACTTTCAGTATAGCAGACGTAGGACGCCAGGTATTACTGCTGTAACTACCAGCTCCCAGGAACTCGTTGTGATACCAGTCCCAGTCCTGTGGATATGCTGACGGCGTAAGTGCGAAAGCCGCAAAGTGAAAACCCATCCATGCACCTCCATGCTCCATATAGGCTTTGAATGCTGCTCTTTGTGCAGGCATATCCGGTCGGGTATCGAGGAAGATAACTACCTGGTACCGGGCCAGGAAAGTGTCATTCATATTACGCCAGTCATTAGTAGCGTCGTAGGTGAAGTGATGCTGTTTTGCCATTGCTGCAAACCATTTGTTGGCTTCGTGCACAAAGCTGATATGCGCCTGATCATGCAGGGCGGTATAGAAACCAATGACGCTGAAAGTCTGGTGCTTCTGCGCGCGGGCGGTTGTCATTATCAGGCTACCTATACAGACAAGTATTACCCGCAACAGCTTTTTCATGACGTGAGAATTTATGAAATCCAAAATATAACTTTATCTTTAAGCATACAACATAGCCCTACCGTCTTCCAAACCACACTTCACATGAAAAGATTGTTATGCCTGGGGATCATCCTTGGCTTTATGCAACACGTTGCGGCTCAGAGCAGTACCGCAAAGCTGGACACTATTGTCAGCACTTACAGCAGAATGCACAAGCTCAATGGGGCAGTATTGGTAGCACAGGGTGGCAAGATACTGCTGAACAAAGCCTTCGGGTATCAGCGTACTGCTGATAGCATCCGGAATGAACCCGCTACTATATTCCAGCTAGGGTCTATCACCAAACAATTTACCGCGACAGCCGTACTGAAGCTGGCAGAAGAGAAAAAACTCAGTCTGCAGGATAAACTATCCAAATACTTCCCTGACTATCCCAAGGGAGACAGTATAACGATTGAACATCTGCTGACACATACTTCCGGCATTTACAACTATACCAATAACAGGGAGTTCATGCAAAAGGAAGTATCCAACCCAATTACCAGGGAAAAAGCCCTGGCTATGTTCAAAGACAAGCCGCTTAACTTTTCTCCCGGCGCTAAATGGGACTATTCTAATTCCGGTTATTCCCTATTGGGCTATATCATAGAAAAAGCCAGTGGTAAACCATATGAACAGGTATTGAGAGAATATATCTTCGGACCATTGCATATGGACCATACAGGCTTTGACTTTAAAAACCTAAAGGATAGTAAAAAGTCAACCGGTTACTTCAGCATTACTGACTCGTCCAGTGTACTGGCTCCGGGTGTAGATTCTACCGTATCTTTTGCAGCAGGCGCTATGTACAGTACAACCGGAGATCTGTACAAATGGCACCAGGCAGCGCAACAACACAAGATCCTCTCAAAGGAGGACTGGGAGAAGGCATATACCCCATTCATGAACAACTATGGCTATGGATGGCAATCTGACTCTATCGCTGGTAAAAGGAAGGTATCTCATGGCGGAGGTATTCACGGGTATGTAACCAGTATCCAGCGCGTACCGGAAGATGATGTCTGTGTAATAGTACTGGATAATGCTTCCGGCAGAGACGCAGGTAAAATCGCAGAGTCGCTGATAGCAGCCTTATACAATCAACCTTATACCCTTCCGAAAGAACGGGTAGCCATACAGGTACCGGTAGCAAAACTTCAGGAGTACACCGGAGAGTATAACCTGTTTCCGAACTTCAGCATTGTAATGTCTGTGAAAGACAATATGCTGATGGGCAAGCCAACCGGTCAGTCAGAATCACCGCTGTTTCCTGAGAAAGAAGACTTCTTCTTCCTGAAAGTCGTGGATGCACAGGTCAGGTTTACGCGAAATGAGCAGCAGCAAGTGACCGGATTAATCCTCTACCAGAATGGCAGGGAAACTCCCGGAAAGAAAGTCACACAATAACCAACATACAATCAGAGAGGCCGCCGGTATACATTCCGGCCGGCCTCTCTGCGAATATCATCGTAGTTCCCTTGTATAAATAGCTGTATGCAGCTGATATCTTCTTCAGATAGTAATACTTAGTTAATCACCAATTTGCCACTGGATTGCTGCTCCCCGTCTTTCAGCTGCACGATATACACTCCCTTAACAAATCCTCCTATTACCGCATTTAAGCCGTTATTCAGCTCTGTAATACTGCCGGTACGTCTGAATACCACCCGGCCATCTGTCGCCGTTATAACCACAATTAAACGGGTATTATTGCTATTGTAATCAATATAGGCAGCATTATCTGCAGGATTAGGGCGTATCGTCAGCGCTTTTACCGGCGTTACGCTCTTTTCAGCAATGCTTACAGGCAAAGCAGGACTATTGGGAATATAGATATTGGGCTGAGGCGGTGTAGCCATACCGGTACCCAGGTAATAGTCAGGGTAAGGCGGCTGATTGTAGGCAGTGTTCTGCCAGGCAACCGCTGTACGGTATTGCGCATTGTGCATCAATGTATATAGCCTGTGTGAAGTAGGGATAGTTGTTGTGAACAACAGCAGGTTACTGTTATCCGAGCTACGTAGCAATATCTCTTCCCGCCAGTCACCCAGCAGGTCGGCAGTCAGTGCAGGATTCGCTTTTGTACCATTATTGGATGCCGCCCCATAGTCAGATAGCGTCAGCAGCCGGGTCATGTTTTTGGCTGTATAGTTCCATTTATCCAGTTTAACGCCATCCAGCAGCTCCCGGCATAGGTCTCCATCCCACCAGATGCCGAAGTTCATAGAAGGTTTCGCTGTGCCTATAGATGTCCCTTTACAGGTATACAGCTCGCCTGCGGAGGCCCATACTTCATACCCCAGGTGTGTAGGATCAATATCAGCAGCCATTGCCCTCCCGATATCTCCATTGATACCGTTTGCCGCGCCTCTGCCCCAGATAGGCGTACCTGTCCGCGCATCTCTAAATTCTATACCGAAATTGCCGTATTGGGATGGCGACTCATGGGATTGCCACAGTTCCTGCCCGGGCCTTTCAGGATCCAGGTCTGTCATATGCATGGCGTCTCCATGTCCGAGGCCATTGACATACAGGCTGGTTCCATTATCGTTGATGGCGCTGGAACCATTGATCAGCTCCTGCTTACCATCATTGTCTACATCGCCGACTGTTACCTGGTGGTTACCCTGACCGGCATGTCCTCCATTGCCGGAGGTATTACTATCAAAGGTCCAGCGCTGTGTAAGCTGTCCGTTACGCCAGTCCCATGCTACCCTGACAAGGCGGGTATAATACCCACGGCCCATAATCAGTGAAGGGCGTGCACCGTCAAGATAAGCCACTGCATTAACGAACCTGTCCACACGGTTACCGTAATTATCTCCCCAGGAAGACACCGTACCTCTTGCAGGAAGGTAGTTAGTGGTAGCCATGGCAGCACCGGTTTGTCCGTTGAAGATGGTAAGAAATTCAGGCCCGCTCAGTATATACCCGCCGCTATTCCTGTAGTCAGCGCTGGCATTCCCGATAACAGTACCAACTCCGTCGATAGTACCATCAGCTGTCTTAACGGCTACCTCTGCTTTGCCGTCTCCATCCAGGTCGTACACCATATGTTGGGTATAGTGTGCGCCGGCACGGATATTACGGCCAAGATCGATGCGCCAGAGGCGTGTACCATTTAGCTTATAGGCATCCAGGTAGACATTGCCGGTGTAGCCACTCTGGCTGTTGTCTTTTGCATTGGTAGGATCCCATTTAAGGATGATCTCATATTCACCATCGCCATCCAGATCGCCAACGCTGGCATCATTGGCGGTATAGGTATATGCTTCGCCGGAAGGTGTAGTGCCGCCTGGAGGTATCTGCAGCGGGATGGTTCGGTAGTTGTTGGTCCATACATTCACCGCATTGGTAGGGGCCTGTTCTGTGCCGTTTACAACAGGGCGGATAGTGTAGGAGCCATTGGTAGTAACATTGTCAACATAGTTAGTGGAATTAGTGATAGGTGCAGCATTTAACTTAACCCCATTTCTGTACACATTAAAACCAATAGATGCAGGATCTGTACCGAGCATGCGCCAGCCAACATAAACAGCGCTGCTGCTCTGTCTTACAGCAACCGGGGCACGGGAAAGAAACTCCATTTGTTTTGACTGTGCACGAAGGGAGAAACAATAGAGACAAAGGGTACTGCTCAGCAGCAGAATGGATAGCATTTTTTTCATACGGGAACATTGTTTTAAAATGAGAAATCAGCAATCAGGCAGTAGCTACCGGCTAACCATTATGCCGCAATAACGGGGCTAACTGCCATTGTCTATAATAGACAAAACAGCCGTGGTGAACCGGGGCTTACTACCTGATTTCCTATCTCAAATTTACTAAAACTCCGTGCGATAAAACCTACACTCTGTTCTCTACCACAGCGTGTTCCAGGGTTTTTCCTTCAAATGTCCGTATGACATTTTTAGCGGCTATGGCGGCCATAGCGTTACGGGTATCAATAGTGGCTGAACCTATATGCGGCAGCACAGCGACATTCGGCATATTTAACAACGGATTATCTGCGGCCATTGGTTCAGGATTTGTTACGTCCAGACCTGCCCCCCAGATAGTGCCATTTTGCAGTGCAGCGATCAGATCAGGCTCATTATGCACACCACCCCGGGCAGTGTTGATAAATATCGCCGTCGGCTTCATTTTACTGAAAACTTCCTTATTGAACATTCCTTCTGTCTCCGGAGTAAGGGCTGTATGCACAGATACCACATCACTCTGCTGCAATAATTCGTCAAAGGATACCCGTACTGCGCCCAGCTCCTTTTCTGCTTCTTCATTGACGCCTCTATTATGGTAAATAATCTTCATACCATATGCTCCGGCACAGCGTTGCGCCAGCTCAAAGCCAATCCTTCCAAGTCCGACAATGCCCAGCGTTTTCCCTTTTAATTCCAGTCCCAGATTAGCAGTAGGATCCCAGAACTTCCAGTTGCCACGTATAATCTCTTTATGCATATGAAACGCCTTTCGGGATACTGCCAACAGCAACAGGAAAGCAGTATCAGCAGTAGCGCCGCTTAATACTCCGGGGGTATTGCCTACAGCAATGCCCAGTTCCTTTGCGGCTTCAATATCTACATTATCATACCCTACAGACATCATTGATACAATGCGCAGATCAGGGCATGATTCCAGGAATTGACGGCTTACCTGGAGCGGACCGGAAACAATGATCCCATCATAATCCTTCATAACAGGTATCAGCTCTTCCTCCGTCTGGTGACGTTTCTCTGTCCACACGGTGTAATCGATCTGATGCGCTTTAAGAAGCTCTAAAGCGACTTCCGGAACTGTTCTTGTTATGTACACTCTCTTTCTCATGGCTGTATAAATTTTCTTGTTACCACACACAAAATACATAAATGACTGTTTTCAGGGATATTTTTGACAAACTCTTTCGGGTAATTTTGTCCCTGAACAGATATTCGCTTTTCCCTCGCACCATTAAGAGCAGGTCTACTGGTTAAGCGTTAGTTTATTGTTTATTTTAGTCAAGTCTCAAGAGCCTCCCAAGTTTTACCTGGGAGGCTTATTTTTTCAAGTCAATCCACCTATCTTTGTAAGGTAAACCCACAATCTATCCTGCTCTCTCCCGGTCATTAACCCTAAGATAGATGTATGAGTAAACCCAAAATCTGTAAACACCATGAAACAACTATGTTTGCTATTATTTTGTGGCACAATGCTACTGTCAGCCTGCTCTAAAAACGATAAACCCGCCACAACAGATGAATCTACTCCCGATGAGCAACCTGCAACACTCGTAAGACGCTGCGCCGCAGCTGACGTATTACAGGAACAATTGAGAAAAGATCCTTCATTGGCTGCCAGAATGGCCCGCATTGAAGACCTGGCTGCCCGGGTAGAAAAAGACAAATCCGCCTACCGCTTACTGCCTGACGGCACCATCCTGATACCTGTAGTGGTAAATGTACTATACAGAACCACTGCAGAGAATATTTCTCTCACACAAATCCAGTCTCAGATTGATATTCTGAACAAGGACTTCAACGGCCTGAATGCCGAATTTGGTGATACCACTTTCGGTGCAGTAAAAGCTGTTGTAGGTATCCGCTTTGAACTCAAAAATGTGGTAAGAAAATCTACTACCCGCACCAGCTGGGGTACCAATGATGCAATGAAAAGCGTTGCTTCAGGCGGTATCGCTGCTTCTACTCCCGATTCTGTATTGAATATCTGGGTAGTAGGTGCGTTAAGCGGCGGTGTAATTGGCTACGCACAATTCCCCGGCGGCGCGCCAGCAACAGATGGCGTTGTAATTGTGGATGACTGCTTCGGCAACACCGGCACTGCTACTGCACCATTTAACAAAGGAAGAACTGCTACTCATGAAGTAGGCCACTTCCTTAACCTGCGCCATATCTGGGGCGATGCTAACTGTGGTACCGACTTCGTTAATGATACGCCGCCGCATAATACATCCAACTTCGGTTGTCCAAGCTACCCGCACCGCAGCACCTGTGCCGGTACGCCTATCGAGATGACCATGAATTTTATGGACTATACGGACGATGCCTGTATGCATATGTTCACGCAAGGTCAAAAAACAAGAATGCTGGCAACATTCCTGACTGGTGGAGGCCGTGCTGGCTTCGCACAGTAAATAAAAGCTCCGGGAGAGAGCTTATTGTTGTGTTAAAGCCCGAAAATTATTCATATTCCTCGTTGTAATAATTCCCGAATAATAATAACTTGCACAAGGCGAAACGCAATCCCACAAAGGATTAACAATTCATTTAAGTTCATAACAATTCATTTAAGATTCGTCATTATGCGGATGTTTCTGATAGCATTGTCTATCATCATTACCGGTGGTAAACAACTATATGCCCAACAGTCTGACACCTGGAGTAAAATACTTGCTCCGGCACAAACGCAACAGACTTTCTCCAGCAAGTTACATACCTCGCTTTTTGACAACTTAGGTATCCAGCGGGCCTACCATTTCGGCGATGCCAGTGGAAAATACTATCTCGTATTGTGTGAAAGCAGGAATGAAATCAAGGAAGGTGATACCATCAACCATAAAATCAAAGCTTTTCTTCTCCATGATAAGGGTAATGGAACACCGGAAAAATTCGCTGAACTGAATGACTTTATCAACAGCCATGATCGTCAGAACGGCGCAGAAACCAGCATCTGGTTCTGGACGAAGTTCTGCGAGCTGGAAGATCTTGACAAAGATGGCCATATCGATCCACTGATCGTATACGGCACAAAAGGTATCAATGGGCTGGATGATGGCCGGATCAAAATAATGCTATATCACAACAAACAAAAAATAGCTATCAGGATACAGAACGGCATACTGGATGATGAACGCAATATCCGGATTGACGATGCCTTTTACAAACTGCCCATACCAGCGCAGCAACATATCAGACAACTGATGCATACACTCAGTGAAAAAGACCTGGTGATATATCCTACCGGATATGAAAAAGCAATGGATAAGAAACAATTGCAGATAGACTGACAACTTCCAATTATATGAAACTACACGCTTATAAATCTGCCGCCTTGCTGGCCGCAATATGCCTGCCGCTGCACATGTCTGCACAGACAGCTGCAAAAGATTCCGGCCACGTGGTAAGCAAAGAAGCAACCCATGTTATTCTCGAAAAAATCAGCAAAGGCCTGGACGATGGTTATCCGTTTCCGGAGATATCCAAAAAGTACATTGCCACACTAAAAAGCCAGGAAAACAAGAAAGCCTATCAAAACCTTTCACCTGAGCAGCTGGCAAAAAAGATCACTGCTGATCTGCGTGAGGTACACAAAGATGTACACCTTACCATCTTCCATAGTAAAAACTATTTTGAACAACTTACCAGAACATACGCTAATACCAGGACGCCGGAAGACATCAAACTGGAACTGGAAAAGAAGCGACAGAACAACTATGGCTTTGATGCAGTGGAACTGAACAGAAAGACTTCCACTGCCTATATCAAAATATCAGGCGGCTTCCATGGCGAACAGGAAGCTTTTGAGATGGCAGCCAATGCAATGAACATGGCTGCCTATTCCAAAAACATTATCATCGATATCAGAGACAATGGCGGTGGTACCGGTATGATGGGCCGTTTCCTTGCGGGATATTTCTTCCATGCCGGTGATGAAAGATACTACCTGCACGGTTATCATAAAGACAGATCAAAAGACATACAGGAATGGACATACCCTTTTGTGCCAGGCAAAAGAATGCCTGATAGTAAACTGTATATCCTGGTTAATAAACACACGGCCTCTGCCACGGAAGGCTTTGCCTTTGCTTTGCAGAAAATGCACCGCGCTACAATAGTCGGCGATACTACTGCAGGTGCCGGCATAGCTGGTACCATGATTCCACTACAGGAAAACCTAGTCGTATTTATGCCCGTAAAAATGGTAGCAGCCCCTGAATCTGAACAAGGATGGGAAGGTACCGGCGTGATTCCTGACGTGGTCGTAAAAGGAGAAGATGCCAGAACGGAAGCTGAAAACCTGATCAGAAAGGAACAGGAAAATGTTGCTGCCGCCCGGAAATAATACACCGTCAATCAGCGCCCAAAGCGCACTATACAAAACAACGCGGTCCTGGCTACTATTCCAGGACCGCTTTGTTTTATACAAACTATCAATCTACCACTGATCTCCAGCAGGCCGGGTTCCAGACGCAAAAAATGCTCCTTCATCCTCCTCAACAGCGTACTATACGCCTGTCTTCCCAGGCCTCTATTTCCTGTATTGATAAAAGATCCCCTTATCAAACGGCGTCCACAAACAGGCCCGCTGCCCGCTATATTTTAAGCCGCTATTCGCCCAGGTATTGCAGGTATGGAACAGGCTGTAACTTCCTTTCGCTTCATAAAATGCATCCGCATCACCATAATTTGCGTCCGTTTTAATGTGGATAACATTGCCGGCTTCATCACGGTCAAAACTTTCCCGGATATAAGTGATCAGCTTCGCATAATGCGCACTGTCGGTAGTAAACTTAATACATTCGCTTCCCTCCCTTAAGGACCGATAGAAAGTAGCGTGGATAGCCGAGCTACTAAGTCCTGTAGCTGCCTTGACGGCGGTGCTGAACTTCAGATCTGCCCAGGTGGGCGTTTCCAGGTAAAACCCCTTATCCCCCCAACCAAAGGCAATCCACTGGGCGCTGGTGTCATTGCTGGTGGTATTTGAAAATAACACCTCCTTACTCCAGTCTATCTGACTGTTCCTGACCGGCATTACCAGGTCGGTATGTACGCCATTGGTCAGGATGTAGAGGGTAATGTCGTCGCCATTGGAAGGCGCTTTCTTTACTGTAATACGTGACAATATGTAAGCTGCTGATAAGTACAGGATTACAAGTAGTACCGGTATCAGTACGGTCCACCCGATGATTTTCATAATTTTCTTCAATGCTGTAGTTGTTTAAACGGAGCGATACTCCTGCACTAAAGTTACATATTACTACAGACTTTCACACAATACGCATTGCCTGACAATACCAGCGGGCAGATAACCCCTTGTAAGTCACAATTTACCGACTGGGAGGGTCTCCCTGCTTTCCACAAAAAGCGTCGCACCCCTTCAGGCCCGGATCGCTCCTGCGCCGGTAAATAGCTGCCGCTGAAACAATGATGTCGCACCCCGACCTATACAGGTAGCTGCCACCCTTCAGGCCTGACAACCCATCTCTTTGCCTCCTACAACCTGGTTTTACATACTATCCCACTCCCCTGGCCTCTTTCCCTGGATAATTGGCTTCATTGTATTATACCCAGACAGGGTTCATCTTTTAAATGATAGCAGCACCAACAGGTCATCAAAAGGGCACTTCGATATCCCGGGGATATTGAGGTGCCCTTTTGGTGACCTGTTGGTGGAGAGATAGCATAAAACACAAAGCGGCATCAAACAGGCTAAACTGTAAATAAGAAAGGCGCTTCCATACCGAAGCGCCTTTTCTTTTTATGTTGTTCCTGTAACAATCAGCCATTTATTCAGACTTCCTGGGAGTATTTCATCAGCATCTCCCGCTCTTTCCGGGTCAGACTTTTCATACCTCGCTGGTGGATCTTCTCCAGCAGATAGTCCAGATCCTGCTCCTGGCCTGAGCGCTCCAGATGGTAGCGGTCATCCAGATGGTAGTCTCCCATGTGTGCTTTAAAGTGTTTGTTATCGATAAAGAAGATATGTGGGCAGTTAACTATTACAAAAATAAATAACATACCTGGGAAAAGAATCGACAGAATGGTGAGATAATTTTCCGCAATCACCTCAGGTTTCATACACAACCCGGCTACCATGCCAATCAGGGCTCCTCCGAGGTGTGCTTCATGCCCGATGTTATCCTTTTTAGACCGGATACCGTAAATGGAGTATAGAACGAATAGTACCCCATAAGCCCATGCCGGAATGGAGAAGGGTATTCCAAAGAACCCGATCCTCATATCAGGAAATAAGGCAATTGAGGCGAAGATAACGCCGCATACGGCTCCTGAGGCTCCAACCGCACTATAGTCGCCATTGTTACGGTGGATCATCAGCGACAATATATTGCCACCTATCAGACTGATAAAGTATAAAGTCAGATAGCCGGATGGAGCTAGCTTCAGTTCCAGGCTGTTGCCGAATATATACAATGCAAACATGTTAAACAGCAGATGCATCCAGCTTACATGTAAGAAGCCTGAAGAAACCATCCGCTTGTAGTCCTTGTATACCAGAATATTATCTACATCAAATGCGTATCTGTTAAAAAAGGAACGGTCCTTAAGTCCTTTGTAAGACACGGCGACATTCACAAAAATCAGTAAGAGGTTAATAAGACCAATGTTTGCCATTCAATGCGGGTTTTAGAAATAACTATAGGGGACGTCAGCAGGAAATATTGTTCACGCAATACTACTTTCAACCCAAATATATCCGGATCTGACGCCATGGATTCGCGCTTTCGCGGAATTTTATTTAATATTATCAAAAATCGCACCCATGATCTCAAAACCTCAACCTGGAGAATTTGTCCCCTTTCAGGAAGTATATATTAACGCTGTCGGAGACGCCGACGTTCAGACGATCGTAGAAGAACTGAAAGACAGTACCTATGCATTTTTCACTGCTATACCAGAGGAGAAGGCCGACTACGCATATGCGCCCGGTAAATGGACGGTCAAGGAAACTTTAGGACACATGATTGATACAGAGAGAGTATTTGCCTATCGGCTGTTATGCTTCCTGCGTGGGGAGACACAGGAACTGCCCGGGTTTGAGCAGGACGATTACGTCCTAAATTCATTTGCCGGAGAACGTTCGTTACAGGACCTGGCAAACGAATTTAGGGTAGTACGCGAATCAACGATATACCTTTTCCGTAATCTGAAGAAAGAGCAGGAAACCATTATGGGTAAGGCCAGCAACAACCCGGTATCTGTCAGAACATTGGCCTACATTATTCCTGGTCATGAATTGCACCATCTGCGGATTCTGAAAGAAAGATACCTACCTGGACTTGGTATCAGAATCTAACCAGGTATTGACAGTATTCACACTTGTTTCCAGTACAATCTTATAGAAACGGGAAGACAGTTGTTTTACATCCAGTAATGCATGACGGTTCTGTACGGGTACCTCTGCCAGCAGCCGGTACTCGTCAGTGCCTCCCGTCTTAAAGTTGTTTGTAGTTGTTACCCATATCTTCACATTACCCGTATCCTGCAGGGCAGACCACTTCAGGTCAATATTTCCCTGGATAAAGTTAGCTGACGGATTAGCAATAGCCACCTTCCCTATCATCGGGATACCGTCTATCTCACGGGCTGTATTCACAGGGATATCCATGTTCAGGTAACGGGCAATAGTTGGCATAATATCCACAATTCCCGGCTCATAATAGCGGGCATAATCATTGGCCGGCTTGTAACTGGTTACCATCCAGGTGCTGCGCTGACGAGGCGATTGTCCGCCGTGATCGCGGCCTGTCTGCTCATCCCGGCCATGATCTGTAGTAATAACAAGCATCCAGTCTTCCTTATAATGCTGCTGCCTGTAACTGATAGCTTCCCAGAGGCGGCCCATTTGCTTGTCCATCATTTCTACGGCTTTATAAAACTCCGGACTATCACCGTGCCCATGTCCCATATCATCTGTATATTCCAGGTACACCCATGACAGGGAAGGCGCGTCTTTTCTGATGCCCGCAGTTGCCTCATCAATCACTTTCTCATCAATGGCATGCATAAAGTCCCGCTTGCGGTCGTGCGGGAAACGTACGGTATCCAGCTCATATCCGTCTGCATGCAGATCGATATGTACATTGCCTGCCGCTTCCAGACCATCTCCTGCCAGCTTCGTGCGGTTATCGAGCCAGCTGGAATAGATCGCTACCTGTTGCTTCGGATACTGTGTTTTAAAGAGACGGAACAGGTTATGGTAGTGATAGTTAGGCGCTTTGATATCGTTATCAGGCACATTGTGTTTATTCACCCAGGTGCCGGTGAGCAGACTATTATATCCTACGGCCGATATGGTTGGCGTCTGATTATACGTACCCTTGTCCCCGCCTACATGCATCCGGGTATACCTGCCCTTTGCGATGATACGGTCAATAGCAGGTGTAGGCAGCTTCTCCAGCACATCTGCCGGAATACCATCTGCAATAACAAATACTACTTTCTTCTCTCTTTGCTGCGCCTGCAGCGGACCTCCCAACAGGAGGCCCACACAGGCAGCAAGGTATATTTTCTTCATCATGACTTAAATTTATGAAATACCAGTTATTCTGCTTTCAGTAACCACATCACACTATTGATATTATCATTTCCTGCAAACTGGTTGTTGATAGCTGCGTTTAAGTTAGTCAGATTATTCTGTATTTCAGACTCCGGATACATCCAGCGTTTAGGAATCTTCTTATCATTCAGTACGCCCCCACCTGATACATCAAATGCCGGCAGCCCCGTACGGCGCTGTTCATAGAAAGATGTCCAGTCGCTATTCATGAAGGAAGCAATGTATTTCTGGGTCAGGATGGCCTTCAGCTGATCTGTAGCCGGAAGCGGATTGGCCAGCAGATAAGTATCTATGGACGACTGATCTATACCATAAAACAGCATGGATGCCTGGATACCTTTCTGATAATACCCCGCTGCATCACCCGTAATCCATCCACGTACCACACCTTCCGCCAGTATGAACTGCAATTCTCCATAACCTAATGCAATACTTGGCTCATTTACCGGATCATTGAAATAGCGGGATTTGATCTTCGATACCTCTCCACGTAATACCTTCGAGCTGTTATCATTGATCGGATCACTGCCTTTCGCGCCACCATAAGCATTGAAATCATTATCCGGCAACCCGGCAAACTTAGGTGCTTTCTCTGCAAAGCGGAAGAGACGCGGATCGCGCATACCCTTCAACAGGTCAACAAAGTTAGCATCCAGGTAATAAGCTGTTTGCAGGTCGTTATCAAAATAGGTAGGATAACGCGACCCCTGCACATCAAAGAACACCAGCTGACCATTATCAGCATTGCCCGTCAGCAATGGGTAAACAGACGGGTTATTCACAATCTCAGCAAATCTCGCCTTTACATTCAGCGTACTATTGTTCTCTTTCAGCGAAAGACTCATGAGTATGCGCAGCGATAGTGTATTGATCAGCCTTTTCCACTTTTGCATGTTACCGCCATACACGATATCCCCCTGCACATTCGGCGTGTTAGTGGTAATGAGTTCATTGGCTTCTTTCAGCTCATTCAGCACATCCAGATAGATATCCTGCTGCCTGTCATATACAGGTGACAACGTATCTTGCTCTCCTTTTAAGGCAGAGAAATAGGGTACATCGCCAAAGGTATTTGTCAGCTTCATGAAGTTGTATGCTTTGAAGAACTTTGCCAGCGGCAGGTATTCCGGCTTCTGCATTCTGTTAGCTTCCGCCTCCATCTTCATCACCTGGCGCAGGTTATTGTAAGTATTGAAATTAGCGCGCGTCCAGCCATAGTATTGTTCGTTGGACACACTGTTGACAAATACCATCTGCCTGGTGGCCAGGGCAGCGCCTAAAGACGTAGACTGAAAGCCCTGCTGAATTACAGTATTCAATAACAAATCAGGAGTAGACACAGTAGACTTGTTAGGGTCTGTCTGAAAATCTTCAAACTTTTTACAGCCGGTAGCTACTACCAATACCATAGCTGCTATGCTTAATATTTTCTTCATCGTTGCTGACATTAGAATTTAAGATTAAGATTCACACCGATGCTTCTTGTAGATGGGGTCTGCAGATTATCCACTCCTGCATCCGGATCAACATTCGGCATCTTGGTAAACAGTAACAGGTTACGACCTACTGCTGAGATATCTGCCGCGCGGAATATGCGTCCTTTCAGCCATTTGGATGGCACTCTGTAGGTCAGCGTCGCTTCTCTCAGTTTCAGGAAAGTCTGTGAATAGTAATTGTAGTTATTGTCCACTCCATTGCTGGTATTGGTCATAAAGTCAATATAGTTCACACCCTGTGTATTAGGTGCAAAGGTTCTGTTATCACTGATGATATTGCCTTCTGCATCATAGGTAGCCTGGCCGGAAGTCACTACCACACCTTTACCTACGTAGGTAGATTTATTATCATTGGCATCATCCCTGAACTGGTTCACTGTACCAGGATGAGTACCACCCCACCACATCTTCTGTGTGGTAGTAGAGTACATCAATCCACCTACACGACCGTCTACCAGGAAGCGGAAACTGAAGTTGCCGTAAGTGAAACTGTTTTCCAGACCGTATACCAGGTCAGGTTCTCCGTTACCGATATACCGCTTCACGCTTTCTTCCAATGGGAAGCCGTCAGCTCTGTAGATGATATTTCCTGAAGGATCTTTCTGATAAGTAGTCGCAAAGATCTTATCTCTCCTGTCACCGACTTTCAGGTATTCAATCCTGTCTGAACCGGTGATCTCTCTGATTACCTGACGGTATGTGGCGAGGTTCATAGATATATCCCATCTGAATTTATCCTTGCGGATAGGGTTAGCTGTAGCTACCAGCTCGAAACCTTTACGACGGTAAGCATGGGCATTCACCTTTTTGAAACCGAATCCACTGCCCAGTGATACCGGTACATCGATGATATTGTTATAGTCTTTTGTCTGGAAATAGGTCAATTCAAAGCCCAACCTGTTACCAAAGAACCTGGCATCCACACCAGCTTCCCAGCTATCGCTGGTACGTGGGGTCAGTTCCGGATTTCTGATCACATTACTATAAGACAGCGCCGGTGTGCCATTCCATACAGTGCCTTTGTCGTAAGACGGCAAATAGTTATAGGTATACGCTGCATCCAGTACACCACTTGTAACACGGGAGGCCGCACCTCTGGCTTTCAGGAAAGAGAACCATTCAGGTAACCTGGTCAGCTGAGAGATCACTACAGAACCGGACAAGGATGGATAGAAGAAACTGTTGTTTTGTACAGGCAGTGTAGAGATCTTATCATTACGGCCGGTGAGGGACACATATACCGCATTATACAGTTCTACATCCACAATACCATATATACCTGCGATCCTGCGTTCTTCCAGTCTGTTGGCAGATTGTACGGCATTAGCGGAGTTACTCAGGTTATACAGGCCCGGGATAGTCAACCCGTCTGTAATACTGGAGTCTGCCTTCAGGTTACGGTAGTAGTTAGAACCGCCCGCCTGTACATGTATTTTGAACTTATCGCTGAACGTGTGGTTATAGTCTACGATCAGGTCTGATACTATATCAAAGTAAGTGTCTGAAGTAATAGCATACTGACCTCTTGACTTATTACCATATCCGATATAGCTCTTAGGTTCGTTATAGTTACGGTGCAGACTATACTGGTTGATACCGGTACGGAACTTTGCACTCAAAGACGGACTGATTTTATAGTTCAGATCGAGGGAACCGAAGGTATTATTCTTATCAAATCCTCTCAGGTATTCGTAGGCCTGGAAGTAGGGATTGTTATAATAGGAGATATTGTAATGGCGTTGTTGCACACCTTCTTTGCCGGGTACCCAGTAATTGCGCAGATCGCGTACATCGATATCCGGACCTGTCCACAGGATTAGGTTATACAGATAGTTGGTAGGACCATAGCCGGTCTCTGGGAAGTTATTGGTGTATTCCTTATTATAACTGATACGGCCATTCACGCTGAAGTCCTTGCTCAGGTTATAAGTACCCGCCATGTTAAAAGAGGTATTCTTCAGGTCTGTATTAGGCACTATACCCTGTTGATAGATGTGGGAAGCAGAAGCCCTGAAGCTACCTGCATCGCTTGACTTGGTAAAGCTCAGGTTATTACTGGTGATGATACCTGTTCTGAAGAAGTTCTTCACATTGTCTTTACCACGGGACAGGAAAGGCAGTGGTACCAGCTGACCTGTTGTTGGATCTACCGGACTATTGAACTGTGGTGTTTCAAAGTAACCGCTTGCAGTAGAAGGGTCACGCTGATCCAGTTTAGGCCCCCATATCCAGCCGAAGCCTTCAGGACCGCTACCAGAACCATCTACATACTGGTACTCTCCTTTGAAACCATTGCCATAGGTTGTCTGTACTTTGGGTATACGGATAAAGCCGGTCTGAAACTGTGTGGAAGAGTTAAAGTCCACCGTCAGGTCTTTTCCACCACCTCTTTTGGTAGTGATCATGATAGCACCATTGAGACCGATGGAACCGTACAGAGCTGATGCAGAAGCGCCTTTCAGCACAGTGATAGATTCAATATCATCTGCATTGATCTTGTACAGATCGGCTGCCTGGTCAGGAATACCGTCTATTACCAGCAATGGTTTTTCACCACGCAGTGAGATCCCCGGATCACCGAACATTTCTGTTGTATTTCTGATGGTCAGACCTGCCACACGACCTGTCAGCGAACTGACAAAGTTTGATTCACGAGCCTTAACAAGGTCTGCACCTTTTACTTCCTGTGCAGCGTAACCTACTTTAGCCTTTTCCTTCTTGATACCCAGTGCGGTTACCAATACTTCAGACAGTACCTTTTCATCATCCTTCAGTACTACCTGGTAGGTGGCAGCCTTTGCTACTGTGAGCTGATAGGTTTGAAAACCTGTAAAGAAGAACTGTAATACTTCTCCTTCGCTGGCTTTGATCTGAAAGTCACCATTATCATTGGAGATAGTCCCACGCTTTGTACCTTTTACCATGATAGATACGCCGGGTAGTGCCTGGTTGTGTCCATCAGTGACTTTCCCGGATACCACTTTTTCTGCAGGGTCTTCAGGGGTGGTGGCAGTACCTGCCTTTACGATAATATTATTGTCCAGGCACTTATAGTTAAAAGCAGCCTGTCCTGCGAGTTGCTGTAACACGTTTTCAAGGGAAGTATTCCTGGCATTGAGGTTGACTTTCCTGTTCATCAGTCCGGACTGGTCCACACAGATGATGGCATAATGTGTTTGTTGTTCAATCAGTTCAAATACTTCTTCTAATGATTTATTGTGTACGGTAAGAGAACAGGGGACCTTGTGCAGGTCAGCGCGCATGCCCGCCATTACAGTAGTAAAAGGCAATGAAAACACACAGCAAAGCAACAGGCATAGTACTGCTTTACTGCGGGCGATACTCAGATGTTTGTACAAAGGAAACATAAATTCATGCATTTAGCGTGATTGATAGGCATTGTTTGTAGTAAAGCGGATTTGTTTTCCGTTGATGGTGTAATCAAGATTGTCCGTTGCTTTGATTACATCCAGGATGTAGTGAAGTGGTTTATCACTGAACTTCGCAAACAATTTGTAGCTGGCCATTGCCGGGTCGGCGAAGGTAATTTCCACATCATATAACTGCTCCAGTCTGCGGGCAACTACCCCCAGTGATTCGTTGCGGAACACCAGTAAACGGGACGTCCATCCGGTTACGGCTTCTACATCGTATGCCCTGGTATAGGCCTGCTTTTTACGACTGTTGTAGTAAAGCTCTTGTCCGGGCTGCAAGGCGAAAGATTGCGGGTGTGCAGGGAGGCTGACCTGCACTTTTCCATCTACTAATGATACTGCGGCGCTGTCTGAATTTGCGTAATGGGTCACATTAAAACGGGTACCCAATACTTTTACAGCGAGTTCGCCTGCCTGTATATTAAAAGGATGATGCGCGTCTTTGCTGACATCAAAAAATGCTTCCCCGTCCAGGATCATGTTTCTGTCATCCTTTCCGAAACCGGCTGTATAACGGAGGCGGCTATTGGGAGCCAGGTGTATGATTGTACTGTCGGGCATTGTAACTTTCAGCACCTGTCCTGGTGCAGCAGTTTTTTCCAGATAGGCAACAGCCTGTTTTGCTGGCTGATGGCGCAGGTAAAACATACTACTGATAATAACACCTGTAACCACAGCTGCGGCCGCGATCTGTGTACGGTATTGTTTCATCAGTGTAATGATTACTGGCGGTGTATGACGGCGTATGCGTTGTTTCACATTCTGCAGCGCAGCAGCTGTCTGCGCCTCATTATGCTGTTGCCCGCTGGCCTGCCATATATCTTTTAATACGCTGTAAGTCTGCCTGTTTTCTTCTGCGTTTGCCAGCCACTCAGCCAGGAAATCTTCTTCCCATGGTAGTGTCTGTTCATTAAAATGCCTGGTGATCAGTAAATAAAGCTCCTGCTGTTCCAATATTTTCTCTGTTTACAAGACTAGGACGAAAAGAATGATCCTGCTCATGACAAGAAAAATGGAGTTAACATATTGGTAATATTGGATAGGCTGCCTTGAGGGATTTCAGTGCACGGAACATGTGCGTCTTCACGGAATTGACAGAGATATTTAACAGGCCTGCAATCTCTTCATAACTGAAACCTTCATATCTGTGCATTTTAAAGACGAGTTGCATCTGTGGGGGTAACTGCGCTATGAGAGATTGGATATGAGAGGTCACATCTTTATATATCAGCTGATGGTCGGGTTGCTGGTATCCTTCATCCGGTGTATCTGCCAGGGCGTCTTCAGATAAATTAAACAGCGTCTTACGTTTTCTGTAGTAGTCAAATACCCTGTTCCTGACAGAAACGTATAAATAAGCGCTTAAAGTGGTAGTAATAGCTATCTGTCGCCTGTTATGCCAGAGAGTGCAGAACATTTCGGCTACAATATCCTCTGCCTCGTCTGTGGGGTATGGCAGCAGGACCTTGGCAAACTGGAGAAGTCCTTCGTAGTAACGCTTGAATATAGCGTCAAATGCATCTTCGTTTCCGGAGATGAACAGCTGCAGATATTGGTTATCATCAAAAGACCGGCGTGCCATTGGCACAAAGCTACGGGGCGGGAATGGGTTTTAATGTTAGCTTATTATTAAGTCTTACCCGGGGTATTATCCCCGCCCCGTTAACAATTGCTTACTGATGAAGAGCGGGTAGCTAGTTAAAATAGATATCTACATAATCCACTACGTTATTCCCTTCACAGTTATCCATTTCCTGTAGCCGCCAGTACTTTCTTGCACCTTTTGCCAGAAAATGATAGGTACCTGTCTTATCACATACTTCACCGTTGTTTACATTGGAGTACTTTGTCTGGATCTTGCCGTTAAATATCAGCTCACTGTATGTCACCATCTTCAATGTACCATCAATGGTTACAAAGTCGCCGTTATCACCACGTTGTTCACCTTTTACAGTATAAGTACCATCTGCCTGTTTTTTGATATCCACTTTACCTGGTTTATCCCAGCTGATCCATTGCAGGGTAAAATTGTGGCTGCCTTCCCGTATTTGCTTCGGGGGCTGCTGTGCATAAGTGTAAGATAAAGCCAGACTTAAGCAGAAAGTCATGCTGAGAAAAAGCCTTTTCATAATCATACCTGATTGTTTAATCAATGCCTGTAAATAATAATATCGGTCATCCAAAATAAAAATAAATGTCAGATCACGCAAAGCTGGTCTTGTGTAATGGTAGACCAGCGCACTACCAGCATCAGGGATCATGCTACCCGCAGTTGTCTTTTCAGCAATAGCCATCGCCCTGGTCCTGTCAATGAGTAGACCAGTCAAAATACGTTCCATCTTGTTATCTGAACAGATCCGGCGTAGTTACAATACCAGGCAGTCCATCCCGTCATGGTCTTTTCTGCGCATACCTCTGTACTGCTCCGGACTAACATACATACTTTTCTTAAACAGGCGGGAGAAATGGTACGGATCTTCATAGCCGATAGCGACGGCTACCTGTTTAATTTTCAGATTGGTAGTATATAGTAACAGGCAGGCCTGCTGTAACTTCAGGTGTATAAAGTAGTTCAGTGGCGACATGCCGGTTGTCTTCTTGAACAGGGCAGAAAAGTGGGACGGCGACAGGCCTGCCAGTTGGGCCAGCTCTTCTACGGTAAGTGTGGCGGCCAGGTGTTGTTGCATATACCTGATAGCTTCCTGTATACGGCTACTGCTTTCCTCCCGCTCGTGTAAAGGCTTATCAGGATACAGGAAGGTAGCGACAAAATGATACAGGTACAGGTTCGCCTTACTCAGGTTATCTTTCCCAAAACCCATCTGCAGGGACTCGTACATCGTCTTCCATAACTGGATACCTTTCTCATTCCGGTGAATCGGCTTAGGCCCGTCATATACCCCGATATTGAACCCCTGATTAAATGTATGAATATCTGTACTGCTGAAATGTACCCAGTAGATAGTCCATGGATGCTCATCATCAGAGCCATACCTTAGTGGCAGATCTGTAGCCGGAATGATAACATATTCATTCATTCCTACATGAAATATCCTGTTGTCAACAGAATACCATCCTTTACCCTGTACGCAGTAAATCAGGATATTGTCAGTACAACCTTTTTCCCTGTCCCGGTAATGAAAAGCAGCCTTCGGAAAATAACCAATATGTGTGATGTACAGCTGACTTAATACTGGGTTGAGCTTAATAGCGTTTCTCCAGACAGCTTCCGGGAGACTGATTAACTGTTCCCCCTCAAAGCCGTCCCTTCTTTGCAGCGTCCCCATAACGTGATTTTTGTTTTGATGTTTCTTGTAACTGAAAAATACTTATTCCAAACGAAAATCGTGGAATAATTCATCAAAAAAGAGGAATTAGCTATTTACACCAGCTGGGTGATGAGATAGATTTGCCAGACAATTCCATTTATGAAATAGCTTTATTCACAAACACTTTTTTCCCAAACAACTGGTTTATGCCACGATTCCACTTCATGTCCCGGTTGCCCGGGATGAAACACTTGTACCTGTTACTGCTGTTTTCCACGTTCTTTACCAACCATGTACTTGCGCAGCAACCTGCAAAAATTACCGTTACCGGTACCATTACTGATTCTTCAGGAGCTAAGTTGGAAGGGGTAAACGTCGTCGCTGAAAACAAGAAGAACATCGCTACATCAACCAACTCCACCGGAAAGTTCATCCTCGATGTGGAACCGGGCACCTTGCTTCGCTTCTCTTTTGTGGGTTTTGAACAACAGTACATCAGCATTACTCCCTCATCCAAAGTTATTAACCTGATATTGAAACCTGCCACTTTCAAAGCTGAAGAAGTAGTCATAGTCGCCTATGGCCGCAAACAGCAAAAAGAAGCCGTGGTAGGTTCTGTTACCGCTATTGATCCCGGTGCACTGAAGATACCCTCCAGTAACCTGACCAATGCTATGGCCGGTCAGATTGCAGGTATGATATCGTTTCAGCGTGGCGGGCAGCCAGGACTGGATAATTCCAATTTCTTTATCCGTGGTGTTACCACTTTCGGATACAGTGCCAGCCCCCTCATCCTGGTAGACAATATAGAGTTAAGCGCCAACGACCTTGCCCGTTTGCAGGTAGATGACATTGCCAGCTTCTCTATCCTGAAAGATGCCAGCGCCGCCGCCTTGTATGGGGCAAGAGGAGCCAACGGCGTCATACTTGTCACCACGAAAGAAGGTAAGGCCGGCAGAGCGAACGTCAACGTACGTTATGAACGTTCTATCTCCCGCCCTACCCAGACGGTGAAACTAGCAGATCCTGTTACCTACATGAAGCTGTATAACGAGGCTATCACCACCAGAAATCCCCTGGCCAAACCGCTGTATACGCCTAATGACATTATCAATACGCAGGCTACCTGGGAAAAGGCCCCTGGCCACAATCCATACGTATACCCGGCAGTAGACTGGATGAAGGTTCTCTTCAAAGATCAGACTACCACCCAACGCGCCAATTTCAGTGTACAGGGTGGTAACGATGCTGCCCGCTACTACATTGCCGGCTCGTATGACAGAGATAACGGCATTCTGCAGGTTAACCCTGTCAATAATTTCAACTCGGCTATGAAGTTTGAAAACTATCAGCTTCGGTCGAATGTCAATGTGAAAATCACCAAGACGACAGAAGCGGTGGTACGCCTCTGGGGCAACTTCAACGAATATACCGGTCCTATCACCGGCGACCGCTCCGGCCTGGCAAGTGATATGTACGACAGGGCACTGCATACCAGCCCTGTTGCTTTTCCGGCGTATTTCCCGGCAGACAGCGCCAACCTGAGAACTAAACATATTCTGTTTGGCAACTCCATGGTAAACGGCAGCCTCCAATCCAATCCTTACGCCGCACTGATGTACGGCTATAAAAGCTTTTCTGAGTCAAGACTCTCCGCACAGTTTGAGCTGAATCAGAACTTCAATTTCATCACTGAAGGACTCTCCTTCCGTGGCTTATTCAGTACCAACCGTTACGCATATTTTGACCTGACCAGGTCTTACCTGCCGTTTTACTACGATGTGGAAAACTATGACCAGGCCAGTAATACCTATTCCCTTACCTGGCTGAATAATCAACCCGGACAGGCACAGGAATTTCTCAGCTACTACCCTGGCAGTAAGAACGTCAACACCTTCCTGTACATGCAGGGTTCACTGGATTATGCGCGCGCCTTTGGCAAACATAATATCAGTGCAGCACTCATTGGTACCAGGCAGCAGAAGCTGAATGCTGACGCCAATGACCCGGAGACCGGCCAGCCATCGCTACAATACTCACTGCCCTATCGTAATATCGGGCTGGCAGGTAGAGCTACTTACTCCTTCGCCAGCAAGTATTTCCTGGAGCTCAACTTCGGATATAATGGTTCCGAACGTTTCTCTATGCAGCACCGCTGGGGCTTCTTTCCTACTATCGGCGGCGGCTGGGTAGTATCCAACGAGAAATTCTGGAACGGCCCTTTCTCCAATATCATGACAAGGCTTAAACTGAGAGGTAGCTACGGATTGGTGGGTAATGACAATATTGACTTTACCCGTTTCTATTACCTGTCCAATGTAATACCCAGTAATGTGAACGGGCCTTCTGCTGTATTCGGGACCAACAATAGTGTGAGGATGTTTGGTACCACTATCAGGAACTATCCTAATCCGGACGTAACCTGGGAAACATCCAGGAAGTCTAACCTGGCAGCAGAGATGACCTTCTATGACAAACTGAATATTACGGCAGAGGTCTACCAGGAATACAGGTATAATATCCTGCAGCAACGCGGATATATTCCAGTTACCACCGGACTGGAAGCCAGCGTTAAATCAAATGTCGGCGCTGCCAGATCTAAAGGCCTTGACCTGAACATCAATTACAAACAGACGATCAACAAAAACCTCTGGGCATCTATCCTGGGCAACCTGACGGTTACTTCCAATCAGTTTGTTCGATATGAAGAACCGGAGTATAAATATGAATACCGCTACCAGCGGGGAAGAGCAATCAACCAACCCTTCGGATACATCGCAGAGCGCCTGTTTGTTGATGATAAAGAAGCCGCTAACTCCCCTACCCAGTTATTCGGTAACTCGCCACTGCCTGTAGGCGGAGACATCAAATACAGGGATGTGAACAATGACGGCATCATCAACCAGGACGACCAGGTACCTATTGGGTTACCTACCACACCACAGATTATCTATGGTTTCGGCTTCTCTGTAGGATATAAGAACTTTGACCTGAACGCCTTCTTCCAGGGCCTGGCAAGAGAGTCCTTCTTCATCAACGCGACCTCTGAAGATGACAGGTACAATGGCAAATACGGCACTGCTCCTTTCATTAACAATGCCCAGATATTACAGGCATATGCAGACGACCACTGGTCTGAAGAGAACCAGAATCTTTATGCACTGTGGCCAAGGCTTTCCAATACCGATATTCTGAATAATCAGCAACAAAGTACGTGGTGGTTGAGAGATGGTAGTTTCATGCGTCTGAAGTCTTTGGAACTAGGCTACACCCTGCCGAAAGAAGTTGCCCGCAAAATGCATATCCGCAACTTACGCCTGTACTTTAGCGGCTTAAACCTATTCACCTTCAGCAGCTTCAAACTGTGGGATCCTGAACAGGCGGGTCAAGGGTTTGCTTACCCTATTCAGAAGGTATTCAACTTCGGTATCAATGTCAACCTATAAACGATTGCAGATGCAAAAGCTCTTAAAAATATTCATGGGCGCTGCCCTCTCCATATACACATTATCGTCCTGCAACAAATACCTTGACGTAGTACCTGACGACGTCGCTACGCTGGAAAGTTCATTTGCCAACGCCAATGAAACCCAGGCATATCTGTTCGGTTGCTACTCTACCTTACAGGCGCTGTCAGATATACGCCGTAATGCAGGATTTACTACCTCTGGTGAAATGATGTTTCCTTTTCCATTACAGGACCAGACCACTTTAGGTGGCAGCGGCGGAGACGCAGGTTTTAGTATTCTGCGAGGATTGCAGAACAGTGCCAATCCGCTGCTGAACTTCTGGTCCGGTTACAACATGGGCCAGAATATGTGGCAGGCCATCCGCCGGTGCAACATCTTCCTCGAGAATGTACACCTGCCGCCAGACTTGCCCGAGTTCCAGCGCAAACGATGGGCGGCAGAAGCTAAATTCCTGAAAGCCTACTTTCACTACTGGCTGCTCAGAATGTATGGTCCCATACCGCTGGTAGATGTGAACCTGCCAGTGAATGCCACTATTGAACAGGTACGCGTGAAACAGCAACCGGTAGACTCCTGCTTTAATTATGTAGTCAGACTACTCGACGAAGCTATCGTAGACCTGCCGCCATTAATACAGAACCTCGCTGCAGAACAGGGCCGCATCAGCGGCACCATTGCGAAAGCCGTAAAGGCAGAAGTGCTGGCGACGCAGGCTAGTCCGCTGTTCAACGGTAACAGGGACTATATCTCCATGAAAGGGAAAGATGGTAATGCCCTCTTCCCGCAAGCCTATGATGAAAGCAAATGGCAACGTGCAATGGTGGCCTGTCAGCAGGCCATTGAAGCTGCTGCTGCTGCCGGCGCTGACCTATACCAGCTCAGACTAAGCGGCGGTATCGTACACATGTCTGACGAGACACGCAGAATGCTCACGATCCAGGGCGCATTTGTGGATAGCTGGAATCCTGAACAGATATGGACACTCAATACACAGTTCGGATGGCAGTACATGGCCTCGCCAAGGGTAACAGCGGAAGCGGCGGCTAATGTATTCGCAGTATACTCCAATTTCTCAGTACCGCTGGGCGAGTCTGAACTCTTCTATACCAGGAATGGGGTACCTATTAATGAAGATCGTACCTGGGATTTCAAAAACAGGTATAAACTACAGGCAGGCGATGATGCACATGCCTACTATATCAAAAAAGGTTATAACACTGTCAAGGGTAACTTTAATCGTGAGCCACGTTACTATGCAGATGTGGCATTTGATGGCAGCGTATGGTTCGGCTCCGGCAACCTGGATGATAATAATCCCAACTTCATCAATGCTGTGAACGGACCAGCTGCGCCTCCTGATCAGCTGCGCTTCAATGCCACAGGATACTGGGCAAAGAAACTGGTGCCGTATCAGACCACCTTCGGACAAAACAGTGTGCAGCAGAACTATTCATGGCCTTTTATGCGACTGACCGGCTTATGGCTGCTATATGCGGAATGCCTGAATGAAGTCAACGGCCCCGGACAGGAAGTATACAACTGGATAGACAAAGTCAGAGAAAGAGCCGGACTGAAAGGAGTCGTTGCTTCGTGGACACAATACTCTACCAGCCCGAATAAATGTAATACCAAAGAAGGACTACGGGCTATCATTCACCAGGAAAGGAGAATAGAGACTGCCTTTGAAGGACAGGCTGGCTGGGACCTGCGCAGATGGAAAGAACTGCAGAACGTACTGAGTTCGCCCCTGCAGGGATGGAATGTGTTTAACCGCACTACCGATGGATACTACCAGCTGAGAATTGCACAGCAAACCGTCTTTGGCGTCAGGAACTACTTCTACCCAATACAGGACTACGACCTGCTTACTAATCCGAATCTGGTACAAACCCTTTACTGGTAAGACAGGTTGTATCTATTCATCAAACAATTTTTCACGTATGAAGTATTACACACATTATACACAACAGTTACTGTTACTCGCTATATCAGTCCTGCTGCTTTTCTCCTGTAAAAAGGTAGATGGGTACAACGATATTGTATCCACAGATATGACGAAACCTGAACCCGTGACCAACGTCAAGGTCACCAACTTCAACGGAGGCGCATACATCACCTATACTCTGCCTAAATCGGCCAATATCCTGTATGTACAGGCAAACTATAAGATCAACGAACAGTCTTCCAGGCAAACAAAGTCTTCTTATTACTCAGATAGTATCACGGTCAGCGGCTTTGCTAAAAGTCAGGAGTATGATGTGGAACTGCTGGTCGTAAGCCGGGCACAGGTGATGTCAGAACCTGTACACGTGAAGGTACATCCTGACACGCCTGCTTACCTGCTGACCCGCCCTACCATTAAGATCAGACAGGACTTCGGCGGCGTACAGATCACTGCCATCAACAGGGCAAAGGCCAATATTGGTGTTGTTACCATTGCGCCGGATAAGATGGATAAATACCAGATTATCTCCCAGAACTACACAGACCAGGACAGTATAACTTTCAGTCTGCATGGTTATGATACCATCCCGCAGCAGTTTGGCGTGTATGTGACCGACCAGTGGGGCAATATCTCTGATACCGCCTATGCAACTATTACTCCCGTGTATGAAACGCAGATGGATAAATCCCTGTTCCGCTCTTACCAGCTGGGTACAGATGCCAGGACGGGCTTTGGATGGTCAATAGAAAACCTGTGGAACAATTCTACACAGTCGCCGGGTTACCATACAGAGCAACCGATACAGCCATTAGTATGGCCTGCTGTTATCACCTTCGATATGGGCAAGGCTACAAGACTAAGCCGTTACACCATCTGGAACAGGGGTATCGATGGCAGCGGCAACTGGTTATGGCAGGCAGGCGCACCACAGACCTGGGTACTATGGGGCCGTGAAGATACGCCGGAAGATGAAACGATGCCTGATGAACAACATTTGCCTCCTGTAGGTGGCGTGACGCCTAAAGGCTGGATCAATCTGGGCTACTTTACTGCTTATGATAAGCCTTCCAAACTGCCTAATCCGCAATACAACAATGCCGACCTGGCATTCTGGAATGCCGGCTTCAGTTACAACTTCTCGCTCAATCTGCCTAAGGTAAGATATATGCGGTTCCAGTGTATATCCAACATGGCACAGACCAACAGCTTCTTCAACATCATCGAACTGACATTCTGGGGCGATCCGAGATAACACTGCAAAACAAGCTAACAATGAAACAATATAAACTATACAATACCTGCCTCCTTACCGGCTTGCTGCTGATGATGGGATGTAGTAAAACACCTACCGACTACCGTGAATACCTTAATGGCGAAGAACTGGTATATCCCGGCAAGGTAGCTAATGCCAGGGCGTTGCCAGGTAACGGCCGCGTACAACTGATCTGGCAGCCAAGTCCTGATCAGAGCATTACACAGTACAGGGTATTCTGGAACAATGGCGCAGATTCCATCAACATTCCAGCTACCACACATGGCACATCAGATACTGTCAGATGTACCATTGCTGACCTGTCTGAATATGTGTATTCTTTCATGATCTACTCCTACGATGCGAAAGGCAACCGCTCCGTATCCACAGAGATCAATAATGCCAGGGTATACGGTTCAGTATATATTGCTACGCTGAATAACAGGCTGACCAATCCGGATAACCCCTACACTGTAAATGACGACAACTCTGTTACACTACGTTTCGTAGCACCAGATACCATCAATATCCGTACAATCCTGAAATACACCAATCAGAACAACCAGGAGACACATGTATCACTGAACGCTGCCGCCGATGAGCTTACACTCACCGACTATAAATTCGGCACGCCTGTTTTATATCAGTCTTCCTATATTCCTGTATCAAATGCACTGGATACATTTGAGGTGCCACGGTATGATACGTTCCCCTCTATATACAGACTGGTAGCCTGCGATAAAAGCCTGTTCCGGGAACATGATATGTGGGGCGATATGGGCATCTTCCAGTCAGATACCCGGGTCAGCAAACTATGGGATGGATCTGTTGGTCCCCAGGGATACCCCAACATTTTTCACAGTGATGGTGGCGGTAACCTGCCAAGAGTGTTAAGCTTTGACATGGGTAAAGTATACAGCAATTTAGGCGTGCTGGAAGAGACGGGCAGAGACTGTTGTAACAATCCTGACCGGTTTGAAGTATGGGGTATAGCAGATCTGACAGATGCTATCCCAGAAATGAGTCCTGATGACGGTGGATGGAAAGCTGCCATGGAAAGCAAAGGCTGGACATTGTTAAAAGAAGTTATCAGAACAGACAATGGCAACAACGCCTACAAAACAAACCTTATTGACAATCCACCTCCGGTGCGATACATACGGATCAGGGTATTACATAACGCGAATGGAGAAAACAGTTATGTAAACATGTCCGAAATCACTTTCTGGAATAAAGAATAAGTTCGTTAAACAGATGAAGATCTTGAAGAAACACGTTATTGCTACTATTGCGCTCATGATGCCTGTCTGCTTCAGTCAGGCGCAGCAAGGACCGCTGGCATTGAAATATGACAAACCCGCGGCCGCATGGGAAGAAACACTACCGCTGGGTAATGGCAGACTGGGGATGATGCCTGATGGCGGCATTGACAGGGAGAAAGTCGTATTGAACGACATCACCCTGTGGTCAGGCGCGCCGCAGGATGCCAACAATTACGAGGCGTATAAACAGCTGCCCCGCATACAGTCTTTGCTGAAGGAAGGACGGAATGATGAAGCACAGGCACTGATGGATAAAGACTTCATCTGCACGGGCAAGGGTTCTGGCAGTGTACCCTTCGGCTGTTACCAGACATTGGGAGAATTGCAGATTGCCTATACGTATGCACATACAGATAAAGCAGTGCCTACAAAATATGAAAGACAGCTCTCCTTGCAGGATGCTGTTGCCACCTGTAGTTATGAGGTCAATGGCGTTACTTACCGCCGCGAGTACTTTACCAGCTTCGGCGATGACCTTTCACTGATACGACTGACCGCCAGTCAGCCGGGACAACTGCACCTGCGTATTACCATGAGCAGGCCGGAAAGAGTCGCTACCCGCACACAGAAAGGAGCACTGGAAATATACGGTCAGCTGGACAATGGCACTGATGGTAAAGGAATGCAGTACCAGGCTACGGTGAAAGCGCAGGCTACCGGCGGTACCATCACCACAGAAAAAGATGCGCTGGTCATCAAAAACGCCACTGCAGTAACACTGTTTGTGGCAGCCGGCACTGACTTCAAACATAAAGATTTCAGGGCGCTTATAGACCGTCAGCTGACTACTGCCATGAAAAAGCCCTATAAAACGCAAAAGGAAGCCCATATACGCAATTACACCCGGTTGTTTGACCGTGTACAGCTTAACCTGGGAAAGGGCAATTCCGGGCAGCTTACAACGGATAAACGGCTGGCTGCTTTTTACAATAACGCAACGGCAGATAATGAACTGCCGGTATTGTTCTACCAGTTTGGCCGCTACCTGAACATCTGTAGCACAAGACCAGGGCTATTGCCACCCAACCTGCAAGGCTTATGGGCCAATCAGATACAGACGCCCTGGAACGGTGACTACCACCTGGATGTGAACGTTCAGATGAACCACTGGCCGGTAGAAGTGTCTAACTTATCAGAACTGAACCTGCCACTGGCCGACCTCGTAAAAGGACTGGTAGTTCCCGGTCAGCGCACAGCCAAAGCTTATTACAATGCTCCCGGCTGGGTAGCGCACGTTATCACTAATGTATGGGGCTTTACTGAACCGGGCGAAAGCGCCTCCTGGGGAGCTACCAAATCCGGTTCCGGCTGGCTGTGTAACAACCTTTGGGAACATTATGCATTCACCCATGATAAAAAATACCTGGCAGATATCTACCCCGTGCTGAAAGGTGCTGCTGAGTTCTATAACAGTCTGCTCATCAAAGATGAAAAGACCGGTTGGCTGGTCATGTCGCCCTCATCATCTCCGGAGAACTCTTTTTACCTGCCCAACGGCAAGCATGCCAGCATCTGCATCGGCGCAACTATCGACAACCAGATCGTACGTGAACTATTTGACAACATCATCACTGCCTCAGAAGTGCTACATACAGACGCTGATTTCCGTAAAGAGCTGCAAGGCAAGTTAGCTCAGCTGCCTCCTCCCGGAGTAGTGGCTCCGGACGGCAGAATTATGGAATGGCTGGAAGACTATAAAGAAACCGATCCTGAGCACAGGCATATCTCCCATCTCTGGGGATTGTACCCTGCCTCGCTCATCACAGCAGAACATACGCCGGAACTAGCAGCAGCGGCAAAGAAAACACTGGAAGTAAGAGGCGATGATGGCCCCAGCTGGACCATCGCCTACAAGCTACTATTCTGGGCAAGGCTACAGGACGGTAACCGCTCCTTCAAACTGCTGAAGGAACTGCTGAAACCTACCGCAAGAACGGACATTAACTACGGCGCAGGCGGAGGTGTATACAATAACATGTTATCTGCCGGACCTCCCTTCCAGATAGATGGTAACTTTGGCGCAACAGCGGGCATCGCTGAAATGCTGCTGCAAAGTCATGCGGGAATGATCCATCTGCTGCCCTCTGTTCCCGACCACTGGAAAGCTGCAGGAAGCGTAAAAGGTCTGAAAGCAAGAGGCAACTACACCGTCAGCTTTGACTGGAAGGATGGAAAAGTCACCAGCTATCGCATCACCGCACCCACGCCTGTAAAAGTGAAAGTAAAGATCAACGGAGAAATAAAAGACATCACAGCTACTAAAAGCTGATCCTCCTTATAACCCTCATTATATGCAACTGCTTACCGGTAAGACCATTTTACTGACAGGCGGCTCCTCCGGCATCGGATTGGAGTGTGCCTTTAAATATGCAGAAGCAGGCGCTATCGTTGTGATTGTATCCAACGATGCGCCTGCCCTCGCAGCCGCTATTCATATCCTCGGAGATAAACATTGTGCCATCTTCGCAGATATCTCCCGCTCCGACGATGTAGCCCGCGCCATACTGGAAACGCTGGATAAATATGGCAGGATAGACGTTATCCACAACAATGCCGGCATCGCACATCCTTCCAGTCCTTTACATGACACCACCGAAACAGAGTGGGACCAGGTAATGAATACAAACCTGAAAAGCATCTTCCTCACCACCAGACATGGTATCACTGCCTTGAAACAAAGCAGGGGATGTATCATTAACACCAGTAGCCTGGTAGCAGAGATAGGGCAGGAAAATCATGCTGCCTATACCGCCAGCAAAGGCGCTATCAATACACTCACAAAATCCATGGCACTGGACTATGCCCCTTTCCAGATACGGGTCAATGCAGTAGCGCCCGCCGGCGTATGGACGCCTATGTTGCGGGAATGGGGAAAACACCAGCCCAACGGTGCAGGCTTTGAGCGGTATATGCGCGATATACACCCGCTGGGATATTGCCCGGAAGGTGATGTCATTGCAGATGCCTGCGTATTCCTCGCTTCTGATAAGGCACGCTTCATCACTGGCCATGTTATGCACATAAGCGGAGGCGCAGAACTGGGCTACCGGGCACTGATGCAAACAGCAGACGCCTGAGTAGTCAGGCCAGCTAATTTGGAGACTTTCCGGAAAACTGCTTACTTTGGGTCAGACAAGTGTCCTGATCCATATGCCAATTAATTATACGTCCGCTGAAGAATATATCCGGCAATTAGACTTTACTTATCTGAAAACCTACTCCTTCTGCAGAGGTGAAGCTTTTAAAGATATGCAGCTGACCGACTACCTGACCGGTCCTGCCGGCGACCTCCATCCTTCAGCTATCTTACATCATACTATCAGCAAGGACCACTCACTGGCAACAGCGGTTATGCAAGCGTTGAATACACCGATCACAGAAAGAGCGGCATTGCTATGCGCACCACACTTCCGCGATGGCATTATCTTCTACAACGATCAGCATGAAGTAATATCCGTGCTGAACGTATGCCTCAGCTGTTGCCACATGGAGACAGCGCAGGGTTTGGGCATCAAGGCAGACTTCCTGACATTTGATCTGCTGAAAAAGTTCTTCCTGCAGGCAGGGCATGAAGTGGAAAAACCAGAACAGTTCTGGATGCCTGAGATAGAGAAGTTAAGATTGCAATATCACCGGTAAAGGAATTGTAGTGCCGAGATACAGGTTATTGGCTATTCTCATTACTGGTAGTATTACCGCATATTGTCTTGCAGGCAATGCAGATGAGTAGATGGTATCACCCCACTCCTCACACAAAGCAAGCACTATAGCAGCGACCTTGCCAACGTGGACTTGAGCCGGTGTATACTTCCGGACGCATTTATAAAGGTATTGATCAGATGAAGAGAAGCACAGACACATTCACACAATGACAATAGCCCCGCAGCAGGCAGCTGCAGGTAAAGGGGTTGATACGGGAACCAGGGTTATTTATTTCAATAGATATAGTCACTCACCAATAGACACTCAACTGACCGTATTACTTTATTCTCTCTGTACATAAGCACCGGTAGCCGGTGAATAATTATTATAATCCAGCATACCGTCTTCAGTTATGCGCAGGTGTGACTTATCAACAAAGGTGGGTTGAACAGCAGGTAAGCGCACGGGTTCCAGCACTCCGGCAATATCTGCCGCTGCATCCTTCACATTACCGGATACTGTATCACCACACATAGCCCGTACCTGTACAGTCGCTAGCAGCGTACCGATACCAGGTATATTGCAAGGGATGGACGCTCCGTCGAATGGTTGGGAAGCATTGATCAATATTGTTGTGGAAGTACGCCCGATTACCTGGCGCGTAGCAAAGCTGATACGTGCCGCCATCACTTTTACTTCAAGCGCAGTTACTCCCTTGCGGGTAGTAATGGTTTGCGCAGGAATATGTAAGGCGCTATCAGCAGTCAACACAGGTAATACCTTAAAGAAACGGTTCATGCCGGTATGCTGATTAAAACGGAAGCCGGTGATACTGCTGACTGTATTGCCGGTTGCGCCTATGAGTACTTTGTTCAACTGATTAATATATGCCTTATCGTTATGCACATCAAGCATAGGACAAAAAGCATGGCGGATCAGTGCTGCCTTCTGACTGGCAATGCCAAAACGGATAGCTGCATGGCGTGTGGCAGCAGTTTGTCTGACTGATTGTGGTACACTGCGCGTAAAGTACTTGCCTTTACGGCGGTACCCTATCATGGTACCCAGTTGACCAGTGAAGGTCAGGATAGAAGTTTGTATAGCCATTTGAAATGATATTGGTGATGTATAAAAATACTGCAACCTACTGAGGCTGTTGGAAGTACAGATTCGTCGTCATCCAATATCAGTAAGACCACTATTTCAGCGCTTTCAAAGCATGTTCGTCTGGCATTTGATAGTATCTAAGTCAGATACTTCTATTGTTGATCAACATCGAAATTATGCCCCGGAAAGGCACGTCTGGCGGGTGAATGATGTATACCGGAAATGAAAAGAGGGACTGTAACCGGTAGTTACAATCCCTCTTTAAAATAATATAGCTGATAACTATTTGCTGCCCAGCTGATACTTTGGAATCACCAGCAATCGCACGATTGTGTGTGCAGTGAAAGATAGGACAACTACCAATCCCAGGATCAGTAATTGCTTGCCCGGCGTATCAAACACATCCAGGATGGTGGAAGTATTAGTACCTGCAAAGAGCATGGCCAGCAGAAATACTAATGCACCACTGATCCAGAGTGTAAGGTGCGAATAGAAATACCGTTTCTTCTGATATCCGTTTTTCCCGAATGACGTAAACAGTAATACAACGTGGGCGACAAAGAACAGTACGGCCAGAATGGCGAGGGAGTTAAAAGCAATCATGGTCTTACATTTAAGTTGTGTAATCTGTAATAGTTAATACGACAATAGGTAGATGTATCTTTATAAAGATATTGCTTTTACTCATTCCTCCCAAACCGGGTTTAGTGCTGCCGGGCCCCTTCTTCTGCCGCCGGCGGCCTGGAGGACGGTTCTTTCTGTCCGTTGTGACAGGTATAGCAAGTTACTGTCATTACCTGCATACCTTTTTCATCCTTGCCGGATTTAAAGAATTTCTTGTTAATACGGTAGGTCATTTTCAGCATGTCACGCGCTATTTCCTTCTCTTCTTTTGCATCGCTGGCGAAGTCCATCTTCTGTGGATTATCTGCTTGTTTTGCATGGCAATAATCGCATTTTACACCCAACGCTTTGTTGTAACCACGCATTTCCTTTATCAGATCGTCATGACTGATGTTTTTGGGTAATACTTTCAGATTTTTGGCTTTCTCTTCCGGAGGTAAAGACAAAGAGCATAGCGTAGCTGCCAGTACCAGCGATAACGGTACCAGCCATGTTCTTTTCAATTGCATAGTGATATTAATTAGCTTCCTGTTAAATCAGGCAAGGAACTTACAAAAAATCCTATTACTTACGCAACTTTTTACAGAACGCCCAGAATTTTGTGCTTCAGGCTTGGGAAACGGTACCCGACGGTGAGGGAGAAATCGCTGTTCTGCAGATGCAGGTGCGCTGCCGGCAGATGGTCCCGTGCATAATCATGACTGGCGCTCAGGTATCCAAAGAAATGGTCACCATTATATCCCCCGTTAATCCTGCCAATGGCACTATATACAAGGCTGATCTCTTTCGGGTTGAAACGGTTGTCATATAATGGGTATTGCCCGCCTGCACCAACAAGTAAAGTAGGACTAATGCTCCAATGCCCGCCTTCCAGTACGATATTGCAGGAGTACCCCACATATCCAATGGCTGATACCCAGGCAGGCTGTGGCTTGACCAGTTCGTATACCATAGAGTCTTTTTGCTCATCCCCGATCAGGTTTGCGTGGGTAAAACTGAACTGCTGGTATTGCGGACTGACCATAAACAACAGGCTACCGGCAGTTTGTTGCTGTAAGCTGCTATAGAAATTGGCGGCTGTATAGGAAAAGTGCTCCGGATTGGTGAAAACGTAGAAGTTAGCATCGTACCGGCGGTAGCGGATATTCTCAAAGGTAACCGGCGGATCCCTCCGGCGGCCCCGCACTTCAAACAACATCCCGTCTACACGCTGAAACCCGGCTTCTATCCCGAAGCGGTATCCAAACTGTGATAATTGCAGGTTACGGTTACGTAAGCCGGTGGTACGGTCGGCCAGGCTGGTATAAGGTAAAGTGAAATCGTAGAAGAGGGAAAGGTATTTGTAATTCAGGTTGATCCCCGTGTAACCGGCGTTATTGGCTAATAACCGGAAGTATTCCCTGGGCGTTGTTTTGGTTTGGAAGATAAAGCTGCTGCCCGAATAACCTCCATACAGCTGAACATTATTACTCTTTACAAATGGCTTTACCCAGGCAGTATCCCGGGTACGCTGAGCATACAAACAGCCTGCTCCCATGATCTGTAATAGAAGGAACAGGCTGATGTTCAGTTGTAGGTTTAATATAAAGCGTATCATTTCATGTCAAAGTCAGCGCTATCACTGGAATCATTACCGGAGAATGCGGCCATGGAATTGAACGTATCATATCATTGCTGCGCCGGATTTCTATTCCAAGATAGTTTATTTCTTCATTATCATGCAAAAATTAAACATATTTAACTTTTTGGTTAAAATCCGGAAAGCAGGCTTTCTTTACAAGGGCATTTAAAGAGTTATGGACAGTCTCTCAGCATAGCATACATATAAGTAAAATACGACACTCTGGCCACAAACACAAGAGGCCGTCAGGTTTTTATCCCCGCCGGCCTCTCCAGGTATTATACTGTTATTGCTTTAAAATGCCGGATCTTCCGGGATATTTGTGTTGTCATTTCTTTCTACAAATGGAAATGGCAGCCAGGTACGTTTACGTTCTGCCACAGGGCGGTCAAACCGGCGTTGGTCTTCCAGCTCCATGCCACTCATGAAAAGCTCAATTCTGCGATGTTTATAGATCAGGGGCAACAGCTCATCCGCAGTGCCTGCATCTACCGGAGGCAATCCCGCTCCTACACCAAGGGGATCCGCAGCAGGCTGTTTAGTCACAATCTGATTCAACGCTGTCAGTCCATTGGCCACCTCACCCTTTCTGGCATAACACTCTGCCTTTATCAGCGTCAGTTCGCCAGGAAGATAAACCGGGATACTCTGTGTCAAGGCATTGAAGAAGCCTTTTACCCGGAACTTAGGATTACTGAGAATACCGACATAGAACGGGAAACGCTGGTCAGCATCATCCGGCCTGAGACCGGCAGGTAAACCCATGGAAGAATCTATTACCTGGTAGATGTTGTTAGTTGCAGTCACCAACGTAAAGATCGGATTAGTGAAGGTTGTGTTGTAGGAAAATACCGAAACAGGGGCCGCAGGAGCTACTTTATTGGCCGCTGCCAGTGCAGTATCATATAGCCCGCCGAATAAGGCATAACGCGCCTTCAGTGCATACAACGTATTCAGTATATTCACACCGGCAGGTATACTGGTCCTGAAAGCAGCGCTGATTGTATCCTTGGCCAGCACGCCCAGTGCGCCATCAATAACACGCACCGCTTTTCTATATCCTTCCTGACTGGTAATAAAGGGCACATTCACACCGATCGTATCCGGCACATGCGTCCAGAACATAGACATATTACCGATAGCCAGCGCTTTAAAAATAGACGCATAGGCTTTGATACCTGCCGCATAATTAGCGTCGCTGACTACCGCATCTACACTGTTCAATGTCCTGTTGGCATCAAATACGACCTTGTTAGACACAGCCCACATACCGGTTACAACGGCGTTGGTATTCTGCAGACTTGCCCCGCCGGCAAACAGCTGCCCTTCGTCGGCATTACCTGCATTGACTACATAGGTCTCACCTGTCAGTAAACTGGCTGTCGCTATGGATGTATACAATATGCTGGTACGGTTGGCTGTATACCAGTTCTGTAAGCCGACAGTAATATCTGCCAGGGCATTCGGACTGCTGATCACCTGGTCGTAAGAGGGGCCCGAAGGATCTGCATATTCCTTCTTACAGCCTGCCGCTGTCAGTAAAAGTATACCTGCCAGCAGGGAACAACTATATCTGTTGAAATTAGTTTTCATCATTCTTCATTTTGATGTTTTTAGAATCTGGCACGTAGCGCAACATTGTAGGTTCTTGGCGCAGGCACACTACCGAAGTCAATACCGCGTAACACCGTGCTTTGTCCTGCAGCGTTCACCTCCGGATCATAGCCTTTGTAATTATCCCATGAATAGAGATTACGTCCGCCCACACTAACTGTCAGGTCGCTCAGGCCTTTCAGTTTGCCGATGTTATAACTGAGAGACACTTCTCTGAGTTTTACGAAAGAGCCATCATCTATTCTCCATTCCTGTATGTTGTAGTTGCCGGCAATGAAACCGCGTGGTAACTGACCTAATATTTCCTGTTCCGCTACTTTTCCATTATCCACACCCTGCCTGGTTCTGAAGTCAGCATTAAATACATCAACGCCCTGCACTATGTCCAGCTGTGTGTGCAGGCTCAGTTTCTTATACCTGAAATCATTTGTTAATGTACCCGTCCAGTCAGGATTAGGGTCACCTATCTTCTTCTGCAAAGCCGTTACACCTCTTAGCGGAGGCAGTCCCGTATTCGGATCTCTGGCAGGCGTATAAGTGAATGTGGAGTTCTGCACACCTGCTTCAGTTACCGGGATACCCTTTGTATTCAATAACTGGCTGCCATTTTCATCCCTTGCATAGAAAGTACCGTAAAAGAAGCCGATCGCCTCGCCATTTGCAATAGCTACAGGCGCACCGCTGACAGTAGAGTATAGCAGCAGCGACTGCCCGATATTCAGCGCCTCATTCCTGTTCCGGTTGAAGATAGCCGTCATATCCCAGTTGAAGTCTTTGGTTTTTACAGGTACCACGTTCAATACCACTTCAATCCCTTTGTTGGAAAGTGAACCTATATTATCCAGCCGGGTGCTGTATCCCTGGGTAGGAGCAATGGCCCGGGGAATCAGCAGGTCTCTTACTTTTTTAGTGTAGTAGTTAACAGACAGATTGATGCGGTTATCAGCAAAAGCCATATCAGTACCAAATTCCAGTTCTTCCTGTCTTTCAGGCTTAATATCAGGATTGGTATAAGTAGTCGGTGATGTGAAGGATGCTGCGCCAATAAAAGCTACTGCCCTGTAAGTATTAAAGCGCCCATATGCTGGAATACCGGTCAGGTTACCTGATTGTCCGTAAGCAGCTCTTAGCTTAAACAGGTTCCACCAGCTAGCCACATGAAGGCTTTTCCAGTAATCAGTGGATGATAGTACGTAGCTACCGCTAAGCTTAGTATAGACCTGGTTACGCTGATCCTGTCCGAATACCGAAGAACCATCCATTCTTAGTGCACCGGTTACAAACAGCTGATCCCGGTATTTAAAGTTCTGCTGGATGAACTGTCCGGATATTGACAAACGTGTTCTTTCATCAGCACCGGGTATGGGCGTGGAAGCGCCGCTGACAGTCTGCACAAATGGCGGCAGCCCTCTGCCCTGCTGCAAAGAATAGTGCATGTTCTGGTATTGCAGCGAGTAGCCTACCTGGGTAACAGAAGCCAGGTCAGAAGTAAGCTGCGCATTGTAGGTTGCATTGATATCATGGTTGATCAGGAAGGAGTTATTCACACCCGTGCTGGCATATCCATTCTGGGTAGGATCAAGCGTTGGCCCGCCGCCAAAGAAGGCCAGGCTGACATTATAGGCAAAAGGAGGAATGAAGGTAGTACCATCCTGGCTGTAGTTATCGATACCCATGTGGTAATCAATAGTCAGGTTCTTGGTAGGATTCAGCTTGATACCTGCACCAGCGATGACCCTGTTGGTCTGTTGCTGTTGCTTGAAGTCTTCGATAATCGAAGCAGGGTTGACACGTCCACGTTCGCCCACAGCCACGAGATTACCCAAGGCATTGCGGCGCTGTATATCGTAGTAATTACCGATGATAGTGACAGCATTTGTAGGAGAAAAGAAGGAGTTGCCATCAGGCTTTTCGTTTGTCTTACTGTAGATATAGTTAACGCTTGCATTAAAGCTGATCCACTTGTTTAACTCCTGGTCCAGGTTCAGACGGAAGCTATAACGGTTGAAGTCTGTGTTCCTTACAATACCCTGGTTATAGAGGTAACCGGCAGAAGCATAGTACCGGGTTTTATTTTGTCCGCCGGTAACAGAAATATTGTTATCAGTACCTACACCAGTACGGAAGATATAGTCCTGGTAATCGTACCTGTTTACAGCAGAAGTAACAACGGTATCTACCGCCAGTATTGTCTGTGTGGATCTGTCGGGAGAGCCGCCAAATTTAAGCGGGGCTTTATTTACGTCCAGCCGTTTACGCAGTTCATTAACATTGAAGCTGGTGGAGAAGTTCACAACGGGCGCGCCTCCTTTTCCTTTCTTTGTAAAGATCTGTACTACACCGGCATTGGCCCTTGAACCGTAGATAGCTGCAGCCGCAGCGCCATTGAGAACTTCTATACTCTCAATATCCGCCGGGTTGATATCCACCATACGATTCTGCCCGACGTTACCGGCAAAGTTACCACCGGCGTAGGAAGCGTCAGCATTTGTTACACGAGTGGTAGAGTTGTCTATAATCACCCCGTCAATGATATATAGTGGCTCAGTAGAACCGCTGATGGTGCTGATACCACGTAGCTTGACGGACATGCCGCCGGCCGGATCACCGGAGTTCTGTGTGATCTGAGCGCCGGCAGTTTTACCTTGTAAGGCCGTCAGTACATTGGCCGTAGCGCCTTTGCTTAGTTCATCCGCCTTTACACTACTGACGTAGCTACCCAGCTGCTTGCGCGTAGTGCCGATAGAGGCACCTGTGATGACTACCTCGTCCAGTTTGGATACAGACGCAGCAAGCTGTTGATTCACGGTATAGGCAGTAGCACTGGTGATCTCTACAGTACCTTCTTTCTGCGTGAATCCGATACCGGTAAATACGAGTGTATAGTTGCCAGGTTTCAGATCCGCATTAATAGTATACATACCATCTATTGTTGTGGTAGCCCCTAGTTTCGTCCCCCTGATGGCTACGGTAATGCCCGGCAACGGAGCGCCTGTTTCGTCAGTCACCCTGCCGGAGAGTCTGACCTGTGCAAAAGCAGCAACGGCAGTGATACACTGCATCAGCAGCAATAGCAGCAGATACCTGCATCTGGCAAGCCGGAATAATGGATACATTCTCATAACTAAGTTTTAATAGTAAAGCGATAAACAAAGGCATGACGTTCCCTGTTCGTTCAGCGGAATATGCCTTAGGTAACTGATTGATTACAGGTTGGCTGATAAGCGCATTTACGTTAGTATAATACAGCGCCGGAGATGTTTCCGGCAGTTAATCACTGACTGTTTTTATTTATAGAATCTGGATACCCTTTTTCCTGTATGGCTGCAGCTTTTTTGAATCGGGTGGCAGCTCTGTTATTAGTACATCTATTTCTTCTGCGTCACAGATCTTCAGCTGTTCTGATGTATCTATCTTTTCTGATATGGAAAGTACGACAACCTTCTTGGCCGTACTGATCATTGCACGTTTCACCTGTACTACGTCCCAGTCGTTGTCTGTGAGTCCGTCTGCGGCATCAATGGCGTTATTTCCCAGGAAACACAGGTCTGCCCGGATCATCTTTATTTTGGAAATGGCTTCTCCCCCTACGGTTATCTTTGAGCCTTTGGATAACTTATCGCCTATTACAATCACTTCTATATTCGGGTGATTTGCATATTCAAAAGCAGCAGGCAGGCTGACTGTGATAAATGTTGCCTGCAGGTCACGGGGTAATACACGCGCCAGTTCAGCAATAGTAGTGCCGCCGGTAGTTAGTACAAACATGCCGTCATGTATAAGCTGAACGGCTTTTAAAGCAATGGTTTTTTTATCTTCCACAGCATACACATCCTGCGATGCAATACCCTGGTGGAATGAATTGGATAATGCGCCGCCATGTACTTTGATGATCTTTCCCTCCTGTGCCAGTTCTGCAAGGTCACGGCGGATGGTATCTTCTGATACCTGTATCTGTTCGCTCAGATGGGAAGACAATACCTTATTATGCAGGTTTACCTGGTGAAGTATGTATGCGAGGCGTTCTTCCTTTAACATCAGGCGATCATTACTTTGGTTGAATTCAGTATTGAATTTCTGCAAAAAAACGCAGACAACAAAATATAAACCCGCATTTTTTTGCTTGTTTACACTTATCGGCAGTATGAAATGCGTTTTTATGCGGGAAATGACAACTTACCCATCGTGATAGCAGGCATGCCTGATTTACCAAAGTCGATACCTTCACCAGCAATAGCTTCATTGGCCAGGATGACAAACAGCACTGCTTCTTTAGCATCGCCGGCAATGCCTAATTCTCCCGTAGTGTGTAAACGTAACTGAGGCAACCGGGCTCTGATAAGATCAACCAGCAATGGGTTATGCGCACCTCCCCCGCTTACATATACTGCATAGTTCTTATCTGGTTTTAATATCCGTTGTAAGGCGTCTGTAATAGTATCTGCACTGAAATGGGTAAGGGTTGCCAGCATATCATAGGAAGAGATAGCCGTCGTATTACTACGCTCCTGCGCCTGCCGTACATAAGTTTTACTGAATAGCTCAGGGCCGGTAGTACGCGGGAATTGCTCATTAAAGAACGGGTTGTCTTTTAAGGCTGTTAACAATGCTTCATTCACCTGTCCCTGTCTGGCAAACAGCGCATCTTTGTCATAGTCTACCTGGAAGTATTCCCGGGCGAACGCATCAAGCAGCGTATTTCCAGGCCCTGTATCAGTCACAAATACGCCCGTTGCCTGCAGGTCTCCCGGCAGGAAGGTAAAGTTAGCGATGCCGCCCATGTTGAGCATAATCCTGTCTTCACCCTTTTGAGAGAAAAGACAGTAGTCACCATACAATGCAAGCGGCGCACCCTCTCCTCCTGCAGCGATATGTTTCTGCCGGAAATCGCTCAGTGTGATAATGCCGGTATGTACCGCAATATGATCCCCGTCTACGATCTGAAGGGTCGCATTAGGAAAATCGGGTAACTGATGTAATATCTTCGGACTATGATATACCGTTTGTCCGTGTGAGGCAATCAGATCTACTTCGGATGGTGCGACACACCACTTTGACAGGCATTGGAGTATCCATTTCGCATGCAGGGCGGCCAACCAGGGGTGCAGCAGGCAAAGTTGCTGAAAAGAGATCGTGTCTTTGGCAAATACCTTCCTGATTTCGGCTTTGACCTCCACCGGATAAGGTACAGTATCAAAATGTTCCAGTGTCACCCGGGTATCCATACCACTTCCGCTTATTGCGCATAGTGCCACGTCCAGTCCGTCGAGCGAAGTACCAGACATCAGTCCGATGATGCGTCTGACCGGTTTATCTGCGATGTTGAATAACCTACGTAGGTTGCCGTTCATACTTATTTATTTTCTGCTTTCAATAGCCGCCCTGACGCTGCCCTTCTCGGCTATCAGCTGTCTGGCAGTAGCTTCATCTATCTGCAGCTCACTCATGACCATCCGTGTTGCACGGTCTACCAGTTTATGATTACTCAGCTGCATGTCTACCATTTTATTTCCTTTCACCCTGCCCAGTTGTATCATGACTGAGGTAGAGATCATATTCAGTATCAGTTTCTGCGCAGTACCTGATTTCATACGGGTACTGCCGGTCAGGAACTCGGCACCTACGGCTGCTTCCACCGGATAGTCCACCGAGGCTGCCAGCGGACTGCCAGCATTGCAGGTTACACAACCCGTCAGGATGCCCCGGGCTTTCATGGCCTGGACTCCTCCGATTACGTAAGGCGTCGTGCCTGAAGCCGCAATACCAACCACCGCATCTTTATCAGTAATGTTGTACTTATCCAGATCCTTCTCGGCCTGTTGCGTATCATCTTCTGCAAATTCTACTGCCTTACGGATAGCAGTATCTCCGCCTGCAATGATACCAATAACCAGTTCGTGCGGCACGCCAAAGGTAGGGGGGCATTCAGAGGCGTCTAATATACCAAGTCGGCCACTGGTGCCGGCACCGATATAAAACAAGCGGCCGCCTGCTTTCATCTTCCCAACAAGGGCGGTTACCAGTAGTTCTATTTGGGGGATAGCTTTTGCCACTGCCAGCGGCACGGTCATATCTTCACTGTTGATCCCTTCCAGCAGGGCGCGGACACTCATCTTCTCCAGATCGTTAAAATGGGAAGACATCTCAGTTGTAAGCATAGCTTTGGCTTTAATATTTACAGATCAGGATAGCTGTTCTATTTTCTGATTATCCTTTGAATACATCCATAAACCGATAAACATGAGTAATCCGTTTATGATCAGCAGTTCCAGACCGATCTTATACCCCTGGAAAAGATACTGCTGGAAGTATTCCAGAGCAAAACAGAGAATAGGAGCTGCAATGGCGATCTTAGGCGTCATATTGTCTTTTACCGTACGCCTGGTAAGGATACCAAATGCAAACATGCCAAGTAATGGCCCGTAGGTATAAGACGCTACTTTCAGTATCACAGAGATCATACTTGGACTATCAATACGTTTAAAGATCAGCACGAAGATCAGGAAGACGCCGGTAAATGCCAGATGTACAGTACGTCTGATCTTTTTCTTCTGTTCTTCCGACCTCGGTTTATCTGTTTGCAGATCCAGGATGTCTATACAGAAGGAAGATGTTAAAGCCGTGATAGCGCCGTCTGCACTTGGGAACAAAGCCGATATGAGGGCAATAATGAAGATGATGGAGATAGCAGGCGGCATATACCGGGCATCCAGGGCCAACGTTGGGAACAGTTTATCAGCCGAAGCGGTGACATTGATCTGTTCTGCGAAGAGGTATAATAGTCCGCCGAGAAACAGGAACAGGATAATCACAATCACGAAGATCACACTGAGCGTCATGATATTCTTCTGGGCATCAACCAGTCGTTTTACAGAGATGTTCTTCTGCATCATCTCCTGGTCCATTCCCGTCATGGTAATAGTGATAAATGCACCGCCTAGTATCTGCTTGAGGAAGAAGTGCGGACTATTGGGGTCGAAGAAGAAGACCTGGGACATTCCCTTCTCTCCCATGGCCTGGAGGCTGCTGCCAACACTCAGATCCAGGTGATTGAGGATATAGATAATACATATCACCAGTCCGGCCAGCATACAGGTAGTCTGAAGCGTATCTGTATATACGATCGTTTTTACCCCGCCTTCAAATGTATACAGCAGTATCATCAGTAGTATGATCATGGTGGTGACCCAGAAGGGAACCGTAAACTGTTCTCTGAAGGTTTCCTGTAAAAGGTTTTGCAGGATGTTAACGACGAGGTATAAGCGGGCTGTAGCACCTAATGTCCTGGATAATATAAAGAAAGATGCACCCGTTTTATAAGATCTGACGCCGAAGCGGGTATTGAAGTAATTGTAAATTGAGGTAAGCTGCAGGCGATAATATAAGGGTAGCAATATAAAGGCAATAGCCACATACCCCAGCATATTACCAAGTGCCACCTGCAGGTAGGAGAAGGCCGTTTTACCTACATCGCCCGGTACGCTTACAAAGGTAACCCCGCTGAGAGATGTACCGATCATACCAAACGCCACCAGCATCCAGTTACTGTTACGATTACCTATAAAGAAGGATTCGTTATTGGAATTTCTGCCGGTGTACCAGGCTACGATCAATAAAATGATGAAATACGCAATGACGATGGAAAATAATAGACCTGCTGTCATACCCGGGAATTATAGTTTCAGTTGATTAAAAGCCGCAAAAAAACGCACATTCACATTCTAATATAAATACAAAAACGCAAAGATGCTATTATTAATATGCAGAAAAACGAATTAAATTAGAAAGATCATACCATCTCCACCCAAAACTGCGCGTTTATGAAAAAGCTGTTGCTGCTGGTATTATCCGCTTTGATCAGCCTTCCCCTCCTTGCAGACGTTATACGCATCAACCAGCTTGGTTACGCGTGCACAGGCAGCAAGGTAGCTGTGTGGTGCAGTAAAGAACAAGATACATTAAAATATTTTGAACTGGTAAATGTCGCCACGGGCAAGGTGGTATTTAAGAATAAAGCAGGAAATGCGACAGGGGCGTATGGTCCTTTCCGGCAAACAAGCAGACTGGATTTTACTGCGTTTACGACTGCCGGACAATACTATTTGAGAACAGGCAATACGCAGTCGCCCAAATTCTCCATCAGCGATACAGCCTATAAAGGAACGGCGGATTTCTGTTTGCGGTACCTGCGACAGCAAAGAAGCGGCTTTAATCCCTTTCTAAAAGACTCTTGTCATACGCATGATGGCTTCCCGGTATATGGTCCGGATAGTACCTTTGTGAATGTCTCCGGAGGGTGGCATGATGCGTCGGACTACCTCCAGTATGCCACGACATCTGCAAATGCGACCTGGCATTTACTGGCAGCATGGAGAGACTTCCCAAACGCATTTTCAGACACTTTACAGGCAAATGGGTTGTCTGGCGGCAATGGTATTGCCGACGTCCTGGACGAGGCAAAATGGGGGCTGGATTGGCTGATTAAAATGAATCCCCGGGACGACAGAATGTATAATCAGGTAGGGGACGATCGGGATCACCGGGGCATGCGCATACCAGGACAGGATACTAACTTCTATGACCGCGGACTGGAACGGCCGGTATATTTCTGTACTGGCGCACCCCAAGGCTTATTGAAATACAAGAACAGGTCTACCGGCACAGCGTCTACTGCAGGGAAGTTCAGTAGCTGTTTCGCACTCGGGCAGCAGCTATTTTCTTCTATCCAATCAGAATATGCAGCAACACTGCGTCACAAAGCAACAGCAGCTTATGCATTTGGCATGGCCCAACCAGGCGTTTGTCAGACAGCACCGGGGCGTTCTCCTTATTTCTATGAAGAAGATAACTGGACTGATGACATGGAGCTGGCAGCGGCAACGTTGGGTGGCTCCTATCTTAACCAGGCATGGACGTTTGCCCGGCAGGAGCCGATGACACCCTGGTTAGGGAAAGATACAGCCAGGCATTATCAGTGGTATCCGTTTATCAACCAGGGGCATGCTGAACTGGCCAGGCAGGTTACGGGTAGTCAGCGGGATACGCTCATACACTATTACAAAGAAGGGATTGAAAGGGTGTGGCAGAAAGCGTCAGGGAACGCCTTTTACAGAGGGATACCGTTCATCTGGTGCAGTAATAATCTGACTGTGGCATTTGCCATTCAATGTTACTGGTACCGCCAGTTAAGTGGAGATGCCAGCTACTTGCAGCTGGAACAAGCCTGTTTCGACTGGATATTCGGCTGTAATCCCTGGGGTACGTCTATGGTATATGGACTACCCGCCTATGGAGATACACCCGTTGATCCGCATTCGTCATTTACCCACCTGAAACAATATCCCATTGATGGAGGCCTGGTTGACGGCCCGGTATATACCAATATCTTCAACAACCTGATTGGTATACAGCTCCAGGAGGAAGATGAATATGCAGAATACCAGAGCGATCTTGCAGTTTACCACGATGACTATGGCGACTACAGTACCAATGAGCCGACAATGGATGGCACAGCGGTCCTGATCTATCTGCTGGCCGCGCAGGAGACCGCAGCAGGTAGCAAGGGCTATACCCTGACCAGCGGTGGCATTACCAGAATGGATAGTAGTCGTCGGGAAATTGCCCTGGTATTTACGGCAGATGAATTTGGAGAAGGATTATCCTCCATCCATAAAGTTTTGCAGCAAGAGCAGGTAAAAGGGTCATTCTTCCTTACTGGTAATTGCTACCGCAATACTGACCTGCAGCCGGTTATAAAGCAGCTGAGTAACGAAGGACATTATATGGGGCCTCATTCAGACAAACACCTGTTATACTGTGACTGGAATAAGCCGGATAGTCTGTTGATAACACGGCCGCAGTTCCTTGAAGACATCCGTAACAACCTGACAGCAATGCAACAGGCGGGTATTGATACTACACAGGTTCAACAATATATACCTCCGTATGAGTGGTGGAATGACAGCATTGCGCGATGGTCTGCGGATGAGGGATTGCAGGTCATCAGTTTTACACCAGGTACCGGAACCAATGCCGACTACACCTATCCGGAGATGGGCAACACTTATAAAAGTACAGCGGTAATACTGTCTTCAGTGAAAAGATTTGAGCAGCAACGCGTAGGAAAACTAAATGGGGCTATACTGCTGATACATGCAGGTACAGATCCTAGAAGGAAAGATAAGCTGTACCTGCAACTGCATCAGCTGATTAAATATTTAAAGCAACAGGGGTATCAGTTTAAAAAAGTGAATAACCTGGCTACCTGACCTGGCCATCTCCCCTTACAATCCATTTTTCGGTGACGAGTTTCTCCAATGCAAATGGTCCGCGCGCATGCAGTTTCTGGGTTGAAATCCCGATTTCAGCTCCCAATCCGAATACACCACCATCAGTAAAACGGGTAGATGCATTCACGTATACCGCAGCAGCATCGACTTCCTGCAGGAATCTTTCGCTGATAGCGCTATCCTGTGAGATGATTGCTTCAGAATGTTTGGAAGAGTATGCCTGGATATGCTGCAATGCTTCGTCAGCGCCATTTACTACCTTTACAGAACATTTGAAGTCCAGGAACTCACGTCCGAAGTCAGATGGCGTAGCCTTGATCAGGTAAGGATACTCCAGTGCCTGCAGCAGGTTGTAGGATAGTTCGTCTGCAAAGATCTCTACGTCGTAATCCTGCAAGGCATTTGCCAGCAACCGAAGTAGCTCAGGCGCTACCTGCTCATCCACCAGTACCGTATCCAGTGCGTTGCACACCGAGGGCCGGGATACTTTTGCATTGGTGATAATAGCGCTGGCCTTTTCCAGATCGGCCGTCTTTTCCACATAGGTATGGCATACGCCAGCCCCGGTTTCAATGACCGGCACTTTTGAATGAGCGCGTACGTAGTCTATGAGTTGCTGAGAGCCTCGCGGTATAATGATATCTATATACTTTACGGCAGTGAGCATTTCTCCGATGAGCGCTCTATCAACCGGTAATAACTGTACTGCATTTGCATCAGCGTTGAATGCCTTTAACACCTTCTGTATCAGTTCTACCAGGATGATATTGGTATGAAAAGCGTCAGTACCGCCACGCAGTACGGCAACGTTACCTGAGCGGATACAAAGAGCAGCAACGTCGAGTGTAACATTAGGACGAGATTCATAGATAACGCCAACAACGCCCAGAGGCACCGTACGCTTTTCGACTTTTAGTCCGTTAGCCAGGGTTCTTTCCAGCAGTAACTGATTGGCAGGGTCCTGCAGTCCTGCTATGTCACGGAGGCTGGCCGCCAATTGACTGATACGGGACGTATTGAGTAACAGGCGGTCTTTTTTAGGGTCCTCATCGGACATCTTATCCAGATCCTTCTTATTCTCGGCAACAATAGCATCCGTGTGCGTTTCTATTGTATCGGCCAGCTGCCGCAGCAACTGCTGCTTCTGGTGATCAGGCAGTGACTTGAGGGAGCGGGTGGCAGCCTGTGCCTGTTCAAGTAAAGGTTGTATAGACTCCATCTTCTTTAAATTTTGGTCAGTTTTATAATAAAACTATATCATCAGCGTGTGCCACCTCGAGATTCTGCATTTTCCCGTCTTCAGACAGCACCTCCGAAGATACCTTGGCACGAGCCACAGCAATCACATTATGTTCTTCATCAACGATCTCAAATACCTCCCCGTCTTCAAATCTTTCCAGTACAGTCAGCACGCCTACCGCCAGCAAGCTACGTCGTTTCTGCAGCGCAGATAATGCGCCTTCGTCTACTAATACCCGGCCGGTTACCAGACTACCGCTGGCCAGCCATTTCTTACGGGCGGGCATACTGCATGGTTGCGGCAAACATAACGTACCTGTAGTACCAGCAATCGCGTTAAGAATACCATCATTGGTATGAATACCAAAGATCACTACTTTGATACCCATACGGGTTGCTAAACGGGCGAAAGTGAGTTTAGACACCATTCCACCCAAACCCAGGGATGACTTTTTGGTATCTGCCAGCGACAGGATAGATGCGTCAATTGTCTCAATTTGTGGAACAACCTTTCCTTCCCTATCAAGCACACCACCTACAGAGGTACTGAATAGTAGCATGGATGCACCAAAGCCGACAGCAATAAGCGTGGCTAATTCATCATTATCTGAGAACTTTAATTCCAGGTCGCTGACCACGTCGTTTTCATTAGCTACAGGTATTACACCGCTGGCCCATAATTCTTCATATGTCTTTTTTAGCTGAAGGAACTGGGCCCTGTTGCTGAAATGCCTGCGTTCACAAAGACTTTGTGCAATAGCAATATCATATGGTGAGAAATAGCGTGCATATTTGCTTAATAGCAAAGGGTTACCGATAGCCGCTGCCGCCTTGCGTTCACTCATAGTGCCAGTATAGTTCTTGAGGTATTTCTTACCCGCAGCTACTGCACCAGACGACACCAGCACAATATTATATTCATTCTTAAGATCGGCTACCTGCCTGGCAATGGAAGCCACTATTGTTTCATCCAGCTCCCCGTTTTCGTGTGTGATGGAAGCTGTCCCAAATTTTATTACTAGTATCGGTTTTGTCACTGCTCGCTGAATTTGCCAACAAAATATTGAAAATGGCTCATTTTTTCATTATTTACATTTCATTTAAACTGTTTTACCCGTCTGTGACAAGCTGTTTATCCCGGACCTTTTATTTTGCGGGGTTCTCTAATCGTTTAAACACATATTGACATGGGCGCAAGTCAGGCAACACGTCTTACATTACTCACGGCATTTTCTCTATGCACCCAGCTTTCACTGCAGGCGCAGGAACGGAATCTGGTACAATACGTTAAACCTATTATCGGTACTGAAAAAATGGGCCATACCTATCCCGGAGCCACCGTGCCTTTTGGAATGGTGCAACTAAGTCCCGATACAGATACGATCCCGTATGAGATGAACGGCCGTTATAACCCGGACGTTTATAAGTATTGCGCAGGTTATCAGTATGTAGATAAGACTATTACAGGATTCAGTCATACGCATTTCAGCGGTACCGGTCACTCTGACCTGGGTGACTTTCTGATTATGCCAACTACAGGTAAGCTATTACTCAACCCGGGTACAGCCAGCAATCCGGAGACAGGTTACCGCTCAGGTTTCTCTCATGACAATGAAACAGCAGAAGCAGATTACTATAAAGTTAAACTCGACAAATACAATATTACGGCAGAATTGACCACCACTACCCGTGTTGGCTTTCATCAATATACATTTGCAGAGGCTACAGATCAGGCACATATTATCCTGGATCTGATGGCGGGCATTTATAACTATGGTAATAAGAACGTGTGGACGTTTGTAAGAGTAGAGAATGACACACTGGTTACCGGCTATCGCCAGACTAACGGCTGGGCGCGTACACGTACCGAGTATTTTGCAATGTCATTCTCCAAACCTATATCACAATACGGGCATCAGAACTATGCAAATGATGTATATAAGGGCTTCTGGCGCAAATTTGATGTAGCGCACAACTTCCCTGAAATGGCAGGCCGTCAGATCAGAGCCTGGTTTGACTTCAAGGTAAAGGCAGGCGAACAAATAAAGATCAAGTTCGCTTTATCTCCAGTTAGTACGGAAGGTGCATTGGCTAATCTGCGAGCAGAAGCTCCGGGCTGGGATTTTAACAAAATAAAGCAGGATGGCCAGGCATTATGGAATAAGGAGTTGCAACGTGTTACTGCGCAGCTGAATAGCAATGATGAGATGATTAACTTCTACACTGCTATGTATCACGCGTTTCTTAGCCCTACTACCTACATGGATATTGATGGCACTTACCGCGGGCTAGACCAGAATAATCATAAGGCAGAAGGCTTTATTAACTATACCACCTTCTCTTTGTGGGATACTTACAGAGCGTTACATCCTTTATTCAATGTAATACAGCCTAAGCGTAACGCCGATATGGTACAATCCCTGCTGGCGCATTACGATCAGAGCGTACACCGCATGCTGCCAGTATGGTCGCATTACGCTAATGAAAACTGGTGTATGATAGGTTATCATAGTGTATCGTTGATTGCAGATGCAATCATCAAAGGGAATGCACCGTTTGATCAGGAAAAAGCGCTGGAAGCGTGTGTAACTACTGCAAGGCACCGCAGTTATGATGGCATCGGTTACTACATCGACAAGGGATATGTGCCGGAAGATAAAAGCGGAGCTTCTGTGTCAAAGACATTGGAGTATGCATATGACGATTGGTGTATAGCTCAGATAGCCAAGAAATTGGGCAAACAAGATATATATGATGAGTTTATAAAACGTTCTCAGAACTATCGTAATGTATATGACGCAAGCATCGGTTATATGCGTCCGAGACTCAATGACGGCACGTTCCGTGCAGCATTTGATCCGCTTAAAACAGACAACCAGGGTTTTATTGAAGGTAATGCCTGGAATTACAGCCTTTATGTACCTCAGTACCCGGCCGAACTAATTGAACTCAATGGTGGTAAAAAGCGTTTCTCTGGCCACCTGGATTCGCTGTTTACCATGCATCTACCTGACGAGTTCTTTGCAGAAACAGAAGACATTACGCGAGACGGTATTATTGGTAACTATGTACATGGTAATGAGCCATCGCATCACGTGGCCTATCTGTATAATTGGACAGGAGAACCATGGAAGACGCAAGAGCGCGTGCGCATGATCCTTAAAAAGATGTATCACCCCGGATCGGACGGCCTGGGCGGCAATGACGATTGTGGCCAGATGAGTGCATGGTATATTTTCACATCAATGGGTTTCTATCCTGTGTGTCCTGGATCGGATCAGTATATACTAGGTAGCCCGGCAGTGAAAGAAGCTACCATTCAGTTGGAAAATGGTAAAACATTTACGGTGGAAGCCCTGAATCAGAGTGATAAAAACGTATATGTACAGAAAGTAACACTTAATGGAAAACCGGTACTGAACAATGCCATCAGCCATCATGATATCATGAACGGGGGCCGCCTGGTATTCCAAATGGGATCTAAAGCAAAGAAATAGTCACTTTCAATTGATAAATAAAGGGACAGATACGAGAATAGTACTCTGGTCTGTCCCTTTTACTTTTTGTATAATTCAATCCGTACCACCACATACATGTGAAGGTCTTACTACCTCCCAAAAAACCCTCTTTCCACATCCTGGGTATTGGTAGCAGTAACCCTGTAACAAAGCCTGAATAAATTCGAGACATTCTACCTTTGGTTTCTTACAGTGGTAATAACGTTTTCCTTATTCTTATACATCACGGTCATTATCATGCTTTTACAAGACTGATAAAAGCTACCATCAAACGCCATAGTATGAATATAGGCGGGAGGTACTGTTGTTCAGGAATTAGTAAGAGTAAGTTTATCACCCGGATATTTTAGTACAGATAACTTCGATGGCAACAACTGGCATGGCGATTGAGCGAGTTACATACCGTGAGATTTACCTGAGAAATGTCCTCCCGTGTTTAGATAGCATGGATAACTTAATGTTAAATGAAGATTGTTTTATTGTATACTTTGGATAAGCAAAACGCTGATAAGATCATCTCTTCAGGATTTATGTATGACCTGCTGTTACTAAAGAAATATAGCGTTGATAACAGTAGATGTAGGAGTTTCTATAAAAAAGAAAAGGCCTGCTAAAAAGCAGGCCAGTTATGGTACTTTGGGGGGGACAATACAATTAGGGTTTTCAAAGGGTACAATATTTTAAATCAGCATTCAGGCTTAATTGCCTTCTCAATATTAGAGAAAATTAAGTTGATCTGACCGTCATGAAGAACGTATGAGCAAAATGCGATCCCTAACCTTCAATTACCCGTTATAACGCGCAAATAAACACCGGTATATCAAAATGGCTGTGATTCATGCTAATAGCAGATTTCAGCGCGATAAATACCTGATAAACAGTCAATCTTATACAGATTAGCAGGGATAAAAAACCGGCAATAGATCAAAAGGAAATGTATAATCATGCAGATAACCATTGCGTAAATCACTGATCCCCTATGACCGATGTTTCACGGTATGAAAACAGCCCTTTTTATGATGTTATATAATAAGGGAAGGATTTGGGATGAAACCGTTCAAAAAAAGCCAGGAATACATGTAATTTTTTTTCTCTACCGATACTATACGGTAATTTTGTACCGATATTCACGCAGTTTTAAATTCATATTTACACGAAAAAGGAGACCAAATACCCGGATTTTATATTACATAAAATTATATACGATCTGATTAGATAGTAATTATGAATTTCTCATGTTTGTAATGTTATGATAATCATAAACTTACATTGATTCCACTATGCTTTTAAGCCTAGTTTTAGGTTGTTAACGAGATTCAATAAACCTAAAATAAATATCTTATGTCAGCCGCAAAAATCATGAAAGCAGGTCAGTTTGTAGATAAAAAGCACGTTTCTATGCTCCGCGAAAATTACATGGAGAACAGGTGGAGAGCTAATTCTGAGCGTCTGGGTAAACCTGATTCACTGAGCGTATGGTACAGCCTGGACGAACTGAAACAATATATTGAAACGGCGGAAGCAGCAGGCGCAGATGGTATTAGGGTTTATTTCGGCGTCTATCCATCTGTATTCCCTGAAAACATATTACTTCAGGATAGACAGACTATTGTATTTGTGGGTACACAACAGAAAATAAGCGAAACCGGTAAAACCGAAAATAAAGATCTGTATGTTTCCACACCTAAAGGTCCAGAGATAATGGCATTTAACTTCGGATTGCCTTGTCCACCGGCCTGTGTAGGCGATCAAAGCAGCATTATTAGGGCACAAAAGGAATCTCTTCAAATTATAACCAAGTAAGTTTCATCCTCCATATAAATCACTTCTTTTAAGCTGCCGGATGTCATGTCCGGCAGCTTTTTTGTCGAGAGGAAAATTATTTATCTCCACTTTTACTAATTTACCGGCCGCACCGACATCATTACTAACTGTTAAAACATTACCTGCCATCAATATCTTATGTCCTGCATACATACATATATGCTTATGTTTTCCCATACATCTGTTTACAGATTACCTATGCATGTACTGATAATCATTATCTGTTTCATTATAGCATTGCTGGCAAAACTACAAAAGGAACCTCCCCGGTACCTTAATACCTTTATTATTTATATTCTGCTTACTATCACTGTTGAGGTACTAGGTTGGTGGTACAGTATACATAACAAACGTAATCTCGTATTTTATAATTTCTACGCCATCGTAAATTTTACCTACCTGATCTTCCTGTTGCGTTCGTTTATGACTAATACTAAAACATTGACTGCTCTAGGGATAATTCTGGTAGTATATCCAATATTATCGTTCATCAACCTTTTTTTAATCCAGGGAATGAATAATGTATTTAATACATACACCTTCCTTTCCGGATGTATTATTGTTGTAACAGCCAGCATCTGTTATTTCTATGAACGGATCAAGCATCCTGGTCCAGACAGTCTGCTGAAAGACCCGACATTCTGGGTATCAACAGGGCTACTCTTTTTTTATACGTGCAGTCCGCCTTTAACAGGCGTCCTGAATGCCATATCTATTATGCCATTTTATAACTATAAAACCCTTTATTTCCTGAATCTTATGATTAATATTATCCTATATTTATTGTTCAGCATTTCTTTTATATGCAATCTGATTTTCAGGAGGTATTCCTAGTCATCTTTACGTCCCTCTTCCTGCTGGTCCTACTGGTAGGTTTCATAGTTATTATGTTGATACTTAACCAGAAGGGAAGACAGGCACAGGCGCAGGAACTCAGACTAATGAAAGAAAGGTATGAGCAGGAATTATTGAGGTCCCAGCTGGAGATTCAGGAGAATGTATTCGGCCATTTATCGCAGGAGATACACGACAATATAGGACAGTCGCTCACCTTTGTAGCACTGTCATTATTAACAGTACCGGTAGAGAACAACAGTGAGGCGCATGAATACATAGAAGAGAGCAGAAAAGCTCTGCAGAAAGCCATTACAGAATTAAGAGATCTTTCACGCAGTCTGCATACAGATCGTGTTACAGAAATAGGCCTTGCCAACTCAATCGACTTTGAACTCGAACGACTGAAAAGGACCAATTTGTACGAAACTTCTTTTAATTTTGCGGACATCAGGAACCTGCTGGACCATCAGACAGAAATCATACTTTTCCGTATCGTTCAGGAAATGCTTAATAACATTGTTAAACATGCCAAGGCCAGTAAGGTGGAAGTTCGTCTTTCCCATAAAACAGATATCATCGTACTTGAAATAAAAGACAATGGTGTCGGCTTTGATTCTGAAGCGCTGTTTGCCCGACAGGAAAAAACCAAAGGTTTGGGATTAATGAACATTCAAAAAAGAGCTTCCCTCATAGGGGGAACATTCCATATCAATAGTGCGAAAAATAGCGGAACTGCCATTCGTATCACTATACCCATAAACAAAGAGTCATTACATGAGCACAACCAGGAAAGCGAAATATAGTGTTGCAATTGCAGATGACCATGTGCTGGTTAGAAAAGCACTTGGCAGGTTGATCAATACCTTTACTGATTACTTCATTCTTTTTGAAGCCAGTAATGGAGAAGAAGTCATTAAAATCATCAATAACCGCGAATTACAATTACCCGATATACTCATTCTCGATGTAAACATGCCTGGCATGAACGGTTATGAAACCGCTGCCTGGATCAATAACCACTTCCCTCAGATTAAAGTACTCGCTTTATCTATGCTCAATGACGAGTCTGTAATTATAAAAATGCTGAAATCTGGGGCGAAAGGTTACATCATGAAAAATGTAGAGCCGGATGATCTGAAAGAAGCTTTCGACTCAATTATAAAAAAAGACTTTTACCTGCCCGATTACATATCCGGAAAAGTGATCTCAGGATTGCAAAAAGATGTATTGTCTCTTAGTGAGAAGATAGAATTGACGCCTAAAGAAAAGACATTCCTGCAATTTCTCTGTACAGAATTATCTTACAAAGAAATTGCGCAGAAAATGTTTGTGAGCCCCCGTACAATTGATGACTATAAAAGCAGCCTTTGTGATAAACTGAAGGTAAAGACCCGCGTAGGGCTTGTTATCTTCGGTATAAGATATGGTCTTATAGACATCAATACCGACTAAAGCGCATGGTCTTTCTTCACTGTTTTGCCCGCCCACGCTTTCTGCGACGTCCACTCCTGGGCAGGAGCACTCCAGAAAGCATTTTCAGCTGGCAGACCTAATGCCAGAAACCCTGTTGTACACAGGTATAAGCTGCCAGTGGATGTATAAACATCTGCTATTTCGGGTTGATGACCACAAAAACCTAATTGCAACCAGCCTTTGTTATCAAAGGTCCCAGGAGCCTCGAAAATTCTTTTGTTCACAGCTGTTAATGCTGCCCTCACCTGGGCAGGAGGCAATGTTGCAGGTAATTGCTCATGTAAGGCCAATTGCACCAGCGGTTGAAAAACGGCATTACGGTAAGTCATAGACCTTCCTACCACGGGAAATGTCCCTTCAGGAGATATCAAGCGCTCCTGGATCTCACCGTAACGCTGCATCCTATCAATAGCCTGATCATATTCCTTTTTACTGCCTTTGCCATTATCTGCCAATACTTTCAGAATGTCAGTCAACATCGGCTGGATAACAAAGCCATTATAATAGTCAAAATGAAATTCCGGTCCATCCCCATACATCCCATCTCCTTTATACCATTCCTGGTGTTTCCTGACTGCATAATCTATCCGCATACCATCCCATTCCTCGCCAAAAAGCAATAATGCGGCTTCAATAATACCTGCAAACAACAACCAGTTGCTATACCCTGGTCTAATACTACGCAGACGCTTAAATCCTGCAACAACCTGCTGCTTGACAGCCTCAGGAAGTGGCTGCCATAATTGTTTGGGTGCCCGGATAAATGCATGTGCAAGAAAAGCTCCATCAACTAATGGCTGTCCATCATATTGCCCGGTGAAGTTCATATAGTCTGGTCCGCCGGGTTGTACTGCCTGACTTGTTCCTTTCAACGCATAATCAATGAAACGCGCCCTTATTTTGCCTTCAGCCGTTCCGTCAGCGCCTAGTTCCAGCCACGGGGCAATCCCTGCCATTGTACGTCCAAAAGCTTCGAGATAAGTAACTTTGTCCACTGGCTTATTATACCCAGGAGCTGTCTCAAGTGGCATATGTTGACGCAACTGTCCAAGGGCTAAGTTTTTCATTACGGGTTCTGCTATTCTTGACAGTAACTCCGCCCAGTATTCCCTGTCGCCTTGTACAGTAATACTTCCTGCTGGCAAATCTATTGCCTGCAGGAAGTGGCCTGGTTGTATAGCCCCCGCCATTCCGGCCAAAGGAACTGCCTTTATAAAATGACGTCTGTGCATTATTTAGCCCATTGTTTGTACCGTAATAATGCTTCCACAAAGTAATAGTCTGCATATGTGAGCGGGACGTCCACTTCGGAGTTATGTGGAATAGAACCTACGCTGTGCATAAGGATGAAGTTGTTATTTTCTCCTTCTTTTGCGAGATATGCCGGACTACTCAAACTCTCCAACATCTTTTCCGCAGCATTCCAGTAACGGGCGGACGTTTCTCCTCTGGTGTACCGGCTTAGCTCCAACAGAGCAGATGCTGCTACTGCTCCTGCAGACGCATCTCTCGGAGCATTTGGGATACCCGGCGCATCATAGTCCCAGTAAGGAATAAGGTCTTCCGGCATACGCGGATGGTTCAATATATAATCTGCAATATGTTGCGCCTGTGCCAAATAAGATTTATCCTTTGTATCCCGGTACATTAGAGTGTAGCCATATAGTCCCCACGCCTGACCCCGAGACCAAGCCGAGGTATCATTTGCTCCCTGCGCTGTATTTCTGGCTAATACAGCTCCATTGGTAGAATCATATCCTATAACATGAAAGGAGCTGTAATCTTTTCTGAAATGATGTTTCATTGTTGTATTGGCATGCGTACGTGCAATACGATCAAATGATGGATCCTTACTTGTGCGGGTAGCCCATGTCAATAATTCAAGGTTCATCATGTTATCAATGATCACCGGGAACTGCCATCTGCCGTGATCCCATGACTTAATACAGCCTACTTTTGGATTAAACCTGGTAGATAATGAACGGGCACTGGTAAGCAGCACTTCCTTATATTTCGGGTCTTTTGTAATACGGTATGCATTACCTGCACTACAGTATAACATAAACCCAAGATCATGTGTACCTTTGTTATTCTTTTCTACTTCGACCTGTGCAGTACGTTTAATCGCCTCCTGCTTCAAGACATTATCCTTCGAGTACTCATACAAATACCACAATGTACCCGGATAGAATCCCGCTGTCCACCAATCAGTTTTAGCAGTTACAAAACTACCATCCTTACTATTGGTTGTACGTGGCAACACACTGTCAGGAACATGCTGCATCATCAGCTTATACTGACGCACAGCAAGATCCAACGTCTTGTTTGCCATAGATATAATTTGCTGCTTTTTACTGCTTTGCTGAGCGTAGGCAGCACTGCCCGATACTAATAGGGCACAGAAAAGAAGTGATAATTTTTTCATCTCGTGTAATTTTATTTACCCGCACTACAAATTGTGCAGTTACTAACCAATTATTTTTACGCAATCGTTTGCACTTATGTATAAAGAATAAGGCAGGGCTGCCCGAGAGCAACCACCTGCCTTATTTTAGTTTCTTTCTTACGCCTGCTTTACGCGTTGCAACTATTGCTGCAGAAGACACACGTTCAATCAGCTGAATAGGTACAATTTCTTCCGAGTAACGCTGGGGAATTGTTACTGGCTGTTGCATCAATTCAAGTAAGGCAGCTGCCACACGTTCTCCCATTAATGCAGGAAACTGATCCACAGATGTAATAGAAGGCGTGATAATCTCAGCTCTCGGATCATTTGAGTAGCCCACAATCTTAATATCTTCCGGTACACGCAAATTCAGTTTACGGCAATACTCCATTATAGTAATTGCTGTCGTATCATTAGCGGCAAAAATACCATCAGGCCAGGGTTGCTTGGCAAAGATCTGCTCACATACCTGCAACGCATTTTCTCTTGTCAACTCCTGATAAAAGATCCTCGATTTTTTAAACGCCAGCTTATGTTTCTTTAATGCATGCTTATACCCAGCTACACGATCTACATAAAGATTGCAGGTCAGCGGACCAGAAATATGTACAATATCCTTACATCCTTTCTCTATCAAATGTTCTGTAACCGTAAAACCTCCCAGATAATCATCGCCTTTCACCACCTTGACCTGATAGTCTTTAGGTACTCGGTCAAAAAATACAAGTGGAATGTTATTATCCTTAAAAATATCGAAGTGTGAAAAGTCAGTCGTATACAAAGTACTTGATACAGCAAGTGCGTCAATCCTGGTGGAATACAGCGTCTCTGCTAATGCTATTTCCTGCTCCAGGGAATCGTTGGACTGACATATCAACACATGATAGCCATGTTCATGCAGCTTATTCTGAATAACAGTACTGATTGTAGCAGGAAAGAACATCGAGATTCGAGGAACAACCAGTCCAATAGTGCGGCTCCTGCTGTTACGCAGGCCTGCTGCCATAGCATTCGGACGGTACCCGAGCTTATTGGCCATTTTTTTCACCTTCTCCTTTGTTTTGGCACTGATGTTTGGATGATTGTTCAGTGCGCGGGACACGGTGGATATAGAAAGTTTCAGCTCTTCCGCAATATCAACAATTGTCTTTTCTGTTCTTTTGCTCATAAATCAGTATATAGGTACGCTTTTATCGTCCCATCCATCCTCCGTCAACAGTAAGTATAGTACCATGAACATAGTCAGATGCTGCGGAAGCTAGGAATACTACCGGCCCTTTAAAATCTGCCGGTTCTCCCCACCTGCCTGCAGGTATGCGCTCCAGTATAGAAGCACTACGCTTCTCGTCTGCACGCAATGCGGCAGTATTGTCTGTTGCGATATATCCTGGTGCGATTGCATTCACATTGATACCCTTGCCTGCCCATTCATTGGCAAAAGCTTTCACCAATGAACCTACTGCTCCTTTGCTTGCGGCGTATCCAGGTACATTGATACCACCCTGGAAGGTAAGTAACGATGCTGTAAAGATAATCTTTCCACTGCCTTGTGCGATCATTCCCTTGCCAATTTCACGGGTCAGTATGAACTGCGCGTTAAGATTGATATTAATTACCTCATCCCAGTATTCATCCGGATGTTCTGCGGCAGGCTTTCTAAGAATAGACCCGGCATTGTTGACTAGTATGTCAATCACCGGATGTGCGGCGGTTACTTCCTTTATAAATGCATACAGCGTTTCACGCTTACCCAGGTCACATTGGTAACCGAAGAATTTTCGGCCCATAGCCTTCACGGCCTTTTCAACCTCGCTGCCATCTTTCTCCAGGGACGCAGAAACACCTATTACATCAGCGCCTGCTTCTGCCAGCGCTACGGCCATTCCCATACCGATTCCTCTTTTACAACCCGTCACAAGGGCTGTCTTACCTGTCAGATCAAAAGACTGTAAAATCATATACTAAGAATACGCTTGTTACTAATTGATGTTAATTCCAATGGAGCGGCCTGTTTAGCTGCGAAGGTCTGCAGATAGGCAAACCATTCTGATGCACTGGTATACCTCCCTGCCTTGTTCCATGCAGCGCCGAAATAGTATACATAAGGGGCTTTCCCACTGGCTGTAGCTGTCGCCAGCAGATGCTTGTCTGTAACCTTCATATGCCCGTTTTGGACAGGCACTACCAGCCCCAACCCGGTGATACCGTCAGCGCCATATTCAGGCTCCCAATAACCAGCAACTCCCGTCTTCTCATCCAGCAGGATTGTGCCTGGAGCTGCACGCTTTACAATACCCGCAGCTACCGGTAAACTATCACCCTGCTGCAGCGTATATGATACACTCATCCTGTTTAGCTGAGAACCTGCATCCAGCGAAATAGTCTTTAGTACGGAAACAGTTATATTGCCTACCTGCCATGGTTCGTAGCCCAACTGAAAAGTGCAGCGTAGCGGACCACTATCCAACACTTTGTGTATCCGGTAGTTTTTCGGGAAATAGATTGAATCGTTCAGAAAGGGTGCAATGTCTCCACCTCCTAGCGTCATACCCACTGAATAATAGTCAAGTCCCTGACCATTATCATGATGGTAATCGTTCTTCTGATACCAGCTGTTGATAACAAGTTCAGACGTCCGTTTTGTCCATACGTCTATACCAAGTGCGTTCTCTGCCGGAAAGTTTTCCAATGCAGCTCCATACATGCGGAAGGCTACCCGGTCGTTCTCCCACGCGAAATCATCTTTTCGTTCAGGCACATAACGTGCATAAGTACGCGGCTTTACTACTGCCGGCTTTCCGGCAATAGCAGTAACAACAATACTGGCGCGTGCAGGAATAGTAACCTGTACAAGCAGGTGCTGCGGAGTTGGAGCACCTTCGTAGGCTAACTGATAAGGCACTTCCTTACCCGTCTGTTTATTGATGAGTTTAAAAGCACCGGTTAATCCCCGTAGTTGCACATATGGTATTTCGACAATCTCTTCATTCCTAACGATAGCAGAGGTATTCCTGATTGAAATGGTAACCCCAGCCGCCTTTGTAACAGCTGCTGTATCACCTGCCAGGGCAGTATGCCATACCCCAGCCGCCATCAACAATAATAATATCCGCTTCATATTACTTATTTAAGATCAGGTATCGCACATACGTCCATATCTCCGTAATCCAGGTTTTCTCCTGCCATACCCCAAATAAATGTATAGTTACTCGTACCGGCACCGGAGTGAATAGACCAAGGCGGAGATATAACCGCCTGTTCATTCTGCATCCAGATATGTCTCGTTTCCTGCGGCTGGCCCCAGAAATGACAAACCGACTGCCCTTGCGGTACCTCAAAGTAAAAATAGACTTCCATACGCCTGTCATGCGTGTGGGCAGGCATTGTATTCCATACACTGCCGGGCTTTAGTTCTGTCATACCCATCTGTAGCTGACAGGTAGGAAGTACTGTGCTGACAAGCAGCTTATTAATAGTTCGGTGATTTGACGTCTCCATTGCTCCCAGGGTTACTACTTCTGCATCTTTCCGGGTTACATGTCGGGTTGGAAACTCATGATGTGCTGGTGTTGAATTAAGATAAAACTTTGCGGGCGCTGCGCTGTCCTTACTGGCAAAAGAAACCTCTTTCTTTCCTTTACCTACATATAACGCTTCTTTAAAATCTACCTCAAAGGCCTCACCATCAACAGTAACTACGCCAGCGCCTCCTACGTTAATTATGCCCAATTCTCTCCGCTCCAGAAAATAAGCCGCTTTGAACTGGTCAGGCGGTGTAAGTTGCAACGCTTTATTCACCGGGAATATTCCACCTGTTACAAAACGGTCATAATGACTGTATACCAGTTTAATCTCGTCCTGTACAAACAATTGTTCTATCAAAAGTTCCTTTCTGGTCTGTGCTGTATTCCAGCTGAGTACCTCTGCCGGGCTGGAAGCATACCTGGTTTCTGCAGTCATATTACGACATATTAATTTTGGAATTGATAATAAATTATGGGGATGCTGTATCAGTGCATCTTTTTCATAACCTGCATGAAAGATAACGCATAATGCCGAAAATTGCAAACGTTTGCATAAAATAGCAGGAAACCCGGATCTGCTAAACTTCTGCCGCTAAAATGTTTTAGCAAAACGATGATACTATCCTGACCATTTCAAAGGCAAAATCTTATCATGGATTAATATTTTAGTATTAACAGGTGGTAGTGTTATTTCATACTTTAGCTTATTATGAACACTTTTCTACAAATACATCCCGGCGATAATGTACTGGTTGCCCTGCAGGACCTGCAGCAGGGTACAGAAATCGGGTTTAATGGTTCCACAATTACTTTACTCAAAGACGTTCCCGCTAAACATAAATTCATGATCACCGACATACAAACCGGCGATCCTATTACTATGTATGGTGTACTGGTCGGTAAAGCTAATGCGCCTATTCACAAAGGTGAGCTTATCACCACCACCAATGTGATACATGATGCAAACGCCTTCCACGAAAAAGAAGGTAACATCGAATGGCAAAAACCTGACGTCAGCAAATGGAAAGACCGCACCTTCATGGGTTATCCCCGTAAAGATGGTCAGGTAGGTACCCGTAACTACTGGCTGGTTATTCCCATGGTTTTCTGTGAAAACCGTAACGTCAGCGTCATCAAAACTGCCTTTGAAAAAGGGCTCGGATTTGCTCCCACTGAAGTATACAATGAACAGGTCCAGGACCTCGTTGCTCTATATAAAAGCGGTAACCTTGACGCTATCAAGACTTACAAGGCTGCTGCTGTAACAGCCAGCGACAAACGTAATACCGTATTCTCCAACATAGACGGTGTTAAATTCCTCATGCATGAAGGTGGTTGCGGTGGTACCCGTCAGGACTCAGACGCCCTGTGTGCCCTGCTGGCTGGTTACATACATCATCCGAACGTAGCAGGTGCTACCGTGTTAAGTCTCGGTTGTCAGCACGCACAGGTATCCATCCTGAAAGATGCCTTGAAGAAGCTGAACCCTGACTTCGATAAACCTGTATTAGTATTTGAACAGCAGAAAAGTAGTTCTGAATTTGACATGCTGTCTGACGCTATCAGGGATACCTTCCTGGCACTCGTAGAAGCCGACAAACAAAACCGCCAGCCTAGTCCACTATCCAAACTTGTCATTGGTCTGGAATGCGGTGGTTCTGATGGTTTCTCCGGCATTTCTGCCAACCCGGCTGTCGGACATACCTCCGACCTTATTGTGGCTTTGGGCGGCGCTTCTATACTGTCTGAGTTTCCTGAACTTTGCGGTGTGGAGCAGGAACTGATCAACCGTTGTGTGGAAACTAATACTTCCGACAAGTTTATCCGTATCATGCGGGCATATGAAAGTCAGGCTGAATCCGTAGGCTCAGGTTTCTATATGAATCCTTCTCCGGGAAACATCAAGGACGGCCTTATTACTGATGCCATTAAGTCTGCCGGTGCAGCTAAAAAAGGCGGTATCTCTCCGGTTGTAGACGTGCTCGATTATACTGAATATGTTACCAAACCAGGCCTTAATCTGCTCTGCACACCTGGTAACGACGTTGAATCTACTTCTGCTGAGGTTGGCTCTGGCGCTAACGTTGTACTCTTTACTACAGGCTTAGGTACCCCAACCGGCAACCCGATCGCTCCTGTAGTAAAACTCGCTACTAATACAAAACTGGCAACCCGTATGCCGGATATCATCGATATTAATACTGGTACTATTATCAGCGGTGAAAAGTCTATCGAACAAATGGGCGAAGAAATACTGGAATATGTAATACAAACTGCCAGTGGAGAAGTAAAGACCAAAGCTGAGTTATTGAATCAGGACGACTTTATCCCTTGGAAAAGAGGTGTAAGCCTGTAACCAATTGGAACCAGGAATAAAGAATTAAATCTGTAAAGTCTGAAACCAACAAAAGGAGCGGTCCTGATCAATAGATCAGGACCGCTCCTTTTGTACACGTCTCTATTTAATTTTGTAATTACAATCTGGTTATTGAGCTGTGATTTATAGTTTCACCTGCTCCATTTTAGGCGCAAAAAGGTGCATAATCAGCCATGCCAGCAGGTACATGGATCCACTGATCAGGAATAGTATATTATAGCCTGTACCAATGTTACCCTGCTCTTTATAATAATCCAGCAGATAGCCGGCAAAGATAGGGAACAGACTTCCGCCGATAGAACCTGCCATACCACCAATACCAACTACAGAACTGACTGCGTATTTAGGGAACATATCTGAAGCTGTCGTAAAGATATTAGCTGACCATGCCTGATGCGCAGCTGCTGCTAAACTGATCAATGCTACAACTATCCATATATTATTTGTGCTTTTCGCAAACATGATCGGTACTACACAAATAGCAAATAATAACATCGATGCCTTACGTGCTTTAAATACCGGCCAGCCTTTTTTAATCAGCCAGGAGGAAAGATATCCACCTCCGATACTACCAATTGTAGTCGCTGTATAAATCACAAATAACTGCAGATTAGGCTTCTTGAAATCAAGATTGAAAGTAGTGGCAAAGTAAGAAGGCAACCAGAAGAGGAAGAACCACCAGATTGGATCTGTCAGCATCTTACCAAATACAAAAGCCCAGGTCTGTTTTACGCCTAACAGTTTCTTCCAGCTTACGCTCTTCTTTTCAGGTGGAGTATTGGCTGAAGCTACCGCCGCTGCTGTTACCGGCTTAATTCCATCGGGCAACTCTCCTGCAGGACGCACCGGCTGTTCTTCATCGCTATGGATATAATCATATTCTGCCTGTGTCAACTTCTTATGGCGCGCAGGAATCTCGTACATAACGATCCAAAATACCAGCCATACAAAACCCACTATACCGGTCCATATAAAGGCGTGTTCCCATCCATAGTTACCTGCCAGCCATGGCACTACTATCGGGGCAATTACGGCCCCTATATTAGCACCTGAATTGAATATACCTGTTGCCAGGGCACGTTCCTTTTTAGGAAACCATTCTGCTACTGATTTTATCGCTACAGGAAAGTTACCGGATTCACCCAGTCCCAGAAATACACGCGCAACTCCAAAACCGAAGGTTGTCTTCGCTAATGCATGTCCCATCGCTGCTATACTCCATACTACAATGGACCATATATAGCCCATCTTCGTACCAATCTTATCTACCAATCTGCCAAATAATAACAATCCTATTGCATATGCAGCTGCGAATGCTGACATCATGCCACCAAAATCCTTCTCTGTCCATTCAAATTGATCTGATAATATAGGCTTCAGCAAACCAATGACCTGACGGTCTATATAGTTAATAGTCGTTGCAAAAAAGAGCAATGCACAAATGCGCCAGCGATATTTGCCAATTGTAGTGGAATCCATGCCTTTCATTTTGGAATTTATAAAGTGTTATCAATTTACAACACTCTGATGAATTATGCAAACGTTTGCATATAATACTATTGCTTATACTGCCTGCATATGTAATCTATATCATAAATGTTTTTGAAACCTATTAGAAATCAGGACGTCATATATAACCCTGTTCAGGATACTTCCTGAATCAGCTTAACCAGACTGGTTAACTGTGTCTTCAATGCTGCCCAATCCTTCCTGTCTATCAACTCCTTATTCAGCAGGTTGGAGCCCATACCGACACATACCACGCCGGCATCCAGCCACGATTTGATACTTTCTTTAGTAGGCTCTACGCCTCCTGTAGGCATAAATTTCATCTTAGGAAATAATGGCTTGATCGCCTTTACAAAACCTGGCCCCAGCACATTGCCTGGAAACAACTTCGTCAACGGCGCTTCATATCTTTCTGCCACTGCTATTTCAGATGGCGTCATACATCCTGGTATCCAAACAATGTTCTTTTCACTGCAGCGCTCTGCCACAGCGGTATCAATAATCGGACTAACTATAAAATCAGCACCTTCGCCTGCAAATACCGTCACATCTTCTGCCACTTTAATCGTACCTATACCCAGGTACATGTCTGGCATTGCTGACAACTTATGCGCACGCATTGCTGAAAAATTACGCTTCGCATTTGCACCACGGTTTGTGAACTCAAACACTCTGATACCTGCATCATAGCAGGCCTGTAATACCTGTATACACACTTCGGCATCATCATGGTAAAATACAGGTATTGCTTTACTACGCTCAAATGCTGCAATGATCTCTGCTGCTGGTACTGCCATATCTAAATCAGTTTTAAAATGTCTGCTTTATCTGTTAAATTAAAATCTCCTTTCAGGAACAACTTGGACCAAGCTGCGGCTGCTGCAAATGATATAGTCTGCTGCGCGTCCATTCCGCTTACCTGTGCATGTATCAGCCCTGCCATGAAGCTATCTCCGCTACCAACACGGTCAACCACTTCATTTGTTTCATACTGCTTTGATACCTTCATCGCTCCCCCTTCATACCATGTAGCATAGTATAGATTATGGGTAAATGCATTAGAGAACCTGAAGGTAAATGCTACCTGTTTACAACGGGGAAACTTCTCCGTGATCTCTTTTGAAACGGCTGCTGCCTCTGCCAGATAAGTTTCTTTAGTGGCTGTCTCAAGCGCTACTGTATTCAGGCTGGTGTCCAGCATCTGATGCGCTGCCCATATATTTCCCATCACCACATCACAATACTGCACCAGTTCAGGCATTACTGCAAATGGCTGTTTACCATACTGCCACAATTTACTACGATAGTTCAGGTCTGTCGATATCTTTAATCCTTTCCTGGAGGCCGCTTCCAGCACCTCTTTACAAATGATGGCAGTATCCTCATTCAATGCTGGTGTAAGCGCGCTCCAATGGAACCATTCGGCATCTCCTAACAGACTATCCCAGTCTACTGTACCAGGTTGCAGCTGACTAAATGAAGAATATTTCCTATCGTATACTACTCCTGCATTTTTCAGATCTGTTCCTTGCTCCAGGTAATAGATCCCGATGCGGTCTCCTCCTTTCAGCATCCGGTCTGTCGATATACCCAGCGCTTCCAGTTGCTCCAGCACCTGTGTGGCGAGACCATTATCCGGCGCTTTGCTGATATAGGCTACCGGCGTACCCCAGCGTGCCAGCGCTGCTGCTACATTAGCTTCTGCACCGCCTACATATAATGCTGCGCTGTGATTATTCCATTCCGGTGATAAGCGCAATAATATTTCTCCAAATGAAATTACTTTAACTGGCTTCATGATGTTTGTTAGGGTCTAAAATCCGAAATACGATCTGGCGTTATTATAACTGATGTCCTGCACCATTTTCCCCAGCCATTTTATATCTGCCGGCAGTTCTCCATTCTCGACATCATTACCAATGAGGTTACACAAAATACGGCGAAAATACTCATGCCGGGAGTAGGAAAGAAAACTTCTCGAATCTGTGAGCATACCTACAAATCTGCTCAGTAATCCCATATTGCTGAGGGCATTCATCTGCTTCTCCATCCCATCTTTCTGATCCAGGAACCACCAACCAGAACCAAACTGCATCTTGCCTGGTACTGTGCCATCCTGGAAGTTGCCAATCATCGTTGCAAATACCTCATTATAGGCTGGATTCAGATTGTATACCACTGTCTTCGCCAGTTTATCCTTTTTATCAAGCCTGTCAAAGAATACAGACATTGCCTGCGCTACCTGCCAGTCGCCGATAGAGTCTACTCCTGCGTCTGCTCCGATACGTCCCAGCAACCGGCTGTTATTGTTACGTATCGCTCCAATGTGAAACTGCTGTGCCCAGCCCCGTTCATGATGCCATTCACAGATGAAATGTAAGGTACCTGCCTTAAATGCATCTGCTTCTTCCGGCGTAAGCGGCTGTCCTTTGCGTAGTTTTGTATATGCCGCAGCTAACCCCTCTTCGGTAAAATTGCCTGCGTAAAATGTGCTTAATCCATGATCTGCAAGCCGACAGCCATTCTCATGAAAGTAATCATGCCGGCTACGTAAGGCGGCAATAAACTGACTATAAGTATCCGTGTTTGTACCTGCTGCTGCGCCCAGCTTATCTGCATAGGCATTGAAGCCTGCCACATCCTCTACTCCTACAGCTTTATCAGGCCTGAATGTCGGTAGTACGCGTACATTAAAACCTGCTTGCAGAATGGCGCTATGATGTTCTAGTGAATCACAGGGATCATCTGTTGTACACAAGGTGTCTACTTTAAAATGTTTCAACAATGCCTGGGTAGTCCATTGCTGCAACTGTTCATTACAATGCTGATAGATCCATTCGGCACTATCGCCATCCAGTAACTGCTTTACGCCGAATGGATTCAGCAGTTCCATATGCGTCCAATGGTATAATGGATTACGCATCGTATAAGGTACCGTTTCCGCCCAGCGTCTGAATTTAGTATAGTCATCTGCACTGCCGGTAATATCATCTTCCGATATCCCGTTTGCCCGCATTGCACGCCACTTGTAATGATCGCCCTTCAGCCACATCGCTGTCAGGTTTTCAAACTGACGGTTAGCTGCAATTTCATCAGGAGGCAGGTGATTATGATAATCGATGACGGGCATCTCTTTTGCATAATCGTGGAATAATTGTCTGGCTGTCTCTGTCTGTAACAGAAAGTCAGCATCTAAGAATTGTTTCATAAACGTGCTGGTTCCTTATAATACTTTACTATAGCTGTCTGCATATGCTTTCACTCCTTCCTGTAACATCCCCTGCAGATGGGCCGCTACTGCTTCTGCAAAACCTGGTATCTGTGAAAGATCTGCTTCCCATAAACGGCGGTCTGCACACACTGCCTGTACCATGTCTGCTACCGCTGCCCCTCCTCTGCCGGTGACTTCCGTCCAGTAAGTGGCAAATATGCCTATATTATCATCGGTAATAGTATAGCTCTCCTGCTCACGCTGACCCGCATATTGACCGTTCTCCACCTTTTGTGGCCGCAGGAACAATAACATCGCTGCGAAGCCCAGACACATACTGGCTGGCAATGCTTCAAATTGCTCATAATAACGCACAATAGTACGTACGTTCCGGGCATTCATCTTCATGCTCTCCTGAAAGGTGATGCTCAGTAACTTATGCGCTATATTCGGATTGGAAAAACGATCTAGTACATCTTCTGCGAATGCAGGCGCATGCGGACAAATATCCTTTATCGTTGGTAATATTTCTTCAATGATAACAGTACGAAAGAAGGACCGCATATAACTGTCTTCCATACATTCTACTACTGTATTCATACCACTCAGATAGCCCAGCGGCACAGATATCGTATGACTACCATTCAGAATACGCAGCTTCTGTTCGCGGAACGGTGTTATATCCGGGGCAATCAACATCCGGTTATCTGCCTGATGAAAACCTAATTTATCCTTTACTCGCTCATCTCCTTCTATCGCCCATAATAAATAAGGTTCTGTGTCTATCCACAGCCCATCTGTATAACCAGCTTTCTCCTGCAATGTTGACAGATCTTTCGGTTTACCAGGCACAATCCTGTCTACCAGCGAACTACAAAAATGATTGTCATTCTCTAACCACTGTACAAAGTTTGCCGGCAATTTATTATATGCTGCCAGTTTCAGCACAATCTCTTTCAACAGCTGCCCGTTGTTCACCACCAACTCTGTAGGTACAATCACAAAACCTGTATGAGATGCTCCCTTGAAATACTGGAAACGCTCCCACAGTATGGCCAGCAGCTTTCCAGGAAATGATACCGGCACACCGTCTATCCCCTCTTCTACATACTGGATACCTACTTCGGTCGTATTTGATACAATTGTCTGCAACGTTGGCTGCCTTACTGCCTTTAATATGTTATCCCATTCTGCATTCGATTGCAGAACCCTGCTAATAGCAGCATTCACCAGCACCTGATTCACCAGTTCTCCCTGGGCAATACCCTTTATATTGGTTGTGAACAGATTATCCTGACTGCCAAATTCTGTTGTATCTCCGCCGGTAGATTTTACCACCACAATTCTTCCCTGGTAAATACCTTGCTTATTTGCTTTATCTACCAGATAATCAACCAGTCCTCTCAATAATACACCAGTTCCAAACTGTAAGATTCGCTCAGGATAATTAAAATAGCTCTCAGACACTCCCAGTTCCGGATGCTGCAATACATGAGCCTTATTTAAAATAGGTAACATATTAGTGTTTTTAATAAACGCAGAACTCTGAACATTAAATATAAAACGAATCCCTGATAGTCCATAGCCCTTATCCTATCCATCGAAAAGTTTTAATCTTTCCCATTCGTGTCATAATATTCCCCCGGGGGAGGTGTCTCGACTAAAATCAGTAATTTTGCACTCTTAATATTTTAACAATGAGCAGACATGGCAAAGTTCTGGTAGCAATGAGCGGCGGTATTGATAGTACCGTTACCGCACTGATGCTCCATGAACAGGGGTATGAAGTGGTGGGTATCACCATGAAAACCTGGGACTATGCATCTGCCGGCTCCAGCAAAAAAGAAACCGGGTGCTGCAACCTGGATTCCTTTAATGATGCCCGTGCAGCTGCCGTACATCACGGTTTTCCTCACTTCGTGCTTGATATAAGAGACGAGTTCGGGGATTTTGTTATTAATAACTTTGTTGACGAATATATAGCAGGTCGCACACCTAATCCTTGCGTTCTGTGCAATACCCATATAAAATGGCGTGCGCTGATGAAGCGTGCTGATGCCATGGATTGTGCCTTTATTGCAACAGGACACTACGCACAGATCAGGCAACAGGACGACCGTCATGTACTCAGCAAAGGTATTGATGAACTGAAAGATCAAAGCTACGTTTTATGGGGCTTACAACAGGATGTGCTTGCACGTACCCTGCTGCCCCTGGGTAAATACCGCAAAACTGAAATCCGCCAGATGGCATTCGATTTCGGATATCCCGAACTGGCAAAGAAAGCAGAAAGCTATGAAATCTGCTTCGTACCTGACAATGACTACCGCGGTTTCCTTAAGCGTAAAGTCGATGGCCTGGAAGAACAGGTCAATGGCGGTAATTTCGTCCTGAGAGACGGCACTATCGTTGGTCATCATAAAGGCTATCCTTTCTATACTATCGGACAACGTAAAGGACTGGACATTGCCTTAGGCCGCCCGGTATTTGTTACGGAAATCATCCCCGAAACAAACACCGTTGTATTAGGTAACGAAGATGAACTGAACAGGAATGAGATGACTGTAGGTGGTATCAACCTTATCAAATACGATCACATCCCTGAAGGTATGGAAGCCATTACCAAAATCCGTTACAAAGATAAAGGTGCACTGAGCAACCTGTATAATGGAAACGGACAGGTAAAAGTGAACTTTTACGAACATGTAAAAGGAATTGCTCCCGGACAATCAGCCGTTTTCTATGAAGGCGATGATGTAATTGCAGGGGGCATTATTCAACGAAGCGTATTGCAGTAACAATGCTTCATCATATAAAGGGGAAGGGCTGATCATATTGATCAGCCCTTCCCCTTTATATGATCTTCTCGTAAGCAGAAAGCAGATGTATTATACCTTACCCACCACATATTACCGGTACACAATCTTCCGCGTGATAACCGTAGTCTGCCGCTTATATTGCTCCTTCACTGTTTTACTGGTCCAGTTACCTTTTTTATCATAAACATAACTGGTTGTATCACGGCTTCTCACCTGATCGCCTGCATACCGGGTTGCTACAATCATGTTTCCGTACTTATCATATTGCTTCAGCGTTTTATACTGCTGCACACCGCCCAGGTACAATGCAGTTATTACAGGCTGATTACTGAGATCGTACTGCTCAATAATCTTTATTGATTCAGCTGTCTGTGGTAATTCATCCTGTACAGTCGTAATAGTATCGCCCCGCTGTTGCACTAACAACCGGTATTGTTTCCCTTCCGGATACCGGGCAATCCATATTGTATCTCTTGCCTGGCTGTAACGATACGTGCTTTTTGAAGCCTCGCTATAAATCCGGTCTGCCTTTTCCACATATCTGCCAGCAGTATCATACCTGTATGTTTCTGTACTATACGTCTGGGCGTTATCTGAATGAATCAGCGCACTGATTCTACCTGTAGCATCGTACCTGATAGTAAGTGTATCTGCCTGCATCCTGCGGGAGGCAGTAGCTACCTGATGCAGCATGCCCTCTCTGAATATATATTCTCTGCGAATAGTGTCTCTGCGGGTATGATTATCAACTGCTGTTGCTATGCTGGTTATTTCAGATATCTGCCTGATATCGCCTTCCAGCTGTAACGGACGAAATGCAAACATGTTCATTTCACTTAATATCCGGCTGGTAATAGTACCTATCCTGTCTTTTTCTTCTTTTTCAGACCTGGTTGATGAGGTACATGCTGCAAGTAACAGCATGAGCCATAACAATCTTCTCATAGGGTAATTTAAGCGTTTTATTGCTTTATCAGCTTCACGGCAAACATGCAGTCCGCCCTTTTTTCATAACCGGCTATTACGCCGCCTTCCTGCTGCTGAAGTCCACTTTCTGTTTCAAGGAAAGCAACCACTTCTTCATTCTCTTTTGCAAATACGGAGCAGGTAATATAGATCAGTGATCCGCCCGGTTTCAGCAATTGTACAACATTCGCAGCTATTTTCTGCTGCAATTGCTGATACTCAGTAATCTGCTTCTCTGTAAAAAAAGACATACTCTCTGGCGTACGTCCCCAGGTACCTGAACCTGAACATGGTGCATCCAGTATAATATGATCAAAACGGCGGTCTTTCAGGGTTGATGACATGACCGGTGCTGTCAGATCCATCACAATACTCTCATATTGCCTGATTCCAGCCTCTTTAAAGCGCTGATGCAGATTCTGAATGATAGTATTCCGCACATCGCTTACGAGCAGTTTTACGCCTGGTTGTTTATCCACCAATAGGATTGACTTTCCTCCACTGGCAGCACAACTGTCCCACCATTGTTCTCCTGCTGCCGGTGTGAATAATGTGCCCACTTGTTGAGAAGATACATCCTGTATTTCATACCAGCTCTTGTCTGTAATAACAGTATCGATTTTTGTGCTGTTTGGCAGAGCTATCGTATCTGCACCAATAACTTCGTACGCAATACCTGCTTTGTCCAGCAGACTGACTATTGCGGATTGTTTGTTATGACGCGTTCTGATAAACAGATCTGGCTGTATAAAGAATGAACGGTTGAATGCCTTCCTGTCAATAGCCGGAGACAGCGCTGCCGTAAATGGGAATATGGCTGGTACATCTGTCACGCCTACAAAAGCCAGTTTTTCATCCAGTGATAATGCAGACTGCTCCTGCAGATCGGGACGGAAGAACTGCAACAGGTCACTGCCTTGTTTTTCACACAGAAAGGTGCCCAGCAATATTCTTTCCTGCACGCTCTTCTCTTGCTGCCAGAGTTGGCCCAGCCGGTAATAATGATATACCAGTTGCGATACCTGCCGGCGGTCACGGCTTCCCATGTAAGGATGTTGTTTAAAAAATCCTTTCAGAAAATGATGTAACGGCAGCTTACCATCATAACTCACAATGATCTTTTCTGCAGCAGTGATATAATTCTCCCAGCGGGTCATAATGTACAGATGCGTTATTTATCAAAAAAGCGAAACGCTTAACGCGATTGGCAACAAAGGCAATCAGGCGTTAAGCGTTTCGCATTATGCGTTCCGCGTTAAGCGTTAATTAGAGTTTCAGTAATGCTTTCAGTGGATCTTTACCAAACAGTAACTGCTCAGGACTTTCCAGCATTTCTTTTACACGTACCAGGAAGCTCACAGACTCACGACCATCGATGATACGGTGGTCATAGCTGAGCGCGATGTACATCATCGGACGGATTACTACCTGTCCGTTTACTGCCATCGGGCGTTCCTGTATTTTGTGCATACCCAGGATGGCAGACTGAGGGATGTTGATGATTGGTGTACTCATCAGGGAACCGAATACACCACCGTTAGTGATAGTGAAGGTACCGCCGGTCATCTCGTCCATAGTGAGTTTGTTGTCACGCGCTTTAGTGGCCAGTTCAACAACTTTTTTCTCGATCTGTGCCATATCCAGGCTTTCAGCATTGCGGATAACCGGTACTACCAGACCTTTCGGTGCAGAGACTGCGATAGATACATCGCAATAGTCGTGGAATACCAGTTCTTCGCCATCGATATATGCATTAACAGAAGGGAACTCTTTTAATGCAAAGCAACATGCTTTGGTGAAGAAGCTCATAAAGCCCAGGTTCACCTCATGTTGTTTCTTGAATACTTCCTTGTACTTAGCACGCAGTTCCATGATCGCGGTCATATCTACCTCGTTGAAGGTAGTCAGCATCGCGGTTGTGTTTTTTGCTTCTACCAGGCGGCGGGATACTGTCTTACGCAGGTTGCTCATTTTCTCGCGGCGTTCAGCGCGGGTGAACATTTCCTGACCCAGAGACACACCCGGATTCTGCAGCGCAGCAAAGACATCATCTTTCTTGATTTTGCCATGTGCACCTGTACCCTTGATAGAGGACGGATCAACGTGTTTGTCAGCAATTACTGCAGCGGCTACCGGCGTAGTTTTCACATCGTTCGGGATAGCTGTTACAGGTGCCTGCTGTGCCTGTGGTGCAGCCTGTGGGGTAGCAGCAGGAGCAGCAGATGCCGCAGGAGCTGACTTACCTGCAGGACGGCCTACACTGGTATCTATTTTAGCGATAGGATCGCCTATCTTTAATACATCGCCTTCTTTACCTAAAGTCTGTAACGCGCCAGCTTCTTCTGCATTCAGTTCAAAAGTAGCTTTCTCAGATTCCAGCTCGCAGATCACTTCATCGCGTTCTACATATTCGCCTTCTTTCTTCAGCCATTTGATCAATGTCACTTCGCTAATGGATTCGCCCACAGTAGGCACTTTCATTTCAATAGTCCCTTTATTCACCGCTGGTGCAGCAGGAGCTTCTTCTGCCGGAGCCGGTGCAGGCGCTGCCGCTTCCGGTGCAGCTGCAGGAGCCGAATCAGATCCGGACGGAGCTGCAGCATCCGTATCAATTGAACAAGCTACATCGCCTACTTTTAAAGTAGCGCCTTCGTCAGCCAGGATTTTCAATACCCCTGCTTTTTCTGCATTCAGTTCAAAGGTGGCTTTTTCAGATTCCATTTCACAGATCACCTCATCCTGCTGTACATAATCTCCGTCTTTCTTCAACCACTTTGCAATTGTTACCTCGCTAATAGATTCTCCTACCGTAGGAACTTTGATTTCGATAGCCATATTTCTAATTTCTGTGTGCAATCAATGTTTAAAAGTGAAAACTTGTTTCACCGAATCGTCTAAATGTTAAATGCAGTCTCAATAATTTCAAGCTGCTCTCTTGCGTGTACTTTCGCAAAACCAGTTGCTGTAGCAGCGCTTGGGTTGCGGCTGATCACACCGTAGTTGATCTGTTTCAGATTCATTTGCAGGTAAGATGCAGCACCCATATTCAATGGTTCTTCCTGCACCCAGAACCATGTAGCAGCTTTGTACTTCTGGTTCAACGCTTCCAGCTGCGTTACCGGCAGCGGATACAGTTGTTCCAGTCTTACGATCGCCACATCTTTCCTGTTTTCTTTCTGCTGTTTTTCACTCAGATCAAAGTACATCTTACCAGTACACAGCAATACTTTCTTCACTTTAGACGGATCATCAACAAATTCATCATCCAGTACCTCCTGGAATCCACCCTGCGTGAATGCAGATACAGGTGAATAAGAACCTGCGTGCCTTAAGTTGGCTTTCGGCGCGAAGTTAACCAGTGGTTTACGGAACTCCCATGTCAGCTGACGGCGCAGCGCGTGGAAGAAGTTAGCAGAGGTTGTGATATTTGTAATGATCATATTGTATTCAGCACATGCCTGCAGGAATCTTTCCGGACGGGCATTGGAGTGGTCTGGACCACCACCTTCGTAACCATGTGGCAATAACATTACCAGACCATTCTGCGTAGTCCATTTCTGTTCTGCACTGCTCACATACTGGTCAATCACTGTCTGAGCACCGTTCACAAAGTCTCCATACTGCGCTTCCCACAGTACCAGTGAATTAGGATTCGCCATAGCGTAACCATATTCAAAACCAAGTACTGCAAACTCACTCAGCAGGGAGTTATAGATACGGAACTGACCCTGTTTTTCCTGTAATGAACCCAGTCTGTTATAAGTAGCATTGGTATTTTCGTCAAACAGGATAGCGTGACGGTGAGAGAAAGTACCTCTCTTCACGTCTTCACCGCTCATACGCACGTCTTTGCCTTCTGCCAGCAGACTTGCATATGCCAGCAGTTCGCCGGTAGCCCAGTCAATCTTTCCTTCTGCCTCGAATAACTTTATTTTATCCTGCAACAGTTTCTCTACTTTACGTAAAGGCACGAACTCTTTCGGCCATTCCATCAGTTTACCGAACAGGCGTCTTACTTCCTCTTCTTTGATAGCCGTTACCGGAGATTTCTCAAAATCTTCAGGTGTAGACTTGCGTAGGGCTGCCCACCATTCTTCAGGCTCCTGATAGTGGTAAGGTAGTGGGTTCTGTCTTACTTCATCCAGGCGCTCCTGCAGGTCAGCCCAGAAGCTTTTCTCCATTTCCTTCGCCAGTTCCTGTACTTCCACTTCACCTGCTTTCAGCAGCTGCTGAGTGTACACTTCGCGCGGATTAGGATGTTTATCAATCAGTGCATACAGGCTTGGCTGAGTAAACTTAGGTTCGTCACCTTCGTTGTGGCCATGCTTACGGTAGCACAGTAAGTCAATGAATATGTCTGAGTTAAATTCCTGTCTGTAACGTGCTGCAATCTCAGCTACTTTTACCACCGCTTCCGCATCGTCGCCATTCACATGGAATACAGGTGCCTGTACAGTAGAAGCAATACTTGTACAATAGTCGGATGAACGTGCATCGTCAAAATCAGTCGTGAAACCAATCTGGTTATTGATTACCAGATGCATGGTACCGCCAGTGTAGTACCCTTTCAGGTTGCTCATCTGGATCAGCTCATATATTACACCCTGTCCTGCTACTGCGGCATCGCCGTGGATCAGGATAGGCAGTATTTTGTCGTAGTCGCTGCTGTAGATAACGTCAGCTTTGCTGCGGGCGAAGCCTGTTACCAGTGGGTCTACCACTTCCAGGTGGGAAGGGTTAGGCAACAGCTGCAGATTTACTTTCTTACCTGTAGGTGTTTCAACGATAGAACGGAAACCCAGGTGGTATTTCACGTCGCCACTACCCATTGTCAGGTCCGGTACTGCATGACCTTCAAATTCATTGAAGATCTGCTCATACGTTTTACCCAGAATGTTTGCCAGTACGTTCAGACGGCCGCGGTGCGCCATACCGATCACTGCTTCCTGTACGCCTGCGTCAGCAGCAGTGTTGATAATAGCGTCCAGCGCAGGAATGGTGTTTTCACCACCTTCCAGACCGAAACGTTTCTGACCAATATATTTTGTATGAAGGAATCTTTCAAACATTACACCCTGATTCAATTTCAGCAGGATGCGTTTTTTCTTGTCCAGAGTAGTAGGCTGCTGGAAGGTACCCTCCATTTCGCGCTGTAACCACTCGACTTTCTTAGCGTCGTTGATATATGTAAATTCCAGACCCACTGCAGCAGCATATACCTGCTTCAGACGGTTCACGATATTCTCCAGGCTGGTTTTACCCAGTCCCAGCACCTGACCTGCATGAAATTCTGTTTTCAGATCTGCTTCACCCAGGCCGTAAAAAGAAATGTCCAGGTTGGCTTGTCTGTCTTTCCTCTCACGAATAGGATTCGTTTTGGAAATAAGGTGCCCCTTTTTACGGTAGGCCTGTATCAGTCTGTAAACATTGAGTTCCTTTGTTAACTGATCACTGCTAACCGGTAAACCGGCAGCCGCCGCTCCCGGCGCTCCTGCTTTTCCATTAACGTTATTTACCGCAAAGTCAAATCCTTCAAAAAACTTGCTCCATTCCGGGTCTACTGCGCCAGGGTCTTTACGGTAATCCTGGTATAAAGATTCAATGTAGGCAGGATGTGAGTTGGTAACAAATGAGAAGTCCTTCATTTACAACGAGTTTTGCTAAAGCTTCGATTCAAATTGCTATTCTGTTGAATGCCCCTTATATAATATATGGGATTGCAAATATCGTTGCTTTTTTGGGAAAGAAAAACGGAAAAATAGTGAATTGATAAAGCTGCTGATTTTGATCACTTTTCCTATCTTGCACCTCTTTAGCAAAGGGCCGGCTTAAATATTCCGGGGAAATTCCATTTTATTTGTTTTCTAAGAAAGTAATTCCTACCTTTGCCGTCCGAAACTTGAAATTAAAACAATGGCAAACCATAAAGCAACGAAAAAAGACGTACGTCAGAGCAAAAAACGGAATGAGCGTAACCGTTACTACGGTAAAACTACCCGTAATGCTATCCGTGATCTGAAGAAATTGACTGAAAAGGCGGCTGCTGACGAAAAGTTGTCTGATGTGATCTCTATGATCGACAAGTTGGCTAAACGTAATGTTATTCATAAAAATAAAGCAGCCAACCTGAAAAGCAAACTTTCTAAGAAAGTAAACGCTATCGCGTAAGCGCAGCTTTGTCTGAAAATAATTAATACAAAAAGCTCTTCCTGTAAACAGGAAGGGCTTTTTGTATTAATACACCTCCATAATAGCCCCGCCTGTCATCCTACCCTGCTCCCCTTTCCTATTCTATCTCCCACAAACCGGTCCACACCAATTATTCCTTTATCATCCCTCGTTTTTCCAATCCGCAACAGTATATCCGATGTCATTTAACGAAAAATGCGTGCTCTGGCTTCGCTTAAATCTTCATACCATCCCCTCACCAAAAGATCACCATAAGGGCACCTCAATATCGGGGGGATATCCAAGTGCCCTTATGGTGACCTTTTGGTAGCAGGATAATATGAATACCTGACCAATAACAAACCATACCCCCGTGAATGCTTATCATGAACGACTGCCCCTTTCATTCCTCGCCCGTAAAAGATATCTTTACCCGTTCATTGTAACCATTTTCATGAAGCAACTCTTACATCTAGCCATCTTACTGGTGCTGTGCCGTACAGCTGCCGCCCAGGACCTGACCACCCGGTATGAAAAAACCCAGGGAAAAGAAACCGCTACCTATGCGGAATGTATCGCCTATTATAAACAACTTGACAAACGCTTTCCACAGATAGCCATGAAGGAAATGGGTACCACAGATGCCGGTTTCCCACTCCATCTTGTCACCTACTCCCCCTCGGGCGATTTTAATTATGCCAGCCTGCGTAAAAAGAACAAACGGATCATACTGATTAACAACGGTATACACTCCGGTGAACCAGATGGTATCGACGCTTCTATGCTACTGCTGCGCGATCTGGCCCTCGGGAAAAATAAACTGCCAGATAATATCGTCCTGGCCGTAATTCCTGTATATAATATCGGCGGCGCACTGAACCGTAGTACTGAATACCGCGTAGACCAGAACGGTCCGGACGCATTTGGCTCCCGTGGAAATGCCCGGAACTATGACCTGAACCGTGACTTCATCAAAGCAGATTCCCGCAATGCCCGCTCCTTCCAGCAAATTTATCAACTGACTGATCCTGACGTGTTTATAGATAACCATGTCAGTAACGGTGCTGACTATCAGCACATTATGACCCTGTTATCTACAGAGCATAATAAAATGGGCGGTGCCATGGGCAACTTCCTGCATAAAGAATTTGAACCCGGCATCTATCGCCTGATGAAAGAAAAAGGCTACGATCTGGTTCCCTACGTAAACCATTTTGGTGAAACACCGGAAAACGGCTGGATCACCTATGCTGACGGTCCAAGGTATTCCAGTGGATACACTACCTTATTCCATACCTTCGGATTTGTACCAGAAACGCATATGCTGAAGCCTTATCCACAGCGGGTACAGGCCACCTACGCACTCATGGAATCTTTCATCAGTTTTGTAAGTCAGCACAGTGACGAGATCAGCTCCCTGCGTACACAAACAAAAGAGAAAGAGAAAACTCAGGCTTCGTTCCCACTGGAATGGAATGTGGATACCACCCACTTCAGCTATATCAATTTCAAAGGATATGGGTCTGTGTATAAACCCAGCGACATCTCAGGACAGCCTCGTCTCTTTTACGACAGAACGAAGCCATTTGAGAAAAAGGTGAAGTTTTATGACAATGTCGTAGCCGGCAACTTTGTGGAAAAGCCAGTGGCCTATATCATCCCGCAAGGCTGGTGGAATGTGCTCGATCTGCTGAGAAATAATAACGTACAAATGCGACGATTGTCACAGGATACGACCATTCAGGTAGAGATTTACCATATAGCCGACTACAAAACTGCACAGCGTCCTTACGAAGGTCACTACCTCCATAGCAATGTGAAAGTGACTACTTCAACTGATACGCTCCGGTTCAGAAAAGGAGATTACTACATTCCTATGAACCAGGTAGCCAACCGCTACCTGATGGAAACACTGGAACCTACCGGCGGAGATTCTTTCTTTGCATGGAATTTCTTTGATCCTATACTGGCCCGTAAAGAAGGTTATTCACACTATGTGTTTGAAGATATCGCAGCCGCTTACCTGCAATCCAACCCTGCTTTGCAGCAGGAACTGAAAAAGAAACAAGCGTCTGATAGCAGTTTTGCCAAAAGCGGGGATGCACAATTGCGGTATGTGTATGAGCACTCACCCTATTCAGAACCAGGCTATCTGAGATATCCGGTGTTCAGAATCAGGAAGTAATTATCCGTAAGCACCAATCCGCCACATCACGCATAATGCGTAAAAGAGCAGCGGTCCGGGAGAGTTACTCCGGACCGCTGCTCTTTATATTTTCAGGAAAGAGACACCCATTCCTGATCAATCTTTTCTGATTACTGGTTAATCTTTACTGTGTAACAGCATAAAAACATGTTGCTCTCCGAAGAAGTGATTATATATCAGCACATTCTTCAGCCTTTCCGGCTGATGGGTTACCATCGGAAACCATGCCTTCGGGATCTGCTGCTCTTTCAGGATAGTGGCTGCCAGCCATAAGGCAAATGCACCAGCGGTTTCATAGTCTCCACAGAGATGTTTGAATGGCAACTGAGTACGTTGTGGATAACTATCCAGCAGTTGATAATAATGCAGGTGATTACTGTCAGCATTAGCGCCGGTCAGTATAAGATCTATATCCTCCGGTTGCATATTACGTTGTGCCAGGAACTGGGACAATGCAGTACCAAGATGTGCCGGAGTTGGCTTGTATAATAACTGAAGGCCTCCAATCTGTGCATAAGTCTGTTCACCTGGCGTATTCGTCAGCAGAAAAAAGGCCGCTCCTTCTCCGGAGATTGTTCCGGGAGACACATGCGCATATAGCTGATCATTGGAGATAGTTTCCCGTTTCCAGTGACCGATACGTCCTTTGATAAAGAAGTGTTCAGGGGTGATTTCGTCGAATGCGCCGGCCAGTACGTTAGGTGTACCTTCTGACAGTAGCAGCAGACTATCCAGGAGGGCATGTTCAAAGGAGAAGCCCCGGTGTACAAAAGTGTTGTTGTACTGCGTACATTTCTGCTGCAGGGCTATCAGTCCGTTCACAGCATTGTAGGTAGACTGGATAAAAGGCGTCGGATTGAGGGCACGCTCTTCAAAGTCGCGTATTTCTTTGATGAAACGTTCTGTGTCCTGCAGACTGCCTTTTCCGGTACCCGTCACAATGGCTCCGGGAACATGAATACCGCCGTCCTGCAGGCATTTCAGGGATGCAGCCAGCCCCATTTTCAGCACTCTGGTCATGCGACGCAGGCTGTTAGGAGCTATAAATGCACGATAATCCGGTTCCACACAGGAAAGTCTGTTTCCCTGGGTCACGATCATGGGCTGAGTAAGCAGATCTCCATCGAAAGTGTGTTGAGGAGAAATGGCAGCCATTCCTTGTATGTAGCAGTTACCCTTCATATTTGCTTAGCAGCAGGGAAGCGTTATTGCCTCCGAAACCGAATGAGTTGGATAATACATGACGTACCGGGTATGCTTCCAGTAAACTGGTTTCCGGCGTGATGTACAATTCCTCCATTTGTTCTTTGAAATGGAGATTAGGAAATATTAACTGGTGCTGGATAGCCAGTACCGCGTAGATAGCTTCTATGCCACCGGCAGCTGCAAGTGCGTGACCGGTAAAAGGTTTGGTACTGCTGAATTTAGGCGTCTGCTCACCAAACAACCTTTGAAGTGCCATACCTTCAGCTACATCATTGCTGAGTGTAGCAGTACCATGAACATTTACATACTGGATATCTGCAGGTAAGCAACCGCCCATTTCCATAGCACCTTTCATGGCAGCATAAGCACCATCTCCATCCGGGGAAGGCGCTGTAGGGTGGAAGGCTTCGTTGGTATTGGCGTAGCCATTAAATACCGCCAGTACAGGTGCATTTCGTTCTCTTACAAGCGATTCGCTTTCCAGTACGAGATAAGCAGCACCTTCCCCGAGATTAAGGCCATTACGATCTTTATCAAAGGGCATACATGGGCGCTTATCAATATTTTTAAGTGAGTTGAAACCGTTAAGGGTAAAGCGGGTCAGGGCTTCTGTGCCTCCGCAGATAACACGTCTGGCCAGACCAGCCTTTATCAGCCTTGCGCCATACATCAATGCGTTGGCAGAAGAGGAACAGGCAGTACTGATGGTGGTAATATATCCGTTGATACCGACAGCATCTGCTATACGCTGCGTACAATCAGCACAGTCCAGTGTATCGATAAATCTTACAAAGTCGCCGTCCTTTTCAGGGTCGGCAATATCAAAATAAACATTCTCTGTATCACACATGCCACCAACGGTGGAAGCATTTATGAATCCGGTCTGTTCATCCTGTAAGGCGGTGATGCCGGCATGCCGGATGGCTTCCTGCATGGCGATGAGGCCAAGCAATGTAGTGCGGGTATAGCCTTCCTGCCCGGATACGCCGGCCATCTGGCTGAGTTCCGCTGTAGTATGCTTTACTTCTGCAACTGGTAGTACATCTTTGTAGATAGTAGTCAGTAGCCTGGTATAGTCCAGACCACTCTGTTGCGCGCGCAGGCTTTGAAGATTGCCTGCTACGTCGTCACCAATGGCGGTGATCATGCCCACCCCTGTTATAAACACGCGTTCCGCCATGCCTGGTTATTGCTTACGCAGGTTGTTTAGATTGAATAAATTCTGCCATTGATTGAACAGACTGTAATATCTTTCTTCCTTCGCGGGGATCTTCCACTTTAATCTGATAATTTCTTTCCAGTAATACCATCAATTCCAGAGAGTCGATGCTATCTAATCCGAGACCTTCTCCAAACAGCGGTGCATTATCATCAATATCTTCAGGACGGGTATCCTGCAGGTTCAACGCTTCAATAATCTGAACTTTCAGTTTCTGTTTTAAATCTTCCATAGTTTTGTTGCAGGTTTATACTTCCTTTCCTTTTCAGGAAGCCCCGGCTCCATCAGCAATTTTTTTGCCAGGGCAGCCGTAAAAATACAGTTTTACCGTCAATAGTCAATGCATGGCTTGCCTACACAAGGTTTCATTAGCTCAGTCTTCTTTTCTCTATGGCTGCTGCTATGCATAACAGCACTGCTGCAAACATAACGAGCTTACCCATATCGACCCATATGTGACTCACCCCTACATTTCTCAGATAAATATTATTAATCGCATCCAGTCCCCAGCTTAATGGAGAAAGGTGCCCGATAAATTGCATATGTGAAGGCATTATTTCCAGCGGAATCCATATACCGCCGATAGCAGACAGTATTACAATGGAAATAGCGCCAAAGTTCAATGCCTGGTTAGGCGTTTTAAATACGGTTCCTACCAGTATACCATATGAGGTAGCTGCCAGTCCGATACCGGTTGCAACGATGAAAGCTGCCAGAAAGCTTTGTCCCAGCATAAGTCGGGGCAATCCGAGTAGTGGCAGCAGGTAAATACCTACCTGCATCATCAGGTAGAACTGTACAACACATACTGCCACAAAGAATAACATTTTGCCCGTCAGGATTGCGAGGTAAGAACCAGGTATTAGTTTCATGCGCAGCAGGCTGCCGTCTTCTCTTTCCCGGATCATATTACCCGCTATAGGTATTACAATGAAGAACATGGCGAAGATGCTCCAGGCGGGCACATTATGTTGTACTGAGTTGGATATGACATCCAGCTCCTGGGATGGTCCGGTAAGTTGTTCTTTCAGTCCTACTGCCTTCAGTTCTATATGCATGGAATCATTCTCCGGAACGTCTTTCTTTTTCAGTTGTTTTTTGATCCTTTCCAGCAGCAGGTCTGTCTCTACCTGGGTCAGGAAGTTATCCAATGCCTGGTGGATGGCGCTTTTGAATGCTTTTTTTGATGCAGGATCGAAGTATACGGTGACATGTAATGAGTCTTTCCGGTTGCTTACAGGCAGTACATCGGGCATGCCCATTCTGCGGGAGATATCATTGACAATCTTATTAGCGTTACTGACAATAGCGCCGGTAGCGCCCTTAGGGATGATAATACATATCTGGTAATGGCCTTCATTTACCATTGCTCTGGCCTGTTGTTCTGTGACGGTGTTTCCATTAACAGTGTCTACTACGCGGAACTGGCCGGTTTGTCCGAGGCCTTCTCTGATGTATTTTCCCAGTCTCCCTTGATCATTATCCACGGTGAGGATATCGAATTTCAGTTCCTGGTAATCGCGGAAAGGCGCGTCTTCTATTAATGCCATGACGGTGATCAGTACAACCGGCATTACAAACAGCAGGGTTAACCCTGTTCTGTCACGCAGCAGTAACAACCATTCTTTTCGTATTGTAGCCAGTAATCGTAGCATCCGGTTAATGTTAATCTCTTAATGCGTGTCCTGTGTAATGCAGAAACACGTCTTCCAGGTTACGGCATTCGGCATGCCTTTGAATCAGTTCTTCTGTACCGCCTTGCACGACGGCTCTTCCTTCGTCTATGATTACCACTTCACTGCAGATGGTTTGTGCTTCATCCAGGAGGTGAGAAGTATATACAATACTGACGCCCTGCTGATTATAATTGCGCAGGAACTGCAGGATCATGGTCCTGGACTGTACGTCTACACCAGCGGTAGGCTCGTCCAGTATAAGTAGTTTCGGGTGGTGTAAGATAGATGCGATGATATTGGTGCGGCGTTTCATTCCGCCTGAGAAATGGCGTATTTGTTTATTACCGGCTTTTTCCAGTCCAAATTCCTGCAGGTACTGGTCAATCAGGTTGCGCAGGGGCTTGCCTTTCAGTCCGTAGAGATTACCGAAGTATTCGAGGTTTTCTATGGCTGTAAGGTGAGGAAATAAGGCGATCTGTTGTGGCACGACACCAATCAGCTGTTTGATAGCTTCGCGGTTGGCGGCATTCTGTGTCAGATCAAATAGTTGTACTTGTCCGGCATCAGCTTTCACCAATCCGCACAGGATGGAGATAGTAGTGGTTTTACCTGCGCCGTTAGGGCCGAGTAATCCTACGATACTGCGTTCCGGGAAGCTGAATGAGAGACCTTTAAGAGAGGGTTCGAGCGCTCCTTTGTATGTTTTGTGCAAATCCTGCACCAGCATGCTGGTCATTATAATTTCACTTTCGACAATTTCCGGAATAGTACTTCTTCCTCGGCAGCGCATTGCATCAGCATTTCGCTGAGTTCTGCGTAAGATATGTTGTTTGCCGTTCTGCTTTTACATACTCTGCCGGCATTGAAGGCAAAGTTGCGCCAGGTATCTCCGATACTGGTCAGTTCAGCGGAAAGTGCAGACAGTTCATCTCTTTTGAGGATACCTGCAGCTTCCTGGAGGAAGGCGGCATACATGAAGCGGAAGCCGGCTCCACCGGTACCGATTTCTTCCTGCATGCGGATAATATTACCTAGGTATAGGACTGCTTTTCTGTCTCCAACTTTCTCTGGATAGTGCTTTAAGCGTTTGGCCAGGAAACGGATTCCTTTCACACCAAACATGGGCAGCGGAATATTGAGCATATCGCTGCATGCCTGTTTGATACCGTCGCGGATAGGTTGCTCGAGGGAGATTGTTTTGGGCATTTCTACCGGATAGTACATCTTGCCTTTAGGAGCGGGAAAGCCTTTAGCGAAACGGGCTTCTGCCAGGCTTTTCGGATCTATCTCTGTTACCTGCTCCATAATGGGATCGCTGATCAGATAGTTATCCCCATCCTTTCCATACGCTACGAGGTTGTGGGCATTAAAATGGAACCGGTATGCCGGCGGGAAGTAAGGCAGGTAATATACACTGGACAGCAACCCTACTGGCCTGCCTTGTTCCAGTACCCGGTCCAATGCCTGCATACCTTTCTCCGGACTGGAAAATGACTGTGACGCTATTTTCACCCCCAGGCGTTTGGCTACTCTTTTGAAGATAGCGCCTGGCACCACACGATAGGTGGTACCTGGTACTCCGTTCACCTTTACGAAGGGCAGGTGACCAAAGAATATACCGGCACCTATACCAAAAGCCATTGGTTCACTGATCTGCAATCCGTAATGACGGAATATATTGGAGATAACCCCACTTTCGCAGTGAGCCGTCTGCACATGGTGAAACTGTGTATCACTCATAACTTCCAGAACCTCGTCCATTTTGGATAATAATTTATTGATAGTCCGGCGATAACCGGAAACTGCTTATTTAATATTTTTCAATTCCTGTACCGTAATCTTAAATGCTGCCGCATAGCGTCGCAACATTTTATCACTCAGCCTGTTAAATACGGATGTTTTCATATGGCGTTTCACCTGCCATTGGAATTTCCCTACATAACTTGCCAGCAGGGGCAGGTCCATGATGTTCTTTTCCATGTAATATGCTACAGGGCTTATTTCACCGGCGACTACCTGTGCACGGGCTTTTTCCACACGTGCATTGATTTCCTCCCATGCCTGTTGCATCGCTACATTTTCAGGTTCCCAGCCTACGCTGTTGACCTGCACGTACTGACCTGTGTTGTCAGTAGCATAGAACAGCTGACGGAACTGTCCGTCGTGCATGTTATTACCATCCTGGGGTACGTCGTCTTTCTTCATATATAACTATTAAAAAAAATAGGAACCAGGTATTAGAAATGAAGAATTGAGTTGGTCTGCCATAACTTTTAGTGTTCATCACCCGAACACTGACGGATAAAACGAAAAGTTATTTAGTTGAAGTAGGGACTTGCCCGATCAATTCCTGATTCCTAATTCCTGATTCCTAATTTCAGTATTTATTATACAACAGTGATATGTGCATATGCATAGGAGAACCTGGCACTTTCCGGTACCATCATCACGATAGTCTGCCCTTTTTTGAGCATATCATTATTCAGCAGTTCTTCCAGCATAAGGTAGGGAGATGCAGTACCTACGTTACCTACCTTGGTCAGGTTGGTAAACCATTTCTCCTGAGGGATAGGTACACCCAGGCGGGTGATCTCTTCATCTATCTTAAAGCGGAAAAATTCTGAAGACAGGTGAGGCAGGAAATAATCCAGCTTATCCAGGTCTATATTGTAACGTTCTACCAGTTCTTTCCACATTTTCGCACCGGAAGGAACAATGTTTTTACCCAGCAGGCGGGTATCTTGTTTGAAGGAGAACACGCTGTGCTGCGCCCATTCATCCGGTGTCATATCGATCCAGCCTTTGGTGCTGCCGTCTTCATTTTTGATGGAGCCTGCATACATACAGGTTTCCAGTTCGTGTGCATAGGATGCTATTTCCACCCAGTCTACACGCAGGGACAGTCCTTCTTCATTAGGCTTATCCTGGAAAAGGGCGGCACTGGCACCATCGGAGAGCATCCAGCGAAGGAAGTCTTTTTCAAAGGCAATGATTGGATTATCTTCCAGTTGCTTCAGGTTTTCAGTTTCAGGCTCAAACTTTTCAGCCAGCATCCAGCTGGAGAACTTTTCAGAACCTGAGCTGACAGCGTTACGGGTGTTACCGCACTTGATAGACATCCAGGCATATTTGAATGCCTGCATACCTGCGGCGCATGCACCTGTTGCCGCGATCAGTTCTACCGGCTGGCATTTCAGCAGGCCATGTACCATGGCAGCATGGTTAGGCAGCATCTGATCAGGAGAAGTGGTTCCACAAGCCAGCAGTTGCAGCTGACTGAGGGGGAATTTATCGTCAAAGAGATTGTTTACAGCTGTGGCTGTCATTTCAGCATTCGAGTGAGTAGATTTTCCATCCTTATCCAGAGAATAATAACGGGTTTTGATCTTATTATTTCCCAAAATTCTCAATCTTGCACGGGAAGGCTTTCCGTCTACCAATCCCAGAATGCTTTCCATCTCGTCATTTCCTACAGGCTCATTCGGCAAAAACTTAGATAGCCTTGTAATATAAACTTCCTTCATTTGAAATAGATTCCTGTTTGTTATAAGTTGATGCCTATCCTCTATTAAAGACTGGCTATTGATTATTAGTCCTTTATGTTTTCTTGTTGCTGGTGTATTGTCCGGTTTGCCCCTTGTCAATGCCTTTTAGCACACACAAACGCCCGTAAATATAGAATACTCTACGGATATAACCGTAAAACGGTCGTTTGAGTGGTTGTCCCCTATAATGAATGGTATGAGAAATATTCCATGACCCACCTTTTACAGCTTAGCGAAGGTGTATTCCTTTATAGTACTTAACTTCTTCCAGCAGCTTACGTTTATTTAACGCGAGTTTCAGTACAGATGTTATCTTGGCAAGCGGTGACAGGACAAAAATTCCGATCAGCAGCAACCCTCTGTACATACTTACCCGGCCCTGACGTTCAGGGGCACCCGGGCCACCTTTTGCACTAATGAATTTTGACCAGTAGCGGAATGCCCTGATGCCTCTGTCTTCCAGTAGTATAAGGTTAGGCAACAGATCGACAGCGCCTAGTTCTATCAGCTGTGGTTGCAGGGCATCCCATTGTCTGTCCTGCAGTACTTTGGCAATCGGCGCGGCAAAACGCACAGATTCCTGAATATCTTTCTCCTGTACGCCGGCAGGCGGTAACAGGACAGTAGCTTCTTTCTTTCCTTTAAACTGCCACCTCAATACGGTGATCAGTGCCACCAAGTTAGGCGATTTATCAACCAATACGATGTTGCCTACCAGGTGAGCGCCTGCCCGTTGCAGGTATTCCTTAACCCGTTCCTGCGCATTCAGCCACATATTACGGCAACCCATCAGGGTGATGACAGGCTTTCCTTTCAGCAGCCGCGCTGCTGATTCACTTTGTAAGAAAGCAGCCGTTGGCTGGGATGGGGATAGGAACCAGGGTTGATAAGCAAGGATAACAAGATCAAAGTGCTCATCAGGATTCACTTTCAGCGGAGCAATTGCTCTGGGACGACCTAACACCGTTTCGGGCATTGTATCGTAAAAAACCTGCTTTTTCCATGGGAACACAAATGGCTGCACTGGTTTCAGTTCTTCGTATACGATAGTTGCCTTGTCCTGTAAAGGGCCTAATACCGTATCGACGATTCTCTTTAATTGTCCTGTTTGCGAATAATATACAACCAGGATCTTAGGTCGTTCAGTCATAAAAGGAATAGGAGGTTCAACAATTGAAGCCGTAAACTTACGAAAAACAACTGTAGGTAAAAGATATTTTTTTGTTATATGAATAGTGATCGTTCCTACCTGCTTGGCTTCGTAGCGTGCAGATATTCAGCTTTCCAGACACCAGAACATCCGGTTACCGGCGTACAAAAATAAAACGCCTGCCGGAATGTGTGAACACTCTGCGGCAGGCGCTGTAAATATGAAAAATCTTGAATATACTCCAGTCAGGCATCTCTTGTGCCTTAGCCAGGTACTGCCATATCCTCTGCAAATTGTTTACAGCAATACCGTGGCCAAAGGACTTAATAAGTTGTTAAACAGGTACAAAGATGATGTTTGTATTTGCACTTAAGTGTTAAAGAGAGCTTAAATTTTGATTCCGCGTAAACAAATATTTTCTAACTGCACGGTAGAACCTCCGCCCTGTGGGGTTTTTACGTCTTCTACTGCTGTTATGACTTCAGCGACTGCAAAACTATTTTTCTCCAATAATGCTTCCGCAGCCTCCACATCATATAATGTAAAGCCATGTTCACTGAACGGTAACTGCCGCATTGATTCTGCCGACCTGATAGCCAGTATCAGTTCCCCTCCTTTCTCCAGCACCTGGTGGATAGCACTTAAAGCAACATCCGGTTTGTCCCAGAAGTATAGCACATTGGCAGCAAATACTTTTGTGAAAGCGCCTGCTGCAAAGGTCATCTCCTCTGTTTTACCAAGATGCAGCTGTACACTGCCGTCAGCTACCCGCGCACTGTTTTCCTTACGCGCCTCTTCTACCATAATGTCCGATATATCTAGCCCTGTATACTGAATGCCTGCTTGCTTCTGAAACAGCGCCGGAATAAAGTGACCATTTCCGAACCCTATTTCCAGTACCCTGTCTCGTGGCTTTAACCCCAGAAAGTCAAGTACCATGTCATATATTGCGGCATTAGACTTATTCATTGCCTGACCTATCCGCAGACCATCCTCTCCCTGCGGCTGCCGCAGCTGTCGGGCCAGATCCTTTGGACTTATTGTTGGTTTCTCCATAAAAACAGCTTTTTTCATACATCAGGAATCAAGTTTCAGCCTCCGGGAGTAATTGTATACCGGAAATGATCATGGTCAATACCCGATTGCTGATACCCGATTCCTGACTGTTTACTAGTTTTTGTGTACAGACCCTGAACCGGCAATACTGGAAGATACTTCCGGACTACCCTTGTAACTCACATCGCCCGATCCCACAATTTTCGCATTCAGCTTCACACTGGCATGTACGTCTGCATTACCGCTACCGGCAATAGTCACTTTTGTATTTTCTGTATGCAGCTCTCCGCCATCGAAGTTACCGCTACCTGCCATACTAACCTCCAGGTCTTTAGTTTCACCGGCTAATTTGATATCACCGGCCCCGGCAGAAGAGGCAATTACCTTCGGACTGTTAACTGCGCCTTCAAGATTACCGGAACCAGCCAGCTTAAATCTTACAGGCTCGTCATTTTCAAGCGCATTTGTCACTTTTATATTACCGCTACCAGCAAGAGATAACTGGTAAACATCCGGAGCCGTCAGTTTAATTTTGATTCCGTCGCTGGATCTTACAGAAACATGATCTTTCAGATCTACAACCAGTTCATCATCATGCACTTGCAGCTGAATATACTTTAAGAGATTGTCATCGGCTTCAATCACGGCCTCCTGGGCAGGCCCCTGGGTAAATTCAATGTCCATACTGCCTTTGAGCACAACTTTATGATAATTTCCGAGAGAACGCGTTTCCGTAGATACGTTGCCGCTGCCTTTAACACGGCGTCCGCCGCAACTGTATAGGGTTACCAGCAACAGGGCTACAGCCGAACCATAGACGATTCTTTTCATGTGGTTGATATTTTGTTGAGTTTTAAAATGGCGATTAATACACATGTGTTACACGAATATAAGAACAAACAGTTACAGCTATTGCATTTTCAAACTTGGGATTTCGTATTTGGCCGTTATCTTTGCACCACCATGACAGAAAAGATATTAATACTCGACTTTGGTTCCCAATATACGCAGCTGATAGCCCGCAGTATCAGGGAGTTGAACATTTATTGTGAAATCAAGCCTTGTCTCGCTCCGATCCAGTGGGATGATACGGTAAAAGGCATTATTCTTTCCGGTAGTCCGTTTTCCGTGAACGATGCCGGTGCTCCGACTGTTGACATAGCTGCTATGGCGGCGAAAGTTCCTGTCCTGGGAGTATGCTATGGTGCACAGCTAACAGCCAAAGTGTTTGGCGGCGAGGTAGCAAAGAGCTCCATCCGCGAGTATGGCCGTGCTTTCATGGAACATAAAAGCAAGGAAGATAAGCTCCTGTATGATATCTCTTCCCGTAGCCAGGTATGGATGAGCCATTCTGATACCATCGTTAAGATGCCAGAGGGTTTTGAAATTATTGCTCATACCGACCACATTCCGGTTGCAGCATTCAAATCCGAAACGGTTGCCAAACACCCTATCATGGGCTTGCAGTTCCACCCGGAAGTTACTCACTCCTTGGAAGGTAAACAGTTGCTCCGCAACTTCCTGGTACACATCTGCGGATGTACACAGGACTGGACACCGGCAGCATTTGTACAGGAAACGATCGAAAAGATCAAAGCACAGGTAGGAGACAAGAAAGTGGTGATGGCATTGAGCGGCGGTGTTGACTCTACCGTAGCAGCCGAACTGATACATAAAGCAATAGGTAGCAATCTTTATTGCGTATTTGTTGACAATGGCCTGCTCCGTAAGAACGAATTTGAGACCGTATTGGATTCCTATAAACATATGGGTCTGAACGTCAAGGGCGTAAACGCAAAAGATCTCTTCTATGGAGAACTGAAAGGCGTCAGCGATCCAGAGAAAAAACGTAAAATCATCGGTCGCCTGTTCATCGAAGTATTCCAGCAGGAAGCTACCCAGCTGCAAGACATCTCCTTCCTGGGTCAGGGTACTATCTATCCTGATGTGATCGAATCTGTTTCTGTAAATGGCCCTTCCGTTACTATCAAGTCTCACCACAACGTGGGTGGCTTGCCGGAGAAAATGAATATGGGACTGGTTGAGCCACTGCGCTTCCTCTTCAAAGATGAAGTAAGACGCGTAGGCCGCGAGATCGGTATCAGCGAGATATTCTTAGGTCGCCATCCTTTCCCGGGTCCTGGTCTGGCTATCCGTATCCTGGGTGAAATTACACCTGAGAAAGTAGCCATGCTGCAGGAAGCAGATGCCGTATATATCGACGGACTCCGTGAAGCAGAACTCTACGATAAAGTATGGCAGGCAGGTACTATCCTGTTACCGGTACAAAGCGTTGGGGTAATGGGAGATGAAAGAACCTATGAATTTACAGTAGCACTGCGCGCTGTAACTTCCGTTGACGGTATGACCGCTGACTGGGCACATCTGCCATATGAGTTCCTGGCAAAAATGTCTAACGATATTATCAATAAAGTGAAAGGAATTAACCGTGTGGTATACGATATCAGTTCCAAACCACCGGCTACTATCGAATGGGAATAAATCCTACACACTGAACTGAAGAAACGCTTAATGCTGAGACACTTACACATGTTGGTCTTAGCGTTAAGCGTTTCTTATTCAGTCTATAGGAACGATTTTTGTAATTAATGATCGCTATGAGTAAATCCAAAATATGCAGTATGATGGTCACTGCCTGTGCACTGACCATGCTGCTGTCTGCCTGCTCGCTGTTTAAAGGAAGCACCAGCAGCCCTACTGCCCCGCCAACAACTGTCACAAAACCTAAAGAGGAAGAGAAGAAGAAGGAAGAGAAAAAGAAGGAAGAAAAATCAGCTCCTTTCAACGTAGCTGCATTCGGCCGTGAAGTAAAGAAAGATGTGTATAACATTGCACTCTTCGCCCCCCTCTATCTTGATTCCGTATTCACCAATGGCACTGAAATACCAGGCCGTACACTGCCACGCTATGTACTGTCAGGACTTGATTTCTACGAAGGTGCACAGCTTGCGCTGGATAGCCTGCAACAACAGGGTGTGAAACTCAATGTGTTCGTTTACGACAGCAAATCCAGGGCGCACAGCATCGAATCCCTGACTAAAAACAAGGCATTCGACAATACAGACCTGATTATTGCTGCGGTAAGCTCTCCTGAAATCCAGGAACTGAGCAATATTGCCAAAGACAAGCAAATTAACCTGGTATCTGCTACCTATCCTAACGATGGCGGCGTAACCGAAAATCCGTTTCTGCTGATCACCAATAGCATGCTCAGAACACACGGAGAAGTATTACACCGCTACCTGCAGGAGACATTTGCCAATAAAAACATCCTGCTGTTCCATCGTAATGGCTCCTTTGAAAAACGCATCGCTGCTGATTTCAAAGCCGACTATGACAAAATGCAGAACAACAAGAAATCACGCATCAGAGAAGTGATCTGGAGTGACGCTATGACCGACGGAGAACTGTCTCAATACCTGCTCACCGATCGTCCTAACCTCTGTGTTGTTACCGCCCTGGATGAAACCAATGCAAAAGCCATCCTGCGTAAACTCAGCACACAGAGTGCAAACTATCCGATTCAGATCTATGGTATGCCTACCTGGGATATCATGAAGTTTAAAGAGCCTGAATTTAAAGACCTGCAGATCTACTACACCTCTCCGTATTTCAACGATAAAACGGATGCCTACAGCCGCTATATTACCGATTACTTCAAACGCATCTACAAATCCCGTCCGTCAGACATGGCGTTCAAAGGATTTGAGCTGACCTGGTACTTCGTAAAACAGTTGACTGACAATGGTGTATATTTCAACGGTAGTATCAATGATCCTTCCAAAAAGGTGTTCAACAACTTAAACTATCAGCCGGTATACCTGAAAGAAGGTAATAACATCCCTGACTATTTTGAGAACAAAAACATCAACATTATTCAGAAAAATGACAGTGCTGACGTGCGGATGAATTTCCAGTAAGTACCGTTCAATCATATTGAAGAAAGTGCGCCCCGAAGAGGCGCACTTTTTTTATTTACCCTACCCCACACTACCTTCGTTATACACCGGTTCGTCTTTCCTGATTCTTCACTCCTCCTTCCTAAATGCCTGTTTTTCAGTTTGCATGAAAATTGCTCTTTAACTCCTATGTTACTCCAATTCACAGACAAAGGCATCTACTGTCCTGCCGGCGACTTCTATATCGATCCCTGGCGGCCTGTAGAGCGGGCAATCATCACCCATGCGCATTCAGATCATGCCCGGTATGGCAGCAAACATTATCTCTGTCACCACGATAGTGTAGCACTTTTACAGCTCAGATTAGGGCAGGATATCAGCGTACAAGGTGTAGCTTTTGGTGAAACGATCCGTTACAAGGGCGTCACTATATCCCTGCATCCTGCCGGTCATATCATCGGATCTGCACAGGTACGTGTACAGCAAGGCAGTGATATATGGGTGTTCAGCGGTGATTATAAGGTGGAAAATGACGGTATCTCCGGACAGTTTGAGCCAGTGCCCTGTCAGACATTTATCACCGAATGTACTTTCGGATTACCCATATACAACTGGCAGCCGCAGGCAATGATTTTCAGTGGTATCAGGCAATGGATACAGGATAACCAGGCCGCCGGAAAAAACAGTGTATTACTGGGGTACAGTCTGGGTAAAGCCCAAAGGTTATTATACAATCTGAAGGGGGTAACAGACCAGATCTGGGCCCATGGGGCCATATATATTCCCCACCAGCTACTGCGGGAGAAAGGCTGGGACCTGCCGGAAATACATCGCATCACGCCGGATACGCCGGCATCTGCCTATAAGAACAACCTGATAATCGGTCCGCCGTCAGCTGCGGATACCTCTTGGATGCGCCGCTTTAATCCTTACGCCCTTGGCGTATGCAGCGGATGGATGCAGGTACGTGGAAACATGCGCCGGAGGAATGCAGACGCAGGATTTGTGCTGTCAGACCATGCAGACTGGGCCGGACTACTCCAGGCGGTGAAGGCAACAGGCGCAGAGAAAGTGTATACTACCCATGGCTTCAGTAGTGTATTCGCCCGTTACCTGACAGAAAACGGTATCCCTGCACAGGAAGTAAAAACAGAATACGGAGATACCGACGAAGAACTCAATTTATCGGAAACCGCTACCAGCGAGTCATAAATATACCAGGTTATGAAAGAATTTGCAGCATTGATCAGAATACTGAGCGCCAGTACAAAAACCAACGAGAAACTGGATGCGTTAAGCCGGTATATGGCCACCGCCGATCCTACAGATAGATTGTGGGTGCTGGCACTGTTCACCGGCCGCCGGCCTAAACGTACTGTCAATGCCACCCAGTTAAGTACCTGGTGCCTGCAGATGACCGGATTGCCTGCCTGGTTGTATGAAGAATGTTACCATACCGTAGGCGACCTGGGCGAGACAATTGCCCTGTTACTGCCGCCGGGTAAAAATATCTCTGTTCATCCTCTTCATTACTGGATTAACCAGCTGATACAGCTGGAAAAAGCAGACGAAGCGACCAAACAGACCTTCATACTCAATGCGTGGGAAGAACTGGATACCAGTGAACGGTTTGTATTCAATAAACTCATTACAGGCGGATTCCGCATAGGCGTATCCCAGAAAATGATGGTCAATGCGCTGGCAGCTACTTATGATATTCCAGCCGCTACCATCTCTCACATGATCAGCGGTAATTGGGACCCGCAGCAAACTACCATTGAAGCCCTGCTTAATGAAAATATCACAGAAGCTGACGCCTCCAAACCCTTCCCTTTCTACCTGGCTTATGCCCTCGAAACAGATCCTTCAGTACTGGGCGTACCGGAACAATGGCAGGCAGAATGGAAATGGGATGGCATCCGCGGACAAATCATCAAACGTAACGGACAACTATTTGTCTGGTCACGCGGAGAAGAACTCATCACCGAGAAGTTTCCCGAATACCAGCCATTACTCGACCTTTTACCCGAGGGTACTGTGCTGGATGGAGAGATATTAACATTCGCAGATGGATTCCCTCTGCCCTTTCAGACCCTGCAGACACGCATCGGGAGAAAGAATGTTACCCGCAAACAGTTACAGGAAGCGCCAGTTGCATTCCTTAGCTATGACCTATTGGAATGGAATGGACAAGACCTGCGAACAACTGCATTGCAGGAACGCCGCGTACTTTTGGAGCAGTTAGTGGAACAGATCAATCATCCTACCCTCCGCCTTTCTCCTGCCATCACTTTTCATAGTTGGGATGACCTTGCCGCCTTCCGTTTACAGGCAAGGGAAAAAGGTAGCGAAGGACTGATGCTGAAAAAACTGGACTCTACCTATCAGGTAGGCCGTAAAAGGGGAGACTGGTGGAAATGGAAAATTGATCCGCTGACCATTGATGCCGTTATGATATATGCCCAAAAAGGACATGGCCGGCGCTCTAACCTGTATACTGATTACACTTTCGCAGTCAGAGACGGAGAGCAGCTGGTGTCTTTTACAAAGGCTTATTCCGGACTGACAGATAAAGAAATTAATGAAGTGGACAACTGGGTAAAGCGTAACTCGATAGAGAAATTTGGTCCGGTAAGGACAGTCAAACCAGAACTGGTATTTGAAATCGGATTTGAAGGTATTGCTGCTTCCAACCGACATAAATCAGGTGTAGCGCTGCGTTTTCCACGTATTCTACGCTGGCGTAAAGACAAACCCCTTGCTGAGATCAATACGCTCGAAGATTTGCAGCAATTATTGCAAATGCACAAACAATGAGAAAAAGAAAAGGATTATTGAATCAAATTAGTATATTGTACTTATTTTCGCATTTGATTTGGAACATTATTCTATACTGATATGAACAACCTGGGCAATACCAAAAAAGATAATGCAGCCGACAACATTGCTCTCGATGAAAAGGACATAGCGATCCTGCAATTGTTGGAAGAAGATGCAAAGATGACCATCCGTGACCTGGCAGCGAAGCTAAATCTGAGTGCAACGCCTGTATATGAGCGTATACGCAAAATGGAGCAGGCAGGGGTGATCAGGCAGTATGCTGCTATTGTTGATCCCAGCAAGATCGATAAAGCACTGACTGTACTCTGCTATATTTCCCTGAAGGAACATGGCAAGAAAGCAGGTACTAAATTTATAAAAGAGATCACATCATTCCCTGAAGTAATGGAATGCCTGAATATTTCAGGTCAGTTTGACTTTATGCTGAAAGTGCAGGTGAAAGACATGCTCGCCTATCACGAGTTTAACGTAAACAAACTAGGCGAGCTGGATAACATCCGTCATATGGAAAGTGTATTTGTGATGTCTGTTATTAAAGCCACCCACAGGGTTGTATATTAATCAGATTATAATTTTCTGAGGCCTTCATACCCGGGGAAGAGAATATATGCATTCACATTTTCTCCCCTGGGGTGTACGGTGATGGCAGAACACACCTCTCTGCGACCTTTCTCTGTCGTCATCTCAAAAGCAATACCTGCACTCCGCACATCGTACACGGTGATCTTCTTTCCTCTTACCCTGTCTTCATATTGGGCTACCACCTTAATAGCAGGATGCAACTTTTTGATCTCAATATAAGCACTACCCACCTTCAACCCTCTGGCTGTTGTAAAGGATGGCGTATTCACACGTACCTGTTTCACTACCATCGCCTCCGTCCCATTTGTTTCCTCTCTTACGGCATATATGGCAAGGAACCTTGAAGAATCCAGGCTTTTATCCTGATGACGACTATACCAGAAGCTCCAGGCTTTTCCCATTGCAGCATCTCCCCCATCTGCACTACCCAGCTCCTGCGCGATAGCATCAACAGTCATTCCCAGTTTGGTATTACCAATTGATTCTCCCGGTTCAATCCTCCAGGCATTCTGTGCCCATGCCGGCAACGTCGTAATCCAGCATAACATGACAATCAGGTAAAGGTGTTTCATTGTACTGATTTTGTACGAAGTCGGACAAAAAACAGGCCATATCACTTATCTGAATAATGCTTATTTTACTGGTATGAATCGCAAACACTTCCTGTCAGCACTGGCTACTACAGCCGGCCTTACTACATTTCCCTCACTTATACGCTTACAACAGGCAGCTGCCAACATCCCGCTTTCCGAAGAAAGAATGCTGATTCCTCCCTACCTTAAACCAGGTGATGTGATCGGTATTACCTGTCCCGCCGGACACATTACACTCGAAGAGATTAAGCCTGCCATCAGGCTTATGGAAAGCTGGGGATTCAGCATACGTGTAGGGACAACCGTTAATAAAACAGACTTCAGTTTCGGGGGCACTGACACAGAGCGGCAACAGGACATGCAGTCAATGCTGGACGATCCTGCCATCAAAGCCATCATGTGCGGGCGCGGCGGCTATGGAAGCGCACGCATTGTAGATCAGCTGGACTTCTCCGGTTTCATACAACGTCCTAAATGGCTAATTGGTTTTAGCGATATCACGGTATTACATTGTCACATTAACCGGCTGTATGGTATTGCTACCCTGCACTCAAAAATGTGCAATAGCTTCCCCGATGACTACAGTAAAGCTGAACCCATTGTGCAACAAACCATCTCATCCATCAGAGACGCATTGATTGGTCAACAACTCCATTACACTACTTTCTCCGACGCACGGAATCGTACCGGTATTGCTAAAGGCATACTTGTTGGCGGAAACCTTTCTATGATACAAAGTGTGCTGGGCACCAACTCAGAACCAGATACCATCGGAAAGATCCTCTTCCTGGAAGAAGTCGGGGAATACCTATATAGCCTTGACCGCATGCTAAATAGCCTGCAACGGGCTCATAAACTGGATCACCTGTCAGGCCTGATCATTGGCGGATTTAACCGCATCAAACCCGATGATCCGGGTGATGAATTTGGCCGTACTGTTTATGATATCGTAATGGAAAAAGTACAGGCATTCAAATACCCGGTTTGTTTCAGCTTTCCCGTAGGTCATCAGAAAGATAATTATGCATTAAAATGCGGGATCATGCATCAACTGCATGTCGGGAAAGATGTGGTAAGGCTGGATGAGATGAGGGGGTGACGCGCATCGATTATCCAAATTCATATTCAAATAAACACGTGCGTACTTTACTTCTTTTTCCCTAATTTCATTACCCAATGAAAAACAAAGCGCGTGGATGGCAGGTGATAACAGAATGGCTGGCTGCCAATGACAGAAAGCCTTTTAAATTCCAGGAAGACGCCTGGAAATACTTCCTGCAAGGTAAATCTGGCCTTGTTAATGCTCCTACCGGTTACGGTAAAACCTTCTCCCTCTTTCTGGCAGTAGTCATTGATTGGATCAATCAACACCCGGAAGATTATCAGCAAAAAACGAAAAATGGCTTACGCATGCTCTGGATCACTCCGCTAAGAGCATTGGCCAAAGATATCTCCCGTGCAATGGACCAGGTGTTGCAGGAACTTAATATGCCCTGGCAGGTAGGTATCCGCAGCGGAGATACGCCCGTATCCACCCGGCAGCAGCAAAAGAAGCAGATGCCGGAGATCCTGATCATCACACCTGAGAGTCTGCATCTGCTGATGGGACAAAAAGAATATCCAAAGGTCTTTAATAACCTGACCACTGTAGTGGCAGATGAATGGCATGAACTGCTGGGCAGTAAACGCGGGGTAATGGTAGAGCTTGGGCTTAGCAGATTACGTGGACTGGCGAAAAAAGCGGGTCGTCCGCCATTAAAAGTCTGGGGTATATCAGCCACTATCGGAAATCTGGAGGAAGCGTTGGACGTCTTACTCGGACAGCCTGATCCGGAAGCTGTTATTGTGCGCGCCAAGATTGATAAAAAGATCGAGTTACAGAGCATTTTACCTGATGAAATAGAGAAGTTCCCCTGGGCAGGACACCTGGGTACCAAGCTGCTTTATAAGGCGTTACCGGTCATTATGAGTAGCCAGACAACATTGATATTTACCAATGTACGCTCACAGACAGAGATCTGGTACCAGGAGATATTGAGGCAATGTCCAGAACTGGCCGGAGCAATCGCTTTGCATCACGGCTCTATTGATATGGAATTGCGTGTGTGGGTAGAAGAAGCGCTGCACACGGGCGTACTGAAAGCAGTGGTCTGCACGTCAAGCCTTGACCTGGGAGTAGATTTCCGACCTGTGGATACGGTGATACAGGTGGGCAGTCCGAAAGGTGTAGCGCGCTTCCTGCAAAGAGCAGGACGAAGCGGTCACCAGCCGGGGGCTACCAGTAAGATATGGTTTCTTCCTACACACAGCCTGGAACTGGTAGAAGCGGCCGCACTGAAGGCAGCAATGGATGAACAGCTGATTGAAAGCCGCGTTCCCATAGTACTCGCTTTTGATGTACTGATACAATACCTGATGACACTGGGTATTTCTGACGGGTTTCATTCGGCTGAGATATTTGAAGAGGTAACAGGTACATTCTGCTTTCGCGATATTACCGAAGATGAATGGGCATGGATGCTCTCTTTTCTCAGTACCGGCGGAGACGCGCTATACAGCTATGATGAGTTCAGAAAGCTGGAACGTGAAGGCGATTTCTTCATTTGCCGTAGCCGTATGCTAGCTATGAGGCACCGCTTACATATCGGTACCATCGTCAGCGATGCAATGCTGAAAGTGAAGTTCATCAGCGGAGGCTATATTGGTATGATCGAAGAATGGTTCATTGCCAGATTACAGCCTGGCGATGCCTTCAGCCTGGGAGGCCGTACACTGGAATTTGCCATGATCAAAGATATGACAGTGCTGGTGCGGAAGTCTAATGCCAAACGAGCCATTGTACCTAGCTGGATGGGCGGACGTTTGCCTCTTTCGGCTAATCTGGGTAAAGTATTACGTCGTACCTACAACGAGGCGCTTTCGGGTAAATCAGACATGCCGGAAATCAAGATCTTGCAACCGCTATTTGACTTGCAGGAAGAACTGTCGCATATACCAAAAGATAATGAACTGCTGATCGAAATGATCAATACCCGTGATGGTTACCATATGTTTGTCTATCCATTTGAAGGCAGACTGGTACATGAGGTAATGGCTGCACTGCTGGCCTACCGGATCAGTAAGCGGCAACCCATCACTTTTTCTATGGCCATGAATGACTACGGATTTGAGCTGCTTTCTGACCAGCCGATACCTGTCAGTGAAGGTGATGTTCATGACTTGTTTTCGCCGGATAATCTGACCACAGACCTGCAGGCAAGCGTTAATTCAACCGAAATGGCTCGCAGGAAATTCAGGGACATTGCAGTGATTGCCGGATTAATTTTCCAGGGATACCCCGGGAAACATAAAGCAAACAGACACCTGCAATCATCTGCCTCTTTGCTGTTTAATGTTTTTAAAGATTATGATCCGCAAAACCTGTTATTACGGCAGGCATATAACGAAGCCTTCTTCTATCAGATGGAGGAAGCACGTCTGCGGGAAAGCCTTGACCGTATTTACAACAGCGATATTATTATTACCACACCAGAAAGCCTCACACCTTTCTGTTTCCCTATAAAAGTGGATAGTTTGAGAGAAAACCTGACCAGTGAAAAACTGGAAGACAGGATCAAAAAAATGCGTCCCCAGTTTTAGTTTTGCGGGGATGATGTAGTTTTACCGAAGATATGGAGGAAGTGATTTACAGACACCAGGACCAGACCTGGCATTTATCGCCGCACAAGGCTATATTCTGGCAGGAAGAACAGGCGTTGATCGTTTCTGATCTGCACCTGGGAAAAGGGACGCATTTCAGAAAAGCAGGAATTGCAGTACCGGCGAATATCGGGCAGAATGACCTGTATCGACTGCAAGTGCTGATTACTATATACAATCCTTTACAGATCATCATTGTCGGGGATATGTTCCATAGCCGGGAGAACAATGACGTAGCCTATTTTAAACTCTGGCGTCAGCAATTCGCCAACATTCGCTTTAAACTCGTTAAGGGAAATCATGATATATTACCTGCTGCGGTATATGAGTCATTGAATGTTGAAGTATCGGATACACTCTGCATCCGTGATATTCACTTTATGCATGAACCCTGCGATGAATCTGATGCGCAAGGTTATACGTTTTCAGGCCATCTGCATCCCGGCGTAGTAGTAGCAGGAGCTGGCAGGCAACGGCTTCGGCTGCCTTGCTTCTACTTTGGAAAGCATTGTAGCATATTGCCCGCTTTCGGGCGCTTTACCGGCCTCGCAACCCTCGAGCCTGCACTTGATGAGGCAGTGTTTGTTATTGCTGAAAATAGCGTCTTAAAAGTCAACTAATGCTGGTCGCCTACGATCCCATATATGCACATCCACTTCCGGAAGGCCACCGCTTTCCGATGGTCAAATATGAACTGATACCTGCGCAGCTGTTGCGGGAGGGTGTGATTACGGATAGCCAGCTGCATGCACCGGCTCCCATGGACGAAGCTACTATCCTGCTCACACATACAGCAGGCTACTGGCATCAACTGCAACACCAGACGTTATCTGACAAAGAACAGCGTCGCATCGGACTACCACAATCGAAAGCGCTGACATTACGTGAAATCGTAATTGGTCAGGGTAGTATCGACTGCGCCTTACATGCTATGGAGCATGGGGTGGCGCTTAACGTGGCAGGTGGCACGCATCATGCCTTTGCCGACCGCGGAGAAGGCTTCTGCCTGCTCAACGACTTTGCCATGGCCTCCAATTATCTGCTGCACCAGCAACTGGTCAGACAGGTATTGATCATTGACCTGGATGTACATCAGGGTAATGGCACTGCTGCACTATTTGCCGGCAATCCTGCCGTATATACATTCAGTATGCACGGCGCGCATAACTATCCCTTTCACAAGGAAGTATCAGACTGGGATGTACCCCTGCCTGACGGTATGAATGATGATGCTTACCTGGGAACGCTAAGCGAGTGCCTGCCTGAACTGATTAGCAAAGTAAAGCCCGACATTGTGTTTTACCTGGCAGGAGTAGATATACTGGAATCAGACCGTTATGGAAAGCTGAAAGTTACGCCTCGGGGGTGCCGTCAGCGGGATGAGATGGTATTCAGCGCTTTATATAAGGAGGGTATTCCTTGTGCAGTATCAATGGGAGGTGGTTACTCAACGCACGTACGTGACATCGTCAATGCACATTGTAACACCTTTAAAGCAGCCGCTGAAATATGGGGATAATATAACTGATGTAATGCAGTGTTTGATGATGTAGCAGCTTCACTATTATTGCTGTCGCCTATCCAAGTTATATACATGCGTTCAGCAGGGTATTCGCAGATCCTGCCATAAGCATACACCTCATAGCTGGCATAAAGGCCTGATATAGGTCTATATAAAATAACACAGCGCATGACCATTTGTAATCAAATGATCATGCGCTGTTAATATTTTGAGTGAATCATTTCACAAGCTGCTGGGGTTTCCGTTTGGAACGAACAAGCGATGAAGTCAGGACGAACTAGCCTCGAACTAGCGACGAACTAGACGTGGACTTGATTACTCCAAGCGACGAACTAGCGACGAACTAGACGTGGACTTGATTGCTCCAAGCGACGAACTAGCGGTGAACTAGCTTCAAATTAACCGGGATGGCGAAACGAACTAGCCTTAAACTAGCGGCGAACTAGACGTGGACTTGATTACTCCAAGCGACGAACTAGCGACGGCCAAGCGACGAACAAGAGGTGAACTAGCTTCAAATAGACCGCGATGGCGAAGCGAACTAGCCTCAAACTAGCGGCGAACTAGACGTGGACTTGATTACTCCAAGCGACGGCCAAGCGACGGCCAAGCGACGAACAAGCGGTGAACTTGCTCAATCTTTAATTCGTTTCTTCAGCATACTTACCTGGTCTTGCAGGTGGCTGACCATATCGGCAAGGTGGTTAACGCTCAGACGGCTCTGTTGACCTGTCTTACTAATTACCGCGTCAGACTGCCAGAGTTCCAGTACTTCCTCCATACCTACAGCATAAGGCTCATATTGCGGATTATCTGACACCAGGGTGATCTTGTTCTTGCTACGGTTATTCTTGAGTATTCGTTTGTAAACGATACCCTCCCGATTGGTCACGACGATATAAGCCTCGTTATTACGGATTTCTTCCCAACCATCAACTTTATGACAAACAATCACAGAACCGGAAGGGGTTGGCAACATAGAATCTCCCGCTATTTCGAAGGCCCGGTAACTGCCTGCACCCATCATAGGGAGGGTAAAGGTGTTCAGTTCTTCAATAAATTCATCATCATTATAACCAGCCAGGTAACCTGCCGCAGCCTTTACAGGCACAAACTCAATCATCTGACGGTCGGTAGCCATTTTCTGCTGCCTGCGCTTTTCCAGGAAGCTTTCTTTCTGGGAGCCTACATCACGACGTAGTAAGTCATCAATGGATATACGGAACATGTCACTGATCAGTTCCAGTACTTCAGTGCGGGGTTCTGCGCGTTCTTCTTCGTAGGCGCCGAGCAGGGAACGTTTGATACCTAATTTATCAGCAAATTCCTGCTGCGTCCAGCCCTTCTGCTTACGCAGAAACTTCAAATTGCGGCATACTATGGACATAATCTAAATAATTTAGTACATTACTAACAAAATTAGCATATAATTTTTATAATAACCAAATATATTCCGGTCTCCTTGACTTATTTTTGCCCGGTAAAATCCAACTCAATATTATGAATGACACCTTATTAACTATTCACTCCCTGTTAAGATGGGCAATCGTGCTCACGGGTATATGGGCAATCGTTCGCGCGTTGAAAGGCGTAAGCGGCAATACAGCTTACACTGCGACTGACAAAAAAGCTGGCCTTTTCTTTATGATTTCTCTGGATATCCAGTTACTGGTGGGTCTGGTACTGTATTTTGTTAGTCCGCTGGCTATGAAGGCATTCCAGGCTAGTGGCGGCGCTGTAATGAAAGATGGCCTGCTGCGTTACTTTGCAGTAGAACATGCACTGATCGCTATTATTGCCATCGCGCTGGTTCACATTGGCCGTGCTAAGGTGAAAAAAGCTACATCTGATGCACAGAGACATAAGACATCCCTGATATTCTTTGCAATTGCACTGATCCTCCTGGCTTCACGCATCCCGTGGCCGTTTACTGCGGCAGGCGCTGGCAGGGGATGGTTTTAACTAAAACTACCCAGGCAATTAAAAGCTATAAAAATAGAAGCCGGCTCCAAATCAATGGAGCCGGCTTCCGTTTTTATATTAGTAGACCACTGGTGAGCTGCGTTATCCTTTATCAGTATTAAATAACCGGTAAGAATAGATATACGGCAATGCTGCCAGTATACCGCCTATAAATATCAGCAGGAAGGTTCCTGTCACTACCGGCAGGAAAAAACCTGCTATAATAGTAGCTGCACCCGTACACACCCACAGGTTACCTGCAAATGCATGCGTTTCCCGCCAGATATCCTCACTTTTTAATGTCCAGGGTGTACGTACCCCCACGAAGTAGTTTGGCTCCACCCGCCGCAAAAAAAGACCGATTGCACCGATGAGTAAGCCCGTACCCGTAAATACCCACCGTTCTATTACAAACGGATGCCCCTGACTTGCCATAAAGATGATGGCTGCAGTAAAGATGGCCAGGTAAATATGAATCATAAACCTGATCTGATAATACTTACGATGAAAGATTACCATCTCATTCGGATCTGCATCCGGCTCATCCACATGCGGAATGTACCTGAATAGAAAGTATAACAACAGATTGGTGAGGAATAAAAAGGTCATTAGTAAAAGGAAGTCACTTTTGCTGCCAACACGATCCGCCACACCATTAACACTGAAGTTAGTCGGCATAACGTCCGGCAGGGAAGGCCAGATAATTCCCAGATAAATCATGGGCAGTAGCAATAATAACAATAACAGCAGCTCCTGGCCAATATCAGGCTTTTTCATGAGAATGTGTTTTGTTTGATAGATTGTTGACAAATAACATACCCGCTTGTGGAGCATACAACTAATAACCATTATCCCCACCAATTTGTTATTGATTGGTTATACTTACTAATTTTATTAGTATAGACTAAAATAATTAGTAAGTTTGTAGCTATGATAGCTTATATGGTATGATTGCTTTGCAACACAGATCCATCGCTCACTTTGACATGGACAGCTTCTTTGTATCCGTCGAATGCAGGGACGATAATAGCCTTAAAGGCAAACCCCTACTCGTAGGTGGCATGAGCGACCGCGGTGTAGTAGCCGCATGCAGCTATGAAGCCCGCCGCTATGGTATACATTCCGCTATGCCCATGAAAATGGCCTTGAAACTCTGCCCTCACGCCATCATCAGACGCGGAGATATGGAAAAGTACAGCCTGATCTCCAGAGAAGTGACCGGACTCATTGCAGATAAAGCACCAGTCTATGAGAAGTCCTCTATCGACGAATTTTACCTGGACCTGACCGGTATGGACAAATTCTTTGGTTCCATGAAATGGACCATTGAACTACGTCAGCATATCATGAAAGAAACACATCTGCCCGTTTCCTTCGGACTTGCCTCCAATAAAATGATCTCCAAAGTTGCGACCAACGAAGCCAAACCTAATGGACAAATGGAAATCTGCTTCGGAGAAGAGAAGTCATTCCTGGCACCAATGCCTGTTGAAAAGCTCCCCATGGTAGGCAAAGAAACAGCCAGCCAGCTGCGCCGCAGAGGCGTGGAAACGGTTAGAACACTCAGTGAAATACCTGTTTCCCTCCTGGAAGCATGGCTGGGTAAAAACGGTATTTCCCTGTGGAATAAAGCAAATGGTATCGATGAGTCGCCAGTTGTACCCTACCATGAACAGAAGTCTATCTCCACAGAAAACACCTTCCATACCGATACAATAGATATGCAATTTATTCATGCTGAACTGGTGCGTATGACAGAAAAGATTGCTTTTGAACTGAGACAGCAGGATAAACTTACCGGTTGCGTCACCGTCAAAATCCGTTATTCCGACTTTGAAACCGTCACCAAACAAATGACTATCCCCTACTCCAGCAGCGATCATGTACTGCTCGAAAAGGTCAAAGAGCTGTTCAGCAAGCTGTATGACCGCAGACTACTGATCCGCCTGATAGGTGTGCGATTCAGCCATCTTGTACATGGTAATCACCAGATCAGCCTCTTCGATGATACACAAGAGATGATATCCCTTTACCAGGCGATAGATAATATTAAAAACCGCTTCGGATGGCAATACCTGATGCGGGGTACCAATGCTGGTTCTCATGCAAAAAAGGACAATAAAATGAGATAAACCGACGCTTATGTACCTTAATTGCAAAACATTCTTCAGCCTGCGCTATGGCACGATAGATACAAAAGATCTGGTGCAGATGGCAAAAGAATCTGGTATTACATCACTTGCCCTTACTAACATCAATATCACTTCGGATACCTGGAATTTCGTGAAAGAATGCCAGGAAAATGGTATCCGGCCTATCATCGGACTAGAGTGCCGGAATGAACACAGCCTGAAATATGTATTGCTCGCCCGCGATATGGATGGCTGGCTGCACATCAACAGATTCCTCTCAGATCACTTACATAAGGCGTTACCATTCCCCGATCGTGCACCTGCATTTCCAGGGGTATTTGCTATTTATACTTGGAACAGCGTTCCGCTGCAGGATCTTCATCCACACGAACTGGTAGGTCTCCGTAAACGGGAAATAAATAAGCTGTTTCGTGTAGATATCACTGCCTTTAAAGACAAATTGGTGATCCTGCAACCAGTTACGTTTCAGGATGCAGATCACTATCAGCTGCATCGGATTCTGCGTGCAGTAGATCAGAACCTGCTTATCAGTCAGTTGCAGGACCATACTACCGCAAGTCAGGATGAAATATTCATGGCACCCGGTGAATTATTTGACAGCTTTGAACAATACCCTGATATTATCAGCAATACAGTGCGTATTATGGACGCCTGCAACATTAACTTCAACTTTAAGACACCCCGCAATAAAAAGTACTTTACCTGTAGCGAAGAAGAAGACCATGCGCTGCTACGCCAGCTCGCATATGACGGCATGCTGCAACGGTATGGTCCTGACAACGCAGAAGCAAAAGAGCGTATAGAAAAGGAGTTGAATGTTGTACAGGGACAGCATTTTAATGGCTATTTTCTTATCACCTGGGATATTATACGCTATGCACAGGAACGAGGCTTTTTCTACGTCGGACGGGGTAGCGGCGCTAACTCTATTCTGGCATATTGCCTGAGAATAACAGATGTAGACCCGATAGAACTGAATCTCTACTTTGAGCGGTTCCTGAATCCTTATCGAAGCTCTCCGCCTGACTTTGATATCGACTTCTCCTGGAAAGACCGGGACGAGATCATTGACTATGTATTCAAGAAATATGGAGAGACTTATACTGCTCTTCTGGGTACAGTGACAACCTTCCAGCAAAATGCGACCATCCGCGAGCTGGGTAAGGTATACGGCCTGCCCAAACACGAAATTGACAAGATACTGGATACGCCATTCACCCCTGATCTGTCAGGAGATAGTATCCAGCAAACAATACTTCGCTACAGCAAATTAATGTGTAATGATAACAAGGCCTTTCCTAATCACCTGAGTATTCATGCCGGTGGTATACTGATCAGTGAAGCTCCCATTCACCAGCATTGCAGTACCTATCTTCCTCCCAAAGGATTCAGTACAGCACAACTGGATATGCACCAGGCAGAAGCCATCGGATTATTCAAGTTTGATATACTTAGTCAGCGGGGACTTGGACACATACGCGATGCTATCAGTATCATCAAAGAGAACAGGGGCGTTGATATCGATATCCATAATGTCAAAGCCTTCATGCGGGATGAACGTGTTAGGCATGCCTTACAAAATGTAAATACTATCGGCTGCTTTTACATTGAATCCCCTGCCATGCGTCAGCTGCTGCAAAAACTGGAATGCCGTGATTACCTCACACTGGTAGCTGCCAGTTCGGTAATCCGTCCCGGTGTGGCTCAATCAGGTATGATGCGTCAATATGTGCATAACTATCGTAATCAGCATAAGGTAGTATACCTGCATGGAATTGTTAAGGAAGTGCTGAGTGAAACTTTCGGCATCATGGTATACCAGGAAGATGTGATCAAGATTGTGAGCAGATATGCGGAAATGGACCTCGCAGATGCTGATATATTACGCAGAGCGATGGCAGGTAAATACCGTGGTCAGGGAGATTTCCGGAAGATAGAACAGCAGTTCTTCGCCAATTGTAAAAGGCTTGGCAGGCCGGATGACGTAACAACAGAACTCTGGAGACAAATAGCCAGTTTCTCGGGCTTCTCCTTTTCAAAAGCACACTCTGCCAGTTTTGCTGTGGAAAGCTACCAGAGCCTGTTCCTGAAAACTTACTATCCGGCCGAATTTATGGTAGCTGTAATCAACAACTTCGGTGGTTTCTATAACAGAGAACTGTATTTCCGGGAACTACAGAAAACAGGGGCTGAAATCAAAGCTCCCTGCATGAACAACAGCAGCTACTATACCCGCATTGCTGGTAATATTGTATATACTGGTTTTATTCACATAGAAGGGCTGGAAGTCAAATGGATAGAACAGGTATTGGAAGAACGCCGGCAGTACGGCCCTTATGCCAGCCTGGAAGACTTCACTACACGTATTGCACCACCACCAGAGCAACTGGACATCCTGATAAGGATAGGCGCGTTTAATTTTGATAACTATACCAAGAAAGAGTTATTGTGGAAAAGCAGTCTGTTACTGAGGGCGAAAGCTCCGCAGACCGAACATGCACAAACCCTGTTTCATGAAGAACTACCGGATTGTCAGCTGCCAATGTTGTCATACACAGCGCATGAAAATGCTTTTGAAGAAATTGCGCTGTTAGGCTTTCCGCTATGTTCTCCTTTCACCATCCTGCAGCATGACCAAAGCCAGTATATACCCGCAGCAGATTTCAGGCAACATGTAGGTAAAACAGTTACTACATTGGGGTACCTGGTATGCACCAAAGGTATTCATACCAGCAAAGGCATTCCGATGAGCTTTGGCACCTTTATGGATGCTAATGGCGACTACATTGATACTGTACACTTTCCGGAGATACTTCGTAAATACCCCTTTCAGAAAGGCGGGTTTTATATATTACAGGGAAAGGTGACAGAGGAGTATAGTGTCTTTACTATAGAAATCAGTTATATGCGCAAGATTGGCTACTTTGAAGACAAGCAGCGTATATAAAAGCAGAAAGGGTGTATCAGCTGATACACCCTTTCTGCTTTTATATACGTATTACTGTGCTTAGGCCAGGTTGAACAGACCTTTGTTCAGCAGCTGTAATGTTTTCTCTTTGTGCTGTCCGCCTACCAGGATAGAAATGTTATGACGGCTGCCTCCGTAGGAGATCATACGCAATGGTACTTCATTCAGCGCGTCAAATATTTTCTTCAGGATAGAAGGTGTTGCTGCTACTTCATTACCTACTATGGAAACGATTGTCTGGTGATGATCCAGTTCCACAGACCCAAATGGCTGTAGTTCCTTCAGCAGCTGATCCAGGTTAGAGGTATTTTCTATTGTCAGTGACACTGCTACTTCGGAAGTAGTGATCATGTCAATAGGCGTACGGTATTTCTCGAATACTTCAAAGATCTTACGGAGGAAGCCGTAAGCCAGCAGCATACGGCTGGATTTGATCTTAATAGCAATGATACCGTCTTTAGCAGCAATAGCTTTTACACCGTCGCCGTTTGGCAATTCGGTAATGATTGTACCTTTTGCTTCCGGCTGCATGGTGTTCAACAGCTTTACGGGAATATTGAAGTGCTGTGCAGGCCAGATAGACGCCGGATGCAGGATCTTAGCGCCAAAATAAGCCAGTTCTGCTGCTTCATCAAATGACAGCTGCTCAATCGGGAAGGTCTTTTTCACAACTCTTGGGTCGTTGTTGTGCATACCGTCGATATCTGTCCAGATCTGTACTTCACTTGCCTGGATAGCTGCACCGATCAGAGAAGCAGAATAATCGCTACCTCCACGTTTCAGGTTATCGATCTCACCTCTTGCGTTACGGCAGATGTAACCCTGTGTAACGAAAACGGTGTCCCCTTTATGTTTTTCCAGCAGGTTGCCCAGCTTGATCTTGATCTTTGGAATTTCAGGCTCCTCATACTCATCGATGCTCATGAAATCCAGGGCAGAAAGCAGTACGGATTTAACACCTGCTTCCTCCAGATATACGCTGAACAGGCGGGTTGACAATAATTCACCCTGTGCGAGTATATCTTTATTCAACGCTTCGTTGAAAGATATCTTAAGAATAATGTTCAGGAACTCGAAATGCTCGTCAACAACAGCAGTTGCCTTCGCACGTGCAGCGTCCTGCTTGACAAGGGCTTCGCAAAAAGTCCTGTAATGTGCTTCCAGCTTGTCTATCTGGCCTTTTGCCTGTTCCTTCTTACCCTCGGAAAGGGATTGTCCGATTTCCACCAATGCGTTGGTAGTACCGGATAATGCGGATAATACCACGATCTTGGGCGCGGTATCGGCTGTTACCAGACTGGCCACGGCATGCATACGTTCCGGTTTACCTACGGAAGTGCCACCAAATTTTAAGATCTTCATTACTGTTGAATTGTTATATGTTTGACTGGTACAAGATTGAACTTAAGAAGCCGCAAGTTCGGGCCTTTATATCGACTTTAAAAATCCAATTTAAATTTTCCTGCTACTTCCCGCAGATCTTTCACTACAGGGTCCAGTAACGGAATACCGGATGTTCTCCTCTCCTGCTCCATTTCACGTTCCGGATCGCCTGGTATCAGCACTTGCTCACCTGCTACCGGCGTAGCTTCGCGGAAACGGCTGATCCATTTATCCATATGCGCTTTAAATTCATCTGCCGGACGGAAGGCGTCTACCCGCATCGCTCCCAGGAAATGCCCCAGTCCCTCTCCTACCGGATCAGGAGCCAATGGCAGGAAACTTACAAATGGCGGTGCCCAGGGACCATAATTGGCGCCTGACAGTACAGCCGAGAATATGTCTACTATTGCACCCAGACAATACCCCTTATGACTGCCATGATCACGATCGCCACCCAGTGGCAATAATGCGCCCCCTGACTTCAGCTCATGAGGATTAGTGCTGGAATGACCGTCTTTATCCTGTATCCAACCAACCGGCGCTTCTTCGCTTTTACGCTGAAGAATCTCCAGTTTACCGTTTGCTGCCGTCGTTGTAGCAAAGTCAGCTACGAAAGGTGGTTGTTCTTTTGCCGGGATAGCTACAGCGATAGGATTAGTACCCAGCATCCGCTCAGTAGCAAATGTCGGTGCCACCAGCGGACTGGCATTTGTCATGGCCATCCCGATCATATCCTTTTCAAGGGCCATCATCGCATGCTGTCCAGCTATACCAAAGTGATTGGAGTTCTTTACGCTTACCCAGCCGCTGCCTACAGCTGCTGCCTTCTCTATGGCCACTTTCATGGCAAATGGTGCCACCACCAGTCCCAGACCGGCGTCGCCATCTACTACAGCTGTGCTGGGCGTCTCATGCACTACGCGAATATTTGGCGTAGCATTGATCCTGCCGGCTTCCCACAGGCGGATATAACCGCTTAGACGGGCTACGCCATGAGAGTCAATACCCCTCAGGTCAGCAGATAGCAATACCTCGCTGGCTAATTCAGCGTCCTGAGGAGGGCACCCCATTTTTATAAAAACTGATCTTGTAAATTCCCGTAAATGCGGATAGGAGAATGTCTGACTCATGATTAACTTAGTCGTGTTTCCTGTATGTTTCCTTACAGCTTGGTCAATGATTATGATTAGGCCTGTGCTGTAGGTCCGCCGAAATTCAAGGGCATGGTCACCGGATCCTGGTCCTGGATAGTACCATGCACAGCTTCATACTTCTTGATATTGTCCACCATCGCTTTCATAAAACGTTTGGCATGCTGAGGAGTCAGGATAATACGTGATTTCACCTTTGCTTTTGGTAGTCCAGGCATTACATTCACGAAATCCACTACAAATTCCGCATTGGAATGAGTAATAATGGCAAGATTGGCGTATACCCCTTCTGCTATTTCTTCGCTCAACTCAATATTCAGCTGATTCTGTTCTTCCTGCTGATTTTCCATAATTTTTTCTCTTTTGCGGTACAAATGTAAAAAAGAGACCTTAAAATGAAAGGTCTCTTTTTTAAAGATGGTACAGGGGTACTGTCTATGTTATTGTACATCCCACCATACTCGGCGGGTTAGCCTGGTGTTAGCAGGCGTATTGGTATTATACCTTACTTCACTGCTCGGATAGAACAAGGAGCGTGGCAAGGCCCCTCCCAAAACATTGCCGTCAGGGGCTGTCAGCTGCGGGAAGCCTGTTCTGCGCCAGTCAGTCCATACCTCCGGACTCAGGAACAGGGCAATATATTTCTGTACGATGATATCTCTCAAAGTGATATTGGCAGGTGTCTTTGCAACACTCGGCAGGTAGGAGGCATCTCCTATTGTCCTTTGCAGGTTTGCCCTTACTGCTTCATTGTAGGCTGCTGCTGCTTCAGTTGTGTTACCTCCTCTGAACTGTAGTTCTGCCTCAATAAACTTCTGCTCATCATAGGAGAGGAAGTAAACCGGGGAGTTGGGCGAGCCATATAGCGATCCCAGCGCGCTGGGGTCAGCAGGATCGAAATACACAGCATACCTTGGATCTCCTGCGTCGCTCATCAGGTCGTTGAGGTAACCGCTAAAAATGATATCTGCACGCTGTGTGTTAAACTGATACCAGGGTGCCTGGGTAGTGGTAGCACTGCTTCCTACAAACTTTACAAAAGCTGCTTCTCCGTCTTCAAAGCCATCTGCCAGCTGCGCAAGCGCTTTTTCCCGTGATGTTGCATCAACTTTGACTGTATGGAGGTATAATTTGGCTTTCAGGGCGTGTGCAAACTTCAGCCAAAGCTCAAGATCGCCCTCAAATAACAGGTCGTCATTGCTATTAGGCTGAAACTCACTACCATCATCCTTACCCAGTTCGGTAATGGCCTCATCCAACAAAGTGTGCAACCGGGCATAGATTGCCTGCTGGTTATCATACCGGGGCTGTGTATTACCCAAACCTTGGAATGCATCAGTAAATGGCACATCTCCCCAGAAATCTGTCACCTGGGCCAGGTCATTTGCCAACAGCACCTTACCTACTGCTGCATAATGAAGCTGACCCGCTGATGTGGCTACTGCTATCAATGTATCTATATTGGTCATAATCGATCCATAGAAACCTGCATACCACATGTTATCCACATCATCGGGGGTAATATTGTAAATATTAGCGCTGGCAGACTGGTTAGCGTCTCCTGTCACCTGCTGCATAAAAATAGCCGGGAAGCGTGATGCGTCGCCGCCCCAGGTATAAGCGCTTTGCAGGATAACACCTGGCAATAAAGAAGATGCCGTGGGATTCTTCAGCTGTGAAGGGTCATCGTTAATGCCGTTGTAAAACCAGTCTTTCCGGCAGCCCTGCGATATTACCAGCAGGAATAATAAAGGGAATATGTATTTATTTATCCGTAACATGGTCATTCGTTTTAAAGGGTTAGAATTTAAACTTGAAGTTCAGGCCATAGCTGGAGGTACCCGGCATATTGAAATAGTCAATACCCTGGGCATTGGTAGCTCCCGTAAGACTTGTTTCAGGATCTATACCCCTGTACGGTGTCCATATGATGATATTGCGGGCAAATAAATTCACGTTAATGCCCTTTATAAATCTGCTATTCTGGAATTTACCGGAAGGGAAATCATATGATAAAGTCACTTCACGTAGCTTTACGAAGGAGGCATCATCAATGAATGTCTCGGTCTGCGCACCAAAACCGCCTCCATTACCCAGATACCAGGCTTCATCCAACGGTACAGATGTTGTATTGGTTGGACCGGAACCAGGTTTTTCTGCTCCTCCTTCATTATGCACTACCTCACCTGCGTCATTCAGGTGGCCCATCACACCTTCAAATACCTGCATTTTTCCTCTGTCAATGGTATAATAAGAAGTGCCCATCGCCTGTAATGAACCGCGGGTACCATTCCAGAGATCACCTTTATGCTTCCAGTCTACGAGGAAGTAAAGGGAGAACCCTTTGTAAGCCAGCGTATTGCCAATCCCCATCAGAAATACCGGATTGGGGTTACCTACTCGTGTCTGTACATTAGATACAACGGGATAACCAAAATCCCCACTATTATCACTGATCACGATTCTGCCCTGCGCATCGCGCTGCCAGCCATAGGCATAGATAATTCCAGCCGGTTCATTAGGCAGATGTGCTACTACGGTACCGGTAAATCCATTCACAGTAATCTGATTAATACCAGGCGCAAGCGCCAGCACTTTACTACGGTTCATACTATAATTCACAAACAGATCCCAGGTAAAGGCTTTATCTGTAATCGGCTTGGCGCTCAGTGTCATTTCCAGGCCGTTGTTGCGGATAGATGCCGCATTCAGCGTTACATACTGGTAACCCGCGGAACCTGCTATCGGAGAACGTACCAGCAGGTCTTTACCTTTTGTATGATAGAAGGTCGCATCCAGGCCAATTCTGTTGTCCAGGAACTGTAACTGTAACCCTGCTTCATAAGAAAGCGTCTTCTCCGGTTTCAGGTCAGGGTTACCGAGTACGTTATTTAAGGAGAAACTACCCTTTCCGTCATAAGGGAAAGACACGCCTGTAGTATAACCATCAGGATAAGTAGTTGGTACAGAAAATGACTTGGTCAGGAACGGACCAGGGTCTTTACCTACCTGGGCGACTGATAGCCTAATCTTACCAAAATTAAGTATTGAGCCGTCTCTCATGCCACCCAATTCTGTAAACACAAATCCAAGGCTAGCGGATGGATAGAAGAAACTATTGCCTTCAGGTGGCAAACTGGAACTCCAGTCATTACGCCCGGTAATCTCCAGGAACAACATGGACTTCAGATCCAGGTTGATATCAAAATAGCCAGAGATCCTTCTATAAGGCGTAACATAGTTGTAGGACTTCTGTACGGTGGCATTACTGATGTTGTCGTAACCCGGAGAAGTCAGGCCATCACCTTGTACATACAGTTCGTCCATCCTGCGGGAGTAAAGGTTGTTACCCACTTTAACATCCATGCGGAAGTCTTTTGACAACTGTTTCGCCCAGGTAATAATCGCATCAGAGTTTACACTCTTATAAGTATACCTGTCGTCAAACAAGCGGCCACCATTAAATGCACCGGACTGTATCTCATAATACTGATGACGGTTATCGCTGTACACATCCGTTCCTATACGGTAAGTCAGCGTAAAGTCTTTTATGAAATCCCAGTCAAACTGTAAACTACCGATCAAGCGGTTCACCGCTGTGGTATATGGATTTTTATTGATCGTCCAGTAAGGGTTATCATATATACCATTACGGTAAGAACGCTGCAGGCCGTTTGAGAATAGATAGGTACGCGGATCATCTGCATCCAGGCCTCCGTTGGAGTTGTCAAACGAAATAGGAGTTCTGGTCAGACCCAGCATAATGCCTGACAGGTTACTACCATTCTGTGGCATGCTACCGTTGGAGACGTTAAAGTTCATATTACCTGACACCCTTACTTTATCAGAGACCTTCAACTGGCCTGCCAGTGCTATAGCAGTACGCTGATTATACTGAAGTGGTACGATAGAGTTCTGATAGTTATGAGAAACAGACATACGGTAAGTGGCTGCTTCTGTACCTCCGGTAAATGCCAGGGAGTTATTAAACGTTGCGCCGGTTCTCCAGAAGTCGCCTGTATTATCATACGGCACAAACTTTTCCTTTCTGGCAGGGTTGGAAACGCCGACAATATCGCCATGAATATCATACTCATTGGGGATACCATTCCAATATAAGGTGTCAACATTCGGCCCCCATGAATACCTGTTACTGGAAGTAAAAGGTGCCAGTAAATTGTTAGACCCCTTCACAAACTGTTTCTGGATTTTGGGAAGTCTGTTCACCCTGTCAAATGAAACGCCTGTGCTGAAATCAACGGATATTTTACCAGCTTTTCCTTTTTTAGTAGTGATAATGATAGCACCATTAGCGGCATCAATACCATAAATTGCTGCTGCGGCAGGGCCCTTTAATACTGCAATGCTTTCAATGTCATCAGGATTGATATCTGCGCCACGGTTAGTATTGGTCGCACCCTGCAGCAGGTTGTTGGCTGCATCAGCTGGATCGCCGGAGTAGTTCTGTGAGTTATCCACCGGAATACCATCTATTACAAAGAGGGGCTGATTGTTTCCGGTCAGGGAGTTCGTGCCCCTCAGTTTAACAAAGGTCGCAGCTCCGGGAGTACCTCCGGAACCTATCACCTGCATACCGGCCACTTTTCCTGACATGGCTCTGAGTGCATCGCCCTGACTGGCTTTTACCAGGTCGTCTCCTTTGACATCCTGCACGGCATAACCCAAAGCTTTCTTTTCACGTTTGATACCGATACCGGTAACTACTACCTCCTGAAGATTTTTATTGTCGGGGGTAAGGGAGGCGTTAACGGTTGACTCTCCACCAACCGTAATTTCTTTAAGCGTAAATCCCACGCTTCTGAACTGTAGGATGGCATCATTACCATCTACCTGCACGCGGAAGTTACCACTTTGGTCGGCGGTAGTACCTCTGGTAGTACCCTTTACCTGAACAGTTGCAAATGGTATGGGGGCACCATCGCTGCCTGTAACTTTACCGGTAACTTCCCGCTGTTGTGCGTAAAGCCCGGACATAAAACAAAGGGAAAAAAACAAACACAGTAAATGTTTCTGCATAACGGTTCTGATTTATTTATACACCAGGATGGTGCGATGAATGAATCACAGTCACAGAGAAAATCCGTTTGCTACCGTTTTAAAGACTGACATTTTCAAGCAAGTCCAATCTTCTATTTTGTTGATTGATTTACAAGGGGTTCTACTGCTATAACAAAAATACCTAATCAGGGTTCAGGCATTAACAAAAAAAAGCACCCTCCTCATGGATTGAGGAGGGCGCCGTTATCAATTCTAAATCTTGTCCAGAGCAGTACCGGGTTATTTTTTATCCCAGAACAGTTTAGTCGCCAGTAAGTCACCACCGATAGCTTTTGATGCGCTCTCGTAGTTAGACTGGTTCAGGTTCTGCTCACTTACAGGGTAAGTCAGTCTTACCGGAATGTTAGCATAGGTCATGCCAGTTGGAATGTTGAAGATTGGATAATCCAGTCTTCTCCATTCTGTCCATGCGTCGTAACCTCTGTTATACAGAGCAATATATTTCTGTGTACCGATCTTTTGTTGCCAGGTACCTGCAGCAGTTGCATAAGCTACGGTTGGCTGAGCGAGGTAAGTAGCTACCTGTGCATCAGTTCCACCCCAGTATCTGATGGAAGCAGTGATACCTGCATTGTAGTGTTCAACAGCAGTACCGGTTACTGTCAGACCTCCACGGGCTGCAGCTTCGGCCAGCGCAAACTCTACTTCAGCATAATCCAGCAGGAGTCCTTCAAAATCAGCTGCTGTGATCTTTGAGTTGATATGAGATGTTGCCTCATAGTCAGCACCAGAACCATAAACGCCACCCACATATGCGCCACCTACTGTTGTGAAGTAGAAAGCACGTCTTGGATCGTTCACGTTGTTCATTAGTGTTACCAGTGTATTAGCAGGTACGTAGTCAGCACGGTTACTCTGTACCAGATCAATCCAGATCGGGTTAGTGTTTGGCTGTGCTGGCAGGTACTGCAGACGGAAGTTTTCAGCGTTGGAAGAGATTACATTGGATGCTGCTTCGTTGATAGCAGTTGTAGCTGCCGCAGCAGTAGTTGTTTCATCCAGTGCGTTCAGACCCAGTTTCAGTCTCAGGGAGTTACCAAATTTAATCCATTTGGTAACATCGCCACCGTATACCAGGTCCTGAGTACCAAAGCTACCCTGAGTAGTTTTCAGTTTCTCAACGTCAGCTTTCAGGCGCGTCAGCAGGTCCAGATAAACTGTTTTCTGATCATCATAGGTCGGAGACAGAGATGACGTATTGAACGCGCTGGTGTAAGGAATATCACCAAAAGCAGTTACGAGTACATAGTAAGCGTAAACCTGGGTGATGTCTATAATGGCTAACTTGTTGTCTTTGATAGTCTGGTCAATATCAGATAAAGCAGGTACGCCTTCGATCAGCACCTTAGACTGCTCCAGATCCTTCAGTACGTCTCTGTACATGGAATGCCAGAAAGCCTGTGGAACGTTACGGGAAGCCAGGTCATAACGGCTCTCATCGAGATAGGTTACCTGAGATTGTTGCTGGGAAAGCAATCTGAATACGTTCAGGTTCACACTGTTTGAAACCATCAGATCAAACAGTGCCTTTTCAGCAGAAGAGAATACCATCTCACCAGGCACTACCAGCGCCTTTTTCGGATCATTATTCAGGCTGTCCAGGTCTGCACAGGAAGTGGCCAGTACCAGCGCTGATATATATGCAAATATCTTTTTCATGTTGTTTTTTCGTTTTTTTTAGAACCTGAATCTTACGTTAAAACCAAAGTTGCGGTAAGTAGGATACACACCACTCTGATAACCCTGGATGTTACCTGCTGCGAGGTTTTCTTCAGGATCAGCATAAGGAACATTTTTGTGGATAATCCACAGGTTACGACCCAGCAGGCTGATATCGATACCTTTAAATGCTTTCAGATTGTTGATCAGGCTACCTGGCAGCGAGTAAGTCAGAGACACCTCACGCAGTTTTACATAACCTGCATCATAGATAAATGCTTTGTTAGGGAAGCCATTCACACCCAGACCACGGGTACCACTCACACGTACACGCTGTGTATTAGGTTTGCCATCAGGTGTTACACCGTCGAAGATGATACCACCACCCTGTGCAACGTCGTCTCTGATAGATTTACCCTGATCATTCAGTCTTACACTCTCAGCATAGATACCAGTTGACTGGCCATATGCCTGGTCGAGGGAGTAAGTATCGCCACCTTTCTTGATATCAATCAGGAAGCTCAATGCCAGACCTTTGTAACGAAGGGTGTTAGTTACACCACCGATCCAGTCTGGTGTGAAGTTACCAATCACTTCATTGGATGAAGCAGAGATCTGGTAGTAACCTGGCAATACTGCCTGACCTTCACGATCTTCTACGATTGGTTTACCAGTTGCCTTGTCGTATACGAAGTCTTTACCACGGATAGCGCCATAAGCCTGGTTCCTTGCGTGACCGATAGTAATACCGCTCTGCAATGCACCTAACTGAATGAAGTCAACACCCTGTGGCAGATCCAGCACTTTACTTCTGTTCAGTGACCAGTTAGCGTTCAATGTCCAGGAGAAGTCTTTCAGTCTAACTGGTGTAATACCCAGACTTACTTCCACACCTTTGTTAGAGATAGTACCAGCGTTTACAAACATCTGATCGTAACCAGTAGCTCTTGAAACAGGGAGTCTTAAGATCTGGTCAACTGATTTAGATGAATAGTAAGTTACGTCCAATGTTAACAGGTTATCGAACAATGCTACTTCAGCACCTGTTTCAAATGCTTTTGTACGCTCTGGTTTCAGCTCTGAGTTCCTTTTTGTAGCAGGAACAGAGAAGATAGGTGTGCTACCAAAACCGGTTGGTTTATCATATGGATCATACAAAGCCTGCGCCGGAGCACTGTTACCTACTTCAGCGTAGTTTACACGTACTTTACCATAGTTCAGCCATGGTGCTTTTACAACTTCAGAGAAGGTGAAGCCCAATGATGCTGATGGGTAATAGTAACCTGCGTTCTGGCTAGGCAGTGTGGAAGACTCATCACGACGAGCTGCCAGATCCAGGAACAACATATTTTTATAGCCAATGGTTGCACTTGCAAATACACCATTTACCTGCAATAAGCTATCCGCTTCTTCCGGAGCCAGGATAGGGTTTCTTGAGTTAGACAGTGCATACAGGTTTGGTACAACCAGACCACCGTTGGTGGATGCGCGGATGTACTTAGCATGTGTACGTCTGATGTTACCACCCACTAAACCTGACAATTTGAAATCCGTGCTTACCTGCTTGTCGAAATTCAACATCAGGTCATAGTTATTTTCTGCGAAAGAACCATCATATCTGGAGTAAGAAGAAGGGTTTTTACTACCCACTGCATTACGCTCTTCCTGCCACTGATCATAGGTATCCATGCTCGCTCTACCCAGAACTGATAACCAGCTGTTGATCTGATAATTCAGGGTTACATTACCGAAGTAACGCATACGACCATCTCTCTCAAAGTTTTCGTATCGCATGAAGTAGAAGTTATCAGTATAAGTCGGCACCGGATTAGTTGGACTGGTCAGGTTCCATGACTTATTCTGTTTAGTTCTATTGTAATCATCTTCCTGATCCTTCATGTCGATGTTAGTCTGCCACCACTGACGGAAAGGCTGGTTCACGTTATACTCGTCATAACCTGTACCATAACGGCCTTTACCATCAATTTTAGACATGTTCACATTTGCGCTGGCAGTCAGTTTGCTGGACAGCTTATAGGTTGCTCCGAAGTTCACCATGTCTTTTACCAGACGGGCGTTAGGGATCATACCGTTTTCAACTGTTTTGGTGTATCCCAGTTTGAAACTTCCTTTATCGTTACCACCATCTACCATTACGCTATTGTTGGTAGTCAGCGTGTTTTTATAAAAGTAAGACGGTCCGTGTGCACCAGCTACCCAAGGTCTTGCCTTTCTGTAATAAGGAGAAGTAGGGTCCAGTGACTGATAGTTAAACACCATCAGGTTTGGATCGAATTTAGCACCAAAAGAAGCATCTTCTTTCATTGGCACTACCAGGTCTCTTGTACCGTCACCATCGATATCAGCATACCAGAACTGTCCGTCAGGAGACTGGTAAGTGTTATCTTCAACGTCATAATAACCTGCACCGTACTGGTTCTGATACTTAGGGAAAGTGCTCTTATCCATAGTACCTACAGTCAGACCGGTGTTAATAGTTACGCCCATACCCTGTCTGCCTTTTTTGGTAGTGATCATGATCACACCGTTAGCAGCACGGGAACCATACAACGCTGTCGCAGCAGCACCTTTCAGTACGCTTACGTTTGCAACGTCATCGGCGTTGATATCAGATGCAGCATTACCATAGTCAAAACCACCACGGCCAGTAGTCTGGTCAGGTGTGTTTGCAACGGAGTTATCAATAGGTACTCCATCTACTACGAATAATGCCTGGTTTGAGTTCTGGAATGATTTGTTACCACGCAAAACGATGTTGGTAGAACCACCCATGGTGCTGTTCCTTCTAACCTCCAGACCGGCTACTTTACCAGACAGAGAGTTTACAACGTTCGGATCACGTGTTCTGTTCAGCTCTTCTGCCTGAACAGTCTGAGCGGAGTAAGCCAGCTCATTCTTTTTTCTTGTAATACCAAGAGCTGTTACTACAACCTCCTGTAAGTTCTTGTCTTCTTCCTGCAGCTTTACAGTGAACGCTGAAGAAGCCCCTACTGTGTAATCCTGTGTTGCATATCCAACACTCCTGATTACCAGCACCGGACTTGCGCCTGTTATCGATAGTTTGAAATTTCCTTCCTGATCTGTCGTGGTTCCGTTGGTTGTCCCTTTAATTTGTACTGTAGCAAAAGGTATAGGTGCCCCATCTGCGCCGGTGACCTTACCCGTAATCTGACGCTGTTGTGCATACGTCAGGGTTACACTCACCATGAGCATGGTGAAAAAGAGTAACGCTCTTTTCTTCATAAACGATTTAGATTTAATTGACAATAAAATTTTTAAACAGGTCCCGTTTGTCTTGCAACCATTGGGCATAACAATATTGCAAAAACCCTTACCAGGATTTAAACCACAGTATTTTTACTAATAACTTTGTTGTTGAATCTTGAATGTTCGTTGCTGTACTTAAAAGAACCATCCGGGATGAAGGCGGCAAGACCCTGGATGGCTGTTTCTGTCGAAGCGGAATACCTTACACCTATGCCATTGACGGAAATATAACTATACCGTCCTAAAAAGGTTGACATACATGCATTAATAGCTGTTACAGCACAGGATAAAGAGATTCCGGCCTCTTTCATATTACGATTTAGATTTTGGTTGAGGACCACAATTTAGATAATTTTTTTCCTCTCAACCAAGAAAAATTTAACCTTTTTTTAAGAGAACTAAAAAAACATATATGTATGCTTATACACTTCAATATTATATAATGAAAAATTTAACATTCATTTTTGTCCATAATATCCCTAGAATAAGTGCTGCAATTGAAAATGTAGTCCACTTTCCCGTTTATAATCGGAAATCTGCTCACTATTTCCCATATCGTTTTTATTATTATATATCGTGGACTCGTATCTGCACCAAATAGTATATCTCTTTCCCAACTTCAACCTCATCCTCACCTGTAACTGTTGTCCATCACCTGTTAAGCGTGATAACGCATATTCATATAACATCCCTGCTGTTGTACTATAAAGACTACTATTACTCCCCCCTGTCATAAACCGTGTATACCTCATATACAATTGCAGCGCAACCTGCTCTACCTGATACACCCATTCCTGATATGCCATAAAACCCTGCTCACGGTCGCCATCCTTATTATAACTATTTACTTCCACCCGGCTTTTCATAGTCAGACCCGCCGTCACCTGCATACGGCACTGTACCCGCCAGCCTGCCCGCACCACGCTTACCAAAGGTGGAATGAAGCTATATGTGCGCTCGCTGTTTTCCTGTTTCACCAACCTGTTATACCGTATAAAACACTCTGTCTGTTTATCTGGCGTATATGTCAGTGCGAACATCACATCACTGCCTCTTCCCGGCGCTGCCGCCCTGTATTGCAGCCAGGGAAACGTAAAATGATCTGCATAAGCGGTCATCTTTAAACCAGACCTTATCGTAACACTTAGCGCAGTATATATTCCTTTCTCATTTACAGGCTTATAAAACTCTCCCCAGGCATCCGCATACAACGAATGATAGCCTTTATTGTAATTGCGATACAATAATACGATATCAACATGCCGGCCCGCAGCCATTAACACGCCATTAATTGTTGCCACCCTGCCGTTATTACTCATCGCCCATTCTCCAAAAAGATGTACGTTCTTCATCGTAACTTCATAATCTGCACTGACGCCGGCCAACCGGTCTCCTGCAAAAGCAAATTGCTGATAAGGTTTTTCTCCTTTCTGTACCGGCGCTGACAATAAATGCTGTATAAAGTTCACGCCTAATTTGTGCTGCACTCCTTCCAGTGTAATGTTGCCTCCTGTTGTAAATAGCGACAACGTACCTCGCTTAGCTATCTCTGATTCCGTACGATGATAACCGGTACCTGCAGTAATGCTACCATCCAGCTGGCGTAACGATATAAATCCTGTTCCCGATACCTGCTTATGTTGCAACGTTACTGCTGCGCCACGGTAAAAATTATGCTCTCCCGCTGATGCATATGCCTTCAGTAAAGCAGCCTCCCGTTTTACCTGCATCACTGCAGCGCCTTTGCCAAATGCCAGTGATTGCCAGTTCAGTAATCCCTGCCCCATATTGACAGTAAAATCACCTATTGCCAACGCCTTTATACACTTATACTGACTGATAAACATATGCAGACTATAAAAGTCAAACCCTTGCTTATTTCCTTTTCTGAACAATGGCTCTCCTGCATCTTTTTCCATGACTACTCCCCAGCTCATATAATGCGTGAGCTGATACCTGTAGCGCAGCATCACTTTATCCGGGCTACCCAGGTAACGCGCTGCAACAGTATCTGTACGCTGGTATTCCTGTTCGTTCTCCAGTCTCCTACCGTACCGCAGTAACAGGCTATGTTCCCCTTTCCTAAAGTAATCACTACAACTATAATGCGGTTCAAACTCCTTACCTGCCTGCACATAAGGCAACAAACGACCAACCACCTGCACATCAAAGCCAGGTATGGCCTGTAACTCATACACGCTAAGTAATGCACCCATCTGCCTGCGATAGTCAAGTAATTGCTGTAGTTGTAAAGGAGATAGTATATGCAGTGATTTCAGCACTGCAGCACTGGCGGTATTCAGATTAATTTTCCTTCTTGCAAACGTCTGCAGCTGCTGCCAGTGTGAATCATCTTCCGGCATACCTGCAGTCAGTGCCGTGTAACTTTCCAGCTGACTTTCTTCTATTGCTGTCAGTGCTGGTGTTGTTTGCGCATGCACATGACTATTCAATAATCCTGCAAGCAGGAACACCAATTTCTTTTTCATAATGGCCGCAGTATTACAGTGAATGCTTCTTCAGATGCCACACTACAGTACCAGAAGGCGTAACCCCTAACTGCGGATGATGACTAGCCGTCAGCAGGAAATACAATTGCCCTACCGTCAGTCCTAACGCGGCTGTATTCAGCTGTGGCACTGTGCATATGCCCAGTTGCAGGGAAAGCGCCGGAATGATCCGGTATTCACACATCACCTTCGTGAGCAGGTCTGCCGCTGTCTCTTTTACGACTGCAGCACTTAAAAGAAAGACAGGCGATATCTCATAGCCTATCCCTGCACTGTAAATAACAGGTACCTGCTCATCGGATAATGACTTCAGCCGCATGCCTGCAGGATTGAACACATGTAAACCTGCATGCAATTGCCTGGTAAGATGGAATAAGCATCCCCATTCAGCAACAAATGCATGTACCTTAAAGTAACCCGGGATCATCTGTGAGATGTAATTCATCTGCAACCCCATACTCAGTCGTTCTCCGAGCTTACGTCCGTAAGCTAATCCGAGCGATTGCCTGCGGAAGTCCGGGAAGCCGGATTGTGCCAGCTGTAATCCGAAGCCGCCATTAGTGACAGGTATCGCTACAGCACCACGATGCGTACTGATGGCTGCAAGCATAAACCTTCTTTCAGTAGATACGCCTGCAGCGGGTGCAGGTAAATACGCGAGTGCTGCCTGATTCTGCCATGTGGTGAACAGTTGATGATAGTTCCGGCTGTAAGTGCCTGCAAAAGGCTGTTTATCAACAGAAAGCCAGACGAGTTGTGCACAGATAACAAATGTACACAGCGTGCAAACAATGGTTGCAATGATCTTCTTCATTTGCATGTAATAGATATGGATTAGTTGGTTTCTCTAAAAAAATGCTGTGGTAATGCGGGTCAACTGGTAACAAACAAAAATCTCCTCACTTGCGTGAGGAGACAATATTAGGAAATAAATATTTACTAAAAAAAATCAGTTCATGCTGATCAGAATAATCCGTGTAACTGAGAGTCTATTTTTGAAATGATCTCACCAAGATCTTCTTCGCTTTCAGGGAATTTGTTTTTATCAATATCGATAATCAGCAACGGTCCTTCAGCATATTTCTCAATCCAGTTATTATAAAATTCATTCAGTCTCTTTAGATAGTCCAGGCGGATATTCTCTTCATATTCTCTTCCTCTTTTCTGTATCTGGGCGACCAGTGTTGGTACAGATGCGCGGAGATAGATAAGCAGGTCCGGTGGTTTTACCATTGACTTAACCGTCTCAAAGAAGTTGAAGTAATTATCAAAATCCCTTTTGGTCATCAGTCCCATCTCATAAAGGTTAGGCGCAAAGATGTGTGCATCTTCATAGATGGTTCGGTCCTGTATAACGATCTGATTGCCTTTCTGAATATCCAGCAGCTGTTTAAGACGACCGTGCAGGAAGTATATCTGCAGGTTGAAAGACCAGCGGGGCATGTCTTCATAAAAATCGTTCAGGTAAGGATTATGCTCAACGTCTTCAAACTGCGGAGCCCATTTATAATGTCGTGACAGCAGCTCAGTAAGTGTGGTTTTTCCCGCGCCGATATTTCCGGCAATAGCTATATGTTTGATCGTGTGTTGTTTTGTCATGATGTTATCAGGGGTCACTCATCATTCGTTAGCAGCCAGTTAGCGGCAGCAAGTGATCAGTTGACAACCTAAAATTTACAAATTATTTGATTATCAACCGGAAAAACTTGCAACCGCTAAAGGTAGTATTATAACGAGTTATTAATAGTAGTGAATGCCTATGAGTTTTCTCGCTTTCTGCAAAGTCTGTGCCGCACTTTCCCTTGCCTTTTCCGCACCTTCTTTCATAATACGATTCAGGTAAGCCTGGTCATTCTGCAATGCAAATGCTTTTTCCCTGATAGGTGCAATAAACTTCACCATATCCTCTCCCAGCTGCGTTTTCATATCACCATAACGGATAGTCTGATTGTCATAACTATCTCTGAAATGTTTGATCACATCAGGTGCAGACACCTGCTCCATCAACAGGAACAGATTTTCAATACTTTCCGGCATAGGCGCACCTGGTTCGGTCGGGCCGCTATCTGTTTTTGCCTTCTTTACTTTTTTGCGGATCAGTTCATCATCATCAGACAAATACAGGGTAGCCATCTGATTTTCACTTTTACTCATCTTTCCTGCACCGTCCAGGCTTGGTATTTTTACCAGGTTATCACCGAAGTTAAATGCTACCGGTTCAGGGAACAGTTCACCATAACGGCTATTAAAACGCTGTGCATAATTACGCGCCATTTCCAAATGCTGCTCCTGATCTTTACCTACCGGCACTTTTACAGCGCGGTGTATCAGAATGTCAGCACTCATCAGCACAGGATAAGTTAACAGGCCTGCATTTACGTTCTCAGGCTGTAAACGTACTTTATCTTTGAATGTAGGCACCTTTTCCAGTTCGCCCATATACGCCAGCATGTTCAGCAGCAGGTATAATTCTGCAATCTCCGGCACGTCGCTCTGTGCATACAATGCCACTTTTTCAGGATCAAGGCCGGAAGCAATATTTTCTGCCAGTACACGGAACACATTGCCGCGCAGGTCTTTAGGATCAGGATGTGTAGTCAGGGAATGCCAGTCAGCTACAAAAAAATAACAGTTAAAAGTTTCCTGCATCCTGATGTAGTTACGGATAGCTCCAAAATAATTGCCTAAATGTAAATACCCGGTAGAGCGGATCCCGCTTACCACTATTTCTTTTGATGTAGCCATAATAGGGTGCAAAATAAGGAATTTGCCCATTATGGACTATCGACTATTTAAGGTAACTTTAACGCGGACCTCGTCCAAGAATTATTAATTTTTCATTTAATTTGATTTATGGAAGTGAATGAGATGCTGGTACAGCAACTGGCAGACCTGGCAAGGCTCCAATTCAGCGAACAGGAAAAAGCGGAAATTCAGGGAGATCTTCAACGTATGATCACCTTCGTGGAAAAGCTGAATGAGCTGGATACCACTAACGTAAAACCATTAATACACATGACTGCAGACAGGAACGTGCTGAGAGAAGATGTGGTAGTACCTTCCATAACCCGGGAAGAAGGATTACAGAACGCGCCTGCTGCCAACGATCAGTACTTTAAAGTACCGAAAGTTATCAGGAAGTAGAATCAACCTATAACGCAATAATCTATGCACCCAAATTCCGTCATCCATTTAGAACAGATCCGTAAGAGCTATTTCATTGGTAAAAATGAACTGCCTGTACTGAAAGGTATCAATCTGGACATTTTGAAAAATGAATATGTAGCGCTCATGGGACCTTCAGGTTCCGGTAAATCTACGCTCATGAATATGCTGGGCTGCCTTGACACGCCTACCAGCGGCAGCTACATATTAAGCGGTCATGACGTAAGTAAAATGGAAGATGATGCGCTTGCAAGGGTGCGGAACAAAGAAATAGGCTTTGTTTTTCAGCAGTTTAACCTGATGCCTCGTCTCAGTGCACTGGAGAATGTAGCGGTACCACTTATTTATGCAGGTATCAACAAAAAAGACAGGGAAGATAAAGCCCGGTTCATGCTTGAAAAAGTAGGCCTTGGTCAACGGTATAAACATAAACCGAATGAACTCTCCGGCGGACAGTGTCAACGTGTGGCTATTGCCCGCGCACTTGTAAACGACCCTTCACTGATACTGGCAGATGAGCCAACCGGTAACCTGGATACCAAGACTTCAATAGAAATCATGGATATCTTCGGTAAAATCCACTCCTCCGGTAATACAGTGGTGCTGGTTACCCACGAAGAAGACATTGCCGCACATGCCCGCCGCGTAGTACGCCTTCGCGATGGTCTTATAGAGTCTGACAGGCTCAATGAAGTAACACTCACCGAGGCTGTAAAATCCTGAAACTCCGGTCATGGCTTTTAAAATCTACACCAAAACAGGCGATAAAGGTAAGACTGCCTTAATTGGCGGTACTAAAGTACCTAAAAGCGACCTTCGCATTGATGCCTATGGCACTATCGATGAACTTAACTCGTATATCGGGCTGGTGAGTGATTACCTGACTGCCCATCCTGATACCGTTACCTTACTTCGTGAGATACAGGATCGCCTGTTCACTATAGGGTCTTCATTGGCCTGCGATCCGGACAAGGATACCAAAATGCGTATTCCTGACCTGCATGCGGCTGATATTACGCTGCTGGAAGAGCAGATGGATAAAATGAACGAAATACTGCCAGAGATGAAGTCGTTTATCATCCCTGGCGGTCATGTGGCAGTCTCTACATGCCATATTGCCCGTTGTGTGTGCAGAAGGGCGGAACGCCTCTGTGTAGGTTTGCAGGAACAGCAACAGTTCATTGAACCGCTGGTGTTGCAATATGTGAACCGTTTAAGCGATTATCTGTTCGTTTTAGCCCGTTGGATAGGACATACCTTCCAGGTGGCAGAAATACCCTGGAAAGCCCGAATCTGAGGCATACTTTACAACTGATCTATCTGCGGAGCAGTGATCTCTCCCACTATTCCCCCGTCCTTCATTACCAGCTGCCTGTTACTCATAGGTGCCAGTTCTTCGTTGTGTGTGACAATGATGAATGTTTGCTGAAACTTATCTCTCAGATCTATAAACAGCTGATGCAGCTCCCTGGCATTTCTCGAGTCCAGGTTACCAGTAGGTTCATCCGCCATGACAATATCAGGTTGATTTATCAGTGCGCGGGCTACCGCTACTCGCTGCTGCTCTCCTCCGGATAACTGGTTCGGCTTATGCTCCAGTCTGCCGGAAAGGCCAAGTACTTCCAGCAGGTAAGCTGCCCTTTCCCTGACTGCCGCTTTGCGGGTACCCGCAATAAAACCAGGTATACAAACATTTTCCAGGGCAGAGAACTCGGGCAGCAGGTGATGGAACTGGAAAATAAAGCCCATATGCTTGTTTCTGAAGTCAGCCAGTGCATTCCCCTTTAATAAGCCAAGATTCACATCATCCAGCCATACTTCGCCTGAACTGGGCGTATCCAGGGTACCCAGTATATGCAACAGGGTACTCTTTCCGGCTCCGGAAGAACCTACAATAGTGACGATCTCTCCTCTGGATACCGAAACACTTACACCTTTCAGTACGTGCAAGTTGGAATAATTTTTGGTTACATTGCGTGCGGTTAGCATACTCAAAGAAAAGTAAAATAACCTTTAAAATAGTAATAGTTGTTTATTTCAAATTAAATAATACTTTTGCGGAAATTCAGAAAGTAAAAATTTCGATAACATGTACTGGACCTTAGAATTAGCTTCATACCTGGAGGATGCTCCATGGCCAGCTACGAAAGACGAATTAATAGATTACGCCATCCGCTCCGGTGCACCGATTGAAGTGATTGAGAACTTACAGGAACTGGAAGACGAAGGGGAAATTTATGAGGGAATAGAAGATATTTGGTCTGATTATCCGTCGCAAGACGACTTTTTCTTCAATGAAGATGAGTATTAGACGGACTATTTTCCATTATTGTTGCCTCAGCAATTCGCCTATGCTTAAAAAATTTAGCCGTTCCTTCTGATAGAGGGGAGCGGCTTTTTTATATCCCGGTCGCCAGTTATCCGCTGATGACCGGTGGATATACTACCCGGTAAACCGGACTGATTTCAGATACCTATACTTATCAAGAATAGCATGGTCTGATAGCAGGATTTTATTGCGCCGGACTTTTCAGTATTTTAAGTTGTTTTGATCTTCACCATCCTACGTTCATCCTACGTTACAGAACGTAAGATGAACGTAGGATGGTAAAGACTAAAGCGGAAGATAGTCAGCCTTATCTGCCCGATAAGCGAAAACAGAAACGCCATGAGTAAGGTAATAGTACCTCGCTCATGGCGTTTAATTATTTACTGTGGAGAATTACTTTTCCATCTGTGCAATTACCTCAGCGGATACGCCGGTAAATGAGAAACCACCATCATGGAACAGGTTCTGCATAGTGACCATTCTGGTCAGGTCAGAGAACATGGACACACAGTAGTCAGCGCACTGTTGTGCAGTAGCGTTACCCAGCGGACTCATTTTCTCAGCATAACCGATGAAGCCATCAAAGCCCTTTACACCGCCACCAGCAGTAGTTTTGGTTGGAGACTGAGATATAGTGTTCACACGAACTTTCTTCTTGAAACCGTAGTGGTAACCGAAGCTGCGTGCTACTGACTCCAGCATGGATTTGGCATCTGCCATTTCGCTATAGTCAGGGAATACACGCTGAGCAGCGATGTAAGTCAGCGCTACAACAGAAGCCCACTCGTTCAGTGCATCCAGCTGATAAGCCGTCTGCAATACACGGTGCAGGGACATTGCTGAAATGTCAAATGTTTTATGAGAGAAATCATAATCCAGGTCGGTGTAAGATCTGCCCTTACGCATATTGATACTCATACCCACAGAGTGCAGTACGAAATCTATTTTGCCACCAAAATGCTCCATGGATTTAGTGAAAAGGTTTTTCAGATCATCCATATTGGTAACATCAGCGGGTATAACAGGAGCATTACACTGTTCAGCCAGTTTGTTGATCTCTCCCATGCGTAACGCTATAGGAGCGTTGGTAAGCACTACTTCGGCGCCTTCTTCCACACAACGTAATGCTGTGCTCCAAGCCATAGACTTCTCGTCCAATGCACCAAATATGATACCTTTCTTTCCTTTTAATAAGTTATGAGCCATTGGGTTCAAAAATTAATTTCGGCAAAAATAGCTGTTATAGTTGAAAAAAAAAGATTAATTGAAAAGCGTTCAATGGATTAGCTATTTTACCAGCTCCCTTGCATTTTCCAGTGCTGCTGCTGTAGGCTTCTCTCCACTCAGCATCTGGGCTATTTTATTGATACGTTCTTCTCTTGTGAGTAGTCTTACGTTCGTCGTCACCTTACCCTCTCTGGCATCTTTGAATACAAAGTAATGTGCATCCGCCTTACCGGCAATCTGCGGCTGGTGAGTGATACAGATGATCTGATGGCCACGTGCCATGTCTTCCATAATGAAGCTGACCTGTCTGGCAGCTTCGCCGGAGATACCTGTATCAATTTCGTCGAAGATGAGTGTTGGCAGCGCTACTGACTTTGCTACCAGCGACTTGATGCATAACATCAGCCTGCTTAACTCACCACCGGAAGCAACCTTGCGGATCGGTGCGAACTGGCCACTTTTATTAGCATCAAACAGAAATTCGATCGTATCCTGCCCGTAAGGGTTGAGTGCCCCTTGTACAATAGCAGCTTTCAGGCGGGCATTCGGCATACCTACCTGTGCCAGCAATTCGTTCACCTTCTTCTCAAATGGCTCGGCTACTTTCAGGCGGGCAGCGGTAATAGTTTCTGCCAGCTTTTGCAGTATCTCTTTCAGTTTAGCCAGCTCTGATTCCAGTTCGGCCAGGGTATCATCCAGATTCAGTACACTTTCAATGCTGGCAGCAAGACCGTCCTGGATAACCAGTAATTCTGCAGTGGTCTGCACACCATGCTTCTTTAGCAGTTTGTAACCGACAGACAGCCTTTCGTTGACATGCTCTATACGTGCGCCGTCAAACTGTACCTGGTCATTCATATGACCTATTTCAGAAGAAATGTCCTGCAGATCCACATATACTGACTGCAGGCGCTGCGCCACAGCCGGCGCATCTTTATGATAGGAAGCCAGTGCCTGCACAGAGGACTGGATTTGTTTAAGTTGTTGCAGAATAGGTTGTTCATCTTCTTTAAGCTGAAAATACACCCTGCTGAGTGTATTACGGATCTCTTCGGCATGGCTGAGTACCTTCAGTTCAGCATCCAGGTCTTCTATTTCATTGGCAGCAAAAGAAGCATCGCTCAATTCATCCAGGAGGAACTTGTTATAGTCCAGCTCCTTATTGGCGTTGTCACGTTGGTCCTGTAACTGTTTCAGCTGCCGCTGGATCTGGCTGTAACGCTGATAGTGCTGCTGGTATTGCTGCATAACTGCCGGCTGATTAGCCAGCGCATCCAGTACTTCACGCTGGAAGTCAGAGGTTTCCAGTTCATGCGTATCAAACTGCTGGTGCAGATCCACCAGGTACTGACTTAGTTCAGTCAGCTGACCCAGGTTTACCGGCGTATCATTGACAAAAGCGCGGGACTTACCTGCAGCACTGATCTCCCGGCGAATGATCAGCTGATCTTCCATATCCAGTTCATGCTCCTGGAAAAAAGCAGCTACCTGAGACTTTTTTACTTTGAACAGTCCTTCTATCACACATTTGGACTCCTTGTTCAACAGCATGCCCGGATCCGCCCTCTCCCCCAGTATTAATGACAACGCACCCAGCACAATTGACTTACCGGCACCTGTTTCCCCTGTTATTACATTCAGGTTGCCGGAGAAATCTACTTCCAGATGATCAATGATCGCGTAGTTTTTGATAGTTAGTTTCTGTAGCATAAGGAGTATTGGAAATACGAATATATCACATCGGATTATTCCGCAAATTAATACAACCGGTACGAAGTGTATCTGCGTAGTGACAGCCTCAACCGCCGCTCAGTCTTTGGATTCCGGCCTTCGCGCGCTGATCAAGCGAGTTTTTATAATCGTGCCCTTTCATGTCCAGACAGGACTGGTAATATTGCCTGGCTTTTGCTTTATCATTGCGCTTTTCGTATATATATCCCATCTGTAATGCTGCTCTGGCGGCGAAGTGTTCTGTTCTGTTAGCACCTGTTTTTACAGTAGCTTCGTACATCGTGATTGCATTGTCGTCCTGCCCTATTTCATCATAAATACGGCCCAGACGATAGGCATATTCCAGCTTTTCTTCCATCAGCGGAAAGTCTGCCGCCCGCTTAGGCTGCAGCAGCTTTAATGCTTCCTGGAAGAAACCGCCGTCGCTCAGCAAACGTGCCTTCAGCAATAACTGGTTAGGCCATCTGCCACTCTTGGCGTCTTTGAGGGCCTGCTTGTCTGCATCTGTCTCTGTATTCCCCCTGGTCAATATCATATTGCGGTATTTATTAGCCGCATCCATATTTCCCCGGAGATAATAGTACCAGCTTAACCGCTGCAATCCCTCTTTCAGATAAAACCGGCCTTTGAACCGGTCTATGAATTTCTGCAAATAAACGTTCGCATCGTCATCCTGCCTGCAAAGCTTCAATTGCCCTAAGACATAATAAACATAGGGAATCTCTTCGAATTGCACGCTGTCATTCCGTTCAGTCAGCACTTTTATACCCAGCGACGCTTTCTGATTGTTCATGGCAATGTTGGCAACCATCAGGGCAAAAAGGTAATTATTTTTTGTGTCCAGTTGGTATTTCTGGATAAATGTCCAGACGTCTTCCGGCTTATTCTCCACAAACAACTTCAGGTAGCAGTAGTAATAACTGGCTTCGGCCTTGAACGGACGGGCCACTTCGGTATTACTGTCGATCACCTGCTTCACCATCTGCATCCCATCTTTGATCGTACCTTTCATACCCAGCGTATTCGATATCCAGCGATAGCCTTCGGGAATAGTACCAAATACTGTCTGCATGGAACCGACCAGCATATTGTTAGGAAGGAATTGCGGAAATTTCTTCTGATTCTCTTTCAGTAACTGGTATGCCTTACGGATTTCCCATACTGCATCCCACTTTTCGTTGAACTTTACCCTTACCATTCCCCACTGAAAACGGATGGCTGCCTGTGTATAAAGGTAATATGGTGAATTAGTAGGTCCACTTTCCATCCTGGACAGACGGGCTGCTCTTAATGCCTTCTTCTGCGCATACTCCGCCGGGTCTTCATTAAAGAAAAGTGTGAAAAAGTCAGCATAATTCTCCAGGAAATACGGCATGAGGTTATCCGGATGGGCCTTTTTCTCTTCTTCCAGTAATGCAGCGCCGGCATCAAGTCGTAGCTGCATAATAGCATCATAGGCCTGCTGGCATCGGGTATTAAAATCATAGACCTTTTGACGGCCTGTTACAGAAATAGTAATATTCAACAAAAATCCCAGCAGGAAAAGTATGCGCATGGACAAAAATATATCTGATTAATAACTCCGGGCCTATCTACCAAATTCCAAACCAAACTTTCATTCACACGCTGTCCGGAATGTAAAAGTCCCGGCATATAAGCCGGGACTTCTGCACTATTAAAAGTAAGTTCGTTACAACGCGCTGTTAGATAGTCACTGTTGCATCCAGATCATTATCAACCAGGATACGACCGCAATGTTCACAAACGATGATCTTTTTACGCTGACGGATCTCTGCCTGACGTTGAGGAGGGATCGCGTTAAAACAACCACCGCAGGAATCACGGGAGATGGTTACTACTGCCAGACCATTACGATAGTTTGTACGGATCTTTTCGTAAGCAGCCAGCAGACGAGCTTCTACCTTCGTACGGGCTTCATCGCTCTGTTTACGGAAACCATTCTCTTCTTTCTCAGTTTCAGCAATAATCTTTTCCAGTTCGCCTTTCTTATGCTTCAGGTTAGATTCTTTATCACCGATCAGTCTTTTCGCAGACTCCAGGGCACGGCTCTTGTCCTTTACCTCTTCGTTTGCGTCTTTGATATGCTTCTCAGCCAGTTTGATCTCCAGAGACTGCATTTCAATCTCCTTAGTGATAGCTTCGAATTCACGGTTATTCTTCACATTATCCTGCTGCTTCTCGTATTTCTTCATCAGGGCCTCTGAGTCCTTGATTGCATTCTTCTTGTTGGTAATAAAGTCCTGGATACCACGAATTTCATCCTCTACATGAGACAGACGGGTGTTCAGACCTTCAATCTCATCTTCCAGATCCTTAACTTCCATCGGCAACTCCCCCTTCAACACCTGGATTTCATCCAGTCTGGAGTCCATCTTCTGTAGCCTAAGTACAGACGCCAATTTTTCTTCTACGGAGTATTCTTTTACAGTAGCCATGTATGTTTTTATAAGTAATTTACCGGATTTGTACGAATTGTAGATTTAAGAGGCGCAAAATTAGGGAATTTTTCGGTCAATATATGATAAAATAATTCAACCGTAAACTGCTCACTCTCGAAATGACCTACATCCGCTATAACAATTTGATTCTCAGCGTCAAAAAATTCATGATATTTGAAATCAGCCGATATATAGGCATCTGCACCTGCCGCTATTGCCTTCTTTAACAGGAAGCTGCCAGCTCCTCCACACAAGGCTACCTTCTTTACTGGCCTGCCTCTTAGCGGGGTATACCGCACGCAGCCCGTATTGAACTGCTGCTTCACCCATTGCAGGAAAGCGGCTTCCTCCATTGGCGCATCCAGCTCACCTATCAGCCCCGAACCCACCTGTGCATAAGCATTCTCCAGCTTCACAATATCATAGGCTACCTCCTCATAAGGGTGGCTGCCCAGCAGCGCTTTAACCACTGCATGCTCCAAATATACGGGAAAAATTACCTCCACCTTTGTTTCAGGCTCCATATGTCGCTGACCAATAACTCCTACATGCGGCGAAGTACCCTCCCCTGCTTTGAATGTACCATTCCCCTCCACACTATAACTACACTCATTGTAAGCGCCTATATGCCCCGCGCCTGCTGCAAAAAGGGCCGACCTCACTTTTTCTGCCTCTGCATGTGGTACAAAGGTGTACAGCTTGCGCAGTAACTCCCTCTTCGGAGCCAGTACACTGCATTGCTGCAGATTCAGCCGGCGCGCCATCATATCGCAAACACCACTCCGTACATTATCCAGGTTAGTATGTGCTGCATAGATCGCAATATCATTCTTAATGGCTTTGATAACCACCCGCTCAACGTAATTGTTCCCATTGATCTTTTTAAGTCCGCCGAAAACAATCGGATGATGCGCCACCACCAGATTACACTTTTTCTCAATAGCTTCATCTATAACGGCTTCTGTAGCATCCAGCGTTAGTAAAACGCCCGTCAGCTCCCAGTCTGCCTGCCCAAACAGCAGTCCTGCATTGTCGTAACTTTCCTGGTATTGTAACGGTGCAAATGCCGCAATGGCATTGGTGATATCCCTGATCTTCATATTGAGCGGTAATTTACCCCTACTTTTGCACAAAATCAACAGCATGGAACAGACTACCTCTTCTGCAGCAAAACGATACGAAACCTACAAAGGTAAGATGCAGCAGATCGCTGACATCCGGAATGCGATTGCCGTACTTAGCTGGGACCAGGAAACCTACCTCCCGGAGAAAGGGGCTGCATTTCGCGGACAACAGATCACTTCTCTCAGCACCATTGCGCATGAACTCTTTACTTCTGCTCAACTGGGAGAGTTGCTGGAATCGCTCGACAATGAAAAGCAAACACTGGACACTATCGCTGCCAAAAACGTAAGCCTCTCCCTTGAGGACTATCGCAAAAACACAAAATACCCGGCCGCATTTGTTGCTGAACTGTCAAAGACTACCAATGAATGTTATCATGCGTGGATCAATGCCAGGAAAGAAGGCAACTATGCTGTATTCGAGCCCGTACTGGCCCGGATGGTAGAACTGAAGAAACAGGAAGCTGATATTCTGGGATATGAAGGGCACCCCTACAATGCCTTGCTCAATGAATATGAAAAAGGCGCTAACACCGCCATGCTGGATACCATCTTCAACGATGTAAAATCAGCCCTGACACCCCTGCTGCGCAGTATCGAACAACAACCACAGGTAAATAAGGACTTCCTGCATCTTCGCTATGAACGCAATAGCCAATGGGAGTTCGGTATTCAGCTACTGAAAGCCATGGGATATGATATGGCTGCCGGCAGACAGGACATCTCCGAACATCCATTCACAACCAGCTTCAGTCCGCAGGATGTCAGAGTCACCACCCGGATTGACGAAAACGACTTCGGCAACATGACCTGGAGCTGCATCCATGAAGGCGGACACGCACTATATGAACAGGGTCTGGACCCTGCCTCTTACGGCCTGCCATCCGGAGAAGCTACCAGCCTCGGTATTCATGAATCGCAATCCAGACTGTGGGAAAACAATGTAGGACGGAGTCAGACGTTCTGGCAGCATCATTATCCACAATTACAGCAGTTATTTCCTGATAACCTGAAGCATATAAGCCTGCGGGATTTTTACAAAGCCATCAACCTGGTACAGCCATCACTCATCAGGACTGAAGCCGATGAACTGACTTACCACTTCCATGTAATGGTACGGTATGAAATAGAGAAAGGATTACTGGATGGAACCTATCGCACCCGCGAGCTGAGAGATGTATGGAACAGCTATTACAAAGATTTCCTGCATGTTACCGTACCTAACGATACACAAGGCATATTACAGGATATCCACTGGTCACATGGTAGCTTCGGTTATTTCCCCACGTACTCCCTGGGAAGTTTCTATGCTGCGCAGTTCTTTACAGCTGCACAACAACAGCTGCCAGGACTGGACGGACAGATTGCCACGGGTGAATATGGTGCATTATTGAGCTGGCTGCGCGAACAGGTACACCGTCACGGCCGCTGCTTCACCTCTAATGAGCTATGTGAGAAAATAACCGGAGAACCATTGAATTTCAAATATTTCCTGGACTATGCGACGCAGAAGTTCGGTGATATCTACGGATTATAATTTATCAGATACACCTTTTTTGCGCCACACTTCCCTGCCATCTTTGTATAAAATGAAAGTAGGCAGGGAAGTCGCATTTATAGACTCCATTACCTGTGTATCGCGTCCGCCGTCTACTTTTACCAGACGCACTGTCTTATTCGCTTTCAGATAAGCATCCAATACAGGCTGCATTTTACGGCAGGGAGGGCACCATTCAGCACCAACATCTACAAGTACCTCGCCTTTCCCGATAGCTGTTCTGAAATCTTCCACACTCAGCTGTTTCGTGTCGGCTACACCTTCCACAGGTTGTCCGGCCTGCTTCCAGGCATTGATCCCACCATTCAGTTCCACTACTTTCTTAAAACCATTGTTGCGCATCCAGGCGGCAGCTTTTGTACTCCGTCCTCCGCTGAGACAATAAACGTATACCGGCTGCTCTTTATCAAGGTATCCAACCCGCTCTAAGAACTCGCCCTTATTCGTGTAATCTGCCTGTAGCGCGTTGTGCAGATGGCCAGTACTAAACTCGGCCGCTGTACGAACATCAAAAACCTGTACATTTTCTTTTTCAATAGACTGCTGAAACACAGGCACTTCCACCTGCTGGCCCCTTACAGCGCCGGCTACTAAAGTTAGTAGTCCTCCCAGGGCAACACATACATAACATTTATAAATCATATTTTTGCAATATATTGTTGAGTTTGGATTTTGTGCAAATCGTTCGTTAATGGCTGAGCTGGAATAACTTTTGTGAGATTAGGACACAGCCCCGAACTGATTACGCAACATATTCATACTGTACTTATGGCCTTCGCAGTTACGCTGACCCGGAAAATATCCGGGGCAAGATACGACCAGCAGGCGAACAAGCAACGAACAAGGGACGAAGACAAGGTGGACTTGATTACTCCAAGCGACGAACTAGCGACGGCCAAGCGACGAACAAGTAACTTTTTTTACCACCGGACACAGATTAGCAAGTATAACACATTAATTTTTTTCATATTTACCTATTTTTCACCGAGCTGAAGTCATTATGACTAAGGCCATATCCGAAAAATGAAACACCATTACCTACGCCAACTTAAACACATATTACGTGCAGTCGCATGTTTTATTGTGTTATTTCTGTTTTCCGGTGCCAGGACACAGGCACAAAATACAGTAGCATTTACTGCCGACAACTGGACAGGTTGCGGCGCTGTTTTCGTTCAGTTTGTCAATCAATCCACTCCCGTCGGCACTGCTTCCTGGGACTTTGGTGATGGCGGGGCAAGATCAACATTATGGAATCCGTCACGTACTTTTAACAGACCGGGTACCTTTAATGTAGTACTGACAGTAACCTTTCCAAACGGACAAACAGCCAGTACCCAGCATATTGTCAATGTATACGCCCGGCCTACCGTACAATTTTCATCGACACAGACAACAGGATGTACGCCGCTTACTGTGAACTTCCGCGACCAATCAACCGCGGGAGACGGCACCATCTCAAATATCAGCTGGGACTTTGGCGACGGTAACGGCGCTACCGGCTCAACAGCCAGTCACACCTACAATAGGGGCGGCGGGTTTGTAGCTACCTCTATCGTTACCAATAGCTTTGGCTGTACCGGTAGCGGCTCGCAGGTGATACAGGCTAATCCTACTCCGGAGGTTGCCTTTACCAGCAATACCCAGGGAGGTTGCCGCACACCGACTACCGTCAATTTCACTAATACAACGACGCTTAATACTGCCGGACCACTTCCGGCTGTGAACTATACCTGGGATTTCGGTGATGGCACCACTAGCACAGACATGCATCCATCCCATGACTACACCACCACGGGTAACTTTAACGTATCCCTGACTGCCACTACTGCCGATGGCTGCACCCGCACTGTGACCATCCCTAACTACATCAGGGTTGCCACTATGGCAGCAGATTTTAACATTGCCAGCAGGCCCTGTACCGGTGGTGATGTGACCTTCCGCAACACTACTCTACCTGCGCCCGTATCCGCCACATGGACATTTTCAGACGGCCAGGTGGTAAATACCATAGATGCAGTGAAAAACTTCACCACTGCAGGAACCTACTCTGTAACAATGCGCGCCATCACACAAGATGGTTGCGAGGCCATTGTAACAAGAGACTTCACTATTTCAACGCCTCCGGATATTGACTTTACCATGAATCCGACTAGTTCCTGCGCTATACCGGTGAATATACAATTCACTACTTCAGGCACTGGCGCTGATACCTGGGCATGGGATTTCGGGGATGGCGGAACATCTGCTCTCCAGAACCCATTGCATAACTATACCGCAGAAGGAGATTACAGTATAAAAGCAGTGGCTACCAATGCAGCAGGTTGTGTTGACTCAGTCACTCACCCAATCACCATCAGGAAACCGACATTGACCATTATTGGTGATAACAGAGGCTGTGTACCTTTCAATGCCAGCTTCACGGCAACTGTCAGTGGCACTGACCCTATTGCTTCTTACAACTGGAGCTTCGGAGATGGTACTACCTCTACCGACGCAACGGCTTTACATACCTACACCCGTCAGAACAGATATGTGGTTACCCTGGATATCGTGACCGTAGGAGGCTGTACACAAACTGCTACTTATGAAGTAAGAGTAGGCCGTCCGGTAATACCTGATTTTACGGTGGATAGACAGAGTGGTTGTCAGCCGACAATCTTCAATTTCACAGACTTATCTACACAGGTAACCGGCATGAGCTGGGAATGGACATTCTATGAGAATACGGGAGCTAACGGTACTTCCAATCAGCGCAACCCGTCTTATGTGTTCAATTCTCATGGCCTACATGATGTATCACTGACTATTAACAATAATGGCTGTATACGCACTACCACCAGACCGGCATATATTGAGGTATTTCCGCCGGTGGCATTCTTTACAGTAGGAACGGTAGATTGTAATGCACCGCTGGTACGCAGCTTCACTGATGCCAGTGAATGGGGCGCTGATACTTTACCAAGATCCTATACATGGGATTTCGGTGATGGTACAACAGACAATACACCTAACCCGTCACACACCTTCCCGGGTGAAGGCACCTACACCGTGGTATTAACAGTATCCAATACAGTATGTACTTCTACTTACTCTACAACAGTCAGGGTGCTGAATGAGAAACCTGTGATTGCTGTTGATCAGGATACTATCTGTCTGGGCACACGAGTGAATTTCTCTACACCATCTATCGTAGCGGGATCGGTAGCTTCCTACCGCTGGACGTATGGAGATGGCCGTTTCAATACCAGTTCACCAAGACCTGGTTATACATACAGTACACCGGGCCGTTACCCTGTGGCATTGGCTACTATAGATATCTACGGATGTCGCCATGTATCCGATACGTTGTTCATTGAGGTGAATGGTGCAACAGCAAGATTTACCGCGTCAGCACGCCGATGCAGAAATGAAGCAATAACATTCACAGATGCATCTACTGTACGTACCGGTAATACCATCACATCCTGGACCTATGACTTCGGAGATGGAACACCTCCACAGGTATTTACTACACAGCCGGTTACTGTAAACCACAGTTATAGCGTCATTAATGACTACCAGGTTATCTTAACCGTTACTGATAATACAGGTTGTGTGGACACGGCTATGCAAACCATCAGCATTGCTAATATTGTCGCTAATTTCAGTGCCAATACAAATATTGCCTGTCTGAATACCCCATTCCAGTTCAATAATGAATCCATCACAGAACCACTGACTTATGCATGGTCTTTTGGTGATGGTGGTATAAGTACAGACAGAACGCCAAGACATACTTATACAGCGCCTGGCAGATACACCGTGACGCTGGACGTTACGAATGCTACAGGGTGTACAGCACGTACCGAGACAGTAGACTTTGTACGGGTACCTAATCCGGTTGCTGACTTCTCAGCACCTATAGTAGCCGGGGATATTTGTCCGCCGGTAAACGTACAGTTTACCAACCTTTCCTCTGACTATGAAAGGCTGTCCTGGTCATTTGGAGACGGTTCTTCGTCAGACGAGGAAAACCCTGTGCATAACTACATCAGACCGGGTCTGTTCCCGGTAACACTGATTGCCTATTCAGAAGGTGGTTGTGCAAGCGCAGTAGCGGGTCCGAGAGAGATTTCCATAGCAGGTCCGGACGGTAGTTTCTCTGTTTCAGTAGAGGCAGGGTGTGTACCGCTGACAACCTCCATGACAGCAGTATCGCCTACAGCGCAGCGGTTCATCTGGGATTTCGGTGATGGTTACACCGTACGTACGACTACGCCGGCATCTCCTTCTTATACCTATCTGAAAGAGGGCGTTTATTTCCCGGTAGTACTGTTGGAAGATGAGAGAGGCTGTACCGTACCGGCAGCCGGTAATCCTAAAGTAGTGGTAGATAAGATCACGGCAGCCTTCGGAATGGACATCACCCATGCGTGCGACGGAGGTATTGTATACTTTTCTGATTCAACAAGAGGTGTATCGATAGAGGATGGTAGTCCGGCAACATTCCTGTGGGACTTTGGCATTCCTAACCGTACAGACGATGTGGCCACAGGGCCTAACCCTAGTTTCCTGTTTGACACACCGGGTACTTATACAGTAAGGCTTACCGCAACCAGCCGTTATGGCTGTGTGTCAGATACAACCATGCAGCTGATCATTGAAGAGAGTCCGATGGCCGGAATCATACCAGTAGCACCAGTATGTCTGGGCACACCAGTACAGCTGGCAGGTATTGATACCATGAATCTGGCTAATACCAGCTGGAACTGGAGCAGTAATGGCATACAGTATCCGATGCAGACGCCAGGCCTGATTACTTACACACAGCCTGGTATTTATCCCGTACAGCTGATTATTACCAGTGCCAGTGGCAGGTGTATGGATACAGCAACTATTGATGTACAGGTAGCGCCATATCCGACCTTGAATCTTACACCAGCAGCAGCGAGCATCTGTCGTGGCGAGTCTGTGAATCTGCAGGCGAGTACAGAAGCAGGAGTGACTATCAACTGGACAGATTATAACATTTCAGATCCAACCAGTCCATCACCGGTAGTAACGCCCGACCGGGACTTCACCTATCATGTCACAGCAGTTAATGCAACAGGTTGTGCCGCTGAAGGGGATGTACGGATTACTGTATCTCAGCCATTCTCGTTGCAGGCAAACAATGCAGATGTATGTACCGGAGGAGCAGTGCAGTTAAATGCAACAGGAGCAGTCACTTATAAGTGGTCGCCGGCTACAGGACTGAATAATACAGATATCAGCAATCCGATGGCAACACCGGAGACCAATATGACATACCAGGTGGTGGGTTATGGCAATGATAACTGTTTTACAGACACCGCCATTGTGACCGTTACTATACATGATGCACCGACAGTGAATGCAGGCGATGATATGACAATACCGACAGGTACTACCATACAGTTGCCGGTAACAGGCAGCACCGACATCAGTGCTATTGAGTGGACCCCTGCTTACTCCCTGAACTGTGCAGATTGTTTGTCGCCACTGGCAACACCGAGAGAGAATACTACCTATCATGTAACTGTCCGGAATGCTTATGGCTGTACTGCAATGGACGATGTAACTATCAACCTGGTATGTTCATCCGGAACAGTATTCCTGCCTAATACGTTCTCGCCTAACAATGACGGCCAGAATGATCTCTTCTATATCAGGGGTAAGGGCATCAAACAGGCTAAGTCCTTCAAGATATATAACCGCTGGGGACAGCTGATATTTGAGAGGACCAACTTTAACATCGAAGACCCTTCATTTGGCTGGGATGGCCGCGTGAATGGTCTGGCCGCCAACCCGGACGTATTTGTATATGTAGCAGAATTACTCTGCGATTCAAACGAAGACTTCACTATTAAAGGAAACGTAATGCTGATCAGGTAAGGTAATTACCTGTCAGCATCTCACCGAAACATATGACCATAAAACTTGCCAGCATGCGAATGAATTGTAGAAATTTGTTAGTGGCGCTATGCCTTTGCTGCACACATACCCTGATAGCACAGGATATTCACCTGTCCCAGTTTTACGAGACACCGATATTACGTAATCCGGCACTGATCGGGTTATTCCATGGCGACTACCGGGTGCAGGCGGTATACAGGAATCAGTGGAACAGTGTCACTATTCCTTATCAGACCGGCACATTAAGTGGAGAGTTGAAGTTCCCCGTAGGATCGAGCGATGACTTTGTTACCGCAGGGGTTCAGTTTACTTATGACAGAGCGGGAACTGCCCGGCTGCAATCCGTACAGTTTTTACCAGCGGTGAACTATCATAAGTCGCTGAGCCAGGACAGGAGTATGTTTTTGTCAGTAGGTTTTACGGGCGGAATCGTTCAGCGTCAGTTTGACCAGACGAAAATGACCTTTAATAATCAGTATACCGGCGGTCAGTACGATCCTACTGCACCTACAGGAGAGGAAGGCAGGCTGGCATTACGTGGGTATTCTTATATGGATGCCGGCGCAGGTATCAGCTTTAACAGCTCTCTGGGGGAAGACGAGGAAATTACCTATTACCTGGGAGCGGCTATTTTCCACTTCAACCGGCCAAAGTTGTCCTTTTATAAGGATGGTACTGTAGCGCTGGATCCTAAGTTTACCGTCAATGCCGGTATCACATTCCCTTTACAGGAGCGCCTGAAGCTGATTGCCCAGTATAATCAGATACATATGGGCAACTACTCAGAATACCTGGGGGGTGCGTTACTGGGGTACAGCCTGTATGATGACGGTCTGGAAAGTACGAAGGCATTTTACATAGGCGCTTACATGCGCTACCAGGACGCCATCATACCGTCTTTCCGACTGGATATGGAGAAGTATGAGGTAGGTATTACCTATGATGCGAACATTTCAGGGCTGAAGACAGCAACAAATGGTGTAGGAGGATTTGAGTTGTCGCTTGTTTTCAAAGGTTTCCTGAACGGGCGTAACAGTACCTTGGATGCCGTTCACTGTCCGAGGTTCTAAACTTATGCACCAATTGTTATCTTTACACCGGACATCACAAATTATCACCTTCATAAAGAATAAAAGATGGATATCACTGTAGGCGCTAAAGCTCCTTCATTTTCCCTGCTGAACACTGAAAAACAGAAAGTTTCCCTGGAAGATTATAAAGGACAGAACCTGGTAATTTTATTTTTCCCTTTGGCTTTCACAAGTGTATGTACAGCAGAACTGTGCAGTATCAGGGACAGTATTAATACTTATAATGACCTGAATACAGCCGTTGTTGGTATTTCTGTGGATTCTCCGTTTACGCTGGGTAAGTTCCGTACGGAGCAGAACCTGAATTTCCCGCTGTTGTCAGATTTTAACAAGGAAGCGTCTCAGGCGTACGGTGCTTTTTATGAGAATTTCGTGCTGGATCTGAAGGGAGTATCCAAGAGAGCGGCGTTTGTGGTAGACAAGGAAGGAGTGGTAAGATATGCGCAGGTGTTAGAGTCAGCAGGAGATCTGCCTGATTTTGAAGCAGTTAAGAATACGCTTAACGGTCTGCAATAAAAACTAGCCTAAAGCGTTAAATTTTTTAAAAAAGTGATGGCAAGCCTTTCTTTTTGGCTTGCCATTTGTTATTTTTACGTAGACCGATATTGTGAAATAAACTGATCTGATATTTGAAAAAATCTTTATCTTTACGGGTATGTGGAAAACCTCTACACTCTTATTTACTTGCTTAATTTGCCTATTTTCCCTCGTAGGTAAAGCGCAGAACACGAAGACTTCTCCATTTTCCGATGGAGGTAGTAAGATCGTGAAGTTATATCCCAACCCGGCTACTAGCAGGATCAATTTTGAATTACAGAACAATAACGACCAAGGTTACGATCTTATTGTATTCAATTTTCTGGGAAAGAGAATTGATCAGATTAAAAACCTGAACGCACGTACTACAGTTGAACTGGATAAATATTATAGTGGTGTATATATCTTTCAGTTACGTGACAGGCAGGGTAATCTGGTGGAGTCTGGCAAGTTCAATGTCGTCAAGTAATGATACTAATTAGTTTTCCTTCAGGAATATAAAAAAAGAAAGGACTCGTTTATGGCGAGTCCTTTCTTTATGCGCTTAAACCTGTCTACTGCACCTCTACAACAAGGAATTTCAGGTAGGTTGTATTTTCTATATTCCATAGAATCGGGTGATCCTGTGCCTGTGTCTGGAAAGTGACCTGACGCAGTTTCTTCTTTGCATCTTTAGCGGCCATATCTATTATTTCCAGGAACAGGGACGGCGGTACCAGGTTAGTACAGGAAGCCGTTACCAGGAAGCCACCTGGTTTCAGGAGTTTCATACCACGGAGGTTGATCTCTTTGTAACCTGTAATTGCCTTTTGGATGTTTTCGCGGCTTTTAGTGAAAGCCGGAGGATCTAGGATTACAACATCAAACTTCTTCTCTTCCCGGGTCCATTGCTTCAGCACGTCAAATGCATTGACAGCCTGGAACTTACAGATATCCTGCAGGTTATTGAGTTCTGCATTTCTACGGGCGGTATTGACAGCATGTTCAGAGATATCCAGACCTAGTACACTTTTAGCGCCATAGTGACCGGCATGACAGGAGAAGGTACCAGTATAGCAGAATGCTTCCAGTACATCAGCGCCTTTAACTATATGCTGAATAGCACGGCGGTTATCCTGTTGATCTAGGAAATAACCTGTTTTCTGGCCATTTTCGATATCGACATGGAACTTCAGACCGTTCTCATTGATAATCACGTTGGTATCAAACGGAGCGCTCAGGAAGCCTTTCTGTTGTTCAAGACCTTCCAGTTCGCGTACCGGCACATCATTACGCTCATAAATGCCTTTAGGGGAGAATATCCTGTTGAGGGCATCTACAATAGCGCCTTTCCATCGGTCCATACCGAGCGCAAGGGTCTGCAGCACAAAGTGATCATTGAATTTATCGATCACCAGGGCCGGCATTTCATCGGCTTCGCCAAAAACGAGGCGGCAGTTTTCAACATAGCCCAGCTGCTGGCGGTATTTCCATGCTTTCAGCAGGCGGCGGTAAAAGAACTCTGCGTCGATCTGCTCGTCTTTGTCACGGGTCAGCAGTCGTACCAGGATCTGTGACTGGGGATTGATATATCCTCTACCGACAAAGAACCCCTGATGGGTAAATACATCGACCGTATCACCGGCTGTAACAGGTCCTTCTATTTGTCCCACTTCATTACCGAATATCCATGGGTGGCCTTGCAGCACACGGTTTTGTATCTTTTTCTTTAAAAAAACTTTGGTCATTACATTTTTTTCCAGGCTGCAAAGGTAGGACAATTAAGAATTACGAAGGATGTAATTACAAATCAGGGGACAGTTGTGCCAATTTGTCTTTTCTTCTGGCTTGGCAAGTTAATTGTCTGGTGTACCTTTGCAGACAATATTACTTCATAACAGAAAATAAAAACGATATGCAGACAAACGGACAGGACACCGAAAATGGTAAAGGCATGCCGGATATTAATGCTGATGAGAACATGAGCGGCACCACACACCTCAACGATGCCTTGGCGGATGAAAGCGAACTGGATAAGAAGCAGCAGGAGCTGAATGAAATGAGGGATAAATACCTTCGTCTGGTGGCTGAATTTGACAACTTCAAGAAACGTACAGCCAAAGAGCGTATAGAGCTGATGCAGACTGCCAATAAGGAAGTGATCATCTCCTTACTGGACGTGCTCGATGACAGTGAGCGTGCTACTAAACAGATAGAAAATGCCGCTGATGTAAATGCCGTTAAAGATGGTGTTGCATTGGTTTTCAATAAATTAAAATCGACACTGCAAGCGAAAGGCCTTAAACCTATGGAAAGTTTGCATACCGAATTTAATCCCGACCTCCATGACGCCATTACAGAAATACCCGCACCTTCTGAAGAACTGAAAGGAAAGGTAATTGATGATATGCAGAAAGGATACTACCTGAATGACAAATTGATACGTCATGCCAAGGTAATAGTGGGGAAATAGGTGACGTTCTGACAGAAATTGCTTTTCATTAACCATGCCGGCATATTGCCGGCTTTAGTGTGATATATGTCTACCAAAAGAGATTACTACGAAATACTGGGTGTTGCCAAGTCCGCTTCCCAGGATGAGATCAAAAAGGCTTACCGTAAGGTAGCCATGCAGTACCATCCTGACAGGAACCCCGATAACAAAGAGGCGGAAGAGAAATTCAAGGAGGCTGCTGAGGCCTATGAAGTATTAAGCGACACAGACAAGCGTGCGCAGTACGACAGATTCGGACATGCAGGAATGGGTAACCGTGGCGGTTTCGGCGGTGGTAACATGAACATGGATGATATCTTCTCCAACTTCGGGGACATCTTCGGAGATGATATCTTCGGTAGCTTCTTCGGTGGTAACCGCGGCGGTGGCGGTGGAGGCAGACGTGGCAGAGGTACACGAGGTTCCAACCTGCGGGTGAAAATCAAAATGACCTATGAAGAGATTGCGAAAGGCGCTAATAAAAAGATCAAGGTTAAGAAGCATGTACCGTGCAGCCACTGCAGTGGCCTTGGTGCAAAAGATAAAAACGCCTTCCAGACATGTGGTACTTGCGGAGGTTCCGGTCAGGTAAGAAAAGTAACACAGACCTTCCTGGGTCAGATGCAGACAGTAACTACCTGTCCTACCTGTCACGGAGAAGGCCAGACCATTACCAGCAAATGTGGTCACTGTAAAGGTGAAGGCCGCATGTATGGCGAGGAAATGGTAAACATCGACATCCCGGCAGGCGTACAGGAAGGTATGCAACTGAGCCTGAGTGGAAAGGGTAACGCCGGCGAAAGAGGCGGCGCTCCCGGTGATCTGCTGATCCTTATCGAAGAAGAACCACATCCGGAACTGCAGCGTGATGGCCTGAACGTGGCCTACGATCTGTATATCTCCTTCCCGGATGCTGTATTTGGTACCTCCCTGGAAGTGCCTACCATCGACGGTAAAGCAAAGATTAAAATACCAGCAGGCACCCAGAGCGGAAAGATCTTCCGCCTGAAAGGTAAAGGCTTCCCTTCCGTCAACTCTTACGAAAAAGGTGACCAGCTAATCCATGTAAACGTATGGACACCACAGCAGGTAAACAGCGAAGAGAAAGCATTCCTGGAGAAGATCCAGTCTTCCGACAACTTCAAGCCTAATCCGGAGAAGTCTGAAAAAGGCTTCTTTGAGAAGGTTAGAGATATTTTCAGCTAAGCAATTAGCTATCTGGCTAAAAAGGCTGTTCCATCCTGTATGGAACAGCCTTTTTACTTTATATCAGTTTATACGGATGTTTGCCCGCTTTTGCCCCGCTAACCTTACCTTTGCATTTTTTACTTTTTACAGGTAACATGTTCGATCCTTCCAAATTACAGATGCTAGAAAACCGGCTGGTAAAGGTGTTCCGACATCTTCGCAAGACAGCTCGCCGGCAGAATATTACCTGCTTCCGGGTATACGATGATGATATTCCAGAATTTCCTTTCAGTATAGAACTGTATGAAGATCATATCTACGTAGCAGAATACCACCGGGCACATGGTATGGAAGAAGAAGCACATGAGGAATGGCTGGACCTTTGCCTCGAAGTAATCGCTAAAGTACTGGAAGTTCCATTGGAGAAAGTGTTTGTGAAGCAACGCCAACGTAAAGCCAGCAGGCAGGAACAGTATGAAAAGCTATCTTTTGAGAGCCACGAGATGATTGTACAGGAAGCTGGCCTGAACTTCAAAGTCAACCTGTCAGACTACCTGGATACCGGCCTTTTCCTCGATCACCGTATTACCCGAGGTATGGTCAGAGAACAATCTGCCGGAAAAAAAATACTGAATCTCTTCTGTTATACTGGCTCCTTCTCCGTCTATGCGGCAGCAGGCGGCGCGGCAGAAGTAACTTCTGTAGACTTGTCTAAAACTTACCTGGCCTGGGCAGAAGAGAATATGCGGATCAATAACTTTGACGTCAGCAAGCATAAATTTGTACATGCCGATGTGCTCCAATATCTCGATACCCTGCCAGCAGAAACGTTCGACCTCGTAGTACTGGATCCTCCTACATTCTCCAATAGTAAGAGAATGAAAGAGTTTCTGGATATCCAGCGGGATCATGTCGTGATACTTAATAAGGTATTGGCTGCCACCAAACCTGGCGGTGTAATATACTTCAGTAATAACTACCGCCGCTTTGCGCTGGAAGCAGACCGTATCCTGGCATCTGACATCAAGGATATTACTGCTCAGACTATTCCGTTTGACTTTCAGCAGAAGCTGATCAGAAAGTGTTACCGGATCGTCCGGTAAAGGCTATTGCGCCAGATTGCCTGACTTTTTAAGCTCTTTTAATAAGGTGATGAACTCCCGGCGGTATCCTCCGGGATCATCACCTAACGCTTTTTTAGCGATGTCCATTACCATGTGACAGGAGCCTGTACCCTTGTAGGCCGACTTCCGCAGTAACATGCCCGTCAGGGCAACAGCACTGGAAAACCGGAAATCATCACTTGCATGCTGGAAAGTCGTCATCCTGTCAGGAATATTACGCGTCAGCGTCCTGAGTGAAGTATCGGCCGCCTCCCTGTATGTCAGCTGCACGGTTGCCAGTAAGCCCTCTCCCTCCATACCTCTCCGTCCCCCTTCATGTGGCTCAATCTCATATAAGGCAACGGCACAGTGTCCGGCCCCCATAATACCACCGGATATCCGGCTGTCTACAGTGTCTTTGTCATTAATAACTTTATTTTCATATCCTATCAGGCGATAGGATTTTACTGTCTGCGGGTTGAACACGATATTCGCCTGAACATCTCTTGCTATAGTGAACAAAGTACTGCCAAATTCCCGGGCAAAGATCTTGTTGGCCTCCTCCAGATTATCTATATAGGCAAAATTGCCATTTCCTTTACTGGACAAGGTCTCCAATTTGGAATCTTTATAATTTCCCATTCCAAATCCTAGACAGGTAAGCATCACCCCACTCTTCTTTTTTCCTAATATGAGTTGCTCCATATCATGATCGCTGGTTTGTCCGACGTTGAAGTCTCCATCCGTAGCCATAATCACCCGGTTATTACCTCCTTCTATAAAGTTTTCCTCTGCTATCTGGTAAGCCAGTTTAATGCCGGCTTCACCTGCTGTAGCTCCGCCGGCGCTGAGATAATCTATGGCATTCATGATCTTGTTTTTCTCACTTCCGGGGGTACTGGGAAGGATGACGCCTGGTACACCTGCATAGGCTACAATAGCAACATGGTCGGTACTTCTCAGGTTATTGACCAGGATGCGGAAAGCCGCCTGTAACAGCGGTAGTTTATTGGGCATAGCCATAGAACCGGAAACATCTATGAGGAACACAAGATTACTGGGAGGCAGGCTGTCATTGTTCATCGCTGTACCTCTCACCGCAATCTGTAATAAACGATGGTCTTCTGCCCATGGGCAGGTAGCGTAGTTGCTGTAAATAGCAAGTGTTTGTCCGGCGGGAGGCAGTGGATAATGATAATGAAAGTAATTGACCATTTCTTCAATACGCACTGCATTGGCAGGGATGCGTTCCTTCAACTTTACAAACCGGCGGATGTTACTATAGGCTGCTCTATCTACATCAACAGCAAACATGGAAGGCAACCTGTCTGCAGCGGGCAGGAACTTATTCTCATAGAGCGTACCATAGGTCTCATCGAAGAAAGCCCTGGTACCCATCAGCACATTGCCGTAATTGGGATTGGAACCATTGGAAGAGCGCTCGCGGGCAATAGCTTTCGCCTTCTTAACAGGATCATCTACTGCTCCTTCACGAGGACTCAGTTGAATGAGCATACGGCTATAAGCGCCTGCAGCTATCTGTTTAGGGTTATACTGACCATGCCGGAAGCATAATACAGTTTCTTTAGAAGGTACTTCTATCCGGAATAGCCCATATTGATTGGTAGTACAATTGGTGGTATCATTAGCGATGGCGATGCTTACCCCTGCCACCGGATTATGCGAAATGCTATCTTCTACGGCACCCGAAATCCATATCTTCTGCGCAGTTACCGGCAGAAGGATAAACAGACAGGGGATGAAGATGGGGCTTTTCATCGTAATTGTATCAGTGATATAAATTTAAGGGAAAAGAATCAGGAATGGGGAATTAGCCATCAGGATTTCTGCACGCAGTAGCGCGCTTCCGGAAAACAGGGCTTTACCTGGGAAGTAACTGACCATTTTTGTTAATGGATCATTATGAGAAATCCGTTCGGGAAATGGCTTCAGATTCGGTCAATCTTCCCTTTCATCTTCATACAGCTGCGACACTAATAGGTCACCAAAAGGGCACTTCGATATCGGGGGGATATTGAAGTGCCCTTTTGGTGACCTATTGGTAACGGGATGGAATAAGACACTCATCGAAGACGTAACGATAATTCAGCCTACCCTGTTGAAAACAGCCAAAGACCTGAGCAGACGAAGAGAAGATCCGGGTAGCTAAAAGCATGAAAGGCGACCAGTAGGCCGCCTTTCATGTTAATACTTATGGTCAATTTAATACTACCTGTTGCAACGACTACCAGATATTGGTATGTGCCGCAAGTATTATTATTGATTACTAATCACTTATCCCTGATTATTCTCTACCAGTTTATATATTTCCGGCAAGTTCCTTCCCAGTCCATCGTAATCCAATCCATAGCCTAACAGAAACTTATTAGGTACAGAAAAACCGAGATAATCAATCTTGATAGGATGCACCATGGCGTCAGGTTTAGTGAGCAGGGCTGCCACTATCAGCTTTTTAGGCTGCTGATGTTCCAGTTGCGGGAGGAACTGACTCAGTGTTTTACCTGTATCAACAATATCTTCCAGGATAACTACTGTACGGCCATACAGGTCTTCATCAAGTCCTATTGCCTGTACTACATTACCTGTTGATTTCATTCCTTTATAGGAGGCCAGTTTAATAAAAGAGATTTCTGCATCGATAGTAAGATACTTGAATACATCTGCTGCAAACATGAACGAGCCGTTAAGGATAGCAATGAATAAAGGCTTTTCACCTTTCAGATCATTATTCATTGCAGTAGCCAGTTCCTGTATGCGCTGTTGTAATTGTTCAGCGGTGATGTATGGTTCAAACTGTTTATCATGTACCTGGATTACAGACATGCGATTCCGATTTACGATTGTTTTAGATTTTACCGACTAAAAGCCGTTGTCCTATTTTAATATCAAATGTTTCAAGGTTGTTCCACTGACGCAGCTGCTCAATGGACACATTATATTTCTTTGAAATGCTATACAGTGTTTCTTTTGTCTGCACTTCGTGATACAGTGAGTTACCTTCCCTGATCGGTCCTGCTTTCGAGGGAGAATCTGCCGGAGTACCTGTAGACGAACCCGGCTGGGACGCTATTGGTTGTGCCGGTGTTGTTACAGGTCTTGCAGGTGCTGCAGCGGGTGTGCCAGCAGCAGGAGCAGGATTTGTTGTCACCGGACTGGCTGGTTCTTCCCCCGTGGAAGTGGTATTATCAGGACGGGAGGTATAAACAGGCTGCGAAGGTGACGTTGCAGGCGTTGTCTGAGAAGGAACAGCAGGTGTAGTACCGGTAGGCTGTGGACTGGCAGAAGATACAGGCTGTGCCGGCGGCTGTGTAGTTGGCGCCGGAGTAGCCGGCTGGCTTGTTGCCGGTTTAGTGGCAACAGGCGTAGCTGGAGTTGTACCTCCCTGAGTCTTTACTTCACCTAGTTTTTTCAGATCGTCCATCATACCAGCAGGCAGGTTGCTTTTAGCAGCAGCTTCTTTCTGCCGGCGTTCTTCATCAGCCTGTTGCATTGCCATTTCTTCCTGTCTCTCTCTTTCAATTTCTGCCCTTACATCATCCATAATTTTTCCAGGATCAAGGTCACCAATTGTCGGATCCTCCGGTGGAGGATTCTTGGCCAGCCTGGGTACCTTACTGGCATAGCCGGCCAGGGCGAGTCGTTCACCTACTTCAGGCTCCTGCCCTTCTTTCATTTTATTACGGCGACGTAACCAACGAAGCTGAATACCTTCTGCCTGGGCGATATCATACATTGTTTCACCCGGCGCTACTGTATGATAATCATTCTTGCCTGATTTAGCTTTCTTTTGCAGGAAGATGTAACTGTCTTTTCTAAGCGGGTTATCGTTGTCCAGGTCATTGTAGTGTACCAGGTTTCTGAGTTTGATATCACGCTCATTCGCCAGCTGGATCAGGGAGGTTCCAGCAGGTACAGCGATTACCTTACGGTTATTGATCTGGAAGATACCTTTAGGAGCTGTTGTTACAGATATTCCGGCTGGCTTGGTTGTAACCGGAGCAGGAGTAGCTGGTTTAACAGGTTTGTAACCTACCATTTCCTCACCGGTCTTTGAACCGTTGCTACCAGTTTTAGCAACACCTTCGCCTTCAAGGGTATATTGCTGGAGGTTATAATCTTCAATAAGTTTGATAAGCTGTTGTGGATAAGTTGAGCTGGTTGCATATCCAGCTTGTTTCAATCCGTAGGCCCAGGACTTGTAATCCTCTTCCTGAAACTGAAAGAGGAAGGCATATCTTGGATTATTCCGGAGGAAGTCAGAATGGTCCTTGTAGGAATCGGCAGCACTATTGTATTTGCGAAAGCATTCCTGGCGGGCATCGTCGTCATAGCGTACACTTTCTCCCGTCCAGTTATTTTTACATTTGATACCGAAGTGATTATTAGAGTTTTGTACCAGCCAGCCATTGCCGGACTGTGTTTCGAGGATGCCCTGCGCCAGCTTAATGGATGCGGGAACTCCGCTACGTTGCATCTCGCTGATAGCAATATCCTTGAACTTCGCAATATATTGTTGCGGTGTCTGGGACTGTGCCTTCAGCAATGATATGGAGCCAAACAAAAAGCTACACACTAAAATGGATCTCCTTAGTTGCATGAATGGTGAGTTTAATGGGTGTGGTTAGTTGCTGTGATCAGTTTATCTTTCTGATGATCAGCAAACCGTCTCTCAGCGTTAGCAATAACTGTTCCGCCCTGCCATCAGCAGCTACTTTTTCACAAAAACTGATCATTGCCTTAGCATTATTACTTTGCTTAGATGGTTCAGCAAGCGTTTCTCCGTGAAAGAGTACGTTATCTGCAAGTATAAATCCCCCTGGCCTTATTTTATTCCATACCTGGTCATAGTATCGTTCATACCCTGCTTTATCTGCATCTATGAATACCAGGTCGAAGGTGTCATTGAGGCTGTCGATAATCTCGGCAGCCTTGCCGATGTGCATTTTGATTTTCTGCGATAGTCCTGCTTCCTGAAAATACCGCAGGCACATGTCTTCTCTTTCCTCGTTGATGTCGATGGTATGCAGTATACCGCCTTCCCGAAGTCCCTGCGCAAGACAAATGGCAGAATAGCCAGTATATGTTCCCAGCTCGAGTATGCGTTGTGGCTGTAACATATGACTAACCAGACTCAGGAACTGTCCCTGAAGGTGTCCGCTCAGCATATGTGGCTGGTCCACCTTCAGGTTAGTTTCCCGGTTCAGGCGCTTAAGCAATCCCGTCTCAGGAGTAGTATATCTTTCTGCAAACGCTTCTACAGCAGCAGGAATTATATCCATGTTGTATAATTTTTGCAAAAATATGTCAATAAATCCTAGAAGTTAGGGCGCAACTTGTTGGTAGTATAGAATACCCTGAAGTATTCGACTACTTCGTCAACAGTATCAAACAGTTTGAGCAGGCCGAGATCTTCGGGGGAGATATTGCTTTCCTTTTCCATCATGGTGCTGCGGATCCATTCCAGCAGTCCGCTCCAGTATTCGCGGCCTACCAGTACCATTGGAGTCTCGGTCATCTTTTTGGTCTGTATCAGGGTAGCGACCTCGAAAAACTCATCCATAGTACCAAAGCCGCCGGGCATCATGATAAAGCCTTGGGAATATTTGGTAAACATCACTTTACGGATAAAGAAATAGTCGAAGTGCATGTTTTTATCGTGGTCAATATAGGGGTTGGGGTATTGTTCATGTGGCAGTGTGATATTCACACCAACGGACTTACCCTTTGCTTCCTGAGCGCCTTTGTTAGCAGCTTCCATAACGCCGGGACCACCGCCTGTGATAATACCGAAGCCTTCTTCTGCCAGCCGTTTTGCGACATCATGTGCCAGTTCGTAATATTTGCTGCCGGGCTTAGTCCGTGCTGATCCGAATATAGAGATGCAGGGGCCTATTTTAGCGAGAGACTCAAAGCCATCTACAAATTCGGCCATGATCTTAAATATCTGCCAACTGGAGTGGGCTTTGGTTTCTGTCCAGTCTCTCTCTTTCAAATGCATTAAACGATCGTTCATTACTGAGAGTATTTGTTCATTAATTGGGCTAAAATACTGAAAAACTGCCTAGCGACATGCTGGTGAGGTAGATAACTATATGAGTGGAGCGTGTAAATAAGGCTAAATTACCTATGGAGACGTAGGGAGGAGACCGTGTTTTTCTGTACCAGTTTACCGATATTTACGTTAACATTGTGTGTGGCGTCATCGTACTAAATAACATAGGAAGGCTGGCAATGGCTATACATTGCCTCAAACTTTCAGTGTGACAGTTAAAAAGAAGCAGGTAACTTGAAAGAAACCCGCTTAACATTTAACACGTTATGAACATGTAGTTGCCGTTGTTTGACATACCACATAATTTTTATCCATAGCTGGCCATAACGTATAACGTTTAATGCTTTTGTTACTTCCAAGTTTAGTGATGTAATATTAGTAGCCTGCAATAGCAGGACTTTACACAGTACAGTGTTTTCATATAACGTGGTTTAGTTTTCACAACGAGCTCCCCTTTGATTGGAGGGAAGGGGGAATTTTTACTTAAAATACAGATAATCTTTGAGATTAGGAATAAAGAATTGGTAATTCGTTATTGGATAAATCTGCCTGTATTCCTGCTGATAGCCTTAGGCAACAAAAAAAGCATGGGGCATTCCTATAATTGGAACGTCCCATGCTAAGATTTAGAAAATAACTAAGTAAACGGTAAAAAGTTATGCTACCTACGAATATTGGATAACAGTGGTTGTACGCCCATGTCCCTAGAAGTAATAAAATCCTCGTGTTAGAAGCCCAGAGAAGCGCCCATGCGCAGGATTAAGCCATTTTGATAGGGAGACCTGTTATCCTGCAATACATCGTATAGTGCCATGACACTGAACGCCGCACGGCCACCAACGGGTTGTGTGTAACCACCACCCATCAGCAGACTGGGAACTCCATAGTTATCTTTGACAATTGTCTTTGGATCAGTATCGTAATAAGTGCTTTTCAGGCTTACTTTATTATATTCAGGCTGAATATGAATAAAAAGAAAGTCTAAAGGATAGACACGGCCCCAAACCCCACCGCCAAATATAGAATACTGATTACGCTGACCGGTATTACCGTAGAAATCACGAAAACGCTCCGAACCATATTGGGCGTTGATGGATAGACCAGCGCCAAACAGTTGGGATATACGGTACCCAACCATTGGGGATATATTGATATTAGTAAAATCTCCGAATGCTAGTCCGAGGTTACCGCCTATAATCAGGCGGGAAGGATCAAAGCCTCTTCTCTGAACGGTGTCTGTTTTATAGTACTGTGCCTGCGTCAGTTGCACGGCAGATAACAGTAAAAAACAAAGCAGTAAACGTTTCATAGTACTGTTCCTTTTAAATGGTTTATATCATCAATCAAATATCTTTCCCCTGTTCAGTATATGGTTTGGATCGAATACCTGTTTTATTTGCCGCATCAGCTGCATAGAGGTATTATCGAATATAATATCCATATAGCTTTTCTGTACCAGGCCTATTCCATGTTCTCCACTGATAGTACCTCCTAACTGTTTCACCAGCAGGAAGATTTCGCGGATACCTTCCTTTAATGTACCGTTCCATTGTTCTTCTGTCAGTTCTCCCCGGATGATATTAACATGCAGGTTGCCGTCGCCGGCATGCCCGTAACACACTGAATGAAATCCGTATTTACGTCCGATATCTTTGACGCCCTTTAGCAATATTGGCAGTTCAGCTCTCGGTACTACAGTATCTTCCTCCTTATATACCGAGTTAGCTTTTACTGCTTCAGCCACACGGCGACGTAGCTTCCAGAGTTCTTCCTTTTGCTGATGATCTTCTGCGAAAAGGATCTCTCCGCAGTCAAATTCCGTAACCACGCCTGCTATTCCTTCCATCTCCTGCATCAATACCTCCGGATAATTACCATCTACTTCTATGAGCAGATGCGCCTTCACATCGTCTTCGATCTTCACGATACTGCTATCTACATAGCGGCTTACCCAATCCAGCGCATCTCTTTCCATGAACTCCATTGCTGAAGGTGTAAAACCAGCCCGGAAGATAGCGCTTACTGCCGCACATGCATTTTCAGCTGACTGAAAGGGAGCCAGCATAAGCAAATTGAATTTGGGTAGGGGAATCAGGCGGAGCACTATTTTAGTAACAATACCTAGTGTACCCTCGCTGCCCACTACAAGTTGGGTCAGATTGTAGCCTGTAGCGTTTTTAAGCACATTTGCACCTGTCCAGATAACATCCCCAGAGGGCAGTACTAATTCCAGGTTCAGTACGTAATCTTTTACCACTCCATACTTAACAGCTTTAGGGCCGCCAGAGTTTTCAGCGATATTACCACCGATAAAACAGGAACCCCGGCTACTAGGGTCGGGTGGGTAAAATAGTCCTCTTTCTTTTACAGCATCCTGGAGTACCTCTGTGATAACGCCTGGTTCAGTAGTGACCTGCAGATTTCTATCGTCCAGGTCAAGTATTCTGTTGAACCTTTCCATTGATATGAGCACACCACCGAACTGTGGTAAGGCACCACCGCTTAGACCGGTACCACCGCCACGGGGTGTGACTGGCAGCTTTTCCTGCTGACATAGCCGCATAATACGGCTCAGCTGTTCAGTAGTATCGGGCTTTAGCACAACCTCAGGAAGGTAATGTAAATCTTCTGTTTCGTCGTGTGCGTAGCTATCCAGACCTTCTGTATCAGCTACTACGTATGTTGCCCCAACAATCTCCCGAAATGCTTCGAGATGACGGGTATTGACTTTCGCAAATTCGATCATGTAACAAAAATAGGAAAAAGCGCCCTGTTAAAAAGAAGGGCAGATAACTGATCTTCTGGCTCCTGAAAAACTACGGTTAGGATACAGACCGGTAAATACAATACCCAGTTCATATGCACCACGGCGATTATTAAACTGTGCCATAGAAGAGGTGGTCACATCGTAACTGAACATGATCTTCGCGCCTTTCAGCTGATAGCCCACCAGGAATATAGCAGCATCACTCATACGGTAATATGCGCCTCCGTATAATTGCGTCTGTCCATCCCCTGACAGGTTATAAGCCAGGTTACCACCGAATACTGTCTCAGAAGCGCCTGCTTGCCTGCCGTAATAAGCAGAAGGGTTAACAATTACCATATCGCTAAGCTTCAAACTGGCATTCAGGAAGGCGATATAGCGGCGAGGTATCTGATTATTGCCATTATAGAAGGTTTCCCTCGGCGTATTAACATGTTGCGCAGAAAATCCTGCATTGATATAGATATCATCCGTAGGAAAGTAGGCATAGTTCATACCGACCTGCATATCAAAATAGGAAATGCTGGTCTGGCTGAATGGCTCGGCTGTGGGCACCTGTGAATCAAAGAATTTCCCATTCCACTGATCCCCGAAGGTGAGTTTGGCAACATCTACTCTCTTGTTTGCAGATCCTACATTAAAACCGAGTGACAGCAAGCTACTATTTCCCAATAGCTGGTGATAAGCAATGGAACCATAAACCTTTGTAGAGGTGAGGTTACCGCTACCTGCCACGTCTCTTAGTATCACCCCACCTACCCCTAACCAACCATACTCCAGCCGGTCACGAAACAACTGGAAGTCGCCAAATGCTGACATAGTTTTATAAGGTACGGGGATACTTGCCCACTGATTACGATAATTGACGCCAATACGGTAATTCCCGTCAGGAATAAATCCGGTATTGGCAGGGTTGGTTGTCAGCGGTGAATTGAAATACTGCGAAAAATGCAGATCCTGCGCATGACTTTCCAATGCTGCGGTTAACAACATCAAACAACCGGCGATATGTCTTAAAATATGCTTCATATCATCATCTTAACAAGGTTACGCTTCCGTTCTTAGTTGCTGAAGTACCATCACTAAACTCTACGTTGATTACAAATGCATAGGCATCCATAGGTTGAATGGAACCTTTGAAAGAACCATCCCATCCTATTAAGGCATCATTTGTTTCAAATACCATCTGCCCCCAACGGTTATAAATCTTCATATTGAACCTGGCAATACCAAACCCTCTTACCAGGAATACATCGTTCACTCCGTCTCTGTTTGGCGAGAAGGCGGACGGAATATCAAACAGCGGTATTACGATAGCACTCACCTGCTTGTGGGCCGTATCCGTACAACCCGCACTGTTTGTGGATACCAGATATACATCATATACGCCTGTCCTGTTGTACTGATGCACAGGATTTACTTCTGTTGAACCCAGACCATCACCAAATTCCCATGAGAAACTAATGGCGTCAGGAGAAGACTGATTACTGAACGTTGTTGGCGTATTCTCAGTTGGCGTGTTAGGCGTGTAGGCAAAGTCAGCTGTTGGCGGCGGGAACACAGTGATCACCATTGAAGTATCATCCGTTCTGTTGCAGGTGTTATTATCCACAGCTTGCATGGTTACAGTATATACTCCGGGATTGTTGTAAGTATGCACAGGATTTACATCTGTAGAAACAGCGCTGCCATCTCCGAAGTTCCAGGTGAAAGTTTCACCACCACTGGTTGTATTCTGAAACTCAATTGTTGCAGGTACACAGGTACTATCAGGTGCAACGAACGATGCTCTTACATTGGCAGCTACACGTAATAGCACAGTATCAACCTGAGGTGCATTACAATAGTTGCTATCTACCAATGTCAGCGTTGCATTATATACACCTTCAGCCTGGTACCGATGTGAGATCGGGAAAGAATTAGGCCCTACCCTTACTGCCGGGCTATTATCCCCAAAGTTCAGTACAAAAGATGTATCTGTAAATGGACGTGCAGGTGTAGGCGCTGTGAATGAGAACTGATAAGTTAATGCTTCACATGGCGGCTGACGAACTGCTTCCATATCGAATATAGCTCTGTCTGTACGGATACGTAGATCCATTACGGCAGTATCGCAGCTATTACAGCTGGCAGGATCGCATTTTACCAATCTCACCCTGTAATTACCAGGATCGCTGTAAGTGTGTTGAATAGTATCGTTCGTTCCAACTACAGGAGCAGAACCATCACCAAAGTTCCAGGTCCAGGTCTGTGCAGGCGTTCCGGTAGTATCAATGAAAGTAATTGTAGCCGGCACGCAATAGTTTGTTCTTCTTTCCAATGTTTTGATCCCTGCTCTTACACCGTCAAGATTAAATGCAATCTTTAAGGCACCCAGATTACAATTTGGCGGAGCACTGGTAGCATAAGCACCCGGAGTAGTAGGATAACGAGGTCTAAAACCACCGGTCTGCCCTCCAACAGGGCACCATGCACAAATACCCTGATAGATTACGCCATTACGGTCAAAACGGCTGGTACCTCCGTCAACGTGCTCGTAGGTACCATTACCACCGAAATAACTACCAAATAGTATGTCAGTTGCATCGCGCTGTAATACAAAGAAGTAAAAGTCCTGACCGTCTGTCGTACGCTGTAAGGGACTTTTCAACGGCAGTCCGTTCGTATTAGAGTTCGGATAATTCAGCTCCACGTCAATGCCACCGCCCCATCCGGAAACATACACGTTCTCACAACGGTCTACCAGGAACGCTACCGGCGAAATACTTGGCGTAGAAGCTGATTTACCAAAGGTGGTTGAATATACAAATGCTGACAGATCGGGCTGCAACTTAGCAATGAACTGTTTAGAGTTGTCGTTATAGAAATTTGAAGTCCCTGTAGGTTGAACAATAGGCCAGGTGCCTTCAGTGGTACCCATTACATACACAAAGCCACGCGCATCCAGCTGTATACCATATACCTGATCTGCTGCTACTGTATTAGCGCCCAGATAAGTACTCTGCAGGATACTGGTACCATCAGTACTGATATGTGCAATGAAACCGTCACAGATACCACCACGATAGGTGCTATATAGTGCATTACCTCTGATAGGGAAATTGTTACTGGCAGTACCGCCGGCAACGTATAACGAGTTAGTACCATTCAGTGCAAGGACATAGGCGGCATCTTCTCTGCTACCGCCAAGGTAACTCGCCCATAGAAGATTAGTACAGTCATTATTAAATTTTAGGAGTACACCATCCTGTACACCACCAAATGAAGACTGAAATACTCCGGGAGTAACCGGAAATCTATCTGACCGGGTACAACTGGCTACATACACACTTCCTGCATCATCTATTACTACTTCGCTGCGTGCATCATCACCATAGTTGCGCAGTAATACAGAAGGTCCCAGTGTTCGGTCTTCGCGGATATTCATACCGTCATCTCCCGGACTGGCTACAATCATGGAACCAATAATACCTGTACCCGTGGCATTCAGTTTAGTTACAGAGATATCCCAGCCGCCGCGGGTGCCAACAACTGTTGGCTGTCCGTTATTTGGACCAGGGAAGTTACCCGAGTTTGTTCTACCAGAAATTACCAGATTACCATTAGGATCTACGAACAGGCTATGTGGCTGCTCTTTTCCGCCACCACCCAGGTAAGTAGCATAAATCAGGTTACGGCCATTAGAGGAAAATTTGCTAATACCAATATCAAAACCACCATCGCCGTAAGTGCTTTGAACAGCGCCTGGAGTAACCGGATAACCAACATTGAAAACAACGCCGCCACCATAAAAATTACCAGCTCCGTCATAGGTAGCAGTAAAGCCCCAGTTGTCAGCAACTGAACCGGAAACGGTAGAAAAGATATACGAAGGATCAATAATCAACGGATAATCATTGTCATATTTTCCGGATACTTTAAAACGCAGCTTCTTACCACTTAATGCATAAGACACTTTGACGGGCACACGCTCGTTGTCAATAAACTGGTATGCAAAAGGCATTTGTTCAATGACAGTACCAACGGAGGTTGTAATATAAAGCTGTTCTTTTTTAATCTCCAGTTTATCAGCGCCGGTATATTCCAATTGAACAACAGCAGGATCAGCTCCTGGCTGTACGATCAGGTCATATTTCAGTACTGAAGCTTCAGAATACACCTGCATATCTATACCAGGGTACAGATCTTTATAGTTTATCAGCTGATAGGATTTGATATTTGATTTCCATTTGGAAGGATCATTACCAACAAGGTAATTAACATAGCTTTCAGATGCCTTTTCTGCAGATATTACCGGATTACCGGCATTGAGAAAAGTTACTTCATAAGCATGTCCGCGTACTACCGGCAGGGGCAAATCGCTGTTACCATCAGTGGTAGACGTATTGGTAGTAGCTGTCGCAGTAGTACGTACGTTACTATTGCGAACAGGATTTGGTTCCGGATGCCAGGTAGTATCGCCACCTCCATGGGAATGACCATGAATCCTCTCTGCCAATTGGTCACGTTGCTTTTTATCCTGCAGCAAAAATCTGAAACCAGTACGTTTGAGGAATGCAGCGCCTCCTCCCATATCTGTTTTGTAAAGGAAGTCACCGTCCCACTGTCCTTTATTCTCTGTGAACTGCAGCGGTTTATTATCGTAAAATTCCTGTACCTGCGCCTGTGCACCAGCTGTTACGCTTGCGAAAAGCGAAAAAAGGAAAGCTAAGCAGCCTATAGGGAAAGTAAAATTCAACGGAGTAGATTTAAAATGTTTATTCCTAGTTCTTTATCACTATTGTATTGTAATAACGCAGACGACGGTACATTTGTTACCGCAATAACAGCGCCAAATCACTTTGTAGTATCATCCCCAAAACACCGGCGGCAATAATATTAAGATGGCGGAAGCATGCCGGAGTTTAATGAAAGTCCTTATACCGATTAGCCGGGGCGCATATAGATAATAAACGTAAAAGTGGCTCAGGAAATTTTACTCCACTGAGATTTTCCTTGCTGAGCAGCCAGAAACTGCTGTAAGGCTTGATTCTCAGGCATTGACAGGTCCGGGTCTTCCTGTAGTAATTTCTCCGCACTGGCACGGGCTGCTTCCAGAATGGGCCGGTCCTCTACAATGTCTGCCAGTTTCAGGTCAAGTAACCCGCTCTGGCGGGTACCCTCAATATCTCCAGGACCACGCAATTCCATATCTTTTTCGGATATGACAAAACCATCATTTGTCTGGACCATTACCTGGATTCTTTCTTTTGAATCAGCGCCGACTTTATTGCCGGTCATCAGAATACAAAATGACTGTTCTGCACCACGGCCTACACGTCCACGCAGCTGGTGCAACTGTGATAGACCGAAGCGCTCGGTGCTCTCGATGACCATGACAGAAGCATTAGGCACATTTACACCTACCTCTATCACCGTGGTGGCTACCATGATCTGTGTATCACCATTAACGAAACGCTGCATATTTGTTTCCTTCATATCTACCGGCTGTCTCCCATGTACCATACTGATATAGTACTGAGGTTCAGGGAAAAAAGCCTTCACTTCCTCATAACCTTTCATCAGGTTTTCATAATCAAGCGTCTCAGAATCTTCTATCAATGGGTATACGATATATGCCTGCCGCCCTTTGCGGACTTCTTCTTTGATAAAATCCATTACCTGCGGACGCTGGAACTCTGTACGATGTACAGTAGTAATGGGCTTACGTCCGGGTGGCAGTTCGTCTATGACTGATACATCAAGATCGCCATACACGGTCATGGCCAGCGTCCGGGGAATAGGTGTTGCTGTCATGACAAGTATATGAGGCGGTATTGTGTTCTTTTGCCACAGGCGCGCACGTTGCGCCACACCAAACCGATGTTGCTCATCGACAATGGCCATTCCCAGATTCTTGAATATTACCTGGTTTTCCAGCAGGGCATGTGTACCGATGAGTATATGTATAGTACCTTCTTCTGTGTCTTTTAATATCTGTTTACGTGCTTTTCCCTTTACATTGCCAGTCAGCAGGGCTACTTTTACCGGCATGTGTATCAGCAGTTCTGATATACTCTTGTAGTGCTGTTGGGATAATATCTCTGTTGGTGCCATCAGGCATGCCTGGAAACCATTATCTACCGCCAGCAGCATTGTCAGCAGGGCCACCATCGTTTTGCCACTACCCACATCTCCCTGAATAAGCCGGTTCATCTGCCGCCCCGTGGCGGTATCCTGACGAATTTCTTTCAATACTCTTTTCTGAGCGCCTGTCAGTGAGAAAGGGAGATGGTGATCATAGAACGTCTTAAATGCATCGCCAACAACATTAAATACAAAACCGTGAGATAACTGCTGCCGCCTGATTTTTAACCGGCAGATCCTTATCTGGGCAATAAATAGTTCTTCAAATTTGAGCCGGCGGCGGGCCATGTTAGCATCTTCCTCATTTACCGGGAGGTGAATCTTGAAATGTGCCCTGGATCGATCCATTAACCGGTACTGTTGCAGGATAGACACTGGAATGTTTTCAGGGATTTCTCCCGGAGACAATTGCTCCAACAGGCTTTTGGTAAGTTTACCTATTGCTTTGGCGGTTAAACCACGTGCTTTCAGCTTTTCAGTAGTATAGTAGACTGGCTCCAGGAATTGCTTCCCTTGCGCTGTTTCTTCAGTGACGAGATCCATTTCTGGATGAGACATCTGTAAATAGCCATTAAAAACAGATATCTTCCCGAAAACGAGATAATACACATTGGTTTGCAGTGACTTCTCCATCCACTGCCATCCTTGAAACCATACCAGGGATATCTCACCGGTATCATCCCGTAAGGTAGCTACCAATCTTTTTGCACGCTTATCACCTATGACTTCGAGACGGGTTATTTTTCCACGGATCTGTACATAATCCATCTGCATATGCAGACTGATAATCTTTTCCACATTTGTACGATCCACATATCTGAATGGATAATAATACAGGAGATCCCGGAAGGTATGTACACCTATTTCCTTTCGCAGCAGTTCTCCACGCTGCGGGCCTACTCCCTTCAGGTATTCTATCGGGTTTGATAATATGGCGTTCCTAAAGTCCATTGTTGTCGATCCACAAAATATATCTCTTAAGCAGGCTACAAAAATAAAAGGTAAATAGCATATGCTATTTACCTTTCAGCAATTTATTGACAAATGTCGGTTACTCAGCTTCTACTTTACCGGCAACAAACTGTTTCATCCATTCGGTTGTAACAGATTTTGGCCTTTCAAGAGAGAATCCGAGTGCGCGGTCCCAACACAGGGAAGCTAATACTCCCAGTGCGCGGGATACACCGAATAATACTGTGTAAAATTCGTATTCAACCATGCCATAATGTACCAGCAATGCACCTGAGTGTGCATCTACGTTAGGCCATGGGTTTTTTACCTTACCAAGGCTTTCCAGGATTGGAGGTACTGTTTCGTATACCTGCCATACAATCTTCACCAGTTCGTCGTCAGCAAGGTGTTTCTTCGCAAACTCCATCTGAGCGGTAAAGCGAGGGTCAGTTTTACGCAATACTGCGTGGCCATAACCTGGAACAACTTTACCTTCTGACAGGGTTTTACGTACGTAATCTTCAATTTGCTGTTTGGTAGGGCTACCACCACCCAGCTCTTCACGCATCTCGAGGATCCATTTGATTACTTCCTGGTTAGCCAGGCCATGCAGCGGACCAGCCAGACCATTCATACCTGCTGCAAATGACAGGTATGCATCGCTCAATGCAGATCCTACCAGGTGAGTAGTATGCGCACTTACGTTACCACCTTCGTGGTCAGCGTGGATAGTCATATAAAGACGCATCAGTTCTTTGAACCCTTCGTCTTCATAACCCAGCATGTGTGCGAAGTTACCAGCCCAGTCCAGCATGCCATTGGGCTGAATGTGAACGTTGTTCTTATATTTACGACGGTAGATATATGCTGCTATACGTGGCAGACGAGCAATGAGATCCATTGAATCATCATACATATAGCTCCAGTAGTCTTTCTTGTTCATACCTTCCGCATAAGCTTTTGCGAAGGTAGATTCAGTCTGCAGCGCCATGATACCTACAGTAAACATGGTCATCGGATGAGTACTCACAGGGAGTGCATCGATTGCTGCAAATACGTGATTAGGTACATGAGATCGGCGTGCCCATTGGTTAGACAGATGCTGCACATCTGCCTCTGCAGGGAGCTCTCCTATCAACATCAGGTAAAATAATCCTTCTGGTAAAGGCTCCGCACCTCCTTTTACTTTTGGCATCTGTTCCCTGAGTTCCGGTATAGAATACCCACGGAAGCGGATCCCTTCATTAGCATCCAGTAATGATGTTTCAGTCACCAGGCCAGTGATGCCACGCATCCCCTGGTATACCTGCGCCAGTGTAACATCCTCTATTTTCTTATTGCCATGGTTCTTCACGAGGTCCTTTACTTCCGCATTGAGCTCATCGGCCTTTACCTTGAATTTTTCTTTTATATACCCCATTTTAAACTGTTGATTAGGTAATGTAACAAAAATCGGATCAATGGTCAAAAGTAATGATTTGTTGAAAAACTTAGCTGCTTACAATCATAGATTTACAGGTAGTAATAAACGTCATAACTTTCAAACAACTGATTACCAATATACAAACAAGCGAATATTATTAATTCTGTGATAAATTAAAGAAATGTGAAATTTTCTATTTGGGCGCTCTCAGGTATAACCAGAAAGCAAGCCCTCCAAAAAGAAAGTTCGGAATCCACACCGCCAGCAAAGGATTGAGGTCAGCTTTAACAGAAAACACCGTGGAAAACTGCAGGAAGATAATATAGCTGGCGCTGATTACAATTCCCACAGCCAGGTGCAAACCACTACCTCCCCTCACCTTCTTTGAAGCAATAATCCCGCCGATAAGTGTGAGGATCACAACGGCACCAGAGGAGGCTGTTCGTCTGTACTTTTCAACGTAGAATGTATTTAAACCCTCAGCTCCTTTCAACTCCTCTCTGGCAATATAGCTATCCAGCTCCGGAGTTGTCATAGCTTCCTGGATATTTCTTTCTTCGTACATCTCCTTGGGATTCAGGGGTATCTTGATTGTCGTATCCGATTTAGTCCACCAATATTCTTTTAATCCATTGATAGACCGCATAGTTACGTAGTCAAGCTTCCATTTACCGGAAACAGAATCCCAGCTGATCCTGTCAGCTTTCATTTTGAACTTAATATTCTGTCCGCGTACGTCTTCATACAGGAAGTTTCCTCCGCTCTTATAATTTGGGTCATAAGAGCCAAAAGTCACATATGTGAAACTATCCACCCGGATAGTTTTATCATAGATATTGAGCTGTGCCTTCTTTTTATGTACATAGTTAGCCTCGAACTTAGTCCTGATCTTATTAGCGATAGGCACCGTCCAACGGTTTCCCAGCCAGAGCAGGCCGCCAAACAGGATAGCTCCTATCCAGTAGGGGCGTAGAAAGCGGCGGAAGCTCACTCCACTACACAAAATAGCCACAATCTCTGTGCGATATGCCATTTTAGAGGTGAAAAAGATCACAGAAATGAAGATGAACAGGGGAAACAACAACGCGGCGATATGCGGAATAAAGCCGAAATAGTAATCTACCACGATGGTGTAGAAAGACAGATTGTTGGTCATGAAGTCATCGATCTTCTCCGTCACGTCTATCACCACGGAAATGACGAGCAGGATCATGAGGGAGTAAATGAAGGTACCTATGAACTTACGTAGGATATACCAGTCTATCTTTGTCATATAACGGCAAGATAATATAAATCTAAAGTCTTTGTTTCAACTGAGGCACCATACTATTTTTCCAGGAGGCATAATTTCCTGCTAGAATCTGCTTCCTGGCTTCCTGTACCAGCTCCAGGTAAAAAGCGATATTATGAATACTTGCCAGCTGCATACCCAGTATTTCCCCTGCGGCAAACAGGTGGCGCAGATAAGCTTTGGTATAACGGTTGCTGGCAAAGCAGGGACTGTTTTCATATATCGGTGTGAAATCAGTAGCCCATTTCTTATTCTTGATATTAATTACTCCATTCCAGGTGAATAACATACCGTTCCGTCCGTTACGGGTTGGCATTACGCAGTCGAACATATCTACGCCGAGGGCAATGTTCTCCAGTATATTCCATGGGGTACCTACTCCCATCAGGTAGCGAGGCTTTTCCTTTGGCAGAATTTCGCATACCAGGCCACACATCTCGTACATGTCCTGTACCGGCTCTCCGACGCTTAAACCACCGATAGCATTACCTGCACATTCGCGTGCCGCAATTTCTGTTGCGGAAATGGTACGAAGATCCTTATAGGTACTTCCCTGTACAATAGGGAACAGTGTCTGCTCATGACCGTAAGCTGGCTGTGTTTCCGCCAGGCGTTTAATACACCGGTCCAGCCAACGATGGGTAAGTTCCATGGACTTTTTGGCGTATCGGTACTCCGAAGGGTATGGTGGACATTCATCAAATGCCATAATAATGTCGGCCCCGATGGTACGCTGGATGTCCATTACATTCTCCGGCGTAAACAGGTGGCGGGAACCATCAATATGGGACTGGAACAAACATCCTTCTTCCTTGATCTTTCTATTGGCGGCCAGGGAAAACACCTGGTATCCTCCACTGTCAGTAAGAAGCGGTCTGTCCCAACCATTGAACTTGTGCAGTCCACCGGCCTGTGACAGTACTTCTAATCCCGGACGAAGATACAGGTGGTAAGTATTGCCCAGAATGATCTGCGCCTTTACATCATCACGCAACTGCTCCTGCGTCACTGCCTTCACACTGCCTACTGTGCCTACCGGCATGAAAATAGGCGTTTCTATTTTCCCGTGGTCAGTGGTGATCATCCCTGCCCGGGCGTTACTGTTGCTATCTGTTGTTGTCAGTTCAAAAATCATCTTGGTATACTGAACACTTGAGGCTGTTCCGGCCATTTTTCAGGGGACAAAAATAAGGGTAATTATGCAGATAGCCGCATTAACAGCCGGGAATGCGATTGAGACTGCCTGCCGGGAATGTTTCTATAACCTATTAAAAATCTTTTTTTCCACAGGCTTATACAGATAATCAAAAACGTATATATTTGCTATGCTATGTTGTATAACTTGGGCTTAATCGCCTTTTACGCTTTTGCTACCGTGGCAGCCATACAAATATTGTATTACCTGATCTTCTTTTCCCGCGTAGCTTTTTATCGCCGTACCTTCGAAAATGATATCGATCCGGATACGGAATGCTCTGTTATCATCTGTGCGAAAGACGAGGAGCTGAACCTTCAGAAAAATCTGCCGGCAGTTCTTCAACAGCGCTATCATGGCAAAAAGAAGCCAGCCTATGAAGTAATAGTGGTTAATGACAATTCTGAGGATGACACCAAGTATTACCTTCGCTCAATCGAACCAGGTTATCCACATTACCGCCATATCGAGATCAAACAAGCCGCCAAGTTTATACCCGGCAAGAAGTTCCCACTCTCTATGGGCATCAGAAGTGCCAAACACGAAAATATACTGCTGACTGACGCTGACTGCAAACCGTCCAGTACCTATTGGTTGTCACTGATGAGCCAGGGGTTCACGGAAGGTAAAGAAATCGTACTGGGATATAGTCCGTATGAGAAGAAACCTGGCCTGCTGAACAAAGTGATCCGCTATGAGACTTATTTCAGTGCTTTACAATACCTGTCATTCGCCCTGAGCGGCATTACCTACATGGGTGTAGGCCGTAACCTGGCGTATAAAAGAGAGCTTTTCAATCGGCATAAAGGGTTTACTGCCCACCATCATATTGCTTCCGGCGATGATGACCTGTTTGTAAATGCTGCTGCTAACCGTCATAACGTGAGTGTAGTGATCAACAAACAGGCCTTCACCTACTCTGAACCTAAGACGACCTGGAGAAAGTGGTATCAGCAGAAAACGAGGCATATGTCTACCGGTAAGCACTACCGCTTCAGTCACAAGCTCCTGCTGGGATTATTTTCCCTGACCCACTTCCTGTTCTATCCGCTGTTCATCGGATGTATGTTCTACGAGCCACTGCAGATCTATACCCTGAGTATATTTGGGTTAAAATTCCTGTTACAGTCGGTTATTTCGTTCATGGCCATGCGCAAACTGGACGAAGCTGACCTTTTCAAGTTCAGCTGGTTCATGGATTTCTTCATGCTTATCTACTATCTGATCCTTACTCCGGCCCTGATGTTCAAGTCAAAGAACAGATGGTAACCGGCCTTTAAAGATATTCTATCGGCTGTCTCAACAGAGGCAGCCGTTTTTTATTGCGGCAAGCTCTTTACATTTGCATCAATTTACAGCGCATATATATTATGGAAATCGTACTTAAATACTTCTCAGACTTTACGGATACACAGTTAGCACAGTTCCAGGCATTGAGTGGCCTTTACCAGGAATGGAATGAAAAGATCAATGTCATCTCCCGTAAAGACATCGATTCACTGTACGAGAAACATATTTTGCACTCCCTCAGCATTGCAGCTGTTGCCGACTTCCCGGATGGCATGCAGGTACTGGACCTGGGTACGGGCGGTGGATTTCCCGGCATCCCACTGGCCATCTTCTTTCCAGAGGTCAAGTTTCACCTGGTGGACTCCATAGGAAAAAAGATCAAGGTAGTACAGGGCGTCTCTGAGGCATTAGGCCTGAAGAACGTCACTTATCAACATAGCCGTGTGGAAGACATTAAAGACAAAAAGTTTGACATTGTTGTATCCCGCGCAGTAGCTCCGCTGAAAGATCTTTGGCGCTGGAGCAAGCTGGTTTTAAAAAAGGCACCTGCTCATGAGCAGCAACCAGGCCTTATCTGCCTTAAAGGAGGAGATCTGACCGAAGAGATTGCGGAAAGTGGTGTCCGTCCCCGCATGACCAACATCTATAAATTATTTCCTGAAGACTTTTTCCTGGAAAAACATATTGTCCTGGTAAACAAATAACTGATAATCAACCTACATACCGAAATAACGCTGAAAATCTTATAAAAACTTTGTAAACCGTAAAATATCAATCAGGTTTTTTCGTCTCCCTTAGTAAGATGAAAGAATTGCTCCTTAAACAAACGCCTCTGGTTATGGCTGCAGAACAGAATGAGCGCATCCAGGAAACGGTGCGACAGGAGCGCAAACGCTTACTTCATTTTATCCGGAAACGGGTAAACAATGTGGCTGACGCGGAAGATATCTTACAGGACGTATTTTACCAGTTTACAGAATATTCCAGATTGGGCAGTCAGATAGATTCTATCACCGCCTGGCTCTTTACTGTAACACGCAATAAGATTACAGACTGGTTCCGGAAAAAACGCGAATCCACCTTCAGTGACCATACCCGTGAATATGACGGAGAGGAAACTTTTTTCCTTTCCGAACTGATAGCCGACCCGGGTGCGCTAAGTGATGCGCCCATGACCCGTAAAGTAATAGCCGAGTCTATTATGGAGGCTGTAGACGAATTACCGGAAGAACAGCGCTTTGTGTTCCTGCAACATGAAATTGAAGGTAAGTCCTTTAAGGAGATGTCTGCCGAAACGGGTGTGTCCGTCAACACCTTATTATCCAGAAAAAGATATGCAGTGCTGTTTCTCCGGGAACGGCTGGCGGAACTGTACAAAGACCTTTTAAAAGATTAAAAACATTATATATGAGACAAGGAAGCAAGGTTGTAAATGTATTCAAGTTCATATTACTGGCCTTCATTTTCTGTTGTGCAATCGGCTTTTCAGTTCAGTACCTCTGGAACTGGCTTATTCCTGAATTATTCCACGGCCCCTACATTACTTTCTGGCAGGCTTTAGGCCTTTGCCTGCTGGGTAAACTGCTCTTCGGCTGGCATGGCGGCGGGGCTGCACCGTGGAGTGCGCGCGCTAAACAGAAATGGCGGGCAAAAATGGTAGCTCGTATGGAACATATGTCTGAAGAAGAAAAAGAAAAGCTGCGTGAGAAGTTCCGTAAATGTAGCATAGGCGGTCGCTGGGGGCACAACCCATTCAATGAAGAAACCAAACAACCTAACTCTGAAACCAATCTGTAATGCACAGTCTAGCCATTAACCACCTAATACCCTTTGACATGATAGGTATATTTAAAACCAACATCACCACTAAAGAAGACAGACAAACCATCCTGGCTGCCATTCAGAGCCGGTTTGAAGTTGGACAATGTCATGTAGACCTGGAAGATTGTGATAAGGTATTACGTATCACAGAAATGAAAGCGCCGGAAGCGGAAGTGATCAGCTTTGTGAAAGGGCAAGGGTTTGACTGTGATCTGCTGGAGTAATAATCGTCACCAACGAGGCTTAGCACATAGGGAAAGCTAAGTGCAGCAGATACAAACAAGAATCAGGCTTACGTGATTCTTAGAATAGCAAAAGATGATTGAGCTGTATAAATCGATAAGCTCGTTTTTTAGATAGATAGACTATTGTCATTTTGTTTCCAATGAAGGCGGCGCTGAGTAGTGCCGCCTTTATCATTATTGAATATCAACAGCCCCATTCTGCTTTTTCATAGCTATTACACGATTGGTAGAAATAATCATATTCTGAATCTCTCTGGCCTCGTGGTCGTAAAGGTAAGCCATAACCTGACCATGCCTGGCGGCATACAGGTTCCTGGCTATAAAGGCTTTCTTTCTTTGTGCGGCAGACTTACCCTTACGTCTGCCTTTTTGCTTTGAATGATGAATACTCATAAAATTAATGGTTTAATATTCTGTTGTTGTATCTGATATAGTATGGCAGGATTATTCCCTTTCAGATCAATTGTCTTATAGGGTTCTCCTTTCGGTACGTCCGTGGAAATCACTCCAAAACTTGAAATGATATGCTGTTTCATGTTTTTCAACATGTAGTATGACAAACAAGGGTCATTACTATATCCATCAAAAATTAGCCCTAATGGCACATACCTTCCTGTTTCATTAAATCTGTGCAACGCCCTTATTGTCGCCTCTCTCCTGAAAAGTGAGACTAATGTCAGGTGAACAGTGTATCCTGCTGCTTTTAATGTATTTCCCATACCTAAAATTGCATCAGCGTGCTGCCCTATCTTAGGAATAACGACATTGTAATTCATTTCCAATGCTGCTTCATATACCGATAATAATCTTCTCGGATTTTCTATAAAACCTGTTGCTATACGGCTCGACTCTTCATGTACAATCGTCGCTCCCCACGTATAATTAGCGTACTCCGGCAACTTCCGCTTTGCAAAATCTGCATCAATCGTTACCGCGCCATACCTTTCAGCAATTACCGAGGCAATGGTAGACTTTCCGGATGCCGGCAACCCAATAAGGATATATGCCTGGCTGTCTGCCTTTATGCCGCTTTGTGGCAAAGCACCACCGTGACCAAGACAGATTGTATCATCATCATCTGGCCTGGTGAGCGTCAGTAACTCTTTTATAATCTGCTTGCGTAGTACCCACCGTTGTGACTCTTCTTTGAAATTCCGGTCCCGGAATCTCGTATGACTGAGCGTCTGAGAATGCATATCGGAACTATTTATTCCGTGTTCCCCCTGGATTATTTTATACGCAATGTCATCGTCCAATTGTGCATAATCAACGTCTAAAACCTGCGTCAGAAAATGTTCTACTTGATCCTGATCCCGTAATGTGCGGGCAAACTTTTGACTCATAGGAATGTTGGGTATGGTTAACACTACAATAATACACAACTTACAATTGAATCAGGTTAATGCGAAGTTAATGTACACGGGGTTTTCAGCATATTTTACACAAATAAAAAACGCTGCCTCATTTTAAGAGACAGCGTTTCAACATTACAGTCAAATACTATTGCACAAACACGTTATTACTCCTGTCCATGTCTGCCATACGCTGACTTGGATCAATCTCTGCTGACTTAATTTCACTCATCGGCATATCTATTTCCACTTCATAAGTTCTGTTAGTCCATGGCCAGTAATCATGCACCACTCGTTTAACAGCTGCATCTTCATTACGTTTCGCATCAAACATCAGCGACAATGGCACATAATGCATCACAAGCTTACCGTCTTTACCAGTGACCAGCAGATCTATCGGCATAGGCATGTTATCCACACGACGCAGCCGCACAATCGTCTTGCCATTGTTTTCATATACACTGTCAATACCGTAGTCAATATGCTTCAGACTATTCACAAAGTACTGCTTATACCAATCCAGCTGGATACCGCTTTCTTTCTCCATCACACGAATGAAGTCATTCGCATTCGGATGCTTGAAACGCCATTCCCAATAGTACTTCAGCAACCCTTTATCACGCGCATCCTTACCAATGATATAACCCAATTGCTCCAGGAATACTGCTCCTTTTGAATACGCATTCAGGCTATAACCATAGTTCGTGTTGAAGTGATCAGCGTGCGTACTCATTGGCTCTTCGTAGCCGCTTCTCACCAGATTAAAGTACCCGTTGTAAGCGCTTGTCTGTGCAGAAGGCGTTTTAGTGGAATCAAATGTATGGTATACTACATTGTTTTCTCCGAATGTAGTAAAGCCTTCGTCCATCCAGGAATACAGGCTTTCATTCGTACCCAGCATGCCCTGATACCAGGTATGCATCCACTCATGCATAGCTAATCCGTACAGACCTTCCAGTTTACCATTTCCCATGATCAGTGTCGCCATCGGATATTCCATACCGCCGTCGCCACCTTGTATGAAAGAGTAGCTCTTATACGGATAAGGACCATAATGCGCTTTGATATACTTATACGCATTAGGGATCATCTTTGCTAATGCAGGCCATGTTTCTTTAGTCGTCTCATTCTCCAGGTAGAAGAAATGAGCTGTAAATCCATCTACCTGTTGGGTGATGTGCTTATACTCCGGATCAGCTGCCCATACAAAGTCATGTACGTTTGGTGCAGAGAAGTGCCAGGTCAGTTTATTACCCGCAGGGCGGATTACCTTACTGCCTGCCATCTCATACCCATGACCAATCTGGTTAGGATTCATCAGATAACCGGTGCCGGCTACCACATATTTCTTGTCTATAGAGATCTTTACATCATAGTCTCCCCAAACGCCGTAAAACTCACGGGCAATGTAAGGAGTAGGATGCCATCCTTCATAGTCATATTCGCACATTTTAGGATACCACTGCGCCATAGAGTAATCAACTCCTTCAGCGTTGTTACGGCCGCTACGACGGATCTGTACTGGTACCTGCGCTTCAAACTCCATATCAAAAGTAGTAGTGCTATGCGGCGGTATCGGCTTAGCCAGCGGAACTTCCAACACGGTGCCTATTACATTGTAGGTCTGCGCAGCGCCATCTCTTTTCAGAGACAGGACTTTCTGATAACCGATCTGATCGGGTTGCAATTTGGAAATACGATCAGTTACACGGCCGTCCCAATCACGTCTTTCATTACCATTCTTGTCTTTGTACAATACGGTCTGCCCCAGTTCCCGGCTGCGTACATCCATCATACTGTTAGGCTGAAACGCGTTCCAGTACAAATGATAGAATACTTTGTAAAGCGTATCAGGCGAATTATTGGTGTATTGCAGTTTCTGTTTACCGCTGAAGCGGTTGGCTGCAACATCCATGTTAATATCCATTGTGTACTTTACTCTCTGCTGCCAGCGGTCAGACTGGGCCTTCACCCCTTGCCAGCCGCCGATAAGCAGGCAAGCCAGCAGACACTTTGTTACTGTCATTTGCTTCATCCTGAGTTCTGTTTATGTTAATTGAGTTGATTAATGGTTTACTGTTTTCCTTCTACTATCAGGACTATTTCACCTTTTACTCCTTTCTCACTGAAGTAGTCATGTACTTCCTGCAACGTCCCTCTCTTGTTTTCTTCAAACATCTTCGTCAGCTCCCGGCTTACGCAGCACTGGCGCTCCGGTCCGAAGTAAGTGATCAGGTCAGACAATGTCCTGACAAGCCTTTGCGGTGATTCGTAGAAGACAAGTGTACGCTCATCTGTAGCCAGCTGGGTAAACAAAGTATGCCGGCCTTTTTTAAGTGGCGGAAAGCCCTCAAAAGAAAAGCGGTTCATAGGTATACCGCTGTTCACCAATGCAGGTACAAACGCCGTTGCGCCAGGCAAACACTCCACAGGTACGCCGGCACGAACGCACTCACGCACCAGCAGGAAGCCCGGATCAGATACGCCCGGTGTGCCGGCGTCGGTGATCAGTGCCATCGTTTTGCCGCCTTGCATCTGCTGTACAAGGTGCTGCAATACTTTATGTTCGTTATGCTGATGGTAAGGTGTGATGGGCTTATTGATATTGTAATGTTTCAATAAAACCCCTGAGGTACGGGTATCTTCCGCCAGTATCAGCGCAGCGTCTTCCAGCACTTTAATTGCGCGGTAGGTGATGTCGGCCAGATTGCCTATGGGAGAAGGAACAAGATATAATTTCATACAACTACGAATTACAAATTACGAATTACGAATGAAATGCAGCGATGATCATAGATGCCAGATGCTCATTCGTAATTCGACATTCGTAATTCGCGATTGCTGTTTTATTAGTGGATACTGACTTCAAAAGACTCCATTACCTGGTTAGCGAGCAGCTTCTGGCAGGCATTCTCAGCCAGTTGCTGTGCTTCTTCTTTTGTAGCAGCTTCTATCTGCAGAGTAATGTGTTTTCCAATTCTCACGTCATGTACAGTATTGATGCCCAGGTTTTTCAAACCGCTTAATACCGCCTTCCCCTGAGGGTCGAGTAGCTCTTTCAGCGGCATCACATTAATATGTGCAGTAAACGTCATTTGTTGAAAATTTAGACGCAAACCTAAGACATAAATCCCAAAAAACCGCTACCTAACACCTTCACCAGTAGAAGGTTTTGACACCAGTGACAGCATTACATAACATACAAATACAAAAGGAACGGTAGCAAACTGCAGGAACGGTATAGCCACTACAGACAGTACTACCAGCAGGAATCTAGCCCAGTTAGGCTTCAGCTGCAGACTCTTGAATTTCAGGCTGAGCATTGGGATCTCTGCGACCATCAGGTAACACAGCAGTGCAATGATGATGTACAATACCCAGATATTCTGCAGCCAGTGGGCCAGGTTAAACGGATTATACAGTATAATAAGCGGGAAAGAAGCAACCAGTAATCCTACTGCTGGCGTAGGTATACCGATGAAGTTTTCTGACTGACGGGTATCCAGGTTGAACTTGGCAAGGCGGTATGCAGCAAAACAAGGAATCAGTAAAGCCGGTGCCAGGTTAATGTAAGAAACATCAAATACATCCGGCATGCCCATATAAGCGCTTCTCAACAGGCGGAACAACATCATGCCCGGTACCAGTCCAAAACTGATCACATCAGCCAGGGAATCCAGCTCACGTCCAAACGGAGACTGTGTTTTCAGCCATCTGGCCGCCAGTCCGTCGGTGAAATCAAATAGCGCTGCCAGTACCACCATGGCAGAAGCCAGGTAGATTGGTGCCGGATTGGTGATCAGGTACTCTGCCCCGTTAAATTCTGCCCGGTATTCAGGAGAATGCAGGATGTAGATAACGGCCAGCGCGCCGCAAAACAGGTTGCTGAGCGTTAGGATATTAGGAAGTTGCTTCATCTGTATTTAAGCCGATCGTCTATGAAGGTGCCTTCATAGACGATCGCACGTTTTAGCATTAAATATTTAGTAAATATATATACTATTTCTTCATCAACGACTCAATCTCGTCGGCAGTAATAGGAATATTCTTCATCAGGTCAATATTACCGCCTGCTGTCATCCAGACATTATTCTCTATACGAATACCCATCTGTTCTTCCTGAATATAGATTCCAGGCTCAATGGTCATCACAGAATTTTCAGGAATAGGCTGATGGAAGGACGGTCCCAGGTCATGCACACCTACACCCAGGTGGTGGGAAATACCATGATACAGGTATTTACGGTAGGCAGGCGCTTCAGGATCCTGGTTTTTGATATCTTCTTCTTTCAGCAATCCGATCTTCACAAACTGTTTTCCGGCTTCTATTCCCATCATTTCATGGTATTTGGCAATAGTAATACCGGGACGCAGAATGGTTTTAGCATAGTTATGCAGATCAAGGCAGGCGTTGTACACTTCGCGCTGACGGGCGGTAAACTTCCCGTTGACTGGTACTGTACGGGTCAGATCGGCATTATAACCGCCATAAGCTGCGCCAAAGTCCATCAGGATCAGCTCACCATCTTTACATTCCTGGTTGTTAAATATATAATGAAGGATGCGGGCACGGTCGCCGCTGGCTATGATAGAGCTATAAGCCTCTCCATCAGCCCTGTTACGCAGAAATTCATGCAGGATTTCGGCATGGATCTCATGCTCCCATACGCCGGGACGAATAAACTGTAACAGGCGGCGGAAAGTCTTTTCAGTGATGTCGATAGCCTGCTGGATCACTTTTACTTCCTCTTCAGACTTCACCGCACGCAGCTTTTTGAGTATGACTGCGGCGCGCAGGTAGTTGTGCAGCGGATAGCGGCTGCGCATCTCTTCCGCATAGCGGTAATCCCTTACAGGTACCAGGCTGGATTTGCGGTTATTCTCGTTAGTATTGAGATAGATATTAGTAACATCATGTATCCAGGGCTGCAATTGTGCATCCAGGGAATCCAGCCATACAACTGTAGAGATGCCGGAGATGGTAAGCGCCTCATCTTTGCGCAGCCTGTGGCCATCCCACTTTTCTTTCAACTCGTTAGGACGTACCAGTACCAGTACTTCCCTGTATTTCGGATCCGGATTATCAGGATATAAAATAACCATCGTATCCTCCTGCTCAATACCTGTCAACCAGTACAGATCTGCACTCTGCTGAAATTTGTGCAGGGCGTCACCATTGCTTGGCAGCTCATCGTTTGAATTGATAATAGCAATGGAATCCGGCTGCATTTCAGCAATAAAGCGCTGGCGATTCTTAATGAAGATCTGCACATCTAATGGTAAATTTTTCATATTCTGTTTTTACGGTGGCGTATCAAAAATGCGGGTCAAACCTACTGAAATTTCACAATACCGCTCCCTGCCTCTTTTGCAGTTCCACTGTAACTTGTCTGCAGTCGCTACATGGTCGCTTGTTCGTCGCTTATTCGTCGCTAGTTCGTCCCTTGTTCGTCCCTTGTTCGTTCACTGCTCTTCCGGGCAATTTGTCAGTTTCTGCTTCTACCATCCTGGTAGCGATGCCAGGTACTGCCTAACAATGTATCTGGCATATATGATACAAAATATAGCGTAACATCTACCGGACTGTAAGATAATATAATATGAAGCGGCTTCCTGCATAATAAGCGTATTACAAGGTCCTCATTTTTTACCAATTCCTACAAGACAAGCAGATCCATTTTAGATATTTATCAAACAAATATCCATTTAGCACGCACGTTTTCTAAATTTTACCAAAATCGCGGCCATTAATTTGACAATATCAAAAAAGCACTAGATTTGCTTACTACACCAAAACAATCTTACTATGCAAGTCAGCAGTGTAAGGAATACTGTTGCCGACCTATTAGAGTTAGGTATACGGCAGACCAATCATATTTACTACCAACTAGAGCCTGCCGAACTGATCTCGCAGACAGTGACCTCCGGACAGGGTGCCATCTTAAATAACGGCGCATTAGCAGTGAACACCGGCCAATTTACCGGACGATCTCCCAAAGACAAATTTATTGTAAAAGATGAACTGACAGCTGATACTGTTAACTGGAATGATTTCAACATCCCGGTAAGCACAGCCAGTTTTGACAAGCTGTATGACAAAATCACCCGCTATTTTGCCGGTAAAGATGTCTGGGTAAGAGATGGGTATGCCTGTGCAGATCCTGCTTACCGTGTTAATATCAGGGTTATTACTGAAACACCCTGGGCCAACCTGTTTGCTTACAACATGTTTTTACGTCCGTCTGAAGAAGAACTGGAAGACATGCACTATGACTGGACCATCATCCAGGCACCTGGTTGTCTGGCCGATCCTGCTACAGACGGCACACGCCAGCAGAACTTTGCGGTGGTGAATTTCAGCAGGAAGATGATCCTCATTGGCGGCACTGCTTACACCGGAGAAATTAAAAAAGGCGTATTTACCATTCTGAACTACATTCTGCCGCACGACCATGGGGTATTGAGCATGCACTGTTCTGCCAACATGGGCGCAGATGGCGATACTGCAATTTTCTTCGGATTAAGCGGTACTGGTAAAACCACACTCAGCGCCGATCCGGCAAGAAAACTGATCGGAGATGATGAACATGGCTGGTCAGCAGACCATGTCTTCAACTTTGAGGGTGGCTGTTATGCAAAATGTATAGATCTCAGCGAAGAAAAAGAACCGCAGATCTTCCATGCGATCAGGGAAGGTGCAATGCTGGAAAACATCATGTGCCATCCGGGTACCAAGGATGTCAACTACGCAGACAAATGTATTACGGAAAATACCCGTGTATCCTATCCCCTGCATTATATAGATAATGCAGTGATTCCGTCCATCGGTGGTATTCCTGATCACATTTTCTTCCTGACCTGCGACGCCTATGGCGTATTGCCTCCTATCTCCAGACTGACGCCGGAGCAGGCCATGTACCAGTTCATTTCAGGTTATACCGCCCGGGTGGCAGGTACTGAAACCGGTGTAACTGAACCTACTGCTACCTTCAGCACCTGTTTTGGTGCCCCCTTCCTGCCATTGCATCCTGTGCAGTATGCCTCCCTGCTGGGAGAGAAACTTCACCAGCACAAGGCAACGGTGTGGCTGATCAATACCGGCTGGACTGGCGGGTCATATGGCACCGGTCAGCGTATCAGACTGTCATATACCAGGGCAATGGTCACTGCGGCCCTAAGCGGCCAACTGGACAAGCTGGCGTATAAAGATCATCCGGTATTCGGCTTTTCTATTCCTGAGTCTTGTCCTGGCATACCTGCTGACCTGCTGGATCCACGGAATACATGGCAAGATAAAGCTGCTTACGACGAGCGGGCTAATGAACTGGGACATAAGTTTGTACGCAATTTCGAGAAATATGCGGCTCAGGCTACCGAGGAAATTATGTCTGCTTCTCCAAGAATTTAATTATATTGGGGATTCTTACCCTGCCTTTAAAATTTCCACTACTATTACAAGTTCTGATATGTACAGGTGTTCCTGTCGCAAAACAAGTGACCTATTCATTACCTATAACAGGGAACTTGTTTTGCGGAACTTGAAAGGAAATACCTACCTTTGCGCATGCAAATTTTAGACGGTAAACTTGTTTCAGCGGCTGTTAAAGCCCAATTGGCAGATAAGGTAACTGAATTGAAAGCGTTGGACAAAAAAGTCCCTCACCTGGCAGCCATCCTGGTAGGTAATAATCCCGCCAGCGAAACTTATGTGGCATCCAAGGTTAAATCCTGCGCAGAAATTGGTTTCCACTCCACTCTTTTACGTTTCGATGAGAAGATCTCTGAAAAGCATTTACTGGACAATATCACATTGCTGAATGAAAATGCGGATATTGACGGTATTCTCGTACAACTTCCTCTTCCAAAACATATTAACGAAGAACTGGTGATCAACGCCATTGATCCCAGCAAGGACGTAGACGGATTTCATCCGATGAACGTAGGTAAAATGGTCATCGGATTACCTACCTATATTCCTGCTACTCCTTACGGTATCATGCTGATGCTGGAACACTACAACATTCCTACAAAGGGTAAACATGCGGTAGTGATCGGCCGTAGCAACATCGTAGGTACACCTATGAGTGTATTGCTGAGCCGTAACGCCAATCCGGGTAACTGTACAGTAACACTTACGCACTCACAGACTGCAAACCTGAAAGAACTTTGTCTGCAGGCAGATATCATTGTAGCTGCTATCGGTCGTCCTAACTTCGTAACCGCTGACATGGTGAAAGAGGGTGCAGTGGTGATAGACGTAGGTATCAACCGTATTGAGGATGCTACTAAAAAATCTGGCTTCAGGCTGGTAGGCGATGTAGACTTTAACGCCGTAGCGCCTAAGACCAGTTTCATCACTCCGGTACCCGGAGGTGTGGGCCTGATGACTATAGCAGCCTTGTTGAAAAACACTTACAACGCTGCCAGTCAGAAAGTAAATATGAACTAATCAACTTCCTATAAGACGCTTAACGCCCTTTAAACCGTATGGCAGAGACGCCGGCTTACCAGGCCGGAAGTAGGCTCAGCCGCCGGCCCAGCGCGTTAAGCGTTTGCATTTTCGTAACTTTGTGTCATGTCAATTATTACCGCCGATACCACAACTACACTTCAGCTTCCTGTAATGGAACGTTTCTATACACTGCAGGGTGAAGGAAATTACCAGGGCAGAGCTGCTTATTTCATCCGTCTCGGAGGATGTGATGTTGGTTGTCATTGGTGTGATGTGAAAGACAGCTGGGACGCATCCCGCCATCCCCTTCTGCCTGTCGATGAACTGGTACGTGATGCAGCTGTACATCCCGGACGTATGGCAGTAATTACGGGCGGAGAACCCCTGATGCATAACCTGGACGCACTGACTGCGGCGTTACACGACGCAGGCTTCCGTACTCATATGGAAACATCCGGCTCCTCTCCGCTAAGCGGTAACTGGGACTGGATTACCCTCTCTCCCAAAAAGTTCAAAGCGCCGCTTCCCGAAATATGCGCTGTCGCCCATGAGCTGAAGGTGGTTATATTCAACAAAAGTGATTTTGCCTGGGCAGAAAAGCACGCAGCAATGGCCGGCCCCCATTGTAAACTCTACCTGCAACCAGAATGGGAAAAGGCATCACAGGTTACCCCTCTCATTGTTGAGTATATTAAAGAGCATCCGCAATGGCAATTGTCGTTGCAAACGCATAAATATATCAATGTGCCCTAGAAAGCAGCACCACACATCATTTTAACACATTACATTTGTGCTTTTTTTCATATATTGGCACCCAAGCCAATCGAAGTTATGAAGAGAGTCCTTTTATTGATGAGTAGTTACCTGGTGTTAAGTCTGAGCGTAAATGCCCAGGTGATAACCTATGATAACGCGAAGAAAAAAGCACAGAAAAGTTTTGACGATGCGCAGATGGCCATTAGGGAATACCGGATGGAAGATGCGGTCGATCTGCTGAAAGATGCCGTAAGACAGGAGCCTGGCTTCACCGATGCCTATGGACAGTTAACCATCACGTACGTAGAGCTGAAGAAATATAAGGAAGCCATCACCAACTATGAAACGCTGAAACGACTGGATAGTCCGTCTATCAGGCCGGCTATGCTCTCCTACTCTAAAGCACTGGCAGGAGAAGGACGTTTTGCAGAGGCACTGTCTACCGTGACGCTGTATAACCAGACCGGTAAGATAAAAAGTCCGAAGGCAGAAGCCCTTATCAAGTCTTATACCTTTGCGGCAGAACATGCGGCCAAACCGGTTCCCTTCAAACCACATAACCTGGGAGACAGTATCAATACAAAAGATCCTGAATACTTCCCGTCGCTGACAATTGATGGTCGCATGCTTGTCTTTACCCGCCGTGTTAATGGCAAAAATGAGGATTTCTTTGCATCAGAAAAGGATGACAGTCTGGGCTGGATGCCGGCGTATGGTCTTGGCTCTCCGGTGAATACTTCCAATAATGAAGGTGCTCAGAACATTTCACAGGATGGTAATCTGCTGGTATTTACAGGCTGTAATTTCCCGGGTGGACGTGGCAGCTGTGATATCTACTTTGCCATCCGTACGGAAGAAGGACTCTGGGTGGAACCAATGAACATGGGCTCTCCTATCAATACCCGTGACTGGGAATCTCAACCCAGCCTTTCTGCTGACAAACAAACACTATATTTCGCCCGTGAAACACAGGATGCAGGCTCAGAAATATACATGAGTAAATTACAGCCTAATGGCAAATGGGGCTACCCCGAAAGACTGGGACCTAACATCAATACACCAGGCCGTGAAGCAACACCATTCATACATCCTGATAATCAGACGTTGTACTTCTCCTCTAACGGACATCCGGGTTTTGGTGATATGGACATGTTCTACTCCCGCCGTCAGCCGGATGGTACATGGGGCCCTGCTGTCAATCTGGGTTACCCGATCAATACAGCCGATGAAGATGCCAGCCTGGTAGTAGCAGCGGACGGGAAAACCGCCTTTTTTGCTTCTGACAGATCTGACAGTCGCGGACAACTGGATATTTACAGTTTTGAGCTATACCCTGAAGCGAGGCCGCAGAAGACCCTCTTTGTAAGAGGATATGTGTATGATGCAAAAACCAAACGCCGGCTTGTAGCGAATATAGAAACTTATGATATAGCTACCGGACAGGTGGCAGCCAACATCCGTACAGACAAAGTAGGCGACTTCATGGCACCACTGCCTATCGGTAAGGATTATGCATTCAGTGTGAACAGGAAAGGTTACCTGTTCTATTCAGATAACTTCTCACTAAAAAATGCAACAGCAGATTCCTCTTTCTATAGAGAAATAGCATTACAGCCGCTGGATACAAGTGCGGTACTGGTATTACACAATATCTTCTTTGATAGCAGACAATTCTCGCTCAAACAAGGCTCTGAGCTGGAGTTAAACAGACTGGTAGCTTTACTGCGTGAGAATCCGACTATCGTTACAGAAATAGGCGGACATACAGATAATATCGGTAATGATAAGGATAACCTGGTATTGTCAGAGCGTCGTGCACAGGCTGTGGTGAAATACCTGGTAGATAAGGGTATTCCGGCAGAAAGGCTACAGGCAAAAGGTTATGGAGAAACCATGCCGGTAGAAGATAATAACAGTGCAGCCGGACGAGCGGCTAACAGAAGAACGGAGTTTAAGATTCTTGCATTGTAATCTATTACTGCTTGGCCACAATAGCAGATCTGGGATATGTATATAAAGAAGATCAGTGAGAGGATTATGGTAAGAGGCAGTATATAAGTTTGATGCAATCAATTTAAAAATATAAATAAGCAGGGCGCTTCAATTACTGAAGCGCCCTGCTTATTTATATACTATCAGCGGTGTTACCAGGAAGCTGCTGATGCAGCAAGGCACATGGCTGATAATGCATGTTGATTAATAGTCTTTAAGTTGTTGCTTCAGCAGGCTATCCATCTCTGTTGCACTACGTTTGTAATTAAAGTCAAACAAAGCAGGTAGCCAATCGCCATACATGGGGTTAGGCAGTACAATAAATTTATTACCGAAATCGGCAGCAGCTTGTTGAGTGAGCGCAGTACGTTTATCAACCGGTTGTTTGTCAAACAGCTCAGAGAAGTCGCCGAGGTTGTCGCCCATTAGCAGGATGATATTGTGTGTTTGTGCAACCTGTGCGCGGCGGCTTTCTTTACCGGAGCCTGACGTTTTCAAGAGCAGATGTTCATTGTCAGCATTAGGAAAATGCCAGCGTTGCAGGTTCTGCAATGTAGGCGTACGTTCTGTTTCAGCACGGTTGCTGATATAGAAGATATGTACACCTTTGGCAGCAGCGTATTGTAGGAAAGACAATGCGCCGGGTACCGTATCAGCTGTTGCGCTGGCCGTCCATTCAGCCCATGTTTTTTCAGTATATCCTTGTCCTTTGAGGGCAGTATGCACTGTATACGGACTATTATCCAGCACAGTTTCATCAATATCGGTTACGATGGCCAGCGGCCTGGAAGATGTGCGTGCAAGCTGTTCATCCAGTCGTATTCGTGCTATGTTGTAAGCCTGAAAACAGAGGGCTTTGTATTCAGATGATCGTTGTTGCCAGAGGGCAGCCCACGCAGGACCATAAGGTTGTAAAACTGTAGAAGGTGTGGATGTTGCAGCCGTTGGCGGAGTAGTCTTACAGGCAGTAATACCGGCAAAGAATGCACATGTGAGTAAAATATTTCTGTATTGCATGGGAGTAATGAGAAGTTGTTTTACCTTAGATATGTTAACCGCAAAAATAAGCAATATGCAGGAGGAATTACGCCACCAGATTGCATTGACACAAATCCCACAGATAGGCGATATAGTAGCAAAGAAATTACTTGCACACTTTGGTACAGCCAGCAATGTATTACATGCATCAAGAAGAGAACTGGAGCATACGCCTGATATTGGCAGCGTCAGGGCAGATGCAATTTTCCAGTTCCGGGATTATCTGCGTGCAGACAAGGAGATTGCTTTTATTGAAAAGTATGATATACAACCGGTGTTTTATACAGATAAAGCGTATCCGGAGCGGCTGCGTCATTGTGCAGACAGTCCTGTAATGCTTTATTACAAAGGCAGTGCTGATCTGAATGCAGGAAGGATTGTCAGTATTGTAGGAACGAGGGCTCCGGGTGAGTACGGCAAGGCGGTATGTGCCGCATTTGTAGAAGAACTGGCTGCGCATCAGATCACGGTAGTGAGCGGAATGGCTTATGGTATTGATATTATTGCCCATAAACGCGCTGTCCAGGAAGGTATACCAACCATTGGTGTGCTGGCGCACGGGCTTGACCGCATTTATCCTCCGCAGCATAAAGGCACAGCTATGATGATGCAGGAAAATGGTGGGTTACTGACAGAATTTCTGAGTGGTACACAGCCTGACAAGCAACACTTCCCGATGCGGAACAGGATTGTGGCCGGGATTGCAGATGCTACCATTGTTGTTGAAAGTGGACGGCAGGGAGGTTCTATGATTACTGCGGATATAGCAAACAGCTATAACCGGGATGTATTTGCATTTCCGGGCAGGGTGAATGATCCGCATGCGGAAGGCTGCAATGAACTGATCAGAACTAACAAAGCGATGTTATTATCAGGTGTGGAAGATCTGTTACAGGTAATGGGATGGGATACTGCGCAGCGTAAAGAAGCGAAACACCATCCGCAGACATCACTCTTTCTTGAACTCAGCGAGGCAGAGCAGCATATCGTTACTTTATTCAGTGGAGAAGATGAAAAACATATTGATGAATTACGGCGGGAAAGTCACCTGCCGGGCAGCCAGGTAAGCACGCTGGTATTAAAACTGGAGATGTTGCATGTATTGAGAAGTTTGCCCGGACAAAAATATCAGTTGGTCAGTTAACCGGATATCTTACAAATAACCAATAATTAACACACCGGGTGACGGCGTGGCTGACAGGCCATTAATCGTTGTTAATGGAGGTTGTCATCGGGCGGATGGCAGCAACATTTTTCTATTTCCGTAAATAGCCGTACATTTGCGTGCAATTATTTAATAACTGACAAATAGTTGCAACATGCCTGCCGGAAAATCAAAACCGAAATTTGTAGAGGACGGACTTACATTCGATGACGTACTCCTGGTTCCAGCCTACTCTGAGGTACTCCCCAGAGACGTAAACATCTCAACGCAACTTACCAAAAACCTTCGCATTAACATACCAATGGTATCAGCTGCCATGGATACTGTTACTGAAGCTAACCTGGCCATTTCATTGGCTCGTCAGGGCGGCATTGGTATTCTGCATAAGAATATGAGCATTGAGAAACAGGCAGAACAGGTGAGAAAAGTAAAGCGCAGTGAAAACGGCCTTATTCTCGACCCGGTTACCCTGCACGCAAATGCTACCATCGGAGAAGCGCTCCGTCTGATGAAGGAGAACAGCATCGGCGGTATTCCCATCATAGATGAGGGCAACAAACTGGTTGGTATCCTCACTAACCGCGACCTGCGGTTTGAGAGAAATCACAAACGTCTGGTAAGCGAAGTAATGACATCTCAGAATCTGATCACGGCTCCTGAAGGCACCGACCTGAAGAAAGCGGAGAAGATCCTTCAGCAAAATAAAATCGAAAAACTGCCTGTTGTTGCTAAAAATGGCAAACTGGTAGGACTTATTACCTACAGAGACATCCTGCAGGTATCCAGCTATCCGAACGCAGTGAAGGACGCATATGGCCGTCTGCTGGTAGGTGCAGCGCTGGGTATCACCCCAGATGTTCTGGACAGGGCGCAGGCACTGATCAATGTAGGTGTGGATGTAGTTTGTCTGGATAGCTCACATGGTCATTCCATCGCAGTAATCAACAGTCTGAAAAAACTGAAGAAAACCTTCCCTAAACTGGAGGTGATTGCAGGTAACGTAGCTACTGGCGAAGGTGCTGCCGCACTGGCTGACGCAGGTGCTGACGCAGTAAAAGTAGGAGTAGGACCTGGTTCTATCTGTACTACCCGTGTAGTAACCGGTGCAGGGTTCCCTCAGCTGTCTGCAGTACTGCTGGCTGCTGAAGCGCTGAAGAAAAAAGGCGTTCCTGTAATTGCTGATGGTGGCATCCGCTATACTGGCGACATGGTAAAAGCGCTGGCCGCAGGTGCTTCTTGTATCATGGCTGGTTCTATCTTTGCCGGTGTGGAAGAAAGCCCTGGAGAAACTATTATCTACGAAGGACGTAAATTCAAATCCTACCGTGGTATGGGATCACTGGAAGCGATGGTAGAAGGTAGCAAGGACCGTTACTTCCAGGAAGAAGACGATATCAAGAAACTGGTACCAGAAGGTATCGTAGGCCGTGTACCTTACAAGGGGATGCTGTCTGAAGTAATCCAGCAATTTGTAGGCGGTCTGCGTGCCGGTATGGGTCTGACTGGATCTAAAGATATCAAAACCCTGCAGGGAGCACAGTTCATTAAAATCTCTCCTGCTACGGTAAAAGAAAACCACCCGCATGACGTGGTGATCACCAAAGAAGCGCCAAACTACAGCAGATAATCTTTCAGCTGGTAAATATAGTCGAACGCCTCTTGTGATTGGACTGAAGTGATTGATGTATGACGATATACAATTGATAGATAATTGACGATTGACCATCGCAGTTCACAATAATGATAAAGCCTCCTGCATTCAGTCAGGAGGCTTTATCATTATTTAATAATTTATTTGCCCGAGTACTTTTATATTCGCTCTTTCCCTGCCTGCCAGCCAGGCAATCAGCTAACAATTATCACGGTCGCCGGTGTACATACACCGAGGACTCATCACAAAACAAACTGACTATGAACCGCTGGTTACCCATACTCATAAGCCTTGCCGGTGCATTGCTATTATGGGCCTCCTGGCCAACCGCCCCTTTTACCTTCCTGATATTCATTGCATTTATACCGTTGTTGCGACTGGCAGATGTAGTTCAGCACCGGGCTAAATTCTTCGGGTGCATTTTTCTGACGCTATTCCTCTGGAATTTGGCTACTACCTGGTGGGTAGGCAATACAACCGTACCTGCCAGCGGCATTGCGGCTAACCTGATCAATACATTGGTGATGAGTGTGCCGCTATTGGGATATCACCGCTCCAGGCAACGGCTGGGCAGAACAGCTGGTTATTTCGCACTGATAGTATATTGGTTAACGTTTGAATACATACACCTGAACTGGGAGTTCAGTTGGCCATGGTTAAGCCTCGGAAATGTGTTTGCCATGCATCCTTCCTGGATACAATGGTATGAATTTACAGGAGTCAGCGGAGGTACACTGTGGGTGTTACTGACCAATATTGTGATCTATGAAACCTGGCGTCAGCGAAGGAAGTATCCCGTAGAGATATCCACATTTCTGTGGAAAACAGCCTGGAAACCAGTAGCCCTGATAGCTATTCCGCTGTTGCTCAGTTCACTGATACAATACAACTTCAAAGCGCCCTCGGGGCCTGCCATCAAAGTAGTGATTGTACAGCCGAATATTGACCCATATGATAAGTTTGCCGATGAGAATGAATCGGCACAGCTGGAAAAGATGCTCCGCTTATCTGCTGAGAAAACTGATAGTACTACCACGTATATTATCTGGCCGGAAACTGCGTTATTCACACATGGTGTGTGGGAACATAAACTGGCCTATGAGCCGACGACAGACAAGATCCGTGCGTTTCTGCGCAAGTATCCGCAGGCCACACTGATCAGTGGTGCAACTACCTTGAAACGTTATGACGCGGTAGATGAAGCGCCTAAAATGTCTCGTATGGCAGAAGGCGGTAATCTTCGTTATGACGCATTTAACGCTGCTATACAACTGGATACTTCAATGGTAGTACAGGTCTATCACAAAGCGAAGCTGGTACCAGGTGTAGAGCTGATCCCTTACGCACGGTATCTTTCTTTTATGGAGAAACTGGCCTTGAATATGGGAGGCATTACCGGCGGATATGGCCTGACACCCGGCGTAGCCTTACTGGAAGAAGTCCGCACACACATTAAAGTATTACCCACTATTTGTTATGAATCAGTGTATGGAGAATATGTGGCAGAACATGTGCGAAGTGGCGCTAATCTGCTATTTATTCTAACAAATGATGGCTGGTGGGGAGATACGGAAGGACATCGTCAGCATGCACAATATGCGAGACTGCGTGCCATTGAAACCCGCCGCTGGGTGGCCCGTAGTGCAAATACCGGTATCTCGTGCGTAGTAGATCCGATGGGGAAATTGCAGCAGCCGACACCTTATTGGGAAGAGGGAGTTATTGCTGCGGCTGTAACACCGGACGATACTTTTACGTTCTATGTAAGATTCGGGGATCTGATTTCCAAAGCAGCCATTGCATTTTGCGTAATAGTTATTCTATATAGCTACTATCTGAAATTCACTAAAAAAATAAGGGACACAAATGCAGATTGACGAGTAGCTCATTCACAGTCAATACCTGAACATTTGTAATTCCATGATCTGTAAACTGATAAAAAATTAATTCTCGTGTCAAATAAACCTTCGGCTGACAATAGCCATCTAACCAATAAGCCGGCTGTGCTATTAATACATGGTTTTTCTGAGAATAACCATATCTGGGATCACCAGCTGGCAGCATTGCGTGAACAGTTTAATGTGATTGTACCGGATCTTCCGGGTACGGGTAGTACACCTATTACTACACCGCTAAGCATTGAAAGCATGGCAGAATACGTATATGGCTTGTTGCAATCTGCAGGTATTTCCAGGGCTACTGTTATTGGCCATTCAATGGGGGGATATATAGCGCTGGCACTGGCAGAAAAATATCCTTCACTGTTACAGGGACTTGGATTATTCCATTCTACAGCGACTGCTGATACAGAGGAAAAAAAAGAAGCCCGCCGGAAATCAATTAATATGATTGAGAAGTATGGCAATGAAGCATTTGTAAAACAGACAATGCCTAATATGTTCAGCCCTGCTTATAAAAAGCAACATCCTGAACAAATAGAGTCGTATATTCAGATGTGTTTGCAGTGCCCACAGGCGACCCAGATTGCTTATTATGAGGCAATGATCCAGCGTCCTGACCGTACAGCAGTACTATCATCGGTGTCAATACCTGTGTTGTTTGTTATTGGTAAAGACGATACAGCAGTACCTATGCAGAATGTACTTCCGCAGGTATCGCTGCCTCGCATCAGCAGCATCCATATTTTTGAAGATACAGGACATATGGGCATGTGGGAAATACCCGCTGCCAGTCAACAATTATTAGAACAGTTTATTCTTTTTTGCCAACACTATTGAATGTGAAAAGGACCCTTATACTATTGCTTTTTATTCTCCTGATTGGAAACATAACAAAAGCCTCCCATATCATTGGAGGCGAAATGTTCTATAGATACATCTCCCGCAACGGTGATAACATCACTTACAGGGTGACGTTAAAGCTGTTCCGCATATGCGGCAGCGGGACGAATATAGCAGAGTTACCTGACAGGGTCTATTTTACCATATTCAATAAAGCTACCAATACAAGGTTTGATGCGCCCACTGTAGAAAGAGCCACCAAAGAAACACAGTACCTGGGCGCAGTAGATCCCTGTATTGTAAATCCTCCGAATATCTGTTTTCAGATCGGTACTTATGTCAGAGATATTACAGTACCCATTACTGCCGCAGGATATGTTGTATCGTTTCAGAGCTGCTGCCGGGATAACTCTATGCAGAATATCATTGATACACGCGTTCCCAGTAACGAGCAGCAGTTTCCCGGCAATGGCGCTACCTATTTCACAGAATTGCCAGGATCTGATGACATACTGACCAATTCCGGTCCTTACTTTGCAAAAGACGAAGCCGTACTGGTGTGCGCCAATAAGAAGTTCACATATGACTTCTCGGCCAAAGACCCTGACGCGGATAGCCTGGTGTACTCTTTCTGCGATGCATATGGTGGAGGCTATACAACAGATGGTTCAGGCGTGCCTCGTCCTTCTGACGCTCCGCCCTATAACTTCATACCTTATAAAAGTCCGTTTGCCGGTACTGCACCATTAGGTATACAGGCAGTTATTGATCCGAAGACAGGTGTGATATCGGGTATTGCACCCAATGCCGGCAAATATGTCGTGACCGTCTGCGCATCTGAATACCGTAATGGCCGGCTGCTTAGTATCCACCGTAAAGATTTCCATATCAACGTAACCACCTGTGTAAGAGAAGTAGTCGCTGCCATGCCTGAAAAGTATAACGACTGCTCCGGTTACACCGTCACTTTCCTTAATAACAGTACAGAAGGTAAAACCTATGACTGGGATTTCGGAGATGGCCAGACATTGACTACCCAGAGCACAGACCCATTACCACATACCTACGCACAGGATGGCACCTATACCGTAAAGCTATGGGTAGATAAAAACAGCAATTGCGGAGACAGTGCTACAGCTACCGCCTATGTTTACCCGATGCTCAGACCAGATCCGCGCATCAGCGGGTTCTGTAGCAATACCACTACCGTATTTACTGATCATTCCACCACATCCAGTACAACAGATGCCATCAACTATTACCGCTGGGATTTTGGAGATGGTAGTTCCGTTGCGGACACTTCTAACCAGAAGAACGCAACTTATCAATATCCTGGACCAGGCAACTATGAGGTAGTCTTACAGATTAAAACAGCCCAGGGTTGCGAACGTGCAGATACAAGTCATATCATTATATATGACAGACCACCATTAACTACTACCGAAGATACTTTGCTCTGTATCCGTAACTCGATACAGCTGCGGGCAGAAAGTTCAGTTGACGGCAACGTCGTTAACGGCAGCTATACCTGGACACCGGCTTATAATATCACCAATGCCAATACCGCTACTCCGACAATCTTCCCAAAGGTAGATACGACTTATACCGTTACATTCACAGATGCTACAGGATGCAGCAATACAAGCCAGGTCGCTATAGACGTAAGAGATACGCTCATTATCCGGACTATCGCCGATAGTACCATATGTACAGGTGATGAAGTGCATATCAGGGCGTTTCCTGACGGGGAATATCCGCTTACCTGGTATAATATGGCAGATAATTCAACTGTGGGTACCGGCACAGTATTGAGCATTGTACCACCCGCACCGGCTGTGAACTACCTGGTCAGGGGGGAACTGGGAGGCTGTGATGGATATGACGATGTAAAACTGACTGTTGTAGACCCTCCAGTGGCATATGCAGGTGAAGATACCACCATCTGTTATGGAGAACAGGTAGTACTACGTGCTACAGGCGGTAGCAGCTATCAGTGGACGCCAGCCAATACCCTCACCTCACCTATCAGCGCCAATACAGTAGCAAGGCCGACAGATACTACCAGGTACATCGTTACTGTGACGGACGTACTGGGTTGTCCTAAGCCTATCTACGATACAGTACAGATCAATGTCGTACCTCCGGTACAGGCATTTGCCGGCAATGACACCATCGTCATGTTAAACCAGCCGTTCCAGCTGAACGCTTCAGGCGGTACTTCCTATATATGGACGCCGGTAGACGGACTGGATAATCCGAATATCTATAACCCCACCACAAATATCAACCGGGACTATACCTATACCGTGGCTGTCTATACGGATGAAGGTTGTATGGGTACGGATGCCATCAGGATACGATTCATCACAGGCCCGGACATCTACGTACCGTCAGGCTTTTCACCTAACGGAGACGGCCAGAACGACATCTTCCGTCCCCTGCCTGTAGGCATAGTAGAGATGGACTTTTTCCGGGTATATGACCGCTGGGGAAAGCTGATGTACAGCACATCAAAGTACCTGCAGGGATGGGATGGCTACTTCAATGGCGCACCCGCAGCTGTTGGTACATACGTTTGGGTAGTCCAGGGGAAAAATATCGATAATGAAACTGTCATTCGTAAGGGCACAGTAACGCTTGTCAGATAATAAATTCTTCATCTAATTACATACTGTCAACTGTAAAGAACTATTCTACAGATAGTTCTAAAACCCGCGTGTATACTGGAAAAAATGATTGCTGGTACGGTATTTTTTTTGTAAATTCCTATACGAAAGTCATTTTACAGATTTGCACCCCTCTGAATGTACAGATTCCTTATTCTGGCTATTTGCTGCACCTTTGTCCACGTTAGAGCAGATGCTTACCATATTATAGGCGGTGAGATATACTACACCTACGTGGGGACTGCCGGTGACGGAGTATACCGTTACGAAATTGTGCTTAAATTGTACCGGGACGCTGATTTCACCTGCGGTCCGATACAAGGCTGTATAGACCACTTTGAGAATCCTGTACCGATAAACATATATAACTCCAGCGGTACACGTGTAACTAACGCTCTTCAGCTATACATCTCACAAACAAAGTCCCTGCGCGACACACTCAAAAACCCCTGCCTCGCTCCCCGAACACAAAATCTCGAAGTTGCTTACTACAAAGACACTGTTGAACTGCCGGCCAGTTCAGGTGGATATTACGTCACTTATCAACGTTGCTGTCGCGGAGAAAAGCTGGTAAACATATACGATTCTGAGCATGAGGGTTCTACATTTTATACCGTTATACCCGGAACAGACAAACTCCCTACCAACAGCAGTGCGCGTTTTAAGCATGACGGTGCAATTGTGATATGTAACGCATTACCATTCACCTTTAATTATTCTGCTTTTGATCCTGACGGAGACAGTCTGACCTATTCGTTATGCAGCGCGCTTACAGGTGGAGCTACCCGGAGCGAGGCTGCAAGTACCAATCCGCCACCTTACGATAATACCGTCAATTACGTAGCACCTTACTCCGGAGGTAACCCGATGGGAGGCTCGCCACAGATTACTATAGATAATGAGGGTATACTGAGAGGAACACCTAACCGTGAAGGTAAATTTGTAATCTCTGTGTGTGTCAATGAATATGACCGGCGAACTAAAATGTTGCTGGGCACTCATCATAAAGATCTGCTGCTGACAGTATTCAACTGTAAGACAAATATTAAGGCAGGGTTCCCTTCGGTATTGTCTAATTGTATAGCCAGTCCTGATCTGGCAGTTACCATCCCCAACTACAGTAATGCGGGATTTACGTCTGCCTATTATTGGGAATTTGGAGACGGTACTGACACGATCACCTTCGATAAGACCGTCTTCACGCATCAGTATCCAGATACTGGTATCTATAAGGTAAAACTGGTGGTAAATAGGGGATTGTCCTGTACGGATAGTGTAACCGGGTTTGTACATAACTATCCGGGCCTGAAAGCAGATTTTACTATGGAAGGTTTGTGCAGCGGGGATCCTATTCGCTTCAATGACATATCTACCTATACTTACGGGAAGATCACCAGCAGGCGATGGGATATTGGCATACCAGAAGGCCCTGAGTTTGCCAGTGCTGTCAGTACCCAGCTGAGTTACGTCTACCAGGAAGGCGGCACATACACTGTGACCCTACATGTCTTAACCGACCGGTCTTGCAGCGCTGAACTCTCGAAGGAAATTACAGTATATGAAGTCAGGCCTTATGCGGGCAATGATACAATTCTGGCTAAAGGACAGCAATTGCAGTTAAACGCAAGCGGTGGGGAGTACTATGCCTGGTCGCCTCCGGAAGGACTCAGCAGTGTCAATATTGCCGATCCCATTGCCAGTGGCGATAAGGACGTTACCTACATGCTCAAAGTATCCAATGCGCAGGGCTGTGTCGGGTATGACACCATTAATGTAAAATACTACTCCGGACCTGAAATATATATTCCTACCGCCTTTAGTCCTAATGGCGATGGACAGAACGACCAGTTCCGTTTCATTCCTGTCGGCATTACGGAATATCTGTACTTCCGCATCTTTAACAGGTGGGGCCAGGAAATATTCTCATCTACTGACTTCCGCAAGGGATGGGACGGCACCATTAACGGCTCTCCGGCTCCAGTGGACACCTATATCTGGATACTTGCCGGAAAAGATTTTACAGGCCAAAGCATATTAAAGAAAGGCACTGTAACTTTGGTGAAATAAAATCGGATTTATGGCAATAGTTCTAGTGACCGGAGCCACCTCAGGCTTTGGTGAAGCGTGTGCAAAAAAGTTTGCAGCGAATGGTTATGATATCATTATTACCGGAAGAAGACAGGACAGGTTAACAGCTTTACAACAGCAATTGCAGCAGGAACATAATATTGCCGTATTGCCTCTTTGTTTTGATGTACGAGACCAGCATACTGTAAGTGAAGTACTGAATAACATACCAGATAACTGGAAAGCAATTGATATACTGATTAATAACGCTGGACTGGCCTTGGGCTTAAGCAGTATCGAAGACGGAGATATTGATGACTGGGAAGGTATGATCGACACAAATGTAAAAGGCTTACTGTATGTATCAAGGGTAATAATGCCATGGATGAAAGCCCGTCGCTCAGGACATATCATTAATCTTGGTTCTACTGCCGCCAAGCAGGTATATGCCAAAGGCCATGTGTATTGTGCAACCAAGGCTGCCGTAGACGCTATATCTCAAGGTATGCGTATTGACCTCCTTCCTTATCGTATTAAAGTAACAGCGGTACATCCCGGCGCAGCAGAAACTGAGTTTTCAGCAGTACGTTTTAAAGGCGATAAAGAAAAAGCAGACAGTGTCTATAAAGGCTTTCAGCCCCTCAGTGCCGCAGACGTAGCAGATACTATCTACTACTGTGCTACCCTGCCAGCCCACGTGTGTATCAATGATCTGGTGATCACCTGTCTGCAACAGGCTAATGCCTATTACTTCGACAAAGAGTAAATTTATATAATATAACACATAGATGTTATTTCATATGCTGGGTATTGTGTTTAAATTTGATACACTAACGTATATGATGACTATTGTGATGTAAGAAGGGATGTCGAATACCTCCGGACGGGGGTGATACTAACTATGACCGTTTTAATGTTTTCAATGCCGACTATCTATCCTAAAAAACCATATCCCTATGCTTACATTTGCTACACTGTATTTGTTGCGTCTCTACTATCCAAGATGGAAGGCAGAACTGCGCATTCACTCCGACAGATCTAAAAGTAATAACTATGGTCGATGGGCAACACGCCAGGATGTGAATTGGGGCTTTTAGTACCTGTGAAAAAAAATGAATCTGATCCCGCCGGTGAGTGCCGGCGGGATTTTTTTTTCTATTGCTTTACCAACATGCAGCGTACCTGCTGTAAGTCTCCTGCTCTTTGTGTATAAGCCATCAGCACTGTTCCATCATCTACCCCGGTGATGACCGGGTAAGTAACATGTGTTGAATCGGTTGTCAGTACGCCAGTCTGCAATACCTTACCACCTCCATCTCTCCACTGGTAACCTACGCGGCTTTTAAAGGTATTATCAGGTTGCTTCACGGGCTCATCCCATACCAGTAGTATCCTGTCATCTGCAAGTGTGGCAATCTGCGGATGTTTCGCCATCGGCGCTATACTGACCTTCTGCTTTTGAGTATATGTCTGTCCATTATCTGTAGACTGACAGTAGTACACGCCTTCTCCGCCTCCCATAGTAAACCAGGTAAAGTGCATAGACTGTTTGTTTTTAGTCATTGCCGGCCCGGTATGCGGACATCCTCTCACCACCCAGTTATCTGCGCTGATCCGGTTGAGTTTTGAAAAAGCATTACCGCCATCTGTAGATACCATATGCACCATGTCTCTGATGGAATCATTGATAATATCCCTGAAAGCAATATGGATTCCCCCTTGTGCATCTGTGTAGAGGTCTGTTCTGCAACACTGGCAAACTGTTTCTGCCAGCGCCCTCTCCTTCTTAAAACCATCCCTTCCATCAGTCACGGCAAAATAAAGCGAAGAGCCTTCTGCATCCACTGCCTTCCTGTTATCTAACCAGATCGCCGCAGCTTCACCTCCCGGTAAAAGCGCGATATCAAAATAACGCTGATCATAACTACCGGTATCAGTGACCAATGGTACAGCAGGTAACCAGGTCTCTCCTCCGTTCAGTGAACGCGTATAATATACCCTTCCGGCGTATTTATTACGTGCATCGTTCTGTTCAACGCCATAGATAGCAATGACCTCTCCATCGGGCTTAAAAACCATTTTAGGCATATTCTCCGCATGCGGAAGGATGCCGTTGGCCGTAGCTACCCGCCGCGGCGCAGAAAATGTACGTCCCTTATCAGCTGATACTGCGTAATACAATGTACCTGTATCCGCACCTTTAGCTGTCTCTACCCAACTAATTACAGTATGTCCATCGGGCGTAGTTGTCATAAACGGACAGGAAGCATCCTGCGTAGCATTAGACAGTAACTGTTCATGTTTATCTCCACTATTGCAACCTGCTGTAACTATTGCTATCGAAATAATCCATTGTCTGATTGTCATCATACTTTATTTTTTACCGTTGAACGTGTAACCAAACCCTATGTTGAACGTACGTTTAGGACCAGGCCTGTATGTAGTATTATAAGTTGTCTTTTCTGTAGTCGTTGAATACATTACATCTGCTGCATTCCGGCAGTTCAGCCAGCAGTCAAATTGTCTCCAGCTATAGCCCGCACGGAAGTTCAGCAATTCATATCCTTCATAGGTACCAGTATTCCGTGGATCCATATAATAACTGCTAACGTGCTGCCACTCGCCTGCTATACGGAAGCCTTTCAGACATCCAGGTTTCCAGGTGATTTCTGTATTCATGATCACCCTGGGCGCGCCAGCCATCCTGTTATCATTATAACTCACACCTTTCTCGACAAACTCATTGAAGAAATGTTCTGCATATTGCCCGCTGCTCCGTATCCATAAAGACGGCAAAGGGGCATACCGTATATTCCACTCGATACCTCTGTGAGTAGTACGACCTGCATTCCTGTTTTCATAGGAACCGTCATCCAGTTTCACACTGATGATCTCATTTGTTCCCAGCATATTATATACGCCCAGATCCGCATAACCTTTGTCATTTGCAAAGGCAAACCATCCACCGGCTTCGTAATTGCGGTAAGTGGCAGGTTGCAGGGTTGGCACTTTCACCCCCCTGTATAATTCAGAGATATTAGGCGGTGCAAAACCTACACTGTAGTTAACATACAGACCACGCCGCTGTCCGAAATGATAGGTCAATCCAACTTTAGGGGTCAGCTTATTAAAGTGATTCCTTTCATCCGGGGCACCGGTAAATGCAGATGGAGGCAGGTGGTTATCGAAGTTGTAATCCATCCTGTCATAACGTAATGCTGCTACAAACTTCAACCGGTATAGCAACTCCATATCAAACTGGGCATATGCAGCTGTATTCAGCAGGCCGACATTATAATTAGTCAGCACAGAATCAGAAGTTGTATAACTTCTGAAATAACCCGCCGCATCTTTTGTTACATCAATAAATCGTGCATAATATTCTGCCGGACTGTAGTCAGCGCTTACACCTGCTATCAGTGATGCTTTCTTCCATGAGAACTTCTTCCTGTGTTGCATGATCAGGCCATAGCTATTAAAGCTGTCATCATTGATTTCTCCGGCAGCTTTCAACGGATCTGCGAGTGTCTTTAAGGCATAGAAAGGATTCTGCTTGATGGAGTTGTTACGGAAGAATGCAGTAACCGTGGTTTTATTATCATTGTTCCAGTTATGCTCTAAGGTACTTCTGTAGCGCAATGCATTCACCTGACGGTAAGAGAATGTTTGAAAGTTACGGTAGTCCTTTGCAAAGAAATGTGCGCTATCCATACCGCCTACCTGGTCCGTATAATAATCTATCAGCGTCATGGAGTTGATCCATCTGGTACGATCACTGATCTGATAGTCGGCCCGTAATGTAAGTGCGAGCTTATGAAAATCACTATGATCCATATAACCGTTTCGCTGATCTGCATAATAACCACCTACTGAAATACCCAGCTTATTGAAGGTTGCTGATGTATTGAAGTCAGTACGCTTATACCCTCTGTCACTGATCTCTGCCTGTATCCTGGCAGCAGGTTGCAGCGATGGAGCTGTTGTAATGAAGTTGACCGCGCCACCTACGGCTTCACTACCATATAGCGAGGAAGCAGGCCCTCTTACTACTTCAATAGTCTTTAGCGCCGCCATATTAATTTCAATCAGTGCATTGTGATTGAAGTCGCCTGTTGTACGAATAGGAATACCATCTTCCATATACAGAAATAAACTCTTATACCCGATAGGCTGACGTATGGCCATGGTGTGCTGCTCATTTCCCAGATCCACCATATACACACCGCTTACTTTGTTAAGCAGTTGTTCCAGCGAGGTAGCTTTAGTATCTCTTATTTCCTGTGTAGAAATGGTACTGATCGCCACAGGTGCATCTGTGCGGGCTTGCTTATCGCGGCTGGTAGTGACAATAATTTCATTCAGGCTGGCAGTAGCTGGTGATAAAGAAATTACAGGTGATGGTTGTGAAGACAGCCGCAGTTTCCTGGTCTGATAACCAATGAACGATACCTGTACAGAATCATTTGTATTACCCTGTAATGTAAACCTTCCTCTGGCATCTGTTCTGCAACCTTTATCTGCATGCAGCACTTGCACTGTCACTCCCGGCAATACTTCTCCTGTCTGTGCATCAACCACGCTCCCCTGTACCTGGGCATGTGACTGCATAAATAATAGTAACCCCGTTATTATCAGTAATAAATATTTCATGATTGCAATAAGTTGCTTGCTGATAGTTCAGGCATAGCGATGCCAGACAGCTGATAATGTATCACTGCCGGTACGCAACTGCCATAACATCTGGCAATAGCTGTGAATAAGTAAATAGGATGGAATGATCAATGAATACTGTCACACAGAACGTATGGCATAGTTCATTGTAAATACATCAGATAATGTGCGGCTGCTGACCGCTCAATAAATTAAACAGATAAGTATGTAGCTGTTAAGCCTGGGGTGGGTGAAAGATGGATATTAACGGGGTATGCAGTTCAGGATCCTGATAATGTACAAGTAATGATATAGATGGTGCAACTGGCTCAAAGCTGAACTCCTGCAACACATTGATGTAAGAGACTTCATACTTCTCTTTACCGGTAGATCCGTTCTGTTGCTGTTGCTCGTCTTTCTTCAGTTGTTTTTTGAGATAACATTTACCGTTACAATGCATTTCAGGCATTGCCCTGTTCTCGCACAATACACTAGCGATATATGCCTCATCCATCTTGTACTTTACCATAATCACCAGCTGGCTGAAGTTTTGCAACAACAGCCCAAACAATATAATTATGGCAAAAAGATATCTCACGGTGCAAAAGTATATTAATAGGTGACCAATTACAAATGATATATGTCATGTTGCATATGCTATGTGACTTATAGGCTGTCACAATGCACAGCGGCACAGCATCCTTACTACACAAAAAAAAGGCCTGATCTTACCGATCAGGCCTGGTATAAAACATAACACTAACTAATTCTTAATTTCCAGCTTCACTTACTGTGCTAACATGAACCGCAATGTCAATCCGCCTCTTGTATTGGTAATCGGGTAGGCGGTTGAAATAACCGGTATTGTCTGCCGGCGATCATAGAAGAAACGCAGGTTCAGACGATTGTTCACCACATAGTCAATAGATGGTGAGATACCAATCACCTTCTGGCCACTGGTAGGTATTACCAGATCGGCATCCAGCCTGTTATTTACAGTTCTATCATCACGGAAGCTCATATCCAGGCGGAAGTTCATATCGTTCTGCACTTTCTTACCTTCTTTCTCCTGACCCAGGAATGCAAACTTCACATTACGCAGACGATAGCTACCACCTAATGTCAGCTCTGTTGAGCGCAGCTCCGTCAACTGGTAGTCAATCAGACTGAGGCTCAATGACCGTGTCTTCTTAAACTCTACCCGTAGGTTCAGGCTGCTCACGAAAGTCACATCAATACCCAGTAACGGCGCGAACTGTTCTGACATGGTAATATTCGGAACGAGGAAATAAGGCACATAGTTACCAGATACTGTATCCACAAATCCCGGATATCCTGCCAGACGAGGATCCTCATATAACAGCGCTGAGTTGTAAGAACTCATACTTAGTGAACCTACGTAAGCATGCGTCAGCGATACGTTAGTGAACAGTGACTTGAAAGGTTCCAGTTTCGTCAGACCATTATAAGCTACTCTCCAGTTTGGACGAGGGATGTAATTCTTGAACGGATTACTGCGCACATTGGACAGACCAGCACTTCTCAGTAAACCGATCTTCTCAGGATCCTTTCCTGTATATGCTGCCAGGAATGCCGGCACCAATACATCCTGCGCATAGCGGCCGTAACCATAACGGTAGGTCGGATCTTTCGGATTATTCTCCGGTACTCCAGGATCATTGTTGTAAGGATTGGATGCACCCAGACGGTCAGAGATAGTCTGACGGTAACGCTGAAATTCATTGAAGGTACTAGTGGTTCCGGTAGCATTATCGATGCCACCAAACATAGTCTTCACCGCCATATAGGAAATTTCAAATCCACCTGCATCATACGGACTCAAATGCTGGAAGCCTACAGAGTCGTTTAACTTCTTAAACAGTTCCGTATGTGTCTTGGTGAAAGATTTCGTCATACTCAGATCAATACGCAGATCATTCGCCGGCTCCAGCTGTGCCTGTATCTGCCAGCGCTGTGTGAACTGTTGCTGATACTGAATATTGAAAGTTGTATCCGGCGTAATCAGTCCTTTCTTCGCAAAATCATCCAACCATACCTTAGTAGGTTGCTTACCAAATACAAACGGTACTCCTGGTTCCCAGCTCGCCCAGTTCATACCCATAATCTTGGTACTATCAATATAACCCGGCAAGCGCGTACCGCCATTTTCAGAATAATCCAGACTCACACGTTTCAGCGATAATAATGGCTTCATTACCGCTTTCAGGATAGGCGATACTTCTACTGTTTTCTCCTGTTTAACCGGCTGTTTATTCCTGTTAGCCGGCGTTCCGGGACGATTGTTAGTATTAGGTTGTGGTCGTCGCTTCTGCTGCGTTCCTGTAATGGCGCGCAGGAAGGCTGACTTACTATACAGCTCAGAGAATTTAAACTCTGCCATCACTGTTTTCTGATTAGAGTTCTCAATAGCATTACCCAGGTATTTCGCAAGCAGGGAAGCTCCTGTCCAGCGATAGTCTGTTGAATATCCCAGCGCAATACTTGTCCAGCTAAGTGCAGGTATTTTGGTGGTAGGTAATGTATAGGTTACGTTAGCAGTATGATAGTAGTTAGTTGTTCTGCCCAGTTTAAAGAAGTTACCCCATACAGAGTCTTTCTTTTCCTTGGAGCTTAAACGTCCCTGTGGTTCATCAATACGTGCGTTATTCACTGCGTTAAAGTCAATAGTCAGACTGCGGGTCAGATCCCACTTCAGGCCATAGTACCTGTCAAACGTGAAGTACTTGTTGTACGTCTCAGGCAACTTATAATTACTATCATCACCTCCTACATTCCGGATACGGGTTGCTCCAAACTGACGTGTTACATCTATCCTGAAACTGATAAGAGATGGTACATAGTTAAAGTTGAAGTCACGTATCAGATCCAGCCAAGGCGTTTTCGTTTTAAATAACTTCTTGAATGGTGTGATAAACTTACTTTGTCCTGTAAAGGTGTAACCCAGACCTCCTCTGTGCTTGGTTAATTCATCGCTTTCAATGATCGGGTTACGGCTGGTTGTCTGCGTAAAGGAATAACTGATATCGAAGTTTTCAATATCCCATAGCCTGTTACGTTTCCTGTTCAGATTCAGGCGGCGTACATTGGTAAAGTTCAGACTCTTGATAGCCGTGAAGTCCTGTGCTGCCTTACGGATAGAATCACGTTCGTAATCACTGCGCGCCATTCTGAGCTTATCTTTCAATTTGATATCAAGGTCGTACGGATCGTATTCCGGCGAGCTTACAGCCTGTGAATAACCGGCATATATCGGGATAGAGAGGCTTGCTCTTTTTGGCAGCAGCTTACCGAGATCCAGGTTTGCTGCTGCGTCATATTGCAGATAGTTGTCACGGAAGCGCTCATTTACACGCTGATCAAGATTACCGAAACCGGCAGTATGCATATTACCTGATACACTGATCGTACCCAGATCTGCCAGCTGCACATCCACACGTCCCATACCGGCATATCCACCTTTCTCATCCAGACCGGATAAGCGCAATTCATTAAACCATACCTCGCCACATCTTGACAGACCATCATCCTTAGGGTTTGTTACTCCCAACATAATCGTTCTCACATCACCCAGGTTCGGATTACCAATTACACTCATGTAGTTGCCATTATCATCCTGACGGGTATATGGTAATAACGGCGAACAGGTATCACACTGGTTACGCTGCTGTTTGAGCATAGTCAGCTTATCCATCAGCAGGTTCACGTCATTAATCTCCGGCCATATCGCTGTTGGGGCTCTGTCTGACCAGTTAGTTACTTTCAGCGGTACCTGGTATTCGTAGTAGTTTTCTACAAAGTCACTACCCATACGGATCACTGCACGCAGCTGGCCATCTTTCAGAGAGTTAGGGTCGTTAGAAGCTTCCGCATGCAGGTACATCTGAATGGTTTTGTACTGGCGGAGGTCCATATTAAGGTTCTTTGATACGCCGCGGGTATCGCCATCAGCGAGGTCGCATACCTGGATAGACATCGCCTGCTCATTCAGCTGCAATACAGTACTGTTTGTACTCAGCGTATTCTGACGTACAACCCCCGGAGGCAGTACATAAGGGATTGGCTTACGGGAAGAGTTCTCTTCGATATTTACTGCGGAAGTATTGAAGAGTGTATTATCATCATTCGGAATAGGATCGCCAGCCTGCAGCTTATAGTTATACTGACGCCATTGGTTACGGATCAGTTGCAGTTTGGCAAAACGCACTACTAATGAATCTTCAAATCCTGTCAGGAACATACGCATGAAGCGGATAGATTTGAAGTCAGGAATGTTACCTACTTTCTTATCGAAGTCGCTAATCGGAATTTTAAACTGGTACCAGTTCTCCAGTCTGCGCTGTCCGTTAGCCAGTGTCACTTCCGTACTGATCTTATCAACAATGTAGTTGCTGCCAACGCCCATTTTAGGACGCAGATTCACGCGGTACTGGAAGTATTCTTCTGTCTCATTCAGGGTATTATCCCTGTTAAGATCTTCTGACTCAGGAATGTTGGTAGCTGCAGAGGAGTAAATGCTGCTACCGGTAGACACGGGCGAGTTACCTTCCGGATTACTGAAACGCTTATAACGCTGGAGGATATCCACATTATTATAAGATGCATCCCTGTAATGTTTATAATCATCATTGGAAGGATCGGCCAGTGCCTGCTGATATATCAGTGAGTTAGGACCAAAGTTGGCTGCCAGCCTGTCCAGGTAGGACCTGCGGAAGTTTGCCTCATCCCCGCTCTGTAAACCGTCATACCCCACGTCCTGGTAACGGCGGATCTCAGGATCATTGTCAAATGCCTGTGTGATCTGCTGCTGGAACTTCGGAATGCGGCCCCATACGGAAGAGTCAGTCTTATTCAGTTCTGTAGTCGGATTAGGTAATCCATTCTCGAAGAACTTCCTGGAGTCTTTCAGAATATCCTCTGATACGTTACCCAGGTTAAAGTATAACTGACCACCCGTGCTGGTAGAGTCAATAATGAAAGGATCCTGGATCCAAAATTCAATAAACTCAACGTTCTGGGTCTGGAAGTCACTATTATCAATTGCACGCATGATACCGCCCCATTTCTGTCTGGGATTGGTCAACCTGCCGGTAGCGGTAATACTGTCTCGTCCTGCGGTAAAGTTATAAGGTCCTCTTTCTTCCGGATAGTATGCCAGGTCAAGCGTACTAAGCTGGCTTTGTCCGAAATCGGTGGAACGGTTAGCGAATACTTCTGTCTGATACACCAGACGTACACGGGGGTCAGACTGTACCGCATCTGTAATACCATCCGGTAACGATGGGGATCTTGGTATCTGAAGCGTAGGTTCTATAATATACCAGGCCAGTTTAGCCCTGTTTGCACCGTAGGTCAGTTCGTCGTTACGGTCTGCTTCTGGAAACAGGATCCTGCCTAAACTATCAGAAGCGTCTTTCGGCGTAGATGCCAGCGCCCAGGCAGTAGCCGGGAACTTCAGGTCATAACCGCTCTGAGATCCTTCAAAGTCATCGATGAAGATCTGTCCCTGGTTACTACCAGGTGCATTTACCAGCTTACTATGGCCAGGGAATAGCTTGGCCACCTCACCGGTAAACATGATATTGGAAGGGGTATTACTCTGGTAGTTAGGTAGTTTATTCAGGAATCGTGTGAGCCCTTTCCACTGAGAGTTATAGTTTATATCTAATCCGACTACGGTATTTTTGATCGGATCTTCCCCGTAGTTCACCTTCTGGTAATACGGCCTTTCGCTCATTCTAGCGATCGTAGACCCCAGGGTCAGATTGTCATTCACCACATAGTCAAAGCGGGTACCGAAATAGTTCCTTACCTGGGTACCAAATGCGGCATTATTCTCAAACTGTACGTTGATTGCCACACCTGAGTTCAGGATACCTGCATTGATGATCTTGATACGGCCAAGGTTATAATCAATAATGAAATCCACATTTTCACGGAGCATCTGGCCACCTGCTGTTACGGTTACTGATCCCGGCGGGATGTTATAACCTCCCAGCATGATCTCAGAAGAGTTACTGGATTTGTAGGAACCTTTCAGCATGAATCGGTTCAACTGTGGGAACTGTTGGGCCACCACCTTAATGGAGTCATACAGTACCTTATATATATATTGCCGTTCCAGGGCAGCATTACCGCCAAAGGCCTTCTGGATACCCTGTGCAAAAGGCTCCAGTTGCGGGAACATGATCCTGCCTGTCTGCGAGTTGATGGTATACCCTTCCACATAGTCAAACACGCCATCCGGTTGCGGGTCATTCTGGTTATTCAGTCTGTCGAGGTTCAGGATAGATATCAGCGGCGCTCCTTCATAAATGCCCTGCGCATCTGGCAGGTAACGTTTATCGCTGGGGGCGCGGGTGTCTGTACCCGGATCTTTGTAGTATACATCCAGCTTAAAGTCGGCCCTGTTGATCTGATAAGCGCCGGTTGAGTAGATGTTTTTCATCATCAGATCCCATATCGGCAGGTTGGGACGGGCAGAAGTAGCTTTCAGCATTTTCAGGAACAGGATACGCTGGTTAGCGCTGTTGTTCTGATCTGGCGGAATATCCTGTGAGAACTCACCCACCTGATATACACGGCCATTATACGTATACTGATAAGCAATAGCTAAAACTTCATCTGCCTGGAGTTGCTGATTCAGGGAGATGAAGCCTAATTGTCTGTTGAGCGTATATTCAGTAGAGTCCAGTTTTCGGGCAAACGTCTTTTCATATTCCTGTACTGCCTGTAAACCAAGGTTTTGCAAACGACTGACCACTGTTCCGGTATACCGGCTCATAGGGTCAGAAATTATTTTAGCATAGAGATCATTCAGTTTGTTATCTGTCAGCCTGGAATTGGACAATACATTGATAGAGGTATTGTAGGGACGGTATTCACCAAGGTCCATCAGGCCGACGATATCCCTGGTGTTGGTAGTAGCGCCGGTTTTATTGGTTACCCATACTTCAATACGGTTCACATAGGCGAGGGAGCGTATCACCGGCAGGTTAGTCATGGCGTAGTTGAAGGTATCGCGAAAGAACTGACCTAACAGGAAGTGACGGTTATCTTCATACTCATCGGCCTTCAGGTTAAAGTCCTGGATCTGCGTACCCCCCTTAATCATCATGTTCTGTTTCTGCGATTTCTGGTTGGACAATACGCTGGTAACCGTCAGGCGGCCAAACTGCAACTGTGTTTTGATACCAAAGAGGGACTGTACCCCGGAAATGAGCGAGCTACGAAGGGGAAAGCTCACGTTACCGGCTTCTATCTTTTTAATAATCTCGTCGTCATAGCCGGTATATTCCAGTTTTATCTGGTTTTCAAAGTCAAAGGTTGATTGCGTGTTATAGTTGGTGATCAGTTTCAGCTTGTCCCCTATCTTTCCGGTGAGGTTCATATTGATATTCATATCAAATGCAAAACCTCCCGTTTTACGGGCCTGCTCTGTAAGCACGGGGTTTTTGATATTCTGACCTTCATATCCGAAGGTAAGTTCCAGGCTACCCTGAGGTTTGATATCAACTTTATTCCCACCGAATATTCTGTCAAACAGTTTGCTGCCTTTATACAATTCGGGGCCATTACCTTTCTGGTTAAGCGATCCGAGGGTACTGGCACGTTTTATCCAGTAATCTTCTTCACTTTTGGCAGACTGTATCTTATAATATTCGTCGAAGCTGAGGTATGTTGGGTTGCGGTAGTAGTGGTCGCCTATCTTTTCTGTTACTGTGTATTGTTTCGTTACCGGATCATAGTCAACTGTACGGGATATACTTGCAGGATCTTTAAGATCAATCTTATTTTTAACACGATCAGTAATACCCGTCCCATACCGGTCTTTGATCGGATACTTCAAGGTATCTCTTCGGACGGTATCTGGATTTGTGGTATAATTATTGCTCGATTGCGAGTATATGTTAGTATAGTTGTTATTATAACCCGAACGATTCCTTGCCGCAGTATCGAATATAAACATAGAAACAACTCCTATTACTGCAATAGCACCATAATATGTCTTTCTTGACAAGAGAAATAGGTTTTTATAGAGGTCAGGGTAATAAATGTTTATAGACCTTTCAGCGCCTTTTTAATTAGGCCTTCCAGGTCCTGCAATAGTGGTTCTGTTTTTAACACCTTGTTTATAGCGTTTTCGGCCACATTTCTGGCTATTCCCAAAGTGACTAAAGCATTTAACGCGTCTTCCTGGATTGTATTGTTTGGAGTTACAGATATTTGGTGTCCGACGTCCTTTTGTTTCCTGATCTTATCTTTTAGTTCGAGAATTACCCTTTTCGCCGTTTTGGCTCCGATTCCTTTAATGCTCTCCAGCATCTTTTCATTTTCCATTGCGATAGCCCGCTGTACATCTTCTGGTTGAAGGGAAGATAACATCATCCGGGCAGTGTTTGCGCCGATACCTGATACGCTTATCAGTAACAGGAACATCTGTCTTTCTGCATCATCAGCAAACCCATATAAAGTATGCGCATCCTCCTTAATATGCAGGAAGGTGAGCAATTTACAGCTTTCCAGTCCCTGTATGCGGGAGTAGGTATTAAGACTGATCTGCACTTCGTATCCAACCCCTTGTACGTCAATATGTACCATGGCAGGGGATTTATAGGACAGTTTTCCGTTGAGGTAAGCAATCATACAGGAATAGAATAGTTTCTAATGTTTGGCAAACCTAGTAAAAATTTGGCAAGAACAGGGCGTTCACTAACCTTATACTTACATTTACAAATTCTTATGTATTTTTACGGCTCGTTTAAAACATCTATTTTATTAATATGAACAAAATAACGGCCGCTATTACAGCGGTAGGTGGTTATGTACCTGACTACGTGCTCACTAATAAAGAATTAGAGAAACTGGTAGATACAACAGACGAATGGATCATTACCCGCACCGGGATTACCGAACGAAGGATTCTGAAGGGAGAACGCAAGGGAACGTCTGAGTTATGTGTACCGGTAGCGCAGGAGATATGCCGTAAGAGAGGGATCAGCCCGGAAGAAATTGACCTGCTGATCGTGGCCACCGTTACACCAGACATGGTGTTTCCAGCCACCGCCAATATTGTAACAGATAAAATAGGTGCTAAAAATGCCTTCGGCTTTGATATCAGCGCTGCGTGCTCCGGCTTCCTCTACGCCCTGGACACAGGCGCACGCTTCATCGAAAGCGGCCGCTACAAAAAAGTAATGGTGATAGGCGCTGACAAAATGAGCTCTATTATTGATTATACAGACCGTACCACCTGTATCATCTTCGGAGATGGTGGCGCGGGCGTTCTGCTGGAACCAAACTATGAGGGTTACGGCGTTGTTGATAGCGTACTCAGAAGCGACGGACATGGCCGTGAATACCTGCATATGAAAGCAGGTGGTTCTGCACAGCCTGCCAGCATCGAAAGCATCACTAACAGAGAACACTACGTATACCAGGAAGGTAAAATGGTATTCAAATACGCTGTTGCCAATATGGCGGAAGCAGCTGCTGATATCATGGACCGTAACAAGCTGACAGCCAATGATATCGCATGGCTGGTACCTCACCAGGCTAACAAACGTATCATCGACGCTACCGCTCAACGTATGGGCCTGCCAGAAGAAAAAGTGATGATGAACATCCAGCGCTATGGTAATACCACCGCCGGTACATTGCCACTCTGCCTCTGGGATTATGAAAAGCACCTCAAGAAAGGTGATAACCTGGTACTCGCTGCCTTCGGTGGTGGATTTACCTGGGGAGCCAGCTATCTGAGATGGGCTTACGATCCAAAGTAATTAATAACTAAGGAATTAAGCATTATAATTGTCAAATGACAGGTGTTTCCGCAAAGAGACGCCTGTCATTTTTTTGTTTTTATACCCCGGTACTCCTACTCTTGCTAAGTAGCCGGAATATATTCCGCTACATGACCTTCCTTTCGCTAACCACCTCCCCTCCCAATTTCTGCTATAATCATCCGACAATCCTTGGTCTGTTTATGCTTTAATATTCATACCATCCTCATACCAACAGGGCACTAAAAGGGCACTTCAATATCCCGGGGATATTGAAGTGCCCTTTTAGTGCCCTGTTGGCGTAGGAATAATATAAAACATCAAACGGGTATCAACCGAAAAATGACCAGGGAAATTCTAACTTGTTAGAGAAGGATTTATAAAAGACAATCTTTGCCTGCGGAATGGTGCAAACAGGCTTATTGAGCACTTAGTACTACATGGGATCAAAAAACTGACAATATCAATCAGTTATGACCGGACTCACCAAATACGGGCAGCCTATATTCCAGCTTTAACTGTTGCCCGGCTACGTCCGCCCTGATCTGCCCACCCATTTTATCCATAAAGTCTTTGCAGATGACCAGGGTGACAGACAGATCATCTCCCTCCCGGTACTCAAACAGGTGCGTTGCCATTGCCGGTGTAAATGCAGCTGCTTCGGAGGTAATGACAACACTTACCAGCTCGTCCTCGATGGCAGTCACTTCAATATTTCCTGCACCAGCGGACAGTACCGCTGCACAATGCAAAAGGCTGCGGTTTACGAAAGACAGCATTTCCTGGTCGCCAGCCAGGAGTAATCCCGGAGGTACATGTAATGCTATCGGTTGATGGCCGGTAGCTGTCATTGCCTGCTGGAAGGACAATAGCAGGTTGCATGGAGCAGGACTGTATACGAACCCGGATAGCTGTGATCTGATCCAGCGAAGAATATTATCAAAAATGACCAGCGTTTTACGGGACGATATCACTGCCTCATCCACAATCTGCTGCATAGATGCCTGATCCATGTCCTTATTACGAAACAGGGCCGACACCCTGATAATGTCATTCAAGGGTTCCCGGAAATCCCTGGCCAGTATAGCAATCAACTTATTCTTAAAATCGTCGTGTACACTAAGCTGCTGGTTCTTTTCAGAAATGGCGTCATTCATTTCCCTCAACATCTCTTCCTGGCGACGCAGGTTTTTATAAGATCGGTAGCGGGCCAGCGTAAATCCGCCGATCAGTAAAAGAAAGCCCACCAGGAAGCCTATCAACTGCTGCCGGCTTTTACGTTTGATATTAGTCCGCGCAATGCGCTGTTCCTGCACCTGGTTACTAAGCTGCCATTCGTTCAGCTCCTGCTCCTTCAGGAAGTAGTCCAGGTAATTCATATGATTACTGGAACGTAATTTCAGACGCTGCCTCACAACCTCAAGCAATGCTTTTCCGTAATAGTCTTTCTTAGCTTCATTGTTTCTTTTGGAGTAATGCCGGTATAATCCCATAACAGTCGGCAACATCATATTCAGGAATCCGGCACTGATACCAATAGCAAATGCTTTTTCCTTGGCAGGTATGGCATCGGCAGGATAGCCACGCTGCTTATACATATCTATATGGTCCAGCAGATCGATGGCTACTACAATCAGACCTTTTTTGAGTGCATCATCCGCCAGTTCATGTATGCGTTGTACAGCTTTTGCACCTTCCCCTTCTTTCATCCACTCGTCAGCTTCAAATGCATGTATGTAGTAGATATCCCGGCTACCCGGATATTTACGGATAATCTCTTTGGATTTTGCCATTGCCCATTTTACCGAATCCCGCCGGGTGCTATCGTCCTCATAACGGATGGCGAAGTTGATCAGCACAAGGCTGTATATAGAGTCCTGCATCAGTGATTTGCCCAGGTTCATGGCCTGATAAAGGTATTGGTCAGACTCTGGTTTCATGCCTTCATAAATATGAAAGACGCTTTGATTCATCAGCACCTGGCAGATGTTAGGCTGATCATTTAGTTCACGGTATAATTCCAATGCCTTGAAGCCATATTCAATGGCCTGCTTCTGGTTATCCTTTAGCGAAAAGAAAATACTGAGATTATTCAGTGCACCGGCAAGTCCGCGTTTGTCTTGTTGCCTGGTAGCAATAGCCCGGGCTTTGACAGCATACCAGAAACAGCTGTCGGCATTACTCAGATGGTACTGCATGCCCAGCTGATTGAGTACATCCGTATATCCTGCACTGTCGGTTTGCAATAGCAGGCTGCTTCTCAACTGACGGATTACTTTGTCCTGTGCAGATACAGGATTTATGGAGGATAATCCCACCAGTAGTATGAAGATGATATGTATAATTGTACTTTTCAAGTGATGCTATTGCTGTACCGCTGCCAATGGCAGGGTGTAAGTGAACGTACTGCCTGGTCCCACATTATTCCCCCCCCGGATCACACCTCCCATTTTATCCATGAAATCTTTACAGATGATCAATGCCAACCCTGCTCCTCCCTTGGATTTACCACTACCTTTTTCCCTGTTACGGTACTCAAACAAATGAGGCAGCATATCCGGATCGATACCTCTGCCCTGGTCAATAACAGCAACCGTTACATGATGGCCGGTTACGGTTGCATTGACTTGTAATGTACTGCCCGCCGCACTGAACTTAATGGCATTGTGCAGCAGGTTACGATGTATGAATTGCAACATCTCCCTGTCTGCCATTAATGCCAGCTGCCCGGGGATATTAACGGTAACATGTATTTTCTTTTCAGCACAATTATCTTTCAGTAATTCCAGCGCTTCGTGTATCATAGCAGCGGGTTGGCAGGGCACGGGCGTATATACAAATCCACTCAGCTGTGACCTGATCCATCGCAGGATGCTGTCAAATATGTGAAGTGTGTGTGCTGATTTTGTTTCCAGTTGTTTAAACAGCGCGGTAGCATCGTCATAAGACAGTGAGTGATCCTTAAGCAGATCTGTGATATCGATGATATGATTGAGCGGTACGCGGAAATCATGTGCAATGAGAGATATCAGCTTATTTTTAAAGTCATCCTGTGTACGCAGCAGGGCATTCTTCTCACTGATCTCCCTATTCTTCTCTCCCAATCTGGCAGCATGCTGCCGGGAGCGGCGGTGAGAGCGGTTAACATCTACCAATAGCAAAACGATCAGTACAAGCAGGATAGTCAGGAAGATGATAATAGCATAACGATGCCGGCTTTCCATGCCCTTTTTATCCAGTACCTGTTGCTGGTAATCGTGTTGCAACTGAAGGGCGCGTAGTTTCTTTTCCTGCATATAGTAGTCTATATAGTCCAGCTCTCCCTGTGTTTTACTGAGTTCTTCCTTCTCTACGATTTCCATCATCATGTCTCCATATAACTGTGCGGAGTCTTCTTCATGCCTGGCATCATACCAGGCGTATAGTTTTGCAACAACCGGTAGTGCGAGCTCCCGGAAGCCCCCGGCCATAGCAAGACGGGCCACTTCCCGCTGAGCGGCGAGTGAGTCGGCCTGTTTACTGCGTGCTTTGAATATAGCGAGGTGTGCATAGCCGTACATGGCATGATAGATATAGCCTTTCTTTTCTGATTCAGCAATCAGGTTACGCAGGCGGGTTACCCCGTCATTAATAGCTGTTTTAGCATAGATAAGTTCCTGAGCCTGCAGCATACCAGTGTAGAGGAGCAGGCGTTCATCATTTGCTTTGACAGCCATCCTGCGGGCGGAAGCAAGCGCCTGATAGGCACGTTTTCTATCTATGAAATCACTGCTGCGGTTCGAGCGAAGATCATTAGCGTAGATAAAATAATAGTTGGCAAGCAGCGTACGGAGGATGGTATCATTCTTTAAACGATCGCTCATACTCATGGCCTGTTTCATATAGCCAGCCGCTTCTTGATATTGTTTTTCATACTGGTAATAGACGCCCAGGTGCATACTGGTCTGGCAGATACCGGCGCTGTCGCCTAATTGTTTATAGAGGTTCAGGGCGTCGAGGTAGAAACGGAAAGACAGGTAGCTGTTATCGCGGTAGGCGTAATAGCTGCCCAGTCCGCGGTAAGCGGCAGCTTCTCCCCTTTTATATCCTTGTCGTTGGGCGATTTCGCGGGCCGTGCAGAGGTAAGAAAAGCAGGTATCCAGCTGGCGGTGTTGATACTGACCGGCCAGCTGATTCATGAGATCGACATATTGTGCACTGTCAGTGGTTGTAATCGTAGCTGATTCCAGCTGACGGATTACATGGAGCTGTGCGTATGCCTGTTTCAGCCGGAAGAAAGTTACGGCAAAAACGATCATGAGGCAGAATAATATGTGCTTTTTGCAGAAGATGAGTAATTAATAATGGTACAGTGTAAAGGCACTATCTGTTGATAGCGCTGGTCGATAGCGGCCAGGAGTTGATCTTTGACAGATCAATACCTGACCGGGTAAGTTCCTGTTCACCGGCAGTTGTGATGTAATAATGTTTGCTTCAGGGCCATTCTTAGCGATCCAACTTTTTTCTTTAGTAGTATCTGTCAGCAGCAGTCCCGGTTGATCCTCCCTATGTCATTCACACAGTATCGCCGGCGTTGCTGGCTTAGTGTCAGATTTGTTCAAGACCAGGCTTCATTGTGTTACAAGATAAGCTATATCTCAAATACTAAACCTCTTCTCTTTAATTCTTCGTATTTCTGTTTATCAAAGCGGTATAGGTGTGCTCCTTTCTTTGAGGTTGTTTTATCTTTTTCTTCCAGTTTTTCGAGTACGTTCATGGATAATATCTTCTTACGGAAGTTACGCTTATCCAGTTCTTTCTGATAGATTTCCTCGTACAGGCTACGCAGCTGGGATAGGGTGAACTTCTCGGGCAGCAGTTCGAAGCCAATAGGATGGAAATGTGCATTATCTCTGAGTTTCTTTAAAGCGTCAGCGATCATTTGCCGGTGATCGAAGATCAGATCAGGTATCTGGTGTAGTTCCAGCCAGTGCGCACTGAATTGCTGGGTAGGATGCTGTTCATGTTCTCTGATGCGGATGAGTGCATAGTAGGCCATGGAGATTACACGGGCGCCAGAGTCGCGCGTTACATCACCGTAGCAGGACAGTTGATCCATATATATATCCTCAAGACCAGTAGTTTGTTTTAGCACCCTTGCAGCAGCTTCGTCTACGCTTTCATTATCTTGCAGGAAGCCACCCATCAGTGACCATTCACCTTGCATGGGGTCTACTTTTCGCTGCATGATAAGCAGTTTGAGCTTACTGTTTTCAAATCCAAAAATGATACAGTCTACTGCTACCAGGTGCCGAGGTACATTCGCATAAAATGATTGTGCGCTCATTGAAATATTATTGTCTGCTTTATGCTGACCAGCTGACAGGGGCTTTACCTTCTGCCCCGTGTAAATTCGCTGTAGTCAGTAACGGGAATTTTAGTAATACCGGCCTGCCGTAACAGGGTTACCAGCTGGCCGCGATGATACGTGGCATGATTGAACACCTGCATCAGTATTTCTATAACGGTTGATTTACAATATTGTTTCCGGGTATTGTAATAAGCTACCACATGATTGAGTCTGACGGGCTGTACATCTTTTACCCAGTCTGACAGTTTTGCGGACTGTTCCAGCCAGCGGGAACAGGCGTCTGTGAAGACGCCATCAAAGTCCGCAGCAGGTTTGACAGTCTTCTCTACCAGGAGTAACCGCTGGTACCAAAGACTTTCTGCATCCCACATATGGTAAACTGTTTTACGCAAAGTGCCGAAACTGCTGCCTGTTTCCTGATCCAGCTGTGCATCCGGCAACTTCTGTAATACATCCGCTATCTTATTGTTAGCCCAAAGGTTATAAGCTGCATAGCTGAGCAGGATATCCTTCATGGATATAATTTTAGTTTACTATCTTCACCAAAATACCAAAAATATTGCACCTGCCACCAGTTGCAACTAAATAATCCTGCAGGATCATGGAAAAAATTACTATCAGGGACGTACGAAAAGAGGACTGTCCCAGGATCATGGAGCTCATTCAGGAGCTGGCAGTTTATGAAAAAGCACCTGAAGCAGTGACTGTTACGCTGAAAGAGTTTGAGGACGCCGGATTCGGTAAGCAGCCTGTCTGGAAGGCTTTTGCAGCAGTTTATACTGATAACGGGCAGGAAACCATTGTAGGCTTTGCGCTTTATTACGTGCGTTATTCTACCTGGAAAGGATGCCGTTTATACCTGGAAGACCTGGTAGTAACAGAGAGCTTCCGTGGTAAAGGTATAGGCAATCTGCTGTTTGAGAGACTGTTTGAGGAGGTACGGGAGAAGCAGTTTAAAGGTATGAACTGGCAGGTACTGGAGTGGAATGAGCCGGCAATCAACTTCTATAAAAAGCACAATGCAGCGTTTGACCCGGAGTGGTGGAATGCCAGCATAGACCGGGTTTAGTATAAAGCTAAAACATAAGAGGCGCTTCAATAACTGAAGCGCCTCTTATGTTTTAATACAATAGCATCTATCGGACGGATGAATGACTGATTCCGGCATCCTTTAGTATGGTAATCGGACTAGTTAATACCGTTTACAACAGCGTCTTTCTGGATCTTCACTACGAGACCCTGTAATACTTTACCAGGACCAACCTCGGTAAATGTTGTTGCACCGTCAGCTACCATTGCCTGAACGGACTGTGTCCAGCGTACTGCGCCAGTCAGCTGATCGATCAGGTTTTGCTTGATTTCAGCAGAATTGCTTACTGCTTTGGCTACCACGTTCTGGTATACCGGGCAGGACGGCGTGCTGAAGGTAGTGGTATCAATAGCTGCTTTCAGCTCTTCTCTTGCAGGAGCCATCAGCGGCGAGTGGAAGGCACCGCCAACAGGCAGTACCAGCGCACGTTTTGCACCAGCAGCTTTCATTCTTTCGCAGGCAATTTCAATACCTTTAACAGAGCCGGAAATAACCAGCTGTCCCGGACAATTATAGTTAGCTGCTACTACGATTTCACCTGTTTCTGTACTGACAGCAGCACAGATCTCTTCAACTTTTGCGTCATCCAGCGCCAGTACAGCCGCCATAGTGGATGGTTGAACTTCACATGCTTTCTGCATGGCAGTAGCACGGATATATACCAGGCGGAGAGCGTCTTCAAAAGTCAGCGTACCGTTTGCAACCAGGGCTGAAAATTCACCCAGGGAGTGACCGGCAACCATGTCTGGCTTTGCTGCTGGTTCTGCACACAGGAAAGCAATCACACTGTGCAGAAATACAGCTGGCTGTGTCACTTTGGTTTGTTTCAGGTCCTCTTCGGTACCGGTAAACATTACATCTGATATACGGAATCCTAATATCTCATTAGCTTTCTCGAAAAGCTCTTTTGCCTTTGGATTGCTATCGTACAGATTCTTGCCCATACCCGGGAACTGAGAACCTTGTCCTGGAAAAACGTAAGCGTGTTTCATCTGATTTGGTTTACAATGACCTGACATTCATATGTATTATTATTAGTACATATATCTTGGTAATTGGATTGCAAATATTCATACTCTTTGTGATATATCAAAATTCCGGGCTCAAAAGCAGCTATAATTAACACCTGTTCAGTAAATTGCAGCAGGTACCGGCTAAATATTGCCAGACCTTACCCCGGCAGGTAGACCTTTACCTGGTATTGCCAGCCACTGATTAATCCTACGCCTGACTATTACCACTATCATTGGAAGAAAAACGCTATTAAAACGGATAAACATGACTGAAACCATAATACCAGGAAATGATTACAGCATTATCTCCAACAAAGGATTTGAAGAGTTCTTTCCTGCGTTTGTTGATGAACTGAAGGCCAGTAATCCACAGCTGGTTGTAGAGGAAGTTGAGCGTATTGAAGAAGAAGTGTATGAATACTTCATTGCCAATGACACGCAGACCCATGATGACTACGAAGAGCATGGTTATGCCAGCAATGCGCGGGGTGAAGGCTGCTTCACAATTCTTGCGAGAAGGGTGAACAATCTTGAATACAAAATGGAGGTGATGAACAAGGCAGAGGAGGAAGTAGAAGAAACGATTGATCCGTATCCGGCGGTACTGATATTGCATGATACATGGAACTATACACTTGTACTGCCTGCGGCAGTTGAGAATAGTGCTTATTCCCAGCAGGTATATGATAAGGCTATTAAAGCTTTGAAATAGGCTGTTACATATTGAAGGCAAGCCAGCTAATGGTGGCTAATTGAGAATAGCCCTTGTTCCCAGCAGGTATACGACAAGGCTAGTAAAGCTTTGAAATAGGCTGTTACATATTGAAGGCAAGCCAGCTAATGGCAGGAGTTGTATATATGCGAAAAGCGCCCGGCTCAGGCCAGACGCTTTTCTTTTATTATAGCAAGAAGCTTATTTCGTGATCAGGCGCATAAATTCATTCCTGGTTCTGCCGTCTTCAAATTGGCCAGAGAATGCAGATGTGGTAGTGACAGAGTTTTGTTTCTGTACACCGCGCATCATCATGCAAAGATGCTGTGCTTCTATTACGACACCTACACCCTGCGGCTGTAATGTCTCCTGGATAGCGTCCAGTATCTGGTGTGTCAGGCGTTCCTGTACCTGTAACCTGCGGGCAAATACATCTACTACGCGCGCCAGTTTACTGAGGCCGGTAATGTAGCCGTTAGGTATATAAGCAATGTGTGCTTTTCCGAAGAAAGGCAGCATATGATGTTCGCAGAGGGAATATAACTCAATATCCTTTACGATTACCATTTCGCTGTAAGCTTCGGTAAATTTTGCGCCTTCCAGGATAGCTTTTGCATCCATCTGATAGCCTTCAGTGAGGAATTGCATAGCTTTGGCCACACGCTCCGGGGTCTTCAGTAAGCCCTCTCTTTCTACATCTTCACCCAATAACTCTATGCTGCTTCTATAATGTTGAATAAGGTCACTGGTTACCTTTTCATCATACGTTTCAATCTTATTATAAGCCATTTCTATATTAACTTAGTTCTGATAATCAACACTCCTGAACGCCCATCCAAGGTATGGGATCATGTGAAAGCTATTTGCCTCCGAAGTATTCAACGTAGATGCGCGGGGTTTCATACAACTTTATACAGTGCAGTAGAACACCCTCTGGCAGATGCTGGGTCAACTGATCCCAGATACCGATAGCCAGATTTTCGGCAGAGGTAAACTTACCAGCCATAAAATCGACATCCATATTGAGGTTCCGATGGTCGATCTTTTCTACAATGTGGTCCTTGATAAGCACGCCAAGCGTCTTTGCATTGAAGACGAATCCGGTTTCCGGATCAGGTGTACCCTTTACGGTTACATGTAATTCGTAATTATGACCATGCCAGTTTTCATTGGCACATTTGCCAAACACCTCCTCATTCTTTTCCTTACTCCAAGCGGGATTGGATAACTTATGCGCCGCATTGAAGTTCTCCACACGCGTTAAATAGATCATTATTAACTCTATATTTTCGGCAAAGTTACAATAATTCGATCATAGTCGATCGCGAGGGCAAAACCCCTACCTTTGCATCATGAAAATACTGGTCACAGCTGCTACAACCTTTGAAATACAGCCACTTATAGAGCATCTGGGCAGCAAAAAGTACGAGAATTGTCACATCAGCATACTCATCGGAGGTATCGGAATGATGCATACCGCCTATCAACTGGGTAAACAATTTGTCCATAATCGACCTGATCTGGCTATACAGGCAGGTATTGCCGGATGCTTTGACCATTCCTGGGAAATGGGTAAAGTGGTACTGATAGACCGCGAACAACTGGGAGATCTGGGCGTAGAAGATGATCAATCCTATAAAGACCTCTTCGATATACAATTATGGCAACCAGATCAGGCTCCTTTTACCAACCGCCAGCTTATTAACACATTTGCAGACGTACCGCAACTGCCCGCACTGCCTAGAGCAGCCGGTGTGACGATTAATACTGTCAGTGGCAGCGATCGTACACGTCAGTTACTGGTAGACAAGTACAACCCTGAAGTTGAAAGTATGGAAGGTGCTGCTTTTCATTACGCTTGTCTGGAAGAGAAGATACCATTTTTTCAGCTGCGCAGCATATCCAACTATGTAGAAGTCAGAGACAAAAGCAAATGGAAGATACCATTAGCCATACAGACATTGAATGAAGCATTGATTAAATATATTGAACAATGGAACTAACATTAGGATTTTCACCTTGCCCGAATGACACCTTCATTTTCGACGCTATGGTGAATAACAAAATTGATACAAAAGGCTTAACATTCAGCACGCAACTGGAAGATGTTGAAACACTGAATAAATGGGCAATGCAGGGTAAACTGGCTATTACGAAACTGAGCTTTGGCGTGTATCAGAAAGTAAAAGATCAGTATGAACTACTCAATAGCGGCAGTGCATTAGGCAGAGGCTGCGGTCCGCTGCTGATTGCCAGAAAAGATATACCGCAGGACAAGATCAAAGACTGTAAGATTGCTATACCTGGCGAGAATACTACTGCAAATCTCTTATTCTCTATTGCCTTTCCGGAAGCCCGCAACAAAGAGGTGCTGTTATTTTCTGATATCGAAAATGCAGTACTGGATGGCAGCGTAGATGCCGGTGTGATCATTCACGAAAACAGATTCACGTATCAGGACAAAGGACTGGTGAAGATCATTGATCTGGGCGAATACTGGGAGAGTACTACAGGCAGCCCTATTCCACTGGGAGGCATCTTTATCCGTAAAGATATACCTGCACATATCAGACAACAGGTAGATGAGCTGATACATGACAGCTTACAGTATTCCTTCCAGCATTATCCACAGCTATCGTCTTATGTAACTGAACATGCGCAGGAAATGGATGAAAAGGTGATGCGTCAACACATTGATCTTTATGTGAACGATTTCAGCCTGGGATTAGGAGAAGCAGGAAAAGCGGCTGTAGACAGACTTATGTCTGTATATGCATAAACGTTATACATTTTCTTTTATAAAAAATGGAGTCCACAGATAATCACACTGTATTATCTATGGACTCTTTTTTTGCATCCTAATGGTATATAAGGGCGGCTTCTTTATTGTTAGTTTACCCTAAGAAGCCAATGCTGCTTTGTAAACCTCCAGCACACGCTTACGTGCCTGTTCATGTACGACCATCGGCTTTACATAAGTCAGTTCTTCAAACTCGGGTACCCATTTCCTGATGTATTCAAAATCAGGATCGAATCTCTGTGTTTGTAATGTGGGATTGAACACACGGAAATAAGGGGCCGCATCACATCCGCAACCTGCAGCCCACTGCCAGTTACCATTGTTAGCAGCCAGGTCATAATCCAGCAGCTTTTGAGCAAAGTATGCTTCTCCCCAACGCCAGTCTATGAGCAGGTGTTTAGTGAGAAAGCTGGCTGTGATCATCCTAACGCGGTTATGCATAAAACCGGTTGTATTCAGTTCACGCATACCGGCATCCACGATGGGATAACCTGTTTGTCCATTACACCAGCGTTGAAACTCTTTTTCATTATTCCGCCACTGTATATTGTCATACTCACGACGGAATGCTTGTGTTACTACATGAGGGAAATGCCAGAGTATCATCTGGAAGAAATCACGCCAAATCAGTTCACCGAGAAAAGTTTGATTTAATGTATTTGCTTTATCTGCAAGTTCCCTCACACTGATAGTTCCAAAACGCAGGTGTAGGCCAAGATGAGTAGTGCCTTCTATACCCGGCACATCACGCGTTTTGTCGTAGTTCTTTAATATACTGTCTTTTACTCTTGCTTTAGGAAACCCCCTGAATCCTGCCTGGAATCCTATGGCACGGAGGCTGGGGATTTTCTTAGCTTTCTGACGATAGAAGTTCCGGAAGTACTTTTCTACCGGATAAGGTTTTAAGTAAAAATCATTCAACAGGCTTTTCCATTTTTTACTGAAAGGAGTAAATACCGTGTATGGCTGGCCGTTATCTTTCAACACCTCTGTCGGAGAAAAGATCACGTGATCTTTATAGAGGTGGAGATCGATATTTTTTGACCTGAGCATTTCTGCAATATCCGCATCGCGTTTAACTGCATATGGCTCATAATCAATACTAGCAAACACTTCACGCACATCATACACCTGAGTAAAATGTTCAAATGCCTGCATGGGAGTACCATAAAATACTTCCAGCGTACTGCCCAGTCTACTGAGCTTTTCCTGTAGTTCCTCCAGTACATCATGAATGAAAGTGACACGTCTGTCGTGTTTATCATCAAGATCTTTGAGGATATTAGTGTCAAAAACAAACACTGGCACTACAGGGTTATCTGACTTCAACGCATGGTATAATGCTGCATGATCAAGCAAACGCAGGTCACGCCGCAACCAGCATAAATTTACAGTTGGAGGCATAAGAGTGGTTAGTTTTGCATTCTCGTTAAACTGATAGCTAATAATCTCGGTACCAAGATAAATCGGAAAAGTATAAAATAAAGTCACTAAAAATGTGCCACTGTGATGCGGTTTCAGCGACAATCATTATTTCGAGTAAGCAGCTGTATTGAGTCAGAGCCCTTCATGTATCAATTCGTGTAATATCACTGCAGTAGCATTGCTATAACTAATATCGCGGAAGGTACTTACCCATCTTATGCCGGTAATGGCATTCGTCAGGAATATCTCATCAGCAGTTTCAAGATCCGCCACGGTAACAGGTTTTTCTATTACGCTGAAGGGCAGCTCCATCCGCAGCAGCTGTTTACGCATTACACCGCATACACCGCCTTCTGATAAGGGCGGCGTTATAATCTGCCTTTCCTGTACTATAAAAAGATTAGCGATAGTGGTATCAGCTACTCTGCCATATGGATTCAGCAATACTGCTTCATTAATGCGGTGTTGCTTGGCATACATAGCTGCCATTACGTACGGCAGGCAATTATTAGACTTAATAAAGGAGTATTTGTCACTGGCCTTTCTTACATCAGGAAAGATGTCCAGGGTCAGCCCTGAAGCATTTAATTCCAGTATCTGCCGGTTTAAGTCCCAGCTCTGTAAGATGAAGTTAGGCAGGTTATTGACCGGATCGTACAGACCGCCATCTGACCTGAAGACTGTGAGCCGGACCCTGGTCAGTTGTTCATGCTCATTACGGGCACAAAGTTCAGCGACCAGTCTGGCAAAGTATGCCTTTGTAAAATGCTGAGGTACGTCAAAATGCAGGAGGTTTAAACTGGCCATTAGCCGTTCAAAATGTAGGTCTGCCAACAGGATGCCACCCTGGTATACCCGCATGGTTTCAAAGCAGCCGTCTCCATAACGGAAAGATCGGTTATCCGCTGTTAAGATGGGTTCGGACGCCGCAATAAATTTACCATTATAACATAAAAAACCCGATTGCACTTCGAACACTTTAACGTTTGTTGGACTGTTAAGTTACGGAAATTTAACCGGGTAGAAATGGGTAGCGGTTACCCGGCATTACACCGGATAACCGTCTTTTTTTCACATAGGACAGGGGTCCTTCCCGGCCTTGGCCTGAACGAACGCCTGCTATGGCTCAATAACCCTGTAAATTACTGTTGATAAAAACGGGACCCATAGCGGGACCGTCAGTACACGCATGAACTATGAGCAATGCACACATTGCTACATATTGAACAGTATTACTTCATAAAATAAACAGTATAGGATAAATAGGACACGACGAACAGTCACATGACAGATACTTATATACTTTTCAATATATCAGTAATACCTGGAACTGCTAAATAAATATATACCTGATTTAAGACATAGATACGTGGTAATTCATTCCATAAATGTTGCTTGATTCATCTAATGTTCACAGACAAGACACAATGCAGTAGCATTGTACAATTTTAAATTTTGGCTTCTTATAGGAGAACTTTTTTCTCCGGATCATCAATAACTAGAATGCTGTTTTATGCTCTCCACCGCTGCCTTTATAACTATCAGCGGTTGACATAGCAAAGATGCTGAATTAGTTTTACTCTACAATAGCAAGTTAAGGGTATTGTAAATATGAGGGATAATACTTATGAAGAGAAAATAAAGATTGAATAATTGAAATATAGCACAGGTAAGAGCAACATACCTTCCTCGTTAAGACCAGTATTTTTAACTGCAATATGTTAATCGCTAACTTATAATTACAACAACAATTGCTGTTGTTTATGACTTGTTCCAGATGATTGGTAACGATGATTCATCAATACTAATAACACTGATTGTATGCATGGTATTGTCTGATACTACTAGTATCGCATGAACATAGTAGTGCTGATATTGATTGATGATCTATGATACAGGCGAACAGATATCAATAAAAACCAATTAATCATAACTTCAACCGTTGCGGAAAGCAGCATTGAACAGCACATAATAGTAAGAGGCGTTTCAATACATGAAACGCCTCTTACTATTACATTAAATAACAATATCGGAATAATGAACTACCAGCTGTTGCATTGAGACTGCTGCTTCTCAAGACAGTTTCATTTCGGGTATTTCTCCCGCTATAACCAGTCTGCCGGCGGTTTTGGCAACAATCTCTTCTACACTTACTCCGGGCGCTCTTTCCAGCAATCTGAAGCCTTCGGGAGTCACATCCAGCACAGCCAGTTCTGTCACAATTTTCTTCACACAGGATACGCCTGTCAGCGGTAAGCTACATTGCGGCAGCAATTTACTTTCTCCTTTAGGATTGGTATGCATCATCGCAACGATGATGTTCTTAGCAGCAGCAACCAGGTCCATTGCACCACCCATACCTTTTACCATCTTACCAGGTATTTTCCAGTTAGCAATATCGCCGGTATCAGATACTTCCATAGCACCTAAAACAGTCAGATCTACCTTACCTGCCCTGATCATGCCGAAGCTCTCTGCGGAATCAAAGAAGACACCGCCAGGTAGTACGGTAACTGTTTCTTTACCTGCATTAATCAGGTCTGCATCAATCTCCTGCTCATCAGGGTAAGGCCCCATGCCCAGCAATCCATTTTCAGACTGCAGCATAATGGATATACCGGCAGGAATAAAATTGGCAACAAGCGTAGGAATACCAATACCCAGGTTCACATACATTCCGTCGCGCAGTTCCTGCGCTATTCTTTTGGCAATGCCATATTTATCTAAAGACATATTAATTTCCGGTTTGAGGTTGCAGTAAACAAAAAGGGACTAACCCATTTTCACGGTCTTCCGCTCTATACGTTTTTCATAGTTACTTCCCTGGAAGATGCGGTGCACATAAATGCCAGGTACATGTATATGGTCAGGATCCAGCTCACCTGGTTGTACCAGATGCTCTACTTCAGCAATGGTGATATTACCTGCTTTTGCCATAGAGGTACTGAAATTGCGGGTTGTCTTACGGAAGACCAGATTACCCATGGTATCGCCCTTCCAGGCTTTAACGATAGAGAAGTCAGCATGTAGAGCCATCTCCATGAGATAGTGTTTACCATTAAATTCGCGTACCTCTTTTCCGGCAGCGATCTCTGTTCCGTAACCGGCGGGTGTAAAAAAGGCGGGGATACCCATTCCGGCCATCTGTATGCGGGTTGCCAGTGTACCTTGAGGAATGAGGTCTACCTCCAGTTCGCCTGAAAGCAGTTGTCTCTCAAATTCTGCATTTTCGCCTACATAGGATGACAGCATTTTCCGGATCTGCCGTGTCTTTAACAGCAAACCTAGTCCAAATTCATCCACGCCGGCATTGTTGGAAATACAGGTCAATTGCTGAACGCCTTTACGTACCAGTGCAGCAATACTATTTTCGGGGATACCGCACAAACCAAACCCGCCCAGCATCAGGGTAGCGCCATCGCGGATGTCATGCAATGCCTCATCGGCATTAGCTACAACTTTATTCATGTTTTGGTGATGTTTATCAAGAGCAGCTCAGGAACGTAGCTTTACCGGCTTAGGTTGTGCCAACTTTGGGCCTGCTTCACTAACGGGCACACTGATACTTCTCTTATCTTTCTTAACAAATGGAATTAATGTGTCCTGTCCACCCCAAATTATGGTATTATTGTTAACCGGCAAAAGTGAGTTAATATTGGTGGTATACTCCTTATTGCGCAGATCAGCATCCAGTGACTCCTTATCTTTCGATACCATGCTGAACATCATATCATATATATTCTTCAACTTATCGGGGTGCGACTCGTAATATTTAAAACTGTGGTCAAATTCCTGCGGTGTCAGTTTGTGCAGATCCAGGATCTGGCGGTAGTAGACCTTCAGACGCTCCTTACGGACAGAATCACTGACAACAACACTTATCCCGTCTTCTTCCAGACCGGCATAAGAATCAGCCAGATTCATATCAAGTAAAACATCACGCATTTTTTCCTTTGGCAGGACGTCAGCCGGTACCTTATCCGCTTCTCCACATGCTGTGATCAGCAGCACGAGGCAAACTGCTATTATTCTATACATAAAGCTTATCTTCTTCAAAGATGCAAAACTATTTCATCTGCTGGTATTTTGCAGCATTCGTTACGTCCATTTGTGCAAGTAGCTGCGCAGCACGTGATTTCTCTTGTGGTGGAGACTTAGCAAAGATCTTCTGTAATTCATCAGCTTTGGCGCTGAAAAATACAGACATCAGCATAGAGTTGGGTATATCCTGGTATACGGCATATAACATATTCAGGCAATTCATAATAGTACTGCGGCCTTTATTCACATCTTCATACATCAGATCCATTCCCTGACGGTGATACTGGTACATTACGTCATGAAAACGACTGAATTTCACATTCAGCAGATTGTCCTGCAGCCAGTAACGATTACGGTTTCCCTCAAAAGGCTTCCAACCGGATATCTCTTTAGCGTCGGGTGCATTACTCACAATATTCAGGGCTTTTTTAAAGTACTCATCCCCCCCCTTCGCGGCAAAAGAGTCTGCATCCAGTCCGAGTATAATGTAGGTATAATATGCCAATATAGCTGTCAGATTAGACGCCAGCGGATCATTCCCCACTACCCTGTTATCGCTGAACTCCAATGGCTGAAACTCTACATAACGAAAGGCGACATTTACATCCTGCATATTCAGGGTGCTGCTGAGGTATCCGGCGTTATAGACCGGCCGTGTGGATTGAATAGTCAGGTTAGCTCTGAAGGTATTGTTGCCCAGGTCTTCTGTGACCATCAATAGGAAGTTGCATTCTATACGTTCTGCTGCACCAAACCCTTCATCTGTCCACCTGCGGCCATTCAAAAACTCCTTGATAGAGTTTTGCAGCGTTGTGAATACTTTTCTGCTTGTATTGTTATTCAGCCTGGCACCGGGAGTAACGGTCACATTAGCCCGTAATTCCTGCGCATGAACGGTAGTGATACCAGCGAATATGCACATGATTGACATCAGCAGTACAAAGTAGCGGGATTTATACTTTGCACACCATAAAAAAGCGTTTGTTGCCATTGTGATCATTCTGAGTTATATAGAGCAATATATTTATACGATCAAGGGAGTGTTGGTATGCAGGATATCCACTATTTTCCTGACAATATCCTGTGCCACTTCAGACTTTGACTTCAGCGGCAATTCATTGATACCGCCCTGTTTGTCAAATAAAGTTACCTTATTGGTGTCATGATTGAAACCTGCGCCTTTATCATTCAGGGAGTTCATCACTACCAGGTCCAGGTTCTTCTCCCGAAGCTTCTTCAACGCGTATTCCTGCTCATTATTGGTCTCCAGCGAGAATCCTACCAGCACCTGCTTTTCTGTACGGGTGGCCCCAAGGGTACGCAGGATGTCTTTCGTTTTCTCCAGCTCCAGGATCAGGGCATCTCCCTCTCCTTTCTTCATTTTGAGATCAGCAATATGCTTTGGCCGGTAGTCAGCAACGGCAGCGGCCATTACGATGACTTCCGACTGCGCAAAATGAGCTTCACTACCACGGAACATGTCGTCTGCTGTAACTACCCTGATGGTCTTTACCGATGGATGAGCAGCCGACAGGCCTGTTGGTCCAAGCACCAAGGTTACTTCGGCTCCTGCTGCGGCCAGTGCATCGGCTATAGCGATCCCCATCTTGCCGCTGGAGTGGTTGCTGATATAACGTACAGGGTCAAGTGGTTCTTGCGTAGGACCAGCAGTTACCAGTGCTTTTTTTCCCTGCAATGGTAGTGGAGAACCATTAACAGGTTGTAAATCACCAGCCTGTGAAGCAACAGACTCATTATTAAAATGCTCGTGCAGGTATTGTATAATATTTTCAGGTTCAGCCATGCGGCCTTCTCCGAACAATCCGCTGGCCAGCTCGCCTTTTTCCACAGGCAGCTGTTTATGCCCATAGGATAACAGCCGGGTGATATTGGCGCGGGTAGCGGGGTGGTGCCACATATCTTCATCCATGGCTGGTGCAATTAGTACCGGGCAGGTGGCAGAGAGATAAGTGGCCATCAGCAGGTTATCACAGGCACCGTTAGCCATTTTGGAAAGGGTATTGGCAGAGGCGGGAGCAATAAGCATAACGTCTGCCCAGCGACCAAGCATCACATGGTTATTCCAGCTCTGATTGTCACTGATGGTTACCGGTACTTCGTGTTTGGAGAGTGTGGCCAGGGTCAGCGGCGTAATAAAATCACAGGCAGACGGCGTCATCACTACTTTCACTTCGGCTCCTTCTTTTACCAGCAGGCGTACAATAGTAGCAGCTTTATAGGCAGCGATGCTACCGGATACACCTAATAAAATTTTCTTTCCTTGAAGCATGAGCTTATCGGCTATTAAACAAAAAAGGCGGCAGAAAGTATATTCTGCCGCCATGAAGTTAGATATTTTTCAGTCAAACTACTTAGCTATATAAGTCATCATCATTTCTGCGGAAGTAGATCTTATCTTCCAGAAATTCCATGGTTGCCTGGATAGCTGGATTTGCCATCCTTTCATAGAAACGGGAGATTTCAATCTGCTCTTTATTCTCGTGCACTTCCTCCAGGTTATCTGTGTGGCTGGCGAACTCTTCCAGCTTGGAGTGCAGTTCTTCCTTCACAGATATGTTAATCTGGTTGGCGCGTTTTGCGATAACTGCAATAGACTCATACAGGTTGCCAGTTTTGCCTTTGATCTCGGTGGTGTTTTTAGTTTCAACCATCGGATTAATGCTGCTGGTGAGACCTCTTTTTATTTTGCTCATTCTCCAGGGAATTATTATGATTATTAATTGTTTTTAATTTCTGTACCGGCGTTGTTATCCTTTTCTGCTTTATCAGCAGCCTTTTTAACCTTTTTCTCGTCTTTCTTTGAACGCTCCGGCTTACTATAGGCGTCTATTGTTTTGATATTACCTTGTGCTAAGTTATAATATTTTTCCGCATCTACTTTCAGTTTGCTGGTTGGGTAGTGATCAGCAAAGTCCAGGTACTCGCTCAACACTTCATCGTAGCGCTCTTTCTGCTTTTCCCAGATACTATTCTTGGCATACTGATAATAAGCCTTGATAGCCATATACTTATAAGCATCGCTTTTATCAGAGTCAGGGAACTGGCGCATCAGGCTTTTAAAGGTGATGGCAGCAGCATGGTAATGCCCTAAATTGTAATAAAGTTCGGCGTTATTGTATTCTTTCCTTTCCAGTTTCCTGCGGCTCAGCTCAATAACGAGGTTAGCTTCAGGTACTTTATCAGAAGTAGGGTAGTTGTTGATGAAGGTCTGCATAGCAGCAATAGCCTTCTGGGTATTGGTCTGATCCAGCTGTACCTTAGGGGACTGTTTATAATAGCAGTAGGCCTGCATATAGTCCATTTCGGTTGCTCTCGGACTGTTAGGGAAGTTATCCAGGTAATTTTTAAAGTAGAACCCTGCCTGCACGTAGTCTTTCATCTTATAAGAGCAGTAGCAGTAGTTATAGTACATTGGTTCGTACTTGTCAGTTCCCTTATATACCTGAAATAAAGATTCATACAACGCCTGAGCAGCGGTATATTTCTTTTTTGCATACAGTTTATCTGCGAATGCAAGCTTGGCTTCGTAATCCTTGCTCTTTTCGATCTTGCGCAGCTCAGTATTACATGATACTGTGGCTATTACCGCAACAAAGAGACTAATGTATAAAACTAATTTCCGCATAAAGAGGGCAAAGTTAAGAATTAAATGTAAATGTAAGATAGGGTGGGAATTGAAGCTGTTAAAATTTTGTAAAAGCGGGAGAGCCTGCTGACTACTATTTTGGTTTTCCTTCCAGGGGACGGCGTTTTCCACTTTTTACCACAGTAGGGAGAAATTACCTGATCTGGCAGGACAGGCAGGTCTAAACAGAGGGTGATCCGGCCTGTGGAATGCATATGTGCTTGTTCGTCGCTTGTTCGTCGCTTGTTCGTCGCTTGTTCGTCGCTTGTTCGTCCGCTGTCCAACCGGAGATCATTTACATCATCTCTTATATCGAACAGGTGAAATCCGGCACATTGTGGGCTGAAACATTTCGCCTGACAGGCAAGTAATCCACAGGGGTGGGTGGTAGACGGGAACCTATTCAGCGTGATATAACCTTAACTAAAACTCATTGATTTACAGCTAATATTATACAAAATCCTGTATTTATCGGCTAAGATAATATACGTAATTCTTTGTTATGCAAAATAGAAAACTTACTGACATCAGCTCGGCAGGAATCCTGTCGCCCAAATTATTGCGAACAGTTGTAATGTGAGAAGTAAAAAAATGTGGATAACTCATGTTAAAATCAACGTCAAACCAAAAAGGGAATACTGGCGGAGTCTACTAAGGATTTAGCTTTTAGCCTCAGCAGGATTTACACACACGTAATTAACAGTTATTAACATGTTATATACACGTTATCAACATAAACGGAGGGTTTTTACATCTCAAAACCGATGCGACTCAGTATTATAGGCAGATCGTTGCTGTGGAAAAAATTTATATTTCTTTTTTACGTTAGAGAGTGGGAAAAAGTGTTATTTTGTGTTAGAAAATGTTTTTCAAGGACTTTCGCCCCCAATTATGACAGGCTTTCTCGGTGAATATGAGGCTACATTGGATGCAAAGGGTCGCTTTCTACTCCCGGCGGGCTTCAAAAAGCAACTGGCAGAGAGCGCAGGAGAACAGTTTGTGTTGAACCGCGGCTTTGAAAAATGTTTGTCTTTGTATCCCATGAATGAATGGCAGCCCATTTTTGAACGGATCAGCAAGTTGAATGACTTCGATCCAAAGGTTCGGGAGTTCAGGCGGTATTTTCTTAATGGGGCAACAATATGTGAACTGGACAGTGCAGGGAGGTTATTGATACCAAAAAACTTGATGACCTACGCTTCGCTCGAAAAAAACATCGTGCTGGCGGCGGCGACAAATAAGATAGAGATCTGGGATCAGGGTAAGTACCAGGAGTTCTTTGAAAATTTCTCACCAGGGGCATTTAGCGACCTGGCCCAACAAGTAATGGGAGGCGGGGATAATAACATTTCGATTTAATTGACTGTATGGAAGAATCTTCAGCATATCATCTGCCCGTATTACTGCAGGAAGTGATCACCAACCTGCAGATACAACCTGATGGTGTATATGTAGATGCCACCTTCGGAGGTGGGGGCCACTCCAGGGCGATCCTGGAAAAGCTAAATGAGAATGGCAGACTTATCGTATTCGATCAGGATGAAGACGCGTATAAAAACCGGATAGATGACCCCAGGGTCACTTTTGTTCAGCAGAATTTCCGGCATCTGCAACGTTTTCTCCGGTTATATAAGTCTGTACCGGTAGACGGTATACTAGCTGACCTTGGAGTATCCTCCTGGCAGTTTGACACCGCAGAAAGAGGGTTCAGCACCCGCTTTGACGGAGACCTGGATATGAGAATGGACCAGCGTGGTACGCTTACAGCCGCCTCGATCCTTCAGTCATCCAACGAAAAAGAACTGCAGCTGATCTTTCAGAACTACGGGGAAGTTACAAATGCCCGTACACTGGCTAAGACCATCGTGCAGGAACGCAAGGCAAGACCAATGCGTACGATAAACGAATTTAAATCTGTAATTCAGCCGATAGTTAAAGGCAATCCGCAGAAGTACCTGGCACAGGTCTTCCAGGCGCTGCGAATTGTGGTCAATGATGAATTTGGTGCCCTGAAAGATATGCTGACCCAGTCAGCGGAAGTACTTAAACCGGGCGGTAAACTGGCAATCATTACTTTTCACTCTCTGGAAGACAGACTGGTGAAAAATTTCATGAAAACGGGACAATTTGAAGCACAAGACGAGACTTTCTCTTTCGAAACACCTCCGAAACTGTTCAAGTTAGTTACCAAAAAACCAGTTACTGCCAGCCCCGAAGAGCTGAAACGCAATACAAGGTCCCGAAGTGCAAAACTGAGGGTAGCTGAAAAAATATAAAGACTGATTATGAATCCGCTATGCCAATGTGCTTGTCTGCCGACAGGTAACATTGGCTTAGCAGTATAAATAATAAATCGTGTTGCAGGTAGAAGAAGAATACATATCAGCCGAAGAAGAAACCCCGGAAAAAAAACCGGAACCATCGGAACACCAGGAACAAAAGAAGGAATGGCGTCTGCGGATTAACTACAGAGCTATTACGCAAAATATGCCCTTCATACTGTTTCTGTCCGCACTCGCCCTGATATATATCGCCAACAGCCATCTTGCAGAAAAAAAAATCCGCCGGATAAATAAGCTGGGAAGGGAAATCAAAGAACTGAAGTGGGAATACCTCAACATAAAAAGTGACCTGATGTTCCAAAGTAAAATGAGCGAAGTAGGCAAAGCTGTAGAACCTATGGGGTTGAAACCGCTTAGCTCTCCGCCACAGAAAATAGAACTGGAGAAAAAGGAGTAACCTTTTATACATAACAAACAGTGGAAGTAAAGAAAGACATATTGTGGCGTGTGTATCTGTGCTTTATCGGCATGGGGCTGTTTGGTGTGGCAATCCTTGCAAAAATATTCATGTTACAGAACGTCGAAGGAAACTACTGGCGCAGCATGGCAGACAGCCTGCATACCCGGTACGTATCACTCGAAGCTGACAGGGGAACGATATATTCTGAAGAAGGCCGCATGCTTTCCACATCCATACCTTACTTTAACCTAAGGGTGGATTTTGCTGCTGACGGACTGAAAGCAAACAATGGTAAGATTTTCAAGGAGAACATTGACTCCCTGTCCATCTGCCTCTCCAACCTGTTTCAGGACCGTACTCCGCGAGAATATAAAACGCTTCTTAAAGAAGCCTACAAACACAAAGACAGGTACTTCCTCCTGAAAAGAGACGTACAATTTGTGCAATACCAGGCAGTACGCAACTTTCCTATGTTCCGGCTGGGAAAGAATAAGGGCGGCCTGATAGCGGAAACGAAGAATAAACGTATCAACCCTTTCAAACTATTGGCAAACCGCACAATAGGATTGTCCAGGGAAAATGCTCAGAACGTAGGTCTCGAAAGGACCTACGATAACTATTTAAAAGGCGTCACCGGTAAAAGACTGATGCGCCGTATCGCCGGTGGAACGTTCGTTCCTGTGGAAGGATATGATATTGAACCAGAAAACGGCCGCGATATCATCACCACCATCGATGTGAATATGCAGGACATCGCAGAAACAGCCCTCATGAATATGATGGTCAGCAACGAAGCGGAAACTGGTACCTGCATCCTCATGGAAGTGAAAACCGGAAAGATAAAAGCTATTGCCAACTTAGGCCGCCAGCCTGACGGTAGCTACTGGGAGGACATGAACTATGCCCTCCGTGTAGGTGAACCGGGCTCGACTTTCAAATTGGCTACCGTGATCGCCGCAATCGAAGACCGGTACGTCACTATGAACGATCAGGTAAACCTGAACGAAGGCCGCCTGCAGATAGGTAAAAGAACTGTTTTTGATTCAGAACCTCACCCTGGACAAACAAACGTCAGCATTAAACATGCTTTCGAGCTGAGTTCCAATGTGGGTATGGCGCAGCTGGCCATGAAATGTTACCAGAAAAAGCCCAATGATTTTGTGGCGCATCTGCGTAAACTGAAACTGGATAAAACCACAGGCATTGATCTAGTAGGAGAAGGCTCGCCTGTGATCAAAAGCACGAAGTCGAGAACATGGAGCGCCACCAGCTTACCATGGATGTCTTTCGGATATGAAGTATTGATCAGCCCTATGCAGACATGCATGCTGTACAATGCCGTCGCCAATAATGGTGTCATGATGAAGCCTTACCTGGTAAACGCTATTATGGAATACGGACAACCGGTGAGAGACTTTGATCCGGAGATAGTGATGGACAGCATCTGTTCACAAAACACACTCAGACAGGTAAAAGCCATGTTGGAAGGAGTTGTGACAAATGGTACTGCAAAATCACTCTGGTCTCCGTATTATAAGATTGCCGGTAAGACAGGTACCGCACTGGTAGCAAACGGTAAAGACGGTTATAGCAAGAAGATCTATCAATCTTCATTTGCAGGTTATTTCCCGGCCAATGATCCGCAGTTTACCTGCGTAGTGGTGATCAGGAATAAACCGAATGCCGTAAAGTTTTATGGCGGAGCAGTAGCAGGACCAGTATTCCGTGAAGTGGCAGATAAGCTGTATGCTATTGCAGTAGAAAAACAAAGACCTATGCGTGCCGCCATTGCGATTGACACATTGCTGGCATTCAAAAACGGACAGGGACGCGATTGGAAAACGATATTAAACACACTCAATCTGCCTACGCAAGGCGCTTTGGGTAACAGCAACTGGGTTAGTCCCCGGGTAGACGATAAAAAAATCGCCTTTACAACTGTTAAACAGATTAAAGGTGGAGTGCCTGATGTAACGGGGATGGGATTAAAAGATGCGCTATATCTGTTGGAAAATGCAGGTATGCGCGTAATTGTAAAAGGAGCCGGAAAAGTGACCAGCCAGTCACTACCTGGCGGATCAATATTGGGAAAAAACCAGACGATCGTAATAGAACTGAGCTAACAGAGCATGAAGACGCTGCGAGACATATTATACAATGTGAGCATCCGCGAAGTACACGGTAGTACAGAAACTATTGTCAATTCGCTGAGCATCGACTCCCGGGCTATTGGCCGGGGAGACGCATTTATAGCCATCAGAGGCGTACATGCGGATGGTCACCTGTTTATAGAAAAAGCAATTACACAGGGCGCTGCGGTAATCATCTGCGAAGAGATGCCACAGCAACCAGCGGAAGGCGTTACTTATGTACTGGTGAACAGCAGCGCAACTGCTGCGGGTATCATAGCCGGTAACTTCTACGATAACCCGTCACACAAACTGAAACTAGTAGGTGTAACCGGTACCAATGGTAAAACAACGGTCGCTACCCTCCTGTTTCGCCTGTTCAGTAAACTGCGTTTCCATTGTGGATTGCTGTCTACCGTACAGAACCAGATCGGCGATAAGGTAGTACCTGCAACACATACAACGCCAGACGCTATCCATCTGAATGCCCTGCTGGCAGAAATGGCAGACGACGGCTGTGAATATGTGTTTATGGAAGTAAGTTCACATGCAGTACATCAGCAACGTATTGCGGGACTGAAATTTGCCGGTGGTATATTCAGCAACATCACACATGATCACCTGGATTACCACAAAACCTTTGACGAATATATCAAAGTAAAAAAAGCCTTCTTTGACGGTCTGCCACAAACAGCCTTTGCACTCACCAACCTGGATGACAAAAGGGGGAATGTGATGCTGCAGAACACAAAAGCAAAGAAGCAGTCATATAGTCTTAAAACAGTAGCCGACTTTAAGGGTAAGATCCTGGAGAACAATCTCACAGGATTGATTATGACGGTGAATGATAAGGAGGTGCATTTCCGACTGATCGGAGAATTTAACGCCTACAACCTGCTGGCAGTATATGGCGCAGCCACACTGCTCGGGATGGACAAGGACGAAGTCCTGCAGGCGCTGAGCGATCTGTCAGGTGCAGAAGGACGATTCGATTATATCACGTCATCTAATGACAGGATAATCGGTATTGTAGATTATGCACACACCCCGGATGCATTACTGAATGTGCTTGCTACTATTAAAAACCTGCGCAAGGGTAATGAGCAGGTCATTACAGTAGTTGGTTGCGGCGGCGACCGTGATACGGCTAAACGCCCTGTCATGGCAGCAGTAGCAACAGAACACAGCGACAAAGTAATTCTGACGTCTGACAATCCGCGGTCAGAAGATCCGGTAGCGATCATTCAGCAGATGGAAGCAGGTATTCCTGTGCACCAGAGAAAGAAATCACTGTCTATTACCGACAGAAAAGAAGCCATCAAGACAGCAGTCAGCCTGGCTAACCCGGAAGATATCATCCTGGTTGCGGGCAAAGGTCACGAGAAATACCAGGATATCCAGGGAGTAAAACATCCCTTTGATGATAAACAGGTATTACGTGAGATGCTGGAACTGATGGGAAAATAACGACAAGACCGAAACACTAACTAACAAACTAACCGGACCTGTAAGTAATGCCTGCAGGTACGAGAGTGAGACTAACTAACTATATGCTATATTACTTATTTAACTATCTAAAATCATTAAACTTCAGCGGTAGCGGGATGTTTCAGTTCATCACGTTCCGGGTAACTATGGCATTGCTGCTGTCGTTGGCGATTTCACTGTTATTAGGTAAGCGTATTGTAAAGTATCTGCAGCGGAAACAGATTGGTGAAACAATCCGTGATCTGGGGCTGGCAGGCGAGAACTCCAAAAAAGGTACTCCGACCATGGGAGGACTGATTATTCTCTCTTCTATTCTGATACCTACCCTTCTTTTTGCACAGATCAAAACGGTATATATCTGGCTGATGCTGCTTTGTACCGTATGGCTTGGACTTATCGGTTTTCTGGATGATTATATCAAGGTCTTCAAAAAGAATAAGGAAGGACTTGCTGGCAGATTTAAAGTGCTCGGACAGATCGGTCTGGGCATCATCATAGGTAGCACCCTGTATTTTAACGAGAATGTGGTGATCTCCAGGGAGATCATTGGTGGTAAGAAACTGGCTCCATATGAGCGTGCAGTTAATCATCAGGAGAGACTTACAAAAGATGGACACAGATTTGCAGATGTAAAGACGCCTATCACAACCATCCCGTTTGTTAAGAACCATGAGTTTAACTATGCCAAACTGATTTCCTGGATGGGACCTGGCGCGGAGAAGTATACGTTCATTCTGTATATACTGATTGTAATAATCATTATTACAGCAGTATCCAACGGAGCTAACCTGACAGATGGACTGGACGGGCTGGCAACAGGCGTTTCAGCAGTGATAGGAGTATGTCTTGGCATATTTGCTTATGTATCGGGCAACATACAGTTTGCCGAATATCTGAACATTATGTATATCCCCAACCTGGGTGAACTGTCCATATTTATTGCCGCCTTTGTAGGCGCGTGTGTGGGCTTCCTCTGGTATAACGCTTATCCGGCGCAGGTATTCATGGGTGATACCGGAAGTCTTGCACTGGGTGGAATTATAGCCTCTATCGCGATCATCGTGAGAAAGGAATTGCTGATACCAATCTTCTGTGGCGTATTCCTGGTAGAAAATCTGAGCGTTGTGCTGCAGGTATCCTACTTCAAATACACAAAGAGGAAATATGGCGAAGGCAGGCGCATCTTCAAGATGTCTCCACTTCATCATCATTATCAGAAACTGGGTTACCATGAAAGTAAAATTGCAGTTAGGTTCTGGATCGTTACCATTATCTGTGCAGCAGTATCGATAGCAACGTTAAAAATGAGATAAACATGCAAAAGAAACTCATCATACTTGGAGCCGGCGAAAGCGGTATCGGCGCTGCCCTACTGGGGAAGCAGCAAGGGTATGATGTATTTGTATCTGATGGCGGAGCTATAAAAGACATCTACAAGCAGGAAATGGCGGTGAATCATATTCCTTTCGAGGAAGGCCAGCACTCCTGGGATGTGATACTTAACGCAGATGAGATTATTAAGAGTCCGGGCATACCTGAGAAGAGTGAACTGATGAAGAAAGTTCGAGCACAACAGGTACCTGTGATCTCTGAAATAGAATTTGCATACCGGTTCAGCAAAGACAATAAGATCATTGCTATTACCGGTAGTAACGGCAAAAGCACGACTACGGCACTGACGTTTAACATTTTTGAGACGGCAGGATTGCATGCAGCAATGGTGGGCAACATCGGCCTCAGTTACGCGAGGCAGGTAGCTACAGCGCCGGCGGATTATTACATTGTGGAGGTGAGTAGTTTCCAACTGGACGATATCAGGGATTTCAAGCCCAATGTCGCTATTCTGCTGAACATAACACCAGATCACCTGGACCGTTATGACTACAAAATGGCGAATTATGTGGCGTCAAAATTCCGCATAGCGATGAATCAGGGACCGGAAGATTATTTTGTGTACTGCGCGGATGATCCTGAAATCACGGGCTATCTGAAGGAGCACACTATTAATTCAACAACTATTCCGTTTACTATCATGGAACCATTAAAGCAAGGAGGATTTATGGCAAATGAACAAGTCAACATCCAGGTGAATGATGAGCCAATGATCGTATCAATGTATGATCTTGCATTGAAGGGCAAACATAACCTGTACAATTCAATGGCAGCGGGTATTGCGGGGCGCACAATGGACATTAGAAAGGAAAAGATCCGGGAGAGTCTCACCTCTTTCAAGAGTCTGGAACACCGGATGGAATACGTGGCAACGGTACGTGGAGTAGATTTCATCAATGATAGTAAAGCGACGAATGTTAATTCACTGTGGTTTGCGCTCGAGAGTATGGAAAATCCTGTAGTACTGATTATGGGAGGTGTGGATAAGGGTAATGATTACAGTGCAATACGTGATCTTGTCAAAGAAAAAGTAAAAGCGATCATCTGTCTGGGTATTGATAATGCGCCGATCCAGGATGCGTTATCAGGCTATACGCCGGCAATGATTGATACACGCAGTATGCAGGATGCTGTTAATGCAGCTTTCCGGTATGCGGCAAAAGGAGACGTTGTACTGCTTTCTCCGGCCTGCGCAAGCTTTGATCTCTTCAAAAATTATGAAGACAGAGGTAAGCAGTTTAAGGAAGCAGTAAAAGAACTGTAACCAGCCTGTATCCGGGATATAAGTGCCCGGGCTGACAGGCACCAAAAAAGTTGAGATGGACGTACTTCAGAGGACAAAAGGAGACAGAGTGATATGGACGATCGTAATCTTCCTGTCACTGGTAAGCCTGCTTGCCGTTTACAGCGCCACGGGATCCCTGGCGTACCGTGAACAGGGCGGTCATACGGAGTACTATCTGTTCAAACAATTGAGTGTACTTGGAATGGGGCTGCTGATTATCTATTTCGCACACAGGGTAAACTATACAATTTATTCCCGTGCTGCACAGATTGGATTTATCATTTCAATCCCTTTGCTGGTCTATACCCTGGCATTTGGAAGTAATCTGAATAGCGCCAGCAGGTGGATACATCTGCCGGTTATTAATCTGACATTCCAGACATCAGACGTGGCTAAGCTGGCCATATTTATGTACGTAAGCCGTGAGCTGTCCAAGCGTCAACATGTGATCACCGACTTTAAGAAAGGCTTCCTGCCTATTATTATTCCGGTTGCTATCATTTGTGCGCTGATTATGCCAGCTAACATGTCTACTGCATTATTGCTGGGTGCCAGCTGTATGATACTGTGTTTTATTGGCCGGGTACCTGTTAGGTTCCTGGCTTCCATGGTGATAGCAGGTGTCGTTATGATCGCATTGATCATCAGCGTTGCAATGGTGATTGGTAATCCGATGCGTATTGAAACATGGAAGAACAGGATCACGCATTTTGCATCGGGAGACAATGATGATCTGCCATACCAGGTGCAACAGGCAAATATTGCAATTGCAGGTGGGGGTATAATAGGGAAAGGACCGGGTAACAGTACACAGCGTAACTTTCTTCCTCATGCGTATAGCGACTACATATACGCAACAATTATTGAGGAGTATGGTATATTTGGTGCCTTTTTGATATTGATGGCCTACATGTTGCTATTGTTACGTAGCATTCGTATATATCGAAAATGTCCGTACGCATTCGGAGCATTTCTCGCAGTAGGTCTCAGCGTCACACTTGCGATACAGGCACTCACAAACATGGCAGTAAATGTAGGGCTGTTTCCCGTAACGGGGGTAACACTGCCGCTGGTGAGTATGGGTGGTTCATCCGTACTATTTACAAGTCTTGCAATAGGTATTATACTCAGCGTATCACGTAACGTAGAAGACCTGGAAGGCAAGCGGATAGAACAGGAAAGAATAGCCCGGGTAATGGAACAAAACGGCATGCAGCCAGCAGCTTAAAAGAATAATTAAAAAGTAAAGATAGATGCAACGCAGAATTATCATAGCAGGTGGCGGTACAGGAGGACATATCTTCCCGGCAATTGCCATTGCCAATGCGTTGAAAAAGATAGATCCGGAAACTGAAATTCTTTTTGTGGGTGCCAAAGGAAAAATGGAGATGGAGAAGGTCCCACAGGCGGGTTACAGGATTGAAGGACTAGAAATTGCAGGATTTAATCGCACCAACATGCTGAAAAACCTGTTATTACCGTTTAAGATATTAAAGAGCCTTGGACAGGCACGCCGGGTAATCAATCAGTTTCAGCCGCAGGCTGTAGTGGGCGTAGGCGGTTATGCCAGTTTCCCGATCCTGCGGAAAGCGCAGAGCAAAGGCATCCCGACATTGATACAAGAGCAGAACTCTTTTGCCGGCAAAGCGAATATGGTGCTCGGTAAAAAAGCGAAGAAGATCTGTACTGGCTATGATGGTATGGAGAAATTCTTCCCCGCTGATAAGATCATTGTAACGGGAAATCCGGTTAGAGGCAATATCACACAGTCATCAGTGACACGTGAGGAAGCAGCACAGCACTTCGGTTTGCAGGCAGGTAAAAAAACTGTCTTTGCAGTGGGCGGCAGCCTTGGCGCTAAAGCCATTAACGAAGCACTGCATCCGCTGCTGGCCAGCTTCGTAGAGAAAGATATACAACTGATCTGGCAGACAGGGAAGCCTTATTTTGAAACGGCGAAAAGTGCAGCAGCAGCTTACGCATCACATGTGAAAGTATTCGAGTTTATCAACCTGATGGACTTCGCCTACAAAGCAGCAGATGTAGTGATATCAAGAGCAGGTGCATTGGCAATAGCTGAGCTGTGTGTAGTGAAAAAGCCGGTAATATTTGTACCATATCCTTTCGCAGCAGAAGATCATCAGACCTTCAACGCGCAGAGTTTAGTGAATAAGAAAGCAGCGCTGATCATAAAAAATGATGACGCTGCGGCACAACTAGGGACAACATTATTCAGTTTGGTGCAGAATAAAGCACTAATGGAACAACTGGAAGAGAATATAGGACAACTGGGCAATACCAACGCTGACATGGTCATCGCAAAACAGGTAATGGCATTAATAGGGTAAATCACGTATTGAGAAAAAATGGATCTGAATAAAATAAAACGCGTCTACTTCATTGGCATAGGAGGCATCGGCATGAGCGCTATCGCACGATTCTTTAATGAGAAAGGCGTGCATGTAAGCGGTTATGACCGTACCGAAACAGCGCTTACACGCCAGCTGACAGCAGAAGGCATGCAGATCCATTATACAGATGATGTTGAACTGGCTGATAAAGAGGCAGAACTGGTCGTATATACACCTGCTATTCCCGGCACACATGCAGAGCTGATCTGGTTTGTACAGCAGGGATATGAAGTAGTGAAACGCAGTGATGTACTGCAGGAAATTACCAAAGAACTGTTTGCAGTAACTGTAGGTGGCACTCATGGTAAAACTACCACCTCTACCCTGATTGCTCATATACTTAGACATACAGGTTATGGTTGCAACGCATTTCTTGGAGGTATCAGCGCCAACTACGACCGGAACTTCTGGAGCAGCGACAAACAAGTAGCTGTAATAGAAGCTGATGAATATGACCGTTCATTCCTGAAACTGCATCCTGATGTGGCAGTACTTACTGCCATTGACGCAGATCACCTGGATATTTACGGCACAGAAGAAGAAGTACAGGAAGCATTTATACAGTACACCCGCAACATCAAAGCAAAAGGCACACTGGTGGCGAAACTGGGTTTACACCGCGCAGCAGAACTGAAAGGAGATCACCACATCTGGTATCATCTTGACGATAGTAAAGCTGACATATATGCAGCCAATATACACCCGGCTGAAGGTGGATACAGATTTGATGTGATACAGAAAGACTGGAAACTGACAGATGTCTATCTTCCTGTCGGTGGCACACACAACATTGAAAACACCATAGCAGCAATAGCCGTAGCGCACCTGCTGGATATTGCGGATGATAAGATCAAAGCAGCGATTGCAGATTTTAAAGGCATCAAACGTCGTTTTGAATACCTGGTGAAAAATGACTATCAGGTATACATCGACGATTATGCACACCATCCGGAAGAGCTGCGAGCACTGATTACAAGCGCACGCGCATTGTTTCCGGATAGAAAATGTGTAGTGCTGTTTCAACCGCATCTGTATTCACGCACACGCGATTTTGCAGAAGGTTTTGCAGAAAGTTTATCCCTGGCGGATGAAATACTGCTGTTACCGATTTATCCGGCAAGAGAATTGCCTATAGAAGGTATACACAGTGAAATGATTGCAAAAATGATCAGCAAACCTGTTCAGGTAATTCAGAAAGAAGAGGTACTCTCATGGATAAAAGCGAATAGTGCCCCGCTATTTATCACTGCAGGAGCCGGAGATATTGATCAGTTCCGGGAACCAGCAGAAGAGATACTAAATGGAAAAGGTATTGTAGAAAACGAAGAAGTAAAAAAGAAAGCTTAAACTTTAGAATAACAATAAATGCAGCAAAAGACCCGTAAGGTATTAAGACGAATTGGTGTCACTCTCCTCTGGGCGGGTGTGCTGACCGGTTTTGTCATCCTACTGGTAGCGGCGGTGCATGACAAGAACGATGGAAAGTGCACAGGAATCGTGGTGAAACTGCAAGGTGAAGACGATGCTAACTTTTTTATCGAAGAGAAAGATATTAAGTCACTGGTAGCACGGGATAAAGCAACTAACCCGGTAGGAAAAGCTATCAAGGATATCAATACTGCTAACCTGGAACAGATTGTATCGCGCGATCCTTGGGTAAAGAAAGCAGAGATATTCATAGACAATCAGCGTAAGCTGAATATCAAAGTAACACAGCGGGAGCCACTGGCGCGTGTATTCACGACAAATGGCAACAGCTTTTACTTTGACAGGGATGGGGACCGGATACCGGTATCTACCCGATATGCCGCCCGCGTACCGGTGTTCACAGGCTTCCCTACAGATGCTGATAAATTGCAATCAGCAGACAGTCTTGTAGCGGCAGGCATTATGGCACTTGGCAGCTTTATTCAGGAAGATCCGTTCTGGTCTGCACAGATAGAACAGATTACGGTTACTCCGGGGCGTGAGTTTGAACTTATTCCAAAGCTGGGCGATCATATAATCGTCTTTGGTGACGGACACGATGTGGAAAAGAAGTTCAGCAAACTGCTGGCGTTCTATAAAGAGGGACTGAATAAAGTAGGCTGGAACAATTACGCTAAGATTAATGTTGCTTATGACAATGAGGTGGTCTGCACCAGACGGACAGGAGAAGAGTTGTCAAAGAAACTGGCAGTTGAAGACAGTGCACGTATTGCCAGATTAAGTGATTCTTCTGACAGATCAAGGATACACCAAGATGAAGTAAAGCAAGCAGTAACGACCCCCGGGAAGAAGACGCCGGTTAGAGTAGTAACAGCCAGGCCATCGCTATCAAAAGCAAAAGAATCTAAAGCGGCGGCGGCTGATAAAACAACTCCAAAGGCGGTGTACAAACCGGGTAAAAAATCTGTCAACACAACAAAAAACAATAGAACGCCATGAATCAGGAAGCTCCCATCATTGTAGGTCTCGATATTGGCACTACAAAGATTGCTGCCATTGCAGGCAGAAAGAATGAATACGGGAAACTGGAAATCCTGGGATTCGGTAAGGCCCCGTCGTTCGGCGTACAGCATGGTATGGTGCTGAATATCGACCAGACGATAAAAGCTATCCGTCAAGCACTTGAAAATTGCTACGCTTCTAATCCGAATCTCGAAATCAATGAAGTATACGTTGGTATCGCAGGTCATCATATTAAAAGTCTGCAGACACGCGGTGATATCGTTCGCAGCGATACCGATGCAGAAATTTCGCAGAAAGACATTGATCAACTGATCAATGACCAGTATAAAACAGTGATTCCCGCCAGTGATCAGATCATTGACGTGATACCACAACAGTATATCGTAGACAGCCTTCAGAACATCACCTACCCTATCGGTATGTCAGGTGTGAAAGTTGGCGCTAATTTCCATATCATCACTGGTGATAAGAATGCTATCCGTAATATTAACCGTAGTGTGGAAAAATCAGGTCTTAAAATACATGACCTCGTGCTGCAGCCACTGGCATCAGCAGCAGCTGTTATGTGTGATATGGACTTTGAAGCAGGTGTAGCTATCGTGGATATTGGTGGGGGAACCACAGACCTCGCCGTATTCTATGAAGGTATACTGAAACATACTGCTGTAATACCTTATGGTGGTGAGAACATTACCAATGATATTAAAAACGGGTTGGGTGTATTGAAGACACAGGCAGAACAAATGAAGGTGCAGTTTGGTTACGCCCTGGCAGATGAAGCCAAGAGCAATGCCTACATCACTATTCCCGGACTGCGTGGTCAAAGCCCGAAAGAAATATCTGTAAAGAACCTGGCTCACATCATACAAGCCCGCATGAGTGAGATCATGGACTTCGTGGTGTATCATCTGAAACAAATCGGAATGGATAACAAAATGCTGAATGGCGGTATTATCCTGACCGGTGGTGGTTCTCAGCTGAAACATCTCATACAGTTAACAGAATACACAACCGGTGTAAGCGCACGTATCGGGTTTCCGAATGAGCACCTGGCCAGCGGTCATATTGACGAACTGACCAAGCCAATGTACGCTACCTGCGTAGGTCTAATACTCAAAGGCTACAATGATTATGAGAACGACCGCAGAGCACTGGAAGAAAATTATGTAAAGATCAACACCAGCTATGTTGCGAAAGAGCAGGCAGCGCAAACTGTCAATCTGCCGGAAGAGAGCTGGGAAGACGATGAGCCTACTGTTGAACAGATTCAAGAAAGAAAGGCCAAAGAACGGAATGCTTCGCTGAAAACATTCCTGGACAGGATGAAGACAAAGATCATAGACATGTTCACGGAAGAAGAAGATGCGAAACTTTAACAGGGGTATTATCGGAAGTGGCGCAATTGTTGCAGCCATGAACGATTTAATAATCAAATAATTAATAGCGGATAATTAATAACGTAAGAAGACTTGTGGGCATTATTAATTATACAAACTAACCCATAAAAGAGATAGAGTCATGATACATTTTGATCTTCCCAAGGAAAAATCTTCCATCATCAAGGTGATCGGCATTGGTGGTGGCGGTAGCAATGCGGTGAACCACATGTACAACCAGCACATCGAGGGCGTGAATTTTATCATCTGCAATACCGATGCACAAGCTATCGCAAACAGCCCTGTGCCTAATAAGATCCAGTTGGGACCACATTTAACACAGGGTCTGGGGGCAGGAGCCAATCCCCGTATCGGTGAACAGGCGACGGAAGAATCCTTTGAAGAAATCAAAAAGATCTTAGAGGTGAATACCAAAATGGCCTTCATTACCGCAGGTATGGGTGGTGGTACCGGAACAGGTGGTGCTCCGATAATTGCGCGCATATGTAAAGAACTGGGTATTCTAACGGTGGGTATTGTTACAACGCCCTTCTCCTACGAAGGGAAGAAAAGGATGGGGCAAGCCGACGAAGGTATTACCAGACTGAAAGAGTATGTTGATACGCTCCTGATCATTTCTAACGATAAGCTACGCCAGAAATACGGCGATCTTAAATTTAAAGCAGCTTTCGAGAAAGCGGATAACGTACTCGCAACAGCGGCTAAGTGTATCACCGATGTGATCAACTCAACTGGTCAGATCAACGTGGACTTTGCCGATGTGTGCACAGTTATGCGTAATGGTGGTGTGGCTATACTTGGTGCAGCAACTGCAGAAGGTGAAAACCGTGCGCAGAAAGCAATCGAAGATGCACTGACCTCTCCATTGCTGAATGATAATGATATCCGTGGTGCGAAATGGATACTTATCAACATTTCTTCTCAGGAGGGTGAATTTGAGCATACTCTGGATGAAATGGATACCATACAGGCATACGTTCAAAGCCAGGCAGGCGAGGATTGCGATGTGATCCTTGGTGTTGGCTACGACGAAAGCCTCGACAGAAAACTGGGTGTTACTATTATCGCTACCGGCTTTGAACAGAAACCGATCCAGCAGGTAAAAATGACGCCACAGGATCCTTCACGCGCACAACCCAAGATCGTAATGCAACTGGGCCAGGACGGTGATGAAAACAAGATGAACAACAACTTCCGTCAGGATTCGTTGTTCGTTGAACCAGCGGACCATATGGCACCCCGCCTGGTAGAACCTGTGGTGACCCAGCCAGTAACAACCTATCAGCCGGCACAACCTGTACAGCCAGAGAGACAAAACTATACGCTCAACGTTGAGCCAGTTAGTACTCCCCAGCCAACTGCAGGATATAGTGGTAATGTAAATGTGATACAGCCTAATCCTTCTTCTGGAGGTTATCCGGCTGGTCCTGCTTACATCTATATAGAGCCAGGCAACAACACATCTGCATCTGATATTCCTGAGATGAAAATTGTATTCAGAGAAGAAGACCAGAAGCCAAATGCGCCTTCTGAGATTCACCTGCATGCTTTTGAAGAACAACTGGAAGAGCAGAAACGTAAACAGGCTGAACGTGTAGCAAAACTACGCAGCATCAGCTTCAACGTAAAAGGCATAGAAAATAACGCGGAAATGGAAAATATCCCTGCATACATCCGCCGTAATATCAACCTTGATAACGGCGCAGGTTCAGCAGAGAATTTCTATTCTAACTATACTGTTTCCGATGGTCAGAATAACCAGGCAGAAATCAATACGATTAATACCTTTTTAGATGGGAAAAAACCCGATTGATCTATTCGGACGTTTGATTGTTTTTTAGTTGTGTTAAAGAAAGTCCTCCGGTTCCCCGGGGGACTTTTTTTATGCACTTTCTATCAGGTACACAATCAGTAATACACTTACCAGGAAAATGAAAGCTGTAAGTAATGTAATAAGCAGCGATGAATGCTGATATACACCTGTTAATAACTGCTTCTCCGTACGCTTGTATCTTATATAGGAAAAGATGGTAGTACCAGCTCCGACAGCAACCAGTAATATGCCTGCAATGGCAGAATACCCCCGGGAAGGTATGACATAGTCCTTTCCCAATACAACAGACAGCTGCTTCACAAACAACGAAAATTTGACCACTACAAAGCCAAAAGCCATTATTCCGATACTGGTCCTGGTCCACGCAAGTAATGTACGCTCATTCGCCAGATGATCGCTGGCACTGCCTTTCTGCTTATTTTCGGACATACGCTGAGAATTTAAATGATGACATAATTGCATCAACAACAACCTGACCATAAAAAAGGGGAAAAATCCCCTCCAGCTGACAGGGATTGTACCCCATTAACACATAATTAACAATTAAACCGATACGATCCGGTATTTTTGATAGGATATTATTTCAACCCCTTTTTACCTAAAACTATACCCTTATCATTAAAATTCCTCCTATGGATTTCAAAGATCAATTAAAACAGCTGGGTGACAGAGTTGCCAGACTAAAAGAGCAGATACTGACAGAAGAAGCTACCAAGAATGCTTTTATTATGCCCTTCATTCAATGCCTAGGATACGATGTATTCAACCCCCTGGAAGTAACACCCGAGTTCATCGCAGACATCGGTATTAAAAAAGGAGAAAAAGTAGACTATGCAATCATGCAGGAAGGAAAACCTACTATACTGATAGAATGTAAACATTGGTCTACTGATCTGAATCCGCACAACAGCCAGTTATTCCGGTATTTCCACTGCACCAGCGCGCGGTTCAGTATCCTTACCAATGGCATCCATTACAAGTTCTATACGGACCTCGTGGAGCCTAATAAAATGGACGAGAAGCCATTCTTTGAATTTTATATTGATGACCTGAAGGAAATTCAAACAGAGAAGCTAAAAGAGTTTCACAAGAGTTATTTCGACCTGGATAAAATACTGACAACTGCCAGTGAGCTGAAATATACCAATGAGATCAAAAACATTATTTCACGCGACCTTAATGAACCATCTGATGAATTTACCAGGTATTTTGCGAAACAGGTATATCCATCTTCTGTTACTGCAAGAATACTCGAGCAATTCAAAGGCTTACTGAAAAAGTCCTATCATCAGTTCATTAACGATGCTATCAATGAAAGACTAAAGTCAGCGCTGAATACCCAAGAGCAGGAAGCAAAAGAAGAAGTAACAATTCCCGACCTCACAGAAGAGGAAAATAAGATCATTACTACGGAAGAAGAACTGGAAGCCTACCATATTGTACGCTCTATGCTAAGACAGAAAATCAGCGCAGGCAGAATAGTATTCAGAGATACACAATCTTACTTCGGTATCCTGCTGGATGATAATAACAGGAAACCATTATGTCGCGTTCACCTGAATGGGAAGCGGAAATTCCTGTCATTGTTTGATAAAGATAACGAAGAGAAGATCGAAATCAGTGGTATTGACGACATCTATAACTACGAAGCACAGCTGTGGAAAACTGCCCTGAAATATGACCCTGCGGTGAACGCAGATAGCAAGTAAATAGATGTCAGGAAACATACATGTATCCCGATAAAATCGTCCACCCTTTACTGGGTTCTATCCATTCCTTACCGGCTGGTTCTGTCGTAAATTTGCTACATGCAAAAGACAGTAAACAAGGTTGTAAGTAACCATCGGATAAACGGCTCTCTGAGCGATTATTACTTTTACAGTCCTTTGCCGTATCAGGACGGTAAGGCAACGGATCCATTCCTGTTGTTACACCACCATGGCCCGATGACACTACCTCCGGAGAACAACGGTATGCCTTTCGGTCCGCACGCACACCGAGGATTTGAAACGGTAACCTGGATACTTAAAGGGCATGTGGTGCATAAAGATTCTCATGGTTATCACAGCAGAATAGACGAAGGTGGTATACAGTGGATGTCAGCCGCAAGAGGCCTGATTCACAATGAATATGTGGAAAAGTCTTTTAAGGAAGAAGGCGGCGAGCTGGAACTCCTGCAGTTATGGATCAATTTGCCTGCTAAACTGAAAATGACGCCTGCTAAATATACTGGCGTACAGCAACAGGACATTCCTGTCATAAACGCTGATAATGATAAGGTGCAGGTCGCAATTGCCGGCGGTAGCTGGAACGGTCACAAGGGGGCTGTCAGTTCGCTAACCGGTATCAATGCCTTCCTGATTCATATGCAGGCAGAGGGCAGAGCTACCATTAACGTTGCCCAAGGTAGAAACGTGTTATTCTATGTCTTAAGAGGCAATGTAGCGGTTAATGGCAATACAGCCGGAGACAGATCCCTGGTGCTGTTTGACAATGACGGAGATGCCATTGACATTACTGCTAGCAGCGATGCCATTATCCTGTATTGTGACGGAGAACCGCTGAATGAGCCGGTCGCATGGCATGGTCCATACGTGATGAACACGCAGACGGAGATAATGGAAGCTATGCGAGATGAAAGAATGGGAAAATTTGGGTTCTATATTGACTAAAAAATGAGAAAGCCGGCATTACCAAATGCCGGCCTTTCTTTTTAAGAATGTATGATCCTTCGTAGCTGCAGGTTAGTGACCGGTGCTACTACCAACGGATACTTTTCGATGGTCACGTAGCTGGAATCAAGTCCGAAACCACGCTCTTCTGATAAGCTGATCTTTTTCAGGAAGAAATACATACGCATTACCAGGCGTTCGTACAATGGCAGGTCATTGTCATGAGACAGGAACTTCTCCATTACGATAAACTGGAAGTCACCCACTACATTATTCTTACTCAATGATTCGTAACGGCTGGTAATATTCACTTCCTTGTTACGCACCATATCTTCCACTACCATCCGGAACATCAGGTTAATACGCTGCTCCACTTTAAAGCCCAGTCTAAACTCTACCCTGATCACTTCATTAGGAATAATGGTTTGTACAGAGTATTCACTCAGGTATGGTTCATCTACCACATCTACGTGCACAAACCAGTAGATATCTGCCCTTTTAGGCTTCTTATTAAGGATAGAATAGATAATCTTATGTTCAATCTCCTTGGGGTTGTCGGCGCTACTCATATACACCAGGTGAGTGGCATATTTAGGTATTGTGCTGTCATTGCTCAGCTCCTGAATAACCGGTAGGTGATCTTCCAGCTTTACAAACTCCACATAGCGGTTTTTGATCTTGCGGGACTTGTACCATACCATCATAATCAGGAAGAGGATACCTGCCACTATTACAGTCACGTAACCGCCATGCATGAACTTCACAAGGTTGGCGAAGAGGAAGGAAAATTCCAGTGTAAAATAGATCACCAGGTATATGAGGATCAGACTAAGCCTTACTCTTCTGGTATAGAGATAGAAGGCGAACAGGCAGGAGGTCATGAGCATGGTAATCGTGATGGATAGGCCATACGCAGCTTCCATAGCACTGGACTCTTTAAAGATCAGTACGATGGCCACACAACCTACGAACAGCATAGTATTGATACCAGGAATATAGAGCTGTCCGCGCATTTCTGTCGGGTAGTTGATCTTCAGCTTAGGCCACAGGTTCAGGCGCATCGCTTCCGATATCAGTGTGAACGAGCCGGCTATGAGTGCCTGACTGGCGATTACGGAAGCGAGGGTAGCGATCAATACGCCGAATATGACAAACCATTCAGGCATAATAGCGAAGAATGGATTGGTATCTTTAGGGATAATCTGGCCTTTCTGGGTCAGCAACCAGGCTCCCTGGCCGAGATAGTTAATAATCAGACAGGCCTTGACAAAGGTCCAGGATACCCGGATATTGCCCTTACCACAGTGCCCAAGGTCTGAGTAGAGTGCTTCTGCCCCGGTGGTACATAGAAATACTGCCCCAAGTATCATAAAGCCGCGGGGGTAGGTTACCAGCAGTTCAATGGCATAGTGGGGACTAAAAGCTTTAAATACAGACAGATCGTCCAGTATATGTGACAGGCCCAGGACACCCAGCATAGAGAACCAGATGACCATGATAGGCCCGAACAACTTACCTATGGATACGGTACCAAACTGTTGTACTACGAACAATGCTGTGATAATGGTCAGTACTATCTTAACGATAGTCCATTGACTGAGGTCCTTAAATACTTCTAATGTGCGTAAACCTTCGATGGCGGAGGTGACGGTAACGGGAGGAGTGATCATACCATCTGCCAGCAGGGCTGCACCACCGATGATGCCAAATATAACGGCCCATTTGGCATGCCGCCTGACAAGCGCGTAGAGTGAGAAAATCCCACCTTCACCCTTATTGTCGGCCCGGAGTGTCAGGATGACATACTTGATGGTCGTTTGTAAGGTCAGGGTCCAGATGATACAGGAGATACCACCGATTACCAGGAGATCACTCACTGGATTATTACCTACAATGGCCTTGAAAACGTATAACGGAGAGGTTCCAATGTCACCGTAAATAATGCCTAAAGCTACTACTAAACCGGCCAGGCTTACCCTGTTAATGTCTTTTCTCACGAAATATGTATTTAATAAAAAAGCCACCAAAGGTAGGTGGAATTAAGAAGATCTACAAAATTATCCGAAATACCCGGGCATAAAAAAACCCCGTCTCAGCGAATGCGAGACGGGGCCTTATATCTTCTTAGTGAGACACTATTAGTTAGCTGGAGCTAAATCAACAGTTGAAGACTCACCAGGAGTGTTTTGTTTGATGAAGCGACCGCGATCGATACCTTGTTTATCAGCCAGGTAGTCGATAACTGCGTCTACTCTTCTGCTGCTCAGGTCAACACCACCTTTCTTAGCTTTAGCACCAGCGTGGCCAGTAACCAGGATGTTGCAAGAAGGGTTAGATTTCAGTGTTGAAGCAACGCTAGCCAGGATAGCTTCGTTATCAGAAGCAACTTTGGTTGCGCTACCTTTGAAGCTTACGCTAGGCAGAACCAGGGTGTTACATGCTTGACCTTTAACCATGTCTTTGCAGCACTCAGGATCTGGGCATTTACCAACACCATCAGCGTCAACTGGCTGGCAGTAAGTTGGAGTAACCAGCTGTTTGTCTTTGTAGTCAGGAACGCCATCACCATCAGTATCTTTAGCTACACCGTGAACATCAACTGGAGCACCAGCTGGTGTGTTAGGCTCGCGATCGAACTGGTCAGTAACGCCATCGCCATCAGCATCAGGCAGAACTGGAGTAGGCAGTTTCATGTGACGAGGAGAACTCAGCTCGTTGTAAGCGTAGTTCAGTGGGTTTACCCACCATAATGGCTCAACGCGTTTAGAAGAGTTACCCAGGTTGAAGTTCAGACGAACGCTGGTGTAACTGAACGCATCTTTATGATTGCTGTATGGACCAGAATAACCGTCCAGATAGTCATCAAAGAATAAAGTATATTTCTCTTCGATACCGATGTTGAAACGTTTAGAAACTCTGAATGCGATACCAGTACCGAAATCAGCACCGTGACGCAGCAGTTGGTTATTATCTCTACGGCCGATGTTACCTCTGTTACCCTGAGATGGAGCATTCTGCTCATAATCTCCGTCGAACAGGTTTTTCAGCTGGTCTTTAATGTCCTTACGAGGAGCATTGAAGTTGATACCAGAGAAATCGTAAGGCTGACCATTCGCGTTTAACGCATCAACGTCAACGTCGATCATACCGAAGCTGTAACCACCGAATACATACCAGTTAACTTTAGGCTGTGCTTTGTAGAACAGGATGTTGCTCAAAGAAGCCATCAGGTCAATTGACAGCTGATGAGAAGCTGTTTTGTAGTTAGCTACGATGTTACCACCGTTTTGAGCTGCGGTTGGACCCCATGCAGTGCTGTTATTGAAGATTGCAGGTCTTAATCTGTAATCCATACCTTTATCGAAAGCGCCGGTATATTCAGCTCTTACAGAGAAAGTATGACCCAGTGATTTTCTCAGGGAGATACCACCACCGAAACCTGGTTGTGCTGGGATAGTACCATTGATCAGGTGCAGACCGCCGTGGAAGCCCAGCTCCCACATATCACGTGGTTTTGCAGGGAAATCATACTGGTGGTTAGAGAAATTGTTCTGTTGCGCCTGTCTGGATGCTGGAACTTTGGTTGAATCCAGGGCATCGTAAACAGGGGTAACTTGTGCAAAACTGGAGGACGCCGCTAGGAGACTCATAGCGCCAGCCAGTAATAAGTACTTTTTGCTTGCCATAATTGTTTTCTATTTAAAAACTGTTAAAAATTTACTAATAACCCGTTTTTTACCCAGCAAAGGTAAAATTCTCAGATGAATATTCAAATTTTTGTTACAATATTATTTTCATTGATAACTTATTAACTACTAGCGCTTAGGCAAAACAAATGTTATACCTTAACTTAGTCTGGTATATAACGAATAAGCATATTTGTTATAAGTAAAACAACATAATGTTAAACTTATGTTACACCGATATATACAAATTAGGGGCCAATTTGTTAAAATTTGACTTTTAAAGCATAGCTTAGCAATCTTTTTAAAGCACCTATGGACGAAATTAAACACCTGATCAGTAAGGAATTACAGGATTTTGAAAGCAAATTCTCTGACGCTGTAAAAAGTCATGTCCCATTGCTGGACAGGATTATGCATTACATCGTTAAACGTAAAGGCAAACAGATCAGACCCATGTTTGTGCTTCTATCCGCTAAACTCTTTAATAATAATATACAGGAAAGCACTTACAGGGCTGCTGCGCTGGTAGAACTATTACATACTGCCACCCTCGTTCATGACGATGTAGTCGATGACGCCAACGAAAGACGTGGTTTCTTTTCCATCAATGCCTTGTGGAAAAACAAAATAGCCGTGCTGGTAGGAGACTATCTCCTATCCAAAGGACTACTCCTTTCAGTAGATAATAATGAATTTAGATCGCTGAAGATTCTCTCAGAGGCCGTAAAGGAAATGAGCGAAGGAGAACTGCTGCAAATAGAAAAAACCCGTAAACTTAATATTAAAGAAGATATCTACTTCGAGATCATCCGTCGTAAAACAGCCTCCCTCCTCGCCTCCGCTTGCTCAGCCGGCGCCTGGAGCACCACCAACGACGATGAAACAACCGAAAAAATGCGCCTGTTCGGTGAAAAAGTAGGTATCGCCTTCCAGATCAAAGACGACCTCTTTGATTATGGTACCGACAAAATAGGTAAACCTACCGGTATTGATATCCGGGAGAAAAAGATGACCCTCCCCCTCATCTACACCCTCGAACATGCTACTCCCGAAACACGTAGATATATAATTAATATAGTAAAGAACTATAACACCGATAAAGACAAGGTCACAGAAGTAATTGACCTGGTGAAAAAATCCGGTGGTATAGAATATACAAGAGAAAAAATGTTCCAGTACCGCGATGAAGCCCTTGCAATACTCCATAGCTTCCCGGACAACGACATCCGCGCCGGACTGGAAACATTAGTTAGATATACAACCGATCGTACTTTTTAACTAATAAAAAACCTATCTTCCGAGAACAGAAAACATTACCACTTTAGATATACTAACTCACGCATTGATGCAGAAACGCTGGACAGTCCGATCTTATCAACCTAAACAGGAAGCATTGCTCCAGTCATCTCTGCGTATACATCCCTTGCTGTGCAGACTACTCGTACAAAGAGGTATGCATACCTACGAAGAATCACGCCTGTTCTTCCGCCCTACTCTGGCAGACCTGCACGACCCATGGCTGATGAAAGACATGGATAAAGCAGTATCCCGTATCGAACAGGCCTTCTTCCGTCGTGAGAAAATACTGGTATTCGGTGATTATGATGTAGATGGCACCACCGCAGTAGCTACCGTCTACGACTTTCTGCACTCGTTCTATGATAATATAGAATTTTATATCCCCCACCGGTATAAAGAAGGATATGGTATATCTGCCCAGGGTATCGAATACGCCCGCGATAATGAATTTACCCTCATCATCACTCTTGACTGTGGCATCAAAGCCATAGAACAGATTAAGTGGGCTGCCAATCATGGGATCGACTTCATTATATGCGACCATCACCTTCCTGATGCGATCCTCCCCCCTGCTGTAGCTATACTCAATCCTAAACAATACGACTGCCCCTATCCTTATAAAGAACTTAGCGGCTGTGGTATAGGATATAAACTGATCTCCGCCTTCGCGCAAAAACGAGGACTGCCCGAAGAAAGCGCTCACCGGTATCTCGATCTCGTAGCTACCAGCATCGCTGCTGATATCGTACCGATGACAGGCGAAAACAGGGTACTGGCCTTTCACGGCCTGAAGAAAGTAAACTCTTCTCCCCTGCCAGGTATACAGGCCCTAATCGAATTAAGCGGACTAAAAGAAGAATTGACTATCTCCAATCTCGTGTTTGTTATCGCTCCACGCGTCAACGCTGCCGGCCGTATGGACGATGCAAGAAAAGCAGTGAACCTCTTCGTGGAAACAGATAAGGATAAAGCTATGGAGATAGCGAAAGTATTACACGCTGATAACTTCGACAGAAAAGAGATAGATGGTAACATCACCAAAGAAGCAGTTGAATTGTTGCAGAATGACCTTACCCTCCAGGACAGAAAATCCACAGTCCTCTATAAACCTGACTGGCATAAAGGAGTTGTAGGTATCGTTGCTTCAAGACTGATCGATAAATACTATTATCGCCCTACTATTATCCTTACGCTCAGTAATGATAAAGTAGCAGGCTCCGCACGCTCTGTTACCGGCTTTAATGTATACGAAGCGGTACACCAGTGTAAAGACCTTTTAGAAAACTATGGCGGCCATTTCTATGCAGCAGGTATGACGCTGAAACCTGAAAACGTTGTAGCCTTTCAACAGAAATTTGAAGAAGTAGTAGCTACTACTATCAACCCCGATCTATTGGTTCCGGAAATAGTGATCGATACCGAAATTCAGTTAAGAGATATTACTCCGGCTTTCTTCAATATTCTTCGTCAGTTTGAGCCACTGGGACCAGACAATCTACGCCCCGTTTTCCTGGTAAGAAACGTCGTTGACAGCGGCTACTCCCGCCTCGTAAAAGATGAACATATTAAGTTCTCCGTAAGACAAGGAAAATCGCCTAATGCGCTAACGGGCATAGGATTCTACATGTCCGAAAAATTCCACATCGTGAGCAGTAAAAACCCATTTGACATGGTATTTACCATTGATGAAAATGAATGGAACGGAAAGATGAATTTACAACTGAAAGTAATAGATATCAGGGCGCACCAATAACCCATTCTCCTATCTATAATAAAGAATATTAATGCCGGTATTATACACGCTGCGAAGACAGATGATATGATGCGGAAGGGTATTTAATGTGTGGTGTATAACAGTTCCTTTTCAGAGAGTAAGTAATGCTGCAAGCAGGTATTTTTTCGCTCAGATCCTTTAAACAAATGCAGGGTTAATTATCTATCGCCGGAAGGCATTTTTGCAGTATGGTAGCCTGGGTATTCAAACAGTCTGAAATCTATTGCCGGTCATCTTTTATTATCCAGCCTTTTTATCGTTTACCATCCAACGGTATTATCATCGTTTCTGATCAAGCAACCATGTATATAATGCAGGATCAGCATATGCATTCGTCCACGCGTCATGTCCGCCTGTTGCCTTTTCCGTATACTTCACCAGGTTACTTCCACATTTCTTTAAGGCGTTTACCATGTCTCTGGAAGCTGATACTGTTACCTGCGGATCGTCAGCATTATGAAAAGCCCAGACCGGCATCTTATCCAATACGCACGCTTGTGCCGGTGTACCCACTCCGCAGATAGGTACTATTGCTGCAAACTGGTCAGGGTTCGTCTGTGCCCAGGACCAGGTACCATAACCGCCCATACTCAGTCCGGTCAGGTATACTCTTGTTGAGTCAACATGGTATTTTTCCATTACTTCCTTATACAGCCGCTGCAGCGTCTCCGTATTCCACCAGGAGGCAGTACATTGGGGAGTTACCATGACAAACTGCTTGCCTTTGACCACCTTCATTAAACCAAGATTCCTGATGACTTCTATGTCGGTTCCGATCTCTGTAGCTCCGTGCAGGAAAATAACAACCGGCCACTTATACGTCTTTTTCTCATTGTAAGTGTCCGGAATGTACAGGAAATACTCATCAATATTCCCCTGCTGAAAATCTACCTTTTTGACTGTTATGCCCGGAGTCTGAGGGGCAAACACATCTTCTTCTCCGGCATTAGGAACTGTATCAGTTCCTCCGATAGTGCCGGGTACTGCTGCTTCGTTCTTTTTGGAGCAGGCTGCTACATTGCCCATTAGTGCAATGAGTAGCAGATACGCGAATCTTTTAATTATCCATCTTTTCATATACGTGATTTAAATTAAAAAATCCCGTCTCAATAGGCATGAGACGGGATTCCGGTTAACAATATTATTGCAAACCTACTATAATGTTTCCTTATAGAAAGGATTAATTTTTCTTTTCTGCACTCATCAGTTCTACACTTCTGTTAACGAAAGCAGTCAGATCAGCACCTGTCAGCAGGTTCTGCGATAACAGTGCCAGGTCTGCCAGGTTACGTACCTGTTTCTGCTGTTTATCGTTATCACTTTCATCCAGTATCTGCTGATAGATAGGGTGGTTAGCGTTGATAGTCATGTTGATCTCATCAGGCATGTTAGCATACCAGCTCATACCTGCGCCACCTACAGCTGCCATATCTTTCATACGACGCATAAATTCAGGACGGGTTACGATCACTGGTTGTGAATCTGCACTCAATCCTTTGAGTTCTACTTTCACATGCTGCTGCGGAATATGTCCGAACAGTTCTTTCAGTTTAGTTTCCTGATCTGTAGTCAATACGCTTTCTGACTTATCGTCTGTATTAATCAGATTATCTGCAATATCAGCATCCACACGTGTGAACATCATGTTATCCCATCTTGGCTCCATATTGTTGATGAACGCTGCATCCACAATACTATCCAGCTTCACGATCTTATAACCTTTGTTCTTAGCCGCCTGAATGTAGCTATCCTGTTGTACTGCATTTGTTGCATACAGCACTACCAGTTTATTGTCTTTATTAGTCTGCAATGCAGTGGCTTCTGTCTTGTACTCTTCCAGTGTATAGAACTTGCCTGGTTCAGTGATATCTTCCAGCAGCAGGAACTTGTTAGCCTTCTCAGAGAATTTATCATCTGTCATCATACCATACTTAGCAAACAATCCGATAGACTCCCACTTTTCTTCAAAGCTCTTACGATCGTTGCGGAAGATCTCATCCAGTTTATCAGCCACTTTCTTAGTAATATAACTGCTGATCTTTTTCACATTCGGATCACCCTGGAGGTAGCTACGGCTTACGTTCAGCGGAATGTCCGGACTATCGATCACACCATGCAGTAACATCAGGAACTCAGGTACGATGTCTTTTACTTCATCTGTTACAAATACCTGGTTGGAATACAGGCTGATCTTGTCTTTCTGTACCTCAAAAGATTTACCAATCTTGGGAAAATACAGTATACCTGTCAGGTTAAACGGATAATCCACATTCAGGTGGATCCAGAATAACGGTGCTTCTGCGTAAGGATATAATTCTTTATAGAAGTTCTGGTAGTCTTCTGTAGTCAGATCTGCCGGCTTCTTGGTCCAGGCAGGATTTGTATTATTCAACTGCTTGTCTGCAAATTTTACCGGTACAGGCAGGAATTTACAGAACTTTTCGAGGATAGTCTGGATACGATGTTCGTCCAGGAACTCTTCACTCTCTTCGTTAATATGCAGTACGATATCGGTACCACGGCTTTGCTTGCTGGTTTCTTCCAGCGTATATTCAGGACTGCCATCACACTCCCAGCGTACAGCGGCAGTATCCGGCTTATGAGATTTAGAGAAGATTTCTACCTTGCTGCTCACCATGAAGGACGAGTAGAAACCAAGACCAAAATGACCGATGATGTTAGCGCCATCTGTCTGACCTTTGTACTTGTTCAGGAACTCTTCTGCACCTGAAAAAGCCACCTGGTTAATATATTTATCCACCTCTTCTGCGGTCATGCCGACACCCATGTCAGAGATAGTCAGTGTCTTTTTTTCTTTATCTAATGTCACTGTGATTTCCGGGGTGCCCAGCTCACCTTTGAACTCTCCAACACTGGCCAGTGTCTTCAGTTTCTGTGTAGCATCCACCGCGTTGCTCACCAGCTCGCGGATGAAGATCTCATGGTCTGAATAGAGAAACTTCTTGATAATAGGGAAAATGTTCTCTGTCTGAACACGTATTGCTCCTTTCTGCATGGGTTAAATTTTTTTGAATCCGGGACAAAGGATATGCCAGCGGGCCTCCGGCTGACAAACTGTCCGGAAATGAAGGCCAAGATATGTGTCACCTGACTGTTTTCTGCAGTGTGCTTCTTCGTCGCTTATTCGTCGCTTCTTCGTCGCTTGTTCGAAGCTTGTTCCTCCTCTTCATACTGACTAACAAAATGGCAGACTCGTCCTCCGGCTTAACAAATAAATCATATTCACCGCCGTCAGATTATAACACAAATGTTGTAGATTTAAGTTTCCAGACCCCGGTGATTGTTGAGAACCAAATGTTTTACCCGACACCTTTCTTTCTAAACCTCATTTTGCATGAAAAGAAATCTACTCATTGCCCTTGCTATGGCCTGTTTTGCTGGTGCGCATGCACAGACGCAGCCAGCAGCACAACCATTGCCTTACCAGCAGTCTTTTGCCAGCCTGTTATCCACATCGACTACCTATCCTGATGGATGGCAGGGCTGGACACTTACCGGTTCTCCTTCCGGTAATTTTAATATACTGCCACCCGCCGCTGACAAGGCCCTGGCCACTGGTAGTGCATCCAGCACAGCCAACGGCGTGTACAATTACAGCGGAAAGCTGGGATTCCTGAACAGTGGCAGCGCAGACAACAGCCTGGTACTGGCAGTCAGCACCAGCGGACAAACCAACGTTGCGGTACAGTACGATGTCATGACGCTGCGTAATCCATATGATGGCGCATCTAATACGCGTATCAATGAAGTAACCTTACAATATCGCGTGGGTGCTACCGGCAATTTTACCGATATCACCGGCATAGCATATCAGAACGGAACCACACAGCAGACCGGTTCGGGCGTTACAGCTCCGCTGGATTCTGCACGTCGTACGCTGGTACTGCCAGCGGATTGTGATAATCAACCCCTTGTACAATTACGTTGGGTAAACAGGCAGATTAGCGGAGGCGGCTCCCGTCCTTCTTTTGCTGTCGATAATATCAGTGTGGGCAGTGGCAGCGCAGATGTTACTCCGCCTGCCCTTGACAGCCTCTCACCGGCAAACCGGTCAATTAACGTTGCTCCGGCAGCACAGCCAGTAGCGACTTTCTCAGAATCTGTCAAAGCGGGTACCGGACGGATAGTTATCCACAACCGCACGACTGGTAATGTGCTGGCTATTCCGGCTGACAGCTCAATTGTCTATTTCAATGGGCGTAATGTAACTGTCGGAACAGGCCTGCAACCGCAGCAGCAGTATTATATTACTATTGAACCAGGCGCTGTACTGGATCTTAGTGATAATGCCTACGGCGGACTTACAGACACCAGCGCGTGGTCGTTCACTACCGGTTCCCAGCAACTGACCTTTGACTTTAATGTTTGCGCTGCAGGTAATATTACCGGCGGCTTCAGACAATATAGCGTTACAGGCGCACAACAATGGGATTGCACTACGTTTGGCAGAAGCAGCAATGGTGTACAGATCAATGGTTACAGTGGCGGAGCTATTGCCAATGAGGACTGGTTGATCTCGCCTGCTTTTGATTTCTCCGGCTTTGACTATCCTTTGCTGAATTTCTATAGCCGTACGGCATTTTCAGGCCCTTCTCTTCAACTCAGGGTATCGACCAACTATGATGGCGTCAGCAATCCGAATACGGCCACCTGGACAGCTGTAAATGGCCGTTTCCCGGCATTGTTGTCTGACTCCTGGATACTGTCTGACAGTATCAACCTGGCAGCCTTTAAACAACCGGGTGTATACCTGGCTTTTGTGTATACTTCTTCTCCATCAGCAGGGGCTGCCCGCTGGACGATTGACGATGTTTCTGTTGTCAATAGCACGGCTGCCCCTCAGCCATCGCTGGATCTTTCTGCTACCAGTATAGACTTTGACTATGTGCCGGCAGGACAGATGTCTGCACCGCTGCCGTTTACGTTCCAGGCCAATGACTTTACTGGTGCGCTGACAGTGAATGTATCCGGCAATTTCACCATAGCTACAGATAGCGCTGGTTCTTTTGGCAAGACACTGACCTATCAGCAGGCAGCGCTTAATAATGGTTTGAAGACCGTATGGGTGAAGTTCCAGCCTGCCAGTGCAGATCAGAGCTATTCCGGAGCGATCACTTTCTCGGCCGACAGTCTGACATTCCAGTCCATCGGACTTTCTGGCACTTCCTTACGTTCATTGAAAGTGGTGAACTGGAATATTGAATGGTTTGGCAGTCCGGTACAGAACCCTGCGAATGACGATCTGCAGCAGGCCAATGTAGCTACTTTGCTAAAGAGGATGGATGCGGATATTTATGCCCTGGCAGAGGTGGTGGATACAGCCCGTTTCAGAGCGGTGGCGAACCAGTTGCCAGGCTATAGTTATGTAATTGCTGATTTTGGCTCTTATGCCGACAGTATTAAAGATGTGGATTACGTAACAGCTCAGAAGCTGGCGTTCCTGTATAAAACGTCTGTCATCAGAAGTATACGGTCTTATGGCGTATTACGTCAGGGTGGTAGCAGTAATGCCTACTATCATTGGTCATCAGGAAGGTTCCCTTTCCTGCTGGAAGCGAAAGCTAAGCTGAATAATGACAGCGCCCTGATCAGGTTTGTATTGTTGCATGCGAAGGCGAATACCGGTAATGCGGCGGATAAGATTGAGTCATGGAACAGGCGCAGGAACGGCGCGTTGGAATTAAAAGACTCGCTGGATGCGCAGTATCCAACGGCCAATCTGATTGTGCTGGGCGATTTCAATGATGCATTTGACAAGACGATTACTACAGAGCTGGCGCCGGACACGACCACGTCATATATTGATTTTATAAACGACAGTGCGCATTATAAACCGGTTACGCTGCCATTGAGTTTGCGGGGAGAGAAATCGACGGTTTCATATAATACGGTGATAGACAATGTACTGATCTCGGATGAGATGGCGCTGAGTTATCTGCCGGGGTCGGCAAGGATATGGAGAGAAGTGGAGTCGCTGGTAAATAGTTACAGTACGACTACGACAGATCACTATCCGGTGCAGACTAATTATAATCTGCGTATACTGGCCCGTCCTGCTGAGCTGGAATTTGAGGCAGTGGTTGATACAGGAGATGTGAAGCTGACATGGAGCGCGCCTTATGAGCTGAATATCAGGAATTATGTGATTCAGCGGTCCAGAAACCAATCACAATTTGAATCCGTAGATACGGTGGTTGCGCGGGGCACTACTTCGCAGCCGGTAAGTTATGAGGCCCATGATACCCGTCCATGGTTGGGAGTGTCTTACTACAGATTGAAGATCACTAGTCTGGATGGCAGTGTAAGTTACAGTGAGAATCAGCGGGTTATTGTAACAGTGAGGGATCTTTTGCAGAAGCTGTTCTGGTGTATATTCGGTCGTCAGTTACAAATATGGCTGGATATGGAGAAAGGCGGGCCTGCAGTGATGCAACTTGTTGATATGCAGGGTCATATCAGGTATCAGAAGCAGCTGATCCTGGACAGGGGAAGAAACCTCAGATCATTGGATATCAGTAATTTAACCAGCGGTATATATATTCTTCGTGTACAGAGCAGGGAGGGTACCCAGGTGAGTAAGATAGTCGTTAGCCACTGATCTTTTTGAAAAAGCCGTTAGACCCCGGCCGCTCTATTCTATAAGGAGCGGCCTTTTTATTTGCTGTTGTCAGCAATTTAAGTATCTTTGCACTCCTAATTTTTTCAAACAATTTAAAACAGGGAAATTATGAACTACGAATTGATGGTGATCTTTACCCCTGTGCTGTCTGAGGAAGACTACAAAGCTGCTCAGAAAAAATTCGCCGATCTGATTAAAGATAATGGCGGAGAAGTAACGCACGAAAATCCCTGGGGATTAAGATCACTGGCGTACCCTATCCAGAAGAAAACCACGGGCATGTACCTGGTTCTGGAATATAGCGCGCCATCCGACCTCAATGAGAAGCTGAAAATTCAGCTGAACCGTGATGAAAATGTACTGCGTCACATGATGACAGCATTGGACAAATATGCTGTTCAGTACAACAACCGTAAGAGAAATGGCGTAAACGCTGATTCTAAAACCGTAGAAGCTTAAAATTATGGCAGTAAAACAAGAAATCAAGTATTTAACGGCCGTAAAGACTGAGAAGCGTGCAAAGAAATATTGCCGTTTCAAGAAGTTAGGCATTCGGTATGTGGATTACAAAGACGCTGAGTTCCTGAAGAAATTCCTGAACGATCAAGGTAAAATGTTACCTCGTCGTATTACCGGTAACTCTCTGAAATTCCAGCGTAAAGTAGCGCAGGCGATTAAGAAAGCCCGTCAAATGGCTTTGTTACCTTACGTTACTGACCTTTTAAAATAAACAAACCACCTAGGTTTCCGGTGTGAGCCGGGTAATTAAAGGTCCTTAAAACTAATTAACAATGCAAGTAATCTTAATACAAGACGTAGATAACCTGGGCCAGAAAAATGAGCTGGCTACCGTGAAAAACGGTTATGCCAGGAACTTTCTGATCCCGCAGAAATTTGCGGTAGAAGCTAGCCCTTCCAACCTGAAGCAACTCCAGGAGCGCCTGAAAGTGCAGAAAGTGAAAGAAGAGAAAATGTTGGCTGAAATCGCCAAAGTGGTGGAAGTGCTGAAGGCAGGTCCCGTTAAAATTGGCGCTAAAACCGGTACTTCCGGTAAGATTTTCGGTAGCGTAACTGGTGTGCAGATTGCACGTGCTATTAAAGAGCAGAAAGGTTACGAAATCGATCGTCGCCGCATCCACATCCTGGATGATGTTAAAGAATTAGGCACTTACAAAGCGAAACTGGATTTCGGTAAAGGCAACGAAGCTGAACTGGAATTTGAAGTTGTAGCTGAATAAGACTATATATTCTTCAAAAAGTCCCGTCTCATGTCAAAATGAGGCGGGATTTTTTTTTGATGTTACTATATTTGTAATATCTATGAAAACGTACATATCTCTATTATTCGTAGCAGGCATACTCATTGCCTGCAATGATGCAACCGCCATAAGCGATACTACCCAGGATACTGCGCATATAGAAGAACCTGCGACTACAGGTAAAGTGTCTGCCAATACAGATACCTTCAGCGTAGGCAATAAACAGTTTACCATACTACCGCTGGCTGCATCCTCTTTTAAGAAACAGGAAGCGCCTGAAAATGATACTACAGACGCTCAGGAGATTGCAGTTGACCGTAACCGCGTACGCCGCAACGGAGATACCCTGATATTCTCGCTTACGAACGGACAGCAAGCAAGGCTTGTGAATAACCGCGTAGATAATGGCGAGGACTATGCCCTTTACTTTTACTCCCGCTACGTACCTGAGATTCAGCAATACCTGGTGATGGGAAATTACTATGAGTCAAATGACTGTGTACTGGTCAATGCTGTAGATGGTACTATGACCCATGTTTGGGGCACACCTGTCGTATCTCCGGACCGGAAATACATTGTATGCGGCTCTGTAGACCTGTTTGCCAATTTCAATAACAATGGCCTGCAGCTGTTTTCTTATAGCAACAATAAACTAACTGCTGTAGGAGATGTGACATTTGACAAATGGGGTCCTGGTCAGATGAAATGGCTGAATAACAATACGATAGAAGCTGAGTACATTACACTGGACAAGAACTCCAGCGAGGTTATCAGGCCGGTTAAACTGTTAATGCGATAACCTGCATAACAGCAGCTCCTTTACTTCGTATACTTTGCTATAAACTTAAACATCTTCTCTGCGGCATCATTGATCTTATCAGCTGATATGACATGGCCGCCTTTGAAGGTATATAACTCGTGAATAACGCCATGTTTCTTCAGGGCGCTGTCCATCGCAACCGCCTGTGAATAACGTGCGAGGGTATCTTCTGTACCGTGAATCAGCATGACAGGCGGTGTATTTCCAGCTACATAGAACAGCGGGCTGGAAGACCGATATAATGCCGGCAGCTGGTCTGGCGTACCACCCAGTACTGCTATTGAGAGCTGGGGTACACCGGCACTTCCATCCTCATAAAAGCGCTTCATATCATATACGCCCAGCAGGCAGACAGCCGCTTTTATATATCCATCACTATTATGTTTACAAGCCTGCAGGGCAGCCAGATGAGCACCTGCACTGTTACCTATCAGGCCTGCAGCACGTGAGATATGAAAGGAGTCGGCTTTTCTCCATAGAAATTCCATTGCCCTGTTAATATCTTCTTCAGCGGCCGGAAATGTATGTTTGCTACCCTGTACCAGGCGGTAGTTCAAATTGACATAAGCATACTTGGCATCCCGGTTTTTCATGTTATCTATATGCGGCGTAAAGTCTCTTTTATCACTGCCCATCCATCCCCCACCATGAATAAATACCATCATACGGGTAGTGGCAGCAGACCGTCCGGCAGGCAGGTAAATATCCATCACCTGCTGCGGATCATCTCCGTAGTGCTCATTCAGTAATTCCATTGCAGGTAAAGGTTGGGGGGGATCGCCGGGAAGGTGCCCTGTGGTGTCGGGCATGGGGATACTGGTGGTACTATCATGGGTGGCGTTCCTGCCAGTGTAGCCGGCTTTGGTACAGGCAGATGCCATCCCTAAGAAAAAGAAGCAGAATAAAAGCCACACGAGACAGTGCAGACAACGTGTAGTAGCAGGTGAAACGGGCATATACTTCCGGGATTATGATAAGATGTACGTAATTAATGCCAGGGGGGATGCGGTAAATATCTTACCTTAATAAGCACAATCCACACACATGAAAAATATCCTACTGTACACATTGTTAATATGCGCCGGAGTGGTTGTTACACCCACCATAAGCCATGCACAATTCAAGCAGGCTCCACTTTCAAATATAGAGGGCAATGCAAATGCTATTACCAGCAAACTTAAAAATGCGTTATCGCTGACGGAGGCGCAGCAACCTAAAATACTGGACGCGGTGACTAATTTCCTGCAGCAGCGGTCAACTATACTGCCGTTGATCGATAGTAACCCGAAGGTGTATGCAACGAAGTTAAAGGGGTATAATACGGGCTTTCAGCGAAAATTGAAGCATACCCTTACGCCGGAACAATTCACTGGCTTCCTGGAGCTGAAACCAGTGAATGATGACAGAACCAATGTACTGTCGCAGTTGTTTTATTAGCTTCAGCTCCAGGCTTTACGCAGGAACCTTAACCAGTTCCCGTGCATAATATTGTCAATATCTTCAGCAGTATATCCACGTTTGGCAAACAATGCAGGGATCTTTTGCAGATCGGCAATTGTTTCAAGATCATAAGGACATTGCTCTTTACCGAAAGCACCATCCAGGTCAGAGCCGATACCTACATGGCGTGCATTACCTGCCAGCTGGCAGATATGGTCCATGTGATCTACCAGAACGTCCAGCGAAGCGCCCATTGGCTCAGGCTGGGAAACGCCTCTTACCCATCCCGGCACCATCATCCAGGCATCCATTGCGCCACCTATAACAGCGCCGCGGCTGATCAGTTCTTTCAGTTGTTCATCAGAGAACTGCCGGTTATGGTTGACCAGGGCACGTACATTATTGTGACTGGCCCATACAGGTCCGTGGAAGTGATCCATAGCCTCCCAGAAGCTGTCATCACACAGGTGAGTAGCATCGAGAATGATATTCAGCCTTTCCATTTCCCTGAGCAGCGCTTGTCCTTTTTCTCCCATGAAGCCTGTTGCATCAGTGCCCTGAGCATAACGCCCCGGGCCATAGTGAGCGGGACCTATGGCGCGCAGCCCATTATCATAGGCACGTTGCAGGTACCCGAGGTCAACGATAGAGTCAGCGCCTTCAAGACTTAGTATATAGCCAATAGGCTTGCCGGTGTTTGGCGTGCCGTCATTCCACAAAGCGAGGTGTTGCTCAAGTGCAGCCAGGTTGGTAATCCGGGTCATTTCCCCGGCATCTTCCATAGCATTGTACCAGGCCAGCTGCCCCTGGGTCTGGGCCCATGCCTGTTCAGGCGAGAACCAGCCTGGCAGGGGATTGTCAGGCGCTACAAATCTTGCGATCTGCGTAGCGACTACCAGACCGATATTGCCTTCCCTGAGCTGCGGGAAAGATACCACGCCTTTAGCACGGTCAGGTTTATCAGTCATTCCTTCTTCGCGCTTCCTGATGTCGTTAACCGGTAACCGCAGGTTCCTGTTCCATTCCATTGCATTCATGCTCAGGTCAAGATGCGCGTCTACAATAAACATGTGAGTATTATTTTGATAAGTTAGATCATGATCTTCCTGTCTCTGGCTACTACTTTCCACCATGCTACGCAGTTGTTGTTTTCAACAACGCCGGCACGTTCGTATAAGGCAACCGTCGGACAAATATGAGTAGGAATACCATACAACACGGTACCTACGGGATAGGAGGCTGTGTCAGGTACTTTGACTACCAGGTGTTCTTCGCTGTGGCCCTGCGGTTCGGCGTCGGGTGCATTCAGGAAGTGGATACGTGGCTGTGGATTTTCAGAAGCGACGGACTTATGTCCCAGATCAACACAGACATGTTTCCCATCGATAACGGAGATCACCCTGGTAATGACAACAGCGGCGAAGTCAAAGAGTTGTTCAGGGTGCTGTTCTTTATATCCCCAGTCCTGGAAGATAAACGTACCCGGGCTGCATTCTACACCAGCGTGTTCCGCATAGATTTCGTATGTGGGCGTACCGCCAGCTACAATCAGCGGAGCTGGCGTGCCGGCATCTGCAATAGCGGCTGCCAGTGCCAACACCGGTGCAAAACCGGCGTTACATTTCTCCCTGCGCAATTCAAATGTTGTATCATGCAGATGGCCGTCATAGGCATGCAGACCAACAGCTTTGATGCCGGGTATCTGTTGAAGTTCCAGGTACAGGTCTCTGACATCGTCATACGGCCCAGGTTCAATACCCGTTCTGTTCATGCCTATGTTCAGGTCAAGGTAAACAGGAAGGGTACGTTGTGCAGCTGCGAATACAGCAGCAATCGTAATAGCGGAGGCGCTGTTATCGACCAGGCAGGCGTATTTCGTGTCGGGGTATTGCTCCACTACCTGTAATAACCGGTCTATCTTGGGTCCTACGGGCTGATAGGCAAGTAGGACATCGGCTGCCCCTGCCAGACCAAGCATCTCAGCTTCGGCAATGGTAGCGCACTTGAACTTGTTGATGCCTTCCGCCTGCAGGAGTTGCACAGCTTCTACCATCTTACTGGTCTTGATGTGCGGACGCAGGCGCTGCACGTCCCCTACCGTCTTTTTCAGCAGCAGGATATTCTCTCGCATCCGCTCCGGATAAACAAGGACAGCGGGCGTATCGATCGTATTGATATTATGAAGTTCGTACCAATGCATGGGAAAACAATTAGGAATTAGGAATTAAGCGTTGTGAATTGATGAGCTACAATTTGTCAATACTAAGACGCATAGAATATGCCAGAATAACTATGGACAATTGTGCGCTTGCATATCATTGAACACGGTATTCCCAATTCCTTAGTGCTGCGTGCTGCTAACTGATTAGTGCAGTTCAAAAAGCGCTTCTATCTCAACAGGAATGTTATCAGGCAAAGAGCCCATACCTACGGCGCTACGCACGCCTATGCCATTTTCTTCTCCCCATACCTTCGCAAACAGTTCGCTGGCCCCGTTGATAATATAAGGGTGACGGCCAAAGTCAGGCGTACAGTTCACCATACCCAGCACTTTGATAACGCGTTTCACCTTATCCAGGCTGCCCAGGTTGGTAACGATGGTTGATAGCATGGTTAGGCCTACCTGTCTTGCAGCTAATTTACCCTGCTCGATATCAAACGATTCACCGATACGGCCAATGATCAGACTTTTATCATCCTGAACAGGACCATGACCTGAGAGGTAGAGGTATTTGCCATCAATAAGATATGGCTTGTAAACGCCCAGAGGAGCTGGTGCGGGAGGTAATGACAATCCTAATGCGTTAAAATTCTCCGTTGGTGTCATAGAACACTGTTTTACTTAGATTAGATAAAAAGGTTTAATATCAGGCATCCTACCAGACCTGCGACAGACACGATTGTCTCCATCACGGTCCAGGTTCTGAAGGTATCTTTCACAGACAAATTGAAGTATTCTTTAAACATCCAGAATCCGCCGTCGTTTACATGAGAGAACATGAGGCTGCCTGCGCCGGTGGCCAGCACCATCAGGCTGGGGTGTACGCTGGTACCTACTACCAGGGGCGCAACGATACCAGCGGTGGTGAGTCCGGCGACAGTAGCCGAGCCGACGCTGACCCGTATCAAGGCTGAAATACTCCAGGCTAATACCAGTGGATTCATATGCATGCCCTGGAGGCTGTTAGTGATGATCTCACTTACCTTGCTGTCAAGCAGCATCTGTGTCAATGCACCGGAACCACCTATAATAAGTATAATAACTGATACGTCGCGGATGGCGTCTTCCATTATACCCATGACTTTTCTGACAGGCATGCCGCGGCGTAGGCCGAGCAGGTATGCGCCATTCAGTACAGCTAAGAGCATGACGATAACCGGGTCGCCGAGCCAGGTAGCGATTTCCCATAGGCCGGTATCGGGTTGTGCCTGCAGTTTGAACAGAGAAGTACCCGCCAGCAGCAATACTGGCAGCAGGGCCGCCACAATACTGGTACTGAGAGACGGAAGCTGATCTTCCGGCATGGGAGCGACGGTGAACAATTGCGCCGGTTCCTGGGTATATTTTTTAAGGAAACGACTGAATACCGGGCCTGCGAGAATAATGGCCGGAATGGCCACTATAAGCCCGTAAATCAGCGTTAATCCCATATTTGCATGGAAGGTACCCACCAACGCAGTAGGCGAAGGATGGGGTGGTAAATAGCCGTGCGTAACTGATAATGATGCCAGCATAGGAATACCCAGATATACTGCCGGCAGTTTGGTGCGGGCAGCAACGGTAAATATGAGTGGCACCATTAATACAAACCCGATGTTGTAGAACAGGGGGATACCGACGATAAAGCCGGTGAGCATCAGGGACCACTGGACATACTTCCTGCCAAATACCTGCATTAATCCGTTTGCGATACGTTGTGCTGCACCGCTTTCAGCAACCAGCTTACCGAGCATGCTGCCAAACACGATGATGATAACGAGCGACCCGAGGGTTTTACCAATACCGGTTTGTATGGACTGGGTGATCTCACCGATAGACATCCGTTCTTCGGGCATCCTGACCATATTGAGGGCCAGTCCCATGAAGAGGCATACAACGAGGAATGCAATAAATGTATTTAACCGGAAATAGGCTACCAGCAGAACCAGTAGCAGGATGGAAACAAATACTACTAATAAAGCCATGGAATTATGGATGTTGGCGCAAGCCTGTTAATTATTCGTAACGCAATGCGACTATCGGGTCCAGACGTGACGCCTTAATGGCCGGATAGATACCTGATATTAGCCCTACAGCTGCACAGATAAATATCCCAGTCGTAATCCATAACCACGGAATAATGAAACTTGATCCTGTTAACAATGAAACCAGGTTACCTACCAGCATGCCGAGTATCACACCCAGTATGCCGCCCAGTAAGCTGATAATTATAGACTCATAAACAAATTGCTGCCTGATGACCTTACTGGTTGCACCCAGGGCTTTAGTTACACCAATTTCGCGTGTGCGCTCAGCTACCGATACCAGCATGATATTGGTCAGGCCGATAGCAGAACCAAAGAGTGTGATAGCGCCAATCAGCACTGCTGCAAACACGACATAGCTGAGCGTACCGAACAACATCTCGGCAATACTGTCGCTTTTATTGATGTAGAAATTCTCTTCTTCATCCAGTGACAGGTGACGGATGATCCTGAAAAGGCCCGTAGCCTCTCCGATGGCAGCCTCCATTTTTGTAATATCCTTTACAGATATACCGAGGTTGTAAGAGGCATTCGGACGGTCAAATATTCTGCGTGTATTATTCACCGTAGTAATAACCACATTATCTGCACTCATGAACCCACTGTTGCCTTTAGGGGCCATCACGCCTACCACACGATAGCGTACATTACCTACCCGGATAGAGCTATTGATAATACCCTTCAGGTTATCGCCAAACAATTTCTTTGCGACGTCCATTCCCAGCAGTGCCACGTTCCTGCCAGATTCCACATCCAGCTGGTTGAGGTTACGGCCTTCCCTCAAGGTATAATTAGACAGCTGCAGATAACTTTCATCCCCGCCAATGACACGGACGTTAGGATTCGTCTTCTTGTCATTCTTGTATACAGTTGCGTTACCGGTAGCATTTGTTGATACACTTACAGTAGCTGGAAAGGCATACCGGCGTTTAAACTCAATTGCCTGGCTATAGGTAATGGGAATATTGCTATTAGATGTTTTCACCTTCGTTTTCCTGTTGCCTTTGGTAGCGCCACCGCCGCTGCCGATACGTATTTTCAGCGCACGGCTCTGGATATTGAAGCTGTTAGCTCCCATATTGGCAAAGCTGCTGTAAATACTGCTCTTCATGCTGTCAATAGCGGTAAAGATGCCAACAAGGGCCATTATACCAAAGCCGATGATAGCAATAGTAAGCCCTGCGCGCAAACGGTTGCCGCTAACAGAGCGAAAGGCGAGGGAAAAAGTGTCACGGAACTGCATGATTTAAAGTTAATAAAAAGTTTTTTTCCGCTACTTTTATTATATAAATGGCCTGATGCCCAATCCTCCCACTATAAAAGAAATTGCCAGAAAGCTGAACCTGTCCGCATCTACTGTATCCCGGGCGTTGCATAATCATCCGCGTATTGGTCTGAAAACCAGGCTACAGGTACAGGCGCTGGCTAGGGAGCTACAATATGAACCTAACCAGACCGCTATTTTTTTTCAGCAGAAAAAAACATTTACACTGGGTATTGTATTGCCTGAGTTGTCAGAGGCTTTCTTTTCTGCCGCTATCAGTGGCATAGAAGATACTGCCAATAAGAGCAATTATATGGTGCTGCTGGGACAGTCGCATGATGATGCCACACGCGAGGAAAAGATTGTCGGCATCATGAAAAATCACCGGGTAGATGGACTGCTGGTTTCACTGGCTAAGAATACCGTGAATTATGCACATTTTGAGATGCTGCGTAAATACAATATACCAGTTGTGTTTTTTGACCGTATTCCGGACATGCAGCACATACATTATGTTGCTGCCAATATGGAGTCAGGCACCGTACAGGCAGTAGCGCTGTTATTACAACAGGGGCACCGGGTAATTGGTATGATCAATGGGCCTGAAAAGCTTATTGCCAGCAGACAGCGTACCACCGGTTATCGTACAGCCATGCAGCAACAACGATTAAAATATGATGCTACACTTAACCTGCCCACTGATCTGACCAGGGAAGGAACCCGGCAGGCCATGCAGCAATTGCTATCCCATAAGCGGAAAGTGACCGCCATCGTTGCATTTAATGACTATGTATCCCAGGATGCAGTGCAGTACGCGCTGGAGCAAGGGTTGCAGATTAACAAGGATATCTGCTTTGTCAGTTATGCCAATCTGCCGCTAAGTAGCTATATGGCCTTCCCTCCTATGGCTTCTGTTGAGCAGTACCCCTATCAGCAGGGGCAGCAGGCTACCGCAATACTGCTGGATATATTATCCGGCAAACTACCGCAGGATGACTATCAGCAGCTTACAATTGATTCTCGGCTAGTCATGGCCCCGGGCAGGTAGAAAATTTGCGCAATCGTTTGTGCAGCCATACTCTCAATTCTTATTGTTATGTTTGAAACATCGCAATTTCATCAGCCAGTCATGCAGGATATACTAGCAGCTTATGGATTAGAAATGGCCGAATGTCATATTCAGCCGTTCGGCAGTGGGCTTATCAATGCCACCTGGAAAGTGTCTGTAGCTGACAGTCACTATATCCTGCAACGAATCAATCACCTGGTATTTAGCAAGCCAGATTTAATTGCACAGAACATTACTACAATCGGCCAATACCTGCAGCAGCACCACCCTGATTATTTCTTTGTACAGCCCGTGCAAACAATCAATAAACAGGAGATGTATATAACTGCAGAAGGGGAGTATTTCCGTATGCAGCCTTTCGTAGAGAACTCGCATAGCCATGATGTGGTAAATGATATACAGCTGGCCTATGAGGCAGCAAAACAGTTTGGCCGGTTCACCAGGCTGCTGTCAGGTATCGATGTGCAAACCATGCAATATCCGTTGCCGGACTTTCATAACCTGACTTTACGTTATCAACAGTTTGAGCAGGCTATAGCCGCGGGTAATCAGGAGCGAATCTCAGCCGCCCGGGAAGACATTGACACTGTACGCAGTTATCAACGACTGACGACCATCTTTGAGGACATTCAGCAACATCCAGATTTTAAGATCCGGGTAATGCACCATGATACGAAGATCAGTAATGTACTTTTCAACGCAGCAGGGGAAGGCCTTTGTGTTATTGATCTGGATACAGTAATGCCGGGTTATTTTATCAGCGACTTTGGCGATATGATGCGTACTTATCTGAGTCCGGTGAGTGAAGAAGAAACAGATCTGAGTAAAGTATGTGTACGTACTGATTATTATAAAGCTATTGTGCAGGGGTATATTAGCGAGATGGGGGATGAACTGAGTAGTATAGAGAAGGAGCATCTGGTATATGCAGGACAGTTCCTGGTGTATATGCAGGCGATACGTTTCCTGACAGATTACTTTAACAATGACCGCTATTACGGCGCAAAATATGAACATCATAATCTCCTGCGGGCCCGCAATCAGCTGACTTTACTGAACAGCATTACGCAGCAGGAAAAAACGCTTTCTTCTGTGGTAGCATACTAAGCGCCACATCGTTTGAAAAGCAGCACCAACACACCAAAAAAAATACCGGCCAATTGGCCGGTATTTCTGTTTATCTTAAACAAACTGTAATAGCAGTCCGGGGAAGATACCCAGAAGTATAACTATTGCTGCGGTAATGATCAGCATCAGTTTAAAACCTCCGGTGATTTCTTCTGTTTCCACCTCACCTTGTTTGAAGTACATAGCAATGATGACGCGGAAATAGTAGTAAGCACTGATAGCGGCACAGATCACTGCAGTAATAACCAGCCAGAGCAAGTTACCTTGTTGGATAGCAGCTGCCAGTACAAAGTATTTAGCAAAGAAACCGGCAGTCAGCGGGATACCAGCCAGTGAACATACAAATATAGTAGTAGTGATAGCCAGCACTGGTTGTGTACGGGCCAGACCATTAAAGCCGTCAAACGTAAAGTCCTTCAGTTTGATCATCACAGCAAAGATACCGATAGTAGCTACGCTATAAGCTGCCGCATACAGTATAATACCCTGAGTTGCGTAAGTGTTCATAGATATAACTGCCAGCAGCATAAAACCTGCCTGTGCGATACTGGAGTAGGCCAGCATACGTTTTACACTTTGCTGGAACACAGCAGTGAAGTTACCGATGATCAATGTAGCGGCTGTGATAATTGCCAGCAGCATTTGCCAGTCGGCAGTCAGTCTTTCTCCAACGAATGCGCTATGGAAGATCCTGATAAAAGCGATGAAACCACCCGCCTTTACAACAGTCGCCATGAAGGAAGTGAATACGGTAGGAGAACCATCATATACGTCAGGCGTCCAGAAATGGAAAGGAGCTGCTGATACTTTAAATGATAATGCAAAAGCCATGAGGATAATGCCACAAAGTGCAAGCGTATTTACTTTACCTGCACCCAGCGCCAGTTCGCCTATATTGAAGGTTCCAGTAGCGCCATAAATCAGGGTAATACCCATCAGCAGTATGCCTGTAGAGAATGCCCCCATCAGGAAGTACTTCAGGGAAGCTTCACTGCTCTTGGGAGTTTTCTTGTCAGCACCTGCCAGTATATACTGTGGAATAGAAATAATCTCTATTGCCAGGAAAAGCATCAGTAAGCTGCTGAAAGTAGAAGCCAGTGTGATACCGGCAAGGATAAAGAAGATCAGCGCGAAATAGTCAGATACGTGCTCTCCTACTTTTTCAAAGGCGCTGCCCGAAAGTAAGAAGAAGATCAATGTAGCACCCAACGCTATAGCATTGAACAGGATGCTGAAATGGCTGACAGTGATCATGCCGTATAAAGTACGTTCACCTGCTTGAATGGTAGACAACTCTGCCAGGTTGGCTGCGAAACAGATCAGCAGTACAACAATGGCTACAAATTTTATGCGCTGCTTATTACCGATTAGTAAACCCGCAAACATCATTACAACGCCCGATAAAGCAGTAGATATTAATGCATTCATATTCCTGTGTTACGAAAGAACAACTTTTTAATAAACCTTATTAACCAATTCAGTAGTGCCGCTTACGAGTTCCAGCATTGGTTTCGGATAGAAACCAAATACCAGGATCATACCTACAATGATGATCAGCACCAGCAGCTCATTACTTTTCAGATCAGTAGTCGTTTCGGTCAGGCCGTTGCTCTGTCCGAAGATAACTTTCTGCACCATATTCAGGGTGTATACCGCCGCCAGGATGATACCCAGCCCGGCTACTGCCATGAACCAAACATTATATTGGAACAGGCCACTGAACATCAGGAACTCACCAATGAATCCATTGGTCAGTGGTAATGCAATATTGGCAAGACTGATGATTACAAGGAAGATAGCAATACCAGGCGCATACTGTGCGATACCGCCCATCTCATTCAGATTCTTGATCTTCAGACGGTTCTGAATGATCTCAACGATAATCCACAGACCAATAATATTGATACCGTGGTTAAACAGCTGTACCATCACACCCTGTAAACTCTGCTCATTATTAGTGAAGATAGCAGCGCTCATCAGACCAATGTGAGCGATGGAAGAGTACGCGATCAGCCTCTTGATATCTGACTGTACAATGGCAATGCAGGATGCGTATATGATGCCGATGATTGACAATACGATTGCTACATCAGACCACATGTAAGCGCCTTTCGGTAACACGGGCAGTAACCAGCGGATGACACCGAAGAGGCCCATTTTCACCATTACGCCAGAGAGTACCATTGTGACAGGTGTAGGAGATTGCTCATAAGTATCCGGCTGCCAGGTATGGAACGGAAACACCGGCATCTTGATAGCGAATGCTACGAAGAACAGCCAGAATAACCAAGACTGATCCTGCGGAGCAACAGCGCCACTGATAAAGCTGGCGTAGCTGAAGGAATGGTCTGGTGTCTGGAGGTAGATATAAATCAGACCTACCAGCATCAGCAGTGAACCTGCGAAAGTGTATACGAAGAACTTAAATGTAACCGGAATACGTTTTTCACCACCCCAGAGAGAGCAAAGGAAATATACCGGAATAAGTGCCAGTTCCCAGAAAACGTAGAACAGCAAAGCGTCGTATGCGGTGAATACGCCTACCAGACCTGCCTGAGACAACAGCATCAGACCATAGAAACTGTTAGGGCGTTCGTAATCTCTGTTATAGATAACAATAAATATCAGGAGAAAGGAGATGGCTGTCAGCAGACAAAGCATCAGGCCCATTCCGTCCATTCCGAAGCTGAACTGTGCGCCCAACTGAGGAATCCAGTTTGCAGTCAGCTGCAGTGTGTCCGGAGCAGTCCGGAACTGGAACAATGCAGCAATTGTTACTGCCAGCGAAGCCAGGGATGCTACCAACCCTAGTGCTTTAGGGCCAGACCCCTTCAGACCAAACGTAACCAGGCCCGCAACTAAAGGAATCAATATGAGTAATACTGTCAACATAATTATATCTAAACTTGTCCTTTTTTAATGATGATGCAGGTAGTTAGCTATTTCAGCAGGAAGCCGATTACAAATAAAACTACCATTCCTATTACCATGGCAAAGATGTAGAAACCTACCTGGCCGCTTTGCAGCAGTCTTACCTGCTGGCTACCCCAGTGTACTCCACGACCAACGCCATTAACCAAACGATCTATACCTGATTTTTCAATCGCCTCTTCAAAGAAACGGCTCAGCATCATCAGGGGTTTCACTATGATAGCATCGTATAACTCATCTACGTACCATTTGTTTTCCAGCACTTTTGCAATGCCTGTGCGTGGTTCGCCATTATCTTCATAGTTGCGGTACCAGCTACGTGCAAAGAAAATGGTAATGATCACCAGCAGGGAGCTTAATCCCATCAACAGCCATTCTGTATTATGAGAAAGGTGTTCATGTGCATGTACAAAAGGTGCAGAAGGTGCAAATACAGGAGCAAGGTACTCTTTCAGCACACTGTGGCCCAGCACTTCCGGTAAACCGATATAACCGCCTACTACAGAAAGTACAGCCAGAATGATCAGCGGGATAGTGATAGCCGCAGGACTTTCGTGCAGGTGATGTTCCTGCTCGTGTGTACCACGGAATTTGCCACAGAAAGTGATATAGTATAAGCGGAACATATAGAATGCTGTCATCAGCGCAGTGATGAGCGCAATAGCATACATCAGCTTATTAGAGATAAATGTTTCAGCGAGGATTTCGTCTTTTGAGAAGAAACCTGACAGACCAGGGATACCAGCGATAGCCAGACAGCCGATCAGGAAAGTGACGTGCGTAACCGGCATATATTTCTTCAGTCCACCCATCTTGTTGATATTCTGTTCACCGCCCATTGCATGTATAACAGAACCGGAACCAAGGAATAGTAATGCTTTAAAGAACGCGTGCGTCATTACGTGAAACACGGCAGTAGTGTAAGCGCCTACGCCCAGGGCAAGGAACATATATCCCAGCTGGCTGACAGTAGAATAAGCAAGTACTTTTTTAATATCGTCCTGTTTCAGTGCAATTGTTGCTGCAAGTACAGCAGTAGCCAGACCTATAACTGCTACAATTGTCTGAATGCTTGGAGCAAGTGTATATAATATATTGCTGCGTGCGATCATGTAGATACCAGCTGTCACCATCGTAGCAGCATGGATCAGGGCAGATACTGGAGTCGGACCCGCCATCGCATCAGGTAACCAGGTGTATAAAGGCAGCTGAGCAGATTTACCGGCAGCACCTACAAACAGCAGGATGGCAATTACCGGAATCACTTTGCTACCTTCTCCCAGTGCTGCAGCCCTTTCAAATACTTCAGGGAAAGAAACGCTGCCGAAGTGTACAATCATGGTAAAGATTCCCAGCAGGAAGCCAAGGTCACCGATACGGTTCATGACAAATGCTTTCTTTGCAGCATTGTTATAATTGGTGTTCTTGAACCAGAAGCCGATCAGGAGGTAAGAGCAGAGACCTACGCCTTCCCATCCGATAAACATCATTACATAGTTAGCACCCAGTACAAGAATCAGCATGGAGAAAACGAAGAGGTTCAGGTAAGCGAAGTAACGCGCAAAACCTTCACTGCTTTCGTCATGCATATAAGAAGTGGAATAAATGTGGATCAGTGAACCGACACCGGTAATGATCAGCAGGAATAAAGCGCTCAGCTGGTCTACCTGGAATGCGAAAGGAATGTGCAGACTGCCTGCAGAAATAAAATCAAACAACGGTACTACCTGAGCCTGAAATCCGGGAGTTTTCACCTCCAGGAAAATCAGCAAGCTAATCACAAAGGCAGCTAACACAGCTCCGCTTCCTACTATACCCGCCAGTGATTTGGAGAGGTATCTTCTTCCCAATCCATTCACCAGGAATCCTAATAATGGTAAAAATGGTACCAGCCAAACTAGATGTATCATCTATTCAAATACTAATTACGATTTACAATTACGATTCAAGCTGTTAGTTCTTCAGCCTGTTCATGATATTAATGTCCACAGACTGTGAATTTCTGTATACCATCACAATAATGGCCAGACCGGCGGCAACTTCCGCAGCGGCTACCACCATGATGAAGAATACGAAGATCTGCGCACCGCCGGCATCTACTCTACCAGCATCTGCCCACATTTTAGAGAAGGCAACGAGCAGTAGGTTAACGGCATTCAGCATTAGTTCCACGCACATGAAAATAATAATGGCATTTCTGCGCATCAGCACACCCATCACCCCGATACAAAAGAGTGCTATGCTTAAGAAAATGTAATATTGAACAGGCATCTTTAAAGAATTACAAATTGATCAATGACGATTTACAGATGTTGTGGGTCTACGCTTCCCTCTTTCCTATTACAACGGCACCTACCATTGCACTCAGAAACAGGATGCTGCTTACTTCAAATGGAACTACGTATTGATTGAATAAAGTTTTACCAAGGTTGGAGATCAGACCTATTTCGGTTGACCCGGATTGCAGTGGAGTTACTTCGGCTTCACGAAGAGCGCCCAGCAATACCAGCAGCAGTGCACCGCCACTGATAGCTCCGGCATATTTCAGCCAGTTACGCTTCTGTGGTTCTATTTCTGCGTTCAGGTTCATCAACATGATCACAAAGAGGAACAATACCATGATAGCGCCCGCATATACTATTATATGCACCACTGCCAGAAACTGCGCGTTGAGCATAATGTAGTGCCCTGCTATGGTGAAAAAGGTTACTATCAGGCAAAGAACACTGGTAACGGGGTTCTTACTCAATATCACGCCCAATGCGGATATAATAGAGATGATAGAAAGTACCCCGAAAACGATTTGTTGTAAACTCATTCCCATTGCTAAATGACTATTATATTTTTTTGCTTAGACTGTCTTATGTTATGCTTTTTTCTTTTCTCCAGGCGCTGGTATCAGCAGGTCTGGTTTACCATAGATGAAACCTTCGCGTTTGTAGTTAGCAGGTGCAAATGTTTCTGTCAGATAGATAGCATCTTTCGGACAAGCCTCTTCACAAAAACCACAGAAAATGCAACGCAGCATGTTGATTTCATAACGGGCAGCATATTTCTCCTCACGATACAGGTGCTCTTCACCCGGTTTTCTTTCTGCTGCTTCCATGGTAATGGCTTCCGCAGGACAAGCTACTGCACACAAACCACATGCAGTACAATTCTCACGTCCTTCAGCATCCCTGTTCAGGATGTGCAGACCACGGAACACAGGGCTAAATGGACGCTTCTGCTCCGGATAACGCACTGTTTCTTTCCTTTTCCAGATATGCTTAAAGGTGATCCACATCCCCTTGATAATATTCCACAAATAGATCTTCTCAATGAAGGTCATCGGTTTGCGGTCTACCTGTTTTGCCCTACTTGTTAAAGCTTGCATATTACGCTATTATAAAAAGTCGTTAATTAATGTGTACTGCGGTACAGTACGATCGCACCTGTTATCAACATATTAGCCAGTGCCAGTGGAATCATGATGTTCCAACCCAGACGCATCAGCTGATCATAACGGAATCTGGGAATTGTCCAACGTACCCACATGAAGAAGAACAGGAAGCAGATGATCTTTACGAACAATGCTGCCGTTCCCAGAATTGTTACCAGGTTTGGCGACAATCCCAGACTATCCATACCAGGGAAGGAATAACCACCGAAGTACAGACTAGCCATCAGCGCAGAGCTGATAAACATGTTGATATATTCCGCGAACAAATAGAAACCTAATTTCATTGAAGAGTATTCAAGGTGGTATCCACCATTCAGCTCACTCTCAGCTTCTGCCAGGTCAAATGGCGTACGGTTACACTCAGCAAAAGAACATACGAGGAAGATCAGGAAACCTAATGGCTGGTAAAATACATTCCAACCATCATGACGCTGTTGTTCAACAATGTCTTTCAGACTTAAAGATCCGGTCATCATCAGCAGTGCTATCAATGACAGACCCATTGCCAGTTCATAAGAGATGATCTGGGAAGCCGCACGAATAGATGCCAGCAGTGAATATTTATTATTGGAAGCCCATCCACCCAGCATGATACCATACACGCCTAAGCTCACCACACCGAAAATATACAGTATACCAATGTTTACATCAGCTACCTGCAGTGATACAGTGTGACCTGCAATGGTCAGCGTATCTCCCCAGGGAATTACAGCACTGGTCATACAGGCTACAATCATAGCCAGTGAAGGACCAAGAATGAACAGGAAACGGTTGGAATTACCAGGGATGATCTCTTCTTTAAAGAACAGTTTACCACCATCCGCCAGCGGTTGCAGCAATCCCATAAAACCAGCCCTGTTAGGGCCAAGTCTGTCCTGGATAATACCAGCTACTTTTCTTTCACCCCATGTAGAATACATAGCTACTACCAGTGATATGGCCAGTACACCGGATATCAATACCAGTTTTTCCAGGATAAAGAACCAGTCTATAGTCATCAAATACGAATTATCGATTACGAATTACGAATGAATCATTTCTTGTTAAAGTCGTCGGAATGCGCCGGACCCTGAATCTTGGACAGATCAACGTTCGGTTTATTTACCTCACTGATGTTATGAATATCCAGCAGCAATTTAGGCTGACGGCCATCCAGTACATCTACCAGGGGATCTTTCGGCTTGTGTACACCAACATAGTGGCCCTGAGAGATAACGCTTTGACGCTCTATCTGACGCGGACCTTCAATGATCCAGTCTTTCGCTTCTTTCTTGTCGAAACGGCAGGTATCACAGATCCATTCTTCTACTTCACCATATTTATCCTTGCGGGCGGTTACGCGGAAGATCTCATCACCACGCATCCAGAGTACGGTTTTACCGCAACATTTAGGATCATGGCATTCGCGGTGTGCATCTACTGGTTTCAGGAACCATACACGGTTCTTGAAACGGAAGGTTTTATCAGTCAGCGCGCCTACCGGACATACATCGATAACATTACCGATGAAGTTATTGTCCAGGGATTGCTGAATGTAAGTACCAATTTCTGCAGCTTCTCCACGACCCAATACACCATGTTCACGCTTTTCAGTTAACTGGTCAGCGGTGAATACACAACGGTAGCACAGAATGCAACGGGTCATGTGTAATTGTATCTTATCGCCGATATCCACTCTGTCGAAAGTACGGCGTTTAAACTCGTAACGGGTGCTGTCTGCGCCATGTTCGTAGCTCAGATCCTGCAGGTGACATTCTCCGGCCTGATCACATACCGGACAATCCAGCGGGTGATTGAGCAGGAGAAATTCTACCACGCCTTTACGTGCATCGAGCACTTCCGGAGAGGTAATGTTAGCCACTTCCATACCGTCCATTACAGTAGTACGGCAGCTGGCGACCAGTTTAGGCATAGGACGTGGATCTGCGTCTGATCCTTTGGATACTTTCACCAGGCAGGTACGGCATTTACCACCACTACCCTGCAGTTTGGAGTAGTAGCACATTGCAGGCGGTACGATATCCCCACCTATTTTACGGGCAGCATTCAGAATGGTAGTACCCGGCTCCACTTCCACGGAGATATTATCGATCTTAACCTTAAAGAGTTTCTTTTCTTCAGCCATTTTGCATCGCTTAAATTGATTCTTATACAGCAGCAGGAGCAGCTATTTCCAGTGGATCTGCATAGTGAGCCAGTCCGTAGTTACGTTTAGTCGCTTCTTCAGGATGCAGCACATGCCATTCAAACTCATCACGGAAGTGACGGATAGCAGCAGCTACCGGCCACGCAGCAGCATCGCCCAATGGGCAGATGGTGTTACCTTCTATTTTACGCTGAATGTCCCACAGCAGGTCTATATCACTCATTTTGCCCTTACCGTTCTCGATGTTCAGCAGTACGCGTTTCATCCAACCGGTACCTTCACGGCATGGGCTGCACTGTCCGCAGCTCTCATGGTGATAGAAACGGGCAAATGTCAGCGTATTTTTAACTATACACTGGTCTTCGTCCAATACGATGAAACCACCTGAACCCAGCATAGTACCTGTAGCGAAGCCACCGTCGGAGAGACTTTCATACGTCATCATACGCGGCTCGCCTTTCGCTGTTTTCAGCAACAGGTTGGCTGGCAGGATAGGTACGGAAGAACCACCCGGGATACATGCTTTCAGGCGTTTACCGTTAGGGATACCACCACAGTATTCATCAGAGTAAATAAACTCTTCTACAGAGATATTCATCTCAATTTCATACACCCCTGGTTTATTGATATTACCACAGGCAGAAATGAGCTTGGTACCTGTTGATTTGCCGGTACCATATTTCGCGTATTCTTCACCACCGATGCGCAGGATAGGCACTACGGTAGCCAGTGTTTCCACATTGTTTACAACAGTCGGACAATCCCACAGACCTTTTACAGCCGGGAATGGAGGTTTGATACGCGGGTTACCACGCTTACCTTCCAGGGACTCGATCAGGGCAGTTTCTTCACCACAGATATAAGCTCCGGCACCGCGTTGTACATATATTTCAAGATCAAAACCGGTACCCTGGATATTTTTACCCAGCCAGCCGTTCTTCTTTGCATCAGCGATTGCTTCTTCCAGGATATCCGGAATCCATGCATATTCGCCACGGATATAGATATAGCAGGAATTACATCCAAGGGTATAGCTGGAGATCAGTAGTCCTTCTATCAACAGGTGAGGGATAAACTCCATCAGGTAACGATCTTTGAACGTACCTGGTTCAGATTCGTCCGCATTACATACCAGATAACGGGGTACGCCCTCCGGCTTTGCAATGAAGCTCCATTTCATACCGGTAGGGAAACCGGCGCCACCACGACCTCTCAGTCCACTTTTCTTTACTTCGTCCAGCACCTGTTCAGGGCTCATGCTTTTGAGCGCCTTTTCAGCCGATCCGTAACCTCCATTGGCACGGTATACATCGTAGTACCGGATACCTTCTATGTGCGCTTTGTCAAAAAGTAGTTTGCGTCCCATCTTACTTTTTATAATTGTAGACCGATATTATCGGTCATTCAAAGTTTTAGTTTGCTTTACTCCTGCATTCCTCAATGATTGCATCTACCTTTTCAGGGGTAAGGTGCTCCCGGTAGTGTTTACCCAGCTGCATCATCGGAGCATATCCACAGGCGCCCAGGCATTCTACTGTCTTGAGGGTGAACAGTCCATCTTTGGTAGTTTCACCTACGCTGATGTCCAGTTTCTTTTTAATATAGTCAATGATGTTGTCTGAGCCACGCAGCATGCACGGGCCTGTCTGGCATACTTCAAATACGTACTTGCCTACAGGCTTCAGGTTAAACATCGAGTAAAAGGTAGCCACCTCGTACACTTCGATCGGCTTGATCTGCAGTAGGGAAGCCACGTAATCCATGGTCTCCGAACTAAGCCATCCGCCAAATTCTTCCTGTGCCAGATGCAGCACCGGAATCAGGGCACTTTTTTGTTTCCCTGCCGGATAACGGGCGATGATCTCTTTTACTTTATTCAGCTTCTCTTCAGAAAACATAACTATGAAAGAAAAAATTAAAAATTAAGCATCCAGTTCACCTGCGATCAGATTCAAACTACTCATACAGATTACGGCATCACTCAGCATAGCGTCTTTGATCAGTTCCCCGTAAGCCTGATAGTATATGAAACATGGGCGGCGGAAGTGCAGTCTGTAAGGACTACGGCCACCATCGCTGATCAGATAGAATCCCAGTTCACCGTTTGCGCCTTCTATCGGATTATATAGTTCGCCCGGCAGGATATCAGATTCGCCCATTATGATCTTGAAGTGGTAAATAAGCGCTTCCATTTTGGTGTATACAGCGCTCTTTTCAGGCAGGTAGTATGCAGGTACGTCTGCATGGAATACATCTGAAGGCAGGTCCTTCAGTTTGTCCATAGCCTGGCGGATAATACTCAGGCTCTCCCACATTTCAGCGTTACGAACCAGGAAACGGTCATAACAATCGCCGGTGGTACCCACAGGTATATTAAATTCAAAGTCTTCGTAAGAGCAATAAGGTTGCGCCACGCGTACATCATAATCTACACCGGCAGCACGCAGGTTAGGGCCTGTAAAACCATAATTCATGGCTCTTTCAGCAGTGATAGGTCCTACACCCTGTGTTCTTTCCATGAAGATACGGTTACGGTTCATCAGGGTCTCGAACTCTGTCAGGGCTACCGGATATTCTTTCAGGAAACGTTCAATTTTCTCAAAAGCTGCCGGAGTGAAATTCCTTTCAAAACCACCAACACGGCCAATGTTGGTAGTAAGGCGTGAACCGCACACTTCTTCATAGATCTCATATACCAGTTCACGGTATTTCATGAGGTAGAGGAAGCCGGTAAAGGCACCGCTATCCACACCTACCACACCGTTACAGATGAGGTGGTCAGTAATACGGGCCAGTTCCATGATGATGATACGCAGGTAATCCACACGCTTAGGCGTTTTAATGCCCAGCAGTCTTTCTACCGTCATATGCCATCCCATGTTATTGATAGGCGCTGAACAATAGTTCAGACGGTCTGTCAGCGGAGTGATCTGGTAGTAGGGACGACGTTCTGCGATCTTCTCGAATGCACGATGTATATATCCTACGGTTGATTCGGAACTCACAATACGCTCACCATCTATTTCCAGGATATTCTGGAATACCCCGTGTGTAGCAGGGTGGGTAGGTCCCAGGTTAAGGGTTTGTGTCTGCCGTTCTATTGAGCCTTCCGGCAGTGTGATATGTTGCTCTGACATGTTCAAACGAATAAATTATTTAAATGCCAATTTGCCCGCCGCGACCAAACATTTCATCGTCCTTGTCTGTACGGGTCTGATCTTCCAGCGGAAATTCCTTACGCATGGGGAAATAAGTCATTTCATCCACGTTCAGGATACGTTTCAGATTAGGATGCCCAACAAAGTTCACCCCAAAGAAGTCGTATGTTTCCCTTTCCATCCAGTTGGCTGATTCATACAGCCGGGTGGCTGTGAATACGCGGGTATCTTCAATACTGGTATACACTTTAAAACGCAGCCTTACCCGCTCTTTAAAATTATACAGGTGATATACTACCGCAAGTTCCTCTCCTGCCCTATTCGGATAATGCACTGCAGTGAGGTCCGTTAAAAAACGAAATTGCAGCTCCTCTTCGTCGTAAAGGAACTGCATTACTTTCAGGTTCAGGTCTTTGGGTGCCGTGAATGACATCATCCCAAAGGATTCTTCCACCTGGCTAATTGATTCACCAAACTTTTCTGTTAACCTTTGCTTTATATAGTCGTTTGTCAAAGACATTACGATTTCAGATTTTCGATTTCAGATTTGACTTTTCGTGGATATGACCTTCCTATTGTATAGATCCCTTGCTTACTGGATACCGTAAGAATTTAGCAACTCCTTATACTTGTCACTATGACGGCGGCGCAGGCTTTCCTGACCTACCAGATCCTGTACACGCATGAAACCATCAATGATAGCTTCCGGGCGAGGAGGACATCCTGGTACATACACATCTACCGGAATTACCTGGTCAATACCCTGTAATACGGAGTATGTATCAAATACACCACCACTGCTTGCACAAGCGCCTACAGCCACCACCCAACGGGGCTCAGCCATCTGCAGGTATACCTGACGTAATACGGGACCCATTTTCTTGGAAATGGTACCCATCACCATTAATAAATCACATTGACGTGGCGTAAAGGCCATTCTTTCAGACCCAAAACGTGCCATATCGTAGGTAGAAGCCATGGTTGCCATAAATTCGATACCACAGCAGGAGGTAGCAAATGGCAGGGGCCAGATGGAATTCTTACGTGCCAGGCCGATCACCTGGTCGAAAGTAGTAGCAAAAAAACCCTCACCGGAGTACCCTTCAGGTACTGCTACAGTCTTCACTTTTTCATTATACTGAACCGGACGTGCCATACCATGTCAGATTTAAAGTTTCCAAAATCAGATTTGACCTAAACGCACACAGGATTGCCAGCCATCGGCAATCTTCTCTGCAAATAATTTATATAAAAATCAGTCTTCCCATTTCAGCGCACCTTTCTTCAGGATATAGATGAAACCACATAGGAAGAATGATACAAAAAGAAGCATAGCTAAGAAGCCTTCCCACTGAAGTTCTCTGAAATTCACCGCATAAGGATAAAAGAAGATTACTTCTACGTCGAAAAGCACAAATAAAATGGCGGTAAGAAAATACTTAATGGCTACTGGCTGTCTAGCATTACCTTTTTGCTCGATACCACTTTCAAAGGTAGCAAGTTTGTCGCTCGTTTTGCGCTTTGGACCTAAAAAGTGCGTAGCCACCATTGTTACGCCCACAAAGCCTAGCGCCGCCACCAGCTGCATAACGATTGGAAAGTAGCTGAAAGGAGTAGTTGCTGACAATAATACTGTGTCTGTAAACATAAGCTTCCCTGTATATAATAGTTCTCCGAATGAGCAAAAATAGGCTAACTAATGCAAAAATCAAATCTTATGAAGGATTAAAATATTATCTTTTTTCGCCAACCGGCAATAAAAAAGCCTCCTGTCGGTGACAGGAGGCTTTTTCGTATGAGTTCGGAGTAAATTATTTCTTGTTACCCTGAGCTGGCTTAGCAGCAGCTGCCGCTTTCCTGTTTTCCAGGTTTTCCTGGATAGCCTTAACAGTTGCGTTATTAGGATCGATAGACAGTACTTTGTCCATCCAGATCTTCATATTAGCCTGATCTTCTTTGTTATAGTAGTAGATCATCATATACTGATAGGGGAACATCAGCTGTGATGGCTTGTTCATCTTCTCGTCTCCTTTGATCTCAAAGAATTTCTCGAAATATGGAACTGCCACACCCAGCTTTGCATCCGGATCTTTTGCCATATTAGCACGGCCTCTCCAGTAAATACCTAAAGCCTCGTTGTTAGGATATTTAGCGGCAAACGCACCCCAGGTAGAATCTGCTGCATCATACTGCTGTGCATAGATTTCCATGGTACCTTTGAAGAACATATCCTGCACTTTACCAGTATTCTGCTCATCTGTAAACTCATTTACCAGTTTACCATACCATTCAGCTGAACGTTTGAAATCGTGCATCTGTTTGAAGTTCTCTGCTACGCTTCTGTATTTCTCAGCATCTTTTGCTGTGTCAGCCAGTGCGTATTTCTCCAGGTATAGACCTGCCAGAGAGTCATTCAGCGCAGTCTGGGAAGAATCTGTAGTACGTTGCTGATAGATAGCGCTCAGCAGTTTATAGTCGTTAGCCTGCAGTTTGTCATCGCCAACGGTTTTTACGTACTCTTCAATTACTTGTTTACCAGTAGCGGTATCGCCTTTCTGCAGGTAAGCATCAGTCAGCAGGCGAACAAATTTACCTTTGTTCAGCTCAGTCGTCTGAGGCAGTACAGATTTAGCTTTATTGATAGCTGCATCATAATCTTTTCTATAGAAAGAGATTGCTGCCAGGTTATACTCGTTTTCCAGTTTACCAGCGCCTTCACCTACTGCTGCCATATATTTCTCCAGGTATTTCGCTGCGTTGTCCAGAGACAGCTGCGCTTTGGTTGGAGTGATATAGAACTGATACAGTTCATAATAAGCAGGAGCATAGTTAGGATCCATATTGGTAGCCTTGGTCCAGTCATTTACTGCGTCCTGTAACAGTTTCGCGTTATAGTTAACGAGACCTTGTTTCAGCACAGCTTCTGCGTTGTTTGGATCCAGTTCCAGTGCTTTATCGTAGGAAGTGATGGCTTTACCACCATTTTCACCACCCAGGTAGCGGTAAGCGTCACCCAGTTCGATATAATCAGCAGCAATTGGATTGTACATCTGTTTTTTCTTACGGCCTTCATTGTTCAGTAACTTTTCCATTACTGTCAGAGAATACCCGCGGTCGCCGCCTTTAATTTCGCTGTTTGCATCAGCGATAGCGCGTGCTACGTCGCCATCACGGCCTTCTGTAGCTGTACTGGCAGCTTCAAATTTCTGTTTTGCAGCAGCTGCATCACCTTTCATCAGATCCAAACGACCCATACCTGCCTGCAGGAGTGCAGAGGTTGGTACTGCCTGCAGTCCTTTTGTAAAGGTAGCAGCGGCACCGGCTTCGTCATGCATTCCTAACTGTGCAATACCAAGATAATAATATGCTTTGTCTTCTGTAGGTTTAGCTGCAATAACCTTCTCCAGATTCTGTTTGGCAGTTTCGTACTTACCATAGTACAGATCTTTCAATCCATCTTCCACAGATTGAGCCATAGCGCCGTTCGCGACGCACAGCATTGCAACAATTAAACTTTTCCGTCTGTTCATGAGCAATCCGGTTTTAAATTTTAGTTGTGTTAGTTTTTTACCTAATGTTCGCTTCCCTGAATACCACATTCAACCTTGCAGGGAACAGTCTGAATTTTGAAATAATCATCTGTCCTTCATAACTCCCCAGGAAAGTGGCGAACCCTGATCCCAGTCCTCCGTATGGTTCCTTCAGACAAAAGAATAAACCACGTTTGAGCGGATAGGAACCAAGAGCGATGTATGCCTGATATGGTTTTACAAATTCTGAACCATAATCTGCCCGCACCTTAACCACTGCCACTTTATTCGTAAATTCTATAGAGGCAGAATCATTTGGATCAGAGATCCAGCTTACCCCTATTACACCAATCGCATCTTTCATTTTAGCCACATAATCAACCACTTCAGGATTAGTTTTAGCAGCCATTACATTAGCTGGTAATGGTTTTCCTTTATTGATTGAGTCGCGGACATATCTTACTGTACTTGAACTCTGGTTATCGAATACAATCTGACGTTTCTTTGTGGAATCGGACCCGTCCATAATTTTCCGCACCTGATCCATAGTGAGGATCGTATCCGGATTATTACGGTTAGCAATCAGCGCCACTCCATCCCATGCCAACAAAAGACTCTGCGGCGTTATCTTCTTCTCCTTGATATATGCTTTTTCTTCCTCGTTGAAATCTCTTGTAACAAAAATCAGTCGTGAGCTGTCTGACAACAGATCCTTGAAGCACTCTGCTTCAGGTTTATACTCGGCTATGATATGCGCTTTCTTGTACAAAGATTCAAATACCTTGATCTCTGCTTCCATCAACGGGCGATAGGTTTCATCCACGCTGATTCTGATTGTACCTGAAGTTGGCGTATCCCGCTCTTCGCCGGACTTGTTGGCCTGTCCGCAAGATGCCAGTAAAGCTGCTGCTGCTAACAGGATAGTTGCTATCCCGCTATGCCTGATTAATCTGGTAAACATATCTTCCTCTCTTATTAGTCCTTTTGATGAAATAGATACCTTACTCCTCTATATACACGGAAAAGGCCGTACGCAATTAGTACACCGCCTAAAATATTTAGAACAGTTTGAGAAATTTGAAATTCACCCAGGTTATATTTCTGCGCAAATATTGCATACAGTCCAAAGAGCACAAAAAATAAACCTCTTATTAATTCCCCGAGCGAACGATAATTCATCCCTGTCCGCGTGTTTCCAGATCTTTCCTTTTGCATTAGCATTGTTAGCGAATTACAAGTATACAAAAAAATATTTCCAAATAAATACCTGTTCTTTTAGAGGATTGTTAAAAAAATCCGATTGCATGTCTTCGATTGTCTCGCAAAACCGGCCACTACGGCAGGTTCTATAAACGTCCGGCATACACACATTTTTTCATATTCAATCTACATCTAATTAATCAGGAACTTGTTAAAGGCATGTTAAATACAACCCTGTCTTTAGCTATGTTATACAATATCATACGGATACATACGCATAAAAAAGCAAGTGTAGTATTAACCATTCTTATTATATAGATGCAAAAATCTCCAGATTCCATAAATCTGATCAGACCTATTTTTGGCCGTATATCAGCTAACACACTATATTTCAAGATTTGGGCCAGCAGGATAAAATAATGTTAAAATCTTGTAGGTTTGCGGAAATTATGAAAATATTAATGGTATGCCTGGGCAACATTTGCCGCTCGCCCCTGGCAGAAGGTATTTTACGACACCTGGCCATTCAGCAGGGCCTGAACTGGGAAGTCGATTCAGCCGGTACCGGCAACTGGCACGTAGGCGATCCTCCTGACCGCCGCTCTGTAACAGTAGCCCGCCGCCACGGAATCGATATCTCTGGCCTGCGCGGCAGGCAATTTCAGGTAGCCGATTTCGACCGCTTTGACCGTATTTTTGCTATGGACCTGAATAATTACCGGGACATACTGCTCAAAGCCAGGACAGATGCAGATAAAGCCAAAATCCAGCTTTTACTGGATAATCAGCAGCCCGTACCTGACCCCTGGTATGATGACGCACTGTTCCAACCGGTTTATAATATGATCTTTGAAGCCTGCGAAAACATAGTAGCAGGTAAGAAATAATTACTCATCAGCATAACTGAATAATAATGATTAAACCCAGTATACCAAAAGGTACCCGCGATTTCGGCCCCGTTGTAGTCAGAAAGCGGCAATACATTTTCCAGACCATCCGTGAAACATTCGAGCTGTTTGGATTCCAACCGCTGGAAACACCTACCATGGAAAACCTGGACACGCTTACTGGTAAATACGGTGAAGAAGGAGATAAACTGATATTCAAAATTCTTGATAATGGAGACATCCTCGGACGTGCACAACAAGCAAAGGATAGCCGTGAACTCGGTATCCTGCTCTGTGAAAAAGCGCTCCGCTATGATCTTACTATCCCTTTTGCAAGATATGTCGTGATGAACCAACATGAACTGGCACTGCCATTCAAACGTTACCAAATGCAACCGGTATGGCGCGGAGATCGCCCTGCTAAAGGACGTTATCGCGAGTTTTATCAGTGTGACGCTGACGTTGTAGGCAGTAACTCCCTGTTGAATGAAATAGAATTGCTGTTGATTTACGATACTGTATTCAGCAAACTTCGTATGGAAGGATATGAGGTACGTATCAATAACCGTAAAATACTTGGAGCCCTTGCAGACGTTGTAGGGCAACCTGCGCTTTTAACAGATATCACCATATCCATCGATAAGCTCGATAAAATTGGTATGGACGGTGTAAAAGACGAATTACAGGAACGCGGCCTCAGCACAGACGAAATTGCTAAAATCGAAAGCTTTCTTAATATCAGCGGTAGCAACGAAGAGAAATTGGAGCAATTAAGCGTGCTGTTTAAAGACTCACCAACCGGTCTCAAAGGCATTGAAGAATTATCATACGTACTACACACACAACCTGAAGCATTCAAAACAACGCCGATTCTTGATGTAACGCTGGCTCGTGGACTGAACTACTACACCGGGATGATCGTAGAAGTAAAAGCCCCTGCTTCCGTTAAGATGGGTAGTATCGGTGGCGGTGGCCGCTACGATGACCTGACCGGTCTTTTCGGCCTGCCAGGATTATCTGGTGTTGGTATATCCTTCGGTGTTGACCGTATCTATGATGTGCTCGAAGAACTGCAACTGTTCCCTGCCACTGCACAACAAGGCACCCAGGTACTGTTCTTTAACCTCGATCAGCACACTGCAGGCATTGCATTTAAACTCCTGATGCAGCTACGTACAAAAGGCATATCCGCTGAACTGTTTCACGAACCAGCTAAAATGGATAAGCAAATGAAGTATGCTAACAAGCGCAATATCCCTTATGTGATCATAATGGGTGAAAGCGAAGCCCAGGAAGGAGTAGTTAGTGTGAAAAATATGGTGAACGGCCAACAGGAAAAAGTGACCATGACCGATCTGGTAAACTATCAGTTCTAAACTGTGATAGTCAATATTAAGACGGATCTGCCTTTAACAGATCCGTCTTTTTTAATATATCAGGATTTATCTGTGTGGGAAATCTGGCCAGGTTGCCTCCAAATTATCTGCCATCCGCTTAGCATCCTCAGAGGCCCTTGGAAAGATCACCCGGCCCTTAAGCTTTTCAATCAACCGTCTGAAAACTTCCTCACGGGGAAGAGTTCTTACATCTTCCTCTGTAAGTGATAAAGGATCTTTGATGTTATCGGTTTTACTCATAGTTCTAATTTAGTCTTTTTTCAATGATTACGCCTCTGTAATTCTTGCCTTTTTCGTAAGGCTCCGTAGCACTGCAATCTTCCAGCCCGTCCAGACCATAGAAAGAATACTCAAGATTGAGTTGCTCAAAGTGCTTATTCAAAAATGTGCTATAAATACCAATTCTCCTGTGTGCCTTTTTACATTTGCTATCATCACATCTCCTTTTACAGGTATTCCTGCATTTTGTAATAAACGAAGGAGAGCTGTCACTGCCTCTTACCACTATCACGCCGTCTTTAAATTGTTCAAACAGCCTGGGGATTGTCTGCAGCACTGTATTGAAAACGCGATAATGATCATTATTATCAGATGTTTCATTATCAGTAACGCGGTCATTTTCATAGTCATAGTCACCAAAACCTAGATTAAAAAGCGGCCGGTTCCTGAACTGCCTGACATATTCATATTGCACCACCTTAATAATTTCCCTTTTCCCTTCACTGACAAAAAAATAATACAATCCCTGTTCGCCGGGATTTGCCCATTCCCTGACGTCATACACATCGTCTGCACGATTCATATTTACCTGAATAATAGATTAACAAATAGCATCCCCCTGCCGCATCTAATACGGCAAACATGCAATTCAATGGTTCGCTGATACTGCTTAATAAATGTTGTGTCTTATCTCCCTGAAAGAGATCGTGGTAGATATAATTTTTGGATTAACAATAGCAAAAACACATATGCTAATATAGCCGAAAAGGCTTATCTGAACGCTTGGCAAATCTGCCATTTTTGTGTACCGTAAGCCACTTCATTCATTCACTATCCCTAACGGATCGGGATGCTACCATTGTCAGTTCATTAAATACCCATTTGAACCCCATCAATGTCTTATACCATCCCTTCACCAAGAGGTCACCAGAAGGTCACTTCAATATCCCCGGGATATCGAAGTGACCTTCTGGTGACCTCTTGATACCTATATGGATTAAAAGATAAACCCCGTTTCAGCCGAAAGATGACTAATACCCATCTTACCCCGCTGAAACAGCTTATATAATGAATAAAAAATATACCATGGAAAATGGGATTGTCAGCAGCTATTTATGCTGATCATCTGAACCCCAGGAAAGAAATGGACAACTTTTCCCGACAAGAACCGGCAACTAACAAAAAAGGCTGCCTCTTACGAGACAGCCCTCTTATAATAAATATACTTACTAACTATTTATTCTTCTTAAATGCATCCAGACCACACTTCAGCCAATTGGCATACTCACCTGCATCCGGTGTATAGCCTACTGGTTTTGTCAGTAGCTGCTCATCCGGACTAATCAACACATAATAAGGCTGAGAGTTATTCACGAAGTTCTCAGTCTGCATGGTAGCATATTTGTCACCAATAGATTTAATCTCCTTCTTACGACCTGTATTAGTAGTAAACAGGAATTGCTCATCTTCAGGCAATAACTTCCTATCATCCACATACAGCGATACCAGGATATAATCTTCTTCTATCAGCGTCTTCACTTTGTTATCAGGCCATACGTTTTCTTCCATCTTACGACAGTTTACACATGCCCAACCAGTGAAGTCTATCAGAATCGGCTTATTCTGCGCTTTCGCAAGTTTCAGCGCTGCCTCATAATCATTCATAACATCCGCCTCTATACCCTTAGCCGCATTCTTGTAAATACTATAACTTAACGGCGGCGGAAAACCACTGATCAGTTTACGGTTTGCATATTTGGTGTTGGTTACGCCTGGTAACAGGTAGATGGTCATCGCCAGGAAAATAGCTGCCAGTACCCAACGGGTAGTGCTGATTTTCTTCAGCGGTGCATCATGCGGGAAACGGATCTTACCCAACAGATATAATACGATCAGGAATCCACAGATGATCCATACTGCAAAAAACACCTCACGTTTTACTAATCCCCAGTGTTGTACCAGATCGGCATTAGACAGGAATTTGATAGCCATTGCTATCTCGATGAAACCTAACACAACTTTCACAGATGTTAACCAGCCACCTGATTTAGGCAACGAGTTCAGTAAGTTAGGGAACATGGCGAACAACGCGAATGGCAATGCCAGTGCAAATCCAAAACCTGCCATCCCTACTGTCAGCTGCATAGCTCCTCCATCGGTAGACAGCGACCCTGCCAGTAACGATCCCAGGATAGGACCCGTACAAGAGAAGGATACCAGTGCCAGTGTCAGCGCCATGAAGAAGATACCAATCATACCTCCTACACTTGTTTTCGCATCTACTTTACTGGCGAGTCCACTTGGTAAAGTGATTTCAAAATATCCGAAGAAGGAAATGGCAAACACAATGAAGATCACGAAGAAGATCAGGTTTAACCATACATTGGTGGATATATTATTCAGTATCTCTGGATCCAGGGAATCCATCAGGTGAAATGGCACACTCAGTAACACATAAATCAGGAAGATAAAGAAGCCATAGATACTTGCATTGATCACACCTGTTTTCTTATCCTGCGATTTCTTTGTAAAGAAAGACACAGTCAGCGGAATCATTGGGAATACACATGGTGTCAGCAACGCAATAAAACCACCTATTACACCGAGAATAAACAACCCCCACAGACTTGTCTTTGCCGGTTCTCCTTCCCCGCCACAGTTACTCAGTGGATTGGCCATGTCAATAGTTGCGCGTTTCAGTGTCTGTCCACCGGAAGCAGATTCCTGCAATCCAGCTGCTACATTGACAATATTGCCGGATGCATCAATGTTAAAACGGAATTTCACTTCTTCCGGCCCTACTACTTCTTCACCTTTCAGCGCCATATAATTCACGACACCTTCCAGCTTTTTTGCAGGCCCGTTCAGTTTCACTGCTACCTGCAGCGTCACCTGATTTTCAAAGTACTTGATTTCGAGATTGTCGAATAATGCTTCAGGCGCTTTTTTCAGCGAACCTTCTTCTGTGATACCGGTAATGGTAGCTGCGCTATCAACCGTTACACGCGTGTTAGGCTCATCATCTTTCATAGTAGTTGAAAACAACTTCCAGTCTTTTTCAATGCTACCTTTCAGATGTAGTATATATTCCTGTTCTCCTTTCTTCTCTGCAGTGTACTCCCACTTTGCTACCGGGTCGGTAGCAGTACTATCCTGTGCTTTAACGGCAAATACAGTAGTGAGAAGGAGAATGAACGTAAGCAAATGCTTCATATAAATAATAGGCTTTAGAGACTTTCAACCATTTTAAACAGTAAACGAGCTCCTATGGGAGCTCGTTTATAACTTATGTTTACCTGACGGTTGACCATCATGTATTGAATAACTTATTTTCCTCCTACACTAATTGCAAACTCTACTTCTTTCGGAGGGAGACACTGGTGGTCATCGCACACCATGAACTCTACACTACCTTTTACTTTTGTAGCTGCTTTACCTTTTACGGTTACTTTCTGTACAAAATCAACCTGGTTCTCGTAATATTTCAACTCAGAATCGAAGTTTTTGTCAAATGCCTTATGCAGTTTGCCTACTTCACGGATCTTACCTACTGGTGTTACAAGCGGATTTTTAGTCAGCTTGAAGGTAGTCGGAACCGGACCTTCACCAGCATCCTGCGCATACAGGTGCCATTTCCCTTCTACTGTAGCTGTCATGTGCAGTTCATAGGTAGTAGCATCAATCTTCTTAGCGGTAAAATCCCATTTTACCGGGTTCTCGATCTGCGCGCTTGCCATCAGTGGCAAAGCGAACAGAATAACTGCTGTGAGTAATTTTCTCATACTTAGATTTTTTTTTAACTGGTTGGTTGGCTTGATATTTAATGTTGGAGTGCTTGTCACTCTATCAATCAATTGTTATTGATCAGGCTTTGAAAAATAAGCTGTCCGTCAGTGTTACCCAATACCAGGTTAGTAGCCCGCTCAGGGTGTGGCATCAGACCGAATACATTGCGCTCTTTGTTGCAGATTCCTGCGATATTACGCATTGCTCCGTTTGGATTTGCATCATCTACAATATTACCAAATTCATCACAATAGCGGAAAAGTATCTGGTTATTTGCAAAAAGACTTTGCAGCGTAGCATCGTCAGCATAATAGCGCCCTTCGCCATGCGCCACCGGTATCTTTAACGCACGGCCAGCTACGTCTTTGGTCAGGGATGCAGATGTATTCTCGCTTTTCAGGTATACATTCTTACATACAAACTGCTGATGTTCATTCTGCAACAAAGCTCCAGGTAACAGACCTGCTTCACAGAGAATCTGAAAACCATTACACACACCCAACACCCTACCACCTTTATTGGCAAAAGCTATCACACTTTGCATCATCGGACTGAAACGTGCAATAGCACCTGAACGCAGGTAGTCCCCGTAAGAAAAACCGCCCGGCAACACAATACAATCTTCTGTACTGAATTGGCTCAGGTCAGCATCCTTATGCCATAACTCTATCACTTCCTGCCCAAGGTCATTGCGCAGTGCATCAATCACATCGTGATCGCAGTTAGAGCCTGGAAAGGTGACAACACCAAATTTCATGCTTAAATAATTGAATGTTACGGTCTAAAACTTTTCTCTATCCCGATTACCGGCGATTCAAGGTTGATCCGCAGACTAACCAAAAGTACCGGAAAGGGTACAAAATTACTAACCCGTCCGCACATTTCCATAGCCGTTCATCCCGTTTTAACAATTCAATCGTAACGACGTTAATTTTTGCTGAAATACTGCATAACAATAACATAGACCAGTGTGAGGACATGAACAACATTGGCTACCGTGTTATTCACAATCGACCAGTAAGCATTGGCCACAAATAAGGAAAGCGGTAATATAGCCAGTACCCAGTATGCAGGAGAGAACTGCATATTGAAGAAGGGTACCATCATTGCAATGAACACATATACTGCCAGCACACTCCAGATCTTACGCCCCTGAATCAGCATCTTCTTCAAGGTACGTTGCAACAATAACCAGCCAAGTACAAAGAAGAACACACTCACTGCCATCGCTCCCCAGACCTTGTAGTTACCAATTACAGGTACTTCCAGACCAATACGTGGTATTTTGGCAAATAATGCCCATTGGTCGGTCAGGAAGAGATAAGTACTGAGCAGGTATATCGGACATACAAGTCCAAGTAAAGCAATAATCCATTCCGCCAGACGGAACGGGCGCATAATCAGTAGGCTCAACCATAAGAGTACGCAGAAGATGGTGGCCGGGAAATAAAACAAACCGCTTACTCCCAGGGCAAATCCGATATTAAATACCACATCCCTGGCCGATGTACGCGTATAAAGAAGAGTAATGTTTGATATCACCCACAACATTACCAGGTTCACCAGTAACCCCGGCGAGAACAGATTCCAGCCTTCATACAGAGATGTAAATAACATATACGCCATTGCCGGCAGATAGTTCGGCCTGGAGAACAGACGCTGGTGATTCACAATCTTGGTGACCAGCAATGCCTGCAATAATAGTATCAGCACCGCCAGTGAGGTGAAAAAGAAAGGACTTTTGCCAAAGACCATACTCATCCAACCGACAAGCAGGTCATATAACAGACCCTCATTTCCGTCCGCCAGATAAGAGGACGGATGAAGCAGGTAATAGAATTTTACCAGGAGTGTATACATCAACAGCAACACTACCGTAAGGGGGTTGCCTGAGCGGAAAAACTTTACCACAATATGATTTCTCTTTTCAACTTTTGAAAGCGTTCCAAAGGTATTTTAAAGCGGGAGAAAATCAAAATATTATGAAAACCATACATAATTATTGCCTTTCTCCTCATTTTCTTCTAATATGATCACTGGAAATCTGACCTACTTATCTAAGCAGCATACCTTGTTACTTAAGGCATCTTTTCCGTCAGGAGAGTAATATCTCTCAGGTCCGTACTCGGCATTTAAAAACACAGCCGGTTACCCCATAGGGATAATTGTAAAGATGGAGGCTGGTCTTTTATACAACAGACTGCTTGACTACCGGCCATTTGCCAAGGCCCATCAAAGCAATATCCTGCCATTTGAAGCGATGACTACCTGCTTTATTTACTTCCTGTCATTTAAAGAATATAAGACACTTAGTTTCAACGCCTTAAATAACAACTATTGCCTATCAATGCCACTTTTCCTAATGTCCTGTTACTTCCGAAGCGGTGCCGGCATCATGCTCATCCGGCATAACGACGTCTATCTTATCGATTAACAACCGGTCAGCCTGGATGATAAAGTCAATCCGCAGGGTGTAAACAATCGTGACGTCAATAGAAGCCCCGTTTTCTGTCTCTGTATAATTGGAAAATACCGCTTCATCGAAGTTGGTAATGTCTTCTTCATACTCCTGACTCAGCAGGATCAGGTCAGCATCAAAGCCGTAGGGCGTTGCTGTCCGCACGCTGTCCTCCCGGATCTTACTATCACATAAACGGAAATAGGCGTCTTTATCGTCAATATAGTTATGGGTAAATAGCCCTGATGCAGATAATATATCCAGATACGCCCGGGTACTGTCAAAGTTAACCTTGTACAGACCGGTGTCTTCCACTCCTGAGTTATCCACCAACTGGATGTTGACCAGCGAGTCCACGTTAGTAGTGTACCAGTCGAAAAATTCCCTGACCCTGCCTTCCAGTACCTGTTGATTCAATTCAGGACTGACGGTACCCTTGAAGTAGGCTTTGGCTGAGGGAGTCTCCTGCTGGCTGCACCCGGTAAGACCATACATACTGATGGTCAGGGCAATACCAGACAGGACAAGGCATAGTTCTCTTTTCATTCGTGAGATGTAAGATATGGTATATGACTTATGGTACGGAGAAGCGTTACAGCCAATGTATTGGCATACAGAAAGTCTATATCTGCTCCGGCAATTCAAACGCTATTAGTATAACTGTTTGCTATTATTCCATTTTCACTTTGCCTTTTAATATTTCCCCTGTGATCATCATACTCAACCGGGAGAATCCTTCATCTGCAGGAATAACGAGCTTATTTTCTTTAAACCATGTCATAAAATCGTTCCATTGCTGACGATGTTCCTCTACCCATTCACCTAAAGCAGCATCGTCACCCTGGCCCAATAACCAATAGTTATAAGCCTCCATATGACCGGCCTCCTTTATCTTGTTCTGAAAGTTGAAGATGGCAATCGGATAAATGGTATCATGCCCTAACTGGTGATAAAGATCAATGAACTTTGTACGGATGGTATTAAGTGTAGCCAGGTTAATTGCCTTCTGACCAGCGACTGCCAGGGTCAATGTTGGCTGATAAATGGAAGTACCGTAGGAACCTCCGCTGACTACTGATAGCATCTGAGCAGCCAGGTTTGCAGTCTGATCCTTTTTACGGTGATCCGGATTCAGGGTGATAGTATGTGCATTACTTGCAAAGCTGACAGTTGCTGCAGTATCGGACTCAAACTTTATCTCTCCTTTATAGGTATAATATAGCAACCTGCTCATCTCTTCCGTACGTTTAGACCCTCTCTCCAGGTTCATAAAAAACTCTCCATATATCATTCCCCATACCTCCTGCTGAGAATCCAGAAACATTTTAGCTGCCCTGTAATAGTTGGATGCATGCATAGGTGCATTCCTGATTCCTTTTTCAAAGTACTCAAGCGCAGCTCCTTCATTGTTTTTCTTCAGCTCCATCACCCCTCTCTCTACGTATAATGCGCCTTCACCAGGAAACTTCTTCAACCCATCTTCATAGGTACTGATTGCCTTTTCAGGTTTACCCATATCATCCAGCACATTTCCCATCATGGCATATACCCTGCCATTAGCAGCTTTCTCTTTGACCAGGTACTTAAGATCTTTCAATGCTTCATCATATTTCCCTTGCTGGTACTTTGCCAGGGCCAGCTCGTATACGATATCCTTTAAGTCCGGATCGAGCTTACGGGCTTCATTTAGCAATTCGATGGATTCGGCTAGTTTACCATCATCCATCAATTTTATAGCTTCAGTAGCTTTGGCAATAGCTTTCTCTCTGTTCGTTTCCTGTGCGAACACTACATGACAAGATAACATTACTACCATCAGAGGCAATAATCTGCGCATAACGATATAGGTATTGAGATTGTATCTTAAAAAAAATAAAGATATAAAGATAGCTGATTCCTGCTGCTCCTGCTAATTCCACTTACTTTTTAATCACCTTACCACTAACGTACCTGTTATTATGTATAATAAACCGGTAGGGCAACAGTGCATCTGCGCCGGCATAGTCCACCCCTATTCTGGGAGTAGCAATAATATCGGCTGATGCAGGTACATAGCCATCTGAAGCAATGTAAAACTCGTCTCCAAAGAGTGTCTCACCAGTATGCTCCAGCGTAATACCCAAAGCTTTTGATACGTTGCCTGGCCCACGTGTAAGCGTAAAATCAGCAGTTTTTTTGCCGGTACGGTGCAGCATAACAGGAACGCCTGCTAAAGGTTCCGCGCCACGGATGAGAATCGCATGAGGAATATCAACCTGGTTAGTAACGATGTTAAACAGCTGATGAATACCGTAACATAAATAGACATAGGCGGTACCGGCTTCCCGGTACATAATCTCCGTACGTGCAGTACGCCTGCCACCGTATGAATGGGAGGCCTTGTCGGTTACACCGGCATAAGCTTCTGTCTCCACAATACGGGCAGTCGTAAGTTCACCGTTAAAGCTGGTCACAATTATCTTCCCCAGCAATTCACGGGCAATCGTCAGTACATCAGGACGATCAAAAAAACCGGATGTTAATTTCTGATATGCGGTAGTATGCAAAATTCAATATGTCCCTTTCCGTTAAACAACACGCAGACGGGGTTCCAGCAGGGCGTAGATCTGCTTCAACACCGGCTCAAAAGAACCGAAATCAAAGTCTTCCCTGAAGGAATCAGTGTCAGACGACCAAAGGAAGAGGTCTGCGCAGATTTCAATGTATTCTTTCACAATCGGGCTATCCAGCAGTGTCAGTAACTCGGCAGACTGTTCCTGCTCGGCATAGTCCTTTACAACTCCAAGGGCACCGTATATTTCGTACAACAGCGGATCATCGTCTGCCTGCAACTGCTCCGATTTTAATGAGGAGAAATCAAAGCCGGTATAGGCTGTATCTGTTTCGTTGATATCTTTTCCCCAGGCCTGGAGATTAGAAGTATCAAAAGTAACAACACCTTCTTCTATCCCTTTTCTCAGGGAAGGAAGATCCGTATACAGACAGATTCTGCCGTCAGCATCTGTCAGTAGTCTTGTTGCTTCATTGTCTGACAGATCAGCACCGGAAACGGTGTAATAAGTCTCATCGTTGTACACTACCTGCAGTAAATACTTCTTGTATTTCTCAGAGGCGGCATCATAAAATTCTTCCATGTGAACGCTAGTTATTCTTCTAAGGTACTAAAATAAAAAAACCGCCCCACATAACATGAGGCGGACTTTTTCATCTATCTTTTTATAGTTTATTTCATTCCGTACAACCCATTGAACAATAACTTAAAAGTGCCATGCGACTGTGCCCGAAAAGTTATTTCAGGACCGAATGCATACAGCTTCCCTTTGCCTACTGATGCCTCAAATGCCGCTACGCCGTCTTTCAGATATGACTGTCCCCAGGCCCATCCGCTACGCAAAGGCTTGTCTGTCGTGAACCAGGCAATCGGATGTACACCCTTTGCCGCAGCATCACTGTCCAGTCTAAACACAGGACTGTTATCAAAATTAACATCCCCCGTACCCGGCATACCCCAGGCAACTGATCTTGTACTGTCAAACGATACCTGCAGTATACTACCTGGTACAAAATATTTGGCGGCTGGTAACGCCTGCTCCTTCCCGTCTTTATCTTTCTCTGCCAAAGCATTGTGTACCGGTAATCCCAGGTGATAAGCCAGGTTTGTACTACTACCAATAGTAATGACCGTACCTCCCTCCTCCAGGAACTCCTTGAGTTTTGGTATAGAAGTATCTTTAGTGATCCTTCCCAGCATATGACGATACTGTTCCGGAACCTGCTGAGGATCAGGCTGTGATTGCCTGTAACCTGACCTGGCTCCGTCTTCTCCGGGAATAGCCCTCGTTACAAATACAATAACATCGAACCGCTGCTTTAATCCGCCACCATCTATATCCTTTGGATAAATAAGACTGAAAGGAAAATGATATTGCTCCATGATCCAGCGAACCCAGCCCGAAGGCATAGAACCACCGTAACTGTCCCATAGGGCAATACGCAAAGGTGCAGCTTCAACAACACCCTTCGGCTGCTTAGCCACCGCCACCGGCGCGACACCCCATTGGGCAGCTCCTGCTTTCAGGATGTTGTTAGCCTGCATGCCTGCCGGTATATAGAACGTTCCCGGCGCAGCCGCAGCCGTGCCTTTAGATAGCCTATAGACCTTTATTCCCGCCTTCATGAGATCATTAACTACTATAAAGGCGTTATTTACCTGGGTATTCAGCAGATAACCTCCCTTAGTCACCGGAGAAAATGTATATGCCTCCGGCGATTGTAACTCACCATAAGGCAGCTGCTCAAAAGGACCACTGAAATCATCCAGCATACGGTCAAACTGTACTCCCATCTGAAATGCCAGTGTCCACCCTGCCGCGTCATAGGGGCGTACCGGAGGGCCGCCTGGATACTGGAAGTCATTAGGATGATCCTGTGGTTCAAACATATCCAGTACATGCGGCCGGAATGCCTGGTTGGTACGTACAATGTAGGAATGAGCAGGATATTGCTTACCTCCTGCTGTAAATGCCGTCTTTGCCTTCTGCACCGCTATACCTGCTTTAATCAGCGCGTTCACATACTTAACAGCAGTAGCAAAATCTGCCTGATCGGCCGGTATAATATAACCGCGCGGGTCTCTCTGCGCCGGATCTTTATACACTGCATCATAATACTGTATATCAATATTACTACCCCTTCTGTTCCATCCATGCGGATCATTAGCATCATCCCTGGTCATATCCTGCTGATCTTTTTTATAAGCTGTCGTGATAGCTTCTGCCCGGCTGGGTGATAATGTCCAGGTGTCATTGTTACCTTTATCTATTGCATTCTTACCCATCTTATAAATGTTGTATAACACCTCATCCCGATGGCGGGCGGCATAGTCCAGCACTGCATAATTCAGTGAGACAGAATAGTCGATAGATCTTCTGAAACGCCAGTCTGCCTGTGGCCGTACCGGATTAGGGGTAGCACCATTAGGAATAAGCCGCTGGGGCACTACTGGAATCTTTTCAGGTGTTGGATTACCGATGATCTCCGTCAGCAAGCCAATCATATTATGATACTGCGTGGTGGTACGCAATCCGCCATTATACCATGTCGAGAAACTGGACCCATTGAGCCTCGTATATCCGGGTTTGTCTTCAACATTTAACCTGTTATACATGGCAGCGCCCAGCGCGTCAATACCTGTGATCATCAAAGGATCAAAGAAGTAGTTGAAAGGATCACGGTAAGGAGGTCCTGCCAGTACAGACCCTTCAGGCCCGCGCTGGTGGTGGTTATACATGATCTGCGGCATCCATTCCAGGAATAGCTGGCGTCCCATATTGGCGCTTTCCTTCATATTCATGATATAGAAGTCGCGATTATTATCATGACCGATATACTTCTGATATAATACCGGCAACTGATCTGTTGACCGCTTGAGGGTATCAGTGTGACGCATATACCAGTTGGTGGTTAGCTCTTGTCCGTCAGGATTAGCATGCGTCATGAGCACAATTACATTATCAAGTATACGCATTGTTTCCGGGTCATTGCGACTCACCAGCTGCCAGGCAGTTTCTATCAGCTGATGTGTACCTACAACTTCTGTGGCGTGCAGGCCGCCATCTATCCATACTACTGCTTTCCCTTTATCTGCCAGCGCTTTTGCCTGCGCGGGTGTCAGACCTTCTGCCCGGGCCAGCTGTTGGGATGTCTGCTTGTACTGATCCAGCAATCGGATGTTGGCAGGGGAAGAAATGACCAGCATGTACTGGTGTCTGCCTTCTTCGGTCAGCCCTATATCTGTCAGCTTTACCCTGTCGGATGTAGCCAGTTGCTTGAAGTAATCGGCTGTTTGTGTATAAGTGGCAAGCTGATAATCGTCTCCTATGTTAAATCCGAAATGCTGTACGGGCGATGGTACCTGCCGGACGGAAGATGTAGTGGCTTGCTGTGCGGCAGCCATTATAGGCAAACACCCCAATAACGAAATAATCAGTCTTCTCATTTGTATAATTGATTAAAGAGTAATTTAAATGTACTGTGCGACTGGCCTCTGAACATGATATCAGTACTAAATGCGTACAATGTACCAGTACCTATTGGCGCACTAAAGGCAACCACGCCATCTTTCAGATAGTGCTGTCCCCAGGCCCACCCACTATGCAGCGGTGCTGCATCGGCAAACCAGATCAACTTACGGATACCCATACCTGCTGATGCAGGCGTTAGCCTGAACACCGGACTCCTGTCAAAGTATACATCATTCCTGGCCCGCATTCCCCAGTTCTCAGGTGCTGTCGTATCCAGCGCGGCTGTAAGTAAACTACCGGGGATATAGTATTTGGTACCCGGCAATGGTTTTAGTTCGCCCTTTTTATCAGGTTCCATCAATGCGTTTTCTACCGGTAACTTCAGATGGTACGCCAGATTAGTGCTGTTACCAATAGTTACTATTTTACCTCCCGCTTGCAGAAACTGCTTCAGCTGCGGAATAGAGGTATCCTTAGTGATCCTGCCGAGCCATGGTCTGAACTCTTCTGATAGTTCTTCGGGCTTCGGTAGTTTGCTGTCTGCTCTTTTAGCTTTGCCTGTATCCGGGATAGCGCCGTTTACAAAAATGAGCAGATCATACTTCTTACGCAGATTACCTTTGTCTACTTCCTGGGAATAAAGCATGTTATATGAATAATGATATTGCTCCATCAACCAGCTTAACCATCCCGCAGGAATAGATCCTCCATAAGTATTCCATATACCTATACGCAGTGGTGATATGCTTTTTAACTGTGCCGGCATCTGTGTTGCGGCCTGCACCCGGATACCCAGTTCTGCGGCCGCCTTTGTAAGTATCGCTGTGGCTTTGGTACCTGTAGGTACATAGAAAGTACCATCACTGGTGCGGGACACTTTGACGCCTGCTTTCAGCAGATCATTTATTGCGATGAAGGCATTATTAACGGCGGCATCAACCAAATAGCCTTTCTTTGCTACCGGTAGCCGAGCCGGCAGCGGCGATTCAATCTGTCCGTAAGGTAATTGCGTTAAGGGCCCTTCTACAGCCGTCAGTATACGGTCAAACTGTACGCCCATCTGGAAAGCCAGCGTCCACCCTGCCGCGTCATACGGACGAATAGGAGGACCGCCTGCATACTGAAAATCATTCGGATGATCCTGCGGTTCAAACATATCCAGTACGTGCGGACGAAAAGCCTGTGCTGTCTTTACAACATACGATCCTGCAGGGTATTGTTTACCAGCTACGGTAAATGGTGCTGTTGCCTTGTGAATGGCTATACCTGAACGGCTCAGTGCATTGATAAACTTTACTGCTGTGGGAAAATCCTGTTGATCTGCAGGTATGATGTATGCGCGTGCATCGCGATAGGCAGGATTGTTGAATATCTGTGCATAGTATTTCGATGCAATTGTATCTTCTCTTCCAAATGAGAACTCACTGCCACCGGTTTCTCTCTCCTTCAGAGAATCTGTCTTCTTATCTGCTTTATATGCCATCCGTACAGAGTCTATATACCTCGGATAAAATGTCCAGTGATCAGCACTACCGCGTGCAATTGCATTTTTACCCATTTTATAGATATTAAATAACAGCTCCGTACGGTAACGGGCTGCATAGTCAAGTACGGCATAGTTCAGCGAAACAGAATAGTCTATCGACTGACGGAAGTGCCATTCCTGCGGTACTACAGGATTAGGTGTTGCACCATTAGGGATCAGTCTTTCCGGTACTAATGGTATGGTTTCAGGTGTTGGTCCGCCGATGATCTCTGTCAGCAATCCGATCATATTATGGAAGTACGGTGTAGTACGCAAGCCTCCATTCCACCATGTAGAGAATGTTGATCCGTTTCTCTGCGTATAACCAGGCTTGTTCTCAACATTCAGCCTGTTGTTCATGGCAGCGCCTACGGCATCTATACTTGTTACGAGTAATGGGTCATAGATATGATTAAAGGGGTCCCGGTAAGGAGGACCTGCCAGTACTGAACCCGCTGGTCCACGCTGATGGTGGTTATACATAATCTGTGGGATCCACTCAACAAATAACTGCCGACTGATATTCTGGCTTTCTTTCATATTCATCATATAAAAGTCCCTGTTATTATCATGCCCTACGTACTTCTCATATAATCTGGGAATATTCATTGCCCTTTTCTTCGGGTCTGTCGTACGCATGTACCAGTCTGATACCAGCTCCTGGCCGTCGGGATTGGCGTGCGTTAACAGGATAATATCATTTTGCAGAATGCGCATTGTTTCGGGGTCTGTGCGTGTTACCAGCTGGTACATGGTTTCGATCAGCTGATGTGTACCAACGGTCTCTGTAGCATGTAGCCCGCCATCGATCCACACTACCGCTTTTCCAGTGGCAGCCAGCTGCCTGGCCGATTCGTCTGTGAGGCCTTCAGCACGTGCCAGCCGCTGGGATATATCCTTATATTGCTGTAGGGCCTTGATATTCTCCGGAGCGGATACAATCATCATATACTGATGTCTGCCCTCCTCCGTCATACCGATATCTACCAGTGCAGTACGGTCAGAAGCGGCAAGCTGCTGAAAATAAGCGGCTGTCTGTGTATAATTAGCCAGCTGATAATCATCTCCGATATTAAAACGAAAATGCTCTTTGGGAGAGGGCACTGTTTGGGCCCATACTGTAGTTGCCGATAGCAGCAACAACAGTATACTATAGGATTTCCTTAGCATAAGCGAGATTTAAACGAGCAGAGAAAATACTTATTTACCGGTATAGTTCCAAGCAACTGCGTATGCAGTGACGAATTATTACAGGATAGGACGTTTATGACCAGGAAGGGCAAAAAAAAGATGGTAACGTGTGTTACCATCTTATACCAATATGAAGGTGATTATTTAGAAATCTACTTTAGCAAAGCAGATATAGTTTCTGTTGATGCAGGGTATGAGTACGGTACGCGCACCGATCTGTTTACCATAACGGGGCATCCAGGTGAAACCTTTATCCAGGTTACGCAGTGTTGGTTTACGGCTGCTTTTACCATCAGGGGATATGCCACTGTCTACAATCATCTGATTTCTTCTTTCAGACTCATTATACAGGAAACGCAATTCACTGCCGATATTGACCATCATAAAAGATGTAAACAGGTCTGAGCCATCTTCATACTGCGTTTTATGTACAAAGTTGCTCCATAACAGGTTACCTTCATTATCGAGGGATAATACCGCTACGTTATCGTAGTGGTAACGGTCCTGGGAGTTATAGTTATTATACCATGGATTGTAGTAGAATGGTGAGTACGGTGAATAATAGTAGGGCGTGTACATACCATATGGACCATACATATAGTTCCAGCGGTTCCAGGGCTGAGAACGGGAAGTTGTATAAAACGATTCTGCCGTTACCAGGAAGCCGCCATCTTTGGTATTGATAATCTTACGGATGAAGTAATCATTAAAGGCAGAGCTGGTGGATGACTGTCCTTTAGCATTTGCTTTCAGTTCAGGAGAAAAAGGCACTTCTTTCTCAAACAATTGCTGATGCTTGGCATTATCAAACTTGCTGACATACAGTCCTTCCACATTACCACGTTTCTGCTTATAGAAGAAGGAAGTTACCAGGATGGTTTTGTTAATGTTATCCACTTTCAATTTCACTTCATCCAGCAGCTGTGTTTTAAACTGCATAGGCACTTGTTCAAAGGAATCAACAACCGGACGTTTGATGATCAGGCTACCACTTACGATATAGTCTCTGTTACTGGTACGTTCCAGCTTGTTGAATACAAGATCGCCATCGTTGGTAACACTGAAGTTGCTCAGGAAAGACTTCTTCGTCTCCATGGGCAATGAAACCCTGCTGTTGTTGATGAGCTTAAAAGCGCTGTCGTAAAGAAAGGTATAGAAGACGTTGTCATTTTCCTTATCCTGGTTGATCTTGTATACCATGATCCGGTTTTTGTCTTCTGAGTACTCAACAGAGTATACCTTGTTTTCTTTGGTATAAAACCCGATACGGGTAGAGTCAACCATTATTGGTGCGCCGGTGAAATTAGCTGTACCATCCATGGTAGCGCAGAAGCTGTATACCGCATCTTTACGCTGGAACTGGTAAATCATAAATACTTTGTCAGCGTAGTTGATAAAGTCCACGCTGATGAGTTTCTTTGGCAGGAAGTCGAGCTGAACCCTGTTCTTCAGCTGCATAGCGTTGTCATAGATAGAGATGGCATAGTCTCCCCTGTCGCTCTTATATACCAGGATATTACCTGATACCTTTCCTATAATTTCAAATTCAGTGCTTTTGTAGTCGTCCCGTTCCAGGTCTGTATAAGTTACTTTCTGAGCCATCAGAGCCCCACTCCATAACACCAGTAAAGCATAGAGATATAGAATGCGCATTATGTATATTTTAAATTGTTGCAAGTTTAGGATATTGAATTAACGATAAACTGCTATGTTTCATTGTGAAACGATAGCGGGAAAACATCAGGCACTTCCGGTTGCCTGTACTAAAATAAGCAATTAGGCCGTATGAATAAGCAGGGCTGCGGTAATTCATCATTCTCAATTCGTAATTTCTTACCCTGAATTATGTAATTTTACCAATATGGATACGGTCTTAATTACCGGCGGTACAGGTCTCGTCGGCCGGGCGCTTACAAAACTCCTTACAGAGGTTGGATACAGGGTCATTATTCTGAGCCGCAAAGCAGGCCCGGACAGCGATAATGCACTTGTCAGTTATGCCCACTGGGATGTAGCAAAGCAGACTATTGATGAAACAGCTATTCAGCAGGCCGACTATATCGTTCACCTGGCCGGTGCTAATGTAGCCGAAAAACGCTGGACAGCTGCCCGTAAAAAGGAGATCGGGGCCAGTCGCACCCAAAGTGCCGCACTACTGTATAAAGCCCTGGAAAAGTATCCAAATAAGGTAAAAAAGGTCATCAGTGCTTCGGGGGCAGGTTACTATGGTGAAGACAAGGGTGGTCCTGCTTTTACCGAAAAAGACCCTCCGTCTGATGATTTCCTCGGCCATACCTGTGTAGCCTGGGAGACGTCCATCCTGCAGATGCGCGAGCTACAGAAGAAAGTAGTCATTATCCGTACAGGTATTGCCCTAAGCCTGGCAGGAGGTGCGCTGAAAGAATTTTACAAACCCTTACAGTTTGGTTTTGCCACTATTCTCGGCAATGGAGAGCAGTATATCAGCTGGATACACTTACATGACCTGGCACGCATCTACCTGAGCGCCATCGTTAACCATGACCTTGAAGGCATCTATAATGCTGCCGCGCCACATCCGGTGCAGCATAAAGAGCTGGTGATCACTATGGCGCAGGAGGCGAAAGGTAAAAGCTTCATTTCTGTGCATGTGCCCTCATTTGCCCTTAAACTGGCTTTAGGAGAGATGAGTGTTGAAGTACTGAAAAGTTGCCGTATGTCGGCTGCCAAAATCCAGGAAACAGGCTTTGTATTCTCCTATCCTGATATCCGGTCGGCTATGGAGAAGATATTTCAGGAAAAAGACAGCCAACAGGAGAAATAGGTATTATCCCTCAAGTATCTTTCTCATTGCCTCTGCTTTTAAGAGGCATTCTTCCCATTCTTTTACAGGATCAGCATAGTAAGTAATAGCCGAACCGGTAGTAAAGGAAAGATATTGCCTGCCGGCATTATACAGAATACTGCGTATTACCACATTAAAGTCGAAATCACCTTCAGGAGTAATATACCCCAGCGCGCCGGAAAACAGTCCCCGGCGGGACCTCTCATACTGCTCTATCAATTGCAGTACGCTTAATTTAGGTGCACCGGTCATTGACCCCATCGGAAAAGCCTGACTGATAACAGCTGTAAAAGGCACTCCGGGCGCAGGTATAGCCTTCACCGTAGAAATCATGTGATGTACCTGCGCAAAAGAGTAAATACCAAATAGTTCGGATACCTCAACACTACCCCGTTGAGCCGTTTGAGACAGGTCATTACGTACCAGGTCTACTACCATGACATTTTCTGCTCTTTCTTTACTGTTCTGCTGTAACTCCTTTTTGCGTGCTTCATCGGCAGCCGGGGTATCAGCGCGCCTGATGGTACCTTTGATGGGCTGTGATATTACCACCGGACCATGCTTCTGCATGAACCGCTCCGGACTGGAGCAGGCCATATACAGATCATTGGTACGGTAATAGGCTGCAAAAGGAGAAGGAGAAACCTGATTTAGTTTCTCAAATAAGGTGAGTGGGTCTACTGTTATATCTTCAATATAGTTCTCGCGGCAGAAATTTATTTCATAGCAATCACCGCGATGTATATGTTCCTGTAGCCCCTTTACTGCGTCGAGGTATTGTTGTTGATCCAGGCGTGACTGCACAAGCCCACGGGAAGTAGGCTGCCGGGTATGCAAGGGCATGGTAGTACATGCGGTATAGATATCACCGGCGTCATTTTCATCCATCTCCCAGCCGCCTATACGTACTTCATGACCATTTAACAGCATGATAATACGCGGCCTAAAGAAGAACAGATCCGGAAAGCCGATACCGTCCTGGTGCTGCGAAGATAAACCGGGGAAGGTCTCATTTTTAAGATCGTAGGCCAGGTGACCGAACAACCAGTCTTTATGGCGCTGATGATACTGAAGTAAGGAAGAAAAGGCATTACCTGCCTGGCAGGAGAGTACATCCAGTGCATCTGCGGCCAGAATAGCTTCGTTTTGGTGGTAGATGGAAGCGTAGTTGTTATTATCCAAAAAACAGCAAATGTTGAACTGGTTGCTCCAATTCAACATTTGCTGTTTAAATAATTTCGGATCATTAACCGGGAAACCGTAAAATATCCTGATAATGCTTGCTTTTAATGCTTAGAAATCGTCGTCGTCATCATCGAATCCGCCTCTGTCGTTGAACAGACCCATATCTTTAAATTCGTCATCGATACCCAGGTCATCATCATCATCCATGCTTTTCTTGCCAGGACGACCACGTTTGCTCTTAGGTTTAGGCATGTCAAATTCTTCGAAGTCGGGATCATAATCCTCGTCATCACTTTTTCCCCAATTATCATCATCATCCAGATCCATGTCCTCATCCTCCTCTGCATCATCATCTTCATCATCGTCACTCTTCTTTTTAGACTTTGAAGCCGGCTTATCTGATTTTTTAGAAGCAGCAGACTTACGGGGAGTTTCCTCCTCATCCAGATCATCATCGTCGTCCTCCTCTTCCTTCTTAGGCTTACTAGCAGCTTTAGGTGCCGCTTTCGTAGTCTTTGGAGAACTAGTCTTTTTGGTCTCTTTTTCGTTATCAGATTTTGATTTCATAATAGGTTCACTTAAGTCTTTAGCGTATTTCTTTTGCGTAAAGTTTTAACAGTTTTTTGTATTAGCCAAATTTTTTTTGCCGATTTTTTTCCGTAATTTTTTAAGCATTTTCCTGCTCCAGAATCTGATCACGACCCGGTCCGTTAGATACAAATTTCACTGGCACATTCAGGTATTTTTCCACTGCTACTACGAATGATTTCATCTCGGCAGGCAATTCATTGAAATGCTTGCTTTTGGCTGCTGTTTCATCACTCCAGCCTTTATACTTTTCCCATACCGGCTTCACTTCATTTTCATTCAGCTGATAAGGCATTGCTTTCGTCTGCTCACCGTTGATCTCATATGCAGTACATGCATATACTTCGTCAAAAGCATCCAGTACATCACTTTTGGTCATTACCAGTTGTGTAACACCACTCAGCATACAGGTATAATTCAATGCTACCAGGTCAATCCATCCGCAACGGCGGGGACGGCCGGTTGTTGCACCAAATTCACTACCTTCCACACGCAGCTTCTCGCCGGTTGCATCATGCAGCTCGGTAGGGAATGGTCCGCTACCTACACGTGTACAATATGCTTTAGTTACACCGATCACTTCCTTTATCCACTTTGGCGCTACACCCAGACCGGAACATACACCAGCAGAGATAGTGCTGGAAGATGTCACAAACGGATATGTACCAAAGTCTACATCCAGCATGCTACCCTGAGCACCTTCAGCCAGCACTTTCTTACCAGCCTGCAGTTTCTCATTGATGAAATATTCACCGTTCACGATGTTCATCTGCTTCAGGTAACCTACTGCGTCAAAAAACTCAGCTTCCCACTCAGCAATGTCCTTCGCGATTTCCGCCTTTACTTCTGCTGTAAAGTCATAACCTGCCAGCAGGTGCTGATGCTTTTCCTTCAGTTTAGCATAACGGTCATTGAAATCACTACGCAGCACATCGCCTACTCTCAGACCATTACGGCCTGTTTTGTCCATATATGCCGGTCCGATACCTTTCAGGGTTGAACCGATCTTCTCGGTGCCTTTAGACAGTTCTGATGCTTTGTCAAGTGCACGGTGAGAAGGCACAATGATATGTGTTCTCTCCGCAATGAAAAGGTTCTTTTTAAGATCTACCCCCAAAGAAGAGATCTTATCACATTCCTTTTTAAAAGTTACAGGGTCCAGTACCACGCCATTACCGATCAGGTTAATGGTATTTTTATGGAACACACCGGAAGGAATGGTATGTAATACTACCTTCTGGCCATCCACATATAATGTATGCCCTGCGTTGGGCCCACCCTGAAAGCGGGCTATGACATCGTATTTACCTGCGAAATAATCCACAATCTTTCCTTTGCCTTCATCGCCCCACTGTAGGCCCAGCAAAACATCTACCATAAGAGTTGATATTGATTTTTGAAAACGAAGAGCAAAACTAAGAAAGAATTAGGAATTAGGAATTAGGAAATAAGAATTAGGCCAAACAGAACTAAAAACTAGGCTTAAGGACTAAAATATTTGCTCCTATTAATATACTACATCTTATTGAATACCAAATAGAGAAATTAAAAATTAGAACTTAAGTATTACTTCTTACCGCCTTATAGTATCAGTACTCGCACAATGTCCTTACACGCCATAAACGTGATTTGCAAGGGAAATTAAAACAAAAGTGACGAGCCGCCGTTCCAATAACCGGCTGCCCGTCACTTAACAATCTTTTATTAATGCCTCTTAATTGATCATCCTCTTCTACTGGCCATCCCCCTACTCATCTTCCAGCCTGCTCACTGTCTGGATACCATCCAGCTTCTTCAGGCGCTCAAACAGCTCATCCAGCTCCTCCTTATCATGAACAAACACCTTGATAAGCCCTTCAAACAAGCCTTCGCTCGATTCGATGGTCAGACCGGCAATGTTCACCCGCAGCTCACCTGAGATAACGTTGGTGATCTTGTGAATAACGCCCACATCATCCATACCTACTATACGAAGTCCTGTCAGGAAGGAGATCTCCCTGTTCTTCACCCACTTGGTCTTCACCACCCTATGCCCATAATTAGCCAGCAGCTGGGCGGCATTCGGACAGTTGGTACGGTGTATTTTCAGGCCCTCGCTGGCTGTAATAAACCCGAATACATCGTCGCCGGGAATAGGACGGCAGCAGTTGGCCAGCTTGTAAGCGATCTTGTCTGAACTTTCTCCGAAGATAATCAGCTCCGCATCCTTCTTGGCAGGAATGGTATGCTTCAGATGATCTTCCGCAACATGATCCGGCTGCTTGGCAGGTACAGGTTTAGGCGATTCCAGCTTATCCCCCAGTACATTGAACTGCTTCAGCTCTTTCAGATCAATATTCTTGACAGCAATCTGGTAGTACAGGTCCAGCGGAGAAGGCTGTTTGTAATACTGTACCAGCTCATTGATGTTATGCTGGCTATTAGAGATCTTCAAGTGGTCCAGCTTACGCTCCAGCGTATCCTTACCATCCATGGCTACTTTACGCTTCTCTTCCTTCAGCGCATCCTTGATCTTGGATTTTGCCTTGGCTGTTAATGCGTAGTTAAGCCAGTCTTCTGTAGGCTTCTGCTTGTTAGAGGTAATGATCTCGACCTGGTCTCCGCTACGTAGCTTATGGCTGATAGGCACCAGCTTATAGTTCACCTTGGCCCCTATACACTTATTACCCACGGCACTATGGATGGCATAAGCAAAATCCAGCGCAGTCGAGTTCACCGGTAATATCTTCAGGTCACCTTTTGGCGTATAGACGTAGATCTCTTCTGTGAACAGGTTACTTTTGAAGTCAGCCAGGAAGTCCAGCGTGTTAGAGTCAGGATTGTTCAGTATCTCCCTGATCTGGGTGAACCACTGATCAAATTTAGACTCAGTGCTGGCACTCTGGGCGCTGCCTTCCTTATATCTCCAGTGAGCAGCCAGACCTTTCTCAGCGTAATCGTTCATACGCTTGGTACGGATCTGTACTTCCACCCACTTACCCTGTGGCCCCATTACGGTAACATGTAATGCCTCATAACCGTTGGATTTAGGATTACTCAGCCAGTCGCGGGTACGCTCCGGACTAGGGTGATAGAAGTCAGTGATGATGGAATATACTTTCCAGCAGTCAGACTTCTCCTTGTCCAGCGGAGAGTCCATAATGATACGGATCGCAAAAAGGTCGTACACTTCTTCAAAAGTGACACCCTTCTTTTTGATCTTATTCCAGATGGAGTGTATGGATTTAGGACGTCCGAAAATCTCGAAGTTCAGCCCTTCCTCCTGTAATACCTCCTTAATAGGCTTTATAAATTCATTGATATAACGGGTACGCTCACGCTTGGTCTCCTTCAGCTTTTTAGCGATCTCCCGGTACGTCTGCTGCTCGGTATACTTCATGGACAGGTCTTCCATCTCTGATTTGATGTTATACAAACCAAGACGGTGAGCCAGTGGCGCATAGATAAAGACAGTCTCTGAAGCTATTTTAAGCTGTTTTTCACGGCTCATACTGTCCAGGGTACGCATATTATGCATCCTGTCAGCCAGCTTTATCAGTATCACCCGGGGGTCGTCCGCCAGTGTGAGCAGTATCTTTTTGAAGTTTTCCGCCTGCGCAGTACTTGTATTAGAGTCTATAACGGTCGATATTTTGGTCAGACCGTCTACTATATGGGCTATTTCGGGCCCGAACGCTCTTTCTACGTCTTCCAGGGTCACTTCGGTGTCTTCCACAGTATCGTGCAACAGGGCACATATAGCGGAACGTACACCCAAGCCGATCTCTTCAACGCAGATCTGCGATACAGCGAGGGGATGTAAGATGTAGGGTTCACCGGATTTCCGGCGCATTTCCTTATGGGCGTCAGCTGCCATTTCAAAGGCAGTACGCACCAGTTCGCGGTCTCCTTTCTTCAAACGGGGTTTCAGCGACCTGAGTAAAGCGCGGTAATGACGAACGATCTCTTTCTTTTCCTGTTCCTCGTCCAGATTATATTGTTTTACAACCACTGTTTCCATCAGCTATAAAGTTACAATTTTATTGCATAGGATAACATGGTAGAAATGTGCTAATCATTCTCCTCCTAAACGGCATTTTTGCAACACTTCCCAGGACGTACCGGTATGCCGTAACAGATAGAGGTTCCTGACTTGGAAAGCCGCATCAAATGGCCTGCTCCCGTACTCATCCATAGCCATATTAAACTCCTGGTCCGACAGGTCCCGGAAGGCCAGGGAAATATGCGGATTGAACCCATATCGGGCCAGCATATGACTAAAACCGAAGTCTTTACGCAGGAAATCCACTAGTTGCTGGTGCAGATGAACAATACCCTCGTTCTTTTCCACATTGATATACAACACTTTCCGGCGGGTAAACGAAAAGCCGCCAAAACCATTGAGTTTGATCTCAAAGGGTGAAAGGGTAGCTGCAAATGTATGTAATGCCGGACCCAGTGATTTTTCCAGCTCCGGACTAGCCGTAAATGGCACCTGCAGCGTAATATGGGGCAATACCCGTAGCGCCTTCCTGGCTTCATACTTTTCTGCAAATTCCTGTTTCAGCCGTATAATCTCTGTTCCGACTGCTGCATTGGGCAACAAGGCAATAAAGTAAATTTTGCTTTCTACTTTGGGTGGTTTAGGCTTTGGAGGAAAGCGGGCACTTTTGGGGGGACGGGACTTCCGGAACTGATTGTGTCTTTGTGTACGGTGATGACGTTCCTCACTGTCCGGACGACCGCCATTACCGCGCTGCTGCTGGCGCGGCTGGTCATTTCTGCCGTAAGTCATTGTGTTTGGTGGTTGTGGGGTTAGGTTAAGCTGTTCTTACCCTTCGCTGTCTGTGGCCATGGATTCGCTGTCCTTATCTGTACATTCAGGGATATTCAGCCGGACACCCACATTGTGCAATGTCTCCAGCGCAATACCCGGTTCTTCTTTAAAATGCTTGCGTAGGCGCGTGAGAAATACATCCATACTTCTGCTGGAGAAAAAACTACTGTTTCCCCATACCTTCAGCAGGATCTCATCACGTTTTACCAGTTTGTTGCTGTTCTCTACCAGGTAACGAAGCACCTTTGCCTCTTTTTTGGTCAATGTGGCAAACGTCTCTCCCCCGGCACGTGTCAGTTCCTTTTCTTCATAATTGAACCGTACATCGTCGCCCAGTTTGTAAATGCCATCTCCAGGCAGATCCTTTGGCAGGGTCCTTCTCAGAAATACCCTGATACGCATAATCAATTCCCGCATGCTGAACGGCTTCACCAGGAAATCATCTCCCCCTATCCTGAACCCATGCAGCCGCTCTTCATCTGTCGCCTTTGAGGATATAAACAGGATCGGTATCATGCCATTCTTCTTCCGGATATCCTGTGCCAGCGTGAAACCATCTTTCTTTGGCATCAGTACGTCCAGTATGCAAAGATCAAAATCATCCCTTTGAAACTTCTTCAGGGCCACCTCGCCGTCAAAACAATGCACGACCGCATACCCCGCTGCTTCCAACTGCTTTTTGATGACACTACCATATTGATAATCATCTTCTGCAAGGAGAATTTGTACATTACTAACCATGCGTAAAGTTTTATATCCGGTTCAATAGTTGTTAACTCACAATGTCATTCCCATGACTCTGCTACAATATTGGTGAATTAACCGCTCATTTTAGTTAATGATTAGTTATCGTAAGAAACTTTTCTTATTCTGATACACAGGAGGTCAACATGCAATTGAACGGATTGGGTTATCATAGATACTATACTTACATATAACAACAAAAAAAATGGCTGCCTGTTCAAAGGCAACCACTTTTTTTGTTCACAGCTTATCCAGCCATTGTTCACATTATTGATCACTGTTCGTTATTCTACTGCAGAAATCTGTATCGCAACCGCATGTTTCCATCCCTTCTGCTGCACCGCCGCCGGAATAGTCAGCTGCGTACCAGCTGCCGTCGCCTTCCAGGAAATCTTCTCCTTAGCGCCCAGCACGGTTACCTTAGCTCCCTTAGCCGGCTTCATCCCACTGAAAACCACCTGCGCCGGTAACTGCTCTCCCTCATCCAACAGATAAATGGCATATACTTTACCATCTTTCTTACGGGTAAAACATACCTTACCATCTTTATATGGCGCTACTGAACGGGTACCATAAATAGCCGCGCCATTGGTCTTCATCCAGTCGCCAATTGCTGTCATAGTAGTATATGCCTCCTCATGCAACTGCCCGTCAGGACCAGGTCCCACATTCAGCAGATAGTTACCGCCCTTCGCTACAATATCTACCAGGTTGTGAATCAGCTTGTTCACCGATTTGTATTTGTCATCCGGTACATAAGACCATGAGTTAGCCATTGTCATACACGTTTCCCACGGATAAGACAATGGTTTGTCAGGAATCTGCTGCTCAGGCGTGCGGTAGTTCTCAAACGGACCATGTACTGCACGATCCACCACAATCAGACCCGGCTGATGACTACGTGCCATCTTAGTAATACCGGCCATATCAATATCCTCATTCTGCTTGCTGGGTCTGGTATCGATCTCAGCAGCGGTAATATCATTCTCTTTCTTATTATCCTGTTTACGCGCACGTACCCAGCCGCCATCCAGCCACAAAATCTCAATCTTACCCATCGTTGTCATCAGCTCTTCAATCTGCTTGTAAGTAAATTCCTTGAAGTTATTCCAGCGATCCTTATATTTTACAACATCATAGTTCACATGCCTGTCTTTCGGCGGGAAATATGACCACCAGTAATTCTCATTATGCCAGTCAGGCTTGGAGAAATACGCGCCTGTATGTATACCCTCCTTCTGGAAAGCAGTAAATACCTCTTTCGCTACATTCTTACGCGGATCGTTTTTGAAGGCGCTGTTCGGACCAGCAATGCTATAATCTGTCTGCTTCGTATCCCACATACAAAAACCATCATGGTGCTTCGTCGTAAATACAACATACTCCATACCGGCACCCTTAGCCGCCTTCGCCCATTTGGAAGGGTCGAATTTGGTAGGATTGAACGTTGTGGACAATGCCTCGTATTTCTTCAGATAATCATAGTAAGGTATACCATAAGGGGCACGCTGCGTCCAGCCTTCGTCCTCCGGACAAATACTCCAGGACTCTACCACACCCCACTGAGAATAAGCACCCCAGTGAATGATCATACCAAATTTCCAGTCCTGCCATTCATCCAGTTTCTGCAACACTGCTTTGTCTGTTTCAGGGATATAGGGCTGGCTCAGACCGTGATCCTGCGCATTGGCCGTGGAAAATGCCAGTAATGCGCTGCTGAATAATAAAAATAGTTTTCGCATGATTAATTTTTAAATGTATCTCTGAGACTTCTAACGCTTAGCTGTTCCTGTACCTCCTGCACCGACGTCTGAGCAGGTACCTTTACCGTCACGGTTACTGACTCGCCCGGCAATACGTCAAAATAGTTGTCGCTGAACTGCGTATCCGGCAATTTATCTAACAGCAGATATACGTTCCTGGCATGCTTATTCGCAGTAATAGTCACTCTTAACGTAGTTTTTAACACCGGTGCATTCTCCGGTCCGGCATCTGATAGTTTCACATAACGCTCTTCTCCCGGCCTGTCTGCTTCATTGTTCGTATCTGCTGTAATTTTGGTCTGAATACCAGGATCAGGTAATTCCATGATACTGGCGTTAGCAAAGTAATACACATTCCTCGTTAATAACTTATCTTTCTTTACCACTTTTGTGTAGAATATTACCTTCCGTTCATCCACACCCTTTAATAATTCGCTCACAACCACTTCGTGCTGCAACTTACTTTGTACCTCTTTCAGCATAATATCTTTCACTGACTGCTTCCACAACACCTTCCCTTCCAGATCCATCAGCTGCATATCCAGCGTTACCGGCCCGTCCTGCGCTATATCTGTGATTAACCAGGTCTGTAGCTTACCGTTATCTACCACATTAGATACCATCACCGGCGCAAATGCCTTCTTCACATAATACTGCAATGCCTTCCATCTGCCATAGTAGTCAATACCCGACCAGGATGGTCCAGGCCAGCAATCATTCAGCTGCCAATACAAAGTACCCATACAATATGGCATTGCCCGGCGGTGTGCTTCTATTGCGATCCGCATCCCTTCTGCCTGCAATACCTGGTTCACATACAGGAAAGCTGGAAAATCCTTCGGCTCCCGGTAGTAATGATTCAGATAGGTACTGATAGCGGCATTGCCCCTGCCGCCACTTTTCTGGTGCGACAACATCACCGGCGAATACAGATCATGGTCTTTCACATCTGCAAAGCGGCGTACGGTATGTATATCCGGGAAAGACTGGAAACCATATTCACTCATAAACCGGGGTACATGCGTATTGTAGGCTTCAAACCATTCCATCCCATGCCATACTCCCCAATAATGATTATCTCCTTTCGCAAAATCTTCCATCTTACCCCAATTGCTGATAGGCGAAGAATGAAAATAAAACCTGCCGGGATCCAAAGCTTTCACCTGCACCGGCAATAATGCCTTAAATAAGGTATCATAGCCTTTTAACAGGTTATCCCATTGCGGGGCTGTATAGCCGTAACCATCTCTCCATCCCCAGTTCTTAATGGCTACCGCTACTTCATTATTTCCGCACCACAACGCCAGCGACGCATGATTACGCAGTCTTCTGATATTGTAAGACACTTCCGCTTTTACATTTTCCAGGAAAGCCGTATCCGAAGGATATAATGTACAGGCAAACATAAAATCCTGCCATACCAGTATACCATGCTGGTCGGCCAGCTCATAAAACTCATCGCGTTCATAAGCACCGCCTCCCCATACACGCACCATATTGAAATGAGAAGACTGCATGTCGTTGAACAGCTGACGGTACTGTTTGCTATTCACCCTTGAGCGGAAATTATCCTGTGGTATATAATTCGCTCCTTTCATGAATACCGGCTGTCCATTCACTTTCACATAAAAGCTCTCACCAAGGCTATCTGGCGCATTCACCACTTCTACGGTACGCAATCCGAGATGCGCCACCCATTTGCTCACTTCTTTCTTCCCATCATATACCGCTACTTTCACTTCATACAGGAAAGGGTCGCCCAGGCCATTCGGCCACCAGCGTTTAGGGTTTTTAATATTAAAAGGAAGTACCAGTTGCTGATCACCGGCCACCAGCTCTTTCTTTAAGGTAATGCCCGGAAATGCCTGGTTCGTGCTTTCTATACGCACGGTATATTTCCCTGCTACTGCTGTGTGCAGGTCAATCACCGCATTCACTACTGCGGCTTTGTCTGTCAGACTTTGCTGCTGTAACCATACCTCGTTGATGCGCGCCTTATTCCAGGTTTGTATAAATACCCCTCCGCTGATACCAGCAGTAACCAGTCGCGGCCCCCAGTCCCATCCATAATGGTAGGGCGCTTTGCGGGCATAGATACTTAATGGTATATCATTGGCGTCATTACCTGCCGGATAGATCAGCCGGTCTTCCAGAAAACGTTGCATATCTCTGCGGATAGGGCTGTGGAAGAATATGCGGATCTCATTGACACCAGCTTTCAGCCACTTTTTCACTTCTACTGCATGTCCGACAAACATGTTCTTACTCTGCAGGATAAGCTGCCCGTTCAGGTATACATCTGCATAAGTATCCAGCTCAGGAAAATACAGCCTTACGCCGTCATTACTCAGCAGGTCGGTCGTAACGTTGAACTGCTTCCGGTAGATCCAGTTTTTCTTATCCACCCACTGCACGCCTTTTTCATTTGTGCCAAAGTAAGGGTCAGGTATCAGCTGATGTGACATCAGGTCTGTATGGATAGTACCCGGTACCTGGGCCGCACGCCACAGGGTGTCATCGGCATCTGCAAATTCCCACCCCTGATTCAGGGCATCGCCACCAGGCAACTGTGCATATGTGGTATGCAACAGCATACACAGGCATAGGAGTAGTATATATTGTAAGTTATTCTTCATAGTCCACGCTATTGGTTATTGTAGATGTATATAAGCTATCTTTGTACGATGAAAAGCATCTGGCAGCAAATACTTCGCTATCTGTACATAGGCAAAAAGGATCCTTCAGCTCCAAAAGGCCGCTACGTTTCTATGATGCACGGTATGAACCGTATTTCCATCATTGTATTCCTGATTGCGCTGATAATTATGGTGATTAAGCTCATCACCCGCCACCACTAAGCAGCATTTTCGCTATTTGTATCTCTGTTGACGAACTATTGTTTTGCCATAGCATAGCTGACTGCCGCTGCACGCCGGCTGGCATCCTTTTCCCCCAATTTTGTCCACAGTGCGGCATAATCTGCCTTAATTCTGTTACGTACTTCCTTGTTCTTTAATAGTAAAGTGAGTTCTTTCAGCAGATTTTCTTCTGTGAGATCATGCTGTATCAGTTCCTTTACGACAGGTTTATCCATTACAAGATTAACCAGTGCGATATATTTTACTTTGATAAGCCGTTTGGCGAAAAAGTAGGAAATAGCGCTTCCTTTATAACATACCACCTCTGGTACGCCAAAAAGCGCGGTCTCCAGGGTAGCAGTGCCCGAGGTTACCAGGGCTGCTTCTGCCTGCCGCAGTAAGGTATAGGTTTGCCCCTTTACAGTCGATACATTACTATGCGATCCTATCAGTTCCTGTATAAAGGCATCATCCAGACTGGGTGCCTGCGCTACAACAAACTGATAGTCAGGGAAATGTTTAGCCATAGTCAGCATAATAGGCAGTTTTACGCTTACCTCCTGTTTACGGCTGCCAGGAAGGATGGCAATTACCGGTTTGTCTGACAATGGCGGGTCAGCAGGTTTTTCCTTTGCTTCGCGGATAACCTGTATCAGTGGATGACCAACATACTCTACTTCGTACTCCCACTTTTTATAAAAGTCCTGCTCGAACGGGAGGATGCAAAGCATCTTATCCACACTGCGCCGGATCTTTTTTACGCGACTTTCCTTCCAGGCCCAGACCTGTGGAGAGATATAAAATACGATCTTATATCCCAGGGGTTTTGCCCACTCTGCAATACGCAGATTAAAGCCTGCATAGTCAATCAACACCAGCACATCGGGCTGGTATTGCTGGATGTCTTTTTTACAAAACTCCATATTACGTAGTACAGTGCGGATGTTCATCACCACTTCAATGAACCCCATAAAAGCGAGGTCCTTATAATGCTTTACTAATGTACCTCCTGCCTGCTGCATCATGTCGCCACCCCAGCACCTTATATCTGCTGCTGTATCCTGTTGCTTCAATTGTTTGATCAGATTGCTTCCATGGAGATCACCAGAGGCTTCACCGGCGATGATATAATACTTCATGAAACAAATATAAATTAGGAATTAGGAATTAGAAACTAAGAATTGATAGCGGAGACTGCCATTTTTTCGGGTATATACCAGTGGACGAACAAGCGACGAATTAGCGACGAATTAGCGACGAACAAAGAACATTGGTTTTTACCCATAAAAAAGTCGCTTTTCCGGCGAAAAAGCGACTTCATTGTAGTTTTAGCGACAAAACGACAGTTCCGGTTGTATACTAACGACCGTTGTAAGTTAACTGCATTGATAATGGTGGCTACTATCCGTGTAATATCTTCAGGAACAGAATAATGATAGCATACAACATCGTTACCAGGAAAATACCTTTTGCTGTAATGTCTTTTCTTGACCTGGTATAGAAGTAAAATATCACTCCATTGAGTAACAGGCATACGCTGATCAGCTTAGGCAGCATCTGGCGATTGTCCATAATAATACCGATGAAGTCAGATAGGGATACGTCATGCTTTGGCATGAACACTAACAGGTAGTACAGGAAGAAGGCCAGTATCGGCGTAAACACACCCAATACAATGCCTAATGGGAGATTATCTCGTTTTAACATAGTAGGTTTTGAACATGTGTATTCGTACACATCATAAATTCCAGTCGTTTTCCAACTGTTGCTTCATCTTGTAATTGGTCAGATCAAACTGCACAGGTACGAGTGAAGCGTAATTATTTGCAAGCGCATATACATCTGTATCTTCTCCGTTGTCACGGTTGATAAATTCACCCGTCAGCCAGTAGTATTTCTTTCCTCGCGGATCACGGCGTTCATCGAAGGCTTCTACCCACTTGGCATCTGCCTGACGGCATATCCTGATGCCTTTGAAATCTTCTTTTTTAACGACAGGGATATTCACGTTGAACAGGGTACCTTGTGGCAGCTGACTTTCCAGCATCTTTTTGGCCACAGTATGGGCTACTTCTTTACATAAAGAAAAGTCTGCGTCAAAGCTGTAATCCAGATACGAGAACCCTACAGAAGGTACACCCTCAATAGCTGCTTCCATAGCGGCAGACATAGTACCGGAGTAAATAACGTTAATAGAATGGTTCGCACCATGGTTTACCCCACTTACACAGATATCCGGCAGCCGGTGCAGGATCTTGTCCCGGGCCAGCTTCACACAATCTACCGGGGTACCGGAACATTGCCAGGCCTCTATCCCATCAAAGATATCCACCTGATCCAGGCGAAGCGGTACACCAATGGTAATCGCATGTCCCTTTCCAGACTGCGGACTGTCCGGCGCTACCACAACTACTCTTCCCAGCGGACTAACCGCTTCTATCAATGCCCTGATACCTGGGGCGGTTACACCATCATCGTTCGTTACCAGTATAATCTTTTCCTGCTCTTGACCCTTCACGTGCTTTTGAGTTTTCTTTTCACAACAAATTTAATACACTTACCTGATAGTCCATAGTCCACACTCGTGTAATAATGTTGTAACTGACTATTAACGTAAAAGATAGGTGAAAGATTATACTCTCTTCACCTATCCTTTATAAATAACTTATAATTAACATGCTTCGTCAGAGGTCGGTACGCAGCATTCTCCGGAATACCAGCCATACGAAGAGAATAACATATGCTGCCAGGGCTGCGAGGTACACAGTCGTGTCATATGGTCCGGAGAACTTGACCAGTTTTTCCACCATCGGGAACGGTAACAGTTCATCGCCCGCCTGTAAAGGCAGCAACCCACCAACATCCCCGAAAAAGCGTTTCACAACAGATACCAGGATCTGTTCAATGAACATAATGTATCCCAGGAACAGGATGATAGCCAGACCGGTACGCTTTATCAGCATGCTGACCAGCAGTGCCAGGCATAAGGATACCAGCACCTGTAAGAAGTAGTAGCATAGAAAACGGCTGTTTTCCATACTGAAAGGAGATTTACCGTAGATACTGCCAAATATGATCACTGCCACGAGGGAAGTAATCAGCGCCAATAAAGCCAGGCTGACTACCCAGAACAGTTTAGACAGTACGAAGTCTTTCCTGTCCCAGCCATCAATGATATTCTGCCGGTGTGTGCGGTAATTAAACTCATTGCTGACCAATGTAATCAGCAGCAGGCTGAATATACCAGACGTATAGGAATTGACACTGGCTACCGTTTGCCATACCAGCGGGTAGTCGTACATGGATTGTCCGAGCAGCTTCTGTGCTTCCTGTGGTATGTTTTTGACGAAGATATCGTGAATGATAAAGTTAGGTGCCAGCATGGCCAACAGCCCAAGGGCTATAAACACCCAGAAGGTGCGGTAGTTTTTTACCTTAAGCCATTCAATTTTAATAATTTGTAGCATATGAAAGCGGTACAAAGAGGATTAGTTATTGGTTAGTTCCAGGAAAGCCGTTTCAAGGCTCTTTCTGCTCATCTGCAGGTGACTGAGCCAGAGGCCCTGTTGTGCGCACCAGTTATTGAGTGCTGCCGGGTCGATAGCCTGTGTAAAGGTTACCTGCAGGATGCCCTCCTGCCCCGGTAATACCTGTGCAAAAGCAGGATGTTTCCTGATCAGCTGTGCAAGCGCCTGGGTATCAGCGCTGCCTATTTCTATAAAATTGTCTCTTGACAGCACTGCATTCACAGGCCCGGATCCTAATAACTTACCTTTCCGCAATATGGCTACGTGGGTGCATACTTTCTCTACTTCGTCCAGCAGGTGACTGGCCATAATAATCGTTTTACCTGCCTGGGCCAGCTGGCGGATGAGGGTTCTTACCTCTGCAATACCGACAGGGTCCAGACCATTAGCCGGTTCGTCGAGTATCAGCACCTCGGGGTTACCCAGCATAGCTGAGGCAATAGCCAGCCGTTGTTTCATCCCCAGGGAGTAGGTCTTAAATGCCGAGTGCTGGCGGGCAGTCAGTCCTGCCAGTTCCAGCACCCGGGGAATATCAGCTTCGCTTTGCTGTTTAATATTAGCGACTATCTGCAGATTCTTATAGGCAGACAGGTAATGATAAAAGTTAGGCGTTTCCAGCAGCGTTCCTATCTTTCTGCGTTGTGCAGCAGAAGGGGTTTCGTCCATGACAGTAAAAGTGCCGGCGTCGGCTTTCAGTACGTCGGTTACAATACCCAGCAGGGTCGTTTTGCCACTGCCATTGGGACCAAGTATGCCGAATACACTGCCGGCAGGGATATCAAAAGAGACCCCGTCCAGCGCCTGTACTGAGCTATAACGCTTGGAAATGTTGTTAAGGGATAGAATAGTTGACATCAGGTATATTAGTTTCTGATTGGTTTGCCGGTTTTAATTACACTCTGCAGTCTTTCCAATGTTTTACGTTCACCGGCCAGACTAAGGAATGCTTCCCGCTCAAGATCGAGGAGGTATTGTTCGCTTACCAAAGTGGATTCTGACAGATCACCTCCGCTCATCACATATGCCAGCTTACCTGCAATCTTCGCATCATGTTCTGATATGTAGTTGGCAAAGCGCATGCTATGGATACCTGTCAGCATCATGCCCAGTGCAGCGCGTCCCAGCACTTTTACATCCTTCCGTTCTACCGGGCGGGTGTAGCCTTCATCTGCCAGTTGCAGTACACTACGTTTGGCGTCAGCAATCAGGCGGCTCTGGTTCAGCGTGATCTCGTCATGTCCTTTGCGAAGGATACCCAGGTCGAAAGCCTCATGTGCTGAAGTGCTGACTTTCGCCATAGCGATGGCCATAAAGCGGTCTTTCAGTGGCTCTTCCTCAATACGACCTTCTTTAAATTCATCGCTGGCGCGTAAGGCCATTTCTTTGGTACCGCCCCCTCCGGGGATCAGTCCTACACCCAGTTCTACCAGTCCGATATAAGACTCGGCCGCTGCCTGTACTTTGTCGGCATGCAGGCACATTTCACAACCACCACCCAGCGTCAGCGCATGTGGTGCTACGATCACCGGGATAGAGGAGTAGCGCAGGCGCATAGTGGTTTTCTGGAACAGGCGTACCGCCATATCCAGTTCATCGTATTCCTGCTCTGCGGCAAACATAAAGATCATACCGACGTTTGCACCGGCAGAGAAGTTAGCACCTTCATTGGCGACTATCAGTCCGCGGAAGTCTTTTTCCGCCCTGTCAATTGCTTTGTTCACCCCTTCCAGCACTTCACCACCAATGGTGTTCATCTTCGTTTTCCAGTCAATCGCTACTACGCCGTCGCCGATATCATACAGGCTGCAGGCGCTGTTTTTCCAGACCACATTACCGGAAAGATTTTCCAGGATAACGAAGGTATCTGCACCAGGCAGTAGTTTGTATACGTGTGTTTTTACGTCATAGTAGTATTTCTTACCCCCTTCAATCTTATAGAAGCTCTTCACTCCTTTCTCCAGCATTTCCTTTACCCACTCAGCGACGGTCAGTCCCTTGGCTTCGATGGCTTTAATACCGTTTTCCACACCCAGTACATCCCATGATTCAAAAGGTCCTATTTCCCATCCGAAACCTGCTTTCATAGCATCGTCTACCTTGTAGAGATCATCTGCTATTTCAGGAATACGGTGAGAGATGTAAGAGAAGAGGTATGCATGGAACTGCTGATAGAACTGACCTGCTTTATCTGTCGCACCAAATAGTGCACGCAGACGCTGTTTCAGATCTTCCACCTGTTTAGCGGCCTCTATGCTGGCAAATTTTGATTTCTGCCTTGGCCCATACTCCATGGTTTCGAGATTGAGCGTAAGTATTTCTTTACCGCCTTCTCCCTTTGTCTTTTTATAAAAGCCCTGGCCGGTCTTATCTCCCAGCCATTTGTTTTCCACTACTTTCTGAAGGAATGGCGGAATTACGAAGATATCCTTTGCTTCGTCCTGCGGACAATTCTCTGCCACTCCTTTTGCTACTTTCACCAGGGTATCTATACCCACGACATCGGCTGTACGGAAAGTAGCAGACTTAGGTCTGCCTATTACCGGACCTGTTAAAGCGTCTATCTCATCAATGTTTAGCTGCATTTCCTGCATGATGTGGAAGATGGCCATGATGGAATACACACCAACGCGGTTGGCGATGAATGCAGGAGTATCCTTACAGAGAACGGTGGTTTTACCCAGGTAAAGATCTCCGTATTGCATCAGGAAGCTTACTATTTCCGGGTCAGTATGCGGTGTTGGAATGATCTCCAGCAGGCGCAGATAGCGGGGCGGATTGAAGAAGTGTGTTCCGCAGAAATGCTTTTTAAAGTCGTCGCTGCGGCCTTCTGCCATCAGGTGAATGGGAATACCTGAAGTGTTAGAAGTGATCAGGGTACCGGGTTTACGGTACTTTTCCACTTCGGTAAAGATGGATTTCTTGATATCCAGGTTCTCTACCACTACTTCAATGATCCAGTCATAGTTGGCTATCTCCTTCATATCATCCGTAAAGTTGCCTGTACGGATCAGTTTCACCACGTCTTTGTTATATACGGGAGAGGGGTTTGCCTTCAGCGCTGACTGCAAGGCTTCATTTACGATGCGGTTTTTTACCGCTTTGCTGTCCAGCGACAGCCCTTTAGCTTTTTCTGTATCAGTTAACTCTTTAGGGGCAATATCCAGTAACAAAACCTGAACTCCGACGCCTGCGAAATGGGCTGCAATCCTTGAACCCATAACTCCTGAACCTAAAACGGCCACCTTATTGATGTGTCTTTTCATAGAACGCGTTTTATATGCTACAAGCACTGAGGCATTGTAGTGAGTCTTGATGTTAATATCGATAAATGAATATATGATTTTTTAAGAGACTGGCCACAAAAGGCATAAAAAAACGAAGAGCCGTCTCCCTGATCAGGAAACGGCCCGTTCTTATGACAAGGTACTTACTTAAACAGTCTGAGGTACGGCTGCTACCGTTGATTTCCTGGCAGCAGTACCTTTTTTACTCTTCTTCTTTTTACCATACCATACCAGGAAACCTGTAATTGGCAGGCTCGCGCCGATCAGTGAACCAAAGAATGCAAGGATCTTGCCGGGTAGTCCCAGGATGGATCCAACGTGAATATCATAGTTAGCTTTACGCAGTTTGCCCCCGAAATCTGCTTCTGCGAAGCTCATATCGTATACTTTATTGCCCGGTAACTGTGCTAACGTATGCTGATCAAAAGCATAACTTCTGTTATTGTAAAACTTACCGGCAGTTGGATAAATCGTGATGCTGATCGCTGCTTTAGGTTTGGAGGTATCTGCGAACGTATAGTAGAAGCCTTCTGCCTCCGGATGTTTGCTGAGTACTTTCCCCCATGCCAGGTCCATCGCCTCGTCAGCTGTATACATTTTGCCCAGCTGTGTAGAGTCAGACTGCGGACGTTTGAACTCCGCAAGTGTTTGTCCGCCGGAAGTTACCCAGTACAACCCGTTGCTATACCACTTGATACCATACACCATCCCGGTCAGCGCAATAGCCGTCAGTACTATCAGTGAATAGAAACCCAGCACATTATGCAGATCATAGTTGACTCTTTTGAAAGAAGCGTCCCACTTGATTTTAAAGCTTTGCTCGCGCGACTTCTTTGTCCATTTCTGCGGCCACCACAATACCATCCCACTTATCAGGATGATGACGAAGATCAGCGTACTGTAGTTAACGATAGGTCTGCCAACATCTGCTGACATCCACAGGAAACGATGCCCGTTTAATATAAAGCGGAAGAAGTCAGTTTCTCCTTTCTTATGCTCCTTCACACTGATTACCTCTCCGGAATAAGGATTCAGGCGCAAAATGGTATTTCCTTTTCTGCCCTCCCCCAGGCTCAGATAGATGGCATTGCCCTGCTGGTAGGTAACATAACCCGGTTTCAGCTTAGGATAGCGTTGTGCAGCAATCTCTTTTACCCTGGTAGGAGTAATAACCGGTTTATCCTGATGTGCAATAACTGTTTCAGGCTCAAGCAATCTTGTGATTTCATCGTGGAAGACCCATATACAACCAGTCACGCAGACAATAATCATCACAATGCCGGTAATCAGACCCAGCCATAAGTGTAACCAGGCAGATATACGGTAAAACAGACTACGCGATTGCTTTTTCTTGACGGTTGGCTTCCTGGAGAGATTCATTCTTAGTATTGATTTTGAACCATTTAACGATCCTGCACTGTGATAATTGACAGAAACGGCCAAATTTAAGGTGTTGTCACACAAATCGTTTACGCAATCGGGAATAAATAGTGTAGAAAAAAAGATCGGATTTGAGCAGGAAGTAATGGAACAGCAGCAGGATTTGAAGTACTGCCAGGGCAGCAATGATGAATCCGGTATTTGTAGGACAATCGTTACCTTTGACTAATAAGATGAAGGAATTAAGTATAGTGAAGCCTTATCCCCTGTGCCTCAACTGATCTGCAGCCGTCAATCTTGGATTTATAACCGCTAATATGTACATTTTGTGAACACTAACGAATCTGCCCAATTAGAGCAGCTCCTGACCAACTACGCCTGTGCGCTGGACGTACTGGATAAATATGATCATCAGTTACTGGAAATAACGCACACAACTGCCCATCACCTGTTTGTTATTACGTACGACGCGGCTATGTCAGCTATTGATGGCTTAAAGGCCCGTTTCGGCGGAAGTAGCCTGTTTGGTAATGAGAAAGATGAATCATTCCAAAGTTCCCTTGCGGCAATATGTCAGACGTTCGGCGGACAGGACCTGTATCCTTCTGTGGAGGAGAAAGCTGCACACCTGTTGTATTTCGTAATTAAAAACCATTCCTTTTCAGATGGTAATAAACGCATTGCCGCGTTCCTGTTTGTATGGTTTCTGGATAAGAACAGTATTTTGTACCGGCAGGATGGCAGCAAAAGAATTGCTGACAATGCACTTGTTGCCTTTACACTGATGATTGCGGAGTCAAAGCCGGAAGAGAAAGAGATGATGGTAAAGGTAATTGTCAACCTGATAAACAATCATCATTAAAAAGCCCCTTTGTGTATCGCGGCCCTGACAATGTTAAGGAAGTCAGGCCGAAATATACAAAGAGGCTTTCAATATAATTATCATAACAGGTTATGCCTGTACATTCAATACGGTGAATTTTTTCACGCCTGCAGGCATTTTCCACTCTACTTCATCCCCTTTACGGAAACCGATCAATGCGGCACCAAGTGGAGCAAGTATAGAAATTTTCTTCTGTTTAATATCTGCATCAATAGGCATTACAATTCTGAAATCTGTCACTTTACCGGATGATTTATCCTTCACGCTTACCAATGAGTTCAGACGGATTGTATCAGGAGGTAACTGGTCGTTACCAACAATCACTGCGCGATTCAGTTCATACGCCAGGGACATTTCGCTGATATCATCTGTTTTGGTACCTGCAAACTGTTTCAGGAGACTATAATCTTCTTCACAAAGAATTACGGGGGTCTTTTCAATTCCTGATTTCATATACTACTAATTTAAAATTAAAAAAATATTCCTGCCGATAGGTTATACCGTGCAGGGTAACAAACTATATAATAACATTACTGAGGGATCCCCGAACAATAATATCAATTAGTATAAGTCCGGGGAAAAAGTATCGAAGTCTTTAAAGGTTGTGTAATAGTAAGACTTATGAGATATTGGGGTAATTGTACGCACAACAACAGCCACGCGCACCATCGGCGCATGTTGTACCTGAGTTTGATATGTTGTGTGTAATGACATCAATACGAATATAAATAAAAATACTGAACAAACCCGGCATTACACGGATTCTTTAAAAGTTAAAATTATCCAAAAGAGCTATTGCCAGGTGTATGCAGAGGTAACCACAATTGTACTAAAATAGAAAAGGGATGTGTCAATGAACACATCCCTTTTCACTTATATAATCTGTGATAAACGACTATCTCACTTCGCTTCCTGCGTCAACAGCTGCATCCGGATTAACGAATACCAGTTTGCCTGCAGCATTTTCAGCCATCAGGATCATCCCCTGGCTTTCAATACCGCGCATTTTTCTTGGTGCAAGATTGGCCACCAGGGTTACCTGTTTGCCTACTACTTCTTCCGGCGTAAAATGCTCGGCAATACCTGATACTACCGTACGTTTTTCCGTACCAATATCTACCAGTAATTTCAGTAGTTTGTCTGCTTTAGGCACTTTCTCTGCTTCCAGGATAGTACCTACGCGCAGGTCGATCTTTGCAAAGTCGTCAAATTGTATTTCAGCTTTCATTTCTTTTACTGGTGCTTCTACAGGAGCGGCAGCTGGTTTTACCAGACCGGCGTGCAGTTTTGCGATCTGCTCCTGGATTTTTGCGTCATCAATTTTAGCAAACAGGTATTCCGGTGGACGCAGGGAATAGCCTACACTCACCAATTTAAGGCTGCCTGCATTTTCCCACTCCAGCATACGATCTACCACTTTCAGCATATGACAGATCTTCTTAGCCGTGAAAGGCAGGAATGGATTAGCCAGGATAGCCAGGTTGGCAGTTAGTTGTAAACACATATGCAGACAATTGTCTATCAGCTGCTGATTTTCTTCTGCATTTCTTGCCAGTATCCATGGTTCTTTATCCTGCAGGTATTTGTTACCCTGACGTGCAACATCGATCACTTCTGCAAGTGCTTCTCGGAATCGGAAGTTCTCCATTGAATCTTCGATCTTCTGTTTGGAAGCCAGCAGTCCTGCAAGTAATGCATCATCTCTGTCATCTTTCCGCTCCTGATGGTAGACAGGGACTTTACCTCCACACAGCTTGTGCATTAATATCATAGTACGGTGCACGAAGTTGCTGAAGATATCTACCAGCTCACTATTGTTGCGCTGCTGGAAGTCTTTCCAGGTAAAGTCGTTATCTTTTGTCTCAGGTGCAGTACTGCTTAACACATAACGCAGTACATCCTGCTGATCAGGGAAATCCTTCACATAGTCATGCACCCAAACCGCCCAGTTACGGGAAGTGGATACCTTCTCTCCTTCGATGTTCAGGAACTCGTTGGCAGGTACATTCTCAGGAAGTACGAAACCACCATGCGCCTTCAGCATCGCCGGGAATATAATACAGTGAAACACGATATTGTCCTTACCGATAAAGTGTACCAGTTTGGTATCTTCTTTACACCAGTAATCTGCCCAGTTTTCTGTCAGTTCTTTGGTAGCAGAGATATAACCAATAGGCGCATCAAACCACACGTACAATACCTTGCCTTCTGCATCAGGCAGCGGTACTTTAATACCCCAGTTACTATCGCGGGTCATCGCCCTGCTTTGCAGACCGCTGTCCAGCCAGCTCTTACACTGTCCGTATACATTGTTCTTCCACTCTTTGTGTCCTTCCAGGATCCATTCTTTCAGGAATGGTTCATAGTTCTGCAGCGGCATGTACCAATGTTTGGTCTTTCTCTTGACAGGCACTGCATTACTGAGTGTAGAACGAGGATTAATCAGTTCGTCCGGACTAAGGGAAGAACCACATTTCTCACATTGGTCGCCATAAGCATTAGGATTGCTGCACTTAGGGCAGGTACCGGTAATATAGCGGTCAGCCAGGAATACATTCTTTTCTTCGTCAAAGAACTGCTCGCTCTCTTTTTCTTCAAACAGTCCTTTATCATACATCGTCTTGAAAAAGTCAGCTGCTGTTTCGTGGTGTATCTGCTTAGTGGTACGGGAAAAAATATCGAAAGAGATACCCATGTCTGTAAAGCTGTCATAGATGATCTTATGATATTTATCCACAATATCCTGCGGAGTCACGTTTTCCTTCATCGCTTTTATGGTGATAGGTACTCCGTGTTCGTCAGTTCCTCCTATGAACTTTACATCCGCCTTCTTAGCGCGCAGGTAGCGCACATATATATCGGCGGGGATATAACAGCCAGCCAGGTGACCGATGTGGACCGGTCCATTGGCATAAGGCAATGCCGCTGTTATTAGATATCTGTTAAAATTTCCCATGTTCGCTTAAAGAATGCTTAAATAATCGAAATTCTGTTTTTGGTTTTGGAAGAGAGAAAAGTATTTATCAACTTAGCCCTGTCGGGTTTGGGATGACTCCCCCAAATAGTCTGCAAAGGTAATTAAAGCATAGAACAATGAAAATTCCGCCATACCTCAAAAAGGGTGATCTTATAGGCATCACCTGTAGTAGTAGCAAAATGGATCAGCAGGCGGCAGAATATGCGGCTGGCGTGATCAGTTCCTGGGGCTACCAGGTACATCTGGGCATTACGGTAGGTACCAGTTTCCATAATTTCTCCGCTCCGGATGAGCTGCGGCTGGAAGAGCTGCAGGACATGCTGGACGATCCGGATATCAAGGCAATTATCTTTGGCCGTGGTGGATATGGCATGGTGTGTATACTGGACGAGCTGGATTTCAAGCAGTTCCGTAAGCACCCGAAGTGGATCTGCGGTTATAGTGATATTACCGCCCTGCATACACACATCCACCAGCAGTATGGTATTCCTACCTTGCACTCTATGATGTGTAGCGGCATCAAGCCTGAAACTGCTGAAAATGAGTATGTGGACAGCCTGCGCCTGGCGCTTAAAGGCAATTCCTACCGGTATACTGCGCCTGCACATGATCTGAACCGTACGGGTAAAGCTACAGGTAAGCTGATCGGGGGTAACCTTTCCATCCTGGCTAACCTGTCTGGCACCGAATCTCAGCCGGATACAAAAGGGAAGATACTGGTATTGGAAGACATCGGCGAGTACCGGTATAATGTAGATAGAATGATGTATAACCTGAAAAGGGCAGGATGGCTGGAAGACCTGGCCGGGCTGGTAGTGGGTTCTTTTTCTGATAGTAAAGAAACTGATACACCTTTTGGCCAGACCGAGTATGAGATCATCCGGAATATTGTTCAGGATTACGAATACCCGGTCTGCTTTGGCTTCCCGGTAGGACACACCAATGAGAACTATTCCCTGAAATTAGGTCTGCCACATGAATTACATGTTACAGCCAGACAGTCTAAATTATCGCAGCGCGATATCTAGTGCTTTCAGGTAATCCGGGTAGCGGTCCAGGTTAGTGTGGTCTGCACCCGGTATGCTAATAAATCTGTCGCCTTTTTTAAACAGCTTCTCCAGCTTTTTTCCTGATTCCATCGGTACAGTGTGGTCGTCTGTGCCATGAATGATGACAACAGGAGCGGTTACTTTTGGCAGGTACTCATCCGTCGGAAACTTAAATTCCAACATATACTTGTAGGGATATATAGGCATGAAGCGTCTGGCCATATCTGTCATGCTGAAATAGGGCGCTTCCAGTACCAGCCGTTTACAATCTCGGATAGCTGCTAGTTGTGCCGCTACCCCCGATCCCAGAGACCTTCCATACAAAATGATGCTATCAGGAGGAAAAAACTTCCTGGCCACCTCATACATGTGCAATGCATTTGTATAGATGGCCTGTTCTGTAAGTTTACCGGTAGACTTTCCAAAGGTCGGATAGTCCATCATCAGCACATCATATCCACGATCTGTGATCTGTCTGGCCTTGTGGCCATATTTAGAGACATTCCGGGCATTGCCGTGAAAGTACAGTACAATGCCTTTGGGTGCGGCTGCCTTAAACAATACTGCACTGAGCGTTTCCTTCTCATTGATACGGATATTCATTTCTTCAAATGGTATATCGTATTTCAGCGCATAGTCGGCTGTGAGCGGTTCCGGATGAAAGATGAGCTTTTCCTGGAAGGCAGTCAGCAATGCTGCTCCTGCAAGATAAACGCCCAGCAGGATAGATATCATTGGTTTTAATTTCAGTTTACGGAACATGGGCCGGTTTTAGTCTTCAATATCAGGTACGAGATCCAGTCCATATTGCTCGGCAGTCAGCAGACCTTTCGCCCTTGTTTCGGCCAGTATAGCGGCGTCAGGGAACAGTGTACTTACCTGGTAAGTATTATGCAGGAAGTTCATACTGTAAAACTTGTTGGCAAGTCCGTCCGGTACGCCTGCAATATACTTCAGTACCTCATTCACGATCATCATACCGGTTGCGCCGTGTGTAACGCCAATAGCGCCTGCATCGAAGTTACGATGATCATCTATCAGATCCAGGTTACAACGGTAGGAAGCTGCTGCATCTCCACTAGCCGGAGCAATATTAAAACCTGCCCACCAGGATACCCAGTTGTGTACTTCACCTATTACGAAGGGCTTGCCACTACTGATGCATGCATCATTGATCACCAGGTGAGTAGGATGATGTTGTGAACAGTCAATCACCAGGTCCATCCCTTCCAGCAATTGCTTCACATTATCAGGTTTTACCTGTAGTAGCAAAGGATAGTGTTTAGTGAACGGGTTACTTGCCCATAAGCGGCTCGAAGCCATTTTAGCTTTATGTTTACGCAGGTCCTGCATCTGATAGATTGGCTGCCTGTGCATATCTTCATCTGCAATCACACCATAATCTGCGATACCTATTACGCCAACTCCTGTGGCACTCAGATACTGAATAACGGGACATCCTAATCCACCTGCTCCTACTACCAGAACGCGTGTTTCCTTCAATTTTTCCTGCATTGCAACACCCATGCCCGGAACGGCAATAGCATGTTTGAAATGCGCAAGTTCTTTTTCGATTAATGCCATAGTATGTCAATTAGGAATCAGGTATCAGGAATGAATAACCGGGAAGTCTGCCATAGCAAATTCCTGGTTATTCATTCCCGGTGCCTGATTGAATTTATTCTTGTGGAAATTCCAATGTAAACTTACTCCCTTTACCCATCGTGCTTTCTACTTTGATCTTACCTTTATGTGCATCAACGATGGCTTTCACATAACTTAACCCCAAACCAAAACCCTTTACGTTATGCACATTACCGGTATGTGCGCGATAGAACTTTTCAAAGATACGGGAAATCGTATCACGGCTCATACCTATACCATTATCAGCGATGGTAATAACCAGACTTTTACGCGTGTTATGAGTGGAGACAGTCACTTCCAGATTTTCTTTCGAGTACTTGATCGCGTTGTCAAGCAGGTTGAATATAACGTTGGAGAAGTGGACATCGTCTGCCCTGATAATCGGGTTGATGGCATCAAGGCGCATAGCAGCATGCCCCTGTTTAGCATCCAGCTGTAACTGCAGATTTTCTATCGTGCGGGAGATTACGTCATGTACATCTGTCACCTGCAGGTTCAGGCCTATTTCATTCTTCTCAAGCAGCGCAGATTGCAGGATACTTTCCACCTGTTTATTCATACGCTTATTTTCTTCTTTGATGATACCAGAGAAGTACTTGATCTTGTCTCTATTATCCATGACCTTTTCATTGCCGATAGCATCTATTGCCAATGAGATGGTCGCTAATGGCGTCTTCAGCTCGTGCGTCATGTTGTTGATAAAATCAGACTTAATCTCAGACAGCTTCTTCTGATTCAGCATCGTGCGTATAGTGAGGATAAAAGCTGTAATGATCACAGCGGTAAATAGCAAACCGCCGGCCATCATTCTTCCCAGAGAAAGCAGCAGGATAGTATTATTCTTCGGCTGCACCACCAGCAATGTTTCCGTTTCACCGGTAGCATACTCGAAGCTGTTGAGTAACGGGATGTACTGGAACATATAGTCCAGGCTATCACGGCTGGCAGTCTCCAGCATTTTTGACAGTCCGGCAGACTGCATGCGTATACCATTGCTATTGCCAAAATGTCCTTTACCTAATATGGCAAATTCAAATGTGGTATCAAGATGTTCGTTCCGCAGGTTAGAAGAGATCATCTTCTGCACTTCATCTGTAGTAAAGCGGTCACTGATGTTGACATTAAGATCAATCGTATTGGTGATCTCATATTTATCGATCGCCAGACCTTTCTCAGTAGGCCTGATAGCGGTGCCATCCACCTTAAAACGCATAGGGGGGGCTTTACGTGTAAGCATCTGCTCCCGTACGTTATTCATGACGTTGACAGTCCGCTGTTCTATCTGCTCCCGGCGTACGATTGCCGCGTTATAGATCCAGTTGACCTGTATCCAGATGATTCCCAATAATGACAGGGTAATTAACACCACAATTATGGGAAATACTTTCTTCAATGGTACCATGCTACATCAATAGTAAGGCGCACAAGATACTCACAAAGAATGAGGGTACCAGCACCTGAATTGTTAAAAATCATTGCTTGCTATAGCAACATTAGTACAAATTTAAAAGCTGCAAACCGTTATCCCTATGCGGTTTAGCGTGAAACGTTCACTTTAACGTAATTTTAACTGGGAAATAATATTTGTAATTGGACAATCTTCTGTACATTTGCCTTGTCAAACTGGTACTAAATTTGATGTACTGGTTATCAAAACTAGCAATTTTTAAATTTCTACATACATCGACATGGATTTCGTTTCCATAAGCGATTTAGATTTTGGTTGATAAAATGGTAAGGAGGCTTTCTAGCCTCCTTTTAATTTTTATGCATTTTCAGCCGTTTTAAGCCTTCTAAGGATCAAGTTGAAAACTTGGGGGATTGCCATTAGGCATATAGTTTAACGAGCCTAAAAAGGAAGAAGTTCACGTCCCTTACTCCTCTCATGGCGTTTCTAAATGATTTTACCTTCGCATTAAATGAT